>NZ_CP150194.1:1510000-3631029 GCF_037966255.1 Geobacillus sp. FSL W8-0026
GCTCACTGGTCGAGTGACTCTGCGCCGAAAATGTACCGGGGCTAAACGTGCCGCCGAAGCTGCGGGATGACCGTTGGTCATCGGTAGGGGAGCGTTCTAAGGGCAGAGAAGCCAGACCGGAAGGACTGGTGGAGCGCTTAGAAGTGAGAATGCCGGTATGAGTAGCGAAAACAGAGGTGAGAATCCTCTGCGCCGAAAGCCTAAGGGTTCCTGAGGAAGGTTCGTCCGCTCAGGGTTAGTCGGGACCTAAGCCGAGGCCGAAAGGCGTAGGTGATGGGCAACAGGTGGAGATTCCTGTACCACCTCCTTCCCGTTGGAGCGATGGGGGGACGCAGGAGGATAGGGCGAGCAGGCGGCTGGAAGAGCCTGTCCAAGCAGTGAGGCTGGCCAGTAGGCAAATCCGCTGGCCGGAAGGCCAAGCTGTGATGGCGACGGAGTCATCCGGAAGTCCCCGATTTCACACTGCCAAGAAAAGCCTCTAGCGAGGGAAGAGGTGCCCGTACCGCAAACCGACACAGGTAGGCGAGGAGAGAATCCTAAGGCGCGCGGGAGAACTCTCGTTAAGGAACTCGGCAAAATGACCCCGTAACTTCGGGAGAAGGGGTGCTCTTTCGGGTGAAGAGCCTGGAAGAGCCGCAGTGAAAAGGCCCAAGCGACTGTTTATCAAAAACACAGGTCTCTGCGAAGCCGAAAGGCGACGTATAGGGGCTGACACCTGCCCGGTGCTGGAAGGTTAAGGGGAGCGCTGAGCGGAAGCGAAGGTGCGAACCGAAGCCCCAGTAAACGGCGGCCGTAACTATAACGGTCCTAAGGTAGCGAAATTCCTTGTCGGGTAAGTTCCGACCCGCACGAAAGGTGTAACGACTTGGGCGCTGTCTCAACGAGAGACCCGGTGAAATTATACTACCTGTGAAGATGCAGGTTCCCCGCGACAGGACGGAAAGACCCCGTGGAGCTTTACTGCAGCCTGATATGGAATTTTGGTATCGCTTGTACAGGATAGGTGGGAGCCTAAGAAGCCGGAGCGCCAGCTTCGGTGGAGGCGCCGGTGGGATACCACCCTAGCGGTATTGAAATTCTAACCCGCACCCCTTCAGCGGGGTGGGAGACAGTGTCAGGTGGGCAGTTTGACTGGGGCGGTCGCCTCCCAAAAGGTAACGGAGGCGCCCAAAGGTTCCCTCAGAATGGTTGGAAATCATTCGGAGAGTGCAAAGGCACAAGGGAGCTTGACTGCGAGACGGACAGGTCGAGCAGGGACGAAAGTCGGGCTTAGTGATCCGGTGGTTCCGCATGGAAGGGCCATCGCTCAACGGATAAAAGCTACCCCGGGGATAACAGGCTGATCTCCCCCAAGAGTCCACATCGACGGGGAGGTTTGGCACCTCGATGTCGGCTCATCGCATCCTGGGGCTGTAGTCGGTCCCAAGGGTTGGGCTGTTCGCCCATTAAAGCGGTACGCGAGCTGGGTTCAGAACGTCGTGAGACAGTTCGGTCCCTATCCGTCGCGGGCGTAGGAAATTTGCGAGGAGCTGTCCTTAGTACGAGAGGACCGGGATGGACGCACCGCTGGTGTACCAGTTGTCCCGCCAGGGGCACCGCTGGGTAGCTATGTGCGGACGGGATAAGCGCTGAAAGCATCTAAGCGTGAAGCCCCCCTCAAGATGAGATTTCCCATCGCGTTAGGCGAGTAAGATCCCTCGAAGATGACGAGGTCGATAGGTCCGAGGTGGAAGCGTGGCGACACGTGGAGCTGACGGATACTAATCGATCGAGGGCTTAACCTAGAAAAGTGGAGGACCCCGCCGATCGGCGAAACGCGCTGGAGGGTCTGCGAGGAGGCTATGCCGCCATAGCAGGACCGAAGCGTCGCGAGCCGATGGCGGCCGGAGCTAGACAGTACGAAGCGCGGCTTCTTCCGACGGTTATCTAGTTTTGAAGGAATGAATTTCTCTCATGATGCGGAAGTAGTTCAGTGGTAGAACACCACCTTGCCAAGGTGGGGGTCGCGGGTTCGAGTCCCGTCTTCCGCTCTCAATGATGCGCTCGTAGCTCAATTGGATAGAGCATCTGACTACGGATCAGAAGGTTAGGGGTTCGAATCCTCTCGAGCGCGTCCGATCAACTTTGTAAAAAGGTATTGACAAAATAACTGTTAATGATTATATTTTTATTGCAACCCTTCCTCTTGGTTGTGAGGACAAATTAATGAAATCATGCGGGTGTAGTTTAATGGTAAAACCTCAGCTTCCCAAGCTGAAGTCGTGGGTTCGATTCCCATCACCCGCTTTTCTTTATTTAAAGAAACGGTGAAGGATGTCAGGCCATCACTTGCATTGCATTCCCGCAGCTCAGCGAGATAGAGCAACGAGCGAGACATCCTCGAATGGGCTGCGAGTTGCCCCGACGCATCGTGCTTCTTTGTGTGAGCTGGTAGAGGAAGGGGCAGCGATGAAGATTAGAGTGTCATCTTGGTTATGTCCCAGTAGCTCAGTAGGATAGAGCAGCGGCCTTCTAAGCCGTCGGTCGGGAGTTCGAGTCTCTCCTGGGACGCCACTTACATACGATTGGTTCGGGTTAACAGTGCTGAAACCCTTGATATGACCGCAAATGCGGTCATTTTTCATTTTTTGGGAATCCCGAAAAAACGATAGAATCCGAAAAAATCTTGTACGGCTATTACGCTTTTTAGGCAGGGTGAAAAGGGTGCATACAGGAAAGCAAAAGAGGAAGTTAAACAAAGACAGGCTAAAATGCCGGAATTTATTAAAGAGACGGGGAGAATAAGGCAATATCTTCGTGAGCAAATTACTCCGCTTGATGAAAAAACAAAGGAGCATTTGCGTTGGCCTAGTGTATGCACATCAGATTTTGCACGACTTGGATGTTAAATTGAACGGGACGAAGACGTGCAAATTCAGGATGAGTTCATACTATCATGGTGGCGAGAATCGTCCAGAACTACGGAAATATATCAAACAAAAAACGGAAGAGAGCGCCCACTTTCTTGGAATGAACAAAAAAGCAAGAGGTGATACGGAATGAATATCGTTGCAATCAGAATATTTTTACGCTTGCAGCTCTCGCGACATTAATCAAAACAGCGCTAGAGATTGAGGAAATGGTCGCGAAGTGCAAGCGTAAGAAACAAAAAAGCGATAAGCTAACGAGGGGGGAAGGTTACCGCCAACCTCACCCTCTCAAGAATATTATATCCGTTCTTCCACACAAATTCCATATGAAATAGGTAAAAAAACGAAAGTAAGAGGTGTAAGAGATGGATATAAGAAAAGAGTTTGAGACCCTCCAGTATTTTTTCGATTCATATTATAATCAGACATTTTTCGATGCAAAATTAGAAGATAAATTTTTAGAATTTCTTAATGAAGAACCTAAATGGGTACCAAAAGCTCTAAAACAGGAAATTCAAAAGTTAGAACAAATATATAATAATAAAGATCTTGAGACATGGAAAAAAATAGAGGAACTAGTGCATGAAAATAGTATGCGATATTTTCCATACGAAGATGGTAAAGAGTTTATTGAAATAGCTAGTAAATTATTAAAGAATGTGTAATGTTACAGATTAGAATAATGTTAAGCCTACCCGCTTTGCGAAGCCTCCTTTTTATCCCTATCTCTTCAAGCGGTTTCTTCAGTTTCATAGGGATCAACATAGGTTAGGTGGAACGGAAAATTTCCATGGGCAGCGTGATCTGCCCTCCACCCGGGGATGAAAATCCGCGTCAGTTCAGCATTTTCACAGAAAATTCAACGGGCAGCGTTTTCCCTCCATCCAGGGCTGAACATCACGCGCCAGTGCGGCCTTTTCACGGAATACTGGAAAGAGAAAAGGCGGATCGCTCCGCCTTTTGGTACGGGATAGACGAACATGCCATTCATCCTTGAACTAATAATTTTGGGAGACAGGCAGTTTGATTTGGGCCTGAATTCAAATTTCTCGTTTACCGCAACCGCAGAAGCTTTTTGTCTTGCAAATGAAAACAAATTGAAACGTTCATGGTCGTGAAAGTTTGTTAAAATGTATAGGATAGAAATAAAATGACCAAACAAGCCATACAATGAACATGCATGGCAAATCAGTAAGTCGGGTGATGGACATGGAGTTTGAACAACGGCTTGTTCATAAAACGTTTTATGAAACGCTAATTGACGAAGGGGAGGGCGATGTGGTTGGCGCGCTCGGCGACGTTTTTTTCGCCGCGCACCGCGATGGCGCGGATCTATCGTCCATTCGCTTTGCCCAAGGGGAAGTCTATTTTCATCGCCGCGATTATGAGGCCGCCATTTTTAAGTGGGAAAACGTTCATAACGAGCTGCGCCCATGGGCGCAAAAGAACATGGCGGACAGCTACTATGAGCTCGGGCAGCTAAGAATGGCTGAGGAGCTGTACCGTTCGGTCGAGACGGAAAGTGAGACGCTTCAAGCGGAGCTCATTTTGTGTTTGTTTTCCCTCTATCGCGAGTTGGGGGAAACAGAAAAGGCAGATGAAATGGTCAAGCGCGGCGTGACGTTGTATCCGGATTATCCGAACATGACCGAATGGGCGCGCGCCTTTTTCGAGGAGCAAGGTGATTGGGAAAGCGCCATTGAGCTCGCTTTGGGGGAGGCGGTGCGGACTTCATCGCGGCGCTGGGCAGACATTTTGACCGGTTATGTGGAACAAGGACATGCGCGGACGATGGCGCCGGCGCGGTTTTCACGCTGCCTAGCGCTGTTGTATGAAACGGATCGCGTAAAGTTTGAGCGGCTTGTGCAGGCGCTATGGAACGGTTATCGAGATGGAGATCTCTATTTTTCGTGGCTCGCGGAGTGGAATCGCCTCGATGATGAGTTGGCGCTAGGTCGAGACTATGAGTGGAAGAGGATTCCTGCTCTTTTGGCCGAGGCGTACGAAGGGTTAATGAAAGGACCGTATCGATGGAAAGAGCTCGTGGAAGTGATCCCGCCGCTGTTAAAAAGCTGGGTGAATATGGCGGAAGGTTCCGCGGCGGCGGTGGCTGCGGCTGCCTTGTTGGCGTGGAGCGAGAAAGTTCCCGAGGCGTTTGCCGAAGACATCATTCGTGATGCGGCCAAGCGGCTTATGGGAACAAGAGGAAAAACACGGGAAGCAGCGCTAGCCCTGTTTGAAGAAATGGCCGAATGGGCAGAAGCGCAGCGGGCGGGGGCTCATTTCCGATTTCGCTGGCTCATGCGGCGCCTAGCGGATGCGCAAGGACATTGCGTGTTGATTGCCGGGGCGTCGCGCCATGAGCGGTTGGCGTTTTTGCGGACGCTGGTTGGTGAGGCGGCGCTGGCGGCGCCATCTGCCCCGGTGCTCGTGTGGAAACACGGGGAAGAAGCCGAAATAGTGAAAATCAGCGATGAACAGTTTACGGTTTTCTCAAACATTGAAGAGTTTCAACAAGCATCAGGAGGTCGCGGAAGCCGGTTCCCCGATGATGCGGTCATTGAATGCACAGCTCCGTTTTCCCTTTTGCCGCAGGGAGTTTCCTTGCTCGATATCGGTCCGCTTGGCGGGCGCGCTTCCTTCGACCATGAGGCGCTGATCTCTATTGCGCTTGCCGATAGCGTTCTTTTTCTTCTAAACGGAGACGATCCGTTTTCCAGTGTTGATGAGCAGCTGGTATTCCAGCTGCGCGAACGGATTCCGCAGGCGCCGATTCACTTTTTGCTTCCTCCAGGAGACGGGATGGTCGATGAGCAGGAGACAATGAGTATTGTTCGGGAAATAGAGGCGCATATCCGCACGGTTGTTCCGGAAGCCAATGTCATCGTTTATTCGCCGCATGCCCCAAGCCGCAGCCAGCAGCAAACGCTCGTTGACTGGCTCGGCGAATTGGGCCGTCATCGGTCGATAGAGCGTCGGGAAACGGCGCTATTAGCGACGATCCGCCAGTTCATTGCTCATTTGTTCCGGCAGCGAGCGGAGGCGGAAAGCCGGTTGGCCGAGTCGATTGTCTGGAAAAAAGAGATGGCGGCCAAGCTGAACGGGGCGATTCATCAGCTCGGTGATCAGCAAGAAGAAAAGACGGCGAGGATCGTCAAATCGTTCCGCGCGGTGTTGGAAGAGACGCGGACGGCTTTGGCAACGGCGATTCCCGACATGTTGCGCCAAGCGGCTGACTTCGTGGACGACGACAGCGATTTTGCCCGTCTTCACCTTGAGTTGAATGAGCGGGTGAACGAGCGGATTCGCGCCTATATCGACGGCGAGGTGCTGCCGCGGTTGCATTGTGCTCTAAACGAGTGGATTGCTGGAGCCGAGGAAGAATTCAATGAATGCCAAGCGTTTTTATATGAAATGGCCGAAGGATTGAATGCCATGTTTGGCGAGGAACGGCTGAAGCTTGAATGCGATTTTCGCCTTCTCGCCGATTGGCGGCGCGATACGGATCGGTTGATCAACGGAGTACAAATAGATAAGGTGAACGTGTTTTTGCGGAGAACGCCAAGTCAGCTGCTGTTGAAAGGGGCGGGCAAACTGCTCGGTGCGTTTCCGCAAAATAAGGCGATGCTCGCGCAAAGGTATCGACAGTGGATGCAAACGCAAGATTATAGCGATGTGGCGGAAACGGTCGCCCAGCAGTTGCTGATGCCGTTTGCATGGTTTGCCAAATCGCTTGAGCGCGATATGGCTCGGTTTTTCCAAGCGCCATCCGCCGTTTTAAATGAAACGTTGGAACGGTTGGAGCTCGAAACGGTCGCCCAAGAAAGAGAATTAAAACAGATGCGCACCCATCCGGAGGCGTACCGCGACCCGCTCGTTCTCTTTAGCATTCGTTTGCGGCAATGCGAGCAACTGGCGCAGGCGGCATCGGCCGCTGTGCATTTGCGGCAAGATATAAACAACCCTATCGGTTCGCTTTGATCGTTGCATGTGAATCCGTGCTGGAATCGAATCAGGCTGCACCAACGGTCGGGTCTGCCCGCCTGTTGGACGCAGCCTGATGGCTTAGGAGGCCGGTGATTTCATCATGGGTACGGCTTGACGATGTTATTTCTCAATGAGAAATACTTTATTGCATCGATCGTGCTTTTCGTTCCCATTAATGAAGGGAATCAACCGTTTTTCACCAGCCTTTTAGAAGGCGGTGATTTAATCCTAGATACGGCTTTGCAATGGCATTTCTCAACTAGAAAAAACCTGATGCATCGGTCCTGCTTTTCACACGCTCTCCCATTAATGAGGGGAATCAACCGTTTTTCACCGGCCTTTTCGAGTGAAGGGAAACCAGCTTACGACAATTCGAACGCCCAGTTGCCGCGGCGGAAAATCGGTTCGCGCTTGCCGTCTTTCGTGACGCCGTCGATGTTCAGTTCGGCCGAGCCGATCATAAAGTCGACGTGGACGAGGCTGTCGTTGACGCCGCGGCGGTCAAGCTCTTCTTTGGACAGCGCCGCGCCGTTTTCGATGTTCGTCGGGTACGCTTTGCCAAGCGCAAAATGGCAAGCGGCGTTTTCGTCAAACAGCGTGTTGTAAAAAATGAGATTGGACAGCGATACGGGCGACTGATGCGGCACGAGGGCGACTTCGCCGAGGCGGCGCGCCCCGTCATCGGTGTCAAGCAAATGCTTGAGCGTCTCATATCCTTCTTCGGCGCTGAAGTCGACGACTTGACCGTCTTTAAAGGTCAGCGTAAACCCATCGATGACGTTGCCGTTGTAATTGAGCGGCTTCGTGTTGCGGACGGTGCCGTTGACGCCGTCTTTATGCGGCATCGTAAACACTTCCTCGGTCGGCATGTTCGGGTTGAAGCGCACTCCGGTTTGGCTGGTCGCGGCGCCGCCGTGCCAAACGTGTCCGTCGACGAGCTCGACCGTGATGTTGGTGCCCGGCGCTTCGTAAACGAGCTGTTTGTATTGCTTGTTGTTTAAGTAAGCGACGATGCGGGCGAGCCGATCGTTATGTTCGCGCCAAGCCGCGATCGGGTCCTCCTGGTCGACGCGGACGATGCGGAAAATCGCTTCCCATAATTTGTCGATGGCTTCTTCATCACGCAGATCGCCAAATACTTTTCGCGCCCATGCGGCCGTCGGGACGGACAGGAGCGACCAACAGTTCCGGTCGGCCATGATGGCGCTCCGGTAGTTGGCGAGCGCTTGGGCCGCTGTTTTATTGGCGGTCGCGATCCGCTTCGGATCGACGTCTTTCAATAAGTCCGGGTTCGGGGCGTAAATCGACAAAAAGGCCGCTCCTTGTTCGACGAGCTCTTCCATCGCTTTGGCCCGCCACATCGGATATTCGGAAAACGCTTCCTCAGGGGCGTGATGAAATTTGATGTATGTAAGCGCCTCATCGTTCCACTCGACATACACGTGTTTCGCCCCGGTTTCGTACGCCGTTTTGGCGATTTTGCGGACGAGCGGCGCCGCCTCGAGCGGGGCGTTGACGAACAGCGTCTGCCCAGGCTGAATGTTGACGCCGACTTTCACGGCCAATTCAGCGTATTTGTTTAGCTCGTTTTCCCAGCGATCCATATCGTTCACTCCTTTTTTTGGTGTCAAGTCCACTTTATTACATAACGTTGTTTTTTGCAACTTTTTGAACAGCGAGAGGGAAAGGTGACAACGAGTGGAGCAAGAATTTCAGCATAAACCGCTTCTCATCATCATAATGATAGTAATGAACCAAATAATTCAGAAGCTGCACTTTTCTTGGCTGTACCGGCATTGTCGTCTTCGTTCGATGGCAATGCCGGTTTTTTACGGGGGAAACGGCGGGCGGCGGTGTCGTGAGATGAACAAGATCACGAGGGGGAGAAACGATGAATGGCGTCATCTTAGCGGAGCTCGTGCTGTATTGTCTTGTGATGGCGGCGCTTGGTTATTGGTATGGAAAAAAAGAGATGAGCCATAGCGATTTCTTGCTTGGCGGAAAAAAGCTTCCGGGTTGGGCGCTCGCTTTTTCTGAGCGGGCGACAGGAGAATCGGCGTGGCTGTTGCTTGGCTACACGGGGTTTGTGTTTGCGAGCGGTCTTTCTGCGATTTGGGTGGCGGTGGGCATTATCATTGGCATCGTCTGCGCTTGGCTTTTTTTGGCCGACCGGTTTCGTCAAGAGGCGGAGCGGTACGGTGCGCTGACGTTGCCCGGCTATTTGGCGAAACGGTTCGGCGCGCACGGGCAAACGATTTTATGGCTTGCGACCGTCCTTATTTTTAGCTTTATGATGTTTTATTTTAGCGCGCAAATTGCCGGAGCGGGCAAGACACTGTTTGCCGTGTTTCATATCGATCCGCAGCTTGGCATGGTCATCAGTGTGGCGATTGTCATTATCTTGTCATACACCGGTGGGTTCGTCAGTGTCGTTTGGACGGATATGATTCAAAGTATGCTCATGCTGGCGACGCTCGTGATTTTACCCATTGTGGCGTTCGTGGAAATTTATAGTGGTGGCTTGTCGATCAGTGAAGCGCTTCATCACGCGAAGCCGGGCCTTGATTCATGGACGGGGGGAGTGACCGGTGTTGCGCTTGGGCTATTGTTGTTTAACAATTTTGCTTGGTTTTTCGGCTATCTGGGTGGACAGCCGCAGCTGAGCGTCCGCTTCATGGCGTTGAAAGACGCCCGCGAGGCGAAAACGGCCAAAACGGTGGCGATCATTTGGACGCTGCTGGCCTATGGCGGCGCGTTTTGCATCGGTCTTGCGGCGATTGCCCTTTATCAGGGCCATTCCTTTCCCGACGTGGAAACGGTATTGCCGCATATGGCGCTCGATTTGTTGCCGCCGTGGCTCGCGGGGGTATTGCTGTCGGGCATTTTGGCCGCCATCGTGACAACGGCCGATTCGCAGCTGCTGGTGATCACGAGCGCCATTAGCGAAGACATTGCCCGGCGTTCTTTGCGCCTTCGTCTGTCGGAAAAGCAGCTTGTCGCGCTTTCCCGCGCGGTGGTGGTCATCGCTGGACTGCTCGGTTTGGTGCTGGCGATAACATCCGAGTCGCTTGTGTATTTCATTGTCAGTTGGGCATGGGCTGGAATCGGCTGCACGTTGTCACCGGCGATTTTGCTCTCTTTCTTCTGGAAGCGGTATTCCGGTATCGGCGTCATCGCCACGATTCTGGCTGGGTTTTTCAGCACGGTTATCTGGATTTCCTCGCCGCTTGAGGCCATCATCAGTTCACGATTTACGACGTTTGCCATTGCGCTGGCGGCCGGGGTGCTGTTCAGCTTGTTGTTTCCCGACCGTCAGCGGACGATGTGATCGATCACGTGTCCATTCGCATGAGGGTGTCCCGAAAGAGGCGGGACACCTTTTTTCTGGACGGAACGCTTGATGATCTCCCGCCTCTTTGAAGAAAAGGCGGGCGTTTCGGCCAGCCCGGTGCGGTGGTTGTTGCCGTTTTGTCAACGTTGTTCGCTGTCTAAAAACCGTCGCACCATTTGGGCGCATGCTTCCCGGTCGCAGCGATGGTAAAAAGTTGTTGCAAACCGGGCTGGATCGCCGAAGAAAAACCGTTCGTACAGCGTCTGCCGCGTCCCGAAGGCGCTCATCGCCAGATCCCAGGCGAAGCGGAACAGCTGCACCCGCTGTTCGGCTGGAAGCGTCGCTGCCTGCAAATACCGGTCCAAATCCGGGCGGAGCGGGGAAGAAAAGTCTGCTTCCGTCGGCAGGCAGACAAGCCCGCTGGCGCCAAGCAGCTGAACGATGTCGGCAAAGCGCGGGTACAAGCGCGGATACAAAAAGGCGGCAGCGTAAAGCGGGGCAGGATCGGGCACCATGGTGCCGCGCCGGTCCGGTTTCGCGTGGAGCTCGGCGGCGAGAAGCATCCCCCGCAGCGCTTCAAGGGCGGCGGCGATTTCCCCGATTTTTTCTTGCACATGCTGGTATCCGCCAATTTGGATGGATTCGCTGAGCAGCTCCACCGTTCCAAGGAAAAATTCAGTTTTTACGATGCGCCGCGCCAGCACTTGGTGCAGCAGCATAATGGCCAAATGGGTTTCTTCATCCAGCTCTTTGGCCATCCATGCGTTTTTGTAGAAAAAGATCCGATCCCACGGAACGAGCACATCATCAAATACGACAACGGCGTCGATTTCATCAAAGTGCGCGCTGAGCGGGGCGTCAAACGAAGAGGCGCCAGCGGCAAAAGAAGGGCGGCAGATGAACTTCAACCCCGGCGTGTTGCTCGGAATCGAAAACGCGTACATGTATTCATCGCCAAGAAGCGTCCCGCCGGCCGGCAAAACGAGAAGTTCGTCCGTCATGCCGCCTTGAGTGGCGAGCAGGCGCGCGCCTTTGATGACAAGTCCGTCTGTCGTTTCGCGGATCACTTTGGCGGCGATCGGCTCGCCGTCTTCTTCCATATAGCCGAGGGAACGGTTCACTTGCGGGTTGACAAACGTATGGGTGAATGACAAGTCGTTGTTGATCGCCCGCTCATAGAGGCGTTCAATATGTTCGGCGTAGGACGGGTGTTGCTGCCCGAAAAAATCGGCCGCGGAAGCGAGCGCCATCACAGCGGTGTTCATGTAGTCGGGAGATCGCCCCATCATCCCCGCTGTCAAGCGCGCCCATTCTTGGAACGCCAAGCGCCGGTGTTCGAGATCGTCTTTTGTCGTCGGCCGCAAAAACGCCGCGCCGGCCAGCTCCCCCGTCGATGTGCGGAACGTCAGCACCGGCTGTTTGTTTGGATCGTGCTGGGCGTCATATAAGCGCGCTTGGCTTCGCATCACGCCGGCAAAAGCCGGGTGTTCCGACAGCTTTCCCTCGACCTGAGCGCCGTTGATCCATACATTCGACCGAAGATTATCAATGCGCTCGATATATTGGGTTCCGTTACTAATGGCCATAGTCTCCATCTCCTTTTTCCGTAAAGACCGTTTATGGCCATTGTATGCGCGCCCAGAAAAAAGGGGGACCATGGTGGAGAATTTGCGGCAATGAACAGGCGAACTGATGGTGAAAAAAGCGAGCGCTTGCTCGCCGCTTGGCCGGCAAGGTTTTAACGAAAGTCAGTGGGAAGACAACAAATAATGACTGCTTCCTGCCGTTTCTTCTCGTCTTCGCATTTTAAAGAAAGTCAGTGGGCTAAACCCCACGTTACCATCGATTCGGGGGCGCCTAGCTGCGCGCCCACCTTTCCACTGATATCTACGGGGAAAACGGGAAAAGGCATTGACAGTCGAATGACAATGGAATATTCTTTGATTAATAGAAAATTGTTTATCGGATACTTAGATGTTTTCCTAACTATCTAACTATATACGTATGCATGTATGAAAACTTGTTCACATTGGCCCATACGAGGCAACGCCGACGCTCTTCCGGTGTCTTCCTAACTCCGTAAGACGCATCGAAACATCGTTCACAAGGTGGGATGACCATTGTCGTTCAACGAAGCGTTTAAAGCGATTGCTGATCCGACGCGCCGGAAGATTTTAACGTTGCTGCGGGCAGGAGAGCTGACGGCAGGAGAAATCGCTTCGCATTTTGCTATGCAAAAGCCAAGCGTATCGCATCATTTGAAAATTCTCAAGCAGGCTGATTTGGTGCAAGACCGGCGCGAGGGACAGCATATCTACTACTCTCTGAACACGACGGTGTTTCAAGATTTGCTTCGCTGGTTTTACGATTTTGTCGAAAAGGGGGAGGGACATGATGAACGTTAGTCGGCTGACGATCGTGTCATCGTTGTCGGCAATTTGTATCTCATCATTCGATCGTTTCTTTATGAGCAGCAAGAACAACGTAATCGTTCATAAATAAGCGGGAGGGGGAGAGGTCATAGGAATGATCGGTGTGGCGGTGCAGCTCGCCATTTCACTGTTGGTTCCAGTTGGTCTCATATGGTACGGAAGAAAAAAAGGATGGCTTTCGTGGAAAGCGCTCGGCATCGGTGCGCTGATGTTTCTTATGTTTTCACAAGTGTTGGAAAAAGCGCTTCACATCGCTGTCCTTGAACCGGGACGGCCGGCGCTGAAAGGGACAGACAACGTTTGGCTCTTTGTGTTGTACGCCGCGCTGGCTGCCGGCGTGTTTGAGGAAATCGGCCGTTATGTCGGGTTTCGCTGGCTGTTGAAACAAAACCGGACGTATGGCGACGGCCTGTCATTCGGGCTTGGGCACGGCGGGGTGGAAGCAGTGCTGCTTGGCGTGTTTGGCGCTGTGAACACGATTGTGCTTCTGATTTTAATCCGAACAGGCGTCTTCGACAAAACGATTGCCCCATCGCTTTCCATCGGGCAGGCGGAGCTGATCAAGGAACAAGTGCTGCACACGCCGTTGGCGATGTATGTGGTTGGTGGCATAGAACGATTGTTTGCTTTGGCGGTGCATGTGGCGCTGTCGCTCCTCGTTTTGCTTGGCGTTCGCCAGCGCCGGTTCCGCTATGTCCTGTACGCGATTTTGCTTCATGTGGCGATGGACGTCTTACCGGCGCTTTATCAAGCGAAAGCCGTCACCAACATTTGGATGATCGAAGGCGGGCTGCTCATTTGGGCGGTTGCGGCGGTTTCGTTCATCCGCCGGATCAAACCGGCGTTCGCACAGGGGGGAGAGGAACGATGATTCGTATCAAACAAACAGCTTGATCATGTGCAAATTTGCATGCCATTTGGCGCTGAGGATGAGGCGCGGGCGTTTTATACGGATGTGCTCGGTTTTCAGGAAATCGAAAAACCTGAGTCTCTGCAGGCAAACGGCGGACTTTCGATTAACAAACACGCGGGAGAAAGGACGATCCCTTTCTCCCGCGTTTTTTATGACGAATGCTCCTCTAAGCTGGCGACCGGTACGCTTTGTTTTTGATTCGGATTGTCAAGCGGATGGATTGTTGCCATTCCTTTTTGCTGGTCGACATGCTCAATGTAAATGCGCTGGCCGTTGTATGTGACGTTCGCCATCACCGGTGATGAGGCGATCTCTTGCGCCCGACGGACATCCATTTCTAATACCTCCTTTTTTGCCGATAACACGTATAGTATGACATGTCTGCGGTTGGACTATGCATGGAGTCGAGGGTGGAAATCAATAATTAACAGAACTATGTGCTAAATAATCAACAAGCGAAACTGACCATCTTTTCCTAGCCGATTCGCGGTTTTTAATGTAAACTATTTTTTATAAAAAGTTTACATATAAGGGGGATAGGGATGAAAACCGAACTAATCGCCAAACTGCACGAATGGGAACAAAAAGCGCAAAAGCGCCAGCTGCGCCGAGCACAAACCTCAGGCGCTTCGGTCATCCTGAACGGAAAGCCAATGTTAAATTTAGCGTCCAATAATTATTTAGGGTTGGCGGATGACCAGCGGCTCATTGAAGCGGGCTGCGAGGCGATGCAAAGATACGGGGCTGGGGCAGGGGCATCGCGGCTCGTCGTCGGCAACCATCCGCTCTATGAGCGGGCCGAAGCCGCGTTGAAACAGTGGAAACAAGCGGAGGCTGCGCTCATTTTCAACAGCGGTTATACCGCGAATATCGGTGTGCTGACGGCGCTCATTCGCCGCGATGATCTCGTCTTTAGCGACGAGTGGAACCATGCAAGCTTAATTGACGGGATTCGCCTGAGCAAAGCCACCTGTTTCCGCTATCGACATAATGACGTCAATCAGTTGGAAGCATTATTAAGGCAATCTCCGCCGGGCAAACGAAAATGGATCGTCACCGATGCTGTTTTTAGCATGGACGGCGATCTGGCGCCATTATCGGAGCTTGTCGAGTTGAAACGGCGCTACCGCGCGATATTGATTGTCGATGAAGCGCACAGCGGCGGGGTGTTTGGGCCGAACGGCGAAGGGCTGCTTTGTCATTTCGGGCTCGAGAAAGAAGAAGATGTGATCGCCATCGGCACTTTCAGCAAAGCGCTCGGCAGCTTCGGAGCGTATGTCACCGGCGAGCCGTGGCTGATCGACTACTTGATAAACAGCGCTCGCAGCTTCATTTTTACGACCGCCTTGCCGCCTGCTGTCCTTGCTGCCAATGAAGCGGCCATTCGTATCGTCCAATCCGAGCCGGAGCGGCGCGAGCGGCTGCACGCCTTCAGTGAACGGTTCCGCACGAAACTGACACAGCTCGGCTTTGACACCGGCGGCAGCGAGACGCCGATCGTTCCCGTGATCGTCGGTCCGAACGACCAAGCTGTGGCGATGAGCGAGTCGCTGCAGGAAGCGGGCCTTGCCGCCATCGCCATCCGGCCGCCGACCGTCCCTGAGGGAACGGCGCGCATTCGCTTTTCTATCACCGCCGCCATGACGGCAGAAGATGTTGATGTGGCTGTTGACCGTATCGCTTGGGCAGGAAGGCAGATCGGGTTGATTTCATAGGGAAAAACGGCGTTACGAGAAGGAAATGGGTGAGAGAACAAAAAAACCAGCCGGATGTTTTTCGGCTGGTTTCCTTCGATCGGGATGACAGGATTTGAACCTGCGACCCCACGCACCCCATGCGTGTGCTCTACCAAGCTGAGCTACATCCCGAAGAGGTTGGTCAGACATACTTCATTATACAAGAAAAACAGGATAAGATCAATGGCTAATTTTTCATGAAGGCAGAAAAAGATGCCATTGAAAGTTGGCATGGACTTTTTCCTTTGATCATGGAAACAAGATTGTCGCAAACGATTTGATGTTCCCATGACGGGGACGGGGACATGTTGATGGCTTCTTGCATGCTCCTCACCTCTTTTTTATTATACTTGAAACCGTTCTCCTTTGCCTACAACGAGGTTGTTGGAGAAAGACGATGGATGTCTATGTGCTCGAAGAAAGGAGATTCCGCCATCAAGGGATGTATGTTCGCGATGAGACGATTCCTGTCCCCCCCCCTTTCCCGGATTTGCGATCGATTTGAGAAACATATTTGCGGAGGGGAACAAGAAAAACGGCTGTTGTTCAAACAGCGGAGGCAACTTGAGGGGAGCAGGGCCGTTATTTGCCGGCGGTCCGCTTGGCGAGGGCAAAGCGCTCCCGTTAGTGAACCGTTTGGGCATAGAAACGGAAAAAATAGGCGATACTAACGATCGGTGATGCTTGTGTACAATCAAGAAGAACTGGCCCGCTTTGTCGAAGAAGCGAAGCCGTACGCCTGCTATGGCAAAGTGGCCGATTATATTCCCGCTCTAGCCAAAGCGAATCCGAATGAACTGTCAGTCGCCGTTTACACCCCGGACGGCGAAGTAGTAAGCGCCGGCGATGTGACGGTGAAAGTAACGCTGCAAAGCATTTCCAAAATTCTTGCCCTCGCCCTTGTGTTGATGGATCACGGAGAAGATGAAGTGTTCCGCAAAGTTGGCATGGAGCCGACGGATTATCCGTTTCATTCCATTGCCAAGTTAGAGGAAAAACCGGCCAAGCCGCTGAATCCGATGATTAACGCCGGCGCGCTTGTCGTCACGTCGATGATTGAAGGCGGCTCGGTGCCCGAACGGCTGAACCGGTTGTTGGCGTTTGTCCGCCGTCTTGCTGGCAACGAACACATCTCGTACTCCGACGAAGTGGCCCGCTCCGAATTTGCAACCGCGTTTTTAAACCGGTCGCTTTGCTATTTTTTGAAGCAACACGGCATTATTGATGAAGACGTTGAAGAGTTGATCGACTTGTACACGAAGCAGTGCGCCATCGAAATGACGTGCGTTGACTTGGCGCGCATCGGCTTGGTGTTCGCGCTTGACGGGCGCGATCCGCATTCGGGCAAGCCGCTCATGCCGCTCGATGTCGCCCGCATTTGTAAAACGTTCATGGTCACGTGCGGCATGTACAATGCGTCGGGTGAATTTGCCATCAAGGTCGGCATTCCGGCGAAAAGCGGCGTCTCGGGCGGCATTCTCGCCGCCGTGCCCGGGCGGTGCGGCATCGGCATTTTCGGCCCGGCGCTTGACGACAAAGGGAACAGTCTAGCCGGGGTGAAACTGCTCGAGCGGCTGTCCAAAACGTATTCATTAAGCATTTTTGGAGGAGGGAATGACGTTGAAAACGTTTACGGTCCAGTTTCACCGTGAAGATGATGTGGAAGCGATGAACGTCGGCAAGTTGAGCCAAGAGGATTTTGACAAGGCGACCGAAGGCGGAACGCGGCATTTGTTTGATCTTGACACGAACATCGGCTATTTTGTCTTTTTCGATGCCGAGGATCGCGAAGGTAACGTGTCGTATTTAATGCTTCAATACGAAGAAGATAGCGAAGACCCAAGCGCGTGCTACAGCTTTGAGCTGAAAGACTTTTATGAGTTTATGGCGCTCTACTTAAACGACCTCGAATTCGCGGAAGAAGAGGAAATGACGGAAGACGGCGAAGAGGAATACGGTCCGATTCACCATTTGGCGCATTTGCTGTATCATGTCGTTGAGGAAGGAAAGGTGGTCGAGGTATAAAAACCGGGCGCGCGCCGCTCGTTTCGGGGAAAGGCCGGACAGGGGTCACCGGTTACGGGAAGTGATAGAGGGGGCGTTTCAGCCCATACCCGTCAAGGTTACCGGTAGAAAAACTTTAAGACGAGACTCGTGTGATAGGCTTGGATCGTGAACCAAAGCAACGGACGTTGATGCCGGCCAAAGAAGTAAAGAAAGATGTCGTGCACATCAGCCGCGAAGCGAGAGAAGCGTTTCATCACGCGGAAAAGAAAGCAGAACAAGTGGTCAAACATGCGACGCACAATGTGAAAAAAGCCGAGAAGGCCGTGCATCAGGCGGTGCATCAAGTTGAAAAGACAGTCGAACACGCGGCCAAAGAAGTAAAGAGAGATGTGGTGCACATCAGCCAAAAAGCGAAAGAAGCGTTTCATCACGCGGAAAAGAAAGCGGAACAAGTGGTCAAACATGCAACGCACAATGTGAAAAAAGCCGAGAAGACCGTGCATCAAGCGGTGCATCAGATTGAAAAGAGAGTTGAACACGCAGCCAAAGAAGTAGCGAAAGACGCGGGGCATATCGGCCATAAGGCCAAGGAAGTATTTCAGCATGCAGAAAAGAAAGCGGAACAAGCTGTACAGCATGTGGCCCACGATGTAAAAAAGGCCGAGAAGGCGATTCATCGAGCGGCTCACCACATAGAGCACAAACTCGGACACGAAATCAAAGCTTTAGCGAAAACCGCTGATCGCGGCGCACACAAAATAGAACAGAAAGCAGAGCATATCGCGAAACAAACCGTTCATGATATAATACATGCAGGAGAAAAAGTCGAACAAACGGCTCGGCAAGTAGCGAAGAATGCAGAAAAATCATGGCATGGATTGACCAAACACCCCATTGAAAGCACAGTGGAGTTTGTGAGAGGAGCGGGAGAGGCGGCTTTACAGGACGTGACATACAATCTGGCACACCGTCCTTATCACAGTCCGCATCCCGTCGCCTACGAATGGGGACAAATGACAGGACACGCGGTATCGACTGTAGCCGGAGTAGTCGAAACAGCCGGGTCCATCCCTTTAGCCGCAGCCGGGATCGCCCTTAGCGGCACGGGAGTAGGAGCGGCGATCGGAGCTCCAGCCACTGCCATCGCTGTTGCCGGAGCCGCTCATGGAGCCACTTTAGCGACAACAGGAAGCTCCCACTTCGTCCAACACGCGAACGAACTGTACCAGCGAATGAGCCGGGGCGAACGGGTCTCGGAGAAAGCGGTTAAGGGGACGGACGAAGCTGAGAGGCTTGCTAAGGGTACGGGTAAAGTTAAGCTATTGCCTTCTTCTAAAGTACACGATGCAATAGAGAAACTTAACAGTAATCAGATAAAGCATATTATAAATGGAAGTAAAAAATCTAATCATCAATGGGAAAAACTTGTACCTGATAAGAATTGGGGGAAAATAAAAGAAATTATCATCGATGTAATGCATAATGGTGCAGACATACCTTATAAATCTGTTTCTTCTAGAGTTAAAATGGTTAATGAACAATTGGTGCAGGTGACATACAAAAAACTACCTGATGGAACAATAAGAATATCTGATGCGTGGGTGAAATAACTATGAAGGAAAAGATAAAGCAATTAATAACAACGGGTGATTTTCAAAAAGCAAAAGAATATATTGAGAGTGAAGATAGAAATGCTTTAGAGCAAGTTGTTCTTGAATTAGGATTTGATGAAGAGAGTATAAGTGCTTATTCATTTGTCTGTTATTTGATAAATAATAATGAGACTGCATATTATCATTACTTAGCTTCAGAGTTATTAAGTACTGCATTTTGTCATTTACCAGACGCTTACGCAAGTGCATTATACCATGCTAAAAGAGCAGTTGAATTAAGCCCTGAAGATGTTAGCTTGAAAGAACATTTGTTGTTATTCCATGAAATTCCAGAAAAGTTAATTAGTAAAGAAGAAGCGAAAGCAATTGCTCAAGAAATATTAAAAATAATGCCAAATAGCGAAGCTGCAAAAAATGTGTTACACAATGCATAAATTTAAACGGGGTGTCCCAAAAGGATTGGGATACCCTCTTTCGTTGCTATATATACGTACTGACTGCTTCTACCACACTATATGTTGTGCCTATCTTGAAGGCAGACAACCTTTTGGGTCAGCTCCTTTTTATAGGGTGTGTAGTGCCGAATAACTCCCTTTGTAGTACAACATATTCATCGTTTCACTAATTCCGACAAACTCGCAAGATATGCAGGTATAGCCCCTGTCAGAATGGGTTCGCGCAGCAAGGAAACTATTCAGAAAAGCAAACAAGGAAACAGGAAATTATACACTATCTTTTATAACTTGGCTGTTCAACAAATACATATTTGTAAAAGCAGTAAAACTCCTCGAAATCCTTTGTTTTACGAGTATTATCAGAAAAAGCTAGCAGAAGGTAAAACCAAACAACAAGCTTGACCCCGAGTTCGAGAGTGGCTAGACAAACAAAATGCCTCTCATCCCTTGATAGATCAAAGGGACGAGAGGCATATTTTGGCATACTTCGGGCATGTATCTAGGAGACCGGTGATTTAAGGGGACAAGCCGCTTATCAAGACCATTTCTCAAATAGAAAAGTCTTGTCGCATCAGGATTACCTTTCAAACGATCCCCCATTGCTCAAAAGGAACAACCGTTTTTCACCGGCCTTCTAGGAGGCTGGTGATTTCATCGTGGATACGGCTTTACCATGTCATTTCCCAATTAGAAAAGCCTTGTTGTAGGGGTCCTGCTTCTCATTCATTTTACCATATAATGGCGTTTCAGCCCCTTTTTCTTTGTTGGCAAGATAAAAAAAGAATTTAGGGACTTGACGAGCGATTTTGCAACAAGGTAAGATAATTTTGTAATCGATTACATAGAAAATTTATCCGAAAAAGTCGGAAGGCGCGCGCGACCTAGACAGGTGGCGTTGGCGGAAAAGCTGGGCGCGCCAAGCGTTCCTTGCCCCTAGCTGCGGCAGCGGCGGCAAGGGGCGGCAAGGGGCGGCAAAACGAGGGGAATGTGACACTTTGATGTAATCGATTACAAAGCATCGTTGTATAGACAAGAAGCCATGGTTGCCTAGGCGGAAAGCGGTAGATGTTTCATCAAGGAGGTGGTTCGTCAGTTCGAAGCCGCATTGATGCGAGAAGTGAATTGACGATTGGACAACTCAAACAAAGGCAAAGGGGGAGAAACAAAGATGAAAAAAGTTTTGAAATCATCCGCGCTTTTGTTAGCGCTTACGATGGGGCTCGCGGCATGCTCCGGCGGCCAAAGCGAGAGCCAGACGGGCCAAGACAGCAAAAAAGAAGCAGGAAACACGGGCGAGTCGGAAAAAGTGAAAATTGTCTATGCCCGCGGCCAAGATTCGACGAAAGCGACCGAAAAAATCATCGAAGCGTTCGAAAAAGCGCATCCGAACATCAATGTTGAATTTCGTGAAATGCCGGCTGACACCGGGAAGCAGCATGATGCTTACGTTACGATGTTAAATGCGCAGTCATCGGAAATCGATGTCATGGATCTTGACGTCATTTGGCCGGCGGAGTTTGCACAAGCGGGTTATACGCTGCCGCTCGACCGTTTTATTGAGAAAGACGGCATTGACCTCAGCAAATACAACCAAGGGGCGCTTGCGGCCGGCAACTTTAATGGCAAGCAATGGGCAATGCCGAAATTTATTGACACCGGTATGCTGTTTTATCGCACCGACCTCGTGCCTGAGGAGAAAGTGCCGAAAACATGGGATGAATTGTTAAAGACGGCAAAAGAGCTGAAAGGAAAAGGCGGCACGAAGTTCGGTTATTTGATGCAGGCCAAGCAGTATGAGGGGCTCGTCTGCAACGCGGTAGAATTTATCGCTTCGTATGGAGGGAAAATTGTCGACGAAAACGGCAACGTCGTCGTCAACAGTCCCGAAGCTATTAAAGGTTTGAAAAAAATGGTCGAAATCGTTCAATCGGATGTCGTGCCGAGCAACGTGACAACGTTTATGGAACCGGAATCCCATACCGCGTTCATTGAAGGGCAGTCGCCGTTTATCCGCAACTGGCCATACCAGTACGCTTTAGCCAACGATCAAGAGCAATCGAAAATCGTTGGCAAAGTCGGCGTCGCGCCGCTTCCAGCCGGCGACAAAGGGTCGGCTGCTGCGCTGGGCGGCTGGATGACCGCCATTAACAAATATTCGAAACATCCGAAAGAAGCATGGGAATTTGTCAAATTTATGACGGGGCCGGAGGGGCAAAAAATTTCTGCGATTTATGGCGGTTTAGCGCCAACGCTTCCGGAATTGTTTAAAGATCCGGATGTCTTAAAAGCCAATCCGTTCTTTGCGGAAGAAGGATTTGTCAATGCGTTGAACGCCGCTGTGCCGCGCCCGGTCGTCCCGAACTACCCGGAAATTTCGGAAATCATCCAAATTAACGTATCCAAAGCGCTGGCCGGGGAGCTGACGGTCGAACAAGCTGTGGCCAATATGGAAAAAGAAATGAAAGCAGCCTTGAATAAGTAAGGCGAATGACTGGGCCGGCGCGCCGCAGCCGATCCGAATCCGGCCAACGCCGGCCAATGCCCCATCAGCCAAACAAAGAACGCAATTTTGTTTGACCATTTTCGGTTCATTAGCCTTCAGGCCGCCATCTGCCCGGTGCTGAAGGCTAATATCCTTTTCCAAGCAGAAGGGAGAGAACAGCGATGAGGAATGAAAAGCGAATGGAGCGCCTATTAGGCTATTCGCTTGTCGCGCCGGCCATGCTGCTCATTTTGGCGATTGCCATTTGGCCTGTCATCCAGTCCTTTTATTACAGCTTGTTCGACTATCGGCTCAACGACCCGACCAAATCGTCGATTCACTGGAGTTACAGCCTCGATCTGGAAGGATATCTACAAAACTATCCGTTCCTCAAAAGCGCTCTTAAGCAGGAAATGGCGGCTGCGGATGGACAAACGAAACAAACGTTGGCGCAAATCGAACAAAAACTCGCGAAACTGGACGAGGCGATCCGTTCCAACGATCAAGTGGCGAAGCAATATGACAAAGTGAACGAAGTGCTCGACAATTTCGAGACGCCAAGCGATGAGCTGAAGATCGCCGAGCTGGACAAACAGACGGCCGAGCGGCTGACCGACACGGTTCATGATGTCGTCCGAGCGCTGAAGGAGATGAAAAAAGCGGGCGAACTGCAGCAGGCGGATAAAGTCGTCGGCTTGGCCGAAGGGCTCGAAGGGGTCGTGATCGAGCCGAACTTTGTCGGCCTCAAGCATTATAAGGACAGCTTCAGCGACATGCGCTTATGGAAGGCGTTATGGAATACGACGTTCTTTACGGTGGTGTCGGTCGCCATTGAGCTAGTGTTAGGGCTCGGAATTGCGTTGCTCATCAATAAGGCCTTTTTTGGACGAGGGGTGGTGCGGGCGACGATTTTGATTCCGTGGGCGATTCCGACTGCCGTATCGGCGCTGATGTGGAAATTTTTATATGATGGACAAAACGGCATTGTCGCCAAATATTTCGAAACGGTCGGCCTTGTCGACCGGATGGGGGATTTGTTGACGACGGAAGCGGGGGCGATGTTTGCGGTCATTTTTGCCGATGTATGGAAGACAACCCCTTATATGGCGCTTTTGCTGCTGGCCGGGCTGCAAACGATTCCGAGTTCGTTGTATGAAGCCGCCTCGATCGACGGGGCTACCAAATGGCAGCAATTCACCCAAATCACGCTGCCTCTGTTAAAATCAAGCATTTTAGTCGCATTGTTGTTCCGCACGCTCGATGCGTTCCGCGTGTTCGACCTGATTTACGTCTTAACCGGCGGAGGGCCGGCGAACTCGACGGAGACGATTTCGATTTTAGCGTATAAAGTCATGTTCTCGCAGACGAATTTCGGCGCGGGATCGGCGCTGGCTGTGATTGTCTTTCTTTGTGTCGCCATCATTTCCATGATATACATCCGCTGGCTTGGAAAAGACTTATTGTCCGACGGCGCCGGCGCGAAACGATAAGCGGGGTGAGATGATGCAGAAAAAAGCAGGGCCTCTCTTTTATCTCTTCCTACTCGTATTCGTCTTTTTTGTCATGTTTCCATTTTTATGGGTGCTGCTTAGTTCGATTAAGCCGCTCAGTGAACTGTTTGGCGACAAAGCGTTTAATTGGTTTACGAGCCATCCGACGTTGAAGTCGTATGTATCGGTTTTTGTCAATTACCCGTTTTTGCGCTACTTATGGAACAGTACGGTGGTGGCGACGATCACGACCGTGTACACCGTGTTTGTGGCCGCATTTGCCGCTTACGCCATCGCGCGGTTACAATTCAAGGGCAAAACCGTCATTCTTGGCCTTGTGTTAGCGGTATCGATGTTTCCGCAAATTGCCACTATTTCGCCGATTTACATGTTTGTGAAAACGTTCGGGTTGACGAACAGCTACTTAGGATTGATCATTCCGTATACGACGTTTGCGTTGCCGTTGTCGATTTGGCTGCTCGTCACCTTTTTTCGCAAAATTCCGTTTGATTTGGAAGAAGCGGCGAAAATGGATGGGGCGACGCCGATGCAGACGTATTTTAAAGTTATTTTGCCGCTTGCGGTGCCCGGGGTGTTTACGACGTCCATTCTCGTCTTCATTGCCGCGTGGAACGAATTTTTATTTGCCTTGACGATCAATACGGCGGAAAAATACAAAACCGTTCCGGTCGGCATCGCCATGTTCCAAGGCCAGTATACGATCCCGTGGGGCGAAATTTCCGCGGCGACCGTGGTGGTCACTGTTCCGCTTGTCATAATGGTGTTGCTGTTCCAGCGGCGGATTGTATCCGGGCTGACATCCGGCTCGATCAAAGAATAAGGACAAACCGAAAAAGGGGCTGGCCCAAAAGGCGATCTCCCCTCCAGAAAGGCACAACCTATAAGGGTGACATGAGGGGGTCCAGTTCTTTTGGGACGCCCTTTTCTTTGTCCCGTTGACGACGGAAAGGAACACGAAATCCGTCAGTGTTGATGAATGAAGCTGGAAAGGAACCTAACGCGAACTTCGGCACGGCGAACGAACGGAGACCACGGCCGATTCGTAGGTCGGAACGAAACGCCCCTAAAGGGCTGGTGAACCACCGCTGATTCCCTTCATTAATGGGAGAATGAGTGAAAAACAGGACCGATGCAACAAGGTTTTTCTCATTGAAAAATGAGATGGGAACGCCGGATCCGCAAAGTCTTGACTGACTCCCTCGTTTTTTCTATCTTTTAGGATGCGACGAGATGTGATATAATTAATCAAATTGAATAGTCCAAGTGAAAGGAGTATAGAAGTATGAAGAAGAAAATATTAGCAGGTTGTTTAGCTGTTTCTTGTGGTTTACTTTCAATTCACCCTGTTATGTCGGTGCCTGTTTTAGCCGCTGTTGTAAAACAAAAAGAGGCAGATCCTACACGAATCACGGCACTTAACGAAAAGAATCTCATTTCGTTAATAGTAGAAGCAGAAAAACGTTATTTTTATGCTGATGGAGGCGGTAAAGGGGAAACAAAAACCTTTTATATAAAAAAAATACAATATAGGTATCTTTCTGTTGATATCGGCACAAGAAAAAAGCTGCTTGAATACTTGATGATGACATTCACCAAAGAAGCTAGTGAATCATATATAAGAAAGCGCTTTATTGAATACAAAGGAAGAATGGCGCAAATCAACGCGGATACAGGAAACAGTTTGGAATTTAAGAAAACAACAGCCAAATTGATTAAAAGCTCTTCGACATCTAAGGAATATCAATTATCGGTCCCATATTCTGATAACCAATCAAAACCAGAAAGGAAAATAGTAAAGCTAAAGAAAGTAAACGGTGTATGGCGAATTGCTACGCCGCCGGAAATACTTTTTTGACGTAATTTCCGACAGAAGTCGCACACCTTAAGTGCAGGGCAACGCCCAATGAGTTGAAGGCTGGTTGTTGATAGAAGATGGATGTGTGGTCATCTAATGTTCGAACGAACGGCTGCGGAGCGAAGGAAAGCGTAAAGGATTTTGGTGTGTGGCTTACCGTTCGGCGAAGCAGATCGTTCACATCAATAAAAAACGTTTTTGCACATTCTTGCAGAGCCAATTCTTCCCTTCTGCAGAATGTGCACGTTTTATATGGAATAATCTTAAATGAAGCCGTTGGTTTTTAGGACAGAGTAAAATCCTACAATTTTCGTATTGATCGTCAAGAGGCTAGTGTAAAACATTGAAAGATGGCATTCCTCTTGAGTTCCCAATCTCTCGAACATGCCCTCTTATATCTTCATTGTAAAACTTTGCTTTTCTTGTTTCACATCGACCTCTTATTGAGAGCAGGAAATGCGTGTCTTGTCCATACATGGTGATCATTCTTTACCGCTACCCGTGGTGCTATATAAGTTGCAATAAAGAATTTCCGATTTTTCGTTGAGGGTTTCATCTAAGTACAAGCCGATATGAGAGTAATCAGCGGGATGTAAAATAAAATTTCAACTTATATAGTTGAGCGCTAGCGCTCAACTAGCCCGAGTGTTACAAGTGAATACACCAACAAGATGCCATCGAGTGCCACTTCAAACCCTGAAATCGAATTCGCACGAATGTCTGCCATACGATACTGGTCCAATAAGGACGGAGAACACCGTTTTCATCACTTTCCGTTTTTGTTTGAGCCATTTTTCTCCCATGATTCCGATGGGCGGTGGTTCTGATTTTTGTGAGATGGCGTCCAAAAAGCGATTTGGTACTCTTTTGCCGTTCACTACTGATGAAGCCTTTGTCACCTAAGTTATAGGGATGAGGAACTGGAGTCATGACGGTTTCAGCAGTCATTTTCATCACCGACCTCATAGGAAAACGCCATGTGGAAAAACACGAGCCGGACGTTTTTCAGCTGGTTTCCTTCGATCAGGATGACAGGATTTGAACATGCGACCTCATGCATCCCATGCGTGTGCTCTACCAAGCTGAGCTACATCCCGGAGTGGCATGTCGGACATAAATAATCAGACAAGAAAAACAGGACAAGATCAACGATTAATTTATCATTTTGCACAGTGCGTATCATTGAAGAACCAAACTAATGTCATGAGTATCGATTTTTGCTCGTTGTCAACAAATTGACAAATCAACTTCATTATTTTCACAAAATGGTTTGGTATTGTAAGTTCAAGAAGGGGGGGAGGAAGATGAGAACGCTAGGGTGGATCTGTTTTTTTGTGTTTGTTTTGCCGTTATCTGTACATGCTAAAGAGATCCAAACTATCATTGATCAAACACCTGACTACGGGATTGTGAAAATGGCTAGCGGGGTCTATGATGAATCATTGATACTATCGAAACCGCTTACGTTAGAGGGAGTAGGGAGGGTGACGATCCGGTCGTGCCGTTTACCGGCTGTAGTTATTACTGGTCACCATGTTGTGTTGCGAAATATAATGATTCAACAGTGTAGGAGAGCTGAAAGCGCTGCACTAGTTGTAACGGGTCATGACCACATCATTGAATATGTACAAATAGTTGCAGCCAAACGAGGTATACAACTGAATCAAGCAAGCAGAACATCTATTGCTCATTGTCTCATTCGAGGGACAAGACAAGAGAACGGCATTGACTTATGGGACTCATCCCAAAACATCATAAAATACAATACAATTAAGCAAGTAAAAGATGGGATCTACATAGAGAACAGCAATAAAAATGAAGTGAACGCCAATTGTATTCATAATTCTCGGTACGGTATTCATGTCATGTTTTCGGACGATCTTATGATTAAGAGAAATTTATCTGAGCATAACCTCGCAGGTGCCATGATAATGGGAACGAAGCGGACGGTGATTGAGCACAATTCATTTCGTCAAAACAATCGTCATGTCCATTCCCAGGGTCTTCTTTTATATAATGCGATGAAAACAAGTGTTACGAAAAATGTCATTGCTGCGAATCGTGTTGGCGTTTATGCTGAGAATGCTTACAATGTCCAACTTACAGGAAACTATTTCCTCCGCAATGCGATTGGGATGCAATGGAATATCTCGAAAAAAAATTATATAGCGGACAATTCATTTGTTGGTAATGTTTATGATGCACAGGCCATTCGATGCTTCAACAATACCATCATCCATAATTATTGGGATACTTCGTTGAAACTCGATCAAACAGGCCGCGGATTTAGCGCCATTCCGTATCGGGCTGATCCCTTTTTTTTGGCACTGACGGCAAATGTGCCTGAGTATCAGCTGTTTTTTCAGGCACCAGGCATGCTTGTTTTACAAAAACTATTGCGTAGTCCTGATGACGAAGTGATGATTGATCATGCTCCGCGAATGAACGCGTTGAAAATTGAGCAAACACATCGTTTATCCACTGATCCATTAAACGTAAATAGGATGAGTTTGGTAATGATAGTTGGAAGCATTAGTCTACTAATTATGGGGAGGAAACGCGGATGAGAAAAATATGGATTTTTTCTATATTGATGATCATGTTGTTCATGATGAGCGGTTGCAGTCAAAAAGCGAAACCAGTTGCGATTGATGAAAAAAATGATAAATGTGATACCTGTCATATGGAGGTAGGAAATAATTCGTTTGCGACAGAATTAGTGTTAAAAAACGGAAAAACGCTTAAGTTTGATGATATCGGTTGTATGTATGCATGGGTGAATGAACATAAAAAAGAAAAAATCAATACGATGTTTGTTCGAGATTACAAAACAAGCGCTTGGCTAGAAGCAGACAGCGCCACGTATGTATACGATAAAAACATTCACACGCCAATGGCTTATAATGTTATTTCATTTCAAGATGAAAAAGCGGCCAAACGGTTTATCCAAAACAATGGTGGTACGCTTCTTACGTATGATCAATTAGCGCATCATACATGGGAGAGAAATAAAGAGATGATGATGAAAATGAAACACAAAAAAATGAAGCATGGAAAAAAGGAAATGAACAAACATGACAATCATATGGGCAACTGAGCGACAGTTGTCCTTTTTCTGTCGGGAGGAGATAAAATGAAAACGATCGCGCGGTTGGAGTGGCGGCTGGTCATGCGGCAACATTCCTCCTACGGATTCATTTTATTATGGGTCGTAGTACTGTCATTATTGTTTTTTATTGCACGAGATACTATAGATTTTGCTGGCTATACGAATATGACAGCAACGACTGCCAATATGATGCTTTATTTGTTGCCGCTATTTATGTTGATTTCTGGTTCATTTACCATTGCGAGCGAGATCGAAAACGGACAATGGCGGTTGTTGCGAACGTATCCGTTGTCACCTGCGGCATATATAGCTGGAAAGTGGTTGGGGCAATGGTTTGGACAGATGATTTTGTTTACGCTTAGTTTTGGCCTGAGTTTGATGTTTAGCCTATCGACGGGTGTGGCGTTACCGATGAAATGGATCATTGTGTTATATCGTTTTTCATCGGCTTTGATTGCCTTTTTTCTTATGATTGGCTTAGCGGTCGGTTCATTCGTTTCGACTCGATGGCAGGCGTTGATCGTCTCTGTTAGCATTTGGTTTTTATTTGTTATGATCTGGCCAACAATGTTGATTGCCGTGTTGAATGTCGTTCCTTATCCGTTCATTGCTCCTTTGTTAAAAAGTGTAACGCTTTTGAATCCGGCGGAAGTAGTACGAGTAGCCTTTGTCGTACAAATGGGAGGAAGCGCTGTTTTTGGACAAGTGTATGATCATTTACTTGGGCAATGGCAGAAGCCATTCGGCTTCATTTTGTTGGTGTATGCCACGATCTATGGTAGTGCAATATGGCTTATTGCCGCGACGCAATTGGCAAGGAGGAGATCGATATAATGGGACTGAAGGTAGGAAAAGTGACGAAAAAATATAAGCAAAAACTAGCGCTTCTGTCCGTATCGCTTCAAGTGGATCGAGGGGAATGCTTGGTGTTGTGTGGAGGAAATGGGGCCGGAAAAAGCACGCTCCTTCAGATTTTAGCAGGTGTGCTTTCTCCGACCACCGGTACGGTAACGCTTGATGGAGTATCACTACACGAACATCGCGAAGCGTACATTTCACAAATCGGATATATGCCTGATGATTTTCATGCTCGATCAATGATAACCGTGCAAGAGTTTTTGGCTTTTTATGCGTCATTGCGGAACGCTTCAGCAGCACAGGTGGAAGAAATACTGCATGACATAGGGCTAGAAAAACATAAAAAAGAATGGATCAAGCAGTTATCAAAAGGAATGAGACAGCGCTTATTATTGGGACAAGCGTTGTTAGGAGAGCCAACGCTTCTGCTCCTTGATGAGCCGACAAACGGTCTTGACCCGTTTTGGATCGATCAGTTTATCGATATGTTGAAGAAGAGAAAGAAGAAGGGAGGGATCATCGTGTTTTCAACACATATGATGGACGTGGCCGCTGAAGTAGGTGATCACATATTGTTTATGAAAAATGGTGAGATTGTAAAACAAATCGATACCAGTCACGTCTGTGACAAGGAGAAAATGATAGTGCAACTTTTAAACTGGCATCGGAAGATCTAGAGGGGCGGTGAAAAAACGCTGTTTGCCTTGATCGATGATGGAACGCGTGAACATAGAAGCTGATGCAGCCGGTTTTTCTATTTGAGAAACGATTGCGAGAAGCGGTTGTGTGAGTAAATCACCGCCCCCCTAGGAGGCTGGTGAAAACGGTTGTTTCTGTTGAGCAATGGGGGGATCGTTTGAAAGGAGATCCTGATGCGACGAGGCTTTTCTATTGGAGAAACGGACTTGACAAGCGGCTTGCTCCCTTAAATCACCGACCTCCTAGGAGGCTGGTGATTTAATCTTGGATCCAGCTCTGGAATGTCACTTCTCAACTAGAAAAACCTTGGTGCATTGATTCTGCTTTTCGCATGTTCTCCCATTGATGAAGGAACTCAGCTGTTTTTCCCCGCCCTTCTAGCAATTGAGTGATGTACCGGTCAACGTATTTATATCGATTGGCTCATAAAAAATGTCCATGGACAGCGCGATCTGCCCTCCACCCGGGGATGAAAATCTCGCGCCAGTGTGGCATTTTCACCGAAAAGATGGTTTTTATCATTTTCTCATGAAAGATTAACGCAATCAGAATCAATCTTACTAGATATTTTTAAGTCATTCATGCTATACAAGAGGATGTATCGCAGCCCGAATGGTTACGTAGAACCATTCAAAGTATTTTGGCCGGAAAAGGGAGTGAAACTCTAGGTGAGAAAGAACATGCATCCTCAAGAAGCGGTGTCTCCATTGATTTTTTATGATGCGAAAGGAAGAAGGAAAGTAATCGTTAAGGCCGTGCTTTTTGTGAGCATCATCGTTACTGTCATTGTTTTCTACGCTTTCTTTCGCAGCATTTTTTCGCCCATCCATCTTCCATATGAAAATGTCTTTCCAACAACTACTAAAAAAATGATTTCGTCAGATGAAAAGATTGGTGATTGGCAATTACAAGAAGAATTAAAACTAGACAAAAACCGTAATTATCACCATTGGAAACAGTGGAAACAAAACGCAGATCATAGTAAACCTAATGAAGTTTACGGATTTTACGTTAATTGGGATGAAAATAGCACGTCTTCGTTAAAAGATCACATCCGTTCGTTAACAGTGTTAGTTCCTGAATGGTATCATTTGAATCGAGATCTTACAATTACTAGCGAAAAGAGAGCGGATATTGTCAAACTAGCCAAAGATCATCATGTCAAAATTGTTCCTTTAATTAATAATTTTACTGCCGAAAGTGCAGGGCCAGATAGTTCTATCGTAGATCGATTGTTGCGAGCCCCTACTGATCAGCAAAAACAAGTTATCGCGAATTTAGAGAAACAAATTGAGGACAATCACTTCGCAGGTGTAAATATTGACTTTGAATCCATCCCTGTACAAGATCGACAAGCATTGACAAAGTTTATGAAGGAGCTTGCTTTTGCGTTTCATCAACACCGTTTGCTTGTAACGCAAGATGTGCCGGCCGATGACCGTGCTTTTGATTACCGCGCTTTGTCTAAAGAAGTAGACCGCCTCATTGTCATGATGTATGACGAACATTATACAGGAGGAGACCCAGGTCCAATCGCTTCTATCGGATGGTTTCAACATACGCTCGAACATTTACCCATTCCTCCGGAAAAGCGAATTATTGCTCTTGGAAACTACGGATATGACTGGACAATTGGCGGCAAAACTCCAGCGGTGTCGCTCACCTTTTCTGATATTATGGATATCGCCGGTGATGGAGATTTAAAAATTAAATGGGATAAACTGAGTGAAAACCCGTATATTGAGTATGAAAATGGAAAGGACAAGCATATCGTCTGGTTTTTAGATAGCGTGACTTTTTATAATGAAATGAAGCTAGCGTCTGAGAACGGCACAAGAGGATTTGCGCTTTGGAGAATAGGGGCAGAGGATCCAACTGTGTGGGAATTGTTAAAGAACGGTGTAAAAAAAATCAGTCTGTTACGCACAATTCCTAGCACGGATCGGGTCGCTTATTCCGGAAAAGGGGAAATATTAAGAGTCGTTCATGTGGGGCGAAATGGCTCAAGAGAATTTCATCTGGATCCAAGCGGGAATCTTACTGATGAAAGATATCAGTCATTTCCATTATCCTATGATGTTGAGCGATATGGGCAACCAAAAGAGAAAAAAGTAGTCTTAACATTTGATGACGGTCCAAATCCTAAGTACACGCCGGAAATTCTCGACATTCTGAAACAGTTTCATGTAAAAGCTGACTTTTTTGTCGTTGGAGAAAATGCTGGAGAATATCCCGATATAATGAAAAGGATGTATAACGAGGGGCACGAGATAGGTAATCATACGTTCACACATCCGAACATTGCTGAGACGTCTCCGCTGCGTACAAAGCTAGAGCTAAACGCAACCCAGCGGCTTATCCAAGAAGTGACCGGCCATTCTACGGTGTTGTTTCGGCCGCCGTATGAAGCGGATGCAGAGCCTTATTTAGCGAGTGAAATACTGCCGATTTTGCGTGCACAAAAGATGAATTATATTATGGTTGGGGAAAAAGTAGATCCGCAAGATTGGACCCGGCCAGCTGTGAAAGAAATAGTGAAGCGTGTGGTCACTCCGATATTGCGTGGAGAAGGAAACGTTATTCTTCTTCATGATGCAGGAGGGGACCGGACTCGTACAGTGGAAGCACTGCCAATCATTATAAAAACGCTCAGAGAGCATGGATATCGCTTTGTCACTATTGCTGGGCTATTAGGAAAAAAACGCGACGATGTAATGCCGAGTGTGTATTCTTATGATGCATTATGGCTACCGTATGATCGAGCTGTTTTTTCTGGAATGGAGTATTTTACAAAGATAGTAACAATTATCTTTTACGTTACTATTGGATTAGGGATTTTTCGTTTGTTATTTTTCGTGTATTTTTCGTTTAAACAAAAAAGAAGGAGTCAATCTCACTCCATAACAGATGATCAGCCTTTGGTCAGTGTTGTCATAGCAGCGTATAACGAAGAAAAAGTAATAGGCAATGCAATCCATTCGATACTGGCCAGCGACTACCCGTCCTTAGAAGTGATTGTAGTGGATGATGGTTCACGCGACAACACCGCTAAAGTTGTCGGAGCAATTGGCCGTAAGTATCCGAATGTCCACTTAATTCAAAAAGAAAACGGTGGAAAAGCTTCTGCGATCAACCGAGGATTTCTAGAAGCACGTGGAGATATTATCGTTTCATTAGATGCGGATACAATTCTTGCGCCTAATGCGATTTCGTTGATGGTCCGTCACTTTGCCGATCCTCATGTTGCCGCTGTTTCTGGAAACGTAAAAGTGGGAAATCGGCGCAAACTACTTACTGTATGGCAACATATTGAATATGTTACGGGCTTTAATTTAGAACGCAGGGCATTTGATGAGTTGAACTGTATTACTGTTGTGCCGGGTGCCATTGGAGCATGGAGAAAACAGCTAGTGAAACAAGTAGGATATGTAAGTGAAGATACATTAGCAGAAGATACAGATTTGACATTAACCCTTTTGCGTCAAGGATATCGAATTGTTTATGAAGATCAAGCATACGGCTATACTGAGTCTCCAGAAGATGTAAAAAGTTTAGTTAAACAGCGATACCGCTGGTCGTATGGTACGTTGCAGTGCTTATGGAAGCATCGAAAAGCGCTGTTTAATCCAAAGCATAAATCGTTAGGATTTATCGCTTTGCCGAATATGTGGATATTCCAATTTTTGTCGCAGTCTGTCTCTCCCTTCGTTGATTTATTGATGGTGATTAGTTTGCTTAGTAACCATCCGTTCAAAGTATTAGGATTTTATCTTCTATTTGTAGCCATTGACTTGTTTGCTTCGCTTTTTGCTTTTTCGTTAGAAAAAGAAAATCCCAAGCCGCTGCTTTGGTTGGTAGTGCAACGGTTTATTTACCGTCAGATAATGACATATGTTGTCATAAAATCCATTCTGTCAGCCATTCAAGGTGTTGAGGTAGGGTGGAATAAGCTAAAACGATTCGGTAGTGTTGAACGATCGTTTAGTCAAAACAAAACATCGATCTCTTAGATTAGTAATGATTACTGCGAGGCCGAGCCGTAGGAAAAGCTGTGAACAGGCTTTCTGTGGCTTGGCCGTTTTCGAATGCTCCTAGTGGGGGGTGAATCGAACCCGAGTTCGACAGTTTTGAGGTCATTTTAGGCAAACGAAAATGGCCAAAATGCTGCAATATCAAGGATTTCATGATGCAGATCCTAGGAAAAAACGCTGAATTTCATAGGCACACGACTTTCCTACTTTAACTTTTAAAATGGATGGATATTGGTTATAATATAGGCATGTACACACGACGAGTCACACCAAAAAAGAACGATGGAATCACCTTAGCTTACCTCCATCATGAATCGTGACCGAACGTAAGGGACGAATGCGAACGTCTCATGCTTGGACATTTTTCTTCAAAAAACGGCGACCTTGGTCAACAACCGAACTGACGGCCAAACAAGCGCAACTCTTTGTAGCTCTAGGGCTGGAGCCTCCTCCGAAGATTCTAGGCATTCATCCTCGCACCTAGATACACGCCCAACGTATGCCCAAATGCCTCTCGTCCCTTTGGTATCAAGGGATGAGAGGCATTTTGTTTGCCTAGTGACTGTCGAACTCGGGTCGAAACGGGCGATGAAAAACCGCTGATTCCCTTCATTCATGGGAAAATCAATCAGTGAACAGCAGGATCGATGCAGCAAGGCTTGTCTCATAAGTCCGGTGAAAAACGGCTGCCACGAGCAACTCAGCGGCATTTCGCCAAAAAAAGAAGGCTGATGTCGCCGGTCTTTTCTAACTGAGAAATAGATCGACATCATAAAAAAACGTTTTTTGTCAAGTACATTTTGCCCTAAATCACCAACGTTCTAAGACAGATGGAAAAAACAATGCTTGACAACCAACCAGCCTTTTCGATACGATGGAGATGTAATCGATTACATAGATGAGAGGACAAAACGAATGGCAAGCATAAAAGATGTAGCGAAACGGGCGAACGTGTCGACGGCGACCGTGTCGCGCGTGCTGCGCAACGCTGGCAACGTCACCGAAGAGACGAGGCAGCGCGTGCTCGAAGCCATTGAAGAGCTGAACTACCAGCCGAACGTGCTCGGCCGGTATTTGCGTCGCATGGAAACGGAAACGGTGCTCGTCGTTGTGCCCGATATTACGAATCCGTTTTTCTCGAAAGTGTTGCGCGGCATCGAAGCGGTCGCTCTCGAGCACGGCTATCAAGTGCTGCTTGGCGATACGCAAAACGATGCCCGGCTTGAGGAGCAGTATTTAAATGTGTTGCCGCAGCGGCAAGTCGACGGGATGATTTTTTTGACCGCCCGCATCCGCAAAGAGCTGATGGAAGAGATGGCGCGGCAGTTTCCGATCGTCCTCGCGTGCGAGTATTTGGAAGGGACGGACATCCCGACCGTGTCGATCGACAACATTAGCAGCGCCCGCAAGGCGACAGAACATTTGATTCGCCTTGGCCATCGCCGCATCGCCCACCTGTCCGGGCCGATGAACATCATTTTGAGCCGCGATCGGCTGCGCGGCTACTACCAAGCATTGGCGCAGCATGACATCGATGCCGATCCAGCGCTCGTGCAGGAAGGCGATTTCACTTATGAATCCGGCTATAATGTCACATTGAAGCTGCTCGCTCTCGAAGAGCCGCCGACGGCGATTTTCGCCGCCAACGATGAGATGGCCATTGGGGCGATCAAAGCGGTTCGCCATCGCGGCGGCCGTGTTCCGGATGATGTCGCTGTCGTCGGGTTTGACGATATTCAAATGGCCTCGATTTTTGAACCGAGCCTCACGACGATCGCCCAGCCGATGTTTGAAATCGGCCAAAAAGCGATGGAACTTTTGCTTCAGCTGATCGAAGGGGGCGATGTCGGCCGCCGCCAGTTTGTGTTGCCTGACCGTCTCGTCGTTCGCGATTCATGCGGGGGAAGCGCTTGAAGGAGTGAAAGCGCTCCCCTACAACAGCCGGGCTCGGCTGTCTCGTTTTTGGTGATGTAATCGATTACATCGCAAGCGATGCTGCTTCAGATGATAAGCAACAAAAGAGGCTGATCGTCGGAAAAGATGCATGGGCAGCGCGCTCTGCCCTCCACCCGGGGATGAAACTTGGGTCAGTTCGGCATTTTCATCAGAAATAAAAGGAAAGGCAAGGGGGAAATCATATGGAACGCGCACGTCCAATCCGCCTCGGATTGATCGGGGCTGGCGGGATTTCCAAAGAACATCTTCAAGCGGCGCTCAAACTTCCGGAGCGCGCCGTTTTGCAAGCGATTTGCGACGTCAACGAGCAGGCGGCCGCGGAAAAAGCGAAAACGTACGGCATTCGCGACGTGTACGGCGACTACAAAGAGCTGCTCGCCTCGCCCGATGTGGATGCGGTCATCATCACGGTGCCGAACTTTTTGCATGCCCGAGTGGCGGTCGACAGCTTGCGGGCCGGAAAACACGTGCTTTGCGAAAAGCCGATGGTGACGAAAGCGGAAGAGGCGGACGCCATCATCCGCGCCCGCGACGAGTCGGGAAAACAGTTTATGGTAGCGCTCAACAATCGATTCCGCCAAGCGGCGCAATGGCTTCATGAGCGAATCCAATCCGGCGCGTTCGGCGAGATTTATTACGCGAAAACAGGCTGGGTGCGCCGCCGCGGCATTCCCGCATGGGGGGCATGGTTTTTTGACCGTGAGCGCTCCGGGGGCGGCCCGCTCATCGATTTGGGCGTCCATATGCTCGATGTCACGCTCTGGCTGCTCGGGAATCCGAACCCGGTTGCCGTGACCGGGAAAACGTACGCCAAATTCGGCCCGCGCCATCAAGGAGCATGGCCGGGGACATCGTTTGTGCCGAACGCTGCATATACGGTCGAAGATTTTGCTTCCGCGTTCATCCAGCTCGAAAACGACGCGACGGTGCTCCTTGAGACGAGCTGGGCGTCGCACATTGAAGAAGAGCGGGCGTATGTCGAGTTTCTCGGCACGGAAGGCGGCGTGCGCTGGGAGTGGAATGTGGCCGGCAACCGCCAAGAAGTGAAATGGTTCCGCAATGAATCCGGCGTCCCGGCTGATGTCACGCTCCATTTTGACGATCAAGGCGAACGGGTGGCGCTACTTGACCATTTCTTAACGAGCATCGCCGAGAACACAACGCCGCTTTGCACCGCTGAGCAAGGGCTTACGATCGCCAAAGTGTTGGAAGCGATTTACGAATCGTCTGAACAAGGGCGGCAAGTCCGCCTCGAATGGTGAGAAACGCTCCATGAATCGCGCTGGCGTCCCAACGAGTCGCGAACATGGAGAAACATTCCAAAAAACACTCCGCCTAGCCGCGTACAGGCAGGCTGAAAAAACAAGGGGGAGCGAACGGATGACCACACCGATCCGCGTCGTCGTTTGGAACGAATTTCGCCATGAAAAAAAAGATGAACAAGTCAAAGCGATTTATCCGGAAGGGATGCATGCCGTGATCGCGAGCTACCTGGCTGAAGCCGGGTTTGACACGGCGACCGCTGTGCTCGACGAACCGGAGCACGGCTTGACCGACGAGGTGCTCGACCGGTGCGACGTCCTCATCTGGTGGGGGCATATCGCCCATGATGAAGTGAAAGATGAAGTGGTCGAACGCGTCCACCGCCGCGTGCTCGAAGGAATGGGGCTCATTGTCCTTCATTCCGGCCATTTCTCGAAAATTTTCAAAAAGCTGATGGGGACGACATGCAATTTAAAATGGCGCGAAGCCGATGAAAAAGAACGTCTCTGGGTCGTCGCCCCGGGCCACCCGATCGTCGAAGGGATCGGGCCGTACATCGAGCTCGAGCAGGAAGAAATGTACGGCGAGTTTTTCGATATTCCGGAGCCGGACGAAACGATTTTCATCAGCTGGTTTGAAGGCGGGGAAGTGTTCCGCAGCGGCTGCACGTTCACGCGCGGGAAGGGGAAAATTTTCTACTTCCGCCCTGGCCATGAAACGTACCCGACGTACCATCACCCGGACGTGCTGAAAGTGATCGCCAACGCCGTCCGCTGGGCCGCGCCGGTCAACCGCGGGGAAATCGTCTTCGGCAACGTCAAGCCGCTGGAACCGATCAAAGCGAAACAAGGGGGAGTGACGCTGTGAAACCGATCAATGTCGGCATCATCGGCACCGGCTTTTCCGCTTCATCCCATATCGAGGCGCTCCGCCGCTTGCCGTTGGTGAACATTGTCGCCATCGCCTCAAGCAGCCAAGAAAAAGCGGAAGAAGCCGCGCGCCGGTTCGGGATTCCGAAAGCATACGGCGACTACCGGGCGCTGATTGACGACCCGGACGTGGAAGCGGTCCATAACTGCACGCGCAACGTCTTGCATTTTCCAATCAACAAGGCCGTGCTCGAGGCGGGGAAACATTTGTTGTCGGAAAAGCCGCTCGCCATGGACAGCGAACAGTCGGCCGAACTGAAACAACTGGCGGAAAAAAGCCTAGGTTTGAGCGCTGTCTGCTTCAACTACCGCCATTATCCGCTTGTTGCTGAGGCGAAAGAGCGGCTCGCCCGCGAAGCGAAGCGCGTCCATTTCGTCTATGGCGGCTATGTGCAAGATTGGCTGCTTTATGACACCGACTACAACTGGCGGCTCGACCCGGCGCAAAACGGCCCGTCGCGCGCCATCGCCGACATCGGCTTGCACTGGTGCGACACAGTGCAATACGTGCTCGGCAAATGCATCGTCGAAGTGTTCGCCGATTTGCGCACCGTCCATCCGGTTCGCTACAAGCCGAAACAGGAAGGAAGCACGTTTACATCCGGGCGCGCTCAAGACGCTGAACCGGTCCAGATTGATACGGAGGACGGCGGCAGCGTGCTCGTCCATTTTGACGACGGCACCCACGGCGCATTCACGATTTCCCAAGTGAGCGCCGGCCGGAAAAATCGGCTCTATTTTGAAATCGCCGCCGATGCCATGACGCTCGCTTGGGACCAAGAGCACCCGAACCGTCTCTGGGTCGGGCGCCGCAACGGCCCGAACGAAGAAGTCGTCCGCGACCCGGCGCTTTTGTCGCCGCGCGCCGCCTCGCTCGCCCATTACCCGGGCGGCCATGAAGAAGGCTGGCCGGACGGGCTGAAAAACTTGTTCCTGGACTTTTACAGCGCCATCAGCCGGAAACAGCGCGGCGAGGCGCTCGGCGAGCTACCGTTCGCGACGATCGCCGACGGCCATCATACGATGACGATCGTTGACGCCATTTTGGAAAGCCACCGGACGAAACAATGGGTGCGGGTGGCGGAATAAACAGCGTTGGTTTGGACGCCGCCAGCACGGGCGCGAACGGCGCGCCAAAACGAAATGAAACGTTGGGGCCGGCCGCCGACTGACCGGCCCTACACGGCAAGAAGGGGGAGAAAAACAAATGAAAGTAGGCGTATTTACCGTCTTGTACCAACAGTTGCCGTTTGAAGACATGCTCGACAAAGTGGCCGCGATGGGCATTGAAGCCGTCGAGCTTGGCACCGGCAATTACCCGGGCAGCGCCCATTGCGATCCGGACGCCCTGTTAGATCAGCCGGACAAAATCAAGGCGTTGAAAAAAGCGGTTCACGACCGCGGACTTATCATCAGCGCGCTCAGCTGCCACGGCAACCCGCTCCATCCGGACAAAGCGTTTGCGAAACAATCGCATGACACGTGGCGGAAAACGGTCAGGCTCGCCGAGCAGCTCGAAGTCCCGGTCATCAACGCCTTCTCCGGCTGCCCGGGCGACCATCCCGGTGCCAAATATCCGAACTGGGTCACGTGCTCCTGGCCGCCGGATTATCTGGAAATTTTAAAGTGGCAATGGGACGAAGTCGTCATCCCGTACTGGCGCGAAGAAGCGGCGTTCGCCAAGGAGCACGGCATCACGCAAATCGCCTTTGAAATGCATCCGGGCTTTGTCGTCTACAACCCGGAAACGCTCCTCAAACTGCGCGAGCACGTCGGCGAAGCGATCGGCGCCAACTTCGATCCGAGCCACCTGCTTTGGCAAGGCATCGACCCGGTTGAAGCGATCAAACTGCTCGGCCGCGAAAAAGCGATTTTCCACGTCCATGCGAAAGATACGTACTTGGACGAAGCGAACATCCGCAAAAACGGCGTGCTGGATACGAAGCATTACAGCCAAATTCTCGACCGCTCGTGGGTGTTCCGCACTGTCGGCTACGGGCAAAGCGAAAAACGGTGGCGCGACATCGTCAGCGCCTTGCGCGCCGTCGGCTATGACTATGTGCTCTCCATTGAACACGAAGACATGCTCGCCTCGATCGACGAAGGGCTGTCCAAAGCAGTGGCGCTCCTCAAACACGTGCTGTTCAAAGAAGAACTGCCCGAGATGTGGTGGGCATAAACAGAAGGCGGCAAGGAACAGGGCTCTTTGCCGCCGATCGTTTTTTGCGCTAGAAGGTCGGTCATTTAGTGCAAAATACTACCGATTTTATCTGTTTCTCAATTAGAGAAACCTTGCAGAGCGAGCTTTCTTTTCTGAATGAAAATGCCGAACTGGCGTGAGATTTTCATCCCCGTGTGGAGGGCAGGCCGCGCTGCCCATGGATCTTTTTTGAATGAAAATGCCGCCGATTCGTGTGTGACAGCGGTTTCCCCACCCTCCTAGAAGGCCGGTGAAGAACGGCTGTTTCTTTTGAGCAATGGGGGAGCGTTTGAAAGGCGATCCTAATGCGACAAGGCTTTTCTATTTGCGAAATGAGCTTGATAAGCGGCTTGCCCCTTCAATCCCCCTCCTAGAAGGGTGGTGAAAAATCGCTGATTCCCTTCATCAACGGAAGAATGATTGAAAAGCAGGCCGGATACAACAAGGTTTTTCTAATTGAGAAATGACATTGGAAAGCTGTATACCCCGTTAAATCCCCCTCCTAGAAGGTTGGTGAAAAAACAGCTGGTTCCCTTTATCAATGGGGAAATGCGTGAAAAGCAGGACCGATGGATTAGGGTTTTTCTAGTTGAGAAATGCCGTTGCAAGGCTGTATCTAGGATGAAATCCCCCCTCCTAGACACGCCTTCCTAGAGCCGCTCGCGTTCTCCCGAAAAGGGGCGGAGCGATGGGGCTACGCTCTTACCCAGCGAGCGCCGCTTGGCGGCGAATGCGCCCTTTCATGAACAGAAGCTGATGTCCGTCGACGGTCAAATCGATCATCGCCCCGGCGAGCACCTCGTGTTCCGACTTCCGCTCATTCGCCTGCAAATACGCGACCCGATACCACTTTCGCCCGTATTCAAAGTACATGTACCGCCCGCGGCGGAAATCGATCCAAAACTTCACCGTCTCCCCATTGACCGTCTTCCAGACATACCCCCACGCCCGGTCTTGGCGAATTGGCGCCATTTTCGGGCGCGCTGAATTGACCGCTTCGTAGTACAACCGATGTTTCACGTCAAACAGCATCACGATTTCCCGTCCCCTTTCCAATAGGCTGATACTTATATGTATAGCCCTTCACGAAAAAATAGACATGCCTATTTCTCCGCCTTCCCTATTACCCGTCCCGCAAGCAGCCGGACGGCGAACGTTAAGAAAAACATGGTGACGAAAGAGTACCCCCATGTCCAGTGGCGGTACTCAATCAAATCCGTATACCGCTCAAATACTACCTCTACTCCCGTCAACACCGCCGCATACCCCGCACATTGCGCCGCCACGCCCAACCAGCCCGAACGCCTTGATGTCGCATACACATAGACGCTAACGACCGGATAGAGAAGATATTCAAAAATGACACTATTGTCCGTATAAGCGGCCAAAAACCGAACTGGATACTCGAGCAGCCCAGCCCCAGCCACGATCGCGCCAAAAAAACTCGCCGCATACGCATTGAGCAAAAACGAGATCGACACTTCCCGCAACGACAACAAGCGGAAACTAAACAAAAGCAATCCGATGCCCATTGCCACGAGCAGCCAAAGAACGAGCCATTCCATACAAGCCTCCACGCACAGAAACTGTCGACTTTACCCCAATCACGTTGAGTTTCCTTTAGTATGGCACGGAGGAGGTGGGAGTATGTGAAGTTTTTGGCCTAGCATTTTATAACACACAGTTGATTTAGCCAGAAACAAATAGTCCTTAGGACAAGGGTCTTCTGCCTGTTCTTTCTATGAAAAAAAGGCGAGATTTTGTAAAATAATCGTATAGTCTCGTAGATGGAGGAATGGATATGCCGATATACAATAAGCTCGTTCGCGACCGCATCCCAGCCATTATCGAACAAGCCGGAAAAACGTTCACTACTCGCATACTCGACGCGGAAGAATATAGGAAAGAACTACAGAAGAAAGCGTTTGAAGAGCTTGAGGAGTATGTTCAGTCAGCGACCGACGAGGCCGCCCTCGAAGAGCTTGCGGATGTGTTGGAAATTATTCGTGCCTTAGCCGCATGTCATGGCGCTTCGATCGAACAAGTGGAACAAATCCGGACGAAAAAAGCAGAAGAGCGCGGCGGCTTCCGTGAAAAAATTTTTTTAGTCGAGGTTCATGATGAGTAAAGTCGAGTTGATTTCCCGGTGGCTCATTGACAAGCTGCAGGAACAAATAGGCCGCTCATCGACGATATACATATTGACGTCGTTTGCCATGAAATCCGGTGCCCGCCTATTGAAGGACAGTTTGCGGGTAGCGGCAGAGCGGGGTGCAGACATCAAAATTTGTGTTGGCGATTATTTGTTTGTCACCCAGCCGGAAGCGTTGCGTGAACTGATTTCGATTCATCCTGACATCGAAGTGCGCCTGTTTAGAAGTGATGGGATTTCGTTTCATCCGAAGGCTTATCTGTTTGAGGACAGCAAACAAGGCTACTTTATCATCGGGTCTTCTAATTTATCTCATTCAGCTCTCACAGACGGCATCGAGTGGAATGTGGGGCTGGATAAAAGTGTTGATGAAGATGTATTTGCTGAAGCGATGGAGCAGTTTTTAAAGCTGTTTTACGCTCCGGAAACGGTGGCGGTCAACGCCGAAACGATCGCTGACTACGAAAAACAGTATCAAGATAATCACCAACGCCATCCCAACTTATCTCGTACATGGGCTGAGAGAGAGGAAATCGAGTTAATGCTTCCGTCGGAAACGGAAAAGAAGCAAGATGGAGAGACGGCGGACAAGGCCGATGTTGTTCATGAAACGACGGCGCCCTATGGAACGATTCAGCCGCGCTTTGCCCAAGTTGAGGCATTGGAGCGGTTGGAAGCGGCCTATGAAGAAGGATACGATAAAGCCATGGTTGTCATGGCGACCGGGTTGGGAAAAACATACTTGGCCGCTTTTTTTGCCCGCCGTTTTTCGCGAGTGCTGTTCATCGCCCATCGCGAGGAGATTCTTCGTCAGGCAAAACAATCGTTCGAACGTGTGATCCCGGCTCGAACGGCGGGTATATACGACGGCAATCAAAAAGACGGAAATGCGGATATGGTGTTTGCCTCGATCTTTACGCTGAGCATGAAAAAACATTTGCTTTCGTTTCGTCCTGACTCATTTGACTTGATTATTGTCGACGAGTTCCACCATGCGGCGGCTCGCTCATATGAGCGCGTCCTTCACTATTTCCGGCCGGAGTTTTTGCTTGGTATCACCGCCACCCCAGATCGGAATGACAATAAAGATGTGTACGCGATTTGCGATGGAAACGTTGCCTACCGCATAGACTTTATTGAAGCAGTGCAGCGCGGTTGGCTTGCGCCGTTTCGCTATTATGGTGTGTACGATGACACCGATTATTCGCAAATCAAATGGCTCGGCAGCCGCTATGATGAGAAAGAATTGCTTCAAGCGCAGCTTCGCGAGGAGATGGCGGAAAACATTTTGCGAGCATGGGAGCAATATAAGAAAACAAGAACACTTGTTTTTTGTTCATCGATTCGGCAAGCCGATTTCTTGTGTGAATATTTCCGCCGCCATGGCTACCGAACGATCAGTCTTCACTCGAAGCAAACAGACATCCCGCGCCAACAGGCCATTGCCATGTTGGAACACCGTGAACTGGACGCTATCTTTACCGTCGACTTGTTCAATGAAGGGGTCGATATTCCTTCTGTCGATACCCTTTTGTTCGTGCGGCCGACGGAATCGTTGACCGTCTTCACCCAGCAAGTCGGGCGTGGCTTGCGGCTGTATGAGGGCAAGGACTACTGCGTGATTATTGATTTAATCGGAAACTACCGCAATGCTGATATCAAACTGCGCCTGTTTGATGCACAGCGGGGCGAAACGAAGAAAAAAGCGAGGGAATCCGTTGTGCCAACGGTTCCGGAACCATGCGAACTGCATCTTGATGTCCAAGCCATCCATCTTCTCGAGGAGATGCAGAAAAAACGCCAACCGCGCAAAGAACGGCTGCTGGCCGATTACAGACAGCTCAAGCAAGAGCTTGGACGTCGTCCGAGCTACATGGAGTTGCACTTACACGGCAGAAGTGAAGCAGCGGAATATAAATCAGAGTTTAAGTCGTATTTTGGCTTCCTTTATTGGGCCGGGGAGCTGTCAGATTTAGAGAAGGAAGTGTTTCTCAAGCATGAACCGTGGCTTGTTGAGGTTGAGCGGACGGTAATGTCGAAAAGTTATAAAATGGTTGTCTTAAAAGCCATGCTCGAGCGCGGACCTTCGGGCTGGCATGAGCCCATCACTCCGCAACAAGCGGCACCGTTCTTTCACCAGTATTTAACAGAAAAAGAATACCGGAAGCGCATCGATTTTTCCGATGGGGAAACGAAATGCCTTTGGGAGTACGATGAGGAAAAGGTAAGCAAACTGATCGCCCGCATGCCGATGACGAAATGGAGCGGCAGCTCAAAGGGACTGATTTCTTTTGTAAACAATGTGTTTGCGCTCCAATTTTCCATCGCCCATGAACATGAAGAAATGTTGTACAATTGGACGAAAGAAATTTGCGAGTATCGGTTGCATGTGTATTTTGAGAGGAAGGAGAAATGAAAAAATTGATATATACACGTTGTTTCATTGAATGTTAAAAATCTGCAGTGAACCTCATTTTGATGGATAAATGGGGAAAACCTTGATTTATCAAGGAAAGTACCTCATTATTTGTATAACATGGAAAACACGATTACCGCTTTACTGCAAAATAAGGTATAATGGGCTGTGTAGGCGATACCCCAAATTGCCTACTGCATCAATAATTTTGCTTTGTAGTCGACAGGGGTTTTGTCTGAACGTAGAGGAATTTAAACAAAAGATTGTTTTCATACAAAACAGTTTATTGCAACTCACATTTCACACCCTAGCAGAATGGAAAGAAAGAACTTTTTATTTCGTTTTTCAAAATACCATTTCGACCAACACGACTAGCGATGGCAATCCTTTTTTACCATCGCTAGTCGTTCCGTATGACGTTACACGTCAATGCTCTCGTCCATGCCCAATCCCTGCAGGGTCCTTCGCTGATCAGGGGTGAGCGCTTTCCCTAACGCGCGTTGGATGTGCCCATCCGGCAGCTCCAGTAGGACGACTTTCACATACCGGAACAACTGAAAGATCGCCTGATCGGGCGGGCGGGTCAGTTTCCGGTATCCCAAGCCCTTTCATAGCGGCCGCTCAAGATATCCAAGTGATTAGACCGACAACGTCGCTGGCTCGAGTTGGGCATTGTGGATTCACGGGAACCAGATGATCAATCAACTGTGGAATGTCAAGATCCTTGAACAGGGTGCTTATTATATTCAAATAAGAACTTTCATAAATGGCCCGAATTCGAACGTCCATGATGGGCAAACTCCTTTGCTTTCCTTGGGTGTCAAAAACATAAATTTCACTTCATTTCCAAAAGAAGTATCCCGCCTCAAGAAAACGTGAAGGATGCACCCAATGAGGAGGCGGGAGATGGATGTTGGTAGGCTTTCATCAATGAATAGGATCATCTATGGGTAGAACGGATGTCTTTGGAACGAAGGGAAGCGGAACGTGTTCTGGTGTGCGGGCTTACCGTTCGACCGATATGCACAAGTCGCTTGAAGCCCCCGCCACTAAGCGAAGCGTAGGTGGCCGGGGCACAGAAACTTGGCCACAATGATTTGAACGTAATTATGGGTTGTCATCAAAAATAGCGCAAATGGTGTGAAGCCAATGGAAGTTTGGATGATTGGGTCGGCGAACAACGGGTAAGATCATTCTGGTGAAGTGAGCGGCAAACTATTTTCTCTGTCTTGCTGCAGGACGACGAGTAAAGATGTGGCCAGCGGCACATGAAATCTAATTAATGGCTACCCCTGCTCCAGCGTATCCAGTGACAGAAGCGGCGATAGAAAGCCCGGAAGTGGTGGTGAAAAATACCATGAGTAATCGATCTCCCGTATTAACAGGGATGTTTAATCCTGTGACAATTCCTGCGGCATTTTGCGGTGCGGAGATTGGGAATGTAATGATTGGAGCCAAGGTGACGAACGTGCTGGGAAGGGGAGAAAATACGTTGCTAGATGGGGAAGTAGCGATATAAAGTTGAGCGCGAATTGTAGCTGTTCCTAAAAGTGCTGTGCCTGTGGTAGCCGAAAAGTTAGCTGCTACAGCGGTAATGATTCCAGAGCGTGGAACAGTAAAAGCGATGTTGGATGTGCCGCCGAGGTTTATAGTTCCTCCAATTAAACTGATGTTGGAAGTTGCACTCCCGAAGCCAATTAAGCTCGCTGTATCGGCTAAACCTGCTACGGTAGCAGTCAAGACCACAGTGTTTCCAGATGCAAATGGGATGATGGCGCCAGCACCAGCAGGCCCTGTGGGTCCCGTGGGTCCCGTGGGTCCAGCAGGTCCTGTGGGTCCCGTGGGTCCAGCAGGTCCTGTGGGTCCTGTGGGTCCAGCAGGTCCCGTGGGCCCCGTGGGTCCAGCAGGTCCTGTGGGTCCCGTGGGTCCAGCAGGTCCTGTGGGTCCTGTGGGTCCAGCAGGTCCCGTGGGCCCCGTGGGTCCAGCAGGTCCCGTGGGTCCTGTGGGTCCAGCAGGTCCCGTGGGCCCCGTGGGTCCAGCAGGTCCCGTGGGCCCCGTGGGTCCAGCAGGTCCCGTGGGTCCTGTGGGTCCAGCAGGTCCCGTGGGTCCTGTGGGTCCAGCAGGCCCTGTGGGTCCCGTGGGTCCTGTGGGTCCAGCAGGTCCCGTGGGCCCCGTGGGTCCAGCAGGTCCCGTGGGCCCCGTGGGTCCAGCAGGCCCTGTGGGTCCTGTGGGTCCCGTGGGCCCTGTGGGTCCCGTGGGCCCTGTGGGTCCAGCAGGCCCTGTGGGTCCTGTGGGTCCAGCAGGTCCCGTGGGTCCAGCAGGTCCTGTGGGTCCTGTGGGTCCTGTGGGTCCAGCAGGCCCTGTGGGTCCTGTGGGTCCAGCAGGTCCTGTGGGTCCTGTGGGTCCCGTGGGTCCCGTGGGTCCTGTGGGTCCTGTGGGTCCTGTGGGTCCCGTGGGTCCTGTGGGTCCCGTGGGTCCTGTGGGTCCTGTGGGTCCATATAATTTTATGATTGGCGTCTGGATACAGCATAAAGGGGAAAGACATTTTATCCGAATAGGATGGCGGTTAGACAAATAACAAAACCTCCTTATCATTAAAGTGTTATTGATCCGTTTGAGGGAACGTACTATGGATAGAAAGGATAGACTCTAACAAGCATTGATTGTGCAGCACGTCTGGATGATCGGGAACATATTCCTTGGCTTTTTCATTATGTTTGTATGCCAGTTCATATTCACCTAAATAGAAGTAGCATACACAGAGTTGCAAGTGGGGAAGCCAAGTCCAGCAAGCGTGATGAATGAATCCCCAGCTGTCGGAGGGTATCGTCAGTTGAGTTGCTAAATTATACCAGAACACTGCAAGGCGATATTTTTTCTTCTTGAGAAAATAGTAACCTAATCGGCAGCAACACTCAGCGCGGGGGGTGTCGTATTCAAAAGATTGGTACACATATCGTAGCGCTTGTTTTTCATCTCCAAGTGCATAAAAACAATCCGCTAGTCTTCCACAGGCTGCGATGCAATCTTCCACCCATCCTTTTTTTGTTTGCAAAAATTGTTCATAATATGAGATAGCTCGCTCATATTGTTGTTGGTCGAATAGCTCATTGGCGAAGTAAAACAAATCCCTTGGTGATAGTTCCTTTCCCTGTGCTAGTTGTTTTTCGTAAATTTTTAAATTTCGATCGGAATGATTATGAATTGGTTGATGAAGCACCGTGATGTCACTGTTAAGAATCTTTCCCCATACTTCTAAGTATTCATGAACCATGCCATGCCATCTGAAATGATTGGAACGCTTGACTAGACGGTTGCGCCGAACGCTGGAGATGGTTGTCCCGCGTTCATCTCTGGCTAGGCTGTAGATCATAGTTACAGAATCGATATCAGATGGAAGTGTGCATTTCAATGAAAGAAATTTTTCTTGGTCTTCGCTCAATAGCACGTCGTCAGCATCCAACCAAAAAATATAATCCATTGTAGCATGAGAAAACGCGAAGTTTCTGGCGGCGGAAAAATCATCATTCCAAGGAAAATCGATGATTCGCGCTCCGTAGCCTTGAGCGATTTCTTTAGTGCGATCAGTGGATCCTGTATCCACAATAATGATCTCGTCCACTAAATGTCGAACGCTATCTAAACAGCGGGCAAGCACGCTTTCTTCATTTTTGACAATCATGCAAAGGCTGATGGTGATCATCCATCTTGCACCTCTCTTTCAACGATGGATAACGGTGTGTTTAATCATATGAAACGTACAACAAAGTGCTTATGCGAATGCCATGTGTGATTTTGGAAATCGGGAAATGGGCTAGACCGTGAGGGGATACATGTGGGAGTGGAAAGGGGAAGACTCAGGCATAATGTCCTATACGTAAACATGAAAAAGAAAGGGTGTCCCGTCCAATTTTCTTGTCTTGATTGTCAGGTGAGGCGACAATGTTTTTTGGAAAGGATGATCTTTTTTTATTTACAACGTAACAATGTTATGTTACATTTATGGTTGTGAGGGAGGTGAGCTGCTCATGGAACAGGAATTGATTTCGAAAAAAGAACTGCTTGAGCTGACCGGCATTTCATACGGTCAGCTGTATCGCTGGAAGCGGAAAAAGCTGATTCCGGAAGAATGGTTTATTCGCAAATCGACATTCACTGGGCAGGAGACGTTTTTTCCGAGAGAAAAAATCTTGGCTCGCATTGAGAAAATCAAGGAGCTGAAGGATGAGCGGTCTCTCGATGAGTTGGCGGCGATGTTTGCCCCTGATCCGGCGACGGTCGTCATGACGAAAGAAGAAATCGTAAAACGTCACATTGTTTCGGATGTCGTGCTGCAATTATTGAACAACCAGTTGAGCGATCGAAACGACGTTTCGTTTGTGCAGCTTCTTTCTCTTTATCTTGTTGATCGGCTGCTTCTTTCCGGCGAGATCAGCATGGAAGAGGGAAAAACCATATGGAAGATGTTTGAGAGCCATTATCCAAAACTGCAAGGAAAATCATGCGAGCTGATCGTCCTCCGTAAAATGGGAGTGGCGACTTGCTTTTTGGCGGAAGGGGCAGTCAACTTGTACATCGAAGAAGGAGCAAAGCTCGCAGCGCGGCTGCATGTGCCGGCATGCATTGAAGAGTTAAAGCTGAAGCTTTCGGAGGGATGAGAAATGGAGCGGCGTGATTTGGTCATTGCCGGAACGGGGCATGCGTCCGGCGGGCTGTACAGCTTGGTGAAATTATCGGGGAATGGAAAGCTGTATGGCGATCTCGATTGCTTGGAGATGCAAGTGCAAGGAAATGCGACCGTCGAAGGAAGCGTGAAAGCCAACAACGTTCATATTGCCGGGAAAGGCCATGTGACAGGTGGGATGGAGTGCGAGTGGATGAAAGTGAGCGGGAGTGTGAAAATTGGAGAACATGTGCAATGCCAGGAGGCGACGGTTCGCGGCCACGGCTTGGTGAAAGGCTCATGCACGGCGGAGACGATCCGTGTCCATGGCGAGCTCGACGTTGGCGGTGACTGTTCGGCCGAGCGGATGGAGGTCGAAGGGCATTTCTCCGTTGGCGGGCTGTTGAACGCAGGCTATATCGAAGTAAAGCTGTTTGGTCCGAGCCGCGCTACGGAGATCGGCGGGGAAACGATTATGGTAAAGAGGCAAGGAGGTTCGCTGTTCAAAAAATGGTTTTTTCCAGCGGAGTTGACCGCCGATGTGATCGAAGGGGATGTCATTCATCTCGAACATACTACGGCGAAAACGGTGCGCGGCAACCGCGTGACGATCGGGCCGGGATGTCACATCGAGCGGGTCGAGTACCGAGAAGCATTGGAATGCGATGAAGAGGCGAAAATCGGAACCATAGAGAAAGGGTGAGAACGATGGCGGCGAGAAATTTGACCATTAACGGATCGGCGTTTTCGGGCGGCGGCACGTTCCATCACGTGACGGTCCGCGGCGATGCGACGATTCGCGGCGATGTCGAATGCGACCGCTGCAAAGTGTTTGGCTCGGCAGACATGAAAGGAGCGCTCACCGCCCGCCAGCTTCGCCTGTTTGGCCAAGCGAACATCGACGGTCCTGTGCGTATGGAGAAAATGGATGTGTTCGGGGAAGCAGACATTCGCGGCCATGCCCATCTGCAGCATCTTCAGCTGCGCGGGATGGTGCAGGTGGAGGGGAACGTGGAAGCGCATGCGATTCGCGGCTATGGCGAGCTGTCGGTGTCGGGAAGCTGCGAGGCGGAAAAGGTCGCGTTGACCGGCGTCGTGCGAGTGGGACAGACGCTGAATGCCGAACAGGTGGAATTGTCGCTCTATTTTGCCGACAGTTCGGTCAAGGAAATTGGCGGCCGGACGATTTCCGTCAAGCGAAACAAAACGTGGAACGCCATTCACTGGCTGACGCGTTTTTCTTCCTTATCCGCCACGTTGGAGGCGGACACGATTGAAGGCGATGAGATTTATTTGGAATATACGAAAGCCGCGATCGTCCGGGGAGAGCGGGTGACGATCGGCCCCGGCTGTGAGATCGGGCTTGTTGAATATCGGGAGGCGTTTGCCCAAGACGAACATGCCATGGTGAAAGAAAAAAGACAGAGGTAGAGGGAGAGGGAACGGATGAAGAATAAGGAAACGAAAACGGGATTGGTCGTGATCGCGCTGTTGCTCGGCATTTTTGTCGCCTCGATGGACAATACGATTGTGGCCACAGCGATGGCGACGATTGTCGCCGATTTGGGCGGGCTCAAGCAGTTTGTTTGGGTGACGTCGGCGTATATGGTGGCCGAGATGGCGGGGATGCCGATTTTTGGGAAATTGTCCGACATGTACGGACGGAAGCGATTTTTCTTATTTGGCATCATCGTGTTTTTAATTGGGTCGGTGTTGTGCGGCATGGCGCAAACGATCGTGCAGCTCAGCATTTTCCGCGCCATTCAAGGCATCGGTGGCGGGGCGCTCGTGCCGATCGCGTTTACGATTATGTTTGACATTTTCCCGCCGGAGAAGCGCGGGAAGATGGGCGGGCTGTTTGGTGCGGTGTTTGGCTTGTCAAGCATCTTTGGCCCGCTGCTTGGCGCGTATATCACCGATTATCTCAACTGGCGCTGGGTGTTTTACATTAACATTCCGCTTGGGATTGTCGCGTTTTTCTTGCTTTGGATCTACTACCGCGAGTCGCCGAAGCATGCGAAGCAAAGCATTGACTGGCTTGGCGTGATGACGCTTGTTCCGGCGATCGTCTGCCTGATGTTTGCGCTGGAGCTTGGCGGCCAGAAGTACGCGTGGGACTCGGCCGTGATCATCGGGTTGTTTTCGGCGTTTGCCTTGCTCTTTCTCGTGTTTTTGTATGTAGAAACGAAAGCGCAAGAGCCAATCGTCTCTTACCATATGTTTCGCGAGCGCCTGTTTGCGTCAACGACGTTGGTCGCCTTTTTCTCCGGCGCGACGTTTGTTGTCGCCACCGTGTACATCCCGATTTTTATCCAAGGGGTGACGGGCGGTTCGGCGACGAATTCCGGATTGATTTTGTTGCCGATGATGCTTTCGACGACGGTATCAGCCCAGCTCGGCGGCTTTTTGGCCGGGAAAACGAGCTACCGCAACGTGATGTTCGGGTTTATGTTGCTGTTTACGGCTGGGATCGGGCTGCTTGGCACGATTGATGAGCATACCACGCGGCTTACGGTGACGTTGTACATGATGATTGTTGGGTTAGGGGTTGGAGCATCGTTTTCGGTGCTCGGCATGGCGGCGATCCACCATTTTTCTGAAGCGGAACGGGGAGCGGCCAGCTCAACGAACTCGTTTGTCCGGTCGCTCGGCATGACGGTCGGCATTACCGTGTTTGGGATCATTCAGCGCAACTTGTTCACCGATCAATTGGCCGAGCAGTTTCGCGGCATGGCGCAAGGGGCCCATGGAGCGAATATGCACGATCCGCGCGCGATGTTGTCGCCGGAAGCGCGGGCGCACATCCCGGCCCCTGTGCTCGACCGTTTGACCGAAGCGCTCGCCTCGTCGATTGCCGATACGTTTTTATGGGCGCTCCTCCCCGCGGCGCTGACGATCGTTTGTGTGCTGTTGATGTCCAACGATCGGCTCGCTGCGCCAATGAGGATGAAAGAGTAAGAGAGGGGGAAAAGGGTGTCTCAAACGATGCGGGACACCCTTTTCATCTAGGAGGCTGGTGATTCACTTGCGCAACCGTTTCTTGAGTAGAAAAAACTTGTTGCGTCAGCCTCTATGTTCACGCGTTCCATCATCGATCAAGGCCACCAACCTTATCGGCAAGTAGGAGAAAGGAAAGAGGGGGCCTACAAGCGGTGAGCCCCCTCTTTTTCACTGCCTATCTGTATCCGCTCCACCAAGAAAACGTGTCTCGGAAGTTGTTGATTTAATCTTGGATACAGTTTTGCAATGTGATTTCTCAATTAGAAACCCCTTGTTGCGTCGGTCCTGCTTTTCATGTGTTCTCCCATTGAGGAAGGGAATCAGCGGTTTTTCATCAGCCTTCTTGGCCGCATGTCGCGGTCGTTTCGCCCGGTTGCAGATCGGCTTGCGCCCGCCAGCGCTTTCCCCGGCGGCGGGTGCAGCGGCATCGGGCGCTGATGATTCCGGGAATGGCACATCGTTTGGTGAGCGGTTTTTATGCCTTGCCCGCTCCGGACGCGTTTTTCCATTTTGCCTTCCGGGTCGCCGGCGATGCTTCGGCGTCTTCTTCCCGCCTGCGGGGCGCGATCTCATCGGGATCGAGTCCGTTGCCAAGCGTGCCGTACACATGACCTTGCTTCGGTTCGATGAGCTCATTGTGCTCGTAGTAGACGCGCGGCGTTTTCCAAAGCGCGGCCAGCGCTTTGGTCATCGGCATCTCGTGGTAGCGGTCCGGCCACATCTGTTTGATCTGCTCTTTCACGAGCGGGTAGTATTTTGAGCTCATCGCCGGAAAAAGATGATGTTCGGTATGATACGAGAAATGGAAGTGGAGAACATCCACCCACTTCGGCACGGTGACCGACAAGCTGTTCGCCAACGGGTCGTTGACCGGCACCAACGGATTGAGGCGGTGGTTGGTCGAAATGTAGCCCATGACGATCATGTTGGCGACAAGCAGTGGAAGCAAAAAGGCGAATAGCCACTTTTCCCAGCCGACAAGCCATAACAACCCGATCCACGTCGTCCACGGCAAGAGAAATTGACATAGGACAACGATGCGATTTTTCCAGCGGAAGTCTTGCCAAAACAAAACGAGCATCCGAATCGAGTGGACGGTAAACATCACCGACAAGGAGGCAAACGCGAAACTAGCGCGAACTGGGAACGGAATGCGGTAAACCCAGCGAAGCAGGCGGCTTTTCGCCAATTGTTCCATGCTTGGCCAGGCGTCAGGGTCTTTTTCTTCATGTTGGGTATGCACATGGTGGGTGGCGTTATGCCATTTTCGCCATAGCTTCGGCCCGGTGCAGAGCGGCCAAAAGGCGAGCGCCCCGAGAAGATCGCGCAGCCACGGCGTTTTGACGACCGTGCCGTGCAAAATTTCATGGCCTAAAAATCCTAGCGCCGCAAAACTGAAACCGAGCACAATGGAAATGAGGAGGTTCCATACAGGATGGAAGTCGAAAAGGGACACAGCGAGGATGCCGCCAGTGACTACCAGCAAATAAGCCAAACCTCCCAACAGACGGGATCGCACAGGCTGAAACGCTTTTTTCGGCAAATGCGGGGAAATTTTCGCCGCATACCAGCCGAACGGGTGAAAATCATTCATTCAAAAATCTCCTTCCACATCACTCTTCGCTCGATGTGCCGCGCGATCATGCAAGCGCGGGTTCATCGCCGCGACCATTCATTAGAATGAAGGTGATCAAATGCCGAGTGGCTTTTCATCATAGTGAAGACCATCATATCATCTTTTCCTTCGTCCTGTCTATAAAAAAGTAAAAAAATTGTGGCACCAAGCGAGAATGAGGCGTTTCTCCGTTAAACGGCGGGCTCGTTCGCGGAGCTTGGCAGGGGGTGGAGAGGAGGGCTAGGGCGCATCGTTCCCATGATGGCCGGCTGGCAGCCGGGAGGGAAGACAAGGCGCCCGCGAGACGGACGGGCTACAACATCATCAGCAACGTCCCCGCGGTGATGAGCAGCACCCCGATCACGACCTTTGCGGAGAGCGGTTCGCCGAGAAACATCGCCGCAAACAAAATCGTCAGCACCAAGCTCGATTTGTCAATGGCCGAGACGCGGGACACATCACCGATTTGGATCGCTTTGTAAAAACAAAGCCACGACAATCCGGTCGCCGCCCCGGACAAACATAAAAACCACCAGCTCTTGGGAGAGATCGATTTGATGCCATGGTGGGCGCCGGTCAACCACACGATGGCCCACGCGAGCACAAGCACGACCGCGGTGCGAATGGCGGTCGCCAAGTGAGAATTGACGTTTTCAATCCCAATTTTCGCCAGCACCGATGTCAACGCCGCAAACACCGCCGCCAACAAGGCGTAAACGATCCACATGGGCATCCCTTCGCTTTCATTGAGAATTTTTTTCATCTATTATACTATGAAAAGCGGGCAGATTTCACGTTTTTGCCATCACTTTGGTATAATAGGGGAGCGCCTATGAGGACGGCTCTAGGAGGCCGGTGATTTCGTGCAAAATACTACTGCTTCCACCTATTTCTCAATTAGAGAAACCTCGTAGAAACAGCCTTCTTTTCTGAATGAAAATGCGATGATTGGGGTGTGACAGCGGTTTTTCACCAGCCTTCTAGTGGAAAGCGAGCCCTTGGTTTACGGGCCGCGGTGTGGAGAACAGCGAAAGAGAGGGATGGATCGATGCTTATTGCCTTAGATATGGATGGAACGCTATTGAACGGGGAGGGGAAAATCAGCGAACCAAACCGAAAAGCGATCGCAGCCGCACAAGCGCAAGGCCATATCGTCGCCATCGTCACCGGCCGGGCGCGCAAAGATGCACTCGCCCCGCTTCGCGAGGTGGGGCTCGTCTGCCCGATCGCCAGCTTAAACGGGGCGATCGTCACGCTCGAAGACGGCACTGTCATCAGCGAGGCGCCGCTTGAGCGGGCGACGGTCCGCCCAGTGCTTGAGTGGGTGCGCGAACAGGCGGACTTGTATTGTGAGACGTACACGGGCGATGCGGTCTATGTCGGCTTGCATAACCGCGCTCAGTGGGAAGCGCTCGCTTCGGAGATGGCCGAGGCGGCGCCAGAGGTGAAATGGCTTGTGAACAAACAGTTCCAGCAGGCGCGGGTGACGTACGTCGACGACATCCGCACCGTGTGGGACGACCCGGAGCGGGTGATGTATAAGCTGCTGATTTTCGCCCTTGACCGCAAGCGGCTTCTTGATGCGGCGTCCCGTTTCGCCCTGCTCCCCGGCGTCACGGTCACCTCGTCACATCCGCACAACATTGAGATGAACAACGAACGGGCGACGAAAGGGGAGGCGCTCAAGCAACTCGCCGCCCATTACGGCATCGATATGCGCGATACGGTCGTCTTTGGCGACAGCCATAACGATTTGTCGATGTTTGGGGTGGCGGGCTGCCGCGTCGCCATGGCCAACGCCGCCCCCGAATTGAAAGCGAATAGTGATTTCGTCACCCTCTCCCATGAGGAAGACGGCGTGGCCGTGGGGCTTGAGCGGGTGTTGGCGCGGCGAGGAACAAGCCGATGACCTTCCCTAGCTGCACACCCCAAAACAGCCGCAAAAACGGCAGGGGTGTGCAAGCCTCTTTTTCTTTCGATTCACGAAACATGGTATTGATAGATCAATAGTTTGAACGTTTGACAGATTCGGTCAGCTGTACAAGTTGACATAATCAATTTTTATGATTTGAGGGGATGTGAGGGGTTTGCAAAATGGCCTCTTGCCGCCTTAGAAGGCTGGTGAAAAACAGCGATCGCCCCTAGCTGACGTCGGATGACGTGAAACGAGAAGCTGATGTCGCAAAGTTTCTCAATTCGAGAAACAAGGCGGTGAAGCAACCTGTTCCTTTTGTCACCATCCTTTTAAAGAGTCAAGGGTAAAATGAAGGTGCTGTTGAAAGTAGTGGGCTTCGTGGAGAGGATTCTTTACCCCTTCGAAAAAATGCTAGAAGGTCGGTGATTTAAGGGAGCAGGCCGCTTACCGACCTCGTTTCTCAAATAGAAAAGCTCTGTCGCATCGGTATCACGTTTTACACCCCCCATCGTTCAAAAGAAATAACCGTTTTTTCCTAGCCTTCTAGAAGGCCGGTGAAAAACCGCTGATTCCTTTCCATCAATGGGAGAATGAGCGAAAAGCAGGACCGATGTAACAAGGCTTTTCTAAATGAGAAATAACATTGTAAAGCGGTATCCACGATTAAATCACCAGCCTCCTAGGGAATGTTTCCCCGGTTTGTCCTCAGTTGACGCTTCACGCGGGATAAAGCCGCAGGAGTCTTGAATCGTTAACGCCTTCACCTGTTTCACGTTCGATCCCTCCTAGGTTCAAAGATGTGTCGTTGGCTTGTTAAAGTGTACAGTTCCGTAAGCTGATGGGCTTTCGCTTATGCTTAGGCATGTTTATTATGTTAATGTCCTCCGCGTAATGGCGATGGGGTGTATCTACAAGCTTGAAAGCAATATGGACAGACTTTTGCTTATGAAACAGCGACAAACTTAGACGCCTTATTTTGCCTCTAAAAGAAGCGGGCTGTTACGTCGACTTTTGGTGATGAGAGATGGAAAATGGGGAAGATTCTCCTAATTTGACACAAAAATAATTAAAGAATAGTGAAAATTAACTTTTTTTATGGTATGATAACCATGTCAATCTAGAAATTTCTTTGTGTGGAAGAATTGCCCTTGTGCGATGCAAGCAAGTTTTGAGGTGGGTTTGACTGTGTGGAGGGCAGAAGGTGATTAATGTTCTCTGCACCCCGCTGTTCGATTGTGTACATAAGGGATGGATGCGGCAAAGTAACTTATGATAATTAGAAATTCTGTATTTCCTTGGCGTTTGACTATGAGAGACTCCAAGGGCGGCAGAGGGGGAGAAGAATGATCAAATTTTTATCCTTTTTAGGGACTGGTCGTTATTTGTCTGGCGTATACCATCTCGAAGGAATCAAGTCAGAGACAACACCTTTCGTGCAAAAAGCAGTATTGGATATATTGCGGCAGCAAGGAATCATGGTTGACCGTGCGTATATTTTCGTCACAGAAAAAGCGGAAAGCACAAACTGGGCTGGTTTAGCTTCTGAATTAGAGCAGCTGCGCAAGCAAATGGACGGCTTTCGATATGACGCGGTGCGTATTCCGACAGCGGTATATCCGCAAGAAGTATGGGAAATGTTTGAAATCGTGACGAACGTGTTGGAAGAGGAGAATGAGGTGATTTTTGACATCACCCATTCATTCCGCTATCAGCCGATGTTGGCGCTTCTTACTCTTCATTACGCCCGGATTACAAAACGTGTAAAAGTGTTAGGAATCTATTACGGGTTGTTTGAACAGGAAAACGGGGAACATCCAATCATTGATTTAACGGCCTTTTCCGATATGCAGGACTGGGTGACGAACGTATACTCCTATATCCAGACAGGCAATGCCAACGCTCTGAGTCAATGGGTGTTGGAGCGTGGAAAAATGATCCGAAACCAGGAAAAAAGGAGTACTGAAGATTTAAGCAAGTTAAATAGCGCCACCCAGAAACTTAAAGAACTGACAAGTGCGCTGCAAGCGAGCCGTGCTCCGTTAGTATCGAAAATAGCAATGGAAGCGTCCCAATCATTAAAAGAGTTGCAGGAAGTCAGCGGCAGCTTGCGGCCGATGTTCCGTCCATTGAAAGTGCTGTACCAAAAAATGGAGGAAGATATTAGTGACTTGGCTGTTCAAGACGACATCTTGTCTGGTTTGGCTGCGATTGAGTGGTGCATCAACCATGGGCTCACACAACAAGCATATACACTTGCCAGTGAACTTTATACAACGGCCATATGTTTGAAATATAAATGGAATCCATATGGCAAAAAGGAGGAGGGGGAAGAGATCAGTAAGAGAGAGTTAGTCGATCGGGCGTTGACTGCCGCGATGAAAATTATTGAAAAGAAACGTTCAATGGATCAATACCGCGAACAATATCGTGATGAGAAATATTTGTCACTGATTGAAATGGTGCTTTCACATAGACCGTTGCTTGATATATTGCACAAGATCAGAGATTATCGCAATGACTTGAACCACGGCGGATGGCGACCGGCTCCGTTGTCAAGCGAAACGCTAGAGAAGAAAATAGTGGAACTGTTCGGCCAATATCGCTCTCTGTTGTTGGAATTTTGGCAAAATCATGTTGAAAGCGGGGAGAACAATCTTGCTGCAAAATGAGTATACGTGTGAAATAATTACGCCGCTTGTCGCTAAGGGAGCCGACAAGAGCATACTGGAACTTCGCGCCTCGGCTTTGAAAGGGGTGATGCGATTTTGGTGGCGGGCGTTGCATGGCCATCTTTCGTTCGAGGAACTGCGAAAGAGGGAAGGGGAACTATTTGGAGAAAGCGGCATGAGCCAATCCCCATTGACTGTTCGTGTTTGGAGTATTTTTCCTAGCGGAGAGACGTATTTACTTCCGCACAAAAAGCAGGTGAGAACGAGAAGTTACAAGTGCGGCCAGTCGTTCAAGGTGGTGTTGAAGGCAAGAAAACATCTAGAACTATATGATCGGCTATTCAAAATAGTTGTTCTGCTTGGGGGATGGGGGATGCGAAGCCGGAGAGGATTTGGGAGTATAACGATTAGGAAAATAAATGGGAATCCCTATGCCTTACCGAGCGACTTGCTAGGCATTAAGTGTTTGCTAGACGATTTTTATGACAAATCAGGCATCGCAAGGCCGATGATCGATGTGCGGGAGTCTGCCATTGTTGTTTCATCTAACCGCGATAATCGGTTTCCTTATATTTCATCTAACCGCGATAATCGGTTTCCTTATATAAAGATGATTGAAGTAGGGGATGTGTGGACAAATGCTGATTCCCTCCTCCAAAGGATTGCTCAAAGTGCCAGCGATCATAATCACGAACATAAAAGAATTGCTAAGTCCGGCCGTCGTTTTGCTTCCCCTATCGTCGTTTCAGTTATTGAAGATCATTCCTGTCAAGTTAATCGGAGCGGCCGGTTGCGGCCGATTATTACGACATTGAATTCTGTTCCACCTTTTTCTTTAAAAGGGGAGGTGGATCAGTTCCAAGCATTCAAGGAGGCGATTTTGACATGAACAGATCCCTGCTTTATGTGACCATCGGCCCGGTACAGAGTTTTATCGAGCAGGCACGGAAAACACAAGATCTTTATATTGGCAGCTTGCTTTTGTCGCATTTGTCGCAAACTGGGATGAATTTGATCCGTTCCCAGTATGGGGGGACGATTATCTTTCCCAATCCAGAGAACGATTCTGCTCCCAATCGATTTGTAGCCAGCCTTTCTGGGCATTATTCAATCGATGAAGTAGGTGGACAAGTCGAGCGGCATATTCACGAAGAGTTTATGAGAATTGGCAAAAGCTTGATTGGACCGGATAAACTCTCGTTTTTTGTGTCTGATTCCTTTCGACAGTCGTATTTTGAACAGCTAGAAGCTCATCTGCAAATTTTCTGGGTCGGTATCCCGTATGATGATTATCATCGCTCATATGCCAAGCTGGAAACATTGATGGGGCAGGTAAAAAACATCCGTCCGTTCCGCCAGATTGAGGAGCAGGGAAGAAAATGCAACTTGACGGGGGAACACAATGTATTATTCTATCGTAATCCGAGAGTGGATAAAGAAGGAAAGAGAAAGTTTTTTATCCCGGAAGAAGCGATCCCTTTAAATGGGGAGCGATACGTTTCCTATATCCGTGAAGGGGAGTATTTAGGAGCTCTTGGTTTTATTAAACGGTTTGCCTTTATGGATGAAGCATTCAAAAACAAGAAGATCCAATTTCCATCGACTGCTAAGGTGGCCATGCTCGACATCTTGACAGATGAGGAAATAGAAAACGATCATATCGATTATGCATATGTATTTGACATACTAAACGAAAATCCACCAGCTAACGACATCACCGAGCAGCAGCGCAGGGAAAGCGATAAGCTCATTCAACGGTTGAAAGCAGAGAAGAAGCGACCGAACCCATACTATGCCATGATCGTATTTGACGGTGACAGCATGGGAGAGTGGTTCGGCGGGGGGAAACTCGTGCATAAAGAGCAGCTTGAAGCGTTCCAGGAAAAGTTTACGTTTTGCCTAGGGGAATACGCCAAATGGGCGAAACGATATTTGAACGGGTCAAGAGGAAAAACGGTGTATGCCGGCGGGGATGATTTGTTTGGCTTCATCAACCTCGGCTGTCTGTTTGAGGTCATTGACCAACTGCGGCAAGAGTTTGACAGGCAAGTGAACCAAAAGTTGCAGGGGGAGTTTGAGCTGAGCGGGCAGCTGACGTTTACGGCTGGCATCTGCATCGGCCATTACAAAGAACCGCTTGCAGATGTCGTCAGAGGAGCTCGTTATGCAGAAAAAATAGGAAAAAAAGTTGAACCGAAACGCCCCGATGAACAAGAAAAAGATGCTTTTTGCATCAGTGTTTTGAAAAGAAATGGGGAACATCTGATTTCAGCACTGAAGTGGGGCGTCTCCAGCCAAGAAAATGAAAGCACACCTCGATTGTTGCAGCAAATTCTTGCTTTAATGACAAAACATTTTTCCGATACGTTTTTGCAAGTGTTGTCCCGTGAATTGTTTGCCTTCACCCGGAAACCATTCCGGGGAATGATGGAGGCGGAGCTGAGAAGGCTGCTCAACCGAAGTTTCAAAAAGGTAGACGGGGTGTCTAGAGAGGAGACTGTTGAAGAGTTGCTCTCCCTGCTGATGAAATTGTGGAAGATCAGCGACTATCTTCCGACAATCAACCAAAAAGCAGTCGGAGTGCAGACAGAGAATCATTCGATTTTGAATTTTATAAATACACTGTATATCCTTTCGTTCCTTAAACGACATCAAGCTGATGGAAAGGGAGACGGGCAATGAGAGTTCTCATTCAGCCGCTTGACCTTCTCTTTGTCCGGGATGGGAAGCCGTTTTCGATGGGGGAGGATGTCACGGCTCAAAGCGTTTTTCCACCGCCGCCTAGCACGTTTTATGGGGCGTTGCGCAGCGCCTATTTTGGAACGAATCCAAATGAATTCACCCCCAGGCAGCTCAACACCGACGATGATCCTACTGTTTCACTGACGGTCAGGGGAGTGCATGTATATGACGTGGAAAAAAAGCACTTTATTTTTCCGATTCCGTTAGATCTCGTCATTAAGGAAGATGACAGCGAGAGGCAAGCATATGAATTACAAATGAAAGAAAGGAATTTTTCTTCAAACTATCCGTTTCGAACGATTCTCGCCCCGCCGGATGAGCAAAACATGTACCGCTCGGCAGAAGGAAAATACATAAACGAAAAAGAGTTAAAAAAATATTTGCAAGGTTTAAGAAACAATGAGCATATTCGTTATTTGCCTCCGGAAGAGGGAGCGGATGAACAACCTATAGCCAAAACGGAAATGAAAATCGGCATTGCTATCGACCGCCGAACGAGAACAGCGGAAGAGTCCAAACTTTACCGTATGGGGATGAAGCGCCTTCATCCAGCCTATCGTTTTTTCGTTGATTTTGATGGGCTCGATGGGTTAAAAGATTCAGGACTGCTTCGTTTGGGGGGAGAAGGAAGAACGGCCTTTTACTCAAAAACGGAAATCGAGCCGCCTACGTTTGCGTGGCCTGACTATCATCCGAATTCTTCGTCCTCTCCCTCTAGGCAGCTCTTTAAGCTGTATTTTGCTGCTCCTACTTACTTTGCCAACGGTTGGCTGCCAAGTTGGATTGATCCGGAAACGATGTCCGGTGAATATCAGGGAATCAAGCTCGACTTGGTGACGGCCGCTGTCGGCAAGTACATGGCGCTTGGCGGATTCGATATGAAGGAGCGTTATCCTAAGCCGATGCGGCGTTTTGTTGGTGCAGGGAGCGTCTATTATTTCGCTGTTTCGTCTGAACACATCGAAGAGGTGACCACGATCTTTCATGATCAATGCATATGCGATGAGCCCCAATGGACAAAGCCAACATACGCTCAACAAGGGTTTGGTCTTTGTTATGTCGGAAAGGTGGCGGCCAATGAAACGGATGAGACATCGGTCGTGTAGATGAAGGGAGTTATGAGGAGAAATTTGTAAACTCTAGAAGGGCAGTGATTTAAAGGGAAATACTGCGCTCTAACAGTGTTTCTCAAATTGAAAAAACCTTGTAACGTCATCATTTCATTCCTTGTAATTTCCCACAAATCGATCGAATCTGTTATTTTTCACCAGCCTTCTAGGAGACCGGTGATTTAAGGGGACAAGTCGCTTATCAAGCCCGTTTCTCAAATAGATAAGCCTTGTCGCATCAGGATCGCCTTTCAAGCGTTCCCCCATTGCTCAAGAGAAACAACCGTTTTTCACCAGCCTCCTAGCGATTGATTGGAATACGTTTGAAAAGTATGCGAGTGTAATTAGGGATTTACACGCAGGAATCGACGCTTGGGAAGAGTACAAACGAAAGCATAACATTAGCTACGACTTCAGTGCTTGTATTTCTACGACGGATGGAAAAGACGCCTTCTTGAATGCGATTGGCGAAATGTTTTATCGCATATATCAAAAGTTTCAACTCGTTTACGTCTTGCAAAATGGCCCGTTCTCGCAAGACGAGGCTCATCGGAATCGTCAAATTTTGCGTCAAGAAATAGGAAAACTGATATCCGCTTTAACTAACTATATCAAAAGCAATGGTTTAACAAAAGCAACAAAAGAAGAAATCGTTCAACGCATGACGATGCCAGAACAAACAGACGGAAAGGATGCGGGAGAGCTTGTTCACGCCTGCCGCCCAGGGGACGAGCATTTTATTTTTAAAGCCCCGCGCTCGGGCATAGAAGTGCGTCTGTTGTATTCGTTTGATTATGACCATATCCAAGAAAAGCTTACGAAAGTGGTCATTTATGATTTTCGCGTTGGCCAATTTAATCATAGCAGTTATATTAAGGAATTCCGCACATTTTATCAACTTAACAAAGATCGTGAGTTAATTCCGTATTTGCTTGAGCCAAATAACTATATAACTCAATGAACTAGGAGGAGTTCAGTTAAGATGTATCAGTTAGCGAAACCGTTAATCTTCATCAGTGCAACCCCATCCCATGTTGGGGCGGGGACGGACTTAGGAGTTGTCGATTTGCCAATTCAACGGGAACGTTACACGGGATTTCCAAAGTACGAGGCTTCCAGTGTGAAAGGCAGCCTGAAAGATGCTTTTTATGCATTAGCCGCTAAAAGCAAGGAAGATGTGGCGGATCGTGCCGAACTTCAGCACCCGAATGGCCGATTCGGCAAAATAAACAAGCAAATGATTGAAGATGTGTTTGGAAAAGATGAACAGGCGGATCACGCTAGCGCTATTGCGTTCACCGATGCCCGAATTTTATTGTTTCCGGTCAAATCGCTGAAACATGTGTTTGTTTGGATTACGTGTCCGCAAATTCTCAGCCGTTTCAAACAGGAAATGCAGCTATGCGGGATTGACCTTTCCACATATGACCACAACCTCGAGGGAACAATCCCTCAAGGAAGTGATTTGATCATATCGGGGCAGGGGGTTTTGCTAGAGGAGTATTTGGTCAACGTTCAACAGAGCGATGAGTGCACCAAATGGGCAAACTGGTTTTCAGAGAATCTATTTCCTTCCTCCGATGAGTATCAGTATTGGCGCAATAAATTAACACGCGATTTAGTCATCGTTCCAGACGATGTATTTCGAGATTTTGTCATGTTGTCAACCGACATCGTGACAAGGGTGAGAATCGACCGGAGTAAAGGAATTGTCAAGGAGGGGGCTTTATTTACAGAAGAGTATTTGCCAGCTGAATCGGTTCTTTATTCACTGGTGATAGCCTCCCCTGTTCTGAAATCGAAAGACGAGGGGCTGTCTGATGAACGATTCGCGAGCGCGCAAGGGGTGATCGATTTCTTTGCACAGTTTTTGCCGAGAGTCATTCAAATCGGTGGCAATGAAACGATTGGCAAAGGGATCACTCGCACTCACCTTATCGAAGACGGCAGGAAACAGACGATTGAGGTCTAGTGAGAGAAGAGGGAGGAAATAAAGTGAGCAAGCTCATTGATATCGAACAAGAACGGGCGAAATTTGCCTACGATTGTGCGAGCTTTGGCATTTCCATTGCAGAGGAAAAGAAAGCGTACAATGATGAGTATTATTTTGATGAGAACTATGCATCTTACGTAAAAAAGATCCCGGCATTAATCAAAACGAACGGACTCAGCGCCACGTTTGCTTATGTATTTGCTAAAAGAAAAAAGGAAGACAAGAAACAAAACGGAACGGTAAAACTACCTGGAAGCAAAGATCATCCGAAAAATGCATACGATTTAATTTACGAGCAAACGCGGCGATGGCTGGCTGACAATCCTGTCGTTTCTTTCCCAGAGTTGAAGAGAAAAGACACGGAGCTTATGAAATTGCTGCTTTCTTTAAATTCCGAACAATATCGCCAAGTAACGTTAGAAATTTTGCGCCTTTTCCAATGGTTGCGTCGTTTCGTCGAGGGAGTGAAGTTAAGTGGTAAAATACCGTCCTAATGAAAAAAAAAATAAAAAACGGAATGACGCAAAGAAAAACGAGCAGATGTTTGTGGAGCGACTTTGTCTGCCAGCAGATACAAGAAGAGTATTGGTTACCGAAAATGATATTTTTTCATCAGGAGCCGATAATTATTGGCTTCAGTATCATCGGCTCGTTGAACAGCCTAATGACCAAGAAAAGGAACGACTACGTCCCTCAGTCTTCCACTTTAAGCCTGCTTTCCAACAGGAACTGTTTGACAACTTGGTCAAACGTCAAAAAAAGATCATTGCAGATAGTGGATGGGAAAGTCAATGGTTTCAAGTCAGTTTTGAATGGCGGCTGGCTCTCGGTTTAGGGGATGCATCTGTCTATGAAACATCCATTACCCTGCATCCGTTGTATGGGTATCCGTATTTGCCGGCTCAGGCCATTAAAGGCGTTTGCCTCTCTTATATGATTTTTGAATATTTTGATGGCGAGGAGAAGAAAGCGGAACAATCCCAAGCCTTCCGTTTCCTTTTCGGCGATCAAGACGAGCAGGGGAGTGTCATATTCACGGACAGCATCCCTGTGCAAATACCAAAAATCAAAGAGGACATCATTAACGTTCATTACAAAATGTATTACCAACAGCAAAAATGGCCTGTAGACTATGATACACCATCGCTTGTGTCATTCCCTGTCGTCGAGAAACCGAGATTCCAGTTTGGCGTTCTGTTGAAAGAAAATGTGACATTTACTGAAGAGCCATTTAGAGACGAAACAGCCACCCAGGTATTGAAGAAGCTTGTTTCCGGTGCATTTTCCGAGCACGGAATCGGCGCAAAAACGGCTGTCAATTACGGATACGGAATCGCGCAATCGATAGAAGGATGGTAAAAAACCAGTATCTCACCCTGTCTGGGGCGCTTGGAAGGAATGGGAAGTGTAGCTGGTCAAATCGGATGACGTGAAACGGAGAAGCTGATGTTGCAAAGTTTCTCAATTTGAGAAACAAGGCGGTGAGGCAACCTGTTCCTTTTGTCACCATCCTTTTAAAGAGTCAAGGGGAAAATGAAGGTGCTGTTGAAAGTAGTGGGCCTCGCGGAGAGGATTGAAACAAAAGACCTCTTTCTCTATGCTTGCAATCTTTCTTTTTTGTTGAAAGAATTGGGCCTCGCGGAGAGGATCTAAATCGGCCATCCCGCCGGATTGCTTGACAAAGGATAGCGCATTTTTCGGCGGTTTGGTCTATGGAACACCTAGGAAGGGCGATGTTGCCGTTTTCTTGGGTGTTTTTTGTTTGGCTGAATGGCTGTTGTGTCACTGTGCGGAGGATGTTCGGCTTGCGCAACGGGCGGGAGTTGGCTTATGATGAAGGAAAGATGACATATCACCGTGTTGGCGATCAAGCAATTGGTGAATGACCGATTGGGTGACGCATGGCCACACGGTTGATGATGAGCGGACGATCTTCGTTTGCGGAAGTTGGTCTTTTCAACGGCTGGCCGCCGTGTTGGATTGGGCAAGGTGATGAATGGGGGAGCGATGAATGGGGATTTCAGCGAACGTGATCAAAGTTAGAAATGTCATCATTGGCGGCGATAAACCATGCCTTTGCGCGCCGGTTGTCGGGGCGGATGCAGAGCAGGTGCTGCGCGAGGTGGAGGAGGTTTGCCAAAAGAAGCCCGATTTGATCGAATGGAGGGCCGATTTTTTTCATCACATCGGCGATCAAGAGCGCGTGTTGGCCGTAGCGAACGAGCTGCGGCATGTGGCGGGAGACATTCCGGTTTTGTTTACCATCCGTTCGGAGCGGGAAGGAGGGCAGCCGATTCCGCTTGATGAGGAGGGAAAGCGGCAATTAATGAAAGCGGTGTGTGAAAGCGGAGCCATCGATCTTATTGACTGCGAACTCGCTTACGGGGAGTGCATCACCGACGTGCGCCGCGTCGCTCATGATTGCGGGGTGCGGCTTGTTGTCTCGAGCCACCATTTCGATGGTACGCCGCCGGAAGAGGTGCTGGTGGACATGATGCGTCGAGCCGCGCAGAGCGGTGCGGATATAGCGAAAGTGGCGGTCATGCCGTTGTCGCCGGAAGATGTGCTTGTATTGCTTGAGGCGACGCAGCGGGCGCGGTGGGAGCTTTCCATTCCGCTCATTACGATGTCGATGGGGGGATTAGGCGCGATGACGCGGCTTGTCGGATGGCTGTTTGGTTCGGCGGTTACGTTCGCCGTCGGCCAACAAAGCTCCGCTCCAGGGCAAATCCCGATCGAAGACGTGCGGGCGGTGCTGTCGGTATTGCAAAAATATAGCCGTTGATTTGTTGTTACATACGGGAAGACGATGAGATGCTGGCTGAAGGAGAAAGGGGAGTTCATCGTGAACAGGCAAACCGCCATCCCGCTCCGCGAGCGGAACATCATATTGATCGGCTTTATGGGGGCGGGAAAAACGACGATCGGGCAGCTGGTGGCGAAAAAGCTGTACCGCGATTTTATCGATGTCGACGCGGAAATCGAGCGGCGGCAAGGGATGTCGATTCCGGAGATCTTCGCGCAAAAAGGGGAAGCGTACTTTCGCAAGGTGGAGCGCGAGATAATCATCGATTTATGCACGAAGACAAGGTTGAAAATTTTATCGCTTGGCGGCGGTGCATATTTGCAGGAGGAGGTGCGGCGCGCCTGCCTCGCTCATGGGATCGTCTTTTTCCTTGACTTGTCATGGGATCAATGGAAAGAAGAGCGCCTGCCGCTCATTGTCGACAGCCGGCCGGTGTTGAAAAATAAAACATTGGAAGAGGTAGAGCAGCTGTTTTTCCAGCGGCAGTCGGCTTACGCCCTCCATCATTCCCGCGTGGTGCTGAATGAGCTTGAAGCCGAACAGGCGGCCCAGCAAATCGTCGAGTCGATCAAATGGACGTGGGATGTATATGAACCGAATCGATAGATGGTCATGACGAAAAGGCAGGCTCTTGTCGGGAGCTTGCCTTTTCGTGTTGGATGGCCGCGGCGAGAGCCGGTGGCGGAGCGGGAATCTGACGGTAATGATGCAGGCCGACTTCGTGCCTCGGTTGGATGGCCGCATCGAAAGCTGGTGACGGAGCGGGAGAGGCCGGCGTTGTCATCGCGGTTTTTCCAATAAGCGGGGTTGGCGGGCGCGGTCAAAGCGGTTCGGGGGCCAGATCCGCTTGTCCTCGCCTTGCGTTCAGTCTCGCATCCTTGATCGGCAAGGGTGTGGATGTGAGTGATGGACGGACTCGTTTCTCAAGCGAGGCCTGTTTCGGTGTTGGGGATCGGACATGGGGCGCGTTCAGCGAGCGGGGGAGGACGAACGGCCCGGCGTTTCTTTTCTTTTTTGGACAGAAATGCCTGTTTGTGCTTGCCGGACAAGCGCTCCTTTTGTTATAAGGAAGATACCGGGTGTGAGGGAGAGTGGGGAGATGGAGAAAAGGGCGTTCCGCTGGCTTTATGTGTATATTGTCTTGGTGGTGCTGCTTCTGTCGGCGCCGTATTGGCTTTGGTGGCTGAAGCCGGAAACGAAGCTTGAGCTGCTCATTGTCGATGATACGGTGCCGGATCGGTCGTACCGCGAGCACCAAGGGCTTGTTTGGCTGCTCCGGGCGCAAAAGTACGTGCACCGGAACGGTAAGACGTATGATGCGGCGCGCGATTATGTCGGATTTGTGCCAAAGGGCGGCGGGGCATACGAAGTGCGCCCGCTTCCGAACACGATGGATGGCTATGATGCCGTGTATGTCGCCGACACGTACGGCGTCTATGAAGAAGAATTTGTTCGCCAGCGGACGGACGGAGCGCGGTCGGCGAAAGTGCACGGCGGGCTGGACGGCATCCGCCTTGGCGTGTACGTCGCCGACGGGGAGCGCTCATTTTCGTTCCCGGCGCTGGAAGGGAATGTGCTGCCGGCTCGGCAGTTTTACACGTACACGTGGCCGACGTGGGAGACGCCGCGCTACCACGAGCGGCTGAAGCCGTCGTATGAAGCGATGAAAGCGGCGTTTTCCGGCGCGGACATCGCCAAGCGACAAGGAAACGAATAAGAAGCACGCCCCGCAACATTGGCCGCTGTTCGACACAACGATGATCGATCAAGGCGGTTGACTGTCCAAAAATTTGGCAAGCACGAGACAAAAGCCCAACCGGCCGTCAAGCAAAAAACATGCTGGCGGCCGGTTGGCTTGTTTCTTTTTCAGTTTTCAGGAGATTTCGTTTTGTTCAGCCCGGGAACGGAGTTTTCGTTCATGTTGGAGAGTTTTGCGGGCGAGGAAGTCAACCGTTTCCTGCGTTTCCGACCATTCAAGGCGCCAATAGTTCATTTTCGTTTCCAAGCGCTCAAATCGAGCATCCGTGCGCTTTTCCAAATCCAAAAGTTTTTGGTGCAACCGGTCTTCCGTCTCTCGAATTTTGGCATACAGCCGATTTTCGGTATCCTGAATCTCGGCGCGCAATCGGTCTTCTGTTTCTTGAAGTTCAGTACGTAATCGGTTTTCTGTATCTTGGATTTCGGCGCGCAATCGCTCTTCCATTTCCTTCATTTGTTGACGGAGTTGATCGGAATGCAAGTCAAGCGCCTTTAGAATTTGTTGCACGATCGTTTCGCCTTCCATGAGTTTCACCTCCTTTACCTCTGATCATAGCACATGGCCGGCATCGGGAAAATGAAAATCTAGTCCACTCGTTTCATTTTTTCACCAAACTTTCACCAACATTATGTAACGTAACTATAGAAAACGGGTGATGATAAGAAGCATGTTGCACAGGCTCATTCGAGTGTGACGTGCTGTCAGACGAGAGTGATGATAAGAAGCATGTTGTATCACCCCCTTGTTTTTCAAATGAAGAGACCTTGGGTGGGATCGGCTTCTCGTTCCATGTCATCTGGCGTCGGTTAAGGGGCATCGCTGCGGTTCCCCCTTAGTAGAAAAAAAGAAAACGAGAGAAAGGGAGCGTTCATGAAGAAAAAACAATGGAAATTGGATGGATGGATCATTGCAATCATAGCTTGGTCGGCTTTTTTGCATCTCTATCAAATAGGAAACAGCGGTTCTAACGTCTATTACACAGCAGCGGCGAAAAGCATGGCGGCAAGCTGGAAGGCGTTTTTCTTTGCCGCCCTCGACCCAGAGGGATTTATTACCGTTGATAAGCCCCCAGTCGCTCTTTGGTTGCAGGCGCTCAGTGTGAAACTGTTTGGCGTTAGTGATTGGAGTGTTTTGCTTCCGGAAGCGGTGGCGGGGATCGCGGCCACATGGATGATTTATGTCATCGTCCGGCCGTGGGCCGGACAGACAGCGGCGCGGTGGGCAAGTTTCGCCTTTTCTTGCACCCCGGCGTTCGTCGCTGTGGCGCGGACGAACAATATTGATGCCGTTTTGGTGTTCACATTGCTCTTTGCGACTTGGATGCTGATGAAGGCGGTGATGACGCAACGATGGACGTGGCTGGTTGGCAGTTTTGCGGTCGTCGGCATCGGATTCAATATGAAAATGTTGCAGGCGTACATGGTGCTCCCGGCGTTTTACTTATTTTACTGGCTCGCTGGGCGGGGGCCGTGGAAAAAACGGGCCGGGCATTTACTGGTGGCGACGATCGTGCTGCTTTCGGTTTCGCTTTCGTATGCAGCTGCGGTAGCGCTGATTCCTGCTGACAAGCGTCCGTATATCGGGGGCAGTCAGACGAATTCTGTGTTAGAGTTGGCGCTCGGATATAACGGAATTGAGCGGTTGACCGGGGAAGCTGGACCGGGTGGCGGAAAGGGGAGGGCGGATGTTAATGGCAACGCGCAGCCACCTGCTGATGACAGGGTACCGTTCAACGGCAAAGCAGGGACGGCGTTTCCGGATGGGTCAGGAGGCGAGCCGCCAACGGTGGGCAGTCAACTGCAAAGTCCGCCATCTGTGCCTAGAGGTGGGATGGGTGGCATTGGTGGCGGCGAGATTGGTGACCCGGGCGTCTTTCGTTTGTTTCAGCTGCCGCTTGCCGGACAGGCGAGCTGGCTGTTGCCGTTTGCGGGCGTCGTAGCGATCGGCTTGGGAATAGACGTATGGCGACGCCGGCAGATGACTTCGTTTCATCAATTCTTGCTCTTTTGGTTCGCCTGGCTTGGTCCGATGCTCGTATTTTTTAGCATTGCCGGATTTTATCACCGCTATTATTTAAGTATGCTGGCGCCGGCTATAGCGGTATTAGTGGGAGCGGGAGGAGCGATGTTGGCGTCCAGCGAACGGGGGACGAGATGGTTGTTCCCGGCCGCCTTGGTGGCGACGTATGCGTTTGAAGGATGGACAGCTTGGCAGTACCGTAGTTCGTTCTCCCCAGTATGGCCGCTCGCTGTCGGATTTTACGGACTTGCAATGGTTTGCCTTTGGTTCGCGATGGAAGGCCGCGAGCATGTGAGGCGGATCGTCTATCGAGCGGCGCTCATTGGCGTGCTGGCATTGCCGGCCTATTGGTCGCTGACGCCAGTGCTATATGGGACAAACAGCACCATTCCATACGCTGGACCAGATTTACAACGAGATAGAGGCGCGCCCATGCCGACAGCCGCGATGCCGGATGGACAAGAGGAGCGTTCGCTGAGAGGAGAGACGGGCCAACCTGGCGATGGAGCGGGGCGGTGGCAAACTTCGCGCTCGTTGACAGCGTTAGTGTCGTATTTGGAGCAGCGTGCGGGTAAAGCCAAATATTTAGCGGCCACCATCCGCGCGACCGAAGCGGCGGAGTTGATGCTTCACACCGATCGAGCGGTGATGGCGATGGGCGGATTCGGCGGAACGGATCCCGTACTAACGCCGAAGAAGCTAGAGAAAATGGCTCGCAACGGTGAGGTGAAGTATTTTCTCCTTTCCGGTGAAGGGCGAGGAAATCAGGAGCTTGTTCAATGGATTCAAACACATTGCAAAGAAGTTCCATTTTCAGAATGGAGTGGCGGAGAAAAGGCCTTAAACGGTGGAATGGAGCGCAGAGAAATGACGCTCTACGTATATAACGGATAAAGGGCTCGAGAAAAACAGCCGACATCCATCGCTGTTTTCATTAGTAGAAAAGCGTTTTTTATGGGATTCTCTATTAAAATAATTGAAGCTGATTCAAGCCGATCATTGGCGGGTGATCTGCTTCGTAGCCGAGGAAATTCATAGAGGAAAACGTAAAGCAGCCGGTGGCAAAATTGGTGAGGGTGTTCGTAGCCGAAGAAATTCATAGAGGAAGCAAGGAGGGAAATCAATGGCGACCTATTCTGTCATTATTCCTGTCTATAATGAAGCGCTTGTGATCCGTGAGACGTACCGACGGCTGAAAACAGTGATGGAGCAAACAGGTGAGCCGTACGAATTGTTGTTTGTGAATGACGGCAGCACCGATGGGACGCTCGATATCTTGAGGGAACTGGCCGTGAAAGATGAAACGGTGAAGTACATTGACTTCTCCCGCAATTTCGGCCATCAAATCGCGATTACAGCAGGAATGGATTACGCCTCTGGCCAAGCTGTTATCATCATTGACGCCGACTTGCAAGATCCTCCTGAACTGATTTGGGACATGATCGCGCGATGGAAAGAAGGGTATGATGTTGTCTATGCCCGGCGCGTCAAGCGGAAGGGGGAGACGTTGTTCAAGCGATGGACAGCGTATGTGTTTTACCGCTTGCTGCGGGCAGCGACCGAGATCGACATTCCCACTGATACCGGCGATTTTCGTCTCATTGACCGGAAAGTGTGCAATCAGTTACGCTATATGAGGGAGCGAAATCGTTTTGTCCGCGGGCTTGTCAGCTGGGTCGGTTTTCGGCACATAGCGGTGGAATACGAGCGAGAGCCGCGGCTGGCTGGGGAGACAAAGTATCCATTGAAAAAGATGATTCGTTTTTCGTTAGACGGCATTACGTCTTTTTCGCATAAGCCGCTCAAATTGGCGAGCTGGCTTGGGTTTGCTTTGTCGGCGGCAAGTGCAGTCGGCATGATGGCGGTATTGTACTTGAAGTGGTTCACCCATTCGACCGTGGCCGGATGGGCATCGCTGTTGATGGTCATGCTGTTTTGCAACGGAGTGACGATGACGATGCTTGGGATTACCGGTGAATACATCGGCCGCATTTACGATGAAGTGAAAGAGCGGCCTCTGTATATTGTCAATGAAACATGGGGAGTCGGAACGAGACATGAACGAAAGCCTTCCTACATTCCGTAAAGAAAAACAAGCCTTATGGCGGTTTGCCGTCGTCGGGGTGGGCAATACGGCGGTCGACTTCGCTGTCTTTTTTCTGCTCACCGCCGCAGGCGTTCCTGCGGCCGCGGCGCAAGTCGCTTCTTATGGCGCCGGGGTGGCAAACAGCTACGTTTGGAACCGGCGCTGGACGTTTCAAATGAAGCAAAGGGCGAATATCGGGGAACTGCTTCGGTTTCTTGCCGTCAACGGGCTGTCGCTCGGAGTGTCGCTTGTCGTCTTGTTGGCGGCCGAACGGCTCGGCCCGCTTTGGCTCGCGAAAGGTGTGGCCACGGTCATGGGCATGGCGGTGAACTTCGTTGGCAGCCGCTGTTGGGTGTTTGCGGCACCGCGAAGCGAACGTTGACAGAAAGCAGGGAAGGAGGACAACGAAAACGACCCGAAAGCCATAGGCGGTCCGGGTCGTTTTCTGGTTAGGAGGGACTGTAAAGGAAAACGATATTTTCCCAAGTGTACTGCTTTTCAGAAAAAGGAATAAAGGTGCTTCCAAATCGGGAAGCGAGGCGGTCGACCATTGTTTCAAGGGCAATGATGCCCGGCGCAGCCAAGACGCCGGCGAGCGCCGCTGCTGCTCCCGCCTCAGACAAGAAAATGTGCGATTCGGCTTCCAATATCACCTCATCTCCCGGGCGGCAATGCGTCAAGATGGCGACTTCGTTTCCTTGCGTGCCGCTTGTGACGAACAAGGCGTCTTCTTTTCCAAGCATTTTGGCCGCCAACGCTTCTCAACGGTTGACGGTCGGATCTTCGCCGTATACGTCGTCACCGACTTCGGCTTCTGACATCGCCCGGCGCATCTCTGGCGTCGGTTTGGTCACGGTATCGCTGCGAAAATCAATGAACGGCATCGTGGCCCCCCTTCTTTCCTGATCGTTGTGTGCATCGAAAGAACGGGAGTGCAGGGGGTCCCGCTTCCCGCCTTTGGTTACACGGTTCGAATTTGCCCGGTCCCGTACACGAGCGATTTCGTTGTCGTGATGGCCACAAGCCCCATCGGCCCGCGGGCATGCAGCTTTTGGGTGCTGATGCCGATTTCCGCCCCGTAGCCGAACTGTTCGCCATCCGTGAAGCGGGTGGACGCGTTATGGTACAAGACCGCCGCGTCGACCGCTTGGAAAAAGCGGCGGACGTGCGCCTCGTTTTCGGTGATGATCGCTTCCGAATGTTTCGTCCCGTAGCGGCGGATATGCTCGATCGCTTCATCGACATCGGCGACGAGTTTCACGGCTAAAATCGGCGCCAAATATTCCGTATGCCAGTCTTCTTCTGTCGCTTCGTTGACAAACGGATGCATAGCGGCAAGGCGGCGGTCGCCGCGCAGCTCGACGCCGCGAGCGTGAAGCGCCTCAAGCAGCTCGCCGGCGTGCGGCCACTGTTCGTGAATGAGCACCGTTTCGACGGCGTTGCAGACGGACGGACGCTGCAGTTTGGCGTTTACGACGATATCGACCGCCATCGACCGCTCGGCTGATTCGTCGATGAAAATATGGCAGTTGCCGACACCGGTCTCGAGCACTGGCACGGTGGCGTTTTCGACGACCGAGCGGATCAACCCCGCTCCGCCGCGCGGAATGAGGACATCAAGATAGTCGTTGAGGCGGAACATGCGCTGGGCCGTTTCCCGGCTCGTGTCTTCGAGCAGCTCAATGGCGGTTTCCGGGATGGCCGTTGTGCGAAGCGCCTCTTTCATGACGGCCACAAGCGCTTTGTTGGAATGAAGCGCCGATGAGCTGCCACGGAGCAAGACGGCATTGCCCGTTTTTAGGCAAAGGCTGGCGGCATCGACCGTCACGTTCGGGCGCGCCTCATACACCATGCCGATCACCCCAAGCGGCACGCGCACCGTTTGAATGCGAAGCCCGTTCGGCCGCGTCCATTCGGCTACGATTTCCCCGACCGGGTCAGGCAATGAAGCGACTTGGCGGACGCCACCGATGATTTGATCGATCCGTTCATTCGTGAGCTGCAGCCGGTCAAGCAAAGCCGGCGACAGCCCTTGCGCGCGGCCGGCGGCCATATCGTTTTCGTTTGCCGCCAAAATGACGGCCCGTTCGCGGTCGATGGCTTGGGCGATCTGTTCCAATGCCGCGTTTTTTTCTTCGGTAGACAGCATGGCTAACGTGTGTGCCGCCGTTTTCAACCGTTCGGCTTTTTCCAGCAGTTCGTTCATCTTTGGACACGCTCCTTTCGCAAAGTGACCCAATTGTCGCGGTGGATGACTTCCGGGCGGTGAAGGTAAGAGTATTGCCGGGCCTCTTCGCTCGGCCGCCCTTTCACTTTTTTCAAATCGGCGGCGGCGTAATACACTTGGCCGCGGCCGATGGTAATGCCTTTTTCATTGACGACGTCGACGACATCCATCGCATGGAAGTCGCCGGAAACGGCCGTGACGCCGGCGGGAAGCAAGCTTTTCCCGCGCACAAGCAGCGCTTCCTCGGCGCCGCTGTCAACGGTGATCGTGCCGGAAACGGGGGCGTGATAGGCGATCCATTGCTTGCGCATTTGCATTGGTTTCGGAAACGGAACGCCGATGTACGTACCGTCGCCTTTTCCAGCCAAAATATCGGCGAGCTTTTCTTTGCCGCTTTCCGTGCCGATGAAGACGCTGACACCGAACGAGAGCGCTTTTCGGGCGGCCAACAGCTTTGAGCGCATGCCGCCGGTGCCGACCGCTGAGCCGCTGTCGCCGGCTGAGGCGAGCATCTCGCTTGTAATCTCCGGCAAAAAGGCATACTTTTTCGCCTGCGGGTTCGTTTTCGGATTGGCGTCGTACAGCCCGTTAATGTCGGTGAGCAAAACGAGCGCATCGGCGTGCAAAAAGCCGGCGACCAAGGCGGAAAGCATGTCATTGTCGCCAAACGTCAGCTCCTCAGCGGAAACCGGATCGTTTTCGTTAATGACTGGGACGGCGCCGTGCTCAAGCAATGTCGTGATCGTCGTAAACAAGTTGCGAAACCGCTCGCGGCTGTAAAAATCGCTGCGCGTCAACAACAATTGGGCGGCGGTGAAGCCGAATCGGGCGAACGCCGAACTGTACGCCTGCATGAGCAGGCTTTGTCCGACGGCGGCGGCCGCCTGTTTGCCGGCGAGCGTCGTCGGCCGCGCCGGGTAGCCTAACGGTCCGAACCCGGCCGCGACCGCCCCCGAAGTGATGAGAATGACGTCATGGCCAAGCTGTTTCAGGTGTGCCATGGCTTCGACGTGATCATGAAGTTTGTCAAGGCATAGGCCGCCTTTTGGATCGGTGAGCGAGCTGCTTCCGATTTTGACGACGACGCGCTGCCGTTTCATGGCGTTCCCTCCTTTGCGAGTTTTGCCGCTGTCGATTCCATTGTTGTTTGCCGCCCGTTGGAAAGGCGGCCAACAAAAAAAACGCTTCTCCTCCTTTGGCAAAAGGACGGAAAAGCGTTCCGCGGTACCACCTTTTTTGGCGCACAAAGCGCCCACCTCTGGCCTATAACGCAGGCATGCGGCTTATGTTTGCATAAGCGGCCGTCTAGGGCAGGTTCAACCGGCTTCCCGCGAGGAACCTTCCAGCCTATGGGTTCCACTCTCTGGCGCGTTCCCTCGGTTTACTAGTCCCGTGCCGTTCCCGTTGATCCATTGTCATCGTCCAGAACGATAGATAGTTTGTAAGAAATTATGCCGGCAAATTCGGCTGTTGTCAAGAGAGAAGGAAACGGAACGATCAACGCAGCGCAAACCGCTCGTTGTCCTCCATCGGGAAACCGGGCGACCAATGTGTTCCGTGCCGCCTTCCCCGCTTGCGGCCGTTGTCCTCCGCCGGGAAACCCGGTGACCGCCGTTCCGTTGGGTGGAAGCATGGAGAAAAAGCGCAAACCGTCTTTATTTCCCAGCGAACGCTGGCCATGGTACGAACAGCATTTTCACCAGCTTTTCCGGTCTGTTTGGCGAGGCGATCGGGATACAGCCGCTTTCGCTGGCGCAAAGGAATGGCGAACGGCCGGAGCTTGGCTGGGAAGCGGCGCTGCCGCTGACTTGGATTGCAGGCAGCAAATGAAAACGTATTCAAAATAAAGATAATTGTCTTTCTATTAGAAAAAGTGGTACAATACTAGCAACCTAGCACTTTGTACGATGGAGGGACAACAGATGAAAAAACGGCGCAGTGACATGATCAAAAAAGGGTTTGACCGTGCTCCGCATCGGAGTTTGCTGCGGGCGGCTGGCGTGAAAGACGAAGATTTTGACAAACCGTTTATTGCCGTGGTCAACTCGTACATCGACATCATTCCGGGGCACGTCCATTTGCAAGAGTTTGGAAAAATCGTCAAAGAAGCGATTCGCGAGGCGGGCGGCGTCCCGTTTGAAATGAATACGATCGGCGTTGATGACGGCATTGCGATGGGCCATATTGGGATGCGCTATTCGCTTCCGAGCCGGGAAATCATCGCGGATTCGATTGAAACGGTCATTTCCGCGCACTGGTTTGACGGTATGGTGTGCATTCCCAACTGTGACAAGATTACGCCGGGGATGATGATGGCAGCGATGCGGCTCAACATCCCGACGATTTTCGTCAGCGGCGGGCCGATGAAAGCCGGTGTCACGAAAGATGGGCGCAAAATCTCGCTTTCGTCCGTGTTTGAAGGCGTCGGCGCGTATTTGGGTGGAACGCTCGATGAAAAAGGGTTGGAAGAGCTCGAACGCTACGGCTGTCCGACGTGCGGGTCGTGTTCCGGCATGTTTACCGCCAACTCGATGAACTGTTTGGCTGAAGCGCTTGGGTTGGCTTTGCCGGGCAACGGCACGATTTTGGCGGTCGACCCGGCGCGCAAAGAGCTCGTCCGCCGCTCAGCGAAGCAGCTCATGTATTTGATTGAGCATGATATTAAGCCGCGCGACATCGTGACGGAAAAAGCGATTGACAACGCGTTCGCGCTCGATATGGCGCTCGGCGGCTCGACGAACACGGTGCTGCATACGCTGGCGATCGCCAATGAAGCGGGCATTGACTACTCGCTCGAGCGGATCAACGAAATCGCCGCCCGCGTGCCGCACTTGGCGAAGCTCGCACCGGCCTCCGATATTCATTACATTGAAGATTTGCACGAAGCCGGCGGCGTCTCGGCGGTGCTGAATGAATTGGCGAAAAAAGAAGGGACGCTGCATTTGGATACGCTGACCGTCACCGGCAAGACGCTCGGTGAAAACATCGCCGGCTGTGAAGTGAAAAACGATGACGTCATTCGGCCGATTGACAACCCGTATTCGGAAACGGGGGGCCTCGCCATTTTGTTCGGCAACTTGGCTCCGGACGGTGCCGTCATTAAAACGGGCGCGGTTCAAGGCGGCATTACCCGCCATGAAGGCCCGGCGATCGTCTTTGATTCGCAGGAAGAGGCGCTGGAAGGCATCGCCAGCGGCAAAATCCAACCGGGTCATGTCGTCGTCATCCGCTATGAAGGGCCAAAAGGCGGTCCAGGCATGCCGGAAATGCTGGCGCCAACATCGCAAATTGTCGGCATGGGGCTTGGCACCAAGGTGGCGCTTGTGACCGACGGCCGCTTCTCCGGCGCCTCGCGCGGCCTGTCGGTCGGGCATGTGTCTCCGGAAGCGGCGGAAGGCGGCCCAATCGCCTTCATCCAAGACGGCGATATCATTGAAATCGACACAGTGAAACGGACGATCAACGTCAAGCTGTCCGACGAAGAGCTCGAACGGCGCAAAGCGAACTGGAAAGGCTTTGAGCCGAAAGTGAAAACCGGGTACCTCGCCCGCTACTCGAAACATGTCACCTCGGCGAGCACGGGCGGGATTATGAAAATTTAGTAGTTTGTCGTATGGATGGATCGAAATCCGTTCACGCAACGCTTCTGAGGATGATGAAAATTTAGTGGTTTGTCGTATACCGCGTTCGCTTGATAAAGCGCGGCAAGATGTCGAGGAGATGATGAAAATTTAGCAGTTTGTCGCCTAGCAGAGGCGGAAGCGCATATGATCACGAAGGGGATCCAGCCGTTGACGGATCCCCTTTTTTATTTTGTCGCGCCGATTTCACGATATGAAAAGCGTATTCGACTATATAAGTTGCAATTTGGGTTTACATGGCATTGTTCAATCTTCTTGTCACCGTGCCAGCTTGTCAGGTGATAAAGCCGGGACATGGAGGTCGGAAATTCTTTATTACAACCTATATCGTATGAAGCACGGGAGCGCCGCAAACAACGCCTTTGGCGCGGACTTCGGCTGCGGGGCGCCTGTTTCTGCGTGCCTTTGTCAGAAACGAAGAACCGAAAGCGGCTGCTTTTTTCTTGGCGGATGAAGGCAAAAACGATATTGACATTTTATAATATTTAGACTATTTTAAGATTAGATATGATATTTTATATATATTACGTTTATATAACGTTATATATTTTTGTATTTTTGGAAGCGCTTTAAAAAGGAGGGCGGAAACGATGATTTTCCATGACATCGAGACGGCTGCACGCTGGGAGCTTGAGGCGCTCCAGCTCGAGCGGCTGCGGGTGACGGCAGAGCGGGTGTATGCGCGGGTGCCGTTTTATCGGCAACGGTTTGATGAATGCGGAGTGAAGCCGGAGGACATCCGCACGCTTGAGGATGTGCGCAAACTCCCGTTTACGACAAAGCGGGATTTGCGGGACCATTATCCGTTTGGTTTGCTCGCGGTCGATCTTTCCCAATGTGTCCGTGTGCACGCTTCAAGCGGCACGAGCGGCAAACCGACGGTGGTCGCTTACACGAAGAAGGACATTGAGCACTGGGCCGATATTGTGGCGCGGGCGATTGTCATCGCGGGCGGAAAACCGGGGGATGTGATTCACAACGCCTATGGATACGGGCTGTTTACGGGCGGGCTCGGGCTGCATTATGGCAGCGAGCGGCTTGGCGCCGTGACGGTGCCGGTATCCGGGGGCAACACCGACCGGCAAGTGATGATCATTGAAGATTTTCAGCCGACCGTCATTTGCGCCACGCCGTCCTATGTATTGAACATTGCCGAACGGATGAAGGAGCTGGGCAAAGATCCGCGGCAAACATCGCTCAAATACGGCATCTTCGGGGCGGAACCGTGGTCCGAGGAAATGCGGCGCACGCTTGAAGAAACGTTTGATATGAAGGCGTGCGACATTTACGGGCTGAGTGAAGTGATCGGCCCGGGGGTGGCGATGGAATGCCACGAAGCGCAAAACGGCCTCCATATCGCCGAGGACCATTTCCTCGTGGAAGTGATCGACCCGAACACGCTCGAGCCGGTGGCGGAAGGAGAAGAAGGAGAGTTGGTGTTTACGAGCTTGACGAAAGAGGCGTTTCCGGTCATCCGCTACCGGACGGGCGACATCGCTTCCGTGACGAGAGAGCGGTGTGCTTGCGGGCGGACGACGGCGCGCATGTCGCGGGTCAAGGGGCGGGTTGATGATATGATCATCATCCGCGGCGTCAACGTGTTCCCGTCGGAAATTGAACACCATCTGCTTCGTGTCTCGGAACTGGCTCCGCACTATCAGCTGCACCGTCTCCGAAACGGACATTTGGAAGCGGTGGAATTGCATGCCGAAGTGACCGAGCAATTTTACGGTGAGACAGGCGGAAAGTTGCAAGGGGAAGCGGTCGACCGACTCATCCACCGCATTCAAGCGCTGCTGAAAACACACTGCCTCATTTCGATCGACGTTCATCTCCATCCTCCAAAAACGCTCCCGCGCTCGGAAGGAAAAGCGGTGCGTGTCGTTGACCGGCGCGGACAAGAGCATGCGGTGTAACGATTGAAAAAATAGTTGCTAATTTTATAACGTTAAAATATAATAACGTTAAATAAACGTTATATATTATGATTTTAACAGGGGGAGGAAGGATGGCAGCGATGATGACGTTCACCCGCCTGTCCAATGAGGAGAAATACGAACGGTTTATGCAGCGCATCGAGGCGGGGGAAAAGATCGAAGCCGATGACTGGATGCCGGATGAATATCGAATGACGCTCATCAAGCTGATTGCGATGCATGCGGTGAGCGAAATTATGGGAGCGCTTCCGGAAAAAGAATGGGTGCCGAAAGCGCCGTCGCTGCGCCGGAAGCTTGGCATCATGGCGAAGGTGCAGGACGAGATGGGGCACGGCCAGCTGCTGCTGCGGGTGGCAGAAGATTTGCTGGCGCCGCTTGGGAAAACGCGGGAAGATTTGATCGAAGATTTATTGAACGAACGGTTGAAGTTTCATAACGTGTTTCATATGCCGGCGCCGACATGGGCGGACGCCGGGTTGATCGGGTGGCTTGTCGACGGGGCGGCGATTATGACGCAGACGAATATGCTGGATGCCTCATACGGACCGTACGCACGGGCGCTGAAGCGCATTTGCGCCGAGGAAGTGTTTCACGCCCAGCACGGCGAGTCGATCATTTTGGCGCTCGCCGAAGGGACGAAGGAGCAGAAGGAGATGCTGCAAGAGGCGCTCAACCGTTGGTGGGAGGCGTTGCTCATGTTTTTCGGCCCGCCGACGGCCGACACGACAGGAACCTCGAAGCAAGACATCACGATCAAATACCGCATCCGCACGAAAACGAATGAACAGCTGCGCCAAGACTTTTTTACAAAATATGTGCCGCGCATTGGGGCGCTTGGTCTGAAGATTCCGGATGAGACAATGCATTTTGACAAAGAGAAGGGCCAATGGATTTACCGGCAGCCGGACTGGGAGAAGTTTAAACAAATCATTCGCAACAATGGTCCAAAATCGCAAGAGCGGCTGGAGCTGCGGCGGACGGCATATAAGCAGAACGCCTGGGTGCGCGAGGCGCTCAGTGCGGTGCGGACGGCCGGATGAGGAGGGATGGCCATGGCGGGGAAAGAACAAGGATTTTATCAAGTGTTTGAGGTGTTCAGCCGCAAAGCGCCGGATGCACCGATGCAGCATCAATTCAGTCTGCTTGCCCCCAATGAGGAGATCGCGCTCGTGATGGCGCAGGAAAACTTTATGCGCCGTGAGCCGGTCGCTGACCTTTGGGTCGTAAAGCGGGACTATATCCGGCGGATGAGTGAAGACGAAAAAGCAGCGCTCAAGCGGCTTGACAACAAAGATTACCGGCTGACGCGGGGATATGGGGATTTGAAAAAGCGGTGGCGCAAATATGAACAACAGGCGTTTGACGAAAAAGAAATTTTGTCATGGAAAGGCGAGATTCAACGATGAGTGAAAAGCATGTCGATGCGAACGGCCGGGAGGCGTTGACGGAGCTGTTGTTCCAGCTGGCCGACGATGACTTTTTGCTTGCCTACCGCGGCTCGGAATGGCTCGGCTTGGCGCCGCATATTGAGGAGGACATCGCGTTTTCTTCCATCAGTCAGGACACGATGGGCCATGCGGCCATGTATTATCAGCTGCTTGAACATCTTGGCTGTGGATCAGCCGACGAACTGGCGCACGCCCGCCCGGCTTCGGCCCGGCGCAATGCGGTTTTGCTCGAACGGGCGAACGGCCCGGGGCATTATTTGCGCGAACCTCGCTATGATTGGGCGTTCACCGTTGTTCGCCACTATTTTTATACGCAGGCCAAACGCGTCCGTCTCGAATCGCTGACCAAAAGCAGCTATGCCCCGCTCGCGGAAGTAGCGGCGAAAATTCAAGTGGAGCTGCACTACCATTTGCTTCATTGGCATACGTGGTTTGTCCAGCTGACGAATGCCCCTGGGGAAGCGCGGACGCGAATGACCAAAGCCATTCAAGACGTGGCCGCTGATTTTGCCGGTGTGTTGACGCTCGGAGCGAAAGGAACGGACATGGTGCGGTGGGGGCTGATTGATGAGGAAAAGGTGCTGACCGAAAACACCATTGCCGCGCTGGCGCCAGCGTTTGCCGAAGTGGGACTTGAGTGGCCGATGCCGTTTGGCATGAAGCATGGCAACGGCCGCAACGGCGAACATACGCCCGATTTGGACGAAGCGCTGGCAACGTTGTCAGAAGTATACCGCGCCGTCCCGCATGCGATATGGTAATGCCGGAGCCGCTGTTTGCCAACGTGCGGCGTTGGGCGTGACGCCTCTTGATGACGGACGAAGTGTTTGTTCAAGGAGCAAAACGGTGCACTAGGCAGCCCAAGCGGGAAAGCGGCAGCGGGTTGGAAAATGTGAGGGAGAGCCATGACAAATGAAGAGGTGTGGAAAGCGTTAGAAACGGTGAAAGACCCAGAGATTCATTCGATTAGCATTGTCGAGCTTGGGATGGTGGAGCAGGTTGACGTTCGGGATGAAGCAGTCTCGGTCTGTTTGCTGCCGACGTTTCTCGGCTGTCCGGCGCTTGATATCATCCGCACGCGGGTGGAGGAAGCGGTGAAGCAAGCAGGGGCTTCGGCGGTGACGGTTGAGTTTCTCCGCCATCCGCCGTGGACGTCCGATCGGATCAGCGAAGCCGGACGGGAGCGGCTGAAGCAGTTTGGCATCGCTCCGCCGCCGCGGCAAATGCCGTCAGGGGCGTGGCAAGTCGAGTGTCCGTATTGCGGGGCGGAGCGGACCATCATGGAAAATTTGTTCGGCCCGACCGCCTGCCGCAGCATTTTCTACTGCAAACAATGCAAAAATCCGTTTGAGGCGATGAAGCCGGTATTGATTTCGGGATAAGAAAAGGGAAAGGAGACGTTCGTGATGTTTAAAATGATTGCCTTGTACAAACAGCCGAAAGATAAGGAACAGTTTGACGCCCATTATTATGGAACGCATGTGCCGCTGACGGAAAAAATTCCTGGCCTCCGAAAAATCGAGGTGACGAAAATTACCGGGACGCCGATGGGGACGGAAAGCGAGTATTATTTGTTGTGTGAAATGTATTACGACAGCCAAGAGGCGTTCCAAGAGGCGATGAAAACGAAAGAAGCGAAGGCATCGGCCAAAGATGTCATGTCATTTGCCGGCGATCTCGTCACCTTTATGGTCGGTGAGGAAGTGGAATATGAGTGAGTGGACGTTCCTTGCGGTGCGGCAAGAGGGAGCGGTTGGCGTCATTGAACTGGCCCGCCCTGATGTGTTGAATGCGCTCAGCCGTCAGATGGTGGCGGAAATCGTCGCCGCCGTCGAATCGTTCGACCGGGATGAAGCCGTGCGTGTCATTGTGCTCACCGGACGCGGGCGGGCGTTCGCCGCTGGGGCCGATATTCAAGAGATGGCGGACGATGACCCCATTCGTCTTGAGTGGCTGAACCAGTTTGCCGATTGGGATCGCCTGTCCCTCGTGAAAACGCCGATGATTGCCGCTGTCAACGGCTTAGCGCTCGGCGGCGGCTTCGAGCTGGCGCTGTCATGCGATTGGATCATCGCTTCGGCCGCAGCGGAATTCGGTTTTCCAGAAGTCAACCTCGGCGTCATGCCAGGAGCGGGAGGCACGCAGCGGCTGACGAAGCTCATCGGGCCGAAGCGGGCGCTCGAGTGGCTTTGGACCGGGGCGCGCATGTCGGCGAAAGAAGCCGAGCAGCTAGGGATTGTCACCCGCGTCGTCAGCCCGGAGCTTTTAATGGAAGAAACGATGCGGTTGGCCGGGCGTCTCGCTGAACAGCCGCCTTTGGCTCTTCGGCTGATCAAAGAGGCGGTGCAAAAAGCGGTCGACTACCCGCTGTATGAAGGCATGCAATTTGAGCGGAAAAACTTTTACCTATTGTTCGCCTCGGAAGACCAAAAAGAAGGAATGGCGGCCTTCCTCGAAAAACGAAAGCCGCGCTTCCAAGGAAAATAAGGGGGGGCGTCCGATGTCCGAAACGATCCGTTATGAAGTGAAGGGGCAAGTCGCCTGGCTGACGCTCAACCGCCCGGATCAGCTCAATGCGTTTACGGAACAAATGAATGCGGAAGTGACAAAGGCGCTGAAGCAAGCAGGAGCGGATCAAAACGTCCGCTGCGTGGTGATCACCGGCGCCGGCCGAGCGTTTTGCGCCGGCGAAGACTTGAGCGGCGTGACGGAAGAAATGGACCATGGCGACGTGTTGCGCACCCGATACGCGCCGATGATGAAAGCGCTTCATCATCTGGAAAAGCCGGTTGTCGCCGCGGTGAACGGAGCGGCGGCCGGCGCGGGCATGAGCTTGGCGCTGGCGTGTGATTTCCGGCTTCTCTCGGAAAAGGCGAGTTTCGCTCCCGCGTTTATTCACGTCGGTCTTGTGCCGGATGCGGGGCATCTGTACTATTTGCCGCGCCTCATCGGGCGGGCAAAGGCGCTTGAGCTTGCGGTGCTCGGGGAAAAAGTGGCTGCCGAGGAAGCCGTTGCTCTTGGGCTGGCCACCAAGGTGATTCCGCTCTCGTCTTGGGAAGAGGAAGTCAAGCAGTTTGCCGAGCGGCTGGCGGCCATGCCGACGAAGGCGATTGGACTGATCAAACGGCTGCTTCGCGAAAGCCAAGAAGCGACGTTTGACCGCTACCTCGAACGGGAAGCGGAATGCCAGCGCATCGCGGGATTGACATCCGACCACCGCGAAGGCGTTAAGGCATTTTTTGAGAAACGGAAACCGATTTTCCAAGGAAACTAAGCAAGGGGGAAAAACGATGGCGACTGTCAAGCAAAAGAAAATGGAACCGATGCCGACGAAACGCGATTTCTATCATTTGATTATCAATGGGGAGCGGGTCGAAAGCGCCGCGGGCGAAACGTTGGTCGTCACCAATCCGGCCACGGGCGAACCGGTCGCTCGCGTCGCCAAAGGGACGCGCGAGGATGCCGAGCGTGCGGTGCAGGCGGCGCGGCAAGCGTTTGACCGCGGGAAATGGCGTCATTTTCCGGTGCAAAAACGGGCGCGCATCTTATACCAAATTGCGTCCATCATGCGCGAACGTTTCAATGAATTGGTGGAGTTGGAAATTTTGAATACCGGCAAAGCGTTGTCGGCGGCTCAAGGGCAAGTGATGCAGGCGATTGAAGACTTTGAATTTTTCGCTGGGGCGATCATTGGGCACCGCGGGGCGGTCAACCCGATGCCGGGGGCGTTTCACAACTATACAGAAAAGGAGCCTGTCGGCGTGTGCGCCCAAATTATTCCTTGGAACTATCCGCTCATGATGGCAGCTTGGAAAATTGCACCGGCCATTGCCGCGGGATGCTCGGTTGTCGTCAAACCAGCGTCGCTGACGCCGCTCACCTGCCTTGTGCTGGCGGAAATTTGCCATGAGGCTGGCGTGCCGGAAGGGGTCGTCAATGTGGTGACAGGCGCCGGAGCGGAAGTGGGGGACGATTTGGTCGAACATCCGCTTGTCGACAAAGTGGCGTTTACCGGATCGACGCCGGTCGGGAAGGAAATTATGGAGAAAGCGGCGAAAACATTAAAACGGGTGACGCTCGAGCTGGGTGGCAAATCGCCGAGCCTTGTGTTTGCGGACGCTGATTTGGAAGCCGCTGTCGCCGGCTCATTGTTCGGCATTTTCTACAACAGCGGCCAATCGTGCGAGGCGCGCTCCCGTTTGTATGTGCATGAAAGCATCTATGATGAGTTTATGGAAGCGTTCGTGGCCAAAACGAAACAGCTGAAGCTCGGCGATCCGTTTGATGCCGGCACGCACGTGGGAGCGATCATCAGCCGCGGTCAGCTCGAAGTGATCGATGAGTATGTGCAGTCCGCGGTCGCTGATGGAGCGACGATCGCCGCCGGCGGAAAAGAGGCGGTCGTGGCCGGCTTTGAAAACGGTTACTGGTATGAACCGACGATTTTGACGAACGTGAACCAGCAAATGAAAGCGGTTCGCGAAGAAATTTTTGGACCGGTTGTCGTCGTGATGAAATTCCGCGATGAAGCCGAAGCCGTTGAATTGGCGAACGACAGCGACTATGGACTGGCCGCCGCGATTTGGACAAAAGATCATGGCCGCGCCGTTCGTGTAGCCAAACAGCTGCGTTCCGGCATTGTCATGGTCAACAGCCCATTCTCCGCTTTCCCAGGCACGCCGTTTGGCGGCTACAAACAGTCCGGATTTGGGCGCGAGCTGTCTGTCGAGGCGCTTGATTTGTACACCGAAACGAAAAGCGTGCTGTCGTATTATGGTCCGCGTCCGCTTAATCCGTTTGGCGTCTAAGGCTTTTCACCGTTTTGCATTTGTCACGATACGAGAGCGTGTCGCGTCCTTGGAAGCAGCGTCCAGTTTGTCGCCCTTGCAGGCAAAGGCCGGTTAGGGCGAGCGATGGAGAGATACGTCCGCCCGATTGATGCGTTTCCATTTTTGGTGGCGGGCGGCCATGGGGCAGATCTATCTGGCTATCGAGCACCCCGTCGCTCGTGATGGGGTGCCCATTCATTTGGCGGCGTCCGCTGCTTGGTGAAAGGCACACCGGCTTGAGGCATCCGCCATGATATGCGAGAGCAGGAGAGGGGGAAGACGATGATCGAACGCCTTGTTGTCGTCGGCAGCGGCGTGATGGGGAGAGGCATTGCCTATGTCGGCGCTGTCGGCGGATTCCAGACGATCGTAGTGGACATTCAGCAAGAACAGTTGAAGAGCGCCCAGAAAGAGATTGCTTCGCTGTTCGAACAAGCCGTTGCTCGCGGGAAATTGACCGACAGCGAGCGGCAAGAAGCCGAGGCGCGCCTGTCGTATTCGCTTGATTTAGCGTCCGCTGTGCGCGATGCCGATTTGGTGATCGAGGCGGTGCCGGAAAAGCTTGAATGGAAAAAACAAGTGTTCGAGACGATGGACGCCCATGCGCCGGCGTCGTGCTATTTTGCGACGAATACGTCCACCATGAGTCCGACCGAAATCGGTTCGTTTACAAAGCGGCCGGAGCGGGTGATCGCCATGCACTTTTTCAATCCGGTCCATAAAATGAAGCTGGTGGAAATCATTCGTGGCCTTGAGACGAGCGACGAGACGGTGCAAGTGGCGAAAGAAGTGGCCGAGCGAATGGGGAAAGAGACCGTTGTCGTCAATGAATTTCCGGGATTCGTCACCAGCCGGATCAGCGCCCTTGTCGGCAATGAAGCGTTTTACATGTTGCAAGAAGGGGTCGGGACGCCGGAAGAGATCGACAAGGCGATCAAGCTCGGCCTCAATTTCCCGATGGGGCCGTTTGAGCTCGCAGATTTAGTCGGGCTTGATACGCGACTGAACAACTTAAACTATTTGCACGAAAAACTCGGAGAAAAATACCGCCCGGCGCCACTTTTGGAGCAATACGTCAAAGCGGGGCGGCTCGGCCGCAAAACCGGCCGCGGCGTCTATGACTATACGAATCGGGAAAACAGCTAATCCGCGAGAAAAGGAAGGGAGAGAACATGGGCAGAGAAGTCGTGATTGTCGATGCCGTGCGCACCCCGATCGGCCGCTATAAAGGGGCGTTGAAAGACGTACGGCCGGACGATTTAGCCGCCGTTGTCATCCGGGCGCTCATGGAACGCAACCCGAACGTGCCGCCGGAGCAAATCGACGATGTCGTATTGGGAAACGCGAACCAGGCGGGGGAAGACAACCGCAACGTCGCCCGCATGGCGGCGCTGTTGGCCGGGCTGCCGATGGAGGTGGCGGGGGTGACGGTCAATCGGCTGTGCGGTTCGGGGCTTGATGCGGTCAATTATGCGGCGCGGGCGATTTTGGCCAATGAGGCGGACATCGTGATCGCAGGCGGCGTGGAAAGCATGACGCGCTCTCCGTTTGTGATGGCCAAACCGTCAAGCGATTTTCCGCGCGGCAATATGGAGATGTACGACACGACGATCGGCTGGCGCTTTATCAATCCGAAGATGCACGAAATGTACGGCACCGACAGCATGCCGCAAACGGCGGAACATGTGGCGAAGCGATTCGGCATTGCACGCGAGGCGCAAGATGAGTTTGCTTACGAAAGCCAAATGAAAGCGAAACAAGCGTTCGAAACGAACCGGTTTGCCGATGAACTCGTGCCGGTCGTTTACCACGACCAAAAAGGCAACCGGATCGTTGTTGACAAGGATGAACATCCGCGCCCGGATACGACGTTGGAGAAGCTGGCCAAGCTGCCGCCGCTGTTTGAAAACGGCACCGTAACGGCTGGCAATTCCTCGGGCATTAATGACGGGGCGGCGGCGCTGTTGTTGATGAGTGCCGATACAGCGAAAGCGCTCGGTTTAAAGCCGTTAGCCAAATACGTAACGTCCGCTGTCGCCGGCGTGGAACCGGCGGTGATGGGAATCGGCCCGATTTTTGCGACGCGCAAAGCGCTGCGGCGCGCCGGGCTGTCCATCGATGACATTGGGCTTGTCGAGCTGAACGAGGCGTTTGCCTCGCAAGCGCTGGCATGCATCCAGCAGCTTGAGCTTGATCGGGCGAAAGTGAACGTCAACGGGGGGGCGATTGCGCTTGGCCATCCGCTTGGCGCGAGCGGCGCCCGCATTTTGACGACATTGATTTACGAAATGCGAAAACGCGGTGTCACCTACGGCTTGGCGACGATGTGCATCGGCGTCGGCCAAGGAATCGCGACGATGGTGAAAAACGCCGATGAACGGTGAGAGCGCTTTGCCTTGGTTCGGCGGAAAGGCTGGTTATGTTTCAGACGACGACCCGTCATCCAGCCAGCTCAAATGATGCCTGTCTAAGTTAGATGAAAATACCGAAGCTGTGGCCGCATGTTTTTATCTCATCGAGAGCCGCCTGCCTTTTTAGTGGTGCGGTTCTTTTTTTATTCCTTTTGTTTTTTCGTCCGTCTTGCCAGCGTGATAAAAGTTTGTTACGATTATAGTTCGAAAACAAGATAAAGGGAGCTTCGTCAGATGAATACGCGCTCACTCATTTTCACGATTTACGGCGACTACATCCGCCATTATGGCGGCGAAATTTGGATCGGCAGCTTGATCCGCCTTCTTCGCGAGTTCGGCCATAACGACCAAGCGGTGCGGGCAGCGGTGTCGCGCATGAGCAAACAAGGCTGGATTCGCGCGGAAAAGCGCGGCAACAAAAGCTACTATTCGCTCACGGAGCGCGGCGTCAAGCGGATGGAAGAAGCGGCGCGGCGCATTTACAAAACGCGCCCCGAGCATTGGGACGGGAAATGGCGCATTCTCATCTATACGATTCCTGAGGATAAGCGGCATTTGCGCGATGAACTGCGAAAGGAACTTGTTTGGAGCGGATTCGGCACGATTTCCAACAGCTGCTGGATTTCACCGAATAATTTAGAACAACAAGTGTACGACTTGATCGACAAGTATGACATCCGCCCGTATGTCGACTTCTTTCTTGCTGAATACGATGGACCGCATACGAATAAGCAACTTGTGGAAAAGTGCTGGAACTTAGAAGAGATCAACCAAAAATATGAACAGTTTATCGCGGTCTACAGTCAAAAATACGTCATTGACAAACATAAAATTGAGCGCGGCGAAATGTCGGACGCGGAATGTTTTGTCGAGCGGACGAAGCTCGTCCATGAATATCGAAAGTTTTTGTTCATCGACCCGGGGCTGCCCGAGGAATTGTTGCCGAATGAGTGGATGGGAAGCCATGCGGCCGCCTTGTTCAACGATTATTACCAACAACTCTCAGCACCAGCCAGCCGTTTTTTTGAAGCGGTGTTTCAAGAAGGAGCGGAGCTTGGCAAAAAGGAAGAGGAAGCATGTTCGCTTGAATGAACACGGATGCACGGCGGAAGTTCCGTCGTGCATCCGGTGGACAAGCGGCGGACTCAAAGCGCCTCGCCGCTCGGTGAAGGGCTGTGTTGTTTCATGCCGGTCAACTCGTTTCGATACTCTTTTCCTTTTTGGACGTATGTAGCCACCGACAGCTCAATGAGCGCCAAATCGCGGTCCGTCAATTCGCGCACCACTTTCCCAGGCGAGCCGATGACCAGTGAACGGGGCGGAATTTTTTTGCCGGATGGAATGAGGGTATGGGCGCCAATGATGCACTCCTCGCCGATTTCCGCCCCATCTAAAATCGTGGAGCCCATGCCGATGATCGAGCGGCAGTGGATCGTGCAACCGTGCAGCACCACGTTATGTCCTACTGTCACTTCATCTTCCACCACAAGCGGAGAGCCTTCGTACAAATGGCACGTCGTATTGTCTTGAATGCTCGTGCGCGCCCCTATCGTGATCGGTCCTTCATCGCCGCGAAGCACGGCATTGAACCAAACCGTCGACTCCGCGCCGATGGTGACATCGCCAATCACGCGGGCTCCCGGCGCGATGAAGGCGGTTTCATGAATGCGCGGTTTTTTGCCTTTATACGGATAAATCATTCCCATCCCCCCAAGCATTGTGATATAGTTATAGTAAGTATAACACATTTTTCACGGAGTGGGAACAAAATGAATGATGTTTGCCGTTTGCTTGGCCTTCGTTATCCGATCATTCAAGGGGGGATGGGCAACATCAGCAACGCCGAGCTGGCGAGCGCCGTATCGGAAGCGGGGGGGCTTGGAACGATCGGGGCAGGAACGATGCCGCCCGCTGAGGTGGAGGCGCTGATTATCGAAACGAAGCGGCGCACGAGCCAGCCATTTGCCGTGAACATCCCGCTGCAGGTGACGCCGCACGCTGCAGAGATCGCCGAGCTTGTCATCAAACATCAAGTGCCAGTCGTTTCGCTTTCCGCCGGCAATCCGGCGCCATGGATTCCGCGTTTTGCCGAAGATGGCATCAAGGTGATCGTCGTTGTTGCCTCGGTCCAGCAGGCGAAAAAAGCCGAGGCGGCTGGGGCGGATCTCATCGTGGCCGAGGGATATGAAGCGGCCGGGATTAACTCGCCGCTCGAGCTGACGACGATGACGCTCATCCCGCAAGTCGCCAGCGCTGTCCGCGTTCCGGTTATTGCCGCCGGCGGCATCGGCGATGGGCGCGGGCTGCTTGCCGCGCTGGCTCTCGGCGCCCAAGGGGTGCAGCTCGGCACAAGGCTGGTGGCCACGAAAGAAGCGCCGTTTCATGAAGCGTATAAACAGCGGCTTGTCGAGGCAAAGGAAAATGAAACGGTGATTGTCGGCCGCTCGGTCGGGCGCATTCGCCGCGTCATGCGCACGCCATATGCCAAGAAGCTGCTCGCGTATGAACAGCAAGGCATGCCGCTCGAGCAGTTTCAAGAATATACATCGGAGGAGCGCCATCGCCGCGGCGCGCTTTCCGGCGATTTCAGCGAAGGATTCATCAACGCGGGGCAAATCGCTGGCCTCATCGATGACGTGCCAACGGTGGCCGAGCTGTTTGAGCAAATGATGACGGAAGCGAAAAGGCAGTGGCAATCATTATCCAAGCAATTTCGCTGATCGAACGAAGACGCCTGTCAAGCGGCGTCTTTTTTTGGCGATGAAAAATTGGTTGACAGAGGATTGACACTAATAATGAACACCGTTACTATAAAAATAGTATTACGTTATTTTAACGTGATAATATTTTTTGTTATATTAACTTGAAAACGCTTTCAAGCAGTAAAGCAAAGGAGAGAGGAAGAAGTGAATATCATGTTGTCTGCAAATGAATCACAAACTTTGGACCTGTTTTTTCAAATGCGTGAACATGAACAAGTGGTGTTTTGTCTCGATGAAGCGACCGGTCTAAGGGCGATCATTGCCATTCATAGCACGGCTCTTGGGCCGGCGCTCGGCGGCTGTCGGATGCATCCGTATGCCACGACGGAAGAAGCGCTCGCCGATGCGCTTCGGCTGTCAAAAGGGATGACGTATAAATGCTTGGCTGCTGATGTCGATTTTGGCGGCGGCAAAGCGGTGATCATCGGCAACCCGCGCAAAGACAAATCACCCGAGCTGTTTCGTGCCTTCGGGCAGTTTGTCGAGTCATTAGGCGGCCGGTTTTATACGGGCACAGATATGGGGACGACGCCGGATGATTTCGTGCACGCGCTGAAAGAGACGAATTGTATTGTCGGCGTTCCAGAAGCATATGGCGGAAGCGGAGACTCATCGGTGCCGACCGCCGCGGGCGTTGTTTACGGCATTCAGGCGACGAACGATGTGGTGTTCGGCAGCAAGCACTTGCATGGCAAAACGTATGCAGTGCAAGGACTCGGAAAAGTCGGAAAAAAAGTGGCGCTTCGTTTGCTTGAAGAAGGGGCGGATCTGTATGTGTGCGATTTGAACGAAGCGGCAGTGGAAGAGGTCGTAGCGTACGGCAAGCAAATCGGGGCGTCCGTCAAACCGGTAAGCGGAACGGATATTTATCGCGTCGAAGCCGATGTGTTCGTCCCGTGCGCATTTGGCGGCGTCATCAACGATGAAACGATCGCCGAGCTGCGGGTGAAAGCGGTCGTTGGCTCGGCAAACAATCAGTTGGCTGACAAACGCCACGCCCGCATGTTGAAAGAAAAAGGCATCGTGTATGCCCCTGATTATATCGTCAACGCCGGCGGGCTCATTCAAGTGGCCGATGAACTGTATGGAGCGAACAAAGAGCGGGTGCTTTCGAAAACGAAGGCGATTTACGATACGCTGCTCGCCATTTATGCGCGGGCCGAATCAGAAGGAATGACAACGATCGAAGCAGCCGACCAATTTTGTGAAGAGCGGCTCGAAAAACGCAAACGCCGCAATCACTTCTTTACACATCAAAAGCGACCCAAATGGGTTGTTCGTCACTAAACGAACCATTAGCTCATTTTGTTGATTTATTTATCTGAAAATATATACTATGCGAATTTAAAAGTTTATTCAGATAATCATTAATTGAAAATAAAGGAATGGGGAGGATCTATTCATGAACATAGCCATCAGACGCTTGACCATCCCGCTCATTCTTGGAGTTTTGGTGCTCTCAGGCTGTGAGGGAGAAAAGGAGGTGGCGACGAACGGTGTGAAAGAAAACGGAAAGCAAAAAACGTTTACGATTGGCGTCACCCAAATCATTCAACATCCGTCGTTGGACGCCGCCTTCAATGGATTTAAAAAGGCGCTTGAAGACGGCGGATTGAAAGAGGGAAAAAACGTTCGGTACCATATTCAAAATGCCCAAGGCGACATGAACAACAGCCAAACGATCGCGAATAACTTTGTATCGGACGGAGTTGACCTCATTTTTGCCAACTCGACTCCGAGCGCGCAAAGTGCGCTCAATGCCACGAAAGACATTCCAATTGTGTTTACATCTGTGACGGATCCGGTCAGCGCCGGTTTAGTCCCAGCCATGGACAAAGCAGGGGAAAACATCACGGGAACAACGGACAGCCATCCCGATGCGATTGGCAAAACGATTCAATTCATCGATGAGCAAACGGATGCGAAAACCGTTGGGCTTATTTATAACGCAGGCGAACAAAACTCAGTGGCGCAAATTGAAAAAGTGAAGGAAGCGGCGAAACATACGGATTTGAAGTTGGTGGAAGCCTCCGTTTCGACCACAGCCGAGGTGAAACAGGCGGCAGAGTCGTTAGTTGGCAAGGCAGATGTGTTTTACATCGTGACGGACAACACCGTTGTATCTGCCATTGAATCGGTTGTCAGCGTTGCCAATGAGAAAAAAATCCCTGTTTTTACGGGAGAGCTCGATTCATTAAAACGAGGTTGCTTTGCGGCGTACGGGTTTGATTACTACGATATCGGCTATCAAGCGGGGCAAATGGCAGTCGCCATTTTAAAAGGAGAAGCCAAACCGTCAGAAATCAAACCAGAATATCCAAAAAAATTAAAATTGGTGATCAATAAACAAGCAGCGGAAAAGCAAGGAATCAAACTGAAGCCTGAATGGGACCAAATGGCAGAATACATCGAATGAAAGGAGGAACGGTTTTGTTGACGGCAATGACAGGAGCGGTGGAATCAGGGCTGATTTATGCCATCGTGGCATTAGGCGTCTATTTATCGTTTCGTATTTTAGACTTTCCGGATTTAACGGTGGACGGCAGCTTTGTGACCGGGGCTGCGGTGGCGGCGACGTTGATCGTCAATGGGGACGATCCATTTATGGCGACGTGTCTGGCCCTTTTCGTTGGATTCGCTGCAGGGTGTATGACCGGGCTTCTGCATACGGCGGGGAAAATCAATCCGCTTTTGTCGGGCATTTTAATGATGATCGCGCTGTACTCAATCAATCTTCGTATCATGGGACGTTCGAATGTACCTCTTTTAAATCAAAAGACCGTCTTTACAACCATTCAAGAATGGGGGACAACGTGCGGACTTGACTCAGCCGCAGCGAAAACATGGGGGATTCTCCTGTCGATGACGTTGCTTGCTCTTTTATTTAAATGGTTCACAGACTGGTTTTTGCAGACGGAAATAGGGCTTGCGATTCGGGCGACGGGCGATAATCCGCGCATGATTCGCAGTCTGTCGGCGAACACCAACTTGCTCATTGTCTTCGGGTTGGGCCTTTCTAATGCCATGGTTGCGTTCTCGGGGGCGCTGGTTGCCCAGTACGGCGGGTTTGCCGATGTCGGGATGGGAATCGGCATGATCATCATCGGTTTGGCTTCTGTGATTATCGGCGAAGCGGTATTTGGAACGAAAACGATCGCGCGAGCCACGCTTGCCGTGATTGGTGGAGCGATCATGTACCGCATTGTCGTGAGTCTCGCTTTGCGCGTCCAATTTCTCGAGACAGGGGATGTGAAGCTCATTACGGCATGCATTGTCATTTTGGCGCTCGTTGTCCCGCAAATGGCTCGTCAACAAAAAGAGAAAAAACGCAAAGAAGAAAAAAGACGGAATCGGGCGCAGGTGATGGCCGTGGCCGCAACAGGAAAGGGTGAGGCGGATGTTGCAGTTAAAAAGGATTTATAAAGTGTTTCACGAAGGAACGCCTGATGAAAAGATCGCGCTCCAAAACATTCATTTAACGCTTCGAAAAGGCGATTTTGTCACTGTGATCGGCAGCAACGGAGCAGGCAAATCGACCTTGATGAATGTGATTTCAGGAGTGTTGTTTCCTGATGAAGGAACGATTTGGATTGACGGTCAAGATGTCACCATGATGCCGGAATACATCCGCTCCCGTTATATCGGAAGGGTGTTTCAAGATCCGATGGCCGGAACGGCGCCAAACATGACGATCGAGGAGAATTTGGCGATGGCGTATACACGCAATCAAAAGCGCACGCTCCGCCGCGGAGTGACGAAAAAACGGCGCGATGAGTTTCGCGAGTTACTCTCCACCCTTCATCTCGGTTTAGAAAACCGCCTTCAGGCGAAAGTCGGCTTGCTCTCGGGCGGAGAGCGGCAGGCGTTGTCTTTGCTGATGGCGACGTTTACCGAACCTGCCATTTTGCTGCTCGATGAACATACAGCGGCCCTCGATCCGGCCAGGGCGGAGTTGATCACCAACTTAACAAAAGAGATTGTGGAGCGATATCGATTGACGACCTTGATGATCACCCATCATATGCAGCAAGCCATCGATTTAGGAAACCGTCTCATCATGATGGATAAAGGGCAGATCATTTTGGAAGTGGATGAGAATGAAAAGAAACGCTTAACGGTAGAAAAGTTGCTCGCGGAATTCCAACGCATTCGCGGGGAACAGCTCGTGAGCGATCGTGCGGTATTGAGCTGATGGATCGGCCATTCGACACCATGGAGAGGAGGAATAGGATATGGAACTCGATTTTCCGATGGTGCAAGTATTGAATGAAGAAGGAGCGATCGTGCAGCCTGCATATCGTGAACAAATCACGAAAGAATTGACGATGTCGATGTATCGCCATCTGATTCGCACGAGAATGGTTGACCGAAAATGTGTCAGCCTGCAGCGGCAAGGGCGCATCGGGACATACGTGCCGTACGAAGGGCAAGAGGCGTGTCAAGTCGGAAGCGCTCTTGCCCTCAACGACGGCGATTGGATGTTTCCGACTTACCGCGATCATGGAGCGATGATGACGTTCGGCCGTTCCTTAACGCAAACGCTTTTATACTGGAAAGGTCGGACGGAAGGGTGTGTTCCACCTGAAGGGAAAAAAATCGTTCCGCCGAGCGTTCCTATTGCTACGCAACTCCCTCATGCAGCGGGGGCGGCGTGTGCTGAAAAATGGAAGGGGACGAAAAATGCAGTGATTGTGTACTTTGGTGATGGAGCGACATCGGAAGGAGATTTCCATGAGGGATTGAATTTTGCGAGCGTTTTCCACGCGCCTGTCGTCTTTTTCAACCAAAACAACCAATATGCGATTTCCGTTCCGATGACCCGTCAGATGAAGACAAAAACGATCGCGCAAAAAGCGTTGGCGTACGATATTCCCAGCCTTCGCATCGATGGAAACGACGTGTTTGCTGTGTATTTCAAAACAACTGAGGCGCTCGAGCGGGCGAGAAATGGAGAGGGGCCAACGTTAATTGAAGCGGTGACATGGCGTTATGGCGCCCATACGACGTCCGATGACCCGTCCAGATATCGCGATCAGGAGGAAAGCAAGAAACGGCGTGAAACAACCGATCCAATCAAGCGGGTCGAGCGCTTCATGCAGCGGGAAGGGTGGTGGGATGAAGAATGGGTGAATCAAGTGCAAGGGGAAGTGAACGCCGAAATCGAGCAGGCGGTTGCGGAAATGGAACGTTACCCAAAAGCCAATATGTCGGACATGTTTGATTTTGTGTTCGCCCAACCGACATGGACGATTGCCGAGCAGAAAGAAGCGTATCTTCAGTGGAAACGGGGGATGGAAAGATGATCACCAAAGCAGGCGTCAAATCGCTCACCATCGTGCAAGCGGTCAATGATGCGCTTCGCACCATGCTCAAAGAGCGTGAAGATGTCATTCTGCTTGGGGAAGACATCGGAAAAAATGGCGGTGTGTTTCGCGCGACCGAAGGATTGCTGGAGGAATTTGGCGAGGAGAGGGTGGTGGACACGCCGCTAAGCGAAGCCGGATTTACGGGTGCGGCGATTGGAATGGCGCTGAATGGATTTCGTCCTGTCGTCGAAATTCAGTTTTTAGGTTTTATCTATCCAGCCTATGAACAAATCATGACCCATGCGGCGCGCATGCGTGCGCGGACAAGAGGGCATTTTACCGTGCCCTTGGTCATTCGCGCTCCGTACGGCGCGGGCGTGCGAGCCCCGGAAATTCATTCGGACAGCACGGAAGCGCTGTTTACCCATATGCCGGGAATCAAGGTCGTCTGTCCCGCGTCGCCGTATGACGCCAAAGGGTTGCTCATCGCCGCGATTGAAGACCCGGACCCTGTCCTCTTCTTAGAACCGATGCGCAGCTATCGCGCGTTTCGCGAAGACGTTCCGGAAGGAAAATATACGGTTGAAATCGGCAAAGGAAAAAAACGGCGGGAAGGGGACGACGTGACCGTCATTGCGTGGGGGGCCATGGTGCCCGTTGCGATGAAGGCGGCGGAAGAAGCGGAGAAAAAAGGGATTTATGCCGATGTCATCGACTTGCGTACGCTTTATCCGCTTGACAAGGACCTCATCGCCGAGTCGGTGCAAAAGACAGGGAGAACCGTGATCGTTCAGGAAGCGCATGCAACGGGTGGATTGGCTAATGACGTTCTTGCTGTCATCAACGATACTTCGTTTTTCTATCAAAAAGCGCCGGTTGAACGGGTGACGGGATTTGACGTTCCGGTGCCGTTTTTCGCTTATGAAGACGATTATTTGCCAACGCCAGCGCGCGTTTTGCATGCCATTGAAAAAGTGATGAACTTCTGAAAATGGAAGCAAAACCGCGTGATGAGTGTGGAAGTTGATTGTGCAAAACGCGGATGAATCATAAACGAAGAGCCATGCCCTCTGGCTGGCTCTTTTTCTTTTAACGATAAGGTGTACAGACAGATGGCTGTGAATATCGTTTTTTGTGCAACCAGCTGTGTTATGGCGTTATTGCCGATGATTGGCCAGCTGTTCGCGATACTCTTTTCCTTTTTGAACGTATGTATCAATCGACAGCTGGATGAGCTCAAGGTCTTTGTCCGTCAGCTCACGCACTACTTTTCCAGGGGAGCCGATGACGAGCGAGCGGGGCGGAATCTTTTTGCTGGATGGAATCAATGTGTTGGCGCCGATGATGCATTCTTCGCCGATTTCGGCTCCATCTAAAATCGTCGATCCCATGCCGATGATCGAGCGCCGGCGGATCGTGCAGCCGTGAAGGATTACATTATGACCGACCGTCACTTCATCTTCCACAACGAGCGGCGATCCTTCGTACAAATGGCATGTTGTATTGTCTTGAATGCTCGTCCGTGCGCCGATCGTAATCGGCCCTTCATCGCCGCGCAACACGGCGTTAAACCAAATCGTCGATTCCGGCCCGACGGTGACGTCTCCGATCAAATAGGCGCCGGGAGCGATGAAAGCAGTTTCATGAACATTCGGACGTTTTCCGTTATACGGATACAGCATCTCCACATCCCCTTCCGTCGGTGATCGGTATAGCAATAAGTATAACACGTTTCGTACGAGAACGGAAGCTTGCCTAAAACCAGATGCTACGTCTCGCTCATAGGTAACATCCTTTCTTATGCTACCAATTAGGATTTAGAATGCGGTGGAAGCAAGAAAAAAGATAAACGGTGTTGTTTAGGAAATCATGGTTCCTTGTCATTGATGATACATGGATCCACGAGGATTGAAAAAAGCGTTTCCTTGAACGAAAAAAAGAAACGGGAAAAATCCTTCCGATACCTTTATTTTAAAATAATAGTATTTTTTTAATTTTGTTGGTTTAGCAATGGGTACCGTCAAGAATTTTGTGTAATGTAAATGGGGTAGGGTTTCTCTGAAATGGATTTGAATTGATAGGGGACTGATTTTCTCCACACAGGAGACTGAATATTCAGTCTCCTGTGTGGACAGAGGAAATCCCCTTTCTTTGCTTATTTGTTTATTTACAATATTTGGTTAATTGTAGCGTTCTTCAAACATTCGTTGAAGGGCTTCATGCGCTTCGGCAAATCCTCGTAACTTTCGCCCTGCCCATTTCTCATTAAAATCTTGAATGGTCAAATACACGACTTTTTCAGCGGCTTCTAAACTGCTCAAACTGTTCATCGGCTTTAGGCGTTTCCGAATCTCCTTGATCGTTCGTTCGATGGCATTCGTCGTGTAAATCACACTTCGAATACTGCTTGGATAATCCATAAATGTAAGGAGGACATCCAACTCATTGGCCCAAGATTGAACTTCTCTTGGATATTTGCTGGACCATTTCGACTCAAACTGTTGAAACATCTGTAACGCTATCTTCTTATTCGGGGCGCGATAAATCAGTTTGAGATCCTCTGCCACTTCAAATTGATCTTTTTTCCGAACACGATGTAAGGTATTACGTACTTTGTGAACGACACAACGCTGCACATCGGCTTTCGGATAAACCGAGCGAAAAGCTTCCTCCAGCCCCGGAAGACCATCGAATACGCCCAGAAGCACTTCCTTGACGCCTCTTTGGTAGAGGTTTTGAAGAATTTCTTGCCATACATAGGCACTTTCTTGTCCTCCCACAAAGAAATCAAGAATTTCGCGATATCCTTCTTCGTTCACCCCTAACACCACATAAATGACTTCTTTCTCCACGGTTTCGCGACGAAGTTTTACGTATAAACCATCCAAATATAAGACCGAATAACGCTGATGTAGAGGACGATTGTGCCATTTCTCGATGTCTTCCTTCACGACATCGGTAATCCGGCTGATCGTCGCTGGAGAATAAGCATTTCCTAGAATTCGTTCGATAAACTTGCCAATTTCCCGTGTACTCATGCCACTTTGATACATCCTAATGATGGCTTCCTCCAGCCAGCCGGTGTGGCGTTGATAAGGGGCAAACAACTGTGTTTGAAATTCCCCGTTTCGGTCTCTTGGAACCAAAAGACCCTCAATCCGGCCATATTGCGTATCTAGATTTCGCTGATAGTAGCCGTTTCTCATATTCGGCGTTCCAGCCTGTTCGATTTCGAGGAAATGTTTGATTTCTTCCCGCATAATCAGCTCTAATTTTTCCTTCACAAACTGACGAATGACGCTTTCCAGTTGATTTGCCCAGTCGACATTCGGTATATTTCTTTTAGACATAGGTAGGGTACTCCTTTCTCTGGAATGTGTTTTTGTCCAAATCAGAGAATACCCTACCTTTTTTCTTTTGATCTAGTAAAATGCTTTACACAAAATTTTATACATCATCTAGCAATGAATGTTTGAGTAAATATCATACAAAAAAATTTTGACAATATAAACATAATGAATTATTATTATTAAAGAATTTATAGAAGGGGTAGGTTAGTTGTGATGGTATCTCTTGATAAAAAAGAAATCGCTTCCAGTGTTCCTCAACGGGGGTTTTTTGGTCACCCGAAAGGACTATTTACGCTCTTTTTTACTGAGTTTTGGGAGCGTTTTTCGTACTATGGCATGCGCGCCATTTTAGTGTATTACATGTATTATGAAGTGTCGAAAGGCGGGTTGGGGCTCGATGAGCATCTAGCGCTCGCGATCATGTCGATTTACGGGGCGCTTGTGTACATGTCGGGAATCATTGGCGGCTGGCTTGCCGACCGTGTATTCGGTACGTCGCGCGCGGTCTTTTACGGCGGCCTTCTCATTATGGCTGGCCATATCGCGTTGGCCGTTCCGGGCGGGGCGGCGGCGCTGTTTGTGTCGATGGCGCTCATCGTTCTTGGCACCGGGTTGTTAAAGCCGAACGTCTCGAGCATTGTCGGCGATATGTACAAGCCTGGCGATGACCGCCGCGACGCCGGGTTCAGCATTTTTTACATGGGCATCAACCTCGGGGGGTTTTTGGCTCCGCTTATTGTTGGCACAGTGGGGATGAAATACAACTTCCATCTCGGTTTTGGGCTCGCTGCTGTTGGTATGTTTCTTGGGCTAGTTGTGTTTGTGGCGACAAGAACGAAAAATCTTGGGCTGGCCGGGACGTATGTCCCCAACCCGCTGACGCCGGAAGAAAAGAAAAAAACGGCGGCGGTCGCCGGGGGCGCAGCGGTCGTGATTGCTGTGCTGCTCGCGATTTTGATTCCCAACGGTTGGTTTACGGTGGAAACGTTTATTTCCCTTGTCGGTATTTTAGGCATCATCATCCCGATCATTTATTTTGTCGTGATGTACCGCAGCCCGAAAACGACGGCCGAAGAGCGGTCGCGCGTCATCGCCTACATTCCGCTGTTTGTCGCTTCGGCGATGTTTTGGGCGATTCAAGAACAAGGGTCAACCATTTTGGCGAACTATGCAGACAAGCGTACGCAGTTGGATGTAGCAGGCATCCACTTGTCGCCTGCATGGTTCCAGTCGCTGAACCCGCTATTTATCATTATTTTGGCTCCGGTGTTCGCGTGGATGTGGGTGAAGCTCGGCAAACGGCAGCCGACGATCCCGCAAAAATTCGCTCTTGGCCTGTTGTTTGCCGGCCTGTCGTTTATCGTTATCCTCGTGCCTGGGCATTTGAGCGGTGGTGAGCTCGTCCATCCGATTTGGCTTGTGTTGAGCTATTTCATCGTCGTGCTCGGCGAGCTTTGCTTGTCGCCGGTCGGTCTGTCGGCGACGACGAAACTCGCCCCGGCGGCGTTTTCGGCGCAAACGATGAGCCTTTGGTTTTTGTCAAACGCGGCGGCGCAAGCGATCAACGCCCAGCTCGTCCGCTTTTACACGCCGGAGAATGAAACGGCGTACTTTGGCACGATCGGCGGGGCGGCGCTCGTTTTAAGCTTGATCTTATTCGCCCTTGCGCCAAGCATCCAGCGGTTGATGAGAGGGGTCCGATAATTGGGCGGATGGTTGCCGCTGTTTAGGAAGACAATCGTATTTAAAGACAGGACGCTCTGCGTTGGCAGGGCGTCTTTTTTATTGCCCTCAACATAAGTCCCAGTGACAGCTTAATGAACCGTGTGCCGGAGAACGAGAGGAGGAACTTTGAAGTGGTAACGTAGGGGATTTCATTACGAAATATTTACATAAATCAAAACGTACGTTCAGACTGTATTTACAAAAATGGATTACGATGGAATAGAAAACGGAAAAAGAGGAGGAAGGCAATGGCGTTTCTTGAGCTTATTGACGTGACGAAATCGTATGATGGCAAAAAGCAGGTTGTGGAGAATGTGAGTGTGGCGATTGAATCAGGGGAGTTTTTTGTGCTTGTCGGCCCATCGGGATGCGGTAAAAGCACGCTGCTGCGGCTTATTGCTGGCCTTGAATCGCTGACGTCCGGTTACATATTGATCGACGGGCAGGTAGCGAACGATTGGCCGCCTCATGCGCGCCGATTGTCGATGGTTTTTCAAAACTATGCGTTATATCCGCATTTGACCGTCGAGCAAAACATGCGCATCGTTTTGCAGGCGCAAAAGGTGCCGAAAGAAGAGCAAAGGCGCCGTTGCCTAGAAGCGGCGGAAATGCTCGGGCTGACGGATGTATTGGGACGAAAACCGCGGGAACTGTCGGGAGGACAGCGCCAGCGCGTCGCTTTAGGGCGGGCGATTGTAGCGAGAACGCCGCTTTGCCTAATGGACGAACCGCTCTCCAATTTGGATGCGAAACTGCGAGCGACCATGCGTGTTGAGCTCCGCCGTTTGCAGCGGCAGCTCGGCATGACGGTGATTTACGTCACCCATGACCAAACCGAGGCCATGACGATGGCGGATCGGGTCATGATTTTGCGGGCTGGGCATCCGCAGCAAGTTGGCGCCCCGCTTGACATATACAATCATCCGGCCAATACGTTCGTGGCTTCGTTTGTCGGAACGCCGCCTATGAACTTGGCAGAGGCGCACGTGCTTGAACATTCGCTTCTTTTGCAAAACGAGCGCCCCGTTCGCTTGATGCGCCGCCCTTTGCCGAAGACAGAACGGGTGACGATCGGCCTTCGTCCGGAGCATATTCATCGGGTAGCGCTCGGGGACGGGCATGTAACGGCTAGCATCGTCCATGTAGAGCGGCTTGGCAGCGAAACGCTTGTAACGTTTGAATTGACGAAACAAATTCATTGGACGGCGCGTTGGAGCGGACAAGCAAATGTGACTGTCGGCGAAGTGGCGTCATTTTCGTTTGATGAACATGCCCTCCACTTTTTCGATGGCCACAGCAAGCGGATCGGGCCGCCGACGAGAAGAGAAGAGGAGGCATTTGAGCGATGAATGACCGGGTTTCATCCCCCATGCCATCAGCATGGCCCGTTCCAACCCAGCCGACGGTGCGGCGGACGGCGATGAAGGCATGGATGGAAGGGATGGTCTATCTTTTGCCTTCCTTGCTGTTGTTTGGCGTCTTTCTGTTCTATCCGTTGGCAAGAACGTTGTACTTAAGCATGTTTTCTACGAATTACCAAGGAGCTCCCATCCGTTTTGTAGGTTGGGCGCATTTTGCCGCCCTGTTTCAAGATGAATCGTTTTGGCACAGTGTAAAGACGACGTTTTTCTTTGCCGCCCTTACCGTTCCGACAACGGTCGCCATTGCTTTCTGCCTAGCGCTGCTCGTCCATGAAAAGCGGAAAGGAATCGGGATCTTTCGAACATTGTTCGCTTCGACGATGGGAATGAGCGTGGCCGTAGCTTCTATTATTTGGATGTTTATGTACAACCCAGCCATCGGGATCATGAACCGCTTGCTGTCTGCGCTTGGCTTTCCCGCTGTTTCGTGGCTCCTTGATCCCGATACGGCGTTGTATGCGGTGGCGATCGCAACGATATGGATGAATATTGGTTTCACCTTTTTGTTGTTGCTGGCCGGCCTGCAAAACATCGATCCGTCCTTGTACGAAAGCGCGCGCATCGCTGGACTTAGCTATTGGCGCCAATTATGGACGGTGAGCGTGCCGCTGCTATCGCCGACTTTGTTTTTTGTCACGACCGTCTCGCTCATCCAAGCGCTGCAAACGTTCGGACAAATCGACTTCTTAACGAAAGGCGGGCCGGTGGATGCCACCAATGTGTTCGTGTATGCCATTTACCGGGAGGCGTTCGTCAACTATCAGTTCGGTTTCGCCAGCGCCCAGGCGATCGTACTGTTTGTCATCATCGCCGCGATTACATTTTTGCAGTTTCGGTTTGCCGAGAGGAAGGTGCATTATCAATGAAAACGGTCCGGTTTGTTGCTTATTATGGGGGGCTATGCATATGTTCAGCGCTTCTTTTATTTCCGATGGTCTATGCTCTGTTGATGAGCTTTATGGATAAAGCCGATATCTTTGCTGGGCGCCTGTGGCCTGAGCGGTGGGAGTGGACCAACTATCAAGCGGCGTTCAAACAGGCGCCGCTCGGGTCGTATTTGCTCAACAGTTTGTTTGTCGCTTCCGTGATCACGATCGGTCGCCTGATCGTTTCGAGCTTGGCTGCTTTCGCTTTTGTGTTTCTCCGCTTTCCCGGCCGCGATGCCTGGTTTTACATTTGCATTGCAACGATGCTCGTTCCGTGGGAGGCGACGGTCATTCCGAATTTTTTAACGGTCCAGCAGCTCGGTTGGACGAACCATTATTTCGGATTAACGATTCCCTTTTGGGCGATGGCGTTTGGCATCTTTTTATTGCGGCAACAGTTTCGCCAAATTCCTTACGAGCTGTATGAGGCGGCTCGTCTGTCCGGCATCGGGAATTTCCGCTTTTTTTGTCACATTGCGTTGCCGCTTTCCAAAACCGGCTTGGTGACACTGGCGGTTTATAGTTTTTTGGATGCTTGGAACATGTACTTATGGCCGCTGCTTGTCACGAGCGATGATCGCGTCCGCACTGTGCAGATCGGGCTGAAGCAGCTGCAGACGCAAGAAATGGCGAACAGTTGGGGCGTCGTCATGGCAGCGGCCGTTGTGGCGATGCTGCCGACATTGGTACTGTTGTTTGTCGGCCAGAAGCAGTTGCGTAAAGGATTGATGCAAGGGGCCATCCAATAACGGGGGAGGAGAACAACGTGAAAAATGTTTTGCTTGGATTACTACTCGCTTTCGTATCGATCATCGCTGGATGTTCAAGTGTGGATTCCAAGGGGGAGACCGCCAATCGAAAAACGGAAGTGGTGTTTTGGCACTCGATGAGCGGGGATTTGCAGCCGGTGTTAGAGGAAATTGTCAACGATTTTAATCAAACTCATTCAGACATTGAGGTCAAACCTGTGTTTCAAGGTACATATGAAGAAGCATTGACGAAATGGAACGCGGTGGCCGGAACGAAAGAAGCGCCGACGATCATGCAGACGTTTGAAGTCGGGACGAAGCATATGATCGACAGCAGGCAAATCGTTCCGGTACAAACATGGATCGACAAGGACCAGTACGACGTTTCGCAATGGGAGAAAAACATTGTTCGTTATTATACAGTCAACGGGCGAATTTACTCCATGCCGTTCAACTCATCGACGCCGGTGCTAATTTACAATAAGGATGCGTTCCGAAAAGCGGGGCTCGATCCCGAAAAACCACCGCTCACTTACAGTGAACTGAAAGAAGCGGCGAAAAAGCTGACAAAGAAAAGCGGAAAGGAAACAAAACAATATGGATTCTCGATGTTGAACTACGGCTGGTTTTTTGAAGAGATGATCGCCGTGCAAGGCGGATTGTATGTCAACCATGACAACGGCAGAAGCGCGGATGCCACCGAAGCGGTGTTTCATGGACAGGAAGGAAGACGAGTGTTTGAGCTGATCCGCGATATGTATCGGGACGGCACGTTTTATAACGCCGGGCAAAATTGGGACGATATGCGCGCGGCGTTTCAAGCAGGAAAAATAGCCATGTATTTGGATTCATCGGCCGGCCTCAAGTCGCTAATCGACAACTCACCGTTTTCGGTCGGGGTTTCGTATTTGCCCGTTCCGGACGGGATTGAGCGCCAAGGGGTGGTCATCGGCGGCGCTTCTCTTTGGATGATGAAAGGAAGCAGCGAGAAGGAGCAGAAAGCGGCTTGGGAGTTCATGAAATACGTAACCAGTCCTTCCGTTCAAGCCAAGTGGCACGTGCGCACAGGGTATTTTGCCATCAATCCCGCCGCCTACGATGAACCGCTCGTTAAAGAAGAGTGGAAAAAGTACCCACAATTGAAAGTGGCTGTTGACCAGCTCCATGAAACGAAGCCGACGGCGGCGACTCAAGGGGCGCTCATAACGGTATTTCCGGAATCGCGCCAACACGTAGTAAAGGCGATGGAGCAGCTATATGAAGGGGTAGATCCGCAAGAGGCGCTCGATCAGGCGGCTAAGGAGACGAATCGGGTATTGCAAAAAACCAATTGATCGAATGGTCATATGGAGATGCAAACAAAGCCACACAACATTTACCGGTGTGGCTTTGTTTATCGTCCGAATTCGTTCTTTTGCTGGCCAAAGGCTGGATGGACGTCGAAACAACCATCGCAGCCCAAGCGATGGACCGAGCCCGGAGAGGATATGATAGCTCGCATCGTAAAGTTGGCAGCCAAACAAAAAGCGAAAGGAAGATGTTCGCTTAGACTATTGTGCTCCTGAAACGCCTTGACGGAATTGACGAACGAGCCGCGGAAGATGTTCACTTAGACGTGCTCACCATGCCTGCTAGTTTGCCGCCTTCAACAAGTGGATTTCCTCTTCCACCCGCGCGATGCGGCCAAGTTGATAATCAAGACGCTGATGAATGAGGGAGATGTCTTCTTTGGTCGCCATGTTTCCGCGAATGTCGACGACTTCGCCGCGAAGGTTGGCAATTTCATGGCGCATGCCGTCTTGAATGCTTCGCTGCTCGAGTTGATTGTCGCGGATGGCTTTGATCATCTCCGTATTTTCTTTTGTTTGCTCTTTTAGCCAGCGCAGTTCTTCTTCTTGTTTGTCCATCCGTTGTTCAAGCCGATCCATGCGCCGTTCGAGCTTGTCTACCTTTTGTTTCACGAGCTGGATTTCCTGTTTCATGGCATCCATGTCTTTTTTCATAGTATCCATGTCTTTTTTCATGGCATCCATATCTTTCTTCATGATGTCCATGTCTTTCTTCATGATGTCCATATCTTTCTTCATGATGTCCATGTCTTTTTTCATGATGTCCATGTCTTTTTTCATGATATCCACGTCTTTTTTCAGCGTATCGACATCTTTTTTCAACGTATCGACATCTTTTTGAAGGGTGGCGATGTTTTGCACGACCGTTTGCAAATTTTGTTTGACTCCGGTCATGTCGTGAACGAGATGCTGCACGAGTTCTGTCAATTGACGCAACAGTTGTTCCTCCATCAGGAAAGGCAACCTCCTTGATCCGATTTGGTGAGTGAAAGGGCATTTCCGACAGTGCAGTGGAAGGGATGTGTGAGGTGTGAGAGTGAGGAAGGAAATGCCTGTGAGGCCATTATATCACGAAACATGGAAGCCATCACGCAAAAAAATTTGCTAGTCAGAAAGGAAAGAACGGGAAAAGTGTCGAAGGATATACAAAACGGCAGGGAAAAAGATAGGAGAAGGGATATGGACGTACAGGGAAAAGAAAGAGGCAGAGTAGTCAGTTTTGCCGACAGAAGAGGCGTACAAATGACCAGGAGAATGATCAATCGCGTTCACCGGACTTGTAAACGTCTCACAGCTTCAGACCACAGGTTGGCCATACTTGAGCAACAGACATTGCACTCTTCTTGACAACACGCTGCACATCCTCGCGCGCATGTCATTTCCGAAAGAAGTCTCCCAAGAAACGTGAAAGGCACAACTCTGGCAAGCAGGGAAGGCGATTATCGATTGGCCAACACCGTCCGATCTTCCATCCATTGAACGAACAGCTTTGAATTGAAAGAATGGGTAGAACATCCCAGTTCTCAAGAAATGGCGAAAGGCAAGGGGAGGGGAAGAAATGGCGTCTACGCTGGTGGAAACGATCGGGGAGGGGATGTACCGTGTTCCGATTCCCGTCCCGTTTCCGATGAAATATGTCTACTGTTACGTATGCCAGGAGGCAGACGGCTGGAGTATTGTGGACGTTGGGTTTCGCGATCGCGAGGCGATGCGCGCCTGGGAGTCAGCGTTTCGAGAGCTGGGAATAAAGCCTCGCCATGTTCGTGCCATTTATCTTACCCATTTTCATCCGGATCATTTTGGCTTGGCTGGCTGGATGCAGCAGCAAACCGAGGCTCCTGTGTGGATCAGCGCGCCCGATTATCACATGGCAGAACGGGTCTGGGGGGAAGAAGGCATCCAAGCAGGCGAGGTGGCGGCTTTGTTTCGCCGCCATGGTGCGCCAGAGGAACTGACAGCGCAAATGGAGAAAGACATGTGGAAGCTGTCGATGCGTGTGAGTCCGCTCCCGGTGCTCACTGTCTTGGACGCTTCCGACATTGTGCTTGGACAGCGGCGGTGGACGATTGTCCCGGTTCCCGGTCATAGCGATGGACTCATCAGTTTTTATCAGCCCGAATTGCGTCAATTGGTCGCGTCGGACCACGTGCTTGATCGCATTACCCCGAATATTGGTGTATGGCCGGGAGCCGACCCGAACCCGTTGCAGCAATATTTCACTTCTTTGCGCAAAGTCGAGGAGTTGGAAGTGGATATCGCTTGGCCTGCCCATGGCGGGGCCATCCACCAGTTTCGCGAGCGGGTCAGCGCTATTGTCCGCCACCATGGACAGCGGTTGCAAGCCATAAAAGCGCTTGCGACGGCTCGGGTAACCGCCTACGACATCGCGCGGCGTTTGTTTGACCATAAGCGATTGAATCCGACCCAATGGCGATTGGCGATTGCCGAGACGCTCGCGCATTTAGAGTATTTAGTATCGACTGGAGAATTGGAAAAAGAGGAGTATCAGCACGTCGTCTTCTATCAGCAACCCGTTCGCTGACTTGGCTGGCGCTGTGATGAAGGACCCTTAAGAAGCAAACAGGCGAAATCCAGCAAGCGAGCGTCATGTCGGAAAGTGGACGGCAACAAGCGGCTAGGTTCATCGTTGTCTGTCGGTTTCAGGGAAAATATCCCTCTATGGCGCGATAGTGGTATATAATGAGAACGTGTAGATTAGAAGATCAGGGAAGGGCCGAATGAGGAGATGAAACCGATGTGGCAATCGATCAACCGTCGGCTTGAGAAGGCGCTGCCGTTTCTTACGCCGGCGAGTGTGGCAACCGGCGTCTGGCTAGCGGACGAACTGCACCGCTATGCCGCACTTGTGCCATGGCTGTTTGCGTTCATGACGTTTAGCGGCAGTTTGCGCTTGCGCTTGAACGATTTGAAAGCAGCGCTGATCCATCCTGCTCCGATCGTTGCGGCGCTGTGCCTCCTTCACTTTGTCATCCCGCTCTGGGCGTTTGGGCTTGGCCATCTGTTTTTTGGCAGCGACCGTTTGACGGTGGTCGGGTTTGTGTTGGCGGCTGCCATTCCGACCGGGGTGACGAGTTTTATTTGGGTGTCGCTCGGCCGCGGAAACTTGGCGCTTGCCCTTTCTGTCATTTTGATTGATACGTTTTTATCGCCCATCATTGTGCCGCTGACATTGCTTGTATTAGCCAAAAGCGTGGTCGAGCTCGACGTGGGTCAGATGATGCTCGGTTTGTTTTTGATGATTATTTTGCCGTCATTCGCCGGCATGTTCGCGAGCGAACGGCTGTCTACTCAAGCGAACGAGCAGTTGGCGGCGGTGCTGTCGCCGTTTTCCAAGCTGGCGCTGGCGTTTGTCGTCATGATCAACAGCGCGGTCGTTGCCCCGTATTTTGGCCGTGTTGACGCCCGGCTGTTTTTCATGGCGTTGCTCGTCTTGGCGATCGCGAGCTCCGGTTATGTTCTTTCTTGGATGGCGGCCCGATGGCTCGGGTTTGCCCCTTCGGATATTATTGCGTTAACGTTTATCGGCGGAATGCGTAACATTAGCGCCGGTGCGGTGCTGGCCATGACCTATTTTCCACCGCCAGTGAGCGTGCCGGTCGTGCTCGGCATGCTGTTTCAGCAAGTGCTTGCGTCCCTATACCACCGCTTGTTGAACAAAATGTACCATTCACCATCGAGCGGCAAAGCGCCATACGTCGGAAGCGCCCGGTAGAGATGGAAAGGGCAGGTGGTATGCTGGCTATCAGACAGCGCCTAGCGGGAGTAAAAAGTGAAAAAACACCCGTCCTAGGTGGGGCGGGTGCGGGAAAAAGCAGGTGAGGTGCTGCCGGCGTTACGGCGTTTCAGCGCTGAGGCGGTCTAGTGATCGCCTGGCTGAACGGTCTCGTATAGGTTCTCGTTCCGGTGAACAGATGAGGTGGCGGCGAAGAGGAAGGTTGAGTTCGACAATCCCTTCAGCGACGAGCCGGGCGATTTCTTTCGCCCCCCGCCGGTGAAAGTGGGTGTTGTCTTTGATGCCGTTTGGGTAATTACGGTGTTCGCCCGGCTCAAGCCATAAAAAGAGCCGTTTCGTCTGTTCCGGGCCGAGCTGTTCAAACCGTTGTCTGCTTTTGGCCGCCAAATCGATGACCGGCACGTGCTCTCTCTCCCCAAGTGCCTTCATGGCTGCAGGATAAAGTCCATGCGAGTTGAGCGCCCGCCCATCCGCAGAAAAGCGCCGCCGCTCGACCGAAGTGATGAGGACGGGAATCGCTCCTTTCATCCGGGCGCCGTCAATATATTGTTTTAAATAGGCTTGGTAAGAGGGGAACGGTTCGGTGTAACGCGCTGGCTTGTTCATGTCGAAATCCCGACAATTGCGGGGATTGAAGGGGAATGGTTTTATAGATAAAATATTCAGGTAATTCAGAATGATGGGGGGAGCATAATGAAACGCTGTCGGGTTCTGTTTCTGTTGCTCGGATTATGGTTTGTGTTCGGCCTATCGGTCGCGGGAGGGCGGGCCGAAGCGGCAGCTTCGCGCGCCAATGATGCCCCCATCGTGCTTCTCCACGGTTTTACCGGTTGGGGAAGGGACGAAATGGTTGGATTTAAGTACTGGGGCGGCGTGCGCGGCGATATCGAGCAATGGTTGAACGACAACGGTTATCGAACTTATACGCTGGCGGTCGGACCGCTCTCAAGCAATTGGGACCGAGCGTGTGAAGCGTATGCTCAGCTTGTCGGCGGGACGGTCGATTACGGGGCAGCCCATGCGGCAAAGCACGGTCATGCGCGGTTTGGCCGCACGTATCCCGGCCTGTTGCCAGAATTGAAACAGGGCGGCCTCATTCATATCATCGCCCATAGCCAAGGAGGACAGACGGCCCGCTTGCTTGTCTCACTCCTAGAGAATGGCAGCCAAGAAGAGCGGGAGTACGCCAAGGCGCACAATGTGTCGTTGTCACCGTTGTTCGAAGGCGGCCATCGTTTCGTGTTAAGCGTGACGACGATCGCCACTCCTCATGACGGAACGACGCTTGTCAATATGGTCGATTTCACCGCCCGCTTCTTTGACTTGCAAAAAGCGGTGCTGAAAACGGCGGCTGTCGCCAGCAATGTGCCTTACACAGACAGCGTGTACGACTTCAAACTCGACCAATGGGGACTGCGCCGAAAGCCGGGTGAATCGTTCGACCATTATGTGGAACGGCTCAAGCGCTCCCCGGTTTGGACGTCCACAGATACCGCCCGCTACGATTTATCCATCCCCGGCGCTGAAGCGTTGAATCGGTGGGTGCAAGCGAGTCCCAACACGTATTATTTGAGTTTTTCCACCGAGCGAACGGAGCAAGGTGCATGGACCGGAAACCATTATCCGGAGCTCGGCATGAACGCGTTTAGTGCGGTCGTTTGCGCTCCGTTTCTCGGTTCGTACCGCAATCCGGCGCTCGGCGTTGACGATCGCTGGCTTGAAAACGACGGCATCGTCAATACGGTTTCGATGAACGGTCCAAAACGTGGGTCGAGCGATCGAATCGTGCCGTATGATGGGACAATACGAAAAGGGGTTTGGAATGACATGGGAACGTACAATGTCGATCATTTGGAAGTCATTGGCGTTGACCCGAATCCGTTGTTTCCGATTCGTTCCTTTTATTTGCGCCTTGCCGAGCAGTTGGCAGGCTTGCGGCCTTAAAACAAGCGTTGGGCGAAAAAGCCATCCCGATCGGATGGCTTTTACTGTGAAAACTCGCCGGTGTATCGTGATTTTCATGCTTGGGTGGAGGGCAAAGCGTTGCTCATAGATCTTTCGTGAACATGCGCTGCCTTGATCCGTCATTTTTATGCGAAGCTATATAAGTTGAAATTTTATTTTACATCCCGCTGATTACTCTCATATCGGCTTGTACTTAGATGAAACCCGCAACGAAAAATCGGAAATTCTTTATTGCAACTGATATAGGAAGCAAGGGCTTATGAATGTTTTTTGCGGAGCAAGCTCTTAAGCTGTATGACGGCCGCGGATGTCCGATGGTATAATAAGGGGAAAGCAAGCGGATGGGGAATGGGCGCGAAGCCGATCGAGCGGCAAAAGAACGGTATACGTTTATGGCAAGTGGGATGGAAGGTGGAAGATCATCAACGGCGCGCCCTACAACATGACACCAGCTCCTTCATTTGTCCATCAGTATTGCAAAGGAATCATAGAAAGTGAGGGATCACAGTGCGGTTAACCGAAGAGGAAGTGCAAGCGCTGCTTGCCAAAGCAGACGGCTGGAAGCTCACCGACGAGCGATGGATCGTGAAAAAATACCGCTTTCAAGACTACTTGCAAGGCATTGAGTTCGTCCGGCGAATCGCCGCCATTTCCGAAAACGCCAATCACCATCCATTCATTTCCATCGACTACAAGTTGATCACGGTGAAGTTGTCTTCGTGGCGTGCGAAAGGGTTGACGACGCTCGATTTTGACTTGGCGAAGCAGTATGATGAGGTGTATGAGCAGATGAAGCAGGGGGAAGGGGAATGATGGTGCATCGCACAGCCCTCGTCACCGGAGCGGCGCGGGGGATCGGCTATGAAGTAGCGAAAACGTTGGCAACCAACGGCGTGAACGTCGTGCTTGCCGACTTGAAGCAGGAAGAGGTGGAACAGGCGGCAGAGTCGTTGCAGCAGCTAGGTTGCGAGGCCGTCGGCGTCAAGTGTGATGTGACGGCGGAAGAAGAGGTGAAGCAAACGATCCATGAAACGGTCAAACGGTGGGGGCGCCTCGATATTGTCGTGAACAACGCCGGTTTGCAATATGTCGCCAATATCGAAGATTTTCCGACCGAGAAGTTTGAGCAGTTGATCCGCGTCATGCTCGTCGGCCCGTTTTTGGCCATTAAGCACGCGTTTCCGCTGATGAAGGAGCAGCGCTACGGCCGCATTATCAACATGGCGTCGATCAACGGGTTGATCGGGTTTGCCGGAAAAGCCGCCTACAACAGTGCAAAACACGGGGTAATCGGCTTGACGAAAGTGGCGGCGCTAGAAGGGGCACCGTACGGGATTACGGTGAACGCGCTTTGTCCGGGGTATGTCGACACAGAACTCGTCCGCAATCAGCTCGCTGATTTGGCGGCGACAAGCAAGGTGCCGCTTGAGAAGGTGCTCGAGGAAGTCATTTACCCGCTCGTGCCGCAGCGGCGGCTCTTGTCCGTTGAAGAAGTCGCCCATTATGTTCTCTTTTTGGCAGGCGAACAAGCGAAAGGCGTCACTGGGCAGGCGGTTGTGATCGATGGCGGATATACGGCGCAATGAGGCGAAACAAAATGTTGGCATCGCACAGCGGTTTCGTTTCAAAGCCGAAAAGGGTTGACTCTGAAGGTGATCCGCCAGAACATGTGGTCGAAATGGTTTTGTGCGCGTCTTATTAGGAAAAGGGGATTCGCCTTCAATGCAGCATCGTGTTGTTCGATGTGTATATAGCCGCAAAAGAAGGTGTCCCGAGGCAACGGGACACCTTCTTCGCTAGGCCGCTCAGCTGAGGGCGAACTCAAAGCTGGCGTTGAGTTTTACCTCTTTTCCGACGAGGAATCCGCCAGTTTCGAGCGCGACGTTCCACACCAATCCGTAATCTTCACGATTAATCGTTCCTTCGACGTCAAAGCCGACGGTGATGCCGCCGGTAAGCGGGTTTTTCACTTGACCGTTGTATTCGACTTTGAACGTTTCCGTTCTCGTCACGCCGCGAATCGTCAGCTGTCCGGTCACTTCGTATTCAGTGTCGGACCGTTTGCGCACCGAGTCGCTGACAAAGGTGATGGTCGGATAGTTCTCGACGTCGAAAAAGTCGGCCGAGCGGAGGTGGTTGTCGCGGTCGGCGTTTTTCGTATCGATTGAAGCGGCATCAACTGTTACCTTTACGTTCAGCGACTCCAGTTCATTCACATCGCCTTGTACGTCGACGTCAAAGTTGGTAAATTCCCCTTTTGCTTTGGAAATCATCATATGCCGGACTTGAAAAGTGATCGAGCTGTGCGCTTTGTCAAGTTGGAATGTCGTCATTGTTCTCCCCCTCTTGGTTACTTCATCATCCCATCATTATCATAGCAAATATATATCTTGAATTCAAACATTTTTTTATTCAAGTTTTTTGTGGTGTAGAGTCCAAAGGGATATCCATGATAAGATGGAAATAGCAACAGTGGCCGGAAAGGATGGGACCATGATGAATGAAATAGGGATCTTAGCGAAAATCGAACAGCAGCTCGAGCAATTGTCACCGGCGGAACAAAAAGTGGCTGCCTATCTTCTTCGTCATGCGGAGCTGATTCCGACGATGACCACCAAAGAGTTGGCGCGGGCAGCTGATACAAGCGAGGCGAGTGTCGTTCGCTTTTGCAAGGCGATCGGCATCGGCAGCTTTCCGGGATTGAAGCTGGCGCTTGCCCGTGAGTTGGCGATGGCGGATATGAACATTAATGATTTTTCCATCATTGACAAGCCGAATGCGCCGTATGAGCTGTTTATGAAAGTGACCTATGTGAATAAGGCGGCCATTGAGGCGACGACGACAACACTCGATAAGCGCGAGTTAGAAAAAGCCGCTGAGGCGATGATCAAAGCCAAGAAGATGGTTTTTTACGGAGTAGGCGGCTCCGCGGTCGCAGCGGTGGACGCTAGTTATAAGTTTACGAAGCTTGGCTACATGGCGGCAACATCGCCTGATTTTCATACGATGCTGCCACTGGTGGCCCATTTGCAAGAAGGAGATGTGTTCGTGGCCATATCGACGTCAGGGCGGACGAAAGATGTATTGGAGATCGCCCGGTTTGCCAAAAAGCAGCAGGCGACGGTCATTGCCATTACAAAGCTTGATCCTTCATCACCGTTATATAAGGAAGCGGATATTCGACTTGCGCTGCCGGACGTTGAGCAAGATCATCGCATTGGCAGTATGGCATCGAGAATGGTGCAGCTCAACGTGATCGATGCCTTGTATTTGATTACGTTCCATCGGGTGGGAAGCCGGGTCATTGAACGATTTCATCAAACAAGAGAAGAAGTGGTGCGGTTGCGGAGGTAAAGCGGGCCTGAGACGGGCCCGCTTTTTTTGTGGGAATGTTTCAAACAAAAAAGAATACATTGATATTTTATTTCATAAATTTATAATATAATTATGAAATATAATTTCTTAAAACGTGCAAAGAGGTGACAAAATTGCTTGAACATCTTGCGACAGAACAACGAAACGAAAAAACGAAACATTTGGATGAAATGACGACAAAAGAAATTTTGCACGTCATGAACGAGGAAGATCAGGCCGCAGTTGCCGCAGTAGCTGAGCAACTTGATTGTATTGAAAAAGTCGTCCATCTTGTCATCGCCGCATTTCGGCGCGGCGGGCGGTTGATTTACGTCGGGGCGGGGACGAGCGGCCGGCTCGGATTGCTTGATGCGGTCGAATGCCCGCCGACATTTGGAACTGAACCGTCCATGGTGCAGGCGGTCCTTGCCGGAGGACCGGAAGCGATTGCGAAGGCGGTGGAAGGAGCGGAAGATGATGAAGAGGCTGCTGTTCGCGATTTACAGGCAGTCGGCTTGACGGAAAACGATGTTGTCATCGGCATTGCAGCAAGCGGCCGAACGCCATATGTGATTAGCGCCCTTCGTTATGCCAAACAAATCGGGGCATCGACCGGAAGCATCGCCTGCAATAAAGGAGCCCCCATCAGTCAGTATGCCGATGCGGCGGTGGAAATCGAAACAGGGCCGGAAGTGTTGGCTGGTTCAACGAGGTTAAAAGCTGGGACAGCGCAAAAAATGGTGCTCAACATGATTTCTACGGCAGCGATGGTCGGTATTGGCAAAGTGTATGGGAACTGGATGGTCGATGTACAGGCGACAAATGAAAAGTTAAAAGAGCGGGCCAAGCGCATTTTAATAGAGGCGACAGGAGTCAGCGCCGAAGAGGCGTCCCGTTATTATGAACAGGCCAAAGGGGAGGTGAAAACGGCGATCGTGATGATTTTGCGCCAATGCGGTTATGAAGAGGCGAAAAAACGACTGCAACAAGCAAAGGGGTTTGTGCGTAAAGCGCTTGAATAACGAAATAAGGGGGAGAGAACGATCATGACTCGAGAACAACAAATCGCCATATCGATACTTCAGTACGTTGGGGGAAAAGAAAACATCATCCGCATTGCCCATTGCATGACGCGGGTGCGCGTGTCGCTGCGGGATCCGGGCAAAGCGAACATGGACGCCTTAAAAGTTGCAGCCTCTCCCCCCGGTGCCGCGTCGGGCAGGCCGCATCACGATCGATAACGAACGTTATGGACGGTATGCCGGTGAACTGCAAATGACTTTGGTTGACCTCCCGCCCGATGACAGAGTCAATGTGATCGGTGAGGTGATTGAGGAAGATGTATCGCTGCTTCGCTTCGTTCATGGCGGCCGCCGCTTTTGTCTCATTCGTTGGTAGCAGGAAGACTCCATCGGTTGCTAGCGTGATGAAGATCTGATTCTTTGTCGCACCTAGAAGGCTGGGGAAAACGGTTGTTTCTCTTGAGCAATAGGGGAGCGTATGAAAGGCGATGCTGATGCGACAGGGCTTTTCTATTTGAGAAACGAGGTTGGTAAGCGGCCTGCTCCGTTAAATCACCAGCCTCCTAGGGGCAACGAGGGCAAGCCGATGGCCTGCCCTCGACCTTGAAAAGGCGTATCATCACCCGCTAGATTCGTTTCAGTTCGAGAAAAAAAGCGGTTAAAAACTTGCGCACATTCATGCGGCATTCCGTCTCGTTCTGGCCTCGTTCGAGTTCTTTCATGCGCCGGCGGATGTCCGCAAAATCAAACAGTCTGGGCGCGAAATGCTCAAACGTCGGATTGGTGTAATCGGTGAGGCCGAGGGAGGCGAGATGGGTGAACGCCTGCAAGACAAGCCGACGGATGCGCTGTTCCATCGCTCGCGCTTCTTTGCTTGTTTCCACAGGCGACAGTCCATATTCCCGCCTAACGAGTTCCGCGTACAGCTCTTTCAACGGTGGCAGTTCCCGCACTGGACGGCCTTTTGCTTCCTGTTCGGCCAGCCAGCGCATCACAAGAAGCACATCCGCGCTGCCCGCCTCGCCGGCGACGCCAAGAAGAAGGAGAAGCTGCTCGGCCTGCTGTTCAATGGCGGCTTGGTTCGGAATGGATTCACGAGCGGCCGACGGCGGCTCAAAACCTTTCAGCACTTGGCGGATCGACTCGAGCGAACGGATAGCTGACATATGATCGGCGACCCGCTTGAGCACGGACAGCACTTCGTAGCGGTTGATCGGTTTTTGAATGTACGTGTCGATGCCTTGCAAATAGGCGTGGCCGATCATTTCTTTGTTTTCGACTTGAGAAATCATGATAAAGGTTCCGGCAAATCCTTCTTCCCGCAGCGCCTTGATCGTTTGAATGCCGTCGCGCCCCGGCATGAGTAAATCAATGAGTACGACATCGACGTCAAGCAAATCGGCGGTGCGGACGTTCAAGCCATCTTCAGCGCAGCCGACCACCTCGCCGAGCCCCGATTCATGGATTAACTTTTCCAGCATCTTTCGGACTGCGGGGTCGTCTTCGATGAGAAAAAAGCGAAGTCCTCCCATCCCTTTGTTCTCCCCTTTCTTGATGGTGCCGCGGCCGTTCAAAAATGTGCCCCTTGCGGCGGTACAGGTGGATGCTCGTTCTGAAAGGCATCGGTTTGCGCCTGCAGTAGGCGGGACGTCGGAACAACGAAGCGAAAGACGGTCTGGCCGGGTTCGCTTTTGACGAGCTGCAGATGACCGCCGAGCGCCTGGGCGATGTCACGGGCATGGGTCAGTCCAATTCCTGTGGATGGATTGCCTTGGTGGTCGTATTTCGTCGTAAAGCCTGGTTGGAAAATCCAGGCGATATCATCAGCGGAGATGCCGGGGCCGTCATCTTCCACTTCGATGACCAACCCGTTTCCTTCCAAGCGCGCCCGCAGTTCGATCGCTCCGTTTTCGCGAATGGCTTCGACCGCATTGGACACCAAATTGTTCAATACGGAAAGCAGTGGATAGAGCTGATCAGTGGTCAAGTCGATCTGTCCGTGATAGGAAAACGTGATCGCTTTTCCGGACAGGCTGGCGTATTTTTCATTGGCACGAATCACCATCGCGCACAATTCGGTGATGGGAATGCGCCCCCTTCCTGACTGGCGGCCGATCAGTTTGGACAGACCGGCGAAAATGCGCTGCATATCTTTTTTTGTTTCATGAATATGTTCGGCAAGGTCGAGGGCGATGCGCGGTTCAACCGGTTTGCCTTCCACAAGGCGCGAGTACAGATCATAACTTTGGCGCGTCATGTCTTCCATGAGCGCCATCGATTTTTGCAAGTAAACCATCTCTTCGTAAAGCCCGCTATTGACCATCATCAGCCGCTCAAGCTCTTCTTTTCTTGCCTCGGCCAGCGAGCGGACATGTTTGGTTACCCACATATTGTAAACGCCAATGACACAGAAACTGCGCAAAATGGCAAACAGCGACAGCACGACGAGCATGTGGCCGCTAAACAGGAACGATTCTCCCATTCCATAGCGAATGGCAAGCTCGCAGCCGTTGGCGAGAAAGTCCAGCGCCGCTCCCATCACTCCTGCGCGGATGGGCGCCGCCATTTGCCGGCGAAAGTGAACCATGGCCGCCATAGCCGCAAAGCTGATGTAATATCCGGCAGCCGGAAGGTGAGTCCATAGGCTTTCTGATGCGGAGGTTTCCCCCGTTAAGATGTCGAGAAAAACGCGAAACCCGACGACCACCGCTCCGGTGCTTACGCCGATGACAAGCGGGGGAAGGGAAGAAAAGGCGACCAACCCAAGAACAAAAACGGCGCTGCCGAGCGAGACGCGAAACGGGCTGTCAAACGGGTTCATTTTCATTTCGCCCAGAAACGCGGTCGCCGAAAGCAAAAGCAAAAGAAGCCAAACAGGTTCTTTTTTCGCGAGTGTCAGTGGACGTCACCGCCTTTGTGAAAGTCATGGCCTAGTTTGCAACTCTATTATATAACAGAAAAGCGAAAACAACGGCCTTTTTTCAAAGATAGCAAGAAAAAACCGTATGCCCCAGCTGAAGAAGGGGATACGGTTCCATCACCGCTGGCGGTATTCCAACCGCCGCGAGACGAGTGACAGCGAATAGTTGACGATAAAATACATGAACGCAACGAGAAGAAAAATCGGAATGACGAAATTGACGTTGCGCCCGTTAATGATTTGCGCATGGTTCATCAATTCGGGCAAGGAGATGACAATGGCCAGCGATGTATCTTTTAATAAGGAAATAAACTGGCTGACGATCGGCGGCACCATGCGTCGCAACGCTTGTGGCAAAATGATGTACCATAACGTCTGCCCATACGTAAGCCCCGATGAACGCGCCGCTTCGATTTGCCCTTTATCGATCGACTGCAGGCCGCTGCGGACAATTTCTGACAACATGGCCGATTCAAAAATGACCAAGGCCGAAATGGCTGCGTATAGTTTATCGAGCTTCAAGCCGACTTCCGGAAGGGCGAAATACGTAAAGAAAATGATCAAGAGCAGCGGCAAATTCCGGATTGTTTCGACCAGCACGGCGAGCAGTTGAGAAAGCACCGGGATTTTTGTGTAGCGAATGACCCCGATGATAATGCCGAAGATAAAACTCAAAGCAATGGAAATGAACGCCACTTCCAATGTGACGAGAAACCCTTGAAGCAAAAACTTCAAATGGGCGGGCGTGTAGGCACCGGCAAAATCCATGATGCACCCTCCTTTCCTACCGCGCCTTGAGCAGCCGGCGTTCTAAGTAGCCGACACCAAGGCTGAGCGGGATCGTTAAGACGAGGTAAAACAAGGCGACGAAAATATAGACGTCAAAGGTGACGAACGTTTTCGAGGAAATGAGATCGCCGAAATACATCAAATCAAGCCCGGCAATGACGCCCAGAACGGACGAATTTTTTACCAAATTAATGAACTGATTGCCAAGCGGCGGAATGACGATTTTCACCGCCTGCGGCAAGATGACGTAACGCATCGCCTGCAAATAGGTCAACCCGGACGAGCGCGCCGCTTCCATTTGTCCTTTCGGCACTGCTTGGATGCCCGAGCGGATCGCTTCGGCAATAAACGCAGCCGTATACACCATCAGCCCGAGCGTTCCGGCGGTAAACGAGTCAAAGCGAATGCCGATGGCGGGCAAGCCCATAAAAAAAACGAAAACGATTAAGACAAGCGGAATGTTGCGGATGAATTCTACGTACGCCGTTCCGATCCAATTGAGCGGACGAATCGGCGCGATGCGGAAAATGGCGATGATGGTCCCAAGGGCCAAGCTGCCGATGAGAGCCAGCACGCTGGCTAAAATCGTATGGCCAAATCCTTGCATATACAAATCCCAATGTTCCACCAAAATGGAAAAGCGCAGCACGGCGATCAGCCTCCTTTCTTCGCTGAATGAAGGGCTTTGGGCAAACAGGTGGGCGGAGGCGTTCCGCCCACCGTGTTTTGCCTGTCATTGTTGCGGTTTTTTGCCGATCCATTTTTCGTAGATCTTATCGTATTCGCCGTTTTCTTTAATTTCTTTTAAGTATTCATTGATGACTTGCAGCAGTTCTTTGTCCCCTTTGCGGACGGCGATGCCGTACGGCTCTTCGGTGAACGTTTCATCAAGGACGCGGTAGTTCGGGTCTTGTTTCGCCATCCCCCAAAGCAGCGCGTTGTCCGTTGTCAGCGCATCGCCTTGGCCGGCTTTTAACGCGGTAAACGCTTCGGCGTAGTTTTCAAATTCAAGCACGTTGACTTGCGGCGCTGCTTTGCGGATGTTTTCCGCCGATGTCGAGCCTTTCGCCGTCAGAACGGTCATGCCTTTTTTCAAGTCTTTCACGCTGTTGATCGGGCTGTCCTTTTTGACGAGCAGCGATTGCCCCGCCATAAAGTACACATCCGAGAAATCCACTTCTTTTTTCCGTTCTTCATTGATCGTCATGGTGGCGATAATGGCGTCAATTTCCCCGTTGTTCAGCATCGGGATGCGCGTTTTGGATGTCACTTCTTTCAATTCAATTTTGTTTTCATCGCCGAGAATTTTTTTCGCCAACCCTTTGGCAATATCGATATCAAATCCTTCCACTTTGCCGGTTTCCGGATTTTTCAATCCAAATAAGTTCAAATCGTATTTGACGCCAACGACAAGTTTGCCGCGTTGTTTAATTTTTTCAAGCGTATTGGTCGATTTTGCCGTTTTGGACGATGTTCCGCCTTCTCCTTTGTCCGTCGTGCTGCAGCCTGTCAAGGCGATAGCGCTCAATAAGGCCGTTAAGGCGACGGTAATCCACCATTTCCATGCTTTCTTTCTCATGAGAAAACCCCCTTTGATTGACCGGAATTAATGGTTTAAAATGCGGCTTAAAAAGACACGCGCCCGTTCCTCTTTCGGGGCCGCGAAAAACTCCTCAGGCGGCGCTTCCTCTAAAATGCGCCCTTGATCCATAAAGACGATGCGATCGGCCACCTCGCGGGCAAACCCCATCTCATGGGTGACGACAACCATCGTCATCCCTTCTTTCGCCAGTTGCTTCATGACATCCAACACTTCGCCGATCGTTTCCGGGTCAAGCGCCGATGTCGGTTCGTCAAACAGCATGATTTTCGGTTTCATCGCCAATCCGCGGGCGATGGCGACGCGCTGCTGCTGGCCGCCGGAGAGCGCGGACGGGTAAGCGTTTGCTTTATCTGGAATGCCGACTTTTTCGAGATAATACATGGCGATGTCATTGGCCTCTTTTTCCGACATGCCGAGCACTTTGCGCGGCGCCAACGTGATGTTTTGCAAGACGGTCATATGCGGGTATAAGTTGAAATGTTGGAACACCATGCCGATATTGCGCCGCAGTTCATTGATGTTGATCTGTTTGTCATTCACTTTGACGCCGTCAACGATCAACTCGCCGCTTGAGATCGTCTCGAGCCGGTTGATGCAGCGCACAAGCGTGCTTTTGCCTGAGCCGGATGGCCCGATGATGACGACGACTTCTCCTTGGTTGATCGTCAAGTTAATGTCTTTGAGCACATGAAAATCGCCGTAGTATTTGTTGACCTGGTGGAAATAAATCAATATCCCCCCTCCTTTGTGACAAATTTGTGAATGTTTTTCGAATTGATTGTAAATATGCGTCTACGAAAATCTACGGAAATCTACAAAAAATTTTGCTTGTTTGCAAAAAATCATCGATTCCAACACTTCTTGCCAGCTTGCGGTTTTCACGAAAAAAAGGTCCATGGGTAGCGCGGTCCGCTCTCGACACGGAGATGAAAATGACTGCTTGCTGACGGGATTTTCACGAAAAAAAACAGAAGGATTTTTTGAGGCCAGTAGCGAACGGTACGTGAAAAGGGAACAGGGAAGGGGGATCACGATGACGGTGGGTCATGGCGCATCAGTGACCCTTGGCCGCCATCAAACATTGCAGCAGGCGGCTCAGTTGCTGGCGACGCACGGGATGGACGCCGTTGATGTCGTCGATGAATGCGGGGGCTCGGTCGGCCGATGCACGTGGCGGATGCTGCTATGGGCGGTGGCGCATGGAATGGATCGCATGATGACAGTGGAAGATGTATTGGCGGCATGTTCGATCGATGGCGGGACGGAGCCGAAAGAGGACGGCACGGAAGCACCCGACGCCAAAGAGGATTCAAAGGCAACGGCCGAGCTTGAACGACTGCGGCGTGAGTTGGAAGAAACACACCGCTTGGCGGAAACGATGAAAACGGTGCTGGATGCGGCGTATGAAGGGGTCGTCGTCGTTGATGGAGATGGCGTCGTTCGGGAAATCAACCGGGCGTACTGCCAGTTCCTCGGCATCCGCCGAGAAGACGCGATCGGCAAGCATGTGACGGAAGTGATCGAAAATACTCGTTTGCATATTTGCGTGCAATCCGGCATTCCAGAGCGGGGATATATTCAAAAAATTTACGGCCAGCCGATGGTCGTGCACCGCATTCCGATTTGGCGTGACGGCGAAGTCATCGGGGCGATCGGCATGCTCATTTTCCAAGGGGTGTCGGAAGTGTACGAAATTTTCCGGCGCCTGCAAGAGCTGTCGCGCGAGGCAAGCCGGAAGGAGAAAAACGGGACGGCAGCGCCAAAACAAGAGGCGGCCACCTCCGCCGCCGTAGGAGTGGAGCGCATCATCGGCCGCCATCCGACGATTGCGGCGGTGAAACAAATGATTCAGCGGGCGGCGCGTGTGCCGTCGACCGTGTTCATTACCGGCGAAAGCGGAACGGGGAAAGAGGTTGCGGCGCGAGCGATCCATGAGGCGGGTCCGCGTGCGGACGGGCCGTTTGTCAGTATCAACTGCGCCGCCATCCCGGAAGCGCTTTTGGAAGCAGAACTGTTTGGCTATGAGGACGGAGCGTTCACCGGTGCGAGAAAAGGGGGGAAACCGGGCAAGTTTCAGCTTGCCCATGGGGGGACGCTGTTTTTAGATGAAATCGGTGATATGCCGCTTGCGATGCAGGCGAAGATGTTGCGCGTGCTTGAGGAAAAGAAAGTGGAAAAAGTGGGCGGGGTATCGGGGACAGAGGTGGACGTGCGCATTATTGCCGCGACGAACAAACCGCTCGAGGAGATGGTGCGAGGCGGAACGTTCCGGGAAGATTTGTTTTACCGCCTGAACATTATCCGCATCCATCTCCCGCCGCTGCGTGAGCGGAAGTCGGATATCCCCGCCCTCATCGCGCATCATATGGAACGGCTTTGCCAGCAGTATGGGGTTGGGGGGAAATCTTTTTCAAAAGAGGCGATGGAAGTATTGATCGGCTATTCATGGCCAGGCAACATTCGCGAGCTGGTCAATGTCATCGAGTGGCTCATTAGTATGGTGGAAGGGGAGAAGATTGAGCGCGAACATTTGCCTGCCTATTTGTCCGCCATTCAGCCGATGGCGGCATCTATGTCATATGGCGGTGCGAACATTGCCGACCGGTGGAAAGAAATGGTCTACCAATCCGAACGCGAACGCATCGCTGCCGCCCTTGTCGCGGCGAACGGCAATAAGGCGGAAGCGGCGAGGAGACTCGGCATTCACCGATCTACATTATATGAAAAATTAAAAAAGTATGGATTTTGAGCGTTCTCCGCTGAGAAGGGGGGTTCTCGGTCCATGATGATCAACAACGGCAGACTGACCGTTGTTTCTTTTTTGTTGAGGGGAAAAGGGTGTCGGGAGAATGTCGGGTAATGTAGGGGATGTGTAGGTAAAGTGTGGGTGGGATTCCGTTAAGGAGATGGAAAATTCCTAATCATAACACGTTTCTAGTTTGGCATAAAGTTTGCATATAGAAGATATTGAAAACGATATCAAAGGAAGAGGGTGACGGAACAATGTACGAGCTGTTGGTGCCGAACCGGGTTATTTATGGGTGCGAAACGTTTCGTGAAGTCGGCGGGCAAGCGAAAGCGCTCGGGTCGAAAGCGTTCATTGTCAGCGATCCGGTGATGGAGAACATCGGTCTGGTCGCCCGCTGTGAACAATATTTGCAGGAAGCGGGGGTGCCATTTGCCAAGTATACAGGGGTCGACAAAGAACCGACGGATGTCCATGTAAATGAGGCGCTTGACGTCTGCCGGAGCGAACGATGTGACGTCATCATCGCTCTTGGCGGCGGCAGCAGCATCGATGCCGCGAAGGCGGTGGCAGTGATGATGACGAATGAGGGAACGATCAGCGACTATGTTGGCAACGCTAGGATGTTCACGAAAAAACCAGTGCCGCTCATCGCCATTCCGACGACGGCCGGCACCGGTTCCGAAGTGACGAAAGTGACAGTCATTATTGATACGAAGACAGACGTCAAAATTATGATTTCCCAGCCGGCGCTCCTTCCGGCCGTGGCGATCGTTGACCCGCTTCTTACTGTCTCATGCCCGCCATCCGTCACCGCGGCGACCGGTGTCGATGCGCTTTGCCACGCGATCGAGGCGTATATTTCCCGACGCGCCCATCCGGTGACCGATGTGTTGGCGCTATCCGCCATTGAGGCGATCATCGGTCATTTGCGCCGGGCGTACGAAAACGGTCAAGACATCGAAGCGCGGGAGAAAATGGCGATCGCGGCGATGAAGGCCGGCATGGCGTTCTCGAACGCCTCGGTGACGCTCGTGCACGGCATGTCGCGGCCGATCGGCGCGCTTTTCCACGTGCCGCACGGCGTGTCCAATGCGATGCTGCTGCCAGGGGTGCTTGAATTTACAAAAGACAGCGCCAGAGAACGGTTGGCGGTGATTGCCCGGCTCATCAACCCGCAGCTGAAGGACGTTTCTGATGCCGAAGCGGCCGATGCGCTTGTTGAAGAAGTGAAACAGCTTTGCCGTGATTTGCACATCCCGAATATGAAAACATGGGGCATTGACAAAGCGGCATTCGACAAAGCGGTTGATAAAATGGCGGCTGATGCGCTGGCAAGCGGCAGTCCAGCGAATAACCCGAGAGTGCCGACGCACGAGGAAATTGTGGCATTGTACCATTATTGTTACGACTATGAGTACAACACGAAAACCGTCAGTTCGTGAATCAGATGGCGATTGCAGGACGCATGACAGCGGCCAGCCGCAAACAGACGGCAAAGGACGCCGCTTTTTGGAAGCGTTCAGCTTGCCAACTGTTCCCGCACAAGGCAGCATTCGCCGCTGAATCGATCACGCTTGTGCGCGTTCATGAGCCAATCTGTCGAAAAACCGATGAGAAAGGTGGTTTCATTCATGAGTTCTGTCACCGAAACAAAAACATTGAAAAACTTCATTGCCGGCCAATGGGTCGCTTCGACATCCGGAAAAGAAGAAATCGTGCCGAACCCGGCGACGGGAGAAGTGTTGGCCAAAGTGCCTCTCTCTTCGCGCGAGGAGCTGGATGCGGCGGTGGCGGCTGCGAAGGAAGCGTTCCGCGAATGGCGGAAAGTGCCGGTTCCGCGCCGCGCCCGCATTTTGTTCCGCTACCAGCAGCTGCTTGTCGAGCATTGGGAAGAGTTGGCTAGAATGGTGACGCTAGAAAACGGCAAAGTATACGAGGACGCGTACGGCGAGGTGCAGCGCGGCATTGAATGCGTCGAGTTTGCGGCAGGGATTCCGACGCTCATGATGGGGCAGCAGCTGCCGGATATCGCGACCGGCATTGAATCGGGCATGTATCGCTATCCGCTCGGCGTCGTCGCTGGGATTACGCCGTTTAACTTCCCAATGATGGTGCCGTGCTGGATGTTCCCGCTCGCCATCGCTTGCGGCAATACGTTTGTACTGAAGCCGTCCGAGCGGACTCCTATGTTGGCCAATCGTCTGGCGGAGCTGTTCACCGAAGCCGGCCTGCCGCCGGGAGTGCTGAATATTGTCCACGGAGCGCACGAGGTCGTGAACGGCATTTTAGAACATAAAGACATTAAAGCCGTCTCGTTCGTCGGCTCGCAGCCGGTTGCGGAGTACGTATACAGGACAGCCGCCGCCCACGGCAAGCGGGTGCAGGCGCTCGCCGGTGCGAAAAACCATTCGATCGTTATGCCGGACACCGATCTTGATCTGGCGGTGACGAACATCATCAACGCCGCCTTTGGTTCGGCGGGTGAGCGGTGCATGGCGTGCTCGGTCGTTGTCGCTGTCGGTGATATCGCTGATGAGTTGGTGGAGCGGCTCAAACAGGCTGCTGACCGCATCCAAATCGGCAACGGGCTTGACCAAGGCGTCTTTTTGGGCCCGGTCATCCGCGAGGCGCATAAAGAACGGACGATCAAATACATTGAAATCGGCGAAAAAGAAGGCGCGCTCCTTGTCCGCGACGGCCGCCGCGACTCGGCGACAAGCGGCAAAGGCTACTTTATCGGCCCGACGATTTTTGACCATGTCAAGCCGGGCATGACGATCTGGACGGATGAAATTTTCGCTCCGGTTCTCTCGGTCGTCCGGGCCCGCGATTTGGACGAAGCGATTGAGATCGCCAACCGGTCGGAGTTCGCCAACGGCGCCTGCATTTACACCGACAGCGCCAAAGCGATCCGCCAGTTCCGCGAAGAAATCGACGCGGGCATGCTTGGCGTCAACGTCGCCGTCCCCGCGCCGATGGCCTTTTTCCCGTTCTCGGGCTACAAAAACTCGTTCTATGGCGACCTTCATGCCAACGGCCGCGACGGCGTCGAGTTTTACACGAGAAAGAAAATGGTGACGGCGAGATATCAGTAAGCGAATGATGAAGAAAGGGTGTCCCAAATGTAGCAGGGCACCCTTTTTTACTACATATGTCCCTCCTCTCACCACTACTCATTTATTCTAGTTTTTTAATGGAGGTACCGTTGAGTTAGACTCTTTTCGCGAAAATTCTAATTTGGTGAGTGGCGATTTTCGTGCCCGGGTGGAGCACAGAAGGTAGCCCATAGGTCTTTCGGTGAAAATCCCGTGCCGGTGAACAGTGATTTTCATGCTAGGCGGGAGCGAAATTTACTCATGGATGTTTTGGATCATGTTTGCTTCTTTCGAGTTGTTTTTATGTTTGTTGAGGCATGGAATACAAAAAAACAAGTAAAGATGTCCATAGTTAAAGGGTGTTTAGCTGTTCGGATGCTATATAGATGCACCTTGAAAAGTTCATTTCTCGATTACGCTGCACACCCCAAGCGTTGCAGCACTTCCCCGGGGCGTTCATGAATGTAGTCCACAAACCGGGCAATGGCTTGGGCGATATCGTTTCGATCGTTGTGAAACACATTGGCGATGAGGGTGTCTTTCAGCCATTTCCACAAGCGTTCGATCGGATTCAGTTGCGGAGAATACGGAGGAAGGGAAATGAAGTGAAAACACGGTCCTTCTTCCCGCAAACACTCTCTCACCATTTTGGCATGATGAATTCGGGCGTTATCCAGCACCAAGACGATGAACCGATCCGGGCAACGCTCGTTGAGAACTCGCAGGAAATCCAAAAACGTTGTCGCGTTGGCCGCCCCTGCTGGATGAAGAACCGTTTCGCCATCATGGACGTGAACCGCGCCAAACAGCGATACGTGGGCATGATGGCCGAACGTCGGCACTTGCTTTTGACGGCCAACCTCCGACCATGTCGCACGTAGCACATGATACGACCGGATAGGCGTTTCATCGATGTACAACAGGACGGAATCCGGATCGATTACGTTTTTTTATCAGATCCATTTGTCTCTCGAAGTTTTTTTGCCGGTCCGGGTCCCCTTTTGCCAACGTGTAGGTCGGCCGGGTCCAAGAAAGCCCTTTTCGATGCAAGAGTTTTCGCAAGGCTTCGCGGGAAATGGAGATGCCATAACGGTGGTGCACATAGGATTGAAGGATCTTCGTATTCCACGCCGAAGCGATGTCCCAGCCCAGCTCCGCAGGGGTCGTGGTCAACACGAGGTGTTTGACCTCTTCCTGCTGTTCTTCGGTGAGAAACGGCTCCCGCAAAGGGGCAACATCCCGATGAAGCAGGAGTTCAAGACCGCCTTCGTTAAACAGCGACACATAATGGGAAACGGTTTGGCGGCGCACATGGACCATGGAAGCAACCTCTTTGCCCAACGATCCTTCCATGACTAGGCGGACGGCCATCACGCGTTGGCGGAGAGGAGCGTTTTTGATCTTCCGTTCCTGCTTGCGGAGTTTCCGGGGCGTCCATCCGTGATGGTCGGTGATTTTGAGACGTTTCATGCCGAATTCCGCTCCTTTCCCATGCTTTTCCTTAGGAGCAGTATCACCGGAGTGGGCACCATTTATACGAAGGTGAATCTTTTAATGAGCATGTATATAGATTGCCTTCAGAGATTATTAAAAGATGTCAACAATGCTCAGGACAAAATTGTAATATTTAGCAATCATAATTGTAAGCGTTTTATTATAAAATTCTACGTGATAAGGATATGATTGGTAGAAGTGTTTGTTGGGTTATGGGTATGACCAGACTATAAAGAGTAGGGAGGCGAATACATGAATACGTTCATGAGATTTCTAGATGAAAAGTTTATGCCTGTTGCGGCAAGGGTAGGAGAACAGCGGCATCTACAGGCGATCCGCGATGGTATCATTATGACAGTCCCTTTAGTCATTATTGGATCACTTTTCCTGATCATCGCCTTTCTTCCTATTAAGGGGTATGAATCATTTATGTCAAGCTTGTTTGGGGGTAACTGGCAAAAAAACCTACTTTACCCGGTTGGTGCGACATTTGACTTGCTTGCTATATTTGTAGCTTTTGGAGTTGCCTATCGACTGGCTGAAAGATATAAATTAGACTCAGTATCCATTGCGATCGTTTCAGTCGCCTGCTTTCTGTTAGCGACACCTTACAAAATCTCCTTCACTCCTCCAGAAACAGACAAAGTTTATCAAGTCGATGGAATTCCAACTGCACTAACGGGGAGCAAGGGAATGTTTGTCGCTATTATTATCGCTATTTTAACAACAGAAATTTATCGTATTGTTGTCAAGAGAAATATGGTCATTACGATGCCAGCCGGTGTACCCCCAGCTGTAGCTAGGTCATTTGCTGCCTTGTTACCAGGGATGGCGGCCATAATAACCGTTTGGTTGTTGCGGTTGTTGCTTCAAGTTACCCCGTTCGAAAACATGCACAACATTGTCTTCACTCTCTTAGGAAAGCCTCTTTCTCTCCTTGGAGGTTCGTTGGCCGGGGCCGTTATCGCAGTGGTTATCGCGCAGATGTTGTGGGTAACAGGCATCCACGGACAGGCCATTGTGTGGGGAATTATGTCGCCTGTTTGGTTGGCGCTTGTAGATGAAAATCGGCTTGCCTTTACGTCCGGAAAAGAAATCCCCCATATCATAAATGTTCAGTTTATGGATATCTTTTATTCTATTGGAGGTTCAGGGACAACACTCGGTTTGGCACTCTTGCTTTTATTTAAGTCACGCAGCAAACAGGTAAAGCAACTAGGAAGGCTGGCAATTGCCCCGGGATTGTTCAATATTAATGAACCAATTATTTTTGGGCTGCCTATGGTGATGAATCCGGTTATGATGATACCGTTTATTCTCGTTCCAGTGGTTATTGTTACAGTTTCGTACTTTGCAATGGATTTAGGTTTAGTCGCAAAAACAGCTGGAGTGATGGTCCCTTGGACAGCACCTGTAGGAATAGGGGGATTTCTAGCTACGGGGGGTAAATTTTCAGGAGCGGTATTGCAGTTATTCAATGTGGCTTTATCAGCAACATTATATTATCCATTTTTTAGAATATGGGATAACCAAAAATATAAAGAAGAACAACAATCTTAAATATAAATTCAAATTGACTTCATATTCATCGCATGTGTTTTTTTTAAAGTGTCAACAACCCCCTTGACAAAGTCGCGTTTACTTCTCATTGAAGGCCGGTTGTAAGCGTTTTAAGATAAAGGTACAGTCAAACAAAAAGGAGGAACAGACTTATGACGCATACAACCGGAAACGAAACAAGCTTCCGTGTGAAGGTTCAACGGTTTGGTGGTTATTTGAGCGGCATGATTATGCCAAACATCGGAGCGTTTATCGCCTGGGGGTTGATCACGGCGTTATTTATCCCGACCGGCTGGTGGCCGAATGAGACGTTTGCCAAGCTGGTCGGGCCGATGATTACGTACTTGTTGCCGCTATTGATCGGGTATACGGGCGGCAAAATGGTGTACGACGTCCGCGGCGGTGTCGTCGGGGCGACAGCGACGATGGGGGTCATCGTCGGTTCGGAAATCCCGATGTTTTTAGGCGCGATGATCATGGGGCCGCTCGGCGGCTATGTGATCAAAAAAGTGGACGGCCTCTTCCAAGGAAAAGTGAAACAAGGGTTCGAGATGCTTGTCAACAACTTCTCGGCCGGGATTGTCGGCGGCGTGTTGACGTTGCTCGCCTTTAAAGGGGTGGGCCCGATCATTTCTTTGATTAGCCAAACATTAGCGGCAGGGGTCGAAAAAATTATCGCTTGGCACTCGTTGCCGCTGGCGAACATTTTCATCGAGCCGGGGAAAGTGCTGTTCTTGAACAACGCGATCAACCATGGGATTTTAAGCCCGCTCGGCGTCGAACAGGCAGCGCAAACCGGGAAATCGATTTTGTTCCTGTTGGAAACGAACCCTGGGCCAGGACTTGGCATTTTGCTGGCGTACTGGCTGTTTGGCAAAGGGATGGCGAAACAGTCGGCGCCAGGGGCGGTGATTATTCATTTCTTAGGCGGGATTCATGAAATTTACTTCCCGTACATTCTCATGCGTCCGATCTTGATTTTGGCGGCGATGGCCGGTGGAGTGAGCGGAGTGTTCACGTTTACGGTATTCCATGCCGGGCTGGTGGCTGTGCCGTCGCCGGGAAGCATTTTTGCCTTGCTTGCGATGACGCCAAAAGGAAATTACCTCGGCGTGCTCGCTGGTGTGTTCGTCGCCGCAGCGGTGTCGTTCCTTGTCGCGTCGGTTTTCTTAAAAGCGGCGAGGCAAAACGAAGAGGAAGAAGATTTGGCGAAAGCGGCGGAGAAAATGGAGCAGCTGAAAGGGAAAAAGAGCCAAGTCGCTGCCGCGCTGCAACAAAATGAAGCGGCTTCGCCAGCGGTGGCTCAAGCCGTTCCTAGCCGGGTGAAAAAAATTGTGTTTGCCTGTGATGCGGGAATGGGGTCGAGTGCGATGGGAGCATCGATTTTGCGCAATAAAGTACAAAAAGCCGGCCTTGATATTGAAGTCACGAACACGGCGATCAATCAGCTGCCGGCCGACGCCGATATTGTCGTCACCCACCAAAATTTAACCGACCGGGCGAAAGCGAAACTGCCGAACGCGTATCATGTGTCGGTGGAAAACTTCCTCAACAGCCCGAAATACGATGAGTTGATCGAGCAATTGAAAAAGAATGCCTAAATCTTGAATAGAACGCAGGGGAGTCATGGTCCCCTGCGTTTTTTCATCAGAAACAGAAGAAGTTCTCTGCGTCTCCCGTTGGCGCAGGCGGTGGGAAGATGTCATTGGTGAAGGCTCCCGCCCGGATTTGTCTTTGACCGTGCTGATGAGCTCGGCCGTGGATCTGCCCCTATCTTTGTCGTAGGCGGTCATGCGTCTGGAACAACGGAACGTATGACCAATTAAAAACTGTCAACAATAACAATGACGAAAACGAAACATCTATTCATTGTCACATCAAGAAAAAAGCCCTTACAATAAGAAATGGAAAGAAGATCAAACATTTTAAACGTGTCAACAGTATGGCCCTAGGATCGGAGGTGAACAGCGATGTACGTATCGGCACGGGAGCGAAAGCTGCTTGAGCGTTTGTTGGCCGATGAACGGGAAATGACGGTCGGCGAACTGGCTGAGGAGCTGAATGTCAGCGTCCGCACGATCCACCGTGATTTGCAAGGCCTTGAGTCCGTTTTGCGGCGCTACGGGCTCGAGTTGGTGAAAAAAGCGGGAGTCGGCATTCGTGTTATCGGGGAAAAGAAACAGAAGCAGGCGCTGGCTGTAGAGCTGCTTCATCTTTCTCATCGTGAATATACGCCGGAAGAGCGGCAGCTGATGATTTTAATCGCCTTGTTGGAAGCAGACGAGCCGGTGAAACTCGTCTCATTGGCGAATGACCTAAACGTTACGGTCGCTACGGTCAGCTTGGATTTGGATAAACTGGAGAAAACGGTTGAAGCGTACGGGCTTTCGCTCATTCGCAAGCGCGGGTACGGCGTCGAGCTTACCGGTTCTGAATCGGCGAAACGGCGCCTCATTGGCGAACTGCTATTTCGCCATGTCGATGAACACGAATTTTTGGCGCTGATGAAAGAGACGATCCAGAGACGGCCGGACGACCCACTCGATACGGTGGCGGAAAAACTGCTCGGGCTGGTCGACCGGAAAAAGTTGGCCGTCATTGAACAACAAATCGCGCAGGTGAAAGAAACGTTCCCGTTTACGATGGCCGACAGTTCGTACATCGCCTTCGTCGTCCATTTGGCGCTCGCCATCGAGCGCATCAGACGGGGGGAAGCGATTCATTTCGACCCGCGTGATTTGCAGGCGCTTCAGGCGACGAGAGAGTATGAAATTGCGGAAGCGCTGGCCGAATCGTTAGAAAGAGCGTTTGGCATTGACATCCCCAAAGAAGAGATCGGCTATATGACGATGCACTTAATGGGAGCGAAATGGCGCAGCCGCCAAGGAATGGTGATGGAGGAGCCGAGTTTGGCCATCGGTATGAAAGCGCAGCAGCTCATTCGTTTCGTCAGCCGCGAGCTCGGTGTCGATCTGTCCGCCGACCGGGCGCTATACGAAGATCTCGTCGTTCACTTGAAACCGGCCTTATACCGACTAGAACACGGGATGGGGGTCGCCAACCCGCTGCTTGATCCAATTAAGCAAGACTACGCGGAACTGTTTGCGATTGTCGCCGCCGGAACGAAGCAGCTGTTTGGCGATGTTCCGGTGCCGGAGGAGGAGATCGGCTATTTAGTGCTTCATTTTGCGGCTGCACTCATGCGCGAGAAAAAAGGCTGGCGGGCGCTCGTCATTTGTTCAAGCGGGCTCGGGACGGCAAAAATTTTGGCGACAAGGCTGAAGAAAGAGATTCCGGACATCGCTGTCATCGAACAAGCGTCCGTGTTTGAATGGAAAACGAAAGACGTAAGCGCGTACGACCTCATCATTTCCACCGTGCCGCTTGCGGAGGAACACGGCCCGTATTTCATCGTCAGCCCGATGTTGCGGGAGGAAGAAGCGCGGGCGATCCGCGCGTTTTTAGCGCGAAAATCGGCCGCTGTGGCGAAACCAGTAGAACGCGGGCAAGACGCACAGCCTAACCGACAGACGCTGAAAACGATGAAAGCCATCAGGCGCATCAGTGAGACGATCATCGGCATGTTAGAAGGATTTTCGCTGCGGGTCGTTAAGCACTGCACCGTTCACGGGCTCTTGTCCGACGCTTGCCGCCGGCTTGAACAAAGCGGCGTCATCGTCGATGCCGAAGCCGTCATCGGGGAGCTGCGGCGGCGGGAGTCGCTTGGCGGGCTCGGCGTCCCTGGCACGTCGCTCGCGCTTTATCACGCCCGCAGCTTCGCGGTCCTTCGCCCTTCGCTGACGATGTATCGGCTTGATGAGCCGCAGACGGTGGCAGGCATGGACGGGAACCCGATGGAAATCAACACTGTTGTGCTGCTTCTTGGCCCTGCTGATGCAGACGAGGAGACGCTTGCTGTTTTAAGCCATATCAGCGCGCTGTTAGTCAAAGATGAGCAAAGCATCACCGTCTTGGCGCACGGCGATGAGGAACAAGTGTATTCGCTCATTAGCACCCACTTGGAACAATTTTTTGATCATTATTGGACATCGGCGAAGGAGTGAAATGTATGTTGACCCATTCAATTTTAAACAAAGAAAACATTGTGCTAAATGCACAACCAAAAACGAAAGAAGAAGCCATTCGCCTAGCCGGCGACGTGCTCGTCAAGCAGGGGTATGTTGATCCAGCCTATGTGGACGCGATGCTGGAGCGGGAGGAACTGACCTCCACCTATATCGGCAACAGCGTCGCCATCCCGCACGGAACGGAAGCAGCGAAATCGCTCGTTAGGCATTCCGGCATTTCGATCGTGCAAGTTCCGGGCGGTGTTGACTTTGGCGGCGGCAACGAGGCAATGATCGTCATCGGCATTGCCGGCAAAGACGGGGAACATTTAGATATTCTTTCGAAACTGGCGCTTGTTTGCGCGGAAGCGGACCATGTCGCCGCCATGGCGAACGCCAAAACGGCCGAGGAAATTCTTGCGCTGCTTCATGAGGTGAACGGCTAATGCGGGCCGTCCACTTCGGCGCCGGCAACATCGGCCGCGGCTTTATCGGCAGCCTACTGGCGGCGTCGGGATATCAGGTCGTGTTTGTCGATGTCAACGAACAAATCGTCCGTTTGTTGAAGGAGCGGGGAGCGTATCGCGTCATCGTTGCCGGCGAACGGCAGGAAGAACAGTGGGTGCGCGGCGTTTCCGCTCTCAACAGCCAAACGGAACGGGAACATGTCATGGAGGCGATCGCGGCCGCCGACCTCGTGACAACTGCGGTCGGCCCGCACATTTTGCCGGCCATTGCGCCAGTCATCGCCGCTGGGCTCGAGCGGCGCTTCACGGTTCATCAGCAGCCGCTTCACGTCATTGCCTGTGAAAACATGATCGGCGGCACGGAAACGCTGAAAATGCACGTCTTTGCCCATCTTTCCACGGCTGGGCAGCAGCTGGCAGATGAAAACGTTGGTTTTCTCAACTGCGCGGTCGACCGCATCGTGCCGAATCAGACGAATGACGATCCACTCGCTGTCACGGTGGAACCGTTTTTCGAATGGACGATTGAAACGCGAAACGTCATCGGCACTGTTCCGCCGATTCAAGGGGCTCATTTTGTCGCTGACTTAGAGCCGTATATCGAGCGCAAATTGTTTACGGTCAATACCGGCCATGCGTTGGCCGCTTACTTAGGGTATCTGCGAAACTACAAAACCGTCCAGGAAGCGATGAACGATGAAGGTATTCGATTGAATGTCGAGCAAGCGCTCAGTGAGTCGGGAGCCGTCTTATTGAAAAAGCACGGATGGCATGAGGAAGAGCACCGTTCCTATATCAAAACGACGATCGGGCGTTTCACCAACCCGTCCCTTTCCGACGATATCGTCCGTGTCGCCCGTTCGCCGATCCGCAAGCTCGGGCCGAACGACCGGCTCATCGCTCCGGCGACGCAATACTGCACACTATTTGGCAGCGTTCCTGCTGGTCTCGCCAAAGGAATTGCCGCGCTGTTGCGCTTTGATGATGCGAGCGATGCAGAAGCCGCCGCTCTGCAACAAACGATCGCACACCACGGAATCGAAGGAGCGCTTCGGCAATACGCGGGGCTTGAGAGTGCGCACCCGCTTGTGGCCGCGGTGAGGGAAGAGTACGGGAGAATGGAGAAAAACAAAAGCTGACCGCCTTTCAAATGTCGTCGACCTCCAATCGTGCAAAAACCCCGGGGGATCGACGACAATATTTTTTTGCGTCAAAATCCTACAACCAACACGGCTCAACAGTATTGACAGAATTTTTGAAACGTGATATTCTGAAAACAGCCAAAAGGGGAAAAGCTTGATTTTATGCGAATGGTTTGGGTTTTTATCGTACCTATGAGGGATTGAAACATGTATGGTGCCGGTACAACGGTCCGCAGCTACAAGGTTTTTATCGTACCTATGAGGGATTGAAACTATACATACACAGCCAAACAACGCAGCGAAGCAGTTGTTTTTATCGTACCTATGAGGGATTGAAACTTTATTATATTCTCTTTATATTTTTCAGACAACAGTTTTTATCGTACCTATGAGGGATTGAAACGCCATCCATGATATACAAGTAGTTCTTCATTAGGCAGGGTTTTTATCGTACCTATGAGGGATTGAAACGACATTAATTCATATCTTGTTTCCATTTCATTTACGTTTTTATCGTACCTATGAGGGATTGAAACACGAGACAATGAAGATTGATTATAACGGGCGGCTGTGTTTTTATCGTACCTATGAGGGATTGAAACCACCGGAAGAGTGGCTAGCGGCTTTGTAAGAAAACCGCGTTTTTATCGTACCTATGAGGGATTGAAACAAATAATCCTCATACGCATCATCCAATTCACGTAAATGTTTTTATCGTACCTATGAGGGATTGAAACATTTTCAGCGCTCGTTGGACCCGCTCCACGTCCTTGCGTTTTTATCGTACCTATGAGGGATTGAAACGCAGCCCCGTAGAGGCGTTCGAATCGCTCCGGAGGGTTTTTATCGTACCTATGAGGGATTGAAACCTCAAATACACCAAACACAGCAAGAAACGTCGGAAACAGTTTTTATCGTACCTATGAGGGATTGAAACTAAAGCGTCTGAAAGCCGTTTTTTCGCGCCTTTACGTTTTTATCGTACCTATGAGGGATTGAAACGTTGCTCCGGCTATTAGTAAATGTGGGGCTTTTGTTAACGTTTTTATCGTACCTATGAGGGATTGAAACTTCAAATGATTTCCGACACCTTGTCATCAATAAAGTTGTTTTTATCGTACCTATGAGGGATTGAAACGCAACGGGATCACACTTTGTAAAACATGTCACGATAAGGTTTTTATCGTACCTATGAGGGATTGAAACTCCCCTCTCCTTTTTGACTAAAATAGCGATCAAGAGTTTTTATCGTACCTATGAGGGATTGAAACCCCGATTTGCAGAGAGACTAATAACATTTTGCCGTCATAGTTTTTATCGTACCTATGAGGGATTGAAACGCAACGGGATCACACTTTGTAAAACATGTCACGATAAGGTTTTTATCGTACCTATGAGGGATTGAAACAATTGGTGAAAGCTAAAGTGATTGAACCGCAAACGTTTTTATCGTACCTATGAGGGATTGAAACCTAGCACAAAAAATTGAAGAGGAGGAAAAAGTGCTATGGTTTTTATCGTACCTATGAGGGATTGAAACTTGACGGCGACGGAGTAGAACAGTACCTCATGAACGCGTTTTTATCGTACCTATGAGGGATTGAAACTTGAGCAAGTACCGCGCCCCGCAATCCCGATACATTCGTTTTTATCGTACCTATGAGGGATTGAAACCACAATGACTGCCTGTCGATTGTAAAGCGCGGACTTGGTTTTTATCGTACCTATGAGGGATTGAAACAATGGGGAAGCAGGGGAAGCGGCGGACATTTTGAAGTTTTTATCGTACCTATGAGGGATTGAAACGCTCTCGCTCAAACAACGGGTCTTTGCGCCAGTTGGTTTTTATCGTACCTATGAGGGATTGAAACATCTGTTCAACAGTTAAATCACGTGGTACAGGAATACGTTTTTATCGTACCTGTGGGGGACTGAAGCGCTATACAGTACGGTACAACTTTTTCTGTCCCCGATGCAGGATTTTCACCCCCTGCTTGCGAATGGATAGAATTGAACACGTTCAAAGAGGGGTGATGGAATGGCTATTGACCACGACCGGTTGTTTAAAGAACTGATCCAAACGTTCTTCGAAGAGTTTCTTCTCCTCTTTTTTCCCGACATGCATGAACACATTGATTTCAGCCATTTGTCCTTTCTGTCCGAAGAACTGTTTACCGATGTCACGGCAGGTGAAAAATACCGCGTCGATCTATTAGTCGAGACGAAGCTGAAAGGGGAGGATGGGCTGATCATCGTTCATGTGGAGAATCAAAGCTACGTGCAACCATCGTTTCCAGAGCGCATGTTTATCTATTTCAGCCGTTTGTTTGAAAAATACCGCACCCGCATCGTTCCGATCGCTGTCTTCAGCCATGACACCCTCCGCGAAGAACCGTCCGTGTTCTCAATCGAGTTTCCCTTTGGCGACGTGCTGCAGTTTCGCTTTTTCCCGGTGGAGTTGCGCAAGAAACATTGGAGAGACTATATCCGGCATGACAATCCGATTGCGGCTGCCCTCCTTGGCAAAATGGGGTATACTGAAAGTGAGAAAATTGAGTTGAAAAAAGAGTTTTTGCGCATGTTGGTGCGATTGGAGCTGGATGAAGCGAGGCAACGGCTCTTGTTGGGCTTTTTTGAAACGTATGTGAAGCTGTCGGAGGAGGAAGAGCAACAACTGCAAAGAGAGGTGAAGGAGATGGAAACGACAGAAAAAGAGAAAATGTTGGAGCTGATCATTTCCTATGAGCAAAGGGGAAGAAAACAGGGGTTGGAAGAAGGAATTAAACGCGGGATTGAACAAGGGATCAAACAGGGAATGAAACAAGGAATGAAGCAAGGAATGAAGCAAGGAATGAAACAACTGATCCGCAACATGGCGCGCAAAGGAATGAAGGTGGAAGATATTGCTCGGTTGGTGGATCTTCCAGAGCAAGATGTTCGGGAATTGCTTGAAGAGCAGGGAAATTAAACACAAGAGGCGGCTATCTAACGAGGACGGTTGGCGGCGACAAAAGAGGCAGATGAAATCATTGATTCGTAAGTGATAGATTGTAAAAAAACGGATGATTGTCCTGTCACATAAAATATGTACTGTACCAAAGTTTTATCTTAATTAGGCGAGAAGACTCCCACTTCAACGAAGCGAAGCGGAGTAAGTGGGAGATGAATCGCCTTAACTATATTTTGCTGAAAATAGGATAGATTCAGTAAAATATAGTATAATATAGTTAGATGGGAGGTGAAAAAATGTATTTTTGTATCAAACAACAGCTAAATGGTTTGACCAAAGAAGAATACTTGACTCTTCGAGAACTGTGCCATATTGCCAAGAACATGTACAACGTCGGATTGTACAATGTCAGACAATACTATTTTGAACACAAGGAATTTCTTAATTATGAGAAAAACTATCATCTTGCAAAAACTAACGAAAACTATAAGCTGTTAAACAGCAACATGGCACAGCAAATTTTAAAAAAGGTCAATGAAGCCTTTAAATCTTTCTTTGGTTTGATCAGTCTTGCCAAACAAGGAAAATATGACCACAAGGCTATCAGTATTCCAAAATATCTTAAAAAAGATGGCTTTCATTCACTGATCATTGGCCAGATTCGTATAGACGGCAACAAATTCACGATACCGTATTCTCGCCTATTTAAAAAGACTCGCAAGCCTATCACGATAACGATTCCGCCTGTGTTACTGGACAAAAAGATTAAGCAGATTGAAATCATTCCTAAGCATCATGCCAGGTTCTTTGAGATTCAGTACAAATATGAAATGCCTGAAGATCAAAGAGAATTAAATGACCAAAAAGCACTGGCAATTGATTTAGGATTAAACAATTTTGCCACTTGTGTCACATCAGACGGCAGATCATTCATCATTGATGGGCGGAGATTAAAAAGTATAAATCAATGGTTTAACAAAGAAAATGCCAGACTTCAAAGCATAAAAGATAAGCAAAAAATCAAAGGCACCACTCGTAAACAGGCTTTGCTTGCTATGAATCGCAATAATAAAGTGAATGATTATATCAACAAGACTTGCCGTTACATCATTAACTACTGTATTGAAAATCAAATTGGCAAACTTGTCATTGGCTATGCGGAAACATGGCAACGCAATATTAATCTAGGAAAAAAGACAAATCAAAACTTTGTCAATATTCCTCTCGGTAACATAAAAGAAAAACTAGAATATCTTTGTGAATTTTACGGCATTGAATTCTTGAAACAGGAAGAATCATATACGTCTCAAGCCAGCTTTTTTGACGGCGATGAGATTCCTGAATATAATGCCGACAATCCAAAAGAATATAAGTTCAGCGGCAAACGTATTAAGCGCGGCTTGTATCGAACAAAGTCTGGCAAACTCATTAATGCTGATGTCAATGGCGCATTAAACATCTTAAAGAAAAGTAAAGCTGTAGACCTGAGTGTCTTATGCTCTAGCGGCGAAGTGGACACGCCTCAAAGAATAAGGATTGCTTGAAGCAGTCAAACTTCTTTGGAAGCCCCCACTTCAAATTTTCGCTAGAAAATTAAGTGGGGGTAGTTCACGTACCGTCTGCTTTGAAGGCTGGCGGTCTTTTTTTGCTTTGAGACTCCAGCGTTCCGCTAGGTGCTTGATATCAGGTCTGATTATACCTCCATGAACAAAATGCACAAAATTCATTTTATTTTCAAAAACTTCACGCTCATCCCGCGGCATGGTAAGGTTGTGATTGAAAACGTTATCAAAAAACAAGGGGGCAAGGGAGAAATGAAGAAAACGAAATGGTGGGGATTGCTCGCCGCAGGGATGATGACACTGGCTTTGGCGGCCTGTGGGGGCAATGAATCGGCGGGGTCGAAATCATCCGGTTCGAACTCTGGCTCATCGGCCTCAAACTATCCGACGAAGCCGATTACGATTGTTGCTCCGTCTGGGGCGGGCGGCGGCTGGGATTTAACGGCCCGCGCGATTACGAAGGTGTTGGATGAGACGGGGCTCGTCAAACAGACCATGACGGTTGAAAACAAACCAGGCGGCGGCGGGGCGGTCTTTATGGCCGAATACGCCACCCAAGATGTGAAAAACGATTACAAACTATTTGTCAACTCCCCGCCAATTATTATCAACAACTTGAAAAAAGAAGGGAACAGCCCGTTTGGCTACAAAGACACGACACCGCTCGCCCAGTTGACGAAGGACTTTGGCGCGATTGTTGTGAAGGCGGATTCGAAATTTCAAACGTTAACCGACTTGCTTAATACCATTAAACAAGATCCGAAATCGGTCACGGTAGCCGGGGGATCGGCGCCAGGTTCGATGGATCATTTAGTCGCGATTTTGCCGATCTATAAGTCGGGCATCGATCCGAAATCAGTCAAGTATGTTTCGTACGATGGCGGCGGGGAAGCGATGGCTGCGCTGCTTGGCGGCAATGCCGATGTGATTGCAACGGATGCCTCTTCTGTTGGCGAATATCTCAAAGCCGGCAAAGTGCGGGTGTTGGCGGTTTCCGCTCCAGAACGCCTCGGCGGAGTGCTGAAAGACGTGCCGACGTTGAAAGAGCTTGGCATTGATGCGGAATTTACGATTTGGCGCGGGGTTTTTGGGCCGAAGCAAATGTCCCGAGAGGCAAAAGCGTTTTGGGAAGAAACATTGAAAAAGTTGTCTGAACACGAGAAGTGGAAAGAAGAACTGCAAAAACAAGGCTGGGCGGCGGAATATCGCAATTCGGACGAATTTACGAAGTTTTTGCAAGAGCAGGAGCAGCAAATCGGCGACCTTCTGAAGTCGCTTGGCATGCATAAATGAAGCAAGGGGGAAGAACATTCTTCCCCTTTTTTGTAAAGAACAGGAGGAAGAACCATGAACAAAACGGCTGATCGGATCGCGGCGGTGGCATTCTTGGCGGTTGGTTCCTTGTTTATGGCGGAAAGCTTGCGCCTATCGAAAAGCGCCTACGGCAGTGCGGTAGGACCGAACGTATTTCCGTTTTTGCTTGGACTTGTTCTGGCATTATTAAGCATCAAGCTGTTGTTTGAAACGAGAGGCTATAAGGATTATAAGGATTCAGTGGGAGAGAAGCCGCCGCGGCAGTACAAAAAGTTTCTCATCATTTTCATTGCTGCTGTTTTCTATGCGACGTTGCTTGAAACGGTTGGGTATGTAATCACGACGTTTCTGTTTCTTGTTATCGGCTTTCAAACGATGGAAAGAGGGGCGCTATGGAAGTCGATCGCCATTGCGGCTGGCTTTTCGCTTGGCGTATATGGCCTTTATGTGAAGCTGCTGCAAGGAACATTGCCAAGCTGGCCGATTTGGTTCCAATGAAGGGAGGGGCATCATGAGCACACTATCGTTTTTGCTTGACGGATTTCAGACAGCGCTTCAGCCGCATAACTTGCTGTTTGCCTTTATCGGGGTGTTGATCGGCACAGCGGTCGGTGTGCTTCCTGGGATTGGCCCGATGAGCGGGGTGGCGTTGCTTATTCCGGTGACGGCGTCGATGACGTCCGGCCTTAGTCCGGAACAGGCGGCAGCCAGTTCGATTATTTTGCTCGCCGGCGTGTATTACGGGGCGATGTATGGCGGTTCGACGACATCGATTTTGTTAAATACGCCTGGGGAATCGTCATCGGTTGTCACAACGCTGGACGGCTATCAAATGGCCCGGCAAGGAAGGGCGGGGGCGGCGCTTGCCATTGCCGCGATCGGTTCCTTTGTCGCCGGAATTGTTTCGCTAATCGGCCTCGTCTTATTGGCCCAACCGTTGTCGAATGTGGCGCTGAAGTTCGGCCCGGCTGAATATTTTTCGCTCATGCTGCTCGGGTTGGCGGCGGTGAGCGGACTGGCTGGCAAATCGATGACGAAAGCATGGATCATGACAGTGTTCGGCTTGTTGCTTTCCACGATTGGGCTCGACAATGTTTCCGGCGTGGCTCGCTTTACGTACGACATTTCCTATTTATATGGAGGTCTCGAGTTTTTAACCGTAGCGGTCGGGCTATTTGCGTTAGGAGAGGTATTCAAGTCCATTCTCCATCATGAGACGAACGACGGGGACATCGCCAAAATCGGGCGCGTGTTGCCGACGAAAGCGGATTTGAAAGAAAGCGCGGGGCCGATCGCCCGTGGGTCGCTGCTCGGTTTTTTCATCGGGGTGCTGCCGGGAGCCGGGGCCACGTTGGCATCGTTTTTCTCCTATATTCTTGAAAAGAAAGTGAGCAAACATCCGGAAAAGTTCGGGCAAGGGACGATCGCCGGTGTGGCGGCGCCGGAGTCGGCGAACAACGGGGCTTCTGGGGGCGCAATGATTCCGCTTTTGACGCTGGGCATTCCTGGTTCAGGGACGACAGCGATCCTCATGGGTGCACTCATTATGTACAACGTCCAGCCAGGTCCACTGTTGTTCGATGAGCATCCAGCTGTCGCCTGGGGATTGATCGCCAGCATGTTTATCGGCAACGTCATGTTGCTCATTCTCAACATGCCGCTCGTCAAAGTGTTCGCGAAAATTATCCAGACGCCGACGAAATATTTGTTGCCGCTTATTATTGCCATTTCCGTGTTCGGTGTGTATGCGGTGCAAGTGACGACGTTTGATGTGTTCCTGTTGCTGGCGTTTGGTCTGCTTGGCTACTGGCTTGCAGAGCACGACTATCCATTGGCACCGCTTGTGTTGGGGCTTGTTCTCGGGCCGATGATCGAAAACAATATGCGCCGGGCGTTGACGGCATCAAACGGGGACTATCTCGTTTTCTTTGAAAAGCCGATTTCGCTCGTCTTGTTGGTCATTGCCTTTTTATGGATTGCCGTGCCGTTTGTCATGAAACTAAGAGGAAAATCGGTCGTCATCAACGAAGATATGTAATAATAGAAAGAAAGACGTTCCGCCTAACAGGCGGACTGTCTTTCTTTATTTGCTGTTTGGGGAGCGAGCCCTATGAAGCTTCAGACACGGTTAATGGTCATTATTTGTTCATTGTTGCTGCTGGTGATCGTGGTTTTAACGTTTTTGTTTCAGCATATGTTTGCGACGACGCTCAAACAACAAATTGGCATGCGAGCGCTGAATGTGGCCGAGACGGTCGCGTCGACTCCGCTCGTGCGCGAGGCGTTCCGCGACCCGAATCCGTCAGTGCGCTTGCAGCCGTTTGCCGAACATATTCGCCGAAAGACAGGGGCGGAGTACGTAGTGATTGGCAACCGTAAGGGAATCCGCTACGCTCACCCACTGCCAGATCGGATTGGAAAGCATATGGTAGGGGGCGACAACGGCGAAGTGCTGAAAGGCAAAGCGATTATTTCCGAGGCGGTCGGTTCGCTTGGTCCGGCGATCCGGGGAAAAGCGCCGATTTTTGATGAAAACGGACATGTGATCGGCATTGTTTCGGTTGGTTTTTTGCTAGAGGATATTCAGCGTACAGTATGGTCGTATCGTATGAAGATGTTTCTCTTCTCCGTTTTTGCCCTCTTTCTCGGAGCGGTGGGTGCAATGGCGATCGCCAGCACGGTGAAAAAATCGATTCATGGTCTTGAACCGGAAGAAATCGGTTTGCTCTACCAAGAAAAGCAGGCGATTTTAGAAGCGATTCGCGAAGGAATTGTGGCCATCAATCAAGAGGGAACGATTACAATGGTCAATCAAACCGCGTTGAAGTTGCTTGGGTATGAGAACGAACGCGGTGTATTGGGAATGCCTATCTTACAGCTTATTCCCCACTCGAGGTTGCCTGAAGTCATTCGGACGGGACAGGCGGAATTTGACGATGAAATGGTGTTAGGTGAAGAAACGGTCATTGCGAACCGAATCCCGATTAAGGATAAAACTGGGCGTGTCATTGGAGCGGTGTCGACGTTTCGCAACAAATCGGAGCTGTATCGCCTCACAAAAGAGCTGTCCCAGCTCCGGGTGTACGCGGATGCGCTGCGGGCGCAAACACATGAATTTTCCAATAAGCTGTATTTGATCTCTGGGTTGATTCAACTTGAGTCGTATGAAGAAGCGCTTGAGCTTATTACGAAAGAAACGAACTTACAACAAAATATCATTCGTTTTGTCATGAAAGAAATCCCGGATTCGATCATCGGCGGGCTGCTGATTGGCAAGTTCAACCGCGCCCATGAGCTGAAAATCACCTTTGAAATTGATCGGGAAAGCAGTTTTCGCGATGTGCCGCCATGGATTGATCGCGACCATTTGGTGACGATTATCGGGAATTTGTTGGATAACGCCATGGAAGCGGTCCTCCACAACGGAAAAGAAGAGAAACGAGTGACCATTTTTTTGACCGACCTCGGCGATGACTTGATTATTGAGGTCGAGGATAACGGATTAGGCGTTGATCCGGATGTGGCGGAACGGATATACGACCGCGGCTTTTCGACCAAAGCCAACGGCCTCCGTGGGTATGGGCTTGATCTTGTCAAGAAGGCGCTGGCGATGCTTGGTGGGCAAATCACCTACCAGTCGAAACAAGGAGAGGGAACGGTGTTTACCGTCATTATTCCGAAGCGGTCGGGCCGTGCCAACCCATGCTGAAAGAAAGCATTTCCCATAAAAGGCCTCTACACCTTTATGCATCAATATTTCGGAGGGAGGGAAGCAGGGGGGATGATTCGTGTACTTATTATTGAAGACGACCGCCGCATCGCTGAAATTAATCGGCGCTTTGTCGAGAAAGTGAATGGGTATGAAGTGGTCGGCATTGCCACGAACGCCGAAGAGGCAAGTGAATTGACAGAGGTGCTGCAACCCGACGTGTTGTTGCTTGATGTCTATTTTCCGGATATGAACGGCCTCTCTTTTTTAAAATGGGTTCGGGAACGCTTTTCCAATATCGATATTATTATGATCACAGCAGCACGAGAAGTGGATGCCTTGAAACAAGCGCTGCATGGCGGGGTGTTTGATTATATTATCAAGCCGATTATGTTTGATCGATTTGCCGAAACCTTGCATCGATATAAAGAATATTATGATAAAATGCAGCAGTGGATGAAAGAAAAAGAGTGGATCGATCAAGAGGATGTCGACAAACTGATCGGGCGGGAGGCCCCGGTTAGGGATCAGCCTATGCTTCCAAAAGGCATTCAGCCGCTAACCCTTGAAAAAGTGCTGATGGTTGTGAAACGGTGTCAAGATGGAGTGACGGCCGAAGAAGTCGGACGGCAAATTGGCACAAGCCGGACGACCGCCCGTCGATATTTAGAATACCTTGTCTCCACGGGACAAGTGCTAGCCGATATTGTCTATGGATCGGTCGGACGTCCGGAGCGGATCTATAAGAAAAGAGGATGAGCGAGATCCGTTTCAGAGAATAGCGGCTTCCGTATGCATAAAGAAAGCGGGGGAAAACATCTTGTACATTTTTGTGAGTATCTTGCTTCAAGTCATGATTCCGATGTTGCTGATCGTCGGCTTGGGAGCAGGGCTTCACCGTTTCTTTCGTCTTGACCTCAATACATTATCCAAATTGAACATGTATGTCCTGCTGCCGGCAGTCGCATTCATCAACGTGTACGACAGTGAGTTGAATGGAAAGGTGTTAGCGGCTATCTTAGGGTTTCTTCTGTTGCAAAACGGCGGGCTGATGGTTTTGAGTAGGATCATGGCGAAACTATTCAAACTGGAGCGAAGTATGGCAGCGGTGTTTCAAAATACGGTTGTGCTGAACAATTCTGGCAACTTCGGCATTCCTGTCAGCCAGCTGGTGTTTCACCAACATCCGCTCGGGGCGACGATTCAAATCATCGTGACCATTTTTCAAAACTTCTTGACCAATACATATGGAGTGTATCAGTTCGTGTCAGGAAACGGGAAAAGTGGGAAATGGGCTGCTGAGATATGGAAAAATCCCGTTCTTCACGCGCTGTTGTTCGGTGTGGTCTGCCGATGGCTTCACGTCCCAATCCCATCATTTTTATGGACGCCGCTTCGGCGGGTTGCCGACGCGTTTTTAGCCATCGCCCTCTTTACGTTGGGGGCGCAAATCGCCTACGCCCGTTTTAACGCCTTGCCGCCGCTTGTGTATGCAAGTGTGTTTGGGCGTCTCGTTTTGTCGCCGCTGTTGGCTGCGTCTTTGATCTTTCTATTAGGAATTGATGGAGTGACGGCTCAGGCGTTGCTCATTGCTAGTTCCTATCCGTGCTCGCGCAATACGGCGCTGTATGCACTCGAGTATGACTGCCACCCAGATTACGCCGCCCAGGCGGTGTTGGTGTCGACTTTGTTGAGCGCCATTACCGTTACAGGCGTTGTGTATGCGGCCCGGCTGTTGTTTCCGATCGCTGGATGAAAACGAGGGCAAGCTGTCGTCGACTCCCAATCATGCAAAAATCATGGGGGGATCGACGACAATGTGCTTTCGTGTCAAAACCCTACAGCTTACATTGCAGGTTCAGTTAGAAACAGCTACCATACTTTAATGGCAGGTGCAAGTACATCTTTTGGTGATGAACCAATATCGGCTCTTCACCACAAGTTGTACTTGAGATTTTAAGATAGGTATGCATAGGAAAAATAGAGGGTGCAAAAAATGCGAATGTTCCTGTATGGTAAAGGTGACCAAACCAACCCATTGGAGGAACATTCGCATGTATTCTCCGTTTATCAAAGAACTCATCGATTGACCAGACGTTTTGATTCAAAAGGTGCGAAAACGAAGAAGAACGTTGGATTTTCGAACTTTCTCTGACGCTTTAGGATTTCAATCCAAAACTATTGTAAACCGCTTTCATTTGGTTTATAATAAAGCTAAACCGGTTTATGAAAACGCTTTTGAACTAAATCGATTTAGTACGAGAGAGGGATCCCTTTTGAAAAAAGTAACGATGGCCGATGTCGCGAAATTGGCCAACGTTTCGAAAAGTACGGTGTCACAATACTTAAATAAGCGCTATGAGTATATGAGCGAGGAGACGAGAAAACGCATCGCCGAGGCGATTGAAGAGCTTGGGTATCAGCCGAACATCATCGCCCGCAGTTTGAAGCAAAAGACGACAGCGACCATTGGCGTGATTGTTTTTAATATGCTTCATATGATGACAACGCAAGTGCTGCACGCCATTGAAGAGGAATGCCAAAAGCGCGGGTTTCAAGTCATTGTCTGCAATTCCGACGATGATCCGGATAAGGAAAAAACATATGTTGATACGCTGCTGGCGAAGCAAGTGGACGGGTTGATCGTGTTTCCAACAGGGAAGAACGAGGATGTCTATCGCCGTCTTGTCGAGGAACGGTTTCCACTTGTGTTTGTCGACCGGATGGTGCCGGGAGTGGAGGCAGACAGCGTGCTGCTTGATAATGCAGGTGCAGCGGAAATGGCGGTTCAGTATTTCGCTTCCCAGGGCCGCGATCGGATTGCGATTGTCACCCCGCCGCTTGTCTCTTACAACGTGCCGCGGATGGAGCGGTTGGAAGGGTTTCGGGCGGCTATGGAGAAAAGGGGATTTGAAGTTGGCGATCAAAACGTCATCGCCGCTGAACCTGCCGCGCTGCCTGGGGAGCTGAAGAAGCGGTTCATGGAATCGGAGCGGCCGAACGCCTTGTTTGCGATTAACGACTTGACGTTAATGGGCGTTTTGCGGTTTGTGAAAGACGCAGGGGTTCGTGTGCCGGATGAGGTGGCGATCATCAACATCGATGATGTACCGTTTGCCGACATTTACACGCCGGCGCTGACAACCATCGCCCAGCCGACGTTTGCGATGGGGAAGAAAGCAGCTGAGCGCGTGTTTGAACAAATGAAAGCGAAAAAAGCCGACGGTCCGCGCGTATTTCGTTTCTCCCCGGTATTGATGGAACGGACATCGATCAAACGGGAGAAGGCATGAGGAAGGGAGGAGAAACGATGGCGATTTATGGGGACGTCGTCATTGGGATTGATATTGGAACGACAAGTACGAAAGCGGTCGTGTTTGACGGGCGGGGGAAGGTGCTGGCTTCTCACGCTGTCGACTATCCGATCATCCAGCCGCATCCGGGATTTGCCGAGCAGGATCCCGATGAACTGTTCGCGGCGGTCGTTCAAGCGGTCGGGGCGGTGACGGTCCGCCACGGCATCCGCCCAGAACAAGTGAAAGCGATGGGTTTGAGTGCGGCGATGCACTCGATTATGGCGCTTGACGAGTCGGGCCGGCCGCTCACCCGCCTCCTCATCTGGGCGGACAACCGAAGCGTGGCTCAAACGGAGCGGCTGTGGAAAGAACAGAACGGGCTTGATATTTATCGGCGGACGGGGACGCCGATCCATCCGATGTCGCCGCTATCGAAATTGCTTTGGCTCAAGGAAGAGCAGCCGGACGTATTTCAGCAAGCACGGCGGTTTGTGTCGGTGAAAGATTACGTGTTGCACCGTCTGTATGGCGACTATGTCGCTGACCATTCCATGGCATCGGCGACGGGTTTATTCCGATTGGACACGCTCGATTGGGACGAGGAGGCGCTCGCCCTTGTCGGCATCCGCCGCGAGCAACTTCCGCGGCTCGTTCCCGCCACGCATATTATGACTGGCATGAAAAGAGAATGGGCGGAAAAAATGGGAGTCGCTCCGGATGTGCCTGTTGTCGTCGGAGCAAGCGACGGCGTGCTCGCCAACGTCGGCGTCGGGGCGGTGCTCCCAGGTGAAGCGGCCATCACGATCGGAACGAGCGGGGCGGTGCGGACGATTGCGGCAAAACCGACGACCGATGAAAAAGGGCGGACGTTTTGTTATGCGTTGACGCCCGGCTATTGGGTCGTCGGCGGACCGACGAACAACGGCGGCATTTTGCTTCGCTGGCTGCGCGACGAGTTCGGCGCCCACGAGCGGGAAGTGGCGAAAAAGCTCGGCATGGATCCGTATGACTTGTTGACGAAATACGCGGAACGCGTCCCGCCGGGGGCGGAAGGGCTTGTGTTTTTGCCGTTTTTGTCGGGCGAGCGGGCGCCGTACTGGAATGCGAACGCGCGTGGGACGTTTTTTGGCCTTGGCCTTCATCATAAGCGCGAGCATTTCATCCGCGCTGTCATGGAAGGCGTCTGCTTCAGCATTCTCTCGGTCGCTTTAGCCATTCGCGACGTCACGGGGCCGATGTCGGAAATCCGCGTCTCGGGCGGATTCGCCAAGTCGCCGTTTTGGCGGCAAATGCTTTCTGATATGCTCGGCAAACCGCTCATCGTGCCGCAGACGCACGAGGCGTCGGCGCTGGGGGCGGCTGCGGTGGCGCTTTACGCGTTAGGCGAGCTGCCGTCGCTGGAAACGGTGAAAACATGGATCGACACAACAGCCCGTCATGAACCGAAGGAAGAACATACGCTCATTTACGCTGAACTGTTTGATTTGTATGCCCGCTTGTATGAGCGGTTGAAAGAGGAGTTTAACATCATCGCCGCGTTTCAGCGGCGGAGTGGGTAAAGGGAGGAAGACTAAATCGATTTAGCTGGCTATGATCGGGCGCTAAATCGATTTAGCCCTTTCCTTCAAAGATCTGAAAACGTTTGCTTTGTTCACTAAATCGATTTATCTCAAAGATAAAGGGGGAGCTTGTGATGGAAATCGCCATTGTTGTTGCTGCTATTATCGTGTTATTATTGCTCATTACTATGGCGAAAATGCATCCGTTTGTCGCACTCATTTTAGTGTCCGTCGGCGTCGGACTGGCGATGGGGATGCCGCTTGTCGCTCCGTCTCCAGAAACGCCGGGGATCATTGATTCGATTAAAGCGGGGCTTGGCAATACGCTTGGCTTTTTAGCGATCGTCTTGGCGCTCGGGACGATGCTCGGCAAAATGATGGCCGAATCAGGCGGCGCCGAGCGCATTGCGAAAACGTTGATCGACCGCTTTGGCCAAAAACGCGTCCATTGGGCGATGATGGTCGTCGCCTTTTTAGTCGGCATTCCGGTCTTTTTCCAAGTCGGGTTTGTCTTGCTTATTCCGCTCGTCTTTACGATCGCGATGGAAACGGGCATTTCACTTGTGACGATCGGCATTCCGCTTGTCGCTGGTTTGTCTGTCGTGCATGGGCTTGTCCCGCCGCACCCAGCCGCGATGGCGGCAGTCGGCATTTTTAAGGCGGATGTCGGAAAGACGATTCTCTATTCAATCATCGTCGGTCTGCCGACGGCGATCATTGCTGGGCCGCTGTACGGAAAATGGATTGGCTCGCGCCTGTATAAAAAAGTGCCGGCGGAAATCGCCGAACAGCTTGTGCAGCATAAAGAAGCACGTGAACTCCCTGGCTTTGGCAATACACTGTTTACAATTTTGCTTCCGGTCATTTTGATGTTGATTGCCTCTGTCGCAAACGTGACGCTTGATCAAAAGTCAGAAGCGGCGAAAGTGCTGCGCTTTATCGGCGACCCGATTGTTGCGCTCTTGATCGCGACGGTTTATTCGTTCTTCAGCTTAGGCTACGCCCGCGGCTTCAACCGCGACGCTGTCTTGAAATTTGCCAACGACTGCCTCGGCCCGGTCGCGAACATCCTGCTTGTCATCGGGGCGGGCGGCGCATTCAACAAAGTGCTGCTTGATTCCGGCATCGGCGAACAAATCGCTGAAGTGGCGAAACACTCGCACTTATCTCCGTTCCTGTTAGGCTGGGGCATCGCTGCTCTCATCCGCGTGGCGACCGGGTCAGCGACTGTGTCGATGATGACTGCTGCTGGCATTGTTGCGCCGATTGCCGCCACCATGCCGGGTACGAACGTGGAACTGCTCGTCTTGGCAACCGGAGCCGGATCCTTGATCTTGTCGCACGTCAACGACTCCGGCTTCTGGATGATCAAAGAATATTTCGGCATGACCGTCAAAGAAACGCTCATGACATGGACGGCGATGGAGACGATTATTTCGGTGGTGGCGTTTATTTTCGTCTTGCTGTTGAATGTGGAACGACACCCGCCCTGCATCGTTAAGGGGCGGGTGTTTATATTGTCCATAGCTTTCTGCAACCATTGCCTTTGCTTTGCTATCCCTCTAAAATTATTAGACGAGTTTGATGTCGGCCTGTACAAAAGGTGTATTGGAATGGTCGAAAATGGAGCAATCGCATACAAGCGAGCAAATAGATTTGTCATTTGAAATCTAAAAGGCCGCTGATTTAACGGAATGGCTCAACAGTAAGGTTTTTCTATTTGAGAAACTATGCGACACCTGTTCCTTTCTTCACGCAATAACCCTCGATTTAAGGAACAAGGTTGTTTTGCACTAGCCTTCTAAAAATGCACTCATTTACCCTATGCTTTGCAATGTTTTTCTGCTTCTCAGCAACTGTCCAACCGGTTTTCCCAAAATGCCTTTTTCAACGTCGTAGACGAGATGACCACGAACAAATGTTTTTGTTACTTGGCAATGGATGGTGCGGCCGATATACGGGCTATGCTTATGGCGGTAGTATAAATGTTCGTCAGACACAGTATAGGACCGGTTCGGATCAATTAGGATGATGTCAGCGTCCTTCGATATAGCAATCTCGCCTTTTGTCGTTAGATTGAACCGTTTGGCCGGATTCGTCGCAATCATCCGGGCAAAAAGAGGAACTGGAACATGGCGCCTTTTGACGGCTTCGTCAAACATTAAGTCCACAGTGTTTTGGCAACCGGAAATCCCGCCCCAAACTTCAAACATATTATTGGTATTGCTCTGTTTCATTTCCGGTGGGCATGGAGAGTGATCGGATGCCAACATATCAATTTTTCCTTGTTTCAACGCTTCCCATAGTTTTTTCTGTTCTGCTTCATCCCGCAAAGGGGGAGCACATTTGGCGATAGCGCCCAGCTCTTCGAATTGTTCGACCGTCAATGTAAAGTAATGCGGGCATGATTCAAGCGTGACATCCTGGCCTTCGTTTCGTGCTTTCACAATTTCTTCGACCGCTTCTCTGCTGCTGATATGGACAAAATGCAACTTGCATCCCGTCTCTCTTGCGAATAACAAGGAGCGTTTCACCGCCTCTACTTCTGCAATAACGGGGCGCGAGTCGACGTAGTCTTTGGCCGTCACTTTTCCTTGTTTTATTTTTTCTTCAGCCAGGCGATCTGTGATCGATGGGTTTTCAGCATGAATTAATAATACATGGCCCAGTTCGGCTAATTTCTTCATCCCTTGATAGAGCGTGTAGTCGTCTACGTTTTTAAAATCGCCGGGGATGTCGCTGCCACAAGTGGATAGAAAACATTTGAACGCGACGACCCCGCTATCGGAGAGTTCTTGAAGATGAGCGAGGTTTCCAGGGATGAGGCCGCCATGAAAAGCATAATCTATATAGTTTTTCCCCTCGGCTGCCTTGATCTTTAACTCTAATGCCTCTTTTGTGGTAGTTGCAGGAAGGGCATTTAAAGGCATGTCGACATAGGCGGTCGTGCCGCCGGCGGCGAGCGCCATGGATCCCGTTCGGAATCCTTCCCATTCCGTGCGTCCGGGTTCACATATATGAACGTGGATGTCAATCATGCCGGGCAGCACGTATTGTCCTTTAGCATCGACGATTTCTGCGCCGTTCCCGTTGATCTCTTCTCCGATACCGCAAATTTTTTCGTCCCGGATGGCAATATCAGCCTTTTTGACTTCATCATGGAAAACAACCAGCCCGTTTTTTATAATAAGATCAAACTGCATATGCGAACCCTCCTTGATAATTTAAATATTATTAATTATATTCAGAATTTTTTCGGTGCAATATCCTGATCTTCTACTTCGAAGATCGTTCCCTTTTTGAATTTCGAATCTTTAAAAGCGAACTTCATAAGAAGGAAATAAGCAATTCCAGCCACAACAAAGCCGATGATCCATGCCAAATCCACTTCGATAAACGCTGCGCCAGCACCAATAAACATAGCGAGGATTGCGGCTGGATTATACCCGGCAAATGGGCCGTCTTCTTTGTATAAATCTGAAACATTCACTTTTTGTCTTCTCAATATATAATATTCAACTAATAATATAGAAACAATCGGCCCTAAAAACGCAGAATAGATGAGAATGAATATTCCTAGACCTTTAGAGGATGAATCTTGTACGAGTACCCAAGGAAATGAGCATAACGCAAGCAATCCGGTTATGGCTACAGCCGGTTTATACTTTAGTTTTGTCAGCAACTGAATGACATAGGTGGGCGGAACAATATTGGCAACCATATTCACCCCAATAGACCCGAGAATAATAAACGCGGATACAAAGAATGTAATGTATGAGTTGTCTACCACAATCGCAAATGCTTTAACCGGATTGGCGACACCAGTTGCGGAAGCAAGCATGGCACCGATTGTGAGGGTCAAGCCGTATGCTGCAAAAATGGGCAAAAAGTATAAAAAGCCACGTTTTGTGTTGCTAATGCCGGGCTTCAATTCCCGCGAGTAGTCCGCGGCGCTTAAGAAGATTGCTGCATAGTTGCCCATAAACATCATGATAAAGGCAAAGAACGGCAATCCCCATGACCCTTCTGTATGCACCCATTTTTCGACAATCACATTGCTATATGATGTAAGAAGAACAACAAATACATAGATAAGGGCTAATCCAATGACAACTGATACGACGGTTTCCACCCATTTAATAGCGTGAAAGCCATACAGTGAAAGTACAATTTGCACGATTTGGAGTACCACAAAACAGATGGCTACGTTGTCAAAAGATCCGCCTGTGATAATCTTCATAATTTCGTTCAGGGCGGTACCGCCGATCCAGCTTTGGAAGCCGTACCAAACGATGGCCGGGATGCCTCGGCAAAGGGATGAAATGACAGAGCCTTTCAGGCCAAAGGACATTCTGAGCTGCACCACATAAGGGATTCCCGTTCTGTACCCGAGTCGGTCATTTAAGGCGAAAATGGTTGAAATAATCCCGATGGCAATAATTGCGGCGGCAAAAGTTTGGAAAATGTTAAGTGTAGCTGTCCCAGCTACTATCAAGCTAGCTCCAAGTGTCATATTGCCCAGGTTGACACCGTCGCCAATCCACATAAAAACGTAACTTAGCGGTCCGACTTTTCGATCTCTATCGGTCTTTGGCTGCAGTGATTCATCTACATGTTCCGCAAGTTGAATCACGGATTCCACATTTGTATTTACGGACATTGTATTGTCAACTCCCTCTAGAAATATTGATGTATCAAGGCTTGATGCCCTCTCAGGGGCGTCAAAAAATATTTTTTTGACAAAACACCCTTTTTTTGAATGTTTGTGCATTTCTGCTGTCATTGTCTGTTTTTTGGCCAAGGTCGCCTAACATAAAGATAAGAAAGAGGCGAGCCTATAACGGCCAGCCAGTAGCGACAATCGGAAAACTCATTCTCCCTCATTCATCAGTGCCATGTGCTACACGTTCACTTGATTCAGTATGATTGAGGGATGTAGCCGCCTTGGATCTTCCAGTCATAGATTAAGAAACGAACTTGTTTCAAGTATTATGAATTGGTGAATGTTGCACGTTTTCAATCCATAGACGACACAACATGGCGTCAACGTACATTAAACATACAAACGGTGAGAAGAACGACTTTCTAGGTTCACGATTCACGATCTGCCCCCTTTTTTCATCACATTTGGTGTTACTTTATATAACATATTAAAACGCGGAGATGGCAATGTCATTAGTCAACCTATCCAATCTTTACTTAAAGGAAAAGTTAAGGTGCATAATGTAAATTTATCTGTTGTTATTAAACCAATATCGGTATTTGTCAAAAAATATAACAATGATAATTTAACACTATCCCCGAGAGAGCTCCCGCCTTCGAATAGAGTGCAGGCGGGAGAGATTCATTTACAGGTGAAGCAGGTGTTTGATCCGAAAAGCTAGGCGGAGGCGGAATGTCGTCTCAGGATCTTTCAAATCTTTCTGGATCAGTTCTTCGCATTTTTCCAGTCGATAAATGACTGTATTCCGGTGAACATATAGTTTTTTCGCAGTTTCTGAAATTTGTCCATGGTTTTCTAAAAACACGAATAACGTTTGTAACAACATATCCCGTTCATTTGTTGAAGAAAGAGCCAACTTTTGAAATGTTTCATAATAGAAGGTTTTTAAATAATCCGGAGGAATCATTTGCAATAGTTCGGAAATGTCTTTTCGGCGATAAATTTGGATGAACTGGTGATGGTTTGCTAATTGGCCGATTTGCAACGCTTCTAATGCTTCTTTAAACCCTTTTTGCACGTCTAAAAATTGTGTGCATAAGTTGCTAACACCAAACGAAATGGTTCGATTGTATGTGTTCTTAATTTTGTACTGCAATTCTTTCAAAAATGGAAAAACGGTTGTGTGGAACTCGTTCCACGATTGGGAGATCGGAAATAAGGAAACGCATGTCGTTCCTTTCACAAAATGATGAACAGATGGAAAACAAACCTTCGTTTCGTCTTCGATCCATTCAAAAATCATATCTATTTCCTTCTGTGATTGGATGAAACTCAACGATGCTAGGTTCTCATCGAGCTTGCCAACGACACAAACATATGGCTGTTCATTTTCAATTTGGAATTCTTTGGCTTTTATCACGATTTCTTCTTGCGAGTGGAAAGCCCCCTCTATGATGTTGTTAAAAAATTCATTGCGCACTCTTTTTCCGTACTGCTTCAATGCTTTTTCTTTCATGAACTCAAAAGCGATAACGTTGGTTGCTTGTTCAACCGTTAAAACAAGCGATGGTTTTGAAAAAGGAATTGTTCCTACGATGATTAAGCAACCGCTTTTCTCTTCGTGAGTATAAATTGGGAAAGCAGAAAAAGTTTTTTTATTGCCTAATAGCGAAAAACAAGAATAGGGTGTTTTTTGCAAAAACAGGCGATATCCGTTTTTATGCAGATCTGTTAAATCCACAAGAAGATGGAAATCAGGATGCGATGAACTGATGACGCGAAGGTATTTATCTAACAATAGAACAGGATGGCGAATAATAGACGATAAGTTTTTTAATAAAGAAGAAATGCCTTTTCCGCTCATAATATGCTCGGTAAACTTTTGATGGGTTTCAATCGCTTGCAACAGCTCGTTTGTTCGTTTATCAAGAATACGGCTTAATGTTTGCGTAACGACGTCGCCTAAGGCGATATGAATAGGCAGTTCGATAAGAGGGAATTCCATTTTATTCGCAAAAGCAAGCACCTCATGCGGAATTTCATGTAAAAAGCGTTTTGTTTTGATAGCAAGTCCTGCGCATTGTCGATTGACCATGCTTTGGACTAATTCGAGCAAATCGTTCGGTTTATCCTTTAAGTGGTAGGCGGTTGTGACAAGCAGCTCGTTTGGTTTTAAGTAATCAGCAATATCGGGGGCGTCCATCATGTTCACGCTATATACTTCGCGGTCTTTTCCTTTTTGTCCGGCTACTAATCGAGCTGACTGGAAGGCAGGGACTGAGCGGAATAAATCAGAAATTTTCATTAGCGTTCGCGCTCCTTTTTAGTCAAGTTGTATAAAAAAGTGTTGAATTTATAGCGATTTTACCAATGAATATCTTTCAATGGCAAGATAAAATAAAATCTATATTACAAGTCTTGCGATCTTTTATGACAATTCATGTTTTTAAGCAGAGGTGTACAGCAAATGACGATGCCTAATCTGCAAGTCGATCCTAGCCGAATTGTACAGAGAATTGAGGAGTTGGCCCGGTGCAGTGCAACAAAAGTAGGAGTGACACGCCTTTCATTTTCCGAAGAAAGCGAACGGGCTAATCAATTGGTCGCTCAATGGATGAAAGAGGCAGGAATGGATGTTAGAAAAGATGGAATGAACAATCTGATCGGCCGATACGAAGGGAAAGATCGCGATGCGCCGATTTTGCTTGTCGGATCGCATCTCGATTCAGTTGTTGAAGGCGGAAAATATGACGGCATTCTTGGGGTCGTAGCGGCGATTGAGGCTGTTCATACACTGCATTGGCATGGCATACGGCCCAACTGCTCTATTGAAGTCGTCGGTTTTTCGGATGAGGAAGGAGCAAGATTTCATACGACACTGCTTGGAAGCCGGGCGATGACAGGCCATCTTCGTCCGGAAGAACTGTTGGCCAAAGATGACCAGGGAACGACGCTAGCGGAAGCGATGGAACAGCTCGGGATGAATCCGCATCACTATCGCGCCGCTGTCCGGGATCCTCGCACCATTCGTGGCTATATTGAACTACACATTGAACAAGGGCCGGTGCTCGAGCAAATCGGCCAAGCGTGCGGAGCGGTGTCTGGCATCGCTGGACAGTCGAGGTATACGTTTCGGATCGAAGGAAAATCAGGACATGCGGGTACGGTTCCTATTCAATGGCGGAAAGATGCGCTTGCCGGAGCGGCGGAAGTCATACTGGCAGCCGAACAAATGGCGAGCCAATGTGATCAGCTGATGATGACAGTAGGGAAATTATCTGTGTTTCCGGGCGTAAGCAATGTCATTCCTGGAGCGGTGGAAGGGACGGTTGATATTCGTTCCATTGATGATGAATTGCGGAAGAGTGCGATCAATGAATTCGTAAGGAAATGTGAAAATATTGCCCAACGACGGGGACTCGTTTGCCGATTTACGGAAGTGATGGATTCTCCGGCTGTATTATGTTCGGGTCATCTCACAAATGTGATTACCGATGTCTTAAAAGAGCACGGAATGGCTCCGGTTAAGCTTGTCAGCGGGGCTGGGCATGATGCGATGGCGTTAGCTTCCATTACCGATGTGGGCATGATTTTTGTACGATGTAAAGATGGACTGAGCCATCATCCGGACGAGTTTGTGTCTGTGGAAGATATTGAAACAGGCACGAATGTTTTATTAGATGTCATTCGGAAACTAACAGCATAAAGGAGGCCGTATTATGCTATCTCACGAGAAACAAAACATAATCGATTGGATCGAGATGGAGAAAAAAGAAATTATTGAATTTCTCCGCGAGTTGGTCGCCATTCCTTCAGACAATCCACCTGGTGATTGCTATGCCATTGCCCAACATATCTATAAGCGGTTGCAGCAATTTTCCTTTTATGATGCCGAGCTGCTGGAGGTGGAGGCCGAGAAAGTAAGGGAACGAGGGATGATACGGGTAGCGAACGTCGTAGCAAAAACGACGTTTGGATCTGGCGATGGCCCAGAAATTGTCCTCAACGCCCACGGGGATGTCGTAGCCCCGGGGCTTGGCTGGACGTATGATCCGTATGGCGGGGAAATTGTCGACGGGAAAATATACGGGCGCGGAGCAGCGGTATCGAAATCGGACATTGCCGCCTATACGTTTGCAGTCATGGCACTTCGGCAAGTGGGTGAAAAGCTTTCGGGGACCGTCTCGCTTGCCTTTAACTTTGATGAAGAAACAGGCGGAGAAATTGGCCCGAAATGGATGATAGAAAACGGGTATATTCAGCCGTCTATGGCGATTTCAGCTGGATTTACGCATTCGATTGTCAACTCTCATAACGGTTGCCTTCATCTTGAAATTCGCACGAAAGGCAAGTCGGCCCACGCAGCGGCGCCATATACAGGGTATGATGCCGTTGAGGCGATGACGGGCGTATTGCAGGCCCTTTATGCTTATCGGGAAACGTTGCAACAGAAACGTTCGGTGGTTCCGGGGATTGATTCCCCTACTTTAGTTGTCGGGTTGATTTCGGGGGGGATTAACACGAACGTTGTGCCTGACCAATGCGCTATTCGCATTGATCGCCGCTTGATTCCTGAAGAAGACGGAGAGCAAGTGGAAATGGAGATTCGACAGTTAGTCAAACGGGCAGCCGAGCGCTATGAGGGGATTGAAGTAGAATGCGATCGAATTCTTTTGGCCAAAAGTTTTGAGCCGACACCGTCCGATTGCCCGCTCATTCAAACGCTTGTGGCAAATTGGAAGGAAATCATGACAGGAGAACCAGAAATTCATGGAATTCCGCTCTACACTGATGCACGGCACTTTGCGGAAGCGGGTGTTCCGGTTGTACTATTTGGCGCTGGTCCGCGCACGTTGCTTGAAGCGAACGGCCATCGGGCGGATGAACACGTTCGGATAGATGATTTGATTGCAGCAACCAAAATCGTGGCTCTTACGTTGTATGACTTGTTGCGGAAAGAGGAGTAAACGAGTCCGTCTTATCAGCGTGGAGCAGTTCGGAATAGTATTAAATAAGGGAAAAGGCCATCACGCGGAGGTTTCTTGCTCAAGAGTATCCGTCGTTTTTTGAAAAGCCGGTTGACTTCTTCATGCTATAGAAGTGGAGAGATAAACTTAGTCAGAAAACGGTGAGGAAAGGCAGGCGAAAAGGGGCTGGCCCAAAAGGGGAATTTTCCTCAAACAAAACACGACATATTGTTTCTTTTCTTAGTGATTGCTTTATGCCTATATACAGTAATAAGAAAGGGTGTTCCAATCCTTTTTGGGACACCCTCACTTTTTTTGTACGCTTGGTATGGTGCGGCGTTACAAAAGAAAAGTCTTCAATGGAGGATGGTGAGTGCCTATCATTAGTTGAAAGTTTGTTTTGTATTCATTTTATGTTATAATCATGTAATAAAATATTACATAAGGAGTGACACTCATTGATTTTTGCGAGACGTGCGGAACGAAAAATAAAGCGCGAACTGGATCAGCCTCGACGTGAGGAAACGCAGGGAGGACCGCAACAAATTGCAAGGCAAATTGTTGTGGCGGTTGATCAGCTCAAAGCAGCGATGGAACAGATGAAGATGGCGGCACTTTCGCTGAATGACATTTCCGATTCAAGCCGGAATAGTGCGGCAGAGCTGATGGACCATAGCGAGAAAACGGTGGAGTATACGGAAAAAGTGGCGAACAAAATGCGAACAATCGAGGAGGCGGCTAGGGAAATCGCTGCATCTTCGCGTGATATGTATGCGAGCAGCCAGCAGTTTTCCGAACATTGGCTGCATTCATGGAATTCATTGGAGACGTTGCAAAAAGAAATTCGAACACTGCGCTCCCACCATGAAACGTTATTGGAACAAATGGACCATCTCGTTCATCATTCGCGACGCATCAATGAAATTATATCAGCGATCGGCGAGATTTCGCAGAAAACGAAAATTTTGTCGCTCAATGCCAATATTGAGGCGGCTCGTGCGGGAGAACATGGGCGCGGGTTTGCGGTCGTCGCGCGGGAAATCGGCATGTTGGCGAATCAAACGTCGGAAGCTGTCCAGCAAACACAGGATATTTTGTCCCTTATTCAACGCGAAATCGCAGCGGCAACCGATATCGTTCGCGAAGAAACAAAGCAAATCGATGTCGAAGAGAAAGAAATGGAAGCGATTATGTCGTTCCTTCATTTGCTGCAGCGACAGCTGAATGATATGACGGACCTCGTCTCCTCTTCTGTCCGGTCAGCGTCTGGGCAGTCGGACAGCGTGAAAGAAATCGCCGTTCTCCTAGAAGAAATCGTGCAATTGAGCCAGGAAAATCAACGGTTTGTCGAGCGAGTGACGGCGGATATGAACGAACAGCATGAAAGCGTCGAACAGATTTTGCGCATTAATGAAGCGCTGCAAAAGACAGCGGAGGAGCTGCAGCAAACGGTCGGACGTGATTGGATGAGAGAAACGATTTCTGTCGATGATGCGGTCGTGAAAAACACGATTCAGAAACTATCGGCTTTGCTTCAGTCAGCTCCGTTGGAACAAATGGATGAGGCCATGCATCAACGCGTGCTGGATCGATTTTTATCTGAGAATGGAGAGATTGAGGCTGTCTGGTCGAATCGTCTTGATGGGGCGTTTGTCTATTCGAATCCGCCGGCGGGCTTGGTCAACGCCAAAGTCCGGTCGTGGTTTCAGGAAGCTTGTAGAGGAACAGTGTATGTTTCCGATCCGTATGTATCGGCATTGACGAAACATCTTTGCGTCACGGTGTCCGCTCCCATTAGGGATCATAACGGTCAAATTGTCGGGGTCATTGGAGTGGATTTGTCGCTTGTGAAATGAACGCTGCCCCAAAAAGGTGCATGTGTGCCTTTTTGGGGCATGTTTTGTTTTTCGACCTGGCTGATTGGTCGAAAGATGATTGATAATAAATATAACAAAAATATGTAATAAAATATGACAAATATGTTGAGTCCGTGAAACGTGGGCCTTATACTGCTAATCAAGAACAAATCCTCAACGTGGAGAACATGCATCGCTTTTGAGGAACAAGGGAGGGATGCGCTCTTTTAGATGAACGAGGGGCAGGAATTCATCGATGTTTCAAATGAATAGGGGGAAGGGTGTGCGAATGAAACCAGCATTCATGTGGAAATTATGGCTGCTTTTATGCGTCAGTGTTTTTGCTCTTGGGGGATGTGCGGCGTCATCAGCAGTGGATCAAGCCAAAAACGAGAATCAAAATGATTCATCTTCGGCTGGCAAAGAAGGGGATGTGGTCAAAGTAGGAATCCTGCACTCGTTAAGCGGAACGATGGCCATCAGTGAAGTGTCGCTGCGCGATGCCGAGTTAATGGCCATTGAGGAAATCAATGCATCGGGCGGGCTGCTCAGCAAGAAGATTGAACCGGTTGTGGAAGATGGAGCGTCCGACTGGCCGACATTTGCCGAAAAGGCGAAAAAATTGCTGCAAAAAGATCAAGTGGCCGCCATTTTCGGCGGTTGGACATCGGCGAGCCGCAAGGCGATGCTTCCGGTTGTGGAGCAAAACAATGGGCTGCTTTGGTATCCGGTGCAATATGAAGGGATGGAGTCGTCGCCGAACATCTTTTACACTGGGGCGACGACGAATCAACAAATCGTTCCAGCGGTCAGCTGGCTCTTGAAAAACCGCGGCAAGACGTTTTTCTTGCTTGGATCGGATTACGTCTTTCCGCGGACAGCGAACAAAATCATCAAGGCCCAGTTGAAGGCCGAAGGTGGGCAAGTGGTCGGGGAAGAATATACGCCGCTCGGCCATACCGATTATAGCACGATTATCAGCAAAATCAAACAAGTGAAACCGGCTGTCGTCTTCAATACGCTCAACGGCGATAGCAATGTCGCCTTTTTCAAACAGTTGAAAGACGCTGGCATCACACCGAAAGACGTGACGGTGATGTCCGTCAGCATCGCGGAAGAAGAAATACGCGGGATCGGGCCGGATGTGTTGGCTGGTCACTTGGCTGTGTGGAACTATTTTCAGACGACCGATACACCGGAAAATAAGGCGTTTGTACAAAAGTATAAAGAAAAGTACGGGCAAGACCGCGTGACCGATGATCCGATTGAAGCGGCGTATACGGCCGTTCATTTATGGGCCGAAGCGGTGAAAAAAGCCGGTTCCTTTGATGTGGATCAAGTGAAAAAAGCTGCGGCCGGCCTTGAATACAAGGCGCCGGAAGGAACGGTGAAAATTGACGGGGAAACGCAACATCTATGGAAAACGGTGCGCATTGGCGAAATCCAAGCGGACGGACAATTCAAAGAGTTATGGAATTCCGGCCAGCCGGTGAAGCCAGATCCGTATTTAAAGAGCTACCCATGGGCGAAGGGATTAAGTGAATAGTTCACTTGGAAGGAAGGGGTTTCCTTCCTTCTCGCCCAGCGGACATGAGAGGGGGATAGCGATGTTCATCGACCAATTATTCAACGGGCTGAGCCTCGGTTCAATTTTGCTTTTGATTGCCATAGGGTTGGCGATCACGTTCGGGCTGATGGGTGTCATCAATATGGCGCACGGTGAATTGATGATGGTCGGAGCGTATACGACTTATGTGATCCAACAATGGTTTGCCAACGATATGCCGCACTCGGCAGGACTGTATTTTGTCGTTGCCATTCCGTTGTCATTTTTGATCGCCGCTCTGCTTGGCTGGGGGTTGGAAAAAAGTTTAATCCGTCATTTGTATCGCCGTCCGTTGGACAGTTTGTTAGCGACATGGGGGATCAGTTTGATTTTGCAGCAGACGGCCCGCCTCATCTTTGGGGCGCCCAACGTGGCCGTTGTGCCGCCAAGCTGGCTCGATGGCGGAATCCGCTTGTTCGGGGCGGTGTTTCCGTATAAACGGTTGTTTATTCTTTGTCTTGTGTTGGCGATCGTTTTCTTTCTCTATCTGTATTTAATGAAAACACAAACTGGCCGACGCATTCAAGCTGTTACCATAAACCGGTCGATGGCGGCCTGCCTCGGCATTGCCACGCAAAAGGTCGATGCTTACTCGTTTGCCATCGGTTCAGGGTTGGCGGGAGTGGCGGGATGCGCGTTGACCTTGCTTGGGCCGATCGGGCCGACGATCGGCACTTACTATATTGTCGATGCGTTTATGGTCGTCATTTTAGGGGGAGTAGGAAAACTGGCCGGGACGCTGCTGGGGGCATTTGGCATTGGCTTGATTTCGACGTTCGTCGAGTATTCCACAAGTGCCACTATGGCCAAAGTCATTGTGTTCGTTTTGATTATTGCGTTCTTGCAATGGAAACCATCCGGTCTTCTTAACGTGAGAACGCGGTCGCTTGATTGAGGGGGGAGCATGGTGAATCAACGTTGGGGATACTGGCTGTTTTTTGCCGCCTTGTTTCTTGCGCCGTTTTATTTGACTGAGTTTCGCTTGTCCCTGCTCGGCAAATTTCTTTGCTTGGCCATCGTGGCGGTCGGCATCTCCCTCATTTGGGGTTATACCGGCATTTTGAGCCTTGGCCATGGGGTGTACTTCGGATTAGGCGCTTATTGCATGGCGATGTATTTGAAGCTCGAAGCTTCGCGAGGGCATTTGCCTGATTTTATGGAATGGAGCGGCGTACGCGAACTGCCCTGGTTTTGGAAGCCGTTTTCGTATCCTATGGTGGCCATTGCCGCCGCGATCGCTCTTCCTACGTTGCTAGCTGCGCTATTAAGCTATTTCACATTTAAAAATCGGATTAAAGGCGTCTATTTTTCTCTTCTCTCCCAGGCGGTGGTCGTCGTATTGGTGACATTGTTTATCGGCAAGCAAGAATGGACAGGTGGAACGAACGGCTTGACCAATTTTTCAACTGTATTTGGTTTTTCGCTATCATCGCCGCTCACGCAAATCGTTTTGTATTGGCTGACAACAATCTGTCTCGCTCTCATTTTCGTCGCGGCGCGCCGCTTGACGTCCGGACGATTGGGGAAGGTGCTTATCGCGATTCGCGACGCGGAAAACCGGGTCCGTTTTTTAGGATTCAATCCGACCGTCTATAAAGTGTTTGTGTATAGTTTGTCGGCAGCTTTTGCCGGGGTGGCCGGAGCGTTGTTTGTCCTGCAAGTCGGGCTCATTTCCCCAGAGATGATGGGGATTATTCCTTCAATTGAAATGGTGTTATGGGTGGCTGTCGGCGGACGCCACTCGCTCATGGGCGCGATCGTTGGCGCGATTGTCATGAACACGGCGAAAAGTTTTTTAAGCGAAAATTATCCCGACCTATGGTTGCTTTTGTTAGGCGCGCTGTTTGTCGTTGTTGTGTTATTCGTGCCGAAAGGATTGGCGGGCATTTATGAATCGCTCGTTGCTGTTCGCATCAAAGCAAAAAGGGGCATGAACATGAAGCCCGTGTTGATGTGTCGTGATGTGATTGTTGACTTTGATGGATTTCGCGCTTTGCAAGGTGTTGATCTCGCCGTTTACCCTCATGAAGTGCGGTTTTTGATCGGCCCGAATGGAGCGGGGAAAACAACACTTCTCGATGTCATTTGCGGACGGACGAGAGCGATGGACGGTCGAGTGATGTTTTTCTCCCATGACATCACGAAACAGCCGGAATACGAGATCGTGCAAATGGGGATTGCCCGGAAGTTTCAAAGCCCTTCCATTTTTCCGTTTTTGACAGTATGGGAAAATATGGAGTTGGCCATTCGTCAAGATCGGCGCCTGCGTTCTGTTTTGCGGGCGAAGCGGACCGAAGAAGAGGAAGAGATCATGGCAGCCCAACTAGAGAGAATGGGATTGCTTGATGAACGTCATCGCTTAGCCGGCACTCTGTCTCATGGACAAAAACAGTGGTTGGAAATCGGCATGCAACTGATTCAGCGTCCGCAACTTCTCCTATTGGATGAGCCGATTGCTGGCATGAGCGCAGCGGAACGGGAGCGCACGGGGGAATGGCTTCATGAAATTGCTGAACATTGTGCGGTGATCATTGTGGAGCATGATATGGACTTTGTCCGCCGCTATTCGAAACAAGTGACGGTGATGCATGAAGGAAAAGTATTGTGCGAAGGCTCGATTGATGAGGTGCAGCAAAACGAACAAGTCATCGATGTGTATCTTGGAAGGAGGAAAAACGCATGTTATGTCTCCGGAATGTAACCGCTGGCTATGATGAAAGTGTTGTGCTCGATCAAGTTCGCATGGACATTCCTCTCAGCCGGGTGACAGCGGTGTTAGGCAGAAATGGGGTCGGCAAAACGACGTTGATGAAAACGATCATCGGGTTGATTCGCCCGATGTCAGGCGTGATCGAATGGGAAGGAGAAGATATCACGCGATGGCCGCCGGAGCGGCGGGCGCGGGCAGGGATCGGTTATGTGCCGCAAGGGAGGGAAATTTTCTCTGCGCTGACAGTGGAAGAAAATCTCCTTCTCGGGTTGGAAGCGCAGGCCGAGAACGTCCGTCCTCAGCCGATCCTTGAGGAAATATATGCATTATTTCCAGTCTTAAAAGAGATGCGCCAGCGAAAGGGAGGGGATTTAAGCGGCGGACAGCAACAACAGTTGGCCATCGCCCGCGCGTTAGCCGGCGAGCCGAAACTGCTCTTGCTTGATGAACCGATGGAAGGCATTCAGCCGTCGATCGTTGAGTTGATTCATGATGTGATTATGAAAATCGCCGAAGAAAAGCAGGTCGGCATCGTGTTGGTCGAACATAACGTGGAGCTGGCGTTTTCTTGTGCCGATCATTTCTATATTTTGGATTGCGGCACTGTCGTGGCGAAGGGGGATGTCGATGAGGCGGATTTGACTTATATTCAATCGTTTCTTGCTGTTTAAGCCACAGGCCGCGGGTTAGCGATGAGAGATTTCTTGAACCTGCGAGAATAGGTGGGGACATTTAAGAGGGGGAGAGATGAGTGAAACTGACTCCGCGCGAACAGGAAAAGCTGTTGATCGTCGTGGCCGCCGATTTGGCGCGCCGCCGGAAAGAACGAGGATTGAAACTGAATTATCCGGAAGCGGTGGCGCTCATTACGTATGAGCTGTTGGAAGGTGCCCGCGACGGACGGACGGTGGCGGAGCTGATGCAATACGGCGCAACGATTTTGACGCGGGACGATGTGATGGAAGGAGTTGCTGACATGATTGAAGAGATTCAAGTGGAAGCGACGTTTCCCGACGGTACGAAACTCGTCACCGTCCATCAGCCGATCCGGTCGTAACGACGCCGGTCGATTCAATGAAGATGGATAAAGGAGTGGTCCTATGATCCCAGGAGAATATCGATTGCGTGACGAACCGATTGTTTGCAATCGGCAGAAACCAGTCACGAAACTGACGGTCATCAACCGCGGCGACCGCCCGGTGCAGGTTGGTTCCCATTTTCACTTTTTTGAAGTCAACGCATTTCTTGAATTTGACCGGCAGGCGGCGTATGGAAAGCATTTGAACATTCCAGCCGGGACAGCGGTTCGTTTTGAGCCCGGAGATGCGAAGCAAGTAGAGCTTGTTCCGTTCTCCGGCGAACGCCGGGTGTACGGATTAAACAATATGGTCAACGGCCTCCTTGATGGCAGCAAGAAGGGAGAGTAAGAGAATGAGTTTTTCTATGTCAAGACGGCAATACGCGGATATGTTTGGGCCGACGACTGGGGACTGCATCCGGCTAGCGGATACGGACTTATGGGTTGAAATTGAGCATGACTATACGGTTTACGGCGATGAAGTGAAATTCGGCGGTGGGAAGGTGATTCGCGACGGGATGGGGCAACATCCGCTCGCAACCCGCGACGAAGCGGTCGATTTAGTGCTGACGAATGCTGTCGTCGTTGATTACACTGGCATTTACAAAGCCGATATCGGGATCAAAGACGGGAAGATCGCCGCTATCGGCAAAGCTGGGAATCCGCTGTTAATGGACGGTGTCAATATTGTCATCGGCGCCTCAACGGAAGTGATCGCGGCGGAAGGAAAAATCGTGACCGCCGGCGGGGTCGACGCCCATATCCATTTCATTTGCCCGCAGCAAATCGAAACAGCTTTGTCATCCGGCATTACGACGATGATTGGCGGCGGGACCGGACCGGCGACTGGAACGAATGCCACGACGTGCACGCCGGGAGAGTGGAACATTTACCGGATGCTTGAAGCTGCTGAAGCGTTCCCAATGAATATCGGTTTTTTAGGAAAAGGCAACGCATCGGCGAAAGAACCGATCACTGAACAGGTCTGCGCTGGAGCGATTGGGCTCAAACTTCATGAAGACTGGGGAACGACGGCGGCGGCGATTGACGCATGCTTGCAGGTGGCCGATGAGTACGATGTGCAAGTCGCCATTCATACGGATACATTGAATGAAGGCGGGTTTGTCGAGCATACGCTAGAGGCCATTAACGGGCGCGTGATTCATACATACCATACGGAAGGAGCCGGAGGGGGGCATGCGCCCGATATTATGAAAGTTGCCAGCTTCCCGAACATTTTGCCTTCTTCCACGAATCCGACGCGGCCGTATACAAAAAACACGCTTGATGAGCATTTGGATATGCTAATGGTGTGTCATCATTTAGATCCATCTGTTCCAGAAGACATTGCGTTTGCCGATTCGCGCATTCGCAAAGAAACGATCGCTGCTGAAGATATTTTACACGACATCGGCGCGTTCAGCATGATCAGTTCCGATTCCCAAGCGATGGGGCGCGTTGGGGAAGTCATTTTGCGTACATGGCAAACGGCGGACAAAATGAAAAAACAGTTTGGCCGCTTGCCGGAGGAAACGGGGCGGGGCGATAATGTCCGCGTCAAACGGTATGTCGCTAAATACACGATCAATCCAGCCATTACTCATGGGATTGCCGAATATGTCGGTTCGGTGGAAGTCGGAAAATTCGCAGATTTGGTCGTTTGGCATCCCGCTTTTTTCGGGGTCAAGCCTGAGCTCGTCATCAAAGGCGGGATGATCGCCTACAGCGTGATGGGCGACCCGAACGCCAGCATTCCGACGCCGCAGCCCGCTCTGTACCGCCCGATGTTCGCCAGCTATGGCGCCGCCATCGCGAAAACGTCCATCACCTTTTTATCCAAAGCGGCGCTTGAACGTGGCATTCCTGATAAGCTGGGGCTGCAAAAAACGGTGAAACCGGTCGGGAATATTCGCCGTTTATCGAAAAACGATATGGTGTTCAACAACGCCATGCCCCACATCGATGTTGATCCGCAGACGTATGAAGTGAAGGTCGACGGGCGGCTCATTACGTGCGAGCCGGCCGAAGTGGTGGCCATGGCGCAACGATATTTTCTTTTTTGAGGTGATGGCAGATGATTATTGAAACGATTGTCGGCAATATTCAAACCATCTCTTCTCTTCCCCCGCATATTGAACGGGTGTACATGGCGAGCGACGATTTAGTGAAGCGAATCCAGCGGGTCGTGACCGATCATGGGCGGGAACTTGGCATTCGCCTAAAGGAAGCGAAAGAATTGGCGGATGGAGATGTATTGTGGATGGATGACTATAACGCGATCGTTGTTTCCGTTCTTCCTGAGGATTTGCTTGTTATAAAGCCGGTTTCGTTGAAACAAATGGGGGAGATCGCTCATCAGCTTGGCAACCGCCATTTGCCCGCCCAATTCGAGGAAGGGGAAATGCTTGTCCAATACGACTATTTAGTCGAAGAGCTGCTCAAACAGCTGCACATCCCGTACAAGCGGGAAAAACGGAAAGTAAAACAAGCGTTTCGTCATATCGGCCACCGCCATGACTGACCAACAGCTATTGTGGCTGTTGCAGCTCTCGGATTCGAATTTTCCATCTGGAGCATTTTCCCATTCCTTTGGGTTTGAAACATACATGTACAATGAGCAAATTTGTGATGCCAAAACATTTCGTCAATCACTTATCGTTTACATTCAAACCCAGCTGACGTATACGGATGGATTAGCGTGCCGGATCGCCTATGAGCAGTTGAAAGCCAACAGCATCGAAGGACTGCAACGGTTGAACGAAACGCTGTTTGCTCTCTGCCTAGCGAAGGAAACGCGGGAAGGAACGAGAATGATCGGAGAGCGTTTATGGAAACTTTGCCGCCACATTTATTCGGTCGATGAACTCGATGAGATCGTACAAACGAAGCAGTCCATTCATCCGGCTATCGCGTTTGCGGCAGTCGGTCGCAAAATCGGGGCAACCAAACAAACGACGGTGCTGACGTATTTGTTTACTTCTGTACAAACGATGGTGCAAAACGCGGTCCGCGGCATTCCCCTCGGCCAAACGGACGGGCAACAGCTGCTCGTCATGGTGCAGCCATATTTGATTCATGCCACGAACATCATCGAGATGCTCGGCGAAGAGGAGCTCGGGGCGGCAGCCATTGGCTTAGAAATCGCGCAAATGCAACATGAACGCCTTCCGGTCCGGTTGTTTATGTCATAATACTGGACAAACAAAAAAGCGCCTATTTGGGTTGGAATGAAAAACGAAGAAGGGGGAATATCATGATCGAACCGGTACGAATCGGCATCGGCGGCCCCGTTGGCGCCGGCAAAACGATGCTTGTCGAGAAACTGACGCGGGTGATGCACCACCGCTTTAGCATCGCGGTCATTACGAATGATATTTATACAAAAGAAGATGCCCAATTTTTAATTAAACATAGCGTTCTGCCGGAAGATCGGATTATCGGCGTCGAAACGGGCGGGTGCCCACATACCGCCATTCGCGAAGATGCATCAATGAATTTTGCAGCCATTGATGAACTGAAGCGGCGCCATCCGGATGTTGAGCTCATTTTTATCGAGAGCGGCGGCGATAACTTGGCGGCGACCTTCAGTCCGGAGCTTGTTGATTTCTCCATTTACGTCATCGACGTCGCCCAAGGGGAAAAAATACCGCGCAAAGGCGGACAGGGGATGATTAAGTCGGATTTGCTCGTGATTAATAAAATTGATCTTGCCCCTTTCGTCGGTGCCAGTCTGGAAGTGATGGAACGGGATGCCAAAGCGGCGCGAGGGGCGAAGCCGGTCATTTTTACAAATTTAAAAGAAGAGATCGGGCTTTTTGACGTTGTGGATTGGATCGAAAAACAGGTGCTGTTGGCAGGGTTGGACGAATGAGCTGGACGGGGCGTTTGCAATGCACAGCGGTCGTGAAAGACGGCCGCACTGTCATTTCTGACACTTATAATGAAGGAGCGCTGAAACTGATGCGCCCTGTTTATCTCGATTCTGCTCATCCGACATTATATCTTGTTCACGTTGGAGGAGGATACGTCAATGGCGACCGCTACGAGATCAATATGAAGTTAGAGTCTCACGCCAGATTGATGGTGACGACACAAGCGGCGACAAAAGTATACAAAACCCCGTATGCGCCTGTTGGGCAATATACGCAATTTTCCTTGGGTGATGAAAGTGTTCTCGAATATTTTCCCGATCCTCTCATTGCCTACGAACAAGCCCGTTTTATCCAAGAGACCGTCGTTCATGTAACAAGCCGTTCGACATTTATGTATGGGGAGATCATCACGCCGGGTTGGTCAGAGAGCGGCCAACTGTTCCGCTACGATTGGATTCGTTCGAAACTGAAGGTGTATCAAGACGAGGCGCTCGTTCTGTTTGATCATCTGTACTTGGATTCGCGGCAGCACTTAACGAGCATGCTGCAGCTTGGCGGCTATACGCATGTCGGATCATTGGTGGCTCTTTCTCCGTTCATCACAAAGGAAGTGTTAGAACAGTTCAACCAATTCATGGAAGAGATGCCGCAAGAGGTTCGCTGCGGTTTTTCAGCGGCAGCCGTTCCAGGCTTTTCTGTACGTATATTGGCGTATGAAACATCGGCCATCGAAGCGATATTTCAACGTATCCACCAGTTTATTCGCCACCAATGTGGTGAGAAAGCGCCAGTTTGCTGGAGGAAATATTGACAAGAGAAAGGAAGAAGACAATGGGAACGATATGGCCTGTGCTCTTGTTTGGATTGCTGCTAGGAATGAAACATGCGACAGAACCGGATCATGTTATTGCGGTTTCTACGATTGTCAGCCGAACAAAAAAACTTTCCCTTTCGTCGCTGGCCGGCATGTTTTGGGGAATCGGCCATACGTTGACGCTGCTCATCGTCGGGATGGCGATGATCGCTTTTGAGCGACAAATTCCTGAACGGGTTGCTTCTTACCTTGAAATGGTCGTTGGCGTTATGATCGTCATTTTAGGAATTGCCAGTTTTCGCTCGCCAATGAGCATGGATCATCATCGCCGTGGCGATATTCATCATTTTCATATCAAATCGACATTGATCGGCATTGTTCATGGTTTGGCCGGAAGTGCCGGAATGGTGTTGTTGACGATGACGACGGTCAAAGGAACTTGGATGGCCTTTTCCTTTATTTTGCTTTTTGGCTTAGGGACGGTCATCGGCATGATGTTGTTCACCACACTTCTTGGCGTTCCGTTCGTTTGGATGAAAGTGAAACGGCAAGCCATAAGCCAATGGATGGTGAAAACCGTCTCCCTCATTAGCATCGCCTATGGAGTATATTACATTTATCATATAACCACCGAGCTTTAATACTCCTAGCGACTAGCTTCATAGGTGAGGAGTATAAAATATTGAAAGAAGCACTAGCCTTGGGAGAAGGCTGGTGTTTCTTTTTCAAGAAGACGTCATCATTGCACCGTGTCACCCTAGTCGTTTCACAAGCAATAGCTCATCCCGAATCGGAATGCCCTCAGCGCTCATCAGCGGAATGCTTGGCTTGATTTGCCGCGCCTTGTCGACGGCGTTCGGAAAGACATTTACGATTTGATAGCCGCGCTTTTGGTAGAAACGAAGTGCATGCAAGTTGTCATTCGTCGTGATCAGTCGAACCACGGTGCACCCTTGTTGCCTCGCCCATGTTTCTGCCTCATGCAAAAGGGCGCTGCCGACGCCGCGGTTTTCCATTATGCTGTCTAGCGAGATGATCTCGCATTCGTTTTTGCGAATAAGGAACGTAACAAGTCCGATGATTCGTTTTCCATTTTCAACAGCCGCAAATCCGTCCAGCTCGCTGCAGTCATAAACACCAGTCGACACTACCATTTGTGGACTTCCCCAATGTTCGATAAAAAACTGGTTGACTAGAGCGCGGTCTAATTGTTTTGTTGGGACGATGTTCAAGACCGTTTTCCTCCCCTATACCAGCGATTCACGTTTTCTATTATACTGGAAGTAGATGCTTTTTACATATGGATGAGGAGGAAAGACATGGAGAACCGAATCGTAGCGGGGAAAACGATTCGACAATGGATGAGGGAACTTCCGTTGTTGGAGAATATGATCAGAACAGAAGAAGTGTTTTGGCCGAATCCAAACATTTGTTCATTTGATCAAGCCACCCGACATCTTCCGCTCGGTGAACGCGATGTCAAGGAAGCTGAAGAACGGTTGGCGCGCTTTGCCCCGTATATCGCCAAGGCGTTTCCGGAAACGCGGGACAGTGGCGGAATCATTGAATCGCCGCTAATAAAGATTCCGAAAATGCAACGGTATTTGGAAGAGATGAGCGGGCAGCCGATTGAAGGGGAAGTATGGCTCAAATGCGACAGCCATCTCCCCATCTCCGGATCAATCAAGGCGAGAGGGGGGATTTATGAGGTCTTGAAACATGCCGAAGACCTCGCGCTCGCAAACGGTTTGATTTCCATAGAGGATGACTACGCAGTCTTCGCTGACGAGGAGTTTCGGAAGTTCTTTTCCCGCTATTCGCTTGTCGTTGGTTCAACGGGAAATTTAGGCCTGAGCATCGGAATCATCGGCGCGCGGCTTGGATTTCATGTGACGGTGCATATGTCGGCGGACGCGAAACAGTGGAAGAAAGATTTGCTGCGAAGCAAAGGGGTGACGGTGGTCGAACATCTCACCGATTACAACAAAGTGGTCGAAGAGGCGAGAAGACAATCGGCTGAAGACCCCGCCTCGTATTTTATCGATGACGAGAATTCGATTCATTTGTTTTTAGGATACGCGGTGGCGGCGTTGAGGTTAAAGCAACAGTTAGAAGACAAGAACATCATCGTCGATGAAGATCACCCGCTGTTTGTCTACCTTCCTTGTGGAGTTGGCGGCGGACCGGGCGGGGTGACGTTTGGTTTGAAACTCGTGTACGGGGATCATGTGCATTGCTTTTTCGCCGAGCCAACCCATTCGCCTTGTATGCTGCTTGGGCTGATGACGGGTGAACACGATCGCGTCTCGGTGCAGGAGTTTGGCATAGATAACCGAACCGAAGCCGACGGGCTGGCCGTCGGCCGCCCTTCGCGACTGGTCGGAAAGATGCTCGAACACGTCATCAGCGGCGTCTATACAGTGGATGATTCCACCCTTTATCGGCTGCTCGCGGCGATGATCGATACGGAGGAGATCCGCTTGGAACCGTCGGCATTGGCAGGGGTCGCAGGGCCTGTTCGTTTGTGTCAAGACCAAGCAGCGCGCATGTATCTCGAGCAGCACCATTTGACAGAAAAAATGAACAAAGCCACCCATATTTGCTGGGCCACAGGCGGAAGCATGGTGCCGAAGGACGTGATGGATGCTTACTATCAGGAAGGGAAACGTCGGCAAGGGTGATGCCGCCGAAAGAGCATGACGGCTTTTTCGGCCGATCCGCTGCTTGTGAAAGAGCGGGCGAGACGGCTCGTTCGCTTATATTAATGAAACATTGGAAACGGAATATGAAAAGCGGGTTCAATTGTTAAGGGAACTGTTCGGCTCAACAGGAAAACAGCTGTACATCGAGCCGAACTTCCGCTGTGACTATGGGTATAACATTCATGTTGGCGAACATTTTTTCATGAACTTTGATGGCGTCATTTTAGACGTCTGTGAAGTGCGGATCGGCGATCATTGTTTTATCGGTCCCGGCGTGCACATTTATGCGGCGACGCATCCGCTTGACCCGCACGAGCGGAACAGCGGCCGCGAATACGGGAAACCGGTCACTATCGGGGATAACGTTTGGATCGGCGGACGAGCTGTGATCAACCCAGGTGTCACGATCGGTGACAACGCTGTCATCGCCTCAGGCGCTGTCGTGACAAAGGACGTTCCCGCTAACGCGGTCGTTGGCGGAAACCCAGCGCGAGTCATCAAGTGGATAAAATAACTAGAGAGAGGGCGCCCCGCATCGAAGAAGATACGGGGCGTTTCGTATGTCCGATCGACTGGTCACCCCCATTGCACCGCCACCGCCCGAACAGGCGAGCCGTCGCCGCTGGGCAAGGAAAGGGGCAGAGCGATAATGTATGGGTCATCAAAATCGATTTGATCGAAGTTGGTGAAGTTTTCCCCGATCACCCCGTTGGCGCCGAGAATAAGTTCATGAGCGCGAAACGAGGAACCATCCGACGGATCGATGTTCAGGGCATCGATCAAAAACGTGCGAACGCCCCGTTCGAGCATCGCTTCAATGACATCCGGCGCGACGTACGGGTGGCGAAAATACTGCTCCGTTCCGACGTACGACGACCAGCCGGTGTGAAACAAAACGATCATTCCCGGCGACAGCTTCGGCATATACACGGCAGCATCCGCCATCGTCACCGCTTCCCCTTCCGTTTTCCCCGTGGCATCGATCACAACGCCGCGGCCGAGAAAATAAGAGAGCGGCACGTCATCCAACCGCCAGCCGTGCTCGCAAAAATGGAACGGCGCATCGACATGGGTGCCGCTATGCGAACCGAGCACAAGGCGGCTGACATGGTAGCCGTCAGCGGCGAACGTGGCCGCCGGTTCGATGTGCGGCTTCGGATCCCCGGGGTAAACCGGAGTTTGGGCCGTGATCGGCATGGAGAGGTCGATGAGTTTTTTGATGATCATTTTCTCGTCATTCCTTCCAAGTCCATTCTCGGTAAAGGTCTGTCCGTCGTTCGTCCATCATTGTATAAAAGTTTTTCTTTAACTCTTGGCGTTGGTTGTGATCGATCATTGCGTGTATGATTTCTTCCCGTTCGTCCATGTTGGCTGCGGCTATTTCACTTCCATCCGGCCCATAAATAGAGGATAAACCAAAGAAATGGAAAGAAGAAGGCCGTCCGATTTGATTGCATGCAGCAACATAAACCGTATTATCGATCGCTCTGGCCATGGCTAATTTTTGAAACGGTGCATGAAATGGAGATTCCCAAGCACATGGAACGAGAAGAAGCTCGGATCCATGGACGGCTAGGTATCTTGCTAGTTCCGGAAAAGCTAAGTCCCAACAAATCATCAGACCGATACGGCCAAGGTCGGTATCCACCAGCACCGGCTCGGCTCCCGAAGAAAACCAGGCTTTTTCAAAAGGAGTCAAGTGGATTTTTCGGTAATTTCCGATACATTGTCCATTGGGATGAATCAACATAAGAGAGTTGTATATATTTTCTATATCGTCCTTTTCAACGTATCCGTAAGCAATGTACAATTGAAATTGTTGGGCCATCCGGCTCATATACTGGAACGTAGACCCATCAGGTGTCTCAGCCAGTTCTTTTAGTACTTCTGACAGTACATAACCAGTAGTGCAAAGTTCCGGGAACAGAAGAAGGCGGACATTAGGGAACTGTCGTTTGCACTCATTGATGATCACTTTCATTTTGGCCAAGTTGGCGCCAATATCACCAGTTACTGATGCCATCTGCGCCAACGCGATGTCAAACGATAGGTTCATATCATCCCTCCAGTTTAGTAGGAGATTCAAGTTCGACAGAATTCATGTTTGCAGCGATTTGTTTTGTCCATCTCATCAACACAAAATAAACCGTCCCTGATAAAAGAAATGTCAGCATGGTGGAGCCGACGGCAAGCGGATGAATGTACGTAAAATAATAGGCGAAGACAGCTCCGACGATATAGGTGAAGTAGGCGGCGATGTTGACTCCTTTTTGATAGCGATAGTGACCTTTTGTATCGTACAAAATATCTTCAGCATCATATACCCCTTTTTTGATAAAAAAGTAATCAACGAGCACAATCGCAAACACAGGAATGAACAACGTGGCAATCAGCATAATGAAGTTAAAGAACTGAGACATTAGCACTTCTTTCAGCAAGGCGCCAAGTGTGCAAATCACTCCCATGATCAATGTCGGTTTCCAAAAGCCTGCGCGTGGGAAGATGTTCATAAACGACATCGTGGCGCTATATAAGGCCATGACATTGGTCGAGAGTACAGAAAAGAAAACGACGATGGATGAGATCAATCCAAACCCGTAAGCGGCAAGGAGAATGGTAGGATCATACGTCCTTTCCATGTTGGAGGCAATGCTAAAGCCGCTGACGACAGCGCCGAGCCCCATTGCGACAATGGAAGCGACAAGATAGCCAAAATACGTTCCCCAAAACCCGCTTGTTTCTGAGCGGCAGTTGCGATTGAAATCGCAAACCGTCGACATCCAAGAAAAGGCGGTGGCGACGACGATGTCAAAGGCGATGATCGTGGTGATGGATGGATGCTCGCTCAATTTCATTTCGACGAGTGTTGAAATGTCGTAAGTCGTAAAAATTTTGTAAAAAACGAGGAACGATAAAATCAGCATAGCAATCGATATATATTTCTCTATCCGTTCCACACCTCGGTGGCCAAAAATTGTAATGACTACAACAAGAAGCTCTGTCAAGATCACAAATAGATTAATATTACTGTATCCAGTGGTGTAATGAACGGCATAATTCAGACTAAGGCCAGCCATATAGGCTTGAATCCAGCTCCAGCCGATTAAAATGATGGTGTTGACAAGGGCGGGAAGGATGGCTCCTTTTTGTCCAAAGGCCGCTCTTGTGATCACCATTGTAGGGAGCCCGGTGCGGATGCCGATGTTTCCGGTAAGGGCGAGCGGAATAGCACCGATCGCCGAACCGACAATGATCGCCAGCATGGCGTTGGAAAAGGAAATGTCAGGAACAAACATCATACCCGTCATGACAGTCGTAATCACCACATTTGCCGCAATCCAAAGGGTAAACGTGCTAAAGAAGTTCATGCTTCGTTCGTTCATCGGGGTGGGGCGAATATCATCATGGCCCAACCGTTCTATCCATTTCATGATGATCGGTCCTCCTTGTTTTTTATATTTTTAATATTCAGAATAATAACCTTACACTGATTTCGTCCTAAGGACGAAATCAGGAGCGTGATGGATACCATCCGAGTGGTTTGCCGTGTTGGCTGATGTTCACATGCTTTGTTTCCGTAAAAGCGGCGAATCCTTGCGGCCCAAGCTCCCGACCGATTCCGCTTTGTTTCATGCCGCCCCAAGGAGCATCGACATAAGGAGTGTGATAACTGTTAATCCAAATGGTTCCAGCTCTCAATTTTCCGGCGATTTGTTCCGCCCGTTCGAGATTGCGGCTGAATATGCCAGCTGCTAGTCCGTATATTGTCTCGTTCGCCAGGCCGATGGCTTCGTTGTCATGTTCAAACGGTTGCAAAGTAATGACAGGACCAAAGATTTCTTCTTGGACGATACGCATGTCTTGACGGACATGGGCGAAAACAGCAGGGGTGAGATAATACCCCCGTTCCTTGATTCGTTCTCCACCCTGTAGCAGCACCGCTCCTTCCTGCAAGCCAATCTGGATATATGTTTCCACTTTTTCTAAATGTGAGGAGCTGATTAGTGGTCCCATCTCCGTGTTTTCCGCGAAAGGATCGCCAATACGGAGGGAAGCCAGTCTTTGGGTTAGCTGATCAATCAACGAATTATAAACACGCCGTTGTACAAGAATGCGCGAAGCAGCCACACACACTTCCCCTTGATTGAAGAAGGAGGCAAACAGTGCCCACTCGACGGTGCTAGTAAGATCGGCATCGTCAAAAATGAGCAGCGGGGATTTTCCGCCGAGTTCCAAAGACACTCGCTTCAACCCACGAGCACATTGTTCGTAAATCCATCGTCCGGTTTTCGTTCCGCCAGTAAACGATATTTTTTCCACATCAGGATGTGTCACTAATGTTTCTCCAACCGGCGAACCACTGCCAAGCACGAGATTAAACACGCCCGGCGGGAGACCGATGGAATCGATCAGCTTCGTCAGCTCTATGAATGATAGCGGCGTCAGTTCTGATGGTTTAAATACCACTGTATTTCCCGCCGCAAGCGCCGGGGCCAATTTCCATATCCCCAATAAGAGGGGGAAATTCCAAGGCACGATGAGAGCGCATACCCCGATCGGTTCCTCAATGACTTTGCTTGTCGTGCCATCGGTTCTTTTCTTTTCCTCGATGGTCCGTTGCTCAACAAAATCGGCGTAGTAACGGAGGCATTGGATCGAATCACTGACATCGAGGCGCGATTCGCGAATCGGTTTCCCTGTATTCAACGTCTCAATGGCAGCGAATGTTTCCGCGTTCTGTTCCAACAAATCAGCCAGTTGCCGAAGGACGGCCATTCTTCTTGCCGGATTCGATGGCCAATCGGTGTATTGAAAGGCATGACGGGCCGCTTGGATTGCTTCTACTGTTTGTTGTTGGGATGCTTCATTGATTTCTATGATGACTTCCTCATTCGAAGGATTGATCACCGCCCTTTTTTCTCCTTCTCCTTTGTACCATTTTCCGTTGATATACACATGGTCCTGAGCCATTGAAAGCCGCTCCTTTTTGTTTGTGACATGTTTTTAGGATGTTGTCGTTGTCGATAGGTTGTTGGCCTGTGACCGCTTTTTCTTCAACGCCACAAGTGTAATCATCTCATACATAATCGCAGAAGCCAATAGAGCGGTCACTTCTCCGCTGTCGTAAGCAGGCAAAACTTCGACGAGATCAAACCCGACAATATTTAGTCCATCGAGTCCCCTTACGTATTCGAGTGCCTCGTAGCTGGTTGGTCCGCCCACTTCCGGTGTGCCAGTCCCCGGGGCAAAAGCAGGATCGACAAAGTCAATATCGTAAGAAACGAAAACCGGTTTGTCACCGACGCGTTGATGGATGCGGCGCATTACTTCCGAAAAGCCCATTTGCCGGACCTCTTTCATCGGAATGACTTCAAAACCAAGCCGTCGGGCGTCCTCGATATCATCAGCACTGTAAAGCGGTCCGCGCATCCCGACTTGAATGGAATGATCCACATCAAGCAGCCCTTCCTCGACAGCGCGGCGGAACGGCGTGCCATGCATATATTTTTCTCCGTAGTAATGGTCCCACGTGTCGCTATGCGAGTCAAAATGAACGAGCGCGATGGGGCCAAAGCGTTCGTAAAAAGCCCGCAAGTGTCCCAATGTAATGGAGTGATCGCCGCCCATCAGAATCGGAACGATATCTTTCTTCAACAATGGTCGCAGCTCTTCGACGATACGATCATACGTGCGCAACGCATTGCCGGGAATGACATCAATATCCCCGTAATCGACGCCGGAACAATAGGCAAAAATATCAATATCCATATCTGGATTGTAAGGGCGAAGCAAGACAGAGAAATTGCGAATGTGCTGTGGGCCATATCGTTGTCCGGTTCGGTTTGATGCCGCGGTGTCAAAAGGAACGCCAACTATGACAAAATCGACATCGTCTGTTGTTTTGATCTGTTCCAACCGCATAAAGGTGCGAACCCCACAAAAACGGGGTGATTGGGAAGAATCTTTCGGTTGATACATGTCAAGACCTCCTTGGGCAGTGAAAAATGGTTCGCGATGGTTTTAGAAGCAAAAAGTGTGCCAAAAAGGGGAAGCAGACAAGAAATACGCAAACAAGGCTGCTTTTACGTCCATCCTTGCTTGCGTATGTTCAAAAATGAGCGAACGCTTCATTCAAAGATGAATCTTAATTCGTTTTTGAATCAACACCGTATTTTTTCAGCTTTCGTACGACCGTTGGCTGGCTGATGCCAAGATAATCAGCCATCTCGTATGTTGTTTTGCACTGTTTGGCTGCACGCAGGAGCCATTGCCGTTCCACTTGTTCAATGGCTTCTTTTAATGTCGACGGTTCGTTCCGTTTTTCCAACGATTGATGGGGAGTGATCACCTCTGGATATTTCTGGATCGAAAAAGGAAGATATTCCGGATAAATGGCTCTCGTTTCAGAAGTAATGACTAACCGTTCGATCATATTCTCCAGCTCACGCACGTTGCCTGGCCAGTCGTACTGAACGAGATGGTCGACAATGGATGGATGAAAGTATTTATCCATTTGATATTTTTGGTTGAATTTTTTCAAAAAGTATTGGGCCAGCATGAAAATATCTTCTTTTCTCTCACGCAAAGAAGGAACGTAAATCGGAATCACATGCAAACGATAAAATAAATCTTGGCGGAACTTTCCTTGCTTCACCATCTCTGCTAGGTTCTGATTTGTCGAGGCGATCAGGCGAAAATTGACCGTTCGTTCTTTAATCCCTCCAACACGTATGACTTTTTTCTCTTGCAAAACTTTTAGCAGTTTCGCTTGCATCGAAAGGGGAAGCTCGCCAATTTCATCAAGGAAGAGAGTTCCTTTGTCGGCCAGTTCGATCAGCCCCGGTTTTCCTGTTTTTTGCGCACCGGTAAAGGATCCTTTTTCATAGCCGAACATTTCCGATTCAAACAGTGATTCAGGAATGGCGCTGCAGTTGACCTCAATAAACGGTTCATTCCGCCTCGGGCTATGGAGGTGAAGGGAACGGGCGAATACGTTTTTTCCGACTCCAGACTCGCCGAGGAAAAGAACCGTCGCGTCCGATTGGGCCACGCGGTGCACGAGCTTCCAAATTCGTTCCATCGCCTTGCTTTGAATAACGATATGTTCCGGCTTCAACTCCTCTATTTCCATTTGATAATGTTCCATCTGCTTTCTCAGCTTTTCATAGTCTTCTTTCAAACGCTCTAACTCTGTTAAATCATGGGAAAAACTGATGATCCGGACAAGGCGGTTTTGGTGGTCAAATACAGGCACGCCTGTCGCCATGACAACTCGTCCGGTGGCGGTTTGCTGCATCAATTGGACCTCTTTTTTCTCCCGTAATACTCTCGCTGTAACTGAAGGGCAAAAGACGTTTTCTTTTTCTAATTGATAAACCGATTTTCCGACTAAATAAGAGACGTCCTTTCCGTATATGGACAAGCAATTCGGGCTGGCGCGAAGAATGATCCCGTTTTCGTCTGCGATCACAATATTGTCGTTTGATGATTTCAATATCGCGTCCAACTCGAATTCCAAAACATCAGCTGTACGGTGCATACTTTCCCTCCTAGCAGTCTGTGAGGCTTCTATTACTAACTTTATCAAAGAGGCGAAAAAATCCTTTTTCCTTGTTATATGATTTTGCATGAAGTTTTTGGCATGTTTTTTGCATATCTAAAAAGATGGATCATGATACACAATGGGACGGAGGGAGAAGATGAAGGCAGAAACAAAAAAATATATCCAAGTAAAAACAGCGATTCCGGGACCAAAAGCAAAGGAGCTATTAAGAAAAAAAGAACAGAATGTTCCGCGGGGACCGTTTAACACGGTATCGACGTTTGCGGTAAAAGGAGAAGGAGCGCTCTTAACCGATGTGGATGGAAATACGTTTATCGACTTGGCCGGGGCGATTGGAAGCCTCAATGTCGGCCATTGCCCGCCGAAAGTGGTGGAAATGATCCAAAAACAAGCGGAGCAGTATATTCATCCGTGTTTCCATGTGATGATGTATGAGCCGTATATTGAGTTGGCCGAGACGTTAAACCGCATCACGCCAGGTGCTCATCATAACAAAACCTTTTTCTTGAACAGCGGGGCAGAAGCAGTCGAAAATGCCGTCAAAATTGCACGAAAGTATACAGGGAGAAAAGCCATTCTCTCTTTTGAAAGAGGGTTTCATGGGCGAACCTTGTTGGCGATGTCGCTGACAAGCAAAGTGAAACCATATAAATTTGGTTTTGGACCTTTTGCCCCGGATACGTACAAACTTCCGTATCCCTATTATTACCGAAAACCAGCAGGCATGACCAACGAGGAATTGGACGCCGAGCTTTTGCGGCGGCTTGAGGACTTTTTTCTCTCAGAAGTCCCGGCGGACGAGGTAGCTGCCATCATTATGGAGCCTGTGCAAGGAGAAGGCGGGTTTATTGTTCCGTCAAAAACATTCGTTCAAGGGGTCAAACAAATTTGTGAAAAATACGGGATTTTGTTTATCGCCGATGAGATCCAGACCGGATTTGGACGAACAGGGAAGATGTTCGCCATTGAACATTTTGACGTTGTGCCTGATTTAATAACCATGTCGAAGTCCATCGGAGCGGGTGTGCCGATCAGTGCGGTGACGGGAAGGGCAGAAATCATGGATGCACCCAATCCGGGAGAAATCGGCGGGACATACGGGGGCAGCCCGCTTGGTTGCGTGGCCGCTTTGGAAGTGATTCGCATGTTGCAACAAGAAGGATTGGTAGAACGGGCCAATGACATTGGACAAATCGTTATCAATCGGTTCAGACAGCTGCAGGAGAAGTATGAGGCGATCGGGGATGTACGGGGACTTGGGGCTATGGTGGCCATCGAATTTGTCACTGACGCAAAGACAAAAGTACCGAATAGGGAATTAACGGCCGCCATTTTGCGAGCATGCCATCAACGTGGTGTCATCATCATGAGTGCGGGCCTATACAGCAATGTCATTCGTCTATTAACGCCGCTTGTCATCACAGATGAACAGCTGGAGGAAGCATTGGATGTCATCGAAGAGGTCATTGCTGAATTGGCGTGATCAGTGGTTCCTAGTCAAACTACTTGTGGAAACTTCGTGATGCAGTCGAAAAAGTGATGGCGATATTATCTTTTTGAGACCGTGCCACCTTTTTGTGGTGCGGTTTTTTGATTTGAGACTTTCTACTCCGAGAGAATGTTTTCTGAAGGAAGAGCAATCCGTGTCGATTCAAAAATAAATTATTTGATTTAACAATGAATTAGATCCGTTGTGGAATTCTAAACAAAGCTGTCATGATAGGAACCGGTTAAAACAGAGGGATAGAATCAACGATTATAATTAACTAAAAATAAAGAATAGTTTTAAAGGTGGCACAGAACTTGCAAATCCGTTTTCGATGAACAAAATGGCTTGGCTGAAGGGGGATGTACATGACACAAGGCAACTGGCTACCTCTCTTTCACAAAATGCATGATTTGCTCGCGCCAACGATGGCGAAAGACCACCCGAATTTGCCGGTTGTGAAGGAAGAAGGATGTTACTATTACGGACTGGATGGAAAAAAATATCTTGATTTCACTTCCGGTATTGCTGTGGCCAATACGGGTCATCGCCATCCAAAAGTCGTGCAGGCTATCAAAGAGGCCGCAGACCGCCTGATGCATGGGCCGAGCGGTGTCATCATGTATGAATCAATTTTGCGTTTGGCCGAAGAGCTGACAAAAATTTTGCCGGAAGGGCTTGACTGCTTCTTTTTTGCCAACAGTGGAACAGAGGCGATTGAAGGAGCAATCAAATTAGCGAAACATGTGACACGACGACCATACGTCATTTCGTTTACCGGATGTTTTCATGGCCGTTCGTTAGGGGCGCTTAGTGTCAGCACATCGAAAAGCAAATATCGGAAATACTTGCAGCCCAACGGCTTGACGTACCAACTTCCATATGCTAATCCAAAACATTGTCCGGTAGGAGAGGATTCTGATGTGTACTTCGCTCGTAAGCTTGAACAGGATGTAGAGTCCTTGTTTGCCCATCAAGTGACTCCGGAAGAAGTGGCGTGCATGATTGTCGAGCCAGTGTTGGGAGAAGGAGGATATATCGTTCCTCCGAAAGGATGGCTGCGCAAAATAAGGGAAATTTGTGACCGCCATGGTATTTTGCTTATTTTTGATGAGGTGCAGACAGGATTTGGGCGCACAGGGGAATGGTTTGCCGCTCAAACATTTGGCGTTACCCCAGATATTATGGCCATTGCGAAAGGCATCGCTTCTGGGTTGCCGCTCAGCGCAACAGTTGCTTCGAAAGAATTGATGAAACAATGGCCACTCGGCAGCCATGGGACAACGTTTGGCGGCAACCCCATTGCATGCGAAGCGGCGCTAGCAACTTTAGACGTATTTAGGGAAGAAAAATTGTTGGAAAATTGCAGGGAAGTTGGGGAATACGCACGCAAAAAACTGGGATTGTTAAAAAGGAAGCATCCCGTCATTGGAGACGTGCGTTCGATCGGTCTGATGATCGGCATCGAGATCGTCCACCCGCATACTCGCGAACCGAATGGGGAGGGAGTGATGAATATTTTGAATCGTTGTCTGCACAAAGGTGTTCTTTTCTACCTATGCGGCAATCAAGGAGAAGTGGTCCGCATGATCCCACCACTGATCGTGACAAAAGAACAGATTGATGAAGGATTAAGCATGTTCGATGAGGCGTTGACCGAATATGAAGAGGAAATCGGTGTGCATTCGTTCGCTTCTGGAAAATGAAAAAAAGAGGGAGGCACATGTCGATTACCATTTCGATACTGGATGTATTCACCAACTGATGTCGTGTCGTTGAAGGAATGTTTGCCTTTTAGGAAAGGATCGCGAAGGACATGAATTTGTGATTATAAGAGGATGGGGGAATGGGTATGAACGCACTAGATACTGGAGTTCTCTTATGTTATTTTCTCGTATTGATCGGCGCAGGGATTTTGGGGGCGAAGCGGGCGAAGACGGCTGAAGATTTTGCGTTGGCAGGCCGCAATCTTGGATTATTTGTTTATCTTGGCTGCCTGTCTGCTGTGATTTTGGGAGGCGCCTCAACGATCGGGACAGCAAAATTAGGGTATCAATTTGGGATTTCAGGTATGTGGTTTGTGTTTATGATTGGTTTGGGCATTGCTGTGCTTGGCCTGTTTTTTACAAACCAAATTTATGGCGCCAACGTGACGACCATCAGCGAACTGCTTGGCCGCCGTTACAATCAGGAAACGCGTTTGATCAGCGCGTTGGTGGCAGCGATCTATACGTTGATGGTTTCGGTAACACAAGTCATTGGGATGGGCACAATCATTCATGCGGTTTTAGGTTGGAGCATGACCGTTTCGATGTTAGTTGGCGGGGGGATCGTGTTGTTTTATACGATTCTCGGAGGAATGTGGAGCGTGACGATGACGGATATCATTCAGTTTATCGTCATGACTGTTGGCATTTTCCTCGTGATGCTGCCGATGAGTTTGTCCTATGTCGGTGGATGGACATCACTTTTGGACCGATTGCCAGCGTCACATTTTGATCTGACATCGATGGGATGGGCAAATATTTTTCAATACTTCTTGCTCTATACATTAGGAATGGTGGTATCACAAGATATTTGGCAACGGGTGTTTACGGCCAAAACACCGAACATTGCTCGAGGTGGCGCAGTATATGCGGGTCTTTACAGCATCGCTTATGCCGTGGCGTTAAGCGTCATTGGCATGTGCGGGGTGATCGTTTTTCCGAATATAAACGATCCACAAAACGTATTTGCCAATATGTCATTAGAGATTTTGCCGCACGGCTTGTTAGGGCTCATTTTGGCCAGTGTATGTTCTGCTCTTATGTCAACGGCCTCCGGAACATTGCTTGCCTCATCTACTCTGTTATCACATGATATTTTGAAGCAATATTGGTTTCAGAATATAAGTGATCGACAGTTTGTCCTATTATCCAGAATGATGACGCTAGCAGTGGGGATTGTCGCCATTATCTTTGCTATTTGGATTCAGGATGTGCTTGTTGCATTGGATGTCGCCTATGCCATTTTGTCAGGCGCCATTTTCGTACCAGTGATTTTTGGTTTCTTTTGGAAGCGAGCAACGGCGAAAGCTGGCTTTTACTCTATCGTTATTAGTTCCATCGTTGTGCTGGTTGGTTTAGCGATGGAGGGATTAAGCTCAACCTATCCGATTATATATGGAATTGGGGCGAGTATCGTTTCGATTGTGATTTTTTCCTACCTTTTCCCATCCGCCAATCTAAAAGAGGAGATAGAGGATCAGCAACATGTCCTATAAATGGATCAGAAAAGAGGATTCTAACAAATTTGCGACGAAATAAAAAGTGTTATTAACACAGGCAATGTTTGGATTGCAAATACTAGTTAGGGAAAGGATGAGAACATGGTGGAAAGAAAAAAACTATACATCAACGGCGAATGGCGGGAAGCGAAGTCTTACACCGAACTGAAATCACCGTATTCACGCGAGACGATTGCCGAAATTCCGATGGCTACCGAACAAGAAGGTGATGAGGCGATCGCCGCGGCGTATGCGGCGCGGCAGACGATGGCCGCCATGCCGGCGCATGAACGGGCCGCTATTTTAGAGCGGGTCGTCGAACAGTTGAAAGAGCGGCAAGAAGAAGCGGCGAAGTTGATCGCCTTGGAAGCCGCCAAGCCGATCACCACGGCGAAAGGGGAAGTCGCCCGCACGATCCAGACGTATACATTCGCCGCCGAAGAAGCGAAGCGCATCCATGGCGAAACATTGCCGCTTGATGCGGCGCCGGGCGGGGAAAACCGCATCGCCATCACCGTCCGTGAACCGATCGGCGTCATCGGAGCGATCACGCCGTTTAACTTCCCGATGAACTTAGTCGCCCATAAACTTGGTCCGGCTATCGCTTCAGGCAACACCGTGGTGTTGAAACCAGCGAGCCAAACGCCGCTGTCGGCCTACTTTATCGCCGAGCTGTTCGAGAACGCAGGCTTGCCGAAAGGGGCGCTCAACGTCGTCACCGGAAGCGGCCGCACGGTCGGCGACCAAATCGTCGCCGATCCCCGCATCAGCATGATCACGTTCACCGGCAGCCCGGAAGTGGGCATCGCGATCCGCAATAAAGCAGGTTTAAAGCGGGTGACGTTGGAGCTTGGCTCGAACTCCGCCGTCATCGTTGACGAGCAGGTCGATCTTGATCGCATCATCCCGCGCTGCGTATTTGGCGCGTTCACGTTCCAAGGGCAAGTGTGCATTTCGCTCCAGCGCATCTATGTCCATGAAAAACGCTATGACGAGTTCGTTGAAACATTCGTCGCTGCCGCGAAACAGTTGAAAACAGGTGACCCGCTCGATCCAGCAACGGATGTGTCGGCGTTAATCACGCCAAACGATGTCGATCGCGCGCTTGCTTGGATTGAAGAGGCGAAACAAGGCGGCGCGAATGTCGTCCTTGGCGGCGAGCGCGACGGCAACATTTTGCTTCCAACGGTCATTGTCGATGCCCAACCGACAATGAAAGTGTCATGCCAAGAAGTGTTCGCCCCGATCGTCTTGATCAACCGTGTCCGCTCGATCGACGAAGCGATTGCGCTTGTCAACGACTCGCGCTACGGTTTGCAGGCGGGCATTTACACCGATAACGTCCATACCGCGTGGAAAGCGGCGAAGCAGCTGCACGTTGGCGGCGTGCTCATCAACGACATCCCGACGTTCCGCGTCGACCATATGCCGTACGGCGGCGTGAAAGAAAGCGGGTTCGGCCGCGAAGGGATCCGCTATGCGATCGAAGAAATGACGGAGTTGAAGTTGATTATTTTCAACGAGAATGAAGCGAGATGAGAAGAAGAGGGAATAGAATTTTATCCCAAACACTTTTCACATAGAAAGAATGGTTGCGCAGCCTTGGAGAGAGTGATACCCCAAGGCTGCCTGTTTATGCTTGTTTCTCTAAAATATATCCCCAACGGTTCGAGGCGAGAACAGACAAGTGGTATTTATGCTCGAGCTGTTTGCTAAACCATGCTTTTTTCACGAGAAGCAGGCTTCGATTCGTATGCAAGAACGTTTTCAGCCCTCCATGCCGAGGTTTAAGGTCATTCGCCAGCTTTGCCGTTAAGACCGCATTTTGCGGCCAGTGATCTTTCCGATGCAATGGATGGTACATAAAGAGTTCGTACCCGTGAACAGGCATTTGGGCGGTCTGCTGAAGTAATGCCAGTTCCCAATTTGGTTTCGGATGATGAATATACTTTTGAATATTCATTTCGTAAAACGATGCGACAAACAACAGACCGGCAAGCAACAACCCACGTGCTCTCCACGTTCCTTTTCTCCACAATTGACTGGCGCAAATGCCAATCAGCATACAAAGCGGTGGGTAAACAGGGAGAATGTACCATCTGATTTTCGTCTTAGCTAGGGTAAACATGAGAAGCGGGACGCAAATCCATACTAAAATCCCGACCACATCCGCTTTCAAACGATGATTCGCTTGATCAAAGGTTAAAAGACGAACGTCTTGTATATAGCTGATGACCATGATGCCGATCAAGAGTGCGAGCCACCAAAAGAAAAAATGAACAAGAATGATGCCGTAGTAGGTTTCATCGCCAATATGACCCTCAATAGGCCGGGAGGAGCGTAACAACAAATCATAGGCGATCATTTGCTTCAAAAACCGCCATCCATCATAGTGGTAGCGGGCAAGAACCCAAGCGAGCACAGGAACAGCGAAACTGAGGGCTGCCCTCCACCAAGCGCGCCAATGAAATGCCCCCCATTGTCGAGTAAGTAAGAAATACACAGCCATGATCAACAAAATGTTCCCTGCATGCCAACTTTTCGTTAAAAAAGCGAGTGAACAGGCAAGGCCAGCTGCATACAACCATCGCGTCTGCCGTCTGGCCGACAGCAAAGAAATGATGGATAACGTAAAGAAAAATACAAAGAGCGAATCTGCATCTCCTGTGCGAGCGCAATGGTTGAGAAGATATTGGGTGCTAGTCGACAAGGCAAGCAATGATATGATAGCAGCCATGCGGCCAAATCGTTTTTTCATAAATAAAACAATGACTATAGCCATGAAGATCGCGCAAACGCCAGACATCAGTCGCAAGCCAAGAGCGTTCAGCCCAACCAACTTATAACCAACCATAATAGCCCAATAACTAAGGGGAGGTTTTAAATTCCAGTAATCAGGGTGGCTAAGATATGTGTTGACGATAAAATTTCTATTTTTTAACATTTCATAAGCATTGACGCCATGTCGCGCTTCGTCCCAGCTGGAAATAGGGAATTTTCCGAGATTATAAAAGACATTGTAAACCATCATAGAAAATATCAATCCCGCCAATACATAAAACGACACGTTTCGCAAATAGCCTGTCTTTCTCATTATACCGACCCCTTCATAGGCAAACGGATGTAATAAAGTAACGCCGTGATAGAACTTATTACAAATCAATGAATATGTCAAGCACTGATGTTTTCACAATATTTTTGTTAGCTGCAAGGAGTTAAGAGCCTCTATAGAGAATGAATAAATGAATCATCATTCAGAGGGGGAGAGCAATGGAAACAGTTGTGCTGACATTTGACCAAAACAAAGCAATATTGGAACTGAACCGCCCGCAGTCACTCAATGCGATGGATGGACAAATGTTAACAGAACTTGTCGGCGCATTGCGGCAAATCGAAGAAAGTGATGCTTCGATCGTCGTCATCCGCGGCAAGGGAAGGGGATTCTCGGCAGGCGGCGACATTAAGACGATGCTTTCCGTGAATGACCCGAGTCAATTTCAGACGGTGATGAACACGATCCAAGAGATGATCATGCGATTGTATACGATGCCGAAAATCACTGTTTCGCTCATCCATGGGCCCGCTGCTGGCCTTGGGTTCAGCTTTGCGTTGGCAAGCGATTACCTGATCGCTACAAAAGAAGCACGCCTCGCCATGAACTTTATCGGCATTGGCCTCGTCCCTGACGGCGGCGGGCATTTCCTCTTGGCGCAGCGCGTCGGTACGGCAAAAGCAAAACAGATCATTTGGGAAGGAAAACCGATGAGCGCCGACGAAGCGCAGCAGCTGGGCCTCGTCGATTTCGTTGTCGATCATGAGGAGCAAGCGGAACAATGGATCGCCTCCTTGCAGGAAAAACCGCTCCAAGCCATGATCGCCACGAAACAGCTGTACGTCGAGCAAACAAAGGCGGACTTGCTTCGCGTCCTAGAGCTTGAAACCGACGCCCAACAGCGCATGCGGCAAACCGAAGATCACCGCGAAGGCGTCCGCGCCTTTTTAGAAAAACGGAAACCGGTGTTTCGGGGGAGGTAGGAGAAACGACGATATTTTTGCTTAAAACCGGTCAATTCAGGCCGGTTTTTATATGGGCTTCATTTATTATGAAATCGAAAAAAGCATTGAAAGAAAGTGGAAAAAGAATTAGAATAACATTAAAAGGGCAAGCGCTTTACTTAACAAGGTTAACTATAATCAATGGAGAGATTGGTAAACGATGAAAGTGACAATCTACGATGTAGCGAAAAAAGCTGGTGTATCTATTTCAACGGTATCAAGAGTGCTCAATAATACGGGACGTATAAGTGAAAGAACGAGAAAAAGAGTCCTTCGAGTAATGGAAGAGTTGCATTATCAACCGAGTATGGTCGCCTCGGCGTTGACCGGGAAGCGGACAAGAACGATTGGCCTTGTCATTCCTGATGTAGCAAACCCGTTTTTTTCTGAAATCGCTAGGAAAGTGGAAGATCGAGGAAGAGAACAAGGGTTTAACGTTCTGATGTGCAATACGGATAACAACCCGGAGACGGAAGAAATGTATCTTTCTTTGTTACGTCAAAAAAGCGTGGATGGCATCATCATCGGAACGACAACGAACAATTATACAATGATCAAAGAGTTGTTGGAAGAGAATTTCCCTTTGGTTTTTATTGCTCAAGATATCCCAGAGCTAGCCATTAACGTAGTGAGAGTTGATGATTTTTTAGGAGGGTATCAAGCCGTCTCGCATCTTGTTTCCCTAGGTCATCGACAGATCGCGATCATGCTAGGGAATTTAAGTCGCACAAGTGATAAATACAGATTGCAGGCCTATCAGCAGGTGCTTCAAGAGAACGGCTTGAAATGCGAAGAATCTTGGATTGTATATACGGACTATTCGATGGCTGATGGAAAAAAGGCGGCGATGGAGCTGTTGCAGTCGACCCCAAGGCCGACAGCGATTTTTGCCTGTTTTGATTCTCTTGCCGTTGGCACTTATCAGGCGGCCAAAGAGTTGGGACTCCGCATTCCCGATGATCTGTCAGTGGTTGGATTTGATAATACGATTTTATCGGCCATTATCGATCCACCGTTGACGACAGTCGCCCAACCTATTGAACAAATGGGAAGGCAAGCGGTTGACCTGCTAATCGCCCAAATTGAAGAGACCAATCATACGAAACAGCGGATCATTTTGCCGCCTCATCTAGTGGTAAGGAAATCGGCCTGTCATATCGCTAAAGTGAAATCGTAAGGATGTGAGCAGATTGTTTTTATGGAATAATAGATGTTACTGGAGAAAACGTTGAATTTAATGAGAAGAACAGCTGTAAGTAGCTGTTCTTTTATTTTTTAATAAAAATTCTATAAATTTAGAAAAAACACTTGATAAAATAATAGGTTGAGGGTAAAATAAAAAACAAAAGGAAAGCGCTTGCTCAAAAAGTTCGATGGAGATTAGATTGCACTATTATTAATGGACATGATAACCATTGTTTTCGATGTATTAGAAAGCGCTTCCCTGCTACAACGGAGATGAGGAGGAGAAAATAATGACTCGGGTGAAAGTAGGGATTTTGGGAGCCGGAGGGATTGCCAAGGTACATACGTCGATCCTAAAGAAAGATGAGCGGGTTCAAATTATTGGGGTAGCGGATATTGTGGAAGAAAGAGCCGCTTCATTGGCGAAGGAAGCCGGGGAAGCAAAAGCGGTCAAAAGCCTCGAGGAATTATTTGATCTTGGTGTAGATGCTGTTTACGTGACGACGCCAAACACGATGCATGTTGAGCCGGTACTAAAATGTCTGGAAAACAATGTGCATGTCTTCTCAGAAAAACCGATGGCAACTTCTTTGGAGGGGGCAGAGCAGATCAGGCAAGCGGCTGAACGATCAAAGGCGATTTACAACTTGGGAATGAACCGCCGGTATGCGTCGGTGTATAAAAGAGTCAAGGAATTGGTTGATTCCGGGGAGGTAACCCATAGCCATCAAGTTAAGAAAACAGGAATAAATCTATGCCTCATTTGACCATCCTTTTGAAGACTTCATCATGTCTTAGAAAGGGTGGTTTTTTTGAAGACGTCCTTATCTCTCCAAGAGGAATGGCATTGTTTTTTAGAGGGATTACGAAGCGTGTTATCGTGTGATGAGCTGGAACAGATGGCCTGAGATCATCGATTTATTCAACGAAAGGGGAAGTTGCGCGCCCATGATTTCGTGGCACTTTGCACATTTCTCCAGGAAGAAGGCGGTCAAAAATCATTGGTGCAGCTCTGCAGTGCTCTAGCTCTTAAGCAAAACACCTCTCTGAGTGCGGAAGGGCTCAATCAACGGTTTCATGAAAAAGCGGTGAGTTTCCTCAAAGCGGTGTTCGAAAAACTGCTGATTCATCAGACGCAGGAGGCCCGTCACGTGTGTCAAAGACATTCGCTGTTTCGCCGGATTCGCATTCTCGATTCCACGTCGTTTCAACTGCCTCCTGAGATCCAAGGGATTTACGAGGGATGTGCGGGGCCTAGGGTGAAAATTCAGTTAGAATATGAATGGCTAGAAGGGAAGGTTCTCCATGTGGACGTCGAAGATGCCCGTCATCATGACGCCGCCTACGGAGCGTCCCTTCGATCGACCATTCAAGAAGGAGACCTTTGTTTGAAAGACTTAGGAGGACGGTGATTATTAGTACACACCGATTCCTAGAAGCATTTCTCAAATAGAAAAACATTGTATCATCAGCGCTTCTTTTCACACGTTCATCCAAGGCCTACGAAAAACAACTGCTTCGCTGGATGGGCGAGCAGCCGAAAGGGATAAGGTTACGGTGTCGCAAGGTTTTTCAATTTAAGAAAAGCTGTTAGGAGCAACATTTCCCCTTACATCGCTGTCCTTCTAGACATATTGATTCACTAAGAGGCAGGAATTCCTTGGGCGGAGCACGAAAGAGTAAAGAAGTCAGCGAGGATACGGCAGTTACGGATAGGAGAGGGGAGATCAATCGTGTTTTCTACACTTCCCGTCCCCATCATCCAAGCACCGATGGCAGGCGGCGTGTCAACACCTGAACTGGCCGCGGCGGTGTCGAATGCCGGAGGGCTTGGATTTTTGGCTGGCGGGTACAAGACGGCGGAAGCGATGAGGGCAGAAATTCACAAGCTGCGGGCGCTAACGGATCGTCCGTTTGGGGTGAATGTGTTTGTGCCGGGGGATAAAACGGTGGATGAAAAGGCGCTCGAACGCTACCGCGCCGTATTGGCGGCTGAGGCGGAACGGCTCGGCGCAACAGTCGGCGAGCCGAAATGGGAGGACGATGATTGGGAAGCGAAACTGGATGTGCTGCTTCAGGAGCAGGTGCCGGTCGCGAGCTTTACGTTTGGCTGCCCGGACAAAGCGGTGATCGCCGCCTTGCAGAAAGCTGGGTCGTTTGTAATCGTGACGGTGACATCGGTGGAAGAGGCCCACATTGCATCTGAAGCCGGCGCGGACGCCCTTTGTGTGCAAGGGGCGGAAGCGGGCGGGCATCGCGCGTCGTTTGGCAACGATCCAAAGCAGGATGAGGCGATCGCGTTGTTCCCGTTGTTGGCCGACGTGCGCGCTTCGGTTCGGCTCCCGCTTGTGGCGGCGGGCGGGATCATGGACGGGCGCGGCATCGCGGCGGCGCTCAAAGCGGGGGCGAGCGCGGTGCAGCTCGGGACGGCGTTTTTGCGCTGCCCAGAAAGCGGGGCGCATCCGCTCCATAAGCAAGCGCTTGCCGATCCGCGGTTTACCGAAACGGCTGTGACACGGGCGTTTACCGGCCGGCCGGCGCGCGGGCTGGCGAACCGCTTTATGGCCGAATATCGCGATCTAGCGCCGGCGGCGTATCCGCACGTGCACCATATGACGAAGCCGCTGCGCGCTGCCGCCGCCAAGGCGGGCGATCCGGAGCGGATGTCGCTTTGGGCTGGAGAAGGATACCGGCTGGCGCGGGAACTTCCGGCGGTGGAGCTTGTCGAGGAACTGAAGCGGGAGCTGGAGGAGGCGCAGGGCCGCTAAATTAGCCCTTGCATTTGTCTGATGGAAAAAGCGGGTCGCGTCGTTTTGAGCGAGTGTCTAAATGGCGCTGTTTGATCAACGAATAGAAAGGATGGGGAGAACCATGACTGTAGCTCGCATTGTGTTTCCGCCGCTCAGCCATGTCGGCTGGGGGGCGCTTAAGCATTTGGTTCCGGAAGTGAAGCGGTTGGGAGCGAAACAAATTTTAGTGATTACTGACCCAATGCTTGAGAAAATCGGCCTTGTCGAGCAAGTGACGTCTCCGCTCCGGCAAGCAGGGTACAGTGTGCACGTCTATACCGACGTTGTGCCCGAGCCGCCGCTTGCGACAGGGGAAAAGGCGGTGGCGTTTGCCCGCGATGGGGAGTTCGATCTTGTCATCGGCGTCGGTGGCGGTAGCGCGCTCGATTTGGCAAAACTGGCCGCTGTTTTGGCGGTGCATGACGGTTCGGTTGCCGACTACCTAAACTTGACGGGAACGCGGGCACTCGAGAAAAAAGGGCTGCCGAAAATTTTGATTCCGACGACATCAGGCACCGGGTCGGAAGTGACGAATATCTCTGTCTTGTCCTTAGAAACGACAAAGGATGTCGTGACGCACGATTGCTTGTTGGCTGATGTAGCCATCGTCGATCCGCAGCTGACCGTTTCCGTTCCGCCGCGGGTGACGGCCGCAACCGGGATTGATGCGCTCACCCATGCGGTCGAAGCGTACGTGTCGGTCAACGCGAGCCCGACATCGGATGGGTTGGCGATCGCGGCCATGCGCCTCATTTCTCGCTCATTGCGCAAAGCGGTGGAAAACGGAACGGACAAACAGGCGCGCACGGATATGGCGAACGGTAGTTACCTAGCGGGTTTGGCGTTTTTCAACGCCGGGGTGGCCGGCGTGCATGCGCTCGCGTATCCGCTCGGCGGGCAGTTTCATATCGCCCATGGCGAATCGAACGCCGTGCTTTTGCCGTATGTGATGGGCTACATCCGTCAAAGCTGCACGAAACGAATGGCTGATATTTTAAACGCGCTCGGCGGCAACTCGAGCTTTTTGTCCGAAGTGGAAGCATCATATCGGTGCGTCGAGGAACTGGAACGGCTTGTCGCCGACGTCGGCATTCCGAAGACGCTGGGCGGATTCGGCATCCCGGAAAGCGCGTTAGAAAGCTTGACGAAAGATGCTGTCCAACAGAAACGGCTGCTCGCCCGCAGCCCGCTGCCGCTGTTGGAAGCCGACATCCGCGCGATTTACGAAGCCGCGTTTGCCGGGACGATCGTCGAACCGAACCATGAATAAGGAAGAAATACAGGGGCTGTTGGTTGGCTCCTGTATTTTTTGTTTGGAAAGCGAAAGTGGTTTTCCATGTTTAGGTTTACGGCTTTTTTCGCTCAAAAGGCAACATTTTCCGCATTTTCTTGACGGTGAAGAAGGAATTTTCGCCTCTTGAAGCGAACGAATATACATCAATCGTCTCGATTCGACAAAAAGAGAACGACAGCGAACTGGAATACATTTGAGGTGTTTTTAGGGAGGAAAGAGGATGTTTACGACGGTCATCACGCCGCGCGTGTCGGAAACGGACGGTGTCGGTCATATTAACAACACGACGGTGCCTGTTTGGTTTGAAGCCGGTCGGCATGAAATTTTCAAACTGTTTACGCCGGATTTGTCGTTTCGGCGCTGGCGGATGGTAATCATTCGCATGGAAGTCGACTATGTCCATCAAATGTATTACGGACAAGATGTGACAGTGTACACCGGTATTGAGCGTATTGGCAACACAAGCCTGACGATTTATGAGGAGATCCATCAAAACGGGGTGGTTTGCGCCAAAGGACGGGCGGTGTATGTCAATTTCAATTTTGAGACGGGACGTCCTGAACGGATTCCGGATGACATTCGCAGCGCATTGCGTGAGCATCTTTGGCAGCCGAACGAATAGGGAAGAAGGGGGCTGCTCAAGAGGTTTTGATCCGCCTTCTAGAAGGCTAATGAACCGATGGTTACCGGACGCCAAGCAGCGGCATCTTGTCCAAAAAAAACGGATTCGATAAGGTTTCTTTCGGTGAAAAATAGTGACGTCTGGCCGTATGTTACCCAACATGCCCCGCTTTCTAGAAGGCTGGCGATTTCATCGGGGATACGGCTTTACAATGTGATTTCTCAACTAGAAAAACTTTGTTGCATCGGTTCTGCTTTTCACTCATTCTCGATTAATGAAGGGAATCCGCGGTTTTTCACCAGCCTTCGAGGGGAGCGAGTGGTGAACTTCGCCCATAGCGCGACGCAAACGTCATGTTTTCTCATCACGAATTCTTCGTTTTGCATCGTTTCGCTCTGTCACTGTTGAGTGTGGCCTATTTTTAACGGAAGGAGGAGGAGCGGTGAAGGAACATTTATGGGAGCAGGTCAAAGCTAAGCTCGCGCAAAAATTGTCTGGCGCCTCTTTTGATGCTTGGTTCGCATCGACGTCCGCGACGGTGGATGAAGACTGGCTGATTATCGAATGCGTGAACGAGATTCAATGTGAATGGCTGCAAATCAGATACGGCGAACTGATCGGCGAGACGGTGCGCGAGGTGTTTGGCCGCGATATGCGCATTTTCGTGTCCGTCTGCGGCGAGCGGCAGCAAATCGAGAAGCGGCTTGAACAGCGGCACGGGGTGCCGATTACGTTCCGGCAATATATGACGCAGTTGGAGAAGCAAGTCGATGAGCTCGAACGGCGCGTTGACCATTATTCACGAATCATCGATGAATTGCTTGCTTCGCGGCCGATCCACTGATGGTGGCGATGAGCGGTTTTGCTTGCGTTCATCGGCGCATTGCCGCCCCTTTTTATCGTGTTTGGATTGATGGTCGTTCTTTTCCTTTGCTTTGGTGCGGCAAACGGTGCTTTGTTCCAAGTCGTTCCAACTTGGTTTCCGAAAGAAGTCGGATTGCTGACCGGCATCGTCGGGGCGGCCGGCGGGTTGGGAGGGTTTTTGCTGCCGAACGTGCTCGGGGCGATGAAGCAGTGGCTCGGTTCCCCGGCATACGGATTTTGGCTGTTTGCCATTGTTCTTGGAGGGGCTATGCTGACGGCGCGCCGTTTACAAGCGCAGGCGGTTGAGGATGTCCCCCGTGCGAACGGTATGGTGGAGCGATCCGGATAAAAGGCTGCAATCAAACAACAGACGGCGAAAAGGTGTCCGGAGCTTAGGGACACCTTTTCGTGTAAACTGGGGTTGCTTCGATCGCGGAAAGGTCAGAGCATCGCCCAGTTCATCAATGACGACGCGAAGCAAGATATATCCATTGATGTGATTAAAAAACAGCTCTATGTCGCCTAGGGGATACCCTGTTTGTCTCTTAGGGCATAGAAATTACTGTAATGAAAAATGTTCATCTACAGAAATGAAATATAGGCCGTAAATAAATGTGTTGTTTTTTGTGTAAACTTACGTGTATAATATAGATGATAATGCATATACTAAAGATAAGGAGGATGGAAAGTGGGGGTTCATACATTGACAAAAGAACAATATCCTATTGCCAATACAAACACATTGAATTTTTTGAAAACTAATGTTTTAAGTGTTACGGATATTTCTAGAACAAAAAAATTATCAGAAATACTTGATCGTTTTTCAAATGGAGTCTCAGATGAGGTATTTGTTATTCAAAATGCAAAAAAGAAAGATGCATTGGCTGTAATCGTCGATATAGATTATTTTAAGCAACTGCTTCAAATAAAAGAAGTTGTAGAAGAAGCGCTTGATCAAATTGTTATGGAAGAGGCATATGCACGTAAGAATAAACCTGTAAATCAAACTTTATCAGATATTTTTGATGAAGCAGATATTAATGTAAACGAATTAATGAAATTATTAGAGGAAGATTGATGTGAAAACACTTGAAGATTTGCAGGAGCTTATTTTAGAAAAATATAACGTTGAACTGAGGTTTGTTGAGGATGTAAAGCAAGATATTAAAGCAATTAATAAAGGACATAGACAAACCGTTTTATTAGAAATTTTAAGAAGGGCAAAGCAAGGCCCCTTATTTAAGCCGGATGGAGTTGCTGAATCGTTACATGGGGACTTGCATGGTTTTGCAAAGATTAAGTCAAAGTCACTAAATATTAGAATTATTTATCGCCCAGTTGAAGGACAACCGATCAGAATGGAAATAATTGCAATAGGTCCTCGTGATAAGAAAAAGGCATATCGAATGGCTGCGGAACGTTTACAAAAATTCTTCATGGAAATGGATTAGATACAGACTTTCACGTAATTTCCGACAGAAGTCTCCCACCTCGAGGAATGTGCTAGGCAAAGCTCAATGAGTAGGTGGGAGAGGAATGTCGGTTGGCGATCTCCGACGGATGTGGTCATCGATTGTTCGAACGGACGCCTTCGGAGCAAAGGAAAGACGTAAAGGTTCTTTCATGTGTGGCTTATCGTTCGGCGAACACGCTTGAAGCCTCCACCTCTAAAGGGGAGGTGATTTAAGGAAACAGGCTGCTTACCAGCCTCGTTTCTCAAATAGAAAAGCCCTGTTGCATTAGAGCATCTTTCACACGCTCCCCCATTGTTCAAAAGAAATAACCGTTTTTCACCAGCCTTCTAAGCGAAGCGTAGATGGAGGGCGGTTCACAGTCGGTTTTGGAAAAAGCGGAGCAGCTCCTCAGCGCGGTTTCCGACCAGTTGAATCAGCTGTTCAAACATGGCGTCGCGCTGCAGATCGAGCTCAATGATGCGTTTCGCCAGCTCGAGCGCTTTTTCGTTCATGGAACTGGCCCCCTTTCATGGTCCAAATGGGTCTAAATCGTTCGTATTCGCGGCGCAATTCCTCTAACGTCCAGTGTTCGAGCTGTGCTGGATCATCGGTCAAACCCACTCGCAGCAGGTGGTTAATATAAAACTGTTTTTGTTGTTTTACTGCCTGTTGCATCCATTTCCCCATGTCGCTCCCTCCCTGTTTTTACCTTTACGATACCACCTTTTTCTTTAGTGTACAGCGAATGTGTTAAGCACATTTACAGGAAATTTAAAAAATGTGTTAATTTTATTTACAAAAGTTAACGAGATACCATGATTTTTTGTATAATTGCGTTAGAAAATGTAACGTATAGAGGTGAGGAAGATGACTGCTCATCCACAAGAGGATCATTACAAATATAAAAAAGTCATTTCGATCGGTGTCGTCAGCGAACTGACCGGGCTGTCGCAGCGGCAAATTCGTTATTACGAGGAACGGAAGCTGGTGTTCCCTGACCGTTCCAAAGGAACTCGCAAATATTCATTCGCCGATGTGGAGCATTTGATGAAAATTGCTAATCAACGCGAGGAAGGTGTATCGACTTGGGAAATTCGTCAAGAGATGACGAAAGAGCTGCGCGAGCGAATGTTAAAAGGGCAAATGAACGCCCATTTTCGGAGGCGTTCGTGAAAATCCTACCTTTCAAAACAATGGGCTGTGGAAAAAGTTGGCTTGGAGGGCAGGGGCAAACCTGCTGTTTTCCTTGATCAATGGTGAATCCCGGCTTGAATATGTCGTGGAGGGGAATGGCGGACGACGCGACGTTTCATTTTTCGCGTCCGCCCGCCGAAGTATTTGGTGATGTCAAAAGAAAAGCTGGTTTCGCTCTACGGTTGCCATCTTATCCACTAACTCCCTCTTTCTTCTCTCCTCCATTTCACTATAATGGGTATCGAGGGAGGAGAGAAGACGATGACCATCTTTTTTGGCGTTCTTGCCATCTTGTTATTGCTTGCTTTCATCATTCGTAAAGCCCACCGCAACACGTATGAAGCGGTTTTGCATAAAGTCCAAGTCGGCGGCTGTCCAGAGGGTGGGGACGGAGCCCTTCGGATTTTGCAGCTGTCGGATTTGCATCTTGAAAAACTGTCAATCACCCCGGACGATGTATACAACAAGCTGAAAGACGAAGCGATCGATTTGATCGCGTTGACGGGCGACTTTTTGGACCGTGAGGAAAGCATCGCCAAGCTCGGTCCGTATTTGGCTGCGCTCAATGCATTGAAACCGACGTACGGCATGTATGCGGTGTTTGGCAACCATGATTACGTGCTTCAAGGTGAAGCGTTTGAGCGCTTGAGAGCGACGCTTGAGGCGCACGGCTGCACCGTCTTGCAAAACGAGACGAAAACGATCACGGTCAACGGTCAAACCGTCAATATCATTGGCATCGATGATTTTTACACGGGGCGCAGCGACATCAAAAAGGCATACGCCGGCGTGAAAGACGGCATCAACCTCGTGTTGACGCACGATCCAGACATCGTGCCGCATATGAAAGATTATCATTTTGATTACTTGCTGTCGGGTCATTTCCACGGCGGGCAAATTCATTGGCCGAAGCCGTACCATTTGGCGAAAATGAGCAAAACGCTCACCGAGCGGAACATGATCAAAGGTTATCATGAATGGGAAGGAAAACCGTTTTATATCAACGAAGGGCTTGGGCAAACGGGAGTGAACATCCGGATCGGCTCGAAGCCGGAAGTGACGCTCCACGTCATGGCGTTGCCGCCTGTGGCGGGAACGGAAGCGGTCAAGGCTGTCTAAATGGGCAGCTTTGGCCGCTTTTTCATCGCTATGGGAAACGCGTCTTGCGCTGAAGCTTGTATTCATCGCAGAACGTTTGGCGCCGGCAGTAGGACCGTCCCTTAGCCGAACGGGAAGCGGCAGCGAAATATGGTTAACATCTAGGCGCGAGCGACAAAGATTGATGGCGGGCTGAATAGAAACGAGAAATCATTCCCATAATTTTAGAAAGAAAGGAGTGGTAGTGTATGGAGCCGTCGTGGAGAGCGCTGTTGCCGTTTCTCGTTGTCATTCCCGTTTCGATTTGGACGAAGCAAGTGATTCCCGGTCTGTTTGTCGGGCTGTTGGTCGGAAGCTATTTATTGACGCCGTCGCTGCTCGGCGGATTGCGAACGATGCTTCATTACGTCGTCGATAACTTGATGCAGACGAACAACATTCGCATCATCATGTTTTTATACGTGTTTGCCGGTCTTGTCAGCATGATCAAATATACCGGGGGAATCAAAGGGTTCGTCCATCTCGTCAGCCAAAAAGTGAAATCGGCCAAAGCGGCCATGCTGCTGACGTGGATCTCGACGATGGTGACGTTTAGCGACCCTGATTTTCGCATCGTCACCGTCGCGCCGATCATGAAGGCGCTGCGCAAACGGCTTGGGCTGTCGTCCCAGCAAATCGGCTTTGCCATTGAGGTGACCTCCAACCCGGTTGTCGCGCTCATCCCAATTGCCACCGCGTTCGTCGGCTATATGGTGTCGGTCATCGACAAGGCGCTTGATACGGCCGGCATCGGGGCGGAGCCGTACATCGTGTACGTCCGCAGCATTCCGTTTAACTTTTTCTCGTATGCCATTCTCGCCGTCGGGCTGTACTACAGCTTTTTTGTCTACTCGCGCAAAAAACAGGCGGAGATCAGCAAAGAGCGGGGGGGAAAGCCGATCGAGCGTTGGGATCCGCGTTTGGCGCTCGAAATGGCGGAAGAACAGCGACCGGCTGACCATCCGCCCAACGAAGCGCAAGGGGAAGAAGGAGACGCGATGCAGACATGCCCGCGCGCGTATCAAAAAGAAACGCCGGTCAAGCCCTGGAATTTGATCGTTCCCCTTTCGATCGTGCTCGTTTTGACGTTGTTTTTAAGCTGGTGGGACGGTCACCGCGGGGCGAGAACGTTTTGGGAGGCGTTTTTGCAAAGCGATGCGCTCGGGGCGATGTTGGAGGCGCTTTTGTTTACGGTCATGATCACCGTTGCGTTCTTCCTTTGGCAGCGGTTTCGCTTGACGGATTTGTTGACTCATTTTGTCAAGGGCGGCAATGAACTTATGTCTGTCATTTTGATGCTGGCGCTCATTTGGGCGCTGTCAGCTGTGGCGGAGGATTTAGGGTTTTCGCAATACATTACGGGCCATGTTAAAGAATGGATTCCGCCGTTTTTTGTCGCCCCGATTTTGTTTTTGCTTGGCGCCGTCATTTCCTATTTCATCGGCTCGTCGTGGGGGACGTGGGGGATGTTGATGCCGCTTGGCGTAACGCTCGCGAGCCAGTCAGGAGCGAACATTTTGCCGGTCATCGGCGCGGTGTTTGCGAGCGGGACGTTCGGGGCGTTCGCGTCGCCGCTCAGCGACAATACCGTGACGCTGTGCACCATTTTGGATTTGCCGGTGATCGAGTATGCGCGCACGAAGCTGGTTCCGTCGCTCATCGCCGCCGGCATCGCCGCCGTTTTGTTCGGCGCCACGTCATTTCTTTTGCATTAGCGCTGCTGTCGCCTCTCCTCCTTTCGTGATACACTAAAAGAAAAAGGAAGAGAGGGGAGCGGCGATGGGGGAGACGGAACGGCAGCTTGACGAGCTCAGCCGATGGCAAACGGAAGATGTGGCCGCGCAGCTCGAGCCGTTGCACGAGCGGCTCGCTCTGGAGGACGCGTATTACCAGGCCGCCGAAGATGAGAGGGCGCGCGCCCGATATTATCGTCATCTGCCGCTTGACGGGGACGGATGGATGTTGTTTGTCCGCTATCACGAACTGGTGGCGCGTACCCATAAGCGGCGGCTGCCGTATTTTTTCAGCAAGGACGAATATTTGTACACATGGGTCGACTTGCAGCCGGACGGAACGGTGCGAAGCTTGTACTCCGGCGAGCGAAAAGACCCGAAGATGTTGATCGTCCAAGATGTCGAAACGATGAAACGGCGCTACGATGAATTTCGCCAGTTGTTGAAAAACATGAAGCATGGGCTCGGCGATGTGCACGAGCGGGTGAAAACGATCGAGCAGCAATGGAAATTCAACGCTGAACATGTCGTGCCGCAGTCGTGGTTTGGCGCCCGCGAACCGATGAAAGGCGATTTGCATCATTTGTTCGTCTGCCAGCCGGATTGCAACACGATGCGGTCGAATTTTCCGTATGCGGATTTTCCGTTTTACAATCCGGAAGACCCCGGCGAGCAAGTGCAAAACCGTTGCGGCGTTGCCTATAACGGCTATTTCGAGCCCGAGTACGGCAAAGGGACGGCGGCAAGGGCCATGCTGTACTTTCTGCTTCGCTATCCGAAGGCGATCGCCAAGTCGTTTCGGCGCAAAATCGATATTCCGCTCCTTGTCCGTTGGCACGAGCAATTTCCGCCGACGGTGTATGAACATCATCGCAACAGCGCGATTTTTTTCATCCAAGGCAACCGCAACCCGTTCATTGATTTCCCCGAACTGGCGGGGCGAATGGTGTTTCCGTTTGAAGGGACGATGGCAAACGGAGCGTTGTCTGAATAGCGCCTAGCCGCTTGAGCATGGCGGTGAACAAAAAAGCGGCGCCCGGAAGACGAGCGTTTCTGCCGGGAGGCCGCTTTTTTGTTTCCTGCCGTTGGACAAGGCACAAGAGGGAAGGTTAAGCGGAAACCGTCTTGCCATCCGGTGGTTGGCGGTCCGCTTGTTTGCGGAAGTATGTGGCGACCATCGGGCCGGAAATATTGTGCCAGACGCTGAAAATGGCGCTCGGAACGGCGGCGAGCGGCGAAAAATGGGCGGTCGCCAAGGCCGCGCCAAGCCCGGAATTTTGCATGCCGACTTCGATGGAAATCGCCTTTTGTTTGGGCGGTGACAGGCGAAACAGTTTGGCAAACCAATAGCCAAGCAGCAAGCCCAACCCGTTATGAGCAACGACAATAAGGAAGATGAGCAGGCCGCTTTTGGCAATGGCCACTTGGTTTTGCCCGACGACGGCGGCGACGATGGCCACGATGGCGATGACCGAAACGAGCGGCAACGCCGGGATGCATGCTTTGACTTGCTTTTGGAACAGCGCCTGGGCGATGAGGCCTAAAACGATCGGAATGAGCACGACTTTGACGATCGACCAAAATAAGGCCGCGGCCGATACGGACAGCCATTTCCCGGCGAAAAGCAAAATGAGCGAAGGCGTCAAAATCGGCGCTAAAATCGTCGAAACAGACGTGACGGCGACCGACAGAGCCGTATCTCCTTTTGCCAAATACGTCATGACGTTGGACGCTGTTCCGCCCGGGCAGCAGCCGACTAAAATAATGCCGAGCGCCACTTCGCGCGAAACCGGCAGAAAGTAAGCGAGCAAAAACGCGACAAGCGGCATGATCAGAAACTGGGCAACGACGCCGATCAACACATCAAGCGGACGTTTGAATACTTCTTTGAAATCATCTGCTGAAAGCGTCAATCCCATGCCAAACATCACGATGCCTAACAGCGGCACAATATACGGGGCGATCCACGTAAACGCGCCGGGGACGAAAAAAGCGAGCGCGCCGAACAGAAGCACCCAGATCGCAAACGTATTGCCGACAAAGTTGCTGATTCTTCCTAGTGTATTCACTGTACTCACTCCTTGAACAAAGATGGGAAAGATATACAAGAAATTATATACATTTTTTGAAAAGTTCAACTAATGAATCGCCAAATTTTGAAGAAACGTTGACAATATGGAGTCGCTGTGAAAAAATTCACTCCCTTTTTCTTCAGTTGTGCTATGATAGGAATTGAGAAAAAGAATCATTATTGGCATCAATAAGCGTAGACAGGGAAATAGGGGGAAAGACGATGGTGCTGACCGATTTGCATAAAGGAGAGACAGCCTTCATCGTCCGTTTGGCTGTTGACAATGAGGCACTGAAACAGCGCCTCCTTCATCTAGGGGTCAAAGAAGGAAAAAGAGTGCGGTTAAAAGCCGCGATGCCGTTTGGCGGACCGGTGATGATCGAAGTCGACGGGCAGGCCATCGGCTTGCGGCGCAAAGAAGCGTCGGCGATTGAGGTGAAATGATGGCGTACGTAGCGCTGTTTGGCAACCCCAATACTGGCAAAACGTCATTGTTTAACTGTTTAACCGGCTCTTATGAATATGTTGGCAACTGGAGCGGAGTGACGGTTGAGAAGAAAGTAGGAGTGCTTCGCCAGCACGGTGTGCCGGTCGTCGATTTGCCCGGCCTTTACTCGCTCCAGCCGCTGTCCCGTGATGAAGGAGTGGCGACTGATTTTTTATTGACCGAGCCGTGTTCAGTGATCGTCAATATCGTTGACGCGTCGCAACTCAAGCGCAACTTACATTTGACGGTTCAGCTATTGGAATTTGGCCGGCCGCTCATCATCGCTTTGAACATGGTCGACGTCGCAGAAAAGCGCGGCATCAACATCGATGCCGCCAAGCTGTCACGCCATCTCGGCGTCCCGGTTGTTCCGGTCATTGCGCGGACGGGAAAGGGGATAAAGGAGTTATCACACACCATTTTGTCGACAAAAGACGGACGCCATTCCAGCATTTTTATTGATTACGGCATCGAAGTGGAACGCGCGATTCGCCGCATTGCCGAGCAGCTGCCGGATGACGTGCCGGGAGATAAGCGCTGGATGGCGCTGCAATTTCTAGAAGGAAACGAGCGCATCGCCGCTTATTTGCGCAACCGTTGCGATTTGTCACTGCTTGTAGCGATTCGCACGGAGACGGAACAGGTGCTTGGCTGCCCGGTGGCTAAGCGTATTTATGAAGCGCGCGACCGCTGGATCAGTGAAACGATCGCGGCGGCGGCCATCGAGTTTGCGCCAAAGCCGCTGACGTTAACGGAAAAAATCGACGCGGTGGTGACAAACCGTTATGCTGGGCTGCCGATTTTTTTGGCGCTGATGTATATCGTGTTTATGCTCACGTTCAACTGGCTCGGCACGCCGCTTGCCGATCGGCTTGACGCCTTTTTCTCCGGGCCGCTCACCGACTGGCTGTCGCGCTTGCTTGATTGGGCGGGAGCATCGCCGTTTATCGAAGCGCTTGTGTTGGATGGCATTGTCGCCGGGGTCGGCGGTGTACTTGTATTTGTGCCGCAAATTTTCATTTTGTTCTTTTTCATTTCATTGCTGGAAGACTCCGGATACATGGCGCGCGTCGCGATGGTGATGGATCGAATCATGGAAGCGATTGGGTTAAACGGCAAAGCGTTTATTCCGATGATTATCGGCTTTGGCTGTAACGTTCCTGGAGTGATGGCGGCGCGCACGATCGAACAGCCGAAAGAACGGCTGTTGACGATGTTGCTGTTGCCGTTTATGTCGTGCTCCGCCCGCTTGCCGGTGTACGCGTTGTTTGCGGGGACGTTTTTTGTTCGCGAACAGGCGCTTGTCGTCTTTTCGCTTTACGTGCTTGGCATCGTAGTAGCCTTAGGGCTGGCCAAATTGTTTTCATCGGCCGTATTCAAAAATGAAAGCTCGCTCTTTGTCATTGAATTGCCCCCATATCGTGTGCCGCAGGCGCTCACATTATGGCGCAGCACATGGGAGAAAGGGAGAGGGTTTGTCCGCAAAGCCGGAACGTTTATTTTCGGCGGCTCGGTCGCCATTTGGCTGTTGACGTATATCGGGCCGCATGGGGTTGGGGTCTCAATGGATGACAGCCTGCTGGCGGCCATCGGCGGGATGATTGCGCCGCTGTTGGCGCCGCTTGGTTTTGGCGCTTGGCAGGCCGGGGCTGCGTTAATTACCGGCTTTTTGGCGAAAGAAGTTGTTGTATCAACGATGAATATTATTTATCACGTCCATGAGGCGGCCGGATTGAAATCGGTGATCACGTCCCATTTCACTTCGCTGTCGGCATTTAGCTTTATGGTGTTTGTCCTTCTATATACACCATGTTTAGCGACGGCAGCGACGATCCGTAAAGAAACCGGATCGTGGAAGTGGATGCTGTTGTCGATCGGCGTTGCCTTAACAGTCGCTTATATGTTGTCATTTGTTGTTTACCAAGCTGGAATGATATTCGGTTTTCAATGAAAGGAGGAGAAGATGATGATTGCGAATCTCGTCATTGGCGGTGCGATTTTCTCCTATGCTGGGTGGACGCTAGTCCGTCACGTGAAAAAAAGCGCCAAAGGAAGATGCGCTGCATGCCATGCGGCCGACCGCTGCGCTGGCAGCTGCGGACCAGAGCGGCAATGATCGGCAGGGGAACGGATTCCTGATGGTGATCGGAATCCGTTTTCTTGATTGTTCGACGGAAGACGTTCCTGTTGTCTAAGTGGGTGGTGAAAAACGGCCGTCACACACGAATCGGCGGCGTTTTCATTCAGAAAAGAAACTTCGCTCTGCAAGGTTTCTTTAATTGAGAAACGGATAAAATCGGGTAGTATTTTTCCTTAAATTACCAACCTTCTAGATGCACATTACACTGTTTTGTCGCTTTTTTTGCGAAAAACAATGAAGCCAAGGGAAATAAGGCGATATTTATTAAAATTTTTTCACAGTTAGGACGAATAGCCTATTTACATGGGATGAAAAAAACGGTAAAAATAGAAGTGAAGACGTTGGTTTTAGAAAAGATAGAAAATTCGGTGTATAAGGGGACGGCGTTATGGTTTACGATGGAATCATCTTGTCGTTGTTGATCGGCTGGTTTCGCGGCGGCAGCTTGAAAGGGCTTGCTACTATGAAACTGCGCGGCGGTTGGTTGTTTCCACTGCTGCTGGTGGTGCAGATGGTCATCTTTTTCCTTCAGGAAAACGTGACATGGATCGCGAAAATAAGCAATGAGATTTTTCTTCTCGTCTACATCACCGGGCTTGTCTTTTTATGGCTCAACCGCCATCAACCAGGATTTTCAGTGATTTTCGCCGGCGTGCTGCTCAACTTTATCGTGATGGCTGTCAACGGCGGGCGAATGCCGGTATCCGTCGAAGCTGCGCAATTTCTTGGCCGCGAATACATTGAAGCGTTAAAAGCCGGTCTGTACGGCAAGCATCAGGCGATCACATCGGACACGTTGCTGCCGTTTCTCGGCGACATCATCCCGCTGTCTCCGCCGTACCCGCGCCAACAAGTCATCAGCATCGGCGACGTTGTGATGAACGTAGGGGCGTTCGTCTTTATCCAGCATCTGATGCTCAGCGCACCGCGGCATCGAGCAGATGATGCGGAGAAAGAAACCACGACCGCTCCTGCGATCAACAAATAAATCCAATTTTTAAGGAGGAGAAGAAAATGAAAGTCAAAGCAAAACAAGTGTTGATCAATCTCTTTATCCTCGGTTCGGTGATTGTGGCGTTGACGTCGGGTTATAGATTTGGAAGCTAAAATCACCCTCTATTTTTTCCTTATTTTTTCCTTTCTGTATATAAAGATTATAGAATAAAAATGTGAGTGATTATTATTATGAATTTTACAGTAAAATGGCAAGGTAAAGTATATCTGTGTTTCATTACTCTAATAACGCTATTTATTTTCTGGGCGGAGGATGTTTTTGTGACTCAATCTTCTATCATCGGCAGTTCTTTTACTTAGTTACTTTTCAATTCATCTTCCGCCAAAAGATAACTCATTTTCTATGGATTCGGCCATTTATTTAGCTGTTGTATTTTTATATGGTATTGATATGGCACTAAAGGTTTTGTTTATCAGTATTTTAGTAGAATTTTTATATAAGCGGAAAATGGAGTGGTGGAAGCACTTATCCAATTTCTCAATATACTCATTAATGATTGCTGGATCATATTATTCCTTTCTATTTTTTGGTGGGGATATTGGTGAAATTAGAACAGATAATCTGTTTCCTTATGTGGCTAGTTTGTTAACATACTTCATAGTAAATATAACTTTAATCTTTACTTTTTTCTTTTTTTTAGGGCGCGTTTATAGAGGGGCATTTAACTTAGGGGTGTTGCTAGAATCAGTAGTAGGTTATTTAGTAACTTTAATATTATCTTTAGTTTTAGCCATCTTACTTACCAAGGAACAATATTTTGGACTATTTTTATTTACTATATTAGTTATTGTATTTTCAGTTGTTTTTCGTAAATTTTTATACTTACACCAATTAGTATCCAACCGTGCCAACAAAGACCACCTCACCGGTCTTTGTAACCACGGCTATTTCAAAGAAACGCTCAAGCAACAGTTCTCCGACTGCAAGGTGCTGAAGCAGCCGCTGACGTTGGCGTTTCTTGATCTGGACGATTTTAAAAAATATAACGATCGCAACGGCCATTTGCAAGGGGATCGGTTGTTGACGTTTTTTGGAAAGCTGCTGCAAAACGCGGTAGAGGGGACCAACTTTACGGTTGCCCGCTATGGCGGAGAAGAGTTTGCCATTTTGATGCCCAATACCATAAAGGACGAGGCGTACGTGTTTTTAAACCGGCTGCGCAAGGAAGTGAACGATACATATTTTGAAGGCGTTGAGCATATCCCGTACCGTTGTTTGTCGTTTTCGTGCGGCATCGCCGAGATGGAAAAGGATATGTATGAAAGCGAGGAGCTAATTCATCGAGCCGATCAGGCGCTCTATTATGCAAAAGCGCAAGGAAAAAATAACGTGCAGCTGTACGATAAGCATCATATGAGATTGGATGAAATTCGTTTTAAACAAGATTTGGAAGCGCTCGAGCAACAAGTGAAGTTTTTCCTTTCAAAAGATGTGTATACATACCGCCATAGCAAACGAGTGTTTAAATATGCGCTTGAGTTTGGCAGCCGTCTCAGCGAGTTGACTGACCATGAGCGGCAGACCTTGATCTTGGGGGCGCTGATTCACGATATCGGCAAAATCGAGGTGCCGCGCGATATCTTAAATAAGCGCGGAAAGTTGGAAAAGCATGAATGGGAAATTATTAAAAAACACGTGACGTGGGGACGCGAAATCGTAGCGGAGGAGAAGCGGTTTGATGACCTGCTTCCGCTGATTGAGCTTCACCATGAGCGGTATGATGGAAGAGGATATCCGTACGGGCTGAAAGGGGAAGAAATCCCAAAATTGGCCCGCATTTTGTGTATTATCGACTCGTTTGACGCCATGACGACGGAGCGGCCGTATCAGCCGACGAAAACGTTTGAAGAAGCGCTTGAGGAAATCAAACGTTGCGCGGGGACGCAGTTTGACCCGGTATACGCGGCGAAGTTTATCGCGTTTGTTCGTGAACATTGTTTGCCGCTGATGGAACTGCAACAGTTGGAGTAGAGGGAGGCACTTGCCGATGGCAAGTGTTTTTATTTTTTCGGAAGCGGTTTGCCCTCCACTTGACCATGAATTATGACCGTTTGCCAATAGGATGTCCGCCGAAAGTTTCCAGTGGTAGTTAGAAGAACATCGGTTTGGAAACGGAATGTTGATTGATTTTGATTGGTTTGTTTTTATTTTTGATTGATATTGATAGAAATTGAATGTTTTTGATTGATTTTTTCTCGCCTTTGGCGTATGATAGAGCTGTAAGCGATATCGCCCTTCACGGGAGGTGGGAACGTGTTGACCGAAGAACGCCACCGCCTCATTTTGGAGCTTTTGGCGCAAAAAGGGGTCATCAAGCTGCAAGAGCTCGTTGACGCGACCGGAGCGTCGGAGTCGACGATTCGCCGCGATTTGACGCAGCTTGAAAACGAAAAGAAGCTGCGCCGCGTGCACGGCGGGGCGGCGTTGTTGCAGCAAAAACGTGAAGAGTTAAGCGTGTCGGAAAAATCGCTGAAGTATATCGAAGAAAAACGGCGAATCGCCGCCTATGCGGCCAGCTTGGTGCAAAAAGGGAACTGCATTTATTTGGATGCGGGGACGACAACGTGGGAAATGATCCCGCACTTGGCGGGCAAAGAAGTTACTGTTGTTACGAACGGTGTGATGCATGTCGAGCGGTTGCTTGAGCATAACGTGACGACGTATTTGATTGGCGGCATGATCAAGCCGAAAACGAAGGCGTTGATCGGTCGCGGCGCTATCGAGTCGCTGCGGCAGTACCGCTTTGACCAATGCTTCATCGGCGCCAACGGTGTTCATTACGACTACGGGTATACGACGCCGGATCCGGAAGAGGCGTTGGTGAAATATACGGCGATGCAGCTGGCGCAACGCGCGTATGTGCTGGCTGACCATTCAAAGTTGAATGAAAGCGCGTTCGCGAAAATTGCCGATTTGCATGAGGCGGTTTTGATTACCGATCAGTTGGATGAAGATTGGCAGCAGTGGTATGAGGCAAAAACGACGGTAGAGGTTGTGACATCATGATTTACACGTGTACGCTCAATCCATCGGTTGATTATATTGTCCATATGGATGAACTGCGCGTCGGTGAACTGAATCGCGCTTTGAAAACGTTGACATTTCCGGGTGGGAAAGGCATTAACGTGTCGCGGGTGCTCAAACGCCTCGGCGTCGACAGCACGGCGCTCGGGTTTGCCGGCGGATTTACCGGCGCGTTTATCGAAAGTGAGCTCCGGAACGAAGGGATCGCGTGCGATTTCGTTCACGTTCCCGGCCCGACGCGCATCAATGTGAAGCTAAAAGCCGGGCTTGAGACGGAAATTAACGGTCAAGGCCCGGTGATCTCCAGCGAGGAGGTGAGGCGGCTGATCGCGAAAATCGCAGCGCTTTCCGCCGGTGACGTCCTTGTGTTGGCGGGAAGTGCCCCGCCTTCGTTGCCAGTGGAGGCATATGAACAGCTGGCTGCGGAGGCAGCGAAGCGGCAGGTCCGTCTTGTCATCGATACGAGCGGTCCGGCGCTCGAGGCGCTGCTCGCCTGCCGGCCGTTTCTTGCCAAGCCGAATCACCATGAGCTGGCCGAACTGTTTGGCGCTGCTGTGCTGACGAAAGAAGAAATCATCCTCTATGGCCGCCGGTTGGTTGAAAGAGGAGTGGAGCATCTCATCGTCTCGATGGGCGGCGCGGGGGCGTTTTACTTCGGCCGGGAAGCAACGCTGTTTGCCGAAGCGCCACAAGGAACGGTGAAAAATTCGGTCGGGGCGGGCGATTCGATGGTCGCTGGATTTTTGGCCGCCTGGGCGAGCGGAACATCCATTGAGGAAGCGTTCGCTTACAGTGTCGCCGCCGGAAGCGCGACCGCGTTTTCGGAAGATTTATGCACGAAAGAGGAAGTCGAAGCGCTCGTCGACCGCGTCCGCGTCGCACGTTTATAGGAGGAAATAAAGGGGGGCGTACAGATGAATGTCACGGATTTGTTAACAAAGGAAACGATGATTCTTGAACTTCGGGCAAAGACAAAAGAGGAAGTGATTGAAGAGTTGGCCGCGAAACTCGCCGAGGCGGGAGCGGTCAGCGATATGGAGGCGTTCAAACGGGCGATTTGGGCGCGCGAAAAACAAAGCACGACCGGCGTTGGGGATGGCGTCGCCATTCCGCACGCCAAAACGGCGGCGGTCAAGCGCCCGGCGGTGGCGTTTGGCCGTTCGGCTGCCGGCATTGATTACGAGTCGCTGGACGGCCAGCCAAGCCATTTGTTTTTCATGATCGCGGCCCCGGAAGGCGGGGAACAGACGCATTTGCAGGCGTTGGCGAAACTATCGTCGCTGTTGATGGATGCCTCGTTCCGCGCCCGGTTGGAGCGTGCTTCGGATGAAGAGGAGATCCTCCGTTTGTTCAAAGAGAAAGAGAACAAAGAGGAAGAACCGTCTCTGCAAGGCGCGCCATCTGGCGGCCGACGGAAAGTGCTGGCGGTGACCGCTTGTCCGACAGGAATCGCTCATACGTATATGGCCGCTGATGCACTGAAAGCGAAAGCGGCGGAAATGGGGGTGGCGATCAAAGTCGAGACAAACGGCTCCGATGGAGTGAAAAACGCTCTGACGGCGCAGGAGATTGAAGAGGCAACGGCGATCATTGTCGCAGCCGATAAACAAGTCGAAATGGACCGCTTCAACGGCAAACACGTCATTCAAGTGCCAGTCGCCCAGGCGATTCGTCAGCCGGAGAAGCTGATCGAGCAGGCGTTGCGCCAAGATGCACCGATTTATCGGGCGAGCAGCACGGCGCGAGGCAGCGCGGGAGCGGCGAAACCGCGAACCGGTTTTTACAAGCATTTGATGAACGGTGTATCGAATATGCTTCCGTTTGTCGTCGGCGGCGGGATTTTGATTGCGCTTTCCTTCACCTTCGGCATTAAAGCGTTTGATCCGAAAGATCCGTCGTATCATCCGTTTGCCAAACTGTTAATGGACATTGGCGGCGGCAATGCGTTTGCGTTAATGGTTCCTGTGCTGGCTGCGTTCATCGCCATGAGCATTGCCGACCGGCCGGGGTTTGCGCCGGGGATGGTCGGCGGTTTTCTGGCGGCGAACGGCGGGGCGGGTTTCTTGGGCGGATTGATCGCCGGCTTTTTGGCCGGGTATTTGGTCGTCGGGCTCCGGAAACTGTTCAGCCGCTTGCCGCAGTCGCTTGAGGGGATTAAACCGGTGCTGCTCTATCCGGTATTCGGTATTTTCCTCACCGGCATCATTATGATGTATGTGGTCATCGATCCAGTCAAGGCGTTGAATGAAGGGATGAAACATTGGCTTTCCGGCATGGGCACCGCAAACTTAGTGCTGCTTGGTGCGGTGTTGGGCGGCATGATGGCGGTCGATATGGGCGGACCGATCAACAAAGCGGCGTATACGTTTGGGCTGGCGATGATTGAAGCTGGCAACTTTGCGCCGCATGCAGCGATTATGGCTGGCGGGATGGTGCCGCCGCTCGGATTGGCGCTGGCGACAACGTTCTTTAAAAAGAAATTCACGAAAGCCGAGCGGGAAGCCGGAAAAACGTGCTATATCATGGGCGCTTCGTTCATTACCGAAGGGGCGATTCCGTTTGCCGCGGCTGACCCGGTGCGGGTCATTCCATCGATTATCGTCGGATCGGCCGTTGCGGGAGCGTTGACGATGTGGTTCCATATCGGGCTGCCGGCGCCGCACGGAGGGATTTTCGTCATCCCGATCGTCAAAGGCAGTGCATGGCTTTATATATTGGCTATTTTGATTGGTTCCATCGTAACCGCATTGATGGTCGGGTTGTGGAAAAAAGAAGTGGAAGAATAATAGAAGAAGAGGCGTTTCGCCAAAGGCGGAGCGCCTTTTTTGTTATGGAGTTTGCTATTTTTCTTACCAAATTTTCATGACAATGGTCATTTATCATGATAAAATGAACGGTTGTAAATGAGAGGAGAACCCATGATGAACACGTTTTTGCAGCTGAATACGATTTTTATCAGCATATTGATTGAATCATTGCCGTTCGTTGTGCTCGGGGTGTTTGTTTCCGGAGTCATTCAAATGTTTGTCAGTGAAGAGGCCGTACAACGGTGGGTGCCGAAAAACCGCCTTTTGGCCATTGTTTATGCCACATTGCTTGGGGTGTTTTTCCCTTCATGCGAATGCAGCATCGTGCCGATCACTCGGCGGCTCGTCGCTAAAGGGGTGCCGCTTTACGCGGCCGTGCCGTTTATGTTAACGGCGCCCGTCATCAATCCGGTTGTGCTGTTTTCGACATATATCGCTTTCGGAAGCAGTTGGACGATGGTATTGTGCCGGGCGCTATTCGCTTGCGCCGTCGCCGTCGCTGTCGGCGCCGTGATGGCGATTCGGCATGAAGGCAGCGAGTTGCGCCATGAACGGCGCGAGATGCCGATGATGCCCCGTACTTGGAAAGAGAAAATCGTTGGCACCCTGCGCCATACGATCGATGAATTTTTTGCGACCGGGAAGTATTTGATCATTGGGGCGTTCATTGCTTCGGCGATGCAAACGTATGTGAAAACGTCGGCGCTTGTGGCGATCGGCAATGGGAAAGTGGCGGCCTCTTTGGTCATGATGGCGCTCGCCTTCGTGCTGTCGCTCTGTTCCGAGGCGGACGCATTTATCGCCTCGTCGTTTCAAAGCACGTTTCCGTTTCACGCGCTGGCAGCGTTTCTCGTTTACGGGCCGATGCTCGATGTGAAAAATACGCTCATGTTGTTTCAGTCATTCCGAGCCCGGTTTGTGTGGAAACTGATTTCCTATATCACGTTGTTTGTGTTTGCCGGATCGCTATTGATCTAGCAAGGAGGTGGCGGCATGATTCGCATGTATATTTTGCTTGGGTTTGCGTTTTTGTTTTTTCATTTATATATTACTGGAGAGTTGAGCAAATACATTAATATGCGGTATTCGTATATTTCGTTTAGTGCGATGTTTGTGTTTGCTTTTTTAACGATCGTGCAATTTGTGCTGGCAAGCCGCAACGAGGAACCGCACGATCATGGGGAAGAATGCTGCGGCCATCATCATCATGAGCCGTCCGCGCGCTGGAAGCGGGCGGTGAATTACCTTATTTTTGTTTTTCCGCTTGTTTCCGCCTTCTTGTTTCCCGTTGCGACGCTGGATTCTGAAGTCGTAAAGGCGAAAGGGATTCATGTTCCTGGGATGGCGGCTGACGGCAGCGATCCGTTTGCCCAGCGGCAGTTTTTGCGTCCGGATACGAGCATGTATTATGGGCGGGACGATTATCAAAATGCCATGGAAAAAGAGCTGAAAAAATACGGTCGTCTTGCTCGCTTGGAGTTGAATGATCAAAACTATTTAAATGCCATGGAAACGATTTATCAGTTTCCCGGTGCATTCGCCGCCCGCGACATTGAATTCACCGGGTTTGTTTACCGTGAGGAAACGACGCGCGCCAATGAGGCGTTTCTCCTTCGCTTTGGAATCATTCATTGTGTTGCGGATTCAGGGGTGTACGGGCTGCTCCTTCAGTTTCCAAAGACGGTGCCGCTGCAAAATGATGAGTGGGTTCATGTGAAAGGCACGTTATCGACTATGTATTACCAGCCATTTCATCTGACGCTCCCGTATGTCAAGGTGACGTCATGGAAGCGGGTGGAAAAGCCGAAGGAGCCGTACGTATACCGCCAATTCAATGAATAAGAGCGAGCCGCGGACTGGCTTGCTCTTTTGGATAAAGTTGCGCTCATTCCTTTTGCCGCGCTTGTTTCACCATGGTGATTGCGCTTGTTTGGCTGAACGAATTGTCGAATTGGGAAAGGGCCGTCAACGCTTGGGCGGCATCGATCACCTCGCCGAGCTTCAAGCAAAGCAAGCGCTCCTCTTCCAACCCGCGCCGCCGCCACTCGGTCCATAGACGGTCGAGCGCTTCTTTCGGCGTATCGTCCGCGAGGCGGAACGCCCCGTAATGCATCGGCACAAACAGCCGGGCGCGGCAGTCCAAAAACGCCTGCACCGCTTCTTCCGGTGTGGTGTGCTGCGGCCCCATGAACCATTCCGGTTCGTACGCGCCGATCGGCAAGAGCGCATAGTCGATGGAAAAGCGTTCGCCGATGTCGCGAAAGCCGCGGAAGTAGCCGCTGTCGCCAGCAAAATAAACCGTCGGTGCGTCGTCCGCTTCAATGACCCACCCGCCCCAGTGCGACGTATTCGTATCCCAAAGCGTTCGCCGCGTCCAATGTTGGGCGGGAACAAATGTGAGCGATACGCCGTGAAAGGAGGCCGTTTCCCACCATGACAGTTCGGTGACACGGCGATAGCCGCGGCGGCGGAACAAGCGGCCGAGCCCCTCGGGCACGAATATGTGCGGGTCACCGTGCAAACGGCGGAGGCTGCCGAAATGCAAATGGTCATAGTGGCCGTGGGAAATGAGCACAACGTCCACGGGCGGCATCTTGTCAAGCGGAACACCAGGAGCCGTCAAGCGTTTGGCCGCGCCCATCCAATTCGCCCAGACGGGATCGGTGACGATGGTGATGCCATGAAGTTGAACGACAAAGGTCGAATGGCCGACCCAGCAGAGCTGCGGCCGTCCGTTCGGCTTCTGAAGCCGCTCGTATTGAGGCGGTGAAACATGCGGCACGACGTAGGACAAATCTTTTTGTTTTTGTTTCCGCTCCCGCTGCCAGCGGCGGAAATCGGCCCATGTTTTGTGCGTCGAGACGCCGTCTAAGTTTTCATAGCGCTTGGCCAATGATTTCTCACTCCATTTTTTGTATTATATTATTTAGAGTAGCAAACCTTTTTTGCGAAGTACAAAATGTTTGCCCAGGTGGTGGAATGTATGCTTCGTTCGTTTACAATCCGCACGGCAAAGCGGGATGACATGATCGACATTACTTCATTCGTCGAGGAGACGGTGCGCCAGGCTAACGTGACGGAAGGGATCGCTGTCGTTTATTGTCCGCATACAACGGCTGGCATCACCATTAACGAAAACGCGGATCCAGATGTCAAGCGCGACATGATGCGCCGTTTTGATGAAACGTATCCGTGGGAGCATCCGCTTGACCGCCATATGGAAGGAAACACGGCCGCTCATATGAAAGCGAGCACGGTTGGCGCGTCGCAGCACGTCATTATTCACGAAGGCCGGCTGCTGCTTGGACGCTGGCAAGGTGTGTATTTTTGTGAATACGATGGGCCGCGCCAGCGGACGTTGTATGTGAAGGTGATCGAAGGTTAGCAACCATAATTTTATTATGTAAACAAAAGGAAAAGAATAAGGCGGAGAGACGATAGATAGGTTAGCAAGAAGTTTGGGCGAATTATGGATAACCCCCGGACAAAGTGTTTTGTCCGGGGGTTACCGTTACGCCGGCGTCGTTAAAATGAGCGGCCCGTTTTTTGTAATGGCGATCGTATGTTCATATTGCGCTGAATACGAGCCGTCGATCGTTCGCGCCGTCCAGCCGTTCGGATCCATTTTGCTTTGCCATGCCCCCATGTTGACCATCGGTTCGATCGTGATGACCATCCCCTCCTTTAAACGCATCCCTTTTCCTTTTTCGCCGAAGTGGGGGACATACGGCTCTTCGTGAATCGTCGGGCCGATGCCGTGTCCGGTGAAATCGCGTACGACGGAAAAACCGTGCGCTTCGACGTACGTTTGAATGGCGTGGCCGATGTCGCCGATCCGATTGCCGAGAACGGCTTGCTCGATTCCTTTATAGAGCGACTGCTCGGTGACGTTAAGCAGCTTTTCCACGTCTTTGCCGACGTCGCCGATGGCGTACGTCCAGGCGGAATCGGCGAGCGCTCCGCGCAAATTGACGACAAAATCGATCGTGACGATATCGCCTTCCTTGAGCGGCTCATTGCGCGGAAACCCGTGGCAAATTTCATCGTTAATGGAAGCGCATGTCGCATACGGATAGCCGCGGTATCCTTTTTGTTCCGGTTTGGCGCCGTATTTGGCCAAAAACGTTTCAACGAACCGGTCGATTTCCATCGTTGTGACGCCCGGTCCGATGCGTTTGGCGATCTCTTGATGACAGGCGGCGAGCAGCTTCCCCGCCTCGCGCATCAATTGAATTTCCCGTTCCGTTTTGACGTGAATCATGCAACTGTCTCCTTTTCCCTCGATGTGTTTCGCTTCGATAGTATTGTAGCAGAAACCGCTGTGATGTTAAACTAGGGCGATCCGTTCGCAACTGGGGATCTATTCCTGAATTTTACCCAAAAATAGTTTACTCATCTGTGCGAAGGGCGGCTAAAGGAAAAGATGCCCAGACCAAAAGAAAAGGCCCTTTGATGGCTGGGCATACAGGATATCGATATGTTGACCTTTGTTCACAAGAGCCCTTGCGGCTGGTCTTCGCTATATCATAAGGCGGCAAACAGCTGTTTTTCTTTATCAGAAATCGTTGAGGAAGAAGGAGACGGTGCGAGCGGCAAATAAATCGACACCGTCGTTCCTTTATGTATTTCGCTTTCGATGCGAATCGTTCCGTTCATCGATTCAATGATGCGGTAGACGACCATCATTCCGAGCCCCGTGCCTTTGACGCCTTTCGTCGTAAAATACGGTTCGCCAAGCCGTTCGAGCTGTTCTTTCGTCATGCCAACGCCGGTATCAGCGATGCGGATGAGCACACGTCCGTTGTCAATGGAGACGTATACTTGCAACGTCCCGCCGTTAGGCATCGCTTCGATGGCGTTTTTCATTACATTGAGCAAACATTGACGGAATTTTTCGCGCTCACCGATGACGGAAAATGGGGCAAGCGTCGCTTGAATATCGACGCAGCTCATATTGGCGAGCGGGCGGAGGATGTCAATGACTCGCTCGATTTCGAGCTTCACGTTCAGCTTTTCCGGCGTCTCGGGCGCCGGCTTGGCAAACGTCAAGTAATCGGTGATGATCGCTTCAGCTCGGTCAAGCTCCTCAATGGCGATGCGCGCATACTGGCGTCGTTTGTCGGCAGCGAGCGGCTGCTCTTCGATCAGTTGGATAAACCCACGCGCCGCGGTGAGTGGGTTGCGAATTTCATGAGAGATGGAAGCAGCTAAATGGGTGACGGCTTCCATTTTCTCGGCGCGAATCACTCGTTTGCGCAGCGCGATGTTATGGTGCACCATTTCCTGAAACGAACAAACGATGAGCATGCTGATGGGCTGTACAAACAAAAAGATAAGCGCAACGGAAGGCGGAGGAGAAACCGCAGCAGCCATCCACTCCGCTATGGCGACGGTCAATAGGCCAGAGCCGAAGCTGAGCGATGCAGCGAACAGCGTGCGCTGTTTGGTTGGCAGCTCGACAAACCGTTTTGTCAATAAACTGCTTGTTGCAGCGATGGCGATGGAAACGACGACGGTGACGAAGACGCCAGCTCCGCCGAACAGCGAGCGGTAGGCGATCGCCGTAAACGCTAAAACCGTCGCCGCCCCCGCTCCGCCGTACAAACCGCCAAGCCACAGAGGAATTTGCCGCAAGTCGAAGATGAAATCGCTCTCTGTTCCGACCGGGAGGGTGATGCATAACATGATCACGACGGCGTAACAAATGGTCGGCAAATAAAGGCGGAATCGTTTTGGCCTCTTCTCCTGCTCCGTACAGAGGGGAACGAGGAACACCGGCAGAAGGATGAAAAACAAGTTGAGCAAAAAGTCTTTGAAAATATTCAGCATCGCGGCACCTTCTTTCCCATCGTCAAGCTGCATAACCAGAATTTCTACAAAAACTGCGAATATATTACATTGTAACTGGAAAACTGTCTGGATGTTAAGGTGAAATCGATAGCCTTTTTTTGCTATAAATCTCGTTTTTTCGACAAATATAGGTAAAAAGAACTATTTTGTTCTTGATAAAAAATACCCTTTATTTTTTTATATTATTCTATAATATTTTAATTGTATATATTTTCTATCAACCTTTTATTTGATATGGAGGGATATTTTTGAAAAAACGGTCGATTCCATCACTTGTTGCGGCGCTGTCGCTCGGCATCGGGCTGTGGGCATCTCCGGCGGAAGCGCCGAAAGCGGCTAACGCCCCCGGCATTCCAGCTGTGAAGCAAGGGGGACCGGTCGATTTTGCGATTGCCAATGAGGAAAAGCTGGCGGAAATGTTGAAACGGAGCGGAAAGCTTCGCGCTGATGCGACTCCTGCTGAGGTGGAACAAGCAGTGCGCGACTATTTGCGGCAAAAGGCGATTCATATGCCGCGGGGAAAAGGAGAATTATACGATAAAGAGGCAAAGCGCGCCGAGGCGATGCAGGACGGACAGCAGACAAATGGCGTGCTGAACGGGAAAGGGAAAAAGCTCGGACAATCGAAAACGGCTTCCGTGCCATCCGTCAAGCCGGAGCCATGGAACGGCGGCAAGCGGGTCGACCGTGTACTCGTTTTGCTCATCGAGTATCCGGACTTTCCGCATAACAACATTCAGCCAACTGAAACGGATATGTATTATAAAGATTATACACGCGAACATTATGAAGATATGATTTTCGGCGGCGATGACGGCTATTACGATGGACCGAATGGCGAGAAGCTTATCTCAGTAAAAAAATATTATGAAGAGCAATCAGGCGGCAGCTATTCCATTGAAGGAAAAGTGGCAGGCTGGTATCAGGCGAAGTATCCGGCTAAATACTATGGCGGAAATGTACCGGCGCCGGATGGCAATGACGTCAATCCACGGGCGCTTGTGCGCGAAGCGCTGGCGGCAGCCGCCCAGGATCCGACCATTGATTTGCGTGAGTTTGACCAAGAGGATCGCTACGATTTAGACGGCGACGGCAATTATCGCGAACCGGACGGTTTGATTGACCATTTAATGATCATTCACTCCAGCGTCGGAGAAGAATCGGGCGGCGGTTCGCTCGGCGGCGATGCCATTTGGTCGCACCGCTGGAATTTAGGATCGGTGTACCGCATTCCGAATACGACGACGGATGTGCCGTATTGGCGCGGCCAACTGGCGGCTTACGATTATACGATTGAGCCGGCTGACGGGGCGGCAGGAGTGTTTGCTCACGAATACGGCCACGATTTAGGGCTGCCGGATGAATACGATACGATTTACTCCGGTCTGGGCGAGCCAGTTGCCTATTGGTCGATTATGTCAAGCGGAAGTTGGGCGGGACGCATTCCGGGCACCGAGCCGACCGGCTTCAGCGCCTGGGCGAAACAGTTTTTGCAGTCGACCATGCCCGGCAGCAACTGGCTGAGCGGAACGACCGTTGAGTGGAACGAAGTAACGCCAAACGGTGTTGAAGTCGTGCTCGATGAAGCGAACACGAAAGGGACGAACAACGATGCCGTGCGCATCAACTTGCCGGACAAAGAAACGGTCATCACGACCCCGCCAAGCGGTGCGTATGCCTATTTCTCCGGCAGTGGAAACAACTTAGATCATACGATGTCAACGACGATCGATTTGACGAGAGCGTCCAAGGCGACGCTGGCATTTGATACATGGTATGCGATTGAGAAAGACTGGGATTATGGGGCGGTAGAAGTAAAACCGCATGGCAGCAACGAATGGACAACAATTCAAGGAAACATTACGACGACCAACAATCCGTACGGGCAAAACCCGGGCAACGGCATTACCGGTACGTCAAACGGCTGGGTGAAGGCGGAATTTGACTTGTCGGCCTATGCAGGACAAACGATTGACCTTCGCTTCCATTATATCACTGATGTAGCGGTGTCGGAAGCTGGCTGGTATGTTGACAACATTCAAGTGACGGCAGATGGAACAATCGCGCTCACAGACGACGCAGAGGGCGACAGCGCTTTCGCGTTGGACGGTTTTGCGAAAAGCGACGGCATCGCGCGCTCGAAGCATTATTATTTGCTTGAATGGCGCAACCACCGCGGCGTCGATGAAGGGCTCGCCCATATTTTGCGCGGCGACCGGCTTCTTTCGTACGATCCAGGGCTTGTCGTCTGGTATGTGGATGAAGGCTATGACAACAACTGGACGGGCGTCCATCCGGGCGAAGGGTTTCTTGGCGTTGTGGATGCCGACCAGCATACGTTAAAATGGTCGGGCAATACGACAGCGTCGACTCGCTATCAAGTGCACGATGCGGCGTTCAGCCTGCAAAAAGGAGCCCCATTCCGCGTGGCAATCAATGGCTCACAGCTGATCGACAACGATACATCGCCGACGCCGGTGTTTGACGACAGCCGGTCGTATGACAATAAAGGGGCCGTCGACGCCGGCCGGAACGTGCCCAACTATGGCCTAAAAATCCGCGTCATCGGTGAAAGCGCTGACCGCACGGCAGCGCGTGTGTTGATCCACCGCTGACCACCTCCAAAGGCGCACGGAACATTTCCGTGCGCTGAACATTTATCGACACGGTTTGTCATCCCTTCGTCGAATTTGTTGATTTTTCTTTCCCCCTTTTTTCCGCTTTTTCCGTTTATAATCATAAGTAGGATCGGATGAGAAGGGGGAACAATCAGAATGGAATGGTATGAACAGCTGTCGGCGTGGATTGCCGAGAAGCAGCCGGTGCGTGTAAAAACCTATCAAGGGGAAGCGGTCGTGCTGCCGGTCAAGCTGTATCAGGACACGCGCAAACTGTTTGTTTACAACCGGCAAATGCGTCTAATGGACATTCCGTTGGACCGGATCATTTCCGTCGAGCCGACGCGCATCATCGGTTCCTTTGACCGTCGGGGAGAAGAGGCCATGGTACATACTCGTTGAACGGAGGGCACGCGTCTTTGGGCGCGTGTTTTTTGATGGTGGTCGGCTGTTTCTGCCTGCGGTCTGTTCTGTTGCGCTGGGCTCTATACCCAATGAAGGCGGCATTCGCGTTGCGATGTGCCAGGGAGCGGAATGGTTTTTGTTGCATAGGCAAAGACCATCTTTTAGAATGGAAAGGACGAACGACTGACCATAAGGGGGAAGGGACATGCATGGCAAACGGATTGCCTTGTGCGCGTCACGCAAACTGGACGAAATGACAACGCTTATTGAAAAGCAAGGAGGAACGGCCATCATTCGTCCGGCGCAAGGGACCGTCTTTTCAAAGGGAAGCGAACTGGGAGAGGAAATGCGAACCGTCATCGCCATGCGGCCGGACTGGATCGTATTTACGACGGGAATCGGCTTTGAGGCGCTGTTGGAAGCGGCCGACCGGGAGGGAATGGCTGCCCAATGGCATCGAACGATCAAGGAAGCGAACGTGGCTGCCCGCGGCTATAAAACGGTGACGGCGTTGAAACAAATCGGCGTCACCCCGGTGGCCGCAAGCGAGGACGGGACGACGAAAGGGTTGATTGCTGCTCTTTATGGGCACGACTTTGCGGAAAAAAACGTTGTTGTACAGCTGTACGGCGATACCGCGCCAGCCTTGAAGCAGTTTTTTCTTGAACAAGGCGCTTTGTATACGGAATTGTTGCCATACCGGCATATCGCTCCGGATGAGGAGACACTGGCGACATTGTATAAAGAAATCGTCGGGCGCGAAGTCGATGCCGTCTGTTTTACATCGGCGATGCAAGTCCGCTTTTTCTTTTCGTTCGCCCGCGAGAAAAAAGAGATCGCACCGCTGCTTGACGCGTTTCGCACCGATGTCGTGGCCTGCGCCGTTGGCAAAGTGACAAAAGAAGCATTGGAAGAAGAGGGAGTCGATCGCGTCATCACCCCGGAACATGAGCGGATGGGAGCGATGATTGTGACGCTTGCCCGTTATTTTCAACAATAAGCCCTGTTGAGGGTTGTTTTATATCAATTGTCCAACCTGCTATATAAGAGATCATCTTTTTGTTAAATGTTTTATATTATGTGTTTCATCAAAAATGCTAAACTGTTTATTTTTGTCACAGTTTTTCGAACATTTTCCGCTTATAATAAAACTGGGTATGTATTTTTCATATGAAAGGGCGGGGCGAGCATGAAACGAAGCTCATTCCAGCAGATGGCGAGCACGGTTCGGCGGGGATTTGCTACGGCGCGTCGCTCATGGGGGCGAGCGTGCTGTTTTTTTTTGCGCTTGCCTGTCGGCGGTGTGATATGACTCACAACGATGGAGATGCTGCACACAGTATAATGGAAACAACGGACGGATCATAAAAAGGAGGAATTGATGATGCATTCATTTTGCCATATGGGCGGCCCTGAAGGGGTGAAATTATGCGCCGGTCTGGCGCAATTAAAACAAGAACACGGCCCGCTGCGCGCTCAAATGGAGCAGCTGCTTGCCGCAGCGGAGGCGATCGGCCGCGGGGAAAATGACCGCAACTGGCGTGAGCCGCTCGCTGATTTGAGAGAAAAAGTTGAATCGTTCGTCGCCGCCCTAGATCCGCATTCGGAGCGGGAAGAAGGCGTATTGTTCCCAATGATGGCTCGGTACATCGGGCGGACGACCGGCCCTATCGCCGTTATGGAATACGAACACGAACAGGCGAAAACGCGCCTTTCCATGTTTTTAGAAAAGACCGCCCAGCTGCCGGAGAACATCGACAGCAGGCAGGCGTTGACGCTTGCCGGCGCGGTGATTGAGGCGTATCATATTTTGGATGAGCACTTCATGAAAGAGGAGAACGTGCTCTTCCCGATGGCCGAGCAGTTGTTGTCCGATGCGGAGAAAGAGGAGCTGTTTGCGCGCATTAACTAAGTAACAAATGGAAAACAGGATGCCCCAAACGACGGGCATCCTGTTTTTTATTATTGGTTCATTTGTTGGCAGGTTGTTATGCGATCGTTAGGGTATGCGGAAGCGCACGTTGTTTCGTTCCCGCCGCCGTTAAAGTTGACAGGCCGGCTGTTAGGCAATCGGTTTGCCCCCTCCGCCTGTTCAGTTTAGGGTTCCTGATGTGACGCCCGCCGCTCGCTTACTTGGCGCGGTTGACCGGCTCTGCTTGTTTTGGCATTCGCTTTCGATAGACGACGTAGCTGCGCTGCAAGTAGCGGAGCGGGAAGCTGAATACGTGAACGAGACGGGTGAACGGCCAGACGGCGAACAAACCGAATGCAGCGAGAATATGAATCTGAAACCAAAGCGGCACCGCTTCCATATAAGCTGGGTTCGGACGGAACGTAAGAAGGCCGCGAAACCACGGGCCGATTGTCGTCCGGTAATCAAACCCGCGCGAATCGATGTTCAGAAACGTCGATGACAACCCGCTGGCGATCACGACAAGCAAAAATCCGAGCGCGACCCAGTCGCCGGTGCTGCTTGTCACCCGTACGCGCTTGACCGTCAAGCGGCGGCGAAAAAGGATCACGAAACCAACGAAGGCCGCCAAACCAGCGGGAATGCCGCCCGCCAAGGCGATGACGTGGTACATCTCCTCCGTAACGCCTAACGCCGTGTAAAACGGTTCCGGAATGAGAATGCCCATCACGTGGCCGACAAACACGAACAAAATGCCCCAGTGAAAGAGAAGGCTTCCAAGGCGCAACTGCCGTTTTTCGAGCAGTTCGCTTGATTTGGATGTCCAGCCAAACTGGTCGCGCTGGTAGCGCCAAATATGGCCGGCGATAAAGAGCACAAGCGACAAATAAGGAACGATCACCCAGAGAAATTGGCTAACCATGCCGTTGCACCTCCTTTCGGGAGCGGCGTCACGCCGAGTTGAGTGAATGTGTGATTGAGCGCGTCAAACAGCTGTGCATACGGGCTGCCTGCCGCTGCCAGCCGGTCGCCGATTTCGCGGATATGGCCGGCATAATCGGCGAGCAAGGCGGTCGTATGCTCTTGATCTGCATAGGCCATCCATTCAAGCATGAGCGGCAAGTAGTCGGGCAGCTCGTGATCGGAGACGGCGAATCCGGCCGCCTCGTAGCGCGCTTTTAAGGCAACGAGTTCGATTCCGCGCTCCCGCTGCTCGCCGTTTGTCATATACGTCAAGTACAAATTCGTTTTTTTGCCGAAATCAAATGTTTCGACATATTGCTCCATCCGCTCTCGAGCCGGGGTGACCGCGAGCTGTTCGGCCACTGCCAAAAGCGGCGCGCGGACGGTTTCATCGTCAAGCGAGCGGATGGCGTCTAGGCAGTCAGGAAGCGATTCGGCCCACTGTTCGTCCGGGTAAGACAACAAATACGATACACATAGAAAGACCGTTTGTTGTTGTTCGCTGTTCATCGTAAATCCTCCATTTCATTATTGAAGGGGGCGGGGCTCGCCTTCTTTCTCCTTTTACAGCGTGCCGCAAGCGCCCGGGCCGCCGGCAAATGCAAGCCCGCAGCTGCCTTGTTCGGCGTAGAGGTCAGCGACTTCTTCGCGGTGCGATGCTGGAATGACGAAGCGGTCTTCGTATTTGGCAATCGCGAGCAAACGGTACATCTCTTCAATGTCTTCACGGCTTAAGCCGAGCGATTCAATGAGGCGGATGTCCGGCTGTTTGTTCGTTTGTTTCGCCCGCATGTATGAGCGCATGGCCGCCATTTTTTTCAATGTCGTGCGGATGTGCGCCGTATCGCCCGCCGTCAGCAAATTCGCCAAATATTCGATCGGAATGCGCATTTCATCAATGGCCGGGAAGATGTCATCGGCGCTCGCTTGGCTTCCTTTTCCTTCGATCGTATTCATGATCGGGCTCAGCGGCGGAATGTACCATACCATTGGCAGCGTCCGGTATTCCGGATGCAGCGGCAAAGCGATTTTCCAGTTGACGATCATTTTGTAAATCGGCGAGCGCTGCGCCGCGGCGATCCATTCGTCCGGGATGCCGGCTTCTTTCGCGGCGGCGGCGACGGCTGGATCGTTTGGATCAAGGAAAATATCAAGCTGGGCGTGGTACAGCTGTTTCTCATCTGTGACGCTCGCCGCTTCTTTCACTTTGTCAGCGTCATACAGCATCACACCGATGTAACGGATGCGGCCGACGCACGTTTCCGAACAAATCGTCGGCATGCCGGCTTCGATGCGCGGGAAGCAGAGCGTGCATTTTTCCGCTTTGTTCGTTTGCCAGTTGAAATACACTTTTTTGTACGGACAGCTTGTGACGCAATACCGCCAAGCGCGGCAGGCGTTTTGGTCGACGAGGACGATGCCGTCCTCGTCGCGTTTGTACATGGCGCCTGACGGGCAGCTCGATACGCATGACGGATTGAGGCAATGCTCGCAAATGCGCGGCAAGTACATCATAAAGACATTCTCAAATTCCGCTTGGATCGCCTGCTCCATTTTGACAACGTTCGGATCACGCAAACCGGTGATATGGGCGCCGGCCAGATCGTCTTCCCAGTTCGGCCCCCATGACAGCTCCATCCATTCGCCGGTGATGCTTGATTTCGGCCGCGCCACTGGCTGGTATTGTTTTAGCGGGCTGTTCGTCAACGTTTCATAGTCGTAATTCCACGGTTCGTAGTAATCGTCGATCGTAGGCTGGTACGGATTGTAGAACAAGTTGACGAGCCGCATCGCTTTCGAGCCGGATTTGAGCCGCAGTTCGCCGTTTTTCAACTCCCAGCCGCCTCTATACTTCTCTTGGTTTTCCCATTGTTTCGGATAGCCGATTCCGGGTTTCGTTTCAACGTTGTTAAAGTACATGTATTCAGCGCCGGGGCGGTTCGTCCATGTGTTTTTGCACGTGACGCTGCACGTATGGCAGCCGATGCATTTGTCCAAATTCATCACCATGCCGACTTGCGCTTTAATCTTCAAGCCAATCAACCTCCTCGAGTTTGCGGATGACGACGTACAGGTCGCGTTGGTTGCCCGTCGGTCCGTAATAGTTGAATCCGTAGCTTAACTGTGCATATCCGCCGATCATATGCGTCGGCTTTACGTGGATGCGCGTCGGGCTGTTGTGCGTGCCGCCGCGGTTGTTTGTCAGCTTCGTGCCCGGCACGTTAATATGGCGGTCTTGCGCGTGGTGCATAAACGCCATGCCGCGCGGCAGCCGGTGGGAGACGACGGCGCGGGCGACGACGACGCCGTTTTCGTTGAAACATTCGATCCAGTCGTTGTCGTTGATGCCGGCTTCGGCCGCATCATCTTTGTTCATCCACACGGTCGGCCCGCCGCGGAAAAGCGTCAACATCGGCAAGGAGTCGAAATACATGCTGTGGATCGACCATTTGTTATGCGGCGTCAAATAGTTCAAGATGACTTCCTTTCCGTTTTCTTTCGGGCGTTTGTTTGAAAACGGACGGTGCGGCAACACCGGCTTGAACGTCGCCATCGTTTCGCCAAACTCGCGCATCAGTTCATGATCGATGTAAAACGACTGCCGGCCGGTCAACGTCCGCCACGGGATGAGCCGTTCGACGTTCGTCGTAAACGGCGAGTAGCGCCGCCCGCCTTTTTCAGAGCCGCTGAACGCCGGCGAGGTGATGACCGTTTTCGGCTGGGCGGTGATTTGTTCAAACGTAAAGCATTCTTCCTCGCGTTCTTTCGCTAAATCGGCCAATTTCAAATCCGTCTTTTTCTCAAGCGCCTCCCACGCTTTCACCGCCATTTTGCCGTTTGTAGTTGATGACAGCGTCAAAATCGCTTCAGCCGCTTTTTTCGCTTCGCTGATATCCGGGCAGCCGTCGGCGATGGAAGCGCGCCGGACAGTGCCGAGCCGGCGTTTCAACTGTTCATACTCGTCTTTCGCTGACCAGGCAATCCCTTTTGTGCCGATCGGCTGGCGGGCGACGTTCGGACCCAGGGCGGTCATTTGATCGTAAATGAGCGTATAGTCGCGCTCGATGACATGAATGTTCGGCATCGTTTTGCCCGGAATCGGTTCAGTTTCGCCTTTGCTCCAGTCTTTCACTTCACCGAACGGCTGCGCCAGCTCTTGCGCCGTATCGTGCAACAGCGGAGTGGCGACGACTTCTTTCATCGGCTTTAAGCCGGCTTGTTTGGCGACATCAGATACGGCTTTCGCAAGTGATTTGAAAATATCCCAGTCCGAGCGCGCTTCCCAGAGCGGAGGCACGGCTGGATTGAACGGATGGATGAACGGATGCATATCCGTGCTGCTTAAGTCATGTTTTTCATACCATGTCGCTGCCGGCAGGACGACATCGGAGTAGAGCGCTGTGCCGGCCATGCGGAAGTCCAAGTTGACAAGCAGATCGAGCTTGCCTTCCGGCGCTTCATCGCGCCAGCGGATTTCTTCCGGGCGCAGGCTGTCGCGGTCATCGTTTAACAAGCCGTTCGTCGTGCCAAGCAAATGTTTTAAGAAGTATTCGTGCCCTTTGCCGGAGCTTGAGATTAAGTTGGCGCGCCAGACGATCAAGTTGCGCGGAAAATTCGCCTCGTTGTCCGGATCTTCGATCGCAAACTGCAATTCTTTCTTTTTCAGCTGTTTCGCGACGTAGGCGCCGATCTCTTCCGGCGTGCGGGCTCCATGGCTTACTGCTTCGTTATACAGCTCGATGCCGTTTTTGTTAAACGTCGGGTACGACGGCAGCCAGCCAAGCCGCGCGGCCAAGACGTTGTAATCGCCAGGGTGTGAATAGCGCGCTTTTTTGGCCAGCGGTGAGATGAGCTCATCGACCGGCCGCTCTTCATAGCGCCATTGGTCGGTCGCAAAGTAAAAGAATGACGTGCCGTTTTGCAATTTCGCTGGTCCGACCCAGTCGCGGGCGGTGGCGATTGTCTGCCATCCTTCCACCGGCCGCAGCTTTTCCTGCCCGACGTAATGGGCCCAACCGCCGCCATTCACCCCTTGGGCGCCGACGAACAAGACAAGGTTCAAGACGGCGCGGTAAATCGTATCGGAGTTGAACCAATGGTTGATCCCGGCGCCGACGATGATCATCGACCGGCCGTTTGTGTCGATCGCGTTGTCGGCAAACTCACGGGCGATTTTCACGACGAGTTCGCGGTCGACGCCGGTGATCGCTTCTTGCCATGCTGGCGTGAATGGCACCTCGTCATCGTACGAGCGGGCGACTGTGCCGCCGATGCCGCGGTCAATGCCGTAGTTGGCCAAAATCAAATCATAGACGGTCGTGACGTAAACGTCTCCTGTTACGGTTTGCACTTTTTTCACTGGAACCGCGCGTTCGATCGTTTTTCCGCCCTCAGCGGTGAAATATGGAAGCTGGATCGAGATGACTTCATCTTCGCTCCCTAAAAACGACAGGCGTGGCTCAAGCGGCTGTTCTGTTTCCTCATCAACAAGACGCAAGTTCCATTTTCCTTTGTCTTCCCAGCGAGCGCCGATCGTTCCATTCGGCACGACAAACGAGTCGGTGTTTTCATCATAGATGACCGGCTTCCATTCGGCATTGTTCGTTTGTTTGCCAAGGTCTTTCGCCAACAAGAAGCGGCCGGCCGTCCATGTGCCGCCGTTTTGTTTTAAGGTGACGACAAACGGAAAATCGGTGTACGTTTTGGCATATCGTTCAAAATATGGAACGGTCCGTTTGACGTAATATTCGTTTAAAATAACATGTCCCATCGCCATCGCCAAGGCGCCGTCCGTCCCTTGCTTCACCGACAGCCAGTCGTCGGCGAATTTTGTCGACTCGGCGTAATCTGGGCTGACGGAGACGACTTTCGTGCCGCGGTAGCGCACTTCGGCTAAAAAGTGAGCGTCCGGAGTCCGGGTGAGCGGGACGTTCGAGCCCCAGGTGATGATGTAGCCGGCGTTGTACCAGTCGCTTGACTCCGGCACGTCCGTTTGGTCGCCCCAAATTTGCGGCGACGCCGGCGGCAAGTCGGCGTACCAATCATAGAAGCTTAACATCGGCCCGCCCATCAGCTGCATGAAGCGCGATCCGGCGGCATGGCTGACCATCGACATGGCTGGAATCGGGGAGAAGCCGACGTTGCGGTCCGGGCCGTATTTGACGACCGTATACAATAAAGAAGCGGCGACAAGCGTCAATGCTTCATCCCAGCTGACGCGCACGAATCCGCCCTTCCCGCGCGCCTGTTTGTAGCGCTTCGCTTTTTCGCGGTCTTCAACGATGCTTTTCCACGCCTCAAGCGGGTTGTTTGGATGATGGGAGAGCGCCTCGCGCCACATGTCAAGCAAGATGCCGCGGACATACGGGTATTTGACGCGCAGCGGGCTGTACATATACCATGAGAAGCTCGCGCCGCGCGGGCAGCCGCGCGGTTCAAAGTCCGGCATATCCGGCCCGGTCGACGGATAGTCGAGCTGCTGTCCTTCCCAGGTGACGATGCCGTTTTTGACGTAAATGTTCCAGCTGCACGACCCCGTGCAGTTGACGCCATGGGTCGAGCGGACGACTTTGTCGTGCTGCCAGCGGCGACGGTATGCATCTTCCCAGGCGCGGTCGCCGTAGGTTGTTTCGCTATGGCCGTCGGCTTGGCGCTCGATCGGCCGAATATATTTGAAACGGTTGGTGAGCGGAGATCGTTTTCGTTTCATTTGCTTCACTCCTTATTAGCGTTGTGTACTTTTAACTATAGCCATGATGTCAATAACGCGATGTTAACTTTGTCACACTTGGCATCATTGTCACAAATCCGTCAAAAAAACGAACGAATATTCTTTTCTGTGGTATAATGGGGAAAACGATAAAAGTTTGAGGGGATTTCGTTGCGATACTCCAGCCATGTCATTGCCACATTATGCCTCGGCGCGGCGGCGGCCGCGCATACAAAGCTGCCGTTTACCGCCGCCTATACGGCGGGGCTTGTCATCGGCAGCCTTCTTCCTGACATTGACGAGCCGTCGTCATACGTCGGCCGCCGTTCGTTCGGCGTCGCGGGGAAAGTAAAAGAAGCGTTCGGCCATCGCGGCATGACGCATTCGCTCATCGTCTGGGGGGTGCTTGCCGCCCTCGTCTGGCGCGACTCGGCGTCGCCGTTTACCGCTGGGCTCGTGCTCGGCTACTTGTTTCATATTGTGGAAGACTTTTTTTCTGTTCAAGGGGTGCCGCTGTTTTGGCCGTTTTCGTCCAAGCGGTGGAAAGTGCCGCTCTATCGGACGGGAAAAGGGATGGAGAAAGCATTGGTTGGCATCGCTTGGATCGCATTCGTCTATTTTGGCGTCAACGGCTTGTTTCACGAATGGTGGTGGTCATGGTTGTCGATGTGGTAACGGCGTCCGATCAAAAAAAGGAAAAAAGAGGTGCGGCGGCGAATATAGTGAGAGGAACGGATTTGACTAGATAAGGGGGAGAGGAAGATGAGCGAACAATATCCGGTGCTCTCGGGCGCCGAGCCGTTTTACGCCGAAAACGGGCCGGTCGGGGTGCTGCTCGTGCACGGATTCACCGGCACGCCCCACAGCATGCGCCCGCTCGCTGAAGCGTATGCGAAAGCCGGCTATACCGTTTGCCTGCCGCGCTTAAAAGGGCACGGAACGCATTACGAAGACATGGAACGGACGACGTTCCACGATTGGGTCGCCTCGGTCGAAGAAGGATATGGATGGCTGAAACAACGATGCCAAACCATTTTTGTCACCGGGCTGTCGATGGGCGGGACGCTCACGCTTTATTTGGCGGAACATCACCCAGACATCTGCGGCATCGTGCCGATTAACGCCGCTGTCGACATCCCGGCCATCGCCGCCGGGATGACGGGCGGGGGCGAGCTGCCGAGGTATCTGGATTCGATCGGTTCGGACTTGAAAAACCCGGATGTGAAAGAGCTGGCATACGAGAAAACGCCGACCGCTTCGCTTCTTCAGCTGGCTAGGCTGATGGCACAGACAAAAGCGAAACTCGATCGCATCGTCTGTCCGGCGTTGATTTTTGTCTCCGACGAAGATCACGTCGTGCCGCCGGGAAACGCTGACATCATCTTTCAAGGCATTTCATCGACGGAGAAAGAGATCGTCCGCCTCCGAAACAGCTACCATGTGGCGACGCTCGATTACGACCAACCGATGATTATTGAACGGTCTCTCGAATTTTTCGCCAAGCACGCCGGATAAAACGAATCGGTATATGGCTGATCCTGTTCAAAGGAGAGGCCATTTTTTGTTTGTCGGTATTTTTGTGAAAAAAATATGTGGCTGTTTTGCCGGGCTTGTTCTACACTTAATAAATAGCTAGAAAAAGAATAAGGGAGTTTCTTTGTATGAATCATATCAAACCGATCGCATTGCTCGTTGAAGAAAAACGAATCGTGGATGCCCTTGCCCAGGTGCGGCCGCATTTAGAAAACATGGGATTGTTTCAATGGCGGCCGCTCATGGCTTCGTGGGACGAGATCGAACCGTTTCGGACGCTTGTCCGCCTGTTCGACTACGCGCTTATGTACCGGCATAGCGGGCTTGTCGCCCGGTACGCCCACCGGAAGTTCAACACGCTGCAGACGCTTGCGTGGTTGTGCGACGAATGGCTCGATCAACGCCGGCCGCTCGATGTGGAAGAGGCGCTCACTCCGCGCCTGACCGCCGCGCTCGAAGGCCGGGTGGAGGAGCCGAGGGAAGCGATCGCCCGGGCGGCGTTTGCGTTGGTGCGCGCTTTATTGGATATGCAGCGGATCGATGAGGCGCACGAATGGATGGATGTGGTTGCCCGCTATGAGACGGCGCCGATGCATGACAAGTGGGGCTATTTTTATATCGAGACCGGCGACCGGAAGCGCGCCGAACAGGTGATTCGCGCCGGTCTCGACGACTCGGAGCGCGGCGATATGTGCTATTTGCTTCTTGCCGATTTGTATGCGCTCGATGGCCGCCACCGCGAGGCGCTTGCCGTTTTGGAAGAAGGAAAGCAGCGTTTTCCGCAAGTGTTAGCGTTTTACGCTGAGCGCGTGCGCCGCCTGCGCGATGTGCGCGCCTACCGCGAGGCGCTCGCGGCGATGGAGGAGCTTGACCGCCTGAATCCGCTTCATATGCATCGCCGTTATTTCGCCCATTTGCGCGCCGAACTGTATTACCAGCTTGACGAATGGGAGAAGCTTGAATCGCTTGTGAAAGCGGAGCCGCAGCTTGAAAAAACGCCGTACGCCCGAGCGCTTGGGCGGCAAAGGAAACGGTCGGTGGTGCTGCCGCTTGTGCCGGTCGTGCAAAAGCATAACTATTGCGTGCCGGCAAGTTTGGAAATGATGCTTCGATTGCTTGGCTCCCCCCGTACGCAGGATGAAGTGGCCCAACATATTTTTGATGTGCGCGGATCGAAATTGTCGACGACGGTTCATTATTTGGAAGAGCTTGGCTTTGTTTGCCGCTTTTTCGTCGGCTCGCCGCTTCGTTGGAAGCGGCTGATTGATGAGGGCGTTCCGGTGCTGTTAAGCGTCGATTATGAACAGTCATCGCACGTGCAGGTGTTGTTTGGCTATGACGAGCGGCTTGGGGCGTTGTACGTGCAAGACCCGAATCTATTTGATCCGTTTGTTGTTTCCGAGGACGAGCTTGCCAAATGGTATGCAGGGACGCATTATTTGTCGATTGTGGCGCTTCCCCGGGAAAAAGCGGCGCTCGCCGCCGAGCTCCCCGAAGAGGAAGACCGCTATTTCCGCGAATTGCATGCGTTGGCCGAAAAGATGGATGAGGACGAGCAGGCGCATTTCGACGCGTTTGTCGCCTTTTTGCGCAAGCATGAGCACATCCCGTACACATGGCTGTATGTCATGAAGCATTTTAGCAGCGATGAGGCGAAGCCGCTTGTGTTTGATTACACCAGGCGCGTCTTGAGCGAGTATCCCGAACATAACGACTTGCTGCTGATGGCGGCGAAAGCGTATGTCTACACGCAAGAAATGGAGAAGGCTGAAGACGTGCTCAAACGGGTGAAAGGAAAGGCACAAAGCCCGCTCTACCATTATTTGCGCGGCCGAATCGCCTTTTTTGCCAGCCGCTACGAAGAGGCGGCTCGCTATTTTCGCACCTCGCTCCAGTTGGACCCAGATCAGCCGGAAGTGTGGAGCTATTTCGGACTCGCCTCGGCGTACGCCGGTCATATCGAAAAAGGGCTCATCTCTTCGCGCGTAGCGGTCAGCTTATATCCGGGCGATTTGTTTATCGAAACGAACCATGGTGTGCTGTTGTTCCACGCGAAGCGGTTTGCCGAAGCGCGCGCCTGGTTTGATCGTCTTGTGCGCCGCGAACGGCGGGATGCCCAGCTTTGGTATGAGCGGGCCCGCTGCGATCGGGAGCTCGGCCGCCGGCGCAAGGCGGAACGCGGCTTTTGCGTCGCCAAAGCGCTCGACCCGCAGGAACCGTACCCGTATTTGATGTTGGCTGACTTGTATGATGACGACGGTGATCGGGAAAAAGCGAAAGCGGTGTTGGAAGAGGGATTGGCCGCCGCCTGGCGGTTGGCGCCGCTTTACGTCCGCCTTGGCGATCTCTATATGGAGGAAGGAGAGGCGGAACAAGCGGTTTCGTGCTACGAAGAGGCGATCCGTCATGACCGCGATGACGTGTTCGCCCATCTCGGCTTGGCGGCCGCCCTTGCAGAACGCGGGGATATGGATGAAGCGCGTCGATATGTGATCGAGCAGCGCGCCCGTTTTGCCGCCAACAGCGAATATTGGCTGAACGCGGGAAGATGGCTTGTCGCCCATGGGTTCGCCGACGAGGAGGAAGGACGCGAGACGGCGCTGTCGTGGTTGGAAGAAGGGTTGCGTCTGGCTGAGTTTGAGGCGGAAGAAGCGTACGAGTTTTACCTTGATCAGCTGGCAACGCCGTCTTTAGAGGAACGCGGCCGGGCGTTTTTAGAACAGCTTGTCTCAGCTCGCCCGACACTCGTTTCGGCCCATTCCGCTCTCGGCGCCCTTTATGAACGGCAAGGACGGCCGTCGAAGGCTATGGATTTGTACCGCGAAGCTGCCGCCATGGGCCATGCGCTTTCCCGCTTTCGGCTCGCGGAGCTGTGCGCCTCACTTGGACGCCACGAAGAGGCGAAACAACAGTATGAGGCTTGTCTCAAAGCCGATCCATCGTTTGTCCTTTGCCATTTTCGCTTAGCTGCGCTCTATGAGGCAGAAGGAAACGAAGAGCGGCAGCATACGCATTTGCTTCAGGCGGTCCGCCTTGCCCCGAAGCGTGTCGATATGGAGCAGCTTGCCGCGATTGCGGAGCCTTCCGCGCTTCTCCGCGCGTTGGCTGATGCCCGTCCGCATGCAGGGGAGGCGTGGTATTACGACAGTCTTGGATATGTCTATGGAGCGCTCGGACGCCGCGATCAAGAAAAGGCGGCGGTCGAGAAGGCGCTTGCTCTTGACCCGGATCACAGTGAAGTGCTTCGTCATTACGCGAATGTGCTTAGCCGGGAAGGACGCACGAAAGAGGCAATCAAGCTGCTCGAGCGGTTGATGGTGCGCCATCCCGACGATGAATCGTTGTATTCGGCATATGTCGCCTTATTCCCGAAAACGATGCGCGGCTTAGGGAAGCTGCGCCACCGGCTGGAGCGGCTGAAGATCGGCCGTGAGGCGAAAAGCGTTGTTTATCGGAATGCGGCCGCCGCTCTCCTTCCGTATTTGGAAGAGGAACAGAACGAAAGCGACGAGCCGGTGCGGTGGTGGACAAAAGCGAAAGAATGGATGGGCAGGTTTTCCTTGTTTTCGATCGTCATTGATTTGTATGAGGAGGCGATTCGCCTCAATCGCAGCGATGCGGAAGCCTATGGGCAGCTCGCCCGCCTCTATGCGGCGATCGAGCTGGAGGACGATGCCATCAAAACGTGGCGCCGAGCGCTCGCCCGCGTTTGGGATCCTTCATTGGCGCGTGAATTCGTCGAACACTTGTTGAAGGCCGACGATGAGAAGAAGCGCCAAGAAGCCAAGCGGTGGCTTGAACGGCTAGTGGCTGATGACCCGGACGATGTCGAACTGCGCGTGTTGCAGGCGGTCGTTTGGCTTCAAGAAGGGCAGCACGAGAAAGCCGAGCGGCAGCTGGAGGCGATCGTGGCGGAAGAACCGCTCGCCCGTGAGGCGCTCATGTTGCTTGGCGAACAGTATATGGAAACGGGCCGCTATCAGGAAGCGGCGGCGCTTTGGGAGCGCTACGCCGATTGGTATCCTGAGGATGAAGAGCTGAATATGCAGCTCGCGGCTGCTTATGAAGCGGCAGGGCACATTGAGCGGGCGTTGGCTGCCATTGAACGGTGCGTCCATATGGCCAAAGATGCTCGACTTCGCTACGAACGAGCCCGCTGTCTCGCGCTGCTTGGACGCTTCGATGAGGCGAAGCAAGAGCTTGAGGCGGCATTTTCGGCTGATGAAAGCGGAGAGCTCGCCATGTTGGCGGCTGACGAGCCGGCATTTCACCGCTTGGAGCGGATGTGATCAATTGTTGCTTTTCTTTTGATGGAAAGTTTGCTATTGTATGAGAAGAGAAGATGGACGGGGCAAAAGGGGGTGGACGGGACGCATGGAAGCGCCTATTGATTTGCTTGTGTATATGTCGCTTGTCGGCGCGTTATGGATCATCATGAAAGGGTATATGGGCGCACATCGGACAGCGAAATCATTGTTTTACGAGCCGGCGTTGGCCTCGGTTCGCGAGCGGGAGGCGGGAGGAGGCGCCGAACGAGCGGCGCTTCCATGGCGCCCGCTGTTTTTGCCGCAGCGGCGGAAAATTCCCGTTCGGGAACGGACAAGCCGAACGGATGAGGATGGAAGGCCCTTTCCTTTATGATGAAACGGCATGATTTTGCAACATGATAGTAAGGAGGGCTTTTCATGAAAAAATGGGTATTGGTGCTGCTTGGTGCAGTCTTGCTTCTTTCCGGCTGCAACCGCAACGAACCGATCGACGAACATAGCCAAGGCATTTGGAACCATTATTTTGTCTATCCAATGTCGAAGCTTCTTTTGACGCTTGGGCACTGGTTTGGCGACAATTACGGCATCGCCATTATCGTGCTGACGCTCATCGTCCGCTTTTGCTTGCTGCCGCTCATTTTGAAGCAGTTCCGCGCATCGATCGCCATGCAAAAACTGCGCCCGGAGCTTATGAAGCTGCAAGAAAAATATAAAAGCAAAGACCCGGAAACGCAGCGCAAGCTCCAGCAAGAAATGATGCAGCTGTACCAAAAGCACGGCGTCAATCCGGCGAGCGGCTGCCTGCCGGTGTTAATTCAAATGCCGATTTTTATGGCGCTTTATTACGCGATTTCGCGGACGCAAGAAATTAAAACCCACTCGTTCCTATGGGTCGAGCTTGGCCACCGCGATCCGTATTTCATTTTGCCCGTTTTGGCGGCGTTGACGACGTTCATCTCGCTCCGCCTCTCGCCGTCGATGGCCGAAGAACAAATGCCGCAAATGGCGATGATGTCGTACATCATGCCGGTCATGATCTTTATCGGCGCCAGCTCCGTCCCATCGGCGCTGTCGCTCTATTGGGTTGTCGGCGGTTGCTTCTCGATCATCCAGTCGCTCATTTTGCGCAGTCAGCTGAAAGCGGCGAAAGCGGCGGAAAATAGCTGACGGATCAGTGAAAATCCCGCGCCTGCTTCAAGCAGGCGCGGGATTTTCGCTTTGCGCTTATGGTTGCGCCGCTTTGTTGATTTGATTCAGCTGATAATTGTTGAACGGCACCCAACGGAGAGGCTCAGTGTAGCTGATCATGCGAATCCGGTTTGACGCAAATTTATTCAGGAAGACGACGGATAAACCGACGGCAAGAAGCACGAGCAAAAAAACGATATTGAAAAAAAGGGGGATCATATCGGCATATCCTACTTTCTGTTTTTGTAAATATTCGTAAAAACCATTCGTCAGAAAGGAATCACTTTTCCGCTGAGCGATGGAAGGCGAGTTTTGCATCATCGGCTCGCTTTCTTATGCAATCTTCTGCTTGCCCAGATTTTGCATGCTGGAGTAGAGTAAAAGTATAGCAGCGGCAATGTACAGCAAGACCCGTTTGTTAGACAAACACGCAGGAGGGATTTTCATGAAGAGAGCACTCATTAACATCGACTACACCGTCGATTTTATCGCCGATCATGGCGCGCTCACATGCGGGAAGCCGGGGCAGGCGATTGAAGAAGAACTTGTACGGGTGACGAAACAGTTTATCGATCGTGGAGATTTTGTTGTCTTCGCCATTGACAAACATGTGGCGGGAGATCACTACCATCCGGAAACGAAGCTGTTTCCGCCGCATAACATTGAAGGGACGGAGGGCCGAAAGCTGTACGGGGAGCTCGAAGAGGTGTATCAAGCAAATAAGCATAAAGACAACGTCTACTGGATGGACAAAACGCGCTACAGCGCGTTCGCCGGGACCGATTTGGAGCTGAAATTGCGCGAGAGAGGCATCACGGAAGTGCATTTGGTCGGCTGCTGCACCGATATTTGCGTCCTCCATACGGCGGTCGATGCATACAATAAAGGCTTTCGCATCGTCGTCCACCGGCGGGCGGTCGCGAGCTTCGACGCGGCGGGACACGAATGGGCGCTCCGCCATTTTCGCCATACGCTAGGCGCAGAAATAGTGGAATAATGGAGAAAACATGATAGAATAGACGATGAACGTTCTTTTTCTCCATTCGGCGGCGCAGTCATTCGTATGTTGGAGGTTGCACATTCATGAAAAAATATGCCGATGACAGTTTGATGCTTCATACGGACTTATATCAAATCAACATGGTCGAGACGTATTGGGAAGATCGTATGCATGAGCGCCGCGCTGTGTTTGAAGTGTTTTTCCGCAAGCTGCCGTTTGGCAACGGCTATGCGGTGTTCGCTGGGTTGGAGCGTGTCATTCAGTTTTTGCAACAGTTCCGATTTTCTGACAGCGACATCGACTATTTGCGCCAAGAACTTGGTTACCGCGACGACTTTTTAGACTATTTGCGGACGCTTCGCTTCACCGGCACGGTCCGTTCGATGCGCGAAGGGGAAGTGGTGTTTGCCAATGAACCGATTATGCGCATCGAGGCGCCGCTCGCCGAGGCGCAGCTCATCGAAACGGCTATTTTAAACATTATCAATTTCCAGACGCTCATCGCCACGAAAGCGTCGCGCATTAAGCATATTCTCGGGAACGAACCGGCTTTGGAGTTCGGCAGCCGGCGGGCGCAGGAGATGGATGCGGCGCTTTGGGGGGCGCGCGCAGCGTATATCGGCGGGATTGAGGCGACATCGAACGTGCGCGCCGGGAAGCTGTTTGGCATTCCGGTCGCCGGAACGCACGCCCATTCGATGATTCAAGCGTATCAGGATGAATACACCGCCTTTTTGAAGTATGCACGCCGTCATAAAGACTGCGTATTTCTCGTCGATACGTACGATACGTTGAAGTCCGGGGTGCCAAACGCCATTCGCGTCGCGAAGGAGCTGGGCGACCAAATCAACTTTATCGGCATCCGCATCGACAGCGGCGATCTCGCCTATTTGTCGAAGGAAGCGCGGAAAATGCTCGATGAAGCCGGATTTCCGAACGCGAAAATTTTCGCCTCGAACGATTTGGATGAAGATACGATTTTAAACTTGAAGTCGCAAGGGGCGAAAATCGATGTGTGGGGGATCGGCACAAAGCTCATTACGGCGTACGATCAGCCAGCGCTCGGCGCCGTGTACAAAATGGTGGCGATTGAAAACGAACGCGGTGAGATGGTCGATACAATCAAAATCAGCGGCAATCCAGAGAAAGTGACGACGCCGGGGCTGAAGCGGGTGTACCGCATCGTCAACAAAATCAACCATAAAGCGGAAGGCGACTACATCGCCTTAGAGAGCGAAAACCCGCAGCAAGAAGAGCGGCTGAAAATGTTCCATCCGGTGTACACGTTCATCAGCAAATTCGTCACCAATTTCGAAGCGCGTGATTTGCATGTGACGATCTTCGACAACGGCCGGCTCGTGTATACGTCGCCCCCGCTTCCGGACATTCAAGCGTATGCGAAAGAAAGCTTGCGCTTGTTTTGGGAGGAGTACAAACGGACGCTCAATCCCGAGCAATATCCCGTCGATTTGAGCCAAGCGTGCTGGGACAATAAGATGGAAAACATCCGCAAGGTGAAAGAAAAAATTGCAGGCGCATCTTTAAGTGAATAACCGCCTTGGCTGCGGGGCAAGCGCATGGTGTCGCTTTGCGCGCGATCGACCGCCTTAACCGGTCCGGCGCGTTGCAGCGCAAAGCGATATTCTTTTTTCCGCCGCAATAACAAAGGTGTCCCGAACGGCGCGGGACACCTCTTTCATGTAGACCGCTGACGGTTTTGGCTTGGCAGCTGTCGATCGAGTTCGTCAACGAGTTCGGCGAAATGACCTAAGACCCGCTCGATCGGTTCGGGGCTTGTCATATCCACTCCGGCTCGCTTGAGCAGACGGATCGGGTCATCGGATGCGCCGGAGCGCAAAAATTGTTTGTACCGCTTCACCGCCTTGCCGCTTGTATCGGTTTGGATGTCGCTCACAATGGTGTACGACGCCGCGAGCGAAGTGGCATATTTGTATACATAAAAGGCGTCATAAAAATGCGGGATGCGCAGCCAGCCGTGCGCGGCGCCGGGATCGGCGGCGTACGCCGGGCCGTAATACGTTTTGAGCAGGCCAAGCCAAAGATGGTTCAGTTCGTCCGCTGTCAGACTGCCGCCTTGGCGCACTTTGTCATGAATCATCCGTTCAAATTCGGAATACATCACTTGCGTGTACAACGTGCCGCGGATTTGCTCGATTTGTTCGATGAGCAGGCGGAGTTTTTCTTCTTTTGTTTTCGCCTGTTTGTACAAATAATCGAGCATGAGCCATTCGTTCGCGGTCGAGGCGACTTCGGCGGTGAAAATCGAATGACCGGAATAATGGTACGGCTGCGCGCGGTTCGTGTATACGGAATGCATGGCGTGCCCAAGCTCGTGAGCCATCGTCAATACGCCATCAAGCGAACCGTTGTAATTGAGCAAGATGAACGGATGGGTGTCATACGCTCCCGTGTTGTAGCCGCCGGTATATTTTTTCGGGCGCGGGAAGACATCAAGCCATCGTTCTTGAAACGCTCGGTGCACCTGTTTGATATAGTCGGCGCCGAGCGGCTTGAGTCCTTCCACTATGAGCGTCTTCGCCGTTTCGACCGGAATCGGTTTCATTGTTTCGCCGACGAGCGGCACGTACAAGTCATAGCTATGGACGCGGTCAAGCCCGAGCGCGCGCCGCCGCAGTTCGACATAGCGGTGAAGCGCCGGCAAGTGGCGGCGAGTGGCGGCGATCAAGTGATCGAACACTTCCTTTGGTACGTCATCGGCGGCCAGCGCGGCGGCAAGGCCGGATGGATAGCGGCGCACGTTCGCATACAATTCATCCGCTTTGACCGAGGCATACAGCGTCGCGGCTGCGGTTTGTTCCATGGCTTCATAACTTTTGGCTTTCGCTTCAAACGCCGCCTTTCGATAGCGGCGGTCCGGGTGCTCGAGCATGGCGGCGTATTGGTCGTCGGTCAATGTCACTGTCTTTCCGTTCGGCATCTTGACAGATGGCGGCTCGTAATCGCCGCGGGCGGCGTGGTCATAAATGTTCTCCGCTTCGCCGAGCGCCGGCGATAGTTTCGCGAGCAGCTGTTCTTCGCGTTTCGTGAGCGTATGCGGCTTTTGCTCACGCAACTCATGGAAGTAATAGCGGTACGCTTTCAGCGGTTTGCTTTTTTGGAGCTTCCTGAGCGTCCGCTCGGGTAGGGCGAGCAGTTCCGGCTCGATAAACGCTGTTTTCGCCGCATATTGGGCGGCGAGCGCTTCCACTTTTGCCCCGAGCCGGGCCGCCGTTTCATCTTCAATGTTGATATCGCGTTTTAAATGGGCGTAAAGCGACAGTTTTTCGAGCTTGCGGGCCGTTTGTTCGTTTAGGGCGAACAGTTTGGCGATCGTCTTCGCATCGTCAAGCTTCCCTTCAAACGCCGCCAGTTTCGGCAAGGCGTTTTTCACCGTCTTGTAGTCGCGCATCCATTCGTGTTCGGATGGGTAAATGTCGGCCACATTCCATTCGTATGCAGTTTCGGCGGCTGATGTCGGCCATGGGGAGGCCAAAAGAAGCACGGCGGCGAGCCCAAGAAGCCAGCGCTTCATATCATCACGTCCTTTCCGTTTTTTCCTCTTGTTGGTAGTATGCGCAAGCGGAACGATTTTAGCCAAAACCAAAAAAAGAAAGGGAGACGATCAATGGAACGAATCCGTTTAGCGGACGATTTGACTTTTTCCCGCCTCATTCACGGCTGTTGTCGGCTTGCGGACTGGGGCTATTCGCGCGAGCAGCTGCTCGGGCTCATTGAATTTTGTCTTGAGCGCGGCATTACGACGTTTGACCATGCTGATATTTACGGCGACTACACGTGTGAATCGCGCTTTGGCGAAGCGCTGGCGTTAAAGCCAAGCTTGCGCGGTCAGATCGAGATTGTGACGAAATGCGGCATCAAGCGGCCGCCAAAATACGGGATGAAATTATATGATACAAGCAAAACCCATATCATCGCCTCGGTCGAGCAGTCGCTCGCCAATTTCCGCACGGATTATATCGATGTCTTGCTCATTCACCGTCCGGATCCGTTCATGAATCCAGAAGAGGTGGCCGAGGCGTTTTGCCAGCTGAAACAGGACGGAAAAGTGCGCTATTTCGGCGTCTCGAACTTTAAACGTTCGCAGTGGGAAATGCTTCAGTCGTATTTGCCGTTTCCGCTCGTGACCAACCAAATCGAAGTATCGGCGTATCGGTTGGAAAATCTTGAAGACGGCACAGTTGACCTTTGCCTTGAGAAGCGCGTTCCGCCAATGGTATGGTCGCCGCTCGCCGGTGGAGCGATTTTTTCCGCTGACGATGACCGGGCGGTGCGGCTGCGCGGGACGCTTGAACAAGTGCGAGGCGAAGTGGGCGCTGAGACGATCGACGAAGTGCTGTACGCGTGGCTCCTCGTTCATCCAGCGCGGATGATGCCGATTGTCGGATCGGGAAAACGAGAACGCATCGAGCGGGCGGTGCGGGCGCTGTCTTTGCCGCTTTCCCGCGAGCAATGGTTCGCCATTTGGCAAAGTTCCATGGGGCATGAGGTGCCATAAGGGGAGAAGCCGATGAAAGTCATTATTGCGGAAAAACCGGACCAAGGGGCGACGCTCGCCTCGATTTTTCAGACGAAAAAACGGCAAGGCTATATCGAAATTTTGCCGAATGACTTGTTTCCGGATGGGGCGTATATGACATGGGCGATCGGGCATTTGTTCCAGCTCGCCCCGCCCGAGCGGTACCGCCCGGAGTGGAAACGGTGGACGCTCAACACGTTGCCGATCGTCCCGGAACGGTTCGAGTATGAGATCGAAAAAGCGAAGGCGAAACAGTTTCAAGTGATTAAGGAGTTGCTGCGGAAGCCGGAAGTGACGGAAATCATCCATGCGGGAGACGCCGGGCGCGAAGGGGAGCTCATTGTGCGCAACGTGATCCGCCTGAGCGGCGTTAACAAGCCGATCAGGCGGCTTTGGCTGTCATCGTTGACCCCAAAGGCCATTGCCGAAGGATTTCGCCGCCTGCTCGATGAGCAGACGACGCGTCCGCTCTATGAAGAAGCGTACGCCCGCGCCTGCGCGGATTGGCTCGTCGGCATGAACGCTTCGCGCGTGTACAGCTTGTTGCTGAAAGAGCGCGGGATGAACGATGTATTCTCCGTCGGGCGCGTGCAGACGCCGACCTTGGCTCTTATTGTCCGGCGCGAGCGGGAAATCGAGCAGTTCCGCTCGGAGCCGTTTTGGGAAGTCATCGCTTCGTTTGTCATCGGCGACAAGCGCTATGAAGGAAAATGGACGGATGAAAACGGTCAAACGCGTCTTAAGGACGAGGAGATGGCGAAACGAATCGCGGCCTTTTGCCGCGGGAAGCGGGCGGAAGTCGCCGACGTCCGCACCGAGCGGAAAACGTATCAGCCGCCGCTGTTGTTCAACTTATCGACGCTGCAGGCGACAGCGAACAAGCTGTACCGCTTCTCGCCGAAAAAAACGCTCGATGTGCTGCAATCGCTCTACCAAAAAGGAATCGTTTCGTACCCGCGTTCGGATTCGATGCATGTGACTAGGGGAGAGGCGGAAACGTTCCCGGCCATTTTGCAAAAACTGTCGTCGTTTCCGGCGTACGCTTCGTATTTTCCGCTGCCGCGGCCGTCGATTTTACAGAATAAACGTTATGTAAACGAGAAAAAAGTGACCGACCACTACGCCATCATCCCGACGGAACAGGTCGTTGACCCGGAGAAGCTGTCGGCCGACGAGCGAAACGTGTACGATTTAGTTGTCCGCCGCTTGATCGCCGCCCACCACCAAGCGGCGGTCATGGATTATACGACCGTCACGACGTTGGTTGACGGTCGGGCTCGCTTCGTTTCGAAAGGAAGGCAGGTTGTTGACGAGGGGTGGCGCACCGTCATCCGTCCGCATGAGGAGGAGAAAGACGCGGTGCTGCCGCCGCTCGAGCGGGGCGAAGCGGGGGAGGCGGCCGCTGTCAAAGTGAAAGAAGGGAAAACCGAGCCGCCGAAACGGTATACGGAAGGCGAACTCATCACCTTGATGAAAACGGCGGGAACATTTTTGGACGATGAGGAGCTGGAAAAAGTGCTCGCCAAAACGGAAGGGCTCGGCACGGAAGCGACAAGGGCGGCGATCATTACGATGCTGAAGGAACGAAAATACATTGAAGTCAAAAATAACCTCGTCTATCCAACGGACAAGGCGAAAGTATTGATCGAGGCGCTTGGCGGCACGATTCTCGCCTCGCCGGAAATGACAGCGAAATGGGAGCAGCGCCTAAGCGAAATCGGCGAAGGAACGGCCTCGCCCGCCGCGTTTATGGAACAGGTGAAAAAGCTGGCGCAAAAAGTGGTCGCTGACGCCATCGCTGCCGCCCCAGCTTGGAATTTTAACGGGGTCGACACCGCCTCGATCCAGCGGACGAGAACGAAAAAAACGATCGGTGAGAAGCTCGGGCCGTGCCCGCTTTGCGGAGGGACCGTCATCGACAAAGGAACGTTGTACGGTTGCGACCAGTACGCGAAAACAAAATGCTCGTTTACGATCGCCAAACGCATTCTCGGCAAATCGATTTCGGCGGCCAATGTAAAAAAGCTGCTGGCAAAAGGAAAAACCAATGTCATTAAAGGATTCAAAAAAGGCGGAAAAACGTTTGACGCTGTCCTTGTGTGGGATGAAAACGAGAAGAAATTGTCGTTTCAGTTTCCGAAGCGGTAATGAAGGCAACAGAGGAAATAGGGGGCGGGGCGCTTGGCGAAAGGGCGGACCGATGGCGTCCCGTCCTTTTTTGCCGGTTCCTCCGTTTGCGGCTCTTGAATCCGTTCCATCAGCCGCTCCGGCTCGCTTAGCGCGGCGGCCTCCTTTTTCATAAAGGATACACCGAATCGGATCAGATGGAAACGATTTCATTTTTAAACAATAATAATATTATGTAAACTAGAATCCCGGCTTTCTCCTTGAAGGCTAGTCAATGGTCGGGCGGCCGGCGGCAAGCGGCGATGCGAGCCGGGCGGTCGGGATAGTCGGTAAAGATCCCGTCCACGCCCATGGCGCATAGGCGCGCCAGATCGTGCGTTGCATTGACGGTATAGACGTGGACGATGAGCCCGCGGCGATGGGCGGCGCGCACTCGCTCTTTGGTGACGGCCGAAAGCGGCAAGCCGATGCCATCGGCGTAGGCGGCGATTTGTCTCAGCCGTTGATCGTCCCAATGTTGCGCTTCCCTTCCGTCGATTAATTGGATGAGCGGAATGCCGCGCGGAATGAGCCGGCGCAGCGCCTCGAGGCTTTTTCGGGAAAACGATTGAAACATGACGCGGCCGGGGCGCAACATGTGATGGCTTTGCAGCAGGTGCGCGACGGCCTTTTCGATGCCGGGCTGTTTCGTTTCGATGTACAACGGGGCTTCCACACGCTCCGCTTTCAACATCTGAATGACCTCATCAAGCGTCGGGACGCGCTCGCCGGCAAAGCGCGGAGCCAACCACGAGCCAGCATCCAACTTTTTGAGCTCACGAATTGAAAAATCGCTGACCTGCCATGGCGATCGGCGCGGATAAACGGTTTCGGCGTTTGTCGTCCGAGCGAGTGTGGCATCATGCAAAGCGACGAGCTTCCCGTCTTGGGTGGCCCGCACATCGACTTCGATATAGTCGGCCTGCATGCGGGCGGCGAGGCGGTAGGACGTGAGCGTATGCTCCGGCGCGTGTCCGGATGCGCCGCGGTGGGCGATGATGATCGGTTTCGGGGCGACGGACGGCTGTGCGGCGGTTGATGCGGCGAGGCCGAGCGGCAGGCACAATAACCACAACACATGAAGCCATTGGCGGAGGGCGGCGGTTCGGCGCAACGTCGTTCCCCCCTTTCTCTTTGCATTATACTTTATTGAAATGAAGCGATTGTGAAGCGATGGTAAAGATGTGGTGAAACGCACGGGACATGAATCCTTATTTGTATTTTGCTTCCTTTTGCAAAATGGTATGCGTTTTGATTCGAACGGGGAGGGTTGTTGCTGCCTACTGTAAGTGCCAACAAAGACGTTGGGCTATAGCCAAGCGGCAAGGCAACCGACTTTGACTTCCGTGATGCGCTCGTTCGAATCCAGCTAGCCGAGCTGAATGGCCGGACGGGGCGGCTTTTGCCGCGTAGCCGGCAGGCAAAAACGGCTTCCGCCATGTCGTGTGGGGCCGTTTTTTCGTTCGCCGGACAGCGAGGACGAGCCAATACGTTCAACGTCTAGTTTAGCAAAACTCCACATCTTTTTCAAATATAAACAGCGCCGCAAAAAAAAGCGTAGTCAGCAGGACTTTGGCGAATGGTGGCGAATGCAAAAAGGGAAAGGAGAGAGCGACAATGAAAACAGCCGATTTATGCGATCAATTTTTAGACGAGCTGCAAGTATGCGAGGTGCCGTTCCAATCATATGGCGGAAAACAGATGTTTTCCGGACCGATTGCGACAGTTGACGTGTTGGAGGACAACGTGCTTGTCCGCGAAGCGCTCGAGACCGTTCCAGCGGGGACGGTGTTGGTTGTCGACGGAAAAGGGTCGCGCCGCGTTGCGTTATTCGGCGACCGATTGGCACAAATCGCCTGCGAGAGGGGGCTGGCTGGCGTCATTATCCATGGCTGCATCCGCGATTCCGCAGAAATCGGTGCGATGCCGATCGGCGTCATGGCCATTGGCACGTGCCCGGTCAAAAGCCGAAAAGAAGGAAAAGGCGCCCGCGACGTTGCGCTCGAGTTTGGCGGTGTGCGTTGGGAACCGGGAGCGTATGTGTACGCCGATGCGGACGGCATCGTCGTGGCCTGCGCCGATTTGTCGGCAAAAAACGGTTGACGGTAGCGTTTTGCTTGTACTACGATGGAGACAGATGCTTGTTCCATGACAGTGTAGATATGGTGAAGAACCCACAAGGTGCCTGAGCTCGTCAAACCGGCTCGGGTGAAAAAGGGAAGTCCGGTGAAAATCCGGCACGGTGCCCGCCACTGTGATGGGGAGCTTTGCGGCAACAAGTCACTGAAGAGAACTTCGGGAAGGCGCCGCAAGCGATGATCCTAAGTCAGGAGACCTGCCTTGTTTGGGTCGGACGGATGCCTACGGGACTATAGGCAGACGTGCGGGAGAATGAGGGCTGCATAAGGCCTGTTTGGGTCGTTTAAGACTTTTTTGTATACATTTTTCTGCACCTCTGCTGTAGAGGTGCTTTTTCTTTTGCCTGAAACCTGCTCGTCTGTCTGCATCTGAATTCTATCATTCTAGCCAAAAGGGGGGATTCGATGGCGACGTGGGATTTGCGGGGAATGAGGCATCATTTGTTCATTTGCAACGGCGGGACGTGCCTCCGTCATGGCGGGGAGGAAGTGACGCTGGCGGTGCGCGAAGAGATCGCCCGTCTTGGTTTAGACGATCTTGTTCATACGACACGAACGCGCTGCAACGGCCGCTGCCAGGATGCATGCGTGATGATCGTCTATCCGGATGGCGTCTGGTACCGAGAAATGACGCCGGAAAAAGCGCGGGAGGTGGTGCGCATCCATCTTTGTGAAGGGGCGCCGATTCGCGAATGGGCGACGTATGAGTTTGATGAGGAGGCAGGATGCAAATGGGCGCCAGCAGGGGAAAGCGAGGCGCCGGTTGGGAAGCGGAAAACGGCCAATGAACCGAAGGAGGCGAATCGACAATGATGCGAACAAGCCGTTGGGTTGTCATCGCGGCGCTATTGACAAGTTACTTTTTCTTGACGAATGAACAAGACGCGTACGCCATGCACATTATGGAAGGATTTTTGCCAGCGAAATGGGCGCTGTTTTGGTGGGGATTGTTTCTCCCGTTTTTCTTGGTTGGTTTACGTCGTCTCGTCCGCACGCTGAAAGAGCATCCGGAGCAAAAGCTGCTCATGGCCTTGGCTGGGGCGTTTACGTTCGTCCTGTCGGCGCTGAAAATTCCGTCCGTCACGGGCAGCAGTTCCCACCCGACCGGCATCGGCTTCGGGGCCGCGTTGTTTGGGCCGTGGGTGATGGTTGTCATCGGCACGCTAGTTCTTCTGTTCCAAGCGTTGCTGCTTGCTCATGGTGGATTGACGACATTGGGGGCGAACGCTTTGTCGATGGCGGTCGTTGGGCCGCTGGTTGCGTTTAGTGTGTATCAGCTGCACCGGCGCGGTCTTGTTTCACATCGAGTGGCGCTGTTTTTAGCTGCCTGTTTGTCGGATTTGGCGACCTATGTCACTACATCCGTTCAATTGGCAGTCGCGTTTCCAGCACCGGATGGCGGCGTGCTCGCTTCGTTTTTAAAATTTGCCGGCATTTTTGCCATCACTCAAGTGCCGCTGGCGGTGACGGAAGGCATTTTGACGGTGATGGTCTGGAACTGGCTCGCTTCATACCAAGCTTCTCCGCTATTTGAACGGGAAAAGGGGGCGTGATTCGATGAAGAAAAACCTGTGGCTGTTCGCTTTCGTATTGGTGTTGATCCTTCTTCCGCTTTGGTGGGCGCGCGGCTCCGAATTTGGCGGCACCGATGACCAAGCGGAACGGGCGATTCAAACGCTCGCTCCGCATTACCGGCCGTGGTTTGAATCGATTTTCACCCCGCCGGGCGGCGAAGTGGAAACGCTGCTATTTTCGCTGCAAGCCGCCCTTGGCGCCGGCGTCATCGGCTACGTGATCGGCCTGTATAAAGGGCGGTCGGAACGGAAGAACGGGCATGATTCGCGAGTTTGATCGGTTCGCTTACGACAATCGGCTGCGAACGTGGCGAGCGGAATGGAAGCTGGCGATGGCGGTGATCTTGTTGGTGCTTGGGATGATAAGCAGCTGGCGCGAACAGTTGCTCATTATGGCCGGGATGACGTATTGGATCATCGGTCGCGCCGGTGTACCGCTTTCGCTGTATGGAAAAGCAATGGCCGCCGCTTCAGTTTTTTTAGGAGTCAGCTTATTGACCATGGTCATTTCTATTTCCCTTCCCTTTCATTTGTCTATTTCCTATAGCCAGCTGCGGCCGGCCGCTGAATTGGCCGTGCGCTCGTTGGCGGCGTGGTCTTGTTTGTTTTTCCTTCTAATCACTACGCCGGCGCCGGAATGGTTTGCCGTCCTGCGGCGTTGTCGTCTTCCGGCGGCGGTTATTGAGCTTTGTTTTTTGATGTACCGCTTCATCTTTTTGCTTGAGCAGGCGGCGGCTGAGCTGTGGCTGGCGTTGCGCGCCCGCAACGGGGGAACACATTGGCGGCATGGGGGGATGCTCATGTACCAATTGTGGCTGAAGGCCGGGCAATCGTACGAAGCGCTCGGGCGTGCGCTTACCGCTCGCGGAGGAATCGACTCGTTTGTCTATCGGCATCAGCCGTTGGACACAAAACCACATACCATTGATATGGCGGCCGGCGCCGCGTTAATCGGGCTGCTGCTCGGCATGGTTTGGTGGAAAGGGTGAAAAAGGTGCTGCTACGGATGGAACAAGTGCGCTATGCTTACGATTCCTCGCGCGATGTGCTCAACGGGGTTGATTGGGAAATTCCAGCAGGAAAAAAATGCGCGCTCATCGGCGCAAACGGCTGCGGCAAAACGACGCTGTTTCTTCATTTGAACGGATTGCTGCGGGCACGGTCGGGCGCGCTGTATTGGAAAGGGAGCAACATGTATGAGCGCGGGGCCGATTGGCGGCGCTGGCGGCGTGAAGTCAGCCTCGTTTTTCAAAATCCGGAACATCAGCTGATTGCGCCGCTCGTGCGCGATGAATTGGCGATTAGCCTCGCTCACGCTGGGTTCAATGAAGAACAGATGAGAACCGCTTTGTCGGCGCTTGTTGATGAATACGGACTCGGTGATTGGCTCGATCGCCCGACCCACCAGCTCAGCCTCGGACAGAAAAAGTGGCTGACGCTTTGTTCGGCGATGGCGACAAAGCCGGACTTGCTTGTGTTGGATGAACCGACGGCGTATTTGGACCAGCATCAAACGAAACAGTTTTTGCGGCAAATCGATGTCATTCATCAAAGGGGAACGACCGTCCTTATCGCCACGCACGACATGGATTTCGTCTGGCAATGGGCCGATTGGGTCACCGTCATGCACGAAGGCCTGATTGTCAAGCAAGGACCGCCGGAAGACGTTTTTGCCGATCGCCGCCAGCTGCTCGCGGTCCGTTTGGACGTGTCGCTGTTTGTTCGGTTCTGGAAGGAGTGGGGGCCGAAGGAAGTTTCGATGCCGCGGCCATGGCCAGAAGAACAAGGAGGGGAAACGCATGGGAGGTAAGTTGTTGATCGTCGGCTTCGGACCCGGCAGTGTTGACCATATGACGAAGCGGGCCCGCGAAGCCATTGAAGAAAGCGACGTCATCATTGGCTACAAAACATACATTGAGCTGGTGCGCGATTTGATCGCCGGAAAGGAAATCATCAGCACCGGCATGACCGAGGAAGTAAGCCGCGCCCAAGCGGCAGTGAAGTGGGCCGAGCGCGGCAAGACGGTGGCCGTCATTTCCAGCGGCGACTCCGGGCTGTACGGCATGGCGGGGCTCGTCTACGAAGTGTTGATTGAAAAAGGCTGGACGAAAGACGATCCGATTGAAGTGGAAGTCATTCCGGGCATTTCCGCCATTCACTCGTGCGCCGCTTTGCTTGGGGCGCCGATTATGCACGATGCGTGCACGATCAGCTTGAGCGACCATTTGACGCCGTGGGAGCTGATTGAAAAGCGGCTCGAAGCCGCGGCGGCGGCCGATTTTGTCATCGCGCTTTACAACCCGAAAAGCGGGCGGCGCACGCGACAAATTGTGGAAGCGCAGCGCATTCTGCTTCGCCACCGGGCGCCCGAGACGCCAGTCGGACTAGTGAAAAGCGCGTACCGCGAACGCCAGCAGATCGTCCTCACCGACTTAGCCCATATGCTTGATCATGAAATCGGCATGTTGACGACGGTCATTATCGGCAATTCAACGACATTTGTTCACGATGGGCTCATGATCACACCGCGCGGCTATCAGCGCAAATATCATTTGACCGCGGCCGTCCAGCCGCTCAAGCCGCATGAGCGGCTGCGCAAAGAAGCGGAGCCGTGGGCGCTCGAACAGACGAAGCCGTTGAACGGTGGCCCCGTTCTTGAACCCGCCAGCGAGCCAGAGACTGAGCGACCTCGTGTTTCGGTGCCATCCGCGTCTTTACCTCTCTCTGCTTCGAGCGTCCCTCTGCCGGCGGCGGCCCGACAGGCGAAGGAGTCGGGGTCGGCCATACCGCCTGTCGACCGTCCCATGGCGGCGAAAGAAGTTGCCGAAGACGCGCTCGCTGCCTTGACCCACCGGTCTATGCGCCCAGCCCCGGTGCTGTTCGAGGCGGCCGTCAGTCCGGGCGTGGCCAATAAACAGTTCACTCCCGAACAGCTTATCGTGCTCGCGGAAGTGGTAGGGCCGGATGGAAAGATGACTTACACTCCGGACCATTATATGAAAATTGAACGGTTAACAGAGGATCCGGCTGGGCTGACGGCCCGTCTTGTGGCCGCCGGACTGACAGTGATGCCGGTCGGCGAGGTCCTGACCGTGAAAGCGTGCGATTTTTGTGACGGGGAGAAAAAAGACGCCATTCCGTACGCGGAGGAATTGGCGCGGAAATTCGGGGGCATGGCGTTGCCGAAAGAGTTGAAGCTCGGCGTCAACGGCTGCGGGATGGCGTGCTACGGCGCGGTGCGCGAAGACATCGGCATCGTGTATCGCAAAGGAAAATTTGATTTGTTTTTAGGAGGAAAGACGGTCGGCCGCAACGCTCACCCTGGCCAGCTTGTCGCCGAGGGCATTCCAAAAGAAGAAATCATTACCGTCATTGCTGATATTATTGAATACTATAAAGAACACGGTCATCCGAACGAACGGTTTCATAAGTTTTTCGCCCGCGTCAAGCAAATCGGTCCGTTTCGTCACGAAGAAGCAACGGCCGCTGCTGTGGAAACGGCCGCCTGCGGCGACTGACAACCGCAAGCCGTTTCCGACGGCGGCGGAAACAGCGGCCGGCTTCGTTGCCGCTTGCGTTAGAAGGTCGATGAAAAACCGCTGTCACACACCAATCGGTGGTGTTTTTATTTAGAAAATAAAGTATATTATTAAATATTTTGGTTCATCACCACAACGTGTACTTGACAGACGTTGCACTTCTCTGAATAGGTGTAAGCAAAACATGATTGGTTTCCTGTTCTTTCGTGGATGCATCAGTAAGATGTGTGATGGAAAAATCAAGTACAACTTTTGGTGAAGAGCCAATATTTTTCTTGTTGATAAATAAATGGAATAAGTGGTATATTAAACAAAATTATCAATCTTCTAGTTTTTTAACTTGAGAAACGCGGTTAGGAGCAACATTTTCCTTACATCATCGTCCTTCTAGAAGGCAGGAGGCGAGCCAATACATGAAGAAGGAGAGAAAACGATGAAAGCCATTTTATTTGTCGGCCATGGAAGCCGCGATCCGGAGGGAAACGAACAAGTGGTGCAGTTTGTTGAGCGGCTGCGGCCGCGCCTTGCTGCTTCCTTTCATGTCGAAACGTGCTTCCTTGAATTTGGCCGTCCGTCGATCGGCGAAGGAATCGAACGGTGCGCGGCGGCCGGGGCGACGGACGTCGCGGTCATTCCGCTCATTTTATTGCCGGCTGGGCATTCGAAGCTCCATATTCCAGCGGAAATCGACGAAGCGAAAGCGCGCTATCCGCATATCACGTTTCGCTACGGCCGCCCCATCGGCATTCATGAGCAGACGTTTGCCATTTTGCGCGACCGGCTGCAGGAAATCGGCGAGCGTCCGGAACAGCCGGGCGACGGAACGGCGGTCATTTTGCTCGGCCGCGGCGGCAGCGATCCAGACGCGAACAGCGATTTATACAAAATCGCCCGCTTGTTTTGGGAACAGACCGATTATTCGCTCGTTGAGCCGGCGTTTATGGGCGTGACCACCCCGTCGCTCGATGATGCCGTTCACCGCTGTTTGGCGCTTGGGGCGAAACGGATCGTCATCTTGCCGTATTTTTTGTTCACCGGCGTGCTCATCAAGCGGCTTGAGCGGCAAGTGGCGCAATACCAAGCTGAGCACTCGCATCTCTCATTTGCGCTTGCCGGCTATTTCGGCTTTCATCCGAAGCTGGCTGACATTGTGCTCGACCGGCTCGAGGAGGCGCTCGGGCAAACAGCGGCGATGAACTGTGATGTCTGCCAATACCGAATTCACGCCGCCCATCACCATCACCACCATCATCACCATCATCATTGAAAGGGGGAAGCAGTGATGATTTTGTTGTTGGCTGGAACAAGCGATGCCCGCGAATTAGCGGTGATGATTCAGCACGCCGGATATGACGTGACGGCGACCGTCGTCACCGATCACGCTGCGGAACAGTTGCGAGCCGCGGGCATTCGAACGTACGTCGGGCGGCTGGACGCCTTTCAGCTGGCCGAACTCGCCAAAGCGGAAGGGGCGAAGGTGATTGTCGACGCGAGCCATCCGTTTGCCGAAGAGGCGTCGAAAAACGCCATGCAGGCGGCAGCGGAGATGGATTTGCCGTACATCCGCTATGAGCGGCGCGAGACAGCGATTGCCTCGGAGCGGGTGACATTTGTCGACAGCTATGAAGAAGCGGCGGACTTGGCGGCGGAAAAGGGCGGCGTCGTCATGCTCACCACCGGCAGCAAAACGCTTGACATTTTCGCCACTAGGCTCATCGGCCGCCCGAACGTCAAGGTGATCGCGCGAATGCTGCCGCGCAAAGACAATCTTGATAAATGCGAGCGGCTCGGTTTTTCCCAAGAGCAGATCGTCATGATGCAAGGGCCGTTCACCAAAGAGCTCGACCGGGCGCTGTACCGCCATTTTGGCGTCACGGTCGTGGTGACGAAAGAAAGCGGCAAAGTCGGGTTTGTCGATGAGAAAATCGCCGCCGCCGAGGAGCTCGGCATCGATGTCATCGTCATCCGCCGTCCGCGCTTGGCGTACGGCATTGTGCATCACGAGTTTGCCGGCGTGCTGGCGGCATTGAAAGAGCGCGTTCCGCTCCCCGCGGGCTGAGGCGCGCCGCCCAAACGTCCCGCGCGGCGGCAAACGATTGCCGCCCGCGCGCTTGTCTTCATTTCCTTCGTTTCTGCAGCGACAGGAAGCGGTTCGGCCTTCATTCTCTTCTTCGCCGCGGCGGGGAAAAGAGACGGAACGCACGTGTGGATATGGAAAAAGGAAAGGAGCGAGTGAGCATGGAATTTCATACAACATTTCGCCCGGTGACCGTCCAACCGGAACAGATCGAAGCGCGCAGTTTCCAAATCATTGACGAGGAGATCGGCGAGCACTCCTTTACGGCTGAGCAATATCCGATCGTCCAGCGCGTCATTCACGCCTCGGCTGATTTTGAGCTCGGAAAAAGCCTTCTCTTTCATCCCGACGCCGTTCGCGCCGGCATTGACGCCATTCGCAGCGGCAAGCTTGTCGTTGTCGATGTGCAAATGGTGCAAGCGGGCGTCAATCAAGCGCGCCTTGCGAAATTCGGCAGTTCGGTGCGCGTGTATATTTCCGATGAAGATGTTATCGCTGAAGCGAAGCGGCTCAATACGACGCGGGCGATCGTCGCCATGCGCAAAGCAGTGAAGGAGGCGGAAGGCGGCATTTTCGCCATCGGCAACGCCCCGACCGCGCTGCTGGAGCTCATTCGTTTGATCAAGGAAGGAAAAGCGCGGCCCGGATTGATCATCGGCTTGCCGGTCGGATTTGTGTCGGCGGCGGAGTCAAAGGAGGAGCTCGCGAAACTCGATGTGCCGTTTATTACCAACCGGGGGCGCAAAGGGGGAAGCACGGTGACCGTCGCCGCTTTAAACGCTTTATCGCTGTTGGCCGAACGGGTGTGACGGGCGATGGGGGCAAACAAAACGCTGCGGGAAGGGTACACGACCGGATCGTGTGCGACGGCGGCAACGAAAGCGGCTCTCACCGCGCTCGTTACCGGTCAGGTGCAGACGGAGGCGACGATTCGGCTGCCGATCGGTCGGGTCGTCACTTTCGCTGTTGAATCGTGCGTGATCCACGGCGCGACGGCGACCGCGGCGGTGGTGAAAGACGGCGGCGATGACCCGGATGCGACGCATGGCGCCCGCATCGTTGCCACCGTTTCTTGGGCGCCGGAGCCCGGAGTCCATCTTGACGGCGGAGAAGGGGTCGGGCGGGTCACGAAGCCGGGATTGCCGGTACCGGTCGGCGAAGCGGCGATCAATCCAGTACCGCGCAAAATGATTCACGAAGCCGTCAACGAAGTGCTCGCGCAACACGGCGTTGACCGCGGGGTGAACGTCGTCATTTCCGTGCCGGGCGGCGAAGAGATTGCGAAAAAAACGTTGAATGCTCGTCTTGGGATCATCGGCGGCATATCGATTTTAGGAACGCGCGGCATCGTCGTTCCGTTTTCCACCGCCGCTTATCGGGCGAGCATCGTGCAGGCGCTGCAAGTGGCGAAGGCGAACGGCTGCCGCCATGTCGTCATTACGACCGGGGGACGGAGCGAGAAATACGCCATGCAAGAATATCCCCATTTGCCGGAAGAAGCGTTTATCGAAATGGGCGATTTTGTCGGATTTACGTTAAAGCAGTGCAAACGGCTCGGCATGGAAATGGTGTCGATGGTCGGCATGATGGGGAAGTTTTCCAAAGTCGCCCAAGGCGTCATGATGGTGCACTCGAAAAGCGCGCCGGTTGACTTCGGTTTTTTAGCAGCGCTCGCTCGACAAGCCGGGGCTTCCAAGGAGCTGGTTGACGCCGTGCGAGGGGCGAATACAGCGGCGCAAGTCGGCGACATGATGCAAGAAGCCGGCTGCACGAAGTTTTTCGAGCTGTTGTGCGAAGCGTGCTGCCAGGCGGCGCTCAACGAAGTCGGGGGCGGCTTGAACGTGGCTGTGTCCATTTACACGATGAACGGACAACGATTAGGAAAGGCGGTGCTGTTGGATGGCGACGATGAAGTTGATCGGAGTGGGAGCTGACGGGCCAGCGAGCCTTCCTGAGCTGTATCGACGCTGGATTGACGAAAGCGAATTGCTTGTCGGCGGCGAACGGCAGCTGGCGATGTTTCCGGCATATGAAGGAGAAACGATCGTGATTCGCAGCGGGCTGAGCGAGCTCGTCGAGCGGCTCCGCCATGAAACGCGCAACACGGTCGTGCTCGCTTCCGGTGATCCGCTTTTTTACGGAATCGGCAGTTATTTAGCCGGCAAACTGCCGATCGAAGTGTATCCGGCTGTCAGCTCGGTGCAATGGGCGTTTGCCAAAATGGGCGAGTCTTGGCAAGACGCGGTGTTCCTCAGCGTCCATGGCCGGCCGTTAACGGGCTTGGCCCAACGGATTGACGGGAGGCGCAAAGTCGCGATTTTAACGGATGAGACAAATTCACCAGCCGCCATCGCCCGCTACTTGCTTGCATACGGCATGACCGAGTATGAGGCGTTTGTCGGCGAGGAGCTCGGCGGGCCGAATGAGCGGTGCCGGTTTTTCAAGCTAGAAGAAATGGCGGAAGCCGAGTTTCTTCCATTAAATATAGTCGTGCTGCGGAGGACGGCGCCCAGTCCTTCTTGGCCGCTCGGCATTGAAGATGATGAGTTTTTCCAGCGCAAACCAGACAAAGGGTTGATTACGAAAAAAGAAGTGCGCGTGCTCAGCTTGAGCGCTTTGCGTTTGCGCCCGGACAGCGTCGTCTGGGATATTGGCACGTGCACCGGTTCGGTCGCGATTGAAGCGGCGAAAATCGCCCGCGACGGGGCGGTGTTCGCCATTGAAAAAAATGAACATGATGTGGAAATTTGCCGGCAAAACTTGCGCAAATTCCGCGTCGACATCACGCTTGTGCACGGCAAGGCCCCTGATCGGCTTGATGGGTTTGCTGATCCGGATGCCATCTTTATCGGCGGCACGTCAGGGGCGATGGCGCCGCTGTTGGACGTCTGTGCGAAACGGCTGAAGAAAAACGGGCGCATCGTGATCAACGCGGCGACGGTGGAGACGCTTGCCGAAGCGTGCGCCGCTTTGCGCGAGCGCGGGTTTCAAGTGGACATTACGCTGGCGCAAGCATCGCGCAGCAAACCGATTTTGGACTTGACGCGCTTTGAGGCGTTAAACCCGGTTTATATCATCGCGGCAAAACGGGAGGGAGACGAATGACCGGCACATTGTACGGCGTTGGCGTCGGCCCCGGCGATCCGGAGCTCATGACGGTGAAGGCGTATCGCCGCCTGAAAGAAGCGGACGTGATCGCGTATCCGAAAAAGGGACGGCAAAGCAAAAGTTATGCGGAACAAATCATTGATGCGTATTTTGCCCCAGAGGAAAAACGGCGTCTCGGCTTGCATTTTCCAATGACAAAAGACCCAGCAGTGCTTGAGCCGAAATGGAACGAGGCGGTGGACGCCATCTGGGCGGAACTGGCGGCCGGACGCGATGTGGCGTTTGTGACCGAAGGCGATCCGCTGCTGTACAGCACGTTCATCCATTTGATGCGCGTGATGGAACAGCGTTATCCAGAAGCGCCGATTGAAGTCATCCCAGGGGTCAGCTCAGCGAACGCTGCCGCCGCTCGGCTGCGTTGGCCGTTGGCGGATGGGGATGAAACGGTGGTGATCGTGCCGGCGCGCGACGATTACGAGGCGATGAAAGCCGCGCTTCTTCGACACGATTGCGTCGTTTTTTTTAAGGTGGCGAAAGTGATCGATCTCCTGCTCGACTTGCTGCGGGAGCTCGATTTGCTTCAGCGCGCCGCCGTCATCACGAAGGTGACGTCCGGCGAGGAAGTGGTGTGGAACGTTGAGGAATTGGCTGGCGCGTCGCTCGAATATTTGACATTGATGGTGGTGAGAAAGTGAAGCTGTATATCGTAGGGGCGGGGCCGGGAGCGCCGGACTTGATCACCGTCCGCGGCGCCGAGCTTTTGGCTGCGGCGGATGCCATTTTTTACACCGATTCGTTGGTGAGCGAGGAATTGATTGAACGCTACCGGAAGCCGGAAGCGGACGTTTTTCATACCGCCGGCATGCATTTAGAAGAAATGGTCGCGGCGATGGTGGAACAAGCGAAACAAGGCCGGCTTGTCGTGCGTGTCCATACCGGTGATCCATCGATTTACGGGGCAACGCTTGAGCAAATCGCTTTGTTGAAAGAAGAAGGAGTGGAAGTGGAAATCGTCCCCGGCGTCAGTTCGGCGTTTGCCGCCGCCGCCGCTGTGCAGGCTGAACTCACCGTTCCGGAACTGACGCAGACGGTCATTTTCACGCGCGCTGAGGGGCGGACGCCGGTGCCGCCGCGCGAACGATTGGAAGAGCTGGCCAAACATCATTGCACCCTCGTCTTGTTTTTAAGCGCGACATTGGCGAAAAAAGTGAGCGCGGCGCTGCTTGACGCCGGCTGGAGCGGCGATACCCCAGCAGTGATCGTCTACAAGGCGACATGGCCGGATGAGCGGATCATTTGCACGACCGTCGCCGCTATGGCGGAAGAGATGCGCCGTCATCGAGTGACGAAGCACGCGATTATGCTGATCGGTTGGGCGCTTGACCCGTCCGTTCATGAACGTGGCTACCGTTCGCGCCTGTACGACCGCACGTTTACGCACGGATACCGGAAGGGGGAAGGACAGCGTGAACAAGATTGAGGAACACGGACGATATGCGGTTGTCGCCATTACGAAGCATGGGGTGGAGACTGCCCGTCGGCTGGGCCGCACCCTAGCTGGAGCAGACGTCTATTATACGGATAAGTTTGCTCGCGGCGACGAACAAGAACAACAGATTCGCCTGTTTTCCGGCAACGTCCGGGCGCTGTTGCCGGAACTGTTCGCCCGCTATGACGGCCTTATTTGCCTCATTTCGCTTGGCGCCGTCGTGCGGATGATCGCCCCGCTCTTAAAAGACAAAAAGACCGATCCGGCGGTCGTTGTCATCGATGATAAGGCGGAGCATGTGATCAGCGTGCTGTCTGGTCATTTAGGCGGGGCGAACGACTTGACGCGGCGCGTCGCTGCGATTCTTGGCGCCCGCCCGGTGATTACGACCGCTTCTGACGTGCAGCAGACGATCGCCGTTGATTTGTTCGGCCGCGAGTTTGGCTGGGAATGGGAGTCGGATGCCAAGCTGACGCCGGTGAGCGCTGCGGTCGTGAACGAAGAGCCGGTGGCGATCGTGCAAGAGTCCGGGGAACCGGATTGGTGGCCGGAGGGGCGGCCGCTGCCGAAAAACATCACCGTGTACGGCTCAATCGCGGAGGCGCTTGCCGCCCGTCCGGCGGCCGCGCTCGTGGTCACTCATCGTCTGCTTGAGCCGGATGAAGAGGCGATTTTGCAAAACGGTGTGCTGTACCGCCCGAAGGTGATCGCCCTTGGCATCGGCTGCAACCGCGGCACAGCGGCTGATGAAATCGAAGCGGTCATCCTCGAGACGCTCCATGAGCTGCGTTTTTCGCCCAAAAGCGTCAAAGCGGTGTGCACGATCGATTTGAAAAAAGACGAGCCAGGGCTTCGCGAAGTTGTCGGCAAATACGGCTGGGAGTTCGTCACGTACACGCCGGAGGAGCTGAACGCGGTGCCGATCGAAGCGCCGTCCGAGACCGTCTACCGCTACACCGGCGCGTATGGGGTGAGCGAGCCGGCGGCGAAATTGTACAGCGGGGCCGAGCGGATGGCGCTCGTGAAAAAGAAAGCGGGCAATGTGACGATTTCGGTGGCGTTGATTCGCCATAGACGAGGAAAGGGGAGCGAGTCATGCGACGATTGGTCATCGCCGCCCCGGGAAGCGGCGCCGGCAAAACAACGGTGACGCTCGGCTTGATGGCGGCGCTGAAGCAGCGAGGCTATACGGTGCAAGGGTTTAAATGCGGCCCGGACTACATCGATCCGACTTACCATACGGCGGTCACCGGCCGGCCGGCGCGCAACTTGGACAGCTGGATGATGGGAAGCGAAGCGGTCAAAACGGTGCTCGCCAACGGCTGTCAAGGAGCGGATATCGCCATCATCGAGGGTGTGATGGGGCTGTTTGACGGGAAACAGCCGCTCTCGGATGAAGGATCGACGGCGGAAATTGCCGTGCTGACGCAAAGCCCGGTGCTGCTTGTCGTCGATTGTTCCGGGATGGCCCGCAGCGCGGCCGCCATCGTTCGCGGCTTTCAGACGTTCCGTCCCGACGTGCATATTGCTGGCGTATTTGCCAACCGCGTTGGCAGCGAAGGGCATTTTCGGCTCGTCAAAGCGGCGATTGAGCAGATGTGTGGAATACCGGTCGTCGGCTATTTGCCAAAAGCGGAAGAGCTGACCTTGCCGGAGCGCCATTTAGGGTTGGTGCCGTCCGTAGAGCGGGGGGAGCTCGACTCGTTTTTTGCCGAACTGGGAAAAAAAGTGATGCGCACGATCGATTGGGAGTTGCTGCTTTCCATCGCCGAAGCGCCGGCTTTCGGACCGTCCGCGCCGCTCATTCGCCCCTCGCGGCCGTATCGGGCGCGCATAGCGGTCGCGAAAGATGCCGCGTTTCATTTTTACTATCCTGAAAATCTAGAAATGCTTTCGGCCTGCGGCGCGGAGCTAGTCTACTTTTCCCCGCTCGCCGGCGAACCGCTTCCTGATCGGGTGAACGGTTTGTACATCGGCGGCGGGTTTCCGGAGGAGTTTGCCGACCAGCTCGCGCGCCAGACGGCGGTCAAGCAGTCGATCCGCGCCGCCATTCGGAGCGGGCTGCCGACGCTCGCCGAATGCGGTGGGTTTATGTTTCTCACGGAACAGCTTGTCGCGACGGACGGCACGGCTTATGAGATGGCCGGCGTCATCCCGGGGCGGGTCGTGATGAAAACGAAACTGGCTGCTCTTGGATATCGTGAAGTGCACGGAAGAAAAGGAAACTTTCTTTTGCCGGAGGGAGAACAGGCGCGCGGCCATGAGTTTCACTATTCCGTGTACGAACCGCGGGGCGAGACGCCGTTCGCTTATACAACGAGCGGCCGGAAAGGAACGAAACCGGACGGGTATTTGGCGCACCGGCTCGTTGCCGGCTATGTCCACTTCCATTTTGCGTCCGCACCGATGATGGTTGAGCGCTGGCTCGCTGAATGCGAGAAGGTGACGATCTATGGCTAAAGCGCTGCCCATCATGTTTCAAGGCACCCATTCCGATGCCGGTAAAAGCGTCATCGCCACCGCTTTTTGCCGGCTGTTTGCCCAAGCCGGCTGGAAAACGGCCCCGTTCAAGGCGCAAAACATGTCGCTGAACGCCTACGTTACGCCGGACGGGAAAGAAATCGGACGGGCGCAAGGCATTCAGGCTGAAGCCGCCGGTGTGCCGGCGCGAGCGGAAATGAATCCGATTTTGCTGAAGCCAAGCCGAATGAATGAATCGCAAGTGGTTGTGCTCGGCCGACCGTACGCCACCATGCCGGCGATGGCTTACCGAAGTGAATTTTTTGAGCAAGGATTGGCCATCATTCGCCAGTCGCTTGACACGTTAATGAGCGAGTATGAGCGGATCGTCATCGAAGGAGCGGGCAGCCCGGCCGAGGTGAATTTAAACGACCGTGAGCTCGTCAACATGCGCGTCGCCCGACTTGCCAACGCCCCGGTCGTGCTGATTGGCGACATTGAGCGGGGTGGGGTGTTCGCGAGCCTCGTTGGAACGTTGACGCTGCTGGAACCTAGGGATCGAAAGCGGGTCATTGGTGTGATCATCAACAAGTTCCATGGCGATCGGTCGCTTTTGCAGCCGGGCCTCGATTGGTTTGAACGTTACACCGGGGTGCCGGTGCTCGGCGTCGTTCCGTACTTGCCCGATTTGGCGATCGATGCCGAAGATTCGCTGGCGCTAGAGCGTTTCGCCGCCTCATCCGGTGGCGAGCGGGCGATTGACATCGCTGTCATCCGCTGTCCGAAAATCGCCAATTTCACCGATATTGACCCGCTGCTCGCTGAACCGGATTGCCGCGTCCGGCTAGTGACGCACGCCGCCGAGCTTGGCGAGCCGGATGTCATCGTGCTTCCCGGCAGCAAAAACACGATCGAAGACCTCGTGTACATGAAACAGCGCGGGCTCGCCTCCCGCATCGCCGCGCTTGTCGCCGAAGGCAAAACAAGGGTTGTCGGGATATGCGGCGGCTATCAAATGCTCGGAGCGGTCATCCGCGATCCCCATGGGGTCGAGACATCGCTTCCCGAGGTCAAAGGACTCGGGCTGTTGCCGATCGAGACGACGCTGGAGCGGACGAAAGTGACCGTTCGTTCGAAAGCGGTGCTGACATGGAACGGGAACCGATTGGCCGTGCAAGGATACGAGATTCATATGGGGCGCTCGACACCGCTTGCCGGCTATGTTCCGCTGATGGAGGACGATGGGGGCCAGATGGGGGCGAAGCGCGACGATGGCCGCGTTCTCGGCACCTATATGCACGATTTGTTTCATAACGATGCGTTTCGCGCCGCGTTTTTCAACGACATTCGCAAGGAAAAAGGGCTGTCGTTATCGGAACCCGTCCCGTTTCGCGCTCTCAAGGAAGCGGCGTTTGACCGGTTAGCCGCCCACGTTTGCCGACATGTGGCGGTCGAACGGATCGAACAGATAATGCGGCAATTTCAGCATGAGTAAGCTCTGAAAAACGAGGCGCTCGCATGACTGACCCGCGCTTCGACCTTTGCGGTTTTCCGGAGTCCGGCGCCGGCGAAGCGAGCCCGGTCGCACGCTTGAGGCAGGAAGCGGAAAGCAAGTGTTGTTCGTTCGTTTCTTTTCCCACGGCACCGGCTGAAAATAAAGGCTTTTGCGCTCTCGCAATCCTAGATGAGAAAGGAGGAAGCGCCTATTCCCGTGAAAAGGGAGGATGGCGCGTCCATGATGAACGTTTCCATCCCGCCGATCCGCCGCGAAATGGCGGAACAAGCCCGTGCTTATATTGATCAATTGACCAAACCGCCCGGCAGCCTTGGCCGGCTTGAAGACATAGCGGCTGAGCTCGCCGGCATGACAGGGGAGCTTCTCCCGCGCGTCACTCCGCCCGGAGTGCTTGTGTTTGCGGCCGATCATGGCGTGGCTGCCGAAGGGGTATCGGCCTATCCAGCTGAAGTGACAGCGCAAATGGTGTCCAATTTTGCCAACGGTGGAGCGGCCATCAACGTCTTCAGCCGGCACATCGGCGCGTTGCTTCAGGTGATCGATGTCGGTGTCGCCGCACCGATCGTTGATGAACGCGTGATTCAGAAAAAGGTGCGCCCGGGGACAAACAATTTCGCCATCATGGAAGCGATGACGATGTCCGAGGCAGAACAGGCGCTTCATGTCGGCTACGAGCAAGCGGTGTCCGTCATTGGCCAAGGCGGTCGCACGCTCATTGTCGGCGAGATGGGCATCGGCAACACCACCGCCGCCAGCGCCTTGTTGGCCACCTTGACCGATGAGCCGCTTGAACGCATTGTCGGCAAAGGAAGCGGGATTCGGGAAGAGAGATTGGCTCATAAACGGGACGTCATCCGTCGAGCGCTTTTGCTTCATCAGCCGGATCCGGCGAAGCCGGTCGAATGGCTGGCGAAAATCGGCGGGCTGGAGATCGCGGCGATGGCTGGAGCGATGTTGGCCGCAGCGGAGCGGCGCATTCCGATCTTGCTTGATGGCTTTATTTGCACGGTGGCTGCCCTTGTGGCCCGCCAATTTGCCCCCAACGTCGCAGAGTATATGATCGCTGGTCATCGTTCGCAAGAGCCGGGGCACGACATCGCTCTTCGCTTGCTTGGCAAAGAGCCGCTGTTGGATTTGCGCATGCGGCTTGGCGAAGGAAGCGGAGCCGCTGTGGCGTTCCCGCTCTTCGTGGCGGCAACCGCCATGGTGAATGAGATGGCGACGTTTGCGTCCGCGGGCATTTCGACAGGGGAAAAGAAAGGGGAGAAACAAGCATGACCGTCGGCAAAGTGTATTTGGTCGGCGCCGGGCCGGGGGATGAAAGGCTCATCACGGTTTACGGCCGCGAATGCTTGGAACGGGCGGACGTTGTCATTTACGACCGGCTCATCAACCGGAAGCTGTTGCACTATGCGAAGCCGGGCGCCGAGCTTCTTTACTGCGGCAAGGAGCCGGGAAAACATGATACGGTGCAGGAACAGATCCATGACTTGCTCGTTGACCGCGCGCGTCAAGGCCAGACGGTCGTCCGCTTAAAAGGCGGCGATCCGTGCGTCTTTGGCCGCGTCGGTGAAGAGGCGGAAGTGTTGGCGAAAGCCGGAATTCCGTTTGAAATCGTTCCAGGGGTGACATCCGGCATCGCGGTGCCGGCGTACGCTGGCATTCCCGTCACTCATCGCGATTACGCCGCCTCGGTGGCGATGGTCAGCGGCCATCGGAGCGAGCGGATCGACTGGGAGGCGCTCGCCCGCGGCTGCGATACGATCGTCGTGTACATGGGAGCGGCTAACTTGCCGGATATTTGCGGCCGGCTGCTGGCGGCCGGAAAGCCAGCGAATACGCCGGCGGCCATCATCGAATGGGGGACGACGGAGCGGCAGCGCACGGTAGCGGCGCCGCTTTCGACACTGCCAGACGAGGCGAAAAAAGCGGGCATTTCCCATCCGGCCATCATCATCATCGGTGAGGTCGTTCGTCTGCGTGAGACGCTCCAATGGTTTCCGGAGCGGCAAGGGGGCATGGTCGATGCCGACGCCTCGTCGTAGCGGGCGGGTCATCGTTTATACCGGCGATGGAAAAGGGAAAACGACGGCCGCCTTGGGTTTGGCGTTGCGCGCCGTCGGCCGAGGAATGCGAGTCGCTGTGCTGCAGTTTATCAAGTCGCCTGAGCGCACGTACGGCGAGCAGTTGGCGTTGCGGCGTCTCGGTGTCGAGGTGCGCCAGCTCGGCGCCGGCTTCACATGGACGAAAACGCCGGAAGTGCACCGCGAAGCGCTGCGGCGCGCTTGGGCAGTGACGAACGAGTATGTCCATTCCAACCGGTATGACGTCATCGTGTTGGATGAATTGAACAACGCCGTGGCGATTGACCGGTTTCCGATCAGCGACATCTTATCAGTCAATGATGTGCTGGAACTGATCCGCACCCGTCCGCCGGCGCTCCACCTTGTCATCACGGGCCGCGCGGCGCACCCCGAGCTGATGGCGGCCGCCGATATCGCCACGGAAATGAAGCTAGTGAAGCACGACTATGAACAAGGGACAACGGCGATGAAAGGAATTGAATTTTAGTAGCACAAAAAAGCGGCGCAACCAAGGCCGCTTTTTTTGCAGGTTAGGCATGTTCATCGGTTTTGTCATGTTGGGCTTTGTTTTGCCGCCGCCCTTTGCTGTTGTCACCGGAAACCGGGCCGTCGAGCAGCGCCATCGGATCTTGCGTCGGCGTGTTTTGATTCCGGCTTCCTTTATTTGGCCGCTTCGTCATCGCCGCCACCTCCTTTTGCGCCGGGTTGCATCATTAGCATCCGCCTCTCAACCGATTTTATTCGCGAACGCAAAAAAACGGGGCAACGCCATCAGCGGCGTTTCCCCGTCGTTCGTTCGGATGCTGGCAAACAAGCGGCCAAGGCGAACAGGTTAGTAAGCGTAACCGCCGAAAGCGGCACCGACAATAATCAACAAAATAAACAAGACGACGATCAAGGCAAATCCGTTGCCATACCAAGCGCCCATCCCGATTCACCTCCCCATCAAGCCTACCATATGATATGCCGCATCGGCGTGAATGACTGGGGGAATTGTCGATAGGTGACGAAAATGAGAAAAACGCCTTGCCAGAACAGCGAAGGCGTTTTTTCGACATGTTCTTTCTTTTCGCGGGCGAGCGCGGCATCGTCCGGGTGGCCAAACGAGCCGCTTTTTCGCCGACATGCCGCTTATTCCCACTCGTAAGGCGTCTCTTGATAAACGTAATAGTTCAGCCAGTTGATCAACAGCAAATTGGCGTGCGAACGCCATGTATTGAGCGGCATCTGGCTCGGGTCGTCATTCGGAAAATACGATTCCGGCGGTTGGATGGGCAGCCCTTTCGCCAAGTCCCGTTCATACTCTTCTTTCAGCGTTGTGGCGTCATATTCCGGATGGCCGGTCAAGAAAATTTGCCGGCCGTCGTTTGAGGCGACGAGACAAACGCCTGCTCGTTCAGCCATCGATAAAATCGTCAGCTCTGGCACCTTTTCGATGTCTTCGCGCTTGACATCCGTATGGCGCGAATGCGGCATGCGAAACACATCGTCGAAGCCGCGCAACAGCTTAACGTTTTTCACTTCCACCGTATGGTTGAACACGCCGAAACATTTTTCCGGCAGCGGATATTTCGGAATCCCGTAATGGTAATACAAGCCGGCTTGCGCTCCCCAACAAATATGTAACGTTGAAGTGACGTTCGTTTTCGTCCATTCCATAATGTCCGTCAATTCATCCCAATACGTCACTTCTTCAAACGGCAGTTGTTCGACCGGCGCTCCGGTGATGATCATCCCGTCAAATTTCCGATGGCGGATTTGCGGAAAAATGGTATAAAATTGATCCAAATGATGTTTGCTTGTCGTTTTCGGTTCATGGGTCGCCGGGCGCAAGAAGGTGATGTTCACTTGCAGCGGCGAGTTGCCGAGCAGCCGCAGCAGCTGCGTCTCCGCTTTTTCTTTTTCCGGCATCAAGTTTAAAATGACGATGTTAAGCGGGCGGATGTCTTGTGAGTAAGCCCGTTCTTCGTCCATGACGAAAATGTTTTCCTGTTCGAGTATTTCCTTGGCCGGCAAATCCTTTGGAATGTTGATTGGCAATGGTGTCCCCTCCGTTTCGGTCTCGCTATTAAATATCTTAATTATAAAAACTTTGTCAACATTCTTCAATGGCTTTTTTGCTCTGAAACCGCTTGCGAATCAAAAGGAGGGATGGCAATTGGATCCGACGGCGTTTGACAATTTAAAAACAGTGCTGGAAGGGGCCGTGTACGACGCGGACTTGCAAGGGCGTATCGCCGTCGTCGACCGCCGCGATCTTGTCGATTTGGCTCGTTTGTTGCGGGAGTACGCCATTTCATTTCGGCTCAATGATGCGCCGGATCCGTTCGTCGTCTGCACTGCGCGGCTTTCGCTCGATTTTGCTGAGCTGGCCAACGAGCGGCTCTATCGCGGCCAAGCCGGCTGCCGACTCGCTCTTTTGTTTGCCCTGCCGGTTCGCCGTTTGTCCGTTTGTCCGTTCATTGAAGGAACGTTGCGGACGATTTGGGGACGGGAGCGAATCATCCGACAAACGCTCCGCTTCCCATTTCCGCATGAACGCGGTCCGTATGAAAATGAAGTCGCGGTTGAGTTTGCCCGCCTCATTTATGAAGAAAATGCGGCCGATTTGCCGGCGATGGTGCCGTATATGATTTCGTCGCTCGAGCAGCTGCAATCGTTCATTGACTAGCAGCGATGCAAAAAGTGGAATGAAACGATAAAATCCGTTATGATGAGGATGAGGTGAAAAATCATGAGTGTATATCAATTTAGCGCCAAAACGATTCGTGGTGAGGAACAACCGCTTTCCGTCTATCAAGGCAAGGTGCTGTTGATTGTCAACACGGCGAGCCGTTGCGGTTTTACGCCGCAGTATAAAGAACTGCAAGAGCTATATGACGACTATCGCGATCGCGGGTTTGTGGTGCTCGGCTTTCCGTGCAACCAGTTCGGCGGCCAAGAGCCGGGGACGGAAGAGGAAATTGAGCAATTTTGCCAGCTCAATTACGGCGTGACGTTCCCGTTGTTTGCGAAAGTCGATGTAAATGGCGATCACGCCCACCCGCTGTTTCACTATTTGAAAGAGCAAGCGCCGGGGGCATTAGGAACAAAGGCGATCAAATGGAACTTTACGAAGTTTTTGGTCGACCGTAACGGCCAGGTTGTCGCTCGTTTCGCCCCGCAAACGAAGCCGCACGAGTTGAGAAAGGAAATTGAAAAGCTGCTGTCAAACAAGGAGGGGTGACGTTTGCGCATTCAAGCGATTGAACCGACGCCAAGCCCGAACACGATGAAAATTTTGCTTGACGAAGAGTTGCCACCCGGCATGCGCCATAACTATAAATCGGACAACATCAGCGAAGCGCCGCCGCTTATTCAAGCATTGCTGCGCATTGACGGGGTGAAAAGCATCTACCATGTCGCCGACTTTTTGGCGATTGAACGCCATCCGAAATACGACTGGCGCGACATTTTGGCGAACGTGCGCAAAGTGTTCGGCGAGGAAGCGGATGACGGCGCCGCGGCCAAGCCGAAAGGAAACGAACATTTCGGCGAAGTGAAAGTGTTCGTGCAAATGTTGTACGGCTTGCCGATGCAAGTCAAGCTTGTCGACGGGGAGCGCGAGCATCGCGTCGGGCTGCCGAAACCGTTTATGGACGCGGTCATTGAGGCGCAAAAATACGCGGGAAATGTCGTGCTTGAGCGAAAATGGGTCGAAAAAGGAGTGCGCTACGGCACGTTTGAGGAAATCGGCCGCGAAATCGTCGATGAGCTGTCGGCCGCCTATCCGCCCGAGCGGCTCGAGCGGATCGTCAACATGTTCCGCCGCGGCGAGCAGGAAAAAACGGCGCAAAAGCGGCCAAGCCTCAAAGTGACGAGCGAGATGCTTGATGACCCGGACTGGCGCAAACGGTATGCCGCGCTCGAACAGATGGCTGAGCCGACCGAGGACGATATCCCGGTGTTGGCGAAGGCGCTTAAGGATGAAAAAATGGCCATCCGCCGTTTGGCGACCGCGTATCTTGGCATGATCGGCGGCAAAAAGGTGCTTCCGTATTTGTACGAAGCGTTAAACGATCCGGCCGTTGCGGTCCGCCGCACCGCCGGCGACTGTTTGTCCGACATCGGCGATCCGGAGGCCATTCCGGCCATGATCGAAGCGCTAAAGGACGAAAGCAAGCTCGTCCGTTGGCGCGCGGCCATGTTTTTGTACGAGGTCGGCGACGAATCGGCGCTCGCGGCGTTAAAAGCGGCGGAAAACGATCCGGAGTTTGAAGTGAGCTTGCAAGTGAAAATGGCCATTGAACGGATCGAAGGCGGTGAAGCGGCGAAAGGGTCGGTTTGGAAACAAATGACCGAAAGCCGGAAAAAAGAAACAGAGGCGGAAAAAGAGGTTGACTGAAGAGGCCGGTGCTGTGGGGAAGCATGCCGCTTTCCGGCATCGCTGGTTTTGTCCGGGCCGGCCGCCGTCTTCGTTGCTTTTCTTGCTTGAAATGTAGTATGCTGATGACGCGATCACGATGAGATGGAGGGATGATGGTCATGTCGATGGCGTACGAAGACTATATGCGCCAGCTCGTGCAACCGATGCGCGACGAGCTCGTCCGCGCCGGCTTCCGCGAACTGCGCACGAGCGAGGAAGTCGAGCAGTTTATGGAACAAGTGGAAGGAACGACGTTTGTTTTTGTCAACTCGGTGTGCGGCTGTGCGGCTGGATTGGCGCGTCCGGCGGCGACGCAAGCGGTGCTGCAAAGCGAGAAAAAGCCGGATCATTTGGTGACGGTGTTCGCCGGTCAAGATAAAGAGGCGACGGCGAAAATGCGCGAGTACTTTGTCGGCTATCCGCCGTCCTCGCCGTCGATGGCGCTCTTAAAAGGAAAAGAAGTCGTTCATTTCATTCCCCGTGAAGAGATTGAATTTCATTCGTTAGAAGAGGTCATGGCCAATATTGTCTCCGCTTTTCAAACGCATTGCCGCTAATGGCCGATGCGTCCGCCTCTTTGCCGCCGGGGCCGCCTCGCGGGCGGTTGGGTGCGCCGGCATCCGCTCCCGAACAGGCGCGCCGTCCTTCTTCGCTTTCGCATACGGAGGCGCGCCGCCGGGAACGATAAAGACGGAGGTGATCGGCGTGCCGAAGCGGAAAAAAGATCGTTCGAAAACGGGCATCAGCGCCCCGGACGTCAGAGGACAAGGGACGACACAAGCGGAAACAGGCGCTTATGAGCTTGACTCCGCCCGCAAAAAAACGAAAGTGGACTAAAAAAGGAGCTGACCCAAAAGGTCGCCTTCCTTCCAGACAGGCACAACATATCGTGTGGCAGAAGCAGTCAGTACGTATATATAGCGAAAAAGAGGGCGTCCCGGTCCATGGGGGACACCCTCTTTTTCTTTGCCCCTGTTAGGCATTGGCGATGCAGCTGTAAATGAAATACAACAACGTAATGAGGCTGGCCGCAAAAAAGATCGTATTCATACCCCATTTTCCCGCCTTTCTGTCTATATTTTCCCCTTGAACATATGGTACACTATTCATATAACCATAGTATATACCAACGAAAGCAAAAAGGAAAAGCGGTTTTTGTCTTGGCAAGGGGAGAGGAATGGCGATGAAAAAAGCGAAGCGAATGGCCGCGTTTTCGGCGTCTGTGTTTGCCGAGCTTGCGGCGTATCGAAAACAGCGGCATCATCTTCACGACGAATGGATCGATTTAAGCGTCGGCAGCCCGGATTTGCCGCCGGCGCCGTTTGTGCGCGAGGCGCTCGCTCGCTACGCTCATGAACCAAACGCGTATGGCTATACATTAAAAGGCATTCGCGAGTTTCATGAAGCGGTCGCGGAATATTACCGGACTTCGCACGGCGTCACGCTCGATCCGGAAACGGAAGTGACGTACGTCATCGGGTCGCAGGATGGACTTGTGCATTTGCCGATCGTGTTCGCCGACCCGGGCGATGTGATTTTGCTGCCGGATCCCGGGTATCCAGCGTACGCCGCGGGAGTGGCCATGGCGGAGGCGGAGCCGTATTTTCTGCCGCTTAAGGAGGAAAACGGATTTTTGCCCGACTTGGGAGCCATTCCGGAAGAGATCGCCAAACGGGCGGTAATCATGTTTTTGAACTTTCCCGGCAACCCGGTGCCCGCGATGGCGACGGAATCGTTTTACCGCGAAGTAGTTGAGTTTGCGAAACGCTACAACGTGCTTGTCGTCTCCGATTTTGCCTACGGCGAGCTGTATTATGACGGAAACAAGCCGGTGAGTTTTCTTTCTGTTCCAGGCGCAAAGGACGTTGGTGTGGAGATCAATTCGTTGTCAAAAAGCTACCATATGGCCGGCTGCCGTGTCGGCTACGTATGCGGCAATGCCGAGGTGATCCGCGCCTTCGCTGAATTCAAATCAAATTTGGATTACGGCATTTTTTGGCCGATTCAAAAGGCGGCTGCCGAAGCGCTTCGTGACGGCGCTCCTTTTTGCGCCCAAACTCGCGCCATCTACCAAGCGCGCCGCGACGCCCTCGTTTCCGGGCTGGCCGAAATCGGTTGGCACGTGGACCGTCCACAAGCCGGCATGTTCGTGTGGGCAAAAATTCCGGACGGGTTTACATCGCTGTCGTTTACGAACGAACTGATTGACCGCGCCGGCGTCGTGGTGACGCCTGGGCATGCGTTTGGGCCGAGCGGTGAAGGGTACGTGCGCATCGCTCTCGTCCAGCCGGAAGAAGTGTTGCGCCGGGCGGTGGCGAAATTAAGCGCGACCGGCTTGTTCGCGTCTTCAGCCGCTAGGCGGCGGTAACGGGAGGTGAAGGCGATGAAACTGCCGACTTGGCTGCGAAAAGCGCTTGTTGCCGCCATTACCGTTTCCACGTTTGGACTTGTCACGCCGCCCGCCTCATTGCTGGCTGCCAAAGAGCCGCCGTCAGACGATGCCTCGTCTCCTGATTGGCAACACAATCCAGTCGGTCGTGCCGATGAAGCCGGCTCCTTGACGCGCGCCCAATTCATTGAGCAGACGATCGAAAAGGCCGCTACCCAGTCGCATGAAAAATTCGGTCGCAAAATCGCTCCGGTTATTGAAGATGAGTTTCGCACCGTCATTTTGCCGCGCATCGAAACGGTGATCGCTGAGCTTGCCGAGCGTTATCCGGAAGACGAACTCCGCTATTTGGCGGTTTCAGAAAATCCGTCCGGCGGGCAAGGGGAACGCATCTTTCATTTGTATCGGTCCGATACGGGGGAAGATCTGCTCCGCTTTCACGTCCGCCGCGAGCATCCGCCGCAAGACGGCTATTGGTTTCAGTTCCACTATCACACTTGTGAGGACGGCTTTCAAGCCCACTATGAGCTTGGGAAAATTTACTGGTCCAAAAATACGCCGCCGAACTGGCGCACCTAAGCGGTTCGCGGTTCTTTCCTAATTTTGCGCGTTTTTCCCCGCTTCGTTCTATGTTATGATTTTCATAGATTGAAAGAAAAAGAAGCGGGGGAAACCATGATGAAACGGCTGCTTATGAGCTTGCTAGTGGCGCTGTTTGCCGTTCCGCTTCTGTCGCTCTCACCGTACCCGGCCGCACATGGCGTGCTGCTCAACGAAAGCGGCTTGAAGGTGCGAACGATTCCGTCGCACGATCTGCTTGGCCGCATCGTCATCGTGCCGGAAGCGGACTTTTCTGCCGCTCAAGCCACCAAGACGATTCGCACGCTTGCCCGCATTGATCGCGCCATTTTGGAGCAGGCGGCTGCTCATCATATTTACATCCAGCTGGTGACGGGCCCGATCACGAATGAGCCGACCGCTCGTCACTTGCGCGGGAAGACGCCGCGCGGCTATGCGCCGGGATCCAAAACATGGGATGAGGTGCCGGGGCTCGGCGGATCGCAGTTAGTGCTCGTCCGCCTCGGCCATAGCGAGAAAGGAAAAGGGCACGGCTCGGTCAATTTGGAGCTGCATGAGTTTGCCCATTCGCTTGATTCCATCGTTTTTGACGGCATTCACCGTTCAAGCGCCTTTCAAGCGATTTGGCGGGAGGAGGCGCCGCGGCTGTTTCCGGGCGAGTCTTATTTTTTAACGTATCCCGAGGAGTATTTCGCTGAATCGTTCGCCTATTACTACGCCAGCGATGAAACGCGGGACAAGCTGCGGGCGTTGGCCCCGAACACGTATGCATTCATCCGTCGGCTGGCGGAGCGGGGCTAGACCAACACGTCGCCCGCTTGCAAAAGATCGGCGCAACCGGTCATGCGGCCGATAGAGCAAGCCCGTGTTTTCGCCGCGGTGTTTTGCGCGAAAAATCGTTGCTTGCTGCCGTCCTTATGGTATGATAAAGCGTGAGGTGAGGACATTGCGGCAATACTTGCAGCTGTTGGAAGATATTTTGGAAAACGGCGTCGAAAAAGAGGACCGGACCGGCGTCGGCACGCTGTCGGTGTTCGGCCGCCAGCTGCGCTTTAACTTGCAGGACGGATTCCCGCTCGTGACGACGAAAAAGTTGCATATCCGCTCGATCATTTATGAACTGCTCTGGTTTTTAAAAGGCGACACGAATGTCCGCTATTTGCAGGAAAACGGCGTGACGATTTGGGACGAGTGGGCGGATGAAAACGGCGACCTCGGTCCCATTTACGGCGCGCAATGGCGGTCGTGGAAAGGAGCGGACGGGAAAACGATCGACCAGATCGCTTGGGTCGTTGAGGAGATCAAGCGAAATCCGAACTCGCGCCGGCTGCTCGTGAGCGCTTGGAACGTTGGAGAGCTGGATAACATGAAGTTGCCGCCGTGCCATTATGCGTTTCAGTTTTATGTGGCGGGCGGCCGGCTGTCGTGCATGTGGCAGCAACGTTCCGTCGATACGTTTTTAGGCTTGCCGTTTAACATCGCCAGCTACGCGCTGTTGACGCACATGATCGCCGAGCAGTGCGGACTTGATGTCGGTGAACTCATTTTCACCGGCGGCGACGTCCATTTGTATAAAAATCATCTTGAGCAAGCGAAATTGCAGCTGACGCGCGAGCCGCGCCCGCTCCCGAAACTCGTCATTAAACGGAAGCCGCCGTCCATTTTCGATTACGAATACGACGATTTCGAAATTGTCGGCTATGACCCGCATCCGGCGATACCAGCGCCGGTGGCGGTGTAAAGGAGCGAAAGCGATGATCTCGCACATTGTCGCGATGGCCGAAAACCGGGTGATCGGCAAAGACAACCGGCTGCCGTGGCATTTGCCGGCCGATTTAGCGTATTTCAAACGGGTAACGATGGGGCATGCCATCGTGATGGGGCGCAAAACGTTTGAAGCGATCGGCCGCCCGCTTCCCGGCCGGGAAAACATCGTCGTCACGCGCAACCCGCAGTTTCGCCCGGACGGTTGCGTTGTGCTTCATTCGCTCGAAGAGGTCAAGCAATGGATCGCGGCGCGCCGCGATGAAGTGTTTATCATCGGTGGGGCCGAATTGTTTCGGGCGACAATGCCGATGGCCGACCGGCTGTATGTCACGAACATTTTCGCCTCCTTTCCCGGCGATGCGTTTTATCCGCCCATCCCTGAACAAGAGTGGCAAGTCGTCTCCTGTACGCCGGGAATCAAAGACGAAAAAAATCCATATGAGCACGCCTTTCTCATTTATGAGCGGAAAAAAGCGGAATGAGCGGAAAAACAGGGCGCTTGTTGCCAAACGGCAAGGCGCCCTGTTTGCATAGAAGCGGGGCAAAAAAGACACGATAACGGTATACGAACGATGCTTGGAAATGGAGGAAGACGATGAAGCATATCGTTCCGTTTGTCGTCAAGTTGGCCGCTTGGAGCGTCGTCTTGTTTTCGATATTTACGATTTTTAATGCTCCGCTCTCGTTGATTTCAGTCATGACGATCATCACGGCGCTCGTTTCCTACGTCATCGGCGATTTGTTCGTGTTGCCGCGCTTCGGCCATTTTGTCGCCGCCGCTGTTGACGTGCCGCTTTCCTTTTTGCTTATTTGGCCGGCCAGTGTGGCCCTCATTGCCCCGTCCGTCAACATGGCGTACGGCGCGTTTTTCAGCGCCTTGGCCATCGGGGCGGTCGAAGCGTTTTTCCATCTGTATATGGAAAACCACGTGCTTGAAGAAGCGGGACGGGAGGAGGCGCACCGGTGGTATGATGAAGGAAGATGGGCGATGGAGTTGGCTGAAGAGGAAGAATTTGATCAAGATCGAGATCAAGATCGGCGGTAGCGCCGGTCTTTTTTTGTTTGGCGGCCGGCGAACAACTGTTTTCTTTGGAAGACGTGCCGTTGTTTCGCGCCAACCACCTACCGAGGCGGGACCGCACGGATGAGGCATTCGCTCGCCCCGGCACAAAAACTTTTCGAAAATTCCCTTTTCTTTTTGCGAATTTGTGATATAATCTACAAATCAAAGACAACTTAGAAAAGAAAGGGAACGAGAGCATGGAACAGCAACTGAAACGAAAGCAAGGAGCGGTATACGTCGAGGACATTTTGATCGCGTACCACACGCTCAAAGATGTCGTTTTCCATACGCCGCTGCAAAAAAACCCACTCTTGTCCGAACGTTACGGGTGCAACGTTTATTTGAAGCGTGAAGATTTGCAAGTCGTCCGCTCGTTTAAGCTGCGGGGCGCGTACAACCGGATGAAGCATTTAACCGATGAGGAGCGGCGCAACGGAATTGTATGCGCCAGCGCCGGCAACCATGCCCAAGGCGTGGCTTACTCGTGCCGGGCGCTCGGCGTGCACGGGAAAATTTATATGCCGGCGACGACGCCGCGGCAAAAGGTGTCACAAGTGCAGCTGTTCGGCAAAGACATGGTCGAGATCGTCCTTGTCGGCGACACGTTTGACGACTCATACAACGAGGCGGTGAAATGCGCGGAAGCGGAAGGGCGTGCGTTTATCCACCCGTTTGATGACGAATACGTTATCGCCGGACAAGGGACGATTGGTGTCGAGGTGCTGAACGATTGCGACGAACCGATCGACTTTTTGTTCGCCAGCATCGGCGGCGGGGGGCTGATGGCCGGGCTGGGAACGTACGTGAAAAGCATTTCTCCGTCCACCAAAGTCATCGGCGTCGAACCGGCCGGCGCCCCGTCGATGAAAGCGGCGCTCGAGCGCGGCCATGTCGTGACGCTTGCGGAAATCGACAAGTTCGTGGACGGAGCCGCGGTCAAAACGGTCGGGGACAAGACGTTTGCGTTATGCTGTGGGGTGCTGGATGACATCGTCGTCGTTCCGGAAGGGAAAGTGTGCACGACGATTTTGGAGTTGTACAACGAAAACGCCATTGTCGCCGAACCGGCGGGGGCGTTGCCGATCGCCGCGCTTGATTTTTACAAGGAACAAATCCGCGGCAAAACGGTCGTCTGCGTCGTCAGCGGCGGCAACAACGACATCGACCGGATGCAGGAAATTAAAGAGCGCTCGATGATTTACGAAGGGCTGCAGCACTATTTCATCGTCAACTTCCCGCAGCGGGCCGGGGCGCTGCGCGAGTTTTTGGATGAGGTGCTCGGGCCGACCGATGACATCACCCGGTTTGAATACACGAAGAAAAACAACAAAGAAAGCGGCCCGGCGCTCGTCGGCATCGAGTTGAAACGGCGCGAGGACTACGCCCCGCTCATCGAGCGGATGAAGAAAAAAGGCTTCCCGTTCCAAGAAGTCAACAAAGATCCGAACTTGTTCCATCTGTTGATTTGACGAAAAAAGTCGAAATCCATTCACTCATTCCGACATACTTTTTCACCAGATTGGTGTATAATATAAATAAATCGGTGAAAAAGAGGATTGATATTTTGCTGTTCAAAAGCCTCGAGTTTCAAAACGCGTATGGACAGAAAGTGAAGGTTATCGAAATTCCTGTATTGGAGGAAGAGAACACGTACCGATTTATGATTCAGCTGCGTTTAGAGGCGTTTATTGCAAACGTGTACCGGTCGAGAACGAACCGTTCCGTTTACTCATTTCGCGAGCATTTGAAAAAAGTGTTGAAATGGCCTGTGTATGAACAGATCTTTCAAGAAACGGTGCTCAAGCACAATGCGTAGTTGTTTTGCCCCGCGGCAAAACAACTTTTTTTTGGTGGGATTTTAACTCGTTTCGTTATATAATGAAAAGCGGGACGAAGACCGTGCTTGAAGAGAGCCCGATGAAGTGATTCAACGATGGAAAGGAACGGATCATTGATGTGGAAACGGATGATCATGATCGCTGCCGTTTGCTTGCTTGCTTCGTGCGGCAAAACGATTCCCGATGCGAAAAACTGGCCCGTCGCCGACTTTACGTTTGTCGATCAGTCCGGTCAGCCATTTGGGCTGCGCGATTTGAAGGGAAAAGTATGGGTGGCCGATTTTATTTTTACGAACTGCGAAACAGTTTGTCCGCCGATGACGGCTCATATGGCGAAATTAAAGAAAATGGCAAAAGAGAAGGGGCTGGATGTGGAGTTTGTCTCGTTCAGCGTCGACCCGGAAGTGGATACGCCGGAAAAACTGGCCGCTTATGCGAAACAGTTTACCGATGATCTATCAAACTGGCATTTGCTGACTGGATACAGCCCGGCTGAAATTAGCGAGCTGGCGCAAAAAAGCTTTAAAACGATCGTGCAAAAGCCAGCCAATGACGATCAAGTCGTCCATGGCACGAGCTTTTATCTAGTCGGTCCGGACGGCAAGGTGGTCCAAACGTACAACGGGGTGCAGGATGTGCCGTACGACACCATTTTAGAGCATATTGAGATCGTGCAATCGTCGCGATAACGCCAAAACGGCGCGGCCGTTTGGCGTTCTTGGCGCCGATCCCCTGTTTGCGGCAAAAGGCAGGTGTCAAACATGAAACGATGGGGATGGCTGATGGCGCTGATGGTGCTGCTCGCTGGCTGCGTCGCTTTTCCGGCCAACGGGAGCTTGAAGCGTCCAGAAGAGGCGGCCGCCAAGCAGCAGCGGGAGTCCAAGCCGCCGCCAAAGGATCTTTACGTTGTCGCTTTCGGCGATTCACTGACCGAAGGGGTCGGGGATCAAGAGCGAAAAGGTGGATATGTCGGCCGTCTCGTGCCGCTGCTTTCCGCGGAGGATGGCGTGCGGACAGTGACGGTGGCGAATTTCGGCAAACGCGGCCGGCGTGTCAGCGAATTGGCGCCGGTCATTGACGCCCATCATAAAGAATTGGAACGGGCGAATTTGATTTGGTTGACGATTGGCGGCAACGATGTCATGAACGTTGTCCGCTCGCACTTTTTTGATCTGTCGCGCGAGCGGTTTGCCCAAGCAAGCGAAACGTTTGCCGCGCGGCTCGACCGTCTGATCCGTTCGCTGCGCACGCTCAATCCGGACGCGGTCATTGTGCTTGTCGGCCTATACAATCCGTTTTCAAGCACGCTGCCGAACGTTCCGGAAATCAATGATGTCATCGCGGAGTGGAATCGCACCAGCCAGGCGGTGCTGTCGGGCTATCCGCGAACGGTCTTTGTGGAGATTCAGGACATTTTTGCCGGCCGCGACGATTTGCTTTACCGCGATGAATTTCATCCGAACGCAGCCGGATACGAGCAAATCGCCCGCAGGGTGCATCAAGCCTTGCGTGAACGAAAAGATTGGTGGTTGGACAGGAACAACCGTCTAGAGGGGCGGTGATTTCAGGAAGTATGTCGCTTCCCGGCATCATTTCTCAAAAAGCTTTGTCGCCTCGCGACTGCTTTTCACACGTTCCCTCGTTGATCAAGGGAAACGGCGGTTTTCCACCAGCTTTCTAGAGTAAGGAGCATCGATGATGAATTGGAAACGAGCGTTTTGGATCTTGGCTGCCGTGAACGCAGCGGTCATCATGCTGGCCGCTGTTTGGCTGTTTCAGCCATCGCCAGCGGTGAAGCGGCCGGCGCGTCCGAGCGCCGAGGGAGCTACGTTTACGGTATACGCCAAAAAAGCGCATTTGAACGCGGTCATTCACGATTATTTGACGAAAAAAACGAAAGATCACCCGCTGTCATATCATGTTTGGCTAGCCGACCGCGTCTATGTTTCGAGCGACATCCCCATTCTTGGCCGCCGCGTGGAATTGGTCGTCTCGTTTGTGCCGAAAGTGGTGCAAGGGGGGAATGTCGAGCTGACCGAGCCGGTCATTTTGCTTGGCGACTGGAAGCTGCCGGTGACATACGTGCTTAGCTACTTGCAAAAGCACGCCCCGCTCCCTGACGAAGTCGCCATTGACCCGGAGAAGGCGCGCGTCTATGTGGCGCTCAATGACATTCGCTTTGGCAACGGCTATCAAGTGGCGGTGAAAAACATCGATTTGGCCGCTGACAAAATTGTGTTTACGTTGACGATCCCAACCAAGTCGTCCAAAAACGGAAACGAAGGGTCTCCCGAGCGGTGAGACCCTTGGTTCGCTGCCGTGTTTTTGCCTATATAACAGAACCGATGCAACATCAAACGATGAAATCACCAGCCTCCAAGGAGAGCGGCGGCTTTTCAAACGCGTTCTTCATTTTTGGGCGCCTACCCCAAGCGCAGGCCTTTCGGATAAAAGTTTTTCACCGTTCCTTTCACTTCTTTCCCCCAGGCGAATGGAAATCCATCCACGGTCACGAGCAGCCAACCGCGGTCGCCGCCGGTGGACAGCGTCTCCCCGCGCCAATAGCGGACGATTTCCTCGCTTGTGCTTGCCAGATCCAGCACATGTCGTGCTTCTTCCGCCCGAAGCGCCAAGGCGAGGGCATGGTTCGGCTCAAACCGTTCCTTTTTCGCCTCGCCAAGATGGAGGCCGACGCGAACGACTTTTAAGCCGGATAAATCAGGGCAAGGATCGGGCAAAACGGACACATGGGTTCCAAAGGATACGAACACGCCGCTTCGTTCTGTTCGCAACGCTTCTTGTTCAAACTGGCGATACAGGCGAAGAACCGTTTTTGGCGCGTTCGATTTCGCCCACCGCCCCCGCCACGATGGGGTGGGCCGCTGCTTTTGCAGCTTGGCGATAAAGTGCCCTTCCCCTTTGACGCGGTGCGGCCAAAGGCGGGCGGTGTGCGCGAGATCGGATCGCTTCGTTTTCGTCCACTCCGGCCGCCCCGGCTCGATGCCGCCGATTTTCGCAATCGGCAACAACCGCAAATCTTCGTACGTCTCAAGCAGCCATTCAATCGTTTGTTCGTTTTCTTCGGGGGAGAACGTGCACGTCGAGTAAACGAGAATGCCGCCCTCTTTCAGCATCGCATAAGCGCTTTGCAAAATGCGGCGCTGCCGGGCCGCGCATTCTTCTACGTGCGCTTGGCTCCAAAACGAAGCCGCCTCTTCCTCTTTGCGAAACATTCCTTCACCCGAGCACGGGGCATCGACTAAAATTTTGTCAAAAAAGCCAGGGAACCGCTCGGCGAGCGTTTCCGGCGCTTCATTGACGACCACGGTATTGGTCAAGCCAAGCCGTTCGATGTTTTCGGCCAGCGCTTTGACCCGCTTCGAATGAATGTCATTGGCGACAAGCAGTCCCTTGTTTTCCATCATGGCGCCAAGCTGGGTCGTTTTCCCACCGGGGGCGGCGCACAAGTCGAGCACCCTCTCCCCCGGGGCAGGGCGGAGCGTTTCGGCGACCGCCATGGCGCTCGGCTCTTGGATGTAGTACAGGCCGGCCGCGTGGTATGGATGTTTTCCCGGTTGTTCATTCGGGTCATAATAAAACCCGGTCGGGCAAAACGGCACCGGGGAAAGGGAAAAGGGCACCGCTTTTGCCCGGGCGTCCGGGTCGATTTTCAACGGGTTGACGCGCAAGCCGTTCGTTTTCTCCTCGCGTTCATAGATAGCCAAGAACGCGTCGGCTTCTTGTTGAAGCAGCGTTCTCATTTTTGCGGCAAACGCTTCCGGCAACTTCAATGCAGCCAAACTCCTTTCTTGATTTCCGTCATGCGCCTTTTTTTGGCCATTTGATCTTCGGCTCGGTGTTGTTCAAAATGCGTTGAATGTTGGCGCGATGGCGATAGAAGATAAACGAGGCGAGCAACAACACCGCCACCGTCAACGGAATATCGTCTGTGAAAAAGACCGTATACACGACCGCATACAGCGCAGCGGCCATCGATGACAGCGAGACGTAGCGCGAAATCGCCAAGACAACAAGAAACACGGCGATGAGCGACAAAAAGAACAACGGGGAATAAAACAGCATCACCCCGCCCGAGGTCGCCACCGCCTTGCCGCCGCGGAACTTGGCGAACACCGGATACATATGGCCGACGACAGCGACCGCCCCGGCTAACAGCGGATGAACAGGGACGGAAAAAAACATCGGCAAGCTCGCCGCCAACGTTCCTTTTAGCATGTCACCGACAATGACGATCGTTCCCGCTTTCGCCCCAAGCACGCGGAACGTGTTCGTCCCCCCTAGATTGCCGCTTCCATGTTCGCGGATGTCGATTCCGTAGCCAATTTTCCCGACAAGAAGGCCAAACGGGATCGAGCCAAGAAGATAAGCGAGAAGCAAAATCAGTGCAGTCATGAAGCCCAACACCCTTTACTCAACAAGTTTGTGCATGTTTCTATTTTATCATGTGCGGCCAAAAACGGTAGACAGGAATTTTGCATTTCAAGGACATAGCCGCTAAACTGAAAAGAAGAAACGGGCTGTCGGCAAGTTCGTCCGACTCCGGGCAGATGAGAAAGGAGCGACCTTGATGAAAACGACGGTTGTATGGAACGGAAACATGTCATTCAGCGGCCAAAGCGCCTCCGGGGTGACGATCCCGATGGATGCCGCGAAGGATGTCGGCGGCAACGATTCGGGCGCGCGGCCGATGGAGCTGTTGCTTCACGCCTTGGCCGGCTGCACCGGCATTGATATCATCCTGATCTTGCGCAAAATGCGCCTAGAGGTCCGGGCGTTTTCGATGGAAGTGGAAGGAACGCGGGCTGAAGACCACCCGAAGCGGTTTACAGAGATTCATATCCATTACGCCCTTGAAGGCGATTTGCCGGAAGAAAAAGTCGTCCGCGCCATCCGGCTGTCGAAAGAAAAATATTGTTCCGTCTCCCATTCGTTACACGCCGCCATTACGGCGAGCTATTCGATCAACGGCGTGCGCGGGAAGGAGACGATCTAACAAGGAAAAGGGTTTGGCGTTCATGGCCGTTTCGTGTGGCATAGCGCCGGATAACCATATGATGAACAAGGTGTTCCGATCGTTTGCGGGACACCTTTTTTGTTAGAACAGATAATGGTGATCAGTCGTTTGGAAGGAGACGACCGGCATTCGCGTTGCTCCGTTAAACAATCAAAACGCCGTCGGATAAGATTACAGAGGTTGTTCGAAAAGGCCTGTCTGACGGCCTTTGGTGGACAGCCTCTTTTTCTAATTTACAAAAAATTTACAAAAAAGAATCCTTTTGTCCCTATTATTCTACTTATTCATAAAGATATAATCGGTAGATGAAGGAAAGATACACAGGGAAGGAGAGGAAACGATGAAGGGTTCGGAACGGTGGGGAAAACGGATGTTGTCGGCATTGGCGGCAGCCGCTGTATTGGCGGCAACGCCGGTTGGGGCGGCAGGGAACGGGAAAAGCAAAGGAAAGCCGCCTGCTTCTTCGCACCGTTATATTGAGGTGCAGCTTCTTGGCATCAACGATTTTCACGGCCAGCTCAACGTGACGAGAAAAGTCGGCGGGCGAGAAGTCGGGCGAGCGGATTATTTGGCCGCTTATTTGAAACAGCGGGAGGCAGAAAACAAAAACACGCTGCTCGTCCATGCCGGCGATGCGGTCGGCGCCAGCCCGCCGGTATCGGCGCTGTTGCAGGACGAGCCGACGATCGAAGTGCTGAACAAACTCGGCTTTGACGTCGGCACGCTTGGCAACCACGAATTTGACGAAGGAGTAGCGGAAATGCTCCGCCTGATCCATGGCGGGTATCACCCGGCGACCGGCGATTTCGCTGGGGCGGATTTTCCGTACGTGAGCGCCAACGTCGTTGACAAAGAAACGAAACAACCGATTCTTCCGCCGTACGTCATTAAGCGGGTCAACGGCATGCCAATCGGGTTCATCGGGGTGACATTGACAGATACACCATCGATCGTGACACCAAGCGGCGTCGCTGGGGTGGAATTCATCGACGAAGCGACGGCGATTAACAAAGCCGTGCGGGAACTGAAGAAAAAAGGGGTGCGCACGATCGTCGTTCTCGCCCATAACCCAGGCGCATCCAATCCGGATGGAACAAACGCAAGCGGAGAAATCGTCGATATGGCCAACAACATCGACGATGAAGTCGATGTGATTTTCGCCGGTCATAACCATGCCTATTTAAATGCGGTGGTGGACGGCAAGCTGCTCGTTCAGTCGTATTCGTACGGCACGGCGTTTTCTGATGTCGATTTGAAAATCGACCCGCGCACAAAAGACGTCGTGGCCAAACAAGCGGAAATCGTGACGACGTATCATGACGGCATCACGCCGGATCCGGAAATCCGGGCCCTCGTCGAAAAATATGAAGCGAAAGTCGCACCGCTTGTCAACCAAGTCGTCGGCACGGCGGCTGAAACGATCACCGACGAGCAAAACGCGAGCGGCGAGTCGGCTTTGGGCAATTTGATCGCCGATGCCCAGCGGGCGGCGATGAACACCGATTTTGCCTTTATGAACCCGGGCGGCATTCGCGCGGATATTGAACAAGGTGAGGTGACGTGGGGAGAGCTGTACAACGTTCAGCCGTTCAACAACCAGCTCGTGAGAATGACGCTCACCGGCGCGCAAATCCGCGAGCTTTTGAACCAACAATGGCAGCCGACCCAAACGCGCATGCTGCAAATCTCCGGCCTCCGCTATACATGGAGCGCCAGCAGACCGGCAGGGAACAAAGTCATCGACATTCAGCTTCCTGATGGCACACCGCTCAATCCGAACGGCGAGTACACGGTGACGGTCAACAGCTTCCTGGCTGATGGCGGCGATGGGTTCACGGTGCTGACGCAAGGGACGAACCGTGAAGTAGGGCCGGTCGATTTGGATGCCCTCGTCTCGTACATTCGCGGCCTTGCGCAGCCGTTTTCGGCGCGGATGGAGGGGCGGATCAACCGCCTTCCGTAACACGTGTTGACTCAAGGCGAACGCTCGCCAAGCGAATGAAGAAGGTGTCCCCCAAAGGCCCGGGGACACCTTTTTTCGCTGCGAATGGCGGGGTTGCTGCCGCTTGTGATCGGACGACCGAAAACAGATCGTTCAGGCGATTGGTTTCCACCGCTCAAGATGATTTTTGCTCGAATAGCTTGATGATCTCGATGATCACTTCGGCCGCTTTCACCATATTGTCGGCGGAAATGTATTCGTAGCGGCCGTGGAAGTTTTCGCCGCCGGCGAAAATGTTCGGCGTCGGCAGTCCCATATAGGAGAGCTGCGACCCGTCCGTGCCGCCGCGGATCGGTTTCACCTTCGGCTCGATGCCCAAGTTCGTCATCGCTTCGTGGGCGATGTCAACGATATGGCGCACCGGTTCGATTTTTTCGCGCATGTTGTAATATTGGTCGTTGATTTCGAGCGTGATTCGATCGGTTCCGTATTTTTGGGCGAGCGAAGCCGCGATGTCTTTCATGTTCGCTTTCCGCGCTTCAAATGACTCGCGGTCAAAATCGCGGATAATGTAATGGAGCTTCGTTTCCTCTACATTGCCTTGGAACGAAAGCAAATGGTAAAACCCTTCATATCCTTCTGTATGCTCAGGCGCTTCGTTCGCTGGCAGCTGTTGCTGGAACTCCATGGCGATTTTGATCGAGTTGATCATTTTTCCTTTCGCCGTGCCCGGATGGACGTTTTTGCCTTTGATCGTGATTTTGGCTTCCGCCGCGTTGAAACTTTCGTATTCCAATTCGCCGAGCGGCCCGCCATCGACCGTGTAGGCAAATTGGGCGCCGAATTTGGCGACGTCAAACTTGTGCGGCCCGCGGCCGATTTCTTCATCCGGCGTAAAGGCGACGCGCACTTTGCCGTGTTTGATGTCCGGATGCTTGATGAGGTAGTGCATCGCCGTCATAATTTCCGCGATTCCCGCTTTATCGTCGGCGCCCAATAGCGTCGTTCCGTCTGTCGTAATGAGCGTATGCCCTTTGTAGTGGGCAAGCTCCGGGAAATCGTTGGGCGACAAGATGATGCCTTGTTCCTTATTTAACACGATGTCGCCGCCGTCGTACGAGTCGATCAATTGCGGGTTGACGTTGGCCCCGGTAAATTCTGGCGCGGTGTCCATATGAGCCAAAAAGCCGATCACTGGCACGTTTTTGTCCGTATTGGCCGGCAATGTCGCCATCACGTAGCCGTTTTCGTCGACCGTCACTTCTTCCATCCCGATCGCTTTCAGCTCCTCGACCAGCATGTTCGCCAACTCCCATTGTCCTTGAGTCGACGGGCACGTATCGCTTTCTGGATCGGATTGAGTGTTGACTTTCGCGTAGCGGATGAAGCGTTCGATCAGTTCCTGTTTCATGGATTCATCTCCTTATGTACAAGTTTTTTTGAATGAGCGAATCATTCCGCCGATGCAGTAAGAAAAAAGAGGCGGTTCCCGTTTTATTTTACCATAGGCGGCTTCAAACGGTAAAAAAAGAGGGGACCATTTCCATGCCCAATAATGGATGTGATCCCCAGCATTCACCGGGGGGATCAACACGAGGATCGTCTTAAAAATTTTATACCGCTAAACTTGAGGGGATGGGGACCATTTCCTGCTTGGCGCTATGGTGCCCCGAAGTTGGCGTACGGCCGCTGCCATTACAGGCGCCGGTGACAGAGGACGGATGGTATAATGAAAAGGCCAGTGCCTCGTTAGAAACGCGAACGTAGGTGCTTTCTGCCTCGGGCGGATGAAACAAACGGAAAGGAGAAGCCAAACGATGCGATTCAACTATGTGTCCCATCTATATTGCCCCAAATGTGCACGTACATATGATGTCGATCAAGTTCATCAACTTTGCGAATGCGGCTCGCCGCTTTTGGTCGCCTATGATTTGGAGGCGATGCGCCAAGAAGGGGTGAGGGAAGCGCTTAAGGAACGCGAACCGAGCCTATGGCGGTATCATGAGTTGCTTCCGGTGAAACGCCCGGAACATATCGTGTCGCTCGGTGAAGGGATGACGCCGCTCGTGCCGATGCCGCGCTTAGGGAAGGAAATCGGCATTGAAGCGCTGTACATGAAAGACGAGGGGGTTATTCCAACAGGGACGTTTAAAGCCCGCGGGGCGGCGGTCGGAGTTTCCAAGGCGAAAGAACTGGGCGTCAAACAGCTCGCGATGCCGACCAACGGCAATGCGGGAGCGGCGTGGTCGCTGTACGCAGCGCGGGCGGGCATCCGCGCGACGGTCGTCATGCCGGTCGATGCGCCGGAACTGACGCGCAAAGAATGCGCCATCGCTGGGGCGGAGTTGTATTTCGTCAACGGCCTCATCAGCGACGCTGGGCAAATCGTGGCGAAAGCGATCCGCGAATACGGCTGGTACGATGCTTCTACATTAAAAGAACCGTACCGGATTGAAGGAAAGAAAACGATGGGGCTTGAGATCGCCGAGCAGTTCTCTTGGCAGCTTCCGGATGTCATTTTGTACCCGACCGGCGGCGGGGTCGGAATCATTGGCATTTACAAGGCGTTCAAAGAACTGAAAGCGCTTGGCTGGGTGAGCGGCAAGATGCCGCGGCTGGTCGCCGTGCAGGCTGAGCATTGCGCGCCGATCGTGAAGGCGTGGAACGAAAAAAAGCGCGAATCGGAGTTTTGGCCGAATTCCCATACGGTGGCATTTGGCATCAATGTCCCGAAAGCGCTCGGCGATTTCCTTGTGCTTGAGGCGGTGTATGAAACGGACGGCTGTGCGATTGCGATCAGCGATAAGGACATTTTAGCGGAACAGCGGGCGGTGGCGAAACTGGAAGGGGCGTTCATTTGTCCGGAAGGGGCGGCGGCGTTTGCGGCGGCCCGTAAGCTGCGCGAGAGCGGCTGGATTCGCGACAGGGAGACGGTCGTCGTACTCAACACGGGGACGGGATTGAAATACGCTGATTTGATTCAAGTCGCCCCGCCGGTGCTCGAGCGGGGGGATGAGCTACCAAAGGAGAATGGATAAATCGATGGAGTAGGATAACGTGGAAAAAAATGATAGACAAACGAAAAGAGATATTGTATACTAAATTCATCGGAATAATAAAAATGAATAAACGATTCATCTTCGGGGCAGGGTGAAATTCCCGACCGGCGGTGATGAGGCGCTTGGCCTCTCAGCCCGCGAGCCGCAAGGCAGGATCCGGTGCGAGTCCGGAGCCGACAGTATAGTCTGGATGGGAGAAGATGAAGGTTTGCCGGCGTTTGGCGTCATTCGCCTGACGCTTCGTTGAGTTCGCCCTTTTTCTCCCTTACGCCCTTGGGTTTAAGGGAGTTTTTATTGGCGTCCCCGCTCGGCAGCCTTCTTCTTGTGAGGATGAATCACGAGAAGGAGAGGAGAACAAGCGTGAAATTCATCAACACCCGCACCTTTGTGGCTGTCGGGATTTTGAGCGCTGGTGCGTATTTGCTTATGATGCTCAATTTTCCGCTTCCACCGTTTCCGAACTTTTTGCTAGTCGATTTCAGCGACATCCCGGCCCTTTTCGCCGCGCTTTTGTATGGCCCGCTTGCCGGCGTGCTTGTGGAACTGCTGAAAAACGTGCTGAACTATGTTCTCGTCGGCAGTGCCACCGGCGTTCCCATCGGACAGATCGCCAACTTCACGGCCGGGGTGGCGTTCATTTTGCCTGTTTCCTTTATTTATCGAAAAGCGGCATCGAAAAAAGGCATGCTGCTTGGACTGGCGGCGGGAACAGCGACAATGGTTCTGATCATGAGCGTGCTGAACTACTACGTTTTTTTGCCGGCGTATACGCTTTTTCTCGGCGCTCCGGCGATGAGTGCGCCGGAAACAAAAGCATTGGTCATTTCTGCGATTTTGCCGTTTAACGCGGCAAAAGGAGTGCTTATGGCGGTTGTGTTTATGCTCCTCTTTCTGCGCCTTCGCCCGTGGCTACAAAAACAGGCTGTCGCACGCCGGGCAGCATAGCGAAAAAACGAGGGGTTCTGTTCCAATCCCTCGTTTTTTCATTTCTGCTGTCGATGAGTGGGGAGATTCGATTCTCTTCACCAAAACCGAAACTTGGATACCGATTCGGCGAACCGCTCTTCTTTAAACGGATTGGCGGTCATCGAATACCCGCGCTCTTCCCAGTAGCCCGGCTCGTCCTTTTTCATGAAGCGGATGCCGGACGCCCATTTCGCCCCTTTCCATAAGTAAAACGTCGCCGGTGGAATAAAGCGGAGCGGATAGCCGTGCTTCGGCGAGATGTCTTGCCAATCGTGATGCTTGTCTTTCCAGCGGTAGACAAACAGTGCATCATCGCCCATCAACGCGTCAAGCGGCAAGTTCGCCGAATAGCCAAACCGGTCGCCGTTTAAGTAGCCGTAAATTTTCACGTATTTGACATCGGGATGCAGCTCCACAAAGCGCAAAAATTCGCGGAAGGCGATGCCTTCGAACGTCGTGTCGAATTTCGACCACGTCGTTACGCAGTGCATATCCACGGTCGAAATCGTCTTCGGCAGCCGCATCACTTCCTCATATGACAGCGACACTTCCTCTTTCACGTCACCGAACAGCCGAAAATTCCACGTCGCTTCATCAAATGAGTATACGTCTCCTTCGTGCAAAATCGGCCATTTTTCCGTTTCAAATTGGCCGGGAGGGAGTTGTTTCGACATAAGCAGCCACTCCTTTATGATTGATGATCGAACATCGGCGCAAGGGAAGCGAACAGACGTCATTTTCCTTTGGTGCGGCCATTGCCGACCACCGAGTGGACCGAGGATCATGCTCATCGGTTTTGTCGGCCGGCATGACGTCCGTTGTTTTTCGGTGGCAACGGCTTCTCCCCGCATCGAGCATCAGGGCTGGAAGATCCAACGCGGTTCTCCCTGTTTTTCCATTATATCATATCCGAGAAGAAAGGATGGGCGCTTCCGTTTTTCTGACGTCGAGGAAGCGGAGGTTGGCGAACGTAAAGATGGAGAAAGGAATGGCGGAGTCATTTTGCCATGAAGCCAAGTTGGATACGGAATATTTTTGTCAATATTTATTGATTTTCTACTTTTCCTAATTATATAATGATAATAACAAATTTGAAACAGTCGTTCCGAAATTCGGAACGAAGGTGGGAGGGAGAGGCTGGCGAAGAAAGGGAAGGCAAAGGTGTGATGAGAGCATGGACAGCGAAATCAGTTACGTCGAAGGGGGAAAAAGAAGAACATGGTGCTTATTGGTGTTGCGATCGTGATCATCGGTTTTATCATTCGCATCAATCCGCTGCTTGTTGTCACTTTGTCTGGATTGGCAACAGGACTCTTCGCCCATCAATCGCTCTATGAGATTATTGAACAATTTGGAAAGGCGTTTACAACCAATCGATATATGGCAGTGTTCATCGCCACTTTGCCTGTCATTGGTCTTTTGGAACGGTTTGGATTGCGCGAACAGGCCGAACATGTAGTGTCAAACATCAAGGCGGCGACAACCGGACGCATTTTGACCGCGTACTTAGTCATACGGGAAGCGGCTGCCGCGGCTGGACTCACTTCCTTGGGCGGACATGCCCAAATGGTTCGCCCACTTGTGGCTCCGATGGCAGAGGGGGCGGCCGAGGCGAAATACGGAACATTGCCGGATCGCGTCCGTGACGACATTCGCGCCCATGCGGCAGCCGTGGACAACATCGGACTGTTTTTCGGCGAAGATGTGTTCATTGCGATCGGGGCGATTTTGTTGATGAAAGGATTTTTTGATCAAAACGGCATTCCGTCTGATCCGCTGCATATGGCGTTATGGGCGATCCCAACTGCCGTAGCTGCGTTGATCGTGCACAGCTTCCGCCTTCATCGGCTGGACCGCTCCCTTCACAAGCTTCTCCATCGGGAGAATGGAAAGGGGCGAGCATAAATGTGGCTGTCAATGGAAGCGGTTTACATATTCTTAGGAATCGTTGTCACGTTAGGAAGCGTCTGGACGTTTGCCGACCGAAGCAACCCGAAACGCCTCACATCCGGGCTGTTTTACTTGCTTTACGGTGTGACGTTATTGTTTGGCAGCGTCATCCCGCCTTTTTATACAGGGGTGCTAGTCCTCATCATGGTGGCTATTGTAGGATTCGGAGGATTGAAGCTGGGAAAATACGAAGAAGCATCCCCGGAAGAAAGGCAGCAACATCGCCAGCGTTTGAACAACCGCCTGTTCATCCCGGCGCTGTTGATCCCGATCTTGACTGTCATCGGTGTAACTTGGCTGAAAAATTTCAAAATCGGAGGCGCGTTCCTTCTCGATCCGAACAACTTTACTCTCGTATCATTGGGAGTGGCGACGTTCATGGCGTTGCTCATCAGCATGGCGATGACTCGGTCGACTCCGTTTGCAGCGGTCAAAGAATCGCGTCGGCTGCTTGAAACGATCGGTTGGGCCGCCCTTTTGCCGCAGATGTTGGCGACGTTAGGAACGATCTTTACAACAGCCGGGGTGGGTGCCGCTGTTTCCGAGTGGATCAGTACCATCATTCCGACTCATTCGCTGTTTTGGATTGTTGTGTCTTATTGCGTTGGCATGGCATTGTTTACCATGATCATGGGCAATGCTTTTGCCGCCTTCCCCGTTATGACCGCTGGAATCGCGGTCCCGCTGCTGATTCAACAATTTGGCGTCGACGCGAATCATGTCGCCGCTCTCGGGATGTTTTCCGGCTACTGCGGCACGTTGATGACGCCGATGGCAGCGAATTTCAACATCGTTCCCGCCGCTTTGCTTGATCTACGAGATCAACATCATGTCATTCGCGTGCAAGTGCCGACCGCGCTCATTCTTTTGGCGTTTAACATTGTGGCGATGTATGTGATCACGCTCATGGACTGATAAAGTCATGATCAAAAGGGGATGAAGATGCGATGAAAACCGTACTTGTGACCGGATTTGCGCCGTTTGGAGGAGAAACGGTGAATCCATCGCTAGAGGCGATCAAGCCATTCGCCGGTTGGAAAACCGATACGTATACGGTTGAGACAAGGGAGATTCCAACGGTATTTGGCAAAGCGATTGAGACGTTGTATGCCGCGATGGAAGACGTGGTTCCTGACCTTGTCATTTGCGTTGGTCAAGCGGGAGGACGGCCTGATCTTTCGATTGAAAGAGTGGCGCTCAATGTGAATGATGCGCGCATTCCGGATAATGAAGGCAATCAGCCGATTGACACGCCGATTGTTCCGAATGGTCCGGTCGGTTATTGGTCCACATTGCCGGTCAAGGCGATGGTCCATGAATTAAGACGACACGGTATACCGGCTTCCGTCTCGCATACGGCTGGAACGTTTGTGTGCAATCACCTGTTTTATGGACTCATGCACTATATCGCTGAGTCGCAACGGCCCATTCGAGGAGGGTTCATCCATATCCCGTATTTGCCGGAACAAGCCGCCCGTCATCCAGGGCAGCCGAGCATGGCGTTGGAAACGGTGGTGAAAGGATTGCGGATTGCGATCGACGTCGCATTCCGGCAGGAGGAAGATATCGCAACGAGCGAAGGATCGATCTGTTAAGGAAAGAGCAGCGAGCGCCGCATCGGAAACACGAACGGTGCTGTATCCTTCACCTCTCGGCATCAATCGGGCCAAGCAAAAGCGATCGCCATCGAGGGGGAAGGCGAAGCGGCCATCGCCACCGCGAACGTTTCGCCTATGCCTCCTGCTGTTCCAAGCGTGCGTTTCAGCGCCCGGCCTGATGGATCGTTGCGACGATGTGTTCTCCAGAGGGAAAGATCAACGCAAGGGATCAATCCGACAAGAGTATCCTAATTAAAACGAACGGTTCCGACCAACGCGGAGCCGTTCATTTTTTATCCTCAGGCGACAGCAGCAGGAATCATTTCCTTCCTCATTGCGCACACCGTAATAATATTAAGAAGATAAAATATCATGAAAATGTTAATAAAAAATATGTTGACAACATTTAAAAAAATTTTTTATTATATGGGTGACTAGTCACCCAAGGAGGTGAAATGAAAATAATAAATCAAAAAAGAAAAAAAGAAGAAATTATTGAAGTGGCTGCTAGAGAATTTGCAGAAAAAGGGTATGACGGCGCAAACATTAATGAAATTGCAATAATGGCTGGTATCGGAAAGGGAACAATCTATCTTTACTTCAAAACAAAAAAAGATCTTTATCTCGAAACTATTCGAGCAATTGTTGATAGGTTTAATGAGATGTCTGAGCAGATTGTTTCCATGGATTTAAATCCATTTGAAAAGCTTAAGCTTGTTATTGAGACGTTCTTCCAGCTGGAACGAGAAAGCATTTCCTACTTAAAGCTGTGGTCTCGACATCAATTCCAACATAATCCTGTCTTTCCTGAAGAAGTATCAAAAATTTTTAAAGACTTGCGGCAGCCATTATGCGAAATTATTGAGGAAGGTGTTGAGAAAGGAGAGTTTTCAACCCCTTACCCAACTGTCACAGGTTACTTTATCCTATCGTTAATCGTAATGCTAATGCCAAACCTTCAACGTCCGAATAGTGTACCTTTGGTTCAGGAGGAAGAACGCATACCCTTTATCTTAGATACTGTGCGAAAATTGTTACAGAAATAGGGAGGTTACTCCCTCTCTATTTCTAAATAATTATGGGTGAACGGTCACCCAATAAAATGTAGGAGGTTGCTACAGAATGGAATGAAATTGGAATACGGCAAGGCTTAACCTACCCAATTTCTCCAAAGTTACTGTAGATGAGCAAATTTGCTAACATAAATTGACAGCTAAACAAAAAAGGAGACATGAACCCAGCTCCTTGAGTAAAATAGATGTGCTCAAACTACCCGCAAGGAGGTTCATGTCTCATGAATAGATTAGCACATCATCAAGGAATCCACAAGTTTTTCATGACGCTGGGATTGGCGCTTTATTTCTCGAAACCGGTCATCAAGCATCTCGTTCATATTGTGGATGCCTTGACTACCAAGGGATTTTCGGGAACATTGACCGATGTCCATCACTGGAGTTTTCATCCCAATCATCGAACCACGCTCAGCCATTTTTTCACGAAAAGCCCTTGGGATGAAGAGACGTTGCTTCGCAAACTCCAGCAATGGATCCTTCATCGCATCCAGCGAATCGCCAAACAGGAGAATCAACCCCTTTTTGTTTCGATTGATGATACGATTTGCCAAAAAACGAAGCCTTCGTCACGGGCTGCCCGCGCCATTCAAGGGTGTGATTGGCACTACTCGCACAAAGATCATCAATCCGTTTGGGGGCATTCGCTCGTTTGGCTGATGGTGCATACTTTCTCGCAAGCGTTCCCGTTCGCCTTTCGTCTGTATGACAAGACGGCGGGAAGAAGCAAGATCGACCTAGCGATCGAGATGCTTTCCTCGCTCAAGGGGAAACGGGCTCAGCCGGTGTATGTGCTCATGGATTCGTGGTATCCGTCCCAAGCGCTCATCGAAGCCTGCCTGAAACAAGGATTCCATGTCATCGCCATGCTCAAGACGAACCGGATTCTCTATCCGAAAGGTATCGCCATCCAAGCGAAGAAGTTCGCCCGCTATATCGAGCCCAACGACACCCGCCTCGTCACGGTGGGGAAGGAGCGTTACCGCGTGTATCGCTACGAGGGAGCGATCCATGGCCTCGATGACGCGGTGGTGCTGCTGGCTTGGAAGGCGGATGAACCGATGACGCCAGATCATCTCCATGTCGTCTTGAGCACCGACCGGGAGCTAGGCGATGAAGAGATCTTGCGTTATTATGCCCAGCGCTGGACGATCGAATGCTTTTTCCGGCAGGCCAAAGACCAGCTGAAGCTCGATGGGTACCGTGTTCGTCACATTCGGGCGGTGAAACGGTATTGGGCCGTGGTGCTCTTAGCCTGCGTATACAGCATCGCCGAATCTCAGCAAGACCTCTCTTCCGGCCTGGAGCTTCTTCGGTCTCGGAAAGGGCACAGCGTCGTCGAGTTCATCTACGATGCCGCGAAGCAAGATATTCCCATTGATGTGATCAAAAAACAGCTCCATGTCGCCTAAGGGGTCCCCTGTTTGTCTCTTAGGGCATGGAAATTATTGTAATGAAAAATGCTCATCTACAGCAAAGTTATTATTTTATCGTGCAAAGTATATTGCGGAGGAAGTGCTAAAGACAAATCCTGAACTTCCACGGGCGCATTTTGAATTAGGAAGGGCCCTTGGTCGTTTGGCTCTTCTAAGTAATCCGGTTAAAAAGATTTTTTTGGCTTTTAAGTCAAAAAGAAGATTTGAAATGGCAATTCGTTTAGATCCCAAATTTGCACATGCTCACTATGCTCTAGGTATGTGGTATCTTTCCATTCCAAAGATGTTTGGTGGGGATCCGAAAAAGGCTTTGGCCCAATATCAGCTAGCAATGCAATTGAATCCAGAGGAAATCTTTTTATATATGGGACTTGGACAATGTCAATTAAAACTTAACTTGATTGAAGATGCAAGAAAAACTTTCCTGCGTGTTCTTGAATTGCCTTCAATTTGTCCTGAGGATGACAGAAGAAAGCTAGAAGCTATGGTACAGTTATTAAGAATTGAGCCTTACACAAAATTTGAAAGAGGGTTGATATATTCATGTTTTACTGGCTTGCAAAATGGGTGACTAGTCACCCAAAGAAAATTATATTCTTTTGGATTCTTTGTTTATTGTCATCTATTAGCTTTGCACTCAAATTACCGAACGTGTTGACCGCTGGAGGGTTTAATGATCCAAAGAGTGAATCAATGAAGGCTCAAAAAATCCTCGAGGAAAATTTTAGTAACCAGTATCCACAGCAATTACTCATTGTAATTAAGAGCAGTCGGTACACTGTCGATGACCCCAATTACGAAACAGCTGTAAAACGGATTGTGAGTGTCGTACGTCAGAACTCAAAGATAGAAAATATTGAAAGCTATTACGATCATAAAAATGATGCTTTTATAGGGAAAGATAAGCACAATACATTCCTAGTCCTTGGACTAAATATGAGTGAAGATGAAGCCGCTAACTTTGTTCCAGTATTAAGTAGACAACTAAAAGAGAAAGTAACGGGGTTAGATGACTACCAATGGTGGGTTACTGGCGGACCAGCGTTAAGTTATGCACTGAACGATGCAACGAAAAAAGATTTGTCTTTTGCTGAAATGATTGCATTTCCTGTAATGATTGTTATCTTATTACTGGTTTTCCGAACAGTAGCTTCTACTGTACTTCCGCTGTTGATGTCCGCGTTTGCGCTAGTGATTACGATGGCAATTGCGTATTTCTTTGCGAAAGATTATACGATGAATATACTTCTTCAAAATGCAGTGAGTATGATCGGATTAGGAGTAATTGTAGATTATGCATTGTTTATCATTAGCCGTTATCGTCAGGAGTTAGAACATCACAGTACTGTTGAAGCGGTGCAGCGAGCTATCGTTTCAGCTGGACGATCTGTTTTTTTCTCTGGAGCTACTGTTGCTATATCGCTTTCTTCATTGTTTTTGCCAAACATCATGATTTTTAACTCCATTGCACTTGGCGGTGTAATCGTGGTCACAATGGCAGTACTGGTGGCAATTACACTTTTGCCAGCTCTTCTAACTCTTATGGGACCACGTATTCATTGGGGAAGAATACCATTATTTAAAGAACGTAAGCCTTCTAAATATTGGGAGAAAATTGCTGTACTCTTAATGAAACGTCCTGTTATTTTTTTAATTCCAAGTTTCATATTACTAAGTTTCATGGCCTATCCATCTTACAAGTTAAATATGCAGGTTCCTGTTGCTTCTGCTTCAATTCTTCCGGAACAAGATTCTGCTAGAAAAGGATTTGAAGTGTTAGCGGGGGACTTCGGTCAAGGAAATGTGTTTCCGATTCAAGTGGTCTTGAAGGCCAAGCATGGTACAGTACTATCAGATGATAATTTAAAAGCAATTGATCAGATTACGAACGATATTCAAAATTTCAATAATGTAGATAAAGTTGTTTCGTTAACAAACTGGAATATGGAATGGAAATTATCGAATTATCAACAGGCTTATAAAGCTTATGACAAACTTCCGGATTTCGTTAAAGACCAATTAAATAAACTGACTAATCATGATCGGGGGCATACAACGACGATATTGTTGGTATCACCGAAAACAGATGCTGACAGTAAAGCATCGCGCGAATTAGTTAGAAAAATACGGAATCTCTTAAAAGGAAATTCGACAAAAAATTTTGAATCTTATGTTGGAGGTCAATCAGCAATTGGAGTAGATTTTGATCAACGAATTTTCAACAATTTACCTATGATTATCGTTACGGTTTTTGTAATTTCTTTCGTGGTTTTGATAGTGTCTTTCCGATCAATTCTCCTTCCAGTAAAAGCGTTGGTATTAAACTCTCTCGTTACACTGGCTAGTATAGGAATGTTAGTAGCTGTTTTCCAACAGGGCAACTTCCGAGGAGCAATTAATTCTATTACTCCTGTTGTATTGTTTGCCGTTTTATTTGGTCTGTCTATGGATTATGAAGTTCTTATTATTAACCGAATTCGGGAGCTGAAAGACGAAGGGATTCCTACTATAGAAAGTATTGTAAAAGGTATTTCCGAAACCGCTGGTCTTGTTAATGGAGCAGCTGCCATTATGATTGCAGTGTTCGGTGCATTTGCTATGGTGAAAGTTGAAGTTGTTAAAGAACTGGGATTTGGTTTGGCAGTAGCTATTCTTTTAGATGCGACTGTAATTCGTTCCGTTCTAGTTCCTGCCATAATGAGAGTACTTGGCGAAGCGAATTGGTGGTTACCGTTCCGCTTTGCCGTCCCGATTCATAACCGAAAAAATGTAGAAACTGAGGAGGGATTATCTTGATCTACGCAATTGGATTTCCTAATTTTCAAGGTATAACATCAATTGAGACTGACAACCTAGAAGAAACTGAAAAAGTAGTCCAAGAAATCAGAAAAAATGGTGGGAGGGCGGAGTTGTTCCAAGCAGATGTTTCAAAAGAAACAGAGGCAGAAGCATTAATTGACTTTACTTGCGATAAATCCGGGCGAATCGACATATTGGTTAATAATGCGGGGGTTACAAAAGATGGACTTTTAATTAATATGTCCGTTGATGATTGGAACTATGTTATTTAATCTATGCTGTCGGCTTGGTACGCCTATTGGTTTTATAAAGGGTGGCTGCCGCTGACTGAGCGGTTTCATTTTTTAGATACGTTTAACTTCGCCCGCTTCCATTTTTTGCGTCCGCTCATCATATATGTGCAGTTTGCGCTTGCAATAAAAAACAGCGGCTTCCTCATTGGCAGTGGAAGCCGCTAGATGACGAGCCTAGAAGGCCGGTAAAAAAACCGCTGTCACACACGATTCGGCGGTATTTTCATTCAGAAAAGAAAGCTGATTATTCTAGGTTTATCCAATTGAGAAACAGATGGAATCAGCAGTATTTTGCACGAAATCACCAGCCTTCTAGCTGTGGGACTGATCCAACCGCACAAGCTGCCGGTCGTGCCACTTTGCGAGCAACCATAGAGCCACCAGCGTCCCGCTCAATGTACATAGCATATCCCATTGCGTGTCCCAAATGTCGCCTTGCGTGCCCAAAAAGTCTTTTGATGCCTTTCCCCCTTTGGAGATCATGGACACGAGCCATTCGATGATTTCATACAGGGCAGCGATGGCGAGCGACATGCTTGTGACGATCGTGAAAAGCCAAGCGCCGCGCGGCAGCAGGGTTTTCCGCAGCACGATCTCCCTTAGGACGATGGCGAACGTCCCCTTGAGGAAATGACCAAACCGATCGTAATGGTTGCGTTCGAAATGGAACGCCTCTTTGATCCAGTTGAAAAAGGGAACTTTGGAGTAAATGTAATGGCCGCCGATCAACATGAGGATCGCCAGCATGGCGATGATGACATATGACATCGTTGTCAGCGGAAAACGCCGGTATAGAGCGATCACCATCGCAAGCCCAATCAGCGCTGGGGCGACTTCAAGCGCCCAGACTGCATAGCTAGCCGGGCGAATGGCCGACCAGACAAACACGGCGGCGACAATCAGCAATAACCATCGATGCACGCGAGTCTGCCTTGCCTGCTCCACTTGTTTTCCTCCTTGGAACAGCGAGATTTGTCTATGGTCATTATTCGGAAAAACGCGGATTTTATACAAATCATTTTTCGAGAGTGGGTGATTGAAGGGAGAACGCCGCTTCATGGCACTATTTCTCAAATAGAAAACCCTTGCAGAAAGGTTAGAACACGACGGGAAGGCGAGGGTGCGGACTATTTCTTAAATAGAAAACCCTTGCAGCATCCGTTCTGCTTTCCACACGTTCGCTCATCGATCAAGGGAAACAGTTGGTTTTCACCGACCTTTTCGAGCGCCTGATGAAAACAGCGGAGTTTTCAAACGGTGATCAGAACTAGAAAGAAGGCGGAGAAGAGGCCAGCGAGGTAAGACAGGAGGTTCAGGTAGGGAAACATTCCTAATTTGCATTGAAGATACGAATGTATATTCGTATTTTCCGGATTTGATGGTATAATGAAACATGCATAGCCAGATGCAGGGTGGGCAGTGGCCACTCCCTGAATGAAAGGGGGTGGTGCTGATGGTGACGATTGCCGATGCGCTGACGCTTATGATTGCGTTTGCGTCGCTCGTCGTTGCGGTGATCGCCGTCGCAAAAGACAAAAAGTAACCCACCCTGCTAGGCCGAGGCGAGGGTAGGTTACGATGCCCGAAGCTTGGGCCACTGCGCTTCTTGCAGCGGCTGTGCATGCAGGGCATTGGTGGCCGCCAGTGCCCTGCTTTATTGTACGTTTCCGTTTCTTTTATTATACGCGCACAACGAAGGTGATGACAAGAACTTTCCAAAACGAGACGGCGCATATCGAAAAGAGGAAAAATGGTGTTGACTCTTTCGGTTTTTTATAGTAAATTTCATATTGTCGTTCCGATGCTCAAAGCATGAAAGAAAAAAGAGCAAAAAAACTTGACAAATATTTTGATTGGTTTATAATAAATATCGTCGCCATTGCCTAGTGGTGATAGCGGAGGGGAAACACCCGTTCCCATCCCGAACACGGAAGTTAAGCCCTCCAGCGCCGATGGTAGTTGGGGCCAGCGCCCCTGCAAGAGTAGGTCGCTGCTAGGCAATGCTGTGGAGTATTAGCTCAGCGGGAGAGCACCACGTTGACAGCGTGGGGGTCACTGGTTCGATCCCAGTATACTCCACCATCATGGGGCGTTAGTTCAGGGGGAGAACGCTTCGCTGGCAGCGAAGAGGTCAGGGGTTCAAATCCCCTACGCTCCATTTCCATGCGGTCGTGGCGGAATGGCAGACGCGCTAGGTTGAGGGCCTAGTGGGGGCGACCCCGTGGAGGTTCAAGTCCTCTCGACCGCATCGCTCCAAACAGTTACGGAGGAGTACCCAAGTCTGGCTGAAGGGGTCGGTTTCGAAAACCGATAGGGGTGTCACAGCCCGCGGGGGTTCGAATCCCTCCTCCTCCGCCATATAAAGTCGCATATTGTGCCGACTTCGCTCAATTGGTAGAGACGAGCATCGGCTTCATCGAATTAACTGCGAGTTGCCTCGACGCATTCGTCTTCCTTGAATAAGCGAGTAGAGGAAGAGGCACAAGCTTAACAACGAGTCAGCTTCTTGATCTATATTGTGCCGACTTAGCTCAATTGGTAGAGCAACTGAATCGTAATCAGTAGGTTGCGGGTTCAAGTCCTGCAGTCGGCATCGTCATTATGGAGGGGTAGCGAAGTGGCTAAACGCGGCGGACTGTAAATCCGCTCCCTTTGGGTTCGGCGGTTCGAATCCGTCCCCCTCCATTTTTATTCCCCATAAACGGGCCTATAGCTCAGCTGGTCAGAGCGCACGCCTGATAAGCGTGAGGTCGGTGGTTCAAGTCCACTTAGGCCCATCCGATATGAAAGACGGCAAGGGCGATCCTTGCCGTCTTTTTTCGTGAAAATCCCGCGTCCGTGAGTAGAGATTTTCATGCCTGGTTGGACGGGAAAGCGTTGCCCATGAATCTTTCTGTGAAAATGCGCCGCCTTGCATCGTCATGTTCATGCTAGGAGAGCTAGGCTTGCTCATGAACGGTTGCGGTGAGTCATGCGCGGCAGCGGGGGGTTCATGGCTTGAGGGAGAGGAATATCTCTCTGCGGCTGTTTTCTGTAAGCGATTTGACCGTCTGTTGGCGGGAGAAATAGGGAAAACCTCCCCGCTTTAGTCGCTCGCTCGACATGACCCGCCAAATAATGGTACTATAAAGGAAAGAGGAAAGGAGGAAAACGGCATGAGCATTTTGAAAAAAGGTTTGGCGTTCGGGCTTGGGCTTGCGATCGCTAGCAAAGAACAAGCGGAAAAGATCATTGATGAGCTGGTCAAAAAAGGGGAGTTGTCGCTTGACGAATCGAAGGAAGTGATCGATCAATGGAAACAGCAGACGGAGGCGCGGAAAACGGAAGTGCAGCGGCTTGTGCGCGAGCAAATCAAGCAGGTCATCGATAAACTGGACTTGGCGACAAAAGAAGACGTGCGGCAGCTCGAGGAGCGGATCCGCCGCCTTGAAGAAAAGGAACAAAGCGGGCAGTAAACCGATGCGGCCTGCCCGCTCGTTTTTTGCCGCCTTAGGAGAGATGTTCGGATGATCGGAAAACGAATGCGCCATATCGGAAGGTATCACGAGATCGCCGTCGCCTTGCTTCGGCACGGATTCGGGATGATCGTCGATGAACTCGGCTTTTCTTCGTTTCTTTCGCTGCCGCCGCGATGGAGAGCGGAGCAAGGAAAAACGGTCGCGGAGCGGCTCCGTCTTGTGCTTGAGGAGCTCGGACCGACGTTCGTGAAACTCGGGCAAATTGCCAGCACACGGCCGGATTTGATTCCCGCTCCGATCATCAGCGAGCTCGAAAAGCTGCAAGACCAAGTTCCGCCGTTTCCGTTTTCGGAGGTGCGCCGAATTGTGGAAACCGAGTTAGGCGATTCGCTGGAGAAGCTTTTTCGGTCATTTGCGGAAATCCCGCTCGCTGCCGCTTCGCTCGGGCAAGTGCATCAGGCCGTTCTCCCTTCCGGACAGGCCGTTGTGGTGAAAGTGCAGCGCCCACGGATTGCCGCGCAGATGGAGACGGACTTGGACATTTTACAAGATTTGGCCTTGTTGGCGGAACGGCGGCTCGAGTGGGCGGCATCTTACCGGCTGTCTGAGATCGTCGATGAGTTAACGAAATCGCTGCGGTTGGAGCTCGATTATACAGTCGAGGCGCGCCATGCCGAAACGTTTGCCCATCTATTTGCCGATGATCCGTCGCTGTATGTCCCGGGCGTTTTTTGGGAATATACAACGAAAAGGGTATTGACGATGGAATACATCGACGGCGTGAAGCTCGGGGAAATCGAGCGGCTGAAAGAGAGCGGCTATTCGTTACAAACGCTGGCCGAGCGCTTGGCTGCTTCCATGCTGAAGCAAATGTTCGAACATGGGTTTTTTCATGGCGATCCCCATCCCGGGAATGTGTTTGTGCTTCCCGGCGGCGTGCTAGCTTTTATTGATTTCGGCTTAATGGGGCGCCTCCGCCCCAATGTCAAGCATCACCTTTCCACGCTTGTCATCGCCTTGATGCGGCAAAACACAGATGGGGTGTTGAACGCGATTTATGGGCTGGGGCTTGTTCCGGATGAGGTGGATGAAGGAACATTGCGCGATGATATCGATGAGCTGCGGGAAAAATATTATCGCGTGCCGCTTAGTGACATCAGTCTCGGGGAAGCCGTTGAGGATTTGCTTACCGTGGCGTTTCGCCACGGCATTTGCATTCCAAGCGACTTGACGCTGTTAGGGAAAGCGCTGTTGACGGTCGAAGGGGTTGTGGAGATGCTCGATCCGCAGTTTCGCATCATCGATGTGGCCGAACCGTTTGGGAGAAAGTTGCTGAAAGAGCGGCTTCGACCTGATCGCGTAGTGGAAACGGCATGGAAACGGATTTTCGACTACGGCAAATGGCTGCTTCGCTTGCCGGACAGCGTAAAGGGATGGACGAAAATGATGCGGCACGGCAAGCTGCGGCTGGAGATCACGGCGCCTGATTTGGAAACGCTGCTGCGAAAGCTCGATCAGATGGCGAACCGGCTGTCGTTCAGCATCGTTCTTCTTTCGCTGAGCATCGTCCTTGCCGGGCTGATGATCGCTTCCTCGCTCGGGCGGCCGTCGACGCTGCTATGGAACATTCCTGCTGTTGAAATCGGATTGGGGGCGGCCGCTTTTCTATTTGGTTGGCTGCTTTATTCCATTTTTCGGTCGGGGAGATTTTAGCGTTTGTTGCCGGCTGCGTTCTTCCTTTTGCGCCGAGAAGGCCGGCGCTCCTACACGTGAAAAGGACGTTCATAAGAGAGCGGGAACCCCCGCTTCTTTCGATGTAGGATGAAAGCGAGCGCAACGATCGAACCCGATGGGACGGGGGCGTTGTCCGAACCGGAAATGGATGAGGGTGCGAACGCACCAACAATCCCCCGCTTTTTGGCGTGTGGAATGTCAAGCGGCTTTGGAAAACGAAAGCGGAAGACATCGTGGAGCCGGCTTTTCTGTCGATGTTTGGGCGGCACTGGCAGTGTTCATGGCTCTGCATGCCACTGGGAGGGAGCACCCAACGGCGATTTTTCGCTTCATTGATTAGAAGTTAGAAGGATTTTTCGTTACCCATCGCGAAACTAGTACAGCAAGAAGGAGAATCAAGGAAGGAGAGAACCCGGATGTCCATTGTCAACCCGAGCCGGGAGGAAATCGGCGCGATTTTGCGCAAGGCGAAACGGATCGCCGTGGTCGGTTTGTCCAACAATCCGGAGCGCGAGTCGTATATGGTGGCGAAAGCGATGAAAGACGCTGGCTACGAAATCATTCCGGTCAACCCGATGATCGACGAGTGGGAAGGCATTCCGGCGGTCGATCGATTGACCGATATTGACGGCCATGTCGACATTGTCGATGTGTTCCGCCGCTCTGAGCATTTGCCCGAGCTGGCTCGCGAGTTTGTGCAAATCGACGCGGACGTGTTTTGGGCGCAGCTTGGCGTCGTCAACGAAGAGGCGTATCGGTTTTTGAAAGAAAAAGGCTACACGGTCATTATGGACCGTTGCATTAAAGTGGAACACGCGCTCACCAGACGTGCTTGATCGATGAAACGGCCATCTTGTTCAAGATGGTCCTTTCGTTTTTTTCGTGCGTTTGTCTGATTTTGTCGGACCGCGTCAAAAGACGATGGACAGCCGGGCATTTTATGGTACAATAAAACAGAAACAGATGTTCTTGTTTTGGGTAGGAAGGGGTGGCGTTGTGGCAAAACAATCGGTGTATGAATATAACGAAGAGGCCATTCAAGTGTTGGAAGGACTTGAGGCGGTCAGGAAGCGGCCGGGGATGTACATCGGCAGCACGGACAGCCGCGGCTTGCATCATCTAGTGTATGAAATTGTTGACAATTCGGTCGATGAAGCGCTGGTCGGATACGGAAACTACATTTTCGTGCAAATACATAAAGACAACAGCATCACGGTTTTGGACGAAGGGCGCGGCATGCCCGTCGGAATGCACAAGCTTGGCAAGCCGACGCCGGAAGTGATTTTGACGGTGCTTCACGCCGGCGGCAAGTTCGGCCAAGGGGGGTATAAGACGAGCGGCGGTTTGCACGGAGTTGGGGCGTCGGTCGTCAACGCCTTGTCCGAATGGCTGGTCGTTACGATCCACCGCGATGGTTTCATCTACCAGCAGCGGTTTGAAAACGGCGGCAAGCCGGTGACGACGCTTGAAAAAATCGGGACAACAAACAAAACCGGGACGATCATCCAGTTCAAGCCGGACCCAACGATTTTCAGCACGACGGTGTTTGATTACGAAACGTTGAGCGAACGGCTGCGCGAATCAGCGTTTTTGTTAAAAGGGCTGAAAATCGAGCTCGTCGACGAACGAACCGGCATGCGCGAAGTGTTTCATTACGAAAACGGGATTGAAGCGTTTGTTGCGTACTTGAATGAGGAAAAAGATGTGCTCCATCCTGTCGTCTATTTTGCCGGCGAACAAAACGGCATCGAGGTGGAGTTTGCGTTCCAGTTTCATGATGGCTATTCGGAACAAGTGCTGTCGTTTGTCAACAACGTGCGCACGAAAGACGGCGGCACGCACGAGGCGGGGGCGAAAACAGCGATGACCCGCGTCTTTAATGAATACGCCCGCCGTGTCGGTTTGCTTAAGGAAAAAGATAAAAATTTGGAAGGAACCGATATTCGTGAAGGATTGTCGGCGATTGTTTCCGTGCGCATTCCCGAGCAGTTGCTGCAGTTTGAGGGGCAAACGAAAGGCAAGCTCGGGACGAGCGAAGCGCGTTCCGCCGTCGATGCGGTCGTCTCCGAGCAGCTGACATACTTCCTGCAAGAAAACCCGGACATCAGCGCGATGCTCGTGAAAAAAGCGATCCGGGCGTATCAGGCGCGCGAGGCGGCCCGCAAAGCGCGCGAGGAAGCGAGAAGCGGCAAAAAGCGGAAAGGGAAAGAGGCGGTGTTAAGCGGCAAGCTGACACCGGCGCAAGGGCGCAATCCGCTGAAAAATGAGCTGTACTTAGTCGAAGGGGATTCGGCGGGCGGCTCGGCGAAGCAAGGGCGCGACCGCCGCTTTCAGGCAGTGCTTCCGCTGCGCGGGAAAGTCATCAACACAGAAAAAGCGAAATTGGGCGACATTTTGAAAAACGAGGAAATCAATACGATCATCCACGCCATTGGCGGCGGCGTTGGGGCCGATTTTTCGCTAGAAGACGTCAACTACGACAAAGTGATCATTATGACCGATGCCGACACGGACGGCGCTCATATCCAAGTGCTGCTGCTCACGTTTTTTTACCGCTACATGCGTCCGCTCATTGAAGCGGGGAAAGTGTACATCGCCTTGCCGCCGCTTTACAAAATCAGCAAGAAAAGCGGCAAAAAAGAAACGGTCGAGTACGCTTGGACCGATGAGCAGCTGCGCGAGATCACGAAAAAAATGGGCCGCGGCTACACGATTCAGCGCTACAAAGGGCTTGGCGAAATGAACGCCGATCAATTGTGGGAAACGACGATGAATCCCGAGACGCGCACGTTGATCCGCGTCCGCATTGAAGACGCCGCCCGCGCCGAACGGCGGGTGACGACGCTCATGGGCGACAAAGTGGAGCCGCGCCGCAAATGGATCGAAACGCACGTCGCCTTCGGGCTTGAGGAAGAGCCGGGCTGGATCGGCTGATGGCGGCGTAAAGCCGCCTTTTTGACGCTGAGGTTCGTTCGGAAAGGAGAATGATGATGGCAGAACGATTGTTGGAATTGCCTTTAGAAGATGTGTTGGGCGACCGTTTCGGACGCTACAGCAAATACATTATCCAAGACCGGGCGCTGCCCGATGTGCGCGATGGGCTGAAGCCGGTGCAGCGCCGCATTTTGTATGCGATGTACATCGATGGCAACACGGCGGACAAGCCGTTTCGCAAGGCGGCGAAAACGGTCGGAAACGTGATCGGCAACTTTCATCCGCACGGCGATTCATCGGTGTATGAAGCGATGGTGCGGATGAGCCAAGAGTGGAAGCTGCGCAACGTGCTTATTGAAATGCACGGCAACAACGGCAGCATCGACGGCGACCCGCCGGCGGCGATGCGCTACACGGAAGCGCGCCTGTCGGCGATGGCCGCCGAGCTGCTTTGCGATATCGACAAGGAGACGGTGCCGTTCGTTCCGAACTTTGATGATACCGTAAAGGAGCCGACCGTCCTGCCGGCGATGTTTCCCAATTTGCTCGTCAACGGCTCGACCGGAATTTCGGCGGGCTACGCGACCGACATTCCGCCGCATGCGCTTGGCGAGGTGATTGACGCTGTTCTAATGCGGATCGACCGTCCCGATTGCACGGTGGATGAGCTGATGACCGTGCTTCCCGGCCCCGATTTTCCGACCGGCGGCATCATCCAAGGGAAAGACGGGATTCGCAAAGCATATGAGACCGGGCGCGGAAAAATCATCATCCGCGCGAAAGCGGCCATCGAACAGGCGAGAGGGGGAAAACAACAGATCGTCATCACCGAGCTCCCGTATGAGGTCAACAAAGCCTATTTGGTGAAAAAAATCGACGAGCTCCGCCTCGACAAAAAGCTGGACGGCATCGCCGATGTCCGCGATGAGACGGATCGGAACGGGCTGTCGATCGTCATCGAATTGAAAAAAGACGCCGATGCGGAAGCGATTCTCAACTATTTGTACAAAAACACCGACTTGCAGGTGCCATACAATTTTAACATGGTGGCGATCCACGAGCGGCGGCCGAAGCTGATGAGCTTGCCCGAACTATTGGATGCCTACATCGCGCACCGGAAAGAGGTCGTCACAAACCGCTCCCATTTTGAGCTGAAAAAGGCGAACGAGCGCAAGCACATCGTTGACGGTTTGATTCGGGCGCTTTCCATTTTGGATGAGGTGATCGCGACGATTCGCGCTGCAAGCGACAAGCGCGATGCCAAAGACCAGCTGATGGCTCATTACGGATTCACTGAAGCGCAAGCCGAAGCGATCGTGACGCTCCAGCTGTACCGGTTGACGAACACCGACATTACGGCGCTGCGTCAAGAAGCGGAAGAACTGGAGCGAGCGATTGCGGAACTTACGGCGATTCTCGCCGATGAAAAGAAGCTGCTTAGCGTCATCAAAAAAGAGCTGAAGGCGATGAAAAAGCGATACGCCGATGAGCGGCGAACGGTCATTGAAGAGGAAATCGAGGAGCTGAAGGTGAACGTCGAAGCGCTCATTCCGGCCGAAGACGTGATCGTCACAGTGACGAAAGAAGGATATGTGAAGCGGACGAGTTATCGTTCCTACAGCGCCTCCAACGGCCAGGATATCGGCATGAAGGAAACGGATCGGCTGCTTGGCCAACTGGAGATGAATACGACCGATGTGCTCTTGCTTTTCACCCGCCGCGGTTACTACTTATATTGCCCGGTGCACACGCTTCCGGACATTCGTTGGAAAGACGTCGGCCAGCATATTTCTCATCTCATTCCGCTTGAGCGCGATGACGAGCTGGTGGCGGCGGTGCCGGTATCTTCATTTGAAACGGCTGACCAGCTCGTGTTCGTGACCAAGCAAGGATTGGTGAAACGGACTGAGCTTGCTCAATATCAAGTGCAGCGCTACCATCGCCCGCTTGTCGCGGTCAACGTAAGAGAGGAGGACGAGGTCGTCGCCGTCTATCGGACGGATGGGCGCGGCCGTCTTTGGCTGGCGACGCACGGGGGGTATGCGCTTTTGTTTCCGGAAGAGGAGATCAGCCTAGTCGGTGTGCGGGCTGCGGGAGTGAAAGGCATTCAGTTGAAAGACGGGGATGTTGTCGTCGCCGCCTGCCCGTTTCCTCCTGATGGAAGCGGATGCCTTGTTGTCGTCACGCAGCGCGGGGCGGTCAAAAAGATGGCGCTTGCTGAGTTTGAGCCGTCATCGCGCGCCAAGCGCGGGATCAGCGTGATTCGTGAAGTGAAATCCAATCCGCATCGTGTCGTTGGCGCCGTTGTCGCTCGCGACGAGGAGCGAATCGGGTTGCGGACGGAAAAAGGGGTCGTCGAGATGGTGGAGGCCGCTTCGCTTCGCTTGTCCGACCGCTATGGCACCGGCTCATTTGTCATTGACATCGATGAAGCCGGGGCGGTCGTCGATGTGTGGAAAGAACCGCCGGCACGGATCAGCGAAGGGGGATAAAAATGAGGTTTAGACGGCAAGAACCGTTCCGCTACCAGTTTGGCCAGCCGCTGCCGGCAGAATTGACGGCGGCTGATGGCCGATATGAAGTCTTGGTGCATGACATCAGTCCGCACGGCTTGAAGGTGGAAGCAGATCGCCCCCTTCCGTTTTCCGGCGGAGGCTCTTGGGTGGACGTGTCGCTTGTTTTGGGCGGGGCTGCGTTGCGCGTCCGCGGTCAGCTCGTTTGGGAAAAGCCGTTTGCCCGCATTCACTATTACGGCGTCCGCCTCGACGTCACCAAACAGGAAGAAGAAGGGTTGATTGAAGCCATCAAACGGCATGTGGCGGAGAGCCGGCGGCGATGATGGGGGAATGCTATAAATTTTGTTTTACATCCAGCTCATCACTAGCCACTATCATATCAGCTTGTATTTAGATGAACCGAAATGAACAATCGGAAATTGTTTATTGCAACTTATAAAGAGGGGTCCCAAAAGGATCGGGTCCCCTCTTTCGTTGCTTTATATACATGCTGACTGCTTTTGCCGCATGATCGGTTGTGCCGCTCTTGAAGGCAGACAACCTTTTCGGTCAGCCCCTCTTTTTCATCTCTCCCATCGTCAATGAACGTTTCTTGTGCATCGTGCTGCTTTGGCCATCCTTTATGGCCCGCCGCTCCGTTTGCCGTTTTTGTTGGCGGAAACTTTTGTGCGCCACCGGAGCGAAACCGTTCTTTCACCAAAATTTCCACCATTTGTTGGCACGGGTGGCGGCACTGCTGGCCGCTGTTTGACGGAAGGACAAAACGAGTTCGCGGAACGCTTTCTCCCGCTCCAAAATGCGCTGCTCCAACCGTTTGCGCTCCTCCTCTTGTCTCGCTTTCTCTTCACGGCAGATCGCGACAACAGTTTCCAAATGTTCATGGAGCTGTTCGGTTTTTTGCTGCCACGCGTCTTCATAATCACGGAGCGAGCAGCGCACGGTTTCGGCGGCCGCGGCCGTTTGATCGGCGAGTGAGTCCAGCCGATTTTTTACCTCGCCCATCGCTCGTTCAATGGTGCGATTCGTTTCCTGTTTCAAAGCGCGGACAAGATCGTCTTTGAGCCGGGCCGCCAGCTGTTCAGCTATGTATGGCATCCCTTGATGCAACAGGCGCGGGGGATCAATGATTTCCCCTTCCATCACCGTTGTGTCCGTCGGAGCGGTTCGTTCGCCAGCCGGTTCGGCTTGTTGGGCGTCCAGCTGGTTAATCATGTCCGCTACTTCGGCCGGTCGGCGGCCGTCTTCCAGCCACGCGCGAATATGGCGAAACCGTTCGATCAGTTCGTCATTATACAGACGCGCTCCTCCCGGGGCGCGCGGGACGGTGATTGATCCGGCGAACTGTTTTTCCCACTGTTTTAAATCGCGGGCGGTGACTCCAATTTTTTTGGCTGCTTCGCGCAAGGTATACGTTTTCATGGCGTTGTCTTCATCCTTTCTCGCTTCGGTAGTGATTCACTATGTTTTTTCCCGTTTGGCTGTAGATTTTCCTGCTGTTTGACAAAAGATAACAAAAGAAGTGGAAATGGGAAAAGAACTCCCATCGGTTGTCGAAAAAGAAACATTCATATCGAAACGTGTTGACAAACTTGTATATACAAGATAAACTATGTTCAGGATGTATATACAAGTTTTTTGAAACCGATTGCTGAAAGCGATTTAGAAGGCAGGGAAGCGGTAAACTCGCTTGTTTTCCGCTAGGAGGCCGGTGATTTCGTGCAAAATACCGCTGCGTTCCACCCATTTCTCAATCGTAGAATCCGCTTTCTTTTCGGAATGAAAATGCCGAACTGACACGGATTTTCATCCCCGGGTGGAGGGTAGATCACACTGTCTATGAAACTTTTCTAAATGAAAATGCCGCTGATTGGTGGTGACAGCGATTTTTCACCAGCCTTCTAGAGAAACGCCGGAACATCAAGTTGTCGACAACCATCGATGGGCGTCTGGCGGCCGCTTTGCCGCTCATGTTTTCGCGCAATCGGAAGACGAGAAAGAAAAAGGAGGCATTCATCATGGGGGCATACCAACAAGCAGCCGCGCAAATTGTCGAAGCCGTCGGCGGCAAGGACAACATCGTCGCCGCTACGCATTGTGTAACAAGGCTTCGGTTTGCGCTCAAAGAGGAAGGAAACGTCGATAAAGAAGCGCTCGAGCGCATCGATGTCGTCAAAGGGGCGTTTTCGGCCAACGGCCAGTTTCAAGTCGTCATCGGCCAAGGGCTTGTCGATAAAGTGTATGACGATTTGGTTGAACTGACTGGCATCGGCCGGGCAACGAAGCAGGAAATCAAAGACGCGGCGGAAGCGAAGCTCAATCCGCTGCAGCGAGCCATTAAGACGCTCGCGGACATTTTCATCCCGATTTTGCCAGCGATCGTCACCGCCGGTTTGTTGATGGGGATTAACAACGTGTTGACAGGCCCAGGCATTTTTTACGAAGGGAAATCGTTTGTCGAGGTGCACAAAGAGTGGGCCGATTTGGCGAACATGATCAATTTGATCGCCAATACGGCGTTCGTCTTTCTGCCTGGCTTGATCGGCTGGTCAGCGGTGACGAAATTCGGCGGCAACCCGCTCTTGGGGATTGTCCTTGGTTTGATGCTCGTCCACCCCGATTTGCTCAATGCTTGGGGCTGGGGAGCGGCGAAAGAAAAAGGAGAGATTCCGGTTTGGAACTTGTTCGGCTTTGAAGTGCAAAAGGTCGGCTACCAAGGGCAAGTGCTGCCAGTGTTGGTCGCTTCCTACGTGCTGGCAAAGCTGGAGCTGTTTTTGCGCAAGCGCATTCCGGATGCGTTTCAGCTGTTGCTTGTCGCGCCGCTTGCGTTGCTCATTACCGGCTTTTTGGTGTTCGTCGCCATCGGGCCCATCACGTTTGCGATCGGCAACGCCATTACCCACTTGTTTGTCACGATTTTTGACACGGTTCCGGCGCTTGGAGGATTGTTGTATGGAGCGCTGTATGCGCCGCTCGTCGTCACCGGGATGCACCATACGTTCTTGCCGGTTGACTTGCAGCTGATCGCCAATACAGGCGGCACGTTCCTTTGGCCGATTTTGGTCATGTCAAACATCGCCCAAGGCTCGGCGGCGTTGGCGATGATGTTCGTCGCCAAAGACGAAAAGCTGCGCGGCTTGTCGTTCACGTCAGCGGTCTCGGCCTATCTTGGCATCACGGAGCCGGCGATGTTCGGGGTCAACTTGCGTTTCCGCTTTCCGTTTATTGCCGCGATGACCGGAGCGGCGATCGCCGGCATGTTCATCACGCTCAATCAAGTCATCGCTCCATCGATCGGCGTTGGCGGCCTGCCGGGCTTCTTGTCGATCGTGCCGCAAAAGTGGACGCCGTTCTTTATCGGCATGGCGATCGCGATTGCGGTGCCGTTTGTGCTGACGTTTGTTTTCGGCAAAGTGCGCAAAATCGCACGCTAACCGCTCGCCTTCATCGAGGCAAAGGATGCATTCGCTGGCATATCATTGGCCGCTCGCCAATGGTATGCTTTTCATTCATTGTTGAAGTCAACGAACGAGGTGAAGAGACGTGTCAACAACACCGTGGTGGAAAAAGGCGGTCGTTTATCAAATTTATCCGAAGAGCTTCCGCGATACGAATGGAGACGGCATCGGCGATTTGCTAGGCGTGATCGAGAAGCTCGATTACTTGAAAGAACTGGGCGTCGATGTCATTTGGCTGACGCCGATCTACGCGTCGCCGCAGCGCGACAACGGTTATGACATTAGCGATTATTTCCGCATTCATCCCGAATACGGAACGATGGACGATTTTGATCGTCTGCTCCGCGAAGTGCACGCGCGCGGCATGAAGCTGGTGATGGACATGGTCGTCAACCATACGTCGACCGACCATGAATGGTTTCAGCAGGCGCGCGCTTCGAAAACGAACCCATACCGTTCGTTTTACATTTGGCGCGACCCGAAACCGGACGGCGGACCGCCAACCAACTGGCAGTCGAAATTTGGCGGCTCGGCGTGGGAATACGACGAACAAACCGGCCAATATTACTTGCATTTGTTCGATGTGACGCAAGCCGATTTGAACTGGGAAAACGAAGAGCTGCGCCGCCGCCTTTATGATATGATGCATTTTTGGCTGAAAAAAGGGGTCGATGGCTTTCGGTTGGATGTCATCAACTTGCTGTCCAAAGACCAGCGTTTTCTAGACGATGACGGCTCGATTCCGCCGGGGGACGGGCGCCGCTTTTATACGGACGGGCCGCGCATTCATGAGTTTTTGCAGGAAATGAATCGCGAGGTGTTTTCCAAATACGACATCATGACCGTCGGGGAAATGTCGTCGACGACGATCGACCATTGCATTCGTTACACGAACCCGGAAAACCATGAGCTCAATATGACGTTTAATTTCCATCACTTGAAAGTCGACTACCCGAACGGGGAAAAGTGGGCGGTCGCTCCGTTCGATTTTCTCGCGTTAAAACGCATTTTGTCCGAATGGCAAGTCCGGATGTATGAAGGCGGGGGGTGGAATGCGCTCTTTTGGTGCAACCATGACCAACCGCGCATCGTGTCGCGCTATGGCGATGACGGGACGTATTGGAAAGAGTCAGCGAAAATGCTGGCGACGACGATTCATCTCATGCAAGGAACGCCATACATTTACCAAGGCGAAGAAATCGGCATGACCGATCCAAAATTCACCGATATTCGCGACTACCGCGACGTGGAGTCGCTTAACATGTACCGAATTTTGCGAGCGCAAGGCAAAAGCGAGCAAGAAGTGATTGACATTTTGCAGCGAAAATCGCGCGACAATTCCCGCACGCCGATGCAATGGGACGACAGCCCGCACGCCGGGTTTACATCCGGCACGCCGTGGATTCGCGTCGCCGACAACTACCAGCGCATTAACGTGAAACAAGCGCTTGCCGATCGTGACTCAATTTTTTACCACTACAAACGGCTGATTGAGCTGCGCAAACAGTATGACATCATTACAACCGGACGCTATGAGCTGCTGCTTGCGGATGATCCGCATCTTTTCGCCTATATGCGTCATGGCGATCGGGAAAAACTGCTTGTTGTCAACAATTTTTATCCTGTTGAAACGACGTTTGTGCTGCCGGAGGAGGCAGGCGCGAATGACTGTACGGGGGAATTGTTGCTCGCGAACTATTCGGACGCACCAACCGATTTCCGCTGCATGCGGCTGCGCCCATACGAATCGGTTGTTTATCTTTTGCGCCGGCCGTGATACAATACAAGCGGTGATTCTTATGCATGAAAACAAATATTTAGCCATTTATCACGATCTCGTTTCCCGCATCCGTCGCGGAGAATGGAAGGCGTACGACAAGCTGCCGTCAGAACACGAGCTCGCTGCGCGCTTCGAGACGTCGCGCGAGACGATTCGTAAAGCGCTCAATTTATTGTCTGAGCACGGCTATATCCAAAAGATGAAAGGGAAAGGCTCGATCGTGCTCGATGTCGGCAAATATGACTTTCCCGTATCCGGATTGGTCAGCTTTAAAGAACTGGCGCAGACGATGAAGCAGCCGGTGCGGACGATCGTCCATGAACTGGCCGTCATCAAGCCGGATGGCGAACTCAAACAGCAGCTGCGCGCCTCAAGCAAAGACGAAGTGTGGAAAGTTGTGCGCGTCCGGGAAATTGGCGGGGAGCGGATCATATTGGATAAGGACTTTTTCTTAAAAAAGCACGTGCCGCTGTTGACGGAGGAGATTTGTGAAGACTCGATTTATGAATACTTGGAAACAACGCTGCATTTACCGATCAGCTTCGCGAAAAAAGAAATGTCGGTCGATGCGGCGACGGAGGAAGACCGCCGCTATTTGGATCTCAACGGCGACGATCGCGTCGTCGTCGTCAAAAACTATGTCTATTTAAGCGACGCCACCTTGTTTCAATATACGGAATCGCGGCATCGGCTCGACAAGTTCCGGTTTGTCGATTTCGCGCGCCGGAAATGACAGCGCCGGGTCGTGCGTTCCCTAACCTAGGATGGCGGCCGCATGCTGCCACGCTGCGTCTTATGACGCGGCTTTTTTTCTTTTTCATTTCCTCAACCGCTTAATACTAAAATAAAACTATGTTCTAAATAATCATTGATAATCATAAACAAATCACATTATGGCTATCCTTGTTAACAACGGCATCGGAAAGGGGGGACACCGACATGGAAGGGACATGGTGGTCGCTGTTGCCGTTTCTTCTTATTATTCCGCTCGCTGTCTGGCTGAAAGAACTGCTGCCCGGCTTGGTGGTTGGTTTGCTCGTCGGGGCGTTTTGCCTCGAATGGTCGGTCATCGGGGCCATAGAGCGCGCGGTTTCCGCTATTGTACACGCCCTCGTCGATGATGAACATGTAAAAGTTGCGCTCTTTTTGTATTTGTTTGGCTCTCTGATCGGCATGATGCAAATTACCGGCGGGATCAAAGGCTTTGTCGAACGGCTTTCCGGGCGCATTCGCACAAAGCGAGGGCTGCTTTTTTTCGTATGGCTGACCGTGCCGGTAACGTTTTTTATGCCGATGTTTCGCATTATGTTGTTAGGGCCGGTGATGAAGGCGGTGCTCCGCCAGTTTCGCGTTGACCGCCGCCGCATGGCGTATATGATCGATGTCTCGACCGAACCGATCATCGTGCTGCTGCCGGCCGCTACCGCGTTTGTCGGTTTTATGACTTCCGTTGTCGACGGAGCGCTCGTGCAAAACGGAATTCGCGAATCTGCGTACGATCTGTTTTTACGCAGCCTTCCTTACAACTTGTTTGCCATCATTGCCCTGGCCATCGGCCTGTTGACGACGGTGCTCAACATCCGGATCGGTCGGCCGCCCGGCAAAAAAGGAGAAGGAACCATAAATGAGCTGCACGGGCTTGGGCTGCGCAAAGAGCTGTCGCTCATTGCCGGTGAACCGTTGCATCTGTTTGTTCCACTGGCGCTCTTGATCGTGCTTACGTTTGCCTTTTTTGCTTATGACGGTTGGCGCCGAGGAGCGGACAACTGGCTGGCGGCTTTTTCCCAAGCCGACGCGACATGGGCGATGCTTTTGGCGCTGTTTGTGACCCTTTTTGTTTCCATTCTGTTTTATGTATGGCGAAAGCAGTCACTCCCTGAACTGATCTATCATTTTTTCGCCGGTGGCAACGAGCTGATGGCGCCGATTGGCATGCTCGTGCTTGTATGGGCGGTCTCGGGGGTGGCCGGCGAGCTGGGGTTTGCCGCTTACGTATCGTCTACCTTCGCGACTTGGCTGCCCGGTCCGTTTGTGCCGGCCTCAGTCTTCTTAGCGGGCTCTTTTTTGTCGTACTTTATCGGTTCCTCATGGGGGACGTGGGGGATGTTGATGCCGCTCGGCGTGGCGCTGGCCCATGCGACCGGGGCGCCGCTCGATGTCACCATTGGCGCGGTGTTTGCCAGTGGAACGTTCGGGGCGTTTGCGTCGCCGCTTGGCGATACGACGATCACGACAGCGGCGATGATGGATATGGATTTGCTGGGCTACGCCAAGTACAAACTGCGCATTTCCCTCATCTGCGCCGGCCTGTCCTTGCTCGGGTACGCCCTTTTGCCGCTTTGGATCGGTTAGCCGGGCGGTTTGCCCGCCCGGCCATGCGGCATCGCTTCGATTCATCATCCAAAAGGGTGGTGAAACACGGCTGCCGCGAGCAAATCAGCTACACCTCAGCAAAAAAGAAGGTTGATTTCGTGCAACTTTTCTAACTAACAAACAGATGGAATAGCACGATTTTGTACGAAATCGCCGCCTCCTAAAAGGCGGGTGAAACACCGTTGATTCCCTGAATCCATGGAACAATGAGTGAAAAGCAGGATCGATGCAACAAGGTTTTTCTCGTTGAGAAATGACATAGTAAAGCCGTACCCACGATAAATACACTTCTAAAACAGTGTGCTAAATAATCAATTCAAAAAAATAAACAAGTTGCATCCAAACGGAAATCAAGCTATGATAAAAACAACATACTGACTAGTTGGTAGAGAAAGGGAGAGGAAAACCATGAAAACTCATACGATCACTGTCAACCCGCGTTTTTGCGAAACGGATGCGCTCGGACATTTAAGCAACATCAGCTATTTTATTTATTTGGAGGAAGCGCGGACCCGCTTGTTCGATGAGCTTAGCTACGGAGGAAGAACAGACGATTGGCATTTCATTTTGGCGTCCGCCAAATGCGATTTTGTCAACCAAGGATTTTTTGGTCGGCGGCTTCGCATCGAAACGAATATTTCGCGCATCGGCCACAAAAGTTTTCAATGCATTCATCGCATCGTAGAAGAAGAAACAGGAAGGCTCATCGCTGTTGGAGAAGCTGCCGTTGTCTACTTCAACTTTCAGAAGCAGACGAGCGAACCGCTTCCGAGCGATCTGAGGGCGCGGCTCGGTGAGTATCTTGCGTCCGCCGAGGAAACGGATCCGCCGGTTCGCTGCGGACGATCATAATCAAATATCCGCCAGCAAGGCGGATTTTTTTTGCCCATCCCTCATTTTCCAGACCAAACGTGCAAAGAGCCATATACTGATGAGTAGGTTGGAAAAAGGGGGGGATGATCATGGTGATTCGTGCGACGATCGGCAGCGCAACCTATACGTGCGGCGGCCAGCTCGAAGCCTATTTTCGGCCGTTTCGTGACGGAACGATCGGCCGCTTTCAGCCATTTTCCACCCCGTTTGGCGAACAGCGGCTCATTTATGCCGATTGGACGGCAAGCGGGCGACTGTACCAGCCGATTGAAGAGAAACTGATCCGCGAATTCGGCCCGTTTGTCGGCAACACGCATACGGAATCGAATGTCACAGGAACAAAAACGACGCTTGCCTATCAATATGCGAAAGAAATCATTAAACAGCATGTCGGTGCGGGAAAAGGGGACGTACTGCTCATGCAAGGAGCCGGTATGACGAGCGCTGTCAACAAACTGCAGCGCCTGCTAGGCTGGCGTGTACCGGAACGATGGAAACCGCGCTTGACGCTTGCCGATGACGAACGGCCCGTCGTTTTTGTCACTCACATGGAGCATCATTCCAATTTGTTGCCGTGGGTGGAAACGGTGGCCGAAGTGATAACCGTTCGGCCGACGGATCGGGGAGACGTCGATCTCGACCATTTGCGCGAGCTGCTTGAACGGTACCGCCATCGACCGCAAAAAATCGGCGCCTTCACCGCTTGCTCGAACGTAACGGGCCTAGAAACGCCATACCATCAATTAGCGAGACTTATGCATGAATATGGCGGGCTTTGTTTCGTCGATTTTGCCGCTTCTGCTCCATACGTCCCGATCCAGATGCATCCAGACGACCCGCTCGAAACGCTTGATGCTATTTATTTTTCACCGCATAAGTTTTTGGGCGGGCCGGGAAGCGCCGGCGTGCTCGTCTTTGATAGCCGGTTGTACAGCCAGCGTGCGCCGGACCATCCAGGCGGTGGAACAGTATATTGGACTGATCCATGGGGGCATTACGAGTATGTGGAAGCGATTGAAGAGCGAGAGGACGGCGGAACGCCGCCGTTTTGGCAAACGATCAAAGCGGCGCTCGCCATTCAGCTGAAAGAACAAATGAATGTAGCGAAGATGCGCGCTCGGGAAAAAGAGCTCGTTTCCCTTCTTCTACCGGCGCTGCAGGACATCCCTGGCGTTCATGTGCTCGAAGGACACCGAAGCGACAGGCTTGGCATTGTTTCGTTTGTGATCGAAGGACTTCACTACAATCTCGCCGTCAAGCTTCTCAACGACCGCTTTGGCATTCAGGCGCGCGGCGGCTGCTCATGCGCCGGGCCGTACGGCCATTATTTGCTTGGCATTGACCAAGAACAGTCAGCCGCCTTGCTTCAGGAGGTCAAAGGTGGAAACATCTTGGCCAAACCTGGCTGGGTGCGCCTATCGCTCCATCCGACGATGACCAATGAGGAAGTGTATACGATCATTCACGCCGTGCGGCAAATCGCTCGTCATGGCCAGCGTTGGCAGGAGGAATACGAATATGACGCGGCGAAAAATGAGTTTGTCCATCGCGGCGATGATCGGTATATCCGACATTTTTTCCTCGTTTGAACGTTGTTTTTGTTCCTTACCTTGGCCGTCTGAAAGCGAAGGCGGTTATTTTTTATGCCGTGGTTAAGAATATCACGAAGCATAAATGGATTTTATGAACAGAGGGCTTGTTCAGATATCTTGGGCATCGATGGCCGGCGTTGAAGCGTTTTTGTTTCTACCTTTCTCACCAAAACCGGTACAATGAAATCATCTCAACAACAAAAAGAAGGGGAGAACGATGAACGAATTGTACCATTTGTTGTTGCGAAACGAGCGGGAACGGAAACTGTACGAACGAGCGCGGCATCTTGCGGAGCGGTTTGCATCGCGGGCAGCAGATTACGATGAACGGGCCGAATTTCCGTTTGCCGATTTTGCTGATTTACAGGAAGCTGGATTTCTGTCCCTTACGATCCCCGTTGAATACGGAGGCCAAGGGGCGTCGCTTTATGAATGGGTGCTTGTGCAAGAAGTGCTCGCCCAAGGCAGCGGCGCCACTGCCTTGTCATTCGGATGGCACGCGAGCATTTTGATGCGTCTGTTTTTGCTCCGCCGCTGGTCGGAATCAACGCTCGCCCGCTTGGCCGAAGAAGTCGTCCAACACCACGCGCTCATTAACAGCGCCCATTCCGAACGGGCGACCGGCAGCCCCGCGCGCGGCGGAAAACCGGAAACAACGGCCGTTCTCCGCGATGGCCGCTTTGTACTCCGCGGGCGCAAAGCGTTTGCCTCGTTAGCTCCAGCGCTAGATTACGTGTTGATTTCGGCCACCATCGAAGACAGCGGCGATGTCGGCGAATTTCTTGTGCCGATGGGCGCCAAAGGCATCCGCATTGAACCGACGTGGAACACACTCGGCATGCGGGCGACGCGCAGCGATGACCTCGTCCTTGAGGACGTGGAAGTGGGAACGGATGCGCTCGTGGAAACGCTCGGGAAGCCAAACGAAACCGCACCGGCGCAAGGATGGCTGCTGCACGTTCCGGCTTGTTACTTAGGCATCGCCATTGCCGCACGCAATGAAGCGCTCCGCTTTGCGCAAACGTACCAGCCGAATACATTATCCCGTCCAATTGCCGCAACGCCTGAAGTGCAGCGAAAAATCGCCGACATGGAATGGCGGCTCGTCCATGCGCGTCATTTTCTCTATGCGGTCGCGGACCTATGGGATCGCTATCCGGAAAAACGAACCGAGATGAAAGAGGAGCTCGCCGCCGTTAAGCTAGTCGCCACGAATACCGCGCTTGAGGTCGTCGATGGAGCCATGCGCATCGTTGGCGGGCAAAGCTTGTTCGCTGACAGTCCGCTCGGGCGTTATTATCGCGATGTCCGCGCCGGGCTGCACAATCCGCCTGCCGATGACTTGACGCTCGCATGGCTAGCCAAACGCGCGCTGTCTGATAACAAACAATAAAGGGGCTCTTCATCAAGACAAAGAAAGGAACGCATCGCCGAAGACGCGGCAAGAAACAAAAAAGCTGTCCTTCACACATGAGGACAGCTTTCTGATCGAATTACTTCGCCGCAAGCGCCGAACGCAAAAATTCCGGCAAGGCAAAACATTGGCGAAAGACGGCGTCATTAACGTATTTCGTGTCGTTTGGAATCGCCGTTTGCGCCGGGAGATCAAGCGGCCGTTTCGAGCCGATCGTAAAGCTCCACAGCCCGCCCGGATACGTCGGCACGACCGCCGTGTACACGAGCACGTGCGGGAACAGTTCACGAATGTTGCGGTAGGTGCGTGTTAAAATATCCAAATGGAAAATCGGAGATTGGCTTTGGCACACCATGAGCCCGTCCTCTTTTAATGCACGGTGCACATTGGCGTAAAACTCCGGCGAAAACAGCGCTTCAGCCGGGCCGACCGGATCGGAGGAGTCGATCATCACAACGTCGTATACTCCTTCTTTTCCTTGTACAAACGCCACGCCATCGCCGTAAATAAACTGCACCCGCGGGTCGGATAAGTTGCCGGAGACGGCCGGTAAATGTTCTTTGCACGCCCGGACGACCTTTTCGTCGATTTCCACCATGTCGATGGTCTCCAAGCGGGCGTACTTGGCCGCTTCACGGGCCGCTCCACAGTCGCCGCCGCCGATGATGAGCGCTCGTTTGGCGTTTGGGTGGAACTGCAGCGGCACGTGTGTGATCATTTCGTTATAAATGTGACCATCGATCGAGGTCGTTTGCACGACGCCGTCAAGAACAAGCATGCGGCCGAAATCATACGAATCCAAAATCATGACATGCTGGTACTCGGACGGCTCGGCAAAGATCACCTTTTTGATGCGGTAGCTGATTTTTAAATTGTCGCGGTCATCTTCGGTGAGCCAGAGCTCCCCGTTGTCCCAATGTAAATAAGGTGGTAAGGCGTTTCCTTGGTGTTTCATTGTTACCTCCTTTAGTCTTGCGGATTTTCTCACACCTTTCTAATCTTAATATATTATGCGAAATGTGGCAAACAAAGGGGACGAGGTGCGTCCGCCGATGACTCGTTCGCGTTCAAATACAAGCGCGCGTGGCGGCAGCGGACAGGCTCCCAGGCGCAGGCAAGACCGGCCAGCCCAGAGCCGATAACAATCACTTCGTACCGTCTCATCGTTCTGTCTCCCTTCTCTGCGGCGATGCTTGCTTATAGTGTGCCTGTCAACAGACAAAATAACACTCTCCGCCATTCGGATGGAGAGTGTTTATCGTTTGCGCCGCTCCCCAAGCAAAGTGCGGAGCGACATCCGGTTTTCCAACAAATCGGCAAGCGTATACGCATCGAGCACGCGCAAAAAGGCCTCGAGCGCCTCGTGAAGAACGAATCGAAGGCGGCAGGCAGGCGTCAAGACGCACTCATTGCCGTGGGCGGCAAAGCACTCGACGAGCGACAAATTGTCTTCCGTCTCGCGGACGACCGCCCCGATGACGATCTCCTCAGGCCGTTTGGCTAGGCGGATTCCGCCGTTGCGGCCGCGGATCGTTTCGATGTAGCCAAGCTTGCCGAGCTCATGGACAATTTTGCTTAAATGATGCTCAGACAGCGAAAACGCAGTGGAAATCTCTTTAATGTTCGTTTTTTCTCCTTTCTCAAGCGTCCCTAAAAACAAGAGAACGCGCAACGCGTATTCCGTGTAGTTGGTTAACTGCATCTTCGTTCACAACCTTTTACACAACGTGATCGAATTTTATTGTATCATACTGCCTGCGCACGGGGAATTTTGAACAATTTGTTAAAGATGTATTTGAAATATTGCTTTTTTGGCATCGCCCGTGTTTGAATAAAGATGTATTAAAAATACATGTTTTTAAGGAGAGGAAAGCATGGCTGCGATTACGACTTTGCATCCGAAAACGATTGAAATCGTCCAATCGACTGTGCCGGTATTAGAGAAGCACGGCGAACAGATTACGAAACGGTTTTATGAACTCATGTTTTCCAATCATCCGGAGCTGCTGAATGTGTTTAACCATGCCAACCAAAAACAAGGGCGGCAGCAACGCGCTTTGGCGGCGGCGGTATATGCAGCGGCGCGCTATATCGATCGGCTTGACGCCATTTTGCCGGTCGTGCGGCAAATCGGCCATAAACACCGGAGCTTAGGCATCCAGCCGGAACAATATCCGATCGTCGGAAAACATTTGTTGCTCGCGATCAAAGACGTGCTGGGCGACGCCGCCACGGATGAAGTCATTGCCGCGTGGGCGGAAGCGTACGAAGCCATTGCCGCCGTTTTCATCCAAGTCGAGAAGGAGCTCTACGAGGAAGCAGCGGCCAAACCCGGTGGCTGGCGCGGATTTCGCCGTTTTGTCGTCGCCAAAAAAGGGAAAGAAAGCGACGTCATCACATCGTTTTATTTGCGGCCGGAAGACGGGGGTACCATCAGTGATTTCTTGCCGGGCCAATATGTGAGTGTCAAACTGTCGATTCCAGGCGAAACGTACACACACATCCGTCAGTACAGCTTATCGGACGCCCCGGGAAAAGGGTATTACCGCATCAGCGTCAAACGGGAAGGAGCGACAGCTGAAAAACCGGCCGGCATTGTGTCAAACTACTTGCATGACCATATCCAAGAAGGGGACGTGCTTGAAGTAAGCGCCCCAGCCGGCGACTTTACGCTTGATCTCACCAAAGAAACGCCGGTCGTCTTAATCAGCGGCGGCGTTGGCATCACTCCGCTTTTGAGCATGGCGAGCACGTTGGCCATCCGGCAGCCTCACCGCCAAACGACGTTCCTTCAAGCGGCTCTCAACGGCCGCGTGCAAGCGTTCGATCAAGAATTGCGAGCTTTAGCGGAAAATCCGGCATTTTCATATTACGTTTGTTACGAGTTTCCGTCCGATGAAGACCGGAAACACCCCCATTTCCGCAAAGAAGGGCGGATCGATTTGGAATGGATGCAAACGGTCATTCCATCCAAAGATGCTGACTTTTACTTCTGTGGCCCGGTGCCGTTTATGAAAACCGTCTATCGTGCGCTGACACAATGGGGTGTGCCGGAGGAGCGCATCCATTACGAATTTTTCGGCCCGGCCGGCGACTTGACGAGAGACTGATCAACCCAGCCACTCTAGATGGCTAGTGAAAAACGGTCGTTTCTCTTGAGCAATGGGGGAACGTTTGAAAGACGCTCCTGACGCGACAAGGCTTACCTATTTGAGAAACGGGCTTGATAAGGAGCTTGCTCCCTTAAATCGCCGGCCTTCTAGGAGGCCGGTGATTTTGTACAAAATACCGCCCCATCTATTTTCTATTAGGAAAAACCCGGTGAAACCCACCTTCTTTCTTTTTTGACGAAACGCCGCTCATTTGCTCGTGGCAACCGCGTTTCACCGGCCTTCCAAGGTAAACTGCCAGAACGAAAACCGACGCAAGCCGGAGCGAAATCGCCAAACGATAGGGGCGTTGCCCGCTTTACAAAAGGAGAGGTCCATTGAGACACTCTTCTTTTGTTTGTTAGAAACATTCCTTGTTGGCAAGCTCAGCAATTTTTTGTATGATGGAAATTAAGTCACAACAAGATAAAGGAGAGACATCGGATGAGCACATTTCGCCAACATCGCTGGCAATCGTTTTTGCAAACCTACGAACATCGCGCCCGGCTGCTCATTTCCTGCCCGGACCGTCCCGGCATCGTTGCCGCGGTCACCTCATTTCTTTATGAACAAGGGGCGAATATCGTCGAATCAAGCCAATACTCAACCGATCCGGAAGGCGGCACGTTTTTCCTCCGTTTGGAGTTTGACTGCCCGAACGTCGCCGCTCGAAAAAACGAGCTTGAAGCGGCGTTTCGCTCGATTGCCGCAGAATTTGGCATGACGTGGCGGCTCCGGCTTCACCGTGACATTCGGCGGATCGCCATTTTTGTCTCGAAGGCGGAACATTGCTTGCTTGAGCTGCTTTGGCAATGGCAGGCGGGCGAACTGATCGCCGATATCGCCCTTGTCATCAGCAACCACCCGGATTTGCGCGAAACCGTTGAGCCGCTCGGCATCCCGTACGTACATATCCCCGTCACGAAAGAGACGAAAGCTGACGCAGAAGCCGAACAAATCCGCCTGCTTCGCGACTATCGGATCGATACGATTGTGCTCGCTCGCTACATGCAAATTTTATCGCCGGCGTTTGTCGCTGAATTTCCAGGGAGAATCATTAATATTCACCACTCGTTTTTGCCGGCGTTTGTCGGCGCGCGGCCGTACGAGCGAGCCTATGAGCGGGGCGTCAAGCTGATCGGGGCCACGTCCCATTACGTCACCGATGATTTAGATGAAGGGCCGATCATTGAACAAGACGTCACCCGGGTGGATCACCGCCATCATCCCGACGATTTGAAACGGATCGGCCGCCTAATCGAAAAAACGGTGCTCGCGCGGGCGCTCAAATGGCATTTGGAAGACCGGGTCATCATTCACGGCAATAAAACGATCGTGTTTTATTGAAAGCAGGGAGGGAAGGATTTTTCCTTTCCCTCCTCGTATATGGTATAATGAACATAGAAACCGGAGAATGGCGAATCTTCCAATCGATGAGAAAAGCGGGGAAGGAGGAGCGGCATGGGAGAAAAACGAACGCCAAGCGGTTTTCTGTTAAAACAACGTGCGTTTTTAAAATTGTATTTGATCACGTTAACAGAACAAGAACGGCTGTACGGATTGAAACTGCTCGATGTGCTACGCCAAGAGTTTAAACCGTTCGGCTACCGGCCGAACCATTCAGAAGTGTACAAGGCGCTTCACGATTTGATCGAAGACGGCATTTTAAAACAAGTAAAGAAGAAAAAAGAAGGGATGAAATACCAAGAAGTCGTGTATTACCGATTCGCCGAGGGTGGGCAGGAAAAAGCGAAGCTATACAAACGCCAGCTAAAAGCAGAGCTTGACCGATGCGCGGCGCTCATTCGCAAAGCGATTGAGGACAACTACAGTTAGGGGGGCGCCGAGTTTTTTCTTTAATATAAATTTACATAATATAATTATGGTTGATTTTATTTGTTTTGCGTCCGAACCGTCGATCTAGTAGAATGAGAGGGGAAGATGGCAACAGAGAGGAAGACCACAAATGATCACATGGCCACCAGTAGTCGTAAAAGCGATCGAGACACGAACCGAGCAGTTCCGCCACGATCCGGATCGGGCGTTGATCGGATCGGGCGGGTATACGGCCGACGACGAGGCGATCGTACACGATGCGGCCGTCGCCCTGGCGCTTGGGAAAAACGTGCTGTTAAAAGGACCGACCGGGTCAGGCAAAACGCGGCTCGCGGAAACATTGTCCGCGCTGTTCGGCCAGCCTATGCACAGCATTAACTGTTCCGTTGACTTGGATGCCGAGGCGTTGCTCGGGTTCAAGACGATCGTGCATCAGAACGGCCAAGCTGTCATTGAGTATGTGCCCGGACCTGTGATTCAAGCGATGACCAAAGGGCATTTGTTATACATTGACGAAATTAATATGGCAAAACCTGAGACGCTGCCGATTTTAAACGGTGTCCTCGATTACCGGCGGCGGCTTACCAACCCGCTCACCGGCGAGGTCGTGCAGGCGAAACCGACGTTTGGCGTCATCGCTGCCGTCAATGAAGGCTATATTGGCACCGTTCCGCTGAATGAAGCGCTGAAAAATCGGTTCGTCGTCATTGACGTGCCGTATGTGCAAGGAGCGACATTAAAATCGGTGTTATTGGCGCAAACTACAGTAACGGATGAGGCGTTGATCGACCGTTTCGTCGCTCTATCGGCCGATTTGCTTACACAAGTGCGAAACGGACAAATCGCTGAAGAAGCCGCCTCCGTGCGCGCCTTGCTTGATGCTTGCGATCTGGCCGCATATATGCCGCCGCTGCGCGCGATTGAACGAAGCATTGTCGATAAGCTTGACGATGAGCGGGAGCGAGCCGCGGTGCGGAATATAGCTGAAACATGGTTTGAGGAGTAGGTGGCGGCGCATGGAACGATTCATGATGTTCGACGATCGGCCGATCGATTCGTTTTTGGTGATGCAGCTTTCCGATCTTGCCCGAACGCTCGCCCAGAACCGTCATTGGACGGTGGAGTTCGCCGCTCACTCCGGCGTGCATCTAACCCGGCCGATTGTTTACGTCAGCCGCTTTTGGGACGTCTATCCTGCTCACGAGAAAGAAGCGGCCATCAAAAGTGACGTCGTGCTGCGCCTTATTGGCACAAGGCGTCATACCGACGTCTCCGCCGTTCAGGCGTTCCGGCAAGCGGCCGACGCGCAGCCCTTGCCCAAACTGGCGAAACAGCTGTTTTCCTTCGCTGAAGATCTTCGTTTGGAAATGGTGTGCGAGCGGGAACGACCGGGGACGAAGCGATGGTTTCGGGTGCGCCGTCGCCTATACCGCCGCTATTTCGCCCAGCAATGGCAGGCGAACCAAACGCGGAGCGCCTTGGCTGATCAATTTTTGGCGGCTATGTATTTGCGTTTGACTGCCGACTCTCCCCTTGACGATGTGCCGCTCGCTCCGATGGCCGAGGAAGCGGTGCAAACCCGCCTGCAAACGCTATGGACACAATGGTTTGACGCTTCTTCGACCACTGAGGTAGCACAATGGGCATTGGCGCTGACGGAACTGATGAAACAGTCACTCCATAGCGATCTCGTCCACGACTACACATCGCTTCCCTTTGTCAGCGACGCTGGACAGGACGAACAAACGCTGACGATTGACGACATCAAACGAACGGATTCACTTGAAAACGATGATGCGCTCGCCGAGGCGAACGGGGAGGTCAAGCGGCAGACGCTGCCGACATGGCATCGAGAAACGAGTCGGACGGGTGGAAGCTTTCTCCGCTTTGAACTCGAGCGGGGAAGCCGAACAGGAATGATGGGCGATGGGGCAAGACCGGGGGATGACGGCGACCAAGCGCTCGCCATCGTTCAAGGAACGTCCCAACCAACGAATCGGAATGACTATGGCCTCGAGGCGCACGCCTCCTTTGACGATCATCCCCGCACCGGAAGCGGCGCGCCATACGGCGAGGCGAACCGCCGGGCTGAACTTGTGCTTCTTCCTTTCTCGCCGCCAAGTCCGGTCCATCTCGAGCAATACCGCGCCAAGCAGGCGGCGGTGGCGCCGTACCGGAAACGGCTCGTGCGCGTGATGGAGCAATGGCTTGAGCATCAGCGCAGCGCTTGGCGCACAAACTTGCCCGCCGGACGGCTGCGCAAACAGCTGGTGCCGTTTTTCACCGATGAGCGGCCGCGCTTGTTTTACAAAAAAGGCGAGCAAGCGCGGCGGTTTGATGCGGTATTCGGACTGCTCGTCGACTGTTCCGCCTCGATGCACGACAAAATGGAAGAGACGAAAACCGGTCTTGTCCTTTGTCATGAAGCGTTGAAAACGTTGCGGGTGCCGCATGCCATTGTGGGATTTTGGGAAGATGCGAACGAAGCGACCGCCGCTTGGCAGCCGAATTACATGCAAACGGCTGTATCGTTTCGCCGATCATTGGAGCCATCGAGCGGCCCGGCAATCATGCAGCTTGAGCCGCATGAAGACAACCGTGACGGATTGGCGATCCGCTGGATGACGGAACAGCTTCTTGGCCGTCCAGAAAGGCAAAAAGTGCTGCTCGTCTTCTCGGATGGCGAGCCGGCCGCATACGGCTACGAACAAAACGGCATCATCGATACACATGAGGCGGTCGCCGACGCGCGCCGTCGCGGCATCGAGGTCGTCAACCTCTTTTTAGGGCGCGGCGCCGATGACGAATCGACGCGGCGGACGGTGGAAAACATTTACGGCCGTTTTCGCGTCTTCGTGCCGCATGTCAGTGAACTCGCTGACCGCTTGTTGCCGCTTCTGAAAGCCTGGCTGCAAAAAAGTTTGTGACAGAAGGATGGGAAATGATGATCAAATTATTCACCGACAGCGACTTAGACGGCATCGGCTGCGGATTGCTGGCCAAGCTGGCGTTTACGGAAGTCAATATTTCATTTTGTTCCTATCGAAATCTTGATGAACGGGTTGCCCAATTTTTGCAAAGTGAAGAAGCGGCCGATGCCATGCTATGGATCACCGACTTGGCCGTCGGCAAGGAAGTCGAACAAAAGCTGGCCGAACGAGCCGAGCGCGGCGGTCATGTGCAAGTGATCGACCACCATGTCACGGCGCTTCATTTTAACCATTACCCGTGGGGATGGGTCGTACCGACCGGAGAAGATGGCAAAAAAACATGCGCCACCTCGCTTTTTTACGACCACCTTGTCCGCGAAGGGAAGCTGGCGCGAACGGAAGCGCTTGACGCGTTTGTCGAACTCGTCCGTCAATACGATACATGGGAATGGGAAGAGAACGGAAATATACAAGCCAAACGGCTTAATGATTTACTGACGATTTTAGGGCTCGACAGCTTCTGGGAGACGATGAGCGAACGGCTTTCTTCCGGCCAACCGTTCGCCTTAACCGAAACGGAAGAGCTGCTTTTGGATATGGAAGAAAAGAAAATTCAGCGCTACATCCGGCAAAAACAAAAGCAACTCGTTCAGCGCTGGCTTGGCGACTATTGCATCGGCGTCGTCTTTGCCGAGCGCCATATGTCGGAACTCGGCAATGTGTTATCGAAGCGATTTCCTCATCTCGATTTAATCGCGATGGTCAATATGGGGACGAAACATATCGGTTTTCGTACCACTCACGATGATGTCAACGTCGCTGAGTTCGCTCGGCAGTTCGGTGGCGGCGGCCACCCAAAAGCGTCCGGTTGTTTGGTTGATGAGACGACATTCCCGCTCTTTGTCATCGAGACGTTCCCGCTGTTGCCAATTTACGGCGATGCGGAACAAAACCAGCTGAACAAACGAGACGGAGCGGAAGGAACCTTTTGGACGAATCATCATGGTCAATGGTGGTTGAGCCGTCATACCGAGCAAGGCTGGATCGTATATGCTGATGAGGAAGGGGAGGCGCATGCGTTTCCAGATGAAGCTAGCGGCGAGCGTTGGCTAAAGCGGCAGTTTGCGGCCGGCCTTGCTCATGATGAGGCGGTGCTTCAGTTTTTAAGCACACGACTCGCTCGAGACAAAGCCGACATTCAAGCGGACTATCTGGCGGCTGTCAAGCAATACAAACAACAAACCGGCATCGAACTTTGATGCCGGTTTTCCTGTTCGGTCAATCCTTCACCATTTCGCGAGAGCGATACAGCAGAAAATGTTAACATAATTGTAACAGTTTTTGTGTTTAGGAAAAACAGGGTTTGATTATAATAAGTACATAGGGAGGTGAGGAAAATGAAACAGTATGTTTTTTCTTTCTACACAGTTCAAGGGAAGACGATCGTATGGGAAGAAGCCATTCCGGCGTCCGGAATGATGGAAGCCTTTTCAAAAGCGCAACAGTTGCTCATCAAACATAAGCGAGAAAAGGGCGTGCCGGTCCGCGTCAAATATAAAGGCGTTTGCTACCGTCATACCGATATCGCATGACAAAGAAAGGATGGGAACATGCTCTCCCTGCGACTATCGACACGCAACGGGTAACGTGCAGTGTTTCTTGGAAGTGACTCAAGAACACTGCACGTTTTTATATGTCAACCAATACGGACGAGCTCCCGTCGTCATCGCGCACGCCTGTAACCAGCGGAAATAGCCTTGCTATCATACGTATAAGACAAGTTCGTTCATGATAGAATACATGGGGATTTTTTTGCTTTGTCTCACTATCATGAGATTACTTTTATATGAGACAATCACTTATTTAACTTCCTATAATTTATATTATGTTAACTTATTGTTTTTCCGAAATCTCATGACCTCTTCCCTCCAGTGCCCATAAAATTATCCGGCACTTGTACTTGTATATATAATAAAAAAGAGCGGAAGAACCGCTCCCACAAACATTGTTTCAAGTTGTGTATTTTTCTTTTGCATAATGTATAAATTTATCAACTGTCCATATCTTTTCTCTATATTCTGCTGGATAGTACGAATGATAAGGTTTAGGAACAACTAGTATAACATTTTCTTCTTCCATTTCAGCGAGTTGGTTTACTGTAATTCCTTGCTGGAGTGTTAATAAATGCTTTACGTCTATTCGGTCTGCTTCATTTAATATCTGTCTCCATCTATCTTTACAGGTTGTTTTAGCACCTAAAAATATTAGGTTTTCGCTAGGAAATTTTTCATCAGCATAAGCCTCGTTTGATGGTAATATAAAATCTGGCTTTTTGTTTCCCTCTGATTTACCGGGATGGCTAAATGGAATTTTATGATAAGAAAGCAAAAAATCAGTATGATGTTCTAGCGATTTACCTGCTCGACTTTTTCTTCTGTTTAATGCACCGCTAGCAAATGCAAGAAGTGGATCTAAATCAAGGAATGGTTTTGTTAAATATTCCTTATATAAACTTCTTTCAATTGCTCGGAATATGCTGTATTCTGTTTTAATCCACTCAAGTAAAATTACATCTGGTGTAAACTTTTTCTTCCTATATATTTCGTGATGCAAATTCCTCGCTAATTCTGCAAGTTCAGTAGTTTCAGGGAAGTCATTAAAGAAAGAAACCTCTTCTTTAATCCTTCTTTCTAATTGTTGAGATAAATCTATATCTTTTCTATCCCCTTCAAGATATACGGCATTGTTATTTGCAAGGGATAGAGAAAATGTATTTATAAAACTTTCAATTTCTTCTTCTGTATCTAATATGTATACTTTATAATTTTCCGGATCCATTGGGATGAAAATAATAAGGTTCCCAACTTGCTGTTCTTTTTCAAAAGGTGAATTAGACCAAAATCGTGTAATTCTGTACTCATTTCGACTACCTCTTCCGTAGTAAACCACACGACTTTCGAAAGGATAATACTCATCAATATGTACTTTAATATATCTGTCTTTATTTTCCCCCTTAGCTCCTTCTTCCTCGAAAAAAAGACTCCATGCTTGTTTGGCTATATAAATGCCATCTTGATGCGCCCCAGTTAAATTTACATCATTCGGAGAAATAAATTTGCAATAAAAGCGGCCATATTTTTTAGCCGCCTCTATTGCTCTAGTTAATCGATCTGCTTCATTTTGTTGCATATTCACCCCGTCCCTCTTCCAGATTTTCTTCTATTAGTTCATCCCGCTCAATTGCTTGAATCATCTTTTCTGCGATAAGGCGAACAACAGGAACAGCAACACTGTTGCCAAATTGCTTATATGCAGCAGTGTTACTAACTACAATCTTAAAAGAATCTGGAAATCCTTGCAAGCGTGCACATTCGCGTGGAGTTAATTTTCTTGGATTTTTACCTTCTTGCGGGATAAGAATCTCTGAACCGTCCTTGTAGTATCTGGCAGAGAGAGTACGGGAATATGAATCCAAATTGGCTAACCCATAACCGAAACCATTTCCTTTTTTAGCATGTTTTTCTTTGTACGCTTGTAAGTATTCCCACAGTTTGTCGCTTAATGTGTATTTATCATCTACATTATCTTCCAAGATGCTTCTTAACGGCGGACCTTGTTCGGGTATTTTTGGAAACTCAAACTTAAGGGGCTTTTTAAAGCCTACAATATATATACGCTCCCGATTTTGAGGAACAAGCCCCTTTGCATTTAATATTGCATCGTAAACCGTATAACCTAAGTCGTTCTCCAAGACATTTTTTATTACTTTGTATGTTCTACCTTTATCATGACTTTTAAGATTTTTTACATTCTCCAATAGAAGAGCCTGTGGCTGCTTTTCCTTTAAAATACGAGCGATATCAAAAAATAAAGTTCCTTGAGTTTCGTCAAGAAAACCATGTGGTCTTCCCAAAGATTTCTTTTTGCTTACACCTGCAATAGAAAATGGCTGACACGGGAAGCCAGCGAGCAAAATATCATGATCAGGAATATCCTTGGCATCAATCTGTCTGATATCACCGTGTGGTTTCTCACCAAAATTAGCCATATAGGTTTCTTGTGCTTTTACATCCCATTCAGATGAGAACACACAAATACCGTATGGTTCGAAGGCAAGTCTCATACCTCCAATCCCTGCAAAAAGATCAATAAAACGATATAGCAAATTTGACACCTCCTTCGAACACTTGTCTGTCTTAATTATAGCAAATTTTATTGTGTAATAGTCGTTTAATAGAAGCAACACGAACGACAATTCCAAATGATACAACGCTCTGTTGCGGAAGGAAGCGCAAGACGGCTTCCTTCCTCTCGATTAACCCACTTTGATCGCGTTTTTTTCGCCTTGTTGCAGTTGATACATTTGATAATATTTGCCTTTCTTGTTCATCAGTTCGTCATGAGTGCCGCGTTCGACGATCGTGCCGCGGTCTAGCACAAGAATTTGATCGGCATTTCGAATCGTCGATAAACGGTGAGCGATGATAAACGTGGTGCGCCCTTGTTTTAACACATCGAGCGCTTGCTGAATGACCGCTTCCGTTTCCGTATCAATGTTGGCGGTTGCTTCATCGAGCACTAAAATGGCCGGATCGAATGCCAAGGCGCGGGCGAACGAAATGAGCTGGCGCTGCCCGGACGATAGCGTGCTTCCTTTTTCAATGACCGGTTCATCAAAACCGTTCGGCAAGCTTTTGAGCCATTGCTCCGCCCCGATGTCGCGAAGCGCTTTTTCGATCGTGCTGCGGGTAATGCGCGGATCTTGCAAACTCACATTGGACGCGATTGTGCCGGTGAACAAAAACGGATCTTGCAAAACGATCCCCATATGCTTGCGCAACATTTGTTTAGGCATCGTTTGAATATCGACTCCATCGATGAGGATGCGCCCTTTTTGAATGTCATAAAAACGGAACAATAGATTCATGATCGAACTTTTCCCGGAGCCGGTATGCCCGACGAGCGCCACCGTCTCTCCTTGCTTGGCCGTAAAGGAGATATTTTTTAACACATATTCGCCGTCCTTATACCCGAAATACACGTTCTCAAACACGACGTTTCCTTTGTAGCGCGGCATGTCTCCTTCGTACACCTCATCGCCGGGCTCATCGAGAAGCGCAAAGACGCGCTGGGCGGCAACAAGCGACTGTTCCAAGTTCGCCAACTGGTTCATCATCTCGGTCACCGGCTGGAACAAGCGGGTGAGATAATCTACAAACGCGTACAGCACACCCATGGAAATGGCTTGGCCGCTTAAAGAACCGCCCCCGAAATGCCAAATAAGCGCCACAAATGCCACGTTGCGGAGCACGCCGACTAAGTTATGCGATGTGAGCGCATTTAGGCTCAAAAGCTTATTTTGGTAGGTGAAATAGTCTTGGTTCAGCTCGTCAAACTCGCGCTCCGTTTCCTTTTGTCTGCGAAATGCTTGGATGATCGTCATCCCTTGAATCGACTCGTTAATCATCGCATGAATGTCGCTTAAGCGCGACCGGATGATCTGATTGTATTTCGACGCGTATTTCCGGTACACCTTCATCCATACGGCTAAAATCGGCAAGAGGAGGAGGCAGACGGCCGCCAAACGAACATCCAAAAGAAACAGCGCGATAAAAATACCGGTGATATAGATGCAACTTGTAAAAAATGTCGCCAATACCGTAACGTAGAGCTCGCGAACCGCTTCCGTATCGTTCGTCACCCGTGCGACGATTTTCCCGGCCGGCAAACGATCAAAATAGCGAATCGGCAGGCGTTGGATGTGCGCGAAGACGTCTTTGCGCATTTTTTGAATAATGCGATTCGCCGCCATCTGCAAGTAGTAGTGCTGTCCGTATTGAAACGCGGTCGCCGCGACGAGCAGGGCCATGTACAGACCTAGTAAGGACACGATACGGTCAATGTCCGGCTCGTAAAAACGCATGAGCTCTCGAACGGACAACTTTTTGGCTGGATATGAGACCGACTCGTCCCCGCGGCGAATCGTGAGGACGCCGTCTTGGACGGAGCGGTTGCCGTCCAAGGCGACAGCGCGGTCGACAAAATAGTAATGCCGCCCGACTTGCAAAATGCGCACTTCTTTCCCTTTTTCTTCTCCTTGTGCAAAATCGCGCTCCCGCTTATACCATTTCCCTTGATAAAACACGGCGTTGTTTCCTTTCGAAGCTTCGTGCCACGGAGACTCGATCCCTAAAATATGCTGGTCAATCACTCGTTTGGCGATCAACGGCCCCGTCAGTTCGGCAGCCACCGAAACCGCCAGCATGCACAAGGCGAACACCATCATGTTTTTATAGTGAAGGGCGTAAGCGAATAGCCGTTTTCCGACGTTCATAAATACACCCCGCTTTCTTCTAACGTCGCTGCGGCTTGTTGGCGAATCCATTGCTCGTAATACCACCCGTTTTGGGCGAGGAGTTGTTCATGCGTGCCTTGTTCGATCACTTTTCCGTCATCTAGCACGAGAATCCAATCGGCATGCTCGATCGCCGATAAACGATGCGTCGTGATGATCGTCGTTTTTCCGGCGCGCTCGCGGCGAATGTTTTCCATAATCGCCGCTTCCGTTTTCGCATCGACAGCGGACAAGGCGTCGTCTAAAATTAAAATTTCCGGATTCATAAGCAGCGCGCGGGCGATCGAAAGCCGCTGCTTTTGCCCTCCTGATAGCGCAATTCCTTTTTCTCCGACTAACGTATCGAGCCCTTCAGGAAGCATTTCGATATCGTTGCGGAATGCGGCTAAATCAATCGCTTTCTGGAATTCTTCGTCGGCCGCCTCTTTGCGTCCGAATACAATATTTTCTTTCACCGTTTTCGAAAATAGCACATGGTCTTGCGGCACGTAGCCAATCCATCCTCGCACCTGTTCCATTGGAATTCGCTCGAGCGGAACGCCTGAGACGGTAATGCGCCCTGTCCCTAGCGGATACTCCCGAAGCAATTGCTTCACAAGCGTCGTTTTCCCGCTCCCTGTTCGCCCTACGATGCCGAGCGTTTGCCCGCGCCGAAGCGTGAACGAGATGTTCGCTAAATTGGGGACGCTTGATGACGGATAGCGAAACCCGACTTGATCAAACACAATCGATTCGGGGATCTTAACCGATTGCGGCTCGGGATGATTCTGCACATCCGGAACGTAGGCGAGCGTTTCGTTCACGCGATCGAGAGAAGCGTTGCCGCGCTGCATCACGTTCATGAGCTCGCCGATGGCAAACATCGGCCAAATCATCATGCCTAAATAAACGTTGAACGAAACGAGTTCGCCGAGCGTTATTTCTTGATGGAACACTAAGTATGCCCCGTACCCTAATCCGATTAAATAGCTCAGGCCTACTAGCAGTTTAATCGTTGGATCAAAGAGCGAATCGATTTGCGCGACTTTCATATTTTTTTGATACACGTCTTCCGTCAGCGCGTGAAATCTCGCTTCATCCGCTTTTTCCTGCACATAAGCGCGAATGACGCGCACGCCCGAAATTGACTCGAGCACATAATCGTTCATGTCGCCAAATGCATCTTGCGCTTTTGTAAAGCGTTCGTGAATTTGTTTTCCGTACAGCTTCATCGCTGCCGCCATCACAGGCAGCGGCAGCAACGCCGCAAACGTCAGCTTCCAACTGATCGACAGGCCCATCGTGAATAAAATGACGAGCATGAACGCGCTTGAATCCACAAGCGTTAAAATACCGAATCCGGCCGTATTAGCGATCGCTTTTAAGTCGTTCGTCGCCCGCGCCATTAAATCGCCGGTGCGATTGTTTTCATAAAACGTCGGCGTCATGTTGAGTAAATGTTTCATCAAGCGGGAACGCATGCTTCGCTCTAATAAAAACGCGCCCCCGAACAGCTGATACATCCATATATAGTTCACGCCGTAAATGAATACCGTCAGCCCCATAAGCCCTCCGGCATATGCGATCAGCTTCTCCTTCGTGAAGCCGTCCGAATGTATATCGTCAATCGCGATTCCTAGCAACTTGGGCGGAATCGTTTCGAACAGGCCCCCCAACATTAAAAAGACAATGGCGATGACATATCGCTTCCAATGTTGCTTGAAAAACGAACGAAGCTTCCATAATACCGAAAACATATGGACTCAACTCCTTTATCGTTCAATGATCATCTAACCGCTCTCCATCTCTCCGGCTGGCAATGTGAACGGTGTCCATCTTATTTTCATTTTGCCTTCCTCCCTTAAAATTGTAGATTGCAAGCTTAAAACCATCGGTAAACGTAGCATTTCCGGTCCGTCATTTCTTCTTCCACTTGCTGCCGGATGAGCTGCTCCTGTTTGATTTCCTCCATCGTCTATGTCCGTCGCTCGATGGTAATGGTCACAAACAACAAATGGATCGTCATCGTCCCTCACCCCCTTTCATAAATAAAAGCCGCGGGTTTCCTAGAGTTCCCGCGGCGCAAAAACGCAAAAAAGCCGCAGGAAAAAACGATCTCCTTCCCGCGGCATTCGCTGTGCTGTTTAAGATGAAATGACCGTAACAGACTCGGAAGGTCGAATCGTTTTTCGTTGTTCCATTGTGCGCGTTGCTCGTTTCATCATTGCTTTCATGTTGTTCATCCTCCTTCCGAAATCATGTTACGAAGTCAATTGTATCCAAAAACGGTGAAGTTGTAAATGATTTTTCATGATTTTTATGAAACTTTGTGACATACTCCCCCATCTACGCTGACGCTTCGCGTTGTTTATGATAACCGCTGAAACACATCATGGAGGCAAACCTTTAAATCTGGATACAGAAAAGAAACGAGTACATCTCGTTCTCCAAATACTTCCCTTTTTTCATATGCTCCGTTATGCCACCCGTACACCTCCACGGTTCGATGCAGCGGATCAACCATCCAGTACTCTTTTACTTCAAACCGTTGATACAATTTGTATTTTTCATTTCGGTCTTTTAACGCCGTACTCGGAGACAACACTTCTACGATTAAATCAGGGGCTCCCACGCATCCCTTTTCTGTTATTTTCTCTCGGTTACAAATAACAGAAATATCGGGCTGCACTACATTTTTCGCGGATTTGTCATCAAGGCTTGAAGCGAATATGACATCAAATGGGGCCATGACCACTACACATCGTTGTTGTTGAAAATAATCCCGCAATGCCGCATACAACTCACCAACCATATACTGGTGAGCAAACGAAGGAGAAGGAGCCATGCTATATGGCACGCCATCAATCAATTCCCATTGTCCGTCCCATTTGAGATAATCTTCATATGTATAGTTGTGATTTGAAAACTCCGGAGTCGTCATCGCTCCTTCACTCCATTTCGTTTTTTATAATTATATACCGTAAATGAGCCAATTTCGCTAACTGTAACGCGATGAAAGTGATAAAATCTTTTTATATTCCGCATCGTTCGGTTTTCTAATTTCCATGCATGGAGTCCTCCTCGGGGGCAACACCGAAAACCATAGGTATTCCCTTTCAAGTGACATCATCAATTTTGTTTAATGGTAGATGAATGGTTTTCATGAAAAGAGAATGTCCTCCCAACCTTCTCTTACTCTCCCATAACGCGTTTGTGGCAATGGCGTTTCTGCGGGCAGAGTGTTAATCATGTAACCCTTTGCCGTCAAGAATGCGCTGGATATACTTTTCAATTCTCGCTTCGCACGTTTTCGATTGTTTCGCTCCGGAAAAATAAAGGATGTACGCTCTTTGCCGTCCGGGTGTCAGCGATTCAAACGCTATTTTTAAGGCCGGCATTTCGGCGAATTTTTTTTGAAGCTCTTCAGGAATTGGCTCTGGACTCTTTTTGAACTCCACTTTTAAGCCCGCTTTTTCAATTTCCATGGCTTCGTTAATATATGCTTTCAACACAGGTTCAAGCTCGATGCATTCTTTACCTCCATTCCGCTAACGAAAACACGCCGTTTTTTTCAAAATCGTATACAATCGTCGGGGGCAGCAGTTGACGCGCTTCATCCTTTGTCGCCCAGCAATAGTGGATATGTTCTTTCGAAAGGATGACCTCGTGCTGCTCGCTTGTGCATAAATACGTCAAGATGACGACTTGCCGCGTCGGATGGGTTTGGAACGTCGCAGCGTATAAAACTTTCTTCACCGTCACCGTCAACCCAACTTCTTCTTCAATTTCGCGAATGAGCGCAGCTTCTAACTCCTCACCAAATCGCATCCCCCCTCCGACCAGCTCCCATGTTCCGCCGCCTACTTCATCATCAGGCGCGCGCTGGACGATTAGCACGGTCCCTTTATGTAAGATCAACCCTTTCAAAACGACAACGATGTTCTTTCGATGTTCCATCCGCAGTCCCCTTCTTCTAGATTTTGCCCTCTACCCAATACTCTATATGGTTGAATTGAACAGATCAAGAAAAAACAGAAAGTAATGAATCGAATACGAAACAGTCGTTATATGCAGTTTATAGCGGCGTCTCTGTTCGCTCTCTCTGTTCTTTATCTAGCGGTGCGAAAACATGGTCATGCTTTAGAACATACGTCTGTTTTATTGTCGCTTACCATCGTTTTTCCGCTGTATTTAGCCGTTGTTTATCGAATGACGATCGGTCGGATCAAGTGTTCATGGAAAGAGATGGAACAGCACGATTTTGGACGAAACCACCGCCCCCTTTAGTGGATTCATTGCTCACGCAGATGGAAGTGATCATTTTTCAATATTTACATTCTTCTTTTTTATTTTATAATTATAACCAAAACCGGAAAATCAAGCTTTCTATAGCTCCACGCATTTTCGTTTATTCAGTTGAAAGGATTAGGTAAAGATGATCGTCGTGCAAAACGTCAACAAAATCTATCCGCCTCACCGCCACGTGTTGCGCGATCTCTCTCTCGAGCTGAATAACGGAGATCGGCTCATTCTTTTAGGGCCAAATGGGGCTGGGAAGACAACCTTAATAAAGTGCATCATCGGGCTTACTGCACCGGACAGCGGCCGTATTTACGTAAATGGGGTGGATGTTGTCCGCAATCCGAATGGTGCGCGCGAGTCGATTGCGGTCGTGTTTGAAGAAGCCGACAACTCCTATTCATATTTAAATGTCTTTGAAAATCTCTTGTATTTTGGTTTGTTAAACAAGTGGAGCCGTTACGAAGCGAAGCGAAGGGCCGAACAAATCATGGCCATGTTGAATCTGACCCCCTACGCGGATCGTCTGGCCCAAGCCCTTTCGCGAGGGATGAAACAAAAATTGGCGTTTGCGATCGCCTTAATGAAAGGAGCGCCGTTTTTGTTCCTTGATGAGCCGACTCTTGGCCTTGATGTTGAGTCGCAGCATCATATTCGAGCGCTGTTGACGGAAAAACACAACTGGTGGAACGCCGTCCTCATTACGACCCATGACATTCCGTTTGCCCACGCCGTCGGAAATCAATTTGTATTTATCAAAGATGGAACCATCATTTGGCGGGGAACAAAGGAACATTTTTCAACTCCAGCTGACCTGGAAACTCATTTTTTAGCGGCGATCCGTTCCTATCAATTCTCCCAAGAGGTTGGTGATTGAATAATGGAGGCCGCTTTGCAGTATTGTTTTTCAGATACTGTCGATGCGCAAATTCACGAACATCCATTGACAACCAAACAAAAATAGACAAACCTTACAAAATCAAGTCTTCTTTGATTCGGCAAATCCGCCATGTCGTCTAGGGAGGTGGGTTGATTGCTCCGGCAAATTTTTCGTGTTGTATCGGCGTCGTTTTTGAAAAAAAGAGCAGAGTATCGCCGATATTGGTTCGATTTTACTGTTGGGCTGATTATTAAATTTGTCTTTTTTTTCGGTACGCTGTACGCAAGCCCCATCCAGACGGGAAAAGAGGCGGCGGTCAAGCTAGCCGGTTTCAGCCTTTGGTACTTAAGCGCTCATTTGATCGCAAAGCTTGGCAACAGCGCAATCGAAGAAGCGTATCTCGGCACCGCAGAGCAAGTGCTTTCAACGAAGACTCTTCCATGGCAAATTTTGATCGGCGTGGTGGTCGCGGAAGTCGCGTTGTCGTTCGCGTGGGTGGCGCTTTTTTTCCTTTGTGCCGCCTTGATCATTGGATTTTCTGAAATTGTTTCGGGAGCATTGTCCATCGTAACGGAAATCGTCGTATTTGGTGGAGTAAGTCTCATCGGCATGACGGGGATCGGCGTGTTCATTTTAGGACTGTCACTCCGCTTAAAGCAAGTCGGGGCCGTTACTGAGGTGCTTCTTTACTATTTATTAATCTTCTCAGGGTTTTTTCTATCTTCGAATCGATTACCAGCCGCCTTTCATATTCTCAACGCCCTTTCTCCTCTTTCTTGGGCTGTACAAGGAATGAGCGCAGGATGGCGCGCGTTCTTTCCAGCGTTCGGCGTCTCGCTATTGTGGCTCGCCATCGGCTCATTCGTCTTAAGACAACAATGGAACTGGGCGAGGAAGAACGGAAAAATAGGAAGCTACGTATAACGAAAAGACAGGTTGAAGCGGCCCCCCACAGCTGATCGGTTCTTATATGTAATTCAATATCTCACGCGGTGCAAAATCATCGATGCTCTGCAATTCTTCCTTGCTCCACCATTTTACCTGTTGCCATGCATCCTTTTCGTCTTTCGTCATATTTTCGAACGATAATCTCGTATCCGATGGAATCATGATTTTGTAATAAATCTCTCGACTAACAAAAGGACCTTGTTTCCCATCGATCCATACATCGAGTTGGAATAGGGGTTCGCCGACAAGGTCGACAACAATGCCTAGTTCTTCGTATAACTCTCTTTTTAACGCTTCCGCCGGGGTCTCATTTTCTTCAATCCCTCCCCCTGGAGTCACCCATAACACCTTGTTTCCTACCACATCGCGAAATTCAAATCGCTGAAGAAGAATTTCATTCCGTTCATTGATGATCACGGCTCTAGAACATTGGCGTATCTTCATAAAAGGTGCCCCCCTATATCGATGATCGTTTTGATCGACTCATTCGTGTCATTTTATCATATTTCACCATATTTCCTCCAGCCCTTCCCCCATCGGTTTTTCCGGTGGGGAGAGCGGCGCTGCCGATCGAGCAGTTTTGTATGCCGCAAAAACAAGGCAGAGGGAATCCTCTCCCCCTGCCTTGTTTTCATTATCGAGCGGTGACCGATTCTCTTGCTTTTTTCACCAGATCAAAGCGGTCGGCGTTCATGATTTTCACCCACGCGTTGATGAAATCGCGGACGAATTTTTCTTGGTTGTCGTCTTGAGCGTAAAATTCGGCGTAAGAGCGGAGGATGGAGTTCGATCCGAAAATGAGATCGACCCGGGTCGCTGTCCACCGCACTTGGCCGGTTTTCCGGTCGCGGATTTCGTAAATGCCGCCGTCGGTCGGCACCCATTCATAGTCCATATCCAACAGGTTGACGAAGAAGTCGTTGGTCAACACCCCGATGCGGTCGGTAAACACGCCGTGGGGCAAATCGCGATAGTTCGCGCCCAACACGCGCAAGCCGCCAATTAAGACCGTCATTTCTGGACCCGTCAGCCCAAGGAGCTGCGCTTTGTCGATGAGCAGTTCTTCCGGCGGGACGCTGTATTCTTGCTTTTGATAGTTGCGGAAGCCGTCCGCAAACGGTTCTAATACGGCAAAGCTTTCGACGTCCGTTTGTTCTTGCGTCGCATCGCCGCGGCCAGGGAAAAATGGCACTTTGACATCAAAACCAGCGTCGCGGGCCGCTTTTTCAACCGCAGCGCTGCCGCCAAGGACGATCAAGTCGGCGATGCTTACTTTTTTCGGCAGTTCACGTTGGATGTCCTCGTAGACGGACAGCACTTTGGCGAGCCGCTCCGGTTCGTTCACTTCCCAGTCTTTTTGCGGCGCGAGACGGATGCGGGCGCCGTTGGCTCCGCCGCGCTTGTCGGAATGGCGGAACGTGCTGGCTGAGGCCCAAGCCGTTTTGACCAACTCGCTGACGGTCAGCCCGGAGTTCAAAATTTTCGCTTTGATTTCTTCGATTTCCGCTTCCGTCAGTTCGTAATCGACTTCTGGAATCGGGTCTTGCCAAATGAAGTCTTCTTCCGGAACTTCCGGACCGAGATATCTCGTTTTCGGCCCCATATCTCTATGGGTGAGCTTGAACCACGCCCGGGCGAACGCCTCGGCGAATTCTTCCGGGTTTTGGTGGAACCGGCGGGCGATTTTTTCGTATTCCGGGTCAAACCGCAGCGCCAAATCGGTCGTCATCATCATCGTCGGCACTTTTTTCGACGGGTTCTCGGCATCCGGGGCCAAGTCGTTTTCATCCGGGTCGACCGCCATCCATTGCCAAGCTCCGGCCGGGCTTTTCGTCAGCCACCAGTCATAGCCAAACAGCATGTCAAAGTACGACATATCCCACTGGGTTGGCGTCGGCGTCCAAGCGCCTTCAATGCCGCTTGTGATTGCATCGCTCCCTTTCCCTTTTCCGTAAGAGCTGATCCATCCCAGCCCTTGCGCTTCAATCGGGGCGGCTTCCGGCTCAGGACCGACGTGCGTGGCCGGGCCGGCGCCGTGCGCTTTTCCGAACGTATGACCGCCGGCGATCAAGGCGACCGTTTCTTCATCGTTCATCCCCATGCGGCGGAACGTCTCGCGGATATCGCGCGCCGCTGCTTTCGGATCCGGCTTGCCGTCCGGCCCTTCTGGGTTGACGTAGATTAACCCCATTTGCACCGCGGCGAGCGGGTTTTCGAGCTCGCGATCGCCGGAATAGCGTTCAGAGGCGAGCCACTCTTTTTCCGATCCCCAATACACGTCTTCTTCTGGATGCCAGACGTCAACGCGGCCGCCGCCAAACCCGATCGTTTTTCCACCCATCGATTCAATGGCGACATTGCCCGCCAAAATGAACAAATCAGCCCAAGAGATTTTGTTTCCGTATTTCTTTTTGATCGGCCATAACAGCCGGCGCGCTTTATCCAAGTTGGCGTTGTCCGGCCAGCTGTTTAACGGCGCAAAACGCTGCGTGCCTGTCGACGCGCCGCCGCGGCCGTCGCCGATGCGATACGTCCCTGCCGAATGCCAAGCCATGCGGATCATTAACGGCCCGTAATGGCCATAGTCGGCCGGCCACCAGTCTTGGCTTTCGGTCATCAGTTTCCGCAAATCTTCTTTTAACGCCCAGTAGTCCAGCTTTGCAAATTCTTGCGCGTAATCAAAATCTTCATCATGAGGGTTCGTCTTCCGGTCATGCTGGTGAAGAATGCTTACATTCAGCTGATTCGGCCACCAGTCTTTGTTCGTTGTCCGATTGGAAGATTGATTGGTGATGCTCCCGTGGTATGGGCATTTTGAAGCTTGTTGTGGGTGTTGATGTTCCATCTTCTCTTCCCCTTCCTGTTCAAATTGTCTTCCTCACGGTTGTTTTGGCAACCGATATTGATAATTACTATTACATTAAAATTATAATAAATTAATATTTAATAGTAAAGTGTAAAAAGTATTTTTTAGTATAAAATCTTTCTATATAAGTTGCAATAAGGATTTTCCGATTTTTCGTTGCGCGTTTCATCTAAGTACAAGTTCATTATGATAGAACGAGTCGAGTAATCAGCGGGATGTAAAACAAAATTTCAATTTATATATATTTGACCACACCATCCCATTCCATGAAGATGAACCATTCTCAATAAAGGAAATTTAAGTATTGACAAAAGTGCGTATGGCTCGCGGTCTGGATGATGATCGTCACGATCCCTGTCACTTCACATAAAAGCTCGCTCCGTCCATCCACTCAATTTCATCATAGCGCTTGAGGTCGCGCACAAGCTGAAACAACGCCTCATCTTTTTGTTTCGCTTCAATCATGCAGTCAAGCTGCCGGACGGTGCCTTTGATTTCCCGCAAAAAGCGGATGAACATCTCAGCATCGACAAAATCGTGATGGGCGCGGAACTGTCTGTCGCTCTTTGGGCTTGAGAGATGCATTTTCATCGGCAGCGGCGAGTGGCGCCATGTCGCCACGATCCGTTCCCAGTCTGGCCGCCAGTCTTCTTCGTCGTGATTGGCGAGATGGTGGTGCAAATCAAAAACGAGCGGCACGCCGAGTTTTTCGCATGCATAGAGAGCATCGCGCAGCGTAAACACCGTATCATCATTTTCAAACATGATCATTCGCTGCAACGAGATGGGGATGTACGCCCAATTATGGATCAGCTGCTCCAACGCCTTTTCTTTGTCGCCATACCCGCCGCCAAGGTGGAGCACGCAGCGGTGTTCTGCGTCAATCCCCATTCCGCGCAACAGTTCTCGATGCAGATGCAGCGTGCGCAATGAAGCGCGGAACACATCGGCATCAGGGGAATTGAGCACAACAAAATGCTCGGGGTGGAAATCAAGCCGCATCGGATACTCACGCAAAAACAGCGCGATCGATCGCAACGCTTCACGGATGGGAGCGAGATAATCCCACCCGTCTAGCTCTGGATGATTGGCAAGCGGAATAAGCCGCGAGCTGAGGCGGAAAAAGCGGATGTCATGCGCCTTGTTATGTTTGAGCAAGCGAAGGCAGTTTTCGACATTGGAGATGGCGATCCGCTCAAGCTTGCGAATCGCTGCCTCGCGATCGCGAATGGCGCGAAACTGCGCCGCGGTCATCGTTTGAGAGGGAGAGCAATGAGGGACATGCACGCTCATAGCGGCATAGCCGAGCCGGACAACGGTCATAACAATGTTCCTCCGTTCTATCCATCGATTGCCGCTGGTTAGTATACCCGACCTGAGCGCTGTTTATGAACGCCCCCTTTTTTCAAGAGTCGACCAATGACACATGGACAAGGGCAATCATACAAGCTATTCTAAGCCCAATTCAATAAGATAAATCAAACCATACAAAAGCGATGAGAGCGCATTGAATATTGAAGGAAAGCACATCATGATTAAGAAGGTGTCTGTCAATCCTCTTCTCCTGAAGATCCGCCTATCATCTTCTCTTCTAATTGGTTATTATCCCAATTTACATGAAATTCGTCGAAAAATAGTTATTCATCCGAATCATTTTTCTACAAATGATCATTTAATACATTAGTACCAAATATAAACTATTAGGAAAGGATGATAGATGAATGGTTTGTGTGTGCAATGGTGGATTATTCCCGCAGTTGTTTTTTACGCAGTCCTCAACGGATCTGCCCGTTACCATCCCCTTAACAGGAACAGCCGTCACAGAAGTGCTTCGTTTGCAGCCCATTACGACCCTCAGCGGTGATCGTGTCAAACTTGATTCGATGGTTGAATTGGAATTGGCCGTATTAGCTATCATCGCAGGCGTAACCTTGACAGGCATCACCTATCGCTTAGAACGTTCAACGAACGGGGGAGCCTTTACGCCTATTGCATCGCTTGATGTCGAATCTCTGCTTCCTGTATTAACAGCTGCCGCCAACACGACGCTGTTCCCGAACTTGACATGGGTTGATACACCAGGCGTGGGCACGCATGTGTATCGTATTGTTATTGAAACAAACGGTGCAATTCTATCGACTTTGTTAAGCAGCATCACAGCTGAAACTCGCGCCTTGAATGCTCTTGTTGTCAGAAACGCATAACGAATTAAAAAGGAGGGTGTCCCAAAAGGACCGGGACGCCCTCTTTCGTCATATATACGTACTGACTGCTTCTGCCGCACTATATGTTGTGCCTATCTTGAAAGAAGGCGACCTTTTGGGTCAGCCCCTTGATTTTGCTTTATTGCTCCGAACAATTTATGGAACACGAATCAATCAAGGCAGCAAAATCGGCCCTGCCGTGTAAGATGGATCAAGTCAAAGATGAATGATAATATGATTCAATGATCGAACCCCTTGGGGAAACTGTTGGCAGAAGAAGAATCCTTCCATTTTGTAGGTCATTGGTTCTTCCCCCATTTCGAGTTGGAATTGGAAATTAGAAAATGAAAGGCTTTGCCCTAGTTCAATTCGTGATGCTCGAGCCGGCTTTAACCAAAACTCCCCTTTCTCTTCCACCATTTGCTCCGCCTGTTCACTCATATAGTTCCACGATTCCATTACTAACGGATTAATACGTTGGTCATGCTGAATCCCTTCCCCTAATTTTGCTGACAAAGCGATGCGTTCCTTGGGGGTGACCCGTAAGCAGATGAAAGGATGGTCCAACGGGTTCGAACCCATATTGCGAATGATGAAGTTCGCCGCGACCGTCCCTTTATGTCCCTTTGCTTTCGGAAGCAATAATGAATAGGTGAAATAACAAATGGCTTGAATTCCATCATGCTTGTTCTGTTGAGGCAAATTTTTCATCTCTTTTAACGTTTGTTTGACAAGATGGAGCTCCTTCTCGATGGCCTGGATTTTACTTTCCATTTCCGCTAGACTGCTCATCTTATTCCCCCTTTTCCATCAATATGTACACTGCCTATTCTCATGCCTAAATGGAGAGCAAAAATGGATCATGGAACTTTTTGTGTGTAACGATTCTTTTACTAATGTTATATGTATAAAAAAAGAGGAGTGATCTCCTCTTTTTTGTGGGACAAAAGAAACCATCTGTTTACATCATCGTTGGAAAGACAGCTGGGCATTGCGGCGGGAAGACATCCACAGGACATTCTTCTTCGCAGATGATTTCCGGGCGAGGCTGGCAGAATCTTGCGGCGACTTCTAAAATGACTTCAAAGGTCACTACAATGCTTTGGCAAATTCTTACTGAAATAGTGGCTGTGATGGTATCTCCATTTTGGGTAAAGGCACCGACACGGCAAATATTAAATGTATTTTGCGTAGCATTGCAACACACCGTTGTGCCTTCTGGAGCACAAAGAATTACTTCTTCGCTGGTCGTGATCAATGCCGGGTTGCTTAACACCGTGACTTGAGTGCCAACTGCATTGGTTCCCACCACTTCTAAAACAACTTGAATGGTTTTGCTTAATGTAACCACCTGCAATGTGACCGGTTGATCCCCCACCACGCACTCAATATCGCGTCGTGGAGCATCTTCTGTACATTCTAAGAGGGTTAAGGAACAGTTCACCTGAGAGACAGTAATACCAGTCAGCGAACCAGCTGGGAAAGTAAAGGTAATATCTTGAGTGAGTTGCACGACGTGTGTCGTCCAGTCGTATACCTTACAAACTTGGATACATTCGCGATCAAATTGTTGAGCAAATTGCTCTAAATTAATGGGCATACACAATAACCTTCCTTTCATTCATTTTTTCAGGCTACTCTATAGTATGTTTCTAAATAAATATCGTTATGGTATTATAGCCCATTTATTGAATTGTAACCCAAAAATGAAATGTGTCATCATTAGAGCTGTTTTGCATATAATTGATTAAGGAACAGGCGTTTTTCCCAAAAAATAGAAGGGGAAAGGGGTGAAGGGATGGGCAGAGAGGATAAAACCGTTCAATTAGAACAAAAAATCATCCACCTAAAATCTGAACTCAGAAAATACAAAGCCCTGCTCGCTTCACTAGGATCGAATCAACAACTCGACCGCCTGAACGAACAAATCAACCAACTCATAATGGAAAATAACCAGCTGAACGAGAAATGCCAGTATTATCAGGATGCACTATCCATGCAAAACGCCGAGATCGAACGACTCTCAACCGCGTTAGAAAGACTGGAGCAAGAAAACCGCTCATTGCGCGATGAAGTGGGACAATTAAGAGAAGAGAAGGCGCACTTGCACAACCAGGCTCAAGCTTATGAACAAAAAATGGAATCTTTAATGGCAGAGGCAGAAGTGTTGAGACAAAAACAAGCCGAATGGGAAAAGGAAAAAACCAGCATGGAGGAACAACAGCGGTCGCTTGAACATGAACTCTCTGCCCAACGCTCATGGGTAGAGGAATGTCTTTCGTTCCAATCCACCTTACAATCATTTACATCTTGCATAGAAAGGATCGAGACGATGGAAACAGATTACGGTTTTTTGAAAGAACACAACGATAAAATTGGGCGAGACGTTGAAGAACTAAAAAAAGCCTGGTTCACGCAAAAACGGGAAACAGATGAACTAAAAGAGGAAGTGCGCACATTAATCAAGAAACTGCAAAGCATCGAGGAAAAGTTGTCTGAACTGGCGCGAGAGAAGCAAAAAGACCTTCTGGTGTTACAAAAACATATTTTAAATCAAGAAGTTGAACTGGAATCCATTCTAGAAAAGACCTCCCGCTTCTCAAAGGAAATCGACCACCTATCCAAACAAATTTCCGATCTTACAGAACAATGGAGCCTGAATATCAAAGAGTCTTCGGACAAAGAAATGGATGAATTAAAGGCTTTGTTATCGCAAGCGGTGCACTTGCTTATGTCTCAACATGAAGCACCCTGTGATGAGAAACCAATGAAAACGTCTGACTCTCAGAAACAGACAGACGTTAGAAAGAATGCAGACAATTCTATGTCAACAGCCAACAGTTTTTTAAAATTGCAGCAATTCATTGATGAAACGAAACAACAAATCGTTGTCTCACCTACAAAAAAGAAAGAGCATCATTTACTCCATCCGCCAACAGCCCATCTATCCCCTCAGAAATCGAGTCAGATCAAACGGGTGCGCATTGAATCCCATCCTTCTCATCACCATCGCCAGCCCTCTCGGCAGAAACCGTCGGAAGAGGATGATGACAAGCCTTCCAATCCAGCCATCTTAGCAGCATCATCCATCGATACACTTCATGAGTATTTGGCCCGTTACTTTTTCATCGATGATCAGAATGGGACCGAGTCTGTCCGGGAACTTAACGATGTAATGATCCAAGAGAAGGCTTCATCGGAATGGGAAGAAGGGCGGCCGGATGACTGGAAACCCGCCAGCGTCAGACTCCGAATCAATAATGAAGAAAACGAAAACCAAGCAGAAAAAAACATTGCAACTATCCAGACACAACCGGAAGCGAGACAGGCACACCATCAAGAAGTCGAATCACAGGAAGGATTCAAAAACAACCAAAGTGAGTCCAACCTATGGCCAAATCAATCGGCCGATCTTATTGCTCAACCGGAACCTAATCCCAATAGCGTGCATGCATCCGCTTTTTCAGCACAAGAGTCAGTTGAGCTCGCCCATCCAAGCGCCGATTCTCTTCTCCCAAGTGATCCTCTCCCTAACATCGAAGCGGCTCGACAGGAGAGTATCACTGACGAGAACGAACAGCTAAATGAAGAAGACAACAAAAGTAACAAATGGCGCTTTTTATCCTTGCTCAAAAAGGCTAAAATATTGCAATAGTTAAGATGAGAGGCTGGGACACTCCCCGCCTCTTCAACTTTGCCGCAAAACATCAATCTTCTTTTTGTAAAAACCCCATGCCGGCGAGCGGTGATTTTCGTCCCCGGGTGGAGGGCAGATCGCGCTGCCCATGGAACTTTTCGATGATCCGGCGGCGGAATTCATGTTCTGTTGCCATGTCCTTCCCCCTTTTTTTCTGTACCAGATCGTTTGTTCTCGAGAAACAGCCCCTTTTTCTACAAGCGGAAAGTCTTTTGGTGCCCAACGGGGTCGGTTTAGGAGGTTAGAATGTTCACAGTTTCCTCTGCCAGCCATGCAAAGGAAACACTATGCAGGACAGAATGCCTGAATACCTAGCCGTGAAAGAACCCAACGAGCATGTACCCGGCCACTCCCCAGATTATGAGCGTGGAAATCCGGTTCATCCACCGCAGCCCTCCCCCGCTGCCATCAAGGCGGCCAAACAGCCCCTCAAAGCTAACCCGTGATATGAAAAATGCACGCTGCGGCAAAATGGGCCCAAACGCAAAAATGAACGCATGAAGAAAGGCCTTCATTACGTTTCGTTGCTCCTTTCCCCTTGCAGCCAGCGATAGATCGAAGTGGCATCTTCTTCATCCACATCCACGACACGGGAGTAAGTGCCGACCGGCATGACGGAAGCCGAGATCGTCGCCAACTGTTTTTTTCGTTGCCACCATGTCGTTTCGATTTCCAACGATTGGACGTGGCGCTTGAACAAATGCACGGTCGTTCGCCGAAACCAGCCGCTGCGGAGAGACAGCTGCTTCGAGGAAAGCGCCCAGCCGGCGGCTCGGTAGCGCCGCGCCCCGATCCACGCGGCGAGCGGCAGCACAAGCAACAGGACCGCTCCCCACGGACGCTCCATATACGCGACCACTCCAACCGGAATCGTCAACCAATAAAGCGGGCGAAGCATGTACCGGCTTTTTGCCCGCCGAGGGAGCGGCGAAAGTGGCACATCGAGGCGATACTCGGGCAAACAAGCTTGAACAATCGGTACGACGCGATGCTTTTTGACCAGCGGACAGAGAACGACTTCCCCTGCTGGTCCGCCATCAAGCGCCCCGCCGGCATGAATGATGGATACAGAGGCGTATCCGAAAAAACGTCGCAGCCAACTCTCATGAATGACGACACCTTGGACGCGGTCAACAGGGACGGACACTGCTTTTCGTTCCAACCATCCGCGGGCAATCACAATGGTATCTTCTTGTTTCCGCACGACAAACGAAGCGTACCGAATCATATTTTGCACGATGGCTACCCCATAGGCGGCCAAGAGAATCGACAAGATCAATAAAGCAATATACCACCGTCCGTGTCCGTTCCATGTCGACTGAATATCACGGACAAGCGCCTCATAAGGAATAAAGTCGCTAAACTGCGACAAAAACGCACATAAAGCGGCGACCACGCCGAGCGCCCCACCGCTTGTCAATGAGGCGATCCAAATTTCTTTCATCGTTAACGTAAACAACGGGGACGGCGGGCGATGGGCGGCTGTTTCCGGCTCATTGACGTGTCCATTCCTGTTTTTCGCTCGTTCCACGCATTGTTGCAGAGCGCGAGCTTCTTTTCGGGCGATGGCGCGAAGAATGACCTCTGCTTCTCCCGGAACATTCCCCGGCGTTTCTACGTGTACTTGAACCACTCCAGCGATGCGCTGCCAGATTCCTTCCGTTATGGAAATTCCGTGAATGCGCTCCAACGGAATGGAACGTTTTTTGCGGACAAACACGCCTTCTTCAACGACCAAGCAACGGTCATCCCACTCATATGTAAAACGAACCCAAGAAAGAACGCCCATGACAAGCGTATAGATGAGGGCAGCCAACGGCACAAGAATATCGTTCCATGAAAACCCATGGCGACTGCCGGCGGCCACAATGACAAGAAGAGGGGCGATCATATTTTTCAATTCTTTTCCCACCCCAGCCATAATGGCAATCGGATGGAGGCGGTGTTTTGCTTTACGCGTCATTGTCATCCGCCACCTTCGCCCACTCGGCGATCAAACGGCAAAGCTGTTCGGCTTCGTCCGCCGGCAGCGCGGGAATCTCATGAGCAGCCGCGGCCGTAAACACAGCGATGGAAGCCAATCCATACCGCTTCAGGAGCGGGCCTTGTCGCACATCGACATACTGAACGCGAGTCATCGGAATAAGCGTTCGCTTCGTCGACCAGACCCCGCGCTGGATGTCGATTTCTTCTTCGCGAATGGCGTAACGCCACCGGCGCTGGCGAAGCACAGGCACCCATCCCACCCCTAAGACCACTTCGATCAACCAGATGCCGGCTAACATCCCCAAACACCATTTCGGGGCATGAAAGCGCGCCAGTATCCAAGCCATTCCAACAATGACGGCGCCGGAAACCAATGCCCCCAACGCTCCGGTCCACCGCCACACGGTGATGGCTTTTTCCGAAATCGGTTTACCGCTGTTGCCAAGCATCTTACCAATCTCCTTTTCGCAAGTTCAAAGCCTGTTTCCAGTATAACAAAACATTTCCACATTGACGACGTGTTTTTTTCGCGAACCATTGACAGAAAAACAAAACTATTATATTCTAAAACTATCTTTTTTACTTAACTACATAAAAGCAAAAAAGCAGCAAAGTAAAAAAGCGCATCATAGAATGAGCTTTGTGTCAGAAAGGTTGTGTCTGTATGAACCATTCCCGCCCCTCATTGCAAAAAGGGCTGTTGCCCCGCCATGTGCAGCTAATGGCGCTCGGCGGCATGATCGGCACGGGCATTTTCAAAGGGAGCTCTGATACGATTCACATGGCCGGACCGAGCGTTGTTCTTACGTATCTTCTCGGCGGCGCGCTGTTGTTTCTCATTATGGCCGCCTTAGCGGAGATGGCCATCGCCTATCCGGGCGAAAACGTTCAACATTTGATCCGCCGGGCATTCGGCTTTCGCTGGTCGTTTCTCGTCGGGTGGCTGTATTGGGCGAACTGGACGTTGGTCACGGTCGTCGAGCTGCTGGCGGCAGGCAGTTTTTTGCGCTATTGGATGCCGGCGGTGCCGCTTTGGCTGCTCGCTCTTAGCTGCGCGCTGTTTATCATCGCGCTGAACTTGTTTCCGGTTCGCTACTATGGGGAAGCAGAATTTTGGCTCGCCGGGTTGAAAGTGGCGGCGCTAGCTGTGTTCATCTTGCTTGGGGCCGGCATGTGGTTCGGCGTGATTGAAGGAGCGGACGGAAACCCATGGAGCCGTTATGCGACGTACGACGACTGGTTTCCGCATGGGATCGTCGGCATGATCAGCGCCTTGCTTGTCGTCATGTTTTCATACGGCGGAGCCGAGCTGATCGGCGTAGCGGTGACGGAGATGAAAGACGCCGACCGGGTGCTGCCGCGGGTGATCCAAACGACGATATGGCGGGTCATCGGCTTTTATGTGCTGCCGATCGCCATCATTTGCGGCATCATGCCATGGAACGCCGTATCAGCGGAAAACAGCCCGTTCGTCCAAGTGCTCGAGGCCACCGGCATTCCAGGCGCCGCCCATGTGATGAACGCTGTTTTGCTTGTGGCCGTCTTATCGGCGGCCAATACGGGGGTGTACGCGACGTCTCGCTTGCTCTTTTCGATGGCTGAGCAAGGAGAAGCGAGCCGCCGCTTGTTGCGGACGACGCGACACGGGGTTCCGCTTTACGGGATGGGAATGGTCGCCGTCTGCATCGCTCTAGGGGTCGTTGGCGCGTACTTGGCGCCGGGGCGGATCATCGGCGAGTTGATGGCGATTCCTGGGTTTACGGTGCTGATCGTCTGGATGATGATCGGCGCGGCCCAACTGAAACTGCGGCCGCATTACGACACGAATCCGTTTTTTTGCGTCAAAGCATTTCCGTACACGACAATCATCGCCGTCGTGTCGCTCGGCGCGATTTGGGTGAGCTTTTTATTTCAGCGCGATCATCGAATCGGATCGGTTCTTTGCCTTGTGATCTTGGCGGTTCTGTCGATATATGGGGCGAGCAAAGAAAAGCAAAGCCGGCGGTCGGAACAAAACACCAATGAACAATCGTCCTGAATACGAGTGCGGGAAAACAGGTGCTTGTGCCGTTATGGCCGGCGCCTGTTCTCTTATCGTTCCCCGCTGGTCTCCCGCCATTTCTCCCATGCCAACCAACGACCGCCATGCCAAACGCCAAAATCAGCGCCTGCTCATCCACTCGCCGCTCGGCCCATAAACGATACAAACTGACCGCGGCCCCGTATACGAACCAACCGAGGCAAAACAACCGTGCCCCCAGCCAAAACCATTTCATCGTTTTTCTCTCCCTATTCATATTCTCCTCCTCCGAAAGAGGAGGATTTTCTCGCTCACACTTTCTGCCATCGAAAAGACGCTTGATGTCATTCTACCTTGATGCCCATAAAAAACAACAGGGATGCCCCTAAGGCCCTCCCTGCCGTGCAATGGACAATGTTGGTGCACCGAATCATGGAAAAGGGGCGTCTCGCCGCTTCGGAACCCCTTGCTTGTGCGGATGACGCCAAGGTCGATTCCTTATTTCGCCGGCGACAGTTCATCTTCGGTCACCCATTTATGGTTGGTCACTTGTTCGCCGGTCTTTGTATCGATGTAATCGACCATATACACCGTCGTTTGTTGGACGGAGTCGATGACGGCTTTCGCGCCTTTCATCCCCTCCATATGGTCGGCACTCAAGACGACTTCGTCTCCCGGCTGGAACTTGTTGTCACCGGCATTTTCGATTTCTTCGTGAATGACCCATTTATGATTCTTGATCGGAGGACCACCTGTTGTTGGCGTATACGTCACGGTATAGACAGTCGTGTTAAACGCCCCGGAAACAGTCGCTTCCGCCCCGTTCATCCCTGGCATATGGTCGGAGTGAATGATGACTTTGCTTCCAACCGGATAGGCTGGCTGTTTCGCTTCCTTCAATCCAGCCGGCACCTCTCCTGAACCCGAGTGGTTCATTCCCTCATGACCGGTGTGAGAAGCCGTATTTTCTTTTGACATTTGGTTGTCGTCTGCACCGGTGCAGGCGGATAACAAGAGCGCTGCCATAACCGAAGTGGTCCCTAGCAACATTTTTAATTTTTTCATCGTTTTCACCCTCCTTGCCTTGTTAGCATACCCGACATTTGTGCAGATTTTATGGAGATGGTCTTGATTGGGCAAAAAGCGGCGGCCGTGCACGGTCCAAAAACCGGGCCAAAACCCGAAAAACGGTCAATTTGGCGGCAGTCAAAAAGGCGCTTGGGACGACCTCGAGCACACTGATCGTCACATTACAGGCTAGACTCAAGAAGTACGCCGCTTCGCCGTATGCTTGAAGAAACTCAATCATCCGTTCTTCCATTTGCCCCAAACGCCTCTCTTTTCGAAAATGGTTATGACTTGTGCCCGTTCCATTTGTAGCCAACGCCCCACACCGTCTGCAAATAGTCGTCCGCGGGGAACCCCGCTTTACGCAATTTTTCCCGAATGTTTTTCATGTGGGAGTCAACGGTTCTTTCTTCTGTGTCAGCGAGATAACCCCATAGCGATGCAATGATTTGCCCGCGGCTGAACACTTGATTCGGGTGTGTTAACAACAGCCCTAAAATGGCAAACTCTTTCGGTGTCAGCGCAATCGGTGTTTCTCCGTAGCGAACCGTATGTTCTTGTTCATCCCACACAAGCCCGGCCGCGCGAATGGCGGAATAGTTGCCGGCTGTACGGCGCAGCACCGCTTCAATGCGTGCAAGCAACTCCGCTTCATGAAATGGTTTCGTCACATAATCGTCCGCTCCGATTTTCAATCCTTGGACAATATCGGTCGGCTCGTCGCGGGCGGTGACCATCATGATCGGAACATCGGAAAATGAGCGGATGCGGCGACACGTTTCCCATCCGTCGAGTTCTGGCATCATCACATCGAGCAGCACCAAATCGGCGTGATGATGCCGCAAATAGTCAATAGCTTCCGCGCCCGAACGCCGCTTCACGCAGCGGTAGCCGTTCGGCGCTAAATACAATTCCAATAAATCCAGCATCCGCTCTTCATCATCGACCAACAACAACGTATACATCGTCATCCCTCCGGCAGCGTCATGAGGATGGTCGTTCCTTTTCCTTGTTCACTTCGAGCGGCGATCGTTCCCCCGTGCGCCTCGACGATTTCTTTGGCAATGGCCAAACCGAGTCCGGTCCCGCCGCTTGTCCGCGATCGCGATTTATCAACCCGATAAAACCGCTCGAAAATCCGGGGCACGTCTTCCGGCGGGATGCCGACCCCTTGATCGGAAACGGCCACGACGACCTCGCGTTTTTGCGGATAGACGGCAATCTCCACCGTTGTGCCAGGAAACGCGTATTTCCGCGCGTTGTCGAGCACGTTGATCATCACTTGCTCAAACCGCTCCTGGTCGATCTCCGCTGTGACCGAACCGGGGCACTGACACACAAGCGACAGCGATTTTTCCTGAAACGCCGGGCGCAGCTTTTCGCATAGTTTGGCAAAAAATAAACAAAGATCGGTCGGTTGCGTTTCGATCTGGAACGAGTGCCGCTCGAGTTTAGCTAGTTCAAACAAGTCTTTCACCATTTTTTCGATCTTTTCCGCCTCTTCATAAATGATCGTCGCGTATTTGATTCGCTCGTCCTCGGCAAGGTGCGGCCGTCTAGCGATGTCCGCGTACCCTTTCACATACGTCAGCGGCGTGCGCAATTCATGGGAGATGCTCGCTAAAAATTCGCTCCGTTCTTGTTTCAAATACGCTAAATCGTTCGCCAGCGTTTGAATGGCTTTGCCTAACTGCGCCAGCTCATCGTCTCCTTTCACTTCGACGCGCACGGAAAAATCGCCTCGGCTGAGCGCTTCGGTCGCCCGCTTCATGCGAAGAAGCGGCATCGTGATGGCGCGGGAGAAAAAGGCGATCGTCATCATCGTAATCGCCACGGACAGCACACCGACGACAACAAAATGATGCTTCAGTTTATATACCATCGTCCGAATCGAGCGAGTGTCTTGAAACATATACACATATCCTCTTGTTTCGCCCTTGATTTGAATCGGGCTGACAGCGGCGATATGAGACGCCCGCTTCCAATCGGTTTCGACCATCATGCCTTCGCGGGGAATGGAGCGCCCGTAAGTCAACGGAATCAGTTGCCTCGCAAACGGGACGATGCCGCTAGACGCAGATACAATGTGGCGTCTAGCATCGGTAATGACGACATCGGTTTCAGCTTCGGACTCCATCATAACAACATGCTCAACCGTTGTGCGATCGTAATTTTTTTCCAGCACATTGCGATGGCTGTTTCCCCGCGCCAGAAGCTGCGCGAATTCTTCCTCGATGCGCGCGTGAACAAGCGTCGCATAGAGGGAAATGAACAGCACCAGTTCCACGGCCAAAACAAAGGCAAAAAACAGCAGGCCAAGTTTCCAAGAAAGCTTTCGCACGTGATTCTCTCCTTATCGATCAAAACGGCATGGTCGTTTCACCTTTTCTATTTTACCTTGAACATGTGCAGAAAGTATGGACAAGCTTGCCACATCGTTTCGTTAGGAACCAAGCCTAGCGGATGCGTCTTTTTCTTTCTTCCATTATACTAATAAACAGACCGCACTCAGTGGGAGACGACAGAAAGGAGTTTTTTTATGAAATCGCTCGTGTTAGCGGAAAAGCCGAGCGTCGCCCGCGACATTGCCCGCGTGCTCGGCTGCAAAGAAACGCATAAATCGTATATGGAAGGACCGCGCTACATCGTCACGTGGGCGCTTGGGCATTTGGTCGAACTCAAAATGCCAGAAGACTATGACCGGAAATACGAAACGTGGCGGCTCGAGGATTTGCCGATTATTCCGAAACAAATGGGCTTGAAAGTGATCCGGCAAACGAGCTACCAGTTTCGCGCCATTGAACATTTGGCCAAACGCCGCGATGTGAAAGATTGCATTATTGCGACCGACGCCGGCCGCGAAGGAGAGCTGGTCGCGCGCTGGATTTTGCAAAAAATCGGCTGGACGAAGCCGATTTGGCGTTTATGGATTTCGTCGCAAACCGATCAAGCCATCCGCGACGGGTTTCGCCAGTTAAAGCCCGGGGCGCAGTTTGACCGGCTGTATGAATCAGCCGTCTGCCGCGCCGAAGCCGACTGGCTGATCGGGTTGAACGTGACGCGCGCCCTAACAACGAAATACAACGACCCGCTCTCGGCCGGGCGCGTGCAAACGCCGACGCTGGCGATGATCATCGAACGCGAGCGGGAGATTCAATCGTTTGTGCCCGTTCCGTATTGGACGATTCATGCCCGCATCGGTTCGGTTACGGCGACATGGGAACGGCACGGCGGGAAGCGGCTGTTTGATCAAGACGAGGCCAACGGGCTGATGGCTCGTCTCAACGGCCAGCCGGCGCGCGTCACATCGGTCAAGCGGAAACGGAAAAGCGAACCGGCCCCGCTGCCATATGACTTGACTGAGCTGCAGCGGGAGGCGAACAAGCGGTTTGGCTTTTCGGCGAAAAAGACGCTCTCGGTGTTGCAGCGGCTGTATGAACAGCACAAGCTCGTCACGTATCCGCGCACCGATTCTCGTTATTTGCCAAGCGACATGGCATCGACGATGACAGAGCGGCTTTCGGCGATGAAATCAGGGTATGAGGACATCATTGCTCCGCTGCTTGCCAAGGGCAAGGTCAAAGCGGCCCATCGGGTGTTTCAAGATGACAAAGTGACGGACCACCACGCCATCATTCCGACCGATGAACGGCTCGACCTCGGGAAGCTGTCGGCCGATGAGCGCAAGCTGTATGACATGATCGCCCGCCGCTTTTTGGCGCTCTTTTACCCGCCGTATGAATATGAAACGACAACCGCCACTTTCGAAATCGCCGGCGAGACGTTTGTCGCCCGGGAAACAGCGGTCGTCAACGCAGGGTTTCGAACCGTTCTTGGCAAGGAAGAAACAGAAGTGAAACCGACACCATTCCATCTATCGGAAGGCCAAACGCTCGCACCGGTGCAGCTTGAGATGGAACGATCGTTCACCGAACCGCCGTCCCGTTACTCGGAGGCCGACTTGCTCGCGCAAATGGAGAAATACGGGCTCGGCACGCCGGCGACAAGAGCGGACATCATCGAGCGGCTCGTCGAAACGGAAGTCGTCGAGCGGAAAGACGGCCGCTTTTATCCGACGAAAAAAGGAAAACAACTGATCGAGCTCGTCCATGAGGAACTGAAATCGCCGGAGTTGACCGCCCGCTGGGAGCGGGAACTCGAGGCCATCGCCCGCGGAAAAGGGAATCCGAAACAGTTTTTGGCCCACATCCGCCGGCAGACGGAGCAGCTTGTCGCCGAAATCAAGCAGAGCGAGCGCGTATACAAAGCGCCGAACCTTACCCAGCTCACTTGCCCGGAATGCGGCGCGCTCTTAAAAGAGCGGAAAACGAAAGACGGGCGGATGCTCGTCTGCTCGAATTTATCATGCCGCTACCGGCGGAGGCGCGACCCGAAGCTCTCGAACCGCCGCTGCCCACAATGCCATCGGCGCATGGAAATGCACGAAGGGAAAGCCGGGCTCTATTTCCAATGCCGCCCGTGCAACGTCGTGGAAAAAGCGGAAGAAACGAAACGCACCACCACGAAAGGAACGGAACGGGCGCTGCTCAAAAAATACAGCGCAACGAACGAATCGTTTGGCACCAATCTCGGAGAATTGCTCAAGCAGGCGCTTGAAAACAAAGAATAAGCGCGAAAAACCATTTGCCTCCCTGCCGAAAGACGTGGTGGAAAAAACATCAGCGCCGAACGAACCGCCAGCCGCACCAACGCTGGCGGTTCTTATTCGAAAACGAATGGCGCGGAGCATCGCTGCTGCGGTTCGATGGATTTGCCTACTGAAGCGGATTGGCCTCCCTCTCTCACAACGCGGGCGGATGAATGAGCGATCGGCAACCGAAACTTTCTTTTTGCGGTTCCGTATATATAAGTAAAACCTACTGTAAAGGAGCGATCATGATGTTAAAGAAGTTGTTCAAAGCGTTGTTGGGCCAGCATCATCACTCGTCGCACTATAAAAAGCATTATAGCAGCAGCGATTACCACCATTACGGCCCGAAATATCATTCGCACCAGCACCCGTCCCAGTACGGTCATCACCATTACAAAAAGAAGCATCATAGCGGCAGTTTCTTCTCGAGCTTCTTCGGCAGCTGATGAAGCGATTCATGGAACGCCACCCGCTCGTCGCCCGCTGGTTTGACCGGCCGCATCGAAGCGGTGAGATCGTTCACCGCCGCTATGAAGTGATCGAAGAGCTCGGGATGGGCAGCTACGGCATCGCCTACAAAGGGCGCGATCATGACACTGGGCGCCTTGTCGTCATCAAACAGGCGCGGCGGACAAAAGGGGAAGACGGCCGCCGCCTGCTTCAGCGCGAAGCCGAAATGCTCGCGCGCTTGCGCCACCCGCAAATTCCGATGCTGCATGACCGATTTGTGGAACGCGGACAGCCCTACCTCGTGATGGAGTATATCGACGGGGAGACGGTGGAAGATCACATTTTTCACCGCGGGGTCACGTACACGGAACGAACCGCGTTTCGATTGTTGCTTGATGTGCTTGACGTTGTACGGTTCATTCACGCTTTGGGCATCGTCCATCGCGATTTGCGCATTCCGAACATCATTTGGCGGCAAGGAACCGTCTTTGTCATTGACTTTGGCTTGGCGTGCTATATCGGCGAATCAGCGGAATGGCGCGACGACGATCCGCTTGAAAAGCGGCTGCGGCGCGAACCGCATCCGCGAAGCGATTTTTATGCACTGGGGCATTTCACCTTATTCTTGTTATATTCGGCTTACGAACCGACGAGCGAGGAGGAAAAAAGCTGGGAGGAAGAGCTGGATCTGTCTCCGAAAGCTCGGGCGATCTTGCGGAAAATGTTGCAGCTGGATGCGCCGTATGATCACATCAACGAGCTGATGATGGATGTCAGGCAGCTATTGGCTGAGCGCAGCCAGGCGCAAACGGTCAAAGCAGGAAATCCAACAAGCATATGAATGGGGGATCAAGCGAAACATTGACACGTTGAATGTATCGGATCAATTGTACCGACACAATGTTCAGCAATGGAAGCAGCGGGAACAAAGCGGCCTCATCCCATTAAAGAAAAACACCATTCGAAACATTTCCGTCCATCTTTCCATCAACTCTTCCGGCAAGGAAAAACTGGATGATCGTGCAGGTAACTAGATGGTTGTTACATGCTTTTCGCATTTTTATGGTTGGAGGGGCTCCTGATATGGTCTTCACACCTTAGGGAGCCAGTAGTCCATCCATCTTCAACGTCCCAGCGATACCCACGGCCGGCCGTGTTCCCAATGAACACGAATCGGAAGACGAAACGCTTCGGAAAGCCGTTCATTGGTTAATACGTCCTCTTTTCGTCCCGCGGCGGCGATGCGCCCGTCCTGCAAAAGCAGCACATGGGTGATCGATTCGACAATTTCTTCAATATAATGGGTGACGTATAACACGTGGCACGACCGGGCGGTGATTTGCGTCATCAAGGATAAAATGTCTTCCCGCGCCAATAAGTCAAGGCCAACGGTCGGCTCGTCCAAAATAAGCAGCTTCGGGTTCGCCATCAACGCTCGAGCGATCAATGCTTTCCGCTTTTCCCCTTGGGAAAGCGTCCCGTATGGTTTTCCCCTGACCGCTTGCAAACGGAACGCTTCCATGAACGATTCCACTTTCGCCCGCTCGTGATCGGTGACAGCATCATACAAACCAATCGTCGCAAACGTGCCGCTGAGGATGACATCTTCAACCGTCTCGGTCTGCAGCGTGTCGTGAAATTGATCAAGGAGCGAGCTGCTGACAAACCCAATATGCCGTCGCAACTCCGGCAGACTCGCCTGTCCAAATCGATACCCTAATACTTCCACTTCCCCGCGCGTCGGGTATTGATAGCCTGTGACGATGTTAAGAAGCGATGTTTTCCCGGAGCCATTGAGGCCAAGAATCGCCCATTGCTCGCCTTCTTTCATTTCCCAATCGATTTCATGCAAAATCGCGCGCGTCCCCCGCATCCATGACACGTTGCGCATGCGGATGATGACGGTCATTGTCCCTCTCCCCTTTGTGGTTCATATGGACGATCTTGATCGAAAAAGTTGGGCAACATGGTCGTGTTGTCATACGACCGATGAAAAATGTGCGTTGTCGCCGGAGACAATGGCGGAATCAGCCATGTCCAGTCGCCGGTGACATGGCGCCCGGCTGCGTTTTCTTGCTGTTCAAACAACTGAAATTGGCGCGCGGCGGTATGATGATCAACGATGCTGACGCCCGCCTTTTTGTAGGAATATAAAACAGCGATGTTCCATTCGACCAACGCCTTATCTTTCCATAATGATGCGTTGGAGCTGGTGTCAAGCCCCATGCAAGAGGCCACTTTCGGAAGCATGTTGTAGCGATTGTCATCGGCAAAATTGCGGGCGCCAATTTCCGTGCCCATGTACCACCCGTTAAACGGTGCGGCCATATAGCTAATGCCGCCAATTTCTAGACACATATCTGAAATCATCGGGACGGCGTACCATTTTACCTGCAGATCGCGAAACCACGGAAACTCTGGGTGTTCGATTGGCACCTCCAGCACCAATTCTTTCGGAATCGGTGTCCAAACAGGCTGTTGGCCGCCTACTTGGATCACCAAAGGAAGCACGTCAAAGGGCGTCTTTTCCCCCTTCCACCCAAGCTGTTCACAGGCGCGAGTGAAAGTGAGGGAGGATGGGTCGCCGATCATCCCTTCTTCAGTTTCATAACCGGCATACCGAATTAGTTGATGATTCCAAATGCGCACTTCCCCATTTGGACGGAAGATCGTGATCGCAGGCCGGATTTTCCCCCCATTGGTCGCAAACTCAATATGATGGAACAGATAAGAAAACACCTCGTCAACAGTCGCTGCCTCTCTCGCATCAATGACATGGAGCGATTGCCAAAACAGGCGACCGATGCAGCGATTGCTATGCCGCCAAGCCATCTTAGCCCCGTAGCTTAACTCTTCGTACGTATGGCTATATGTGCCGGTTTGTTCCACTTCCCAGCGGATTTCGTTCAACCGCCGCTTCATTTCTTTCTCACTTTTTCCAAGCTCCCGATAGCTTGCCGTAATAAACTGTTCCGCTTTTTTCATCAATGGCCGATCATGCTGTCTCCGCTTTGGTTGTTCCGTATTCTTCTCGCTGTTTACCATGTATGCTTCTTCTTCCTCCATTTTCCATAACCGAAACTCTTCGCGGTCATTCCGATGCCGATGAGGAGACAAATGCCCCCGACCCACCACATTTGCTCAACCAACATCGAAACGGCAAAAAAAATGAGCGCGAAACCGAGCAGTCGATGGATCAACATGATTCTCTCCCCTTTTCCCCTGCGTGGAACGCCCTTCCATCGTGCGACAGCCATACTATTGCTGCAAGCTGTCGCTCCCGCGGGGCAACTGAGAATGGAGCAACGCTCTCCCCCTCTATTGTAGCAGATGCTTTCAAAAGAAAGGAACAAAAATTTTCAATGAAACAGCCCGCTTCGAACGACTTTTTCCTTTAGCGCGCGCATCCATGGACCCAATGGCCCCTTCAGCAAAAGTCCAGCCAAAAGCGCGGCGACGGCAAATAGGAGAAGCCGCTTGACATCATGCTCGACATTTTCCCATACGATCCCGCCGACTGCCTCGCGCATAAAATCGATGGCATAAGTAAACGGCAGCCAAGGGGTGAACTGTTGGAAGAACGGAGGGACGAGCTCGACCGGATACGTGCCTCCCGCCCCGGCAATTTGCAAGACGAGCAGCACGATCGCCATCGCTTTTCCAACATTTCCGAACAAGGAGACAAGCGAAAAAACTACCGCCATAAAGACAAAGCCGCACAAAAGACCAAACGCCATGAACCATCCCGGTTCACGGACGAAAATATTCGGCAAGACAAACGCCGATCCCGCTGTGACGACCATCACCTGCAAAGCATTCAACGTCCAAAATGTCAACAGCCGTCCGACATATCTTTCTCGCTCATGCGCTTCCGAAAACGAAGAAGGTTCGGTCGACAAGACGGAAACAAGCAACAAACACCCTACCCATATGGCTAGGACCGTGTAAAATGGGTTCATGCCTGAACCGTAGTTCGGCAACGGGAACAAGCGGAACGTCTGCACATCAACCGGATGGGCTAAAAACGCCCCTTTCGCCCGAGGATCTTGTTTCAACAGGCGAATCAGTTCATCGATGTTCGTTTCACTTTTTATTTTCGAGAGAAAAGCGGCCAGCTCGCGAACTTGCCGGGAAAGAAAGGGATATTGAGCGCGAGCGGTCTTCAGCGCTTGCTGGGCGGCCGCCAAATCACGGTCGGTCGTTGCCAACCATTGCTTCGCTTCATTTAACTCTTGATTCATGCGGAGGAGAGTTTGCTTCGCCTGATGCACTTGCTTCTCCGCTTGATCCCATTTCGCTCGCAACAACGGCAACAACCGTCGGCGATAGGCTTGATCAAGTTGCTGCGCCTGCGCGTCCAATGAATGGAGTTGTTGACGCAGCTCATCGATTTGTCTTTCGGCATCTGTCGGATGCTGTCTCACTAGTCGGGCAGATTCTTGAACCGATGCCAATGTCCGCTCGATACGGCTCACGGCGCGCTCGACAAGTTGCAGCGAAGAAGGCTCGACAGCCCCCTCCCACGTTCGCAATATTCGACGCAACCGCTGAACCAACGAGTCGGCGTCTGTGGCAGCCTGTTCGACAAGAGTTGCCCAGCGCGCCCGCGTTTCCGGCGTATCGGGAAGCTGCGGCGTCTGTTCGGCAAAGGAAAGAGGAAAGGAGCGGAGCGTCTCAACCGTCATTTCCACCGGCTTTTCCCATAAGGAAAAAGAAGACCGGACTTGCGTGAACATCTTCTCAATGTGGTTCATCCATTCGAAACCGCGTTGCACCGCGATTTTGGCGTCCGGCAGAAGCTCGCGGCCTGTACGAATCAATGCTCTCGCCTCCCTTACATCGCGATCCAAAGCTTCCAATTGGCGCTCAATTACCGGCAATTCATGTTCGAGACGAAAAACGAGCGCCTCAACGCGGCGAATGGCAGGAAGTTGCTGTTCTAGCGTCACTCCCGCTTGACGAAACAAGGAAAACAACGCGGTGTTCACCACTCTTGCAAATTCATCGCTGACTTGCGCTGACAACGTGCTTGCTCCGCGTTCGGTGATTTTGGGGGCGATAGCGTTTTGTTTGTCATTTTCATAATAGTAAATCACCGCCCTCTGCGGACGCTCTTCGACTACAGTTGCCAATTTAGCGGAGAAATCAGCTGGAATGATGATCGTCGCGAAGTACGCTCCACTCTCGACGCCTTCCATTCCTTGTTTCCGCGTGACAAATCGCCACCCTAACTGATGGTTCGTTTTTAAGGTGCGGATGATCTCATCGCCAGCGTGAAACCGGCGACCGGCGAGCTCCGCCCCGCGGTCTTCGTTCACTACGCCGACCGGTAAATGCGCTGTATGAGCGTAAGGGTCGATCGAAGCCTCTACATTGATCCAAGCGTAAAGCGACGGGAGAATAATCAGACCAAGAGCCAAGGTGGCAGCCACCCAGTTGGTCATGAGATGTTTCAAGTCGTTCACATAAATGCGCCATGCTTGTTTCACTTTGATCCGCTTCCTTTTCTTTTCAGTCGATCATGCTGTTGTTAGTATGAGCGGATCATGGGAAAATGAAACCTACCTAGCCCATCCTGCTGTTCATTTGCGAAAAAAAAGCCAAAGCGCCAAAAACAGAAACCCCATGGCGGCGAAGCGCGTCAGGTCAAACGGGATGCGCTGTCCGCCGAACAATCCGAAATGATCAACAAGCGAACTCATCACGAGCTGTCCGGCGATCACGGCCACCAATGAATTGGCAACGCCAAGTTTCGGAACGATGAGCACCATAACAAACACGTAAAAAGCGCCGAGAATGCCGCCCGTCAGCTGCCATTTCGGCACGGAAAACATGGCGATGAGCTCGCCTTTTCCGAAAAACAACTGCACGAAAAATAAGACGATCGTTCCGATGAAAAACGAAACGAACGCCCCTTCAAGCACCCCGACCCGTCTGCCGAGGCCGCCGTTCACCCCCGCCTGTACGGAAACGGCCATCCCGGCCGCTAAAGCCATCGTCATCCATAACCACTTCATCCACCTTTTCCTCCTTTTTCTCTATCCTCTTTGCTGGACATACGTCCGATTCAAGCCAAACACGCTCTTTCTCGCGAACAGGAAGCGAAAAAAGCGATGAAAAGGAGCCGGCCGCTTCCTCGTCTTGTCGCCCCGTTAGGAAACGTTCTGGCATCGGCTTTTCGTTTTCCATCATCGGCCATGAGGCAGAGACGAGCGCAATGAGCCTTTATCAAGCTTCGAACGTCAGCGGGCGAACGTGGATCGATAGAGAAGCGGCTCTGAAACGCAACCAATGCCCTCTGTCCGTTAGCGGCCAAAATCAACCGAACAGCACGCGAATCCAGCCGCCGATGAAGGAAACGAGAACAACCGCCCACGCCGGCCACTTCCAGACGGCAAGCAACAGAAAGGCGCCGAGGGTAAAGGCAAAATCGGCCGGCTCGTTCACCGCCTTTGTCCAAATCGGATCATACAGCGCCGCAAGCAAAATCCCGACGACAGCAGCGTTAATGCCGGCGAGCGCCGCTTGGAAGCGCGGCTGATGGCGAAGCCAGTGCCAAAATGGAAACGCGCCGAGCACAAGCAAAAATGAAGGGGGGGAAAATGCCGATGGTAGCGACAAGCGCGCCTTTCCAGCCGAACGCAACCATGCCGATGTACGCAGCCAAGGTAAACAGCGGCCCCGGAACGGCCTGCGCGGCGCTGTAGCCAGCTAAAAATTGATCGGCGGTGACCCAACCCTTGCGGCACCACTTCCGCTTCCAAAAGCGGCAGCACGACATGCCCGCCGCCAAACACGAGCGCCCCCCCGCTTGGTAAAAGCTGTCAAACAGCGCCCGAAGCGGCGAATGAACCCAAGCGTGGGCAAGCGGCAGCGCGACAAGCAGCACGGCAAACAAGGAAAGCAACAGAAAACCGGTGGAACGGCGAATGAAAGGCGTGATGCCCACGGAAGTCGGCTCGACGGTTTGGCGACGTCCAACCGCGCCGATGGCCCCGGCGATAGCGATCACCGCCGCTTGGCTCCATGCCCCCGGCATGAGAAGCACGGCGATCGCCGCTGCGGCCGCAAGCGTGGCCTCCAAGCGGTCGGCAGCGAATTTGCGCGCCATCTCCCATACCGCCTGCGCGACGACCGCGACAGCCGCCAACAGCAAGCCGTGCATCCAGTCCGCCTCTTCCCACGAAGCATGTTGCAGCCAGACGGCAACCAAACTAAGCGCAACCGCCGACGGCAATGTAAACCCTAGCCAAGCCGCCAGCGCCCCCCAGACGCCGGCGCGCATCAGCCCGATGCCGATGCCGACCTGGCTGCTGGCCGGGCCAAGGAGAAATTGGCAAAGGGCGACGAGATCGGCGTACGTTTTGTCCTCGATCCATTTTCTTCGTTTCACGTACTCTTCATAAAAATAGCCAAGATGGGCCACCGGACCGCCAAACGACGTCAAGCCAAGGCGGAGCGCCGTGATCCCGACCTCAAAGACGGAGCCTCGTCGGTCTCCTGCCCGTTGATCCTTTTCAGTCATGGATCCTGCTCCTTTCGTTCACGAGATGGTCATGCTACAATCATATCATCATTCACGAGAGGAGAGGAGAGAAGATGATGAACGTTCGAACGATGGCGACCAACGGTTTGATCGCCGCCGTGTACATCGCGGTGACGGCGCTCATTCAGCCGTTTGGCTTTACGAACATTCAGTTTCGCGTATCAGAACTATTGAATCACTTAGTCGTATTTCGCCCAACATACGCCATTGGCATCGTGCTTGGGGTCTTTTTCGCCAATTTATTTTTCTCACCGATCGGCGCGTATGATCTCGTATTCGGCGTCGGCCAGTCGGTGCTGGCGCTTCTGATCACGATCGTTTCCATGCGCTATGTCAAGAACGTTTGGGCGCGTATGGCGGTCAATACGTTGTCGTTTACCGTCACGATGGGTCTTATCGCCCTTGAATTAAAGCTCGCGCTCGGTTTTCCGTTTTGGCTCACATGGCTGACGACGTCCATAGGCGAATTTGTCGTTATGGCACTCGGCGCGCCGATCATGTACGCTGTTGGCCGCCGCTTAGCGCGGGAGCTGTTCAATTCCTCCCATCAAAACCGGTAGCCGCCCCCTTGCGCCTTAGGGGGCTCGCTTCATTCGAAAGGCGCATTCCTCGTAGGCCCGCAAGGAAAGCCTTAATCAACCGTACGGGCTTTCCATATCCATTTTGATTACGGCATCGAACGAACAGCCCATTCAATGACCAGCGACATCACAGCAAGCAAGATGACTCTCGCCGTCGTGATCTTCAGCGCCCTTCGCCATCTTGGCGGTAGACCCCGCCCCGCCCGAAGAACAGCAAGGCCGACCGCGATTCCGTCCACCCACATAAAAAAGCCGGCCGGGGTGACAAGTTGGCGCCAATCGCTGATCCAAGCGTAGATGATAAGCATCTGGCAGACAAGCAGAACGCATACGATGATTCTCACGGTTCTCCCCCCGCCCGATCGAGGCGCCGCGCTGTTGAAATGGGCAGCGCCGGACGTTTCACCGTTCTTGTCGATTCGAAGCTATGCCAGCAAATCCCGATGATGATGATGGCCAAACCAACGACCGCCCATCCGTTTGGAAGCGGAGTGGACAAGAACAGTACTTCACCGATGACGGCAAACATGACTTCCGCGGACTGCGTCGCTTCCACAGCGGCCAGTTTTCGCTCGTTCCCTTTGGCCCGATCGGTAGCGATAAAAAACAATGTCGTCGCGATGACCCCGGAACTCATGGCCACGATGAACGACTGCATCGTTTGCCCCACCGACGGCGTCCCTGATGTCAGCCAGCCCATCAACGCGACCACCAGCCAAAACGGCAGACTGGCCATCGTCATCCCCCATACGCGTTGAAACGCATCAAGGCGCCCGGCACAATGTTCGATCATCTTCCGATTGCCAAGCGGATACGCAAACGCCGCAACCAACACCGGAAAAACCCCTAGTACCATTTCGCTCCATGTCAGGTGACCGGCTTGCTGGAACTGGATCAGAACGACGCCGAACAAAATGAAAAGCGAAATGAAAAGCGCCCGTTTTTCAATCGGACGGCGTACGGACATCGTTCCGTTTGGCGTTTCGATAGTTTTCGTAAACAGCGGGCTAAGCAGAACACCAGCCACAATCGTGCACTGCCATGTCCCGGCCACAAGCCACCCCGGCCCATAGGCAGCCGCATAAGTGAGCGGCGCGTAAAACAAGCCGAATCCGACCGTCCCCCAAGTGATCCACACCCGCGGATGGCGCTTCATGTCCTGCCAAACCGGGCGAATGTTGCGGCGGAACAGAACGATAACAAATAGCAGCGGCGCCATAAAGAAAAAGCGAAGCGACGAACTCCACAGCCAGCTGCCACCGGCCAGCTCCATGGATCGATTCAAGATGAACGTGACGGCAAAAAAGAACGAAGCGATAAGACCGATGGGTATTTCCCGCATCGCTGGTCTCTCCCCTTGTTTGATCGTATTCGCTAGGTGGCGGAATGACTTTATTTTATCGTATTATTAGGAATTTTTCTATTTGTTTTGTTGATTATTTAGAACATAGTTTTGTTAGATTATTATGAAGAGGGAAACCAACCGAACATGGTTGCACCGAGCGACAATCCGATCAACATGGTATTCATTATTGATATTGACTCTCCTTCCGATCCAAAAAACGTCCAAGCCTTGATGGAACACGTTGAACGTGTCTGCCCGGTCAAAGACACCTTGAGGGGCATGCCTACAGTAGTCATAACACTGAAACGGAAAAGATCCACGGGGAGCGCGATCTGCCCTCCATCCGGGGATGAAAATCCACGCCAGTTCGGCATTTGCACAGAAAGGCTGCCTGGAAAAGTCTCGTGATGATCTTTCCAGACAGCCTCTGTATGGCTTATCCGTATGCCGTTGTGCGTTTTACGGCTCCTGCACAAAGCAGTCCCATGGAAAGTCTGGTGATCGGATTCCTCTGCTTGTCAATCTGCATCGCTGATGATTGTTGGATTGTCGGCAAGGCGGCGAGTTTCTTACCGAAATTCTTCATGAGCATTATTGGTAAACGTCGGGATGTAGCCGTCATAACGCGGCGGAATGCGGACGGTCAGCTTGTTGCCCGTTTGAGTAATTTTCCGCTCGCTCGTATACGCCGCGATGATGAAATTGTCCGTTGGGTTGAACACTTCCAGCGCCATGACGCCGCCGCTGTGCGGGGTGAAAATGATCGGCGTATGATGCTCTTGCACAAGGCGTTTGGTGTTCACCGCTGTTTCGTTCGGCAAATATTCCTCCTCCTTTTTCAGCGTTCCGTCCCGCGGCTTGGGAAGCGGGCCCCCACCTCATTCAGTGGAAAAACCCTCACTCATACAGCGCAAAAACTAGTTCGCCTTTGACGACATCCTTCCCGTGTTGATTGACGGCGGCGACCGCAAAGCGGATCGTTTTCTCATCCTTTTCTTTGACCGTCGCCGTCAATGTGACGACATCGTTTAAAAACACCATCGATTGAAAGCGAACGAAATAATCTTGGACAAACCCTTCTTCGTAGTACGGCGTAAACAGCTTTACCAAATTTCCCATCGTCCACATGCCGTGGGCGATAATCCCGGGTAGACCGGCTTTTTTCGCCTCTTCATCAATCGTATGGATCGGGTTGTAATCGCCGGAGGCGCCGGCATATTTAATCAAATCAAGCCGGGATACCGGCGGAAGCGTCACTTCGGGAAGCGATTGCCCCACTTGCCATTCGCGAATCGTCGTCATACGCTCATCGCCTTTCTTACCGCTTCATTGATGATGATGGTCGAAGTTGATGTGAAAACAAGGTTCCCTTCTGCGTCTTCGCCGTTGTTGGCGATCACTAAAAAGCCGAGCTGTCCCATGCTGCTTTGCTTTTCATAGTAATCTTTTACTTCGGCGTAGCAGTACAGCTCTTCGCCGACAAACAGCGGACGCTCGTAATGGAAGCGCTGCTCGCCGTGAATGAGCCCTTTTGCCGGCAGCTTCAATCCTTCAATGACGCCGTAGTCAAACACGCGCGGAAACGTCGGCGGGGCGATATTGCGCCCGTAGCGCGACCGTTTTCCTGTTTCTTCATCCCAATATATCGGATTCGGATCGCCGATCGCTTCGGCAAATTTTTTCACCGCGCCGCGTTCGACGACGTTTTTGATTTTCTTTGACCGTTTGCCGATCTCTCCTTGGTACATCGTCCGCCCTCCTCGCCTTCAACATTTCGGGCCGCCGGCGACATACAGCACTTGGCCGTTGACAAACGACGATCGCTCATCGGCGAAAAATGCGACCGCGTTGGCGATATCTTCCGGGCGGCCGCTGCGTCCGACCGGGATGGTGGCGACGCTTGCCTGAATGAGCTGCTCAAACGAAATGCCGAGCCGCTCAGCGGTTGCTTTCGTCATATCGGTTTCAATAAACCCTGGAGCGACGGCGTTCGTCGTGATACCAAATTTGCCAAGCTCAATCGCCAGCGTTTTTGTAAACCCTTGAATGCCGGCTTTCGCCGCCGAATAGTTCGCTTGGCCGCGGTTGCCGAGCGCTGAGGTCGATGAAATGTTGATGATGCGCCCGTATCCTTTTTCAACCATATATTTTTGCGCGGCGCGCGCGCAGTAAAACGCCCCTTTCAAATGGACGTCCATGACGGTTTGCCAGTCGTCGTCGGTCATTTTAAACAGCAAGTTGTCGCGGATGACGCCGGCGTTGTTGACGAGAATATCGAGCGAGCCGAATCGGTCGACGACCTCTTGCATCGTTGTTTCCACATGTTCGCGGTCGGTGACGCTCGCCACTTTGGCGTAAACGTCATACCCTTTTTCCCGCAGCTCGGCGGCCGTCGCTTCAAGCGCTTCGGCGTTTAAGTCGATGAACGCCACCTTGGCCCCCTCTTCCGCAAAGCGGGTGACAACCGCCTTGCCGATGCCGCGGCTCCCCCCGGTTACAAATGCCACTCTTCCCGCAAATCGTTGGCTCATTTTTTTCTCCTCCTTTTCGGTAACGCTTTCATTTTTTAGAGAAACTGCCCGAGTTTGACGTGTCCTTTGATTAAGTTGCGGGCGATAATGAGGCGTTGGATTTCATCCGTGCCGTCATAGATGCGCCATAATCTCGCCTCACGATACCAGCGCTCGATCGACAGCTCTTTCGTATAGCCCATGCCGCTGTGAATTTGTATGACGCGGTCGATGACGCGATTGCCCATGTTGGCGCCAAACAGCTTCGCCATCGAAGCCAAATGGCGGTTGTCCTCCCCTTGATCGAGCGTAAACGCCGTGTTCAACACGAGCCATTTCGCCGCTTCCTTCGCCTTGAATTGCAGCTCTTTCCTTCGCCTTGAATTGCAGCTCTTTTAATTTTTCTGGCGCAAGCCCCGGCTTTCCTTCCCGCTCGTTGCGCAGCACTTCGTTTTCGAGCGGGATCAGCTCCTTCTCGACAAATTTGCGAATCGCTTTTTGCACCATGCGCTGCTCATCGGTTAAGCGCAAATGCATCGTGAATCCCCTCCGTTTTCTGTTCGCCTTTCCGCCCTGCTCCACCCACTTAAAATACCAACCGGTTGGTATGTTACCTCTATTATATTCAAATGTTCTGAAAAGTACAATACTTTTTGCGCTTTTTGTCCAACGAGAAAACGTTCCCCGTTGGCGCAAGGGTTGTAAATCAAGAGGCTTCGCTTTTCAGCCGAGGTGGTCCCTAAAAGATCGGGACCCCTCTTTCTTCGCTATATACGTACTGGCTGCTTCAGCCTCTCTATGTTGCGTCTATACGGCAATCGTCTTCGCCTCGCGAATCCATTGCGCCAATCGCTCGATCAAACTCACGGCATTCCTCTCCCTTTCTCTACCAATTTCTTGGTTTGGCCAGTATCTCCTTCGGTTCTTTTCGCGGCCATACGGTATAGCTGAAACTCCAGACAAAATCAACCACCAAAACCAACGTCCAACGGCCTGCCATCATCAACAGTTCTTTCGCTTTCGACATATCGCCTACGAACCAAACCATAGCCAACAAAATCGCTTGACCGATCGCCCAAGCCCTCAGGTGACGATACCACCCTAGGCGTTCGTGCTTGGCATGCTCCTTTCCGAAGAGAAGAGATTTTTTCGGCCTAGGCATTTTCAAAAAAAGGTGAACAAACTGATGATCTGCCCATTGGATCATGCGACGTCCATACACAACGGACACAGCGATATAAACAGCTGCCAATGAATGAGATAACTTCGCTGTCTGCCCGTGCGCTAAGTCTACAACCGACACAACTAGTAAAATAAGATCTGCCAAAATGGTGCATAAAAAAAGGCATACACTGGCCATTTTCCATTTTAACACATAACGCGTGAACAATCCCGATATGACGAACACCCAAAACAGCACTTCACATGCGATAATCAGCCAACCAATGATATGGACCGCCTCCTTTTTAATACATTTGTATCAAAAAAAATAGTAACACAATTGTATTAAAAAAACAACTGTGTTACACTGGATATATGCCCAAAATAGTCGATCATGAAAAGCAGAGGAAACGAATTGCAGAAGCGACATGGACCGTGATCATGCGGGACGGGATTGAAAAAGCAACCGTGCGAAATATCGCTAAAGAGGCAGGAATGTCTGCCGGGGCGCTGCGCTATTATTTTACTTCGCAATCCGAGTTGTTAGCCTTTTCGATGAAGCTTGTCTCTGAACGGGTGCGGGAGCGGGTTGAGGCCATCCCTCCCTCCATCCCGCCCCTTGAAGGAGTCAAGCGTTGTCTCCTTGAACTTCTGCCGTTAACCGATGAAACGAAAAAAGAAATGGAGGTGTGGCTTGTTTTTACACAAAGGGCACTTTGGGATCCCGCGCTCCAACCACTGAGCGAACAAATATACCATCAGTTGCGAACGGCCATGAAAAGGATGCTTGAACTGTTGCGCGATCTCGGGCTGTTAAGGTCTGATGTGTCGATTGAGTTGGAAACAGAGCGCCTATACGCATTGGTTGACGGCTTAGCGATGCACGGCATCATGCAATCTGGCAAGCTATCTCCTTCAAAAATCGAAGAAATTATCGAATATCACTTACGCTCCATTTGCCGTTAAGACAAATGGAGCGTAGCTTATTTTGGTCCTTAACAAAACGGCAACCGTCAAACGACGACAAACAAAAGACAGGTGATCTTGCCGCTTTCTCTTCGATGGAGCACCGACTCAGGTTACTCTTGCCAAAACATCCATACATAAGTGTTACGCATCGGCTATTTGGCCAGCCGTGGGAAAAGAAAAAACAGCGACAAGCAGGCTGAAAGTCCCCCTCCCGATCATTCCAACTGCGGAATAAACGTCGGCATGACCGGGATGATCAAGCCGACGTCGATAAACATCAACAATAGATTCTTCACCTATCTATGAGCATGGCTCCTCGTCTCTTCAGCAACAGATGCCTCTTTCCCTCATTAAGCTGAGCTAGTCCACTACCGTAAATTAAACCCTTTCCCCTCGACAAATTCTTTCATGTACATCCGGACCGAGCGGCTCAGCATATCGGCCATCTGCCCCGTCCATGTATCGCGGCGGCGTCCGTTTGTCCGCTGCTCATAATACGCCGAAACCGTGTCATTGTAGCGCTGCAACTGTTCGAGGAACGGAGCGCGATCTTGGTTGTATTCGTCCTCATGATAAACGTGCGCAAACGGCAGCCGCGGCTTGCGGTCCGGCGTTTGCGCCGGATAACCGACGGCAAGGCCAAACAGCGGAATGACTCGTTTCGGTACGTTTAAGAGCGCACACACGTCCGGCAAGTTGTTGCGCAATCCGCCGATATAGCAGATGCCAAGCCCCATCGACTCGGCGGCAATGGCGGCGTTTTGCGCCGCTAACGCGGTATCGATGAGCGCCACCATAAACTTTTCCGTGCTCTCAAGCGACGGGATCACGTCTTTTCCTTCAAGCTCCCCGATGAGTTCATGGCGGTGAAAATCGGCGCAAAAGACAAAGAAATGGCCGTTGTGCTCGACATAAGACTGATTTCCCGAAAGCTCGGCGAGCTTCCGTTTTTTCTCCGGATCTTTCACCCCAATGATCGAGTACGCCTGAATGTAGCTTGACGTCGACGCCGCTTGGGCGCATTCAACGATCGTGCGAATTTGTTCATCCGTGAGCGGCCGATCTTCGAAGCGACGGATCGAACGATGTTGCAAAATCGTTTCGATAACGGGATTCATCTTGTACACACCCTCCTGTGCAATGAGTAGCTTGCCATCGATGATTATCATACCAAAAAAGAGAGAGCCGAAAACACGTCAGTCCTGCATTTTCACGGAAAAGATCCATGGGCAACGTTTTGCCCTCCACCCAGGGATGAAAATCCCCCTTTTCTTCCCATAATGAAGAATAGGCGCAAACAGTTCAACAGGACGTTATGCTTAATGGTGGCTTAGACCCTGTACGGAAAAGTGTTTGAATCCACTGGGTGCACCACCCATTGTCCGCCCTTTCCTGTGATAGAGGAAAGGTGACGACGAACGGAAAACTGCCGCATTTCTCCCGTGGATTCGCTGTTTGCGCACTCGATCATCGAAAAGGAGGATTTTCATCATGGATGTCATCTATCCTCGCTGCGCAGGATTGGATGTTCATGCCGAAACCATCGTCGCCTGCGCGCTATGGGAAGAAGATGGACACATTCAAAAGGACATTCAAACCTTCTCCACGTTCTCGAAAGGACTTGGCGACCTGCTTGAGTGGCTCGAAGAACATGGCGTTACCCATGTCGCCATGGAATCCACCGGCGTGTATTGGAAACCGGTCTTTGCCTTCCTCGAGGGCTATGTCGACTTGACACTGGCCAATCCGCAGCGGATCAAAAATGTCCCGGGAAGAAAAACCGATGTCTCTGACGCCGAGTGGATCGCCAAGCTGCTCCGCCATGGACTCATTGAAAAAAGTTTCGTCCCCCCAGCGGATATTCGCGAATTGCGGGATTTTACCCGCCTCCGCAAAAAGTGGGTCGGACAGTTGAGTTCAGAGAAAAACCGGATTCAAAAAGTGCTGGAGTCTTCCAATGTCAAACTGGGCTCCGTCCTCTCGGATCTCTTCGGCGTTTCCGGACGAAACATCCTTGCCCGGCTGCTCGAGAAGGGATACGTGGACAAGGACGAGCTGGATCAATGCCTGCGCGGCAGGCTCAAAACGAAAAAGCAGGCGGTGTATGATTCGCTGCTGGGCACCTTGACCGAACACGAGCTCCGTCTCCTTCGCCTCTTGTGGAAACACGTGGAGGAATTGGAGCAGTTAATCGAAGAAGTCGACCAGCACATCGACCGCCTGCTCGAGCCGTATCGGGAGGAAGTGGACTTACTGATGACCATGCCTGGAATCAAAAAACAAACCGCCGCCGTCATCATCGCCGAGATGGGAACCGACATGAGCGTCTTTGAAACGCCGGAACGGGTGGCTTCATGGACGGGGTTGTCCCCCGGCAACCATGAAAGCGCCGGAAAGCGAAAGAGCACGCGTACGACTAAAGGCAATCCCCATCTTCGATCAGCGTTATGCGAGGCGGCATGGTCAGCAGCTCGATCCAAGACACATCCCTTGTCCCGAAAATTTTGGTCGTTGGCGGCCCGATGCGGGAAGAAAAAAGCCCTCATCGCCACGGCTCGACGAATGTTGGTGATCATCTTTTGCATGATCTCCCGCAAAGAGTCGTTCCGCCAACCACAACTTATCTAGTATAGCCAACAGGCAGCCAGATCATACGAGATGTCCGAAAATCGGGCACCTCTGCTTTCCTATTGCCTTCTTTGGCCATTTTCAGTATACCCGCACGGATCAGGAGCGTATACAGCACTCACCCAGTGGTGGGGATTTTCACGGAAAAGATCCATGGGCGGTGATCGGCCCTCCACCCAGACATGAAAATCTCGCGACAGTTCGGCATTTTCACGGAAAGGAAGTATGGCATGTTTTGAAACAGTCAAGCACACCTTGTGGCAAAGAGCGCAAAACAAAAACCTGCCGGAAATCGGCAGGTTGACGTTCCTATGTACAATGGCGGAGGAAGAGGGATTCGAACCCCCGCGGGCTGTGACACCCCTAGCGGTTTTCGAAACCGCCCCCTTCAGCCAGACTTGGGTATTCCTCCGTACGAAAATGGAGCCTATCGGATTCGAACCGATGACCTCCTGCGTGCGGGGCAGGCGCTCTCCCAGCTGAGCTAAGGCCCCAAGCAAGGATCGGGAAGACAGGATTTGAACCTGCGACCTCACGGACCCGAACCGTGTGCTCTACCAAGCTGAGCTACTTCCCGTTGATTGCTTACCCTTGCGACAATTTTTATTTTATATGAACCTCGCAAGAAAGTCAATGATTTTTTATCATTTTCCCCCACCGCCCGGGCTTGACGGGTTTTCCACCGCCTGTTGCATAGCGGCCACCCTTTTTTTCCTATACTAAAAAAAACGGCGATCGGACGCAGCGCGGAAACGTTCCATGGTCAACGGTTTCCCCTCCACCTAGGGACGAAAACGACCGCTTGCTGCACGACATGTTCGCGGAAAAGGGGGAGAGCCCATGAAATTCATCCCGCCGGCGCGGCGCAAACGAGCATATTTGTCGCAGTTTACCACCACCAACCTCCATTTGCGCCATCCGCTTGTCGTCGCCTTTTTTTCCTTTTCGTTTCCCGGATTCGGCAATTTGATGCTGCACCGTTACGCCACGGCTTTTATTTTAATCGTTTGGGAGCTGTTTATCAATACAAAAGCGCACGTCAACGCCGGAATATTGTACTCGCTCCTCGGCGATTTCGAAAAGGCCAAAGCCGTTCTTGATGAGCGATGGCTGATGTTTTATGTCGCCATTTACATATACGGAATCTGGGACAGCTATCGCGGCGCCGTTGACATGAACAAGCTGTATTTGCTCGCTGACCGGGAAGACGCACCCATTCCCCCGCTGCGAATGGGGGGATGGGACATCAATTACTTGGACAAACGTAAGCCGTGGCTAGCGCTCGCTTGGTCGGTGCTCGCCCCCGGCCTCGGCCATTTGTACGTTCATAAGGTGATTGCTGGTTTGTTTCTGTTCGGCTTTACCATTATCGTTTCCTATTTTGCCCGCTTGCCCGAAGCGATCATTTATACGCTCACCGGCCGCTTTGATGAGGCGGTGCGCATCGTGAATATGCAATGGGCGCTGTATTTGCCTTCCATTTATTCGTTTGTCTTCTACGATGCGTACGTTTCAGCCGTCGAATACAACAAGCTGTTTGAAAAAGAGCTGTCCAACTATTTGCGCCGCCGCTGCCAACCAAAACCATTTCGATGGCCTATTTGATCAGGAGGCTTTCTATGATTGTCGTTGCCACTTTTGAAAACCATTTGTTCGTCGAGCTGGTGATTTCCGCTTTGCGCGAAAAAGGAGTTCCCCCACACCATCTGTTCGCCGTTCCGCTTGACGGCCGCCCGGAGCCGCCGCAGCTGTTAGATACGATCCACCGCGCGGACGGCTTGAGCTTTCTCGATCTAGCGGCGATTTTCGGGACTTGTTTCATGCTACTTGGTTCGATTTACGGCTATGTATTAACATGGGGACCGATCATTTGGGGGGTGATCGGGGCGGTGGTCGGCATCTCGCTCGGCCTGCTGTTGAAATGGGGGCTCAACCGAAACACGGCGCGCCGCCAAACGAACAGGCGCGCGGAAATCGTTCTCCTCATCCGCTGTGATGAAACGCAGTGGCCGATGATCGAGCGGCTGTTATGGAATCATCATGCGCTCGGCCTCGCCGGCATCGACGATGAAAAGAGAACGCGCCAATGACAGTCGCCATGCCGCACGCAACATGGGATGCTAGCGCGCCTCGCTTTGTCGACGTATCACGCCTTCCCGTTTTGGTCCGCCCGATGCCGGCGGCCTACCTTTCCCGTTTTAGAAAATTCACCGCTCCCATCGAGGTGCAACCTTTTAATACACGTCGCGCCGTGCAAAGACAACAAAAGCGACAGCGAGAGCCATAAGTCCCCACACGGCCAGCACCGTCATGGAAAAGCCGAGCGTCATTCCTTCAATCGGAGGAGCGGCGCCTTTCAAGTAATCGGTGAGCCGCAAATTGACCATAAACAAATACTTTGCGGACTGCCATGACGACACCATGTTCGACAAAATGGCGCCCGAAATGAGAGCCGCCAGCATCACTCCCATCACCGCCGCTGTGCTCCGAAACAGAACGGAAAGCATCAATGTCAACGTGCCGACGACCGTGCTGACAAACGCGGCTAACCCCAACTCCATCAAAATGTATTTCCATTGCGGAATCATATGCACGTTATCCGTATTCAAGTCCTCGCCTTGGGAAACAAAACCGGTCAACAACGGCAAATGAAAGCCGCCATACCCGAATACAAGGCCGGAGATGGCATACGACAGCACCGCTGTTGTCAGCATAATAAACGACACGGACAGCAGCAAAGCGATATATTTGCTAAGCAGCACTTTCCACCGTTTCACCGGCCGGACGAGAAGCAGCTTGATCGTTCCGGCGCTCGCCTCCGAGGAGACAAGATCGGCCGCCACCACCATGACGAGCAGCGGCAAAAACAAGTCGATGGCGTTTTCGATAAACGTGCGCATAAACGTCGGCGCCCCCGGGGCGGACGGATTCACGTTGTGCTCTAAGTAATACTGTTGCTGCTTGAGGCGGATTTGTAAATATTTGCGCCACTCCTCGGACATGCTCGGCGACTGGAGGCGATTTTGCAAGTCGACGATTTGCTGCTGCAGCTGCGTCCGCCAGTCGGTCGTGCCGAGCCGTTTTCTCAACTCTTCCGTCTCCCGATATTGAGCATATGTAAACAAGGCGACGAGCACCGCCACAATGGCGGCGATCACCCATAGCCGCTTTTTGCGGACGATTTTCAACATTTCATTGTACACAAGCTTACTCAATCGTTTCGCCCCCTGTCAGCTCGATAAATAAATCTTCGAGCGTCGGCAACCGCGGTTCAATGTGAGCAACCGCCACGCCGGCACGGACGAGCTTGGCGTTCCAAGCAGCGAGCTTGGCCGGTTCATACGGCGTGATAATCCCCTCTTCATCCGCCCGCAGCACCTCCGTCTCCTCAGCGAGCAGCGCCTGCGCCCGATCGAGCGGAGCCGCTTTCCAGACGACGCGCGCCTGTTCGTTTAACAGCCGCTCGACTGTATCAACAGCTAGCAGGCGCCCTTTCGCCATAATAGCGACGCGATCGCACATGAGCTGAATTTCGCTTAACAAATGCGAAGAGACGAGAACACTAAGCCCTTCCGTTTCCGCCAAAAAGCGGATGAAGGCGCGCATTTCACGAATGCCGGCCGGATCAAGGCCGTTGGTCGGCTCATCCAAAATAAGCACCTTCGGCTTCCCGAGCAGCGCTTGCGCTATGCCAAGCCGCTGCCGCATGCCGAGCGAATACGCGCTTACCCGGTCGTGAATGCGCTGCTCGAGCCCAACGAGCTTCGCCACTTCCATGATTCGATCGGCGCCGATTCCCGGCATCATACGGGCGAAATGTTCAAGGTTTTCCCATCCGGTTAAGTACGGGTACATTTCCGGATTTTCGACGATGCAGCCGATTTGGCGGATCGCCTCGGTAAACTCGCGGTGAAGATCATACCCGCCAATCATCACCGTCCCCGACGTCGGGCGAATGAGCCCAACGAGCATGCGGATCGTCGTCGTTTTGCCCGCGCCGTTCGGCCCTAAAAAACCGAACACTTCCCCTTCGTGCAAAGCAAACGAAACGCCTCGGATAATTTCTTTGCCGCGGATCGTTTTCCGCAGTTCATGGACCGCTAGTGTCACCGGTTTCATCATCAGCGATTCTCCTCCGTCAGCGTAATCAGCGAAGCGACACGCTCTCCGATTCGTTTGTATCCTTCTTGGTTTGGGTGGAAATGATCGCTGTACAAATAGTCGTTGACGTGCAAAGCAAACAAATCAAACGTCGGCACCGCGACGACGTTCGGATAGCGGGCCGCCACTTCCGCCGCGACAAAATTCCAGTCGCGGACGACGGCGGACGTGCGTTTGGCATCGCCGAAATCGCTGAACGGGTTGTATAAGCCGATCGCCAAAATGACGGCATCGGTGTTGAAGCGCCGAAGCATGGCAAAAATGCGGTCTAGGTTCGCCGCATACTGCCGTTTTGCCGCGTTCAGCTCTTTTTCATTCAGCCGAAGCGCTTCCCCGCCCCGAAACAGATCGTTGCCGCCGATCGTCATGACGATCAGATCGGCCATGGCGATTTGCCGCTGAATCTCAGGTTGGCCGAGCTGGCGAAGCAAGCCATCGGAGCGCAGGCCACGAACCGCCAAGTTCGTAACGCGAATCGGCGCCTCCGTCTGCTTTCGCAGCTCATCGACCATATAGCCGACATACCCTTTGCCGCTTTCATCGCCCGTCCCCCGCGTCAACGAGTCGCCTAAAGCGACGATATCGATATCACCATCGCCCTTCTTTGCCCCGTGGACCGAAGGCTGCGTTTGCCCCGGGGGCTTAGAGGGGGGAGCGAGCTGGTCTTGCACGGCCAACACGAGCCCGCCAAGCCAAAGCGCTGCTGACATAGCGGCAGCCGCAATCACAAGCCCCACAACGCCCAGTCGCATACCATTCACCTCATTTCATTTGCTTTGTCGCTGCCTTTCACCATCGGTTTCAGCATCGTTAGTTTGCTCCGGCCGCCGTTTCATTCGCCAACGTTTTGGATTCCAGTACTTCCTCAGCTTTGCCGCCGCTTCCTTTCCCACCAGCCATGCTCCGGCCCAAAACAACATCTCGGCGAGCACAACGGCGCTCGTCACCGCCCATGCTTTGACGGAAGCGGAAAACGGTAAAAATGGAGCGATCGGCGGAACGACCCAAACAACGAACGAGGCGATGATCAGTCCGACACCGATGCGCTGCCTAGCGGACGGCTTTCGCTTCACTCTTTCGCCCCCTTTTGCCTGAATGCCAAAAGCAAACACTCACGTATTTCCACTCTAACATATTTATCCTTGTTTTCCAAAACGGTTCGCTTGGCTTCCCATGCGCGCCGGCGAAAAGGAGAGCTCGCTTCAACGCCGTCCGCCCGCAGCATAGGGCAGAATCGAAGAAGAGGGTGTTCCCAAAGGATCGGAACACCCTCTCTCATCGCTATATATAGACTTCCATGACAAAACATTTTTATCACCATCGGAAGGATGAAAATGTCCTTATGTTGAATGCTGTAACTTTACTCATTTTGGAATTCAGGTGTTTTCAGGATAGATACTAAACCCCCTCTCCACACTATATGCTGTGTCTTTCTTGAGAGGAGATCGCCTTTTGGGTCATTCCCCCATGATTTACTCGCGCAATCGCTTCTCGGAATCGTTTCCTAAGTAGAAAAAAACTTGTTACATCGTTCATACGTTCGATCATCGTCCAAGGCAAACGGCTGTTTTTTACCAACGTTCTAGCCGAACCGCCTCTTGCAGCTGCGGATAAAAAACGCCGATCGTATCACCGGTGAACACCCCACCGCTGTATGAATCATAAATCGAAAAGTGGTGGTTCGCATGCCCCGGCGTATCATAAAAGGTAAGCGTCCGCTCGGCGCTCAGTGCGAGCGTCTCTCCATCCTCCTTCACGATCACCCGTTCTTCCGGCACCGGAACAATCGGAGCAAAGAGCGCATCAAATTGGGCGCCGTACACCGCCTTCGCTCCGGCGATGAGACGCGATGGGTCGACTAAATGCCGCTTCCCTTTCGGATGGACGACGACCGTGGCGTTTGGGCAATGCTGAAGAAGCAGCTCGGTTAGGAAGCCATCTCCTTGCTCGCCACTCCTTTCCGTCCATTCCGTACAGCCAAGATCACCGCCGCTGCCCAGCCGATCACGATGAGACTATAAACGGTCGGATACACGGATGCTGGCGCCTCCCAAGCGTGCAGAAGCGTGCGGACATTCGTCAAAATGATGAGACCGCCAACTAGCACCCCAAGCAAATGGGACGGCAGTTTGCGCACAAGCCAAGCGGCAATCGGCGCGGCGATGATCCCCCCCGCCATCAGCGTCAACACCCAATACCAGTTGACCTGCTCCCAGCCGAGAGAAATCGCAAATCCGATCGTCGCCGAGAGCGCAACGGCAAATTCGGACGTATCGACGGTGCCAACGACCTTGCGCGCCTCCATGGTCCGATTCGCGAGCAGCACCGGCGTCGCAATCGGCCCCCAGCCCCCTCCCCCAGTGGCGTCAAGAAACCCGGCTACCAAACCGAGCGGGACGAGCTGTTTGTTCGACCATTGTTTTCCCGAAGCCGATGGGGCGCGGCCGTTCAATACCAAGAATCGATAAATAATGTAAAAGCCAAGCACCAATAAAAACAATGAAACGTACGGTTTGATCAAATCTCCCGGCAAGTTGCTTAAAAAGCAAGCACCGACAAACGCGCCGACCGATCCGGGAATAATCAGCTTCACCACCATGGCGCGGTCGACGTTGCCAAATTTCCAATGGGAAATACCGGACGCCGCCGTCGTCGCCACTTCCGCCAAATGGACGGACGCTGAAGCGACGGCCGGGGCGATGCCGAACGTCAGCAAAAGCGTCGTTGAAGTGACGCCGTACGCCATCCCGAGCGATCCGTCAATGAGCTGAGCAATCAATCCTACAAACAGAAACACAATCAATTTTTTCATGATTCTCCCTCCGTTTACTATAGTTAAGCATGTTACTTATATTTAAATCCAACTATTCATAGTTGTCAACTATGATTTTTACAAAAATAAAACAATTCATTCCCTCCCCATCATCCGGCTCTCCATCAAAAGCCGGACTCGATTTTATGCTTCCAAGAAAGAAGAGAAAACAAATCATGTTTTGTATACACTTGTCCGGTGAAGTAAACCGTCTGTCAAGTCCATATTATGGTGATGAACTTGACCGAATCACAACGAAATACAAAAGGGAGGCGGGGTCTGTCAAGTCCATATTGTGGTGACGAACCTACCATCCGTTGTGAACAAAAAAAACATAACAGCAATCCTCAGACCGAAGCCGCATCGAACGAAAAAAGGCGCTCTGCGCTTTGCCCAGAGCACCTTTGACAACGAGGCCGCCACCGCGACCGCTTCACCGGATGGCGGCCTGCCGCTCCATCATCCGCTTAAAACTTTCCTTGGTATCGTTCGATTTCCCACGCATGAACCGCCGTGCGGTAGCTGTTCCATTCGTCTTTTTTCATCGCCACGTATTCATGGAATACATGCTCGCCGAGCGTCGCACGGCCGATTTCGCCGTCTTCGAACGCCGCGATGGCAGCGCCTAAGTTTTCCGGCAAGTTGTCGATGCCAAGCACCGCGCGGCGTTCTTCTGACATATGGAAAATGTCTTCGTCAATCGCCGCTGGAGGCGTCAACCCTTTTTCCACGCCGTCAAGGCCAGCCGCTGCGATGATGGCGTAAGCCAAGTACGGGTTGGCTGACGGATCTGGGCAGCGCAGCTCAACGCGCGTCGCCATGCCGCGCTTCGCTGGAATGCGAATGAGCGCCGAACGGTTGGAAGCCGACCACGCGATATAGCAAGGCGCCTCATACCCCGGCACCAGCCGTTTGTACGAATTGACAAGCGGGTTGGTCACAGCCGCAAAATGTTTGACGTTTTTTAACAAACCGGCGATAAATTGGTACGCTGTAGCTGACAACTGATTGGCATCGTTCGGGTCAAAGAACGCGTTTTCTCCGTCTTTGAAGAGAGAAATGTTGACATGCATCCCCGAACCGTTGATACCGAACACCGGCTTCGGCATGAACGTCGCGTGAAGGCCGAATTTGCCGGCGATCGTTTTAACGACCCATTTGTATGTCGTCGCGTTATCGGCCGCCCCGAGCGCGTCCGCGTATTTGAAGTTGATTTCATGCTGGCCTTCCGCCACCTCATGGTGCGACGCTTCGATCGTAAAGCCCATCGCTTTTAAGGCGCGGTAAATTTCAAGGCGAACGCGTTCCCCTAAATCTTTCGGGGACGGTTCAAAATAGCCGCCGTTGTCATGAAGTTCAAGCGTCGGGTTGCCGTGTTCATCCGCTTTGAACAAGAAAAATTCGAGCTCCGGGCCGACCGAAATCGTGTATCCTTTTTCCGCCGCCCGCTCAACCGTTTTTTTCAGCACGTTGCGCGGATCGCCTTCAAACAGCGTGCCGTCCGGGTTGGTCACCGAGCAAAGGAAGCGCGCTTCTGCATAACCTTCTTCCACCGTCCACGGCAACACCGCGAACGTATTCAAATCCGGCAACAAGTACAAGTCAGAACGATTGATCGGTGAAAATCCTTTGATCGACGAACCATCGAACATGATTTTTCCACCGACGACGTCATCAAGCTGCTCGGCCGTGACGGTGACATGCTTTAAAATCCCTTCAATGTCGACGAACTGCAAATGAAGCAGCTCTACATTTTTTTGTTGGATCGTTTCTTTGATTTGCTCCAACAGCCCCGTTTGTGTAGAGGAAACGAACAAATTCGACATGTTACATTACCTCACATTCGTACGTTTATTTTTCTAACATGCTTTTATTATAGAAAAAGAGCCGCCGTTTGGCAACCCTTTTTTCATTAATTTTTCTGTATTTTTATAACGGTTTTTGGAACCGTTTACAAAACAAAGTGCGAAAACGCGGATGTTTATACAAAAACGAAACAGCTTGCGAAACGATGTTTCCTGCAAGCTGTCCTTTGTCATCCGCCATCAATGTTACATGTTCTCCTTGCGGTGTCGCCATGATCCGGACGGGATGAGCGGCAAACCGACCGCTTTTTCCGGCCGATAAACGTACACATATCCTTCGAGCGGTTGACAGACATCGCGAACCCATACTCGTTCGTATTCATTGTCGTCCCGTCCTTCCCCGTAGTCTTCAAGCTCATCCATCGCCTTGAGCCCCTCTTCCGTCACCGTCAGCCATTCCCCCTCCACTTCCCCCTCTTCTCCGAGCACAAGCGCGGGGTACAACCCGACGTTGTATAAACGGCCCTTGACTTTTCCTGGGCGTACGTCGCGAACGTACGGCGCCGCGATAGGGTGATTGTCCTCACCCGTCAGCAGTGTTCCGTACACAAACACCCGATATCGTCGTTCCGCCATCTTCTCGCCCCTCCCTTTTGTTTACATAATAATGATTATGAAAACTCAAAGGATGAAACAAAAACAATGGAAGCCCTACCTCTCATCCATCCTTGCCGCTCCGTGGCGGCGCCAGTGTGAATTTGTTGAGCGATTGGTGGCGCAAAAAAGCCGTGTCGGCTGCATCCGCTGAGCAACGACACGGCGGTGACAATTTCGTAACGAACGAATGGTGCTTTTCTTAGCATATCTGTTTGAGTATGAAATGTCAATCATTTTTTACGACGATGGTTTCCATTTAATGCTGCAGCCGATGCTCGGCTTTTGGTGTTCCGGCACCGGACGACCCGCCAACAAAGCGTCCAGCGCGGCACGAATCGATTCCCCGGTCACCGGAATGCCGTTGCTTGGACGCGAATCATCAAGCTGGCCGCGGTAGACGCATTTCAGTTCGCGATCAAAAATGTAAAAATCGGGCGTGCAAGCCGCATCGTACGCTCTTGCCACTTCCTGCGTCTCATCGTATAAATACGGGAACGGATAGCCGAGTTCTTCGGCCACCTTTTTCATGTTTTCCGGCGAGTCGTCCGGATATTGTTCAACATCGTTCGAATTGATGGCGACAAACGACACCCCTTTGGGCATATAATCGTTGGCTAGGCGGACAAGCTCGTGCTGGACATGTTTGACAAACGGACAATGGTTACAAATAAACATAATGACGGTCGCCACATCCGACTTGACGTCATCTAGGCGGACAAGCCGGCCGTCAACGACGTTGGTCAAGGCGAACGGCGGCGCTTGTTTGCCGAGCGGGAACATGTTCGACTCGACAGCTGGCATGATGACCACCCTCTCTCTCCTGTTTTCTTCCTCATTATACCAAAGAACCGCTCAGCATGCATCTTTCATCGCTTGGTGGCCCGGCAGGATCGGTTTCTGACTCGCCGCGCCGGGCAAATCGATGGACAAAACACAGCGAACGGGAGCATAATAAGAACTAACCATTTTCAGCTGACAAACAGAGGGGGAATGATGATGCCGCTCGAACTCAGCGTCCTTGACCAATCGCCGATCGCGAAAGGCACAACGGCCGAGGAGGCGCTTGCCAACACCGTCCGGCTCGCCCAGTTTGTCGAAGAACTCGGCTACAAGCGCTTTTGGGTGTCCGAACATCATGACACGAACAGTCTCGCCGGCTCGTCGCCAGAAGTGCTGCTTGGCTACATCGGAGCGAAAACATCGCGCATCCGCATCGGCTCCGGCGGGGTGATGCTGCCGCATTACAGCGCCTATAAAGTGGCGGAAAACTTCCACGTGTTGGCCGGCTTGGCGCCCGGGCGCGTCGACTTAGGCGTCGGGCGGGCGCCCGGCGGCATGCCGCGAGCGACGATGGCGCTTCATGACGGAAAGCAACGTCCGATCGATCGCTATCCAGAGCAAATTGACGAGCTGCTTGGCTACCTGCATGATGCACTCCCGCCCGTGCATCCGCTTTATGGCGTCAAAGCAACGCCAATCGTGCAGTCCCCTCCGGACGTATGGTTGCTCGGCTCAAGCTCGGAAACGGCGAAGCTGGCGGCGGAAAAAGGGCTGCCGTATGTGTTTGCCCAATTTATTAACGGCGACGGCGGCGAAGCAGCGATGCGCTCGTATCGCGAGCGGTTTGCGCCGTCCCCGTATCTGGACAAGCCCCGGTCGATGGTCGCTGTCTTTGCCGTTTGTGCAGAAAGCGAGGAAAAGGCGGAATGGATCGCCGGCAGCCTCGATTTGACGCTGCTGATGATTGAGCAAGGGATGGCGGTCAACGGCATTCCCGCACCGGAGCAAGCGGCAGCGTATCGATACAGCCCATACGAACGCCAACGGGTGGCGGACAACCGGAGGCGGATGATCGTCGGCAGTCCGGCGCGCGTCAAAGACGAGCTCTACCGGCTAAGCGAAGCGTATGAAACAGACGAAATCATGCTTGTTACGATTACATATGATTTCCACGACAAACTCACTTCGTTTCGGCTGATCGCCGAAGCGATATGGGGGTGAACTGATGCGGATCGTTTCTATTAATGTCGGAACACCGAAAACGCTCGACATCAACGGTCAGCCGCTCGTGAGCGGCATTGACAAAACCCCAGTCGCCGGGCCGGTGGCCGTCGGCAAACGCCATTTAGCCGGAGACGGCCAAGCCGATCTTGTTCATCACGGCGGCGAAGACAAAGCGATTTGCGCGTATCCATCGGAGCATTTTGCCTACTGGGAGCGGCACTATGGCCGGCCGTTTGCGGCCGGGGCATTCGGGGAGAACTGGACGCTTGCCGGTTTGACCGAGGATGAGGCGTGTCTGGGCGACATCTATGCGGCCGGCACGGCGCTCGTGCAAGTGTCACAGCCGCGCCAACCTTGTTCGAAACTCGCTTTGTTCCATCAGCTTCCTGGATTGCCGAAAGCCGTCATTCAGACAGGGAAAAGCGGATTTTACCTGCGGGTGCTGAACGAAGGCGTCGTCGAGCCGGGGGCAGCGTTGCTCCTTGTTGAGCGCGGCCAAGGAGCGTTGTCGATCGCCTACATCAACCGCATTTACTATCATGAGCGGGACAATGTCACCGCCATGGAACAGCTTGCCTATCATCCGGCACTGTCAGCGAGTTGGCGGGAAGCGTTTCTTCACCGTCTCGCCGCTCAGACGGAGCCGTAACCCCTTTCCGCTGGCGCAGACCGCCCGCTGCGCGCGGCCTGCGCCCAATGCCTCCTTCATCCGCCTGTGCCGCTCGGTTCTATCTGCCGACCGATTCGTTTCGCTACGCCCGCTGCCTGCCGCGCTCCCAATAGCGGCGGTACAATTCGAAATAAAATCCTTTGGCCTCAAGCAGCTCCTCGTGCGTCCCTTGTTCCACGACTTTTCCTTCATTCAATACGAGAATGCGATCGGCGTTTTGCACCGTGTTCAACCGGTGGGCGATGACGAAGCACGTTCGGCCGGCCATCAGCCGCGCGAGCGCTTCTTGAATGCGCACTTCCGTCACCGTATCAATATTGCTCGTTGCCTCATCCAAAATCAACACGGCCGGATCGGCGATCATCGCCCGGGCGATGGCCAGCAGCTGCCGCTGTCCTTGGCTGATTCCGCCGCCGTCCGCCGTCAAAACCGTATCATAGCCGTTCGGTAATTTCGTGATGAAGGAATGGGCGTTCGCTTTGCGCGCTGCTTCCTCCACTTCCTCATCCGTCGCCTCGAGCCGGCCGTAACGGATATTGTCGCGAATCGTTCCCGCGAACAAAAACGTATCTTGAAGCACAAACGCCATATGGCGGCGCAAGCTCGCCCGTTTGATCGTCCGGCTGTCGCGCCCGTCAATGACAACAGCCCCCGCATCCGGATCATAAAAGCGGGCTAACAGCTGAAGGACGGTCGTTTTGCCCGCTCCCGTCGGACCGATGAGCGCAACTGTTTCTCCCGGAGAAACGGAGAAGTTCACGCCGCGAAGCGCGGGGCGCTGCTTGTCGTAGGAAAACACCACATCGCGAAATTCGATGCGCCCGTGAAGCCGATCGATCTCTTCCGCTTCCCCCTCATCTTCCTCTTCTTTTGGCAAATCGAAAATTTCCAACACCCGTTCGGCGCCGGCCAATGCTGACAGAAGCGTATTCCACTGGTTCGCCAAATCGTTGAGCGGGCGGGTAAACTGTCGGGCGTATTCGACAAACACGACAATGGTGCCGACCGAGATCATCCCTTTGACCGCCAGCCATCCGCCGACGCCGGCGATCAAGGCGAAACTAAGGTTGTTTAAAAAGTTCATCAGCTTCGGAATAAAGCCGGAATACGTCTGCGCCCAAAATCCCGCTTGTTTCAGCTCGATATTTTTGCGCACCACTTCCGCTGTCATCCGCTCTTCTTGGGAAAACAGCTTCACCACTTTTTGCCCTGACAAAGCTTCTTCAATCAATCCATTCATCTCGCCAAGGGCGCGCTGCTGCTCGCGAAAGCGCACTTGCGTCCGCCGCGTAATCCAACGCATGCCGGCGTACATGAGCGGCACAACGACCAGCGTCACCGCGGTCAAAACGAGGCTTTTGAACACCATGACGGCGATGGCGCCCGCGAGCGTCAATGTGCTCGAAACGACTTGAATGACCGTGCTGTTGAACGTCTGGCTCATATTGTCGATGTCATTCGTAATTCGGCTCATCAGCTCACCTTGCTGGCGGCGGTCAAAAAAGGAAATCGGCAGCTCATGGAAGTGGCGGAACAAGCGGGCGCGAATCGCGTGCACCGTCCGTTGGCCGACGGCGATCATCCAATAGTTTTGTAAAAACGTCGCCGCCCCCAAAGCGGCATAAATCGCCAGCAGAAACAAAAGCGTTGTGAGGAAGCCGTCCGTTTTCCTCTCAACAATATACACATCAATCGCCGAACCGATGACATACGGTCCGGCCAGCGCCAGCGCCGTGCTGGCGACCACCATCCCCAACGCAGCAAGCAGCTTTCGCTTTTGCGGAGCGATAAACGTCCAAAGGCGACGCAGCGTGCCCATGCTGCTTTTGGCTCGCTGACGCCCCGGTTGCCGCGCCCCATGGGGGCTATGCCGTAGTGACATGGCTTTGTCCCTTCTTTCCTTCCTGCGTGGCGACGATCCGCCGGTACAGCTCGCTCGCCGCCAGCAGCTGTTCATGGCTTCCTTGTGCGGTGAGACGGCCGTCTTCCAACAACAAAATCGTATCCGCCATCATCGCCGTGCTCACCTTCTGCGTCACGATGACCATCGTACAAGCATAGCGGCGAAGCGCGGCCAGCAGCTTCGCCTCCGTGGCGGCATCAAGCGCGCTCGTGCTATCATCAAGCAACAGAATCTGCGGCCGGCCGACAAGCGCGCGGGCGATGGCCAAGCGCTGCTTTTGCCCGCCCGACAAATTGACGCCTTTTTGGCCAACGACCGTCTCGTACCCATCGGGAAACGTGGCGATCGTTTCGTGAATTTGAGCGGCACTTGCCGCCTCGACCAGCTCTTCCATAGTCGCCTCCGTCTTGCCAAAGCGAAGATTATCGGCGACGGTGCCGGAAAAGAGCAGCACCTCTTGCGGAACGAAGCGAACCGCCTCGCGCAGCTGCTTCGCCGGCCACTCGCGCACGTCGACGCCGTCGATCAGCACCCGGCCGGCACTCGGCTCATACAGCCGCGGGATCAGCTGAAGAAGCGTCGATTTCCCCGCTCCTGTCGCCCCTAAAATGGCGACCGTCTCTTGTGGGCGAACGACAAACGACACGCCGGAAAGCGCATCGCGCCCGCTGCCCGGATAGCGAAACGACACGTGTTCAAAGCGAATCTCCCCGCGCTTGGCGGCAGGGGGCTCGACGGTATGGCCGCCGTCCGGCTCGCTTGGCGCGTCAAGCAGTTCCGCCAAACGAGCGGCGGACGCGCGCGCCCGCGACCACGCCATCGTAATAAACGTGAACATCGAGAGCGCCGCCGTCGCCCGCGTAGCATAGTTGACCACCGCGACGACTTGCCCAGCGCTCGCCGTTCCCGCCTCAACGTCATGACGGCCAAAAAACAGCACCGCGACGATGGCCGCATTCATGACAAACAACAAGACCGGGGTGATCGTTTCCACTAGGCGAAACACGCTGATGGTTCGCTCCATCAGCGCATCGTTCGCCCCTAGAAACCGCCCTTGTTCATACTCGTTTCTCACCCACGCTTTAATGAGGCGCATGCCGGCCAAATTTTCCCGCATCACGCCGTTCACCCGGTCAAGCGCCCGCTGAACGGCAGAAAACGACGCGCCTGCCTTTTTCATCACCCACAATAAAAACGCTGCTGACAGCGGAACCGCCACCGCCAGCACGAAAGCAAGCCGGGCCTGAACGACAAACGCCATCCCGACGCCGAAAATGACAAGCAGCGGCGCACGCAAGGCAATGCGCAAGCTCATAAACAGCATGTTTTGCACTTGAGTGACATCATTGGTCATGCGGGTAATCAACGAGGCCGTCGACAGCTGTTCGATCCGCGCCAGTGACAGCGATTGGATTTTCGCAAACAACGTCGTGCGCAGCGCAAACCCATATTCCTGGCCGACATAGGCAGCAGCAAACGAGTTGGCGATGCCCGCGGCAAACGCTAAAAACGATGCGCCCAGCATCACGCTTCCCCACGTAGCGATGGCGGTCAAATCCCGGTTCATCACGCCCTCATCAATGATTTTGCCCATCAAGAGCGGCTGCCACAGCTCGATGACCAACTCCGTCAACATCAACAGCCAAGCTACCGCCATCCATTTCCTGTGCGGGCGCAAATAAACAAGCACCTGCCGCATGTTGTGCCACTCTCCTCTCCACTTTGCGGCGCCGAACCGCCATTGATTTCTCGCCCTTGATTTTATTCTAAACCCGAAATATTGTTTTGACAACGAAGACGTGCGCGGAAAAAGGAACGGCGACCGATCAAGGCGGATGGCCTTCGTTCCCCCCATGGTGACCCGACGGCCAACGGCACGGAAAAAGAGGGTGTCCCAAACGGACCGGGACGCCCTCTTTCATCGCTATATATACGTACTGACTGCTTCTGCCGCACTATATGTTGTGCCTATCTTGAAGGAAGGCGACCTTTTGGGTCAGCCCCTTGACATCAAGCACGATGGACGGCGCCGCGATAACGCGCCACAAGCTTCTTCCGTCCCCATCCTATCGGAGTGGGGCTTCCATGCTTCCCGCACACCAGCGCGGGTCTTCCGTGTTCCCCGCACGCTGGCCTCCCCTATTTACCGCCCTGTTTCCTTGAAAAACGACCGGAAAGCGCGCGGCTCTGAGATCAGCCGCTTCCATCTCCGCCTTCCGCCCGCCGCTGTTGCCACGCCTCTAGCAACACCGCCTGCTCGATCGGTCCGGGGGAAGACAGCGGCGCGAGAGCGAGCACTTGCTGTTCATCGGCGGCAATCGGGAGCAACCGATTCAATTTGGCGATGAGCAAAATTTTTTCGATCATGGCGTTTTCCCGGACGACAATAGCCATGGCACGACCGGCGCTAACTACTCGTTTAAAAAAGCGGACAAGAAGCGCCAGCCCGGTGCTGTCCAAAAATTGGAGTCCGCTTGTATCGACGATGACTAGCGGATGTTCAACGGCGGCGGCCGCCGCCGCCAATTTTTGTTCCGCGGCGAGCTGCGTATGATAGGCGAGCCGCCCGGTGAGCACGACACAATCGTATGCAGGTTTTGCAATCCGTTCCAGTTCAAACAAAAATCGATGCTGTTCCATCATATCCCCCTATCGTTGGCCAGTCTCCTTCCATCCGCGCCATCCGCCCACCAAACATCGGTGACCCGCTTTTCCTTTCCCATCAAACGGCGCAAGGAGGCACCTAGCACGTTCGGGCGCCCTTTCCGATGAAAAAACAGGCCGGTTGCCCGCCGCGTGTTTTCATCCATCGCCGCCCTCCCAGCCCGCCTTTCGCTTCATGGCCATCACGAGCACCCGGCGGCCATCCGGCCGCTCCATCCACGCCATCGCGTCCATCGCCTCGCGGATCAACAGCAGTCCGCGCCCCGATTCAGCGAGCAGCACATCAGCGAGCGTCATGCCAGCAAGCCGCTCAATCGTCTCCAATGAGATGCCGTCACCTTCTTCTTCCACCATCACTGTCACATCGTCAGCAGTGACAAAAAAGGAAAGCGAAATCGTTCGGGAGCCGTCCCCTGCCCGCTTGGCCTCCTTCACCGCATTGACCACCGCTTCATGCACCGCCAGCACAAACAGATCGGCATCGCGGACGGCCAAGAGGCGCGCAGCTTGTTTAGCGATGAAATCGAACCACTCAACCGCCTCTTCGCCCGCTTGGCAAGACACAACCCAACTCAGCCACACGTCCGCCCCCGCCTCACCCGCGGAGCGTAATCGACAACAAGCAAATGTCATCCGCCGGAGCGGCGAGCGGGGGACCTTCATTCATCAGCCGTTCAAGGAAGCGTTTATCCGGCAAGTGGCGGCACATTTGCGTGCAAGTGCGGATCGTTTCCATGCTTTGCAAAATGGACGGCTGAATTTCTTCTAAAATGCCATCGGTGTACAAAAGCAGGCGAGCCTGCTTGTCATAATGAACGACCCCTTTTTCAAACGGCAAAGAAAACGGGCTGCCGATCGCCAAACCGCCTTTGTCCAACTCTTGGATGCTTCCGTCCTCAAAAACGAGCAAGCCCGCTGGGTGACCGGCGTTTGTATATTCAATTTTGCGCTCTTTTGTGTCAATCACCAAATAAATCATCGAGAACAAGTAGCGAATGTCATATACTTCCTCTGGAAACAAGGATTGCACGTGCTTCTCGAGCTCGCTCGCCACCAAAACCGGATCAACGACGCGAACGATCAACCCGCGCAGCAGCGAGCGAAGCAGCATGCTCACCAAAGCCGACGAAATGCCATGACCCATGACATCAATGACAATGACGCCATAACGGTATAAATCAATTTGATAACAAGCGTAAATATCGCCCGACAAATCGTCGGATGGGATATAAACGGCCTCCATCGTCACCGTCTCGTTTTGGATGAGCGGCGTCAATAAGTTTTGTTGAATTCGTTTCGCCAATTCAATTTGCCGGCGATGCTCGGTCTCTTTTTGCTTCCGCCTCGTCACATCTTCCGCCACCATGACGTACCCATGAAAACTGGAAACAGGAATGATCGTATACGAAACATCAATCGGCACACCATCACGGCGCTGCGCCACTCCCTCGCCGCATTGCGGTCCGGCGGACGGAAACGGAAGCAACGTTTCGCCGCCACGAAACAGCGTCCAAACCGGACGACCAACCGCGTCTTCCCGCCGCCACCCGAACAGCCGCTCCGCTCCTTGTCCCCAATCTTGCACAGTTCCATCCCGAGCCAGCAAGACAACGGCAAACGGCGCGGACGCGTAAACGGCGTGCAACACATCAGCTGGCTGGAGGACGTCAACCGGCGACACAGCAGCACGCTCCACAAACTGCCAAAGAAGCCATTCCCCATCGCGGCTCCACAGCAGCGAAACGCGCATCCAACTCGTATAGATCCGCCCGCTTTTTGTCATATGACGCGCTTCTCCTTGCCAACAGCCCTCTTGCCGCACGCGGCGGATGATATCGTCAAACCGAGCGGCCGACCATCCGGCGGAAAATAAACTGGCAACCGGCCGGCCGATTAACTCATCTTTGGAAAACTCAAGACGTGCAGCTACCCGCTCACTGACCGCCAAAATCAAACATTGGGAACTGGTGATGACAATGCCTTGATTCAACTGCCCCGCATCTTGCTGATCGATCGCCTGTACGTTCACCTTCACTGTCGTTCAACCCTTTTTCTTCATAATCAGTCTGTCGCCCTCAGCTGACCCCAGCTTCGCGAAACAAAGCGCGCCGCGGCGCCGGACTTCCTCCCTTGATCGCACGGCGCAGCCGCCTCATTGTTCCGGTCAGGAACAATAGCGCTATTGTTCCCTATTCGCTATAAGCGGCTCTTTTCCTGCTTCCGTTTCCAAAAATCATTTAGTCCGTTTGTCTTATTTTGTCGGCTGGCTGAATCGTCGACGAATCGTGGCGATGACAAGCAGCGACACCGGAATGATGACTTGCAGCGGAACATGCAAATAAAACGTGACGATTTTCAATCCTTCATGAATGTGCTCAATATAATTGTTGGCAATAGCGACCGACAACAATAGGACGAGCAGCCCGAGCGGATAGACGAGCCGCTGATGGCTTGAAACCCCAAACAAGTGAGCCGCCCCAACCACTCCGGCATAAAAAAAGACGGAGATTTTAAAAAACCCGCCGATGATGAGCGCGATCATAAACAACACGTCAAGCCGCTCTAAAAAATGAGCCACTTGCACGCGGCGGATCGTGTCCAAGAGCGGAAACGATGAACGCGACACCGCATCAGGACCGAGGACAGCGATATTGATGGCCATAATGATCGCCAAATTGATGCCGCTTAGCACCATTCCCCCTAAGCCCACGCGCTTCACTTTGACCGGATTGTTCATATACGGAAACAACATCGTAAAGACGATCATTTCACCGAACGGAACGTACAGCGTTTCGGTCCAGACCGTCTTCCACACCCGCCCCCAACCTTCCTCCAACACCGGCTGCAACTGAGTCACATCGACCAACCCTGAAACAAACACAAGAACAAAGCCAGCGAGCGCCAACAAGTACAACACCGTCAAAAACAGCTCGCCGGTGCGCGCCAACACTTCAATTCCTTTATAAACGCCGTACATGACAGCGAGCGCCATAATGGCGTTCAGCACAAACAACGGCGTTTCCGGGTAAGCGAACGTCAACAGCAGCTCCCCGAAATCGCGCAGCACGCGGGCGGCAATATAAAGAAAATACGTAATATACACAACCGCCAACAGCTTGCCGAGCGGCGCCCCGACGATTTGCGGCAAATAAGCGGTCAGCGGCTGATCGGGATAGTACTCGAACAGCCGGCGATAAACGAAAAACAACAGCAGGCCGAACACCAACCCAAGCAAAATGGCGATCCATACGTCTTGTTTCGCATCCACCCCAAGGGGAATGACGATGGCGCTGCCATGTTCAAACAATACAATCAACACAAACAATTGACGCGCGTTGATTTTGACGGATTCCAACCGACTTTCACCGCCTTTGTTCTAGAAGGCCGGTAATTGAAGGGGGATGCTTACCAGCCTCGTTTCTCAAAAATAGAAAAGCGTTGTGACATCGGCGCTGTTTTCCACCGATTGTCCATCAAGGAAAACAACGGTTTTTCACCGCTCGTCTCAATGACGGGTGATTTAGGGTAAAATGCTGCTGATCCCACCTATTTCTCAATTAGAGAAGCCTTGCAGAATCAACTTTTCTACGAAAATGCTGAACTGGCGCAAGATTTTCATCCCCGGGTGGAGGGCAGATCACACTGTCCATGGATCTTTTCTGAATGAAAATGCCGCCGATTGGTGTGTGACAGCGGTTTTTCACCGGCCTTTTAAGGTGTCGTACAGCCGTTATTCTTCTATATATGGTCGATTCCGCAGCCCGGTGCGGCGAATGTACAGATCAGCCGTGACGGTGACGTCCAGTTCGGGAAAATAGCGGTCGTGCCACTCTTTCTCAATCTTTTTCCATAAACGCGGGTCAGCGCGATGAACCGCTTCGCCAAACCCGAACACATCGGTTCGTTCCCGCTGGGCCGTTTCGATGGCTTTGGCCACCTCCTGCTTGACGCCCCGTTCGAATTGCTTTTCTAAACGAAATAGGACGCCGGTGTCGGCTAAGTTGATCGGAACGCGCGCCTCGCTGATGTCGCCTTCCGCCTTAATATGAACGAGAATGGACGGCTGACCATTTTTTACGTCGGCTTCCACATTCGTTTTCGCTCGTACGATCCGATAGCCGATCGCTTCCCGTTTTCCTCCCCACGGAATAGTAAGATTCGTTTGGTGAATACGGTCAAGCACCCACATTATGCCTCTTGCCGTGGGTCCGTCAGCCCAGCCAATCAGGCGAGCATGTTTAAACAGCGCCAACCCTTTCAATGTAACGCGGGCGTCAGGCACGGATGACTGCACGTTTTTTTGCCGCTTCCCTTCCTTCGGGTTCCCTTCAATGACTACGCCGGTAACGACCGGATTTCTTCCAGGCGAGGCCAAACTGCGAATCGCCCACCATACATCAGCGTTCATCGTCTGTCCCCACGCCAGTTCTGAAAACTCGAGCGTTTTAATAATTTTGTTGGCGGAAATTTTATCAATCGGCGTTAACACTGAAAGCGTGTCTTTCGCCGAATGGCCGCGGGCGATCACTAAGCGCGCCGTCGTTCGAAACTGCTGATTGCGCTCCAAGGCATCGAACACCCCGTCCATCCCTTCGCGCGCCACTTCTTCTCCGACGACGACCAAGTTCGTATGGGCGTAATACAAAAGGCGCGAGACTTTTTCCGACGCTTTCCGGCTCGCCTCGACCAAGCTGTCCCCGGTTGAGGTATAAATCGACACCGGCACTCCGGCTGCCCCGCCGCCGCGCTGCACCGCTCCAGCGACGTTGCCTGGGTTGACGACTTGAAAGGAGGCGAGATACTTGCCGTCTTCCGTCTTATCCAAACCAACCGCAATGACAAACGCCAAATCGGTCAGCTCTTTTTTACTCCAGCAGCCCGAAAGCAAACAGACGCAGACAGCAAACGGCAAAAACACGGCGAGCGGCCGTTTCATGACTCGTCCCCCTTCTCTTGGCGCGATGGCGCCGGTGGCTGTGGCTTTTGGCCGCCCGATTGGCGGACAATGTTCTTTTGGTTAATCAAGCGCGGCCGCTCGCGGAACATCCATGTCGGGACGCGGAACAACGTGTCACCGGTGTTCGAAGGAATGAGCGGAGCGAGCGGCGACATATACGGAACGCCGAACGACCGCAAACTGCATAAATGAATGACCATAATCAAAAGCCCCATCATAATGCCGTAAAATCCAAGTATCGCCGCCAAAAACATCAAGCCAAAGCGGATCAGCCGCGCCGAGATGGCGATGGCAAACGACGGCGTGGCAAAGCTGGCAATTGCCGTAACTGAAACGACGATCACCATCGCTGACGATACAAATCCCGCCTCCACTGCCGCCTGGCCGATGACTAACGCCCCGACGATCGACACCGCTTGGCCGACGGCGCGCGGCAAACGGACACCGGCCTCGCGCAGCACCTCAAACGTCACCTCCATGGCCAGCGCCTCAACAAACGCCGGAAACGGTACGGATTCACGCTGAGCAGCGATGGCGATGACGAGCTGGGTCGGGATCATCTCTTGGTGAAACGTCGTCGCCGCGATGTAAATGGCCGGGGCGACAAGGGAGATAAAAAAAATGAGCACGCGCAAAAAACGAAGGGCCGTCGCGATGTCAAACCGGGCGTAATAATCTTCACCGACTTGAAAAAATTGAATAAACAGCGCCGGTGCCACGAGCACAAACGGCGTTCCTTCCACAAGAATCGCGACTCGACCTTCCAGCAAATTGGCCGCCACTACATCTGGCCGCTCCGTATGATACACTGTGGGAAATGTGGTAAACGTCTGGTCTTCAATCAGCTGTTCGATATAGCCGGACTCGAGCACGCCGTCAATGTCAATGCGGGCAAGACGCTTCTTCACTTCGGTCACAATGTCGTCATTGGCGATTCCTTTCACATACATGATGGCGACATCGGTTTGCGTCACCGTGCCGATTTGCATCGTCTCCAGCCAAAGGTTCGGGTTTTTGATGCGGCGGCGAATCAGCGCCGTATTCGTGCGCAACGACTCGGTAAACCCTTCGCGCGGGCCGCGGATGGCGATTTGGGTTTGCGGTTCTTCAATCGAACGGTATTGCCCGCCTTTTGTGCTCGCGCTAATGGCCAACGCCGCTCCATCGAGCAAGAGAATCGTCGCTCCAGAAAACAGGTTGAAAAACAGCCGCTTCCAGTCACTGACTTGCTCGATGCCGCCGACTGCGGCGAGCTTTTTTTCAATCCATTGAATCCGCTCCTTTTCCTCGAGCGGGAGCGGAAACGACGCCGTAAGGAGCGGCAGAAGCAAAAACTCGTATACGTTTTTTTCATCGACGAGCCCGTCGACAAAGACGATGGCCGCTTTCATTTGCGTTTCTTGGCCGAGGGAAAAACGGCGAATGACGATATCGCTGCTTTCGCCGGTCGCCCGCCGAATGATGTCGATGTTCACGGCCAGTTCAGGTGACAGCGGCTCTTCTAGGACGTCCGCCGCTTCGCCGCTATGGTCGGCCCCTTCTTGCTGCACGCCGTCGTTCATCCGCTCCTTTTGCCGACGCATCCCCCATTGAAACAGCATAGTCCTTTCCTCCTCGCTCCATATCGCGTTTATCCTCCATTATAGGCAATCCGCCAAACGTGTATACGGGGATGCATCATTTCTCCCTGGCCGGAGAACACTAAACGAAAAAGCGGCAGGTGGCTTGCATTGAAAGTCGTCTTCCTCTCCCTCGCCTTTTGGCTGCTGTTAGGTGGAACGGCAATAGGAATGGACTGGCTCCTAGGATTAACGCTGCGACAATCGCTGCATAACGTGCTCAATCCGTTTCGCGTGATGGAAGCGCCGGAGCTGTTTCTTTTGTTTTTATTCATCGCCTTTTGGCTGCTTGACTTGCTCACCGTATGGCTTTGGCGGCGAAAAAAACCTTCCTCTTGACAAAATAGCGGACAAGCGCATGCGCTTGCCCGCTCTCATCGCTACTGTTTGATTTTGTGCCATACGTTTCGCTGTTCGAGCCATTGACGAACGTGCGTGTGATCGGTGGTGAACGCAGTCGAGAACATGTCGCCGTCACTTTGCAACAGTTCGATTTCCCCCTGTGCCTCTCTTCCACCACCAAGCATCGCTTTGACCGGTTCATTCCATAAGTCTTGCTTCAGCGCTGCAATAAATGATTCAATTTCTTTTGGGTCGGCCAAAACTAGCACGGTGTTTCCTGTACTTATGTTGCGCAGCGTCACTTGCCGGATCGGCGAGTAGCCGCTCGGACGAAGCAATATACAATATTGCTGTTTATACTCTTTTGACTCCATGATGCGGCGAAAATGATCCATGTACGGCTCGACGGGGACATCATAACGGCGAAGGAGACGCGTCCCGTCTTTGAGCACGTAGCCGATCACCACCGGCTGAGTTTGCTCAAACCGCGATGGGCGCGGCTTGTCGTGCACCAGCTGCTGATGAAACGCCCGCACCGCTTTCATATTGTCTTTCGTGCGCAAAAACTGATCGTACTCCTCGAACGAGCGGCCGATTAGCTCAGAATGGCGGAAGTTGGTCGTCGACTGACCGAAGTAAACTTGCTGGATCTCAGACAATTCAGGAACGCGCTGGCCGTATCCGAATATATCCAAATGAATCAACCATAACGCCGCCGCCATGATCGCCACAAACCCAACATACCCTTTCCACCGCCGGAAAATCCGCCATGTTTTGGCGATCACCATGCAGGCGATCGCGTAGCCCAACAACGAAAACGCTAGGTAGCCAAACAGGAGCCAACTCGCTTCGCTCTCCACTCCTCCGAAATAAAAGCCGCCAAGCAGCCATGAACACACCGCCACTCCGTATACAAACAGCGGGCGGAACGCCGGAAACGCCATCGCCTGCCCGGCTGTCTCGGTCGGCCGTCGCTCATACAACCAAATCGCGAAGCCAAAGAGGAGAAGCGCCAACAACAACATCCCCCCCGCTTCGCCTGCCTCCATCGATCGATACCCTAACATCTCATAGCGCAGCGGAATCACAAGCCGTTCCACATCAATCGATAAATAATAATCATTCGGAAATCCCGGCAATAATAGCGATAAATTGGTATAAATCAACACAAGAATGCCAGCCGGAAAGACAAGAAGAATATTCGTCAACACGACATGAATCACCGATTGGCCGACGAGCACTCCCACGGCGATGGAAAAAGCAAAAATCACCGTTTCCACCGTTACCGTCTCACCGAACCAGCGCCATACGTCCGCTGCGTTGATCGGCCACGGCAGGTCCAACCCAGCCAAGCAGCCGATGGCAACAAGCGCAGTGAGCAAAAGCGGCACCGCTACCATGAGCCAACCGAACACGATTTGGCTGGTGAGCAGTTCGGTGCGGCGGATGGGCAAACTGTGAATAAAGTCGGCCGATCGTTTATCATGCATATAGCGAAGAACGCCGGCTGCCGCCAGTATCGGAACGAGCCAAGCGATCAACGTCTCAAATCTATTCGATATGTGGTACACGTTTTCCCACTGCGGCACGTTGCCGACTTTCGGGTCATATTGCGAATAGGCAAGTGCGATCGGCAGCACGATCGCTGCCATCCATAGCAACCAATGAATGATGGCAATCCAGCTGATCTGACGAAGATTTTGCGTCCATACAGCGCGGTTAGCCGACCACCGTTTCGCAGACATGAGCGGCACCCCCCATTTCATACATAAAAATTTCTTCGAGCGACAGCGACAGCACATCAAAAATCAGGGGATGAAACGCGCGAACTGTCTCCTCTACGCGCCGCTTTTCGCCGCGCACGACCAAAATCACGATGCTGCCGCGCACTTCGCGGTGAACGATCTCGAGACGTTCGGCCAGTTCATCCGGAAATCCATCGCGAAACGCCAGCTGCAGCTTATGCACACCGGCGCGCAGCTCATCCAAATCGCGCTCCAGCTGCACGACACCGCCCGCCATCAACCCGACCATGCTGCACAAATCTTCGAGCTCGCGCAGATTGTGCGATGAGATGACGACGGTCATCTCCCGTTCGACCACCTCATCAATCAACAATTGTTTGACGTGGCGGCGAACGAACACGTCGAGCCCATCGAGCGGCTCATCCATAATGAGCACATCCGGCCGCACGGAAAAAGCGAGCCAAAAAGCGGCCTGGCGCTGCATCCCTTTCGAAAACTGATGGATTTTTTTGTTGACATCCAATGAAAACGCCGCGCGCAGCTCCGTAAACCGCTGACGGCTGAACGACGGATACACTTGCTCATAAAAATCGGCCATCTGCTGAATCGTTGCCTGAGGAAAAAAATAGACGAAATCCGGCAAAAACAAAATGCGCCGCTTGACTTCTATATTTTCCCACACCTCATCACCGTCGACGGTAATCGTCCCGCGGTCTTGGCGGAGAATACCGGCCATCAATTTTAACAGCGTCGTTTTTCCCGCGCCGTTCGGTCCAAGCAGCCCGTAAATCGCCCCTTTCGGCACGGTCATCGTCGCCCCGTTGACGGCGGGAAACCGGTCAAACGTTTTCGTCACGTCTGCGAGTTGAATCATCGCTCTCCCTCTCTTTCTCCCCTTCTATGATCCATTGCCATAACTGCTCGTTCGTCACTCCTAAAAATCGCGCCTCTTTGACAAGGCGGACAAACTGTTCGTAAACGGCAGCGACCGCTTCCGCATTCGGTTCTTTCGGGCGCGGCGCGACGAAACTGCCTTTTCCCGGCAGCGAATAAATCCAGCCGTCGCGCTCGAGTTCACGGTAAGCCTTTTGAATCGTGTTTGGATTGACCATCAGCTGTTTCGCCATCGCCCTGACCGACGGCAGCTGGTCGTGCGGTTGCCATAGTTCGCGAACGATCATTTCTTTCATTTTTTCCATCAGCTGCTCATAAATCGGCTGTCGGCTTCGTAAGTCAAGCTCAAACATCTCCCCTCCTCCTCCCGTTGTCATTACCGTACTATTACCAATAGTACACACAAAGTAAAAAAAGAGCAAGCACTTTTCCATAAAATAAGAAAGAGGCATCCGGGGATTCTTTCTTCCTCTCATTCCGGCGCCGTCCGCCGCTATGTTGACCGTTGCAGCTTATCGGGCTGATACGTCTGCACAACCAATCCATCCCCTTTTGGCTCGCATACTCAACGAAAAACAGCATCGCTCTCCAAAGGAGGATATGTACCAAAGGTGAATATGGTCGTCATACAGCGCATTGCCGAGCAGCTCGCCAAGGACAAGGGCTGAGATAAACGTAAACGGGCTCATTTGGCTGATCAGTTTTTTGCCGGCGATTGTAACGACGGCGAACAACAGAATCAAGCCGGTCACCAATTCGATAGTCAGATGAAACCACTTTATACCGCGCCCCCTTGAAAGGTAAAATTCGTTAAAAGCAAGGGCGGTTTTCTTTTGTCTCCGTCGCCCTTGACGACTCTTCCGCATCTCTGGTGGGTGTTAGTCAAGAGCGAATCGGGCTCTATATACCCCTCGATGCTCAATGGGATGATCTGTGTGGAGTTTTCATAGACCTTTTGGCGCTACCGTGCCGTTGCTGTTCGCCCTTTCTTCGTATTGTGCCCCTGTGCGATTTGAGAAGTTTTGCTGTTTATTTTGCGTTCGCACCGACAAATTCTGGATTTTCACCACCAAATGTACTTGACAAAAAAATTTTTCGTGATAAGAATGTCAAAAGACTCTTCACCTTCATCACGTACCTGACTTATGCAACCAAGAAAGAACAGGAAATCAATCATGTTTTGCATACACTTGTGCAGAAGAAGTGAATCGTCTGTCAAGTACATGTTGTGGTGATGAGCCGTCAAAAAGATTAATTACCATTTTTTGTTATCTTCCGTTCAGTCGGGACTTATTATATCATGTTTTTTTTCAAAAAGTCAAGTACATCTTTCCGTGATGAACCTAAATTCTCCGCAACTGAAAACGCGCTGTCTGTGAGCGTTCGTCTGTCCATCAGCGCATCTGGAAAAGAAAAACTGAATGTTCGCGCCGGCGATTGAAAAGACAAAAACGAGGTCACCTTGCCTGCACCCGCGCCAGGAAATGGGGCTTTTTCCGCCGGTGAAGATCAAGTATAATTAGCCATATTAAGACCGATTTTGCGGAACGGGGGAGAATGATGAACGCTCATACGGAACGAACGAGCGCCGCCAACATGACGCTCTATCCGATTTTGTTCGCCATCAGCCTCGGACACTTTTTGAACGATGCCATGCAGGCGGTCATCCCGGCGCTCTTTCCGATTTTGCGCTCGATGATGGAGCTGTCGTACACCGCAATCGGCTGGATTGCGTTTGCGCTGAACATGACGTCGTCGGTCATGCAGCCGGTCGTCGGTTTTTAGACGGACCGGCTGCCGTCGCCGCGTTTTTTGCCGCTTGGTATGGCGGCGAGCTTGCTCGGCATGGCCGGGCTCGCCTTGGCGATCTGGCTGCGAACGACGAGAAATGACAAAACTATTTTCTTTTCAACCGATTTCCGGCTTTATGAATGAAGACCGAATGAGGTTCAAGTAGATTAGGGGATCGTTCTATGGCGGGGCTTTATATTAATCAACACGTTTTGAACAATTTATTTTATATTTTGGTCGGCGTCTTTGCTTTTTCGTTTATTTATGACCATAGCGCAGCCATCCGGCGCCGCCTCCTTTACAGCCGGGTGCTGCTTGGCGCTTGCCTGACGTTGGCGGCAGTGTTATGCATGAAGTTCCCGATTTACATCGACCCGGCATGTGTCCACGATTTCCGGCAAGTTCCGTTTTTGCTCGGAACGCTCTATGGCGGAAGCGCGGTCGGGGCGGTGCTGTTGACTATGCTCATGTTGGCGCGCACGATTTTGTACGGCTTTCAGCCATTGACATTGATCGTTTACGCCATTATGCTGGCGGCTGCAGCCGTCGTCTCGCCGCTGTTTCGCCGCCTGCCCCGCCCCAGCAAGCTGTTTACTGCGCTTGGGCTGACGTTTTTGTTGGCGGTGCTCACCACCTTTGTCGCTGTCGTGATCGCCGATTTCCAAGTGACGAAACCGTATATCATTTACTTCATTCTGATGCCGCCGTTTGTGATGATGTTTGCGGTTTATTTGATGGAAACGCTCCACGAAGCACAGCTCGCCCGAGCCGAGCTAATGAAAATGGAAAAAATGGAGATTGTCAGTCAGCTGGCCGCCAGCATTTCCCATGAAATTCGCAACCCGCTCACTGTCGTCAAAGGGTTTATCCAGCTGCTGCAAACCGGGCCGCTGCCGCGGGAAACCGAGGAGCGATACATCCGGATCGCCTTAGAGGAACTGGAACGGGCGGAAGCGATCATTCGCGATTATTTGACGTTTGCCAAGCCGGCGCCAAAAGAAACAGAACCGATCGATGTCGCCATCCAGCTTCAAAAAGTATTGCAGATGATCGCGCCCATGGCCCATATGCACTCGGTCAGCCTTTCTTCCTCGCTTGACCATGGCATCGTCATCGGGAACGTGCAATATTTCCAACAATGTTTTTTGAATCTGTTCAAAAACAGCATCGAAGCGATGCCAAATGGTGGAACGCTCCGCGTGACAGCGGAACATCGGGGAACCGCCGTCGTCATCACCGTTTCGGACAACGGCGTTGGCATGACAAAAGAGCAAGTGCGCCGTTACGGCGAACCATACTTCAGCACGAAAGAAAAAGGAACGGGTCTTGGCGCCATGGTTGCGGTTAAAATTATCGAACAAATGGGCGGGACATGGAACATTGAAAGCGCCGTCCAAAAAGGCACGACGCTGACGATCACCTTGCCGGCCAGCCGGGTGCAGCCGCCGACAGCGGAACGAAACGCACCCGGCTGAGCGACAAAACGAGGGTGTCGCAACTGAATCCGGACACCCTCGTTCGTTGCTATATACGCGCTGACTGCTTTTTCCACCCGATATGTTCGCCTATCTTGAAGGCAGCCGACCTTTTCGGTCAGCCCCGTTTGGTTGTTCGGCATCGGCGCGATCATTGAACTTCTTCGAAATAATCTTTGTAAAACCCGCCGACTTTTCCGCTGTTGTCCACGACAAAATAAAACTCGTCCGTTTCGTTTTTCACTTCGTACACCTTACCCGGCGTCAATACGTTGCTGACCATGTATTTTTCCGCATTCGTATGGACGCATTTCACTTTTTTGATCGTCGGCCGGGTCGCCCATGTGTAATGGATCATGGCGTCATCTCCTTTTTCATTTATGCTGCTTCCTCTACTATTGTAACTGCCGCCCCCTTTCCTTGCAACGTTCCGCGCCCAGCCGGCCGCCTCGCCGTTGGCGGCAGCGGACAGCCGTGCTATAGTGGAACTGTATGCACACTCGCCAACAACGAGGTGATCATGTCTGAAAGGAGAGATGCTGATGTTTTTGCCTTCATTTCGTTTAGACGGAAAAACGGCAGCTCAACGCGGCGGATGGGGCGGTATCCTTCTCGTTTCATCCGTTCTAAACAGGCGGCAATCGTTTCCCCTTCCGCTACGGTAAACCGTTTTTTCTTCATTCCGTTCGGCGTTCGTTCCTTTTCCGGCCAAACGACCGGTGCGCCTCCCTCCTTTCCTTTGTTATTTTGCCCGAAAAAAAGAAGCCGGATGCTTTCTGTCCGGCTCAGCGCGTCTTTTGCGCATATTTTCGGTACAACCCATACAATTCCGTCGCCTTGTACGTCTCGATTTTTTTCCGCCCGACCGGATGGCGGGCGATGCCTGCCTTTTTCAGTTCGGCGACAAGCCATCCTTTCGATCCGACATGCGCCATGGGCGCTCCCTCCTTTTGCTTGGCTTGTCTTTATGTATATGCGCCTACACAAAAGTTGAGAACGCCCTAGGAGATCGGTGATTTAAGCGAGCAGGCTGCTTACCAACCTCGTTTTTCAATACAAAAGCCTTGTCACATTAGGATTGCCTTTCAAACCTGTCGAACTCGGCTTCGTTCATGTTGGAAGGGAGAAGAAGCTTTCCGCACACGCTTATATTCCCTTTCCGTTGCGGAATGGTCTCTCTAAAACAACTCCAACTGCTCCGTTTCGCCGAGCCGTTCGAGCGATTTCGGGGCGTGGTCTTGGAAGTAGGCATGATGGATCCATTTTTCCTGCGTCATGATTTGTTTGTTCGGGTCGGACGACGGGCGCAGGCGGCAGCTGTAAATGATCGGGAAATAATCGCGGAGAAACTTCCCTTCCGCATGCGCCGTCAACGCGATAATTTGAAAGCCGAGCTGTTCGGCGATAAAGAACACCGGATTTAAGACGTGGTCGCTTGACGCTTTTCCGAATGGGTTGTCTAAAATGACGGTGCGATGGCGCTTCATCGTCGGTTGGAGGCGCTGTTTTTTCTCGGCGACGTAATTGAGGATGCCTAAAAAGAGCGTCATGTTTTTGCTCCATTTTTCGCCTCCAGACCAGACGTTGCTTTGCTCCCACGAGTATGAGCGCGTCGTCACTTTGTTGTCGTTCGTCACTTTGCGGCAGTTCACTTTCATGCCTTCGTTGTTCATGACGATTTGGAGAAGTTGCTTCGATTGCAGCCACATTTCGATTTCCTTCCGCACTTTCGCTTCATCTTGCTGGCCGTGTTCGTTTAAAAAGCGCTCAGACTCAAGCTGATGCAACATCCATTCAATATGGTTGCGGATGCGCGCTTTTCCGACTTCTTCTTCCCACTCCGGAATGGTAAACGTGAAAATGCGCTTCCATTCGTCCCCGACTTTGACTCTCGTCTTGTTCGGAATTTGCCTCAATTCTTCGACCAATGTGCGCAAATGCGTGTGGATATGGTTGATAAAAGCCTGCAGCTCGGCGTCTTTTTGCCGGATATGTTCATTCGCGTAGTTCGTCGCGCTTTCGACGCTTTTCATCATATGTTTCTTAAAGCTGATAATGTCTTCGTACGTTTCTTTATGCTCAATTCCATTAATTGCCATTTGTTGCATTTTCATATCTTGAATCGACGTGCGGCAAAACTCCCGAAACGACCGTTTGGCGCGCTCGACGCGCTCTTTTGCCGCTTCGACCGCTTGTTTTCCCGCCTTTAAGCTTTCCGTGACCCCTTCGATGAAGCCGCGGCGGTCGTATGAAAATGCCGTCGCTTCTTCCGCGCTCAACGATAAGGCGGCGATCGTCGGCGCGTTGAAATGATGCACCTCTTTCGCTACTTCCAGCTGACGCGCCGCCTGCTCGATGCTTTTCATCTCTTTGGCAAGGCGCTCGCGTTCTTGTTCGAGAAACGCTTTCCGCTTTGCGAGCGCTTCTTGTTCCGCTTCCAACTGCGCGGCGATGTCGGCAAGCGGCGCAGCGAACGGCCACCGCGCCTCATTCGGGAATTTTTCGCGAAACTGCTGCTCTTTCGTTTGCACGACGCCGCTTTGCCGCTCTTTGCGTTTTAAAGCCTCTTGCGTCCTTTGTTTCAGGCGCTTTAGCGTTTCTTGAACCGACGCGATTTGTTCCTCCAGCCGTTCGAGCCGCTGCGCGCCGTCGCTTGGAAACGTCCTCGTTTCGTCAAGGTCGGGACGCTTCTGTTTCAGCTTGTTGATTTCGTTTGTCAGCCTGTCAATCTCGTTTTGTCGAAACTCCCGCTTCGTTTGCCACTCGCTGTACGTCGTTTCAATCCCTTGAATTCGCAGCTTCCATTGGTCAATTTTCGCGCGAATGACCTCTTCGCTCTCCCGTGAGTAAATCGGCGCAAGAGAGCGGAGCGACCGATAGTCGTAGTTTTGTTCAACGGCGCGGCGCTGGGCTTCTAACGACCGAAGGCGCTCTTTCAATTCTGTTTTTTGGGCGCGCGCCTCTTCAAGCCGGGAGCCGAGACGGGCGATATCTTTGGCAAGCGCCGCTAGTTGCTCGTCGAGCGCTTGCGCTTGTTTCCGCGCTTCTTGCACTTCTTTTTTATATTGCATATACTGACCGGCATCCTTGATTTTGTCGCGCCATCCGCGCCATTCTTCCTCGTATTGGCCGATGAGCGATCCGGCTCGCTCGAGATGGGCGCGGCATTCATCGATGCGGGCGTTTTCTTTGTCGATCGCAAGCGTCAATTGTTCAATGCTGCGCAACCGTTCGGCGTGCTCAGCGCGGAGCGATTCGACCGCTTCGTACGGGTGGGCCGCCAAAAACGCGCGCCATGCTTGTTGCGCGTCTTGCCAAAGCCTCAGCTCCGCTTCTTTCTCTTGACGGCGCTGCGTCATGTCGCGGGCGCTTTCGCGGATGCGTTCTTTCCAAGCGCCAAACAAGGCCGGATCGCTCGCTTCCTCCCAATAACGCGGCGCGATCCATTCATGCGGCATGCCCGTCTCTTCCACGCGCGCCGCCTCATCCGTCGACAGCACGACGATCGGCAGCTGCAAGCGGTCGTTCATTTGCCGCACTTTTTGCACGAGCCGCTCTTTTGCTTTCGCTGTCGTCATGAGCGCCGCCGGCCAGAGCGGAAACGCCTGCTTGTTCGCGCGTTCGTCTTCTGTAAGCGACTGCAAATATTCAACACCCGTCGCGACGAAATCAAATTGGTTTTTCCATGAAGCAAGCTGCTCTGCTAAAAACGGGTCGGCGAAAAAGACGTCTTGTTCGCCGTATGCATCGTGAAGCCGCGACACGATCCGTTCTTGCACTAATAGCGCTTCTCGCTCTTTCATTCTTTTTTCGATTTCTTCCTGAAGCCTCATCCGGATCGTCTCTTCTTGGATGTAGACGCTATCCAGTGCGGCCCATTGCGGACGAAGCGAGGCGAGCGTCTGAATGAGCGCTTGCTCTTCGTTCTCAAGCGTTTCGAGCCGCTGCGCCAGCGCCTCGCTCGCCGCCTGCTGCTTCGCCCATTGCTTTTGAAGCGCCTCTTTGTTCGCTTCCGCCGCCCGTTCCGCTTGCTTGGATTGCTTCATCTCTTGGCGCAAGCGGACGATTTCTTCGTCCAACCATTGTTCGCGCTCGATCCATTTTCCCATTTCTTCCTCGACCGACTGCTGCGACGGATTCGCCAATAGGCGCTGCTTTATAGACTCCATGTCTTTTTCTCTTGCATCGATGACGCTTTGAATGCCAGCCCGCTTCTCGCGCGCCTCTTGCGCCGTCCGTTTGAGGGTTTCGATGTCTTTCGTCCATTGTTCGATTTGCGTTTGAATCGGATTCAGTTCATAGCGCACACTTCGCTCCTCTTGGCCGATTTTCTCAAGCTGCTCCATAAAATAACCAAGAAGCGCGCGGCGCGCCATTTCCAATTCTTCTTCACAACGAGCGAGCGTCTCGTCGTCTTTCCGCTTCGCCATCTCCGCCTCAATATAGGCAAGCGCTTCTTCATGCCGTTTTCGCGCTTCTTTGTATCCGGCAAGCCGCAGCGAATCATAGTCGCGCTCAAGGCGCCAAAGTTCTTCTTCCTTTTCTTTCTCTTGCGCTAACGCCCATTCATATTCGCGTTCCAGCTCACGCAAACACGCTTCTTCCACTAACACGTCATACGTCGCTCGCTTTTGGCGGTGCGCCGCTTCCGTTTGCCTCCATTCTTCCCATTGGGCGGCGTTGTTGTTTAGCTCGTTTTCGCCCGCTTGCTTTTGCTGGAGCGTCTCCAGCCATACCCCTTTGGCCCGTTGCTTCGCTTTCGTATACGCGAGCTCTTGATGGTGGAACTCCTCATACGTCTCCACGTATCGCTCGAGTTCTTGCTGGATCAGCTTGTTTTCTTCAATCGTCTCTTTCAATGTCTTATAATGTTTGAAACTGGCAAGCTGCTTTTCAAACATGTCGGCAAACAGTTTCGCGTCATGGCCGACGATCGCGCTCTCGACAATCGGAATGAGCAGGCGGTCAAACAGCTGGTTCGTGCTTTTGCATTCGTCGAAAAACGCTTCGACGCCCCCTTCCGTGCTGTTGATTTTCACGACGCTTTCCCATTCGCTCTCAATAATATGGTACTGCTCTTCAAGAAACGCCTTGTATTCTTTAATGGTCGCAAACGTGCGCGCGAACATCGATTTCGCTTTCATATCATGATAGTAATCTTGCATTTCGCCCCGTTCCGCCGGCCGCTTCCCGCCTTTTCCTTCGCGCACAAACGGGATGCCTTCAATGCCGTGCGGGTCGTTCGCGTTGTATTCGTAAACGTAGCGGAGCGAGTCGAGTCCGTTGTTCGTCATAAACAGCGACACGGCCGTTACGACGTACCGGCGCGGTTTGTCGTTCAACAGCCATTCAATCGCGATATGCGCCGGCGCGTTTTCGAGTTGAAGCGTCTGTTTGATTTTTCGGTCCGCTAAATCAACATGCGGCAAGATCGCTTGCAGCACCGTCTGGATCAACACCGTTTTGCCGCCGCCGTTTTCCAGCAAAATCGCCCCGTTATGTCCGTCAAATCGGAACATTTCATCGTTGTACCGCTTGCGGCCTTCTTCATATACGACGTTCGTCAGCCGAATTTTACTGATCGCTGGCATCGTCCCTCTCCCTTTCCAATCCGTAAATAAACTCGAAAATCCCGCGGTTGTACTCGACTTCCATGAAAAAGCGCTGGATGATCGTTTTCGCTTTTTCTGTCAAAGCGACTTCATCGTTGCCGATGTCGACCACAAGCTCTTGGTCGATTAAAAAGCGCCGTGCCACATCGAGGAAGCTGAGGCGGCTAATCGTTGCGCCGCTTTGCCGTTTCGCCGTCTCTTTAACATCGTCCATCGCCTCCCATTTTTCAATGATGAGGCTCCAGTTGTATGAAAACTCTTGCTCAAATTGTTTCAATTCGTCCGGATCGTGCCGCTTCAATTGGTCGATGCGCTCTTGCACAAGGCGCACCCATTCGTCCATCGCCAAAAAGTTCCGCGTCGGCTCTGGGCTTTGATACGTGTCGTAAAAGCTGCCGAACAACACGAGAACGGCAAAATAAAGCAAATACAAATCGCCGTTGGTGGCGCCGGCGCGAAGATAATGGCGCTTGATCCAATCGTTGCTTACATGAAACGGCGACAGTTTCGTGCGCGGCACGAGAAACAACCGTTCGCTCGTCAACACGATGACGCAGTCGACTTCGCGGCTGAACGCATCCAACAGCGCGCGGATTTCATCATCGCTCTTATAAAGCTGCACCGCCTGCGCGCCTGCCACTCCTTGCCGCGCAAGTGCCGTATACAATTGAAACGCCTGCATGACTTTTTGTTCTGGATAGTTTCTCATCGTTCCCTCACCGTTATAATCATGTCTTGAATCGAAAACCGCTCGCATCGGCGGATGATGCGATCCGCTTCTTGCACCTCGAGCACGCGCCCGCCAAGCAAAGCGAGCGCCTCGCCGAGAAGCGCGCTTCCTTCTTCCCCTTCCATGCCTTGCTCGACGGGAGAGCGCTGGTGCATCAAGATCCAAAAATCGTAAAACGAGCGCTGTTCATACAAATGCGACTGCCCGATGTCGTCCAAATAATCGAAAAACGCGGCGAGCGTGCCCGCGCGCTCCTGCTCGTGCGCCTTTAAAAACAGTTGCATCAACTCTCTATATTTCGCTATGAGCCATGCGCGATACCGATCGCCCCCTTCGGCCTCTTCCGCTTCTAAAAAACGCGGCCCCGCCTTTTCTTTGCGCTCTTCGGTAATGTTTTGCTCGGCGAAAATCGCCATCGGCGACCAAACCTTGTTTTCTTCCACCTTTAAAAATGGATGAAGCACCCCTTTCATCGCCTCAAGCGGGAGCGGAGCCGAAACGATGCGCGACACGATGTCTTGGTCGAAATTAAACGAATGGAGCCCCGTATAATAAAGCGATTCCTGCGCCGTCACAAGCGTCGTATTTTTTAACGAAAGCGCCTTATCTAGGAGCGCCGAATGCGCGTAATGCACCGATTCTAACTCTCTGGCAATTTTGAGCACAAGCTCATACGTCTTCCCTTCTTTTTGGTGAATATCCCGGGCATATAGGCGCTCTCTCGTGTCGTTCACGAATTCGCGCAGCTCCTTAAACTCCTCGTCCTCGCGCGCAAGCCGGCTGTAAATGTCGTCCAAAAGCTGCTTGTACCGCTCAAATGTTTCTTCGGAAATAATGCTTCGCTGAATTTCATGCTTCAGCCGCGTCATGCGATCTTCGAGCGTTTCAACGTCGATGCGCATTTCGTTGATTTGTTTCAACGCCGCGGCGAACTCCCCTTTTTCCAGCTGCTTGCGCAACATGAGCTGGTTGATCGACAACTGAAACTCGCTGTAAAACTCTTTCGTCGCAAACACAAGCTCCAACCCGTCTTCATCGAGCGTATAATATTGCGTGTTCGTTTTCGCATCAAAACCGTGCGCTTTTAAAAGTGAATATTCGATCGCGCTCTCTTCGCGCCGTTCCCAATCGTAAAACGGATAGCTCCGCTTTTTTCCCGATGTCGGGCGGAACGTTTGAATAATCGTCCGCGCCAAATGTTCGCACGCTTCGTCATCCAATGCGTACACGTTTTCCGTCAATTGTTTTAAAAACGCCGCGAGCTGCTTAACTCCTGCTTTATACTGCCGCATCAGCTTTTGTTCGAAGAAAAAGAGGAGCGTCAACAGCCCGAGCCCTTTCATGTCAATCGGCTGCCCGCCGAGGTCGGCAGAGCGCATTCGTTCAAGGTCCAAAAGCGGGCTAAAAAGCGCCAGCCGCCTCATGCGCTCGCGATAGCCGTCTGTGACCCCTGCCAATTCTAGCTTGTCCACTGCCATTCCCTCCAAATGTGCTGCAATTCCCGCGTTTTAAGCGTCTCTTGCGGATAATACAGGCCGGAGGCGAGCAGCTCGCAAAGCCGCTCTCGCTCATCGGGCGCAAAATAGGAAAGAAACGAAGCAAGCGCCTCCGTCCGCTCTATTTGATACTCTTTGCCGCGCGCCGGTTCTTTTTGCAAGCATGCCCGATAAAACGGAAGCGCGGGCAAAGCCGGCTTCTTTTGAAACAGCGAATGCCAAATCGCCACCCCTTCGCGGTCGATGTCCCCGAAATAATAAAAGCGATGGTCGGCTTTCACCGGATATTGCAGCGAGAATTGAGCGATGCTGCTGATGACGGTTTTTCCTTTCCCGTAAATGAGCGTCGAAAACACGGTATCCAAAAGCGCGGGCAACAGCGCTTGGTACGTCGTTTTATTTTCGACAATGAGATGAAGCTGCACCGCTTGCGCCATGTTCCCTGGATGGACGGCGAACATGAGCGGATCGGAAACGGGGATGATGCGGAGGCGATCGAAGAGGCCGATGCGCTCAAGCACCTCCCTCCCGCCGCCTTCCGTAATCCATTTCTCATCGCCGACCAGCTCCATGCTCCGCTCCGGCGCGGCCACGGCCTCGTGAGGAAGCGAATGCGTGTTCAAATAGTCGTCGATTTGCACAATAAACGGTTTGTCCCGCTCCCAAACGGACGGGTCTTTGCCGTAATATGCGTCAAGCTGAATCGCCGGATGAAGCCGATTTTGCCAGCGCTGCAGCTCGCGGTAATAATCTTCCATCAAGCGGTGTTTATGAATTCGATATTGAAACGCAAGCGACGGCGTCCGCGTCGTTCGCCCTCTTGCCTTTACCATCTCAAGCGTCCCGTCCGCCTCGAGCCCGAGCACGATTTCGGCAAACGCTTCGTACGTGCGTGCAAAAGGCTTTATGAGCTTCTCAAGCTCCACAAGCGAAATCGTCCGCTTTGGAAACGCCACCAGCCGCTTTTCGATTTGTTCCAACGTCGCGTCACTCCCACAAACTGGATTCTCTTTTTATTATACAAGAAAGGAGAAAGGGCGTATATGAATGATTCGCGGCAAATTTAAGAGAAATTCATAAGATGAAGACGGCATCCCGTTTTACGGCGATGGGCACAACGGCAATGTGCCGGACAAAACGTGGAATCCCGAGGGGCTCTCCCGTGTCCATGAACAGCTGAAGTAAGCCAAGATCCATTGACGTGGCGGATTCCGCTGCGATGACGAAAGACACACTGACACTCTTTTGCTTCTTCTCGTCGCCTTATCATAGAGACAAAACGCTTCCGTGAAGGTGTACACCATCCGCCAAACGAGCGAATGCCCTCAGACGGATGGATGATCATTGTGCGAGTAGTGCCAATCACACCCTTGAATGGCGCGAACAGCCCGTGACGAAGGCTTCGTTTTTTGGCAAATGGGATCATCCATCGAAACAAAAAGGGGTTGATTCTCCCGTTTGGCCAGACGTTCGATCTGGCGAAGGATCCATTCTTGCAGCTTCTCAAGCAGGTTTTTTCTCGTTCCAAGAGCTTTTCGTGAAAAAATGGCTGAGCGTGGTTCGATGATTTGGGTGAAAACTCCAGTACCGGACATCGGTCAATGTCCCCGAACATCCCTTGGTACAGGGCGTCGACAAGATGAACGAGAGGCTTGATGACCGGCTGCGAGAAATCAAGCGCCAGTCCCAGCATCATGAAAAACTTCTGGATTCCTTGATGATGTGCTCATCGATTCCTAAGACATGAACCTCCGTGTGGGTAGTTGGTGGCACATCGATTCTAACCAAGGAATCGAGTTCATGTCTCTTTTTTGTTTAGTTGTCAATTTATGTTAGATAATTTGCTCATATACAGTTAATATATTACTTTTTAACCATTGATTCGTAAATATGTTTTGAACCAATATATACTGCATGGATAGATAAATACATAAGGAACAAAAACAAGGAAACATAAAGACGACCTTTATCAGTCATTACAATTTCATTAGACACAAAACAATAAATCAAAACATAAAGATAGAAAAAGGCTAGCATCAGAAACGCTTCAGAAAGAAAACCTATAATTCCTTTCATGCGTTTCAAGATGAGAGAAAAAATCGTATCTACCACCCCTGTTATGACTAAAACAGTTAGGAAAAATTTCAGGATAATTTTGATAGACGAAAAGGTTCCAGACGAATTAATACGGACATCGTTTGTCAACGAAATAAGATGCATAACTGAATAAAAAAGTAGGAAAGGCAATGAGATAATAGCTAAGCACATGAAGGACACAACGGTTATTGCAAAGATGTGGTCGAAAACAGAATATTTATTTTTTTTCATACCCAAAATTCACCCTTTTTAAAAAAAAATATACATTGGATAATAAATATTTATGTGATATAATAAATATTTATGTGATAATATATATAATACATGGAATAAAATACTATAAATTTGAGGAGGTTTCAATTATGAAAAAGAAAACTTTAATGAAAACAGTAATTTTTGCAGCTTCATTTTCTGTTTTATGTACTACTTTCACACCTCTCTCATCCGCTTTTGCAGCTGAAAATGATAATACAGTAGTAGTTAATAATGAAGTAACAAATGAAATACCTGAATCTCTAGTAGAATATATAGAAATTGAAGGAGTCCCTAATACTGTAGAAGATACTAGAGACTTTATTGGGTATGCTGCAACTACAGAGGAATTTCAAAGCCATATCGGTGAAGAAATAGCTCAAGACGATGTAGCTCATGCTTCGGGAGTCGTAGGCGGAACATTAAAAGCTATTAAAGCATTTGGTTGGATTTGTCGAGTTGGTGGAAAAACTCTAAAATATACTCTTAAACCTCTATCTCCTTCTAAAGCAAAATTAGTTGATCAATATGCTAGAAAAATAGCCTATGCAACTGAGAGATTAGACTCGGCAACAAAATCAGCATTAATTTCAGCGTTAAAAAAAGCAGGGGTTCCTGGTAAAACTGCTGATGCTTTAGCGGAAATTATTTTATGGCTAGTGTAAATTAAAGACAAAAGTTAAATTAAAGATGACTCAGATGTTAAGAACAATTTGGGTCATCTCCCCTTTTTTAGTATTCAATAATACTTAAAATTATTAGTAAGGGGGGCAAGACCATACTAAAGAAAATTTTCTCAGGAGCTCTGTTACTAACAATCATTTTATTAATTTCCTCTTTTTGTTTAAATAATTTCAAAAGCCACGATAATCTGCAAAAAAAAAGAAGTTGCTAACCCGTGGTGCTAGTTGAGCGTCAGCGCTCAACCAGCCCTAGTGTGACCAAGGAATAAGCCAACAAGATGCCATCGAGTGCCACTTCAAACCCGGCAATGGAATTCGCTCGAATGTCGGTGATCCGGTATTGGTCTACGAGAATCGAAAACACCGTCTCGATGACTTTGCGTTTTTTCCTGATCCATTCTTCCCATGCCTTGGATGGGCCGTGCTTTTGATTGTGTCGAGACGGTGTCCAGAACGCGGCTTGGTGTTCTTCGTACAGCTTTTCTCGAAGAGCGTGGCTGATGTACCCTTTGTCCCCAAAGTTGTAGGGATGAGGGATTTGAGTCATCACCGTTTCAGCGGCTTTGACGTCGTGGCAGGACGCTTCCGTCACGACATAGCCCATGGCCAGCCCTTGATTGGTCACTTGAAGATGCAGCTTGAAACCGTAGTACCATTGCTTTTTGGAAGCACAATACCCCATATCCGCGATCCCTCGAAATCGCTTGACGCGCTGCATTCTCACGGGATGGCACAACGGAAGAGGCAAGCTGTCGACGACCGCATAAGCATGGTGTTGGCCACGTTTCGCCAGCTCATGACGGATCCATTTGATGGCGAAACCAAGCGCTCGGCAGCGGCGGTTGTATCGGGAGCGTTCAAGAAACGAGCCGTTTGTGAACAAATTTCCCGTGACAAAACGATGCCAGGCTCGTTCGGAAGAAAAGCCCAGCAGCTTCCCCAAAAGGTGAACCGCCATGACCACTTCGTCTTCTTGCTTGACCAAGTGACGGTTGCGGCGATGAAGATACATTTGAATCAACGACAGTTGGGCAGAAACAAAACAGAAAATAGCGGCATATTGTTTTTGAAGTTTGGCTGGATCTGTAGTAAAATGAAAGTGCTCTTGCATGGGGGATCTCTCCTTTCGAATGTTGGGTGACACTTTCATTCTACTGGAGATCCGCCAGCAAGGGCTATTTTTATGCTTGTCTGAGTTTTATCTAGCACCACGGGTAAGTTGCTAATTTAAAAATAGAGCACAGAGGAGACCGTGATTTAAAATACAAGCAAACTATTACGTGGGGAGTTAAAGACACAGTAATAAAAAAAATAAATGGTAATACAAAAGATATAATTAAGGTTGCAGTTCTAGATAGTGGTATTAACAAAAATCATCCAGATTTAAAAGAGCAAGTTGTTAAAGAATTCAATGCAATCAACCCTCAGGAACCAGTAATAGATAAGTTAAATCATGGAACAGCTGTGGCAGGAATCATTGCTGCTAAGGATAATTCTATTGGTATCAAAGGAGTTGCTCCAAACGCAAAAATATATTCAGTAAAGGTGCTGAATGATGATGGAGAGGGTACTATAGATAATATTATTAGAGGTATTAACTGGTGTATTGATCAAAAAGTTAATATTATGAACATTAGTTTTGGGTTTAAATCTAATAATCCAGAATTGAAATCAATTATTGACAAGGCAAGGAATTCAGGAATTATTATTGTGGCATCAAGCGGAAATAACTATATTAGAGAGGTTGATTATCCGGCTAGATATGAAAATGTCTTTTCAGTTGGCTCTATTAATAAGGAACATCAAAGAGTTAGGTTTTCTCCTAGAGGAAAAATCGATTTTGTTGCTCCTGGTAGAGGGATATTATCTACAAACAACAAAAATGGTTATTCACTATTTGAGGGAACATCTTATTCAACCGCTTTTATAAGTGGTTTAATCGCTTTATACATGACTGACAATCCAGAATACAAAATATACCAAAACCAAGATAAACTAATTAGATTATTACAGGTTAAATCTTTGGATCTCGGCGTTAAAGGTAAAGATAATGTATATGGATATGGACTTTTACAATTTAAATAATAGGTGTAAAGAAGGAATACCTCCAGTTCGACAGTGACTAGGCAAACAAAATGCCTCTCATCCCTTGATACCAAAGGGACGAGAGGCATTGGGGCATATTTTAGGCGTGTATCTAGGCGCGAGGATGGATGCCTAGGACCTTCGGAGGAGGCTCCAGCCTAGAGCCGCAAAGAAGTGAGCCTGTTTAGTCGTCAGTTCGGTTCGTTGCTCAAGGTCACCGTTTTTGGAAGAAAAATGTCCTAGCATGAGACGTTCACATTCGTCCCTTACGTTCGGCCACGATTCATGGGTTCGAATCTCCACGATCCGAACCAGCAAGAGAGCAAGCCAGCTGAGCAGCACGTGCGCCCGAATGCGATCTTCCAAGCGATGATACATAGGCCGCAATTCCAATGTGGACTTCAATGTCCGGAAGGCCTGCTCGATATCCACCAATTGCTTATATGTAAATTAGCACATTATTTCAGGTGAATTCCGAAATAATGTGCAAAATTTTTGCCGATTATTCCGCCCGAGTTCGACAGTTTTGAAGTTATTTTAGGCCTCACATTTCGCACCCTAACAGGGTAGAAAGAAAAGATTTTTTATTTCATTTTTTAGAATACCATTTCGACCAACACAACGAGCGATGGCAATCCTTTTTTTACCATCGCTAGTCGTTCCGTATGACGTTACACGTAAATGCTCTCGTCCATGCCCAATCCCTGCAGGATCCTTCGCTGATCAGGGGTGAGCGGTTTCCCTAACGCGCGTTGGATGTGCCCATCCGGCAGCTCCAGTAGGACGACGTTCACATACCGGAACAACTGAAAGACCGCCTGACCAGTCGGGCGGGTCAGTTTCCGGCCTCCTGCGCCCTTTCATGGGCGCTCCGGGGTGATGAACGGACGCACCCGGCGCTGGAAGACGCGGTAAATGGCCAAGGCCAACAGAAACAAATCACCCAATACCGCGACCCGTTCTGGTTTTTTGACGTAAATCTCATCTGTAAAGAACGGGTCTTTCAAGAAAGAGAAGTTCATCTCCACGGAGATTTGGCCTTTATACAACTTCAAGATCTCTTTTGCCTCCATCGGTTGACCCTTCCATTCCTTCGGAACGGTCGTAACAAGGACAAACCGGGACGCTTTCCGTCTCGCCTGTTCCCAAGCGTTGGGGTCGAATTCGACGCCAAGACGCACGAAATACAGCGTCTCCATCTCGGGTTCTGCCCCTTTTTTCGGTCGTCCGCGCCGTTTTTTCGGGCGCACGATCTCTTCGACTGCGGCTTCCACCCGATGAAACTGGGGGCGAAGGGACGCCTTGAGGGAGGCCAAGGCTTGTTCGACGTCTGCCCGACAAGAGAAGGGGTGGCGTTCCCAACGGGCTTGTTCCTCGCGAAGAAGCTCCGCTTCTTTGGTCCGCTCTTTGTCGAGCGTCTTTCCTTTTCGCTGGTCGAGCGCGCTCGATTCGACGACGATCAGCCGAACCGGATGGCCTTCATAAGTCGAGGCCGTTTCCCATACCCGATACGTGGCACCGTTTTTCTCCGCCAGCGTAAAGGGGTCGCTCCATGGGATAGGAGGCGAATCGGCCTCCGCCAATACCTGTTTCACGATCCGAAGCGATGAAGGGCCTCGCGTGATCAAAAAGGCGTTGGCGGCCTTCGTTTGCGTCAGTGTATCTTTCGTCATCGCAGCGGAATCCGCCACGTAAATCCATTCGTCTTGGATCTTGGCTTGCTTCAGCTGTTCATGGACACGGGAGAGCACCTCGGGATTTCACGTTTTGTCCGGCACGTTGCCGTCGTGCACATCGCCGTAAAACGGGATGCCGTCTTCGTTGCCGATCAGCCCGAAACCGATCTGTTTTTGCCAACGATGGTGCCGGTTGTAGCCATGCGTGATCTGCAGGGCCTCTGACGAGACCGATTCATACGCGCCGTAAACGGTCTTGTCCGTCGTATCCGCGTAGAAAACGCGAAGAGAGAGGCCTTCTTTCTTGTCGATCTGCACGAGGCAAGACGAAAGGACTTGATGGATATTCGCCTCATACAGTCGATCCAAATGACGCGCGACGGCATCGTCGTTGAACCAAGACGGATCCAGCCCTGGCCGAATCAGCTTCGGCAAATCGATGTCATGCGCCCATTGTTCCAAATGAACGAGCGCTTGCCGGCCGCTCAAGATATCCAAGGTGAGCAGACCGACAACGTCGCTGGCTCGAGTTTGGCATTGTGGATCCACGGGAACCAGATGATCAATCAACTGAGGAAGGTCAAGATCTTTGAACAGGGTGCTTATTATATTCAAATAAGAACTTTCATAAATGGCCCGAATTCGAACGTCCATGATGGGCAAACTCCTTTGCTTTCCTTGTGTTTCAAGGTTTTATTCGACAGGAAGATAAAAAAATCCTCCCGATTTTTGTCGAGAGGGTGCGAAATGTGAGTTAGGCAAATGAAAATGGCCAAAATACTGCAATATCAAGGATTTCACGATGCGAGTCCTAGGGAGCTGTTGATTTAAGGGACAAGCCTTTTATCAAGCCCGTTTCTCAAATAAAAAAGCCCTGCCGCATCAAGATCGTCTTTCAAACGTTCCCCCATTGCTCAAGAGAAACAACCGTTTTTCACCAGCCATCTAGGAAAAAACGCCGAATTTTATAGGGAAACGATTTATTAGACATGTACATACGACGAGTTACACGCAAAAACAAGGATGGAACAACCGTAGCGTATCTTCAGCTTGCTCACAACGAATGGGATCCGAAGGCCAAAAGGTGAAAGCGAAGGGGATGGATTCGTTTGGGCGCGAAGACGAAGCGGATCGCGCTGTCTTGGAGCGTCTGGCCAAAAGTATTTCACGATTCCTTTATTGAAGACTGATTATCCAAAATCTTTGGCTAACACCGACAGAAATTCATCTCCCACTGATCGTTGGGCTACGCCCTTCACACGCTTGAAGTGGGAAACTTCTTGATGTTCGTCGCCTTAGGGCCCTCGTTTCCGCAAATAAAGAAGCGGCCATACAAAGCCGCTTCTCTATTCCCCGCTTATAAGGTCGGTGAAAAGCCGCTGTCCCAGTCCAATCAACGGCATTTTCATTCAAAAAAGAAAGCTGATGCAAAGTTTCTCTAATTAAGAAATGGTGGGATCAGTAACATTTTACACGAAATCACCGGCCTCTTATGCTGACGGGGATTTCTGTTTTTTTCCTTTTAAGAAAAACGCCATGACGAGCGCCACCACCGTTAAGCCAGTCGCGACGAAAAAGGCGTCGTTGATTCCTTCCACCGTGGCGCGCTGTTGCACCAAACCGTACAGCAGCTGGGCAATGGCGTCATCGCTCGGGATGACTTGCTTCAGCTGGCTGACGAGCCCCATAAAGAACGGATCGTTTTCCGTCATTTCATTGCGGTACGTTTCGACATGAAACTTGGCCCGGTTGGACATGATCGTCACCAAGAACGCCGTTCCGAGCGAAGCGGCCACTTGGCGAATCGTATTCGACATGGCCGTGCCATGGCTGTACAGATGGCGCGGCAAGGCGTTTAACCCTTCGGTCATGATCGGCATCCCGAGCATCGACATGCCGAACATTCGGAAAATGTAAAGCCAAATCAAATGGCTGTATGGCGTATCCATCGTCAGCTTGCTGAACTCCCACGTCGTCACAGCGGTGATGATCAAGCCGACAATGGCAAGCAGCCGCGCGCCGATGCGGTCAAACACCCAACCGGAAATCGGCGACATGATCGCCATGACGATCGCCCCCGGCAGCATGAGCAAACCAGCATCGAGCGGCGTAAAACCGCGCAAGTTTTGCAAATACACGGGAAGCAAAACCATCGCGGCAAACATCGCCATATTGATGACCGAACCGATGACGGTCGCCAACGTAAATACGGGGTAGCGGAACACGCGGAAATTAAGCACCGGATGTTCCGAACGGAGCGATCGCCATGTGAACATGATGAGAAACAGCACGCCGATAACGAGCGACACCACGACCTCCGTCTCGCCCCAGCCTTTGCTGCCGGCCTCGCTGAAGCCATATAAAACGCCGCCAAACCCGATCGTCGAGTAAATCGCCCCTTGCACGTCCAGCACCGGATTGCCTTTACGCGGCGTATGTTTCAGCCAGACGGAGGCAAGCACAATGTCTACCAGCGCGATCGGCAACACGACGTAAAACAGCAGCCGCCATGTGTAATGCTCGACAAGCCAGCCGGAGAGCGTCGGCCCGATCGCCGGCGCAAACATCATGGCGATTCCCACCGTTCCCATCGCCACCCCGCGGCGTTCCGGCGGGAAAATCGACAACATAATGACCATCATCAGCTGCATAATAATGCCGGCGCCCACCGCTTGCGTCAACCGCCCGGCAAGCATGACGGCAAACGACGGAGCGATCGAGCAGACAAACGCGCCGATAGCGAAAAACGACATGCCCGATAAAAACAGCCGTTTCGCTGGAAACTTGGCGATTAAAAACGGGCTGATCGGGATGAGCACCCCGTTGACAAGCATATAGCCGGTCACGAGCCATTGAATCGTCGACGTTTCGACGTTGAAATCTTGCATCATATGCGGCAAAGCGACGTTGATTAACGTCTGGTTCAAAATGGCGACAAACGCGCCGAGCATGACGGTCGCCACAACCTTGCCGCGGCTCCCGATCTCCCCGAGGCCGCTCGGTCCGCCGCCCGCCGCAGGACGTTCCCCTGCTTCCGTCGAAAGCGGCGGTCTTTCCGTTTCCTCTGCCGGCTGAACGCGACGGTCGGCCGCTTCGTCCTTTGCTTTCATCGCCGCCCGTCCGCGCCGGCGCAGCGCGATATTGGCGGCCGCCAAAATGAAAACGGCAAATATGATATAGCCAATGACAAAAGCTGTCATCATCGATCACCTACTTATGAATGCGGACGGTGACGTTCATGCCCGGCACAAGTCCGGCTCCGCTATAGTTGTCAATGGAAATCGTCACCGGGATGACTTGGGTCACTTTCGTGTAGTTGCCGGTTGCGTTCGAGCTTGGCAGCAGGCTGAACGTATTCGCTGTCGCGGTTCCGATTTTTTCGACTTTGCCGCTGAGCTTGCGATCCGGATAGGCGTCCACATAAATATCGACGTCTTGCCCGGCTTTCACATCTTCAATATCCGTCTCTTCAATATTCGCCGTCACCCACAAATCGTTCAAATCAAACCCGCGAACGAGCGGCGTCCCCGCAGCGACAAACGAGTCTTTGACCGCATTTTGCTGGGCGATCGTCATCCGATGCGGCACGGTCACCGGCACCGTCATTTTCCCGTCAGACACCGCACCGATTTCTTCCCCGGCAGAAAACGTTTTTCCTGTCTCTCCCCGCCAAGATGTCAGCTTTCCGGACAGCGGCGCAACAACCGAGATCACTTGGCCGTCAATGCGGGCGTTGTCCGTTTTAATGTAGTTGGTCGTTTCATTGATATAATAATAGGCGGCAAATCCTCCACCGACAAGCAAAATGAGCACAATGATATTGAATACGAGCAAACGTCTGACGTTCAACGCTCATTCCTCCTCAAGCAAAATCGTTTTGATTTTCTCATGCAGCTGCAAAAATTGTACGATTTCTGCCTCTGAAACCCGTTCCTCGACGAGGCGAAGCCGCCGGCGCAGCACCGACTGCTCGCCGAACGCCAAGGCGACAATTTCTTTCCCTTTTTCCGTCAAGCTCAAAATGACCGCGCGCCGATCTTGTTTCGACGGCTCGCGAACAACAAGGCCGGCGCCGACGAGCCGGTCGACCGTGCCGCTCACATTGCTGTTGCTTAAATTGAGCTTTTCCGCCAAATCGTGAAGGCGAATGTGTTCCTTTTTCATCAGCGTGTACAGCACGACCAGTTGCACTTCCGTAATCCCAACACGGGCGGCGTCTTCACGAATGAGGCGATACAGCGCCTTTTGCGTCCGAAACACCGCGTACATCAAGTCACGACTTGTTCCTTCCATCGCTTCCCTCCTTTCGTTCATCCCTCAAATAGTTTCAATACGAATTATTTCTACACGAAATATGATTATAGCACGGAAAACGAAAAAAGCAACTATATTGTTCCCGATTTTTTTCAACTCATCACCCTGCGGCGCAAAGAAAAAAGCGCCCCCGTTTGGGACGCCTTTGTCTGTCGCTGGCAGAATCCGCGCCGCAGTTGCCGTCGGCTGAATGCAGTTTCTCAACCACGCTCCACCAAGTGGGTGTTCGCAGAAGCGTTCCTGTCGTCCTCCATCACGAATATTGAGGCGTGACATTCCCGCTCCGATGTAGAACTCCCTTTTTATTGCCATCGGTTGAAACTTCATTCTACAACGCACAACGCAGCAACGGATTGGTGATTCTTATCATACACGATGTTCTTTCCGTTGGCAAGAGGGACAACCATCCATTTTTTCAAACAGGATACACCCCGTGCTTCCGCTCAGAAAAGACCATATACTTGGACCTATAGGCTTCAAATCGACGAATCAGCTCGTTGCGCAACTCGTTCGGCGCCACGATTCCATCGACGACGAGCTCGGAAGCGAGCCGATAAATGTCGATATCGCGCCGGTATTCCTCGCGTTTTTGTTCGACAAATGCTGTCCGCTCTTCTGGCGGCAGCTCGGCGATTTTGTTGGCGTAAACGGCGTTGACGGCTGCTTCCGGTCCCATGACGGCGATTTGCGCGTTCGGCAGCGCCAAACAGCAATCCGGTTCAAACGCCGGCCCAGCCATGGCGTACAGTCCGGCCCCGTACGCTTTGCGGACGATGACCGAAATTTTCGGCACCGTCGCTTCCGACATGGCGGCGATCATTTTCGCCCCATGGCGGATAATGCCGGCCCGCTCAACTTTCGTGCCGATCATAAAGCCAGGGACGTCGGCCAAAAACAAAAGCGGGATATGGAACGCGTCGCAAAGCGTGATGAATTTCGCCGCTTTATCAGCCGAATCGTGGAACAACACGCCGCCTTTGACGCGCGGCTGGTTGGCGATGATGCCGATCGGCTGGCCGGCAAGGCGCGCCAGTCCGGTAATGATTTCCGGCGCAAACAGTTTTTTGATTTCACAAAACGATCCTTCGTCAATGATCCGCTCAATCAAATCATACATGTTGAACGGCGCATTTTGATTGTCCGGTACAATGTCTTCGATCGTTTTGTCAAACGATTTCGGCGGTTTGGCCTCGACCACCGGCGGCTTTTCGCTGTAATTGGACGGAAAATACGACAAGTAACGGCGCGCATAGGCGATCGCTTCTTCTTCCGTTTTCACGAGCACGTCGCCGCAGCCGGAAACGGTGCAATGCATGCGGGCGCCGCCCATCTCTTCGAGCGTCACTTTTTCCCCGATCACCATTTCCGCCATCCGCGGCGAGCCTAAGTACATCGAGGCATTGCCTTCCACCATGATGACGATATCGCAAAACGCGGGAATATAGGCGCCGCCGGCGGCTGATGGACCGAACAGCAGGCACACTTGCGGCACTTTGCCGGACAGCTTCACCTCATTGTAAAAAATGCGCCCCGCCCCGCGCCGGCCGGGGAACATTTCCAGCTGGTCGGTAATGCGGGCGCCGGCCGAGTCTACCAAATAAATGAGCGGACAGCGCAGCTTTTCCGCCGTTTCTTGGATGCGAATGATTTTTTCGACCGTGCGCGCTCCCCACGAGCCGGCTTTGACGGTCGAATCGTTCGCCATCACGCAGACCGTGCGGCCGTTGATTTTGCCGATGCCGGTCACCACCCCATCAGCCGGCAAATCGCCCGCCAAACAGTTGGCAAACAATCCGTCTTCCACTTCCAAACCGTGATCAAGCAGCAAATTCAGCCGCTCGCGAACAAACAATTTCCCTTGGGCCGCATTTTTTTCATGATATTTTGGCGCCCCGCCTTTCTTGATCTCCGCCGCTCTTTTTTCCAGCTCCGCGGCGAGCGTGTCGTGTTGGTTGGCTGTTTCCTTCATCTCGCTGTTTCCCCTCCTTGTTTTGATGGATCTGGCTGTTCCATCCCGCGTGTTCGTCTGGAACAAGGTTGGATGCCGTGCCGGATCCCCGCGAAAAGCCGGGGCGGCGAAAACGCGTTGTGCGGCTTCCGTCCCCTCCTCGTCTAAGCGGGCTTACTCGCCTTTGTACACCGGCTTCCGCTTTTCTTTAAACGCCTGCAACCCTTCCAACCGGTCTTTCGTCGGAATGGTCGCCTCATAGGCGAGCTGTTCAATGGCAAGACCGGTCTCCAAATCAACGTTAAATACGCTTTGGATCGCCCGTTTCGCCTGACGGACGGCAATCGGCGCGTTTTCGGCGATTTGCCGGGCCAATTCAAGAGCACGATCCATCAGCTCGGCGCGCGGCACGGCGTATTCGACAAGGCCGATGCGCTCCGCCTCTTTGGCGGTGATGCGCTTGGCGGCAAAAATCAATTCTTTCGCTTTTCCGATGCCAACAAGGCGTGGGAGCCGCTGCGTCCCCCCCGCTCCCGGAATGATGCCGAGCGACGTTTCCGTCAGCCCGAGCTGGATGTCGTCGGCAGCCAACCGGATGTCACAAGCTAGGGCAAGCTCCAACCCGCCGCCAAACGCCGAGCCGTTTAAAACGGCGATGACCGGCTGCGGCACTTTCTCCACCTCGTTGATCGTTTTGCTGATTAAGGCAACGGTTTGCCGCACTTCCGTTTCATTCATCCCGGCCCGCTCTTTCAAATCAGCACCGGCGCAAAACACTTTGTCTCCGGCTCCGGTCAGCAGGACAACGCGCACGTCTTTGCGAAATTTGATCTCCTGAAAGAGCGTGCCAAGCTCAAACAGAAGCGCTCTGGACAGCGCGTTGGCCGCTTCCGGACGGTTTAAGGTCACAACGGCGATGCCATGTTCTTGTGCTTCAAACGATACAAGTGTGCCCACGTGTTTCCCCCCTATGATCGAACCGTTTGCAAATAGCGGCTCGGAAGCGGGCGGCCGATTTTGTCGCGGATAAACAAAGCCGCTTTCGTCAGCCGCTCGACATCGATGCCGGTGTCAATCCCCATGCCATGAAGCATATACACTAAATCATCGGTGGCGACGTTTCCCGATGCCCCTGGGGCGTACGGGCAGCCGCCGAGGCCGCCGAGCGAGCTGTCAAACGTCGTAATCCCCATTTCCATTGACACTACAATATTGGCGAGCGCCGTCCCTCTCGTGTCATGGAAATGCATCGCGATCCGATCAACCGGAAAACGGCGGAGCACCTCGGCAAGCACCTCTTCGACTTGTTTGGGCGTCGCCACGCCGATCGTATCGCCAAGCGACAGTTCGTCAACCCCCATCACCAGCAGCCGGTCGGCGACCGTGAGCACTTGATCGACGGGGACCGCCCCTTCATACGGGCAGCCAAACACGGTCGAGACGTAGCCGCGCACCGTTTTTCCGGCTTGTTTTGCCGTCTTCACAACCGCTTCAAGCACCGGAAACGTGGCGGCGATCGTTTTGTTAATGTTTTTTTCGTTGTGCGTTTCGCTCGCTGACATGAAGACGCCGACTTCATCCACCCCAGCGCCAAGCGCCCGCTCAAGCCCCTTTTCGTTCGGGACGAGCGCCGCATACGTGACGCCGTCTTTGCGGCGGATGCCGGCTGCGACTTCGGCAGCATCGGCGAGCTGCGGAATCCATTTCGGATGGACGAAGGAAGTCACCTCAATGTACGACAGCCCCGTTTCTGACAATAGGTTGATCCAAGCGATTTTATCGGCGGTTGCGATCGGCGCTGCTTCGTTTTGCAGGCCGTCGCGCGGGCCGACTTCTTTGATCGTCACCTTCGCCGGCCATCGGCTCATGCGCTGCTCCCCCTTTTCGCTTCATCTCCGCCGTTTTGTCGTTGACCGTGTCAAACGGCTCCCTTCCCTTATCGTTGGCGGGTGTTAGTCAAGGACGAATCCGGCTCTCCCCATCCCCCTTGATGCTCAATGGGGTCGGTGTGGAGTTTTCATAAAACGTTGGACGCTACCTGTTGGCGGAACCGTCTGCTTCCCTACTCGATCTCAACGAGCACGTCGCCTTCGTTCACGAAATCTCCTTCTTGCACATGAATGTGCTTCACAACCCCAGACGTCTCAGCGGCAACTGGAATTTCCATTTTCATTGATTCCAAAATGACGACGTCTTGCCCTTCTTCAACGCGGTCACCGACGGTAACGACAATCTTCCAGACGCTTCCGGCCATCGTGGCGGCAACTTGCTTCATCGTTTCTTCCTCCGTTTCTGCTTCATTTTGTTTTCGTTGGCTGCCAATAGTTGGCGAGAAAATCGGTCGTCGTATCCCCGGCACGGAACGCCGGATGGGACAATACGGCTTCCAGCAGCGGAATGTTCGTTTTAATCCCTTCGACCCGATAGTCGCGAAGCGCGCCGAGCAAGCGTTCAATCGCCGTTTGTCGATCCGGACCTTTCGCAATCAACTTCGCGATCATCGGGTCGTAAAACGGCGTGACCGTGATGCCGCTTTGAACCGCTGTTTCATGACGAATCCATTCGCCCTGCGGAGCCGAAAACGCCGTAATACGGCCGGGCGACGGGTAAAACGTGTTCGGGTCTTCGGCATAAATGCGCACTTCAATGGCGTGCCCGTCGCGGCGAATGGCTTCCTGCTGATAGCGGAGCGGCGCGCCGGCGGCGATGCGCAGCTGCTCTTCGACGATGTCGATGCCGGTGATCTCTTCCGTCACCGGGTGCTCGACTTGCAGCCGGGTGTTCATTTCAAGAAAATAAAAGCGTTTTTGTTCGTCGACCAAAAATTCCATCGTGCCGGCGTTCGCATAGCCGATGTAACGGGCGGCGCGCACGGCGGCTTCCCCCATCTTCCGCCGCGTTTCTTCATCCAAAAACGGCGACGGTGCTTCCTCCACCACTTTTTGGTGGCGGCGCTGGATCGAGCATTCGCGCTCCCATAAGTAAACGCAGTTGCCGCGCCCATCGGCGAGCAGCTGAATTTCAATATGGCGCGGGCGTTCAATATATTTTTCAATGTACATCGTCCCATCGCCGAAAAACGAAGCGGCCCGCTTTTGGCTCCCTTCAAACGCTTGGCGCAGCTCCGCTTCGTCGCGGGCGATGTGCATGCCGATGCCGCCGCCCCCGGCTGATGCCTTCAGCATGACCGGATACCCAATCGAAGCCGCCGCCTCCGCCGCCGCATCGGGGCTGTCCAACGCAAACGTGACGCCTGGAACGATCGGGACGCCGGCTTTTTCCATCGTCCGCCGCGCTTCGATTTTGCTGCCCATCGCGGCAATGACGTCCGCCTTCGGGCCGATAAAGACGATTCCTTCCTCCTCACAGCGGCGGGCGAACGCCTGGTTTTCCGAGAGCAGCCCGTAGCCGGGATGGATCGCCTCTGCTTTCGCCGCTTTGGCAACCTCAATGATTTTTTCGATATTTAAATAGCTTTCCGCCACGCGCGGCTTGCCGATCAAATATGCCTCATCCGCCAGCTTGACGTGGAGTGAATCGGCGTCCGCTTCCGAGTAGACGGCGACCGTTCGGATGCCGAGCTTTTGGCACGTGCGGATGACGCGGACGGCAATTTCGCCGCGGTTGGCAATCAACACTTTCGAAAACATGGTCTCACCCTTTCACGAAAACTGAGAATGCCGCCGGGCGGTTTCGTCCGCCCGGCGCGGCGGGTTACGTCGTCAAGCCGAGGCGCTGTTTCGCCATTTCTCGCAGCTTGAATTTTTGAATTTTCCCGGACGCTGTCATCGGGTATGAGTCGGTAAATTCGATGTAGCGCGGGATTTTATGGCGGGAGATGTTGCCGCGGCAAAACTCGCGAATTTCCTCGGCTGTCGCTGTTTCCCCGTCCTTTAAGATGATCCACGCCATCACTTCTTCGCCGTACACTTCATCGGGCACGCCGACGACTTGAACGTCCAAAATTTTCGGATGTTTGTACAAAAACTCCTCGATTTCGCGCGGATAAATGTTCTCCCCGCCGCGGATGATCATATCTTTCAGCCGGCCGGTGATGCGGCAGTAACCGTTCTCATCCATCGTCGCCAAATCGCCGGTATGCAGCCAGCCATCTGCGTCGATCGCTTCGTTGGTCGCTTCCGGGTTGTTGTAATATCCTTTCATGACATGATAACCGCGCGTGCACAGCTCCCCTTGCACGCCGCGCGGCACTTCCCTGTTCGTGCCCGGCTCGACGATTTTCACTTCCACGCCCGGCAAGGCGCGGCCGACCGTTTCGACGCGCAGCTCAAGCGGATCGTCGGTGCGCGTTTGCGTGATGACCGGCGACGCTTCCGTCTGCCCGTAGGCGATCGTAATGTCTGTCATCCCCATTTTTTCGATGACCCCCTTCATCACTTCGACCGGGCAAGGGGAGCCGGCCATAATGCCGGTGCGCAATGATGACAAATCGTATTGGTCGAAATCCGGGTCGTTCAGTTCGGCGATAAACATCGTCGGCACGCCGTGGAGCGCCGTGCACCGTTCCGCCGCCACCGTCTGGAGCACCCGCTTCGGATGAAACTCGACAACCGGCACCATCGTCGCCCCGACCGTCACGCAAGCCAACGTGCTCATCACGCAACCGAAGCAGTGGAAAAACGGCACGGGGATGCAAAGGCGGTCTCCTTCGCCAAGTCCCATGCATTGCGCGACTTGGTGAGCGTTGTTGACGACGTTGTAATGCGTCAACATGACCCCTTTCGGGAATCCGGTCGTCCCGGACGTGTATTGCATGTTGATCACATCGTGTGGGTCGAGGCTCGCCATCCGTTCATCGAGCTCTTCTTCTGACACGTCGTGCGCCATCGCCAAGATGTCGTTCCATGTAAACATGCCCGGGTACCGTTTGTCGCCAAGAAAAACCACGTTTTTCAGCTTCGGCAGCCGTTTCGATTGCAGCTGTCCGGGCGCCGACGTGCGCAATTCGGGAACGATTTCATATAAAATATCGATATACGACGAGTCGCGATATTGCTCAATCAAAAAGAGCGTCGTCGAATCGGACTGGCGAAGCAAATACTCAAGCTCGGCCGCGCGGTAGTTCGTATTGACCGTCACCAACACCGCCCCCATTTTCCCGGTCGCAAACTGGCAAGCGATCCATTCCGGAACGTTCGTCGCCCAAATGGCGACATGCTCCCCTTTTTCGATGCCAAGCCGCATCAAGCCGCGCGCGACGAGGCGGCAATAGTCGTTCAACTGTTGATACGTCAGACGCAAGTTGCGGTCGGCGTACACGACCGCCTCGCGATCCGCATATTGCCTGGCCCTCTCTTCCAACAATTTCCCCACCGTCACCGTCAACATCGGCCTTCTCCTCCCCTTTGTCCGAATTCACTGTTATGGATATGCGCATCGTTCCGCTTTTAGCATCCGAGTTGGCGAGCGATGACGAGCCGTTGAATTTCCGATGTGCCTTCGCCGATTTCCATGAGCTTGATATCCCGCAAATGGCGCTCAACGCCGTACTCTTTCATGTAACCATAGCCGCCGTGAATTTGGATCGCCTGATTGCAGACGCGAAACCCCATTTCCGACGCGAACAGCTTGGCGAACGACGCTTCTTTTGTAAACGGTTTCCCTTGATCTTTCAACCAAGCCGCCTTGTACACCATATTGCGGGCAAGCTCAATTTCCATCGCCATGTCAGCGAGCTTAAACTGAATCGCTTGAAACTTGGAAATCGGCTGGCCAAACTGAATGCGTTCTTTCGCATATTGAAGCGCTTTCTCAAACGCCGCTTGCGCGATGCCGACGGCTAAAGCGGCGATCGAAATGCGGCCGCCATCAAGCGTGTACAAAAACTGGTTAAACCCTTTTTGCGGGTCGCCTAAGACGTTTTCTTTCGGCACGCGGACGTTCTCGAAAACAAGCTCACACGTATTGGACGCGCGCACGCCCATCTTGTCGTAACTCGAACGGATTGTAAATCCTGGGGAGTCAGTTGGCACGATGAGAGCGGTGATGATGTTTTTGCCGCGCGCATCTTTGCCTGTCACAGCGGTGACAATGACTTGCCGCGCGTATTGGGCGTTCGTGATCCAGCATTTTTCGCCGTTAATGACATATTCATCGCCGTCGAGCACCGCCGTTGTGCGCGTGCCGCCAGCGTCGGACCCGGCGTTCGGCTCGGTGAGCCCAAAAGCGCCAAGCGTCTCTCCTTTGGCCATCGGCACGAGCCACGTTTGTTTCTGCTCCTCTGTTCCAAAGTAATAAATCGGACTCGCCCCAAGCGACACAGCGGCCGCGTAGCTTAGCCCGGTGCCGCCGCAGGCGCGGCCGATTTCCTCAACGGCGATGGCGTACGAAATCGTATCGCCCCCGGCGCCGCCGTATTCTTCCGGAAACGGCAGGCCCAACAGCCCGAGCTCGCCCATCTTGCGGAACACATGCAGCGGAAAATGCGCCTCTTCATCCCATTTCGCCGCGTATGGGGCAATTTCCTTCTCGGCAAAGTCGCGAACCATTTCTTTAATCATTTGTTGCTCTTTTGTTAATGAAAAATCCATCTTGTCCCTCTCCCCCATAAAAGTGTTCTATAAGTTTAAACCGACTAGTCGGTTTTGTGCAAACGACGTAGCCGCAAGCACCGCAGTAAAAACGCTTTCAAAACCGACTAGTTGGTCTGTAAGCGGTGCGCGGATCATTCCGCGGCGGGCGGCAACAAAAACCGCGCCGCTGTTGGGTTCTCCGGTGTGCGGAGCACCGCATGCAAAATGAAGTCAGCGAAATACGCCGCGATCTCCTCAATCGACAGCGGACCGTCCGGATTGTACCATTTGTACGTCCAGTTGACCATGCCGATGATCGACATGCCGGCAATTTCCACCGACAGTTCCGGACGAAATTCCTCGGCTTCAATCCCCTCGCGGATGACGCGAAAAATAATTTGTTTAAACTCTTCGCGCTTTTCATTGATCGGTTCAGCATATTCCGGTTTTAAGTACGTGCTTTCCTGATAAAAGACGGTAATATGTGGTTTATATAAATGAAAAACTTTTACAAATGACTGAACGATGGCGTACAAGCGCTCGGTCGGCGTTGAACAGCTTTCATACGCCTCCTGCGCTTTGGTCAGCGCATACGTAATAAAGACGTCATGAATATGGTACAGCAACTCGTCTTTCGATTTAAAATTATGGTAAAACCCGCCTTTGGACGTGTCACTTTCGGCAACGATGCGATCGACCGTCACGCCGTGGTAGCCGTACTTTTCAAACAAATGAAGCGCGGTGTCGATAATGCGGTCTCGAAGCGGTTTCTCTGCCATAACAGTCTCCTTCGTCTGAGCTGTAAAACATTTCGGAAAAAGCAAAATCTTCTTCTTGTTTATTAAGATACTCGACTCGGGCTGTCATTGTCAACAAAAATCGTTCGGCGCCCAAAAGCGAAGCGTCTTTCGCCGCCTCCGCATCGGGCAAGATGCCTCTTCTAGGAGACCGATGATTGAAGGGAGCAAGCTGCTTACCAAGCCCGTTTCTCCAATAGAAAAGCCTTGTCGCCTTAGGATCTCCTTTCAAATGATCCCTCATTGCTCAACAGAAACAACCGTTTTTCACCAGCCTTCTAGCCGCACAAGCAAAAAGAAAGCGGTCGCTCCGTACATAATCACGACCGTTTTTCCAAAAGATAAAACCGGAGGTGGTTTCGCTTGGAACCGATGCTATGTCCAAACTGCAAAACGAACCGGACGCGCTTTCACCTCATCGAGCAACACCCGCGGGCGGTCAAGCTCGACCCGCACACCGGCGACATTGAGCATGAATACACAAACGAAGCGCTCGAACCGTTCCATCTCCCGTATCGCGGCCCGAGCTACCGCGTCCAATGCGGCGTCTGCGGGCTGATCGAAGATGCGGATATGTTCATTCAGCGCGCTAAATCGTCTCCATTGGGGTGATTCCATATGGCGAACAAAAAACAAACACCTTCTTCCATCGTTGACCAAAAACAGCTCGTCAACGACAAGGCGAAAGCGATGCGGGAGCGCGGCGATCAGCACATCCGCCGCGGCACGCCGAACGGCGCAGACGGACAATAAACGCCGGCTTGCTTCTGCGCAGAAGCAAGCTGGTTTCCGCTTTTCGTTGCTAGCGGTACATCGCCCACAGCCCGATATCGCGAAACCCAAGGCGGTGGTAAATGCGCCCGGCGGCTGGATTGTCGTAAAACAGGCACGGCATCTTCCCTTCAGCAAACAAATCGCAAACGAGCTTCGCCACGATGGCGCTCGCGTACCCTTTTCCTCGATGTTCCGGATCGGTGCAGACGCCGACGATCATCGCCGACAGCGAATTTTCCGCCGTTGTCGATGCCGCCGCCACCATCTTGCCATCTTGTTCAATATAATACGTTCTCGCTGAATTCGTTTCCATCCCTTTCACCAGCATATCGCGGGATGACGGCCTCGTCTCAAATTCGGCAATGCGGCCCCGCAAGTCGAGAATCCGGTCGACATCGGCCCATCCGGCTTTCTTGACGGCGAACGCCCCGTTTTCTTGGCGGGCGTATTCATCCGTCCGGCACTCGCAAAAGTAAAGCGTTCGCTTCGTCCCAAGCGGCAGCCGCCCTTCGAATTGCCTAGCAACTTCCTCTTTGCCGGACAGCTGAATGGACAAAGACGAGCCGGCCGTCTCGCGGATGAGACGAGCAAAGCCATCGGCATCAAAATCGCCAGGCGCGTACAGAATGTAGGAATCGTAATAACGGAGCAGCACCGCCTTCAGCGAGCCGTTGCCGTCAAACTGCCCCCAGACAGCCTGAAAATCGGCGTCATAGCCGAATGACTCAATATCGCCGATAATAAACAAGTTGAACGACGGGTCTTGCTGTAAAAATAAAAACACTGGCTCATGGTCTTCCTTCGTTAACCGACGAATCATGACGCTCCCCCGCCTTTCGAATGATATTTTTTCCATGGTACGATAGCATATATCCGTTGTCAATGGCCAAAAACACGGCCAGCCTCGGCCAACTGCGAAGAAAAGGAGGAAGTCCGCCCTTCACAAGCAGGGGCGGGCATGCGTATGAAGTTGATCGACGATCTGTACGACTATTACAAAGACCGGCTGACCGGAGATGAAGAAGACGCCGAAGCGGTGGCGATGTCGATTTTAGACGAGCTTGACCGCCGCCATGTGCTCAAGCTGATCAATGAGATGAGCGATGAAGAGCTGCTTGGAATGTTTGGTTTGTACGTATTCGAAAGCTTGAAAGCGAAAATGGCCAGCGAAGGCCTCGGCGCGACGCGGCCGCAACATGTGCCGGGCGTGCATTGAAAAAGCGGCTGTCCCTCGGTACAGACGGCATCATCTGACCGGGGCAGCCGCCCTAGCGGAGACGCTTTAGCGCCTGCTCGGGACGGTTTCAGGCACAACCGCCCGTTCGAACAAAGGGGGCGTACGATCTTCGCGCGGCCGATTCAACGGGAAAATTGCACATCATATCCTTTTTTCAACAGCACTTGGTAAATTTGCTGAATATGGTCTTCGTTTTTCGTCTCGAGCGAAAAGTGAATTTCCGCCTGACCCGGCAGCACTTTGGCGCCGATGCGCTGATGATGAATGGACATAACGTTCGCCTCGAGCTCCGCAATAATGCGCAGCAGTTTGTTCAACTGGCCAGGCTTGTCGGAGATGACCGTTGTAAACGTAACGAATCGCCCGGCTTCGACCAGCCCCCGCTCAATGATGCGGGAAATCAGCGTTACATCGACGTTGCCGCCGCTGAGCACAGCGGCGACTTTTTTGCCGCGAAACGGCAGCTTTTGATATAACAATGCCGCTACCGGGCAAGCGGCCGAACCTTCGACAAGCAGCTTGTTCCGTTCCAGCAAGTAAAGCATCGTCCGTGAAATTTCCGCCTCTTCCACGCAAACGACCCCATCGACGTATTGTTCGATATATTGGTACGTAAGATTGCCTGGCTTTTTCACCGCGATGCCATCAGCGATCGTATCGGAGGCGGCGATGGCGACCGGCTGTTTATGGCGGATGGCCGCCGTCATGCCCGGGCAAGCCGACGACTCGACACCGTACACGTCAATTGACGGCTTCAGCTGTTTTAACGTAAACGCCAGCCCCGCAAGCAATCCGCCGCCGCCGACCGGACAAAGGACAACATCCACATCAGGCAGCTGCTCAATCAACTCTAAGCCGATCGTTCCTTGGCCGGCGATGACGGCCAAATCGTCAAACGGATGAACAAACGTCATGCCCCGCTTGCGCTGCAGCTCGAGCGCATACTCAAGCGATTCATCGAACACATCGCCATGCAAAACCACTTCCGCCCCATAGCTTTTCGTCGCTTCGATTTTGCTGAGCGGCGCCCCTTTTGGCATGACGATCGTGCACGGAATATGGAGCATGCTGCTCGCATAGGCCACCCCTTGAGCGTGGTTGCCGGCCGAGGCGGCGATGACGCCGCGCGCTCGCTCTTCATCGGTCAGCGACATGATTTTGTTGAACGACCCCCGCACTTTAAACGAACCGGTCTTTTGCAAATTTTCCAGCTTCATGTATACCTCATTGCCGGACAGCCGGCTGAACGTTTGCGAATGCTCCAAGGGCGTTTCGTGAACGATACCTTTCATTTTCGCCCTCGCTTGTTCAATGTCTTTTAGCGTTAACATCAAGAAACCATCCTTTCTTTCTACTCCGGCGAGCCGTCTTTTTTTCCGCCGCATGGTGCGAAGGCGCTTCCATCGCTTGCCCCCGGCGGCACAGTTTTTCGATCTCAACACGAGCGCGCAGGCAAAAAGACCGACCGCTTCCCGCAGCGCTGCGCCGAAAACAAGCTGCGAACGCCTCCGCCCACCATGATTATACCGTAAACGGCTCACCGCTTCACATCCCTGTAGTTAGTTTGAGGTTCAGTTTCATTGATTATTTAGAACATAGTTTTATTTTTTAAGAAAGTCCGTTTTCGAATAGGCAAATAGAGCGGAATTTGCTAATATGGAAGAAGGGAATGCGGAACGCGAAACCATGTTTGGCTAAGGGGTTTGAAAGCATGAATGACCAATGGGCAAGCCAGCGCATCAACGAACTGGAGCGGAAGCTGCGCGCCTATGAGCGGCTCATGGAGCAGCTTCCGTTTCCGTTCACATTCGTCGACTACGAAAATGGGGTCACGATCGAAAAAAAGCGGGGGGCCGGCCAACCGCACCTTGTCTTCATTCCTCCGATTCCGCAAAAAGAGGCGGAATGGCGGTGGGACATCGACCTGTACCGCGACGTGCCGTTTGAAAAAATAGAAGCGTTTTTGACACCGCTGCTTGACTTGGTCCCGCATCATATTGTTTTCGTCGATGAGCGCGGCATCATCACGCTTTGCAATTTGCAGGCAGCGGCAGACACCGGCGTCGACCGCGACGCGATCATCGGCAAACATATTCGCGAGCTGCTGAAGCTGCCCGATGAATTGATTGCAACGATCCACTCGCTCGAGAAACGCGAGCCGCTTTACAACTATGAGGTGCTTGATCGTTTTTACGGCATCGTCAACACCCGCTTTATTTATAACGATGACGGATCGATCAAACGGGTCATCAGTGTGTTCCAGTCGCTCAGCATGATGAAAGAGACGGAAAAATTAGCGGTCGCCGGGCGGATCGCGGCGGGCATCGCCCACGAAATTCGCAACCCGTTGACGACCGTGCGCGGCTACTTGCAGCTGTTGAAACACGACTTGCCTGACCGAATGGCCTCGCTCGTCGAACGCCTTCTCATCCCTGAGCTTGATCGGGCCAACGGCATTATTACAGATTTTTTAAACATCGCCAAACCGGCCGATGTCAAAATGGAAACTTTCCATTTGCACCGTTTTTTGCGCGAAGATGTTGGCATTCTCTTGCAAAGCGAAGCGCTGCTCCATCACGTGAACGTCCATTTTGATCTCGATGGACAGCTTGACGACTACGAAATGAACGGCGACCGCCGCCAGCTTTTACAAGTATTTTTAAACTTGTTTCGCAACGCGATTGAGGCGAAAGTGAACAAAACGATGAACGTCACGATTCGCAGCCGGAAAAGGCCTCATCTCGTTCAGCTGAGCTTTTGCGACGACGGGCCCGGCATTCCTCCGTCGGTCATCGGCCATATTTTTGACCCGTTTTTTTCAACGAAAGAAACAGGAACAGGACTCGGCTTATCGCTGTCCAAAAAAATTGTTGAATTGCACCGCGGAACGATGAAAGTGCAAAGCAGCCCGGCGGGGACATGCTTTATGATCGAATTTCCGCTTCACAACCGGCCGCCGTTTTTTTCGCCCTAACCCGTTTCGCGACGGGCTGCGGCCGCGCTCGAGAGATCGGGAACATGGAGGATTTCGCACAATGTTCCGTTTTTTCACAGACGGAAAGGAGGGTCATCATGGCAGCATCGGTTCCCGTAGATCACAAATGGCGACGTTTGTTCGCTTTGTTTCTTCCTATTTTCGTTTCCCAGGCCGGTCAGTACATGATGAACGTGGCTGATGTCGCGATGTCGGGACACGCGAGCGCGGAAGATTTGGCCGGCGTGGCGATCGGCTCAAGTTTGTGGGTGCCGGTATTTACCGGCATCGGCGGCATTTTGCTCGCGTTGTCTCCGATCGTTTCCCAGCACTTCGGGGCCGGACGCCACGAAGACATCGCCCACATTGTCACACAAGCGCTTTATTTGGCGGCTGCGCTCGCTGTGATCATCGTTCTCGTCGGCGCCGGCGTGGTTCCGCTCGTCTTACGGTCCATGACCTTGGCAACACATGTTCAATTCATTGCCGCTCATTATTTGCTGGCCTTGTCGTTGGGAATCATCCCGCTTTTTCTTTATTCGGCGCTGCGCCATTGGATCGATGCGCTTGGGCAGACGAAAGTGACAATGTGGATTACGCTCACGGCTCTGCCGATAAACGTTTTGTTTAACTGGCTGTTCATTTACGGGCATTTCGGGTTTCCTCGCCTTGGCGGCGTCGGCACCGGCTATGCAACGGCGATAACGTACGCGTACTGTTTTGCAGCCGCCGCCTTCGCCGCTCTGAAGTTTCGCCGCTTGTCGCGATACCGCGTGCTCGCTCGTTTTTATCGGCCTTCATGGGCCGCGTGGAAAGAGCTGCTTAAAACGGGGGCTCCGATCGGGGCAGCCATCTTTTTTGAAACGAGCATTTTTGCTGCTGTGACGCTCCTAGTCGGGCGATTTGGCGCGGAAACTGTCGCCGCTCACCAAAGCGCGATGAATTTCGCGTCCTTGCTGTATATGATCCCGCTCAGCTTGTCGACAGCGCTGACGATCGCCGTCGGTTTCGAGGCGGGAGCGAAACGCGAAGAAGCAGCAAAGCAATATTGCCTGATTGGCCTTGGCCTCTCGTTGTCAGTCGCCGCCGCTGCCGCCCTGCTTCTGTTTGTTTTCCGCGGCAGCATCGCGCAGCTGTACACCAACGATCCGACCGTAGCAGCGTTGACAAAAACGTTTTTGTTGTACGCTATTTTCTTCCAATTTTCCGATGCGATCGCCGCTCCCATTCAAGGAGCGCTGCGCGGCTATAAAGAGGTCAAGGCGGTATTTTGGTCCGCCCTGCTCGCCTACTGGGGGATCGGGCTTCCGGTCGGCTGGGCGCTCGCCTCGCTGACTGACGCCGGGGCGTTTGGCTACTGGATCGGCCTCATCGCCGGATTGGCTGCCGGGGCGCTCTTTCTCAGCTTCCGCCTGCGGGCCGTCTGGCGCCGCCACGGAAATCGGCGCACGCCGCTCGCCTCGTAAGGCAGAGGCGCCCGGGCCGCGGCCTATCAACAAAGCGAAGGATGCCCATCATTCGGGGCATCCTTCATTGCGACGATGTCAAAACGGACAAGCCGCCAAACGTTCCGGTTGACAACCGGCTGTTGTTTAGTCCGCCGCCTTTGGCGACGGCTGTTGTTTCATATAGGCGAGCACGTCAAGGTCGATCTTTCCCTTTTCCAGCTCGCGCTCCTCAAAATTTTCCGTATGTATATACGTCGTCAGTGCCTGATGGAGCGCCTCATCGTCCGCTGCGCACGCCGCCGATACCTAAAAATGTTGACTGAACAGCGATGCCGAGCTCCCCCGTCGCCGGATCAAAGGCGACAATCGAAAACGTCGCCACTACGTCTTTCGGAATGCGTTTCATGTTCTCACCCTCCACGTTGTGTTGCATTTTGCTTCTTCTTACAAATTCTTCTCTCCCCCTCGACCTTCCTGCCTATGACAAAAGGGGAAAGCTGCCGTTGTCCGGCCGCTTCCCCCTCGCTTGCTCATCATCCGCTTAGCACCAAGTGGCTCCGACGATAATGAGCAAAATAAACAAGACGACGATCAACACGAACCCATAGCCGTAGCCAGGATAGCCGTAGCTAGGATAGCCAAAGCCGTAGCCACCGCAGCCCCAGCCCCCGTAGAAGCCGTATGGCATTTTCGTCACCTCCTTGCTAGCAGGTGGAGCTCATCAATAGACCCAACCACCGATACATGCGCATCCAACAATAATTAACAAGATGAACAGAACGACGATCAGCGCAAATCCGCCGCCGTAAGCTGCACCCATTTGCCAGCACCTCCTTCGTTTTTGTACTAGTAGACTATTCAAAAATCAGGAAATGGTTAGGTGTTTCAGCAAAAATGGGTATTTGTCGCGCATGGCGACGAGGAAAACATTTCCAAGCAAAAGAGCATTGCCCAAGATCGAGCGTCATTTGCCGCCCATGGCAATAAGAAAGACGGCCCGTCCACCGGGCCGCCGTTACGCTTGCAGCGAATTTCGCTTCCTATATAGCCCCTGCCTAATTTTATCTATACAAAAGTCCGGCAGGCCACAACAAAACGGGGCGGCACCCGTCCCCGCTTCCTTGCGGCTTTGCTTGGCCGCGCTGTTGACCTGTTTTCCGTGAAAATGCCGAACTGGCGTGGGATTTTCATCCATGGGTGAAGGGCAGATCGCGCTGCCCATGAAACGTTTCTGTTTTTCCATGTTGCCGCTTATCAACCGACACAAGCACAACCGACAATAATCAATAAAATAAACAAGACGATCACAAGTGTATAACCGCTGCTGACAAAACCGCTCATGGCGGGCACCTCCCTTATGGATTGACGGGACCATCATATGCGCCCGCCCGCCCAAATGGCCGGGCAAATGCCCATTTTTCCGGCAAAACCCTTATTTTTCTGTCGTTCCCGTCTCCCCCCACCAGCCTTTTCGTTTGAAATAGAGGGCGATGAGCGCGGCGACAGTGGCCATAAGGAGCAATGCGAGCGGATAACCGTATCTCCATTTCAGCTCCGGCATGAACGTAAAATTCATGCCATAGACGCTGGCCATAAACATCATCGGTAAAAAAATGACGCTCTCGACGGTTGGGATGTCCGTTCCATCGATCAGCCGTTTTTGGGCGAACGGGTGGAGCGACCATGACGAGAGAAGGCGCTCTAAATCCGGTTGGGATGCGGCGGTGAAATGGAGCCAGCATGGACCGGTTGCCCGCCGGCGCATAGCGCCTGTATGCCTCATCGACTGCCGGATGAAAGTGTTGTTGCATCGCCATCCATTGACGTCCTTTCTGTCATAAACCGTTCTAATCTGTTTGCTGGTTGCGAAAAAACTAGTCGTCAAAGGCGAGGATGGCTTCTACTAGGCCGCGGCGCGCCAACGGACGATTTTCCATCACCACCCGAGCTTCGCCGCCACCATTTTCTCGTTCGGATCCGTGCCTTTTCCTTTTTTTCTCTTCAAGGGAGCGCCGCCAACCGTAGCGGAAGCGATAGACAAACCGTCCGGCCTGATCTAACCTTGCCGTTCTGCGCGCGATTGCGGCTCAACGTGAACGTGCGTAGCTTGGATGTTGTGGCGCTTTTTCATTAAGCGCTCCACCTCGTCGGCGATCTCATGGCTTTTCGCCACCGTCAAGTGCGAGTCGACGCGAATCGTGACTTCGAGCACCACCTCATTGCCAAGCAAGCGAGCTTTAATATCGGCGACATCGCGAACGCCGCCAACCGCGGCGATTTCGTCTCTATACACCGCGAGCTTCCGCTCATCAAAACCGTCCGTCAGCGTATGCGCCGTATCGACAAACACGTCCCATGCCGTCTTGCAAATGACCGCGCCGATGACGAGCGCCGCCAATGGATCGAGCCACGGCCATTCGAAGCGGGCGCCGATGACACCCACGGCCGCCCCGACGCTTACGAGCGCGTCCGACAAATTGTCTTTTGCCACCGCCGCCAGCGCCGCGCTGTTCGTCTGGCGGGCGAGCCGCCGATTGATGGCGTAAATGCCCGTCATCAGCGCCGCTGAAACAGCAGCGGCCGCCGCGGCCAACGGATCGGGCACCGCCGTTGTTTCCTCTTGAAACAGCGAGCGGGCGCCGCCGGCAATGACATCGATGCCAATCGACATCATCAAAAAGGCGGCCAGTAGGGAAGAGATGTTCTCCGCGCGCGAGTGTCCGTACGGGTGGTTGCAATCGCGCGGTTTTCTGGCGATTTTCATGCCGACATAAACAGCCAAAGAAGCAATGATGTCGCTGAAATTATTCCAACCATCGGCTTTCAGTCCATCCGAACCGGCCGCCTCCCCAACCAGCAGCTTGCCGGCGGCAAGCAAAAGATAGACGACGATGCTCAAGAACGCCCCAGCCTCGGGCCGCTGTTTCCATTCCATATCCTTCACCAACCTAACGAATCTGATCGTTGCATGTATCAGTGTACCAGCTGAGAGGCGGTTGGGTCTACAGCAAGAAAATTTCCTTGCTGCACAAGTATAAAGACAAGCAAACTTTTTTTCCTAAAGGCAAAAAGAAGGGCGCCGGCGTATGATAAACTAAATCGAAGCGAAAGGAAGGAAGTCGATGCCTTCGTACTTGGATTGGCTGGCGGACATGGGAATTGACGGTGCCCATCCCGGCGGCTTTGAGTTAACAAAACAAATCTTACGTAAACTTAATATTGACCGCGCCACATCCGTGCTCGATGTCGGGTGCGGAACCGGTCAGACAGCCGCGTATATCGCCAAGCAGTATCGGGCGGACGTTGCCGCCATTGACCTCCATCCGACGATGATCGCCAAGGCCCAACAGCGCTTCGCCGCCCTGAAAGTTCCCGTCCAGCTGCAGCGCGCATCCGTCGAAGCGCTGCCGTTTCCTGCTGAAACGTTTGATCTCGTTCTTTCTGAATCGGTGCTCGCCTTCGTGTCCCTAAAAGAAGCGCTCGCCGAAATCCGGCGCGTGCTGAAACAAGGCGGCACATTCATCGGCATTGAAGCCTGCCATCAACGGCTGTCAGCCGCCGAACAGCAACGCATCGCCGCCTTTTACGGCTTTAGGCAGCTGTTGACGCCGGCGGAATGGAAAGAGGCGCTTCGTCAGAGCGAATTCCGTTGCCGGCATTTTTCCTATGCAGCGGCAGCAGAAGCGCCGCCCAACGCTGCCCCGATCATGATCGCCTTTCCGCCGGCGCCAGAAGCGGAACGCATATGGCAGACGCATCAACAGTTGACCGCTCAATTTGGCGATCGGCTTGGCTATTGCCTTTTTTGGTGTGAAAAGCCGCTTTCCGACGCTCTCTCCCAATGAACGACCTGCGCGCGAAGGCCCATGCTGCGCTGCCCGCGACAGCGGAGACGTCAAGCAGCAAGGGGAGAGGAAAAGAACGCGCTGTACAGCCGTTTCCCGCGATGCCGGATCGGTCAAAACGGCGGCGCCTCTCTAGCCGACGCGCGCCGCCACCTGACACCGGCGCTGCCGCGGCGTTTGGGCTCAAGAGGCGCCAAAGAGCTCTCCACCGCTGATCAGCGCGAAAAAGAAAGAGGTTCCGCCATGAGCGGAACCCCTTTTTCGTGAATTCACACGCCAAACGCGACCGGTTCTGGAAGGGCGGTGATGTAAGGAAATAACATGGCAAACCCGTATCTAGGATGAAATTCCCATCCTCCTAGACATCTCCACCGCGGCTGGCTACACTTTTTTCACCATTCGAAAATATTCTTCGAGCGTCAAGCCGCGCTTTTTCATCACCGCTGCTGCCTTTTTCCCGACATAACGGATGTGCCAAGGTTCATACTCGTAACCGGTCACCGCTTCCTTTTCTTTCGGATAGCGGATGATAAACCCGTACTCGTGCGCATGGGCGGCAACCCATCTCCCTTCTTTGGTCGCGCCGAACGCCGCCGTCAGCTGATAACCGGCCGAACGGCTGCTAATGTCCACAGCCAAACCAGTCTGATGTTCGCTTTGCCCCGGGTGGGCGACAGCTTGAACCGCTTGTTTCTCACCTTTTTTCCGCACTTCTGCAGCAAAAATCTCCTGCTGCCGCTCATACGACCGATAGGCGGACACAGCCACCAGCTCTACGCCGGTACGGCGGGCGGCGGCAAACATTTCCTCCAAGGCCGCCGCCGCTTCCGCTCGCATATACCGCTTTTCCGCCTTCGGGTCGGCAAAGGAAAACGGCACGCGCGGCGCCACTAAATCGGCCGGCTTATAGCCCGGTGGAAGCGACTGCTCTTTATTGACAAGCACCAAAATGTTGTCCGGATTCATGATCACTTTTTGTCCGTTTTGCACTTTGACGACATTCCAATATTTCTCCTCAAGCTGCAAGTCAGGAGCGGCCGGATGAGGGGAATGTGAGGATGCCCCCGGCTGACCGCCATTCGCTGCCGGCGGCGTCCCGCCGTTTGGTGGGCTTTTTGGGCCGTCTGGCGTTTCCCCTGATCGATCGCTCGGCGCCGCACTCACCGGCGGCTGTCCCGACGAGCCGGCCGTGTGGTGATCGGCGCTTTCCCCTGCTTGACAGCCGGCGAGCAATAAGCACGCCAGCATTGCCGCTTGCCATGGCTGTTTCATCGATTTTTCCCCTTTTCGTTCGAGGCCGCTTCCACACCTCATCACACGCCGCTGCGGATGGCGGCCTCCAGTGCTACTTCCATCATATCATGAAACGTCGTTTGCCGTTCTTCGGCGGTCGTTTCCTCACCGGTGAGAATATGATCGCTCACAGTCAGCACAGACAGCGCGCGGCAACCGAACTTGGCCGCCAGCGTATAGAGCGCCGCCGTCTCCATCTCGACCGCCAAGACGCCATAGCGAGCCCACGTTTCCCAGTTCGGCTCATCGTTGTAAAACATATCAGCGGTAAACACATTGCCGACTTTGAGCGCCAGCCCTTTTTCAACGCCCGCGTCATAGGCGGCCCTCAGCAACTGAAAGTCAGCGGTCGGCGCATAATCGCGGCCGCGGAAAATGAGCCGATTCATGTTCGAATCGGTCGAAGCGCTCATCGCCAAAATGACGTCGCGCACGCGCACATCCGGCTGAATTGCCCCGCACGTTCCAACGCGGATGAGCGTTTTCACCCCATAGCTTTGAATGAGCTCGTTGACATAAATGGAAATGGAAGGAACACCCATGCCCGTTCCTTGCACTGAAATGCGGTGCCCTTTGTACGTGCCCGTAAACCCGAGCATGCCGCGCACTTCGTTATAGCATACCGCTCCCTCAAGGAACGTTTCCGCGATGTATTTGGCGCGCAGCGGATCGCCCGGCAACAAAATGCGCTCCGCAATTTCCCCTTGTTTTGCTCCGATGTGGACGCTCAACGGAATTCCTCCTTTTGATGATCTCATCAGTCGATGCTCTCGTTTATCATATCACATCTTTGCGAAAAATGGCAGTCCTCGTTGAGAGTAGCGACAGCGGCGGGCGGGCACACGATGAAGGCCGGCATCAGCGGGAAAGGAGGGGCAGGAACGATGAAAAAGAAACTGGAGCAAGCCGTTGAATACGCCAACAAAACCAATCCGTCATCCAAATCGAACAACCAACCATCGACATCCAAAAAGGGAAAGACAAAATTTTAAGGGAGAGCCGCTCTCCCTTTTTCAAGATGTTTTGGAACGACGGTCATCGCCGCGATGACGGCGCGCCAAATATCGTTCGTTAATATACAGCACTTTTTTGTCTTCGCTGCGCGTATATTTTTTCTCGCGCTCGCGCCATCTAGCAGCGAGCCAGCAGGCAAACAAGTAAAGGGGCAAGACAAGCTGCATCGCACCGGCGAACACGTACCAAAAACCGCTGATGTCCGCCAAGTCGCGCAAATAAATGCCGATGCCGCTCCACCGGTAATACGAAGCCGCGACGACAGCAGCGATGACGACAATATTGACGGCATGGAGAAACGGAACGTTCCTCCAGCGGAACAACACCCGCTCGACTTGCCCTTTCAGCCAAAGCAACCCTGCGATCAAAGCACCGCATAATAGCAGCGATAACGCTAGTGCGGTCATCGTTTCGTCCCCTTCCTTCTTTTTTGCGCGCCCGCCTGCAAACATTTTCCGCCGATGAACCGCCGCCAGCCCGCATACACTACCAATGACAACGGTTCAAGGAGGGAAAACAATGGGCAAAAAGCACCGCAATCGCATCAACGGGCAGAAAAAGAACAACCATATCCCAAAGGAAGCGTTAATCGCTGAAGACGCCGCGCACGCCAAAGAGTACTCCGCCGCCGGCGGCCGGAAAAACGGGCCGGGTCATCACCAGCATCCAGAATCATAGCCAACCGCGGAGGTGTCCTAAAAGGACTGGGACACCCTCTCTCATCGCTATATAGAAGCACCAGCCGCTTCCTTGCCACAATCGTGTCTTTCTTGAGGGGAGGTCGCCTTTCCGGTCGGCCCCTATTGCGATTCCGCCGGTTCGGTTTCATCCCAGGCGAGCGTGACGACTCTCGTATAGTCCCCGCGCTCGATCTCTTCTTTCGTCGCCGGTTCGTTCAGCTCCTCGTCGTCGTCGATGCCCGGCGCCACTGTCGGCACGTCACGCCGCTGACGGCGAAATTCCATCGCCTTCGCCCCCTTTCCTTTCTTATCCGTTCCCTAAAGCGCCGGGCTTTATTCGACATTTTTCTTTTATTATACCATTTTCGCTCGCAGCAGGCGACTATCTTTTTGAATATTCCGTCAACAATCGTCTTAGCGTTCAATATGAATATTCCGTCAACAAACCGCTTGACGTTCGACTCGTTTCCAGCCGTCAGGACAAAGGCGATAGTACGTTTGTCCTTTCCGCCCTTCATCAATCAAGACGATATCCCCCGTCCCCATAAATCGGGCTTGGCAATGTTTCGGCATCAAGTCGGCAACATTGAACGTCCGATAGATGATCGACAGCGCCTCATCGTGGCTTGATGCCGTCACCGTCAGCCGGCACACTTGCCGATAGCCTTTTGGCTCCCCGCAACGCGGCGTTTGAAAAACGACGGCCTCGTACACGCGTTTGCTCATCCATCTCCGTTTCCCCCAGAAGCGAACCATCGTTTTCCTCTCCTTTCCCCTATAAATCGGTCGTCTGTATCTTATACTATTGGTGACTGCCAATGTCGATTCCTTCAGCAAAACCGCCCGTCTTTTGTCGAAAGGATATCCATTGGACGAAATCAAAGCCCTTCTACCCATCGAAAGGAGAGACGATCGATGCCCTTTCATCCGCTCGATTGGCTGCGCCACCCGCTGCAGCATGCCTATCGCTCTTTTTTGTACCGCCATCCGGTCCGCCTCGCCGACGCCGGTTTGCTTCACGAACTGATCGCTCGCCGCGCCGCCCGGCCGCCTCGCCCCGCGCGTCCGGAAGAGGAGGCGATCATCGCCGCCATCCGGCGGGCGACAGCGGAACAAAACCGCAACAACGTCACGCGCACCGCCGCTTACTTGGCCATGTTCGAGCGCTATCCCGAACTGCACTGGGCGCTTTTGGCCCATCTTGTCTCACGCAACGGCGGCTGGAATATGACCGACTTGCGCGGCGGTTTGCTGCCGCGCTTGCTGTCGAACGAAATGATCGCTCCCCTTTTTCTGTTTTTGGAGCGGGCCAACGCGTTAATTTTTCATGACGCTTATCCGCAGCTTCTGCTGTATGCGGAAAGCAAGCGCAGAGGAACGCCGCTCTTTCACCTGTTGCCGGCATTGGGCGTGTCCTCGTTTATGCAGCCGCTGTGGGAACTTTTTTGGCACACCGGGGACGCCCCGCTTCTCACGGTCGCCTTGATCGTGAACGAACAATACTACATCCAGCTCCGCGTCGTCGAGCACCCGTTTTTCCGCGCCCGCGTGCTGTCAAGCTGGCCGTTTATCGTCGAGCAATGGCTTGGTTTCAACGATGTGCTCATCCCGTTTGAGCAAAACGGCCGCGTCAATCTAGCGGGCACGACGGTGCGTGATTTCATCGATGTCCACCACCGCATTCATATCGGCAAAACGCTGTACAGCTTGCTTTTATTCGATGCTCGGCTGTTTCGCGGCGCTGTTCGGTTTGCCCGCCGCGTCCCTCATAGCGGCTCCCGCGCTGATTTTTGGCCGCAGCGGTTTACCGCCGACCGCGGCGGACACCGCCTTTACAGCCCAACGCTGGAATCCGTGTGGCCCGATCTCATTCATTCGTTTTCCGATCAGCGCGACTGGTTCACGGATCATACGATCATCCGCGCCCTTGAAACGCTTCCGCTCCCGGCTTCCGGCGACATGACCGGCCGCTACGAGCGGCATTTGGCCATGATGAAAGCCGCCGCTCAGGCAGCCGAGTGAGCTTTCCTCATGGCTTTCTTTCGCCAAGACGACAAAAACGACGAGCTGTCACTCGTCGTCGACATCGATTTCCTCATCAATCAGGCATTTTTCCAGCAAATAGTCAAACGTAATGTCAGCCAGTTCCGCAAGTTCCTCTTGCGTTGGCACAAATCCGCGGCGGATCAGCTGTTCATAAAAAAACTCCGCGATTTCTTCCGTGTCGATCACCACTTCAATTTCCTTCACTGCCTCTCGCCCCCTTTGTAATGTTGTATGTCACGGCTTTCTCCTTTATGTCAAAAATGACGCTGTTCTATCTTCGTTCTCTTCCCCATATGTATGTATTGACCATACGAAAACATGGAGGCGAAACCGATGGACAAGCCAACAGCGGCGGACAAAATGATGGAAACAGTCGTCAACGGGCTCGGCGCACTGGTCATGTGGGCTGGCGTTCCTTATTTTCTCTTCATCCTTTATCAGTTTCTATGTTTTGGTGATTGACGATCGTTCGTAGACGTTGGACAACCGTTTCCATCATTTGTTTATATTGTTCATCCCCGAACCATTCGTACAGCGCTTTATAATCATTGTACACATCGAGCAGTTCATCAACAGACGGCCCGCTGCTTCGGTTGTCGGCCGGCAGCGGCCAAAGTGCTGGCATCGCGATGACAATATCCTGCACGAGCGTGACGGACGTCTCTTCTCCTAGGGCCACCGGAATAATGTCTTCAAGCGGCACTTCAATCTCCCATCCGTCCGTCAACCGCTTCAACTCGTAAATCGTCTCTTCCCATCCTTCCCCGTAGTAGCGGTAAATTTCCGTCCGCACGCCGACGACTTTAAACAAATGGCCGCCATAATCACGGACGCGGACGATCTCGCCAAGGAAAAACGGCAGTTCGATTTCGACCTCCTCGACGATCCATAAATCACCGGCAAACTCGGACAAGGCAACGAGCGCTTGCTCAGCAAACAAGCTATGGCTATGGTTGATTTCATATAAAAACGTGCCGTCAACCTGCTGAATGCCGGTGACGGTTCCGACCGTTCCGTACAATGTGTTGACGACGACATCGCCAATGGAAAACTTCGGGCGTTTCGGCGCGCTCATCGGCATCTCCCACCCTTTTGAACAAATGGTTAGTATAGTATATGCAAGGCAAACGAGGTGGACACCTTCTGGCGCGCGGAAAAAGACGTTGTGAAAGCGCTCCCATAAACAAAGCGGGAACGCCTCCTTACGATGCGGCGACCGCCCCCGCTGTCAGCGGGCTCGTGGCGACGCCTCATACACAAACTGCTCCCACAGTTCATCAAAGACGGCCATGCTTTCCAAATAATCGCCGTTCAACTCTAAATAGCCGCTTAGCTCTTCGTAATCGACCGATCCTTTCGGAAAACTATGGTCAGCATACGCCCCGTTCGCAAAACGAACGATCGGGTCTTCCGCATGCCCATAACGGAAACGCAATAAGTAGCGGTAAAATGTTTTTTCCATATTCCCCCATTCCTTTCCTTTCTCTTTGTTGCTATTATAATGAGCGCCGAACGGTTTGTGAAGTCGTTTTTTGCCTCTCGTATTGCCATCGTACGCAACAAGCGCTTTTTTCATGCCAATGATGGGCCGACCGGCAGCGCCAGCGGAAACGGAAGTTGGCCATTCGGTCCGCTAAGCGCGGGCAAAATAGGTGCGGGGCGTGAAAAAAGACGCTCCCGGCAACAAGGAAGCGTCTTTCCATCGTCCTTTATATCCATGCCTTTTCGCCGACTTCGGCCTGTGGCACCGGGGCAAACTCTATCTCAAATCCAAGGTCCTCAAGCATCTGATAGTCTGCCGATTTTTCTTGTCCGGCGGTCGTCAAATAGTCGCCGACAAAGATCGAGTTGGCGGCATACAGCCCGAGCGGCTGGAGCGAGCGCAAATTCACTTCCCGTCCGCCGGCGATGCGGATTTCTTTTGTCGGGTTGATATAGCGGAACAGCGCCAGCACCTTCAAACAGTAGCGCGGGTTCAGTTCGTTCGTCCCCGCCAGCGGTGTGCCGTCAATCGCATGCAAAAAGTTGATGGGAATGGAGTCGGCGTCAAGCGCCCGCAGGCTGCGCGCCATGTCGACGACATCTCGCTTCGTCTCTTTCATGCCGATAATGACCCCGGAACAAGGCGAAATCCCGGCTTCTTTCACCGTTTCCACCGTCCGCACCCGATCGTCATATGTATGGGACGTCGTAATGTTCGGGTGGTGCTCTTTCGACGTGTTGATGTTGTGATTGTAGCGATCCACCCCCGCCTCTTTCAGCCGCGCAGCCTGCTCCGGCTTTAAGATCCCCAGGCAGGCGCACACTTTCAGCCCAAACCGCTCCTTAATTTCCTTGACCGCAGACACAACGATGTCGATCTCTTTATCGCTTGGCCCGCGCCCGCTTGCCACGATGCAGTAGGTGCCAATTTGCAGGCGATACGCCTCTTCCGCGCCGCGAATGAGCGTTTCTTTATTGACCATTTTATACGTTTGGACCGGCGCGGTTGAAATCGATGATTGCGAGCAATATCCGCAGTTTTCCGGACAGAGCCCGGACTTGGCGTTGATGATCATATTCAGTTTCACTTTGTTGCCGTAATAGGCGCGGCGGATGTGATACGCCCCTTGCATTAAGGCAAGCAGCTCCTCATCCGGACAGTCGAGAATCGCCAGCGCCTCGTCATCCGTCAACTCATGCCCTGCTAACACGCGTTCTGCCAATTCCATCCAATTCCCCATCGTTCCGCTCCCCTTTCCACTTCGTTACATTTATCGTAGGGCACGGCGTGGAGTTTTGTCAACCTATTTAATGATTAAGTTTACTATTTTCACAAAAAACACCCATGATTAAATTTTACTCCTCACCTAGGCATGAAAATCCATTTCTCCTTACCATAATGAATGATGAATGCAAACAGTTTGAAAAGACGTGCTTTTTAATAGTGGTTCGACCCTGTGCAAAACTGTTTGTGTCCATTGTGACTGATAAATAAAACTGAACAGAATTCAATTAAATGAACCTCCCCCACCTACACTTCGCTTAGAAGTGGGAGACTTCTCGGGGGGATATGTTAAATCCACATTATTATGAAGCGACATGGACGTGATCGCAATGGAGGAATCAACCGTTGTCGGCGAAATTTAGGTCATTGGTGGCTCGCTGGGGAAAGAAAAAAGCACTCGTTGCGATCGCGCACTGAATGCTTGTCACCATTTACTGCATGCTTTCCCGAAAAGAACTGTTTCGAAAGCCACAAGTAAATTAGTATACTGTAGATGAGCAAATTCGCTAACATAAATTTACAAACAAATAAAAAAGGAGACATGAACCCGATTCCTTGGTTAGAATCGATGTACCACCAACTACCCACAAGGAAGGTTCATGCCTCATGGTTACTACGCCCAATGCTGGACGATCGAATGCGTTTTCCGGCAGGCCAAAGACCAGCTGAAGTCAGGTGGTACCGTGTTCGCCACGTTCGGGCGGTGAAACGGTATGGGGCCGTGGTGCTGTTCGCCTGCGTATCCAGCATCGCGGAATCTCAACAAGACCTCTCTTCCGGACGGGAGCTTCTTCGGTCTCGGAAAGGGCACAGCATGGTTGAGTTCATCGATGACGATGCAAAACAAGAGATTCCCATTGATGTGATCAAAAAACAGCTTCATGTCGCCTAAGGGTACCCTGTTTGTCTCTCAGGGTATGGGAATTACTGTAACAAAAATACTCATCTACAGTTATACAAAAAGTTATCAATATTGGCTCTTCACCAGTACTTGATTTTTTCATCACATACCTTGCTTATGCATCCAAGAAAGAACGGGAAACAAATGATGAAGCGTACTGTCTGTCAAGTACATGTTGTGGGGATGAACCTTAATATTATATTTTTACTAAATTTTGATTGTTAGGGGGGATGTTATGCGTCCAAAAAAAAGAGTTGGCCTTATTGTTCCTGCCGGAAATACAACAATTGAAGTGGACTTCTATGAACACCTTTCACAAGTAGCAACTGTGCATGCAACAAGAATAGCAGGTCCTAGTGGTGTAGAATCGGAGGAAGGAATGGACCTGTTCAATTTACATATCGAAAGAGCTGCTAATGAACTTGCTCGAGCTAAAGTGGATGTAGTGGTCTACGGTTTCACAACCGGGAGTTTTTACAGAGGTCAACAATTCACTCAAGAACTTTTGAATCGAATATCTAAAACGGCAGGTGTTCCCGCTGTAACTCCTTCTTCAGCAATTCTTAAGGCTCTACATTTTCTTAATGCTAAACGAATTTTCATAGTAACTCCTTATACTGTCTGGAATAATACAGTTTTGATAAACTATCTCCAAGAAACGGATTATAAAATTGTTGGATTGAAAGGGGATAGTCGGAACCCAGCGCAAGCAATGAAAACACCTCTATGGAACCAAGAACCTGAGGAAATTGTTGAACATATTTCGGCTCTAGAAGGCTGGTGAAAAAACGCTGTTTGCCTTGATCGATGATGGAACGCGTGAACATAGAAGCTGATGCAACCGGTTTTTCTATTTAAGAAACGATTGCGAGAAGCGGTTGCGTGAGTAAATCACCAGCCTCCTAGGCGTTTCAGCATTTTCTCGGGTGTAGTCCACCAACCGGGCAATGGCTTGAGTGATATCGTTTCGATCGTTGTGAAAGCACATTGGCGATGACGGTGTCTTTCCGCCATTTCCACAAGCGTTCGATCGGGTTCCGTTGCGGAGAATAGGGAGGAAGGGAAATGAAGTGAACACACGGTCCTTCTTCCTGCAAACACACTCTCACCATTTTGGTAATTCGGGCGTTATCCAGCACTAAGACGATGAACCGGTCCGGGGCTCCTTTCGCCAACGTGTCGGTCGGCCGGGTGTAAATTAGCACATTATTTCAGAATCCCTTTTTCAAATTATTTCAGGCGGATTCCGAAATAATGTGCAAAATTTTTGCGGATTGTTCCGGATTTTGCACATTCTTTCGGAACGTTTGCACGCTCTTTCAGATGAAGATTTCCAGCGCGCCTGGTGGACCGATGGAAAAGAGAAAGCACAAAAGAGGCCGATTCGGCCCCTTTCGTGCTAATACCCCATTTCCTCTGTGGCCATACGTACCACTTCTTCGTCAATGACGTCCTTTCTCAGCTGATACCCGTACAGCAGGCATGTCGTAGCCAGCGTGTTGATCACCCGAGGCCATCCCTGCGACTGCAGGGCAATCGCCTCTAACGCCGATGGAGTGAAGATCGGATGCTTCGCCCCGGCCTGTTTCATCCGATGCTCGATGTAGCCCGCCACCTCCTCCTTCTCGAGCGGTCCCATCCGGCATCGCATGATGATGCGCTGGTCGAGAGGGCGGTGCTGATTGAGCCGCAGCTTCCCCTGTAAATGGGGCAGCCCGGCTAACATCAAGACAAAGGGGTTGGTCGAATCCATCTCAAAGTTGAACAAGATCGCGATGTCCTGTAAAAAGGCATCCTTCGCTAAATGCATCTCGTCCAATATCAACACCGGTGTGATCCGCCGTTCATGATACAACCGCTCAATGGCTTGCTGGATTTGGCGAAAGAGATCCACCTTGCGATATTTCGGTTCTTCCCCCAACCCAAGGGCCAGCCCGCGGTAAAAATCCATCACGCCTCCGGTCGATAACGGGAAGTAGACCACGTGATACAAAGAAGGGGACAACGATTCTTTCCACGCCCGAAGGGCGAATGTCTTGCCCGCCCCCGGTTCTCCGGTCAACAGCCCGATTCCCCGGGTTCGTTTCACGTACTCCAGCGCCCGCAGCGATTTCGTTTTTCAGAATAACATTTCGACCAACACAACGAGCGATGGCAATCCTTTTTTTACCATCGCTAGTCGTTCCGTATGACGTTACACGTAAATGCTCTCATCCATGCCCAATCCCTGCAGGATCCTTCGCTGATCAGGGGTGAGCGGTTTCCCTAACGCGCGTTGGATGTGCCCATCCGGCAGCTCCAGTAGGACGACTTTCACATACCGGAACAACTGAAAAATCGCCTGCCCGGTGGGTCGGGTCAGTTTCCGGCCTCCCGCGCCCTTGAATGGGCGTTCCGGGGTGATGAACGGACGCACCCGGCGCTGGAAGACGCGGTAAATGGCCAAGGCCAACAGAAACAAATCACCCAATACCGCGACCCGTTCTGGTTTTTTGACGCAAATCTCATCCGTAAAGAACGGGTCTTTCAAGAAAGAGAAGTTCATCTCCACGGAGCGTCAGTGTATCTTTCGTCATCGCAGCGGAATCCGCCACGTAAATCCAATCGTCTTGGATCTTGGCTTGCTTCAGCTGTTCATGGACACGGGAGAGCACCTCGGGATTCCACGTTTTGTCCGGCACGTTGCCGTCGTGCACATCGCCGGAAAACGGGATGCCGTCTTCGTTGCCGATCAGCCCGAAACCGATTGGTTTTTGTCAACGATGGTGCCGGTTGTAGCCATGCGTGATCTGCAGGGCCTCTGACGAGACCGATTCATACGCGCCGTAAACGGTCTTGTCCGTCGTATCGGCGTGGAAGACGCGAAGAGAGAGACCTTCTTTCTTGTCGATCTGCACGAGGCAAGACGAAAGGACTTGATGGAGATTCGCCTCATACAGGCGATCCAAATGACACGCGATGGCATCGTCGTTGAACCAAGACGGATCCAGCCCTGGCCGAATCCGCTTCGGCCAATCGATGTCATGCGCCCATTGTTCCCAATGAACGAGCGCTTGCCGGCCGCTCAAGATATCCAGAACGATTAGCTTGACGATATCGCTGGCTCGAGTTTGGCATTGCGGATTCACGGGAACCAGATGATCAATCAACTGAGGAAGGTCAAGATCTTTGAACAGGGCGCTTATTCTATTCAAATAAGAACTTTCATAAATGGCCCGAATTCGAACGTCCATGATGGGCAAACTCCTTTGCTTTCCTTGTGTTTCAAGGTTTGATTCGACAGGAAGATAAAAAAATCCTCCCGATTTTTGTCGAGAGGGTGCGAAATGTGAGACGTTAAGCAATTTCTCACATAGAAAAAGCCGATTTCCCCTCACTTCAAGGGAGAATCGGCTTCTTTATATTCAAAACAAACTCAATATATGTTTTTTGATATTTTCTTCTTTATTTAGGTTCGTCTTTTTTATCTAAGGCTTCCGGATAATACTGAATAATAACCCGTGGTGCTAGTTGAGCGTCAGCGCTCAACCAGCCCTAGTGTGACCAAGGAATAAGCCAACAAGATGCCATCGAGTGCCACTTCAAACCCGGCAATGGAATTCGCTCGAATGTCGGTGATCCGGTATTGGTCTACGAGAATCGAAAACACCGTCTCGATGACTTTGCGTTTTTTCCTGATCCATTCTTCCCATGCCTTGGATGGGCCGTGCTTTTGATTGTGTCGAGACGGTGTCCAGAACGCGGCTTGGTGTTCTTCGTACAGCTTTTCTCGAAGAGCGTGGCTGATGTACCCTTTGTCCCCAAAGTTGTAGGGATGAGGGATTTGAGTCATCACCGTTTCAGCGGCTTTGACGTCGTGGCAGGACGCTTCCGTCACGACATAGCCCATGGCCAGCCCTTGATTGGTCACTTGAAGATGCAGCTTGAAACCGTAGTACCATTGCTTTTTGGAAGCACAATACCCCATATCCGCGATCCCTCGAAATCGCTTGACGCGCTGCATTCTCACGGGATGGCACAACGGAAGAGGCAAGCTGTCGACGACCGCATAAGCATGGTGTTGGCCACGTTTCGCCAGCTCATGACGGATCCATTTGATGGCGAAACCAAGCGCTCGGCAGCGGCGGTTGTATCGGGAGCGTTCAAGAAACGAGCCGTTTGTGAACAAATTTCCCGTGACAAAACGATGCCAGGCTCGTTCGGAAGAAAAGCCCAGCAGCTTCCCCAAAAGGTGAACCGCCATGACCACTTCGTCTTCTTGCTTGACCAAGTGACGGTTGCGGCGATGAAGATACATTTGAATCAACGACAGTTGGGCAGAAACAAAACAGAAAATAGCGGCATATTGTTTTTGAAGTTTGGCTGGATCTGTAGTAAAATGAAAGTGCTCTTGCATGGGGGATCTCTCCTTTCGAATGTTGGGTGACACTTTCATTCTACTGGAGATCCGCCAGCAAGGGCTATTTTTATGCTTGTCTGAGTTTTATCTAGCACCACGGGTTGAATAATAATATCTTTATACGTATCTTCTTTCTTAGCGTGTATAAATCTTGAATAAATTTCTGTTCCGGTTTTAAATTCATCATCATTAAGCTCGAACGCATGTAATATATCCACAAATTTCCATCTTACCAATTGACCATAAGAATTTAAGTATTCGTGCTCTGATTGTTTAGCTTGCTCTTCTGCAATATTGTATGCTTGTTCGATTGTTTTTGCTTTAATAAGAATAATACTTTCTTCAAAAAGCTTTTTGTTATTGTCGTAGTAGTGTTCATCAATTTTATCGGGAAGTGGGTTTCCAAAGTGTATAGATTCAAATAATATTTTGACTGCGTACCAATTTATTTGAGACTCCTGTAAATTTGGTTCCATAAAAAATCCCCCCTCTATGAGAAAATAGTATTTAGAACCCTTAACCAATTCGCTTAAGGGTTCTAAATACGGTTTTAAATCCTAAAAAAATTATTTATCAAATCTCTTATCGGTTAACAATTTTTTAGCCTTCTTAGCATTAGGTACCCCCTTTTTAGCGTCTTTTTCAATTTCATCCAACGTTTTATCTAAATATTCTGAAGGAAACTCTCTTAATATTGATCCTTTCTTTTTCTTTGCTACTGTAGATGAGCAAATTTGCTAACATAAATTGACAACTAAACAAAAAAGGAGACATGAACCCAACTCCTTGAGTAAAATAGATGTGCTCAAACTACCCACAAGGAGGTTCATGTCTCATGAATAGATTAGCACATCATCAACGAATCCACAAGTTTTTCATGACGCTGGGATTGGCGCTTTATTTCTCGAAGCCGGTCATCAAGCATCTCGTTTACCTTGTCGACGCCTTGACGACCAAGGGATTTTCGGGGACATTGACGGATGTCCGGTACTGGAGTTTTCATCCCAACCATCGAACCACGCTCAGCCATTTTTTCACGAAAAGCCCTTGGAACGAGGAAAAACGGCTTGAGAAGCTTCAAGAATGGATTCTTCGCCAGATCGAACGCCTAGCCAAACGGGAGAATCAACCCCTTTTTGTTTCGATTGATGATACGATTTGCCAAAAAACGAAGCCTTCGTCACGGGCTGCCCGCGCCATTCAAGGGTGTGATTGGCACTACTCGCACAAAGATCATCAATCCGTTTGGGGGCATTCGCTCGTTTGGCTGATGGTGCATACCTTCACGCAAGCGTTTCCGTTCGCCTTTCGTCTGTATGACAAGACGGCGGGAAGAAGCAAGATCGACCTAGCGATCGAGATGCTTTCCTCGCTCAAGGGGAAACGGGCTCAGCCGGTGTATGTGCTCATGGATTCGTGGTATCCGTCCCAAGCGCTCATCGAAGCCTGCCTGAAACAAGGATTCCATGTCATCGCCATGCTCAAGACGAACCGGATTCTCTATCCGAAAGGTATCGCCATCCAAGCGAAGAAGTTCGCCCGCTATATCGAGCCCAACGACACCCACCTCGTCACGGTGGGGAAGGAGCGTTACCGCGTGTATCGCTACGAGGGAGCGATCCATGGCCTCGATGACGCGGTGGTGCTGCTGGCTTGGAAGGCGGATGAACCGATGACGCCAGATCATCTCCATGTCGTCTTGAGCACCGACCGGGAGCTAGGCGATGAAGAGATCTTGCGTTATTATGCCCAGCGCTGGACGATCGAATGCTTTTTCCGGCAGGCCAAAGACCAGCTGAAGTCAGGTGGACCGTGTTCGTCACATTCGGGCGGTGAAACGGTATTGGGCCGTGGTGCTGTTCGCCTGCGTATACAGCATCGCCGAATCTCAGCAAGACCTCTCTTCCGGCCTGGAGCTTCTTCGGTCTCGGAAAGGGCACAGCGTCGTCGAGTTCATCTACGATGCCGCGAAGCAAGATATTCCCATTGATGTGATCAAAAAACAGCTCCATGTCGCCTAAGGGGTCCCCTGCATAGCCATCAAGTGAAGCCTTGGAGCGAGTAGCTCCAAGGCTTCACTCTATATCTTTGGAGGCTGTGACCGTGGGAATATGGAAAGATAGGCATGCCAAATACCCCTTCCCTATAGAAGGTTTTTTTATGGTATAAGATGGGAATTTCTTACGGCAACGGCATGATGACCAAACTCTCGATCATGTCTAAAGCGCTCTTTTTTGTATAACGCCTTGATTTTTTTCCGTGTTGAGCGATTATGTTACAGAGTTTAGAAAGGAGCTGGGCAGCTAGCGCCTCAGAACACCATAAGGCTTGAAATCAATCCATCCCCCACTCCTTGATCATACTCATCGCCTTCTATTCGCTCAATTCCTTTTTCTGTTTTCGATAGAGCCATTCCCGCATGGCAAACATGACCGTAGAGATGATCAATAAGGCAATCAACGTTCCATACAAGTGGCACTGAAAGCCAGTCCCTTTCATCCGTTTGAATCGATGAATGTGAAACAGGGATTTCCATGTTTTAACTATCACCTCAATTTGCCAGCGAAGAGAATACAGCGTATGAATGTCATGCAAGGAGGTATCAATCGCTGGAATATTGGTGATATATACATATATTGGGTGGGGACGTCGCGTCACGTACGCGGCCCCTTTTTGTTTGGCCTTCTGTTTCCATTGTCCTTCCTTCTGTTGTTCCTGTTTTTCGGTCAGTCGATACACAATGAGTCGCGGTTGATGAACGTTCTTTCCACTGACATACACATCTTCCAGTTCTATGGTTTCTCCGGGTTGCAGCATCGCAAGGAAATCCTCTGGTTCCCATTTTCGAAATGGATCCCCTTCTTTTTGGTAAATCCCTACATTGTGTTTGAGCCGCGAAATGTAAAAGGCTCCGGCATCATGAATCGCTTGCAATCCCTCAAGAGAAAAATAGCCCAAGTCTTTCAAACAAAGGTCTCCTTCTTGAATGGTCGATCGAAGGGACGCTCCGTAGGCGGCGTCATGATGACGAGCATCCCCAACGTCCACATGGAGAAACTTCCCTTCTAGCCATTCATATTCTAACTGAATTTTCACCCCAGCCCCCGCACATCCCTCGTAAATCCCTTGGATCTCAGGAGGCAGTTGAAACGACGTGGAATCGAGAATGCGAATCCGGCGAAACAGCGAATGTCTTTGACACACGTGACGGGCCTCCTGCGTCTGATGAATCAGCAGTTTTTCGAACACCGCTTTGAGGAAACTCACTGCTTTTTCGTTAAACCGTTGATTGAGCCCTTCCGCACTCAGAGAGGTGTTTTGCTTAAGAGCTAGAGCACTGCAGAGCTGCACCAATGATTTTTGACCACCTTCTTCCTGGAGAAATGTGCAAAGTGCCACGAAGTCATGGGCGCGCAACTTCCCCTTTCGTTGAATAAATCGATGATCTCGGGCCATCTGTTCCAGCTCTTCGCACGATAACACGCTTCGTAATCCCTCTAAAAAACAATGCCATTCCTCTTGGAGAGATAAGGACGTCTTCAAAAAAAACCACCCTTTCTAAGACATGATGAAGTCTTCAAAAGGATGGTCAAATGAGGCATAGATTTATTCCTGTTTTCTTAACTTGATGGCTATGGGGTCAGCCCCTTTTCATTCCCCTAATTTTTCCACGATGTCACGGGCGATCCAGACGCCGCAGGCGCTCGCCTGTGCCAAACCGCGCGTAATCCCCGCGCCGTCGCCGCCGACATACAGCCCGGCGATCTCGGTTTCAAAACGGTCGTTCAGCTTCGGGCGCGCCGAGTAAAATTTCGCTTCGACTCCATAGAATAACGTATGCTCTGAGGCAAGCCCCGGAGTGACGTGGTTGAGCGCCTCCGTCATTTCGATCAAGCTTTTCATCGTGTTGTACGGCAAAACGAGGCCTAAATCGCCCGGCACCGCTTCTTTGAGCGTCGGTTCGATAAACCCTTCTTTGATGCGCTTTTCCGTCGAGCGCCTTCCTTTGAGGATGTCGCCGTATTTTTGCACGATGATGCCGCCGTTGGACAAAGCGTTCGCCAGCCGAGAAATTTCATGGGCGTACTCGTTCGGCTTGTCAAACGGGTCGGAAAATTTGTGCGACACGAGCAGCGCAAAGTTCGTATTGTTGCTGCCGAGCTTCGGGTCTTTGTAGGCGTGGCCGTTGGCGAGCATAATGCCGGAGTGATTTTCCACCACGACGTGTCCGGACGGGTTGCTGCAAAACGTGCGCACTTGCGTTCCGACCGATGTGTTGAAAATGAACTTTCCTTCATACAGATGTTCGTTAATTTCTTGCATGACGATGTTCGATGTTTCCACGCGCACGCCGATGTCCACCTGATTGTTGATCATCCGCAAACGGCGCTTGCGCAAGATTTTGCTCAACCAAACCGAACCGTCGCGCCCCGGAGCGATGACGACCTTTTCCGCCGTCAGCGTTTCCCCGTTTTTCAACATGACTCCCTTGACCCGGTGGCCGCTCTCTGTCCGCTCGGTCACGATATCGTCCACTTCCGTTTGAAAGCGCATCGCGATCCGCTCGCGCAAATATTCAAAAATGCTTTTTAAAATTTCCAAGTTTTGTTCGGTGCCTAAATGACGGACATAGGCGCGCAATAGCTTCAATCCGGCCGCGTAGGCGCGCCGCTCGATCTCTTTCACTTTGTCCGTCATCGGGTCGGTGATCGATGTCGTCGCTCCGTGCTTCAAGTTGATCTCATCGACATAGCGGATGAGCTCAAGTACAGTCGAAGCTGGCAAATAGTCGGTCATCCAGCCGCCGAATTCGCTCGTGATGTTGAACTTGCCGTCCGAATACGCCCCCGCTCCGCCGAAGCCGTTCGTGATCGAACAGGCCGGCACACAGCCGGCGTAATCTTTTTTTCCGGCCGGCGGCGGGCATTTCTCAATTTTTTTCTGTAAAATCGGACAGTTGCGCTTATAGATATCATGCCCTTTATCAATCAAGAGCACGTTCGCTCTAGGCAGTTTGCGCGTCAGTTCGTAGCAAGTGAAAATGCCGGCCGGCCCGGCGCCGACCACGATGACATCATAATGATTGTTCATGATCCATCCCCCATTTTTCAAGTTCCATTCGAAAGTATACGGAACATTTGGGGATTCGTCAATAAAAAAACGAACTTTTTTTATTTAAATGAAATTAATGTTCGTCTTTTGTTGGTTGTGCAACTTTAAAAAAACTGGTATGGTGAGAGAAAGAAAGGGAAAGGGAGGAGAACGATGCGTTTTTTCATGAAAAATTTTGTAAACGGCATGCTGACGATCGTGCCGATTTTGTTGGCCGTCTATGTATGCTACAAAGTGTTTGCGATGTTGGACGGGCTGCTCGGCCAGTATGTGCGGCCGTATTTGGACGGCCGTTATATCCCCGGACTCGGCCTGCTCGCCACGGTGGCGCTCATCACGGTGTGCGGCTGGCTGTCGACGCAATATGTAAGCGGCCGCCTCATCCGATTGGCCGGCCGCCTGCTCGAAAGCATCCCTTTGATGAAAACCGTTTATTCGGTCGCCAAAGATACGATCGCTTCGTTCGTCGGGGAAAAACGATCGTTTTCGCAAGTCGTGCTTATTACCGTGCCCGAAAGCGGCTGGAAATGCCTTGGCTTTATTACGATGGACGATGTCGGCGCCTGGCACGACCCGCTTGCCGATTATGTGGCGGTCTATATTCCACAGACATTTCAAGTCGCCGGGCTTACCCTTCTCGTTCCGAAAGAGCAGGTCGAAGTCATCGACATCGCACCGGAAGAGGCGATGAAATTTATCCTCTCTGGCGGCGTCGCGGCCCGCAAACAAAAACGGCTGCCCGAATGACAGGGCAGCCGTTTTTGCTTCCATAGCGGCCAATGCTTGGCCATGCCGCTCGACCGTTTTGTTTCGTTGAAAAATTTGTCTGAAAAGCGGCTTCTCGCTTTATGTTTCCCGATGTCGGTAAAAGGCTCGCGCCGCTTTTTCGCCCTCTCTGCACCAACGAAAAGCCGCTCGTTCGTCAAAAATACCGCTTTTTCCAAAAGACGTACGCCGTTGCTGCCGACAGCGAACCAGCGAGCGCCATCGCGATCAAAAAGGCGTACGGAGAGTGTTGATACGGAATCGGCACGTTCATGCCGTAAAAACTCGCCACCATCGTCGGCAACGAAATGACGATCGTAATGGCAGTCAAAAACTTCATCACGATGTTTAAGTTGTTCGAGATGACGGAGGCGAACGCATCCATCATGCCGCTTAAAATGCTGCTGTACACTTCCGCCATTTCGATCGCCTGCTTGTTTTCGATAATGACATCTTGCAGCAAATCTTGATCATCTTCGTACATGCGCAAATAGTTGAGGCGCAAAAGCCGCTCCATGACGATGTTGTTTGCTTTGAGCGATGTCATGAAATACACCAAGCTTTTTTCCATGCTGAGAAGCGAAAACAGCTCTTTGTTTTTCATCGATTGGTGCAGCTCTTTTTCGATTTCGCTCGTGCGCCGGTTGATTTGCTTCAAATAGCGCAAATAATACGTCGAAATCATGTAGAGCATTTGCAAGGCGAACCGCGTTTTCATAAACGTGTAAAAGTTTTTGATTTTGTTTTTTGAAAACTCTTCGAAAATTGGATTCTCCTGCAAACAAACGGTGATAAAGCACGTATTGGTAATAATCATACCGATTGGAATCGTTTCATACATCGGGCCGTCGACTTCATCGTGAGCAACAATCGGGATGTCAACGATAATCAATACATGGTTATCCTCTTTTTCGATGCGCGACCGCTCTTCATCGTCCAACGCGTCTTTGATCGAATCGATCGGAATGTCCAAATGGTGGGCGATGTAACGAATTTCTTCCTCCGTCGGGGCGACGAGATTGATCCAGCAGCCGTTTTCAATCCGGTCGATTTCCCGCATTTTGCCGCTGGCATCGGATAAATACATTTTCATCATCTGGCATCCTTCCTCCTTTTCCCGCGAGGAAGGCGGCGCCTCTTCCTTTCCGTCCGGAGCTCGTTTTCGTATGATGAGCAGCGGGCGGGAAAAGGAACAGGCCGCGTTCCCCGCTATATTCCGGTTCTGGTTCGTTCAGACTCGAACTACTCATATACGAAAACGTCACTCCTTTCAAAACATGTTCCTCAAATAATGATAACGCGGACCGGCCTATTTGTATAGTAGCTGCCATGAAAAAAAGCAGCCTACTGGCTACTTTATTCATCAAAAACGAAACTGTGAAACCAATCGATTCCGACAAAGCTAAGCCTACTAGCTACTTTATTCATCAAAAACAGCGGTTGTTCCCGCTTCGTTATTCGCTCGATGGCGTTGTGTTGAAAAAATCGGGCGCTTGTTTGCCGGTTGGTTGTCGTTCCGAGCGGTGCGGATGTGTTTTGCTGTTTTTCCCCATCACCCCGTCGGATTCGTAGCTTGGCGCAAATGGTCGTTTTTTATTCATCCCGCTCACCTCCCTCGCTTTTACTGTTTGCCTTCATCGCCCTTTTTACTCGCGCGCCTGAGGGCAAAAGGCCGCCACTTTGTGGAAAGGGGCCGCTGACATTGTCAGCCAATGTTCATCGTTTTACCGGCTGGTGTTTATTCGCTTATAATAAACGTGAGGAGGGGAAGCTATGAACATTGTGATCACGAAAAAGGCGTTTGACTGGTACAAGCGGGAGCTCGGATTGAAGCCGGGCGATGCGATTCGCTTTTTCGCCCGCTACGGAGGATGCGGCACCGTGCAAAAAGGCTTTTCGCTCGGCATGGCGAAAGATGAGCCAGCCGGAGAGCCAGCCGCACAGACGACGATTGATGGCGTGACCTTTTTTGTCGATGACAGCGACCAATGGTATTTTGACGGGCGCGATTTGACGGTCGATTTGGACGAAACAGGCGATGAGCCGGTATTTCTGCTCCAATAAACGAGGAAAAAGCTAGCCTTGGCGCTAGCTTTTTCGAATGATGGCGATCGTGCAGCGGGAGACGCAGACGAGCTGCCCTTGTTCGTCGGTGATGCGTATATCCCACATCATCGTCGTCCGGCCGCGGTGCAGCACTGTTCCCGTCGCCGTCACCGTTCCGCTGCGGACGGCGCGAACGTGGTTGGCATTAATTTCCAACCCAACGACGTTTTCTGTTTGCGGATCGACAAGCGCATACGCACCGATGCTCGCCACCGTTTCAGCGAGCGCGACCGAGGCGCCGCCATGCAACAGCCCGGCCGGCTGGTGCGTGCGCTGGTCGACCGGCATCGTCGCAACGACGCGGCCTTCGCCAAGCTCGACCAGTTCGATGCCGAGCGTATCGATCAACGTATGTTTCGCCATTTCCTTCACAGCGGTCAAATCGATCATCTCTTTTTCCCCCGTTTCGTGAATCGTTCGAGTTCAAACAGCCGTCCTTCTTGCCGCAACACGCGCCTTTGCGTCTCGCCGAGCAAGTCGAAATGCGGAAACTCGCCGCGCCGGTCGATCCACTCTTCTTTCAGCCCGTATTGCCGCCCCCAAGCGGTCAGCTGAGCGATATCGGCGCAGCCGACTTTCGTCACCGTCGTACAATCGGGAAACCGCTCGTCATACCAATAATGGGTCAAAAAGGCGATCTCGCCGCGCTTCACTTTCTCTTTCCACGCCTCAAGCTCATGACGGCGGATGCCAAACGCCATCGCACCGCACCCCTTTACCGCTTCGCCCGCTCGTACGCTTCGTGCCAAGCGGGAAAATATTTGCGGATCACAATCGGTCGAAACGTCTCGCGCTTGACGCAAACGTGTTGCGACTTGCCGGTGACGGCCACTTCGCCGTCCGGAGCGAGAATTTCGTAGCCGTACGTGACGCGGATGCCGTCATAAGCGTCGATCCACGTGCGGACGGTCGCCGTCTCCCCGTAGTGAAGCGGTTTTTTGTACGACACTTGCAAATCGATGACCGGCGAAATAATTCCTTCTTTCTCCATCTCCGCGTAATGGAAGCCAAGCTGTTTGATCAGTTCTGTGCGCCCGACTTCCATCCAAACTAAGTAGTTCGCATGGTAAACGACGCCCATTTGATCCGTTTCCGCATAGCGCACTTCGATTTGTTTTTCTACCACCTTCACGTTTGTTCTCCCTCCATTTTTTGCCGGGCTCTTCTTTCATGTTACCACTCATCCGTTCGTTGGCTCAAGCCGGCAAATGAAAAAACAAAGCCGCCCAAATCAAGGCGGCTTCATTTCGTTTATTGGTAGCCGTGTTCCCGCGCAGCAGCTTCGTCCTTAATTTCCGCGCGCATCGCCGCGATCGCTTCCTCGCGGCGGCGGTTTTTCTCCGCAATCTTCTTCCGTTCCTCCGGCGAAGCAAACTGCATCGTTTCCTCGGCTTTTTCCATATTCTCGATCGTATGTTGCACCATTTCTTGCAGCTTTTCCACATTATCGCTGCGGTCATCCGGTTTCGGACGTGGCATGGACGCTTCCTCCTTCACGCGAGTTTGCCCTATTCACCCTTCGTCTGAATCACTTGGGCGTGCTGGCCGGATTGGTCCTGCATTTGTTTGCCTTTGTTTCCCCCAGCGGCGCGAGGCTGTGTGCCGATATGGTTCGGCACGAAATGTTTTCGGCTTCCTTTCGGATTGCTCATCTTGTTCGCCTCCTCGCCATCTAGTCTGTCCGCCCGGAGAACCGCTATGCATGGGTTATTCTGCTTTTTTGAGCATCCGCTCTTCCAGCCTTTTCTCGATTTTTTCGAGCGCTTCCCGATCGTTCAATAACTGCCGTTTGTTCTCGCTGATCAATTCTTGGAGAGTCATTTTGCGGGATCGTCTCATCGCTTCAACCTCCCCTCACTTTTATTGTAATCTTATTCATGCCCAAAAAAGATAAAAATTATGACAACTTTTTGAAAAATAGTTACGCATGAAAAAAAGCGCTGTCCGTCGCCGTTGATTGGTCAACGAAAGAGCGCTGTCGCCTTCTCGAGCCGAGCTGCCGTCACCGGGCCGACGATTTTTTTCCGGATGATGCCGTTCGGGTCGATGATATACGTTGTCGGAATGGTCTGGACTCGATAGTGATAAAACGCCTCGCCGCGGACATCCAAGGCGACTGGCAACGTCAAGTTCCTGCTTTTCGCAAATCGCTCGGCGTTATCGAGCGTATCTCGCGTAGTCAAATGGACCGCCAGCACCGCGACTTCGTGGCCATGCTGTTTGTAAAACTTTTCGAGTTCCGGCATTTCTTCTTTGCATGGCGGACACCATGACGTCCAAAAGTTAAGAACGACCGCTTTGCCGCGCCAAGCGGAAAGTTTGACCGGCTCGCCGCCAAGCGTCGGCAGCGCCAAGTCGGGGGCCGGGTGGCCTACCCTCGGGCCGGCAGCAACCGCTTCGTTCGTTTTGCCGGCGGCCATCGCGTTCCAAAGGCCGTAGCCGGCAACCGCCAAAAATAGCAATAGGACGAACCACTTTCGCACGCTTTTCCCTCCCGGCCGGCGTCTTCGCCATTCTGGCCTTCATTATAGCACATACGTTTGTCTTTGCCAACGTTGCTGCCTACGACAAAAAACGAGGGGTGCGCCCTCGTCGTTACCGGATGTTTTGATGATCATTTTTCATTTTTTCCGCTTCCACTTCGGCGTAGGAAGCGAATTCGCTCGTCCATTCATTAAAGCCGTTTTTCTTTTTCGCGTTGTTATTCCGTTGGGCATTCGCATTGCCAAGCTTTGTCCGGCCCATGCGCTCTCCTCCTCTTGTTCCGTCGGTTCACACATAGTATCGCCCGCCGGAGAAAAACGATGCACGAGACCACGGCGCCCCTAGCTCGACGCTTGAAAAACACGTATTGATTCCGATCCTTCGCCTTCAAGATGTCCTGCCCGTTTCAACGGCTCTTTGACGACGACCTATTGACCATACTTTTCCTTCAAGACCATTGGCATCCGCTTGAAAAACGTCTATGCTGAAAAGGAAGGATCACCCGTTTCGACCGGGTGGTCCGGATAGGAAATCCAATCGCTGAAACTGCCGACATACAGCCGGACGTTGCGGTAACCGGCTTCCTTTAAAGCGAGCACGTTCGGACAGGCGGTGACACCAGAACCGCAGTAGACGATCAGCGGTGTCTCGCGGTCAAGATCAGCGAATCGCGCCGCTTGCTCATCTGGGCGTTTCCAGTAGCCGCCTTCTGCCACCCCATCTTTCCAAAACCGATGCACCGCCCTAGGAATGCGGCCAGCCACCCGGTCGATCGGCTCTTCCAAACCGATGTACCGCTTCCACTCGCGCGAATCGATCAGCACAGCCGAGCGATCGCGCACAGCGGCGCGCACATCCTCAACCGTCGCCAGCCATGACCGGTCAGGCCGCGGTTGAAACCGCCGCGGCGCTACGACAGGAATGCGGTCCGTCACCGGATGGCCTTTCTTTTTCCACTCGCTGTAATTGCCGTCCAACACGTAAACGCGCTCATGGCCGAAATAGCGAAGCAGCCACCAACAGCGCGCGGCCATCGCTCCATCTTGGTCATCGTAGGCAACGACCGTCATCGTTTCATCGATGCCGGCGCGGCCAAACACAGCCGCCGCTTGCTCGGCCGATGGCAGCGGATGGCGGCCGCCGTGCTCCGCCACCGGACCGGACAAATCGCGCTCCAAATCGATATACACTGCACCGGGAATATGATCGTCCCGGTAAGCCGAGGCGCCTTTGGACGGGGCGCCGAGCCAAAATCGACAATCAAGAATCCGAATGGTTTCTTCGGACAAATGGGCATGCAGCCATTCGTGGGAAACGAGCGACGCCATTGTTCTTCTCCCCCTTTTCGTTTTGCCTGCCGATCCACTTGCTTACGCGCTTTGGGCGCGTCAGTCGGTCGCTGATGGAAGGGAACGGGTAGCTTCCCATTCTCGTTTTTCAAATCGAACCATTTGGCGGCATCGATCCTTTGTTTCGCCCGTTCCCTCACCGATGAGAGGGAAACGGCCGTTGTTCAACGACTTTCTAGAAGGCTGGTGATTTAGTGCAAAATACTACTGATTCCATCCGTTTCTCAATTAGAGAAGCCTTGCAAAATCAAGTTTCTTTTCTGAATGAAAATGCCGCCGATTCGTGTGTGACAGCGATTTTTCACCGGCCTTCTAGGAGGCCGGTGATTGAAGGGAGCAAGCCGCTTATCGAGCTCATTTCTCAAATCGAAAAGCCTTGTCGCATCAGGGGCGCCTTTCAAACGATCCCCCATTGCTCAAAAGAAGCAACCGTTTTTCACCGATCTTCTAGGCTCAAGCGTGCTGGCCGTCTTCTCTGTTCCCTTGTGGCGGCCGTTTCCCTTCCAGCCGGCTCACATAGTCGCGCACCATTTCCGGCGTCACGTACCGGCGCGCCGGCACGAGGCCGCCTTTAGCCAGCTCGTTCATTTGTTTCGTCACTTCGTTGATCAGCTCGACCGTAAACGGCTCGCCGCGGCGGCAGCGCTCGACCGCTTCTTCGATATGCCGCTCGCGCTCCGCATCGAGCATGGCAAACTTTTTCAAGACGGCATGCTGTTTTTGTACGTGGGCGGTAATCGCCTGATGCACTTCGCTCACTAGCTCTCGTCCTTTCCTGCTTCTTTTTCCATCAACCGCTTGACGTTCGGTTTCGGTGTCCAACAGTTGAACCGATAGTTCGGTTTCGTCGCATAGCCAAGCCGGCGGCAATACGTGTAGAGCCCGTCGGCCCGTTTTTCGATGCCATAGTGGATGCATGTCGCACAAGCGTGAAACCGGTTCATGGCTGCGCCTCCTCGCCTTGAACGGGAAGAAGGCGGCGAAGCGCCGCTTCGATGCGGCGGAGCGTCTCACCGTCCCCCCTGTTGGCGAGCGCCGCCATCAAACCGTCCATATAGCTATCAACTTGGTCGGCGAGCGCGGCGGCCAACGCGGCGACGGCCGTCTCGTATTGCTCACCATAAGCGGAGACGATCCGCTCTTTTTGCTCGGCCAAATACTGATCGACCGGCTCCATGAGCGCGGTTTCGATTTCCTCTTTCATCCGCCGCTTTTCATCGCGTTCAAAAAACGATTTGGCGTTTTTATAGAGCGAAAGCGCCTTGGCAAACCGCGCCCGATCCACATCGCTAAGGGCGGTGGCGAACTCCGGCGCCGCAAAAACAGCCGTTTCCGGCGGCGTAAGAGCCACTGACGGATCGAGGCTTCGAAGCTCACGGCCAAGACGGGCAAACTGCTCATCCAGCCGCTTGCGCAAAAAGGCCTCTACCCGCAAGCTGGTCGCCCTCATCTCCTGCGCCAAATCAAAGCCGACCGCCGCAAGCAGCTCGTCAAGACAGCGCGCAAGCACTTGGCGCATCGGCCCTTGGCCGTCGCGGAGCACCGATGGATGGAACGCTTCCTTAAACAGATCGTTCAAGCGCAGGAACACGCGCTGTTTCACGTAATAGAGCAGCTCCTCCACCTCTTGGCGGAGCGCTTGCCGGCCGTGGGCGTCATCGGCGCTGGCGAGCAGCGCCTGCATCTCTTCGCGAAGGCGCCCGAGCATTTGTTGTTTGGCCGCTTTTTCCGCCTCGCTCTGCCCCGCAGCCCGAGCGTACTCTGCGGCTGCCTGATGCGCCCGCGCAAGCTCAGCGCAGGCGCTCTCGACCGCCACTTCGGCCAGCTCTTCGGTCAAGAAGCGGAAAAAATCGGCCTCAAAAGCGGGCAGCCCTGAATCCGCCAAAACATCGTGCGACACGGGCCCCGCCCCGGTTTTCTCCGCCAGCGCCATGCGGCTCGAGAGCGCATAAAGGCGCGGAAAACGGATGCCGAAGCGGGCGAGTTCGCTGTTCATATAGGAGACGACCGCATCGAGCTCCTCCCGCGACTGAGCCAAATCAGCGGCGTTGATGACAAAAAACATTTTGTCAAGGGAAAACGCATCCTTAACGCGCCCGAGCTGAAGCAAAAATTCGCGATCCGCTTTCGAAAAGGCGTGGTTGTAGTACGTCACAAACAGCAGCGCATCGGCATTCTTCATATAATGGAACGCCACTCCGGTATGCCGGGCGTTGAGCGAATCGACCCCCGGCGTATCGACAAGCGTCACCCCTTGGCGGGTGAGCGGGCAATCGGCATACAGGACGACCTCGTCTAAGAAACACGACACCGCCTCATCCGCGACATACCGCTCTAATTCGTCAAAGCCGACCGACAGCGCCGCGCCGAGCTGGCCGCCCATCCGCTCATAACCGGCCGCAACGGCCGCCAAAAAGGCGAGGTGCGGCTTTTGCGCTGGATGCATGGCTCCGGATTCGGCGAGGCGGGCACACAGGCGAAGCGCCTCCTCCCATGTATCGGCCTTTAGTCCAAACTGGCGGAGCGAGGCTTGAACATCGTCCCACATTTGCCGCTCGCTTTTGACGTTGACCACCGCCATTCCGTGCGGATGCTCTTGGTCAGGCGGCGCGATTTTGCTGATGGCAGCGGTGGTCGGATTGGGCGATGACGGCAAGAGCGGCGCGCCGAGCAAGGCGTTGGCGAGCGATGACTTGCCGGCGCTGAAAGCACCAAACAAAGCGACCGTAAACGCACGCTCACGGAGCCGCCGCGCTTTGACGCGCAGCGGGCCGGCAAAACGAGCAAGCAGTTCGGACTGCTCGAGCCAAGCGGCCGCCGCCTCCAGCCGCTCGGCCGCTTCTTCGCTTCGCAGTTTTTGTCCGCTAGGCCGCGCCCGCGAGAAATCGTCCCGTTCTCCCGCCGCCCGGCTGCCGGCCGCTCTTTTCTGACTGAGCGCTTGCTCTTCGGAAACACGATTCATGGTCTCCCGCGGCTCATGCGACCGCACCGCCGCCTCGGCATGGCGCGCCCTCTGGAATGAAGGAGCGGCGGTCAACACAGCCAGCTGTTTTTCATCGAGCGTTTGGCCATCGTTCGGGGTGGGGGCGGCGAGCAGCTGTTCGAGCATGCGCCGCCGCTCTTCCCGCTCCGCTTCAAGGCGGGCCAAATGGGCGGCGAGCTCCGCTTTTTCGCGCGCTGCCGACAGCTTGACGCGCAATGCCGCGATTTGCTCGGCCGCCCGGTTGGCCGCTTGTTCCCCAAGCTCCGCCACCAAAGCGAGCGCTGAGTCGCGATACCGTGTTTTGAGCGCCGCCGCGACATCATCGGTATAATTCAACAGCGCCGCACCGCGCGAATCCGTTCCGTGTTTGACGAGGCCTGCAAGCAGCGATTCATCCCACTCCACCGTCCACTGTTGACACTTGCCAAGCCAGGCGGCATCGGCATCCCACTCATGTCCAAACCGCAGCAGTAGTTGGCGGACATGCCATTCGATCTGCGCGGTCGCCTGTGCTTTCACGCTCTCATAAAACGCCGCCAACCGCTGTTTGCGCTCCTCTTCCGTTTTCGTCTTGGAAAACAGCCACCCGACCTTAAAGCCAGGCTGCATGGCTTCCAAGTACGCCCCGGCCCGCTCTCTCGTTTCAAACGGCATTAAATAAGCATTGTGCAGCACGCGCTCCAGCTCCGTGCGAACCGACTCTTCCAGCCGCGCCGCCGCCGTTTGCGTCTCGGCAAGTTCGGCTTCCAAGCGATGGAGCTCTTCGGCGGCCGCCTCACCCGCAATGCCGCCAAGCGCGGCAAGCCGCTCCTGCATCTCTTGCGCCAACTTCTCATGCTGAGCACACAACTGCTCAAGATGGCGGGCGGCGATCCATTTCAACGATGATTCAGCGCCGCGAACGAGCCATTCATCCTTGTCGGCAAACAGCCGGCGCAAGCAACTTGACAACGCCTGCCACTCGCTGTGCGGATGGGACGGCGCTTTCAACGAGAGGAAAAACAGTCCGGCCGCCTCGATCCCCCAACGTTGGAACGCCTCGACCACCGAAGCGCGAAACGTCGCGAATGGCAGCTCCTCTTCGCGATGTTTATCAATTTGATTGATGACCAAATACACCGTTTTTCCTTCATCGGTCAACTGTTTCGTAAATTGAACGTTTAATTCCGCCTGGACATGGTTATAATCCATCACATAAAAGATGACATCCGCAAGATGGAGGGCCGACTCCGTCGCCAGCCGATGGGCGTCGTCCGTCGAGTCGATGCCCGGCGTGTCCAAGATGGCGACGCCTAGCGGAATGGCACCCGTTTCACGGCTGATTTCAATCCACTCGATCGTCTCCCCGTCCCGGCATTGCGCGCGGATGAGGTCCGGATCATACGGCGGTTCGTACTCGACCGGCGCTTCACGGCGATAAAAGACGCGCACAGAATCCCGGCCGGCCTTCACTTTCACAAGATTGGCGCTCGTCGGAATCGGGCTCGACGGCAATAGCGGCTCACCGAGCAGCGCATTAATCAAGCTCGATTTGCCGGCGGAAAAATGGCCGCAAAAGGCGACAACGAGCTCCCCGGCCGCCGTTTTTTCAATAAGCTGCTTCACTTTACTGGCATTATCTGAATCCCCCGTTTGATGGAGCAGCTCATGCATCTTTATCATTTTCGCCAGCCACGGCCGCAATGACGGCGGTCTAACAGCAACATTCCCCATGATTCAAACCCCTTTGTTTCCGTCAATGTCATTTACATTCATTTTACTGCATTTTGTTCCGTTTCCCAATAGGAAAAACGAAAAATCCCGCCCATCAACAAGGCGGGAGCGCATGGAAATATCGATCAACAGGGACATGAGGGCTTTTCTCCATCTTTTTTAGAAGGTTGGTGATTTCGTGCAAAATACTGCGGATTCCATCCGTTTCTCAACGAGAGAAACCTTGCAAAATCTGCTTTCTTTTCTGAATGAAAATGCCGCCGATTCGTGTGTGTGTGACAGCGATTTTTCACCGGCCTTTTAGAAAGGCGTCAACCTTCGGGAGATGCTTAGCCAAAAGCGTGGCCGGGCGCGAAACGCTTCCTGATAGTCTGTCAACGCCGCCAACGCCCGCTCCTCTGTTTTGATGCGAACGAACAGCAGCAACGCATTAAGAAATGAAAAGACAACGGCCGTCAATCGCGCCTGAAACAAAAGCGGCAGCAACACGATCTCCAAAACGACGACCGCATAGTTCGGATGACGAATCCACCGGTATGGCCCTTTTTTCACGACCGGACGGTTGGGCACAATCAAAATTTTCGTATTCCAAAAGCGGCCGAGCGACAAAATCGTCCATACGCGCAGCCCTTCGACGGCGAGAAAGAGTGGAAACAAAAGCGGCCAGCGCCGCGACGGGCGGGCGCCTTTTCGAAGCGCCTCGATAGCCAGCGACAAAAGAAAAAGCACATGCATTAACACGATCCACGGATAATGGCGGGCGCCCACCTCTTTCGCTCCGAGCGCTTTCACATACCGTTCGTTCCGTTTTGCAAGCCAAAGCTCAACCAAACGCATCCCGACCACCGTAAAAAACACGAAGGCAAACCGCATCATCATTCCTCCCATTTGAGCAGCACCATCTCGGCGCTAAAGCCGGGACCGAGGGCAACGAGCAGCCCATACCCGGGCGCAAGCGGCTGCCGCATCACTTCCTCGAGCACAAAATAAACGGTAGCTGACGACATATTGCCATATCGGGCCAACACCTCTCTGGAAGTCTTTGTCTGTTCCATGCCGAATCCGAACGCTTCCTCATACGCCTCCATCACCTTTTTTCCGCCCGGGTGGGCGATAAAATAGCGAAGGTCGCGAAGCCCTAGTCCGTTCTCCTGCAAAAACGACTCCACTTGCGGGCGCAGCCATGCGCGGACGATCGACGGAATGTCTTTTGAAAAGATGACAAACAGCCCTTCATCGCGAATCTCCCACCCCATCACATCTTCCGAGCGAGGCATCAGCGCCGATCGGGCAGCGATGATGCGCGGCGCGCCGCCATTTGGCGCTGCTTCATCGCCGGCGACAAGCACGCAGGCCACGCCGTCGGAAAAAAGCGATGTGCCGATCACATTGCTTTTAGATACGTCATCCGCCTGAAATGTCAAACTGCAAAACTCAGCGGCAATCACAAGCGCCTTCGCCTTCGGAAACGCCCGGCAATAATCGGCCGCCCGCGCAAGGCCCGCTGCTCCTCCCGCACAGCCGAGCCCCCAAACCGGCACCCGCACGGCGGAAGGAGAAAACGGCAGCACGTTCATCAGCCGCGCCTCGATGCTCGGCGTAGACAGTCCGGTCGTTGAGATGTAAAACAGCGCATCGACCGCCTCATGGGGAATCGGGCCGTCAGGGGTGTTCTGCAAGCAGTTGTTGGCTGCCTCGCCGCTGTAGCGGACAGCGCAATCCATATACACGGCATTTTTCTCGCCGAAACCGCGCGGTGTGCTGTACCAGGCAAGCGGCTGCACAAACGCGCGCGTCCGAATGCCGCCGTTGTCAAAGGCCCGAAGCAGCCGCTCGGCGCGCGCGAGGCGTCCGGCAAACAGACCGGCGACATGCTGCTTCACTTCTTCTTGGGAAACGATATATGGCATCGTTGCCGTGCCGATCGATAAAAGGGTCGGCATACCAACACCTCGGTTTGTTCCTCTTTTCGTTTAGGATGCGCAAACAAGCAAACTGTATGCAGACGAACAGGCATCCCGTGCGTCTTATCATTTGGAAACCGTTGATCATCCAAAAGAAGGACACATGAAGAAACAGGCGCGGACAAAGCCGGCCTGTTTTTGGGAAGGAAAACCGTCTCAAGTGAGGATATGAACTGAGATGCTTAGCGTTATTTCGCTTTCAAAGCGCGGATTTCACTCTCATGCTCAAGCAGATGCAACGCGAGGGATTGAAGAACGAGCTCTTGCCTAGCTTGTCCGGTGATGATTTCATCGATTTTCTGCTGCATTTGGGCAACGGTTTGCTTGATCGTTGAAACGTCTCGCAGCGTCTCCAATGTCTCCATAACAGCTTGCCGAATAAACGGCAATTCGGCGACATCTTCCTTTGTCGCCATCGTCTGCTCGACGCGCTCAACGCGTTCTTCCATGCGTCCCATGCGGACATCCATGTGCTCGAAGCGCTCTTCCATGCGTCCCATACGGGCATCCATATGCTCGACGCGCTCTTCCACACGCCCGACGCGCGCATCCATGTGCTCGAAGCGCTCTTCCATGCGTCCCATACGGGCATCCATGCGCTCGACGCGCTCTTCCATGCGTCCCATACGGGCATCCATATGCTCGACGCGCTCTTCCACACGCCCGACGCGCGCATCCAACGCCGCCACATCCTCCCGCATGGCCACCACCGTTTGTTCCAACTGCCCGAGGCGTTCGTTCGTCTGCGCCACGTCTTCTTTCACCGCGGTCATCGTCTGTTCAAGCCGCTCGATGCGCTCATTCGCTTGGGCGATGTCGGCCTTCGTTGCCATCTCCGCCCGCATTTGCCGCAGCTCGTCAAACAGGCGCACCACCCATTCGTCCACGGTTTCACCTCCTTTCCCTTTCCATTATATCACCGCACTTCCACCGTCTTCTACTCTTTTCTTTAAAAATCGACACGCAACAAAAAAGCCTTTTTTGCTTCCCAAGCTGATCGCGGGAAGCAAAGAAGGCGATGAAACCGATGACCTTGACACGTTTACGAGATTTTTTGTTCCTGCAGCGGCAGAGCGGCTGATTTTCTCGCCCTGCCGAGATGGAAAACGGCGTTTAAGAGAATGGCGGTCATGCTGCCGGCGACGATGCCGCTGTCGGTCAAAATGCGGAGGCCGGCCGGGAGCTCGGCAAACAAGTTCGGCACCGCCGTCACCCCGAGCCCGACGCCGATCGAGCAGGCGATAATGAGCAAGTTTTCTTGCACCGCCAAGTCAACGTGGCTTAGCATTTTCACGCCGTAGGCGATGACCATGCCAAACATGGCGAGCATCGCTCCGCCGAGCACTGGGGCTGGAATGATCGTCGCGACAGCCGCGATTTTCGGCACAAATCCAAGCAAGATGAGAAACAGAGCGGCGGCGTAAATGACGTTTCGCGTTTTCACGCCCGACAACTGCACAAGGCCGACGTTTTGCGAGTATGTCGTATACGGGAACGCATTGAGCAGCCCACCGATCATGATCGCCAGCCCTTCGGCGCGGTAACCGCCCGCCAAATCCTCTTCCGTCAGCCGGCGGCGGCAAATGTCAGACAAAGCGAAGTAGACGCCAGTCGATTCAACGAGGCTGACAATGGCGACCAACACCATCGTCAACACGGCCGGGCCATGGAATGATGGAACGCCGAAATAAAACGGCTTCGGCAGGTGAACCCACGACGCTGCGGCGACGGCCGTCCAGTCCACTTTTCCCATCGCGGCCGCGACAGCAGTGCCGACGGCCATCCCAAGCAAAATAGCAATCGAACGGACAAAGCCTTTGAAGCAGCGATAGAGCACAACAATAAGCGCGAGCACGCCAAACGATAACGCCAAGTTGGCCGGGTCGCCGAAATCTTTCGCCCCTTGCCCGCCCGCCATATTGTTCACGGCTGCCGGGATGAGCGTCAAGCCGATCACCGTGACGACGGAACCGGTGACAACCGGCGGAAACAGCGCCCGCAGCTTGCCGAAATACGGGCTGATCAACACGACGACAAGCCCGGCACAAAGAATCGACCCATACACGGCCGGCATTCCGTATTGTCCGCCGATGGCGATCATCGGCCCGACCGCCGTAAACGTACAGCCAAGCATGACCGGCAAACCGATGCCAACCCATCGATTTTTCCATACTTGCAGCAATGTCGCGATGCCGCATGTCAATAGGTCAACGGCCACTAAATACGTCAGCTGCTCCCCCGACAGCCGAAGCGCACCGCCGACGACAAGGGGGACGACGATCGCCCCGGCGTACATCGCCAACACGTGCTGGATGCCTAATGACCCGATTTGCCACCATTTCATGTTCATCCGTTCATCACCTCTTCGTGAAATCGAATGACGCCATCCGCAAGCGAAGCGATGCGGGCGAGCGAAACGACACGAAATCCGCGCGAACGAAGCAGCCGGCCGCCGTCTTGAAACGCTTTTTCAATGACAATGCCGATGCCAACGACAGCCGCTCCCGCTTGACGAACGACCTCCACCATCCCAAGCGCCGCCTGGCCGTTGGCTAAAAAGTCATCGATAATGAGCACCCGGTCAAAGCCATCAAGCAGTGAACGGGAAACGACGATCTCGTTGGCCTCCTGCTTCGTAAACGAATACACTTCCGCGCGATACACCTCACCGGTCATCGTCAGCGGCCGCCGCTTGCGGGCAACGACAAGCGGAACACCGAGCTCATAGGCCGTCATAAGCGCCGGGCTGATGCCTGACGACTCGAGCGTCAACACTTTTGTCGGCCGCTCGCCGCGAAACTGATCGGCGAACTCCTCACCGATCCGCTTCATCAAATGCGGGTCGACTTGGTGGTTTAAGAAGCGGTCGACTTTGAGCACCCCGCCGGCGACAACCTCCCCTTCAGCGGCAATTTTCTCGAGCAATGCGCGCATACCGATTCCCTCCCAATAAAAAAAGCTTAAAAAACACCGGCCTCACTCAATTCCATGAGTCAGGCAATGTCTTTTAAGCCAACAGCAAACCGAAGGCACAAAGCGGCCATGGCCGCCTTCCTTCCGACATTGCCACTCATAGTCAGCCGATTTACGGTCGGCTGGTAGAGACTCGCAAGCCGTATTCTTGCGATTATATGAGTGAGTCAGCGTGATTCAGTTATCAGCAGTATACCATGACCAGCGGCGGTTGAGAAGCGTTTTTTGCTAAAAAAGACGAACGTTAAAGGACAAAAAATACAGATTATTCGCTCTTATCCCTTTGTTGGCACGAAGCTACGCTTCGGTTTTTGATTTCAAACTGTTTCGAGTTGCGCCCGACCGAAGGACCATCATCGGTGGTGGCTTTTCTGTCCATCGGTTTCATACATTGTTCACAATCGTCACCATTTGTTCAAACTTCCCGCATCGTTTTTGTGAGAAAAGTCACTGTTGCCTTTGTTTTCTACAGTTATGATAGTGTCAAAGCAGGGAAATCCGCGGTTGACGCGCCTGCCTCACCGATGTGATGGAGGATGAATTCAAAAAAGAGGAGGGATGCAACATGAAACTAGAATCGACCAAACCGACGACAATCCGGCAACCAAAAAACGAGAAAGAGCCAGCGCTCGGCGGTACGTTGGCGTCTGTGTTTTTGCTCGGCTTTTTCATCATTTTCGCTTGGGTCAGCGTCTACTTTTTATTTTTGCACCGCCTGTAAGCGGCAAAGGAGGGACTGGAGATGCACATTCACAAGTACGAAAAAATTTGGCTGACGTTTGGCATCGGCTGTCTCGTTGTTTTCTTAACCGTCGTCGGCGTGAGCGCTTTCGCCTCCGGACAGCAGCCGCCAAGCTGTCTGACGACAATCGATCCAGAGAAAGTGGACACGACCCCGCCATTCAATCAGCCGGGGCTTGTCAAAAAAGGGAACAACGAGTACGAACTGAACATCGTCGTCGCGGCGTTTTCCTTTACGCCAAATGCCATCGAAATTCCGAAAGGAGCGAAAGTGACGATCAACGTCACCTCGAAGGATGTGATCCACGGGTTTGAAATCCCGGGAACCAACATCAACATGATGGTTGAACCCGGCTATATCAACAGCTTGACGACGACGTTTGATCAGCCCGGCGAATATACGATTCTTTGCAATGAATATTGCGGCGCCGGCCACCATATGATGACGGCGCGCATGAAGGTGGTGGAGTAACATGGTACAACCGTTGGAAAAAGTTGATCGACGCGACGCCAAACTAGCCTTAGCACATATGGTTGTTGCTTTTACCGCCCTTGCGCTCGGAGGACTGGCCGGTTTATTGCAGACACTTGTCCGTTCCGGCAAGTTTGAACTGCCAGCCGGCATCAGCTATTATACGATTTTAACGACGCACGGCGTCTTGCTCGGGCTTGTGCTGACAACGTTTTTCATTATCGGCTTTCAGTTTGCCGCCGTCAGCCGCACGACCGGAGCGCTTTCGAGCGGTTCGCGCCGGTTTGCCTGGATCGGCTTTTGGATGATGACAATCGGCACAGGCATGAGCGCCTTCTTCATCTTGACGGGAAAAGCGTCCGTCTTATATACCTTTTACGCGCCGCTGCAAGCGCATGCCGGCTTTTATATCGGTTTGGCGCTTGTCGTTGTCGGCAGCTGGGTGAGCGGATTTGCGATGTTTGCCCATTATGCGCGCTGGCGGAAAGCGCACCGCGGCGAGGCGAGCCCGTTGCTGGCGTTTATGTCGGTGACGAACATGGTGCTATGGCTCGTCTGCACGCTCGGCGTCGCTGCGACCGTCGTCTTTCAGCTTATTCCGTGGTCGCTCGGGCTCACCGACCGGGTGAACGTGCTGTTAAGCCGGACGCTGTTTTGGTATTTCGGGCATCCGCTCGTTTACTTCTGGCTGCTGCCGGCGTATATGGTTTGGTACGCCGTCATTCCGAAAGTGATCGGCGGCAAAATTTTCTCTGATTCGCTCGCGCGGCTGGCGTTTATCTTGTTTTTGCTGTTTTCGATTCCGGTCGGCTTCCACCATCAGTTGCTCGAGCCGGGGATCTCGCCGTTTTGGAAATACGTGCAAGTCGTCTTGACGTTTATGGTCGTCATTCCGTCGCTCATGACCGCCTTTGCCATGTTTGCGACGTTTGAATCATACGGCCGTTCGCAAGGAGCCAAAGGCTTGTTTGGCTGGCTGCGGAAATTGCCGTGGGGCGATGCGCGCTTTTTCGCACCGTTTGTCGGGATGCTGTTTTTCATTCCGGCTGGCACCGGCGGGATCATCAATGCTTCGCATCAGCTGAACCAAGTCGTTCATAACACGATTTGGGTGACTGGCCATTTTCATTTAACGATTGCAACAACAGTCGTCTTAACGTTTTTTGGTGCGTCGTACTGGCTCATCCCGCATTTGACCGGCCGGGTGATGACGAAAGCGATGAACCGGCTCGCCATCATACAAACGGTCGTTTGGGCCGTTGGAATGACGTTTATGTCCGGTTCGATGCATTTGGCCGGCTTGCTTGGAGCACCGAGACGTTCCGCCTTCTCAACGTACGGCAATTCGCCGCAGGCGCTCGAATGGATTCCGTATCAAATCGCACAAGCGGTTGGTGGAACGATCTTATTCATCGGCATCATTCTCATTCTCGTCATCGTCATCAACTTGGCGTTTTTCGCCCCGAAAGGCGAAACGGAATTTCCCGTCGCCGAAGCGGCCGCCCCACAGGAACGAGCCGCGCTGGCGCTTGAAAACTGGAAACTTTGGCTCGGCCTTGTCGTTGCATTGATTTTGATCGCCTATACGGTGCCGTTGATCGACATTATTCAAAACGCCCCGCCGGGGTCGAAAGGATACAAACTATGGTAAAAAAAGAGGGCGTCTCCCAGTGGCAGCGGGACGCCCTCTTTGATCGTTGCGCCGATCTGCACTTCGTTCATCAGTCCGACCTTTCGTTCTTCACCCAAATGGGGACTGACCCAAAAGGTCGCCTTCTTTCAAGATAAGCACAACATATAGTGCGGCGGAAACAGTCAGTACGTATATATAGCGACGAAAGAGGGCGTCCCGATCCTTTTGGGACACCCTCGATGCGCTCAAGGCCCTCGTGTGAAGAGCCGGCCGTTTGCCGCCGCGCTCCACTTTATAACCGATACAGCGCTTGATATTTTTCTTCTAAATATTGAATCAAGCCATCGGCTTTGAGCGGTTCGCCCGTCGCGTCGCGCACAAGGTCGAGCGGCTTCTTCGTTTTGCCGAATCGGTGGATGCGGTCCGTCAGCCATTCACGAATCGGCGCAATCGTCCCTTCCTCAAGCAGCTGCGCGAAATCGAGCTCCTTCTCCATCGCCCGCTTCAACTGCGCTGCATACATATAGCCGAGCGCATAGGACGGGAAATAGCCGAAGCTGCCGCCCGACCAATGAACATCCTGCAGCACGCCGACCGCATCATTGTGCGGACGGATGCCAAGATACTGTTCGTACTTCGTATTCCAGACATCCGGCAAGTCCGCCGCTTCCAGCTCACCCGCAAACAGCTGTTTTTCGATTTCATAGCGAATGATGATATGAAGCGGATACGTCAATTCGTCGGCTTCAATGCGGATGAGCGACGGCTTCGCTTCATTGATCGCCCGGTAAAACGCGTCCAAAGACACGCCGGCAAACTGGGCGGGCGCGTATTGCTGAAGACGCGGATAATTGCGCTTCCAAAACGCGTAGTGGCGCCCGATCATATTTTCAAAAAAGAGCGACTGCGATTCATGAATGCCCATCGACGCCCCGCTCGCCAGCGGCGTGCCGGTGAGCGCCTCGGAAATGTGCTGCTCATACAGCGCATGGCCACACTCATGGATCGTGCCAAAAATCGCGGTGCGGAAGTCGCGCTCGTCGTAACGCGTCGTAATCCGAACATCGTTCGGATTCAGCCCGATCGCAAACGGGTGGACCGTCTCATCAAGCCGCCCTTTGCCAAAATCGTAACCGAGCTCCACAAGCAGCTCCAGCAAAAAGGCGCGCTGTTTTTCTTTCGGAAACGGAGCGAACAAAAACGACGTGTCCGGCTTGTCCGGCGCTGAGGAAACCGCCTGCACAAGCGGAACGATGCGTTCGCGCAACTGGCCAAACAATCCGTCAAGCAGCTCGACCGTCATGCCCGGCTCATACTGATCGAGCAGCGTGTTGTATGGATGCCCTTCATATCCCAAATAGCTGATAAAGCGGCGCTGAAACTCGACGATGCGCTCCAAATACGGCCGAAACAGCGCGAAGTCAGCGGTTGCCTTCGCCTCCTCCCAAACGCTTTCCGCTTTGGAACAAAGAATGACGTATTCCTTATACTCATCGGCCGGGATTTTTTTATTGCGCTCATATTTCTTTTTGCACTCATCGAGAGTGCGCTGCGTCACTTCATCAAGCTGTTCGTAAACGCCCTGCGGCGACAGCTTGGCGATAAACGCCGCCATTTCTTCCGATGTCGACATGCGAAACACTTCTTCCGAAAGCATGCCGATCACTTCGGACCGCTGCTCCACCCCTTTTTTCGGAGCGCCCGTCCGCAAATCCCAGTACATGAGGCCAATCGCTTCGCGGTAGCTCATCATTTTTTTCACATATCGCAAAAACTGCTCTTCGATTTGCTTCATGTCGTTCAAGTCCCCCTGTTGATTTGATGGCCAGCTATTTACTTCCATAAGACAAGTCGTTTTTCCTGCCGCAAGCGAAAAAATCTTTCGCTAAACGAAAAAGAAAAAGGAGGAACTTCATTCCTCCCTCACCGTTGTCGGCAACACGTCTTTGATCGATGCAACAACCCGTCCATCTTCCCGATCGGTGATGAAAATGGAAACGAGGCCGCGGTCGTCGCGCGTGCGGATGAGCCGTCCGACCCCTTGGCGAAGTCGAAGCAACATATACGGCACATCGACGTCCCAAAATGGATTGTGATACGCTTTTCGCTTCGCCTGAAACACCGGATCGTTCGGCGGATACGGCAGCGACCAAATGATGACGTTTGAAAGCGACGGTCCCGGGATGTCCAGCCCTTCCCATAAATGTTCCGAACAAAGCACCGTCTCTTCGTTGCGCTGAAACTCAGCGACCAAATCGCTAATTTCGCGGTCGCCTTCAAACAAAAACGAAAACGGTTCGCCGGCAGCCGCTTCTTTGAACTCGAGCAGCTCCTCGCGCGTCGGGAACAAAAGGAGCGCCCGCCCCCCGGTTTCGCGCAGCTTGTTGAGCGCATACTCGCACTTTTTGGCAAACAGCGTCTCGTCTGCGCGGAACGTCGGCATATAAATCGCCATCTGTTCGTCATAATCAAACGGCGACGGCACGCTGAACGACAAGTAGTCGTCGATGCCTAAACTTTGCGCGATATATTCGAACGATTTTCCGTTTGATAGGGTTGCCGATGAAAAAACAAACGGCATGCGTTTGCTGAACACTTTTTCGCGCAACACTTCCTGAACCGTGCGCGGCATGACGACAAACGTCGCCTCGTGACGCGACGATTCAAGCCACGTGATGGCATCGGCGTTCGTTAAAAACAGATCAAGCGAGTACTGAATTTGATCCAAATATTCATCAACGATGTTGAGCTGGTAATGGTCGATCGTATACGTTTCGCTCTCAAACACGAGCTCGTTGCCGATTTCCACAATTTCACTACGCAACTTCTTCGCCCATTGCTGAAGCTTAGGCGACGAGACAATTTCCTTTCGATTCGAACCGGGGACATCCTTCGCGCACGCCTTCAACTCAGCAAAAAAGCGGCTGCTCGTCGCGAGCGCTTCTTCAATGGCATAAGCGAGCTCTTCGCGGATGTCGTTTTCAAGAAGCCGTGTGAGCAGCGTCTCAAGCGTCGTCTCTTTCATTCGATAAGTCAACGCCTTTTGCGCGGCAAATTCAAGCAAGTGACCCTCGTCAAACACCACACAGCTCGCTTCCGGCAAGAGCGGCAGCTGGCCTTCCCGCCGACGCGCCTCATACGTCCACACGTGTTCCATATAAAAATCGTGCGAGCAGACGATCAAATCGGCCGCTTTTCGGTAATAGTCGCGCCAAAGCGTCTGGCCGCAGCGATGCCGCTTCTCGCACGTGAAACAGTCTTGAAACGGATCCCAGGCGATTTTTTTCCACTGCTCGTCGGTAAGGTGGGCGTATTCCTTTCGGTCGCCATAGCGATAAAACGACTGCATCGGTTGGTAGTCATGGACGAACGCGGGAAGCTCGTCATAAATTTGCTCATACAGTTCGATGTCCTCATCGAGGTACGTCGTGACTTCTTCCAGTTTATTTAAACATAAATATTGATCCGGCGACTTGGCAAGCCGAACGTCAATGTCCAACCCGAGCACCTCGGACAGCTTAGCAATATCGCCTTCTTTTTTGACGAGCTGCTCAATCAACGTTTCGTCGGCGCAAGCAATGATGGCTGGTTTACCGGCATAACGGGCGTAGCAAATCGCATACAGCAAATAAACGATCGTCTTTCCCGTCCCGACCCCCGCTTCGGCAAAAATCACCTTTTTCTCGCGAAACACCCGCTCGAGTTGAAACGCCATATAAATTTGCTCATCGCGCAGCTCAAAGCCGGCCTCAGGCAAAATATCATAAAAGACGTCGCCGATCCATTGGCTGAGCTTATCAAAAAAATTCTCGTTTTTTTCCAACGCAAACGGATAACGCTGATGGCTCATCGCCGTACCCCTCCAATTGGCATAAACTCCCGCGTCATCATGCATAAGCGCGCAACACTTTTGTTGCGCGCCTCATTTCCGGTAACAAAACAATATTATGATGGATTGCCGTCAAGAAGTCAACGAAAGCGCATGAGCTTGCATGAAATCTAGCCAAGCAAAGGGTAGTTTCGGTGCAGGCAGAAAATGACCATCGAAACGCTCGCACTCTATTGGAGCTGGTAGCTCTTTATCAACAGGTATAGCCCATACTATTCCATGACCATTGCCTCCATCACTATATTGATACGCCCTTAATTTATAACCATTCTTGATGCAAAGATGTAAAAAGCCCGCTACAATTGATTCTAGTAGCGCTCAACTAGCACCACGGGTATTTTATCATTTTTTATTTCTGACTATTAGCTTCCATGCGTTCCTCACATTCGCATTTTATTTTCCACACCATGACTCATTCACCTCCGGTATATATACTTGATTACCCCCTCCCAAATTTACGAAGCTTACACACCTTCACTTTTTTCATTTGGCTGTAAATTCATCATAGCTCCAAAATATTGAGATGCTGTCGTAAAACAAATGAATGCACACAATTCACTTATTTCCTGATCACTAAATTCCTCTTTTAATATAGAAAAAGTGGATTCGTCAATAGCATCTCTTTGCTTTAAAAATACTTCCGCAAACCCTACGGCCAGCGAAGTTTTCTTGTCAAACAAATGAGGTTCAGGTTTTCCTTTTGCCTGACAATATTCACAACCGTTCTTTTGCGCCAATGTCCTTCTCACTTGTTCTTTCAGTTCGGCAGATAATGTTCCATCTGCCCCAAGCAGATCCCCTAACTGATTCCACAATTCCATAATCTGTCTATTATGCCCCAGCAACCGTTGAAATGGTGTTTCTCCATGTAAAGAGAATGAGATTCTAGCCATCGATTCCACCCTCCCTTGTTTCCTTCATTTTAAAAAAACTTGAGGCGTATTGGTATTGTATATAAAATGAATTTGTTGAAAATACCGTTCATATGAAACAAAAAATGAAAGGATGGTTTACAAATGAAAATAGATGAGATTGATTTAAAAATTATTGCAGAGTTAAAGAGAGACTCCCGTTTATCAATGAGAGAATTAGGAAGGAAAGTTAACCTGTCACCTCCCTCTGTAACCGAAAGAGTAAAAAGATTAGAGGATAGTGGAGTGATTGAAGGATACACAATTCAGGTGAATCGAAAAAAACTAGGATTTACAATAGATTGTATTATTGAAGTGACAATTAAAAACGGAGAACATAAACGGTTTAAAGAGTTTATTGAACAATATCCAACAGCGCTATCTTGTTACCGTATTGCTGGACAAGCATGCTATATGGTGATGCTGACAGTTAGTCGATTAGAGGAAATTGAAGAATTTATTAATGGCGTTTCTGCTTTTGCAACAACCCTTACACATATCATATTCTCGGAAGTGAAAATAAAAAATAATTTAGAAGCACATACTCCTTTACTGCGATGAGAAATAAATAGTGGATAATTATTTCACTTATGTGGGTAAAATTTTATCACTCTACAATGCACATTGTACATTTATAGGGTGAAAAAATCTTGTGATTATAGATTTGCGTTATATCTAAATTGAACGAATATGGAGACATACAGAATAAATTTTAGTATCTGTAGATGAGCATTTTTTATTACAGTCATTTCCATTCCCTAAGAGACAAACAGGGGACCCCTTAGGCGACATGGAGCTGTTTTTTGATCACATCAATGGGAATCTCTTGCTTCGCGGCATCGTAGATGAACTCGACGACGCTGTGCCCTTTCCGAGACCGAAGAAGCTCCAGGCCGGAAGAGAGGTCTTGCTGAGATTCGGCGATGCTGTATACGCAGGCGAACAGCACCACGGCCCAATACCGTTTCACCGCCCGAATGTGACGAACACGGTCCACCTGACTTCAGCTGGTCTTTGGCCTGCCGGAAAAAGCATTCGATCGTCCAGCGCTGGGCATAGTAACGCAAGATCTCTTCATCGCCTAGCTCCCGGTCGGTGCTCAAGACGACATGGAGATGATCTGGCGTCATCGGTTCATCCGCCTTCCAAGCCAGCCGCACCACCGCGTCATCGAGGCCATGGATCGCTCCCTCGTAGCGATACACACGGTAACGCTCCTTCCCCACCGTGACGAGGTGGGTGTCGTTGGGCTCGATATAGCGGGCGAACTTCTTCGCTTGGATGGCGATACCTTTCGGATAGAGAATCCGGTTCGTCTTGAGCATGGCGATGACATGGAATCCTTGTTTCAGGCAGGCTTCGATGAGCGCTTGGGACGGATACCACGAATCCATGAGCACATACACCGGCTGAGCCCGCTTCCCCTTGAGCGAGGAAAGCATCTCGATCGCTAGGTCGATCTTGCTTCTTCCCGCCGTCTTGTCATACAGACGAAAGGCGAACGGGAACGCTTGCGAGAAAGTATGCACCATCAGCCAAACGAGCGAATGCCCCCAAACGGATTGATGATCTTTGTGCGAGTAGTGCCAATCACACCCTTGAATGGCGCGGGCAGCCCGTGACGAAGGCTTCGTTTTTTGGCAAATCGTATCATCAATCGAAACAAAAAGGGGTTGATTCTCCTGTTTGGCGATTCGCTGGATGCGATGAAGGATCCATTGCTGGAGTTTGCGAAGCAACGTCTCTTCATCCCAAGGGCTTTTCGTGAAAAAATGGCTGAGCGTGGTTCGATGATTGGGATGAAAACTCCAGTGATGGACATCGGTCAATGTTCCCGAAAATCCCTTGGTAGTCAAGGCATCCACAATATGAACGAGATGCTTGATGACCGGTTTCGAGAAATAAAGCGCCAATCCCAGCGTCATGAAAAACTTGTGGATTCCTTGATGATGTGCTCATCGATTCATGAGACATGAACCTCCTTGTGGGTAGTTTGAGCACATCTATTTTACTCAAGGAGCTGGGTTCATGTCTCCTTTTTTGTTTAGCTGTCAATTTATGTTAGCAAATTTGCTCATCTACAGTAAATTTAAAAAAACTGATTAATTTTTTCGAATCGTTTCCGATATAACTATTGAAATTAAATTAAATTCTAAAAGGAGGATGTATAATGAAAAGTATTTGGATTTTTGTTTGCTATAGCTTTTGTGTTTACTCTTAATCATAATGAAGCAAAGGCTGCTCCTGCACCTCCTTTAACCGATCTACAAATTATTGGTGTTACTTCGGATGGTGCAAATTATGAGTGGGAATACATTTCATTTGATCAAACAAGTGCATCCTATCCTATGTCAGGGGAAACCGGATATATAGCAGTTTATGTAGAAGGTACTGAATTATATGGTTGGTTTAGAATATATAATAAGGGACAAGACATAACAAATATTGCAAAAGAAATTATTGATATGAGAGAACCAGTAACAGATTCAAGCGGAATGGTTATTGGATGGATTAAATATTATGAAATACCACTAGATAAAGTAGAAAGTGGGCAATTCACTGTATCTGCAAGGGACTATTATCCACCTAACAATACTTTTTATGATAATCTTTATATAAATGTAGAGTAAAAGCAGAGGAGGAGAATTATGAATATCAACCCGTGGTGCTAGATAAAACTCAGACAAGCATAAAAATAGCCCTTGCTGGCGGATCTCCAGTAGAATGAAAGTGTCACCCAACATTCGAAAGGAGAGATCCCCCATGCAAGAGCACTTTCATTTTACTACAGATCCAGCCAAACTTCAAAAACAATATGCCGCTATTTTCTGTTTTGTTTCTGCCCAACTGTCGTTGATTCAAATGTATCTTCATCGCCGCAACCGTCACTTGGTCAAGCAAGAAGACGAAGTGGTCATGGCGGTTCACCTTTTGGGGAAGCTGCTGGGCTTTTCTTCCGAACGAGCCTGGCATCGTTTTGTCACGGGAAATTTGTTCACAAACGGCTCGTTTCTTGAACGCTCCCGATACAACCGCCGCTGCCGAGCGCTTGGTTTCGCCATCAAATGGATCCGTCATGAGCTGGCGAAACGTGGCCAACACCATGCTTATGCGGTCGTCGACAGCTTGCCTCTTCCGTTGTGCCATCCCGTGAGAATGCAGCGCGTCAAGCGATTTCGAGGGATCGCGGATATGGGGTATTGTGCTTCCAAAAAGCAATGGTACTACGGTTTCAAGCTGCATCTTCAAGTGACCAATCAAGGGCTGGCCATGGGCTATGTCGTGACGGAAGCGTCCTGCCACGACGTCAAAGCCGCTGAAACGGTGATGACTCAAATCCCTCATCCCTACAACTTTGGGGACAAAGGGTACATCAGCCACGCTCTTCGAGAAAAGCTGTACGAAGAACACCAAGCCGCGTTCTGGACACCGTCTCGACACAATCAAAAGCACGGCCCATCCAAGGCATGGGAAGAATGGATCAGGAAAAAACGCAAAGTCATCGAGACGGTGTTTTCGATTCTCGTAGACCAATACCGGATCACCGACATTCGAGCGAATTCCATTGCCGGGTTTGAAGTGGCACTCGATGGCATCTTGTTGGCTTATTCCTTGGTCACACTAGGGCTGGTTGAGCGCTGACGCTCAACTAGCACCACGGGTTATGAATATCAATAAAGCTGCATTTGCCGCTTATACACAATTAACTTTAGGAGCTAAGTTTAGAAATCATATTCGAAACGGTGAGCCCTTTGGAGGAAGAGAAGGCCAAAATAAATCTATGGATTTCATAGAGTTTCAAAAAGCGCTTGAAGAGGATAAAGTTGTTAACAAAAATTTATCTAGAGAAACTTCAAAATACCATAAACAAATACTTGAAGACAAATTAAAGTACAGTACAAATGTCTTTTTCTCAACAGAGGTAGCTGAAATTGTCAATAAAGCGTTTAAGCTAGGACTAGTTGGAAACGATGAATATCTAATTTCAAAATATGAAGAAAGGGTGTAATGTAAATTATCACTTTATTTTGGAATAAAAGAGGCATTTTTTTGCACATTTCTTCAGAAAGCCCTCTCCCCTTTTCTGAAGGAATGTGCTAATTTTTTTGTGAATTGTTTCGGACGAAGATTGCCATTCGTTTCAAGGGGGGAGGAAGTGTGATCCAGTTTCACGACTTTGGCATTGACATTCAAACGTATACGGATCGTGGGAAAGAGAACGATTTTCCTGATGTAAACCAATGTCCCCACTGTCTATCCCGCCGCCCCTTGCACCGTCACGGGTATTACCAACGCTATGCGTTGACGGCAGAGGGGGAGTATCGCCTTTGGATCGCGCGGTACGCTCGCGAGAATGCCGCAAAACCGTGAGTGTGCTGCCTTCATTCCTCCTCCCGTATGTTCAATATACCCTATCCGTCATCTGGCAAGCGGTCAAAGCATGGCTCGAAACGCCAAGACGAGGAGCGAAGACCAAACAGGTTGGTTTTCCCACCAAGGGGGTCATTTTGTTTTCTGTCCGACGATTTTTCCGGAATCTCCCCCGCTTGCATCACGTGGCGGCGAGGAGATGGGGGATCATCGGCCCTGTGGGGAACGCAAGAACCGAACGGGCGGTCTGGTGGATGCAGCTCTTGGAGGGACGGGGGGTGGGCTCGATCATCCAAGACCTGTGGGCCAACGAGAGATGGCATCTGTTTGCAGATTAAACCGTTTCCTGATTTTGCGTTAAAAACCAAAAAAGGGGACTGTTGATGTTTCCACAAACCCTTCCTCTCGACGAATCTCGAGCCGTTTCCCCAGAAAACGTTTCTGATCGCTTATATCGATGACTGCTCGCGGTTGGTGCCGTACGTATAGTTTCCCTTCGGAGAAGTTTGACGGGCTGCGGGTCGTCACAAAGGAAGCGGTGCTTCGTTGCGGGAAGCCGAAACGCATTTACTCGGACAACGGGAAAATTTACCGGTCCGAGGTGCTGCAGTATGCGTGCGCCGAGATGGGGATTACGCTCATCCACACCCAGCCGTATGACCCGCAAAGCAAAGGGAAAATCGAACGGTTCTTCCGCACCGTACAGACGCGGTTTTATCCGCTGTTGGAGCTGAATCCGCCAAAGTCGCTGGACGAGTTGAACGAGCGGTTTGGGAAGTGGCTTGAAGAAGAGGATCACCGAAAACCACACGCCTCACTGGACGGAAAAACGCCGCATGAGGTGTTTCAGTCCCAAGTGGAACGAGTGGTGTGGGTCGAAGACATCGACTGGCTGGATGCGATTTTTCTGAAACGGGAGCACCGCAAGGTGAAAGCCGATGGCACCATCACCTTAAACAAGCAGCTGTATGAAGTGCCGCCCCGGTTTATTGGACAGTCGATTGAACTCCGCTATGATGAACGAGGCGTCTATGTGTACGAAGACGGCAAACGGGTGGCGGAAGCCATTCGGGTGCGTTTGGAGGATCACGCCCATGTAAAGCGTCACCGGTCGCCGTTTGCGGCAGTTCCAGCGAAGGAGGGAGAACACGGTGTATAAATCGTTCTACTCTCTTTCACGGGAGCCGTTTGCGAAAGAAACCGCCCCATCCGAAGCGTATCAAGGGGCAGCGTTTCAAGAAGCGCTGCGGGCGCTGGAGTACGTGAAACGAACCCGGGGAATCGGGCTGTTGACCGGAGAACCGGGGGCGGGCAAGACATTCGCCCTTCGGGCGTGGAAAGAATCGTTGTCCCCTTCTTTGTATCACGTAGTCTACTTCCCGTTATCGACCGGAGGCGTGATGGATGTTTACCGCGGGCTGGCCCTTGGGTTGGGGGAAGAACCGAAATACCGCAAGGTGGATCTCTTCCGCCAAATCCAGCAGGCCATTGAGCGGTTGTATCATGAACGGCGGATCACACCGGTGTTGATATTGGATGAGATGCATTTCGCGAAGGATGCTTTTTACAGGACATCGCGATCTTGTTCAACTTTGAGATGGATTCCACCAACCTCTTTGTCTTGATGTTAGCTGGGCTGCCCCATTTACAGGGGAAGCTGCGGCTCAATCAGCACCGCCCTCTCGATCAGCGGATCATCATGCGATGCCGGATGGGGCCGCTCGAGAAGGAGGAGGTGGCGGGCTACATCGATCATCGGATGAAACAGGCCGGGGCGAAGCATTCGATCTTCACTCCATCGGCGTTAGAGGCGATTGCCCTGCAGTCGCGGGGATGGCCTCGGGTGATCAACACGTTGGCTACGACATGCCTGCTATACGGGCATCAGCTGAAAAAGGACGTCATTGACGAAGAAGTGGTACGCATGGCCACAGAGGAAATGGGATATTAGCACGAAAGGGGCCGATTCGGCCCCTTTTGTGCTTTCTCTTTTCCATCGGTCCACCAGGCGCGCTGGAAATCTTCATCTGAAAGAGCGTGCAAACGTTCCGAAAGAATGTGCAAAATCCGGAACAATCCGCAAAAATTTTGCACATTATTTCGGAATCCGCCTGAAATAATTTGAAAAAGGGATTCTGAAATAATGTGCTAATTTACAGTAATGAACCAAAAGATTTTTGAATAGCCATTTTCCAATAAATTCTTTAATATCTTTCAACAAAAAAGCCACACCTCCTTTTCAATTTCAGAAAAGAAAGTGTGATCTTTGTAAAAGCCAAATTATTTTTTGCAAGCCACTTTACGAAAAATCGCTCAATCCCTTCGTAAATCAGCATTTCCTCGGCGGCCTTGGCCCCCAGTACTGATAGTAATGCGTCTCAATGAAACCGTTAAACAGCTTGCGCCGCTTCGTCGCTGGCTTGCCGTAATGCGTTTCAAAGCCGCGGTGGGCGGTCAAGATGTACACCGACCACGTATCCAAGGCGGAAAAGGCACGGCCGATGGCACGGTAAAGGGCTTCGACTTCCCGACGTTCGCCGAGCCGTTCCCCATATGGCGGGTTGCTGACGATCACTCCGTACGATTTGTCTGTCCGAAACTGCTCCGCCCGTCCGGTTTGGAACGAAATAAGATCAGCCAACCCGGCTTCGGCCGCGTTCGCCCGGGCCATGTCAACCATGCGCGGGTCAAGGTCGATCCCGCAAATATCGAGCGGCTCATCGTAGCGCGCCATATCTTCCACTTCTTGACGCGCCCTCTCCCATGCGCGCTCCCCGATCCACGGCCACTGCTCGGACACGAAATCGCGATTAAATCCCGGGGCGATGTTTTGCCCGATCAACGCCGCTTCAATCGCAATCGTTCCCGATCCGCAAAACGGATCGACAAACGGGCGATCCGGCGTCCAATTCGTCAGCAGCACTAAGGCGGCGGCGAGCGTTTCCCGAAGCGGTGCTTCCCCTTGACGGACACGGTAGCCGCGTTTATGCAGTCCCGCTCCGCTCGCATCGATCGTCAATGTGGCAATGTCTTTATGAAGCGCCACTTCAATGCGGTAAAGCGGTCCGGTTTCCGGGAACCATGATAGACGGTAGCGCTCTTTTAAACTTTCAACGATCGCTTTTTTGACGATGGCTTGGCAGTCGGAAACGCTGAACAGCGTCGACTTCACCGATTTCCCGATAACCGGAAATTCCGCGTCTTTCGGCAAATAATCGGCCCACGGCAGCGCCTTCGTTTGTTCAAACAGTTCCTCAAACGTCGTCGCCCGAAACTCACCGACTTTCAGCTTTACACGGTCGGCGGCACGCAGCCAAAGATTGGCGCGGCAAATGGCGAGCGCATCGCCTTCAAACGTCACTTTGCCGTTCTCGACTTGGCAATCGTAGCCAAGCCGGCGCACTTCGTCGGCGACGACCGATTCGAGCCCCATCGCGGCCGTGGCAATCAACGAAAACGAAGTCATTATGTTCCCCCTATCTAACAGACGTATGTACAAGCTCCGTTTCTCTACTCCTCATTATAGCCATGACAGCGAAAAAACAGCAAAAAGAAATGGAAAAGCCCTCCTTCCTGCAGGAGGGCTTTTCACGATTCCATCCACCGCGTTCATCATGTTCTGTAAGCCATGTTCTGTACCATCGTACTGCAAGCGGCTTGCGCCTCGTACTCCGGCGGTAATCATCTATCTACAGGCAGCGAGCGCCGCCTGTCCTTCCCTCCGTTCATTTCCTTCGGGAAGGTGCCCCTACCATCATTTGGGTTTCTCGCTCGTGGGGTTTACCGCGTTCCACCTCTAAGGTTTCCCTTAGAGCTCCGTCACTGTGGCACTTTCAGGGTAATCGAACCATATCCGCATAGCGGACGTAGGTTCTTTCCCCGCCGTCAGCCCAGCCGAAGCCAGACTGCCCTAGCTTATGGATTCGCTAGGCACGAACACTACGGGCATCTCAGCACCGTGCGAGCATGGACTTTCCTCTACGGCCAACACCGGCCGCAGCGATTACCCGAACATGATGAACGCTGCGAGCATCTTCTAGTATAATTCATTTTCCTCAAGCAAGCAAGAGGAAAAAACCGGAATCTTTTTCGCTGACGCGGCTCTGCCGACTATTCATACAATTTGCGACCAAACACATGCTTCTCTAAGTTGGAAAGACGCTGCAAAATATCATAATTCGTCGTTCCCGCCGATACAGCCGGCCGTTTTTGCAACTCCTCAACTTGCCGCTTCAGCCGAGCGTTTTCTTGACGAAGCTCATCGATTTCTTGCTGAAACGCCTCGTAATCTTTGATGATGAGATCCAAAAACTGATCGACCTCGTCTTGATTGTACCCCCGCATACTGACTCGAAACTCTTTTTCTAATATGTCCTTTGGCGTCAGTTTCACCCTTTGGGCTGACATGATTTTTCACCTCAATCCGCATTCAACGATCATCTTTCCTTTATTTTTTCAGAAATTGCGCTGATTGTCAATGAACCGAGCGGAAGAAATGAAGCGACGCCTCCACTTCGATGCTATGTCCGGATCGCCCGTCTGTCAAACCGTTTTCAGCGTTTTCGAGACCAAGAACAGGACGGACAAAAAAGCGCCATGGCCCATCGGTTCCCCTCCGCCCAAGGATGAAGCGCATGGCTCGCTGCGCGGATGTTCAGCAAAAAAGCCGATCGCGGCGTCTTCCCGGCAAGCATGGACATTCATTGCCGCTGCGGGATGTTCATAGAAACGCCATGGACAACGCTTTGCCCTCCGGCCAAGGATGAAAATCAACGTTTGGTAAAGGGGTTTTTACAGAAAAGATCCATGGGCAACGTCTTGCCCTCCATCCAAGGATAGAAATCAGCTCCATTTAGAGATTTTTATGAAAAAGTTCCATGGGCAATGGTCTGCCCTCGACCCGTTGAAAATCTGGCGCCAGTCTTGCATTGTCACGCAAAAGAAGGGGTCCCCGTGTTGACGGGAACACCCTTTTTGGCCTCGAGCCACTCCTTTTTAGCGCATAGGTGGCGCAGGGAATGGCCCCCATCCCGGCATCGGAGCAGGGCAGTACACATGGCGGTTGGCCGCTTGTGCCACTGCCGATTCCGTATGCGGGAAATAATGCTGATGTTCATACAGGTGATGATACACGTGCGTCGTGTGCGATGGATGGATATGCGGCACAATCGTTGCTTGGAAATGGTGTTGGACGCAACATTGAGGCGGATGAACGATCGGCGCCGTTACATGTGGTGGGCAATGCATGGCATCCTTCTCCTTTCATCATCTAGGCTGATTGTTGACAATACTAGCCTATGATGAACAGAGCCGTCTTGTACTAGTATAGATACCCATTTTCTTCTTTTGGCAGGCGCCTTGCTCGATCCTTCCCGTCAACGAAAAACGTTGGGCAAGCTCTTGTTAGTACACATACCGAAACACGACAAACGTCAAGCCGACGACAATAAAAAAGAGATACAAAATTTTTTTGTACATGCTTCGCATCGTCTTCGTCTCCCTGCCATCGTTTTCATTCGTTCCGATGCCATTGTACATGTTTTTCTTTTTTTCTACAAGATTCGCAACAAAAAAGCCGCTATTTTTGCATTTTTGTCACATTTTGCGCTTGCCGGGGAAATGAGCGAACGACGACTTGGCTTTCTTGCGTTCCAACCGCGCTAACCGCTTGCGCCACTCCATTTCCTCTTTCTCGCTGCGTTCCCGGCTTGCCCGGGCGAGCGGCCGCCACGCTTCGTACGCCATCACCGCATAGCGGTGCGCCTCTTTGGCATCGCGGAAATGGTGTTCATACGCTTTCGCCAGCTCCAACGCGGCTTTCACTTTCCAGTGCGCGTTCCCGCCGGCCAATAAGTCGCGCCAAATGGCCGCGGCCTCTTCATATCGCTTTTCTCTTCGATACAAAAGCGACAGCTGCCATTTTGCCGCTTCGGCCTCTTTTGTTTCTTTACCGCTTGCTTGTTCGTAGACGTTCCGGGCGGCGGCTGTTTCCCCCACCGCTTCCAACCATCGCGCAGCGGCCAGCTGCTCCCTAGGATCGGCCAGCTGTGCCGCTTCAAGCAGTTGGATGGATAAATGGATGTAAAGGGAGATGAGCGACAGCACATCGTTTTCATTATGGCGCAATATCGGCATCATTCGGTCGGGATGCGGCGTGTGCAAAAACTCTTTGTACATCATCGGCGCCAAAAAGCCCGGCACATCCTCGCCCCGTTCGATCGACAGCAGGCTCCGTTCGACTTCCTCAAGGCGAAGGGAGTCGAGCGCATCTTTCCATAAGCGGCGAGCGGCGTGATATAAGTCGAAATGGCCGAACGACGGCAGGCGGGGGACGACGTCGCGGACGAGCGCGTGGCGGGTTTTTAGGCGCGGCCAGTCGAACGCTTTCCCGTTGTAGGTGACTAGCGTTGTGTAATCGACATCCGACAAGAAGCTTTGGTAAAGCGCCGCTTCCGCCCCGGGATAAGGCAGCACGTGCTGACGAACGACAACGCGATCGCCGAGCACGCGGGCATGGCCGAGCAAAAACATGACGTTTCCGACCCCGCTCGACAACCCCATCGTCTCGGTATCAAAAAAGAATAAATCGCTAACGGCCAAACCGCGGCACGAAAGGGGATGGGAAAAGGGCGCCTCCTGCCATCTTCGGTGCACGTCATGCAAATCACCAAGCCGATAGCGGCCGTGTGGCCAAGCGAGCGGATACGACGTTTCCCGAACAAGGCAATAATCGCCCTCATACCAATACGGCTTTACGCCGTATTCCTGCCAGAGATCGACATACGGCACGTCCGACCGCTGCTTGGCCGCTTCCTCGTTTTCGTCCGCCGGCCGTTTTGACTGATGACGAGCGGCAAGCAACTCTTTCCATTGCGATAACTTCGGCTTCATCCGTCCACCTCCCTTTGGCCCTCCGCATGCCCCACGATGTTCAATGGAATGGTTTGTGTGGAGTTTTCATAGAACTTTTGACGCTACCGGCTCTAGAAGGCTGGTGAAAAACCGCTGTCACACACCAATCGGCGGCATGTTCATTCAAAAAAAGAAAGTTGATTCTGCAAGGTTTCTCTAATTGAGAAACAGGTCGAACGTAACGGTGTTTTGCACGAAATCACCGGCCTCCTAGTCGTACTTGGTTCACTTGCCCCTCGGGCTGAAGCTGGCGCTTTGGTATGCGGAAATGGAACGGCTCCTAGCCGTACTTGGTTCACTTGCCCCCTCGTGACCGGCCCCTTTTCGCCATTCGAACGAACTGTTGATCGTTGGCTGTTAAACCGATGACGGCAGCCAAGCGGCCATCTGCTCGCGTAAAAATGCAACGAGCTGACGCTTCACTGACGGCAAAGCGGCGCTTGAAACGCCGATGCACGACGGACACCCGTCCGCACATGGGCAATGCTCCACCCATTGCCGCACCCGCTCTACGATTTCTGTCCATCGCTCAAACACCGCCTCAGACAGACCGACACCACCGGGGTAATGATCGTAAAGAAAGATCGTCGGCCGCCCGGAATGCGGAGCTTTTAATTGCGGCACGACATGGATGTCAGAACGGTCGCACATGACAAATACCGGCACGAGGTGGCCAAGCACATTGGCCATGCTGACAAGAAGCTGTTCAAACTGCGCCGGTGAAAACTGCGGCGGCACCGTCTCCCACTCCACCCATGCCGCTGACGTATGGATCGTTTCCTCCGGAAGCCGGATTGGCCCGGAGCCGATCGTTTCAAACGTCGACAACTTGATCTTTTTAAAAATGGTGGCCATCGCCCGAACCGATACATCTCCATAGCGCACGACCATCGACCCGTTCGTTTGGCGGCGGTCTTCCGACAGCACATCGAGCCGCACGGCCAAATTGGCGTCTGTAAAATAGTCGACATCCACTTGGCGGACGTACGCCTTTTTCTCCTCCCAGTCCAGCTTTTCAACTTGGTATTGAGTCCCCTCGTGCAAATAAATCGCTTCCTCATGGAGCAGCGTCATGGCGCTGAACCGATCCATCTCGCCGATGACGCGAGGGCGGGCCGTCTCGGAACGATCGATGATGACCACATTTTCCTGAGCCGCAGAACGCAAGCTGACATCATGCGCCGGAAACGCGTCACTCATCCAATGCCAGCGGCCGGCGCGTTCGTTTAGCACCCCTTGCTCAGTCAAAAAATCGAGCACCTCTTCGACCTCCACACCGCCGAACGTCTCGCCGCGCCGGAACGGCAGCTCGTAGGCCGCGCATTTGAGATGGTCGACCAAAATGAGCAAATTGTCCGGATTGATGCGCGCCGTTTCTGGGGAGCGGGCGAAAAGATATTCCGGGTGGGAGATCATGTATTGATCGAGCGGATTGGAGCTGGCCACCAGCACTACGAGCGAATCGCCGTGGCGCCGGCCGGCGCGTCCCGCCTGTTGCCATGTACTGGCAATCGTTCCTGGATACCCGGCCATGACGCACGCTTGCAGCTGTCCGATGTCAACGCCGAGTTCAAGGGCGTTTGTGCTGACGACGCCGAGCACCTCCCCACTGCGCAATCCTTTTTCAATCGCGCGCCGCTCGTTCGGCAAATAGCCGCCACGATAGCCGCGAACCGCCGTTTCTCCGCCCCGGCTGCGCAGCGCTGCCTGCAAATGGCTTAAAATAAGTTCAACGCGGACGCGGCTGCGGGCGAATACGATCGTCGGAATCCGGTTGAAAAGCAGCTGGCGGGCCAATTCGACCGCCGTTTTGGCCGCGCTTTGCCGGACGTTCATCGTTCGCTCGACGATCGGCGGATTGTAAAGCACAAACCATTTCCGCCCTTGCGGCGCCCCGTTTTGATCGATGAGCGTCATCGGTTCCCCTGTCAACCGCTCAGCCAGCTGCTGCGGATTGGCGATCGTCGCTGAAGCGCAAATAAATGTCGGGGAACTCCCATAAAAAGCGCATATTCGCTTTAAGCGACGAATCACGTTCGCGACATGGCTGCCGAACACGCCGCGGTATGTATGCAATTCGTCAATAATGACATAACGCAGCTGCTCAAACAAAGAAATCCATTTCGTATGATGGGGCAAAATCGCCGTGTGCAACATGTCCGGATTCGTAATGACAATATGGCCGGCTTGACGGATTTTTTGCCGCAACACCGGGGGCGTGTCGCCATCATACGTATACGTGTAAATCGGCGCTTCCATCTCGGCGATGATCTCATGGAGTTCATGCATTTGATCTTGGGCGAGCGCTTTTGTCGGAAACAAATAAAGCGCACGGCTTTCCGGCGCTTTCGCGATGGCGTCCAGCACCGGCAAATTATAGCAAAGCGTTTTTCCGGAAGCGGTCGGCGTGACGGCCACGACGTTCCGCCCGCCCCGCGCCGCCTCGTACGCGGCCGCCTGATGCGTATACAGCGAAGCGATGCCGCGCGCCTCGAGCGCCAAGCGCACCCGCGCGTCAAGTTCAGCGGGAAACGGAACGGTGTCCGCTTCTTTCGGTTCGATTTCATGCCAATAGACGACATGCGGATCTTGACGGAGCTGTTCCATCCATTCCGAAAGCGTTTGTTTTTTCACGTCGCAAATCACCTCGCTTCTATTTTACATGCATGGCTTGCTGATTTGCACGAAAAACATCGATGAGGAAGCGTCTCTTCCTTGGCATGACAAGCGCCTTTTTCCTAAAAAAAGCGAGGCTGTCCCAAAAGGTCGGTAAAACGACCTTTTGAGGACAGCCTCCTGCTTTTGTTTTTACATTATTTGTCTATTTTTTACTTTCTCAAAGGATCTGCTTCTTCTTATCCCCGTATGTTCTCCCTTTTTCTTTTTATTGGGTGGACAGTGGCCGCCCACTTTCTCAAATTGTGGGCAGCACAAATAAGCCCCCATTCCACGGTAATTTTTGGGAGCCCCCTTAACAAAAAGCGCTGGAATTGCTGGTTATGCTTGATTTGCCCAAACACCGGCTCGTTTTCGATTTGCCGTCTTCGATATGTCGCCGCCCCTTCTTCCGTGGACAGCCGTTCCCGAATCTCCTGCCGTTGTTGTTGATTCTTCAAAGAAACGCGGATGGTTTTCGTGTCTTTGCCTTTGGCGCATGCCGTTTGAAACGGGCATCCGGCACATGCCGTACAACGATACGTCCGTTTGACGGTAACGTACCCATTGTCGGTCGTTTCCTTCCGTTCATACACAAACACCAACCGTTCCCCTTTGGCGCAAATCCACTCATCCAGCTCCTCATCATACGTCATGTTCTCGATTCGGCCGGTCTCTTTCGCCCACGCTTTCGTTTGTTCCCGGTCCAGCGTGTTGTACTTGATCAGGGCGACGATCTTCTTTTTCTCGCAGTACGTGTAGTTCTCCTCACTCCCATAGGCGGAATCCGCAATGGCCCGTTTGGGCATTGGGCGTCCATAGGCGGCCAATTGCTCCAAATGCGGAATGAAACATCCGGCATCCCCCGCCCGTTGATGCACGCTAAATCCAGTGATGAATTGGTTCTCTGTCCCAATCTGCACATTATATCCCGGTTTGAGCTGGCCGTTTTTCATATGGTCGTCTTTCATTCGCATGAATGTCGCATCCGGATCCGTTTTCGAAAAGCTGTTCCGTTCGCCCAACACTTCTTTGTATTCTTCATACTTCTTCTTACGGGGGAGAAGATCTTGCTCCAATTGCCGTTTTGCTTTCTTTAACGTGCGATTCTTCGGCTCTTTCTTTAGGCGTTCTTCCACTTGTTCGATGACGGCTTCGATCTTTTCGGACGTAATCGGTGAAGCTTCCAGTTTTTCTTGAAAATCCCCTTCTTGTTCCGCCTCTTCATCTTCTTTCGCCACCTGTTCGATCGAGGCAACGATTTGCCGGAATTTCTCCTCCAGCTTCTGATCGTACTTTTCCGTTGATTTGCGCCAAACGAACGTGTATTTGTTGGCATTGGCCTCGATTTTCGTTCCATCCAGAAAGTAATCCTCTAGTTTGACGAGCCCTTCTTGACGCAGAAGATCAACAATGGAGAAAAACGTTTCGTAAATGACGTCCTTCATCCGTTCCGAGCGAAATCGGTTGATCGTGCGGAAATCCGGTGTTTGATGGCCGGAGAGCCACATAAAGTAAATGTTTTCTTTCAACTGCTTGGCGATTTGGCGAGAGGAGTAGATCCGATTGGCGTAGGCATACAGGATGACTTTCAACATCATTTTCGGATGATAGGCTGGGCGGCCTCCACCAGGATAGAGGGAAACGAGCAGAGCCGGATCCATTTTTTCCACTGCCAGATCCACGATCCGGCAAAGATGATGTTCCGGAATGAAAATTTCAAGATCCATTGGCAAAATGAGTTGATCTCGGTTATAATAAATGTACATAAGAAAACCGTCCTTTCTTGGTAGGGTTATGGTGACTTTATTATACCAAAAGAGGAACGGTTTTCTTATTTTTTTTTGCGAAAAAAAGGAGGGTGTCCGAAAAGCGAACGCTATGCGAACACTTTTGGGACACCCTCGGAGTGAGGCTGCCGGCACCCAAGCCGAGCTGACAGCTCGCTGCCGAGCTGGCGCATGCGCACGGCCAAATCGCTGATCCGGTCGTCGGTCATGCGAATCGTTGGGCCGGAGACGCTGATCGCCGCTACGACACTGCCGGTATAGTCAAAAATGGGCACCGCCACACAGCGGATGCCATACTCGTTTTCTTCCAAATCGAGCGCATATCCGTTTTGCCGAACGGTCTCAAGCTCACGGAAAAATGCCTCGCGGTTGGTGATCGTTCGATCGGTATGCTTCGGCAGCCCTTTTCGCTCAATGATCTCGGCGGCCACCGCCGGCGGCAAATGCGCCAAAATTGCCTTTCCGACCGCCGTGCAGTGCATCGGCGCGCGCTTGCCGACTTTCGAATGCATGCGCAGCGTCTCTGTTCCTTCCAATTTTTCAATATAAATGACTTCCCCTTGGTCATAGACGACGAGGTGGATCACCTCATTCGTTTCCTTTTCGAGCTGGCGCAAATACGGCTTTGCCTCTTGGCGCAAATCGATCGAATCAAGCAGCTTCGAGCTGAGTTCCAAAAATTTGTAACCGAGCTTATACCGCTCCGTTTCCGGATGCTGTTCGATATAGCCGTATTGGGCGAGCGTCGTTAAAATACGATAGACCGAACTTTTGTTGATGTCCATTTGCTTGGCGATTTCCGTCACACCCAGCCCATCCTTTTTCGCGCTGACAATCTCGATAATTTGCAGCGCCCGGCGCACGGACTTGACCGTATGTTCTTTTTCCATTTCATTCACCTCGATTTGTTCTCTCTGCTCGTCATTATACACGAACAGCCGGGCGTTTGCAGGCAAAAAGAGGGCCACCGGCGCGCATGGCGCCGTCAGCGAGAAAACGGACAAATCCTACCCCTCTCTGACACGAATTCGTTCCGCAGTTTTTTCCGTGACTCGCGCCACCCCGGTCTCCACGGCGACGCGGGCGACGGCGGAAGCGACCGCTTCGACAACGCGCCGGTCAAACGGGTTCGGGATGACATAGTCTTCCGCCAGCTCTTTTGGCTGGATCAGCCCAGCGATGGCTTCGGCCGCAGCGATTTTCATCGCCTCATTAATCTCTGTCGCCCGCACGTCAAGCGCGCCGCGGAATACCCCCGGAAACGCTAACACGTTGTTCACTTGATTCGGCAAATCGGAGCGGCCGGTCGCGACAACAGCAGCTCCAGCGGCTTTCGCCTCATCCGGCATGATCTCCGGCACCGGATTGGCCAAAGCGAAGACAATGGCGTTGCGGTTCATCGTCTGCACCATCCTTGGCGTCAACGCGCCGGCAACGGAAACGCCGATAAACACATCCGCGCCTTGAATGACGTCCGCCAGTGTCCCGGAGATACGGCGGTGGTTCGTGTGCCGGGCAATCTCTTCCTTAATGACGTTCATCCCATGCGGGCGCCCTGCATAAATCGCTCCTTTTGTGTCGCAAACGATCAGGTCACCGACCCCCATCGACAGCAGCAATTTGGCGATCGCCACCCCGGCGGCGCCGGCGCCGTTGATGACCACCCGGCAATCGGCGAGCGATTTGCCGACCACTTTTAAGGCGTTCGCTAGCCCAGCGGCGACGACAATCGCCGTGCCATGCTGATCGTCATGAAACACCGGAATCCCCATTTCCTAGCGGAGCCGCTCTTCAATGACAAAGCAGGCCGGAGCGGCAATGTCCTCCAAGTTGATGCCGCCAAACGTCGGCTCAAGCAGTTTGACCGTTTGGATGATCTGCTCCGGGTCTTCCGTGTCCAAACAAAGCGGCACGGCATCGATGCCGGCAAACGCTTTAAACAAAGCGGCTTTCCCTTCCATGACCGGAAGCGCCGCCCGCGCGCCAATGTTGCCAAGCCCAAGCACCGCTGTGCCGTTGGAAACTACCGCAACGAAATTGCCTTTCACGGTATAGTTGTAAATTTCCTCTCCATCGGCACGAATTTGTTTGCACGGCTCGGCCACTCCCGGCGAATAAATGACGCTTAAATCGTTCGCATCCGTGACCGGCACTTTCAATTCCACGGTTAATTTCCCTTTCGCCTGCCGATGGACAAGCAACGCACGTTCCCGCAAATTCTCCATCGCTCATTCCCGGCTACCAACCTCGCTACATCGTTTGCGCCGTTTTGTTGTCCGTTTCGTTCTGAAACCGGCCAGTAGCAACGAGGAACTGCCCCCTTTCTATTTACAAAATTTTCAGAACAAATTCGATAAGGAAGGAACAAGGGCGCGCAGCCCTTGTTCAAGTGGTTGTTTATTGTTCCACTGCCGCAAATTTCGCTTTCGCTTCTTGACGGCGGCGGTGCAAAATCGGTTCCGTATAGCCGTTTGGCTGTTCGTAGCCGAGGAAAATGAGATCGCATGCCGCTTGGAACGCCACCGAATCGTCGTAGTTCGGCGCCATCGGACGGTAGTTCGGATCGCCGGCGTTTTGTTCGTCGACGACTTTCGCCATGCGCTTCAGCGTCTTGAGCACTTGCTCTTTCGTGCAAATGCCGTGATGGAGCCAGTTGGCGAGAATTTGGCTCGAGATGCGAAGCGTCGCCCGGTCTTCCATCAGCCCGATGTTGTGGATATCCGGCACTTTCGAGCAGCCGATCCCTTGGTCGATCCAACGGACGACATAGCCTAAAATGCTTTGGCAGTTGTTGTCAAGCTCCTCTTGAATGTCTTCCGCCGTCCATTGCGGGTTGTCGACGACCGGAATTTGCAAAATGTCGTCGCGGTAATCGCGCCGTTCGTTTGCCAGCTCGCTTTGCACAGCGGCGACGTTCACTTGATGGTAATGAAGCGCATGAAGCGTGGCCGCTGTCGGCGACGGCACCCATGCTGTATTGGCGCCGGCTTTTAATTGCGCTCCTTTTTGCTTCAGCATTTCCGCCATCAAATCCGGCATCGCCCACATTCCTTTGCCGATTTGCGCCCGGCCGCGGAAGCCGGCGGCAAGCCCAACGGCGACGTTCGATTTTTCGTACGCCTGCAGCCAAGTCGATGATTTCATCTCGTTTTTCCTGCGCATCGGCCCCGCTTCCATCGACGTGTGAATTTCATCGCCTGTCCGGTCAAGGAAGCCCGTGTTGATGAACACGATGCGGTCGCGCACTTGGTAGATGCAGTTTTTCAAGTTGAGCGACGTGCGGCGCTCTTCATCCATCACGCCGATTTTGATCGTATTCCGCTCAAGGCCGAGCAAATCTTCGACGCGGTCAAACAGCTCGTTGGCAAACGCCACTTCCGCCGACCCGTGCATTTTCGGCTTGACGATGTAAATCGAGCTTTTGCGCGAGTTCAAGTAGCGGGTGTTGCCGATCAGCGAATGTTTCATGATCAAGCTGGTAATCACCGCGTCGATAATCCCTTCGTGCACTTCTTCACCGTTGGCATCCAAAATGGCGTTGTTTGTCATTAAGTGCCCGACGTTGCGCACGAACATGAGCGAGCGGCCCGGCAGCACAAGCTCCCCGCCATCCGGCGTTTTGTAGACGCGGTCCGGATTCAAGGTGCGCGTCAACAGTTTTCCGTTTTTCTCAAACGTCGCGGTCAAATCACCTTTTATCAAACCAAACAAGTTGCGATACACGACCACTTTATCGTCGGCATCGACAGCTGCGACCGAATCTTCGCCGTCCATGATCGTCGTCACCGCCGCTTCTAAGACGATGTCTTTCACGCCGGCTTGATCTGTTTTGCCGACCGGATGTTCGCGGTCGATTTGAATTTCAATATGAAGGCCGTTGTTTTTGAGCAATACCGCCGTCGGGCGTTGCGGCTCGCCTTGGAAGCCGATGAATGTTTCCGGCTCTTTCAGCCCCGTCGTCGCCCCTCCTTCGATGGTCACGACGAGCTGCCCATCCACAATGGCGTACTGGACAGCGTCTTTATGGGAATATTGCGCCAGCGGCACCGCTTCATCCAAAAACTGCCGCCCGTAGGCGATCACTTTCGCCCCGCGCACCGGGTTGTATGACGAACCGCGCTCAGCACCGTCTTCTTCACTAATGGCGTCCGTCCCGTAAAGCGCATCATACAAGCTGCCCCAGCGGGCATTGGCGGCGTTTAACGCATAGCGGGCGTTCGTCAGCGGCACGACGAGCTGCGGCCCGGCTTGCACGGCGATTTCGTCGTCCACGTTGTCCGTTGTAATCTCGAAATCTTCCACTTCCGGCTCCAAATAGCCGATGTCTGTCAAAAACGATTTGTATTCATTGAAATCAAAGCGGCCGCGACGCGCTTTATGCCACTCATTCAATTGGGTTTGAATTTCGTCGCGGCGGGCGAGCAATGCTTTGTTGCGCGGCGTCAAATCGGCAATGAGCGCGCCGAAATCGCGCCAAAACTTGTCTTGATCCACTCCGCTGTTCGGCAGAAGCTCCTCGTTGACAAAGTCGTACAGCACTTTTGCGACTTGAATGTTGCCTTTTTGTACGTATTCGCCCATCGTTCTCCTCCCCCTCTTTTGTTTCTTATTAAGAAACACTGTTTCTTAATTGACTTAAAAAGATGATACCATGAAAGCAAACAACGGGCAATCGTTTTTGCAACATTTTCATTTGACTGGCAATGGCGCTTGTTTCGTCTCGACGCACCGCCCCGGGGTCGGAAACAGCTTGCCGGGGTTGAGCAAGTTTTTTGGATTGAACACGTCGCGGAGCGCCGTTTGCGCCAAAATTTCCTCGTCCGTGAAAATGAAGCGCATCTCTTCTTTTTTCTCAATGCCAACGCCATGTTCCCCGGTAATCGATCCGCCGACCGCCGCGCACGCCTTGAGGCATTCGCTTCCGGCGGCAAGCGCCCGCTCCGTCTCCCCAGGCTTGCTCGCGTCAAACAGCACAAGCGGGTGCAAATTGCCGTCGCCGGCGTGGAAAATGTTGGCGATTCTCAACCCATACCTGCGGCTGATCGCGGCGATTTCCCGCAGCACTTCCGGCAGCCGGCTGCGCGGAATGACGCCATCCTGCACTAAATAGTCAGGCGAGATCGCCCCCATGGCGCCAAAGCCAGTTTTCCGATTCGCCCACCAGCGGGCTCGTTCTTCCTCTGACTGAGCGACTTTCACTTCGCGCACACGATGGCGGCGGCAAATCGTTAAAATATCGTTGATTTGTTCGTCGATTCCAGCGGAAATGCCATCCACTTCAATGAGCAACAGCGCGGCGATGTCTTTCGGATGCCCGACCGGAAACGCGGCCGCTTCGACCGCCTCGATGGCGGTTTGATCCATCATCTCGAGCGCCGCCGGCACGATCCCGGCGGAGATGATGTCGGAAACGGTTTGGCTCGCGTCTTCGACTTCATTAAAATAAGCGAGCACCGTCTGTTTCGCCTCAGGATTTTTCAACAGGCGGACGGTAATTTTCGTCACGATGCCAAGCGTCCCTTCCGACCCGGTCAGCAGCCCGAGCAAATCGTAGCCGGGCGGATCGGGGACGCCGTTTCCGCCGATTTCAATCACCTCGCCGGTTGGCAAGACGACTTCAAGCCCTAAAATATGGTTCGTCGTCACCCCATATTTCAAGCAATGGGCGCCGCCGGCGTTTTCGGCGACGTTGCCGCCGATCGTGCAGCAATATTGGCTTGACGGGTCGGGCGCGTAGTAATAGCCGCGGTGGGCGACCGAGTTCGTCAGCTTCAAATTGACAAACCCCGGTTCGACAACGGCGCGGCGATTTTCCAAGTCCACATGCAACAGCCGCTTCATCCGCGTTAAGCTGATGACGACTTCGCCGTTTAACGGAATCGCTCCGCCGCTTAGCCCCGTGCCGGCGCCGCGGGCGAGAAACGGAAGGTCATGCTTATGGCAATAGTTGACGATTGCCGCCACTTCCTCAGTGCTGTTTGGAAAGACAACGGCCTTTGGCAAATGGCGGTGGACGGTGAACCCGTCGCAGTCATAGGCAATCAAGTCTTCCTTGCGGTACAAAATCGCCGTTTCGCCGACGATGCCGGCGAGCGCCTGAATGTGCGGATCGTTCGTTGCAATCGGCCGCTTTCTCATATGCGCACGTCCTTCCCTTCTTCTTTTTGATACACCCAATCGAGCAGCTGCACCGTATGGACGATTTTTTGGGTTCGGCCATGTTTCATGACGCCAAGCGCCATTTGCAGCATGCAGCCCGGGTTGCCCATCGAGATGAGTTCCACCTCTTGCGGCACCTGTTGCATTTTGCTCTCCAGCACCGCTTGCGCCATCTCCGGATGGGTGATGTTGTAAATGCCCGCACTGCCGCAGCAGCGGTCGGTGTTCGGCATGGAAACCATTTCCACCCCCGGAATGCTTTCAAGCAAGGCGCGCGGCTCTTGGCGGATGCCTTGGCCGTGGGCAAGGTGGCACGCATCATGGTACGTGAGGCGCACGTTCAGTTCGGCTCGCGGCCGCTCAAAACCGGTATCATGCAGAAACTTTGACACATCCTCGACTTTGGCGGCAAATTGCTCTGCTTTTTCATGCCATTCCGGATCGTCGCGGAACAGTTCCGGATATTCTTTCAACATGCAGCCGCAGCCGGCGGCGTTGACAATGACATGGTCGACATGCTGAAACGCCTCGATGTTTTGCTTGGCGAGCTTCCGGCCCGTTTCGCGGTCGCCGGCATGCACATGAAGCGCCCCGCAGCACGTCTGGTTCGGCACGATGACGACGTCGTTGCCGTTTCGCGCCAATACGTGGATCGTCGCCTCGTTAATGTCGCTAAACATCACGTCCATCACGCAACCGGTCAAGATCGCGACCGTCCGCTTTGTTTCCCCCTTCGCCTTGATGAGCGGCGCGCGCTTATACTTTTTCCGCACCGGCGTGCCGACCTCGGGCAAAACGGCCTCCATCTCCGCCAAATGGTCCGGCATCACCCGCAGCAATCCGGTTTTGCGCGCCACTGTCTGCAGCCCGCTTTTTTGGTACAGCTTCAACAAGCGGCCCAGCCAATCAAGGCGCGACGGGTGCGGGAACACCCCTTTTAAGAAAAAGTCGCTGACAAACGCCTTCCAGCCTGTAAGCGGCACCGCCTGGCGAAGCTGGCCGCGCACTTGTTCAATCAGACCGCCAACGTCGACATCGGCCGGGCAAGCCGTCGTACAGGCGCGGCAATCCAAGCACGTAAAAATCGGGTCAAGCAAATCCGGCGTTAAATCAAGCTTTCCTTCCCCGACCGACTTCATCAAATGGACGCGGCCGCGCGGGGAGTGCTGCTCTTGGCCGGTTTGTTCGTACGTCGGGCACGACTCTAAACACATGCCGCAATGGACGCAATCGGCCCACTTGCTTGGGTCGGGCAAATCGGCGAACCGGTAGTTGCCAAGGCTCGCGGTCGCACACGCCGGACTGCCCGTCCGCTCACTTGTCATGGCGTTCATCATTAAATCCCCCCAATAAAGCGCTGATCGTTGACCGTTTTGTTTGGATCGACTTTCCGTTTGATGCCCTCAAGCAAGAAAACGTACGATGGCTTGGCGCCCCAGACATCGATGCGCTGGCGCAGCGAAAACGGCAAATGTTTCACCACCGCGTAGCCGCCGAGGCGAACTGCCGTTTGACGCAGCTCCTCGATCGCCGTCAACACGTCCTTTTCGCCGCCGCGCACGTACGCCTGACAAAGCCCATGGCTCAAACCGCCGTGCGCTTCGAGGCGGACATGGCAGCGGTCCGCAATTAAAGCGCTTTCTCGCAAGACAGAGAGCACATCCAAGTTGACAACCCCGATTTTCACTGCCGCTTCCACACCGTTTTCTGCCGGCGCCAGACGCCCGTTTGGCGCCACGGTATAAAACGTCCGCCAAAAGGCGGAAGCCTCCGTGCCGGCGAAAACGGCCATTTCCGCTGTTTGCGGCCGCAGGCGTTCGACCCACTGCTCTTGATAATGAACGGCGCTTTCCACATCTTCAAACCCGATCACAAGCGTATAAACCGGTCGTCCTGTCAGCCGCTCGGCAAGCGCCGGGTTGAGCAGTTCAAAACAAACCGGCTCCATCATCGTATCAAGGAACGAAACGGCGAACGAGCGAATGTCATGAAGATCGCCGCTTGGAAACGACAACAGCACAACGCTTTCATATTTCGCCAACGGCCGGAGCTTGAACGTAATCTCGCTCAGCACGCCGAGCGTCCCCATCGCCCCGATAAACAGTTTGTTCATGTCATAACCGGCGACGTTTTTCACCACTTTGCCGCCGGAACGGATGACCGTGCCGTCCGGATAGACGACGCGCAGCCCGATGACCGAATCGCGCGCTGACCCATAGCCGAGCCGCTTCGGACCGCTGTCGTTCGCGGCAATGACCCCGCCGATCGTCGCTTCCTCCGGCCAAAACGGGTCCAAGGCGACCTTTTGCCGATACGGAGCGAGCGCGCGCTGCAACTCGCCAAACACCGTTCCTGCTTTGACCGTGACCGTCATATCGGCGGCCGCGTGTTCGACAATGCCGGCATAGCGTTCCAACGACAGCAAGATGTCCGCCTGCGCCCGCTGCCCGCCAAAGCCCCGTTTTGTGCCGCGTCCGGCGATGGCGACTTTTTTGCCATGGCGGTCGGCATAGCGGAGCACCGCAGCGATTTCTTCCTCTGTTTGTGGATAGACCGTCACCGCCCCATCATTGCCAAGGGGATGGAACGTTTCATTCCGTTTGATTTGTTCCGGATGCAAAAACGCCTGCAGCTCCTCAATCCATGCCAATGAAAGCATGAGCGCCCTCCTTTGTTTCGTAATAGGAAACACCGTTTCTTTTTATCTGTAAAAAAAAAAGCGAACCGCTTTCTTCATCAGGAAGAGCGTCCCGAGAGGATCGGACACCTTTTCTGATCCCCGTCATATCGACAGGCGGTTTCGCCCCAAACAACCTTTTGGGGCCAGCCCCCTCTACTTCTATTAAATCATCGCGCCTCCATTTTTTCAATGAATTTTTTGAATTTGACGATCATTTTGTTCATTCTGTCTCTTTCACCATCACGCCAACTCGCTGCTCGAGCAGCTGGATGACGGCTGACATATCCAAATCGGCCAGTCCGGCGGCGATGGCTTCGGCAAACGCTTTTTCTGCTGGAATGCCGAGCCGGCGGCCGAGGCCGATTTCATCCATCAACTCGTTCGCCAAGCGCACGTCTTTATGTACGTATTTCACCGCCCCGCCGGGAGTGAATCGACGCGGCAGCACAAACTGCTCCATATGGCGGCGCAGCATCCGGCTGTCTCCGTAGCTTTCTTTTAATAGCCGATACAGCTTCCCGGCGTCGAGCCCGTAAGCGACGCCGGCGACCATCGCTTCCGCCGCGGCGACCGAATGGACGGCGACCAAGTACTGGTTGATCGCTTTGGCTGCGCTGCCGGCGCCGCTTTCTCCTAAATATTCGACCGTTTTTCCCAACGCGCCAAGCAGCGGGCGCACCTGCTCCCACGCCGCTTGATCGCCGCCGACCATCATCGTGAGCGTTCCTTGTTCCGCCCCTTCCGGCCCGCCGCTGACCGGCGCATCCAAATAGGCGACGCCGCGCTGACGGGCCTGTTCGGCCACAAGCCGGCTCGTCTTGGGGCCTACGGTTGTAAAATCGAGGCAAACCGTTCCCGGACGGGCCGCCTCGAGAATGCCGCCTTCCCCTGTGTACATATTGATGACATCATCCGGCATCGACAAGCATGTGCAAATGACATCCGCCCCGCCGGCCAGTTCTGCCACTGTCGCCGCCTGTCGGGCACCAAGGTTGACAAGCGGAACCGCTTTTTCTGGCGTACGGTTGTACACCGTGACATTGAATCCCGCTTCCAGCAGGCGTCTGGCCATGCGCGAGCCCATCACGCCCAAGCCGATAAAGCCGACGCGTATCATCGTCCTCCTCCTTCCTGACGACGATATTCCTCATACCAGCCCAAACTTTCGCTGCTTTCCCGCGATGGAATGTACTCAAGGCCAATCGCTCCATTGTAGCCGCGCTTTTGCAAAAAGGCGAACATCTCGCGATACGGCAGCGCCCCCGTCCCCGGCTCGTGCCGCCCGGGGGCATCGGCGAATTGGACATGGGCAATGAGCGGCTCGTAAGCAGCAAACGTGGCCGCCACATCGAAGCCAAGCCGCGCCATATGATAGATGTCATACTGCAGCTTGATGTTCGGCCGGCCGAGATCGCGGATGATCGCCGCTGCTTCGGCAATGTCCGTTAAAAAGTAGCCGGGCATATCGAACGGATTGATCGGTTCAATCATCAGCGTCAACCCATGAACCGCAAGCGCTGCTGCCGCTTCGTCGATGCGGCGCATATACGTTTCCTTCGCCTGCTCGCGCGCCATCTCCTTCGGCACAACTCCAGCCATGCAATGAAGATGCGGCACGCCAAGCTCAACCGCATAGCGCAGCCCCTCTTCCAGCGCCCGCTGAAACGCTTCATGACGATCGGGAAAAATCGCGAGTCCGCGCTCCCCCTTTTCCCAATCGCCCGCTGGCAAATTGATCAACAGAAGCGACAGTTCGTGTGCTGCCAACTCACAAGCAATCGCCTCCGGCGCCGCCGCATACGGAAACTGGCACTCTACCAATGAAAATCCGTGCTGCCTTGCCTTGGCAAACCGGGCGAGAAACGGCGTCTCCGTAAACACGGTCGATACATTGACGGCAAACTTCATCCTGTGACTCCTTCCCCCTTTGTTCTTTTTTGTTATTCTCCTCACTCCCCGCCGATTCCTGCTTCACCGCGTCTCCCCTTTCACACCGTAAAAAAAGAGCCGCACCATGTCTTCGACCAATCGCTCGTTATACAAGGAAGGGGGAATTTTTTCCGACAGCTCCCGCCATCCGTTCAAGTAAAGCAACAGCGCCTCGAATGACGAAAAACGAGCGCTGTCGTTATCCGGCGGAGCCACCGTTCTGTTTTACAGCTTGGATCTCATCGGCAAGCTGGCCGAGAAAGCCGAATGGCTCCGATATGGATCGATCTTTGCCGCCTTCGAGCCTGGAAACATCGCCCAAGGCCAAGCGGAATGGCTCCCTGTCTCCCTGTTGTTATTCGCGCTCGGCACCCTCGGCTATACGGCAGGGATTGGCCTGTTTGCCAAGCGCGACTTGCCGCTTTGATCCGTGCCCTCGTCATAGAAAAAAAGGGCTGCTCCTTTTGGCAGCCCTTTTCGATGCTCAATCGTCATCGCTGGCGAAAAAACGCAAAATGTAGACAAACAAGTTGATGAAATCAAGGTAAATATTGACGACAATCATCGGAATGTCCGCTTCCGTAAAGCCATAGCGGGCCAAACGGTTGATGTCGTAAATCGTAAAGCCAAGGAAAATCAAAATCCCTAACGCCGCCACTCCCATTTGCCCGACGCTCGAGAACGGGATGAACCATTGAATGATCAACAAGCCAAGGAGCGCAAACGCGCCAAGCATCAAAAATCCGCCGAGGAACGAAAAATCTTCTTTCGTTCGCGCCGCGTAAATGGCAACGCCCGTAAACGAGACCACCGCTAGGGCAAACGCTTTGAACACCGCCGCCGCGCCGATGATGGAAATGTAATAGCCGATGAGCGGATAAAGCGTCGCCCCCGAGACAAACATAAAGGCAAACATGAGCGGATAGCCGACCGCTTTTTTGCTGCGGGCGAAGATCATCACCAAAAGCAAAATGAGTTCAAGCGCATAAAGCGGCAAATAAAGGCCGGCCGGCACCCATTGCCCGGCGTACAGCCCTGCGGTCGCGACGGCCAACGCCGCGAGAAATGAAACCGCCAACTTCGCCACCGGGCTGTGCGGACGATAAACGGTCGAATGATTCATGGCAACCCCCTCCTTTTTCTTTCTAGTTTAACATATGTTTGTTTCTTGTCACAGTCCCCTCTTTTTTCCGCCGCCATAGCCATCGCGCCATCCTTCTCCGCCGCCCCGCATTGGCCAACGTTCGATCCGTTGAAACCAGCGGGTCGCGAACAGTTTTTTCAGCACTGGCGGGACGACGAACAGGATGAAGAAAATGCGGAACATTTGGTAGCTCGTCACGATCGCAAGGCTCGCGCGCGCTTCCTGCGCCAAAATCCCCATCTGATCCATGCCGCCTGGCGCCAAAGCGATGAAGGCGGTCAAATAAGGGACACCGTGCCAGCTTGTCAGCACAAACGCGGAAGCCATAGAAAACAAAATAAGGAAAAAACCGGTGGAAGCCGCCGCAAGCATCATGTTCCGTTTCTCCTTCATACCAGCCGGCTTAAGCGTGAAACCGAGATACGCCCCCATCGTCATTTGCGCGATGTCCAATATCGGCGCCGGCAAGTCCGGCGCCGGCACCCCAGCGATCACCAGCGCCGCCGTCCCGATGATCGGGCCAAGCAAATACGCGGTCGGCAGTTTTAGGCGCTTGCCAACGAGTGCGCCGGCAACGGTAACGATGAAATACAATAAAGCAAGGCCCACCGTCCAATCCGGCCCTTGCTCGGTTCCAGCATCCGCAGCCGCTCCGGAGCTGCCGGAAAACATCGGGCCTAAAGCGATAAGCGGAACAAGAAAGACAACGCCCATAAGGCGCGTCACTTGAAAGAGCGTCACGACCGTTATGTCGACTCCTTTTAGCTCTTCGCCGAGAACGAGCATTTGCGACAACCCGCCAGGGATGCTGCCGGTGACGATCGAGCGGAGCGGAATGCCGGTTATGCGCGCCGCCGCACAAGAGAGCAGAAAGCTAAACAATAAAATCAACACTGTCGCCAACAACATTGACGGCAGCTGTCGGCCCATCTCAGCGAGCGTCGCCGCCGTCATCGATGTGCCGAGCGTATAGCCGATCGGGATGAGCCCGGCGTTGCGAATCGCCATCGGCCAATACAGCTTGCCTTTCAAAAAATGCTCCGCTATCAGCAACACCGCCGCCGGACCAAGCACCCAGTGAAGCGGGACGCGCAAAAGTGCAAATCCGATGCCGCCTGACGCTGCGATCACAAACGTCAAGGCGATGCGCATCAGGTTGTTCTTCCCTTGTTGTCCTCCCGAAGCCAAATGGAACACTTCCCTCCGCCTTTAGTGAGCGACCGTTACCGAACGATTTGAGGGCGGCGCTTGGGCAAAAAGGGACAGCAACAGCCGCTTTACGATTGATAAACGAAGAAACGGCAAACAAAAACATTCCTCTCCTGTTTGGCGGAGAGGAATTCTTCGCTTGCCCACGAACGGCAAGGAAACGTGCCGTCATCTTTTGCGCCCTTCGCTTAATCGGCAAATAAATCAGATGACAAATACCGCTCGCCGGAGTCCGGCGCCATGCAAAGGACGCGGGCGCCTTTCGGGAGCTGCTCGGCCACTTTGATGGCGTAATAGGCGCTCGCCGCGGCCGAAGCGCCGACCAACACGCCTTCCTTCGCCGCCAGTTTGCGCGCCATCTGCTGGGCATCCTCATCTTTGATCAAAAAAATGTCATCATAAATCGAGCGGTTTAAAATTTTCGGGATAAACCCCGGACCCGTGCCGGGAATTTTGTGCGGCCCCGGCTTGCCGCCCGACAAGACGGGCGAGCCGTACGGTTCAACGACATAAATGCGCAAATTCGGGATCCGCTTTTTCAATTCTTCTCCTGTTCCCGTCACCGTTCCCCCGGTGCCGGCGGTGAGCACGAACGCATCGAGCCGCCCAGCGAACGCTTCGTAAATTTCCACCGCCGTCGTATGCCGATGCGCGTCCGGATTGGCCGGATTTTCAAACTGCATCGGGATGAAGCTGTCCGGAATTTCGCGGGCGAGCCGGTTCGCCTCATCGATCGCTCCTTGCATCCGTTTCTCCGCCGGCGTCAAATAGACTTCGGCCCCGTACGCCTTTAAAATTTTCACCCGCTCGACCGTCGCGTTCTCCGGCATCGTGATGATGCAGCGATACCCGCGGGCGGCGCACACCATCGCCAAGCCGATGCCGGTGTTGCCAGATGTCGGTTCAATGATCGTGCTTTTTCCCGGCGCAATTTTCCCTTCCGCCTCGGCGCGGCGGATCATTTCCCAAGCCGGCCGATCTTTGACACTGCCACCTGGGTTAAACGATTCAAGCTTTATGTATACATCCGCCCCGTTCGGGTCCGGAAGGCGGCGCAGCCTGACCATCGGCGTGCCGCCGATCAAATCCAAAATGGACTCATACAGTTTCACAGCATTCCCCAACCTTTTGAAAGAGATTTCTGACTGTTTCATTATACATGATGCGTCCTTGTTTATTCAAACCATCGGCGCTGTTTCATGGCAGCGGACATAGACATTCCCCTATGGCTCGTGAAAAACGGATGTTTCTTTTAAACGATGGGGGAAGGTGTGAAAGGCCATTCTGATGCGACAGGGTTTTTCGATTTGAGAAACGAGGTTGGTAAGCGGCCTGCTTCCTTATATCACCACCTTCCCCCTGCTTTGTCGCCAAAGTGCCGTGCGCAGCGCACAGACGATTTTCCCCCTGTTCTCGGCCGATGTTCCCTCTTATAATGAAAGTAACAGCACGTGATCGAAAGTGAGGTGGCCTTTTTGGCAACGATCGCACAGCAGCTCGTCACCCATTTGGAAGCCCAGTTGCCCTGCTTTCTGGTCGAATGGCGGCAACAGATGAAAATTGCCAAAGATGATAAATATATCGATCTTGCCGAGCAAAACGGACTAGCCGTATTTGAACTTGTCAAAGAGGCGCTGCTCCGTTCGCCGTCCAGCGAGGCAGTGGAGTGCCTAGCCAACAAAATCGCCAAGGAACGGGCAGAAATGAACGCCGGCATCGGCGCGCTCGTCTACAATGTCAATCTAGGTCGGCGGCTCGTCATCCATCATGCGTTGACCGCGCCGCTATCCATCAGCGCGCTCGCACCGCTCATCGGCCATTTAAACGAACTGTTTGACCAATTTTTGTTTCATGCCGTCACGAAATACAGCGAACTAAAAGAGAAGGAGCTGCGCGAAAAAAACATGCTCATTGCCCGGTCGCATCAAGACCGACTGACCTTGCTCGGGCAAATGTCATCGAGCTTTGTCCATGAATTTCGCAACCCATTGACCGCTGTTATCGGGTTCATTCAGCTGCTAAAGTTTGAACATCCCGATCTTCCCTACTTAGACATTATCGACCATGAATTGCAGCAGCTGAAATTTCGCATTTCACAGTTTCTGCATGCCTCACGCAAAGAAATTGTCGAAAGTGAAAAGGAAACGTTTTCACTGCGCCGACTGTTAGAGGAAATCATCGACTTTTTATACGCGACGATCGTCGACTGCGATGTAAACATTTCGTTGGCGATCGATGAATCGATACATATTTTCGCCTATAAAGATCAGATTCGCCAAGTCGTAGTCAACATTTTGCTCAATTCGATCGAAGCGGTAAAAGAAAAGGAAAAACCGCGCCGTATCGAAATTGTCGCCCGCCGTCAAGATGCGGATATCATCATTGACATCGCCAACAACGGCCCGGCCATCCCCGCCGATATCGTCGAGACTATTTTTGAGCCGTTTTTTACGACCAAAAAATTAGGAACGGGCATCGGCCTTTACATTTGCAAAAACATCATCGCGGACCATGGCGGGGATATTTGCTGCTTTTCCAACGCCAATAGGACAACGTTTTCGATTCGTCTTCCTGCATCATCCCCCTTCCGATTGGGCATGATGGATGAAAAAAGGGGATGCTGATGAAATCGCAATGGAAGCGCTGGTTGGAACAGGCAGCAGGCGCCGTTCGCGAATGGGTTGGTCAGGAAACCCATTCATTCGCCGAGCTGGCTGAGCTGATCCGCCATCATCCTGATACCGTTCAGTCTGAACGGACATGGCTCGGCTTGACGTACCGATTTTACTCGCTGGCGCTCAAGATGGAAACAAACGAGGAGGTGAACACCATGCATCGCCGATGGAAGAGAGAGGCAGTCTTGAGTGCAGCCGCAGCTTTGGTCGTCATCGCCGCCATTAGTTTCCACCGGCCGGCGACCGAACAGAACGCCCCGGCCCCACCGCGGCTTGAGCCGTTTGACACCAAAGACAGGCGCACTCACCCGACCGTCGTCACCTTGGACAGTCTCAGCGCAGGCGAACAGCTGAAACAGCGATTGAACGGGCACCCGCGCATTCGGGAAATCCGCCACAACCGCCGCGGCGACCGAAGCCACTATTTTGCAAACGACATCATCGTCCGTTTCCGGACGATGCCGACCGATCGCGAGCTTGCGCAAATCGAGGCCGCCGTTGCCGGACGGCTTGTTCAACAGTTTGATCACGTGTTTGTCTTCCGTTCGCGCGAGCGGACATATGAAGAGATGCGCCGCTATTTCCGCACGATTCCAGCGGTCGACTATTGCGAACCGAACTACATTTACATGCAAAATGACCTTCGAGAAGCAGTGGAAAGGCCAAACGATTCGTTTTACGCCCGCTATCAATGGAATTTGCCCGCCATTGCTACGGAAGCGGGTTGGACGTTGTCGCGCGGCAGACGAACCGTACCTGTCGCCGTGATTGACAGCGGCGTCGATTTGACTCATCCCGATTTGGCCCGCCGCCTCGGTCCCGGGTACAACGTGTTGGCCAACGATCGTTTGCCGGCAGACGAAAACGGTCATGGCACCCATGTTGCTGGCATCATCGCCTCACAGCCAAACAACGGCGAGGGGATTGCTGGCATGACTTGGCTGAACCCGATTCTGCCCGTTAAGGCATTGAACGCCGATGGCTATGGAACAAGCATTGACGTGGCGAAAGGAATCCGTTGGGCGGTCGATCACGGCGCCAAAGTCATTAATTTGAGCCTTGGCAATTACCAACCTTCTTCGGTGCTGGAGGAAGCGATTCGTTACGCCGATCAACACGATGTCGTCCTTGTGGCCGCTTCCGGCAATGACAGCACGTCCCAGCCGAGCTTTCCGGCCGCTTACCCGGAAGTGATCAGCGTCGGGGCGGTAGACCCGGATCTTTCGTACGCGTTGTACTCCAACTATGGCGATTATGTCGATGTCGTCGCGCCCGGGACGAACATTGCCAGCACGTTTGCCGGACACCGGTACGCCGCCCTTTCCGGCACGTCGATGGCCGCGCCACACGTCGCCGCGCTCGCCGCTTTGATCCGCTCTATCAACCCGCGCCTCACCAACGACGAGGTGCGCCGCGTGATCATTCAGAGCGCCGTCGATTTAGGCGACCGCGGAAAAGACCCGTATTATGGTTATGGGTTGATTAACGTTTACCGTGCGCTTCAGCTGGCAAAAGCCTCCGCTTCCTAAGAAGCTGGAAAACGGGTGTTTGTCTTGAGCAAGGGGGAGCGTGTGAAAGACGATCCTGATGCGGCAGAGCTTTTCTATTTGAGAAACGGGGTTGAAAAGCAGCGTGCTCCGTTAAATCACCAGCCTTCTAAGCACCGCCATCCTGCGCTGTGCGGCCAACCATTGAATGGCGCAAAAAACGATGGGGCGTTGTTACCTCCCCATCGTTTTTTGATGTGTCAATATCGTCGTGACAATGCCGACAACGGTGACAACGACAAGCGAGTGAACAAATGGCACAGCATCGATGAGCAAGCTTCCGACCGAAATAATGCAAGCATCAATAACAAAGATAATGACTCCCACATTCCAGTTCGTCAATCTGGAAATAAACTGGGCAAGCAAGTCGGTGCCGCCCGTGCTCGTCTCTTCGCGCAGCATCACACCGATGCCCATACCGACGAACGTCCCGCCGATGACTGCGGCTAAGAGCGGGTCTACGGTCACAATGCCGCGCAACCCCGACAATACATCGATCATCCACGAGGAGAAAAGAAGGCCGTGCAAACTGTTGTAAAAAAACGGACGGTAATAAAACCAAGCCGCCAAATAAAGAGGAACGCTTAAGACGATCATCGTCAAGCCCGCTTGAACGTGCCAGACGTATTTGACGATCAGCCCAAGGCCGATCATCCCCCCGTCAAGCAAATGATGGGGAACGAAAAAAACGTTGATCCCGATGCCGAGCAGCACGCTTCCCCCAACGATTGCCGCCAGTTTTCGCATCACCATGGTCGATCCCTCCGCCCCATTGGCCATTCGGCCAGCCCAAAACGAACAACGTGTCCCAGTAGTATGTATATGGCTTTTGCCGGCCACGTTTGTCTCTTTTTTGCTGCGCCGGCGCGAAGAAACGGCGGATCGTTTAGCGGCTTGCGAACGAAAAATAAGAGGCTAGGCGTCAAGGCCTAGCCTCTTATTTTTGCGCTTTTGTCTCCTCGTCGTCATCGATGATGCCTTTGGTTGCGTTTTTAAATTCACGCAACGTCTTCCCGGCTGCCCGACCTAATTCCGGCAGCTTTTGCGGACCAAACATCAACAAAGCGAAAAAGACGATGAGCGCAATTTCTCCAAAGCCGATACTCATATTGGTCACTCCAATGTCCAACATCGTTTCTCAAGATATTATAGCATACCAAGGTCAGGCATGTCATCGTCTTTCCCTTTGGCGTTAATGATTTGTAACAGCTGCGTCATACCCTCGGTTTCATGCCGACCGTTTTTCACCCAATCATCACCTTTCTGTGGCAAACTCATGTCATGGACAGTGGCCATGTCGTTGACTCCCCTCAAAAAAAAGAGGATCATTCGAATTCGTGTAATACAGAAAGGAGGAGAAACACTATGAAGGAGCGGGATTACTATTTTGACAACGCCAAATGCGCGTTAATGCTCCTCGTCGTGTTTGGCCACTTTCTGCGCCCGTACATTGACGGCGTCTTATGGGTGCACAGCTTGTATACGTGGATCTTCTTCTTCCATATGCCGGCATTCATCTTCATTTCCGGCTACTTTGCTAAGCGATTCTATGAGCAAGGCTACTTGCCGAAAATCATGAAAAAGCTGCTGTTTCCGTACTTGTTGTTCCAGTTTCTTTACTCTATCTACTATTTCTTCCTGTACGATCAATCGTCGCTCGAACTCGACGTATTGACTCCGCATTGGAGCTTATGGTTTTTGCTTAGCCTGTTCAGTTGGAACGTTTTGTTGCTCTGGTTCGGACGGCTGCCAAAATGGGCGGCGCTGCCAGCCGCGCTTTTGCTTGGGCTTGCCGGCGGCATGATGGAAGCGGAAAAATGGTTAAGCTTGTCGCGAACGCTCACGTTTTTTCCGTTCTTTCTGCTCGGGTTTTTCACGCAAAAGTCGTTGATCGAGCGCTTGTTCGCTGTTCCTGTGCGTCTCGTCTCCCTTGCGGTGCTGGTCGGAATGTTCCTTCTGATTCACTTCGGCTTTCCGGACCTCCCGCAAGATTGGCTGTATGGTTCGAAATCGTACGATACGCTCGGCGTTTCCGAACCGACGGGCATCATGAACCGCCTCGTCATTTATGCGGCCAGCTTGGTAATGATGTTCAGCTTTCTGGCGCTCATCCCGAGCCGGCGCTTCTCCTTTTCCGTGCTCGGGGCGCGCACGTTTTACATCTATATCTTGCACGGGTTTATTTTAAAATATTTGCACGAAACGCCGTTCCCGGATTTTATTATGGATGTGCACGGCTATCCGCTACTGCTCGGCTTGTCGATCGCCGTGATGCTCATCCTCGGCAGCCAGCCGGTCATCCGGCTCGTGCGGCCGCTGTTGGAATGGCGGCTGCCGAAGTGGCGGCAGACCGCGTCATAGCGTGCAAAAAGGGTGTCCCGCAACAGATCGGGACACCCTTTTCCATGCCTTCTTGGCGAACATGTTGGTCGAGGAACTGAAAGCGCCCCCAACGGATCGAGACGCTCTTTTTTCCATGCCATCTATACGTGCTGACTCCTTCGAACGAGTCGCTCGTGAAGGCGGACGATTTTTCAGCTCGCCCTCGCTTGTAACAGTCTCGCCGCCGGTTTAGCGCGAGCGGGCGGCTTGCACCGCCGCGGCCAGCGCGGCCGCCACCGCTTTTGGCTCCGAAGCGGAAGCGATGGCGCTAATGACGGACACACCGTCCGCTCCGGCTTCAATGACCGCTTGCGCATTGTCAACCGTGATGCCGCCGATGGCGACAATCGGAATCGCGATTCCTTGTTCGCGCAAGGATCGGAGAATCTCCGGTCCTTGCGCCTCGTTCGCATCTTCTTTCGAGCGGGTCGGATAAATCGGACCGACGCCGATGTAGTCGGCGCCCGCCTCAATGGCCGCTCTCGCCTCCTCGACATTATGAGCGGAAACGCCAAGAATTTTGTCGCCGATCTTCTCCCGCACGCGCCGGGCGTCTTCATCGTCTTGGCCGACATGAACGCCGTCGGCATCAATGGCGATGGCCAGCTCGACATCATCGTTGACGATCAGCGGCACGCCATGCGCGCGGCAAAGCCGCTGCAGCTGCCGAGCCAGCGCTTCCTTTTCTGCCCCCTGTAAAGCTCCCGCTCCCTTTTCGCGAAATTGAAACAGCGTCACGCCGCCGTCAAGCGCTTCTTTCAACACGTCGACAGCCGGCCGCTCGCTGTTTTGGCTTCCCATAATGAAGTAAACGGCCAGCCGCTTTTTCATCTCCTCCCTCGCGATGCGCGCCATCGACCTCACTCCCCGTATTGCCGGTAAGCCCAATGATTCGTCGGCCCGTGTCCATGGCCGATGCCGAGCGGATGGGCGATCGCTGATTGCACAAACGCTTTCGCCGTCCCGACGGCATCGACCGGGTGTCTTCCTTTTGCCAGCTCAGCCGCCACCGCTGCGGCGAACGTGCAGCCGGTTCCGTGCGTATGACGCGTATCAATCCGCTTACTTTTAAAATACGAAAATTCGCTGCCGTTATACAAAAGGTCAACCGTCTCCTCGCCCTCATCGTCATGGCCGCCTTTCACGACGACATAGCGGGCGCCCATGCGGTGGAGAAGGCGCGCGGCTTCGCGACGGTCATCCATCGTCCGGATCGCAACACCCGTTAGCGCTTCCGCTTCCGGAATGTTCGGCGTAATGACAAGCGCCAACGGCAACAGCGCCTCTTTCAGCGCCGCCACCGCCTCTTCCTGCAACAGCGGCGCACCGCCTTTGGCGATCATCACCGGGTCGACGACCACCCGCTCCCATTGATGCTTTTTCACTTGTTCGGCAACGGTGCGGATGATCTCAGCGCTAAAGAGCATACCCGTTTTGACCGCATCTGCCCCTAAATCCGTCGCCACCGATTCGATTTGGGCGGCAACGGCTTCCGCCGAGAGCGGATAAACTCCTTGAACGCCGAGCGTATTTTGCGCGGTCACCGCCGTAATCGCCGACATGCCGAAGACACCGAGCTCTTGGAACGTTTTCAAGTCGGCCTGAATGCCGGCGCCACCACCGCTGTCCGACCCAGCAATCGTCAACGCTTTATAGACGGTCATCGTTCTTCCTCTCCTTTTCCCTTACCGTTGTTCGACCCGGCCGGTACGCTTCACATCATCGGCTGTCGTATGCGCGAGCGCATCCAAAAACGCTGCTTGGAAGCTGCCCGGGCCGCGCTCTCCCGCCTCCGCAGCCGCCCGTTCCGCCGCAACGCCATAATACGTAAGCGCCGCCACCGCCGCCTTGACCGCATCGCGCTCAACGGCCGCAAACGCTCCGATGACCGACGTCGCCAAACAGCCGGTGCCTGTCACTTTCGTCAGCAGCGGGTGCCCATTGCCGACCACATAGACGGCTTGCCCATCGGTGACGACATCTTCTTTTCCCGTAATCGCCACGACGGTGCCAAGCTCGGCGGCCGCCCGTTTGGCCAAAGCGACCACATCTCCGCTTCCTTGACCGGCATCAACCCCTTTAATCATCCACGGTTCACCGATCATATTGGCGATCTCCGCCGCATTGCCGCGTACAACCGCGAGTTTGATCTGTTCGGCGATACAGCGCGCCGTCTCCGTTCGGTAGTTGGTCGCTCCGACACCGACCGGATCGAAAATGACGGGTACGCCAGCCTCGTTGGCCGCCCGCCCGGCCATAAGCATCGCCTCGACTTCGGCCGCGTTCAACGTTCCGATATTCAACACGAGCGCCCCGGCGAGCTTCGCCATCTCGGCCACTTCCTCTTTCGCATACGCCATCACCGGCGAAGCGCCGAGCGCTAAGAGTCCGTTCGCCGTAAAGTTCGTCACGACGACATTCGTGATATTGTGGACGAGCGGATTCGCTTTTCGCACGCGCTCAAGCAGCTCCGCCCCTTCATACCCATGGCTCATTCCCGAATCCATCCCCCTTTTCACTCGACCTTTTTACCGCTGTCTCCGGCTTAGCAGCGCCAACATCACAGCAATCTTCCTGCTAACGAAGCCAGCCATTCGTCCCATCCATCAGTCTACTCTTTCTTTTTTTCAATTGCAAGAAAAGAAAAAAAGCGGCTGTCAACACCGCCTGATTTACTACTTCTTCAACGGCCCTCCCGCCGGTTTCACCGCTTCGAGCTCATCGGCCGCCGATGATAGCCGCTGCGGGAGCGGCCAGTTCCACAGATCGAGATCAACGATATAGCGCGGCCGCCGTTTTGTTTCTTTATACATTTTCCCAATATATTCACCGATCAGCCCGAGCGCCATCAGCTGCAAGCCGCCTAACAGCCAAATGGAGGTAATGAGCGATGTCCACCCTGTCGCCGTATGCCCGGCCCATTTAAGAAAAAGGAAGTAGGCTCCAAAGGCGAGGCTGATGACAAAAGAGAACAACCCAATGAGCGAAATAAAGCGAATCGGGGTGACGCTAAACGAGGTCACTCCATCAAGAGCAAACGAAATCATCTTTTTCAACGGATATTTCGTTTGCCCGGCCAGCCGCTCCTTCCGATTGTAATAAACGGCCGTTGACCGGAAGCCAAGGAGCGGGACGATGCCGCGCAAAAACAAGTTCACTTCCCCAAACTGTTCCAGCGCGTCAACCGCCCGGCGGCTCATGAGGCGGTAGTCGGCATGATTGTAAACGAGGTCGACGCCAAACATCTTCATTAACCGATAAAATCCTTGGGCGGTATGGCGTTTAAACCACGTATCTGTGTCGCGCCGCCAGCGCACGCCGTAAACGATATCATAGCCTTGGCGAAACTTTTGTACAAACTCGCGAATGGCCGACACATCGTCTTGCAAGTCAGCGTCGATCGAAACGAGGCAATCGGCGTGCGCTTTCGCCGCAAACAGTCCGGCCAACAGCGCGTTTTGGTGGCCGGCGTTGCGCGCCAATTTCAGCCCCTTCACTTCCGGGTAGCGCAAGCTCGCCTTGTAAATGAGTTTCCACGTGCTGTCGCGGCTGCCGTCATCGACGAACAGGAGCGCACTTTTTGGCGAAATGAGCCGCTCTTCGATCAGCTCTTCGCGCAACGCCCGCAAGCGGCCGATCGTCTCCGGCAGCACTTCCTCCTCATTGTAGCACGGCACCACAATAGCCAAGATCGGGTCAGACATGTCATCTTCCTCCTTCCCGCACCACTTTGTATAAGTAGATCGTCCAAGCCGATTCATCAGAGCGGAACACCCGTTCAAGCCGAAGGGCGTTTTCCGCTGCGTTTTCCATCGGCAGCGCCGACAATATGTAGCGCCCGCCCATCTCGTAAAACGCCTCCGTGTTCAATTCAAGATGGCGGATCGTCCGTTTCGAGTTTTTCGTAAACATATAGCGCTTGCCGAGCTCATCGACGAACAAGTAGCAGCGCCCGCCCCACTCATCGAAATACTCGCGTAGTTTTTTGTTTTTTTCGAGTTCTTTGGCAATGATGCGGCGGAAGCGGTATTTATATTCCAACGGATAGAAATTGTTGTACGTATCAAGTGTGTAAAAGCCGTTGTATTGCGCGATCGCCGGATGGATGCCAATGCTGGCGACGCGGTATGTATGCACAGGGCGGCCGATATACTCGCGGATGGCCGCAAACTGCTTTTCGGCGTAAAATTCGCGAAACGACGGTTGATTTCGGTAGACGATTTGCTCGTTGTACGAGATGAGCACCACCAGCTGCAAACCGATGGCCGCCGCACCGACCGCCCGCCACTTTCGTCCTTCCTGCCAAACAATTTTCAGCGCCATCGCAAACAAGACATAAATGACCATCGGGCGCAAGAAATGATAGCGGGCAAAATTGAACTTATCGAGCAAATCAAATCGTTCGGTGAGCGGCAGCCATCCTTTGTAAAACCAAAACGCGTACCACGTAGACAAGGCAACGTTCAGCACGTGCAGCACGATAAACGTCGTTTCCTGCCGCCAACGCTTCCGTTTCCAAACGAAATACAAGGCAATCAACGTCACCGGCAAGATGACAAGCCCATGCACGGTCATCACATGCGTGTGCCCGAGCACGTAGTTTTTGAACGTCAAGCGGATGACGCGCCAAAGCGGCAAACGGGCGTGGAAATACTCGTCACGGCTCGTCGGTTCATCAGAAAACAACAACGAATGAACGAGCCGGTAATCGACCGCCAAATAGAGCGTTGTCATATAGGCGATCGCCGCCAAAAACCGCCAGTTCCAGCCTTTGCCGCGGATGACGTCCACAAGCCACCAAACACCGAGCGCGCTTAAGAAAAAGAAAAAGCCGAGAACAAAACTGGAATACAGCGGCAAGAACGTCAACACCGCCCAGTTCACCCATGAGCGCTCGCCGTTGCGGATGTTGAAAAACGCCCAAAGCGCAAGCGGCATGCCGAGCGTGCTTAACATGCCCGACGGCCAAAACGGAGTCAGCGCAAACGTCAACGCAGCACCGATGCGAATCCATAGCCAACGCCGGTCTGGCAAGACATGCGTTTTCAACAACAAATCCATGCCGATGAACGCAAAAACGCGAGTGATCGCTTGGCTCATTCCGTAGGCATACACGGACGGAAACAACGCATGGAGCCAAACGATGCCGCTGAATTCCGTGCCGAACGCGTTGCGCGGCAGCCCGTTCATGATTTGCGGAATGATCCCATCGACCGGCCCGAACAATTCGCCGCTGCGGGCGAGCACTTTATACCAAGCGATGTTCGAGTCCAAATTGTCGTGAACGCGCAGATGGGCATCTTCACCGAGGACAAAATACGGCGACACGTACAAGGCGATGGCAAGCAGTGAGAAGAACAGGAGTCGCTTTTCAATCGCCGGCACCTTTTCTCCTCCTTTCGCCCGGCTCATGTCTTTCCTTATTTTTCAACACATCAGGAAAATTATTCATGATGGTGGAAAAAAACGGGTGTCAAATAAAACCCCGCTGGCGGCTCGGCTAAGCCAAGCGGCAGCGGGGGCGTCTTCATCTTCTCAACGTGGTACAAACGAATTTGGCGCGGGCTCTGTTCCCCATTTGTGCGCGGAACGACCGCGGAGATGGCATCCCTCTCGTCAACTGCACGGCCTGTGCCCTAGGAGTGGGTGGGGCTGGCCCCAAAAGCATTCGAAATCCGTCTCATTAAATGCCACGGCCGATGTCCTAAAAGGAGCGGGGCGCCGTCCCCAGCCCCGGCTCAAGGAACGGGACGGCCCGGATAGGCGCCTTTCCATTCACCCGCGTCAAGCGGAGAACAAGGCGGCCGGATTGCGGATAAATATTTGCTCCAGCTCCTTGTCGCCAATCCCTTCGTTTTTCAACGCCGGGAGGATGTTTACAAACAAATGCTCGACATGCCAATTTTTCATCATTTCCGCAAACGGCTCCGGCAGCGTGAACGGGCGGCCGAGCCAAAGGTTGACCGTATCATGGGAAAGCATGATCCGATCGGCATATCCGTCGCGGAGAAGGGCGAGCAACGTCTGCACCCGCTCCTCGTCCGTCGGTGCGCCGACCATCCCTTGAATGCCGAAACGGTCAAAAGCGATGTAAACGCCATAAGCAAGCGTCTTTCGATGGTAGTCCGGGTCAGTGTTGCCGCACATATGGCCGATGACGATTTTTTTCGGATCGGCGCCGTGCTCAAGCAAATAGGCGGCTTGCTCCGGCCCCATCGTTCCTTCTTGCGTGTGAGTGATGATGACCGCGCCCGTTTCTTTTTGCGCGCGGGCGGCAGCGCGGAAAAACAGCTTCTCATACTCGGTGATGCGCCCTTTGCTCGAGGCGAGCTTAATGACGCCGGCTTTGATCCCCGTGCCGGCGATGCCTTCGGTCAATTCGGCCATAAACATATCATAAATATCGTCCTCAGCGGTACCGAGCAGCTGACGGAACTTGAAATACGGCGGCGCCCCTTCCCCTTCATAGTAATAGCCGGTGGCGCAAATGATGTTCAGTCCGGTTTCTTCAGCGACGCGCCGCAAAAACGCCGGATTGCGCCCGCAGTCGTTCGGCGTCGGGTCCACGACCGTTTGGACGCCGTGCCGTTTCATTTTCTCGGCCGCTTCGATCGCCACGCGCAGCGCTTCGTCTTCGCGGAATGGGCCGCGCGTCACATCGCCTTGAAACCCCGGATAACCGAAGAGGAAATGCTCATGGATGAGCGTTTTGCCGAGCTGATCCGCCGGCACCGGACCAAGAACCGTCTCGACCGTCTTCGCCATCAGGCGTTCGCCCCTTTCCCCGCTTTTTCATATTCCTCTTCCTGCAATTTTCGCCAAAGCAGCTTGCCGCTTGACGTCATCGGCAGCGACCGACGGAACTCAACGAGGCGCGGATATTTGTACGCCGCCATTTGCGTTTTCGCCCACTCGATGATCTCCTCTTCCGTCACGTTGCCCACATACTCGTCGTGAAGGACGATAAACGCTTTGACCGTTTCGCCGCGGCGCGGATCCGGCACACCGACGACGCACGCCTGCTGGACGGCCGGATGTTTGTAAAGGAGCGATTCAACCTCAGTCGGCCACACTTTATACCCGGAAGCGTTGATCATCCGCTTGACGCGGTCAACGATGAAAAAGTAACCTTCCTCATCCATCCGCCCGATGTCGCCGGTGCGGAAAAACCGCTTGCCATCCAATTCGATGAACGCCTCTTCCGTTTCCTTCTCACGCCGGTAATAACCGCGGAACACTTGCGGGCCATGGACAACGATTTCCCCGATCTCGCCAACGCCGAGCTCTCGGCCGGTCGCCGGGTCGATGATGCGCGCGTCGACATCGAAAGCCGGCACGCCAAGGCATTGCAATTTCGGGCGATCCGGCGGATTGAAATGCGTCTGCGAAATGGTTTCCGTCAACCCGTAACCTTCAAAATAGCGAACGCCGGTAAGTTCGAACAATTTTTCCCCGACCGCTTCCGGAAGCGCCGCCCCGCCGCCGGAAATGCTGGAAAGCGAGGAAATGTCATACCGGTCAAGCGCTGGATTGGCCAAAAAGTCGATCAGCATCGTGCTGATGTTCACCCAATGCGTGCAACGGTACAGCTCGATCAACCGAGCGGCCGCATCCCGATCCCAGCGCGTCATGAGAACGATCGCTGCGCCGGCGAAAATCGGCGTATGCATGCTGTGAACCATGCCGGTAACGTGGAAAAACGGCAGCGTCGCCAGCGCGACCGAGTCGCTCGTCACATCGCCCCAATGGTAAGCGCCGACGATGTTCGCGTTCACCGTCCGGTGCGGGTGGATGCAGCCTTTTGGCACCCCGGTCGTCCCGGACGTGTACGGCAAAACGGCGATGTCATCGACATGGCCGTGGTATGGAAGCGGCGGCAATTGGGCGGCAAGGCAGTCTGTCCACAAACGAATTCGCTCATCGCGCCAACCTCGACGCGGCGCCGCCACTTCCGCCGGCAAGGCGACCGGTGATTCAGCGGACGCATAATTGGAGTACGCCGCGGCGATAACGTGCTCAAGCGGCGTCCGGCCGAAAAGCGGAACGACGTTATCAAGCAGCTCCTGTCCAACAAGACCGACTTTCGTGTCACAATCGTTGACGTAAAAGGACAGCTCTTCTGAGGTGTTCATCGGGTTGATCGGCACGACAATGGCTTCGGCGCGCAAAATGGCGTAGTAGGAGATGATAAATTGCGGAGAATTTTGCATGTACAACAGGACGCGGTCGCCCGGTTTGACGGACAGCGTTTGCTGCAAGTAGCCGGCAAGCGCGTTGACGTCATCAAGCAGCTGTTTGTACGAATACGCAGCGCCGTAATAGTAAAGGGCCGGTCTGTTTGGGTAGCGTTTCACCGTTGTTTCCAGATGGTCCACAAGCGTCGTCTCGGGCACAGCCAGCGTTTTCGACAACCGTTTTGGCCAGTACGGATAATGACGAGTATTCATCTCATCCCTCCTTATTTTTGGCGCGATCGCCGCCAGAACCGCTCTTAGGCCAAAGACAACGATGGTCAACGATGAGGTCCAAACCCATTCTGACCAGTTGGTATGCGGGCGGCTGTTTTTATTGTACACGCTTTCATTTTTATTTTCAATAATATTCAGAATATAAAATAACAAGATCTTCTCTGCGCTTACACGTCCATGCAGAGCCCCCCGCGCAAACGCGGGCGGGCCAGCGACATGCTCTTGATGGATCCAACCTATATGCCGACAGGGGATAGGTGACGCAGGCGACAGCAAACGAGATGCTCTTGGTTGATGAGGCATTCACTGTGACGCGGCCGACGGGGGGAAAGAGGGAGATGGATCGCCGGCGGGCCTTCCTTTTGCTGCTCGCCTGTTGCCTAACGCCAAAGGGCGGGATCACCCCTTGGCGTTTTGGCCGATTCATTTTCCCCTTACACCGCATCTCTTCCTTTGCCCGAGTCGCGAACGTCCATCAACGCCGGCGGATACGGAGCAAAATAGCGCTGCTGCAACAAATACTCGTTCTCTTCACGAATGGCCCACGACTTTAACACGCTCGTCACGCTGCTGAGCGGAAGTTGGTGCGCCCGATACTGGGCGAGGAGTTCAAGCACGTATTGCTTTTCTTTTGCCGACATTTCTTTTTTGAAATATCCCATCAGATGTTGACAAACGTTCACATGCGAGCGCCGCTGCGGCGCGCGGGCAAACAGCGCGTGCAATCCTTGCTCGTACGCGTTTAGCACCTCCTCAATCGGGAGACGTTCACGGTTGGCCACCAAACGACCAAGCTGCTTTAAGCCGGTCTGGCTGTACGCCATAAACAAGTATTTATGTTCGGAATGAAAGCGCACGAGCGCACGCATTGATCGTTCCGCTTTCACTTCCCGAAACAAGGCGAGCGAGAACAATTTGGTCAAAAAATGTTCGCGAATCGCCGCATTCATCAAACGTCCTTCTTCTTCAATAACCGCATAGGGAAAGTGGCGAACAGCCTGTTCCGCGAACATTCCCATCCCTTTTTCGACCGGCATGGCCCGGTCTCCTTCGTGATAAATTTTCACTTCTTTTATGCCGCAAGTTGGTGAGCGGCCTTTGAAAATGAATCCGTCCACTTCACCGATCATCTCAAGAAACTCGCGAGCAAACGTCTTCATTTCCTCCGTCCAATCGCGATTGGACGCGGGCTGCACCAACCGTTTTTCCTCGCCGCGCTTGACCAACCGCACCGTCTCCCGCGGAACACCGAGTCCGATGGCTACCTCTGGACATACCGGAATGAAGCGGGCGACATCGGCTAAACGAGCGACCAACGAATGATGAATGATATCCCCGTTATAGCGACAAGCGGAAAAACCTAGACACTCGCTCACCACCACAACAGGAGTGGCATAATACATCAGCACCCCTCCTTTCTCCCGCCATTCTCCCTTTATTGTACCCGAAAAAGCGATCGACTGTCATGAAGGAAGGGAAAATCGCCGCGCCGCCGCTCTCAGCCGCTTACGTTCCTCCCGCTGCTTTGTCTATCGGTGATATGGGGCGAACGGCAATCCCTTCGTTTTGCAATGCCGCATGCAACCGTCGGGCAAACCGGACCGCCTGTTCGTTGTCGCCGTGCACGCAAATGGTGTCAGCGTCGATCGCCACTTCTGTTCCTTGCACGGAACGAACGCGCCGCTCGCGAACGATCATGAGCACTTGCCTGATGGCCTCCTCTTCATCAACAATGACGGCTTCGCGGCAGTTTCGCGGCGTGAGCGCGCCATCGGCCTGATACGTGCGGTCGGCGAACGCCTCGCTTGCCGTCCGCAGCCCATGCGCTTGACCAGCGCGGATGAGCTCGCTGCCTGCCAGGCCGTACAAGACAAGCCCCGGATCGACATCCCGCACGGCCTTGGCGACCGCTTTGGCTAAGGCGGCATCGGTTGCCGCCATATTGTACAGCGCCCCGTGCGGCTTGACGTGCGTCATCACGCCGCCTTCCGCCTTGACGAACGCTGATAGCGCGCCAATTTGGTAGACGACGTACGCATACACTTCCTCCGGCGAAACGGCCATCATTCGCCGGCCGAAACCGAGCAAATCGGGGAATCCCGGATGGGCGCCGATGGCGACGCCGTGCCGGATGGCGAGCTGCACCGTTTCCCTCATGACGAGCGGATCACCGGCGTGAAACCCGCAAGCAATGTTGACGGACGTGACATACGACAAAATCTCCTCCTGTCCAAGCCGATACACGCCAAAACGTTCACCGAAATCGCAGTTCAAATCAATCGTTTTCACTGTTCTCTCCTCCATTGGCAGCGAATGGCGGCGATCCATCGGCCGAGCCGCCGCTGTTGTTCGCTATAAAGTCGCAACGCTTCTTCGCGCGCAATCAGCGCAAATTGAATATGATCACCAGGGCGCGCCTGCGCCAATACGGGCAAATCGGCTGCCACCACTTGGGCGATGCGCGGATAGCCGCCCGTTGTCTGGCTGTCGGCCATCAACACGATCGGCTGACCGGAGGACGGAACTTGCACCGTGCCGAACACAACCGCTTCCGACACCATCTCCCGCTCCCGCTCAAGCGCCAACGCTGGACCGGCAAGCCGGTAGCCAATCCGATCGGACCGCGCCGTCACCTCGTAGCAAGCGGCAAAGAACTGGCGGCGGCTTTCCGGCGTAAACTCGCCATACTCCGGGCCGGGGACGGCGCGCACCGTTTTTCTTTTTCCCGCGATATAGCGGCTGGCCGCTTGAGCCAGTCCCCAACGCAGCCGGCCGACAGCATCGTTCCGCCGACCGGAGCCAACTGGCAGCACATCCCCCGGCTGGAGCGGGCGGCCTGATAAGCCGCCGAGCCGTGCGGGGACGTATGTCGAGCGGCTGCCCATGACAGGCGGCACAGCGATGCCGCCTGACACCGCGATATATGCGCGCCACCCCGCCCGGCACACGCCGATCTTTAGGACGTCCCCCGGCCGAACGATCGCCGGTTTCCAAAGCGGAAGCGGCCGTCCATTGAGCATGCACGGGAAATCACCGCCACATACAGCGATGACCGTCTCAACGTGAAAGCGGAGCGTGGGACCGACCATCGTCGCTTCGAGCACCGCCTCATCGCCGGCGTTGCCGACAAGCGCATTGGCGAGACGGTACGCCCAGACGTCCATCACCCCGCCGGGCGGCACGCCGACGTGCCGGTAGCCGCTGCGCCCCCGATCTTGAACAGTCGTAAAAAATCCGCCTTCCAGCACATCAATCATCGTTCTCTCTCCCAACGTGCAAATTCCTCGCGGCCAATCGGCCGAAACTGGACGATGTCACCGGCTGAAAGCAAGCTTGGCTTTTCGCCGTGCGGGTCGAACAGTTTGACCGGTGTCCGGCCGATCAACTGCCAGCCCCCTGGCGTTGCCAGCGGATAGACGCCGGTCTGCGCCCCGGCGATGCCGACCGAACCGGCGGGCACCATGATGCGCGGCACTCGTCGCCTCGGCGTCGCCAAGCGCGGCGATAATCCTCCCAAATAAGCGAACCCTGGAGAAAAGCCGATCATATAGACGCGGTAACGTCCCCCAGCATGAAGCGCCACCACTTCGTCCTCCGTCATTCCATGAAAGCGGGCGACCTCCGCCAAATCCGGACCCAACTCGCCGCCGTAACAAACCGGGATGACGACCGTCCGCGCCGGAGGGCGAACGACCGGTTCCGATGACTTGAGATGCTCGCGCAACCAAGCGCATACATCGGCAGCAGAGCCGACGACGAACGGATCGTAGTAAACGGTGAGCGACGAAAACGCCGGGACCATTTCTATAATCCCTTCTTTGCGCGCGCCTTCGAGCCGCGCCGCCACCTCATGAACGACATCGTTGACCCGTTCGTCAATACGGTCGGCAAACCGAATCGTCACCGCGTATTCACATAATGGAACCAACGTATACTCCATCGTCATCCCTGCCCCCGAAACCCAAGCTCGCGCGAAATGGCCATCGCCGCCTGTTTCAACCGCGGAACGATGCGCGCTATATCGTCCGGCGAAAACCGCTGTTCCGGGCCGGCAACGCTCAGCCCGGCGACCGCCGCTCCTTCATGGTTGAAAATCGGCACGGCAACGGCGGCCGAATAGTTTTCTAGCTCGGAATAGCTGACCGTATAGCCGCGGTTTCGGCCTTCCTCCAGCAATCGGCGCAACACTTGCTTGTCCGTCACTGTACATTTCGCCATTTTCACTAACTCAACTTGTTCGACATATCGTTCCCGATCGGCCTCATTCATAAACGCCAGCAAGATGCGCGGGCACGCCCCGGCGTACAGCGGCGCGCGTCGCCCAACCTTCGTGTACACGCGCACCGGTTCAGACGTCTCGACTTTTTCGATATACAGCGCCTCATCACCATCCCGGATGACGAGATTGACCGCTTCTTTCGTTTCTTCTTTCAGCCGCTCCATGACCGGCAATGCCACCCGGCGAAGATCAAGCCGCTCGGCGACGAGCGTTCCAAACGTTAGCAATGACAACCCAAGCTCATAGTCATCGCCTTGTTTTTGCAGAAAACCAAGCGCGACAAGCGACTGCGCCATGCGATACACCGAAGTTTTCGGCATTTGAAGCCGCGCGACCATCTCTGGCAGCGTCAACCGTTCACTCTCAAGAAACAAATCGAGCAGTTCTTTCGTTTTTAAGACCGTTTTATTCATCGTCGCCCCTCTTGTTCCGAATTTCAGAATATGAATTCCAAAATAAGAATTATCTATTTCTTATTATAATGAAAAATAAAACAATTTTCTAGAAGGCCGGTGAAAAACCGCTGTCACACACCAATTGGAGGCATTTTCATTCAGAAAAGAAAGCTGATGCTGCGAGGTTTCTCTCATTGAGAAATGGGTGGAGTTCAGCAGTATTTTGCACGAAATGAGGGTGTCCCAAAAGGACCGGGACGCCCTCTTTCGTCTCTATATATACGTACTGACTGCTTCTGTCGCACTATATGTTGTGCCTATCTTGAAAGAAGGCGACCTTTTGGGTCAGCCCCAAAAACGGTTGTTTCTCTTGAACATGGGGGAGCGTGTGAAAGGCGATCCGGATGCGACAGGGCTTTTCTATTTGAGAAACGAGGCTGGTAAGCGGCCTGTTTCCTTAAATCACCGGCCTCCTAGAAGGCGGATGAAAAAACGTGGTTTCCTTGATCGATCGAACACAGGGGCGGATGCAACAAGGTTTTCCTACTTGAGAAACGATGTGGAGAAGCGGTTACGCAAGTCAATCACCAGCCTCCTAAGGAAGCGGTTGTGTTAGCCAATCACCGGGCTCCTAGCACAAAATGAAAAGAGGATGTCCCACAGCGAGCGGGACATCCTCTTTCACCGCTATCGGCAGGCGCTTACCGCTTATGCCGATCTATATCTATTTGGCCCATCTTGAAGGGCGGCGACCTTATCGATCAGCGCCGGCCGGCTTCAAACCGAGAGGCGTTTCAAAAACACATAACTCACCTTTTGGTATTCCATTTTTTCCTCATAAAACCGATGAGCATCAACCCGCTGCAATCCCGATGACAGCGAAACAATTCCGTAGCCGTTCGCCTTCGCCCATTCATGCACGTACGACAGCAACGCCTTTCCGTACCCTTTCGACCGCTCGCTTGCAGCAGTGACCAAGTCGCATACCCAAACAAAACGGCCGTTGTAAAGCGTAATCATCGGCATGAACCCGATGACGGCCACCATTTTGCCTTGATCATCATTCAATGCCACCAGCTTATACCCTTCTTTTTCTTGAGCTTCGCGCACAAGCGAAACATACGTTTCTTCATCCAAGTGCGTGCGCAGTTCGCGCATGATGGGAAAAGCGCTTCGTACTTCCTCTTCGGTTTCAAGCCAAACAAACGATGGCATGGTTTTCCTCTCCTTTTTGCTACTGAATTGTAGACGATGTCATTTCCACTTGTCGAGAAAAATCGAAATGCAAGGGACATGGCGCTTTACCGTTTGGCTTCGCTAATGGGGGAACCTTTTCGGGATTGACTTCTCGTTATACGTCAACGAAGCCAGCACAGCCGGCAACGCATCAATCACGTCCGATGCCAGTACATCCCATGGAGAATGGCCGTGTTGGACAAGCCAATCAGCGGCCTTTCCATGCACGAACACCGCATTGCTCACCGCCGGCTGCACCTCCTTATGCTGCAGCAAAAACGCCGCCATGATGCCCGTCAGCACATCGCCGCTGCCGCCCTTTGCCAACGCCGGGTTGCCGGTCGCGTTCACATACTGCGCCCCGTCCGGCGTCGCAACAATCGTATACGGCCCTTTTAAGACGACATAGACTCCGTATTCGATCGCCAATCGCTTCGATACGCCAAAGCGGTCATGCTCCACGTCGCGAACGGAACGATGGACGATGCGCGCCATCTCCCCGGGATGCGGAGTAATGACCGTCGGCGCGCTCCGTCCGCGCACTTGTTCGGCGTAGTCATCCCAAAAAAACAGAGCGTCTGCGTCAAGAACGAGCGGCACTGGCTGGCGCACTAGTTCGCTTACTAAGCGGCGCACGCCGTCTGTCCGACCCATTCCCGGACCGATCGCCATCGCATCGATGTCAAGCCCGTCCCAATCGGCGGCGCCGGCAAATGCGCCATCTTCCGCCGGCCATAGCCGGCACATCGCCTCCGGCACACGGCTCGCCACCACCTCGTACACCGTTTCCGGAACCGCCATCGTCACAAGACCAGCCCCGCCGCGAAGCGCTGCTCTCGCCGCCATCGTCACCGCCCCGCTCATCGCCTTGGATCCGCCGACAATAAGCAGCTTGCCGTGCGTTCCTTTATGTGCGGACCGCGTTCGCTTTGGCATCGTCCGCGCGACATCGCCCTCTTCCCACAAAAACCGGGCAGCCGCCTTCGCCTGCACCGCTGCGGGCGGAATACCGATATCGACAACAGCGAGCTCTCCGTAATAATCCGCGGCTGGAAACGTATACGCCCCAAGCTTCGGGCATTGGATCGTGAGCGTGACATCGGCGCAAACGGCGGTGCTGACGTCGCCGCCGTCCGCCGGCACTCCGCTCGGCACATCGATCGCATATATTGTCGCCGGTGCGCGATTCACTTGTTCAATGATTTCTTTGTACGGCGAGCGCACCTTCCCTTTGACGCCAATGCCAAGAAGCGCGTCAACGATGGCGTCATAATGCGGCAGGCGCGCCGCAAACGCCTGTTCATTGCCCTCATAAGGCAGCCACGAATAGCCGGACCGCTCGTACACCTCAAGCGCTAGGAGCGCCGCCCCTTTCACCTTTTCCCGCGGCGGAATGAGCCAGACATCGGTTTCATAGCCATAACTTTTCAACATGCGCGCGATGACAAACCCATCGCCGCCGTTATTGCCCGTCCCGGCGAGCACCGCGACCCGAGCGGCGCGCGAGATCCGCTCTTTCAACGCCCGAAACAGCGCCTGTCCAGCGTTTTCCATCAACGAATCGCTGCGAATGCCAATTTTCTCCTCTACTTCTTGGTCAATGGCGTACATTTCACCAGTCGTCACGATCGGAATCATTGTCCATTCCCCTTTCCATCCGATTGTAACTCCTCCTAAAAGTACGAACGTTCAAGGTGTAGACCTTTCTATTCACCAAGTTACATCCGAATTTTGTAAGCGAAACAGGAAGAGAACGTTTCCCTTTATCGGCGGCACTCAATAACGAGCGCCTGAATCGATGAACGTTCGCGCGTCCATTAGCGCTGGGGCCGCTCGGTTGTATGGTTTAGGAGGCTGTTGATTGACTCGTGGATACGGCTTTACCATGTCATTTCTCAATGAGAGAACCCTTGTTGCATCGGTTCTGTTTTTCACTCATCCTCCGATTGATGAAAGGAAGCCGCGGTTTTGCACCAACCTTTTCGAAAGATGGTGAATGAACGAACGGAACGGCTCGTTGTATCGTTCAATGAGGGAAGCCTTGTCAAATCTGCTCTCCTTGCCCATCCAGTCGGTGCGAGCAAAACTCTCATTTTCACCAGCCTCCACCGGAGCGGCCGCAACCGCGGCTCGGCTCACCTTCCACAAAGCGGCGTCATCGCCCGTGTCGTGTATTGGCATGGCCCGCTATCCGGTCCGCAGAAAAACGGCGGCCATCGCATGGAAGATGACCGCCACTTCGCTTACGGTTGCTTCGCCATGACTTCGAGCCCAAATTGCAGGCAGTCTTCACAAATTGCGGCCAGCGGTCCATTGACAAGCCGCGGCTTCTCTTTCAGGCAAAACGAACAACGGCCGTTGCAGGCTTCCTGCGCTTCGAGCGCCAAAGCCTCTTCCAGCTTGTCAAGCGGGAAAGCGGTGAGCGCTTCATACACGTTATGAAGCAAATGGTTGTCAATATAAGCGCATTTTCCTTCCCAGCGCAGCGCGATGAGTTTCGCCGCCACCGCCATTCCTTCATAAAACCGGCGGCGGGCTTCATCCCCGCTCTGCTCAGCCATCGCCCCCACCTCATCCGCAAACCGTTCCAACGCCGCGACCGTGCATTCATCAAGCCACCTTGTTGTTCCGCTTGTCATCGTTTCCCCCCTTGTTTCTTTCCCTTTCCAATACGACAAACGGATCGATTTTCCTTCTTCACCGCGGCAATTCGTCTAGAAAACGGGCGCGCAGTTCAGGGGGCGGCAGCGGACAGCGATCGTGCTGGCGAATGAGCCGGTGGCGGCGAACAGCAATTTGGTCATAGACAAAGTTGCGAAGCGGCCGCGGAACGAGAAACCCAGCCGCCGCTAGCATGTTCCACGGCCAGGCCAAACGCCGACCGATGCGCAACACGGCATCCGACTTGACATAATAGCAGCCGTCTTCAATGAGCACGACCGTGCCCCCGGCTAGCCCGTTTTCCCGTTCCAACAACGCCCGGCCGACGGCGCTTTGCTGCGAGGCAAAGCGGAACACCGCCTTCCGGTCGCGAGCGGCCACCCACTGGACACTCGCATGGCAAAACAAGCAATCGCCATCAAACAAAATGATCGGTTGCATCCCACTTTCCCCCCGCTATCGGCTGTTAACCGGCTCAATGCAGGCGCTGACATCGTTTTTTGGCGAATTGACCAGCGGCGCCACCTCGTACATTCGCATTTGTTCGCTCGGATACGGCCGCAGGAACGTTTTCAAATACTCGCTGTCATCGAAGTTTGGATCGAGCCAGTCATCGTGCCGCTCAGAAGGCAGGATGACCGGCATCCGGTCGTGAATGGGAGCGATCAGCTCGTTCGCCCTCGTCGTCATGATCGTGCACGTCTCCAGCGGCCCGCTCGCTCCCTCCCAGCGCTCCCACAGGCCAGCGAACGCAAACGGCGCGCCCGTTGCGAGCGTAAACCGGTACGGCACTTTTGTCTTCCCCTCTTTTTTCCACTCGTAAAATCCATCGGCTAAAATCAAACAGCGCCGCCGCTTGAACGCCTGGCGGAAGCTCGCCTTCTCATCAACCGTCTCCGCCCTAGCGTTGATCATTTTGGTGCCGATGCGAACGTCTTTCGCCCAAAACGGCACTAGCCCCCAGCGCATCATTTTCCCGACTCGCTCTCCTTTTTCCGCCACAACCGTTAGCACTTCCTGGCTCGGAGCGATGTTAAACCGCGGGGCGAGCGGGCCTTCATACCGAAACCGAAACAACGCTTGCAGCGTTTCCAACTCAGCTGTCAACGTAAACCGACCGCACATGGCATTCACTCCTTGATTCGTTCATTGACGCGAGCGCCATCTTCATTTTTTCCATTATAATCAAAAAAGTGGCCGAATACGAATGGCGGCCACCTGAAAACGATGTTTTTTCCAATGAGCGCAAAAATGTCAACACTCGTTCGATATACTCATCGCCGTAGAGAGAAAAACTTTTCACATGATCCGCTTTTTCCGTCAGCCATAGCTGAAACGCATCCGGATGGGTGTTGTACAACTTCACACTTTCTTTGTATGGAATCGAACGGTCGTCCTTGCTGTGGATGAACAAAATCGGCCTCGGCGCGACACGATCGACCGCATGGATGGGCGAAGACACACCCAAATCCAAATCCGCAAGCGCCGGGACGATCGCTAAAATCAAGTACGTAAACGGCACGTTCGGCAAGTGCGTCCATACCGGCATGTTGGCGCGCAAATACGATTCGAGGTCGCTAAACGGGCTGTCCGCAATCACCCCGCGAACATCACTGTCTTCTGCCGCCGCCAAGATCGACGTCGCCGCCCCCATCGAAACTCCGTACAGCGCGATCGGTTCACGGAAGTGTTTCTTTGCGTAATCGATCACGCCAAGCAAATCATCCTTCTCTTTGACGCCGATCGTAATCATATCGCCTTCCGATTCACCGCTGGCGCGGAAATCAAACAAGATGACGCGATACCCTTCGGCAGCGAGCCGCTTGGCGATCGGCAAAAACGGTACATTTTCTTGGACGCGGTTGTTGCCGTATCCGTGGGCAAAAATGACCGTCATCTTCGCCGCCCCGTTAGGCGGAATGATCCAGCCTTTGAGCGCCGTTTTCCCATCTTTGCTTGTAAATGTCGCGCTTTCATATGCCATGCCGTAGTCTTTCGGCGTCACGGTAATCGGCGCGCGCGGTTTATGCGTCAACTGCCAGCCGACGTAAACGGATAAACCGACGCAAACGAGCAATCCGAAAATGACAACGCCAATGGCCGCCGAAATCCAAATGCGCCGTTTCGCTCGGCGCGGGGTGCGCACCACTTCCATATCGGTTTTCCCCCTTCCTTTCTTTCATCCTACTTGTTGAATGGCTCATTTGGCAATCAAAAAAAGAGATGTCCGCCAAAAACGAACATCCTGTTATCCATGCCGCCAACTTACGAATGAGCAAGCGGCGCAGACGCTCCTTTCCATCTGACGATCAAGTCAAACTCACGCACCGATGTCATCCGCTCGTCGACAAGCCCGCGCTCCCACACATGGCGCAAAAACAGCTCGGCGATCCGCTTGTTCCGCTCGTTTTCTTGCCCGCGTTCGAGGGCGATGACGCTCAAATACACATCGCACATCCGATTGGCCACCGTTTTCGCATGAAACGTCTGCACCTCGTCCGTTTGGCCGCCAAGATGCGCGAGCGCCGCCATCCATTCCTTCAACCCTTCTTCAACCGGGCGGGCAAGCGGCTTCATCTCGTCCGCCACCCCCTCAAGCCGCGCCTTCATCTCGGCGGCAAACCGTTCGTGAATGCGGTATTTGCGCATGAGCCGCAGCACTTCAAGCGCCAAAATGTTGGCCGTCCCTTCCCAAACGGTCAGCACTTGGGCGTCGCGGAGCAGGCGCGGGGTGACAAAATCTTCAATGTATCCGTTGCCGCCGTGCAGTTCAATCGCCTCATGGCTGAACGCGATCGCCTCTTCGGCCGTACGCATCTTAAGGAGCGCAATCAGAAGGCGGAGCCAGGCTTTCTCTCCCTCATCTGCCTCATGCGGCGCGGTCATGACGCGGTCAAACAAGGCGACCATGTCAAAACAGGCGCTCGTTTCCACCTCTTGCCGCGCCGTCAAGTCGGCAAGCGTCGCGCGCACCATCGGGTAATCGGTCAATCGGCGGCCAAACGCCGTGCGCTGCTCAGCGTATTGTTTCGCTTCCTCGAGCGCCCGCTTCATGATGCCGACCGAGGCGATCGCATTGCAGACGCGCGAGAGATTAAGCGCTTCCATCATATAATAGAAGCCTTTGCGCGGATCGCCGACGACATACGCCTTGGCGCCATCAAACACAACTTCACCGGACGGCACGGCGCGCACCCCTAATTTATCTTTTAAGCGGCGGATGGTGATGCCGTTTACTGTTCCATCCTCGTTGCGCCATGGGACGAGAAACAAGCTCAGCCCCTTCGTCCCCGGACCGCTCCCGTCAATGCGCGCCAACACGAGCGCTACGCCGCAGCGTCCGGCGTTGCTGGCAAAATATTTTTCCCCGTATAACTGATAATGATCGCCGCACGGCACCGCGCGCACGGCGTTGGCGCCAACATCCGACCCGCCTTGCCGCTCCGTTAAAAACGTCGCCCCTTCATACAGCTCGACCTCGCCGGTGGAAATGACATGGGGCAAGTACCGTGCTTTTAACTCGTCGTCGGCGAAATGTTCAAGCACATAGGCGGTTGCCATCGTCAGCGTCACCGGACAATAAAACCCCGGCTCGGCTTGGGATAAAATGTACCCTTGGGCGTACGAATACATGTAGTTTCCTTTTCTCCCAAGCTCGGGAATCGGTTTGTGCACATACCCGACGATTCCCGTTTCGTACGTTTGTTTCGCCGTCTGCTCGTACCCTTCGTTCACCCACACTTCGGAAATGTCGTTTCCAAAGCGGTCATATTTGATCAGGCGCGGCTGCCCTTCACGATCGGTATGCACGGCGCGGCGGTCGACGTCCGTCAAACAAAACTCGTAAAACGATGAGAGTTTTTCCTCTGCATATTGGTACAACTCATCATCCAAATACCGTTTCAAATTCGCCAGCAAATTCGGATCGGCTTCACGAAGTGGTTTCATCGTCCCTCCCCTTTCCTCCCATCTTATTCACGCCTGTGTCTTCTGTGTTGCCGCCTCCCGCGCCCGCAGCGCTTGTTTCAACACTTTTCCCGTCGCATTGCGCGGCAATTCAGCGATTGCCTCATACAAGCGGGGGATTTTATAGTCAGCCAGTTTGCCAGACAGGAAACGCTTATACTCGTCAGCAAGCGGTTCAAGCGGCGCACTCAGCACAACGAACGCTTTCGCTGTTTCCCCCCACTCCGGATGCGGCACGCCGATCACGGCGACATCGGCGATCGCTGGATGCGTCCGCAGCACATCTTCCACTTCCTTTGGGTAAATATTGACGCCGCCGTAAGACGAGCGTTGATCGGCACGACAACCGCGCCAAGGCGCAAAACAGCAAAGTACGAAACGGCAAACTCCTTCGTATTCGGCATATACAGCGCGACTTTATCACCGCGGCCGACGCCAAGTCGAGCCAATGACGAAGCCAAGCGGTTGACCATGCGATCGACTTCGGCATACGAAAGCTCCGTTTCCCCATCAATGACCGCCGTTTTCGCCGGAAATTTCCTCGCTTGACGGGCAAGCAACTCCGAAATGTTCATCCGCCCGATTCCTCCCATTCTCGCAATCGCTTTTCAAAATCGGAAAGCAGGGATTCCATCTCCGCCTTCAGTTGCAATAAATCCTCGATCCGTTCGTTCACCTCCTTCAGTTTTCGCCGCCCGTATTCGACCGTTTTTTCGAGTTGTTTCTTTCCTGTGCGATCCTCATCAAACAGCGCAATCATCTCATGAATTTCGTCAAGTGAGAAGCCGAACCGTTTGCCGCGCAAAATGAGCTTGAGCTTCGCCCGCTCCTTTTTCGTATACAGCCGCTGCCCAGATTCCGTGCGAATCGGGGCAAGCAGCCCGCGCTCTTCGTAATAGCGGATCGTCCGCGTGCTCACATCAAACTCGTGCGCCAAATCGGAAATGGTGAAATAGTGCATGGCCATCCCTTTTCAGTATTAATATTCTGAATTTTATTTTAGTTTACGTTGACGTAAAAGTCAATCAACATCTTGCTTGAGGAACAAAGAAAAAAGGATGTCTCAGCAAAAACGAGACACCCTTTTCCTGAAGATAGATGAAGCCTCACCCGCCCGCTCCTGTGTAAAAGCGCAAGGCAAAGCGCCAAAAGCGGCGGGCAATCCATAAAAAGAGGAGGGACACAACCAAAGCGGCAAGCGCTGCCCAAGCCCTCCATTTGCCAAGCAGCGCCAGCGCGGGCGTGTTCGTGATTAATACGGCCGGCAATATGTAGGTGATCACCATCCGAACCGCGCCGCGGTACATGCTGCCGGGGAAGCGGGCTGTTTCAAAAAACGAGTCGAAAATAAACGACAAGTCGTCGATGCGCACCACCCAAAACGACGTCGTCATGAGCATCATCCATAGAGAATAAATAAGTAAGAACGAAGCGGTCATGACGACAAGAAACACCAATACGTCCGCCACCGATGGCACGTAGCGTTCGACATACAAGCCGTAGCCGATGACGCCAAAGCCGAGCACGACATCGATGAGCCGCCAAAAAACAAGGTGACGGAAGCTGACGTAAAACATGCTGTCGACCGGCTTCGTCAACACGTAATCGAGCGTGCCGCGCCGGACGTGTTCAAGCAGTCTTGGCATGTTGGGGCGGAGCGCAAAATCGATACATCCACGCAACGTATTGAAGACACCAAGCAACACAAGCACTTCCCCATACGTCCAGCCGCCTAAGCGATCCGTCTGGTAAAAAAAGATCTGGATGGTGAGCAGCGCCATGCCAATGCCGAAAAAGCTGGAGATGACATTGCCGAAAAACTCGCTCCGATATTCCATTTCCTCGACCAAACAAGCGCGGAAAAATTCGCGGAACACCCGTCCATACCGCCGCACGTTCATCCACCTACCGCCTGATTTTTTCGCATTCCCGCTCTCCACAACCATTGCAAAGCGGCCGTCAACACCACCATCCACCCGCCGGCAATCGCAAAACCGCGCGCCAACTCCCCGCCATCCGCCGCTCCAGTGGCGATTTCAATCGGAAAGCTGATCATATAGCGGAACGGCAGCCACTCGCTCCATTCCCGAAGCCGCGGCGGAAGCAGCTCAAGCGGCGCGATTCTTCCCGACAAAAACAGCGAAATGACATCGATGACGCCGTACACGGCCGCCACTTTGGTCACCCAAAACGCCAGCAGTCCGCACGAGTAACTCAACAAGAAACGAAGCGCCGCGCCCAACACGACCGCCAGCAAAAACCACCCGATTTGGCTTCCGGTCATCTGTGGGCGAAGCGCCGGCCAACACGCCGCCCCCACCGCCCAAACCGGCACTAAAATGACGAGAAACAGCCATTTATAGACGATATTTTCCGCAATCGCCCAATGGATCGGATGAAGCGGCCGCAACAACAAGTTCGAAAACGTCCCTTCGCGGATTTCACGGTCGAGCTCCCATACATCCCACGCGCTCGTCATCCGCTCGACAAAAATGACCGCCATAAAATAAAAGACAAACGACTCGCTCTCTTCCGGATGAATGTTCATCCAAACGAACATCGTGATGAGCGGCTGCGTAACCGCGCCCGTCATCCAGACGAACGTCGCGAGCCGATACGCGAGCATTTCAATGTATTTCATCCGCAGCAGGGCGATATATTTGCGAATCATACGTGCTCCTCCTGAAACGCGCGCGCGATCACTTCCTCCAGCGGCGGATCTTCGATATTGATGTCACGGACTTCAAACTGCTGAAGCAGCCGCGCCGCCGTTTCCGCCGCCGTCTCGCGCGCCACTCTAAGCACGACCGCCCCCTCTTCGACTTCCGTCACTTCGCCATACTCGCTCCAATTCACATTCGGCAGCCGCGAAAACCGAACCTCCAGACGCTTATACGGCGCCAGTTTCTCCGTCAGCACCGAAAGCTCGCCGTCGTAAACGAGCCGTCCGTAGTTAATGATCATCACCCGGTCGCAAAGCGCGGCGACATCACCCATGTAATGCGACGTCAACAAAACGGTCGTCTCGTGCTCTCGATTGTAGTCAACGATAAAACGGCGCACGTTTTCTTGCGTATGAACGTCAAGCCCGATCGTCGGCTCATCCAAAAACAACACGTGCGGCCGATGCAACAGCGCCGCCGCCAGCTCGCAGCGCATCCGCTGGCCGAGCGACAAGCTGCGCGTCGGTTTGTCCAACAGGGGCGCCAAATCAAGCAGCTCGGTCAGCTCCTCGAGCGTCTGGCGGAACGCCCGATCGTCAATGTCATAAATGGCTTTATTGACCAAAAACGTCTCCATCGGAGGAATGTCCCAAATAAGCTGGCTTTTTTGCCCCATCACTAAGCTCATCATCTTTTTAAACTCCGGCTTTTGTTCAAACGGCACAAAACCGCCGACCGTGATTTCCCCCGACGTCGGGTGCAACAGGCCGGCCAGCATTTTCATCGTCGTCGTCTTCCCCGCCCCGTTCGGGCCTAAAAAACCGACAATCTCCCCTTTTTCAATCGTGAACGAAACGTCTTTCACCGCCTCGACGATCCGGTAGTCACGGCGCCATAAATGGCGCACCGCCTCAAACCATCCGGCTTCGCGGCGATGGACGCGGAAGGATTTATGCAAATGGCTGACACGGATCACGACATTCATCCCCCAATAGGCGCAATACTGTTGACATTCTTTTGTTATATCACATTCGGAGGGAGCGCGGCAAAGAAAAACATTTCGTCATCTTTTCCCTATCGTTCCCTTCTTTCGTCATGTATAATAGAGAAAAGAATCGAACGAGAAAGGGGATTGTCGAATGGGAGAGATCACTAATGAAATGATTTGGCAAGCCATCAAAGAGCTCGCCGATCAGCTTCAACAAACAAACGGACAAGTCGAGCGACTCGCCAAACAAGTGCAACAAACGAACGAGCAAGTCGAGCAGCTCACCAAACAAGTGCAACAAACGAACGAGCAAGTCGAACAGCTCACCAAACAAGTGCAACAAACGAACGAGCAAGTCGAACAGCTCACCAAACAAGTGCAACAAACGAACGAACAAGTCGAGCAGCTCACCAAACAAGTGCAGCAAACAAACGAACAAGTGCACCGGTTAAGCGAACAAGTGTCCGACATGGACCAGCGGCTCACCGACGTCGCCAACGGCCAAAAAATTTTAGTGGAAGAGCTGTTCGAAAACAAAAAGGAGATCAAGCGCATCAAAACGGCGCTCAACCTGTATTAAGGCTGATCCTTTCGCCCGTTTTACCATTTCGCTGCTTTCCTCTCGATTTGTTTCTCTACCAACTCCCCTTTTCTTCATAAGCATAAAGGTTGTTATTAAGCATCCTTGCTCAATAACAACCTTTCTCGCGCTTTACGAAAAATGCCCACTCATGTTCCATTTCTCCGCCAATTGTTTCGCCAGCTCGAGGAAAACGTCGAGCGCCTCTGGATTGGCCATCGAGCCCGGGTTGACCGCTTTTTCAAGCGGGAAGCCTAAGAGCAGCTTGCGGACCGGAATTTCCATCTTCTTTCCATTTAGCGTTTTTGGAATTTGCTTCACTTCGTAAATTTCGTCTGGAACAAAGCGCGGCGAGACGTGTTGCCGAATCGACTGGCGGATGCGGTCTTTCAGCTCATCATCGAGCGCCACGCCTGGCTTCAGGACGACAAACAGCGGCATAAACGACTGCTTGCCCATCATTTCTAAATCGACTACCAAGCTTTCGAGCACCCCGTCGACCGCTTCGACGGCGCGATAAATTTCGCTCGTGCCCATGCGGACGCCGGCGCGGTTGATCGTTGAGTCGGAGCGGCCGTAAATGACGCAGCCGCCTTGTTCATCAATCTTAATCCAATCGCCGTGCTTCCAGACGCCTGGATACGTGTCAAAATAGCTGTTCCGGTACCGCTCGCCGTCCGGGTCGTTCCAGAAAAAGAGCGGCATCGACGGCATTGGTTTTGTAATCACAAGTTCACCGACTTCATTTACAAGCGGCTGGCCGTTTTCGTCAAACGCCTGCACATCGGCGCCCAACGCGCGGCACGAGAGGACGCCGGCACGCACCGGCAAAATCGGCGAACCGACGACAAACGCGGTGCACACATCTGTTCCGCCGCTGCATGATGCTAGGCAAATGTCATCCTTGACGTTTTCATACACCCAGGCGAACCCTTCGACCGTCAGCGGCGAGCCGGTCGAAAGCACAGCCTCAAGCTTCGATAAGTCATAGTGCTCTTTCGGTTTGAGGCCGAGCTTCATGCAGACGTTAATAAACGCCGCGCTTGTGCCGAAATGGGTGATGCCTGCCTTCTCGGCGAGCTCCCATAAAACGTTGCCGTCCGGATACGTCGGGCTGCCGTCATAGAGCACAATGGTCGATCCGGCCAGCAGGCCGCCGACGAGAAAGTTCCACATCATCCATCCGGTCGTCGTAAACCAGAAAAACGTACTGTCTTTCGTCAAGTTCTCGGAAATGGTCAACGCTTTCAAATGTTCAAGCAAAATGCCGCCATGCCCTTGAACGATCGGCTTCGGCAAACCCGTCGTTCCCGAAGAGTACAAAATCCAAAGCGGATGGTCAAATGGAACGTCTTCAAAGGCGAGCTCTCCCTTATCCGCCACGATATCATCCCACAGCACGACACCCTCATCCAGGGCCTCCATCTGCCCGCGCCAATACGGAAGCAGCACCGTCTTTTTCAATGACGGCAGCTTGGCGCGCAGTTCGGACACGACTGGCATTTTGTCAAACTCTTTGCCGTTGTATTGGCAGCCGTCGACGGCAAACAAGACCGTCGGCTCGATTTGCGCAAACCGGTCGATGACGCTGCCGGCGCCAAAGTCCGGCGAGCAGCTTGACCAAATGGCGCCGAGCGACGCGCACGCCAAAAACGCCATCACCGTCTCGGGGATATTCGGCATATACGCCACCACGCGATCGCCGCGCTTTACCCCCATCGCTCGCAATGCTTTGGCGATCGCCGCCGTTGTTTCGCTCAGCTCCTGCCATGACACTTCCCGATACGGCACGCGCTCCGAGCGGAAAATGATGGCCGGACGGTCGGCGCGCGCATGCCGGAACATATGCTTCGCATAGTTGAGCGTCGCGCCCGGAAACCACTCCGCCCCCGGCATCTTCCGCTCGCGCAGCACGCATTCATACGGCGTCGCCGCTTGCACACCGCCATACTCCCAAACCGTTTCCCAAAATTCTTCAAGACGCTCAACTGACCATGTCCATAGCTCGCGATACGAGTTACATGACACTCCCTTTTTCTCTTTCAGCCAGTCCATATACCGCCGAATATTTGACCGTTGGATTTGTTCTTCTGTCGGTTTCCAAAGGATCGTTCCTTCCGTAATCGCTTTCATTGAATGGCGCGTCAATGGACGCCGTCACCGCCTTTCTGATAGTGGATTCAGACTATTTATATGATACCATTCTTTCAAACTATTTTGAATAGACGTTTCTCCGCCCATTTTGTCGGAAAAGAGCGGAACAAACGGATTGACAAAAAAGCCAAACTGGAATATGATAAACACAAAAGTTGGTCTAGGTAAAAAAAATGTCCTTTACCTAAAATATTAATAGGAGGGAAACTTTTATGTCCGAACGAAACGATTGTCCCCTTTCCCGCATGAAGCAGGGAGATCGGTTTCGCATTGCGAACATCGCCATTCCTGACCCTGTGCTGAGAAGAAGATTGCTTGACTTAGGCTTTGTGCCCGGTGGGGAAATAGAAGTCGGCCAAAAAAGTCCGCTCGGCGATCCGACTGCTTACCGCGTACGAGGAACAACGATTGCATTAAGAAAAGAAGAAAGCAATTATATTTACGGGGAGAGAATCAACAATGACTAGAACGAACTATACAATTGCCTTAATGGGAAATCCGAATACGGGAAAAAGCACGTTGTTCAATGTTTTGACAGGCCTGCGCCAACATACTGGAAACTGGCCGGGAAAAACCGTCATTCGTGCAGAAGGAGAATTTGAATACCGCAGTGCCACATACCGAATTGTTGACCTGCCAGGGACATACTCGCTTTATTCCAACTCCGCTGATGAAGAAGTGGCGCGCGACTTTCTATTGTTTGAACAGCCGGATCTTACCATCGTCGTCGTTGATGCAACGGCATTGGAGCGCAATTTGAATTTGGCATTGCAAGTATTGGAAATCACCGGCCGCGTCATCGTCGCTGTCAATTTGATGGACGAAGCGAAAAAGAAAGGCATTCTCATTAACAGCAAAAAATTGGAAAACAAACTCGGCGTACCGGTTGTACCGATATCCGCCCGCAATAAAGAAGGAATTGACAAGTTGATGAACGCTGTTGATGCAATGGTACGCGGCCGCATCAAGACGAACCCGCTTTCCATCCAGTACAGCCCCGAAATTGAACAAGCCATTTCCAAGCTTATGCCAAATATTCGCGAAACGGTCGGCGATGCGTATCCGGCGCGCTGGATTGCGCTTCGGCTGCTTGACAGGGATACATCGCTCTTGGCTGCGTTAAAACAGCCGCCGCAACGGGACACAAAGGAGGAGGGTGCTTATGCTTGCTGCGGATCGGTCGAATCGATTTGATCGTTTGCTAGAAGAAGCCCAAACGCTGGCGCCAGCTGACACGCGTGAACAGATCGTCACCGCCATCTTCCAAACATCGGCTGCGCTTTGCCGAGAATGTGTCACTCATAGACATAGCGTGAAACGGGATCGAACGGAACAAATTGACCGGATCGTCACATCGAAACGGTGGGGATTTCCGATTATGCTGGCGTTGCTCGCCGCTGTCCTGTACATGACCATTGCCGGCGCCAACGTATTTTCCGATTCGCTCGCCCGTTTGTTCGGGACGGTCGAAACGTATCTGACCATGGCTTTTCAAGCGATTCATGCCCCCGACTGGCTGCACGGGCTTATTGTACTTGGCCTATACCGCGGCACCGCCGCGGTCGTCAGCGTGATGCTGCCACCGATGGCCATTTTCTTTCCGCTGTTTGCACTTCTTGAAAACTATGGCTATTTGCCACGCGTCGCCTTTAACATGGATCGATTGTTTAAAAAAACAGGCGCGCACGGCAAACAATCGCTGACGATGGCCATGGGGTTCGGCTGCAACGCCGCCGCCATTATGTCGACGCGTATTATCGAATCGCCGCGCGAGCGGATGTTGGCCATCTTGACCAACAACTTCGTCCCGTGCAACGGGCGTTGGCCGACGCTGATTTTGCTTTCTTCGCTATTTATGGCAGCTGGTTATACAGGGGGTTGGAACACGCTCGTCACTGCCGCAGTGGTTGTCGCCATGGTGCTGTTTGGCATCATCGTCACGCTGGCGGTTTCATGGATTTTGTCTAAGACAGCTTTGCGCGGGATTCCGACCCATTACACGTTGGAGCTGCCGCCATACCGACGCCCGAAAATCATGGAAACGATCATCCGGGCCACCCTTGACAAATCGCTTTACGTGCTAAAGCGAGCAGTGACGGTGGCAGCGCCAGCCGCCATTCTTACGTGGGTGCTCGGCAACGTTCACGTGGGAGATACGACCGTGCTGGCGTATTTGGCCGACGGGCTTGACCCATTTGCCAAAGCGTTGGGATTGGATGGCTACATTTTGCTGGCGTTCATTTTAGGCTTGCCAGCCAATGAAATCGTCTTTCCTATTTTATTGATGGGGTATTTATCCGCGGGAGCGCTCACCGAAGTCGACGGGCTATCGTCATTGAAACAAATTTTGCTCGACCACGGCTGGACGTGGCTCACCGCCCTCAATATGATGCTGTTTTCCCTGCTTCACTACCCGTGCGGCACGACGCTCGTCAACATTTACAAAGAAACGAAAAGCGTGAAATGGACGTTCGTCGCCTTTGCCTTGCCGACAGCGATTGCCATTATGGTCACCTTTACGACCGCGCAGTTGGCAAGATGGCTCGGGCTCGTTTAACACTCGAGGCTGTCTCGACAGGTCGGTTTAACAACCTGTCAAGACAGCCTCTTTTTATATGTACACAGCAACTTCTTGTTCCTATATGTTGTGTCTGTATTGCAGACCGACGACCTTTTAGAAGATCGGTGAAAAACCGTGAATTCCCTTCATCAATGGGGGGAGCGCGTGAAAAGGAGGACCGATGTAACAAGGTTTTGAGATGGCAATGCCGGATCCATGAATCAATCACCGGACTCTTAGAAGGTTGGTGAAAAAACGGCTGTTTGCCTGATCGATGATGGAACGCGTGAACATCGAGGCTGATGCAGCAAGTTTTTTTCTACTTGAGAACCGATTCCGAGAAGGCTCTTCACCAACAGTTGTACTTGATTTTTCCAGCACACATCTTACTTATGCATCCACGAAAGAACAGGAAACCAATCATGTTTTGCTTACACCTGTTCAGAGAAGTGCACCATCTGTCAAGTACACGTTGTGGTGATGAACCTCCAAGAAGCGGTTGATGTTAATCACCAGCTTCTTGGGCCCCTCTCTTTCGCATACGCACCGGCTTCTTATGTCACGCGACCCGTTGTCCCTATCTTGAGAACAGACCTTGTACGTCAGCCTCCGTTTATTAGCCGAAATCAACTTCCGTCTATACTTCTTTTACATTCTCCACATGAGAGGCATCTCCCTCTACGATTACGCGAAACCCGTCTTCACTCGCTTCGACGATCGTCACGCTTGTCCCGTACATATACGGCGGCGCCCAAAGCTGGTCAAGCGGCGCGCCTTTAAATGCCGCTATGAGGGTTTTCAGTACGACGCCGTGGGTGACGATCAAGACGGTCTCCCCCTCGTGCCGCCCGACGATGCGCCGCACCGCTTCCAGCGCCCGCTGTTGCACATCGAAAAACCGCTCCCCGCGCTGTGGCGCGTACAGATGCGGTGCGTTCCAAAAATGGTCGAACGCAACCGGATCCATTTGCTGGATTTCATCATGCGTCTTTCCTTCCCAATCGCCAAGATGAATCTCGCACAGCTGCTCGTCTTGATAAATCGGAATAAGCCGCGCGCCGCGAACCAGCTCGGCCGTCTCAAGCGCCCGACCGCTCGTGCTTGTATAAATGGCGGCCAACTCGACCGCTTCGAGCCGTTTTCCAAGCCGCATGGCGTCTTGCCGCCCCTTTTCCGTGAGCGGCGAGTCTTGCCTTCCTTGCATCCGCTTTTCGACATTCCACTTCGTTTCCCCATGTCTTGTCAAATACAAGGTTGTCCTCATGTTTCCTCTCCCTTTCGATGGCTAAAAAGCGGCGGAACGGTTGTATTTCTCAAGCCATTGCTGCAGCTTTTCCGCTTCAAGCGAACGGCTGAAATAAAACCCTTGGGCGTAATCGCAATCCATTTGTGAAAGAAGGACCACCTGCGATTCGGTCTCCACCCCTTCGGCCAACACTTCAATATCCAAGCTTTTCGCCAAGTGGATGATGGTATCAACGATCGTAGCGTCCTTCGAATTTTCGGCAATTCCTTGAATGAAGCTGCGGTCAATTTTGAGCAGCGACACCGGCAAATTGCGAATATACGCGAGCGAGGAAAAGCCGGTGCCAAAATCGTCGATCGCCGCCTGCACGCCAAGCTGCTGCAATTCGGTTAAAATGTGCCTTCCTGTCTCAATGTTTTCCATCAGCCCGCTTTCGGTCACTTCTAAAATCAAGCGGTCGGGCACCAGTTCCGTCTCCCGCAAAATGCGCTTCACATGTTCGACAAGTTCGGGACGGTTGAGCAAAAACGGCGACAAATTCACCGCTAACTTCAGCCCGGGAAATTTCCTTTCCCATTCTTTCACTTGGCGGCACGCCCGTTCTAACACCCAAAGCGTAATTTCAAAAATAAATCCGCTCTCTTCAGCCAACGGAATAAAATCGAGCGGCGGAATCTCACCGAGCGTCGGATGGCGCCAGCGCAACAGCGCCTCAATTCCCATCGCTCGCCCCTGGGTCAACCGCACTTTCGGCTGATAGCACAAATAAAACTGCCCACGCATAATGGCAAACGGCAAATCCTGCTCGATCACGATGCGCCGATGCTCGACCGGGCGATAAAACGCATAACCGTTCCGTCCCCGCTCCTTCACCTCATACAACGCCTGATCGGCGTATTTCATCACCTGCTCGATCCGGTCGCTGTCTTTTGGAAAAAAGGCGATGCCGATCGATAACGTCGATTGAATGAGCTGTTTTTCATAATAAAACGGCTCATGGAACGAGCTGACCAACCGTTCCGCCAAAGCGGTCATTTCCGCTTTCGTTACATTCGGCAGCAGCAACACGAACTCATCTCCACCGATGCGGGCGAAAAAGTCATCATGGCGCAGCTCCCGGCTGACGCGTTTCACCGCTTCGCGCAAAAAATAGTCGCCAGCTTGGTGAGAAAAATGATCGTTGATCCATTTAAATTTATCAAAATCTAAATAACAGAGGGCAAATGGCGTGCCGCTCGCTATCAGCTCACCGATCTGCCGTTCGAAATAGATGCGGTTGGCGATGCCGGTGAGCGAATCAAAGTAAGCAAGTTGGCGCAGCTTTTCTTCATACTGCTTCCGCTCACTGATGTTTTTTACCGTGACGATGACGCAATCGAGCTTTCCGGCCTCATCAATGATCGCCTTCCCGCTAGCTTCCATCCAAATCCATTCGCCATGTTCGTCCCGCTTGCGAAATTCCGCTGTTTGCGTCTCATATGTATCATACAAATTCGCCAATTTTTGCGTGATCACCGGCGCGTCGTCAGGGTGGACAAACGCCAACATATCATCATACGACGCTGGCTGCCAGTTCATTTTTCCCTTCCATGATGGCGGAATGTACGACAGCTGACGGTCACGTGAAAAAATGAAGACATAATCGTTTGAATGTTCGACGATCAGCTGCAAACGCCGCTCCGCCTCAGCGAGCCGCGCCCGCAGCTCCTCCGCTTGGGCTTGACGACGCAACACACACAATATAGCGGCCGCTTGGCCGCGCTCATCAATGATCGGCGACAACCCGGCAACGAAGACGCCGCCGGACAGTTCCACTTGAAAAGCGGCTAGCTGTTCTTTCATCCGCTTGGCTAACCCCCGCCCCGCAGCCATCAGCGCCTTTTCCGCTTCTTCGCTCAGCGCTAACCCAGCAAAGGCAGGGTTTCGATAAATCACGATACCTTGCCCATTCAAGATGGCAACTGCTTCATTGAAGTGATGGAAAAAGGCTGTATACTTGTCCATGCAATGGTTACCTCGCCATTGATCGAAATATACCGGTATCCTCACTTCCATTTTCACGAAAACATCGACAAAAATCAACAAATTTCGCAAAAAACCAGCGCCAAAATAAGAAACCGCCCACCGACGGCTGACCGATCACCCAATTTGCCGCTGGCGGGCGCGAAGCGGGCACGTTTGACAACACGTTCCCCCCGTTGTATGCACGTATAAGCAGCATGTCGTTCGCTGCATGCCGCTCGCCCCTTTAAAAAAGCGGCGGAGCGGGTTGTCTTTTTGGCCAAACAAACGGCCATCAGCTTCATGAACGAGAAAACGAAAATCGTTCCGCAGCCGATCGGCGACGAGCGCAAGCGATTCATCCTCCAGCCAACGTTCATATACCCAATACACGTAAATGGCGACATTTTCCCACAAGACGAGCGGGGAGATGCGCGTCAGACGGCGCAACTGAGCAATGAGCGGCGCGAACAGCTCGGCGAACACGTCGCGAACAGCTTGCTCGCGCCAGCGGCTGCGCTCAATGCCGCACATCTCCGCTTCCACCGGCTCAAGGCGAAAACGCGGCATCCACGTCTCTCCTTCACCGTCCGTATCAAGCCAAATGCGCTCAGGCTCAAGCAAAAGCCGCTTGTTCCATGCCGACATGGCGTATAACGCCATCGGCGCTAAAAAGCTGAGGCGCTTGACCAGCATCGACGCCGCCACAGCGTCATTCGCCGCCCCCATCTCATCACGCACGTGGGCGACATAGCTCGCAAGCTGTTCGGCGTCTTCCAGCAGCCGGGAAAACCGCATCGACGCCGAAGCATCGGGCTGCTTGCTTGAAAAACGATACGTTTCTAACGCTCTCATTTCGTCTTCGCACAGTCTCATCATGATACGCCTTCTTTCTGTAAAATGCATCGCCCTTTTCCGTACGGAATGCAAAGCGGCGTGCCAAAGAGCGGATCGTACGTAATTTGGCAATCCAACTGAAACACATCGTTTATGAGCTGGCGGGAAATGACGTCTTCTGGCTTCCCTTCGGCGTACACTGCCTTGTCGCGAATGGCGACGAGATGATGTGCATAACGGCAGGCCAAATTTACATCATGAAGCACCATCACGATCGTCCGCCGTTCCTTTTCATTCAGCTCAAACAATAAATCTAAAATGTCAATTTGATGGGCCAAATCAAGATAGGTCGTCGGTTCATCAAGCAAGATGATGTCCGTCTCTTGCGCCAGTGTCATGGCAATCCATGCGCGCTGGCGCTGTCCGCCGGAAAGCGAATCAACCGGCCGCTCAGCGAGCTCTGTCAGCCCGGTCGCCGCCAAAGCGCGCGCAACAGCACGCTCATCTTCCTCACTCCATTGTTTGAACCACGTTTGGTATGGGTACCGCCCTTGCTTGACGAGCTGCAGCACGGTCAACCCTTCTGGAGCGACAGGCGACTGCGGCAAAATGGCCAAGCGACGGGCGATTTCCTTAGTTGGCTGTTTGGCGATCTCCTTTCCATCGAGCAAAACGGCGCCGCCTGCCGGCTTTAACAGCCGGGCCAAGGCGCGCAGCAACGTCGACTTGCCGCAGCCGTTCGCCCCAATAAACACGGTCATTTTCCCCTTCGGAATCGTCAAATGTAAGCGGTCGATCACGAGCGCGTCCCCGTAAGATAACGTTAACTCCTTCGCCTGCAGCACGTGCATGCTTTCCCCCTCCTTCATTGATGCTTTCCGACTCTGTACAATAAATAAATGAAATACGGCGCGCCAAGGGCGGCAGTAAACACGCCCGCTGGAATTTCCGTCGGCGCCAACAGCATTCGTCCGGCGAGATCCGCTCCCATGACGAGCACACCGCCGAACAGCGCCGCCGCTGGAAGCAGCGCACCAAACGCTGAACCGACAAGGCGACGCGCCATATGCGGCGCCATCAGCCCAACAAAGCCGATACCGCCGGCGAAGGCGACCGCGCCCCCAGTGAGCGCGGTGCTCAGCAACACCAGCCCGAGCCGTTGCCGTTCAACCGCGCCGCCAAGCCCAATCGCCAGCTCGTCGCCTAATTCTTGCACGTTGACGTGTCGAGTGGCGAGCATAGCAATAAGAAGCAACCCGATGACCGATGGAGCCATGAACGAGACGTGCTGCCAAGAAGCACCATACACGCTGCCCGTAATCCACACGTTCGCCTGGCTCGCCCGGTAAATCGGCCCGACGATCATCAGCAGCGTTGTCAACGCCTGCATCAGCGCAGAAATGCCAATGCCGACAAGCACGAGCCGAAGCGGGGCGAGACCGTTTTTCCACGCCAGCGTATACACGAGCCAAGCGGCGGCTGCAGCGCCGAGAAAAGCCGCGAGCGGCAGCCAGTGGATGCTGACGGTAAGGGAGTTGTTTTCATCGCTAAACAGCGCCAAAAAACCGACGACCGCGGCGGCCGCCCCGTCGCCACCACTAAACGGGCGTTTGAACCGTTGTTGTCGATCAAGGCGGCCATCGCCTCCCGCCAGTTCGTATCGGTATACCCGTACACCACGCTCATCCACATGGCGGTAAGAAGCAAGATCGCCAGCCCAATGAGGCCCTGCGTTTTTTGACGATTCGTTGCGAACATGGTGTGAAATCTCCCTTAGTATAACATCTACCGTTAAGTCTATTTGATAATGACTCTCATCGTCAATATTTTTTACCCTCTTTTTATTATGATTTTCTCATGATTTTTTTATTTTTTCTGACAATGATTATCACTATTATTTATGATAGTGGCATGAATGAAACTCATTATCAATTCCGTGAAATGGAAAAGGGGGATTTGCACCGTGAATATGAAACAAACCCATCTTCTTTTCACCTTCCTCCTTTCTCTCCTTCTTCTCGCCGGCTGCGGTGGGAAACAGGAAGAAACGGCCAAACCGAAGGGCAACAATCAATCGAAAGAAGCAAGCTACACCGTCGAACACGCCATGGACACGACCGAAATCAAAGGTACGCCCAAACGGGTCGTTGTATTGACAAACGAAGGAACAGAAGCCCTGCTGGCGCTAGGTGTGAAACCGGTCGGCGCCGTCCAATCGTGGACGGGCGATCCGTGGTATGACCACATTAAAGACAAAATGGACGGCGTCAAAGAGCTCGGATTGGAATCGGAGCCGAACGTTGAAGCGATCGCCGCTTTAAAGCCGGACTTGATCATCGGCAACAAAATGCGCCATGAAAAAATTTATGAACAGTTGAAACAAATCGCTCCAACCGTATTCTCTGAAACGCTGCGCGGCAACTGGAAAGACAACTTTATGCTCTATGCGAAAGCGGTGAATCAAGAAGAGAAAGGGAAACAAGTCATTGCCGACTACGACAAGCGCATTGAAGACGTAAAAGCGAAACTCGGCGACAAGCTGAAAATGAACGTGTCGGTCGTCCGCTTCATGGCTGGTGACGTCCGCATCTACCATAAAGACTCGTTCTCCGGCGTCATTTTGGACCAGCTCGGCTTCGCCCGTCCGGAATCGCAAAACGTGAACGACTTCGCGGAAACCGGTGTGACGAAAGAACGCATCCCGGCCATGGACGGCGACATCCTGTTCTACTTTACGTATGAAACAGGCGACGGCAAAGCAAGCGAAATCGAAAAAGAATGGATTAACGATCCGCTCTTTCAAAACTTAAACGTCGCGAAACAAGGCAAGGTGTACAAAGTGAGCGACACGATTTGGAACACAGCTGGCGGTGTGCTCGCTGCCCATCTGATGCTGGACGATATCGAGAAATATTTCTTGCAGGAACAATAATCTTACGTAAAGGCTGTGCGAAAGATGGCATACCGAATCTTCTGCACAGCCTTCCTCTTCCCTTTTCCTCCGCATTCCCTACTCTCCGTTCCCGCAAAGCATCCGGGCACAAAACCGATGATCTGGATGAATTGCTTAAACATTTCGATGCTAGGCAAGCGCCCCTGACAGCAACTCCATTGCCGTTTAACGCAAATTGTGATACATTCAAACTATGAAATGAACGAAAGAAAGGGAGAAGACGATTGAACCATCCAGCACGGATCGCAGCATGCCTGTTGTCGCTTAGCGTTCTATTGTCAGGCTGTGCTGATGACAGCAGCCAAAAACAAAGCCATTCGCATATGACGAAAACCGCCACTGGCGATATTCGCGAGACAACGAAATCGGTCGAGCATTTACCAAGCTTTTTAGGCGCGTTCGAAGAGGAAATGGCTGTGTTGTACCAACAGGCTGCGGAACACCGCGAACTGCTTGAAAACATCCCGTGCTATTGCGGCTGCGGACAATCGGCCGGCCATAAAAACAACTATGACTGCTTTGTCTATAAAAATAAAAAAGACGGATCGATTGTCTGGGATGATCATGCAACTAAATGCGGCGTCTGTCTCGACATCGCTGCCGAATCGATCGCTGCTTACAATCAAGGGAAATCGATCAACGACATCCGGCATATGATCGACGAAAAATACAAAGAAGGCTACGCCGAACCGACACCGACAAAACCGCTTTAATCCTAATGAAAAAAGCGCCGAACTGGGCGCTTTTTTCCGTCGTTTTTGTTCCGCTGAGCGCTCTCATCCATATGGCGCTAAGAAGCAAGAGAAACAGTCCAATGAGACCCAGCGCTTTTTGACGGTTCGTTCCGCCTGTTGGCCGAGAAGGCTCGTGAAAAACGGCTGATCCCCTCAATGGAAGAATAAGCGGAAAGCAGGACCGATAAAACAATGTTTTTAGAAATAAAATGGTAAGGATATATGCACAATTCAAGCACCAACCTCCAAGATCAGCTGATGAACCTCTCCCACCTACACTGTGCTTAGAAGGATCGTGAAAAACGGCGGAGTTCCTTCCTCCAATGGGAGAACACGTGAAACGCAGGATCGATACACCAAGGTTTTTCTAGTTGAGAAGTGACATTGCAAAGCTGGATCCAAGATTAAATCACCAGCCTCTTAGAAAGCTGGTGAAACACCGCTGTTACACACCAATCGGCGGCATTTTCACTCAAAAAAGAAAGCTGATTCTGCGAGGTTTCTCTAATTGAGAAATGGGTAAAACTCAGCGGTATTTTGCCCTAAATCACCGACCTTTTAGAGGGGGAGACTTCGCGGTCAATGTGTTAAAACTCGAGTTCCCCTGTCAAAGATACTCCCCCAATGGCCTGTCGGCGCGGGCAACATCAACACCGGCTGAGCGCGGCGTACAAATCATGCAATGTTTCGATGCCGCGTTTACGCAGTTCGTCGAGCAAGATGACCCATAACTTCGCCATCGCTTCCACATCGCCGTCCGCCGTATGACGGCGCGGGCAGCGGATGCCATAACAGGCTAATGCATCGTCAAACGTCGGGCATGAATGGCCGATCAGCGTCATCATCGGCTGCAAGTCAAGAAAGCGCCCGCTCCATTTTTGCCGGTAATGGCGCCAAAGGCCATGGCGTAAAAACGCCAAGTCATGGCCAATGTGATAACCGAGGAGTACACCGGCGGCAATAAACGGCACAAACGCGCGCAGCGCCTCGGCAAGCGGCGGAGCGAACATGACATCCTTCGCCTCAATGCCGGTCAAGGCGGATATAGGTTCTGGAATGGGCTTTTCCGGCTTGACGAGCGTCATGTACGCATCCGTCACGATCCCTCCGACCGTTTTCGCCGCCGCCATGGCCAAAATTTCATCGCCTTGCTCCGGGGAAAAGCCGGTCGTTTCCAGATCGATGATGACAAACGGGATATCGATCAAACGGTCATGCCAATCGATGACGTGCTGTTTTTCCTTTTGCAGCGAGCGAAGCCACGATTCTTGCTGCCATGAATGGTCCTGTCCAAATAAGGCGGATGATGCCTCGCGCGGAACGCCGAGCGACAACATGCGGAGCGCCCGCTGCCAAAACCGGTGCCGCTCATGCATGAATGTTAGCCACCCGCCGGGCGACAAAGCGCTGCAATCGTTTAGCGGTGCGCATCGCTTGTTTCAGCCGCTTTTGTTCCGGCCGCTCAAGCGCCCGCCATAACACGTATTCACGCCCGTCCCCCACCTCAGTGCTGTACTTCAGGCGAATCGAATAGTAAACAGAAAGCGCCTCGCAAACGGCGTCGGAAAACGGCGCCGTCAACACGCCATTCGCTTCAAGCGCCCGCCGCCGCTCGGCTGTGCCCGCCGCCGGGACGTGCGCAAAACACGCCAACCATTTCAAAGCGTTGGTGAGCTGCACGTAACCGCCCTGTTTCATATGAACGGCCCCGCTGTACGGCCCCCATCGCTCCGTTTGCACGTTGCCCAACCAGCCCAGCGGAACCGGAGGAAACTGAACGTGCTCGCCCATGCGCGCCAACAGCAGCGGCCGTTCGGCCACCGCCGCAAACAGCGCCTTTCTTGCCGTCTCAGCCAATTCCGCTTCCCCATAAAGAGGCCGCATATCCATCGCAATCAACAAAAAACGAATGTCGTTCGGCCACCCGCTGTCCAAGTAGGAAACAAGCTGTTGCTCCCAACCGCGGACTGACTGTGCCCACCGCTTGTTCGTCGCCATCACGTAACCGGAACAGTACGGATACCCAGCCTCATGCAGCATATCCACCCCGATCGTCGCCATATGGCGAATGAATTCATAACAAGCCGCTTCCTCGTTCTCAGGACAGTTGAATAAAATGCCGTGATCTTGATCCGTCCAAATCGTCGGCTCACACCGGCCGATGCTTCCCATCACATACCAGCACCACGCTGAGGGACGAACGCCGACCGACCGTTTCATCGTCTCCCGCTCGGCAAGGAAGAACGCGCGGCGAAGGATGGCTTCATGAACAGAAACGATGTCATTGGGGAGCTGACCCATTTGTTCACGTACTGCATAGCGCCGCAGTTCACGCGCCAGTTCATCGTGGCAAAAACGAAGTTCGGCGGCCGACTCGGCTCGGTTTAGCCGCTCGACCACCTTTGCCGCCAATAATTCCATCCTCTTTTCCCCTCCCGATTACTGCTGGGCGAGGGTTTTGGGCTGATACGCCGGATCGAGCTGTTCCGGATAGCCATACGAACCGTGCTCACTAATATCAAGACCGGAAATTTCTTGCTCGGCCGTAACACGCAGCCCGACCGTTTTCTTCATGGCATATAAGATAACAAACGAGACAGCCGCGACATACACTGCCGCACCGAGCACACCGACCGTTTGCACAATCAGCTGATCAAATCCGCCCCCGTAAAACAGCCCAGCCTTCCCGATGCCCGTGATCTCGACTAAACGCGGCGAGGCGAAAAACCCGGTGGAAATCGTGCCGATGATGCCGGCAATCCCGTGGACAGAAAACGCGTAAATCGGATCATCAATCCCTTTGCGCTCAAAATAGATCGATGTCCAGAATGTCAACGCCCCGGCCACCGCGCCGATCACCACCGCCGCCCACGGTTCGACGAACGCGCATGCGGCGGTAATGGCGACTAAAGCGGCGAGCACACCGTTCACCATCGCCGGAATGTCCGCTTTGCCAACCAAAATTTTCGCCGTCAAGATCGCGGCAACCGCCCCTGCCGCAGCAGCCAAATTCGTCGTCAGCGCCACATAGCCGAAAAATCCGTCACCAACGGCCATCGTGCTGCCGGCGTTAAAACCAAACCAGCCGATCCATAAAATCAACCCACCGATGACCGTATATACTTGGTTATGCCCGGGGATCACGTTTGGCGTCCCATCTTTATTGAACTTGCCGATGCGCGGCCCAAGCAAAACCGTCGCCACAAGCGCCGCAATCGCTCCTTGCAGATGGACGACTGTTGAACCGGCAAAATCTTGCATTCCCATTTTTCCAAGCCAGCCGCCGCCCCACACCCAATGGCCGATCACGGGGTAAATGGCGATCGTAAACATCGTCCCGAAGAGAAAATAAACAGACAGTTTCGCCCGCTCGGCAAAGCCGCCCCAAGCGATCGCCAGCGACACGCCGGCAAAGCCGAGTTGGAATAAAAATTTGAGCTCGAGCGGCACATTCGCCCACGATAACGAATCAAACGTTCCTTTTCCTTCTTTTAAAAACCATCCTTCCGTCCCGATGAAGCCATTCCCAGCCCCAAATGTAATCGCAAAGCCGAACGCCCAAAACGCCAATGATGCGAGGGCAAAACTTAAAATTTGTTTGCCGGCCACATGCCCGGAGTTTTTCATGCGCGTGGATCCGGCCTCAAGCAAAGCAAACCCTGCCTGCATGCCGATCACGAGCACCGCCGAGAGCATGACCCAAAGGGCATCGAGCCCGAGCGTCAACGTTTTTTCATCCATCGTGCACATCCCCCTCTGTCATTTTTTATAACTTATATATGTAATAATATATAACATAATTCAACCGATAACAACGATCATTTTTTCTTGAAACCGGTTTCTGATAGAAAAAGTTTGTTAATTTTTTTAACAATAAAAGAATGCCCCTCATCACGAAGGGCATTCCTCACCATGTTACGCCACACGAATCGGCTTGCCAAACGGCACGCGCGGCATATAATCGTCCGGCACAAGCCAAAACACTTCATAGTCGACTTCAAGTTCTTCATAAAAATAGCCGGTTACATCGGTAATGTAAAACAACGTATCGATTTTTTGCCTAGCGGCCCATTCCAGCACTTCGGTGTACGACGATTTCCCGTGCTTGAAATATTTAATCGTCGCCACGCCAACCGGAGAGACATCGCGAATTTTAAAATCCGCTTGGACGAGCAATGTGTCCGGACGCAGTTTTTCAAACAGGTTGACGATGTTTTGAATCAGCACCGGCCGCGCCGGACGGTTCGATGTATCAATCGCCAAGGCAATCGAATGGTCCTTGCGCTCCTTAAGCAACGATAACAATGCTCGCTGCCATCTCACGAGGATCATCCCCCTTATATCGGTGAATCGCCGTGCGCATTACTAGTATAGACCGCCTTGGCGAAACGTACGAACTGTTTTTCTTTCCTGTTTTCCTTCCTTTTCTCAACCAAGCCGGGGCGGGGATGGGCCCGTCGCAGTCAACCTCCGCCGCTTTACTCGGGCCGGGAGAAAGGAGTGTTCGCCTTTTTTCGGTCCGCCGCCTCGATCGTTCCTTCCATGTACACATCGCTGACTTGTTCATGCGTTTCCGCCAACGCAGCGTTAAGAAGTGAAGCGGATGGCTCAGCGGATGGGTCAGCGTGGCGCCCGGCGACGTCGAGCGATCGTCTGTTTTCTGTCATCGTTGCTCCCTCCTTTCCGTTCATCACCTTCATTTTATTTATGTGGAACAAAGGGAAAAAGAAAAGAAGGAAGTTTATGGATGATGCATGCATACATGGCGGCTCGCGCGACAAACTAATGATAAACGTTCACAGAGAGGATGATGACCAATGAAGCAGCCGAAACGAAACGACAGCTTAGAACAACAAAAAAAGCAGCAACCCGACAAAGAACTGGAAAAGCAACCGGGCTACGGCGATAAAAAACTAGAGGGCCCGAACTACCCGGCGGAATAAAGGCGGCAGGGCAAGATGAGACATTTGCTTGCGTTGACGCTCAAATATTTGCTTACCGCGACGGTCATGTTCGCTATTTTGCCGCTGTTTTTGCGCATCTCATCAGCGGAAATATTGTCGTTCAGCCTCTGGCTAACGCTTGCCGCCTATGCGCTCGGCGACTTGTACCTTTTGCCGCGCCTTGGCAACGTTTCGGCGACGATCGCCGATTTTGGCTTCGTCTTCGTTGCCGTCTGGATTGGTGTTGGCGCGTTTTACGACACCGGTGGCGGGGCGGTCGTAAACGCAGCGTTTTTCGCCGCGCTGCTTGCCGCGTTTGGCGAGCTGCTGTTGCACGCCTATGTTCTCCGGTTTGTCGTCGGCCAACACGGAGAGGAAGACGCACCGCTTGCCGGCGGCCCGCGTTGGCAAACGGAAGCGGCGAAAGAGTTTGACGTCCGCGCCGCCCGCCCCGGCGATCAAGAAGGCGCACAGGTGAAACAAAAAGGAGACCGGCAGGAACAAGAACCGCCCCATCCTCCTATTTTGTAAGCAGCGAACAGACGCCAAATAACCAATGCTCATTAGCGATGGCCGAACGGCGACCGGTCTGTTCGTTTCTCCACCAAGCGGAACACTACAACAGCAAAAAACGGGTGTCTTCTCGCTCGCGAGACACCCGTTTTACATATGATGATACTCACCCTAATCGCTTGTTTCCGCACTCAACGGGCCGCCCTCTGCCCGTTCGGCCAATGGCCAAAGAGCAACGGCGCCTTTTTTATTGTTCCGGCCGTTTCAGCGCCAGCAGCGTCTGCTTTAGTTCCGCTTCCATCGCTGCGAGTTCGCGTTCAGCCTGCTGCCGTTTCAACCGACCTTCGGCTTGAATTTTTAACGTTTCTTCGAGCGTGGCGATCAAGTTTTCTTGCGTTCGCTTCAATGTCTCGATGTCGAGAAGGCCGCGCTCGTTTTCCTTGGCGATTTCGATGCTGTTTGTTTTCAACATTTCCGAATTGCGCAGCAACAGTTCGTTCGTCGTTTCGGCAACCCGCTTTTGCGCCTCGGCCGCTTTTTGTTGCCGGAAAAGGGTCAAGGCGATGACAATCTGATTTTTCCAAAGCGGGATCGCGTTTAAAATCGACGATTGGATGCGCTCGATCAATGTCTCATTCATATGTTGAATCATGCGGATTTGCGGCGCCGTTTGGATCGTCACTTGCCGGCTGAGCTTCAGGTCGTGCACCCGCTTCTCCAGCCGATCAGCGAACTGCCGCAAGTCCTGAACGTCCTGCCATGCCATTTGGTCGCCGGAGCGCTCAGCGGCCGCCTGCTTTTCGGGAATCGTTTTCGTCCGCAGCTCTGCAAGCTTATATTCGGCCGCCGCAATATAAATATTGAGCGCCTCAAAATAGTCTTTATTTTTCTCATAAAGCGTCTCGAGCATCATCACATCGCGGAGCAATCCATGTCGATGTTTCTCAAGCTGGTCGGCGATTTTATCAATTTCGACGCCGATTTTTTGATATTTGGCAACCATGCCTTGCAGCGGTTTGGCCACCGTGCCAAACAGGCGCGACAACCATCCTTTTTTCGCCGGCATGAGGTCATCCGGGTTAACCTCTTTAATTTTCGCCATCAGCTCGCTGATCACTTCGCCGATCGGGCCGGCATCTTTCGTCTGCACATGATGCAATATCGTATGGGAAAACTTCGACAATTCGGCTTGGGCTGCCACGCCATACTGTAAAATAGCCTGATGATTGGCTGGATCGATCTGTTTGGCAAGCGCCAGCGCTTTTTCTCTATGTTCCGGCTTTAACGTCTCAAGCACATTGGCCGGCTTTTCCGCCTCTTCGGCGAACGGCGCCGCCGGAGAAGAAAACGGTCGAGCCAACAGTTCATCGAGCACGCTTGTCCGTTCCTGTTCATGAGATAAGTCGATCCTGTCACGATTCCGTTCATCTAAGTCGATCCTGTCACGATTCCGTTCATCTAAGTCGATCCTGTCACGATTCCGTTCGTCCATCGTCATTCCCCTTTCGTTCGCGACAGCCGGTCAGCTCCCTTGTTTTGCTAACGCTTGAATTGCGGTTCTCCTTGCAGATAGCGGAGATGAAGCCGATCCGACTGCTGGAGCGATTGCTCAAGCACTTTCGCTTCCGTCTGCAGCGACCAAACGTCGCCTGACAACACATCAAGCAGCTGCCGCTCGGCCGCTTCGGTCAGCTCGCTGAGCAACCGTTCCGTCTTCCGCAGCGCTTCCGTCATGTCGGCGCTTTGCACCGGTTGCCGCGACAAATATACGTATTTTTCGACCATCTCCACTGCCGTTGGCCATTCGTTTAAGAAAAACGGCTGAACAAGGCGGAGCTGATGCGGCTTTTGTTCGATGATGCGGATGAGCTGATCAACGACCGCCCCTAACCGCGAGACAGTTTGCCACATCGCTACCGAGCGCAGCCGGTACCGAGCGCGGCGCAGCCGCTTCCATAACGCCCGCGCCTCGTGAAGCTGACTGCGGACGTAAGCCTGCTCCTCAACCGGCACACCGGCCGCCAAGCGATGCCGCCTCTTCATGACGGCCGACACTCCCCACATCGCCGCCATTCCCGATACGAACGACGGCCAAAAGCGAAAATCAGCGGCGAAAAAAACGACAACAGCCGTCACAGCCCCAACGTTCCACGAAACAAACCAACGCCATATCGTGCGAAACAATGGCTTCACGTTTCCATCCCTTTCTTCATCTTTTCTTCCATTATAGCATGTCCACATTTTGATACGCACAAGCTTTCCGGGAAGTTTCATCAAGCAAAACCCCCGGCCTTGTCCGGCTATGAGGTTGAACATTGGCTGCGCATCACCGTCCGCGACCCAAAAAAAGCCAGCTCCATTTACGAAACAGGTGTCACTCACGGGGCAAATCTGGCCCGCGGCTTGGAATTTCGGCTGGCAAACGAGCCGGTGTACTATCAACAGGCGCTCGCACGAGCCGTCCACAATGCCAAAGAAAAAGCGCTGGCCATTGCCCGCGCTCTTGGCTTGCCGCTTTACGATCTACCCGTTGAGCTGAAAGAGAAGCCCGCCTCGCCGCCGGCACCATACTCGCAAACGGCTGTTGCTGCTTTTTCCAAAGCGCCGCCCATCCAGACACAAGATGTGGCCATCTGTGCCGCCGTTAAAGCGATATTCGCCTATTCATTCATTTCGTGAGGTCGATTTCGCGAACGCGGGCCCCGCCGAACAACTCGACGCGGACCGTTTTCTTTTTCCCGTTTCGATCAACAACCGTGATCTCGTACAAACCCGGCAAGCACGGGCCGATTTTTTGAACAAACGGGTCTTTCGTTGCTTCCCCCTTCATTGTCACTCCATTGACAACAAGCGTTACCTCGGGGTCATCGACGCGGACATGGAGAAAATAGAAAGCAGGCTCAAAAACGTACCGATCCCTAAAGGCATGGATCGCAAACACAGGGGGACGGGATGTCAGCCCTTTGATGTATACATGCTCGCCCTTGCGCTGGCGGTCAAACTCTTTATCCAATTCATCATACGCTTCAGAATGCCGATCAAAGTAAGCGAATAACGGCGCCAGCGTTTTTTCATTGATCGGCACCTCTTCATTCGTCACCCGCAGCATCCCCCGCAAGGCAGCTACATCATGATCGTCAATGGCATTTTTTAGCTGGCGAATGGCCATTTCACGGCTGGCCGCTGTTTTTAACGCGCCGTACCCGTTCCAAATCAACGTTCCTGCTCCCCAAGCGACAGCCAAAGCGAAAAACAGCCAGCTGAAGAAACGAACGGTTTTTTTTCTCTTTTCCCGGGACAACACATGCGCTTGCTGGCGTCTCGCATAACGCGCCAACGCCGCCGCGCCGTCTTTCCCGCTTCCCCCCTCAATTCTGTCCGGCTCAGACGTATACGGCTTCATGTTGCCTTCCCCTCTCCTTCTCTCTATCTAATTCCACTTTATGTAAGAGACAGGGAATCTATGTTACATGAACACCGATACGTTTTTTATTATAATGATCAATAAAAAAAACGGGTAGCCGTTTGCACAGTCCCGGCCACCCGGACATTAAGACAGCGAGACACTGGATCGCCGCGCGGCTTGTCGAAACATCCAAGCATACAACCCCGCGCTGGCCAAAGCAAGCAAACCGAGATACGCAAACGTCCACGTATAACCGATCCAAGTCACCGCCGCCAGCGACACCGGCGCCAGCATCCGACCGATCGTAAAACGAAGGCTCGCCGCGGCAAAATATTGGCCGCGCATATCCCTAGGAGCTAGCTTCGACACAAACGCCTGCTGTAAGCCGGCCGTCATCAGCTCGGCGAACGTAAACAGCGCCATCACCGCCATCAGCTCGATGATCGATGTGGCATGGCTAAACAACCACATCGTGACGCCGTATACCATTGACGAACCAATAAAGACCCATCGTTCATTGTAGCGGCCCATCCACCGCGTCACGACCACCGTGCCCAGGGCGACAAGCAACCCGTTTTCCGCAATCAGCAACCCAAACGCCTGGGCCCCGTCCACCGTAAAACGGCCCCATACGGTTTCCTCTTTCATTATTTCTTTTGTATACACAGGAATCAATAAATCAAGTTGCATGAACGTTTGCGCCACCAATACCCCAGCGGCGATAAACAAGAAAAAAGTCCGGTCGCGGACGATCACAACGTACTGCCGGATTTGTTCACGCCAAAACTGCGTCCATGACCCCGCTTTCTGGCTGGGCGCTGCCAATGGCGCGGTTTCGCGCAACTGTTTCGCCAATAGCGTCGCCATCGCGAAACATGAGCCAGCAGCAGCCATTAGCAACGCAAACTGATGGTCCGCATAAAAGAGCCCCCCGATGGTGGGGCCGATCACTACCGAAATGTTGACCGAGGTATAAAATACGGCAAACACATGACTCCGCTCTTGTTCCGGCACAACATCCGCCACCATCGCTTGGCTGGCCGGCCAATAAAACGCCCCGCAAATGCCGGCAAACGTAAAACAAAGAAACCCGACAAACGGCGACGACCACCATGGCGTGCTAGCCAAAGCAAAGAACAAAAACGCTGCCCCTTGCCCGTAGGCGGACAGCACCATCATCCGCTTGCGCCCGAACACATCGGCACAATAACCGCCGCACAAATTCGCCACAACAGAAAATAGCTGTGACACGATCAACAACACGCTCGCCGTTTCTTTGCCGAACGAATCGGCAAAGTAAATAGCCATAAACGGAAAAAACATCCAAAATGTCGTATTCATCAGCGCCTCGCCAAACAGGCGCACTTTCAAGTTGCGATCCCACTCACGTATTCGCATCCGCTGTCCCCCTAATCTTTCGTCTCTCAAACTTCTTTGGAAATTATATCATATTTTTATTGGAACGGTAGAAATAGTTTTCAAATAAAAGAATGACCCAAACGTTGTTTTCCTGAAACGAAACGCAACATACGGTTTTTGACCATAAGAAAAAGGTGCCCCATCCTTTTGGGACACCTTCGACTGACATGTATATCTTACTTGCGGATGAATTGCTGCGTCCAAATATAGCCGTTTTCTTCAAAACCAACGCCGATATGCGTAAAGTTTTTGTTCAAAATGTTTGCCCGATGGCCTTCGCTGTTCATCCACGCATTGACGACTTCTTGCGGGGTGCGTTGGCCTTTGGCAATGTTTTCCCCAGCGGCTGTGTACGAGATGCCGAATTTTTTCATCATCTCAAACGGGGAGCCATACGTCGGGCTGTTGTGCGAGAAGTAGTTGTTGACCGCCATATCGCGCGATTTCTCGCGAGCGACTTTGCTGAGGGCCAAGTCAACTTGAAGCGGCGGCAAGCCGTATTTCGCCCGTTCTTTGTTCGTCAGCTCAACAACTTGCTGCTCATAGGCGTTTAAGCCGGTTGTTTTTTGTGTGCCGGTCTTTGGTGCCGTAGCTGGCGTTTTCGCCGGCGCTTGCGTATTGGCTTGCGGTTTGGCCGCCGTCTGTTTGACCGTTGCTGGCGCTTGTGGTTTTGCCGTTGGCTGTTTCGCCACCGCCGTTGGCTGTTTTGCCGCCGGTTGTTTTGTTACCGGCTTTACCGGTTGGAACGACACGAACGGGAAGTATTGTTGCAACCATTTCTCCACATCTTGAACGTTTGTGCTGACATATTTTACTTGATACGCATTCGCTGTCGGACATGTTGTCCCAGCTGCTTCCGTTTTCGTTGCCGCGAACGAAGCGCCGATGAGTGCGACCGAAGCGGCGATGGTTGCTACCATTTTTTTCTTCATGAGAATTCCTCCTTGTATCCTCTATTTAAAAGTCTCATAGATCTTGCGTCCATCTGACTACACAACGAGATTCGAAGGGAAACGATTTTCTTGTTCCCTTGCCTCGTCCCCATTATAGCACGGAGTTTTTGTAATATTTTTGGTCCAAAATGGAAAAATTAGCGCATTGGCAGCCTTCGGTAAAAAAGACGCTTGTTTTCATTGCCAAATCAACTCTAATTGTTGATGGTTGCAACAGTTGGAAGTAACATCCTTTCACTAACAGTCATCCCTCTTTTTCCTGTATCCCCTCAACCATCTATATTTTTCTTGCAAAAAAGGAGTTGACAGCCTCTCATTTCGGCCGTTTCGTTTAACAATTGTTACAGCTGTGTGACAAAACAGAAGAGAACCTCAATGTTTTGTTATAAAAAAAGAAGCTGCGGCGTTTCGCCCCAGCTTTGATGGTTATTCATGCTGTTGATCGACAATGAGTGCGGTTTGCACTTCGTTCGGCTTCGTCGATGAGCTGCTCATCGATCAACTTTTTTGTTTTTTCGATGACCGTTTTTCCGTCCGCCTTGATCGCCGTCTCATCCCGCTGTTCGAGCGCCAACGCCGCCTTTAGTTCTGCAAACCCTTTATATCCTAATTTTTTGGCGAACCGGACGATCGTGTTCGGCACTGTATAAAGCGCTTCCGCCATTTTTTGAATCGGAATGTCGGCGATCTCCTCACGGTGTTTGATAATGTAATCGACAATTTGGTCATCCGTATCGTTCAGCTTATCGGCATACAGCCGCACCCGTTCGTCAAACCGCATCGGTCTCCCATCCCCCACCATCTTCTCGTTTGCTACTATTTTAGCAAGAACCGATGGCGGTTGGCTACAACGCTTGTTTCCGACTTTTTGAATGGCTTCACTTACTATATAAGCAGCTTTTTTAGATTGCCTTTCTCATGTTTTAAAACGAGTTCCAAACGTTCGTTCACTTTTTGGAAATATTGATCGATCATCGTCCATTCACCTCTTAAGCGCTTGATTTTCTATCTCTAAACTAGATTTGGCCCCCAACAGCCGCGGCTGAAACACTCCTGCAGCCAAAAAAACGGCTTCCTATCAAAGGAAACCGTCCATCAGCTCGTTGTATTTGTTTCTTTATTGCCCTGTATACCCACCAACCGGGATGTTGTCTTTCCGGGCAACGCCGGTGCGGTAAGCCGCTTCAATCACCGCCTGGCGGACGCGTTCCACGACTTTGCTGTTGAAGACGCTCGGGATGATGTATGTTTCGTTCAATTCATCCTCCGTCACGACAGAGGCAATCGCCTTCGCGGCAGCGAGCTTCATTTCTTCGTTAATCTCTTTCGCCCGGCAGTCCAATGCACCGCGGAAAATGCCGGGGAAGCAAAGAACGTTGTTGATTTGGTTCGGATAGTCGGAACGTCCGGTCGCCATTACGCGCACGTGCGGCTCGGCCAGCTCCGGGTCGATTTCGGGAATCGGGTTGGCCATCGCGAACACGATTGGGTCGCGCGCCATTTTTTTCACGTCTTCGACTTTCAAAATGCCGGGGGCGGAAACGCCGATAAACACATCCGCGCCGGCGATCACATCCGACAAGCTTCCTTTCAGATTATCTGGATTCGTCATTTGCGCATACTCTTGCCAATACGGATTGTCGTACGTTTCGTCGCGGTGGATGGCGCCGTGGCGGTCCACCCCGATAATGTTGCGCACGCCAGCGGCAAGCAAAATTTTCGTGCAAGCAATGCCGGCCGCGCCAATGCCGGTTAAGACGACCTTAATGTCTTCCAGCTTTTTATCAACAATTTTCAAGGCATTGAGCAATCCGGCGAGCAGCACGACCGCCGTGCCATGTTGATCATCATGGAACACCGGAATGTCCAACTCTTCTTTCAATCGCTTTTCAATTTCAAAACAACGAGGAGCGGAAATGTCTTCGAGGTTAATGCCGCCAAACGCCGGAGCGATCGCTTTCACAATTTGAATAATCTCTTCCGTGTCTTTCGTGTCCAAGCAAATCGGAAACGCATCGACGCCGGCAAACTCCTTAAACAGCATCGCCTTCCCTTCCATGACCGGCATCGCCGCATACGGGCCGATGTCGCCAAGCCCGAGCACCGCTGTGCCATCCGAGACGACGGCGACCGTATTCCGTTTAATCGTCAGCGAATACGCTTTGCGCGGATCTTCAGCGATGGCCGTGCAAACGCGCGCCACGCCCGGCGTATACACCCGCGACAAATCATCGCGCGTTTTCACCGGAATTTTCGAGCTGGTTTCAATTTTCCCCCCGATATGCATCAAAAACGTGCGGTCGGAAACGTTCACAATTTTGACGCCCTGAATCCGTTTCAGCGCTTCGATGATCAAGTCGCACTGTTTCGTATCAAGCGCACTGACGGTGATGTCGCGCACCGTATGGACTTTGCTTGATGAGATGACGTCAATCCCGACGATGTCTCCGCCCGCCTTGCCGATCGCCGCGGCGATATCGCTAAAAGAGACGCGGTCTTTTTCAAACTGAAGACGAATCGTAATGTTCATCGCTGCCCCGCCTGGTAATGCCATACCCATCGTCCTTCCTTTTCTCTATATTTTGTAAATGGTCTACGGTACAAATGTTATCTTATGAGCGCCAAAAAGACAACCCTTATTGTTCGAACAAGCCAAACGGATGCTGGCGTGACAGGCAAAGCGGCCAGCGCAGAAACAAGCCCACTTTGGCTGCATCAGTCGGTAGGAGTTTCACGAAAAAAAAGCGGCCTTCCCGGATGCAGGAAGACCGCTGCCTTTCCGCTATTGAAGCAGGCGGAGAAACTCGCGCATAAACGCCGGCAAATCCGGCCACGCATGGGCGGAAACAAGGTTGCCGTCGACATGCACCGTACGGTCGGACACATACGTTGCTCCGAGCGCTTCAACCCCCGGTTTGCAGGCGATATACGCCGTCAAGCTCCGCCCTTTCAGCACCTCCGGCATCGTCTCAAAAATGAGCGAAGCATGGCAAATCGCCGCGATCGGCTTATTCGCCTCAAAGAAATGACGGACGATGCGCTGCACATTTTCATCAAGGCGAATGTATTCCGGCGCCCGCCCGCCCGGAATGACTAACGCATCGTATTCGGTCGGGTCGATCTCGGTAAACGAGGCATGGGCGTCGATCAAATAGGCTTGTTTTTCCACGTACGTATCCCAGTCGGCAAAATCATGGACAACGGTGTGCAGTTTCTTTTTCTTCGGCGCGGCAATCGTTACGTCATGCCCTTCCTCCAACAAACGATAATACGGATAATACACCTCCAGCGCCTCAACAGCGTCGCCGGTGATGATCAACACTTTTTTGCTCATCGTTCTCGCCCCCCTTGTCCATTCTTTCCTTCTCTTTTATCATAATGGAAACGGACGGAAAGGAAAAGCAAAATGATTGTCGAATCGATAGAAAAAGGGGCGTGTGAAGCTTTAACGAGGAAAAAGCGCATGATCAAGGAGGAATCAACCATGACCATTGCCTCTTGGCTCGCCGAATCGCGCCGAACGGTGGTGCTTACCGGCGCCGGCATGTCGACCGAAAGCGGGCTGCCGGATTTCCGTTCGCCGCGCACCGGGCTGTGGGCGCGTTTTAACCCGAGCGAACTCGCTACCATCGATGCGTTGTACCGCCGCCGCGAGTCGTTTGTCGAGTTTTACCAATATCGCATCCGCACCTTGCAGCAATGCCAGCCGCATGATGGACATCGCCTGCTCGCCGACTGGGAGCAGCGCGGAATCGTGCAGACGATTGTGACGCAAAACGTCGATGGATTTCATCAACAAGCCGGCAGCCGATGCGTCATCGAACTGCACGGCTCGCTCCGAACCGTCCATTGTCAGCGGTGCGGGCAATCAAAGCCTAGCTTTGTCTATTTGCACGGTGTGTTGACGTGCGAATGCGGCGGTGTTTTGCGTCCATCGGTCGTATTGTTTGGCGAGCCGCTGCCGGAGAATGCCATCAATGCAGCGTGGGAAGCCGCCCGCCAAGCGGACTTGTTCCTTGTGCTCGGCTCATCCTTGCAAGTAGCGCCGGCGAACCAACTGCCGCTTGTCGCCAAACGAAACGGCGCCAAACTCGTCATCATCAATTGGGAACCGACGGAACTTGATGATCTCGCTGACGCCGTCATCCAGCAACGGAAAATTGGCGACGTGCTGAAAGAACTTAACGAACAGCTGACGGGAGGAACGTCATGAACCGGGAAGCGATGTTACAAGAGGCGCTTCGCTCAATCGGCGATGATTCACGAATCCGCCATTGGCGGCGCGTATCCGGCGGCGACATCAATGACGCCTACCGCGTCCAAAGCGGCAAGCAAACGTATTTCATCAAAATGCAGCGCTTTCCGCCAACCGGCTTTTTCACCGCCGAACAAGCAGGATTGGAACGGCTTCGCCAGGCGGACGCCATCCACGTCCCGGCTGTCTTTGGCGTGGGGGAAGCAAACGGATGGGGCTGGCTTGTCCTCGAGTGGATTGAAGGAACAGAAACAGCGCAGACGGCCAAACAGCTCGGGCGCGGCCTCGCCCGCCTCCATCGATGCCGCGGGCCGGCGTTCGGGCTCGACCACGATACATATATCGGGACGCTGCCACAACGAAACGGCTGGTACGGCCGCTGGCTTGACTATTACCGCGATGCCCGACTCGCCCCGCAAATGAAACGGGCGGCGGCAAACGGCCTCCTGCCCGCCGAGCGACAAAGAAAGTTGGAGCGGCTGCTTGAGCGGCTTGACCGCTGGATTCCAAACGATTGTTTTCCGTCGTTGTTGCACGGCGACTTATGGGGCGGCAACTGGCTTCCCGGTCCCGGCGGAGCTCCTTATTTGATCGACCCGTCCGTGTTTTACGGTCATTATGAGTTGGAGATCGCGTTCACCGAGCTGTTTGGCGGCTTTCCCGCTCGGTTTTATGCAAGCTATCAAGAGCTGATGCCCCTTACTCCGGAGTATCATGAACGAAAACCGCTTTACCAGCTGTTTTATTTACTCGTGCATTTGAATCTGTTTGGCGAATCGTATGGCCGATCCATCGACCGCGTGCTTGAACGTTATGCGGGGGAGTAGCCCCCCGCTTGACTTGACCGCTCATTCCGGACGCAACACCAGCGTGCTGCCGTTGACTTTTCCTAAACTTGTTACATGGTACGTGCCGTTGACCCAGTTGTCCATACGAACAGCCCTTTTTGCGAAAACACCGCCTGTATGTCGATAAGGAGCGGATGCTCAAGCAGGCCCGCTCCCCAGTTCGCTCATTCTGCGCCGATCTTTTCAAGCAGCGCATCGCCGTTTCGGCTGACGCGCACATAAGCGAAACGGGCGTCCCGCCACCGTTCCCCGCTTTGTTCCGGCACGAAATACGATTCAATCCCGTATACGACTTGCGTACTATAAAAAGTGCCGTTAATCAAAATATCCCCTTGTTGCCGCTTAAATCCGGGCCATTCTTCCCCATTCACGGCGTACACCCCAGCAAAGCGATGCACCCCATCCGGTCCCTTTCGCAGCGCAACTTTCACCTTGCCGTTTCCATCCAGAGACGAGATCGTAGAAATGTCATAGCGAAGCCGGATATAATCCCCTTGCAGCACAGAACGCGGATCCACCGGCTCGAGCGCTAATTTTACCACCTGTCCGTCTCGCAATAGCCGTTCTTTCTCCCATACGGTATATCCGGTAAACAGAAATTGGGCAACAACGATCAACAGGACACCGAAGGAAACGTTGCGAGGCCACGCCGCCTCCTTAGGGAAATGAAGCCGATTCCGTTTTTCCAGCCAAACAGCCCAAGCGAGCAACACCACCCCAGCCGCCAACAAACTGACCGATTTATGGAGCAAGTTCCACGCCAGCTCATAATATTTGAGCACAAAATAAAGAACGGTATACCCCCAAGCAATGGTCCGCTCGCGGCGCCGTCGTTGAAACAAGAAAAAGGCGAGCACCGCTACCATAGCGAGATTGGACGCCATATAAAGCCCATCAGGTTCGGAGATGTGAACACTTGTCGCAATCCCGAGCGCACTAAGCGCCAGCACGAGCGGGGTCGCGGCCGTCTTCCCTCTCCATCGACTGTACGCGTACAACGCCCCGTTCCATAGGGCGAGCAACAACAGCTCCACCCGTCCATTCTCCATGTTCCCATCAAGCACTACATACAAATAAAGCGTCAACGCAACCGTCGTCAACCGCTGCATCCCGCGCTCCGGGACACGGATCACTCCCACGGCGAGCACGGCGATATAAAGAACCAACACCACCGTCGACAGTTCCCACGTCACCGTCCAGCCAAGCCCGTAACCGATCGCCAGCAGCGTATAACGCACAACGGCGTTCCAACGGCGGCCGAGCCAAGCCGGAAGCACCAATCCAAAGATCGAAAGGAAAAACAGCACATACGGCGACCACGTGTCCGCCCACAGAAAATACAAACCGAGCAAACTCGATATGGCCAACGACGAAGCTGCGAGCGTAATCACCGCTTGAAACGCAGCCAAAAACCATTTCCCGGCCCGCGTTCTCGCCGAAAACACTCCGGCCCGGCGCAAAAAGACGACCCCGCCGTACAGGACGATGGTGGAAACGACAAGTCCGAGAAGAAGCAGCCATGTTTCAAAATGATCCACCAGCAAACGGTGGTATTGAATGAACAAAAACAAGCCGGCAAACAAACTCGTCAGCAAACCATAGCCACGCTGTTTGGCAACCGAGAAAAAGTAGTAAAGCAGCCCGACAAGCAGCGCCGCATACACGTACGGCCACCAAACATCGCGCCCGTACGAAAAGCCGGTGATGCCGATGACAAGCAGCCAGCCGTGCATCGCCGCATACGCGGGATACGCTGTCCAAGGCGAACGGCTGAAGCGAACGAGCGCGCCGTTGATCGCAGCGAACAGGAGCAGCCAGCCAAACGATGCCCATTCCGTCCACTCGATATGGTAAGCGGAAGGAAAATAATAAAACCAGCAAGCAAGTTGCAGCAGCACGACAGCGATGACCGAAAGCGCCGGATCTTTCGTCAGCCGCGCCAACAACGCTGTCGGCGCCAGCCAAATGAGGAACAACCAATAACTGTCGGCGTGAGAATTATAAATTTGTCCTACTAACGCCAATGAGATGCCAAACGACAACACCCCACCGATCAACATCCAGCGCCCTAAAAAGCGATGGCGGCCCGCCAAAGCAGCGCTTGCTCCATAAAACCCCGCCATCATGCCGATACTGATCCCGACTTTCGCCTCTCGCCCCATCTCCGGCCAGTTGGCGGCAAAAAAATACACGATGCCGGCAATGATGCACAAAAACGCCAACGCATACCCTGTTTTCACGATCCGGGCCGCCATATCGCTTCCCCCTTGTCACTGGTTTTTTCTATAAAAATATATGCAGAAAAAGCTGTCTAGAAGACCGTTGAAAATACGCCTTATTTCCTCGCACGTTTCCAGCTGCTGCCGGTTCGCTAGGATGCCGGTGATTTAAGGAAGCAGGTCCCTTACCAACCTCGTTTCTCAAATAGAAAAGCCTTGTCGCATCAGGATCATCTTTCAAACGCTCCCCCATTGCTCAAAAGAAATAACCGTTTTTCGCCAGCCCCCTAGAAGGCTCGCGGATAGGGTGGTGCTCCAACAGCGCTTCTTAAGCTGACACTGTCGGAAACACCACCCTCTTTCTCCGTTTTGTTTTCCAACGGTTGTTTGTCACCAGTCTTCTCGGTTCCTGCTTGCGATGAAGAACATTACAGTTGGAGATGATGTTTTAAGTGGAAAATTTCCATATCATGCTCGGCCACTTTTTTTATCAAATAATCGATGGATGTTTGCTTGGAAGAGAATTCGCGCGAAGCCAGATCAAGAGCGGCCTGATGCTTATGAAGCATGTTCTCGATGTGGCGAAAGTGGCTCCGCATTTCTGTTGCAAGGTTGTCCACTTTTTCTTCGACCCGTTCAACTTTCACTTCAAGCCGTTGTTGTCCTTCTTTGAGCGTTTGCACGTCGCCTTTGACCACGTCCATGTCCGCTTTCAGCGTTTGCACGTCGCCTTTGACCACGTCCATGTCCGCTTTCAGCGTTTGCACGTCGCCTTTGACCATGTCCATGTCCGCTTTCAGCGTTTGCACATCGCCTTTGACCATGTCCATGTCTGCTTTCAACGTTTGCACATCGCCCTTGACCATGTCCATGTCTGCTTTCAACGTTTGCACGTCGCCCTTGACCATGTCCATGTCCGCTTTCAACGTTTGCACGTCGCCCTTGACCATGTCCATGTCCGCTTTCAACGTTTGCACATCGCCTTTGACCATGTCCATGTCTGCTTTCAACGTTTGCACGTCGCCTTTGACCATGTCCATGTCCGCTTTCAACGTTTGCACATCGCCTTTGACCATGTCCATGTCCGCTTTCAGCGTTTGCACGTCGCCTTTGACCATGTCCATGTCCGCTTTCAACGTTTGCACATCGCCTTTGACCATGTCCATGTCTGCTTTCAACGTTTGCACATCGCCTTTGACCATGTCCATGTCCGCTTTTAATGTGCGCACATCCTCTTCCACTCGGTCAAGTCGCTGTTCCAAGCGGGCTTGTCCCTCTTGCAACAACTGCACTTCACCTTCCAAGCGCGCCTGTCCTTCTTTCAGCGCTTGGATCTCAATTTCCAAACGCACTTGTCCTTCTTGAAGGGCCCGGACATCGCCTTCGATCCGATCGAGCCGCATGTGGATCGGATTCAACTTTTGGTCAAGCAATTCAGCCATTAGTTGCACGAGTTCGGCTTGACTCATCGTTTCTCACCTCCTTTCCTCCATTGTATCATGGTCCCACACAACGTCATAGTATAGAAAAAGAGATTTTCTGCGCCTTTTCGACAAGACGAGACGCTAGATCAAGCCGATGAATCGGCTTCATCATCAAATCACTATGGGGCAAAAGTGATTTTTTGATGATCAGCTACCAACGGTCGCCTCGATGAATCGACATCCGATAAAGAGCAAGGCAGGCCGACAAGTAAGCGCCGCCAAGCACAAACCCGCCAAGCACATCAGACGGATAATGCACTTGCAAGCTTAGCCGGCTTAAGCCGGTTAAGAGCGCCAGCGTCGCAAACACGCCGTAAATGGCCGCCCGCTCCCCGCGCTTTGTGCGCGTTTGCGCCAAAAAATACGCCAAAAGCAACAAATAAATCGTCCCGATCATCGCGTGGCCGCTCGGAAAACTGAATCCTCCGATCTCGGAATGCGGCGGGCGCTCCCGCCCAACCACATGCTTGATCCATTCATTGATGCCATACCCCCCACCAACAGCGACGACCACCAACACCATTCCATAGACATCGCGGCGGAAAAACCATAAACCAATAACAAGCATCACACTGATGATGCCTATTGTTTTCCCATTGCCGAGAAACGTAAACGGATCGAGCCATTGCCATGAATCAAACAGCTGCAGCCCACCTTCGTCAGCCGCCTTTGTCACCCCGGCGGCCACGCTTGCCCAAACAGCCAAAAAAAAGACCGCGCCGACAGCCGCTATCATCCATAACCGTCGGTTCACTCTGACTCACTCCTTGTCGATGCTTCCTCACAACCGCATCAGTCGGTTGTCCACTACGAGATCGTCAAATAGATTTGTATGGAGATGAAACCCAAAAGAAACATTGAAAGTTTCTCAATAATATTTTTACGAACAAAAGAAAAATCCTCCTTAAAAAGCAGCACTTTTTAAGGAGGAAACAACCGTTACGACGGCAGCTTCGTCTCTCCCATCAGGAACCGGTCCACTTCACGGGCCGCCCCCCGGCCTTCGTGAATCGCCCAAACGATCAGGCTTTGGCCGCGGCGGGCGTCGCCGGCCGCAAACACGCCTTCAATGTTTGTCGTATATTTACCGTACGGAGCTTTCACTTTATTGTTGACCGTTTCCACACCAAACTGCTGCAACAGTAGCTGTTCAGGACCTTCGAAGCCAATCGCGATGAACACCAAATCGCACGGCCATACTTGCTTCGTCCCCGGAATTTCTTGAAAGGTCGCTTTGCCGTTTTCATCAATGATTTTTTCCATTTGAACCGTATGCAGTTCTTTCACCCGGCCGTGCTCGTCGCCTACGATTTTTTTCGTTTGAATGCAATATTGGCGCGGGTCTGCCCCGAATTTCGCCTTCGCTTCCTCATACGCATAATCAAGCGTGAACACGAGCGGATATTGCGGCCACGGGTTATCGTCTGGGCGCTTGTCCGGCAACGCCGGGTGTTTGCCAAACTGGACGACGCTTTTGCAGCCTTGGCGCAGCGCGGTCGCCACACAGTCAGCCCCCGTGTCGCCGCCGCCGATGACGATGACACGTTTGTCCTTGGCGTCAATAAACTGACCGTCGGCAAAATTCGAATCGAGCAAACTTTTCGTGACGCCTGTTAAATAATCCATAGCAAAATGAACGCCTGTAAGCTCCCGACCTTCAATGGCCAAATCGCGCTGCTTTTGCGCCCCAACGCACAACACAACGGCATCGTATTGAGCGCGCAGCTCATCGGCGGTAATATCTTTGCCGACTTCGGTGTTTACAACAAAGGTGATGCCCTCTTCTTCAAGCAGCCGCACTCGCCGTTCGACGATGTCTTTTTCCAGCTTCATGTTCGGGATCCCGTACATCAACAAGCCGCCGATGCGATCGGCCCGCTCGTACACCGTCACCGAATGGCCGGCTTGGTTAAGCTGGTCGGCACAGGCGAGCCCGGCCGGGCCGGAGCCGACGATGGCCACCTTTTTTCCGGTGCGCGTTTTCGGGATGCGCGGTTTCACCCAACCTTCGGCAAACCCTTTATCAATAATGGCCCGTTCGATTCCTTTGATCGCCACCGCTGGGTCGGAAATGGCCACCGTACACGATCCTTCGCACGGCGCCGGACAGACGCGGCCCGTAAACTCTGGAAAGTTGTTCGTTTTCAAGAGCCGATCGAGCGCTTCTTTCCAACGGCCGCGGTACACTAAATCGTTCCATTCCGGAATGAAGTTGTGCACCGGGCACCCCGAGGTGAGACCGTTCAGCTCCAATCCCATATGGCAAAACGGCGTGCCGCAATCCATACAGCGAGCTCCTTGGCGCGCCAACACGTCTTCGGAAAACGGCTTTGTATATTCCTTCCAATCGTCAAGACGGGAAAGCGGGTCGCGCTTTTTTTCTTCCTCGCGAGCATATTCCATAAACCCCGTTGCTTTTCCCACGACGGTTCCCCTCCTTCTGCGTCCTCTCTTCTCTCCGCTCTATCCTTCCCGCCTGTTTGGCAGCCAAAAAGCGAGCCCCGCGGCGGCGCGGGGCCGAAGCGGCGCCGCCATGCGCAGCCGACCGAAAAAGCGGGACTACTTTGCGGCCGCTTGCAACATTGGAGCGTTGGCGGCAGCCGCTTTTTTCTGTTTCGCCACCGTTTCAAACGCCGCCATGGCAGCTTCATCATACGAAAGCCCGGATTGTTCGAGCGCTTGAATCGTTTCCACCATCAGTTTGTAGTTGTGCGGAATGACTTTAACAAACCGTTTCACATAAGCGTCCCACTCGTCAAGCACGAGCGAGGCCCGCGGACTCCCGGTATAGCGGAAATGGTTTTCGATCATCCGGCGGACGGCGCGAATTTCTTCCTCATTCTCGAGCCGTTCCAAGGAAACGAGCTCAAGGTTGGCTGCTTGCGTCCAGCTATCTTCATCAGCGAGAACGTAGGCGATGCCCCCCGACATGCCAGCGGCGAAGTTTTTGCCGACCGAGCCGAGGATGACGACACGGCCGCCGGTCATGTACTCACAGCCGTGGTCGCCGACGCCCTCGACAACGGCATGGACGCCGCTGTTGCGCACGCAGAACCGCTCGCCGGCGCGGCCGCGAATATACGCCTCGCCGCCCGTCGCTCCGTAGAAGGCGACGTTGCCGATAATGACGTTGTCCGCTGCCGCAAACGGCGCCTCATCCGGCGGACGGACGATCACTTTGCCGCCGGAGAGTCCCTTGCCGACGTAATCGTTCGCGTCGCCGACAAGCTCGAGCGTCATCCCTTTCGGCACAAACGCCGCGAAGCTCTGCCCTGCCGATCCGGTGAAGCGGAGGCGGATCGTATCATCCGGCAATCCTTCTTCGCCGTACCGTTTCGAAATTTCGCTGCCGGTCATCGCTCCGACCGTCCGATGGACGTTGCGGATCGTAAGTTCAAGCGCAACCGGCTCCCGGTTTTCGAGCGCCGGCTGCACCGCCGGCAAAATCGTCGTATAGTCAAGCGTTTCTTCCATGCGATGGGTTTGTCCTTGGCCGCAAGTGCGCGGGCCGTCGACTTGGTGCAGCAGGCGCGACAAGTCGAGATGTTTCGCTTTCCAATGCGTTTTCGCCCGCTCACTCACTGTCAGCACATCGACGCGGCCCACCATCTCGTCGATCGTGCGGAAGCCGAGCTCGGCCATGATCTCCCGCACTTCCTGAGCGACAAAATACATGAAGTTGACGACATGTTCCGGTTGGCCGGTAAATTTTTTGCGCAGCTCCGGATTTTGCGTCGCCACCCCGACCGGACATGTATCCAGATGGCAAACGCGCATCATGACGCAGCCCAACACGACGAGCGGCGCCGTCGCAAACCCAAATTCCTCGGCGCCAAACAGCGCCGCCATCACAACGTCGCGGCCGGTCATCAGTTTGCCGTCGGTTTCCAACACGACGCGGTCGCGCAAGCCGTTGAGCATCAGCGTCTGGTGTGTTTCCGCCAAACCGAGCTCCCATGGAAGCCCTGCGTGCTTAATGCTCGTCTTCGGCGACGCGCCCGTGCCACCGTCATAACCGCTGATGACGATGACATCGGCGTTCCCTTTCGCCACGCCGGCCGCAATCGTGCCGACGCCCGCTTTGGCGACGAGCTTAACGCTGATGCGCGCGTCTTTGTTCGCATTTTTTAAGTCGTAAATGAGCTGAGCCAAATCTTCGATCGAGTAAATGTCATGGTGCGGCGGCGGAGAAATGAGCTCCACCCCCGGCGTCGAGCCGCGCACTTTGCCGACCCACGGGTACACTTTGTTGGCCGGAAGCTGCCCGCCTTCGCCTGGTTTTGCACCTTGGGCCATTTTAATTTGCAATTCGTCGGCGTTGACCAAATAATGACTTTTCACGCCAAAACGCCCGGAAGCGACCTGCTTGATCGCGCTGCGGCGCCAGTCGCCGTTTTCGTCCTTCACATAGCGAGCCGGATCTTCCCCGCCTTCACCGCTGTTGCTTTTTCCACCGATCCGGTTCATGGCAATCGCCAACGCCTCATGCGCCTCTTGGCTGATCGAGCCAAACGACATCGCTCCGGTTTTGAAGCGGCGGACAATCGACTCGACCGGCTCGACTTCGTCAATCGGCACCGGCGTCCGGTTCGGATCGAAGTCGAACAAGTTGCGCAAGAACGTCAACTGTTCTTCATTGGCCAGTTTCGAATATTGCTTATAAAGATTGTAATCATTTTTCCGGCACGCCCATTGCAACAAATGGATCGTCTTCGGATTGAACGCGTGATGTTCGCCGTTGCGCCGCCATTGCAGCTCGCTGCCGGTATCGAGCACATGATCTTCGTGCCGGGCGGCAAATGCCGCTTCATGGCGCATTTTCGCCTCTTTGGCGATTTCCTCAAGCCCGATGCCGCCAATTTGCGAGGCGGTGCCGGTGAAGTATTGATCAATGACGGCGTCGCCGATGCCAACCGCTTCAAAAATTTGCGCACCGCGGTAGCTTTGCACCGTCGAGATGCCCATTTTTGACATCACTTTGACCACACCGTCAACAGCCGCCTTCCTATACGTGCTCACCGCGTCACGGTACGACAAGGCAATGACGCCGTTTTCGGACGCCTGGCGGATCGTCTCGAGCGCCAAGTACGGGTTGATGGCATCCGCCCCGTAGCCGATCAGCGCCGCAAAATGATGGACTTCGCGCGCCTCGCCGCTTTCGACCAGCAGGCTGACGTTTGTGCGCGTCCCGTTCCGGATCAGGTGTTGATGAAGCCCGCTCACCGCCAGCAACACCGGAATCGCCACATGCGTCTCATCAACGCCGCGGTCGGACAAAACGAGAAGCGTTGCCCCGTTCGCGATCGCTTCGTCCGCTTTGGCAAACAACTCATCCAACGCTTGCTTCAAGTCATCCGTAAACAGCGTCGGCAGCACCACACATGTAAACTCCGGATACGGATTGGCTTTTAACGCGGCCAATTCTTCGTTCGTCAATAGCGGCGTCTCAAGGCGAATGCGCCGCGCCGCTTTGGCGTCTGGATGCAAAATGTTCCCTTCTTTGCCGAGCAGCGTCATCGTTGACGTGACGACATACTCGCGAATCGCGTCAATCGGCGGGTTCGTGACTTGGGCAAACAGCTGCTTGAAGTAGTTGAACAAGCTTTGCGGCCGCTCGGACAATACGGCCAACGGGGCATCCATGCCCATGGCGCCGGTCGGGTCTTTTCCTTCCGTCGCCATCGGCAAAATCGTTTTTTCCACATCTTCAAACGTGTAGCCGAACGCTTTTTGCCGTTTGACAAGCTGCTTCGGCGCTTCGACGTCCTCCGGAATCTCCAGATCGCCAAGCGTGATCATTTGCTCATTGATCCATTGGCGATACGGCTTTTCATGAGCGATTTCTTCTTTAATTTCCTGGTCAGAAATGATCCGCCCTTGCTCTAAATCAACAAGCAACATTTTCCCCGGGCTCAGCCGTTCCTTATATAAAATGTTGTTCGGATCGATATCAATGACGCCGACTTCGGACGAGAAAACAATGTAATCGTCTTTCGTGACGTAATAGCGGGCCGGGCGCAAGCCGTTCCGGTCCAAAATAGCTCCGATTTGCTTGCCGTCGGTGAACGAAATCGCCGTCGGGCCGTCCCACGGCTCCATGAGACAGCTATGATACTCGTAAAACGCCTTTTTCGCGTCATCCATTTGTTCATCCCAAAACCACGGTTCCGGAATGAGCATCATCGCCACATGGGCCGGATTACGGCCAGCAAGGACGAAAAATTCAAACGCATTGTCCAAAATCGACGAGTCGCTCCCGTTTGTATCCAAAATCGGCAACACTTTTTCCAAATCGGTGCCGAACGTTTCGGACACAAATTGCTTCTCGCGCGCCGCCATCCAGTTGACATTGCCGCGGAGCGTGTTAATCTCGCCGTTATGAATCAAATAGCGGTTCGGATGGGCCCGCTCCCAGCTTGGGAACGTGTTCGTGCTGAAGCGCGAGTGCACGAGGGCGAACGCCGAGCGGAACCGTTCATCCTGCAAATCCAAATAAAACGCATCGATTTGTTCCGGCGTAAGCAGCCCTTTATAGACAATCGTCCGGCTCGAGAAGCTCGCTACATAGCACTCGTTGTGTTCCACCCATTTTTCGAACTGTTTGCGGATCACATACAGCTTCCGTTCAAACGCCAGCTCATCGGCCGCATCATCCCCTGCCGCGACAAACACTTGACGAATGAACGGTTGGCTTTGCCGCGCCAGCTTGCCAAGCTTGGTGCCGTCAACCGGCACGGTCCGCCAGCCGAGCAGCTGTTGTCCTTCCTGGGCGATGATTTCATTTACTTTTGCTTCATAATACGCCCGTTTTTCTTCATTTTCCGGCAAAAAGAACATCCCGACCCCATAGCGCCCTTTTTCCGGCAAGTTCATCCGAATGCACACGTCTTGAAAATATTCGTGAGGAATTTGCGTCATAATGCCCGCGCCGTCGCCCGTTTCCGGATCGCTTCCCTGCCCGCCCCGATGTTCAAGCTGACGGAGCATATGGAGCGCTTTTTCGATCACATCATGCGATGCTTTTCCTTTTAAATGCGCATAAAACCCGATCCCGCACGCGTCATGTTCAAATTCCGGACGATACAGCCCTTGCGCTTTCGGTAATCCGTAGTGTTTCATGCTGCCTTCCCCTCCCGTTCCGAATTGTCTGTAATATTCATTGTAGTTTTCAAAATTAATATAAACAATATATAATTTAGATAAAATTGATCTCATTTCGCGATCAATGAAAAAGGAGAGGAAACAATGGAGCTGCGGCAGTTGCAATATTTTGTGGAAGTCGCCCGGCGCGAACATGTCTCTGAAGCCGCCGATGCCCTTCATGTCGCGCAGTCGGCGATCAGCCGGCAAATCGCCAACTTAGAAGCAGAGCTTGGCGTCCAGCTCTTTGAACGGGAAGGACGGAACGTCAAGCTCACTCCGATCGGCCGCCATTTTTTGCCGCACGCCGAAGCGGTGTTAAAAGCGGTTGAGGATGCAAAGCAACAAATTGAGGAGTATTTGGATCCGGAGCGCGGAACGATTAAAATCGGGTTCCCGACCAGCCTCGCGAGCCATATGATGCCGATGGTCATCTCCGCCTTTAAAGCGGAACACCCAAACGTCTCGTTCCATCTCCGCCAAGGATCGTACTATTATTTAATCGAAGCGGTGAAAAAGCGGGAAATTGATTTGGCCTTTCTTGGCCCCATTCCCGCGCGCGAAATGGGCATTAAAGGGGAAATTTTATTTTCCGAACCGTTTGCCGCCCTCTTGCCGAACAGCCACCCGCTCGCTCGCCGCGACCGGATCGTGTTGAACGAACTGCGCCACGACCCGTTTGTCACGTTTCCCAAAGGATACATTTTGCATCAAATTTTAATCGACGCCTGTCATCAAGCGGGGTTTTCCCCGAACATCTCCTCGGAAGGCGAGGATCTCGACGCCATTAAAGGGCTCGTCTCCGCCGGCATCGGCGTCACTCTGCTGCCGGAAAGCGCCTTGTCGGAGAGCCTCCTCCGCTACGCCGCCAAAGTGCCGATCGAAACTCCGCAAGTGCGGCGCAACGTCGGCATCATCATCTCCGACCATCACGAGCTCGCCCCGTCGGTGAAAGTGTTTTACCGGTTTGTGAAAAATTTTTTCTCCGAGCTGGAGCGGTATCAGCTTGGGTAGGAAGCCCGAACGAAAAGGGAAGGGGAGATGCCGCTTCCCCCTCCCGCTAAACAACATGAGAGCGTTCGTTTCACCAGCTTTTATTTTTCAATTTTTACCATTTGTTTCACTGCTTCGCAAGCCTGTACGACCTCTTCCAACGGTTTTCCTAGCCCCGCCTCAACAGCGGCGATATACGCCCCTTCCACCAAGGGGGCGTCAGCGATTCGGACCCGCTCTTTTCCACCTGCCATCTCAAGAGCCAGTTCAGCGTTTAGCAGAGCGCTTCCAAGGTCGAACAAAACAACGGTCCCTTTTTCAGAATAAACTGATTCGATTGCCTCCTGTATACGAAGGGCATTCGTTCCAATTTCGCCATTGTTGCCTCCCGCTGCGGCAATGCCCACATTTGGAGCTACTTGTTCCAACAACTTCTTCAATCCTTCGGCGATTTCTTCACTATGAGAAACTAATACAAGACTGACATGGTTCATCCATAAGCCCTCCCTATAAGGTTGGTGAAAAACCGCTGTTTTCCTTGATCAATGGGTGAACGGATGAAAATAAGGGCTGGTGCTGCCAAGGTTTTTCTACTTGAGAAACGATCCCGGGAAGCGGTTGCGCGAGTCAATCACCTGCTCCCTATGACTCAACAACCTTAGCGAAAGCAATAAACAATAAGCAGCTAGACGCCGAACCAGGATCAATATGGCCGATCGAACGTTTCCCTAAATAAGCGGCACGCCCCTTTTTCGCCTCCAATGTTTTCGTTTCTTCCATTTTTTGTTGTGCCAATTGTGCTGCCTCTCTAGCAAGCAGCTGTCCTTTTTCTTGCAAAAACATCACGACTGGCTCCCACACATCAATCATTGTCTTTTCACCGACCTGCGCCTTTCCACGCGCTTTCAGCCCAGCCAATGCTTCTCCTAATGCCGCAATCCATTCTTGCTCATTTCCTTCTTGTTTACCAGCAAGGACTTGGGACATTTTTAAAAAAGCCGTCCCATATAACGGCCCTGAAGCTCCCCCAACTTTGGCAATCAAAGTCATGGCCACATCTTTCAACAGTGTTCCGAGATCTTCATAGCGATTTGAAGAAATTTTATCCACCGCTTCTTGAAATCCCCGAGCCATATTCCATCCGTGGTCGCCGTCACCGATCGCTTGATCCAACTCAGTTAAATACTGTTTCTGTTGCTGAAAAAGTTCATTCATTTGATCAATCCATGCTTTTGCTTGCTCTACGCCTAAATTCATCTTCTGCCCTCCTTCCGCTCAGCATGTCTTAAAGGCTACTGTATCAGCCGGCGAACGAAGCAAGTCGATCAGCTCGTCATCGAGCTTCAACAGCGAGATGGAGCACCCCGCCATTTCCAATGAGGTCATATACTCCCCGACAAACGTCTCATGAATACGAATCTGCTTTTCTGCTAACCGCTCAGCATTTCAAAATTCATCACGTCACCGGTATAATTTTTAATGATGAGCAATACTCCATTCCCGCCATCTACGGCTTGAATAGCGGACAAAATTTGATCTGGCGTCGGCGACGTAAACACTTCCCCACAAACAGCTGCATCAAGCATTCCCTTTCCGACGTACCCGGCGTGTGCCGGCTCATGGCCGCTTCCGCCACCACTCACAATCCCAACTTTCCCTTTCACTGGAGCATCCTTCCGGACAATCACATTCGTTCCCGGAATTCGTCTCACTTGTCGAGAATGAGCAGCCACAAATCCTTCCAACATATCATCCACTACCCGTAGCGGATCATTGATCAATTTTTTCAAGATTCCTCTCCCCTTCAATCAAGAATCATCAAAACGAACCCCAAACAGAACTAGTCGCCCGGTAAAATCGAGATGGTTCCTGATCAAGCCAGCCGCACTACCATCCGGCCGCGCAGCTCTCCACGCAAAATGCGCTTAAGCGCCTGCGGCAATTCAGCGAGCGAAATCTCTTTGGCAATCCGCTCCAAATCCGGCTTCAAATCGCCAGCGAGCCGTTCCCAAATGCGAAGCCGCAAATCCATCGGACAATAGACCGAATCGATGCCAAGCAAGCTGACGCCGCGCAAAATGAATGGGTAGACCGTTGTCGGCACGTCCGCTCCTCCCGTCAATCCGCTTACCGCCACGGCCCCGCCGTAACGGATGCGGCTTAGCACGGTCGCCAGCGTCCGGCCGCCGACCGGATCGACCGCCGCCGCCCAGCGCTGCTGATCGAGCGAGCGAATGCGCTCGGCGGTGACGTCTTCGCGCGCCAACACTTTCTTGGCGCCAAGGGCGCGCAAATAATCGTGCTCCGCCGCTTTGCCTGTGCTCGCCTCTACCGTGTAGCCGCGCTTCGCGAGCATCGACACCGCCAGACTGCCGACGCCGCCCGTCGCCCCCGTAACGAGCACCGGCCCGTGTTCCGGCGTCAGCCCGTGCTCCTCAAGCCGATGGATGGACAACGCCGCCGTGAACCCCGCCGTGCCGATCGCCATCGCTTCTTTCAACGTCAACCCTTTCGGCAATGGCACGAGCCAGTCGCCGGGCAAACGCGCATACTCGCTGTAGCCGCCAAAGTGGGTGACGCCAATTTCATAGCCGGTAGCGACCACCTCATCCCCTTCAAGGAACCGCGGATGTTGCGACGAGACGACGACTCCGGCCAAGTCAATCCCGGGCACGAACGGATACGTTTTCACAATTTTGCCGTCCGGGATCGACGCCAGCCCGTCTTTGTAGTTGACGCTTGAATAATGGACGCGGACGACGACATCCCCTTCCGGCAAATCGTCCATCGAGATCGTTTTCACCTCAGCTGTAAACTCCGTTTCCGTTTTGTTGACAACAAACGCTTGAAATGCGGACATCATTTCCTCACCCTTTCCCCATGCATTTTTCCCTCATGTCATTCGACAAACAGACGCTACATTCCTTTCTGAACCAAGAAAACCATCACTTCGGCTTGTGGGCGTAGGCGAGTGATGAATAAACCTCTCATGAACGTCCTCCCTACCCTTCCTTGATTTCTTTTGCTAAACTGGAAACAAACGCATCCTTAAAATGAAAGAGGGGGAAACAGTGGGCAATATCCCTGACCCGAACAAAATTTACACGTACGCGGACTGGAAAACATGGGAAGGTCGCTGGGAACTGATCAATGGAAAAGCCTATAATATGACCCCTGCTCCATCTTCGGAACATCAATTTGCCGTCGGAAAATTGTATTTTGCTTTGCGCCATGTTTTCCAAAACCAACATTGTTACGTCTTTATGGCGCCGTTTGATGTATTCCTTAGCAAAAAGGAAACGTATGAACCCCCTGATGACATTGTCCAACCCGATATTGTGGTGATTTGCAATAAAAAACAGATTGTCAAAAAAGGGGGTTACGGGGCGCCTGCGCTAGTTGTTGAAGTCTTGTCACCTTCAACCGCTTTAAAAGATTACAACGAAAAATTTTATACTTACCAACACTATGGCATTGCGGAATATTGGATCGTCGATACAGCTAACAAAATGCTTCATGTATACAATTTGCACAAAGGGGTCTATCAACGGCATGCCACATACGGGCAACAAGACACGCTGCATTCCGTACAATTTAAGGACTTAGCTATTCCATTAACGTATGTATTTGAATGGAGTTAAAACGGTTCTGACCATTCAGTGTTCATGATCGATCTTTCGTCAAACAGACAGAAATCGATGATCGGGCAGACGCTCCTAAAAATCTCCCCTCCCGAAACCCAAGCGCATAGGCGGAAGAACATTCTGCCCCCGCGGCAGCCGTGTCATACCGTATTTTTCTAAACAGCCGCACAAAAGCAAACAAAACGCCAGCCCGTCGACCCAAGCTGGCGTTTGTCCTTCTTCTTATTGAATGGCTGCTAACGCCTCTGTTAAGACGCGGACAAGGAGCGACAGTTCGTCATCACTGATGCAAAGTGGCGGCGACAAGGTGAGCACGTTGTTGTACCCGGCGACCGTCGTTCCGTTTTTGCCGATGATGACGCCATGGGCTTTGCATTGGCTGATTACTTGGTTGACGAGCGACACATCAAGCGGCTCTTTCGTCGCTCGGTCGACGACCAACTCAATGCCGACAAGCAGTCCTCTTCCGCGCACATCCCCGACGTACGGATGATCGGCCAGTTTCGTTTTCAGTGCCGAAAGCAGCCATTCGCCGGCTTCACGGGAACGGTCAAACAAGCGCTCCGTCTCCATGATTTCGATGTTTTTCAGCGCCACCGCACAAGCAGCCGGGTGGCCGCCAAACGTATTGACATGGCGGAAGTAATCGTATTCGTCCGTTCCTTTAAACGCCTCATAAATCTCTTTCCGCACCGCCGTGGCCGCCAGCGGCAAGTAAGCGCTCGTAATGCCTTTGGCCATCGTAATGATGTCTGGCTTAACCTCTTCATGCATGAACCCGAACGGCTTCCCGGTTCGGCCGAAACCGCAGATGACCTCATCGACAATGAGCAAGGCGCCGTGCTTTTCACATACTTCCTTGACCGCTTTCATGTATCCATCGGGCGGCATCAGCACCCCGCCGCCAGTGATGATCGGCTCCATGATCATGGCGGCAATCGTCTCACTCAGCTCCCACGTCATCACATCGTCAACTGCTTTCACGGCCCGAAGCTGGCGCGGATCGTCCGCTGTGTCAGGATCGCGGTAGCGATCAGGCGGCGGCACATGGATGAAGCCCGGGGCGAGCGGCTCGTATTTGTATTTCCGTTGCGCCTGCCCGGTCGCCGCAAGCGCTCCCATCGAGTTGCCATGATACGCCCGGTAGCGGGAGACGATTTTGTATCGGTGGGGTTCTCCGCGTTGCTGATGGTATTGGCGGGCGATTTTAAACGCCGTTTCGTTCGCCTCTGACCCGCTGTTTGAGAAGAAGATGACATACTCATCGCCCAACAGTTCGCTGAGCTTTTCGCCGAGCTGGATCGCCGGCAGGTGGCTTTGCGTGAGCGGGAAATACGCCAGCGTTTTCAGCTGCTCATACGCCGCCTCCGCCAGCTCCTCGCGCCCATACCCGACGTTGACGCACCAAAGCCCGGCCATCGCATCCAAATACTGACGGCCAGCTGCGTCCACCACCCAACAGCCTTTTGCTTGGTCCGCAATCAGCGTTGCTTGTGGGTTATACGGCTTCATCGAATGCCAAACGTATCGATCGTCTTTGTCGAGCCACAGTTGGTGGGTTGGTTCGGTTTTCATCACCGCTTGGCTCCCTTCCATTGGAAATCGTTCTATTTTACAGCCATTATCGCTCATCCCGCACCACGGTTCATTAGACAAAGTGTAAAAATAGTCGTTTCATCCGTTCCACAGTTTGACTACCATTTTCACCCTAAACCACTAGGAGACCGGCGATTACATCGTGCATACCGCTTCTCGGCATTGTTTCTTAAATAAAAAAACTTGAAACACTGTACACATTTATTCATTGAACAAAGGAAACCACTGCTTTTCACCAGCCCTCTAGAGACGAATCTCTGCTAGGACTGCGTCCATCCCTCTAGGGCTATGGCCTTTACTCGGCTCCAAGCGCGGCCCTCCGTTGCCCATGCATCTCCCCGCCGCTCATCAAGTAGTCGTACGCTTGGAGCATCAACTCGAGAGCCAACCGCTTGTCCGCTTCCATGAAATCAGTCCCAAGGAATCTTTCTAGCTTTTCCATGCGGTGGTACAACGTCTGCCGGACAATAAACAGCCGCCTCGCCGTTTCTTGTTTTGAGCCGTTGCACTGCAAATACACCTTAAGCGTTTCAAGCAGCTTTCCATTATGTTTCCGGTCATACTCGATAATCGGGCCTAAATAGCTGCCTACCATTTCACGAAGATCGCTATATTTATCAAGCACCGTGATCATCCGATACAAATCAAGGTCATTATAAAATAGGCTGGTCGATTTCCCCTTCATCCGGCTCCGAATGGTCAGCGCCTCGAGCGCGGCCGCATAACTTTTCTTCATCGCCGAAAGGGACTTGACAAACGTCCCAACGCCGACGAGCAAATGAGGAAGTCTCGTTTGGACAAACTCTGACTCCATAAGACACCTGATACTTTCCGCGATCCGGCTTTTCCACGTCGCCTCATCCCGTTGATTGATTGCGATAAACGCCAAGTGCCGTCCCATGTCGGATGAAAGCAGAAAAAAACCACGCTGCTCAAACACCGACCGACACAACAGCTTAAAGTATGTCGAATCGAAATTTCCTTTTTGGCCGGCCCCTTCTGCTTTGCACACCCACACAACTCCCCCGTTGATTTGGTAATATGGAAAATAATGAGACAAATAAGACGAAACCTCTTCTTCCGTATACTTCCCTTCCATCCATCCCTTCACCCATTCGTTTTCTTCCGTCCGCCGCTTTTCCTCAATGTAAAGATTCCGCAACAAGTGCTGTGCCAAGGCAGTAGCTGTTCGATCCAAAATCAGCACATCAAACTCATTGATGTCCCGATCGGTGGGGAGAAGGGCCAGTTCCGCATATTCCGTGCCAAACAAAGAAATCGGTTTCGAAACGGCGCCCGGCGGCAGGCTGGCTTCGGATGGAACACCGCTTTCGTTCCCCCGCTTCGGCCGTCCAGGGACATACTCAGCTTCCCCACCGTTCATTTTGAACATGACATCATGGCCTAGGCAGCGATGGAGAACTTTCAAAATGTCGCGATGATGGTGGATGGCCAGCAACTTTTTATTCAGCTCTTGGGAATAGGACTCAAGCTGGGAAATCATCTTATACTGCTGGTTAATTAAATAGGTATGAATATCATGGGTGATCTCAACGAACGGGACTTCCTCAAGAAAAAGAATAAGTGGGAAATGGTGCTGATCAGCCAACTCGATCGCCTCTTCCGGAATGGACGAAGCGTATGTTCCCAGTTCAATGCACAGCCCGGAGGCGTCACACTCAATCAATTGCTGAAGCAGCGACAAAAAGAGCGAATCGTCCTCCCGCCATCCAATTCCGGTAGACAAAATCAACTCCTTGCCGCGCAACAAGTTGCTGATTTTCGTCACCTCGACGACATGCACCCATTTGACCGTCCTGGACAATCCTTCCTTCCCTGCGACAACCATTGTATTTTCAAAATGTTTTCGCTGCAAAATATCAGCGACTGTAAAGGGAAAGTTGCCCCCCATCCTCTCCTCCCCTTTCTTTTAGCCTAATTTTTCATAAAAACATTCGAAATTTTATAGCCAAAATCCTTCTATCATGGGAGGCGTCTATTGACAAATTGTCCAATGATGCTCCATTTTTTGTTGGCACTTTGTCTAATGTACAAGACAGGATTTCCACTTACACTAAAAGCAATATTATGGTTTGACTATTTTGTAAATTCAAACTTCCTTGAGGGGGGAGTTCGGATGAATCATTCGAGCTTGCAAAAAGGATTGAAAGAACGTCATATGGCCATGATCGCCATCGCCGGGGTCATCGGCGCCGGTCTGTTTGTTGGAAGCGGAGCTGTCATCCACTCGACAGGACCAGGAGCCATTGTCTCTTACGCTCTAGCAGGTGCGCTCGTTGTGCTTGTTATGCGGATGCTCGGGGAAATGGCGGCAGCCCGCCCAACGAGCGGATCGTTCGCCGCTTACGCCCATGAAGCGATCGGCCCGTGGGCAGGATTCACGGTTGGGTGGCTGTACTGGTTCTTTTGGGTGATTGTCATTGCGATTGAAGCGAATGCGGGAGCGGCGATCATCCAATATTGGTTTCCTTCTATTCCGTTATGGCTCCTTAGCCTTGTTCTCACCATTTTGATGACGCTTACAAACATTTGGTCCGTGAAATCTTACGGGGAGTTTGAATATTGGTTCGCCTTCATCAAAGTAGCAAGTATCGTGCTTTTTCTCATTCTTGGCTTAGCGTTCATCTTCGGCCTTGCCCCGGGCAGCGATCCGGTCGGCTTGACAAATTTGACCGGCCACGGCGGGTTTATGCCGCATGGCATCGGTTCGATCCTTGTCGGAATCGTCATCGTCATTTTCTCGTTCTTCGGGACAGAAATCGTCACGATCGCCGCCGGCGAATCGGCCGAGCCGCAAGAAGCGGTGTCGAAGGCGACGAAATCGGTCACATGGCGGATTTTAGTGTTTTTCATCGGCTCTATCGCCGTTGTCGTCACATTGCTGCCGTGGAACTCGGCAAGTGTCTTGAAAAGCCCATTTGTTGCTGTATTGGAACACGTCGGCGTCCCTGCGGCCGCCCAAATCATGAACTTTATCGTATTGACCGCGGTATTGTCTTGCCTCAACTCCGGGCTGTACACAACGTCACGCATGTTGTACTCCTTGGCGGAAAAAGGCGAGGCGCCGAAATCGTTTTTGCGGCTGAACAAAAACGGCGTCCCAGTTCGAGCTGTTATCGCCAGCACGCTGTTTGGCTACATCGCCGTCATCATGAACTACGTTTCGCCTGATAAAGTGTTTCTCTTTCTCGTCAACTCTTCCGGGGCGATCGCGCTGCTCGTCTATTTAGCTATTGCTGTCTCGCAGCTCCGCCTGCGAAAAAAACTCGAACGTGAAACCAATGCTGCCTTAAAAATTAAAATGTGGCTGTTTCCATACTTGACTTATTTTACAATTCTTGTTTTGCTCGTCATCCTCGTTTCTATGCTATTCATTGAATCCATGGCTTCTCAGCTGTTGTTAACATTGCTCATTACCGTTGTCGTGATCGTTTGCTACTTCGTGTTTGCCCGGCGTCATCTTCAGCCCAACTACCAACCGCCAGCATCAACAGTCATAAAAGAGTAACGTTCATTATGGATGGATGAGCCTAGCGCCCATCACAAAGGGCGCTATTCCTTTTGAACAGCCCGTCTTCTCTGCTCACCCCCAACCACGTCCACACAGACATACAAACTTGACAACTTTTCAAACTTCCTCTCGCATTGGTATACATCGATTCCATTGCTATATATACTGATATTGAGAACAATTTCACAAACTAGGAGGCCGAAACTATGATCATTCATGAACTGATAGGGATAGAACATTTGTTTACCGAGCAAGTTCAAAAAGGCTATTACATTATTCGCGAAACGTACCAAAACGTACTCGTTGAACCAAAAGACGGCGACACCGTCCGGCAAGTGGACGCCGGCACGGAAGAAGTCGTCACCATCGTATTTGATCCCGGCGACGAATACTCCCTCATTCTCCTTGACACCTACACTTTCGCCGACGGCATCCCGTCTCTGGACGAGCTCAAAGAAACGATTGCCGCGGAATACGACGTCTTTGTCAATGACCGTTGGGCTGCGGCGTCGTTGTAAAAAACGCCCGAAACGATGGACAGCGGAGACAGCGTCTTTCATTCACGTAGTCAAGGAACCAGCCCGTTCGCCTAGCGAGCGGGCTGATTGTTCCGTTCGATCCGAAACACTTGAAAACCGATATCCAACTCCGTCTTCCCCGTTTCATAAACGATTTTCTCCCCCGCACGGCGAATGCGCTCACGACCGATGTCGCAAATCGTCCGAAACCCAGCCCGATATGCCGCTGACGTTTCCGCCAGCCGTTCAGGAAGCTGCACCATAATAAACGACCGCCGGCCGCCGTCTTCGGCGTTTTGCTGCATGACCGCATGGGCCGTTGTCGCCGAGCCGGAAAAAAAGTCGAGGATGACATCATCGTTCTTCGTCGTCAGTGCGATCATACGCTGAATCAGCTTGACGGGCTTCGGGTAATCCATCACCGCCACCCCGTTAAACAGCTCCTTCAGCTCCTTTTTCGCCTCCTGCGAGTGGGACACCTCATCATGCGTCCAGATCGTGAGCGGTGTCATCGTCGGTTTCACCTCGCGCAAAAACCGCTTTAAGCGCGGCACCCCGTTGCCGTCTTTACCAAACCAAATGCGGTTGTCCGCCGCCAACTCGGCAAAGCGCTCTTTCGTCACCCGCCAACAATACCCGTGGGGCGGCGAAACAATCCGGCCGCTTGGGGTCACGATGTCATAAATTTTTTCCGGAATCAGCGGGCCGACCGATAAATCACCGGACGTCCACGGACCGCGCGGGTCATTGTCCGGGTTGGCATACCGCCCGTCCGCTTCCGGATGGCGCGGCAAGCCGTACCAAGCGAGGCGGTCGATATCTTTCGCGTAACATAAAATGAAATCATGATTGCGCGAGGCGAATTTGTTCATATTCACCGGCGAAAACGCCCGCTGCCAAATGAACGTCGCAACGAAATTCCGCTCACCGAAAATTTCATCGCACACCTTTTTCAAATTCGCCTGCTCCGTATCATCAATAGAGATAAAAATCGCCCCTGTTTCAGCCAACAACGCCTTCGCCGCCCAAAGGCGAGGATACATCATGTTGAGCCAGCCGGCATGGGCACGCGCCTCTTCCCGTCCTAAACCTGAAGCGGCACGTTTTCGCTTGCGCCAATTGTCTTTGTACATCAACGCTTTTCCTGTATTATACGGCGGATCAATGTAAATCATCTGCACTTTTCCTTCATGCGAGGGGCGCAAAAGCTTTAACGCTTCCAAATTATCCCCTTCAATGTACCAATTGCTTGTCGTCTCCCACCTCTTGCTTTTTTCCCGGTCCAGCTGCAGCACTCCCGCAGCGGGCGCCTCCGCCAACCGCTTCGCCTCCGCTTTTCCTGGCCACGTGAACTCATACACTTCGTCCTCCGCCTGGCAGCCAAGCGCCTTTTTCAGCCGCTCCCAGTCGATCGCTTCGCCCGTCACCGCCTCCGGAAAAAGCTCTTTAACCAACTCAAGCCGCGCCCTCGCTGCTTTTTTCGCTCTCCTGCTGCCGTTTGCCATCGCACGCCCCCTCCCCCATGTCCGCGAAAAAGTGCTCGTGTTTCCATTATTTCGCCATGGCAAACGGTTTTCCTGCCTCCATTTCTAGCCGAAAAACAACCCCGCCTCCTGCGAACGGAAGCGGGGGTAGAATCCTCTAAACGAGGCCTTCCTCTTTCAAGCTATATTATTCCTTTATGATTTTTATGGCAACGGAGATGTTTCAATCCTCTAAACGAGGCCTTCCCCTTTCAAGAGCACCTTCATTTTACCATTGATTTTCCAAGGTGGCAAGAGGCCATTTTGCACACCCCTTCCACCCCTTTGAAAAATAAAATGTGGTTATGTCAACTTGTATGATTGACCAAAAACGTCAACTGTCCAACGACAAAAACGCAAAAATCTCCTTCACGGAAAAACGCACCTTGGGAAACATGGTCGATGCAGCCATCCCGTTGGCGACATCGTACACGTCTTCTAGCTGAAGCGACCTGCTCCCTTAAATCACCGGCATCGTAGTAAAACAGGCCATTTTATGAAGGAAGGCGGGCTGTTGCGGCCCGCCTGTTCTCATTTCAACCCTTCTTCCACCTGCTTGACCATCTCGGATACGGACGTCAATCCGCCTCCTGACAGATACCAATAGTTCGGATCCAAATACACGATCTGTCCGTTTTGATATGCCTTCGTCTTTTTCACAAGCGCGTTCTCAATGGTTTGCTTGGCTGTCGGCTTTCCTTCAACAACGGCATCGCGGTCAATGACAAACAAGTAATCTGGATTTTTTTCGGCAATGTATTCAAACGACACACTTTGTCCGTGCGGATTCGTTACTTTCAAATTCGGATCCGCGGCCGGGACGCCGAGCACATCATGAATGAGACCAAACCGTGATCCCGTTCCATACGCGCTTACTTTTCCTCCTGTCGTTAGAATAATCAACGCTTTCTTATCTCCCGCTTTCGCCTTCACTTCTTCGACTTGTTTCTCGATGTTTGCTAATTCCTCATCCACTTTTTTTTCTTTGCCGAATATTTGTCCGATTAGCTTCATATTGTTTGTGAACGAATCCCAATAATGCTGAGTGTCAATGCCCATGTACACGGTAGGACCTATTTCTTTGAACTTGTCATACAAATTGGCCTGCCGCCCGGAAATAAAAATAACATCAGGCTTTATTTCGCTTAACTTCTCAAAATCTGGCTCCATCAAACTTCCCACGTTTTGATACTCATTGCTTTTGTATTTTTCCAAGTATTTCGGAACGTTCATCTGCGGCAAGGCGGTCACTTTGACACCGAGCTTATCTAATGTGTCCAACACCCCGAAATCAAAGACAACCACTTTTTCAGGATTTTTCTTCACTTTCGCTTCTCCAAGCTGGTGCTTGATCGTCATTTCTTCTGCCTGTTCCGTTTTCTTTTCGTTATTCTTTCCGCTCGTGCCGCTACTTTCGCTCTTTGTTTGGCCGTTTCCGCATGCGGCCAACATGACGACAAGCAAGGCTACAACTAGCATCAGCCAACGCTGCTTCATTGGCTCTTACCCCCTTCAACAATGTTCTGTATATGTTGACGGCTTTCTTTTCCCACGGCAAGGGGCGCCCTTTCTTGCCAATGTTCCAAGGAAAGCCGGATCAACCTGTTGTACGTTACTGGAATAGGAGTGTATCCATGCGCTTCGCCAGTCTCCCGCATGGTGTTTCCAATCAAAACCCCTTGAAATGTCATCATTTTTTGTGATTTCCAGCGATCGAGCGATCGGTTGGTTTTCACCAGTCTCTTAAAACTACAGACAGATGCGGCTATTCCCGGCAGGCCCATTTGCGCCGCCGTAATCGCCAACCTTAAAAATACACACAGATGCGTCTATTCTCTATCGTTTGCACGCGCACATCCAAATCGTAAATACGGTGAAGAACCTCATTGCGCATGATCGATGAGACATCTCCTTCGCAGATGACCGTGCCATCTTTTAAAGCGACCATATGATCGGAATAACAGGAAGCAAAATTGATATCGTGCATCACAACGACAATCGTTTTGTTGAGCTCATCGACCAGCTGGCGCAACACTTTCATCATTTGCACCGCATGTTTCATATCCAAATTGTTCAACGGTTCGTCCAAAAAAATGTAATCTGTATCTTGTGCCAACACCATGGCGATATAGGCCCGCTGACGCTGTCCGCCGCTCAGCTCATCAATATACCGGTTTTGCAACTCTTCCAATTCCATATAGCGAATCGCTTCGCGCACATAGTTCCGATCTTCGCGCGTCAAACGGCCGCGCGAGTATGGAAAGCGGCCGAACGACACCAATTCGTTGACCGTCAGCCGGGCAGCGATATGATTGGACTGCTTTAAAATGGAAATTTTTTTCGCTAACTCTTCTGTTCGATAGCAACTGATTTCTTTTCCCTCAACCCAGATTTCTCCGTCATCTTTTGAAATCAAGCGGCTCATCATGGCAAGGAGCGTGCTTTTCCCCGCTCCGTTCGGTCCGATGAGCGACGTTAATTGCCGAGGCGGAACGGTTAAAGATACGCGATCGACGACCGTCTTTCCACCGTACCGCTTTGTCACTTGTTTCACCTCTACCATGCCTTTCGCTCCTTTATCAAGAGGTACAGAAAATACGCGCCCCCGACTATATTGACGATGACAGACAATGGCGTCGAAAACACAAACACTCTCTCGACGATCAGCTGACCACCAATCAGGGCAGCGATGCCAAACAGCCCCGCTCCCGCCAGCAAATACCGATGCTCATACGTTTGAAAAAACGCATACGCAAGATTGGCGACGATCAGTCCGAAAAACATGATGGGCCCGACAAGCGCTGTTGAAATTGAGACAAGCAGAGCCACCACCATCAACAATCGCTTGACGATCCGTTCATAGTCCACCCCCAAATTGATGGCGTGGTCTTTGCCTAGCGATAACACATCCAGCTCATGAAGGTGGCGATATGTATAGGCCGTGGCAGCGGCAATGCACCATCCAGCCGGCCAAAGCAAATCGGTTTTCATATTGTTGATGCTCGCAAACATTCGGTCTTGAATGATGGAAAACTCATTCGGATCAATCAAATATTGCAAAAACGACGTCACACTCTGCATAAACGTACCGAGAATCATCCCGACAAGCAAGATGAAATAGAGGTTTTGCCCCTCTCGACGAAATAAGAAAGAATACAACAAGACCGAAAACCCCATCATTGTGCCGGCTGAAAAAAGAAAGTGAGACGTGTCGCTCATCATCGTTAACGTCGTCGAACCGAAAAAAAACACAACAACGGTTTGCACCAGCATGTAAACCGCGTCCAAGCCGATGATGCTCGGCGTTAAGATTCGGTTGTGCGTCATCGTTTGAAATAAAACGGTCGACACTGCCCCTGCCCAACCGACAAACACCATCGCCATGATTTTTTCACCGCGCGAACGCAACACATATTCAAGATCGCCGCGCAAATGCGTAAACAAAAACAAAACGGCTAGTACAAGAACCAAAACGACAAGCACCGCTACTTTCATCCGCTTAGACATACCGCTTTGTTCTCCTTGCCAGCAAATATAGAAAAATGCCGCTCCCTATCACCCCGACCGTCAACCCAATCGGAATTTCATACGGATAGATGACCACGCGCCCCAATACATCACAAAGCAACACAAACAGCGCGCCAAACACCGCTGTCAGCGGCAACACTTTGCGCAAATGATCACCGTAATACATCGTTACAAGATTCGGAACGACCAAGCCCAAAAACGGCAGCGTCCCCACCGTCAGCACTTCAATCGCTGAAACGACCGCGACAATGAGCAGCCCCGCATACACAACCGATCGATAGCGAAGCCCTAAATTCGTTGCCATCTCCTCTCCCATTCCCGCGATCGTAAAACGATTGGCGTATGCATAGGCAAGACCCATCAGCGGGACGCTTACATACAACGTCTCGTAGCGCCCCTCCATCATCACGGAAAAGTCGCCGTGCAGCCAAGCGGAAAGCGATTGAATCAAATCGTACCTATAGGCCAAAAACATCGTCACTGAACCGATGATGTTGCCGAACATCAAACCGACAAGCGGTATGAACACGGAATCTTTATATTTGATGCGATCTAACATCGTCATGAACAGCAGCGTTCCGACAAACGCAAACACAACAGCTATAGCGGCTTTGACCAGCGGAGCCGCCGAAGCGAACAAAATCATGGACACCAGCAAGCCGAGCCGCGCCCAATCCATCGTTCCCGCGGTTGTCGGCGACACGAATTTGTTTTGGCTCAACTGCTGCATAATCAAGCCGCAAATGCTGACGCTTGACCCGGCAAGAAGAATGCTGATCAGCCGAGGCAAGCGGCTAATCAAGAAAATTTCCCAAGCCGCCTGGTCACCGGAAAGCAGCGCGCTGGGCGATAAATCATGAACGCCGACAAACAGCGAACCCATGGATAGGACAACAAGCAACAATATCCACTTTTTCATTTTTCCTCATCTCGTTTTCCATTCTGCCCCATACCCCCAACGGGACGGGATGAACCATTTTCCCAAAACAATCAGGATATAGTGATCGTCTTTATTAATAGAGAGTTTGTTTCCAAGCAGGCGGCGCTGCTATGACAATCGGCCTCTCCCGTCAACTCTGTATGCTTTTCAAATCAACTCCCTCCTGCTTACGTCTATCGCCGCCTTCTGCCAATTTTCTTGGCAATTTCTCAAAGAGAAAGATTATCATTTTCACATTTCATATTTTAATTGATAAAAATTATCATTGTCAATGTTTTTCATCACTTTTTCATCAATTTCTTGTCCTTTTTTCATCGACCAACAAAAACGAGATCCCTTTCCCCTTTTCTCCCTCGCACAAAAAAAGCGCCCTGCCTAACCGGCAGCGCACTTTCATCAACGTCTTATCCTTTGACAAACACCGTCTTGATCGCCGTGAAAAACTCAATGGCCGCCCGCCCTTGTTCCCGCGAATGGGAGCTCGACTGCTTCATGCCGCCAAACGGCGCTTGCAGTTCAACTCCTGCACTTTCTTCATTGATGCGAACGAGCCCGGCTTCAATATCTTGGATAAACGTCAACATTTTTCCGATGTTTTGAGTGAAAATTGAGGCGCTCAATCCAAACGGCGTGTCATTGGCTAACGCCAATGCTTCCTCAAACGTCTCCACTTTGATTAAGGCGAGCACCGGCCCAAAAATTTCCTCACGGGCGATCGTCATGTTCGGGGATACGTTCTCAAACACCGTCGGCTCCACATAAAAACCGGTACCGAACTCCCCGTCGTCCAAGCGGCGGCCGCCACAAAGCAATGTCGCCCCTTCTTCGATTCCTTTTTCGATATAAGAAAGCACCGTCTCCAACTGCTTCTGGCTGGCGCACGGCCCCATCCAAACGCCGTCCGCGAGTCCATTGCCGATGGTCAGTTCCTTGATCCTTGCCAACAACCGCCGTTTAAACGGTTCGTATATAGCGCTTTGCACAAAAACGCGGCTTGTCGCTGTACATTTTTGCCCCGTCGAACGCAGCCCGCCGCTAATCGTCGCTTCGACTGCGCGGTCAAGGTCAGCGTCCTCAAGCACAATGATCGGGTTTTTTCCGCCCATTTCCAGCTGATACTTTGCCCCTCTGGCCACCGCTTTTTGGGCGATCATTTTGCCGACGTCATTGGAACCGGTGAAGGTGATCGCGTGAATATACGGATGTTCGGCCATGGCGTTGCCGATCACCGACCCTTTCCCCATCACCAAGTTGACGACCCCGGCCGGCAATCCCGCTTCGTCCAAGCACTCCACGATTTTGGCCGCCGTGACCGCCGTTTCCTGGGCCGGCTTAAACACCACTGTATTTCCATAGATGATAGCGGGAGCAATTTTCCAAATCGGAATGGCGACCGGAAAGTTCCACGGCGTGATCACGCCGACCACTCCAAGCGGCACGCGGGTTGTCAACATGAGCGCCTCGCTGTCCGTAGAAGGAATGACCTCGCCGATGGACCGCATTCCTTCTCCAGCGTAGTAGCGCAAAATATTTACTCCTCGCTGCACCTCCCCTTTCGCTTCGGGGAGTGTTTTCCCCATCTCCCTTGTCACCGTTTCCGCAATCTCATCAAGCCGTTGCTCAAGAACGTCAGCTGCGCGGAACAAATACTCCCCGCGTTTTGGGCCGGACAATTTCCGCCATACCGGTTGCGCTCGTCCCGCCGCTTCGACCGCGGCGTTCAAGTCCTCGATGCCGGATTGCTGCACATAGCCAACAATATCGTAGGTATTGGCTGGGCTAATGCTCGGTTCGGTTTGGCTTGTGGATGAAGGGGTCCATTGGCCGTTAATGTAATTCAAATACGTTTGTCTTGCCGTTCCTGCCGTCATGATCCATTCTCCTTTCTGTGAAAATGCAGGCCTGACGCGGATTTTCATCCCCGGGTGGAGGGCAGATCACTGCCCATGGATCTTTTCCGTGAAAATGCCGAACTGACGCGGGATTTTCATCCCCGGGTGGAGGGCAAATCGCGCTGCCCATGGAGCTTTTCTGTGAACATCATCACAACGGCCAGCCTTCTTCGAAACAATGTTTGACTGCGCCGTCGCAAACAACCTATCGCTTTACTACTATACTACTACAGTTCTAATGTTTCGTAAATTCCGATTTATCAGACGATATAGCAGCAAGACGGCCAATCATCGCGCGTTGGCGACAAAAACATCCATGAGGAAATGTTGCTCCTCGCCCCAGCATGAATATCACGGCTCATCGACGGGTGATGTTTACAGAAAAACAGAAGGTGCCCCAAAAGGATCGGGACACCTTCTTCCATCGCTATATGTGCACTGAATGCTGATCTTGAAGACAGACAACTTTTTAGGTCTGCCCCGGCCAAAATGAATCTGCATCATCTTAATCATGGAAATTCGTCCCATCCGTCACTTCTTTAACAATACCGGCGCGAATGACGAAGTCGCCAAAACGTTCGCCGTCAAGCCGCTCTTTCGCGTAGCGGGACAAAAGGACGCGCAGTTCGCGCAAAATGTCTTCTTCGCCGATGTTTTCGCGGTACAGTTTGCCAAGGCGCGTGCCGTTGAAGGCGGCGCCGAGGTACATGTTGTATTTGCCGACCGCTTTGCCGACGAAGGCGATTTCAGCGAGCACGTGGCGGGCGCAGCCGTTCGGACAGCCGGTCATGCGGATCGTGATTTCTTCGTCGCGCAAGCCGTTTTCATCGATGATTTCCTCAATTTTATCGAGCAGTTTCGGCAAGTATCGCTCCGCTTCCGCCATCGCCAAACCGCATGTCGGCAGGGCGACACAGGCGAGCGCGTTGCGGCGCAAGGCGGTGTACCGGCGTCCGTCGGTCAAGCCGTACTTGGCGATCAGCGCCTCGATCTCCGGTTTTTTCTCGCTCGTCACATTGGCGATGACTAAATTTTGGTTCGGCGTCAGCCGAAAATCGCCGGTATGAACGGTGGCGATTTCGCGCAAGCCGGTCATCAGCTTGTAATCGTCGTAATCTTTGACGCGGCCGCCTTCGACAAAGAGGGTGAAATGCCACGTTCCGTTGACGCCCTCAACCCAGCCGTAGCGGTCGCCGCTATGTTCAAAATGGTATGGACGCGCTTCCTCAAACTTCCAGCCCAACCGGCGCTCAATTTCCTCTTTGACCGCTTCCAAACCAAGCCGGTCGATCGTGTATTTGAAGCGGGCGTGTTTGCGTGACGAGCGGTTGCCGTAGTCGCGCTGCACGGTCATAATTTTTTCCGCCACGTTCACGACTTGATCCGGACGGCAGAAGCCGATCACTTTGGCGAGCTGCGGATAGGTTGTTTTGTCGCCGTGGGTCATCCCCATGCCGCCGCCGATGGCAACGTTAAACCCGGCGAGCTTGCCGTCCTCGACAATCGCGATGAACCCAATGTCTTGCGAGAACACATCGACATCGTTCGACGGCGGAACGGCGATGCCGATTTTAAATTTCCGCGGCAAATAGGTCGAGCCGTAAATCGGTTCTTCCTCGCCGTCGACTGAAGGCGTCCCCGCCACTTTTTCATCATCCAGCCAAATTTCATAATACGCCCGTGTCCGCGGCAACAAATGGTCGCTGATCAGCTTCGCCCATTCGTACACTTCCGCGTGCACTTCCGATTGGTACGGGTTCGGGTTGCACATCACGTTCCGATTGACGTCGCCGCAAGCGGCAAGCGTCGTCATCAAAGCGCTGTTGATGGCTTGCATCGTCTTTTTCACGTTCCATTTCAAGACGCCATGCAATTGAAACGCTTGACGCGTCGTCAGTTTCAACGTGCCGTTGGCGTATTTGCGGGCGATTTCATCCATGACCAGCCACTGCTCCGGCGTCGCCACCCCACCCGGCGTGCGGACGCGAATCATAAACTGATACGCCGGCTCAAGCTTTTGTTTTTGCCGCTCGGTGCGGACATCCCGGTCGTCTTGCAAGTAGCTGCCGTGGAACTTCATCAGCCGGTTGTCATCATCGGGAATGCCCGCGCTGAGCGGGTCTTCCATCGTTTCAGCGAGCGTGCCGCGCAAATAACGGCTTTCCTGCTTGATGCGCTCGACATCGCTTGGCGGTCCGTCCGGCGCCGTTAAGATGACTTTCGCCATTTTCCTTCCCACTCCTTTTTTCGATTAATAGACATCGCGTTGGTACCGTTTTTGCTTTTGCATCTCAGTGACATACGCTTCTGCCTGTTCGCGGCTCATACCGCCTTCTTTTTCAATAATATCGATGAGCGTCTGATGGACGTCGCGCGCCATGTGCTGCTTGTCGCCGCATACGTAGACGACGGCGCCTTCCTCAAGCCAGCCGAACAGCTCCTTGCTTCGTTCGAGCATCCGGTGCTGGACGTACACTTTTTTCTCCGTATCGCGCGAGAAGGCGACATCCATTTTGGTCAGCACGCCGCTTTTCAGCCACGCGAGCCATTCCGTCTGGTACAAGAAATCGGTCATAAAATGTTGGTCGCCAAAGAACAGCCACGATTTTCCGCTCACACCTGTCGCTTCGCGCTCTTGCATAAAGGCGCGGAACGGCGCCACCCCAGTTCCTGAACCAATCATGATGATCGGCGTGTCCGGATCCTTCGGCAGCTTAAAATTCGGGTTCGGCTGCACAAAGACCGGCAAGGTGTCGCCGATTGGGACGCGCTCGGCGCAAAAGGTTGAGCATACCCCTTTGCGCAGGCGGCCGTAAGACTGATAGCGAACCGCCCCGATCGTCAAATGCACCTCGTCCGGATACGCGGCTAAGCTGCTCGCGATCGAATACAGGCGCGGCGGCATTTTCCGCAGGATGGAAATGAGTTGTTGCGGCGCAGCGTCCCACGGACCGAAATCGCGCAAGGCATCGAGCAAGTCGCGGCCTTTGGCGTATTCTTTCAGCTTCGCCTCATTGCCCGGCGCCACAAGCTCTTGAAGCGCGCTGTTTTTTGACAGCGGCGCCAGTTTTTGCAGCAGCGCTTTCGTCAAAACGGTGATTTCAAAATGGGACGTGAGCGCTTCTTTCAGCGACCGCACTTCGCCATCTTTATCGATCGTCACCGTTTCTTCCGGATTCCATTTCATTTCTTGGATGATGAGGTCGACAAGCTCTGGATCGTTTTTCGGGAAAATGCCAAGCGCATCGCCCGGCTCATATTTCAAGCCCGATCCTTCCAGCGACAATTCGAGATGGCGCGTTTCTTTATTCGACCCGCGGCCGTTTAAGTTGATGTTTTCCAACACCTCGGCCGGGAACGGATTTTTCCGCGAATAGACGACGGCCGGCTCCGCTTTCGGGGCCGCAGCCACCGCCGACAAAAGCGGAGTTGCCCCACCGCTGGCGTTTGCCTCTTTGCTCAACTCGCCAAGCACGCCGTCAAGCCATTTCGCCGCCGCTTCCTCGTAATCGACATCGCAATCGACGCGCGGATAAAACCGCGTTCCGCCCAGCTCCTCGAGCCGCTTGTCGAAATCTTTCCCCGTCTGGCAAAACTGCTCGTACGACGTATCGCCGAGCGCAAGGACGGAGAAACGGAGATGATCCAGTTTTGGCGCCCGTTTGCTGTGGAGGAATTCGTAAAACGACACCGCGTTGTCCGGCGGATCGCCTTCCCCGTGTGTGCTCACGACAATGAGCAGCGTCTCCACTTTCTTTAATTCGTTCGGCTTAAACTCAAGCATCGACGACACTTTCGCCTCAAAGCCGCGCTCCTTGAGCGCCTTGCCCGCTTTTTCCGCCAACTTTTGCGCGTTGCCGGTTTGCGAGCCGTAAAGAACGGTCACTTCTTTCGAAACCGGCTTGCCGCCTCCGGCAAACAGCGCCGGTGCATTGGCGTCCAACACGGTGACCGCCGCCTCGGCCGCGGCCAAATACCCGCTCAGCCAAAGCTTTTGCGACGGCGTCAGCGTCGGCAACAAACGGTTCAGAAGCTCGATTTGCTCCTGAGTAAACGGACTGTTGGTTACTTGCAGCTGCAACGGTGTCCACCCCTCAATCGAAAAGTCGCATGGAACGATGGCGGCATGGTCGCCTCCTATTCAAGCACCAGCGCCAAATATCCATTATTCCTATAAAATAAGTATACTTTAAATATACATCATATTTACACTTTACCCTAAAACAGAACATTAGTAAAATAAATATAAATTATTAACATGATTAATATTTCTAATAAATCCAACCAAAAAAAGCGCCAGCCTGCTGTTTGAAAAGGAAACTTTTTCCGCACCTAGCACATCCATGATTACACAACGCTCGCTCCGCGGCCATGATGATTAAGAACGACGCTTGCTTCCCAGCCGTGAACACCCCTTGATCGAACGGTGTTCGCCTCCCAGCCATGAACGTCCAAACTCGCCTAGCAGGCGAGTGAAAAACAGTGGTTTCCGTCAATCAATACGCCGCACCGGTACCGCTAAGTTTCTCTAATTGCGAAATGGGGCTTGGATCCTCATGGCCGGTGGTAGCCAGCGACAGTCGGCACAAAAGCCGTTCCACCCAAATAGGGCAGGAAGCCGATAGCCCGATTCAACCGCAGATGGAGGAATCACTGATGTACTACGATGAACTAAAAACGTTCATTACGCTGGCAGAAGTGAAAAATTTCACAAAAACAGCCGAGATTCTCCACCTTTCCCAGCCGAGTGTCAGCTTGCATATTAAAAACTTGGAAAAAGAGTTTCAAACGAAACTGTTCATCCGTTCCCCGAAGCAGCTGCGAATGACGCCGACCGGTGAACTTCTGTATGACCGCGCCAAACAAATGATGGCGCTTTATGAACAGACGAAACAAGATATTTTAGAGCATCACCACTCGGTAAAAGGCGAATTAAAAATCGGCGCCAGCTTTACGATTGGAGAATATATTTTGCCGCCGTTTTTGCTCGACTTCCAACAGCGCTACCCGGAACTCGAACTTGAGGTAATGATCGGCAACACAAAAGAAATCGTCGAACTCGTCCGCTCGTACCAAGTGGATATCGGCTTGATCGAAGGGCAAACGAACGAAAAAGAGCTGTCCGTTCATCCGTTCATGCAGGACGAACTTGTCATCGTCGCTTCCAACCGCCACGAATTGGCACAAAAAGAGGAAGTGGCGATCACCGATTTACAAAATGAAGCATGGGTGGCGCGCGAAGTCGGGTCGGGGACAAGGGAATATTTCAACCACTTCATCCGTTCCAACGGATTAAAGGTGAAATCACTCATGATCATCAGCAGCAACCAAGGCATCAAAGAGATGTTAATCAACGGCAACGCCCTGTCCTTGCTGTCGCGCAGCGTCGTCGCCCGCGACATCGAGCACGGCCATCTGTCAGTCATCCGCTTGAAGCACCCGCCGTTTTACCGGATGTTTTCCTACATCTATTCTCCGGTGATGGAAAACAAACAAACCGTGCGCATTTTTCTTGACAGATTGCAAAACCGTTAAACGACGAAGGCGTTTTCCGCACGGCCTCCGTCTCGGGCACCTCCCATCGCCTCCATCGGATCAACGGTTCACGGCCGCCTAAGGCAGCAGACATATGCCGGGCAACCAAGAGAGGGCGGAGCCACAAACGGCCCGCCCTTTACACTTCCATTTCGCTATGGCGGATGTGCGGCATTTCGATTTGAATGGTCGCATGGCGAATGTGAAAACGGGTTTCCACTAAATCAATCGCCTGCTGCAAAATCGCCTGCGCATCGCAGCCATCTTCAATAAGCAAGTGGCAGCTTAACGAATCGAGTCCGGAAGTGATCGTCCAAATATGCAAATCATGGACATCGGCCACCCCGTCAATGCCGGAAAGCGCCGCTTTGACTTCTGCTTGATCAATAGCCACAGGCGTTCCTTCCATTAAAATGTGCACCGTCTGCCGAACGACGGCGAAGGCCCCTCGCAAAATCAAAACGGCGACCAAGATGGAAATGAGCGGATCGGCCGCATACCAGCCAAACAGCCACATGACAAGCCCCGCCGCGATCGCGCCGACCGAACCTAGCGCATCACCGAGGACATGAAGATACGCGCTGCGGACATTGACGTTTTCTTTGACGTCTCCTTGGCGCAACAACACCCACGCGCTGACGAGATTGGCCACCAACCCGACAGCGGCCACGATCATCATTGTTCCACTCTCGACTTCAGGTGGGTGTACTAATCGTTCTATTGCTTCCCAAATAATCCAAATCGCAATGATCACTAACGTGACCCCGTTTACGAGCGCCGCTAAAATCTCAAACCGGTAAAATCCATACGTTCTCTTTGGCGACACAGGCCTCGATGCCAGCCACACCGCCACCAAGCTTAATAGAAGCGAAGCCGCATCACTCAGCATATGCCCCGAATCGGAAAGAAGAGCCAAGCTGTTCGTCACAAGCCCGCCGACAAACTCGAGCACCATAATCCCGACCGTTACGCTAAAGGCGATCGCTAACCCTTTTTGATTGCCCTCTCTGCTTTGATGATGCCCGTGATGGTGATCGCAATGGCCATGCGCATGATGATGCATCCATTCTCTCCCCCTCATGAATGTTGAGCGTGATCAACCGCCTGCTTGAGCAACGAAATGACATGTTCGTCATCGCACGAGTACACCAACATTTTCCCCTCACGGCGATATTTGACAAGCCGCAACGTCCGCAGCAGCGCCAACTGATGGGAAACCGCCGATTGCGACATGCCGAGCACTTCCGCCATATGGCCAACATGGCATTCTTCCTGGGAAAGCAAATACAAAATTTTGATCCGTGTCGGATCGGCTAACGCTTTAAAAATCTGTGCCACTTCCTCAATTACACGTGGATCTAAAAACGAATGATCCTCTGCGTTCATGGCTGTTCCCCCATATTTTAATATATGAGCATTTGTTCATATATATGAATCATAACCGACCTTTTTTTCATTGTCAACTCATTTGCCTCGCTACAAACCGCCACTAACTGACATTTCCACCATAGCAGCCAAACAAAAAGAGGCCTGACCCAAAAGTCGGCCTGCCTTCCACATAGACACAACATATAGAACGAACCGGAAAGATGTGTAGAACAAGCGATCTCCCCTTTTGCGATGCTCTCTCGCCCATTACGGTTTCAGCCGCACCGCCGTCCCCGTGGCAATGCACATCATCATGCCATCGCGCAGTGTTTCAAAGTCGAGATCCACCCCGATCACAGCGTTGGCACCAAGGCTTCTCGCCTGATTGACCATCTCCTTGATCGCCATCTCCCGCCCTTCGGCCAACTTGCTTTCATACGTTCCGCTTCGCCCGCCGATAATATCGGTAATGCTGGCAAGAAAATCGCGAACGACATTGGCGCCCAAAATGACCTCTCCCGCGACAATGCCTAAGTATTCCTCGATTTCTTTTCCTTGAATGGTACTGGTCGTTGTCACAATCACAAGCAATCCCCTCCCGCTCGCTCATAAACAGTTTGATTCGTTGCTGTTCCTTTATTGCCGAGCCGCTTTATACATATGGAGCACGATCGAAATACATCATATGAGCGACGGCTGAAAACATAAACGCTTGCCACATCGTTTTCATCGGTCCTCACCTCCCGCAAACAAACACCAACCATCCATTTGTTGAGAGACAACAGCCCAACTAACGGTGGTTTACATCATTTTACCATATTGACGAGCCAACCGCCAGCGGTTTAGGAGACCGTTGATTTAAGCGGGCAAGCTGCTGATCAAGCCCGTTTCTCAAATAGAAAAGCCTCGTCGCATCACGATCACATTTCAAACGATCCCCCATTGCTCAAAAGAAACAACCGTTTTTCACCAGCCTTTTAGGCCATTCATAGAAGTGACGGTTCTAGAAGGCTGGATGATTTGAAAAATCGTGACCCCGTCCTTTTTCCGGGCGGTTTCTTTTGAACAGATGCACAATCCCCTCAAAAGAAGGGATACTCACCAAGTCGCCATTGGAGTAAGCTTAACGATAGCAGGCTTTCTTTTGTCGTTGCGCCCCATCCTAAAAGACAGGTGAAAAACACCAAGATCACCGACTACTTGATTGATCATGTATCCCCTCCCATCCTAAAGGGGCGGTGATTTACTCGCGCAACCGTTTCCCAGCATCGTTTTTCAAATAGAAAAGCCTTGCAACAGTGCACACTTTTTTCACCGCCCAAAGGAAACCGATGTTTTTCACCAGCCTTCTAAAAGGCAAGGGAAACGCCTTTTCGCTCTGCCCGGGGCGCCCGACAGGAACGGAAAACGGATCTGATCGAATCCGGAGCCGCCGACTTTTTCTTACCCACCGCTCTCCTCAAGCATCGGCGCATTCAACAACGAAAAAATGAATGAATATTCATTCTTTGTGGTATAATGGTGGCAGTATCTGCACACAAAGGGAGGAACGCTCGCCATGTGGATCCATAAAATCATCAAAAAACGATTTGAAGCCGAAACGGTCAACAACGTGCACATCGCCAAAGCGACCGCTTCGTTTCAAGGCGTTCGGCTTACGGTCCGCTGCTTCATCGCAGACGGCGTTCTCATTGATACCGGAGCCAAATCGATGGAAAGCGAGTTCGCCTCGTTTTTTCAGCAGCACGACATCGATCAAGTCGTCATCACCCATTACCATGAAGACCATACCGGTTGTGCGGCGTTTTTGCAACAAACGATGGGATTGCCCATCTATATGAATGAACCGATGATCGAGTATTGCCGACAAAAGGCGGATTATCCGCTGTATCGGAAAATCTTTTGGGGAAAGCGCGACCCGTTTGCCGCCGAGCCCATCGGCGCTGTGTTTTCCTCGCGAAACGCCACATGGGAGGTGATTCCGACACCGGGCCATGCCGTGGACCATGTCGTCTTTTTGAATCGCGAAACGGGCCAGCTGTTTAGCGGCGACTTATACTGCCAAGAGAAAACGAAAGTCATCCTGCGCGAAGAAGACATCCCGACGATCATCGCCTCGTTGCAACGCGTGTTGGCGCACGACTTCGGCGACGTCTTCTGCGCCCACGCCGGCTACCTTCCGAACGGGCGTGAGGCGCTGCAGCGGAAGCTCGACTACTTGCTTGAACTACAGGATACGATCATCGACCTGTACAAAAACGGAATGCCGCCCAAACAAATGCAAGCGCTCCTGTTTCCGAAAAAATATCCGATCGTCTTTTTTTCCGGCGGAGAGTGGGACTCGCTCCATATCATCCGTTCCGTCATTCGGCACTACCAAGCGAAGCAGCAGGCCAGCTGAAGCCGCCCCTTGCTTGCCGCCGTTAAACGCTGAGAAGGCTGGCGAAAAACAACGTCAAGGCAAACAGCGGTTTTTCACCAACCTTTTAGGGCAGCTCCCCGCTGCCCTTTTTCCTTTTTTAGAAAACAGACCGACCCGCTCGCACCGATATGACCGCTACCTCCTATGCCCACGGTCGCAAACCAGAGCTGCGCCTCTGGCTTCTCCGTTCGCCCGGCGTATGATATGCTAGTAGAAAAAAGAGGCTCTTCACCAAAAGCTGGACTTGATTTTTCATCACGTACCTTACTTATGTAGCCAAGAAAGAAACGATTTTTTGCATACACTTGTTCAAAGAAAGGTACCGTCTGGCAAGTCCTTGTTGGGGTGATGAGCCAAAAAAGAAAAGGTGTGGATATGGGATCGTACGTTGTTGTCGGAGCTGGTATTTTAGGGGCGGCGACGGCTTACCACTTAGCCAAAGAAGGGGCGGCGGTCACGATCATCGACCGCCATGACAAAGGACAAGCGACCGATGCGGCGGCGGGGATCGTCTGCCCTTGGCTGTCGCAGCGCCGCAACCAAAAATGGTATCGGCTAGCGAAAAATGGGGCGGCGTTTTACCCTTCCCTTATCGAAGAGCTGCAATCTTATGGGGAAACAGAAACCGGTTATGCTCGTGTCGGTGCCCTCTGCTTGCATACCGATGAACAAAAGCTGGAACAGATGGCGGAGCGCGCGCGCAAACGGCGCGAAGAAGCACCAGAAATCGGGGACATCGTGCGACTTGGGCCGAACGAGGCGAAAAGGCTGTTTCCACCGTTAGCCGAAACATTCGATGCGATTTATGTCAGCGGAGCTGCCCGCGTCAACGGCCGGGCATTGCGCGACGCGCTCATCAACGCGGCCCGCAAGCTCGGCGCCGTCCACGTCCGCGCCAACGCTCGCCTGCTCCATCAAGGGGCACGCATCATTGGCGTCGACGCTGACGGTACGACCTATGCGGCTGAAGCCGTCATCGTCACAGCCGGCGTGTGGGCCTGCGAGCTGCTTCGCCCTCTCGGCATCGAGCTGCTCGTCACTCCGCAAAAAGGGCAGCTGATCCACTTGGAACATCCGAATCAGGACACTTCCGAGTGGCCGGTGGTCATGCCGCCGAACCATCACTATATGCTCGCTTTCCCAAAAGGGCGAATGGTGATCGGAACGACGCACGAAGACGAGGCAGGATGGGACGCCCGCCCTACGGCCGGAGGAATGCACGAATTGTTGAACCAAGCGCTTGCGCTTGCACCAGGCCTCTCCACGTTTACTTATGTCGAGACACGAGTCGGATTCCGACCGCGCACACCGGGCTTTCTCCCCGTCTTTGGGGCGCTTCCGGGGCTATCTGGACTGTATATCGGCAACGGACTAGGCTCGTCAGGCCTCACCGTCGGCCCTTATGTCGGCAAGGAACTGGCCAAACTTGTTCTCGGCCTGCCGACCGAACTCGACCCGAACGACTACGAAGTGTCGACCGCCATCGTGCCGAGCCGTCCCTGACCGGTTTGATCAGGAACATGCCGATCTGCCGGCGCTTGATCTGCTCGTGCTCTCACGGCCCGAAGCGCGGCCAACCGTTTCGGCCGACAAACCGCAGGGCAAAGCGAAGCGACGAAATTCAGCTTTGCCCTTCGTATTGTTTCAGCTGTTCTGTCAGCTTATAAAACAGCTCCATGTCCTTGCGATCCAGCGCTTGATCGATTTGCAGCTTCAAACGCGCGACTTCATGGCGCTTCAACGCCTCATCGAGCACCTGTCCTGCCGCTTTCGCCATTTTCTCATGGCGTTCATGCCGCCTCACATTTTCAAACGCTTGATGGTCAATCAATCGGAGATAAGAAACGTTTCGCAGCTTCCCCGGAAAGTGAAGCGTTACATAGAGCGGTTCATTTGGATGCAGCGCCAAATCGCCCATAATCGACGCTAGGCTCGTGCTTTTTTGGCCGCGCCGATAAAAGACTAGCCCTTCCTCCTCGACCTCGACCGCTGCACTGGAAACAACGAGCCACCGCGCCTGCCTTTGGTCCGTTTCGGTAAAATGCATATTCTCAAGCAAATGGGGGTGCTGCAGCAAATAACGAAGCACAAAGCGGGCGTCAGGATGCTTTAACCGATGCGTTTGCAAAAACGACGTCAAAAAACGGCGCTTTTCTAGCGGCGACACCCATCTCATCGCCCCACCCCTTTTCGATCAGCTATAATTAGAACGTAGTTTCGATCTCCATGTCCCGCCTCTATCACCTAACAAGCAGGCACGGTGACAAGAAGAACGAACAATCCCATGGAAAACGAAAAGGCAACTTATATATTCAAAATCAAATTATTTCCATATTCGTTGTAGCCGAAACCATTCTTGCAAGTATCCAAAAAATGAAACTGGAGACATAATCATTTGATAACAAAGAACAAACAATACAAATCCAACACGGTTTCGGCGAACCCGCAAACCCAGCATACGAAACACGTATCGTTGGTATCGATAAAGCGCGCCGTACGCTAACAAAGAGAGGGGAATTACCCATAATGTCATCGGTCCAACAATATAATAATAGCCGAACCAAGCCGCAATAAATCCCGGAAGCCAACATAACGTATAAACCGCATCCAAATAGGGAAGAACAAGATTGATCATAGTTAAATACTTGACAAACCCTTGTGGTTGCTGCCACGGTTTGACAGCTTTTAAAGCTTCAATCATTCCCCGGGCCCAACGCGCCCGCTGACGACAAAAATGGCGCCATGACGACGGAACATCTGTAAATGCCACTGCCTGAGGCTCAAAATAAATTTTCCATCCTCTCTCCAACAAGCGCCAAGAGAGAACGATATCTTCCCCAATCGCATTTGGCCATCCTCCCACAGTTCGGAGGCACTCCACCTTATACAAACTATACGCCCCTTGAGCAACTAGAGTCCCTTGATACAATCCTTGCATCCTTTTAATGGAAGCAATCCCTAGAAAATAGTCCCATTCTTGCATTTTGGTCAAAAGATTCTCCCGGCTGTTTCTCACTAACACAGCGCCAGCTACAGCACAAACATCCGCGGGGGCCGATTCCATTCTGGCAATCAAGTACCGGACGGCAGATCGATGAAGCAATGTATCGGCATCTAAAGTGATCACATAATCGGTACGGACGTGAGCAAGCCCGCGATTCAAGGCATGAAACTTTCCAAGCTCTTTTTCTTCTAAAATCTCTATAGGCAATTGACACTGATCAGCTGCTTCTTTCGCCACTTGAGCCGTTCCATCCGACGAATCATTATCGACGAGAAGAAGGTGGATATCACCGTTATAATCTTGCTTAGCAATATAAGCGATTGTATTGGCGATGCGCTTCGCTTCATTTCGAGCGGCAATCAAAATGGTTACCGGCCTTTTTGGGTCCTCGGTTTTAAAAGGTGGTTGGCGATCCAGCAACAAGCTGATGACAAAAAAAGCGGTCAAATAGCCTGGAATATAAGCCAATCCAGTGATCACCACCACAGCCAACGGAAAGCCAATAAGATTCTTTAAATCTTTCAACCACGGAATAGAAAGATAAATACTAATCCCCATCCATAACCAAGCTACCACATGACTAATAAGGAATTTATGTTTCACTGGAATGTATCGTTCCTTCTGTCGCTGTGGTTGCGGTTGAAGCGGACTTAACGGAATGTTCATATTTATATTTCCCCCCCCCTAATTACAACCTTTTATAAGCGTTAAAATAGCGAACACTGAAAAAAGCTGATGATTTTAAGGAAACAAGACGCTTATCAATCTCGTTTTTTCAATATAGAAAAGCCATGTTCGTATCCGAATCGCCTTTCAAACGATCCTCATCGCTCAAGAGAAACAACCGTTTTTCACCAGCCTTCTAAGAGGCTGGTGACTTAATCGCGATACGTGTTTATCATGTCATTTCTCAATTAGAAAAACCTTGTTGCATCGATCCTACTTCTCATGCGTTCTCCCATTGATGAAACGAATCAGCGGTTTTTTACCGCCCCCTGAGAATTGATGAAATAAGGGCGTCCCAATTCATGAGGAACACCCTTTCTAAGCCAAAAGTGAGTTTTTTTATTTCCCCACTCACGGGATTGTCGCCTGTCACGTTCTTTGCCTGCAAAAATCGCCTTATCTAACTGAACAGCTACGAATCTCCTGAAATCTTCTGATTCGTCTTTCTATTATTCTAGCTAATATGAGGAGTTCATCATCACCCGATCAGTTTACCATATACCCCGTTCTCGCTTCAAGCATTTAATGCGGCGAGAGTCAGTCAAGACTTCGTGGAGAACATTTTTTTGGTCTATTACGGGCGTTGTCAATCACCGGTTGATAGACCATTTTGAGGAATTGATATCGTAAGCGATTTCGGACTCTCATCCCTCATCTATATATGGTTTTTATACCCATTTTTTACATTCATAAACCATCCCGACGCGCCGACAGCCACTCCCGATCGTCCCGGATGCATCCCGGCATCGACTCGATCCGGCGGATCATTTCGGCCAACGACTCTTCTCTGGCTTCGTCCCCTAACGTACCGATGGCACTGTTTAGCTCCACGAGAAGCCCCTCCTCGTCTTGCTTCGCCAGCTTCTTCCGCACCTCCCGCCAACGCGGGTGGCCGGACAGACACTGACGAAGCTCCCGCGCCACATGGAACCGATCCAACTGAAAGCACGCCCGCTTTCCGAAATACTCCCAGCAGGCCGACCGCCGTTTCCTCGAGGCAAGGACGGATCGATTGGGCTCCATCAAAGCCCAGCTCGGCATCCAACAAGAAGGTATACGCCCCTGCCTGCCGATCATAGTAGTAGTTCCATCGGAACGTCACGTCTCCAAACAGCGTTTGGAGGGTGGTCGGCCGTTTGTCTTTCAGCTGATAGCGGCGCTTGTCCCTGGCTTCCGCCAGTTGTTGATCGATTTCCTCCAAAAGGGACGCCAACAAGGTGGCAAACACGTTTTGACGGGTTCTCAACAATGGTTCCTCCAGCTCTTTTCATAAAGGCCATTGTGTGGTAAGATGTTTCATGGACGCTCTCCCTCCTGTTTTCGGTTGGTGTCAACAATCACTATCATAGCAGGGAGAGAGTCCTTTTTGCATGAAATTCGCTTTTTTCCTACCGCGCTTTGCTTGGTGGCCCCGACGAGCGTCGCGAACAAAAGTTCGTAATCCTCATCAGGGATCCTTCCTGAACGTCACCCACAAATATTTTACTCACACATGCGGCGAGGGGGAATTTTTCCAAAAAAGCGAACTCCCCGCCACCTAGGCTTCGCTTAGAGGTGGAAGGCTTCAAGCGACTTTTGCGTGTTCACCGAACGGTCAGCCACACACAAGAGCCCTTTGTACTTTCCTTCGCTCCGCAGGCGTCCGTTCTACCAATAGATGACCACATCCGTCGGCGATCACCAACCGCCCTTCATCTCCTACACATCGGGCGTTGCCCTATACATTCCTTGAGGCAAGAGATTTCTGTCGGAAATGACCTTAAAAGACCGAGCCGGTCAACACCTAAGCTTGTCCATCCTTTAATCTTATCCTGCCTGAACAAAACTGTGATGATTCAATTCAAGTGCTTTGGCTGTAGACGCCTGCACTTGCCGCAGCAGCGGTTCATTGTTCATCAGCGATTGGCCGTAGGAAGGAATCATCTCCTTCACTTTCCGCCCCCACTCGCTCATCCGATCGGGGAAGCATTTTTCAATGACTTCCAGCATGACATGAACCGCCGTCGATGCGCCCGGCGATGCACCAAGCAGCGCCGCGATCGAACCGTCAGCCGCATGGACGACCTCGGTGCCGAACTGCAATGTCCCTTTGCCGCCGGATTCCGTGTCTTTGATCACTTGCACTCGTTGTCCGGCCACGATGATCTCCCACTCGTCGCTTTGCGCGGTCGGCACAAATTCGCGCAGCTCTTGCATGCGCTGTTCTTTGGACAACAGCACTTGCTGGATCAAATAGCTCGTCAAAGCCATATTTTTTACGCCCGCCGCTATCATCGTCAACACGTTATGCGGCTTGACCGAAGTAAACAGGTCGAGCATCGAGCCGTTTTTCAGAAACTTCGGCGAAAAACCGGCAAACGGCCCGAACAGCAACATCTTCTGATTGTCGATAAACCGTGTGTCCAAATGCGGAACCGACATCGGCGGCGCGCCGACTTTCGCTTTGCCGTACACTTTCGCGTGATGCTTTTCCACCACTTCCGGGTTGTTGCACACCATAAACAGCCCGCTGACCGGAAAGCCGCCAATGCCTTTTCCTTCTGGAATGCCGGACTTTTGCAACAAGTGAAGGCTGCCTCCCCCGGCCCCGATGAAAACGAACTTCGCTGCATGCCGTTCGACAACGCCGCTGTCTAAATTCCGCACTTTCAGCTCCCACAAACCATCACTTGTCCGTTTGATATCTTCCACATGGTGGCGGTAATGAATCTCCACGTTTTTCCGTTTTAAATGTTCAAACAGCTCACGCGTCAACGCTCCAAAGTTCACATCCGTCCCTGATTCAATTCGCGTCGCCGCCAGCGGCTCCGTCACTGTCCGATCTTCCATCATGAGCGGCACCCATTCGGCCAGCTTTTTCGGGTCATCGGAAAATTCCATGCCTTTAAACAGCGGATTGGCCGCCATCGTTTCATACCGCTTTTTCAAAAACGCCACATTGTCCGCGCCTTGCACGAAGCTCATGTGCGGCAGCGGGCGAATGAACGTTTTCGGATCGCGAAGCACTCCGCTGTTCACCAAATGAGCCCAAAACTGTAAGGAAACATAAAACTGTTCATTGATTTTAATGGCTTTGCTAATGTCGATCGACCCGTCCGGCTTCTCCACCGTATAGTTCAGTTCACAAAGCGCCGCATGCCCCGTCCCAGCGTTATTCCACTCATTTGAGCTTTCCACACCGGCTTCTTCCAACCTTTCAAACACCGTGATCTCCCACTCCGGCGCCAATTCCTTCAACAGCGTCCCCAATGTCGCACTCATAATGCCAGCGCCGATTAAGATCACATCAGTTTTTGCTTGTTTGTTGCCCATCATTACCATCCCTATCCATGAATAGTTGTAAAAGAGCATCGAGCGATCGCTCGAAATGATTCCACCGATACCCCTTTTATTTTTGAGGGCGATTCCGACATTTATTATAACACAATTGATTAATAGTATGTCACTATTATTGATTTGAACAAAAATATATTAATATAATTCAATGTACCGTTGCATATTCATGACATCAACACAGCCATCCCAACATCGCCCTTCATAATAATTTTACAAAATCGTTGAATATTTCGCCACCATCTCGAGAAAAAACGCAGAAATTTTTCAAGAAGGCTGATGAAAAACAAACGAAATCATTTTATAGCAGCAAAAAAGACGGCTCCATGCCGCCAAAGCGTCATATAAGCCATCTACACCCGAAACATTCCAAGGTGACATCCATCGTATTAGGCAATCGTTTTTTCAATTTCTCTAACAAATGGCTCGTGCGAAGTATTCTCTAAAAAATCTTCGAATATTTCATCAAGTTGCAAGTTGAGATCTTCATTGACCTCATTCCTGTCCTCGTCATAAATCTCAAAGTGGCTGTACTTCCATTGATCAAATGTTTCCCTAAGCAAGTCACAGTATGTCACCCAACGCTTTCCATAGTTAGACATATACGTCGGCACCCATTGATCAATGTAAACGTTGTTTAACAACTCATCTAACGGAGAACAATAAAATCGCGAGCCCTTACTTCTTCCCAGCGATCGGACAAGCTCGGCGAACTCTTCCTTCTTCATTTTCCTCACTTCACCGGAATAGTCATAGCTGATCTTGCCGTTGTATGGATTGATGAATGGTTCAGCGGTGTATATCCATTGGTGCGGTATATGCGTTTGAATCACTTCCATGAGCATTCGGGCAATGAGTTGCGGGATATCACGGAAATCCAATTTTTGTCTTCCTCCCTCACAAGAAGATGCGAAACAACACCTTCTTTCATCCCGCAATGGAAACCGTAGGATGAAAGGCGCCGAATTTCGTAATCAAGCAAGGCGCTTCCGCGGTCACGGTCTTCACAAACGCTGCGGCCCTTCGGCATCCTTAGGCCATACCGTCCATACGATGATCAATTGGCCGCTTGTCGTCACCAACCTTCTTATTCCCTTGGGCATCCCCTTGTTTTTTATTTCCCTACTCTTCAATCCCCGAACATCTTCCTCTAGAAGATCCACCAACCGAGCAATGTCTTCCACCGTCATTCCTTTGCGCTCCATGTTACGAATCAGCTGTTTCATTCCTTGTTGAATTCCACGTTCGATCCCTTCTTCCAACCCCTCCTTCCTTCCCTTTTGCTCATAGGAAATGATCAGCCCCAACATGTTCTCTTTTTCTTTCGTTTCCATCGCCTTTACTTCTCTTTACAGTTGTTGTTCTTCCTCCTCCGACAACTTCACATACGTTTCAAAAAAGCCCAAGAGCAGCCGCTGCCTCGCTTCATCCAGCTCCAATCGCACCAACATGCGCAAAAACTCTTTTTTCAACTCGACTTTCTCACTTTCAGTATACCCCATTTTGCCAAGCAGCGCAGCCGCAACGCAATCGGATTGTCATGCCGAATAGAATCCCACCAGTGTTTCTTGCGCAGCTCCATCGGGAAAAAGGGGAACTGCAACACCTCGCCAAAGGGAAACTCAATCGAAAACACGGACGGTTCATCACGGAGGGCATCATGGCTGAAGACGGCAACGAGAATAATGCGGATACGGTATTTTTCAAACAAACGGCTGAAATAGACAAACATGCGCTTCGGAAAGGACGACTGCACGTTGCTTTGATTCCCCACATGAACGATGATCAGTCCATCTTCCCCTTTCAGCTTCGTCTCGATCGACAGATCAACGCTGTATTTTTCTCCTGCGGTCACATCGGTGAACAGTTCTTCGGACAAAAAGGACAAATGGCGGAAATCGATATGCTCGTGCATGTCGGGGAAAAAGAGGAAGAAAAACTCTTCGAAGAACGTCTGGATCAGCTCTTTGAACAATCGGTCATGGTCAATGGCCATCCGATCACCTCACGATGAAGATGTTCACCAACTATCATTCGTGAGCACGAGGCGAAAATCCTGCATGTACGATATAAAAAATGAAGAGCCAGGAAAAAAGCTCTCCGTTTTGTGCTTGCTCCCCGTCATACAAACAGTATCGAACGCTCGTGTTACGAACGGAATGGTTGAAACGCCACACTTGATTAACCCAGCTATTTCTTGATTTCGGTTTGGCCTCGTTAAACACTTCGTCTGCCTTCTGTTGAAGCTGTTGCTTTGATGAAAAATGCCTTGGGTTTCCTAACTGCGCCCAGCCGATCGATGCGATGCCCTTTTCCAGCCAAAGCGGAATCAGTTCATTGCGGTCGCCCGCGCGGATCATCCACCATTTTGACATTCGGGTTCCTCCTTTTTGCAAAAAGAAATCGCTCCGCTTGTGAAGCAACCATTCTTCTAAAAACAGGAGCTGAAACAATGAGCATGTAGCTCCCCGCTGTAGACAATACGTTTAGGATGGGGCAAAACGAACAACCCGTATAACCTAAGCCCATCCATCGGTGTTCTTCACCTAATTACAAACTGTTTAATCGATTTCGTTCAATTTTGATCGTATGATCTTTCCCATCCAATACATCTGCGCGCTTGCTGCCGTAGAGGCGAAGCTTGGGAGAGCCTTTCACCGCTTTTATGGAAAGCCGCGGAGTTCCTCGAACTTGTTGTCTTTGCAGGTCGACACACTCGAGAAACTCATTCCAACGGACGATGGCAATCACTTGATTGGAGTCACTCGGCTGTTTCTGTGCGCAGACAAATGCAAACATGATTTCTTTTTCCTTGCTGTGTTCGAGATAAATCTTGTTAATTTCTGCAATCTCATGATCACTGAATACAAACGACCAAGTGAAATCTTTGGAGCCGGATGGATTCGTGTTGTATTTCGTGTACATAATATAGCTCGCTTTATTCGTCGTGACTTCATAAATTTGTCGGTTGTCATTTTCCTTTTCAAACAGCGCCGGCGCCAACCCGCCGTTGACCAGCGCGGAAAGAAGTGCTCCATAGTAATAATCCGCTTTACGAATCGTTGCCATCCCGTGACCCCTCCCTTTGTCATAGATAAAAAGATTCAGTTGATTTGATTGTATCAACTTTTGTAAAACGTTGCCGTCGAACTTTGTCGACCAATCAAAAAATACAAAAAGAGCGGTGCGGTGCTGCTCCCTTTTCTATACCGATGGCGAAGCGATGAAAACACATAACACTTCCGCTTTGAAACTCATTTTTTATCAACTCCTATTTCTCTAAGTGTGCAATACACTAGCGCCCTGTTGCTGCTCAGAAATGTGCTCTTGGATGTCTCAAAGATTTTGCATTCAACCGGGGCAATTCATAATGTAATGCTAAGACAAAACAGAAGCCCGCTTGGCTTCTGTTTTGTCCCCACCTTCAACGGCTTAAGGCTCGTAACATAAACCGCTCGACATCATTCTCCGGTCCGATGAATTCCACATCCGTTCCGATGTCTTGGAAGTGTTTGCGGGCGAAGGCTGTTTCATCTCATTCACAACGACTAACCGCCAAGACTGGAATTCGTTGCTCAGTATACTCAAATTTCATTAAAAAAATATTGGATCGAAGTATTCGCACTTAAGTGCTGCCCACGGCTGTGTGCACATGCGGCGAAACGAGCCTCCTCCCCCCCTGCCCCAGAGTGTACTTTTTACTGACCTTCTAGCGATCACAAATATATAAAAACAGTTGTCCCAATTCCCCTTCCTCTAACTTTCGGATTAGGCTGCCCAACTCCCTATAGAATGAAGGATAAATGCTGCTAATGCTTTCTATTTCGTATTGCAACGCTTCTTCAGATGATGCCGATTGTATCCCCGTTAGTAATTGCCTTTGCTTCTCGACAGGGTACCCTTTTTCGTTCATGAATATTAGTACATTCTTGATTTGTTGAATAAATAACGGCGAGCTCTCCGCCCATTCATCGATTCGTTTCCGCCAATCCCCATTTTGTATGCTAGAGTTTTCAGACGAATTCTTTTCAAACAGCTGTTTTAATGCATAATATAACTCCTTCACTTCCGCTTCTGAAAGGGTAACTCCCTTGCCCATTTTCGCATGTGAGGCATCCCAATCCCGTATATCATATTTCGGAGGATATCCGTTCCAGCTCACAAGATTTAGTTCCTTATTCCATCCTTTGGGCGAACTAGACAACGTCGCAATTCGTTTTTTGATTTCAAACTGAATCGTTGCCAAACAAACCACTCCCTTACTTGGAATATATACTTGAATCAAAGCCAAAGGCATCGTAATCTTCTTTATAGAAATTTCTTACAAAAGGACAAATACTTCTAAAGTTGCGGCCAGTATACATCAACTGCACTTCTTTTTTTGCACGAGTGATTGCGACATAAAGAACTTTCTTTTCATCATTGAGTATAGCTTCAAAATCTGCCTTGTAGCCGTCACTATTTTTATTGTCACCGGCTCGTTTATCCAACTCTTCAATCCTCTTTTTATTCGGATAATGATCACGGTCAAAATGAATCAAAAATACATAATCAAACTCAAGTCCTTTGACACTATATGCATCTGTAAACAAAATCGGCTTTTTTTGTTTGTTCAAGTCAAATCTTCTTCCATATTGGGATGAGGTGATGACATCAAAGTGTTTCTTTAATTCCATAAGAACCGAACATTGACTAATCGCATATGTATCTCCATCATGGCGGTGGATAACAGCAATTGTCGCATCCGGATCGTTTTTCTGAATCACTTTTACTTGGTTCACTAGATGACAACTCAGTTCTTTCGAGCTCGGGAAAAAGTAAATCGACGGTTTTTTTCCTTCCCTCACAAAACGTTGATCATCCAAACGGTCGTTTTCTGCATCAATGAACTCCAAACTGCTCGCCAGTTTCATGATTTGTTTTGTTGATCGGTAGTTTGTTCGCAAGTTTTTCGTTTTTCTCCCCTCGATGTGCAATCCTAAATCCCGATACGAGAACGGGCTTCGTTTGTAAATACGTTGCTTTGGATCGCCGGAGACAACAATTGATTTTTTGGCCAATCCGACCAAGGCCTTTAATTGCATCGCCTGCAAATCCTGAACTTCATCGACAAAAATATAGTCGTACTTCAATGAATCCGGAATATCGTCAAAATATTTCAGCAGCAACAAAGCATAATCTTCCAAATCTAAATGATCGTGAAACTGTTTTTTTAACATTTTCTCATATTCCTTATACAAATAGAAAATCGTTCGGCGCTGCTCTTTGGTTAATCGCGGGATGTTCCCCCTTCCCGCCCGTTCACAATGATAGTACGATTCTTCTGTGACAAAACCGTTCGCTTTCATCCAAAGAATTTCATCCATTAAAAACGTACCCGCATGGGTTTTATAAAGTTTTTGTTCCAGCGGCAGCTTTTTATATTCTTCGCTTTCCATAAACGTATCTACAAGCGCTATCGTACGGCGTGTAATGGCGTCCTCATAGCGCCGCAAGTTTTCAAGGTTGATCCGTAAAAACTCTGCATTGGGAAAACCAATTTCCCTTAAAATCCTCGCCGCCATATAGTGAAAAGTTTCCATATGCAATGTATGTTTATCTTTGATCTCATGAAACTTGCTTGACTGCTCGATTCGTTTTCTGGCATCTTCAACAAGCGTCGTATTAAACGAACAATATAAAATGCGCTTCGGTTCATTTTCCTGTTCCATGACTTTTAGTAACTTATAAATTAATGTCAGACTTTTACCGGTGCCTGCCGAACCGTTGATCAACATTTGGTCTTCGTCTTGCTGGACAACGGAAATTTGTTCAGGGCTTAGCGTAATATTAGGCAACAGACCATGGGCATCGAAGTAATTTTGCCAAGCTCGCGCTGATCGTCTGGCAAAGTCTAGACGTTTCTTACGGAGATCAGCTGTCGTTTGCATCGATGACATATTCACCGTCCTTACAAACATGCAGGAATGGACACATGCGGCAATGTTGTCCACTTCTTGCTTCGATTTCCTTTGTTTGAACACTTGCAAGAAATTCTTTTATATGCTCGTCAATTCGGAAGGTGTCATGGTCATATTGATATTTCGCTTTCCAATTTTTTGTGACCATATATTTGCTTCCTAAACGTTGAAGCCGCTTCATTGCCTTTGGATAATAAATATTTTGATATGATTTATACGTTCTTAGGCTGGAGCGATAGGTTGTATCCAACAAGTTCTGCTTGTGCGCGTTTGTCCATTGCGGAAATAAAGGGAATATGGTCTCCCGCACCAGCGCTTCTCCATCCCCTTGTTCAGCAAGAAGTTTGCCGATGATCGCAAAAGCTTGTTGTTGGTGAAAATCGTTTTCGTAAATCGGATGATGTTCAACAAACGCATTGAAAAAGAATTTTCGCTGACAAAAATCGCTGTCCAGCCATAGTAAATCAGGTATAGCCTGTAACGGTTCTTTCGTTATCTCTTCTTGGACAACAGTCTCTTCTTTCCATTTCCACTCATCAGGTTGCTCCTCTGCAACTTCTTCCGTTTGCTCATACAATTCCTGTAAGATAGTGAAATAAATGCTTGGTCCATCATGATCGTACAAATCTTTAATATAGCTAAAAGTAATTTGTCCCTTGCTATATGCTAGAAGATGATAAATGGAATATAGCGCAGTATTTCTCGTAACATTTCGTGAGTAATAATCGACTATAAGTGCATTTATTCGCATGATTCGATTCTCAGCAACAAATGAACGGCGAATGCATTCTTTCAACCAACTATATGTCAACAAGTGAGGCATTTCAGACTGTTTCCAAGGAAACGTTTGCAACGATAAGCCTGTTACGTGCATGTTATGTGCAATCAACGTTTTTCCAACCAACTGGTCAATGTTTACAATTTGTGGACTGCCTTGATCATCGTCTTCCTCATCTTCCTCTGTACCTAAGTGCAATGTAATAAATTGGTACAACTCTTCCATCGTAAACTCCCAGTCAGCAGGAATAGAAACGGAAAATAACTTTTCCATCTTTTGTTTAGCACTAGGTTCCCACTGGCCGCTCACAGCCACATAGATGTCGTTCAGTTCTTTAATATACACCCTGACATTTCTCTTTTCCCTTTCCCCCAATAGCAGACGGTTCACTTTTCGAGCCAAATCTTTTGTGCATTCAATCAACTGCTTGACAGTGATTTCGTATCGAGACTGATGCACATATGGAAAACAGCGAAACGGGTTGCTTAAATAGCGCTTCAGTCGGTGGCTCCCCGCCTGTTCCTTCGCAGTTTCATCAAATACGCGGCTGACTTCTTGAAGATCAACAAGCGCTTGCAGGCGTTCCATGATATCTCGAAAACTTTTCACGCCGTCCATATAACTGCGCAAATCAATCAGCAACGTCAATGCTTGCGTGCCGTTTACATGTCCAAACTGCACCCACCCTGACGTCATCATGTTGACGTAATCGTCATAAGTTAAGACAATGCCATCGTTTGTTTTTCTGCAGTTTTGCAAAGACAAGAAAAATTGTCCATAGCGGCTGGCGTAAAAATGATCATTTCTAGCGCAATTTGTGTATATGTTTAAATCCTTTTCAAATTTAGCCACCACTTCATGATGGTTTCTTACAATCGGATGTTTTTGCAAATACTCTTTAAATTCTGTCGGATGACCAAAAGTGAGAAAACGAACGTGGCGCAATGGATCTTCCTGATCTAGAAAACGATCGCCCAAATAGCGAGCAAATTTCGCGCCTCGGCGCGGCTGGGAATTCTCGACGCATTCCCAACGGCTATACTCGCTTCCGCTCACCCGCTCATAAATTTCACGCCATGTTTGATAAACATTTAGAGCATTGGAATTGAATGGAATATAAAATATGACATGCAATCCTATTTGTTGCAATTGATAAAACATCATCATCCGTACAGCATCAATGTAATCGAAATGATGAACACATACGGTATGAATGTCAGTATCAATATTCAATGTCTCCGCTATTTTTTTCTTGGTCAGATGTGCTCGTTCTTGCCGATAGCTGACGACGATAGGGTCATGTCTGAGCTGCTCGAACATGCCAATCAGAAATTTTTGTTCTTCCTTCAGCTGCATGCTCGGAAAGTCAAACAACCGTGTCATCCCCATTTCGATTAAAAAACGGAGAGATAAATAAAAATCGCGAACCTTCTTCTCTAAATAGTCCATCGATTCTTCCGAAGCATGTTGATGAATGTATTGGCGTATCATCGACCGCAAATAGATTTCAGTATGTGGATGATTCCAATTAGGAAACAGCTTCCTTACAAACGAATGATATGCCAGTACTTGGCTTTTCGATGCCCCGGTGACACTTCTCAAATACTGTGCCAAAGCAGTACTTTGCGTAAGATGGATTTCGCCTTCGCGGATTCTGAACCGTTCGTAAAAATGTGTTGTGTGCTGGTAGTACTTGACTTCAAACAACCAACATCTCCCCGCTTTCTAACAAGTCACTCCAACACTGCGCTTGATATGGATTCATTGGGGAAGAGCTGTTTACATAAACCGCCTTTCGCGCCCGCGTCAACGCTACGTACAGCAGTCGAGCTTCTTCGCCGATCAATTCTTTCTTTTCTGATCCGGCGTATTCATTGTAATAATTATTTTCAAACTCCATATCACCCCAATGAATGCTATATCCGAGTTTCCACTGCGCTCGATCGGAAATTAACATCACATCCGTTTTCCCTTGCTTAATAAACGAATGACGCGTCAAGGGCATGAGCACATAGTCAAACTCCAATCCTTTTGCCTTGTGGACGGTCATCACTTTGATCCGGTGATTGACCCCCCTCGTTATTTTCAGCTCATTCTCCGAAGTATCTGTTGCCATTTTGATTGCTAAAAATTTCTCCAGATCATAGAAAGATGCGTGAAAATCGCCAAATTCCTTTTTGATGAAAAAAATAAGGCGGTCCAAGTTCATTTTGTATTCCTTCATTTTCGCAATGGCTTCTTTCCGATGCATCTCCACATCTCCATCAGGAAACCGGGACCTCAACTGGTTGTAGTAGCGCAGCCGAAAGACTTCATGCGGCCGAACTTCATCAATGATGTTTTGCAACACAGCAAGGGCGGATGACGTGTTCCATTGGCATTCCCACCGTTCCATATTGTCAAATGTCTGCAATAGATCAAGAATAAAAGACGTTTCCGGCGTATAAGCTGATAACACTTTGGCGATAGTCAGTTCATTCTCTCCGTAAGAGCTTTGGTGAAAGAGATAACGATCCTTCGGAACATACGGGTGGGTAAACCTCCGGATCAACAGGTAAAATTCCCTTACTGGAAATGAACGGTAAAACGTTCCGGACACAGCTGCTTCACAAAAGAACCCCATATTCTCAATTTTATCCACCATTTCTAGCACTTCACGATTTGAGCGGACTAAGACGACAACATGTTCACGATACAAACGGCGAAGCAAAAATTTTAGAGTGGCATCATCTATATCTAACGCAACTAAACCTTCTCCATAGCTTTTCTCTTGTGCCGGAATCAGTTTGTCCGTATCATCAAATGGAAACTTTTCAACAGTTTTTGTCCATTTCTGAAATAAAGCATTCAGTTGTGTTAATAATGTTGGTGATGATCGGTAATTCTTTTGCAACGAATACTCTTTATACAGGTGATTCGCTGTTTCCATGTGTTGTTGTAATTGAAGAAACGCCGTATAGTCCGCCCCCCGGAACCGATAAATGCTTTGCTTCACATCCCCAACCACAAACAACTGACAACCATACTTCTCTGCCAACCAACTGATGAATGCTGTCTGTGATTCATCCGTATCCTGGAATTCATCGACAAATAAATAACGGATCGGCAAATCGAGTTGATCGGAAGAAAGATTCTTAAGCGACGCTAGACGGCTGATTAAATCACTAATTTGTAACGTTTCCTCCGTCTTTTTCTGTTCATCAAGCTCCCGAATAACACGTTTCATGACATAATCGGCAAATTCATGAAACCCACAGCTGTCTGTCCCGAAATCAAGCTGCCCAATCGCTTCAACAGAAAGAGATTTGTTATGCAACTGCTCGATCATAACGATAAAAGAACGAATGATTTGATAGTGGGGAATATGCCGAAAACGTTCGTATACCTCTGGGCATTCAACCGAGAACTGGTCAATATACTTTTCGATCAGCCGTCTCCGCTCATGTTTGTAACTCCTTACTTCCATCGACCGCGAAAAACCTAGCGTTTGCCCTTCTGTCACGAGAAACTCCCTAGCAAACGAGTGAATGGTGCCGATAAACATCCGTCCTGCTTCTTCCATCCACTCTAAATATTTTTTATCCTTCGTCAAATCGTAATAGTTTTTTATCTTTTCTAACAACTTTGAACGCATATTGGAAGCAGCTTCGTTTGTGAACGTGATCATGACAACTGAACGTAAATCGAGATCCCCTTGCATATGCTTGAGAAACATGATCCGGTTGATCACCGTCGTCGTTTTTCCCGTCCCTGCTCCTGCCTTCACAATATAATGCCCGCGGCTATAGGCATGTTCGAGTTCATACTGTCCTTTATTAAAAGCACTGTTTTGATCAAGATAATCCAATAATTGAGAGTCATTAACTTTGCCATCTTCAATCACTGCCCATACCCGTTCCCATTCTGGTGCATAGCGAACAATAGAAACTTGGAGCAATTCTTTCTTATGCGCTTCATGCAAAATCGGATCCTCTAATAATTCTTGCGGATCATCAAACGCAAGCAAATACACCTTGCGGCCGCTTTGGATATATTGCCGAAGTTCGCTTGCTCGTATTTGCCGAATATCAGATGAAAATAGCAGGGTAACTATTCAGCCACATCATAAAGTGAGCTGAATATTTTTTGCTTTTCCTGTCCATGATGTGAATATTGATAGACAAGGAGGTGAATCGCATGTTGACGGTACAACAAGCTGTATTTACAGTTGAAAGCTTAATCAGCAAAGCCCAACAACAAAAGCAGCTCATTACTCACCAACAACAAGTCATTGAGCAACTGTTGAAAGAAAACAAACAGCTACGCAAAGAAAATGAACAACTGAAGTACCGTGTTCAAGAGCTGGAAGCACGCACGAAAAAAAACAGCTCCAATAGCCATTTGCCCCCATCTTCTGACCGTTTTGAGAAAAAGCGTTCCTCCCGCGAGCCGTCTGGCAAAAAGCTTGGTGGGCAAGAGGGACATGAGGGGAAGACGCTCCGTCAAGTGGAACATCCACATCATCGTGTCGTCCACCGTGTGCATACGTGTCAAGGATGTGGAGCTTCTTTGCGTGAAGTCAAACCGTTCAAAGTCGATATCCGTCAAGTGTTTGATGTCCCTCCTGTGGCGATCGAGGTGACACAACATGAACGTGAAGTGAAATCGTGTCCACATTGTCGATGCGTGCAACAAGCCGAATTCCCATCCCATGTCACGAATCATGTGCAATACGGTCCACGGCTCACGGCGCTCGTTGTTTATTTACATCATATCCAATTGATCCCGTACAAGCGTTTAAGTGATACAATCGAAGCGTTATATCAACACTCGATTAGTACGGGAACTCTTGCCAATATGGTGAAACGAGGACGCGAATCGTTGGAATCCAATATGGACATCATCGAAGACGCCTTACTTGAATCCAACATCCTGCATGTCGATGAAACGAGTTTGCGCATCAATGGGAAACTCGCATGGGTGCATGTCGCGTGTACATCGAGATATACATACTTGGCTCCTCACGCTTCTCGTGGAAAAAAAGCGACCGATGATATCGGGATTCTTCCCCGATATGAAGGGACGATGATGCACGATGCGTTCGGTACGTATCCGAAATACACACATGCCACCCATGCCCTTTGTCATGCCCACCATTTGCGTGAGTTAAAAGGATTCATCGAACAGGGGCATACGTGGGCGATGCGCATGACCACGTTTCTGTTAGCCGCCAAGCAAGCCGTCGAAGCCCATCACGGTGCACTTTCCGAAGAAGAAGCGAGACGGTGGGAACGAGTGTATGATCGCATCCTAGAAAGAGCACAACACCGATTAGAAACGATGACGCCTCTTCCGAAAAAAGCACTCGCTTTTGTTCGACGCCTTCAAAAACGAAAGGAAGAAGCGCTGCGTTTCTTACGTGAAGTACATGTTCCCTTTGATAACAACCAAGCCGAACGCGATCTTCGCATGGTCAAAGTCAAAGAGAACATTTCGGGTACGTTTCGCGAAGAAACATTCGCGCAGTCGTTTTGCATCGCAAGAAGCATCGTTTCCACACTGACGAAACACGAAAAAAACGTGTGGGATTCGTTATGTCTTCTGTTGGCAGGCGAAACGATCGATCGAGTTCTTTCCGCTACCTAGGGCATTTTCTATGACCGAAATGCCCTATTTGTGCTGGGCTTTTTTATACACTAGCACTGGGGTGAATAGTTACATAGCAGGACAGAATATTTGGCCTCATTCATTGGTATACACTCCTATAATATTTATATACAGTAACTTACATCCCTATTTTATACTAAAATAGCGGTTTAGTTACAGAATTTATACGCTAGTGCACCTGTTCTGAACAATGGCCAGGTGAATCAATCGCCCCTCAGTTCCCCTGACACATAAGAAAACGAGAGGCGACTAAAACAAATAAAAATTTTCCCAACAGAACTGGCTTTCAAAAGCTCGATGCTAGAACGAAAAAGGTTGTAAAAAATCGTAATGCTTGCTTATAGTGAAATCTACACCTGTTAGTAGCCGACCGCATAACTTTTATGCCCCATTCATCAAATAGACCATTTATTGCATGATCACGCATTCATTGGCCAGTCTTTATATTGTTGCTCGGCTTGTTCCATGAATTTGTTTGTTAAGAATTGTAATTGTTGCCCCGTAATTTTTTCCTTCATGAGCACTTGCTTGACGGCTAATTTCACTTTAGCGTAAACATCTCGACGGTGAGGACTTGTCCAGTCTACGGCTAATTGTTTCTTTAAGGCTTTGACCACCTTATGGATTAAACTAGCAAGAAACTCGTTTGAGAACGCTTCCTGCTCCATAGCAGTGATCGCTTTGTAAAATTCAATTTCTTCCTCTGACAGTCCTAAGTCATGTCGCTTGCGCATTTCCTCCTCCATCTCTTTGCGCATGTTAATCATAACCCTGACCACATCGGCAGCCTGAATAACCCGATTATGGTAATCTTTTAGCGTTTTCTCTAGAAGTTCGCTTAACGCCTTTGACTGTGGGCTTCCTTGGCTAAATGTCACTTTGATTTGGTCCTCTAAAAGTTTTTTCAGCAACTTTAAGCGCAAGTCTACATGCTCTTTTTTTGTTAAATCTGCCAAGAACGCATCGTCCAATATGCTGATATCTGGGCGTTCAATTCCTGCTATTTGGAAAATGTCGACGGTTTCTTTTGCTAACAGACTGTTATCAATGAGTTCTGATAATCGCTCTTCTAATGTTTTATTTTCACTCGGTTTTTCAATTGGTGGCCGCAAATGTTTGCGAAGTTGTGCTTTCATCATTAAATAGAGCATGACTTCATCTGCAAGTTCAAGCACTTCCGGTTGATGTTTCACCAACTGATACGATTTTTCTAGTCTGGTGGCTGCTTGGATATATTCCTCGGGATCTCGGTTTAAAAGAATGTTAACAAGATCTGCAATGAAGTCCTCGCGCTCTATCTTTGGTTTTGCCCGCCAGTTTTGCACATCAATCTCACTTGGAATAAATCCTCTTACTGTCTTCAGATGATCCATGAAGATATTAACGGCCTCTGAAATATCATAAGTAGGACTTCCCGTGCCGCCACTTTGCGTATATTTATGAGTTGCTTCTTTTAGTGAAGTAGCGATTCCAATATAATCAACGACGACTCCGCCTTCTTTTCCCGGAAACACGCGGTTTACACGGGCAATGGCTTGCATAAGATTGTGTCCCCTCATTGGCTTATCGACATAAAGGTAAGAAAGCGGTTTTGCGTCCATTCCTGTTAACCACATATCGACGACAATGACAAATTTCAAAGGATCTTCTGGATCACGAAGTTTGGCTTTCACTTCTTCTTGCTCTTTTTTCGATTTAATATGCGCATATTTGCTTCCCGGCTGGACTTCGCGCCACTCTTTAGGGTCCTTTGATACATCCCCTGTCATAATCACTTCAACAGGAGGGCATTCCGGAATTTCTCTTAGATAATTATACAAATCAACCGCAATGCGTCGGCTCATACAGACAATCATTGCTTTTTGAAACGGATTGGCGACTTGGTTAAAATGTGATACGATATCTTTGGCTAAACGACGGAGCCGTTTTGGGGTACCGACGACTTTTTCCAGAGCGGCCCATTTTCTTTTATAGTTCTCTGACTCTTCATCGTCTCCCCCAGCCTCTATGATAATTTTCTTGTATTTTTCATCAATGTCCTCAGCAGATAAATCAAGCGGAATTAGGCGGCTCTCATAGTAAATGGGCAATGTCGCTTTGTCTTCGACCGCCTGAGCCATATCGTAGCGGTGGATAATATGTCCGAAAATTTCTTCTGTATTGTTATCAACAAAATCGACCGGAGTTCCCGTAAATCCAATATAGGAAGCGTTCGGTAAAGCATAACGCAATTGAGCAGCAAATCCACCTGCAAAACCGGCTTGGGTGCGGTGTGCTTCATCAGCAATCACAACAATGTTTCGTCTTTCCGATAAAACCGGATGCTTAGTTTCTCCTTCTTTCTTACGGAACTTTTCAATGGTAGAGAAAATGATTTGTCCGGCTTCCCCTCTCAGTAATGTCCGCAACTGTTCGGTACTTTCCGCGTGATGCACATTGCCGATGTATGATTTCCCTTGCACAAACGTATCATGCAACTGTTCGTCTAAGTCATTGCGATCCACTTGAATGACAATAGATGGGTTTTCCATTTCAGGATGGCGCGATAAAATTCCTGCGAAAAATAACATGCTTAGCGATTTACCCGAACCCGTTGTATGATACATAACTCCGATTTTCCGGTCTCCGTCAGGTCGCGTCGCACGTATCGCTTCATTGACAGCAAAGTTTACGCCAAAAAATTGGTGATATTTCGCGCCAACTTTTGTAATTTTACTTCCTTCCTCTAAAAAGACAATGAAATTACGAATATAATTTAGTAGACGATCTTTCGGGAATAATCCTTCAATCAGCGTGCGCATCGTATTGGCGCGGTTGTTATCGACATTTCGTCCATCAATCGATTTCCATGAGGCAAAGAAATCGTAATCGGCAAACGGCATTCCATGCTTCGTTTCCACGTTATCGGAAATGACAACAAAAGCGTTGTAGTTAAATAATTGCGAGATATCATACGTATAGTTTTGAATTTGGGTATATGCATCATAAACAGTCGCCTGCTCGTTGTTTGGATTTTTTAACTCAAATACAATCAGCGGCAAACCATTAATGTATATAACGATATCTGGCCGGCGGGACATGCGCCCTTCAATCGGCAATTGATTGACCACTAAAAAGTCATTGTTCTCCGGATGTTCCCAGTCAATCGGGAAAACATGAGGTGTGTATGTTTCTTCGTTTACCTCATAAGAGAACTCAAGTCCTTTCGTCAACATTTTGTGGAAATGCATATTCCGGTTAATCAGTTTTACACCATCTGGCGCTGTTAGTACTTGAGCAAGTCTTTTTATTTCATGTTCGGGTATGGTCGGATAAGCCTTCTTTAAGAAGGCTTCCAACCGACCGTATAGAACTACCTCGTGAAGACTGTCCCGCTCTCCGCGCTGAAACAATTCCTGCGCATGAAGATAGTCATAACCTAACCGCTTTAAACGTTCAATCGTTGTTTCTTCAAATTCCGTTTCACCTAGAGGTCTCGTCATGTTGCTTGCACCTCCTAGTTGAATTTAAGTTTGTTTAAAGTACTTCTTCTACTTGTTTTTCTGCTTTAGATACATCAATTTCACCTGATAAAAGGCGAGGAAGGAGATAATCTCTTATTTCACTAAGTTGTTTATTAATGTTATCATTTTTATCTATTAAACTGTAATATGTTAACACTTGTTTATTATATTGTTCTATAGTTTCCTCAGGTGGTATTATTACTTTTATAGACTTTAAACTTGTTTGTGTTATTAATGGTTGAGTCGAACCACCTGTTATTAGAGAAAAATCTATATTTTTAAGAACAGCATATAAAAAACTATAGTAATATACTTTTAAGGGGATTAAAACCAGAGAATTGTCAGAAGGCCAACATGGTTTTGAAACTCTAAATACCTTGCCAATTGTCCCTACACGACCAGTAATAAATATAGGTTCATTATACAAATATTCATTTGTAACTCCCATAGGCCCCCCTCCCCCAAATATAGGGTATTCACCTATATCTTTAACCTTAGGACGTTTACCACTTAATACTTTTGCCAAATCTTTAACTTGACCAATTTTCCAATTATTTGGGATAACTCCTAATTCCGATTCCACAAACTCCCCATCTTGAAACGGTCCAAAATCAACAAACCAATGCTTGTAAAGCGTCATTGCCATTTCTTCGAGGGTTTTGTTCATCTCTACATTGAGTTCTATTTTCTTATCAATACTACCTAGAATGGATGAAATTCTTTTTTGCGTTTCAAGGTCAGGTATCGAAATTATTTGGTCCTCAAATTGTTGTTTATCTACCCTCTGTCGCCCCGATGTACCTACCATCAACCTTTCAGCATTTTCACGAAATGATTTGTTAGTCACAAGATAATACACAAAATCTGTATCTGTGATACCCTCTTTACCACGTAATACGATAAACTCGGTTGAACCAAAACCTTTCCCATTTTTAAGGTTTTTCACCTGTGCAATCTTGCCATTCTCAAGGCAGGGTGTTATTCGCGCAAAAAGTGTATCACCATTCTCAAATTTTGCTCCGCCAGACTTAAATTCTCTTTCTTCCTTTGCTTCTACTGGTTTATAAAAAGGTTGAATAACATCCATACTTACAAACGGATATATTTCACCCTTTATAAGTTTTACGGTAGGGTTTACCTCGACTAAGTCCCTTAATTTTCCTTCAATCCATTTACTCACATCAATTCCTCCAAGTCCATCTTAATCTTCTCTTGAAGGCGATTCGATTCTTCAAACTGTTCAAAAAGACGCTGAGTTAATTCAACCATTTTTTCTTCAAACGGTACATCGTCTTCATTGGATACTTCCGTCCCAACATAAATCCCCGGTGTCAATTTGTAGTCGTTTGCCTGTACTTCTTCAATTGTTGCAACTTTGCAAAAACCAGCAACATCTTCATATCCTTCTGCCCCATCGTATTTGTAGGCGCGATAAACAGCGGCAATTTTATCAATTTCTTCTTTGGACAGCGCTTTTTGCTTGCGGCTGACGAGTGTCCCCATTTTACGGGCATCAATAAACAAAATTTCATTTTTTCTTGCCCGATAGCCGTTTTTGCCGTCACGGTTTTTGCTTAAAAAGAATAAGCAACATGGAATGCCTGTGGTAAAAAACAGTTTTTCAGGCAATTGAACAATGGAGTCAATATATCCTTCGTCCACTAATTTTTGACGAACTTCTTTCTCCTCTTTGACATTCGTCGTCATGGCTCCGTTTGCCATGACAAATCCTGCTGTACCTGTATCATTTAAATGATATAGGAAGTGTTGCATCCACATATAGTTCGCATTGCTGTTTGTGACTGGTCCGATTAAGCGCGGGTCATTCTTTGATAAACGGTCTGCTCCCCAGTCTTTTTGGTTAAACGGCGGATTGGCAATCACGTAATCGGCCTTTAAATCAGGGAACTGATCGTTTAACAGCGAGTCTCCTAAACGAATTTCCGCATTGATGCCATGCAATAAAACGTTCATTTTTCCAAGACGTACAGTCGTTACCACATTTTCTTGCCCGTAAAACGAAAGTGCGTGTTTGTTTGGCGCATATTCTTCACTTTGTATAAACATCCCGCCGCTGCCGCACGCCGGATCAAACACAATCCCGCTTTTCGGCTCCAGCATGGCAACAAGCAGTTTAACAATACTAGATGGTGTAAAGAATTCTCCGCCTCTGTTACCTTCGGAAGCGGCAAAAGAACTAATGAAATACTCATATGTACGGCCCAATATATCTACACTGTCATCCGTATTGGCACTAAATACATCACGAGAAAAAATTTCGATTAATCCTGCCACGTTTTCAGGCGGCAAGTTCGAACCTTGGTAGATTCGCGGCAATATGCCTTCCAGTTCTGGGTTTTCCTCTTCAAGACGCTTCATCGCGTTATCAAGAATTTCTTTAATATTCGGCTGCTTGGCGTTTTTCATAATATAAGACCAACTTGCTTCTTCTGGCACTACAAAGACGTTTTCCGCCTTATATTGGTCCGGGTCGGTGATGATGATTTGCCGCATTTCATCATCTTCCGTATACCAATCGCTGCTTGGATCTTTTACGATTTGCTCTAATTCTTTTCGACGCTGCTCGTACTTATTGGAAAGATAGCGCAAAAATATTAACGGAAGAACATAATGTTTATAATCAGCAGGGGCCACACTCCCGCGCATTTTATTGGCTGCTTCAAATAAATCCTTTTGAAAATCGATGTCTGCTTTTACAGTCATATTCTGTTCACCCCTGTTAGTTTCAAAATATAGAAAGAACCGTTCTTTTCAACGCGTTGAAACAATCCAAGCATGTTTGACCATGGGCTCAGATCTATTTTACTAAAACATTCCGGAAAACAATATCGAAATTTGTCGAAACAAAAATTGATCATCATGCACACCACTTGTTCATGGAGGTGCGACCTTGTTTTCCTGTCATACCTACATAGTCATCCATCATTCACTCCCCCATCATCCCCACCACTTCGCGAAACACGGCCGATGGCTGCTTGCGGAGCAGTTCAGCGGCGATCGTTTTTCGCTTCGCGCCGCTCGTGATGGTGAGCAGGCCGTTTTCAAGGCGGATGAGCAAGTTTTTGACCCGGTATGCCGTGATTTTTGATGCCTGGTCCAAGTAGCGGGCGTCAAGGTCGAAGCGAACGCGGTCGGACAGTCGCCGCAGCAAGCGCCAAAGGGCAATTTCCTCGCTTGATTTCATGAACAGCTCGGGCAGCTCTTTTGCTTGTTTGATTGTATTAAGCGTCGTCATCGCGTAAACGGCGATGCCGTAGCCGACGGGACGGATGACGGTTTTGGAGAAAGTTCCAGCTTTCGATTTCGAAGCGAACGTATTCGTCATCGCTTCGTTTCGGCAGCTCGGCGATGGCCGAGCGTTTGACGATTTTCGCGTCGGCGATTTTGCCGAAGCACGTGACCCCGTTTTGCGGGGCAGCTCCCCGCTTCAGGTAAAGGGCGATGTAGCGCGCCGTTTGCCAACCTTTTTTCAGCTGCTTGACCGGGATATGGTAGAAGCGGTGTTTCCGGTAGGCTTCGTAATGCCGCGCGCTTGGGACCATGCCGACAAGCACATGCTCATCGAAAGCCGACCGCCATTCTTCGATGATCCCTTGCGGCAAAATGCCTTCGTTTTCAGTTCTTCGGGATTCTTTTCAATCAGCCGCTCGATGAACTGCTTGACTAGGTGGGTGGTGTTCGGCAAAAACGGCAGGCCGCCGATGTTGACGTCATTGATGCTTTTGTACGCGGGTGCGCTTGGTAGCTGTCTTCGTCATGCCACGGAAACGGCACGTAGGCGCCAAAGGCGGTGCGCTCGTATGGGCCGCCGCGGCGGGCGACAAGTGAATCGCGGTAGCGGTGCATCGTGTTGATGTCGTCTTCCATCGGGCCTGACATTCCGTACCGTTTTTCGTATGAGCTGCCCGAAACGGCGAAGTCCAGGCGGTATTTGGCTGTTTTTTGCAAGCAAAAAGTGCAGAGAATTGCAAGAAAAAATACATAGGCTTGGCTGCTCCATGAATTTATCGTTCAACCGAGTGAGAAGGGGGCGACTGAACGGCAGAAAGCGCGTGCCGCAAGCGGTAGCTCTCTCCCGTAAACGCGAGAATGTGGGCGTGATGGACTAAACGATCCACTAGCGCCGCCGTCAGGCGGTTGTCCCCAAACACCCGATTCCATTGTTCAAACTCTAAATTCGATGTCACGATGACACTTTTTCGTTCACAACAATCGGCAATGATGTGAAACAGCAGTTCCGACCCCTGCTTCTGGAAAGGCACATAGCCGAGTTCATCCAAAATCAACAGCTCGCATGTGTCGATTTGCCGTTTGAGCCGTCCGAGGGTGCCGTCTTTTAACGCCTCTTCGAGCTGGGCGACAAGATCGGCGACACGGAAAAACCGAACTTCATGGCCCCGTTCACACGCTTTTCACCCTAATGCGGTGGCGAGATGGGTTTTTCCTGTTCCCCGCGAACCTAAAAGCAGGACGTTCTGTTTTTGCTCCAAAAAGCGAAGGTCGCAAAGTTCTTCCTTGGAGGTCGTGGTCGGTCAATGAATCTGGTCCGACCATTCGTCATCGTTGAGCCATTTCAACTCCCGGAACTTCGCCTTCTTGATCAATCGAGCCTGTTTTGCTTTCTGACGGAACGACAGCTCCAACGCCAACACATCACGCAAAAACTGTTCCTTAGTTTCGTAGGCCACCTGCTCGAATCGCTCCGCTTTGATAAGGATACGGTTGGGAACCGGGATGCTATGAACCACAAACGCCTCCCCATCGACCGTCACTTCCCGAAATCCACCTGTGCCTCGCCTAGCGGGTGCTCTAGTTGTTCATAGCGCTGTTCTTTCTCGAGCTTGAGCTGCGGTCTTCGTTTTTGCACGTACGCCGCAAACGGTGTGATAGGAGCCTTGAAATCCATGATCACGACAAAGCGCTTCAAACATCGTCTTGTTCGTTCGCCGTTGTTTTCTCGGCAGCTTGGCATCTTCCTCTAACCAGTCGTCAATGATTTGTCCGTATCCTTCCTCATCCCCTTTTTCCGTTTGACAGTGGGTTGGACAGAAATGTCTCCATCTGCGTATTTCTTGACCGTTCTCCAGTTATATCCCGTTTCGCGGGAAATTTCCGCAATCGACAACCCTTTCTTTTCACGCAGTTTTCTGATACGATGAATTTCGGGCATTGTCAGCATCCTTTCGCTCCTCCACTGTTTGGTTATGTGTTCACAACTTCCACAGTAGAGGAAATGTTAGGGGCTGGCAAGCTTTTTTTATGCCATGAAGCTCTGCACTTTTTTGTTGCAGAACTCTGTATTTTTATTTTGCACTAAACAATCGCGCGGGTGGAAGAGGAGATTTATTTGCTGAAGAAGGTGGAGTAACAAGTTCCTTTCATCCCGACTGTTTCCAAATGCATGGTCTACTTTTCCCGTTTCACCGTCCATCGTCTTTCGAAAAAACCCCGCTACTCCACCATAAGGCTACAGTAGAGAAAACATGTTTTTTCTTTAATAATAACCACAATAACCTCACACTCGCAGGGTTGAAGCGATCTAAAGATATGAAAATCCTTCGCACAGTGCCGTCGCAAGCCTCGCTTGCGCCGGGCAAACTGCTCTCAACGTCCCGTCATCTCCAGAGTTCGCCGTGTGATCTCCTCTCCGATAGGAAAACAGGCTGTTGCTGCAGGTGATGGGGCATTTAAAACATGAACGGTTCTCTTCGTATTAATAATGTAAAAATCATCAACGAGTGTTCCATCAGAGCGCAATGCTTGGGCGCGTACGCCTGCCAGCGCCGGGATCAAATCGTCCGCCTCTACATCTGGAAGCAAACGCTGGACATTTTTTACAAAAGATATTTTGCTATATGAACGGACCATTTCTTCCATTCCTTCTCGCCAATACGTCAAGGCTAATTTCCAAAACCCCCTAAACGAGAAAGTATCTAGCAGGTCCTTGACATCCACATCCGTTTTTCTGTATCCTTCACGCTTGAATCCAAGTACAGCATTTGGTCCCACTTCCACCTCACCATTGATCATTCTTGTTAAATGAACGCCAAGAAAAGGAAATTGTGGATTCGGAACAGGATACACTAGGTTTTTCACAAGGTAGCGTTTTTCAGGACGCAACTTATAGTACTCCCCACGAAAAGGAACAATTTTTAGGTCCATTGCTACTCCCGAAGCACGAGCAATACGGTCGCTATGCAACCCTGCACAGTTAACTGCAAAATCAAATGATTGGGCGCCGCGGTTAGTAATTACGCGGACTTTTGAACGCTCTTCTACGATTCGCTCCACCTTTGTATTTAATAATAGTTCGGCGCCTACATCCTTTAATAGTGATGCTATTATTTCACAAACCTTCTTATAATCGACGATGCCAGTTTCTTTTACATGAATAGCCCTGATCCCACGAACATACGGTTCGAAATCTCGCAAACGATCCTGACCAATCAACTCGAGATTCAGACCGTTTTGCAACCCACGGTCATATAAGTTTTTCAAGAGTGGAAGCTCTTGCTCACTCGTGGCTACAATCACTTTTCCACATCGTTCAAAAGGAATCCCATATTTCTGACAAAAACGAATGAGCGCTTCCCCTCCTGATCTCGCAAATTTTGCTTTATAACTTCCAGGTTTATAATAAATCCCTGAATGAATAACACCGCTGTTATGGCCTGTTTGATGCGCCCCCCAATGATTTTCCTTTTCAATCACTGTAATTTCCGCCTCTGGTCTAGCCTGCTTAATAGAATAAGCGGCAGCTAAGCCAACAATTCCTCCTCCAATAACGGCTATATGAATCATGTTAAGATCTCCTTATTTCATACTTTCTTTTCGGAATAGTCTCTGTCCGCTGTGCTCTACATCATTTAAAAAATTTCCGCTTTTTTCCACCGACAAAAAAGAAAGAACGGGGAAATTCTTCCCCATCTTTAACACGATGCTTCGTCATGTAAGCAATCACAATAAAGTGAACGGTTAGTGGGTACTTCCCAACAGTTTTCCAACACCATGAATTTTCTCTAAAATCAAAATAAGTACAATTGAAATCAAAATTACAACACTCGAAACCGAAGCGACAATTGGACTATATGCATCTTGCATTGTTGAAAAAATTTCTAAAGGCAATGTTCTCATCTCAGGAGACACCATAAATAATGAAACCGTAACATTATCAAATGAAGTCAAAAAAGAGAATAACGCCCCGGATAAGACCGCTGGCCGGATTAAAGGAAATGTTACTTTCCAAAAAACAAGCACCGGACTAGCTCCAAGAATTGCCGCTGCCCGTTCTAAATTGTAATCAAAACCACTTAATCCTGTTAGGACAAAACGAACTACATATGGTACACAAATAATAATATGAGCGATCAAAAATCCCGTCGGAGTACCCGCTAACAATATAGGCGTGAAATAAATTAATAAGGCAATGCCCAGTACCAATTGTGGAACAGTCAACGGAGCAGTTAACAACGAGACAAGATAAGATTTCCAAGGTATATCGTATTTGGCAATAGCAAGAGCTCCTAATGTTCCCAACAAGACTGAAAACAATGATGCTAAAAAAGCGAATTTTACACTATTCCAAAAAGCTTCGGCAAACTCTGGCCGTTCTAGCAACTTGGTGTACCATTGTAATGAGAAACCCTTTGGCGGAAAACTCGGATAATTGGCGCTGGTAAGTGAAGCCGGAATGGTTACAACCAATGGGATTAAGATGTAAATGAGACTAATTATGGCTAGTAATAGTCTCAATCTTCTCAAAATACTCATTAGCGAAACACCTCCCGATAGCGCCCCTTTTCCATCATTCGAGTAAAAATAGTAACCATGATTAATGTAATGCCAAGGAGAATATACGAAATGGCAGATCCGTACGTCCAACGCAGTAAGTTAATAATTTGGTCATAAGCCACAACCGGAAGCATAGGTACATTTGCCCCCCCCATCAGCGCTGGAGTCACATAGGCACTCATCGACATACTAAAGACCAACACGACCCCTGATACAATCCCTGGTAAACTCAAGGGCAAAGTAACCGACCAAAATGAACGGAGAGGACCGGCGCCGAGAATGGCTGCAGCTTTCTCAAGAGATGGATCAATATTATATAAACTTGTAGCAATCGATAAAATCATAAATGGTAAATAGGCATTAGACAGTCCTATAACGACACCTATCTCCGAAAATAACAATTTAGGCGGTGAAGTGGTAATACCAAGGCTAATTAATAATTGATGGACTGTCCCGTTTGGTAATAAGAGAAGATACCATCCGAAATTACGAACAACAACGCTAATAAGCAACGGTGAGGCTACAAGCAAAGTTAATAATCCGCGGACACGCGGGGAACATTTAGCCATTGTTAATGCTACAGGATAACCGAGCAACAGGGATACCACTACAGTGTACAGGCTTATTTTGATTGTCAGCCATAACGAATGTAAATAGTAAGAATCAGTAAAAAAATGGTAACTATTCAGCCACATCATAAAGTGAGCTGAATATTTTTTGCTTTTCCTGTCCATGATGTGAATATTGATAGACAAGGAGGTGAATCGCATGTTGACGGTACAACAAGCTGTATTTACAGTTGAAAGCTTAATCAGCAAAGCCCAACAACAAAAGCAGCTCATTACTCACCAACAACAAGTCATTGAGCAACTGTTGAAAGAAAACAAACAGCTACGCAAAGAAAATGAACAACTGAAGTACCGTGTTCAAGAGCTGGAAGCACGCACGAAAAAAAACAGCTCCAATAGCCATTTGCCCCCATCTTCTGACCGTTTTGAGAAAAAGCGTTCCTCCCGCGAGCCGTCTGGCAAAAAGCTTGGTGGGCAAGAGGGACATGAGGGGAAGACGCTCCGTCAAGTGGAACATCCACATCATCGTGTCGTCCACCGTGTGCATACGTGTCAAGGATGTGGAGCTTCTTTGCGTGAAGTCAAACCGTTCAAAGTCGATATCCGTCAAGTGTTTGATGTCCCTCCTGTGGCGATCGAGGTGACACAACATGAACGTGAAGTGAAATCGTGTCCACATTGTCGATGCGTGCAACAAGCCGAATTCCCATCCCATGTCACGAATCATGTGCAATACGGTCCACGGCTCACGGCGCTCGTTGTTTATTTACATCATATCCAATTGATCCCGTACAAGCGTTTAAGTGATACAATCGAAGCGTTATATCAACACTCGATTAGTACGGGAACTCTTGCCAATATGGTGAAACGAGGACGCGAATCGTTGGAATCCAATATGGACATCATCGAAGACGCCTTACTTGAATCCAACATCCTGCATGTCGATGAAACGAGTTTGCGCATCAATGGGAAACTCGCATGGGTGCATGTCGCGTGTACATCGAGATATACATACTTGGCTCCTCACGCTTCTCGTGGAAAAAAAGCGACCGATGATATCGGGATTCTTCCCCGATATGAAGGGACGATGATGCACGATGCGTTCGGTACGTATCCGAAATACACACATGCCACCCATGCCCTTTGTCATGCCCACCATTTGCGTGAGTTAAAAGGATTCATCGAACAGGGGCATACGTGGGCGATGCGCATGACCACGTTTCTGTTAGCCGCCAAGCAAGCCGTCGAAGCCCATCACGGTGCACTTTCCGAAGAAGAAGCGAGACGGTGGGAACGAGTGTATGATCGCATCCTAGAAAGAGCACAACACCGATTAGAAACGATGACGCCTCTTCCGAAAAAAGCACTCGCTTTTGTTCGACGCCTTCAAAAACGAAAGGAAGAAGCGCTGCGTTTCTTACGTGAAGTACATGTTCCCTTTGATAACAACCAAGCCGAACGCGATCTTCGCATGGTCAAAGTCAAAGAGAACATTTCGGGTACGTTTCGCGAAGAAACATTCGCGCAGTCGTTTTGCATCGCAAGAAGCATCGTTTCCACACTGACGAAACACGAAAAAAACGTGTGGGATTCGTTATGTCTTCTGTTGGCAGGCGAAACGATCGATCGAGTTCTTTCCGCTACCTAGGGCATTTTCTATGACCGAAATGCCCTATTTGTGCTGGGCTTTTTTATACACTAGCACTGGGGTGAATAGTTACAAAAAATGTACGTAGTTTCCTATGCTATAAAACGCATTCGTTTCTCCTTTGGTTTCAATAAAACTTAAATATAAAATGTAAAGCATTGGTATCACAAAAAAACCGAAAATAAGTGCCACTAGGGGGAACAAAAGCAAACCGCAATATATATATTTTCTCCAATTTCTTTTTCTCCTTGCCGTAACAATTTCTGTTGACAATCTGACTATTTTTTGACGATCATCATATCTGACGGGTTCCATCCCACAGTCACCTCAGCTCCTATTTTCCAATCCGATTTAACGAAAGCTTGTAGCACTTGCACCCGTTTTCCAAACAATAGCAACTCAATTTCCCAAGCGGAGCCAAGATAGTTCATTTGAACGATCGAAGCATTGTACTTGTTGTAATAAAAAATTTCTGGCTCGCTTTCTTGTTCCTGAATGGTTAATTTTTCTGGTCGAATGTACAGTTTGACCTCATCTCCAATTGAATAAGAACGTTCTGGGCCCATCATATTTTTTGACTCAACGAGTACCTGAACGCCTTCCTCTAACTCAATACATACCATTCGACCGTCGACCGTTTTTACTTTACCCTCTAATTGGTTTGATTTCCCAATAAATTGAAAAACGAACTCGGTGCATGGATGCTCATAGATTTCCGTTGGTGTTCCAACTTGTTCAATTATTCCCTTATTCATTACCACGATTCGATCAGACAGGGAAAGTGCCTCCTCTTGGTCATGTGTAACAAAAATAGTTGTAACCCCCACCTCTTTCTGCAAACGCTTAATTTCAGCCCTTAATTCATAACGTAATTTAGCATCAAGATTGCTGAGTGGCTCGTCAAGCAACAATAACATTGGTTGCACTACTAGAGCACGAGCAATTGCCACCCGTTGTCGTTGCCCTCCGGATAATTGGCGCGGATACCGATTCTCCAATCCCACCATTTTCACTAAATCTAACGCCTGCTCGATTCTCTTCTTCCTCTCTTCTTTTGGAACTTTACGCAAAGATAAACCAAAATCAAGGTTTTCATAAACAGTCATATGCGGAAATAGAGAATATGTTTGGAATACCATTCCTAAACCACGTTTATACGGAGGAATATGTGTCACTTTTTTCCCTTTAATAAATACTTCTCCTTTATCAATATCAAGAAAACCAGCAATGACATTAAGTGTTGATGTTTTGCCGCACCCAGAAGGGCCAAGCAAGGTGAGTAGTTCACCTTGCTTGACTTGCAAATCGATACCGTTTAGGATAACGTTTTTCCCAATCTGTTTATAAACTCCCCTTATTTCTACGTCATTTACTACTGTTTGCATATGCTTTCACTCCCTAATTTATTTTCTAACCTTTTTCCCTAATTCTGGTGTAACTTCTTTAGCCCAACGATCTGTCCATTCTTCCCGAATTTCTGCCATCTTTTTAAAATCAGGGCGGAAAACATGATCACTATCTTTTAGACCAATAGATTTTTCGTACTTGGGCGCTACCTTCATTTCTTTGAGCACCGGGTAGAAACCGCTTTCTGCGATTTGTTTTTGCGACTCCTCACTTATCAAAAAGTTTACGAATTTTATCGCTGCTTCTTTATGTGGAGCATTCTTGACAACCGTCGCGCTGAATGCTTGCAATGGCGCTCCCTCTTTCGGAATAACCATTTTCAAAGGCACTCCCATATCAATCAACTCAGCTATCGCATAGCTGCCCATAACAGTGACATCTGCTGCTCCTTGTTGCACAGCTGGCATCATTTGAGTAGAGTTTTTGTAGAATGTATTGGAATAGCTAGCTAATTCCTTAGCTTTTTGCAAACCAGGTTCCAAATTATCCAAACTTCCACCATTAGCATTGGCAAGGTTATAAAGCAAAGCAAAACCCCAGTCATTGGCAATGTCGGCGAATGCTGTTTTTCCGTTATATTCAGGTCGAATAAGGTCATTCCAGGATGTAATGGGTGCCCACTTGTGTTTCTCAAACGTTTCCGTATTGTATGCAGGAGCAATTACCAACCCAAACACAGGCACTCCAACATTATTTACGACAACAAATCGCGGATCAACCTTATCCATGTTAGGAACTGTCGATAGATCTAATTTTTCAGTCAACCCTTTGTCATTAGCTCTTTGTACGTCCAAGGGTACATAAAACGCGACATCGTATTGGGGAGCGTTTTTCTGCAATTCCACCTTTGACAATATTTCTCCAGATAACCCAGGAACAAAGTTTACTTTAATTCCGTATTCTTTCTCAAATTTTGGAGCAATTACTTCGCGAATAGCTCTCTCGATTTTGCCACCATTCCCCGCGACTGTAATTTCAGTCGCACCATCTCCCGAATTGCTAGCCGGTTTAGCTTCGCTAGTTGCTTTAGGATTTGGAACACTGCAACCGACTAAAGACATAACAATTATAGAAACTAATATGGCAATCCAGCGTTTTTTCATCCGATTTCCCTCCTAACTTCTATTTACCTAGTTGTAAAACACGTAGCCCTTCTACCATACAATTTTCTTAATTACCACACATTCTTTTTGCCCCCCTCAACAGAAAACGTTTTCAAAAATGTTTATGTTAAAAAAACAGAGATGCTCGGTTTTGTATAATATTTCTTTTTTAAATCCACCTATTTTCCGTGATTTCACATGCCTCGGCGAGCAATTCAACAAGATGAACTGCCTTTATATGATCATGGAGATTTTCCTTGGCAATGCCCACCTTCATTTGCAATAAACAACCTGGATTAGTCGTTACAATAACATTCGCCTTTGTATCCTTAATATCAGACATTTTTGCATTAAGGATGTGCATAGACTCTTCAAAATGAATTAAATTATAAATCCCACCCGAACCACAGCAAAGGTTAGGATTATTTAATCGCATAAACTCAATGCCTTCAATCGACTGAATCAATGCTTCCGGCTCTTTTGTAACTTTTTGAACATTAGTCATATGGCAAGAAGGCTGGTAAGTAACCCTGTAAGATAAGACTCTCTCTAGTTTTAAACCAAGCTTATTTAAAATCACGCTAATATCTGCTACCTTTTGCTTAAAATGTCTTGCGCGCTCCAACCATTCGGGATCGCCTTCGAACAATCCATCATATTCCTTCAGCATGGCGCCGCAACCTCCCGCGCTATTTACAATATAATCAAACTCCTCTTTTTCAAACACTTCAATGTTACGTTTTGCCATTTCTTTTGCTAGTTCTTCTTCCCCAGCATGCAGTTGCAACGCACCGCAACATGTTTGATTATTAACTACGACAACCTCGCAACCAACCTTTTGCAATAGGCGAATGCTAAGTAAATTAATTCGGTAAAAAACCGCTTCCATCACACAGCCGGTGAAAAAGGCAACTTTCAAAGCTGGACGCTCGCTAATCGAAGGGTATCGGCGACCATCGTTTTTTCGAAAAGGAGGTTTCGCTTCAGTTAATCCCTTATCAAATAACTCCAACTTTTTCGGGAGCAAATATCGAAGCGGCTTCATATGAACAACCTTTTTCACACCTGATTTCTGATATACCCATAGAAAGCTACCAAGCTTATTCATGATGCTTTTACTTGGAAACACATGTTTAAAGACGAAACCCTCACAAAAACGCCGCAATGGAGACGAAGTCTGCTTTTTGTGATAGCGAATACTGCCTTTTACAAGCTCAAGCATTTTCCCATATTGGATGTTGCTCGGACAAACATGTTCACATGCACGACAGCCAAGACAAAGATCGATTGGAACACTTAATTCATTCACTGTGATATGTCCTTCTGCCGCCATACGAACAAGATTGATGCGCCCCCTTGGGGTTTGTGTTTCCGTTTTCATTGTCAAATAGGTAGGGCAGGAGGGCAGACAATAGCCACATCGAACACAGTCATATGTTAAATCCGCCGCCTTCTTTAAATACACGTTTTCTTGGGCTTCCATTATCTTAACACCAACCTGTCACCTGGTTTTGGGAAAATCTTTCCTGGATTCATAATGTTATTTGGATCCCACGCCTGTTTAATGCGTTTCATCATTTCAAGCGAAAACTGATCAAATTCCATTGGCATAAAGGACTTTTTCATCAGCCCGATTCCATGTTCCCCGGAAAGCGTTCCTCCGAGATCAAGGGCGGCTTCAAAAATCGCAGCCACCGCTTTCTCTACCTTCTTCATTTCCTCTTTATTGCGCTGATCACAAAGAATGTTTGGATGAAGGTTTCCGTCGCCAGCATGACCAAAAACAACGAGCTCGATGTCGAATTTGTCTTTAATTTCCCTTAACCGTTTTAGAAAAGATGGAATTTGGCTTCTTGGAACCGTCGCATCTTCAGAAATTTTCGTTGGTTTGTGTCGCGCAACAGCCGGAGACACAAGTTTTCGCACTTTCCACATTTTTTCTTCTTGGTCACTCGTTTCAGCTTTTTGGACGCGCAACGCTCCTGTCTTTTGCATTAATTTATAAACATAGTCCACCTCATCTCGAATAGCTAGGGGATGACCGTCAAGTTCTATAAAAAGAACCGCTTCGGCATTGATAGGCAATCCCATCGGCCGGTAACTCTCCACCGCCCAGATAGATGCTTGATCCATGAACTCGATCTTCGACGGAAGAATCCCCGAAGTAAGTACATTGGTAATCGCATAGCCCGCTTGCACAATATCATCGAAAACTGCCATAAGAGAAATCGTCGCCTGCGGTCTCGGAATAAGACGCAAAATTGCCTCTGTAATAATGCCAAGTGTTCCTTCTGAGCCAACAATTAATTTCGTTAAGTCATAACCTGTGACATTTTTGATCGTTCGTCCACCTGTGCGTATAATATGGCCTTCCGGTGTGACGACTTGCAATCCTAAAACATAATCTTTCGTTACTCCGTATTTCAGCCCCCGCGGCCCGCCCGAATTTTCCGCAATATTTCCAGCAATCGTCGAGACATTAGAACTACTCGGATCTGGGGGATACATAAGACCAACTTTTTGAGCAGCCCGATCAATGTCAGCTGTAATTACACCTGGAGAAACAACAGCAATCATATCATCCCTGTGGATTTCCAATACATCATTCCATAAAGATACATCAATCACTATCCCGCCCTCAATAGGCAAAGCCCCTCCACTTAATCCAGACGCATTCCCCCTTGGTGTAATGGGTATTTTTTCGCGATTGGCGAGTTTTGCAATTCCAGAAACTTCCTCTACACGTTTCACTTGACAAACAAGATCAGGCACAAAAAAACCAAAAGACGCATCATAACCATAACTAAGAAGATCCGTTTTTTTAATAAGAACTCTTCTTTCCTCTCCAACAATCCGAACAATTTGATCTACAATATCTGGCTGTAGCGGCATCATTCACCACCTCTTATATACCGACCTATACCTTTGTAACGCGCAATGACACTTTCAAGATGATAACGCATAGCCTGACGTGCTTTTCCTCCATCACCAGACAATATAGCTTCATAGATTGCACGATGCTCTTGAAGCACCCTTACAGGATCCCCTGCCCCCGCAAATGTATTAACTGCATTTTTGGTAACCGATTTAAAAAGCTTGTCAGAGATGAATTCCATTATTCTAAGAAACAGTGCATTTTGAGACATTGATGATATTTGCATATGAAAAGAAAAATCTGATTTAGCCGGCAATTTCCCTGACATAACCTCTTTCTCCAGTTCAGAAAACAATTGCGTTAACTTTCTTTTATCATCTTCTGTTCCTCTTATTGCTGCATAATAAGCTGCTTCCACCTCAATAGCTTGACGAAATTCCATAAGTTCTTGAATTTCGGTGTCATCATCTCCAAAAATATAATTTAAATCTAGAAAATGATTTCCTATCTCCCTGACAAAAGTTCCCACTCCAGGGCGTATCTCTAAAACACCAATAGCTTCCATAACAGCAATGGCTTCCTTAATCGTAGTGCGTGACACCTGAAACTTTTCCGCTAAATCACGTTCTGAAGGCAGTTTATCCCCTGGCCTTAATTGTCCTCGACGAATCAACTGTTGAATCTGCTCAATAATGGCTTGATAGACTCTTTTCTTCCTAATCGGTTTGATATCCATTTTTCCCTCTCCATATTTTTCTGTAATGCTTAACGGGATACCTTGTGTGGAGTTTTCATAGAACTTTTGATGCTACCTTACCAGTTACGTCAATTGATCTTTATTTTTTTAACTGCATTTCTTTTTGACGCTAGATGGAGAGCGAACGTTCTCATAAGCATTTCTGATTCTGAGATGAATTAAGGAAAACATTATAGGTAATGTGAACCTTACGTAGTGAAACAGCTCGTGGATGGTGCAAATTTTTAGAGGATCAGTGGTTGGTCCACCATACCACTTTAGCTAGAATATAACGCAAAAATAATTTATTTGTCAATATTGAATTTATTTAATAAGCAGAATATTTTATCAATAACTACTGATTAGCGTTTTTCATTACAGTCATTTCCATACCCTAAGAGACAAACAGAGTGTCCCTTAGGCAACATAGAGATGTTTTTTGGTCACATCAATGGGAATTCTCTTGCTTCGCAGCGTCATCGACGAACTCGACAGCGCTGTGCCCTTTCCGAGACCGAAGAAGCTCCAGGCCGGAAGAGAGGTCTTGTTGAGATTCCGCGATGCTGTATACACAGGCTAAGAGCACCACGAGCCCATACCGTTTCACCGCCCGAACGTGGCGAACACGGTCCACCTGACTTCAGCTGGTCTTTGTCCTGCAGGAAAACGCATTCAATCGTCCAGCGCTGGGCATCGTCACACAAGATCTCTTCATCGCTAAGCTCCGGGTCGATGCCGAAGACAACATGGAGATGAGGAGATGATCCGGTGTCATGGGTTGATCCGCCTTCCAAGTAAGCCGCACCACCGCGTCATCAAGACCGTTGAGCGCACCTTCGCAGCAGTAGGCACGATCACGCTCGTTCCCCACCGTGACGAGGAGGGGGTCGTTTGGCTCGATATAGCGGGGGAACTCCTTCGCTTGGATGGCGATGCCTTTCGGGGCAAGAATCCGGTTCGGCTTCGTTTTTTGGCAAATGGTATCATCAGATGAGGAATCCGCGGTCTTTCACCAGCCTTATAGGTCACTTGGCAAAATCATTTTTATATGGGCAACGCACTTCTCATGCGCACAAAATTCGTGCAAAATTTGTTCGGATTCTATCGTTTTTTCGGGATTCCCAAAAAATGAAAAATGACCGCAAACGCGGTCATATCAAGGGTTTCAGCAACTTCAACCCGAGCCGATCGTATGTAGATGGCGGCCCCGAGAGGATTCGAACCTCCGACGCACGGTTTAGGAAACCGACGCTCTATCCACTGAGCTACGGGGCCGTGTTGGCTCTGCATTCGGCATTGGACGGATAAATAGGCGGGCTCCTGAAGCCGTTGCGGCGGGAGAGTGAATGAAAGTCAAGAAACATCGCTCCTACAGAGAGCACGAGCAGCACGGTTTCCCCTTTTGACGCCGTGTTGCGCACTCAACGTCGGCGACTCCGCTCTCTCGTTTACGGCAGGGAGACCGCGTCTAGCTGCCAACGTACTGTCTATGAGACGTACAGCCTGTATTATAACGGTTTTTTGCTATGGTGGCAAGCTCTCTTTTATTCTTCCATCGCTCTCTTTGTCCGGCTCTACTCAGTCGCTTGTCCGTATCTCTCAGCTTGGCAAGCCATAGAGTCGGTCATGCAGCTTCCTCATTTCGGGAAACCGCATGACCGACAATTTTACGGCGAAAGAACAAAGCTCTTTTGAACTAGGAAACGATAAAATGTTTAGATTCACATTTCTAACCGCGTCCATTGACGACCATGCTTTTTCACCAGCCGGCTAGATCGCGAGCAACATTTTCTCATGAATGTTTTTGGCGAAATACCTCCGACGGGCTGGTGACAGGTGTGTTTTACCGGCCTTCTCATGCTAAGGAAAACTTGTCGATTCCTTGATGCTGTGCTACTCTATCCATAAGACATGAACTTCTTTGTCTGAGTGGTTGGCACATCCATCTTCCTTAAGCAGTCCGGTTCACGTCTCCTTTTTCGCTTGATCTCTGGTGTTAGTGGATCGGTTGGTTTACAGTAAATAACAAAAAGGGGAAAGAAGGTGTTTTTGTGAGCCTGCCTAACAACCATTTCGTTTCTCTCGAAGAGTTTTACCAAATGAGAGAAAGTACAGATCGGATCTTAGAGTACATTGACGGTACTGTCTTTATGTCCCCATCCCCTTCTACCCAGCATCAACGAATTTCCGGACGATTGCACGCCAAATTATTCAATTTTTTAGAAGACAAGGATTGCGAAGTCTTTCACGCCCCGTTTGATATTGAACTGAAAAACGACAAAATCGATGGAACAAAAATCGTCATTCCGGACTTATCCGTCATATGTGATCAAAGCGGATTAATGGAAAACAAATTTGTCGGAGTACCGACACTGATCATTGAAATAGTAAGTCCATCGAATCAAGCGCACGATTTGGTGTTTAAACTCAATCTCTATATGCAGTACGGAGTCCAAGAATACTGGATCGTGAATCCAATGCTCAATACGGTGCAAATTTATTCCCTCAATGACGAAGCCCAATACGAGCAAACCGATGTATTAAGAGGAAAAGGAATGGCTCGATCACGAGTGTTAAAAGGTTTTGAAGTCAATGTAGAGGAACTTTTTAAGGCGTAAACATAAAATATCATTTTTTTGCCCGTTCTTTCAGAAAGTCTTCTCCCTTGTCGGAAAGAATGGGCTCCGTTTTTTCGAGACTCAGATTGTTTTTTCCTTCTCCGTGCATACTCCTTCCTCCGAGCCGCCCCCCTTCTTTCCCTTTCGCTTCGCCTAGAAAGCTGGTGAAAAACGGTTGCTTCTCTTGAGCAATGGGGGAGCGTGTGAAAGGCGATACCGATGCGACAGAGCTTTTTCTATTTGAGAAACGAGGTCGGTAAGCGGCCTGCTTCCTTAAATCACCAGCCTTCTAGAATGGGAGATTCCTGCGAACCTCGAAGCATCGTGCGGATCTTTAGCAATAAGCCCGCTCCTCACTTTCAGGCGCGGAGGCGGGCTGTTGGTTCGGCCAAGTATGTGTGTTTACTTCCCGCAGCACTTTTTATACTTTTTCCCGCTGCCGCATGGACACGGGTCGTTGCGGCCGATTTTGGGCTCTTCCCGGCGGTATGGAATGTTTTTTGGCAAAGGCGGGTTTTGCAACAACGCTTGAAAATGGCGGTATCTTTGCTCGGCGAGCGCCTTCCATTTTTCTAATTTCGGATGGTCGAGCCCTAGAATGGTATAATATCCGTAAGCGGTTTGTTCTACATCGATCAGCCCGGAATGCCCCCGTTTTTCCACTCTTTCTAAATATTCTTCCACTTCCGGAAGCGCTTCTTGATCCAGCTGGTGGCAAAGCGCCTCAAAGCAAAACGCGCGCATGTCATCATCGCGCAGCTCGGAAAACACGTCCCGCAATACACGGACGGCCTGCTTTGATTTAATGTTGGCGAGCACATGAATGGCCGAAAAGACCGTTTCCTTTTGAAACGCATAGGGGCGTACGGCTTCGATGACTTCGCCGTTTTGAAACGCCGACAACGCATAAACGACTTGATCGAGGAGCACATCGTCATCCTGTTGTTCCAACAGCGAGGCTAGTCTTGGAATATATTCGGTGGCGCCCAGCAACGAAAGCGCATACACCGCCAAAATACCGTCGTACGTAAACCATGGCTGCTGTTCATTTTTCATCCACGTGAGACTCACGTCTTCCTTTGTCAGCCACTCGCGCTCAACGAGAATGCGCACGACTTGCTTGGCGGCGGAAAACAAGTTCTGGTTAAACATCTCTTCCTGTTCCAAGCGGGAAAGCAACGAAAAGTAGTGATCCCATACGTCGTCTTCCGCTCCCTCGGCCACAAGCCGGACAGCGCGTTGCCAAGACCGCGGGAAGTGGCGAAGCAGTTGCTGTCCGTAGGTTTCAAGTTGCGCAACCGAAAACGGGAAAAACCAGCGGACATACTTGGCCGCATCTTTGATGGTCAACAACCGTTCAAGCGCCCGATCGGTCAGCGGTTGTTTCGATACGCCGCGCAAAATCATGCTTCGCATGTCCTCGTCGGCAGTTGTGACGACCTCGTCAATGAGACGCTCCACCCACGCAGCTGGAACGCCTGGGTACTCCTCTATTGCGTAAAAGGCAAACTGACGGAGGAGAGGATCTTCACAAAATAAATACGGTTCGATCGTTTCTAAAAAGGACATAATCACACCCACCTTTTTCTTCCTTCGTCTCTGGTGCCAGCCGGACATCGACGTTCAGCTAGTCCCATGACGAATATTTTCCATTTTAACACTCTAACTGCAAAAATCGCAACGAAAATGATGGCCGTGACAGTGGTCGAAACGAGGGCCATCAGCAACCCAATAGATGCCAAACGATGAATACAGGGACATTTCTGTCATGGCTGTGCCCCCCCTTTATAATCATTGACAAAATCCCGCCTGTTTGAAACCTATCTTTTCTTCTCGTTAGCTTGCTTGTCTGATATACTAGAGAGAAAGGAGGTGAGTGTTTATGGAAGAAAAAACGATATTGGCGCAAATCTTGCAAGCGCTTGATTTGTACGCGGCAGACATGCGCAGTCAGTTCGAAGCGCTCTATGAGAAATTTGACTCGCTCCATCAACAAGTCCAAACGCTGAACGAACAGACGAACATGATGAACAAACGGATGGAAGACATGGAAAGACGCATGGAAGAGATGGACAAACGGATCGGAGAGATGGACAAGCGCATCGAAGAAATGGATGGGCGCATCGAGGAGATGGACGGACGGTTTGAGCGGCAAATCGCCCAATTGGAGCGCACCGTGAACGAACGGTTCGAACGGCTCGAAGCGAAACTCGGCCACATCCGCGTCGAACTGGCTGAAACACAAGAGACCGTTGACTTTCACTCCGTCAAAATCGCCCAGCATGATCGAAAAATCCGCCATTTGCTTCACACCCGATAACATCTCCACTGCCATCATGCCCCCGCTCTTCCATCAGGGCGGGGGCGCGCACATTAAGACAGTTCACAGGCAAGTAAACAAGTCTTCGAGGGTCGGCAACCGCGGTTCACATTAAGACAGTTCATAGGCAAGGTCGGTCGCTAAGGCGGCGTTGTTTTTCACTAAGGCGATGTTCGCTTGTAAGCTTTTCCCGTCGGTGAATGTTTTCACCCGGTCAAGCAAAAACGGGGTGACCGCTTTGCCGGTGATACGCTTTTCTTCCACTTCCTTGAGCGCTTGTTCGATGATGGCGGTGATGTACGATTCCTCAAGCTCGTCTTCTGGCGGAACTGGATTGGCAACGACGAAGCCGCCGGCTAAGCCGAGCGCCCATTTGGTTTCAATGAACTGGGCGATCTCTTTGGCGCTGTCTAAGCGGTAATCGACGCGAAACGGGTTTGTCCGCGAGTAAAAGGCTGGCAGGACGTCCGTCTGATAGCCAAGAACCGGAACGCCGTGCGTCTCGAGGTACTCAAGCGTCAAGCCTAAATCCAAAATCGATTTCGCCCCGCCGATGCAGACGATGGAAGCTTTCGTTCGCATGCCTTTCATCCTTTCGGGCGCATCCATTCGAAACTGACGAGCCTGTTTCCAACCTTTACTATTGTATCATACGGCGCCTACAAATGAAAAAAGCACCCCACCTATACAGCGGGGCGCAAGATTGCTAGTTTTTGTATGCGCAATACGGGCGCAGCTTGACGCCGATCAAGCTGCCAAGGAAAGCAAAGACAAACCAAGCCCAGCCGTGAGCGCTGAAGGAAGCGATGCCGCCAAAATACGCACCGATGTTGCAGCCGAACGCCAGTCGGGCGCCGTAACCCATCATCAATCCGCCGATGAGCGCGCCAATCGTCATGCGCGTCGGCCGCTTCCATTGCACCGGCTTCGCATAGCGGCCAGCGAGCGCCGCGGCCAATAAAGCTCCGAACATTAAGCTAATGTCCATGACCGCCGTTGTATCGTAGTAGAGCGGATTGGCGAGCGCCTGCCGTTTCGCCTCGTCTTGCCAATATGTCCAAGCGGTCGGATCAATGCCAAACAGTTGCACCGCCTTCGCGCCCCATAAGGCAAACGCGGACGTGATGCCCCACGGTTTGCCGCTGATGAGCAGCACGAGCGCATTGACAAGAGCGAGCAGCAGCGCGCCAGCAAGAAGCGGCCAAGGACCCTTGTACATGGCCTTCCAGCCGTTCCGATTGGCAAGCGGCATCGTCATCAGCTTGCCGTGGCGCCGCTTTTCCATCACCGTCACAATATAATAGACCGCTCCTAACAAAACAAGCTGGCATCCAAACCCGCCAAGCGCGCCGAATTGGACAATGAACGAGAACGGCTCCCATTGCGGCATTTGCGCCCATACATCAAAGTGAGCCGTGGCAATGACCGATCCGGCGATAAAACCGATGAGCGTCACTATGCCATTGGCATCGCCGCCGCCAATATGATACAACGTCCCGGACGCGCAGCCGTCCCCCAGCTGCATGCCGATGCCAAACAGAAAGGCGCCGACGATCACCGACACCCCTACGCCAAATACATACCCTGACACCGGATGGCCAAACGCCGATCCTTTCAACAATAGCGGCAAAAACAACGCGCTGGCCACCGCCATCATGATCATCTGCGCCCGAATGCCTTCTCCTTGGCGGTACAAAATGAATTTCCGCCACGCCGAGGTAAAGCCGAAATGGGCCTGGTAAAGCACAAAGCCACCGAGTGCTCCCAACAAATACAACATCGCTTGTTGCCAAGACACGCGGCTATACAAGAACAACGCGCCGCCGATTAGGACGAAGCAGGAGACTGCAATGATCCATGCCGTCGGATTTTTCGGAGCGTTCGCCGCCTGCTTGGCGCGAACGTCTTGTTGCGCGGTCATTTCCATGGTGCATATCCCCCTTTTTGCTTTCGTTGACACGCTTATAATACTATAAATACGATCGATTTTCTATGATTTCGTCTCGAAACGTTTTTCCCAAGCCGCTGTATGGTATAATACAGAAAACGACCGTTCAAAAAATGAATATTGTCGAACCATATTTTTTGACGCCGTTGAAAGGCCGAACATCCTTGGTCAATCAACATTTCTAGAGGAAGGAGATTGTCATGTGGAACGAATTTAAAAAATTCGCCGTCCGCGGCAATGTCATCGATTTAGCCGTTGGGGTCATCATCGGCTGGGCGTTTGGCAAAATCGTTTCCTCGCTCGTCAATGACATCATCATGCCGCTTGTCGGGTTGATTCTAGGCGGCATTGATTTCAGCAGCTTATCATGGAAAGTCGGCAAGGCGGAAATCAAATACGGCGCGTTTATCCAAACGGTTGTCGACTTTTTGATTATCGCCTTCTCGATTTTCCTGTTTGTCAAACTGATCAACACCTTATACGAACGGGTGAAAAAGCAAGAAGAAGTGAAGGAAACAGCGCCGACGCTGACAAAAGAAGAAGAGCTGCTCACCGAAATTCGCGATTTGTTAAAGCAGCAGCGGGAAACGATGTAAGCATCTGGAGGCCGGTGATGAAAGGAGCAGGTCGCTTTACCGCCAAGTCTCTCCATCGGAGACACTTGGCGGCATCAGCTTCCCATTTCACGTGATCTGGAATCCTTACTAGCACGAAGCGGCACGGCCGGGCGAAGCCATATTGGCAGTGCCGATGCGGACGGCCGCTTCACAAAGTTCGGGGGAGTTCGGTCCTGCCGCTCTATCAAAGGAAATCATCCACCCTCAAGCGAACGAATCGCTAGGGTGGATGCTGTTCTTTTGCCAGCGCTGATCCTCCCGGCGCAAACCGCGTATAGTCAGGTCAATGATGGACGACGTCACTGATCAATATCGATTCGTTTCCCATATACTGCATGCGGATAAGAAAAAAGGATTGCCATGGCTAGCCAATGTTTCACATTGATCATTGTTTTGGCGACCCCTCCCCCGAAGTTCGAGCAGTCAAGTTCTCCTCGCTCGTTCTCAATCGGAAAGAAACATCCGCTTGTCTTGACGTCCGCTCATTGTCAAAGCAGCCAGTACGCCAGCGGTGCGGTGAGGATGAGCGTCAATACCGTCCGCTCGAACCAAATGACGAGCAGTTTCGGCAAACTGAGCGGAATCTCAGTGGATACAATGCATGGAATGACAGCAGAAAAGAACAAGATGGCAGAAACGGAAACAACGGCAATTATAAATTTTGTTACGAGCGGTGCTTCAGTGACAAGCAAGGCTGGCAAAAACATTTCGGCGATCTCGATGGCCGAAGCTTTCGCTGCCAACAACGGCTCTGGAATTTGCAAGAGAAGAGTAAACGGATAAAACAGATAGCCCAGCCAATCAAAAAACGGCGTATATTCAGCGAGCAGCAGCCCGATCAGTCCGACCGACATAATGGAAGGCAAAATGCCCATCGTCATGATAAAACCATCGCGCAAGTTTTCCCATATATTCGTCCCGATCCCTTTTGACTGCGCTACCGCTTTCATCGCCTCAGACCAAGCTTGTTTCATATAGTTACCCGTCACTCTTTGCTCGGGATCCCCCTTGCCGTCGTAGTATTCATCGCTCATGCGGCTTAGCGGCCACATCCGAGCGGTGAACGCTGTAACGGCAAACGTGACGAGAAAGGTCACCCAAAAATACGTATTCCATATCGACATTAACCCTAACGTTTTCGCGACAACCACCATAAATGTGACGGATACGGTGGAGAAGCCGGTAGCGATGATTGCCGCCTCTTTCACCGTATATTTGCCCTCTTTGAACACTTTGTTCGTGATCAAAAGACCGATGGAGTAGCTGCCGACAAAGGAGGCAACGGCATCGATGGTCGAGCGGCCCGGCGTTTTCCAAATCGGCCGCATGATCGGCTGCATCCACACACCAACGAATTCAAGCAGCCCGTAGCCAACAAGAAGAGCGAGAAAAACCGAGCCAATCGGCACAAGCAAGCCGACGGAAACGACGAGCTTATCGTACAAAAACGGCCCCATATCCGGCTGAAACAGCCACGACGGACCGATGTGAAACACAAGCATGACCGCCGTGATCAGTCCTAGAACTTTCAACAGTGAAAAAACGGTTGTCACAGCATCTTTGTTCCACGTTTTTTTGTAAAACGGATAAACGGCACCGAGAGCGATCACGATAAGAGCATAATAAGGAACAAGTGCCGAAAACTGGGTGCGGATCCATGTCACAATATGATCGAGCAAAATTGACGATGTGCCGCCGATCGAAACCGGGACGAAAAATACGAAAATGCCGATGGCGCTAAAGACGAAAAACTTCCATGCCCCGCTTGCCGGCGTGGATGGCGCTATGGTTGGATCCGCTTTCATTTCTCTCCACCCCCATTGTTCTTCTTACGCAAGACTGTGCAACCGGAAGCATCCCGCTTCCGGTCGCCAAACGCTTCAACGGAAGACCATCCCCCCTCAAGCGCGCACCTTTCCTCCCGCCACCACCACCTTCCCGTCCTTGATCACCGTCTCCGCATGGTTGACGCCGTAATAGTACATGATTTGCACGTAGTTCGGGACGTTGAAAACGACCAAATCCGCTTTCTTGCCTGGTTCAAGGCTGCCGATCACATGGGCGCGGCCGATGGCGTGGGCGGCGTTGATCGTGGCGGCGGCAAGCGCCTCGGCCGGGGTCATGCGCATATGCAAGCAGGCAAGGCTCATGACCAGCGGGAGCGAGACGGTCGGCGATGAGCCGGAGTTGCAGTCGGTCGCTAAGGCGACTGGGACGCCGGCGTCGAGCAAGCGACGGGCGTTGGCGGCGTTGGTTAGTAAGAAAAACGCTGTGCCTGGCAAGAGGACGCCGATCACGCCGCGCTCCGCCATGCGGCGGAGGCCGTCATCAGAGGCACGAAGCAAGTGGTCGGCCGATATCGCCCCCACCTCAGCAGCCAGTTCGGCGCCGCCGTACGGTTCGATCTCATCGGCGTGGATTTTCGGCGTCAAGCCGTGCGCTTTGCCTGCTTCGAGGATGCGGCGCGCCTCATCAGGGGTGAACACGCCGCGCTCGCAAAAGACGTCGTTGAACTCAGCCAACCCCTGACGGCTGACTTCAGGAATCATTTCTTCGACGATCAAACGGATATATTCCTCCCGGTCGTGCTTCCACTCCGGCGGAACGGCGTGGGCGCCAAGAAAGGTGGAAACGACATCGACCGGATGGGTGTCATGAAGCCGCTTGGCGACGTTAAGCTGCTTCATTTCATGCTCAAGGCTTAACCCGTAGCCGCTTTTCGCCTCAACGGTCGTGACGCCGTGAAGCAAAAACTGATCGAGCCGCCGCTTGCTTTCTTCGTACAGCGTCTCTTCCGACGCCTCGCGGGTGGCCTTTGTCGTCGCGTGAATGCCGCCGCCAGCGTTCATGATCTCCATATACGTCGCCCCGCCGAGGCGCATCGTCCATTCGTGTTCACGGCTACCGGCGTAAACGAGATGGGTGTGCGGGTCGACAAGGCCGGGGGTGACCGTTTTGCCGCGGGCGTCGATCACCTCTGCTTCGGCAAGCCGATCCGCGAAACGGCGGACGAGTTCGTCGTCCGGACCAACGGCGGTGATCGTGCCGTTTTCGATCCAGACGCTGCCGTTTTCCATGATGGAAAGGTCGCTCATGTTCTTTCCCACAAGCGGAGCCGCGGAGCTTCCCGCCAGCGTGACGAGCTGGCGGGCGCGGCGGACAAAGAGCGGGCGCATAGGCGGTTCTCCTTTCTACTTCAGCATCGGCATATCGATGCCTTTTTCTTTCGCTGTCCGAATGGCGAGCTCATACCCCGCGTCGGCGTGGCGGACAACACCAAGACCGGGGTCGGTCGTCAACACACGCTCCAGCCGTTTTTCCGCCTCTTTCGTCCCGTCGGCGACAATGACCATGCCGGCGTGAATGGAGTAGCCCATGCCGACGCCGCCGCCGTGGTGAACCGACACCCAGCTTGCGCCGCCGACCGCATTCAACAGGGCGTTTAAAATCGGCCAGTCAGCGATGGCATCGCTTCCGTCTTTCATCGCTTCCGTCTCCCGGTTCGGCGAGGCGACCGAACCCGAGTCCAAATGGTCGCGTCCGATGACGATCGGCGCCTTCAATTCACCGCGGGCGACCATGTCGTTGATGAGTTTTCCGAACTTCGCCCGCTCGCCGTAGCCAAGCCAGCAAATGCGCGCCGGCAACCCTTGGAATTGGATTTGTTTTTGCGCCATGCGGATCCAATGGCAAAGGCGTTCGTTCTCGCTGAACTCGCGCAAAATGACTTCATCGGTTTTGTAAATGTCTTCCGGATCGCCGGAGAGCGCCACCCAGCGGAACGGGCCCTTTCCTTCACAAAAGAGCGGGCGGATGTACGCCGGCACAAAGCCCGGGAAAGAGAAGGCGTCTTCGACTCCTTCGTCTTTCGCTACTTGGCGGATGTTGTTGCCGTAATCAAACGTCACCGCTCCTCGGTGTTGCATCGCCAACATCGCCCGCACATGCGCGGCAATCGACTGTTTGGCGCGGGCAACGTACTGCTTCGGATCGCGCACCCGCAGCTCGGCCGCCTCCTCAAGCGTCAACCCGGCGGGGATGTAGCCGTTTAACGGATCATGGGCGGACGTTTGATCGGTCAAGACGTCCGGAACAAAACCCATATCAACGAGCCGCGGCAACACTTCGGCCGCATTGCCGACAAGGCCGATCGACAGCGCCTTTTTCTCTTCCTTCGCCCGTTTGGCCATGGCGAGCGCGGCGTCCAGACTGTCGGTCATCGTGTCAAGGTATTTCGTGTCAAGGCGGCGCTGGATGCGGGCCGGGTCGACTTCAACAGCGAGACAGACGCCGCCGTTCATCGTCACCGCCAACGGCTGCGCCCCGCCCATGCCGCCAAGGCCGGCCGTTACCGTGATCGTTCCTGCCAGCGTGCCGCCAAAGTGCTGGCGCGCCACTTCGGCGAACGTTTCGTACGTCCCTTGGACGATGCCTTGACTGCCGATGTAAATCCAGCTGCCGGCCGTCATTTGTCCGTACATGATCAGCCCTTTTTTGTCGAGCTCATGGAAATGGTCCCATGTCGCCCATGCCGGCACGAGGTTCGAGTTGGCCATGAGCACGCGCGGCGCATCCGGGTGGGTGCGAAACACCGCGACCGGCTTGCCCGATTGAATGAGTAATGTCTCATCGTTTTCCAACCGGAGAAGAGTGTCCACAATCGCCTCGTAACATTCCCAGTTGCGCGCCGCTTTCCCGATGCCGCCGTAAACGATCAACTCATCGGGCCGCTCGGCGACATCCGGATGCAAGTTGTTGTGCAACATGCGCAGCGCCGCTTCCTGAATCCATCCTTTCGCTCGCCGCGTTGTTCCGGAAAGCGCTTGCACCATTCGTTTGTCTGTCATCGTCATCCTCTCCTTTTCCCTCTTTGCTTTTATTGTAAGGAAGGGAAGAAGACGGAGATAGATGCGCCTCTTTTAAAGGTGAGTCATTTTTTTCGAAATTTCATATTTCTTTCTCCTTCATTGATCCATTTCTTTTGATGGCTGTTCATTTTTTTTGAAAAAAACCGCCTACCGCGGTGATGACCGATACGATCGTTGTTCATCGCGGTAGGCGGTCGGTGTCTGATTCAGTTCGGCTTTAAAGACGCGCGTCAAATAATGGGCCGTGCGAAACCCGGTCTGTTCAGCGATTTCCTTAATCGAGAGGTCGGTTTGCCGGAGCAGCCGTTTCGCCTCCTCAAGCCGCCGGTTCGTCAGCCATTGGCGGAACGTCACGCCGCGCTTTTTCGACAACAAATGGCTGAAATACGCAGGGCTGCGGCCGGCTGCCGCCGCGGCCCGCTCCAACGTGAGCGACGGGTCGCGAAAATGCGCTTCCATATAGCGGAGCCCCCGTTCGATGGCGTCGACGCGCGCGTCTTCCGCTGCTCGCCTCGCTTCGTCAAGCAGCCGGCGCAAAAACAAAATCAGTTCCTGAACGATGCGATACAGCACCGGATTATACAAAATTTCCTGAAACAGGCGCATGTATTCTCGTTCGGTCGCGCCGCGGTCCAGACGGTACGTCTTCATAAACCGGCGGATTTGCGCCAAAATACTCGTCAACCGCGTGCGCACCATCTCCGGGCTCGGAAACGGCGGCGTCCAATCGGAAAATTCCTGTTGCAGCCATCGTTTGACCGCTTCATGGTCAAACCGCTCAAGCATCTCGATCCATTGCCGCTGCTCTTCCGGCGTTAGAAACGGATCCAAGTGGCGCCACGGTCCGTCATCCGGCGCCGGAGCGATCACTTGCCGGTAGCCGATAAAAAACGTCGTCTCGAGCAGCCGGCGGGCGGCTTGGTATCGCTCACGCACCGATCGCCGGCCATCCGGCGGCATGATAACGACCGCCAATGGCTCATGATGATCCTCCTCCCAATCGCGCAACATCTTCCATGCCTCTTCTTTTCCATCGCCCGGCAGCTCGGGAAAGAGACAGGCCGCCATATGGGTCAACGGCAAGACGCGCGCCCGCCGGCGAAACGGATAGTTCGTTAAAAAGCGGACCACTTCAGAAGATAAGGCAGGTTGTTCGGCCTGCACAAGCCATACGTGGGTCGACACGTCAACACAGTCATCGGCAAATAACGAGCGATAATCGTCATCATAGCCGCCAACACCGACGGACGAACGAGAGCGCCCGTCCCCCGCAGAAAATGAAGCCGCCGTTCGCAACGCTTGCTTCAATTTGGTGGGCTCAAGCGGCTTCACAAGCAAATCGACGCATTGCCAGTCGATGGCTTGCTTCGCCCGTGCGAATGTCGCCTCCGCGGTTGCGGCAATCACGCGCTGGCAAAACAGGCGGATGCAAGATGCCGCTTTCCCCCACTGTTCATACGGAATCATGTCCAATTCGACGTACAATAGCTCCGGCGCTTCCCGTTCCAGCAGCGCCATCATCTCCTCGACCGTAGCCGCCGTATATACTTGCTCAATCGGCAAGGAATACGTGGACACGAGCCAGCGGATCGCTTCTCGTTCCTTGTCGTCCCGTTCGGCAATGACGAGTTTCATCTTCTCACCGCCTTAGCTGCTTGATGAAATGGTTCAGGCAACGTGTTCAGCGAATGTGTTCGGCGCTGCTTTGCAAACGTCGAAAGTCAACTGCCCCCATGGTGCCTGCACCTAAGTGAGGGGTCTCCTTGCCAACATTGGAGATGAAGAAGGATTTCGAAGCAAAAAGCAGCGGCGAGCGCCACGGTTTTTCCGCCTTCATCCACGAGCGGGTTGACTTCGCAAAGATCGACGCTGATCGTGTTCGGATGAGAAACGACGCGGCGGATGAGCGCGCGCACCAGCGATGGTGCGAGTCCAAACGGCGACGGCGCGCTCACCCCCGGCGCGGCGGCAGCGCTGATCGCATCCATGCAAATGGTCAACATCACGCCGTCATACGCTGAGGCAAATCGTTCGATCTGTTCATACGCTGCCTCCATCGGCCCCGCAGTCAGCTGTTCTTCCAGCATGTACTCGCATCCGTACCGCTGTGCATCCGCAAACAGCGCCGCCGTGTTGCCGAGCTTCTGAATGCCTAAGCAGCAATACCCTACCTGTTTGTCCTCATCCAAAATTTGCCGAAACATCGTCCCGGATGTCGGCCCGTTATCATACGGCCGCAAATCGAAATGAGCGTCAATGTTGATGATGCCAAGGCGGGCGTTCGGCCCAAGCGCTTCACGGACGCCCAAATAATGGCCATACGCCGTCTCATGGCCGCCGCCGATCACCACCGGCACCGCGCCACTTCGCAGCAGGCGGGCGACGGCTTTGCCGAGTTCGGCTTGGCTTTGTTCGAGCTGTCCGTCCACGCAAACGACATCGCCGGCATCAAAGATGGACGCGCCTTGCGGAAGATGCCATGGCAGCCGGCCCAACGCCGCTTTCACAGCGGCCGGCGCCTCTTTCGCCCCTTGACGGCCTTGGTTGCGGCGCACGCCCTCGTCGCAGGCAAAGCCGATGAGAGCCGCTGCTCGTTCCATCGGCGCCAACGGCTGCGATAAATCCAACAGGCGGATGCGCTGATGGAGGCGAAACGCCCGTTCATCGCTCACACTGTCCACCCTCCCCGTCCAGCGACTTTGCTCGGGTTGTTGATACATCGAACCATCTCCTTTCGACGATCAGCTACCTGTTTCTTTCGCTGCCGCTTTGCCGTTCTCCTTCTTGCAGGGGCAGAAAGAGGAAATCGCCTCTTTCCCGCGAATAAAAGAATACAGATCGACAACAGAAAGGGGGACACAGCATGAAATCAACCGTCAACTTACATGACGTCATCGCCGGCCAAAGCGCGCCGCCGCCGTGCGATACAACGCTCGGCGTTCGCTTGACAGAAGCCCGGGACGGCTATGCGAAAGGAGTATGGAAGGTAAGCGAATCGCTGCTCAACGGCAACGGCGTCATTATGGGCGGGTTTGTCGGCGCAGCTGCGGATATTGTGATGGCGTATGCGGTGACGACCTTGCTTCGCGATAACCAAATGCACGCTTCGATCAATTTGCACACGACGTTTCATCGTCCGCTGGAAGCGGGGGAAGCGGAAATCGAGGCGCTAGTGGAAAAACCCGGGCGAACGGTCGTTTATGTGACCGCCACCGTGCGGCAAAGCGGCAAAGAGGTGGCGAGCGCCACGTCATCCGTGATCATCATGGAAAAACGATGAAGGTCATTCGTGCGAGCGGGTCATGGGCAGGATTCCGAAAGAAGGCCAAACAGGCTGGTGAAAAGCGGTTGTTTCTTTCGGACAATGGGGGGAGCGTGTGAAAGACGATTCTGACGCGACAAGGCTTTTCTATTTAAGAAGCGAGGCCGGTAAGCGGCCTGTTTCCTTAAATCACCGCCCCTCAAAACCTACTGGAAAGAAAGCGGCATTTCGGACAACGACTCCGGACGCCTTGGCTCTTCACAACGGGCAGGGGGAATGATGATGGGCTTTGCCCGCCAGCGCGAGCCGAACTGCAGGGGGCGCTCAGTTCCTAACCGCCCCCAGTGACAAAGCGCCGAAGAAAGCGCTGTCAAAAAACAGCGGCTTTTCGGCGCTTTCCGTTGCTTGTTAAGAGCGGACAAACGTTTTCGGCATCACGACGGCGACGACTTGCCCGCGGGCGCATAATTCACCGTTCGCAAACACTTCGGTGTCAACTTGCCATTTTTTCGGGTGAATTTCCGTCACCGTGCCGATGGCCACAAGCGGCACCCCGTGCGGCGTCGGTTTGAGAAAATCGACGTGCAGCGAAGCGGTGACAAAGCGCGGCGGCGTCTCCCCGCTACCCGGCTCATGGCCGTTTTTCCGGTGCAGCGCCAGCGCTGCTGAACCAGTACCGTGGCAGTCGATGAGCGAGGCGATCAATCCACCGTATACAAACCCAGGGATGGCAGTATGTTCGGGGCGCGGCGTGTATACGGTCACCGTCTTGTCCCCTTGCCATCCGGTGCGGAAATGGTGGCCCGTCTCATTCAAACGGCCGCAGCCATAGCACCAAGCGAATTCCTCCGGATAGTCGTCTTGAATGGCGTGAACGATCGTTTCTTCCATGACATCTCCTCCCCTCTTTATTCTTAGTATATCATCCAATTGAAAAAGTCTCGACCCTAAAGCGCACTTTTTGCCCTAAAGTTGCTGTCCATGCTACAATGACCGTCATGAACAACGAAGTGGCTCCATCAGGAATCATTCCCACATGTCAGCCCACACACGGACTGCCATCCGTACAAAACGAAGCTGACAGGACCTATAAGGATGGTGATTTCGGGAAAAATACGGATGGCCACCCATTTTCTATAAAAATGCCGAACTGACGCGGATTTTCATCCTTGGGTGGAGGGCAAACCGTTGCCCATGGAACTTTCCGTGAAAATGCCGAACTGACGCGAGATTTTCACGCCTCGGTGGAGGGCAGATCACACTGCCCATGAAACTTTTCTGATTAAAAAGGCCGCCCATTGGTGTGTGACAGCGGTTTTTCACCGGCCTTCTATGCCACCGGTCGATGTGCGGTCAAGGCAAAAAAATAGAAAGAGGCGCCAGCCACGCTCTGACGCCCAAAGCCCGATCGATGCAAAATCGCGGGCTGCCTGTTTTCATTCTTCTTATCGTTCCGGTTCGTAAAATTCGATCCATTCCCCGTCCGGGCCGAGGAAAAACAAATATTTCGCCCCGTTCGGAAGCGCGGTAATGTCCTCCCAAACGAGCGGAACGCCAAGCGACACGAGCCGCTCTTTCTCCTGTTCAATGCCTTCGACCGTAAATGCGACGTGATGCACTTTTCCTTCCGTCGGCAAATCCGGATTGTATCCTTCGATGAGCTCAACGATGACTTGGCCGTCAAGCCCCAAAAACGCCAGTTTCATCGTCCCGTTCGTATGAATCATCTCGCTGAGCAGCTCGAGGCCGACGACGTTTTGATAAAATACTTTCGATGTTTCAATATCTTTCACTTGGATGCCGACGTGTTCAAATTTTTTGACTGCCATCCGCTGTTCTTCCTTTCTCTCACGTTCTACGATTCAATGGAAAACACAGCCCGCAAATACGGGGTCATTGACGGTGGAAAACGTATTTTTTCCTAGCCCCTGCCATAGATAGCGATCAAGGGCGTACGCCCCCTCCGCTTTCCATCCCTCCGCCTCATCGTTCGTCAGCACGAGGGAAACCATCGTTCCTTGGGTTTCCCATACAGGTGGACATAGCCGTCCCCGCAGTCGATATGCACGACCGCCTAGCGATCGAACCGGATGAGCTCCGTCCGCACGCAGCGCATGACGTGAACGGGAAACGTCGCCGCCACCACATGCGCCGCCATGCAAGCGCGGAGCGACAGTCGTTCCGCCACGCCCCCTCACCTCCCATCATCAAAAACCCCCTTCGCCTCGGAATGATGCGAAAGGGGCCATGAGCCGTTCTTATCATCCAAAGCGAAACCGCTTTGCGGGTGTTAGCACCTTGCCTGCGGCAGGTTGCTGTGGGGTCATCAAGCCCGTTCTCTCGCCCACTCTTGATAAGACGTATGCAATTTATCTTCTATCTTATCATACATCATCAAAGGCAACAATCGTCATTGTTCGACTTCCGGTTGCTCGGACGTGACGCCGACATCTTTCCACGTCAGTTTCGAGCCCGGATCGACCGTAAAGTTGGCGACGCGGTTGTTAACCGCAAGGATGGAGAAGCGATACAGCGTCGGAATGACCGGAACTTCTTCGTTCATCAGCTGTTGCCATTCACTGTAAATTTTCCGGCGATATTCTTTGTCAAACGCCTGCTCCGAATGGCCTTTTTCCAACAGTTCATCGTTTTTCTCATTGACCCAGCGCGAGTAGTTGAACATGACGTTCCGTCCATACAATCCGTATGGATCGACGTCCGTGCCCGTCGCCCACGCGGCTGCGTAAACGTCCACTTTCGGATCATCTTTTTTGACCATATCATAGAAAGAGTTGAACTCCGCCAAGCGTCCGTCCACAAGCTGAACATCGAGACCCACATCTTTCCAGCATTGCATATAAAACTTGGCCAACGGTTCAGCGATGTCCCCGCCGCTCATCGCCAAGAAGTTGATCTTGAATTTTTTGCCGTTCGGATCTTCGCGGAGGCCATCGCCATCCACATCTTTATATCCCGCTTCATCCAGCAATTGTTTCGCTTTTTCCGGATTGTACGTATACCCTTTGATCGAATTGTCATGGTAGCCCGGGAACGACGGCGGAATGAGCGTGTTCGCCGGGAAGCGTAAGCCATGATACAGGCGGTCGGCCACCTCTTGGGTGTTGATGGCGTACGCCATCGCTTGGCGCAGTTTTTTGTTTTGGAATTTCGGATTGTCCATGACGTTTTCTTGCTTTTTCGCATCCCAGTGGCCGAGTTTAAAGCCGATATAGTTGTACGCCAAATCTATTCTGCCGATAAACTGAATATTTTTTGTTCCTTTAGCATTCACATATTGGTCAGTTGGGAATTCTGCAACATCGATTTCCCCTTTTTTCATCGCTTGCAAAATGACTTTCGGGCTGACGACTTTTAAAATGACACCCTTCAATTTTGGTTTGCCATCCCAATAGTCATCATTGCGAACAAACTCGACCGACTCGCCCGGAACGATTTTCTTCACTTTGAACGGTCCGAAGCCGATCGGGTTTTTCCGAATTTTATCCGATTTCGCCAAGTCTTTGATCGGAATGTCTTTCAAGTAATGCTTCGGCAGCGGATAGGCCCAAATGCCGGTCAACACCGACGGATTGGCCTGTTTCCATGTAATCGTCAACGTCTTTTTGTCGATGACTTTAATGCCAGAAATTTTATTCGCTTTGCCGCTATGATACTCTTCCATTCCAACGATGCCTTGGATGAGCGCATCGCCATAGCGGACGCCGGTGTAATCTTTACTGCCAATGACCAAATAGGCGTACTCCAAGTCTTCGGCGGTCACCGGCTGGCCGTCATGCCAGTTGACGTTGTCTTTGATGCGGATCGTCATCGTCTTTTTATCTTTAGATAGCTCATACGTTGCAGCACCGTCATTCGTAATTTCATAGTCGCTATTGATTCGGAAGAGACTTTCGTCAAAAAACTGCATGACTTCTGCATCGGGTTCTCCTTGGTAAAATGCTCGATTGAGCGTCCCTTCAAACGGCGTATCGGACACAAGGCCGTATTTCAACACGCCGCCGTCGATGATTTTCCCGTCGTTTTTCACCGTCATCGGGAATTTGCTGATGTCTTCCTTCTGAGCCGCCGGTTTTTCGTTATTGTTGCCCTTTCCGCTCGTTGTGTCGGATTTGCCCGTGCACCCGGCGAGCACGAGCAAGAGCGCGGCGAGAGCCGCCAGCCATTTTCTCTTCACATTTTCTTCCCCCTTATCCTAGTCGTTGTCTTGCATCAGCCGCACGTTTCAGCGCTTGGCCGATGAAATTTATGCACAGCATCATCACTAAAATAAGCAATGACGCAGGCAACCAAACCCACCATTTGTTTTGCAAAACATCCGGGTTGGTCGCATAGCTGACCAACGTCCCTAAGCTCGGCGTGCTCTCCGGCAGCCCGAAGCCAAGATACGTGAGCCCGGACTCGATGCCGATGTTGCCCGCCAAATTTAACGTCAAATTGACGATAATGATCGAGCTGAGGTTGGGCAAAATTTGAAAAATAATGATTTTCCAATCTGGCGTGCCGAGCGTTTTTGACGCGCTGACATAATCCAGCTCGCGCTCGGCCAGCGTTTTGGCGCGGATCAGCCGGGCTTTGCCCGTCCACAAAAACGCGCTCATGATCAAAATGAACGTCAATACATTATATTTAGGCACAATGGCGACAAAAACAATAACGAGCATCAAAAACGGCAGAACGAGAATGAAATCGATGATGCGCATAATGACATTGTCAATCCAGCCGCCGAAATAGCCGGCCACCAATCCGACAATGAGGCCGATCGCCCCAGTGATGAGCGTAATGGCCAGTCCGATCGTAAACGAATTGCGGGCGCCGATGATGAGCTGGCCAAACACGTCGCGCCCTCCGTAGTCTGTGCCAAGCCAGTGTTCCGCTGACGGCGGAGAATAGATGGAAAGAAAATCCACTTTCACGATTTCCTCTTGATCCAAAAAGAGTGACACGCCATAGACGATCGCCAAAAGGATTCCTAAAATGATGAGCGAACCAAGCGCGAGCCGATCCCGAACCACCTCCCGCCACATGATCGAAAAGGCGGAAGGGCTTTTCTCGATGTTCGCTCCGGCCGGCGTTGGGCCGCTGATTTCCGCTTTCATGTCAGCTGCCTTCCTCCTTCCCTACTCAATCCGGATGCGCGGGTCGACCGCACTCAAAATGATGTCCGACAACAGCGTGCCCACCAGCGTCGCCAGGCCGGAAATCATGACGAGCGCCGTCACGACGCTGTAATCCCGCTGCATAATCGACTGCAAAAACAGCTGGCCAAGCCCCGGATAGCTGTAGATCGACTCCAAAAACACGGAACCGCCGATAAGTCCGGTGATTTCATACCCTAAAAACGCCGCGATCGGCAAAAACGAATTGCGCAAAATATGGCGCCAATAGATGTGCCGCTCCGGCACTCCTTTCGCCCGCGCCGTTTTTACGAAATCTTTCACTTTCGTATCGACGATTTCGCTGCGCAAATATTGAATCGTAATGACTGTGTTAATCAGCGCTCCCGACAATGCTGGAAGCATAAGATGGTTCAATTTGCTTAAATAGTAAGCGAGCGTCCCTTCCTCGACCTGAACGTCCACGCTGCCGCCGGTTGGAAACCAGCCAAGGTGAAAGCCAAAAATAAACAGCATGATCAAAGCAAAAATGAACAGCGGCGTGGCAAACCCGAGATAGCTGTAACCAATGATCAGCTTATCAGCCCATGTATCAGTCCATCGCCCCGACACGATGCCGAGCGGAATGGCAATCAAGTAAGTTAAAATTAAAATCGCCGCCGACAGCAACACCGTATTCCCGATCCGTCCGGCCAGCAAATCGGTGACCGGCTGCTGGTGGGTATAGGAAAGGCCGAGATCACCATGCAGCATGTTTTTCACCCAACGGATGTATTGAATATGTACCGGATCATTCAAGCCAAGTTTTTCCTTCATTTCCGCCAGTGTTTTTGGATCCATTTTTGGATTGGCCGCCAGCTGCCCCGTCAGCGCATCCCCTGGCATCGCCTTCGCCAACAAGAAAATGAGGACGCTCAGCAAAAACAATTGCGGAATCATAATGAGGATTCGCCGTAAAATAAATTTCAGCATCTTCCCGTCCTCCTCTTTATGGAATGGCCACCGAGTGCGTCGGCGAAATCGGCTTGAGCGGGTGAGCTCGGCCGTTTTCATCAAAATAGCGGGAATACGACTGTTCATATTCTTTTTCCACTTCGCGGCGAAGCGCCTCCTGCCGCCCGCGTTCGCGCGGGTCGGCGTTCGGAATGGCAGAGAGCAGCCGTTTCGTATAAATATGCTGCGGATTCGTGAAAATTTCCTCGCTCGTCCCTTCCTCCACGAGCCGGCCGCGGTACATAATGCCGATGCGGTCACACATATGCCGGATGATCCCTAAATCATGGCTGATGAACAAATACGTCAGCCCGTACTCCTGCTGGATTTCTTTCATGAAATTCAACACTTGCGCCTGCACCGACACATCAAGCGCCGACACCGGCTCATCGGCGATGATGAGCTTCGGATTGAGCGTGAGCGCCCGCGCAATGCCGATGCGTTGGCGCTGTCCGCCGGAAAATTCATGCGGATATTTGTAAATCGACTCCGCGCTCAAGCCGACCCGCTCTAAGACGTATTGCACCTTCTGCCGCTCCTCATGCGGAGACAGACGTTCAAAATTGCGGAGCGGCTCGGCGACAATATCGAGCACACGTTTGCGCGGATTGAGCGAAGAATACGGATCTTGGAAAATCATCTGGATGTCTTTCCGATACGGATGAAACTCGCGGCGGCGAAGTTTTGTCAAATCCGTCCCTTCAAACAGCACTTCTCCGGCCGTGGCGCGGATCAAACCGATGATCGTGCGCCCTGTCGTCGTCTTGCCGCAGCCGGACTCGCCGACGAGCCCGTACGTTTCCCCTTTGTTCAGCGAAAAACTGACATCGTCGACCGCGCGCACGTGGTCGACCACCCGGCGAAAAAACCCGCCGCGCACGGGATAATACACCTTCAAATGCTGAATGTTAAGAAGCGCCATAACCGATTCCACCTACCGTTTGATCATCAGGAAAATAAAAATGTTCATAACATGTGCAGCGCACCCAATGGCCCGGTTCCACTTCGCGCAATTTCGGCTCCTCCTCATGCTTGTCGGCTCCGATCCAGCCGATGCGCGGTTGGAAACGACATCCATGCCGCGGCAGCTTATGCAGCGGCGGAACGATCCCTTGGATGACATGGAGCCGTTCTTTTTTTGTTTGAGCGGACGGGATCGACTGCAGCAACGAGCGAGTATACGGATGGAGCGGGCGGTGGAAAATGGCGTCGACGTCGGCCAATTCGACGATTTCCCCTGCGTACATGACAGCGACGCGATCAGCCATTTCCGCCACCACTCCCAAATCATGCGTGATTAAAATAACGCTCGTTTTCATTTGTCGCTGCAGCTCTTTGAGCAACCCCATGATCTGCGCCTGAATCGTCACATCAAGCGCCGTTGTCGGTTCATCGGCGATGAGCAGGGCGGGCTCGCAGGCGATGGCGATCGCAATCACGACCCGCTGCCGCATCCCCCCGGACAACTCGTGCGGATAACGGTGGTACGCCTTTTCCGGCTCGGGAATGCCGACTTTGCGAAGCAAGCCGATTGTTCGCTTCTTTTTTTCGGCTGCTGACAACCGCAGATGGTAGTCCATGCTTTCTTCGATTTGCCGGCCGACTGTCATAAGCGGATTCAATGCCGTTAACGGATCCTGAAAGATCATCCCGATTTCTTTGCCTCGGATGCGGTTGAGTTCGGCAACGGAAAGCGATAGCAAGTTTGTTCCTTTAAAGTGCAGGCGCCCCTCAATTTTTGTCTTTTCGGGCGGGTGGAGACCCATGATCGACAACGCGAGAGCGCTTTTGCCGCACCCCGACTCCCCGACGAGAGCGACGATTTCGTTCTCCCCGATCGCCAGCGAAACATCGTCGACCGCCGCATAATAGTCATCACCGATGCGAAAAGAGACTCGCAGCCCCTCAATTTCCAACAATGTTTGCTTTGCCAATGTGTCCTTCTCCCTTTTTGCTAGTTTCGCTAAATTTTAGATTATGTATAATATTTTAATATTATTCTATCATATTTTTTCGTAAATTCAACATTTTGTAGTAATTTTTTTATACCTTGCCAACTTTCTGCCTGATCGACAACGCGACTAGAGGCAACGGCTCGTGTCCGCTCCCATCTGTTGAACAATCAAAAGGCGGATGCTCCGTGAAGGAGCCATCCGCCTCATCGCTGGACAGAACTGTGGGAAAGGAGCCAACGGACCGTGCCCCTCCCCTTTACGTCCGATGGATTTTCGTTTGTTTATTTAAACGCCATCGCCGCCCGCACCGCTTTTTTCCAGCCCTCATAGAGCGCGGTCCGCTTAGCGTCGTCCATCTTCGGCTCAAAGCGGCGTTCGAGCTGCCACTGAGCGGCAATCTTTTCGCGGCTATCCCAATAGCCGACCGCCAGCCCGGCCAAATACGCCGCCCCGAGCGCCGTCGTCTCGTTAATGACCGGCCGCTCGACCGGCACAGCGAGCAAATCGCTTTGAAACTGCATGAGCAAGTTGTTTTTGACCGCCCCGCCGTCAACGCGCAGCGTGGTCAGCGGGAGGCCGGAATCGGCTTCCATGGCGGCTAGCACGTCTTTCGTCTGATAAGCGAGCGATTCCAATGTCGCGCGGATGAAATGCTCTTTCGTCGTGCCGCGCGTGAGGCCGAACACCGCCCCGCGCACCTCGCTGTCCCAATACGGCGTGCCGAGGCCGACGAACGCCGGAACGACGTACACCCCGTCCGTGGACTCGACTTTTTCCGCGTACGTCTCGCTGTCGGCCGCCGTTTTGATCATCCGCAAGCCGTCGCGCAGCCATTGAATGGCGGAGCCGGCGACAAAGATGCTGCCTTCAAGCGCGTATTCGACCTTGCCATCGATGCCCCAGGCGATCGTCGTCAGCAGCCCGTGTTTCGATTGGACCGCTTTTTCCCCCGTATTCATCAACATAAAGCAGCCGGTGCCGTACGTATTTTTCGCCATCCCTTCCGCAAAGCACGCTTGGCCGAACAAGGCCGCCTGCTGGTCGCCCGCCGCTCCGGCGATCGGCACTTCGACGCCAAAGAAATGGTATGGAACGGTTTTCGCGTATACTTGCGAGGATGGCCGCACTTCAGGAAGCATCGCCTTGGGCACGTTTAAAATCGCAAGCAGTTCGTCATCCCATTCGAGCGTATGAATGTTGAACATCAAGGTGCGCGACGCGTTCGAGTAGTCGGTCACATGGGCGCGGCCGCCGGATAGCTTCCAAATGAGCCACGTATCGATCGTGCCAAACAACAGCTCGCCGCGCTCCGCCCGTTCGCGCGCCCCCTCGACATGATCCAAAATCCATTTCACTTTCGTTCCCGAAAAATAAGCGTCAATGAGCAGTCCCGTTTTTTCGCGAAACAACGGATCATACCCTTTCGCTTTCAACTCGTCGCAAATGCCCGCCGTCTGCCGCGATTGCCAGACGATGGCGTTGTAAATCGGGTTGCCGCTCTCTTTTTCCCAAACAACGGTCGTTTCCCGCTGGTTCGTAATGCCGATCGCCGCCACTTGTTCCGGCTTCACTTGCGCCTCGGACAAGACGCTGGCAATGACGGCAAGCACCGAACCCCAAATTTCGTTCGCGTTATGTTCGACCCAGCCGGGTTGCGGAAAATATTGGGTAAACTCTTTTTGCGCCATATGGACGATTTCGCCCTTTTGATTGAACAAAATCGCGCGCGAGCTCGTTGTACCTTGGTCGATGGATAAAATGTATTGATCCATAGTCTCGTCCTCCCCTTTTCTTGGTCGTTTTCGATCCACTTCGTTTCCTTCGCTCCAGCAAAAACGGTTAAGAAGAATAGCGGCTTGCGACGTTCGACGCCTTTCCGGCTGTCAGTTTCGCTCCGGCCAACACGACGGCCGTGGCTGCCAGCACTCCCCATAAGGCGCCGGTCGGTTTTCCTAAGAACACGGCTTTATACACCAAGCTGCCTAACGCGCCGCCAAGCAGCGGCCCGACAATCGGCACCCACGCATATGACCAGTTCGACGACCCTTTTCCCGGAATCGGCAGCAAAAAGTGAGCTAGCCGCGGCCCAAAATCGCGCGCCGGATTAATGGCGTAGCCGGTCGTACCGCCGAGCGACAGCCCAATCGCCACAATCAAAAAGCCAACGACAAACGGATTGAGTCCATCGGCGAATTTGTTGGCGCCAATGGCCAAGATGACCAAAACCAACACAAACGTACCGATGATCTCACTCAACAAATTGGCAGCCGGATTCGGCACGGCCGGCCCGGTGGCAAACACGCCAAGCTTGACGCCCGGATCGTCCGTTTCTTTCCAATGTGGCCAATAGTGGAGATAGATGATGGCAGCTCCAATCATAGCGCCGAGCACTTGTGCCAACACATAGCCAGGGACATCTTTCCACGGAAAATCGCCGCTGAGCGCCAACGCCACCGTCAACGCCGGATTCAGATGGGCGCCGCTGTACTTGCCGACCGCATAAGCGGCCATCGCCACCGCCATTCCCCATCCCATCGTAATGACGATCCAACCGGAGTTGGCCGCGTACGATTTCTTCAAATTAACCCCTGCACACACGCCGGCGCCGAAAATGATCAGCAGCGCCGTCCCAACGAATTCTCCCAAAAATGCCGACATTTTCGCATCCCCTCCCTAGTACTTATCAATTATTGATTTCTATTCATTTATGAAGCAAAAAGCACTTTCATTCGATTGCAATTTTTGACTCTGCAATCATTTCAAAAAAAGGTAAAAGCCTCTTTCAACTCAATACTTACAAATCGCTTAACGGACGGATAAATCAAGCCATGCAACAACGACTCCTTTCTATGAAAAAATTATTATGGCGAAAACATAGCGCCAGCAAATAGAGTGAATCATGGCTAAATATTAAAAAGCGGAGGCCTACACACTTCCCGTTTTTAAGGAATGATGTGCATGTCTCCGCTTCTCCACACCACAAAATTATTAACTTATTTCATTTTCAGAATAGCACGTTTAGAAAACGCTGTCAATCATCTTTTTCAGAAGCACCATTTTTATGGGAAAATTAGGTGTAAATGAGCAGAGTAGTTTTTTTGCAATAGCGAATGATCTCTCCCCTTCGGCTTCTTAACTTCGAGGCTCTTCATTAAAAGTTGTCCTTGATTTTTTCATCACGCACCTGACTTATGCAACCAAGAAAGAACAGGAAACCAATCATGTTTTGCATACACTTGTGCAGAGAGGTATTGTCAAAAGTGTATCCTCCACACTCACGGTTTTCCCTTGAGTTTCAACGATTGAACGAAAAAAAGCTTGCCACCCCCATTGTTTTCGGCCATCATTGAGGTAACGACACCCAACAGCCAAAACAAAGGAGTGACAAGCTTTGTTACCTCAATGATTCGCCTATTTGCTCGAAATTATCAAGACCCAATATCAAATCATTGTGTATGTAATGGGTGTGATATTGGGGAAATCCTTGCATCTCGAGGACTGGGACGAACCCATCCAAAAGCCGTACCGGAAACTTCAGGTCGATGACCTTCCGATCATCGATGTGCCGGAAACCCTTGATTACCGGAAGCTGTTGGCAGACTATGAAGCCCAGCACAGACGTCCTTTACGGCCCATCCAGCGCCGCGCGAAGGCGAAACACCGTGTGCCGGATTCGTTGACCTGCCCTCGCTGCCAGGCTCCCTCTTCTTACCTGTACGCCAATCACGGCGGAAAAGGGCAATACCAATGCAAAGTGTGCCAATGCCGGTTCAACCACCGGAACCGATTCACCAAGCAAGCGGTCTTTCGTTGTCCGCACTGCAAAAAGACGTTGGAAAAAATCAAGGAGCGCAAGGAATACAACGTCTATAAGTGCAAGAACAACGATTGCCCGTTTTACCAGGCCAACCTTCGCCGGATGACGAAGAAGGAACGCCAACCGTTTCAACAGGATCCTCAAGCCTTCAAGGTGCGGTATTTGTTTCGGGAGTTCTTGTTTGACTTTCTCCCGTTGGCTTCCTCGTCGCTCATCAAGCCGAAGGTCGATTTGTCCCGGCTGGCTGCGTCGCCGCACGTGTTGGGGCTCGTGTTGACGTACTACGTCAACTTTGGGATGTCCTCGAGGGAAACCGCCGCCGCCCTGAAGGACATCCATGGCGTCTCGATCTCCCATCAGACGGTGCTCAACTACGCCAACAGCGTCGCGCTTTGGATCAAGCCCTTTGTCGACCGGTTCCCGTATGAGCTGTCCGGTTCGTTCTGTGGGGACGAGACGTATATTCGCGTCAAAGGGCGCTGGCATTACCTGTTCTTTCTATTTGACGCCGTCAAAAAGATCGTGCTGTCCTATCGCGTCTCGCCCAACCGGGACACGCTCTCGGCCATCAAGGCGATCAATGATGTCCTCAGGAAGCTGCCGTCCCTTCCAGACGACTTGTCGTTCGTCGTGGATGGCAACCCGATTTACCTGTTGGCGCAACACTTCTTTGCCCAGCACGGGATTTCGTTTGACGTCCGCCAGGTGATCGGCCTGACCAACGAAGATCCGGTCTCGGAAGAGTTTCGCCCTCTCAAGCAGATCATCGAGCGATTCAACCGGACCTTTAAAGGCAACGACCGCCCGACCCATGGGTTTGGCGCCGAGGAAGGCTCGGTGTCCTTTGTGACGCTGTTTGTGGCGTATTTCAACTTTCTGCGCCCGCATAGCGCGCTCGAAGGCCGGGTGCCGGTCGTCATCCCGGAGCTCGCCGAGCTGCCGCATATGCCGGCCCGGTGGACGAAGCTCATCACCATGGCTCAGGACTTCCTTCAAAACGAGGCAGCCTAACTTTTTTGTCCTCCAGAGCCCGTTGAACAGAACTCCTGCCGGATTCGGCGAAGCGAACCCTTGACCAACCGAACACCGCCAAAGGTAACATTCGGTCAAAGCAAGGGCGGCTTTTCGATTGCCTTCTTTTTTGTCCCCGTCGCCCTTGACGACTCTTCCGCACCTTTGGCGGGTGTTGGTCAAGGGCGAATCCGGCTCTCTGCATGCCCCACGATGCTCAATGGGATGGTCTGTGTGGAGTTTTCATAGAACTTTTGACGCTACCCACCTAGATACAGTGCCAAAATGCCTCTGACCCCTTTTGTATCAAGGGACAAGAGACATTTTGTTTGCCTAGCGGTCGAACTCGGATTCGAAAAAGCAATAGTACTATGGGTTTATCAAGTGACAGATCAAGGTCTGCCAATGGGATATTTGGTGACGGAAGCATCTTGTCATGATCGAATCGCAGCCGAAAACGTCATGATCCAAATTCCTCATCCCTATAACTTCGGGGAGCAAAGGGTTTATGCTGTCGGAAGAACACCAAATGACGCTTTTCCGTCTCGAAAAACCAGAAACATTGTCTGCCTGAGACATGGAAGCAGTAGATCAAACCAAAACACAAAGTGATCAAGACGGTGTTTTCGGTTCTGGTTCACCATTTATCGTATCACTGAGATCCGAGCCCATTCGATCATCGAATTTGAAATAGCGTTAAACGGTATATTGTTAGCCTATTTCTTAGTTACACTTGGGCTAGTTGAGCGCTAAAGCTCAACTAGCACCACGGGTAGATGTAAATATTTTTTACCTCTTCATCTGTAATTCGCGATCCACTTCTTTCGCAGCCTGATCTAATGCTTCTTTTGGACGAACTCCTTGATATAAACTTTCCATTGCGCTTACAATATGTTGTCGAGCTTGAGGAAACACTGAAATAAGAGCTCCTTGTGTAGCAGGTGTAGATTTTGTCTCTTTCAATTGGTCTACCGTGACTTTCAATTGTGGATACTTCTTCCATTGTTCTTTCACAAGAGGCAAGTCATACGCTTTAGGATTAATCGCAAAATATCCAGTATTTACATGCCATTTAGCCTGCACTTCAGGTGTAGTAAGGTATTTCATAAACTCCCATGCCGCCTTTTTCTTTGCTTCATCCACATCCTTCATTAACCACAGAGACGCTCCTCCAATAATAACCCCTTGACGGTCGGTATTATCAGGAATCGGTAAGTAAGCAACTCCCACCTTAAATGGCGAATTATCAACAACAGTTCTAACTCCCGCTGAAGAATCAAGATACATTGCTACTTTCCCAGATTGAAAAGCAGCTCTCATATCATCCCAATTTTGACCAACATTATAAAAGGAACCATCTTTATACATATCAGATATCAACTTGAATACACGCAATCCTTCTTTACCGTTAAAAACGGCTTTTGTTGCCTCACCTTTACGCCCATTTTCTTTATTCACATAGAGACCACCTTGTACTGCCAACATCTCTTCAAAAAACCAGCCATAATTCAAGATAGTAAAACCATACTTTCCTTTTTTAGTTAGTTTTTTCGCCATCTCTCTTAACTCGCTATAGGTCATAGGCGGTTTTTCTGGATCCAACCCTGCTTCTTTAAATGCATCCTTATTGTAGATCAGTACCGGAGTAGAAGAGTTAAAAGGCATCGAATAAATTTTTCCATCCACCTTATAATAACTAACTATATTTTTTTCCCACTGCGACACATCGTATTTTTCTCGATCAATAAAATTTTGGATTGGTTCAATTTTCCCGCTATTAATCATATATTTCGTTCCAATTTCGAACGCCTGCATAATAGTTGGAGAGTCCTTCGTTCCTGCTACTGCATTAAACTTCGTCAAAGCTTCCTCATATGTTCCTTGAAACACTGGTTTTACATAAATTTTAGATTGCGAAGTGTTGAAATCGTTAACAATTTCATTCAAAACCTTTTCCAAATCACCGCTCATTGCATGCCAAAATACTACTTCTGTTCTATCAGATTTTTCTTTTGTATTATCTTGTCTACCACTTGGCGATGCTTTATCCTCTCCCCCACTACATCCAGTCATAACTAATAAAACAATTAAACTCATTATCCACTTTTTCACAATTTTTCCCCCTTCATTTAATTGCACCTTGCATTAATCCCTTTTGCAGTTGTTTTTGACCAATAAACAATAGTAATAAAGTAGGGAAAATTACGATAATAACCGCAGCCATAACCACCCCCCATTCAGTTGCCATTTCTTGTGTTTGCATTTGCTTTAATCCAATCTGTACAGTGCGTACACGTTCATCATTAGTAACTAGAAGCGGCCATAGATACATATTCCATGTGGTCAAAAAGCTGTATAATCCCAATGTTGCTAAACTCCCTTTAGAAAGTGGTAACACGACATACCAAAAAAATCGAAAGTGTTTCACCCCAGAAACTTGAGCTGCTTCGTATAATTCAAAAGGTATTGTTTTAAAATGTTGTCTCAATAGAAATATACCGAAAGCTAATGCAAAAAACGGTATTGTCAAACCAAAATAATTATTGGTCCAACCGAGTGCTTGAACAGTTAAATAATTAGGAATAACAGTGGCTTCCCACGGAACAAGCATTGTCATAATGGTCAAGAAAAATAATACATTTCTTCCTATAAAACGAAGAAAAACAAATGCATAAGCTGCTAAGCTAGAAACTATAAGTTGTCCGATCATAACAATCAACGATACAGCAAAGCTATTCCACAAGTAGCGTCCTAAAGGAACTTTTTGAAATGCATAGATATAATTTGTGAAAGACCAATTCGTTGGCCACCACTTTCCTTGCAATAACTCGGCTCCACTTAAAAAACTAATGAAAAAGGCATATAAAATGGGAAACATTATTACAATTGTACAAACGATCAGCAACGCATATAAACTTGCCTTTCTTAGAATAATCATTGATAATGTACCTTCCTTTCAACAAAGGAAAACTGCAAAATAGTAATAATCAGAACAATTAAAAATAATACAACAGCTTGAGCACTAGCAAACCCAAAATTATAGTTTACAAAAGCCTCACGATATATGGAATAAACCAACACAGTTGTCTTATTAACAGGCCCCCCTTTTGTTAGAATATCAATTTGTCCAAATGTCTGGAATGCTTGAATTAGAGAAACAGTTACAATAAAAAACAATGTTGGTGACAATAATGGTAATGTAATTTTTCTTAATTGGTATATTTTACTAACCCCAACGATTTTAGCATTTTCATAGAGTGTAGTATCAATATTTTGCAGACCACCTAACAAAATCAAAAAGGCAAATCCGATATTCATCCATACCGTAGCAATCGCTACTGCCACTAAAGCTGTATTAGGGTCCAATAACCATTGTCGTTCGTGGCCACCAAAAGCAACCAAAAGTTTATTAATAATCCCTATCGAAGGATTGTACATAAACATCCAAATTACAGAGGAAGCTGCCACACTCATACCTAATGTTGATGAAAAAAACGTCCGAACACGAGTGTTGATTATCCAAAATTATACATACGCCTTCCATAAATTTGGGCATACTCAAACAAAGCAGCGGCCATCCCGGATTTCCAATCGAGAGGAAGCTGCCCAGAGAAAAAACGGCGAACGAACGAAATGAAGGAAAGAGAGACGTTCGTCTGTTTTTTGGTTTGATCATACAGCCATCGCAGCAGCACATACGCGATGAACGCCGCAAACAGTTGGTTGTATACCGCATTTTCCGTCGTGCCAAACAAGGTCGGGACATTCAGATATTGCTTCACCCAACGGAAAAAGACCTCAACAGTCCAACGTTGTTGGTACATGTCGGCAATGGTTTCCGCAGACGCATGGAAGAGGTTCGTCACGACCCGAATGTCGCGGCCATTCGCATCTCGAAAGATCACCACCCGGTGACGCTTGGTGGAGCGGCATTGTTTCGTCCCCAACTGGCACGTGAAGTCGGCTTGAACCGATGAGGATGTGCTGGAAAGGCGTTTCAAGCTTTTTTTCTGATGAAGTTCGATGTTGTCCTTCATCCGAATGACAAAGAGCTGATGCTGCTCCACAAATCGATCGAGGCGTTCGATTTTGAAATACGCCCGGTCTTCCACCAGCACTTGTTGAGCGTTCGTCAACTGTTCTCCCACCGGGCCATCATGACGCAGTCCGATGGTTTCCACCACGTCTGCCGGCAACGAGGATTCCGGCGAATACGCGACGTGCAGCTTCACTCCGGCGCGTTCGCCGTGATACGGCGCCCATGGCAGGCGGTTTTTCCCGACCGTGACGGTCGTCGAATCCACCACCCGAAGCGGTTTGGGAAACCGAAGCGAACGGCGGGTTTGGCGGTTGCACTTGGAAATGATCAACGCCAACAAGCGTTTCATGATGTCATAGGGAACTTCTTTCGCTTTCTTGGATACAGTTGAATAATGGAATCGCGGCAATCCATACAGAGGCCCCACATCGGCTCCGTGGCGAAAGCTTTTCCATTGATGCATGGCGGCCAGCAGGAAGAAGTGAATCAACTCGCGCAACGTAAAGGTTCGAGACGAATCACGATACCCAACCGCTTCGGCAATCAGTTGAATCTCTTCATCCGAAACAAGTTTTTGCATCAAATTCGGGAGTGTGGTATGCTTGTTCATAGAGAGCACCTCCTGGGTTTGTTTGTGTCGCTACTCACATTCTACAGGAAAGGTGCTCTTTTTTCTATACCCTTTGGATTTTATTGGATAATCAACACGCCTGACGTCCGAAATAATTGTATCCCTTTTAATTTTTCATTTGCTAAAAGAGCCAAAAATAGAGAAATTACAACAGTAGGAGGAACCGTATATAAAACGAACAAGAATGTGGCCTTCATGCTTTCATGAAAGTTTTGATCTTCCAATAAATAGATAAAATTATCAAAACCTACATATTTGGTTGGTACACCTTGAAAATTGGTTGTGTGCATACTTAAGTAAGTTGTACGAATCATTGGATAGAAAACAAATACAGAGAACAATAAAAGAGAAGGAACTACATACAACATACGCCCCATCGTTGATATAAAATTCTTTAGCTTATTCATACTGTCTCCCCTCTTCATCAACTTGATATCATTTTCACATCATTTAAATAATCCGATAACTGATTTATCAACATTCCTGTCTCTTTATCAAAAATGCAGATCTTATCAGTCTCAACACTTATGCCTACCTCCTTTCCAATGGGGATATCTACCTGACCATTACATCTAATAAACATCTCTTGCCTTCCTAGCTCCACTGTGATAATTGTTTCGGTCCCTAAAATCTCTTTATATTTAACAGAAAAATTAAAATTAATCGAACATCGATTATTTACATCAGTTATGTTTAGATGCTCTGGACGAATCCCAACAATTATCTCTTGGATACTACGCTTTTGTTGGAATCGTAATGATCCTAGACGATGCCCCCCATCTAAGATAATTTCTCCGTTCTCTATACACCCCGGTATTAAATTCATTGGAGGTGCACCGATAAATGACGCAACAAACGTGTTAGAAGGAGAGTTATAGATTTCTAATGGTTTACCTATTTGCTGAACACGTCCATTTCTTAAAACCATGATTTTATCTCCCATAGTCATAGCCTCTACTTGATCATGAGTTACGTATATCATTGTAATTCCTAATCTTTTTTGTAGCTGCTTTATTTCTTTACGCATATTGGTTCTGAGCTTAGCGTCTAAATTAGACAATGGCTCATCCATTAAACACACTGGATCCTCTGAAACAACGGCCCTAGCTAATGCTACTCTTTGTCTCTGTCCCCCTGATAATTCCCTAGGTTTTCGTTTTAAATACTGTTCAAGTCCCATCATCTCTGCAACATCTTTGCATTTTTTTATTTTTTCTGTCTTACTCATATTCTTTTTTTTGTACAACCCAAACAAAATATTTTCTTCTACAGTAAGATGAGGATATAACGCATAATTTTGGAATACCATTGATAAATTTCTCTCACTCGGATCTAGGTTATTAGCGACCATACCGTCCATTTTCAAAATTCCTTCAGTAATATCCTCTAGTCCAGCAATCATCCTTAGCAACGTGCTTTTTCCACATCCCGAAGGACCTAGTAGAACAAAAAACTCACCAGATTCTATAGTTACATTAACATCGGAGACGGCTTTTACGTCATTTTTATAAATTTTTGATACATTAATCAATTCAATTTTCAATGATATCACTCCTTGTATATATAAGTTGAAATTTTGTTTTACATCCTGCTGATTACTGGACTCGTTCTATCATAATCAACTTGTACTTAGATGAAACGCGCAACGAAAAATCGGAAATTCTTTATTGCAACTTATATAGTATGTTTAGAAGAATTTTTTAATCGAATTTCGAGTTGGCTATGCCTTTTGCCAATCGTATATCCTTGGGTGACTGGCAATATCAGCTGACAATCAATCAAATGCTTGGTAAAAGCTACAAATGTTAAATCTTCAAATTGCACTATATACACACCAAGGATATTTTTGTATATCCACAAATAACAACGATATTAATCAAATAAGTTAAAGTGTCGGGGCCGCTTCTTCCCATTTTTCTTTGAGTAATGCTTTTTTATCATTACAATCAACTACCCTAAAACCTTGTATTGAATTCAAACACCTTATAAAATCAACTAGACAGCCATTCTGCTTATATTTAACAAGAATAATAATATTCAAACAATAAACACCGTTTGATTCTGTATATTCACAAAACTTCACCGCTTCCATAATTATACCGTAATTTTCTAAATAATTGTTTATTTCTCTAAAAGGATTGGATTCTTCATCGTGAGTAATCTGCAATTTTATATATCCGGAACTATAAAAAAACTTTGATTCTATTGCTCTTAGACCAAAAGCATTCACCAAAACAACAAAAGTAACAACATAAGCAGGAGTATAAAAACCTGCGCCTACACATAATCCGATTGCAGCTACAACCCAGAGAGTAGCTGCAGTGGTAATTCCCGATACTTTCTTATCTGACCTTCTCATGATAACCCCTGCACCCAAAAAGCCTATTCCACTAATCACACCATGAGCCAAACGTGCTGGATCAAATCGTGCATTCACATGATCTATCATATTTTGAAAACCATAAGTTGATAAAATCATAATCAAAGCAGAACCTACTGAAACCAGTAAGTGTGTTTTAATTCCAGCTTGTTTATCCCTCAAATCTCTTTCCCAACCAACAATGCCACCTAACAATGCAGCCAATGATATTCTTTCAATTATTGAGAAAGTAGAAATTTCGAACATAAAATCCTCCTTTATATATATACAATATAGACTCCCTTGACCAAAAATTTCGTCACCATCGGAGAGATGAAAATATCCCTATGTTGAACGCTGCCACTTTACGCATTTTAGAGTTCGGGTATTTTCAGGATGATGCAACGAAAAAATTTAACATATCCTTGACGAAAAAGTAGCTTGTCTATTTTCTCGACTGTCGGAGGCAAGACCTCGTCACACCTTGGCGTGACGGAAGACCGAACAACCACCCGCTTCACAGACCCATAGCGGCGTGGTTCGGTCGCCCGACAGTCGATCAAATGCCGGTTAGCTCTGTAAAAGCTGCAAATGTTAAAAAAGTTGCTCCTTACTACAGAAATATAAAAAATAAAATAACGAAAAATCAATATATTCTTAACAACAATACTCCTATTATTATCATAAAAATACCTAGACCTTTCACTATATTAAACTCTTCATTAAAAAAAATTACCCCAATTAATGAAATGAAAGTTATCCCTAACCCTGACCATATCGCATAGGCTACAGAAACATCTATCCCTTTGAGAGCGATACCCAAGGACGCAAAGCAAATTGTGTAACACATTACTACTAAAAGAGTTGCCCAAATACTATTAAAGCCATTAGAAAGTTTTAATGATACTGTTCCTAGTATCTCAAAAGAGATTGCTATCGCTAAAAAAATCCAAGCCAATATTAAGCACCTCAAATCATCTTGTTTGCAAAATCCGTAAAAATACCAAATATACCTTTACTCTTAGCTATTTCATAAATATTGTTATCATTAACAGTGTAGACACACACATTAATTAAATTGCAAAGCATATCAACTATATCAGACTGCAAAAACCTTATATCAGTATGGACATATTTTGCATTAACTATTTTAGATAATCTCATTATTTCTTTCACTGAATAATTATTATTCCATTCTATTAATAAAGCCAACGAAACTTCTTTGTCTAGATTTCTTAATTCTATTAAATTCTCAAAAATGAAAGAAGAAAAAATAATATGATGATTGGGGGAATCATACTTTTTGATAACATTGATTAATTCTCTTAGAAATTTCCTCTGAGAAAATTCCTTGTTTTTTAGTTCTATATTTACTAACATTCTACCTTCAATATTGCTTAACCATTGTAACACCTCTTCTAAGGTAGGGATCTTCTCGTCTTTATATAAATGATCAAACCAAGATCCAGCATCAAAATCCTTGATCTCGTCAACTGTAAAGTCTTTTACAAACCCTTTCCCATTTGTTGTTCTATCTATCTTCTCATCATGTATGACAACTATTTTTTCATCTTTTGTAATTTGGACATCCAACTCTAAGGCTCTAGCTCCACATTCATAAGCTTTTTGAAAAGCTATCATAGTGTTTTCAGGATAACATCCGCTAAGTCCTCGATGAGCATAAATTATCATTATGCACACCCTCCAGATAAAAAATACTTCATATGCTAGTTGATAATAACATTCAATTATAAAAATAAAGAAAATTAAAAATATAATAATTGACCTATAACTCATTTCCCTCCTCATGCCGTAGGAGCTGTGGAGAAAGCAGTGACTCTTGGAAGTTTACTAAATAACTTAGGAAGATATCTCTTCCATGGAATGTACTTATAGAAAGATTGTTACAAACGAATGTCACATTTTGTCGCTAGCATTTTTCTTGTATAGGATTTTTTCTCCTTTTAATAGTATAACGGGCTAAATACATTCACCCCCTAACGGTTAAATTTCACGCACAAATGAAGTTTTGGGATCGATAGCCTTTAGAGGAAGCTAACTTCCCCAAGATCCATCAAAAAAGTCAAAAACCCACACACTTCCCCGCTAAGCAACGAGGAACATGTGTGGGTCTCCGCTTCTCCACCACAACGTTATTAACTTGCTTTTAGCATATCATCTTTTGAAAACGCTGTCAAGCTATTTCTTCGGCAAAATTTGCACATAATCGAAGTCGAGCGTATCGACCGCGTCTTCGATCTGAAGGCGGGTGATAAACCGGTACGACCGGCCAGGGCGCGATGGCGGCAAGGTTTCCGGAATCGTGTAGGAAAACGGAATCTCCTTTTTCTCGTTCGGCTTGATCGAAAACGCACCGGCCGCTGGAATGACGGCGACAATGTCATCGAGCTCCTTGCCGTTTTCGATTGTTTTTTGCACAAGCTCCACATCGAGCCGCTCGATCCTTTGTTCCACCGTTCCGCCGTAAATGTGGACGGTTCCTTGAATCCTATCTCCCTGTCGCCATAACGATTTATCTAAGACCAAGTCGACGTGCGCCGACCCGACTCCGACCTTTGACATCATTTTGCGCAACAGCATCGTTGTCACCTCATTTTGCCTCTCTTGTCACATTCAATATTACGAAAAAAAACCACCGCCCGTTTCAGCCAAACGAAAAAATAAACAGACGCCCCCGCCGATGCGGCCACGTCTGTCCCAAGGCGAAAACAGGCGAACACGTTTTTGTTACCGCTTACATTTAAAATTACCGTATTTGCTTTCAATTGTCAATCAGCTATTCGTACACGTTTTCGGTTTCGATAATATAGTCGATCCGGATCACGGGAACCTCTTGCTGCTCCACTTCAGCAACGATCAAGCCGACGCGGTCGTGATAGATACAAAATGTGTCTTGCCCTTTGCGAAACGCTGATTCTCCATACGAAAGAACCATGTGGTAAATTTTGTTGTCGCTGAAATAGCGGCGGCTGACCCGACTGCCCAGTCGGACGATCACTTCTTGACCCGCGATTTTCCCGCGGTACATCCGCTTCTCCCCCTTTTCGCCGTTCCTATTCCAATGTATGGCTTTTTTTCCCCGTTCATGACTTTTTCCTTAGATGACTGGTGAAAAACAACCAATTGGCTCGATTGGGGAGAAGTCACGAGGAATGAAATGATGACGTTGCAACGTTTTTTGGTTTGGGAACACTGTCGGAGAGCAGTATTTCTCCTTAAATCACCGGCCTCTTAGAAGGACGGTGATCTCTAGGAGACCGGTGATTTAAGCGGACAAGCCGTTTATCAAACCCGTTTTTCAAATAGAAAAGCCTCGTCGCATCACGATCACCTTTCAAACGATTCCCCATTGCTCAAAAGAAACAACCGTTTTTCACCAGCCTTCTAGGCAACATGCCTGTTTGGCGATGGTGAAACAATTTTTTTCGGAAATTTCCTTTCTTTTGCTTGACGCGGTGACGCCCGGTAGTGTATAGTTAAGTCATCACATAACAGAATATATTTCAGGCATTCAGCATGAAGGCGCACCTTGGATTGCTGTGGAGTATATTTTGTTATTTGATAAAATCTCAAGGTTAGCCGATTAGGCTAAAAGTATTAGGAGGAATTCAGCATTATGCAACGTGGTAAAGTAAAATGGTTTAACAATGAAAAAGGTTACGGTTTCATCGAAGTGGAAGGCGGTTCGGACGTATTCGTACACTTCACAGCCATCCAAGGTGAAGGGTTCAAAACGTTAGAAGAAGGCCAAGAAGTTTCGTTTGAGATCGTCCAAGGAAACCGCGGACCGCAAGCAGCGAACGTTGTCAAATTATAAAGCTTCGTTGACATAGACGAAAGAACGGGAGCGGAAACGAAAGGCACCTTGCACAGTCAAGGTGCCTTTTTCCATTTCGATGCATAGATTCAGTCAAGAGGCAAACAATAGCAAAGGGAGGTGTTGATATGGCGAATCATGATGCCCACATACATACAGGCTACAACGATTTGAAACAAGTGGAACTGTTCGTGGAGACGGCGGAAAACATGGTCGGCCACGCCACAATGCAGCTCGACCCCGAGATGATTCAGCACGCCGAACGAGCGGTGCAAAACGCCCGCCATCAGCTAGCTCGCGCTCGCCAAGAAGCAACGGGCACAGACGATGATGTTCTCGCCCGCTGCGAACAGCGGCTGGCCCGCGCCGAACATCAGCTGCGCGAGGCGCAGTCATAATCCGAATCGAATGGGGGTCCCAAAAGGTGTGGACCCCATCCCATACCCATCAAGTTAAGAATTTTGGTCTTTGGCTATCATAGCGCACGACATGTTTCGTTTTCGATAGGACAGATGCCGCCTCTATCGTCTTGGCGCCCTTGATTGCCGCTTTTCCCGCCATTCCGACCCCTTTAGCAGGAGGAGCCATCGACGCAAGCAACATTCCCCCTGCCAGCAAACGGTCTCCTACAGAAAGGCGCTCGCCGGTAATCGGATCGTACTCGCCAAACACGCGCTGCACGTCGTACCAACCAAGAAGCTCCAATCCGAATTCTTTCATGTTATCGGCCAGCGTCTCGTCCGCTTGGCGCATCGCCGCGGCGGTATGGTAAATAATACTCGATTTTGTTGTTTTTTCTTGGCATGTATCGTTTATTTCTGCCTTATCCCCTCCCTAAGCTTGAGCAACTAATCATATCTCCCCCAATATATGCTTGCAATTTTCCTGCTTAATTTTGAACATGTAAAAAGGCTCATTCCTCCTTACCAGTCAAGTTGGAATAAGCCTTTGAAAGCTCGTCTAAGATATTTGTCAAGTTTTTAATTGTTTGGTTTATTGTTTTTGCTTTACGATCTTGTTTTAGGAACTGTAAATTCCTAACTACTATTCATTCCCTTCTGCCATTTCTTTCCATTCTACTTCCTTAGATTGAAAGTTTAGTATTATTACATCGTCTCCCCCATGAAGAACTATTTTAATACGCTCACCACATCCATCAAATGGAAGTAAATCAACCTCTAGTATTTCACTACTATCAAGATTGAATAATTCAGGTTCAGTTTTGTAGAATGTTACATCAGAGAATATTAATATGCCAAGTTGCATTTCCGGGTCAGTTTCAACATAGTAAGATTGCTTCCACTGACACAATTCTAAAGTTATCTTTAATTGCTTATTGACTTCATCATATTCTAATTTCTCTACAAGACTATCAAGAAGGTTGTAAGCTTTAATAAATTCTGATGGTTTCATGTTTCTCCTCCCAAGATATGGTTCTATGTGAGATGCTTTCGAGCCTTTTGGCACTGGATTGCCGTTAACATCAAGATAATAATCTCTTTTACCTGTACTATTTGGATTATATACATGATAATGATCTTTACCTTCAAAACCATTTGCTCCTGGTTTTCCGGGATCAAATCTAACCTTCATTCCAGTTTCAGGATCGATAAACTCTCGTGAGTTAGTATTTTTCGCCATTCCTTCCGGTGTAACATCTTTCCATCCATTGTTGATTAATTCCTTAAAGGCCGGTGAAAAAACGCTGTTTGCCTCGATCGATGATGGAACGCGTGAACATAGAAGCTGATGCAACCGGTTTTTCTATTTGAGAAACGATTGCGAGAAGCGGTTGTGTGAGTAAATCACCGTCCCCCTTAGGATCCTTTGGCAAGTTATTTATAGAAAATTTAGCTTTACCTGTACCCTTAATGGAAGAATGACTTGACTTGGGTATACGATCAATGGCCTCTCCTTCCATTTTCTTCATCATATGAAGAGTAGCATCTTCGACTTCATTTCTCGCTTCACTCATCCACACCTTTGGCACTGGTCCAACTCCCGCATACGCCGGCTGCCGTGAAACGGAGGCGACGCTTTTCACACAATCGCTGTAAGTCGTACCAGTCAAGAAGCTCCAAGCTGGATTCTTGTAAATAAGCCATGGTCAATTACTCTTAAAAATTAATTACAATCAATGGTTACTGAACGATTGAAAAGACAAAAACCTTGAAAGTCCTACAGCCAATCAAGGTTTAGTATGTTATTTATAAATCACTTGACACTTCCAAAGAGGATATTGTTCGTTAAAGTCTTTGAGGATATTCATCAGCGTTTGAGAGTCTTCTGGTAGTTTCCGTTCAATATGATCCCAGCCTTCAAAAATTAAAATTTCAGGCAATTCAACAAGACCAGTAATCGCATCCCAGAATGCATCCCAATTCATTCCATAAAAATCCGGTAAATCAAGCTCTTTTTTTAATAGAGAATGGAGTTCCTTAGAATCTTGAATATGACTCACATCTAACGTAACTTGTTTCCTACTTGATTTATCCTTTAATAAATCCATCATATCCCATCCTTTACTTATATGTTCCAATAAAATGCACGGTTTTATAATGATCAGTCGTAATATACATTAATCCATCATTCGAGTAGAGCAATCTTGTTCCCGGTTGTTTACTTCTAGACATTGTATTACTTAAACCTACATCTGCCTCGTACCACACTCTGCCCTCAGTGTTCGGTAATAGATTAGAAGTGTTTTTGAATATATCCCCTCCAATTTGTCCGCCCGGCACGTAATTATGAAGCGCTTTTCCTAGTGCCCAACCTTTTTGCATTGCCGCTGTCTTACTAACATAATTTGGAGGGAGTTGACCTGTTTTCCTTAAACTATCAACTAGAGGATTAGCCAACTCTGTAACTTTAAGAACCTCCTTGTACTTCGCGTATAATGCGATGTTGTCAGCTCCCGTTTTAACTAGATTCTTACCAGCTATCTCCCTCTCAACTTTCTTTATTATGTTGAGGGACGCATCTTTCGCTCCATCCTCCAAAAAGTGAGACACCGGTCCAACTCCCGCATACGCCGGCTGCCGTGAAACGGAGGCGACGCTTTCCACTAAATCATCCCATTGCTTCTTGAACAAACGGGCTGTTTCCGCAAACGGCGCTTTGACGACTTGCTGATAAGTCGTTTCGAAGATCGCCTTTATCTTATCATAGCGCACGACATGTTTCGTTTTCGATAGGACAGATGCCGCCTCCATCGCTTTGGTGCCCTTGATTGCCACCTGCCGGCCCCTTTAGCAGGAGGAGCCATCGACGCAAGCAACATTCCCCCTGCCAGCAAGCGGTCTCCTACAGAAAGGCGCTCACCGGTAATCGGATCGTACTCGGCAAACACGCGCTGCACGTCGTACCAACCAAGAAGCTCCAATCCGAATTCTTTCATGTTATCGGCCAGCGTCTCGTCCGCTTGGCGCATCGCCGCAGCGGTGCGATAGAGCAGCTCTTCGGCTTCGTTGAGCTTTTGTTCATAGCACCACAACCAATGAATCAATTCCTCCCGCAGCGCTTCGATGGCAGGCGTGCTGACGCCGGGGAGGTCCATCGCAAGGGAAGAGGGCTCCCATGACAGCGTCATCCGCGCCCGCTGGCACACATCTTCGGCATCGGGAATGTGCTTCGCGACCGTTTCTAATTCATCAGGTCTCAGCCGAATCATCGCCCGCACGGCTCCCTCGTGGTTGCGATGTATAGGCTCGTTCGATCAACCTCCTCATTCGTCGGCTCCTCTATCCCCCGTTTTCCTGTATCCATCGTGTCCGACCCGCTCAGCATTTCGCTTCACTCCTTCATTTGCGTTCACCATAAATGGTAACAGAAGTAATAAAGGTATAAATTATGATTTTTATACCATTTTTTCATGAATTGATTAGTTATATTTACCTATTTTTTACACAAAGAAGTATACAAAAGATCGTTACCATTTTCTTTATGAACTGAAACTAATATATGATCATTCCTTGGAGGAGCACATGCAAGCTCACAACGGGATGAATGCGAATCGGACAAACGATTTAAAGCGGTTTGCTTGTATCGAAAAATCGATCCGTGCCCCTATACATCCTTCTCAATTCGGAGGGGATGCCATCGAGTGCTACCTCAAACCCCACAATCGAATGGGCACGAATGTCTGTGATACGATGCTACTCCTCTATAATTACTTGTATCTCCACAAAAATATAGGTCACGGGAACTAAAATATCCTCGCAACCTATTATTAGTTTAGATGCTTAAATCAATCATAAAGTTAGGTGTAACTTTAACTTCGATTACCGGCTCTTTACTTTGTTGCTTTAGTATTATTAGTTTTGATTTCTCTACCCTAATTTCCTCTACATTTTGTATTTCAATATCATATAATGGATTTTGGAGTTGGTTATGGTCCAACCTTATTGTTACATATTGGTCATAAACCGAGAAGGAAAGTGCTAATTCTAATCCTAGGGAACCTTGCACTTGATATTTGTAAATTTCAGCTTCTCTATCAATTATTATTGGTTCACTATTGAATAATTCAAGCAGTAAATATTCATCATATTTAATTGCCATGAAAACCTCCCTCACCTTACTTCGGAATTACCGTGATAACATCACCTTTTGTGTTTGTAATTACAGTAACATCTTTACCATCATATTTTAGTGTATTTGGTCTATTTCCAGCAGTAGGTTTTACATTTCTAATTGTATCCTCTACAACCATCGGTGGAACACCCCTTGGGTCAACAAAATTTTTAAATTCTTTAGTACCTGGCTTTAATCCCTTTTCAAGGGCTCTTTTTTCTAACTCAGCCCTAACCTGGATAGTATCAGGTGCCATTCTTTCTAACGAGTGTTCTGAATATCTTCTTCCACCTATCTCGCCGCCTCCACGGGACATATCCCATCCATTATCATATTTGCCTATACCCTTAGCGAAAGAATTACTTGACTTGGGTATACGATCAATGGCCTCTCCTTCGATTTTTTTCGTCATATGGAGAGTGGCATCTTTCACTTCATTCCTCGCTTCGTTCATCCACACTCTAGACGCTGGACCAACTCCAGCATATGCCGGCTGCCATGCAGTGGATGCGACGCTCTCCACCAAATCATCCCATTGCTTCTTGAACAAACGGGCTGTTTCCGCAAACGGCGCTTTGACGACTTGCTGATAAATCGTTTCGAAGATCGCCTTTATTTTATCATAGCGCACGACATGTTTCGTTTTCGATAGGACAGATGCCGCCTCCATCGCTTTGGTGCCCTTGATTGCCGCTTTTCCGGCCATGCCGGCCCCTTTAGCAGGAGGAACCATCGACGCAAGCAACATTCCCCCTGCCAGCAAACGGTCTCCTACAGAAAGGCGCTCGCCGGCAATCGGATCGTACTCGCCAAACACGCGCTGCACGTCGTACCAACCAAGAAGCTCCAATCCGAATTCTTTCATGTTGTCAGCCAGCGTCTCGTCCGCTTGGCGCATCGCCGCGGCGGTGCGATAGAGCAGCTCTTCGGCTTCGTTGAGCTTTTGTTCATCCCGAGTTCGACAGTTTTGAGGCCATTTTAGGCAAATGAAAATGGCCAAAATGCTTTGATATCAAGGAGTTCACGATGTGGCCCCTAGAAAAAAAACGCCGAATTCCATAGGCACACGACTTGCCTATTTTAACTTTTAAAAGAGCTGAATATCGGTTATAATATAGACATGTACATACGACAAGTTACACGCAAAAAGAAAGATGGAATCACCGTAGCTTAACTCCATCATGAATCGTGGCCGAACGTAAGAGACGAATGCGAACGTCTCATGCTTGGACATTTTTCTTCAAAAAACGGCGACCTTGGTCAACGACCGAACGGACGGCCAAACAAGTGCAACTCTTTGCGGCTCTAGGGCTGGAGCCTCCTCCGAAGATTCTAGGCATCCATCCTTGCACCTAGATACACGCCCAACGTATGCCCAAATGCCTCTCGTCCATTTGGTATCAAGGGATGAGAGGCATTTTGTTTGCCTAGTCACTGTCGAACTCGGGTTCATAGCACCGCAGCCAATGAATCAATTCCTCCCGCAGCGCTTCGATGGCAGGCGTGCTGACGCCGGGGAGGTCCATCGCAAGGGAAGAGGGCTCCCATGACAGCGTCATCCGCGCCCGCTGGCACGCATCTTCGGCATCGGGAATGTGCTTCGCAACCGTTTCTAATTCATCAGGTCTCAGCCGAATCATCGCCCGCACGGCTCCCTCGTGGTTGCGATGTATAGGCTCGTTCGATCAACCTCCTCATTCGTCGGCTCCTCTATCCCCCGTTTTCCTGTATCCATCGTGTCCGACCCGCTCAGCATTTCGCTTCACTCCTTCATTTGCGTTCACCATAAATGGTAACAGAAGTAATAAAGGTATAAATTATGATTTTTATACCATTTTTTCATGAATTGATTAGTTATATTTACCTATTTTTTACACAAAGAAGGTGGAACACGTATACATCGGCCATGAGCGCTTGTCTGTTCCACGGTTGATTTTCCGCCGTCTGACGGCGGAAGAATGGCAAAAACGGATGGCGTATGTGCAAAAAAAAAGAAAAGGGAAGGCGCTGACACGCCAAACCCTCGAACAGAAGAAATACCACATCTTACCGACGAATTTACCACAAGAGTCGTTTGGTCAACAGGTTTATGAGCTCTATTCCCTGCGCTGGCCAATTGAATTGTTGTTTAAAGCCTAGAAGGCTGGTGAAAAAACGCTGTCACACATCAATCATCGCATTTTCATTCAGAAAAGAAGGCTGTTTCTACGAGGTTTCTCTAATTGAGAAATAGGTGGAAGCAGTAGTATTTTGCACTAAATCACCGGCCTTCTAGAAGGCTGGTGAAAAATCGCCGTTTGCCTCGATCGATGATGGAACGCGTGAACATAGAAGCTGATGCAACCGGTTTTTCTATTTAAGAAACGATTGCGAGAAGCGGTTGTGTGAGTAAATCACCGCCCCCTAGAAATCTGTATTTGATTGGGAGAAAGTCAAGAAGATGAAGAAAGAACGTTTCGAATGCCATTTATACGGGACGTTGATTGCCATTTTGGTCACCCAGACGTTTCTGTTTCACGCTCGGATGTATTGGCATCAAAAGGAAGACATTCAAATCAGTGAACGGAAAGCACTCGATCTTCTCCAATCGTATTGGCACCAGTTGCTTTTACGTTCGCCTAGGGCGGAAATCAACCTTTCCTCTCTCCTTTCCCTGTTGCGAAAACATGCCAAGAAAGATCGAAGGAAAGAGAAAGAAACGGCATCGGATATCTTAACGAAATGAGGGATAGGGTAGAAGCGGTGCCGTTCCGTCGCCCTATTGACGCGGACGGGGCGGGGCGGAAAGCAGCATTTCCCCGTACTGCCGCATCTGTTCGCCCACCGTGCAGCGCTGAATGCAAAACGACTGGGCGTACGTTTTTCCGTACTCTTTGCGGAACGTGCTCTTTAAAAAGCAGCCATCACAGTACATTTCTTCAAGCTGAGCGATTTGTTCCAATATTTCTTTCCGTCGGTTTCGCTTCTTTCCCATCGAACCTTACCCTTTCTCTGTCAATTCCATCCGGCTTGTGATCAGCTGCCCGGCAAGCGCTTGGCGGGCGAGCGCGTCCGCCTCTTTATTTTGCTTGCGGGAAATCGGTTCATACAACGGGTCGATGTGAAGCTCGCGCAGTTTTGCCTCGATACGGTCGAGCCAAGCGTTGTAATCGTCTTCAAAGCAAGGCCAGTCGCCCGACAGCTGCTTCAAGACGACGTGAGAATCGCCGCGAAACGTCACCGGCAAATGATGGACGCCAAGCTCCTCAAGCAGCTGCATCACAAACCAAAACGCCGCATATTCGGCCTCGTTGTTCGATTTGATTTCGCTGAGGCGGCGGTTGGCGCGCAGCCGGTAGCGCTGGTCGTTTTGCTTGTAATACACGACCGCGCCGACACCACCTTGGGAAGTTTGATGATCGAACCCGCCGTCAAAATAAACGACGACTTCATGCGGTTCGGCCGCGATTTCTTCAAGAAGTTTGCCAAGCTCCTTTTTCGACCATGCCGTGCCGTTTCGATCCATGAACTCGAGCGCCTTCGTCCGCCCGGTTTTTTCAAAATCGCCCGCGATGGCGAGCGCGTCTTTCGCCTCGAGCCATTCCGAAGTCAACCGCACCGCCTGTTTGTTGGGTGTGACGTACGTCCAATGAATTTGCACCTCCAACGTTCTGCCACCCTTTCGCATCACGATGATTGAGGCTGCTTTTTATTTTACCACACTCGTTCCCGTCTGTTCATCGTTTTCCGCCTCGATCGCTCTGTTTCAAAAAAGTATGTTTTTTTCAACGCATTTATGATACACTAGCGGCTAGCAATTGCTTATCGCCAAGACAAAAATAAGGAGGGAATCCAATTGAAGCAGCAAACCGTCGCTGATCTTAGTTTATTGGCCGTGACTTTCGTCTGGGGAGCGACATTCGTTGTCGTCCAAAACGCCATCTCTTTTTTGCAGCCGTTGTCGTTCAACGCGGTTCGCTTCGGCTTGGCCGGCTTGTTGCTGCTCGGCTGGATGGCCATCATGTCTCGCCCGCTGCTGCGAAATTGGTCATGGCGCGCGGTCGGCGCCGGAGCTTGGATGGGCCTCTGGCTGTTTGCTGGCTACGCCTTTCAAACGGTGGGGCTTCTCTATACGACGTCGTCCAAAGCAGGGTTTATTACAGGGTTGAGCGTCGTGCTTGTGCCGCTTTTTTCCTTTGTGTTGGGAAAAGAAAAGCCGACGGTCAATGCGACCGTTGGAGCGGTTCTCGCTGCCTTCGGACTGTACTGGTTGACGGGCGGAGCCGAGCTGTCGTTCAACCGCGGGGATCTGTTCGTCTTTTTGTGCGCCATGTCATTTGCCATGCACATTATTGTGACAGGTCGGTATTCCTCTCGCTATTCCACCCAAGTGTTGACGATGGTGCAAATTTTTACGGTGGCCTTGCTTTGTTTCTTATTTGCTTTTTTGTTGGAAGACGCCTCGCAGATGTGGAATGTTGCTGTGCTCCGCCGCCCGGAAGTATGGGGAGCGCTCGCCGTGACATCGCTGCTGGCAACGACCGCCGCTTTTTTGATCCAGACGGCGGTGCAAAAACATACGACGCCCGCCCATGTCGCTCTCATTTTTGCCACCGAACCTGTGTTCGCTGCTTTGACGGCGTATCTTTGGGTGGGGGAACGGCTGTCGCCATCCGCTTGGCTCGGCGGCTTCGCCATTTTGGCCGGCATGGTGTTTGCCGAACTGCCTAGCGTGCGCTTACGGAGGAAGCGGTGGCGGGCAAAGCGGAACATCTCCTCATAGCAGGACCATATCGAAGAAATCTTCTCTCTTCACTGAATACCCGGCAAACTGGAACATCTATAGCAAGGGCGGCAGACGCTGTCCTGTGTGAAAAGGGGGACAGCTCTTTTCCTCCTTTGCATATAGTTTGGCCGAAAGCGGTCATACTATCCGTGAGCGGAGGTGAAAGCGATGACCAAAAACGGCGGCCGCAATCGCGGCTCGAAGGCGCCGGGCGTCAACCCGCAAGGCTTTGGCCAAGACGGAACGTTCACCCCGGATCCAAAAAGCAAGCTCGAAAACGCGGCGAAAAAGCGGAACACAAAATAAAGCAGGCTTCCCGATGCGGAAGCCTGCTTTTTGTCGTTATTGCTTTACTTTCGCCAGTTTTTCGCGCAGCACCATTTGCAAAATGCCGCCGTGGCGGTAGTAGTCGATTTCGACTTCGCTGTCAAAGCGGACGATCACGTCAAACTCTTTTTTCTCACCCGTCTCTGGGTTCGTCGCCGTCACTTTGACAAGATCGCGCGGTTTGACGTTTTCATCGATGTGAATGTCAAACACTTCTTTGCCCGTCAAGCCGAGCGTTTCCGCGTTTTCGCCTTCTTTAAATTGCAGCGGCAGAACGCCCATCAACACAAGGTTCGAGCGGTGGATGCGCTCAAAGCTTTCGGCGATGACCGTCTTGATGCCGAGCAAGAACGTCCCTTTCGCCGCCCAGTCGCGCGAGCTGCCCATGCCGTAGTCTTTGCCGGCGACGACGACAAGCCCGGTGCCGTCCTGTTTGTATTTCATGCACGCGTCATAAATCGACATCACTTCACCGGTCGGCCAGTACGTCGTGTAGCCGCCTTCCGTGCCCGGCGCGATTTGGTTGCGGATGCGGATGTTGGCGAACGTGCCACGCATCATCACTTCATGGTTGCCGCGCCGCGAACCGTACGAGTTGAAGTCTTTCGGCTCGACGCCTTTCGAGATCAAATATTGGCCGGCTGGCGTGTTTTTGCCGATCGAACCGGCTGGTGAAATATGGTCGGTCGTGACCGAATCGCCGAATTTGCCGACGACGCGCAAGCCGGTAAGCGGTTCGACTTGGCGCACATCCGGGGACAGCCCTTCAAAGAACGGCGGATTTTGGATGTACGTCGAGTTTTCGTCCCATTGGTAAAGCGGCTCATCCGTCGTTTCGATGGCGTTCCAGCGCGGATTGCCGTCGAACACGCGCTCATATTCTTTGCGGAACAGTTCCGGATCGACCGCCCGTTTGACGACGTCTTTCACTTCTTCCATCGACGGCCAAATGTCGCGGAAGTAAACGTCATTGCCGTCTTTGTCTTTGCCGATCGGCTCGTTGAGCAGATCGATGTCGACCGTGCCGGCGAGCGCATAGGCGACGACCAGCGGCGGCGACGCCAAATAGTTGCCTTTCACTAGCGGATGGATGCGGCCTTCAAAGTTCCGGTTGCCGGACAGAACGCTTGTGACAAGCAAATCGCTTTCCGCGAGCGCTTTTTCGAGCTCCGGCGCGAGCGGGCCGGAGTTGCCGATACATGTGGTGCAACCGTAGCCGACGATGTTGAAGCCGAGCTGCTGGAGATACGGCAGCAAACCCGAGTCACGCAAGTAGCCGGTGACGACTTTCGAGCCCGGCGCAAGCGACGTTTTCACGTATTTCGGCACTTGCAAACCTTTTTCGACCGCTTTTTTCGCCACCAAACCAGCCGCCACAAGGACGTATGGGTTGGACGTATTCGTACAGCTCGTGATCGCCGCGATGACGACCGCGCCCGTTTTCAGCTTGACTTGTTCACCGTTCAGCTCGACGGTAATTTCCCGCTCCAAATCCGCTTCCGTCAGGCCGAAGCCTTGGTTGCCTTGCGGGGCTTTCACCGCTTCGCGGAACGATGGTTTCATTTTCGAGAGCGGGATCAAATCTTGCGGCCGTTTCGGTCCGGACAAGTTCGTTTCGATTTCCGACAAATTGATTTCGACGACGTCCGTAAACACCGGCTCCGGCGCGTCCGGCGTGTAGAACAAGCCGTTCGCTTTGCAGTACGCTTCAACGACTTGAACGTGATGCTCGTCGCGGCCGGTCAAGCGCAAATAGTCGAGCGCTTCAGCATCGACCGGGAAGAAGCCGCACGTCGCTCCGTACTCCGGTGCCATGTTGGCGATCGTCGCCCGGTCGGCAAGCGGCAAGGTCGCCACGCCCGGTCCGAAAAATTCGACGAATTTACCGACAACGCCTTTTTTCCGGAGCACTTGCGTCACCTTAAGCGCCAAGTCGGTGGCCGTCGCTCCGTCCGGCAACTTGCCCGTCAGGCGGACGCCGACGACTTCTGGCACTGGGAAGTAGGACGGTTGGCCGAGCATGCCAGCTTCCGCTTCGATGCCGCCGACGCCCCAGCCGAGGACGCCGATGCCGTTGATCATCGTCGTATGCGAGTCCGTGCCGACAAGCGTATCCGGGAACGCTTCGTATTCGCCGTTTTCCCCTTCGACTGCATGAACGACGCTAGCCAAATATTCCAAGTTCACTTGGTGGACGATTCCTGTAGCCGGCGGAACAGCCCGATAGTTGTTAAACGCTTTTTGCGCCCATTTCAAAAACTTGTACCGCTCGGCGTTCCGTTGAAATTCCAAGTCCATGTTGTACTCGAGCGCATCGTCCGATCCGTAACGGTCGACTTGCACCGAGTGGTCGATGACGAGATCGACCGGAATTTCCGGGTTGATTTCATACGGATCTCCGCCCAAATCGGCCATCGCTTTGCGCATGGAAGCCAGATCGACGACGGCAGGCACGCCGGTGAAGTCTTGCAAAATGACGCGCGACGGCTTAAACGGCACGTCGATATCTTTCATTTCCGGCGTTCCCCATTTCGCCAAGTTCTCGACGTGCTCTTTCGTAATGACGCGGCCGTCGACTTGGCGAAGCACCGATTCAAGCAACACTTTGATCGAGTACGGCAGGCGGCTCACCTGACCGATGCCCGCTTCTTCAAGCGCTTGCAAGCGGTAATAATTGTATTTTTTACCGTTGACTTCGAATGAAGAGCGGGCGTTGAATACATCTTGTTTCGCCATATGTACAACCCCCTTCACTTCACAATAATACTATACTATTTTTTTGCGCAAAAGTCGAAAAAATCGTATCCATTCTCGCATTCCTCGCAAAGCTTGGCACGACTTTATCTTATTATAAAACGGGAAGGACTGTAAATCATGGATTTCTAATGACCTTCCTCCTTGTTTTCTTATCACGCCCTAGTCGGAATATTCCCCTTGTTTCATCACAAACTACAACCGGAGGTGAACGAAATGGCCAAACGAAAAGCCAATCACGTCATTCCCGGCATGAACGCGGCTAAAGCGCAAGGGATGGGCGCCGGCTACAACGAAGAGTTTTCCAATGAACCGCTGACCGAAGCGCAGCGCCAAAACAACAAAAAACGAAAAAAGAACCAGTAGCGTGGCGGCCGCTCCGCCATCCCGGCCTGCCATAGCGCACAAAAAAGGGAATGTCCGCCGCCGGCATTCCCTTACTCGTTTTGATTGATTTCCTCCACAATGGCCTGCAAGTCGCTGCGAAATTTCTCGAGCTGCACGCGCTGTGTTTCCGAGGCGACTTCGAGCGCGTTTTCAATTTGGGCGAACGCCTCGTTGATTTCCTGACGCAAATGGGCCAGCTGGTGGCCGTAGTCGGCTTGATCGCGCACCAAGTGATCGTGCCATTCTTTCGCTTCCATCGTCGCCTTTTGCGCCGCTTGAAACGCGTCCTGTTTCGTTTTATGATACACCATCGCTCGTCCCTCCTTCGCGGTCGTTCACTACTTATCGTTTCAAACTGGGCGCAAATTATGCGCTGAATAAGCGAAAGCACAACGCCGCATGCTAACGGACAAAGGAGGGACAACCAATGACAAACAAAAATGACGGCAAAGATATGCGCAAAAACGCGCCAAAAGGCGACAATCCCGGGCAGCCGGAGCCGCTTGACGGTTCGAAAAAAGTGAAAAACCGCAACCATACGCGGCAAAAGCATAATTCAAGCCACGACATGTGACACAAGCAAGCGGAGTTTCCCTTCTCCGTTCAACCCGCCCGGCTTGCCGCTGGGCGGGTTGAACGGCTGTTGTCTTTATGTTTACATAATAAAATTATTGTAAAACCAAAAAGGTGGGCGGTCTCTAGAAGGCTGGTGAAAAACATTGGTTTCCTTTGGTCGATGAAAAAAAGTGTGCACTGTTGCAAGGCTTTTCTATTTGAAAAACGATGCTGGGAAGCGGTTGCGCGAGTAAATCACCGCCCTTCTAGAAGGAGGGGGATGTAAGGGAAAATGGTGCTCCCAACAGCGTTTCTCAATGTTGAAAAATCTTGCGACACCATAACCTGATCCCTTTTGGATTCTCGCAAATGGAGCGTTTTCACTGGGGTCTTCTAGAACATCCCATTGCCGCCCGTCTTGGGTTCATTTCCATTGAAGGACATCATCCCCACCCAAGCAACAAGCCGGCCGACGGCGATGACGATTAGCCTGTTTGCTGCTTGAGCGCTTCATACAGCTCTACGAATTCAGCGGCTAAGTCCTTGACCGTGATCGCCGTCATTAAATGATCTTGGGCATGCACCATCAGAAGCGTCACCACCGTCTGCCCGCCGCGCGCTTCTTGTTGCAGCAGCTCGGTCTGCAACCTATGGGCCGCCTGCAGTTCCGCTCCCGCCTGTTCAAGCATCCTGCGCGCCGCGGCAAATTCTCCTTTTTTCGCCGCTGCAATCGCCTCCATTGCATAACTGCGGCCGTTTCCCCCGTGAAGAATCAGTTGGAATACAGTTTGTTCATACGTTTGCATAACGCCCTCTCCTATAGTTTATAGAATTCACGGTACGTGATCAGCTGAACCCCGCGCTCGGCTATCTCGGCAACGAGCGTCGGGTCGGTCAGCACCGCCAGCTCTTCGACTCGCTGTTGACAATAGGAACTTCCTGACGCGAGCGGAACATCGATATACGCCGGGTGGCACATCACTTCCGCCGTTTGGCCGTCGCCAATTCGGTCGATAAGGGATAAAAAGCGGTCTTTCGTCAGCCCATCCCCGTAGAAATCCGGAAAAAAGACGTCGACGGTCGGCAGCCGATGCGGCCGCGCCGTCCGCACAGGGCGGATCGGCAACTGATAGCGTTCGGCCAATTGTTCCACAACCGGAAACACATTCGGGTGCTCATGAACGTGATGATGGCTGTCAATATGCGTCGGAGTGAGCCCGAACGAGAAGAAACGCTCCAACTGGGCGCAAAGCTCCCGTTCAATATCGCTGCGCCTAGCGCCGGCAAGCGCCTCCCCGCGCCGCGGAAACTCCCCATTTTCGTTCACTAGCGATGGAACATTGGCCAGCGGCCAGCCGCACGTCAGCACAAAATGAATGCCGACGCCGAGTTCCGGATGGTCCTTCGCCAACCGGGCGGCGTGTTCAGCCGCTGGCATGTTCGCCATCAGCGTCGCCGACGTGACGACACCGTTCTGAAACGCTTCCAAAATTCCGTAGTTGACCCCTTTCGAGTAACCGAAATCATCGGCGTTGACGATGCAATAGCGCGGCATTTCGCTCCTCCCCTTTACAGCGAGGGCGTTGCCCCCGCTCCGCTTAAAATTGTTGGATCGGCCTGCTCTTCGGCCGCTTTTTGTTTGTCCCAAACCGAGAAAAATGGATAGTAGATGGCAAACGCGATGAAGAAGTTAACGATTTGCAAAATACTCCCGGAAATTTTGCCTCCCGTCGCTGAGCGGTTTGTTCAGGAGGACAGATACAATGTTATGGAAACTTTCAAACGGCGTCATTTCCAAAATCAGCCGGGCTACCCAGACAACGACGAGCACAGCGGCTCCCGGGATCAAAGCAACAAAGGAGCGGGCCACAGCAGGCGGCACCCCGTCCGGCAATTTAATGACAATATTTTTTTGAATGATTTTCCGGTAAATTTCGGTTGACACAATCGCCAAAATCATGGCAACAAACAGCCCTTTGCTGCCGACCCATTGCACCGGAATGCCGCCGCTGACCATGATCGCCTCTTTTGCCCCTTCCGGCGTGAACGGCACTTGATACGGGGTCGCCAGCAAGAAAGCGGCCAGTGAAATCGCGCCGGCGGACAGCGCATCCACTTTATACTTTTCCGCCAGCCGATAGGCGACCCCGAAGCTGACAACAAGCGCCATAATATCGAACGTCGCTCCAACCGGATAAAGAAGCTTATCAAGCCAATGCTCGCCGAACCATTTCGCCATCCATTCGTTGTAACCAGGAATCGGCAAAAAAACAAGAATTAAAAATAAAGACCCGATAATCAACAATGGCATCGACAAAATAATCCCGTCACGAATCGCCTGCAAATGGCGCTGTTCGGCAATCTTGCCGGCGACAGGCATCACGCGGTCTTCCAACATCCGAATAAACCGGTCCATCCGCTTCTACCCCCTGTTTATTTTTTTAACCGCAGCGCAAAGTCCAACACGCCGGCGCCGTTGACCCGCCCATAGTCAGCTGGATTGATGACATCGACCGGAATGCCGCGCGCCTCCCCCTCTTTTTTGAAGGCGGCAAACTTATAGCGAATTTGCGGGCCAATGAGCACAACATCCGCTCGATCGAGATGGTCTTTCGCCTCATCGGCAGAGACAGCCCAAATAGTGGCTTCCATCCCCCGTTCCTTGGCAGCCTCTTGCATTTTCGTCACAAGCAAACTCGTCGACATGCCGGCAGCGCAAATGAGCAAAATGTTCATCCGCTTTCTCCTCCTTTTTTGCAATAATTCATTATTGTTTAAGCAAATTCCATGCCAACATCAAAAAGACAGCGCCGAAGCGGATGGAACGGTTGTGTGTTAACGGAGGGAAACTGTGTAATGGAAGCGTTTCCAATCGTCGCGCCTTATCCATCTCGTTTTCCTTGCAGCGAGCGAAAAAAGTGAACGATATGACACAGTTCATCTTCATCGATGCAAACACCGTACTGCTGTTCAAGCGGAAACAACCCCTCTTTGACCGCCCTGTACAGCGCGCCATCTTCATGCCCGCAAGCTTTCGACGCTCGTCGGTCACCGCCCGTTCTCTCTCCGGACAGCAGACGATCGAGCAAGCAGCAAAGATGAAAGACAAGCCCCACCAGATCGCGGCCATCCGCTTCAAGGCCGAGTTCCCGACCAATCGCCGCCAGCGCAGCGCGAATGGCAGGAATGGCTCGCGCCGGCGCGAGGTGGCGAAGATGGCCGGTCAGCTCTCTAGCCATATGCATATGAATTTCCTCGACATCGGCTAACGCTTGAATTTCTTTCATCGCCCTCAAGCTAAGCACGTCCTCAAGAGAAAAGTGCGGGATTCGCTCATCAAGGCAAAGGTGGCTGACAATACAGACGATGCGGAAATGTTTCGCGACGTTGGACAAGGTTTGCCGCGCTTCTTCCGCATCTGCCATTTGAATCGGAATAATGCGCCACATGCGCTCATCGAGCGGCAAATACGTTTCCAATATATGCTTTAGCGCCAACGCGCTTCCTTTTCCAGTAAAACAGGCAGTGACGATCGCCAGCATGTCCTGCTCCGCGGCCTCCTCCTCCCAAAGCGGCCCGCGAATGTAAAACGGCGCGGCGGCTTTCACTTCTTCGTAAATTTCCTGAAGCGCATAGCCGAGCATCGCTTTGCGGGCCGCTTCGAGCACGTGCGGCGTGCTGGCGGCGGAAATCACCCGCACCGGAACGGCGAGCTCTTTTTCCAAAAAGTTCGAAAACGACACAAGCGATCCCATGTCAACAAGCAACAGCACCCCTTTTTTCGATGGGACGGGCTGCAGCACCGCTTTCACCTGCTCGTAAATCCGTTTCGGGTCGGCATCAAGCGGCATATCGACCGCATGCACACACGCGGCGGCCAACAGCTGGTTCACGACATCCGCCATCGCCGAAGCCACACCGTTGCCATGCATCACAACGACGATCGCCACCCGTTCCTCCCGCTCTTCGGCTTGCTCCTCGTGGAACGCAAAAAACATCGTCAAAAATCCCGCTTCATCGATCGGGAAGTCGATATGCGTCCTTTCTTCCATCAGCTGAAGGCAGTCGAGCGCGACGGCGAATTCCTGCTTATAGGCGGCGCGAACTTCATTCAGTTTCGGATGGGAAACGATCGTCCCGGCCCGCAGGCGGTTGATCGCCGTTTGAATGTGCATGGCGAGCGCATACATCACCTTCTCGGCGAGGCGGCGCCCAAGTTTTTTCTCCGCATAGACAACCATCGCTTCGGTCAACTCAAGGACGTCGGGAGCGACCATTTTTTCAAGGTCGCGGCGATCGCGGATGCGCCGATCCACCCCTTTCATGTATTGCGAGAAATAATGCTTAATGTCCATTTCCAGCAATAGGTCCAGTTCATCGCCGACGATACCGCGCTCTTTTAGTTCTCCGTATTTGCGCTCAATCGCGCCGTAAACCGATTCGGATTCCGCCGCCGGCCCGCTCTCAACATCGGCCTCCCCCCCATGCGGCGGGAAGGCATACCACCGTCGCGGCAGCGAATAAGAGGCGGCTTGCGGATGTTTTTTCTCCAGCAAAAGTCCGCTTTGCACTTGAAATGGCAAATCGGCGCGATGAATGCGCACCGCTTGTTTCTTTCCGGTGACATAGTCGGCGTAGGCTTTGGCGCAAACGAGCTGCACATCGGCCTTCAGCTGCCCGACGTTGTTCGGGCACGGGTAAACCAAAAACGCGCGCATGGCATTGGCGGAGACGTCAATTTCTTTTCCGAGCCGCACCGCCTCTTCCTGAAAAAACTGCATCACCAGCCGAAAGCGTTCGTCAAGTGTCCGCTTCTCCAGCGGCGGCAGCAAAATATGCATTGGAATGCGGCGGCGGAACGTTTTCAGCAAATTCGACTCCGGATCTTCCGTTGTCGCACAAATGAGCAGCACATTCGCTGTTCTCTCCACATCCGTCTCGCCAAGCCGGCGGTAAATGCCGCGGTCAATAAACGTAAACAGCATTTCTTGCCCTTCGGCTGGCAGACGATGCACCTCATCCAAAAACAAAATGCCGCCGTCCGCCTTTTCAATCAGCCCTTTTTGCTCATAGGCCCCGGTATAGGCCCCTTTGCGGATCCCGAACAACTGGCCGAGCAGCAACTGGGGGGTGTTCGTGTAATCAGCGCAGTTAAACGTCACAAACGGCGCCCCCGGCGGAAAACGGCCAGCTGCGACGGCAAACTCGTGAAGCAGCTCCGCGAACATCGACTTCCCCGTTCCCGTCTCGCCGACAATCAGCATCGGCAGCCCTTTGGGCGGATATAAGACGGCAGCCTTTCCTTGCTCCACCGCGGCCGTCAAGCTCGGCTGCTGCTTGGCCAGCCGGTCGAGACGCGTCATCGCTTTTGGTCCTCGCGCCAGCGCAAAGCGAACCGGCCTTCCGGTTTGCTTTTGCACTTTTCCCTCCCGCCAAAGGCGGTTTAAATCACGGCTGACGTTGGCTCGGTCGAATCCGAGAGCGAGAGCCAACTCTTCAGCGCTTACCCACCGCTTCCCATTCCGTTCCCATTCTTGCAGCGTTTCGTAGACAAGATCGACTCTTTTCACAGCCGCTCCCCCCTTGATCAACACATTCGCAACCGCACCGGCAAACTCCTGCCGGCTTCCCGCGGAAACGTTGAACCGATCCGCCGCCCTTCCTTGGCCGGACACCGCTCCACCGGTCGAAAAGCGCCCGCCTTTGTCAGCGGTGTCATGACCGTCAGTGCGAAAACATCGAGAACACGGTTGACCCTCACGAAGCCAGAAAAACTCCGCTTTTTTCCCAACAACATGGCGGCGGAACATGTTTTTCCCTGCACTAGCATGAACATCACAACTCGTCGAAAAGCGATTTTCGCAGAAAAAAAGAGCGTCCCCAAAAGCGGGGAAACGCTCTCCTCTTTGTCGGTCGGCTGTGCTTTACTCAACCGCCATCCTTTTTGAAGCCGAACCGTTTATTTCGTAAAGACGTGATGCCCTATGCGAATCGTCACCGGGCGCGACAACATCCATTTGTCTTTTGTCACCCTTGGATTATAAAAGTAAAGCGAGCCGCGGCGGTCGTTCGGAAACAAGGCCAACGCCTTATCAACGGCCGCGTAATCTTGCTTGGTCGGCCGAATGCGGGTCAACTTTCCCGTTTTGACCGGCACAAACGCATAACCGCATTTCGTCTTTTGATAAATGACGCCGCGCACCGTTTTTGGAAACTCCGGATGCTTGGTGCGATTGAAAACGACAAGCGCCACTTCCACCTTGCCGGCAAACGGCTCGCTCGAACCGGTCTCCGCCTGCACCAACTGAGCGAGCAGCTTCCGGTCAGCGGCGCTTAATGTGATCGATTTCTTCTTTGCCGGGGCCGAAGCCGTCCGTTTCCCTGCCGCCGGAACTTTCAGCCGTTCTCCAGCGTAAATGAAGTCATGCTTTAAGCCGTTTAGCGCGCGCAGCGATGAAACGGTCGTATGGTATCGCTTGGCGATCGCTGACATCGTATCGCCCTTTTTTACTTGATAGTATGTATACGAGCCAGCCGCTTCCGTCGTCGGCCCCTGCGAGCCGAACGTCAAAAAACAGGCGGCAGCGAGCGCAATCATCGTCTTTTTCATTCCTTCGATCCCTCCCTAGCTCTCCACGTTCCTCCTAGCTTTTTTGTCTATTAGATAGATTAGCAGGCGGCGGGAAGGACGTCACTGTCTATCATTTCCATTCCTATCTAGACTTACCTTGCGAACGCTTGTTGTTCTAAGGCGGGACAGGTTTTTTTACAGTTGCGTTACAGTTGCGTTACGATTGATGACAGGCGCCGTTATCGGTTTCTTTGTGGCGAAACAGCGGGAGCGCGTTTTGAGCCAAAGTGGCGCCAAAGTGGCGCCAAACTTGCCAAACAGCACGCTTTTCGACATAATAATAGACGAATCTTGCGCCAAATCCGGCCGGAAAGCGGAATCGTCTTTTGGTTGGAATACAACCCGGCGGCCGTCGCATCCAATGGCTTGACAGGGCAAAGGGCGCATAGCACCGAATTAACGCATGGGAGTGGGGATCATGCTGACGGGATGGTTTCTTTGGTTTATTCTGTTTTGGGTCGTTTTTTTGCTCGTCATGATGTCCATTGGCGGCTTTTTCATGTTCCGCAAGTTTTTAAAGCGACTGCCGAAAGAAGACGGAAAATCGGAGCTGGACTGGCAGGAGTATTACATTGAACAGACGCGCCATTTATGGGGGGAAGAAGAAAAAGCGCTTCTTGAGGAACTCGTTCGCCCCGTGCCCGAATTGTTCCGTGACGTCGCGCGGCAAAAGATCGCCGGCAAAATCGGTGAACTTGCCTTGAAGGAACAGGCGCCGCGCATCACACGCGACCTGTTGATTCGCGGTTACATCATCGCAACGCCGAAGCGCGACCATAAATTTTTGATTCGGACATTGCAGGCGAAAAACATCGATCTCGCTCCTTATCAGCATTTGCTAGAAAGCCGCTGACCGTCCGCGGCTTTCCCGAAAAAGCGGTTCGCGAGCGTAAAAAAGCGCCCCGCTCGTTTTTCGGGACGCCATCATTTATGTGAGGACCGGCGGCTTCAACCGCGCGGCCAGCTTCCGATATGAAACGTACATGGCGATTCGCCACGGGACGATCATCGAAAACGCCAGCAAGTAAAACATTCCGCTTAATTGGCGGTAATCAATCGTCCGCCCTAAATACGTTTTCAAACCGAGGCGAATGATGATCAACCCGAGCAAAATCCAAATGAACGCCTTCGAACGTTTCAAATAAATGTCATGGCCGCGAACTTCAAATTTCGATGTTTTGATGAGGAACAACGAAAAAAACAACCCGAGAACGACCGCTTCGATGAGCTCGCCGCGCGTGACCCGGAACACCGGATCAATGAACATCAGCGCGCCGGTGCTCATAAACAGCGGCGGCAAAATGATTTTTTTGGCGTTGGTCGGCTTTTCCGACGCCTTCATGCGCACAAAAAAAACGAGAAACGCCATCACGACGGCGATGAGCGAAGTAACGAGCGGCAAAGCCATCACCTTCTTCCGACAAAAGTAGCTGGACAACGTTATTATAGCAAAAACCGTTTCGCTTGCCTACCACCACGTACCGATCACAACCCAGAAACTCCCTTTCCAAGTGCAAGTCTTTTTATAAAAGGCGGGCGACCGCTTCCAGCACGCGTTGTTCTTCGAATGGCTTGACGATGAAATCCGCCGCCCCCGCCTCGACCGCTTCCACGACCATGCGCTGCTGGCCGAGCGCCGAGCAGATGATGATTTTCGCTCCCGGATCCAACTCCTTGATCGCCCGCACCGCCTCGATGCCGTTCATCACCGGCATCGTGATGTCCATAATGACGAGATCAGGGCGCAGACGACGGTACAATTCCACTGCATCCTTGCCGTTTTCCGCCTCGCCGGCTACCTCATGATGCCCCTTCTGCAAAATGCGCGCCAACGTCACCCGCATGAACTTCGCGTCATCGACCACTAAAACAGAAGCCATATTCCACTCTCTCCTTTTCCACGAAAATCTTGTAAAAGCAAAACATGAGCGCCTTCATTGCTCGGTCAAAGGCGACATAGCGTTTTCCACGAAAATGTTGTAAAATCAAAACCCGGTAAAGCCGCCAAACAAGCTCGTCGCATACCCAATCAGTTTCGTCATCCAATCAAAATACAAAATCACGCCCATCGCGATCATGACATAGCCGCCCGCTTTCATCATGGACGCGCTATGGCGATGAATCCATTGCAGCTTGCCAAGGAAAAACGACAGTACGAAAAACGGGACGGCAAAACCGAGCGCATAAGCGAGCATATAGAGGATTCCCGACCCGGGATGGGTGGCCGCCAGCGCCACGACAGCCACTAAAATCGGGCCCATGCACGGCGTCCAGCCGGCGGCAAACGCCATGCCGATCAGCATCGAGCCGACATAGCCGGAGGGCCGCTCACGAAACGATACACGCCGATCTTGCAGCAAAAATCCCGGCTTCCATACCCCGGCCACGACGAGACCGAGCGCGGCGATCACCACGGCGCCGATTTGCCGAATCACATCTTGGTAATCGACAAACAAGCGGCCGATTAGCGAGGTGCCGAAGCCGAGCGAAACAAAAATGAGCGAAAATCCGAGCAAAAAACAACCCGTATGCCATAGGCTGCGGCGATTGAGCATCGCGTTTTCTTCTTTCAGCTCGCTGACCGACATACCGGTAATATAGGATAAAAACGCCGGATAAAGCGGCAGAGTGCACGGGGAAAGAAATGACAAAAACCCGGCGCCAAATGCGAGAAACACATTCAATTGATTCACGGGCGAATTCACTCCTAGTCGTTTCTATATAAGTTGCCATTTTGTTTTCCATCCCGCTGATGACTCTCATAACGGCTTGTACTTCGATGAAACCCGCAACGAAAAATCGGAAATTCTCATTTTGTTTTACGTAGCATTGCTCGCTCTTCTTGTCACCTTGCCAGCTTGTTAGATGATAAAGACGGGACACGGAGATCGGAAATGGTTTATTACAACCGATCTATATTTCTATTTTAGCAAAAATCCGCCCTTTCGTATAATGCGTTTCTCATGTTTTTTGGACAATTTTTCTATTTTCCATTTTTGTATTCATTGGTAAAATAGTATAAAATACAAGAGGAAAAGGGCGATTTTTCGTGCCAAAACAAAGCTTATTGACATTGATTGAACAAAAACGGATGGAGCTTGTCGATATCGTCGCCAAAACCGGCCTGAACTCGCCGGCCGCCATGAAAATCAGCAAAGAACTCGACACGCTGCTCAACGCTTATCAGCGCGAGCAAAGAAACGAGCGAAAGCAAAGCGCCTCCCGCTAAAACGGAACCGGCGCTTTTTCTTTGCCCAAAAGCGCCCATCGAACGCTGCCGGCGGCCAAAACGAAAAACCTTGCCGATGCCCCGCCTAGCGGCGGGCATCGACAAGGCCGTTTTGCAGCAAATACATTTGATAATAAATCCCCCGTTGCGCCAAGAGCTGCTGGTGCGTGCCGCGCTCAACGATTTCGCCGCGCTTTAGGACGAAAATTTGATCCGCGTCTTGAATGGTGGACAAACGGTGGGCGATCACCAGCGTCGTCCGTCCTTTTCGCATTCGCGCGAGCGCTTCTTGAATCGCTTCCTCTGTTTCCGTATCAATATGGGCGGTCGCTTCATCGAGCACCAAAATTTTCGGATCAGCGGCGATCGTGCGTGCAAAGGAAAGAAGCTGGCGCTGACCGCTCGATAACGTCGCCCCGCGCTCAGCGAGCACATGGTCGTAGCCCCCCGGCAGCCGCTCAATGAACGGCTCGGCTTGCACCAATCGGGCGGCCGCCCTCACCCGCTCCTCATCGATAGTTTCGTTGTACATGCGAATGTTGTCCCGCACCGTTCCGTAAAACAAAAACGGATCTTGCAAGACAAGGCCTAGCCGGCGGCGGAGCTCGGTGCGCGAATAATCGCGGATCGACCGGCCGTCAAGCAAAATATCGCCGCGGTCAAACTCGTAAAAGCGCATGAGCAAGTTGATGATCGAACTTTTGCCGCTGCCCGTATGGCCGACAAACGCGACCGTCTGTCCGGGTTGAATCACAAATGACACGCGCTTTACGACATCGCGTTTGCCATCGTAGGAAAAACTGACATCGCGAAACTCAATTTCACCGCGCTCGATCGTATACGGAGCTTGTTCCGGATGAAACGGCGCCTCCTCCTCGCGGTCAAGAAGGGCAAAGACGCGCGAGGCGGAAACGATCGCCTGTTGATACAGCGACAGGCGCATCATCATTTGCGTCACCGGCTCAAAAAAGCGCTCCAAATAGTTGACAAAAGCGTAAAGCACGCCGATCTCAACCGGGCTTTCGAGCGCCGAAATGCCAAAAAAGCCAAGCACCACCATAATCGAAACCATATAGATCACATCGATCGCCGGCCGAAGCAACAGCCCGTCAAGGCGGATGTTGCGCATCCCCGCCCGGTAATGCGCCTCATTCACAGCCGCGAACTCCCGGTAGAGGCGCTGCTGTTGACGAAACGCTTGAATGATGGCCATCCCTTGCAACGACTCATTCAATTTGGCATTCAGTTCGCTCAGCCGCTCGCGCATGTCTTGATAAAATACCGAGCTGTAACGGCGATACGTGCGCATAATGAGCGCGATGGCCGGCAGAATGAACAGGCAAAACAACGCGAGCCGGACGTTGAGCACAAACATGGTGATAAACACGCCAATGACAAACAGACCGTTTTGCACAAACACCGCTAAAACGCTAATAAACATGTCTTTGATGGCTTCCGTGTCATTCGTGACCCGCGAGACGATGCTGCCGCCTGGCGTTCGGTCGAAATAGCTCATCCCAAGGCGATGCACCTTGGAAAACACGTCCATCCGCAACGCTTGAATAATATATAAAGCGAGCCGCTGAAATTCAACAAGCTGAAAGTACGTGATCACGGTTTTCGCCCCGAGCACGCCGAGATAAGCGGCAGCCAACGCCGCCACCGGCTCAAAAGCCAGGCGGCCCGGCATGAGATAATCATCGATGAACACCTTCACCAAGTACGGCCCGGCAAGCTCGCCGGCCGTGGACAAAAGAAGAAGGAAAAACGCAAGCGCGGCTTCCTTTTTGTATCTCCCCATGTAAGAAAGCAACCGCCAAAGGACTCGCCGCTGTTCTTTGGCCGTCAACGTCTGTCCGTTCATGCCATCCCTCCGATCTGTGATCCTTCCACGAACGCTTCGAGCTGTTGGCGCTGATGCATATCGCGATACCAGCCGTCTTCGGCCACAAGCTTCTCGTGGGTTCCGGCCTGCACGATTCGTCCGCCATCGAGCACCACGATCCAATCGGCATGCTCGACCGCGCTTAAACGATGAGCGGCGATGATCGTCGTTTTGCCGCGCCGCTCTTGTTTTAAGGCGGCCAAAATGCGCGCTTCCGTTTTCGCGTCAACCGCCGACAACGCGTCGTCCAAAATGAGCACTTCCGGATTTGTCAACAGCGCCCGTGCGATCGACAACCGCTGTTTTTGCCCGCCTGACAAAGAAACGCCGCGCTCGCCGACAACGGTCGCATAGCCGTCTGGAAATTGAAGAATGTCCTCATGAATATGGGCGAGCTGCGCCGCCCGCACGATTTCCTTTTCCTCAGCCTCCGGTTGGGCGAAGGCGATATTGTCGCGCACGGAAGCCGAAAACAAAAAATGGTCTTGCGGGACGTAACCGATCGCCGAGCGGAGCGCCGACAGCGTGTAACTGCGAATGTCGTGGCCGCCGAAGCGAATTTCTCCGTCATAGCCGTCAAACTCGCGCAGCAACAGACGAAGCAGCGTCGTTTTCCCGGCCCCGGTTTTGCCGACAACGCCAAGCGTCGCCCCGCTCTTGAGCCGAAATCGAATGTCCGAAAGCGCCGTCCTCATCTCCCCAGGATAGACGAACCGCTTGATGTCGTACTCGATGTCGCCGCGCGGGGGAACATCGATGGCATCGGGAGCTTCGTGAATTTCGTCCTGCTCGGCCAGCAGTGCCCGCACCCGGTCATACGAGGCGCGCCCGCGCTCAACGATGTTAAACAGCCAGCCGAACGCCAACATCGGCCAAATGAGCAAGCCGAGATAGGTGGTAAACGACACGAGTTCCCCAATCGTCAGCTCACCGGTCAACACCATTTCGCTTCCAAACGCGACCGCGAGGAAAAACGACAGCCCGACAAGGAAGCCGATCGTCGGGTCAAAGAGCGCATCAATTTTGGCGACGGCGATATTTTTAGCCACCACATCTTCCGATTGACGACGAAACGCCTCCACATCTTGTTTTTCATAACCAAACGCTTTGATCACCCGAACGCCGCTGATGCTTTCCTGCACTTTATCGTTGAGTGACGAAAACGCCGCTTGCGCCGTAACAAACCGGCGATGAAGGATCGTTCCGTAGCGGCTCGTCGCCACCGCCATCACCGGCAGCGGCAATAGACTGATGACGGTCAGCTTCCAGCTGATCGAAACCGCCATGGTCGCCAGCACAAATCCGCCGAGCGTCAGCGAATCGACAAGCGTCAAAATGCCGCTGCCAGCCGTTTGCTGGATCGCTTGCAAGTCATTGGTCGCATGAGCCATCAGATCGCCGATCCGCTTCCGCTGGTAAAACGACGGCGACATCTTCGTAAAGTGTTCATACAGCTCATTGCGCAGTTGGCGAGTAAGCTTGACGGCCGCTCCGAAAATGCAAATGCGCCAAGCATAGCGAAGCCCATAGAGCGCCGCCGCCACAACGGCAAGGACGGCAAGCCAGCGAACAAGCACGCCGCGCGTCATCGTTCCATTTTTCATATGGTCAACCAAAATGCCGATCACTTTCGGCGGAACGGTTTCGAAAAAGGCGACGACCACAAGCAACAACACACCGGTCATGTACGCTTTTTTCTCTTGGCGAAAAAACCAAAACAAGTCGCGAAACACGCGCACAGTCCCATCTCCTTCCTTCGATTGCCGAACAATCGCTATATCATTGTAACAAAAATGAAAAAATTTTGAAAGGACATTTTCGCAAAATAAAAAGACACTCTTCATCGAGTGTCTATGTTTCCTTATTTCAGCTGGTTGTTCATCATTTTCATCATCTGGTTGATTTTCTTCTGCGAAGGCGTCATGCCCATTTGCATCATCATCATCCGAATCATCTGTTCATTGATCGGCGGATTTTTTTTCAAATAATTGATCATCGTTTTGCGGGCGATGAAAAACCCGATTGCCACACCGGCGATGAGCGCCAGCACGCCAACGAGAATCGTATCCCACATCGCAGCGATTTTCCTCCTTCTTGTTGTCTCTTTAACCAGTGTACTAAACGATGCGCCATTAGACAATATTCCGCCGCAAAAATCTTCACATTATGCGAATTTTCTCCCTGGCGCCGGCGCGCATAACCAATGGTAATCAGCAAAATCGGCAGCCACCGCCAAAAACGTTGGCGCTAGTTTGGCGAGCGCCCGTCCGATGTCGGCAGCCAGCGCGGCGCTGTCGGCAACAAGCAACAGGCGGCGTTTTTGGACGACAAGGAGCGCTTCCTCGCCAGATTCATGGCACAAAATGAACATATTGCGTTCCAAATTTTTGCCGACGCGTCCAGTGAACGATTGTTTCAAGCCGAGCTCGAGACGGGAAAACGACAACCGTTCGGTGATGAACTCCACTTGCTTGCGGCAAATCGCTTTTAACGGCGCTTTCGCGTGTTGATGCTCCCGTAGCAGTTCGACAATTTTTTCCGTCCGATGGCGATAATGCGCCGCCACTTCATCCTTCAACAAATAAATCCAATAACGAACCATGTTCGATCCCCCATTTCCGTTCCATCTGTTTTTATTATAGAAAAAGAAGGGGGAAAAATATGTCTATTGCCGGCAATTTTTTTCACTAACATTGTCGATTTTTGCGCGCAGCCTTTCAACCTGTGGCCGCTTGCGGCAAAGCTTGGCCCAGCCAGTTCAGCCGCGCCGCCGCGGGCCAACAACAAGCGGGTAACTGACGCGCGACACACGTCGGCGAAGGCGGTTCAGCCGCACGGCCGCGGGCCAAAAAACAAGCCGCCCTTGCTGCGGCGCAAGGGCAGCTGTCCCGAACTCTCTTCCGAAGCAACGAAGAAACTAGTCGATGTCCTCACATCCGCCCAATGAACTAGGCGGTGGAGGTCGTCATCCGCTCAATAAACTAGGCAGTGGAGGTCGTCATCCGTCCGGAAGATCGGCTTTCTCCGTTCATTTTCCAAGCAGCGCTTTGACGCGGCGAACCACGTGGTCGACGGTAAAGCCGTACTCAGCCATGATTTTTTCTCCCGGTGCGGAGGCGCCAAACCGGTCGATGGCTAACACATCGCCCTCGTGACCGACGTAGCGCTCCCAGCCGAGCGAGGCGCCCATCTCAATGGCCAGCCGCTTCGTCACGGTCGGCGGGATCACTTCATCACGGTACGCTTTTGGCTGCGCTTCAAAGCGGTCCCACGATGGCATGCTGATGACGGAAACGTGAATGCCTTCAGCAGCGAGCGCTTCTTGCGCGTTCACCGCCAGGCTGACTTCGGACCCGGTCGCCAAGAGCAGCGCCTCCGGAGCGCCGTTTTTCGCCGGTGAGACGACATAAGCGCCTTTTTTCATGCCTTCATACGCCAGCTCCGCCGTTTGCGGCAACGTTGGCACATCTTGGCGCGTCAACACGAGCGCGGTCGGCTTGTCTGTCGCTTCCAGCGCCAGCCGCCACGCTGCGGCGGTTTCATTGGCATCGGCCGGCCGGATGACCGACAAGTTTGGCATGGCGCGAAGCGAAGCAAGATGCTCCACCGGCTCGTGCGTCGGACCATCTTCACCGACAGCGATGCTGTCATGCGTCAACACATACGTGACCGGCAGCCCCATAAGCGCCGCGAGTCGAATGGCCGGGCGCAAATAGTCGGAAAACACGAAGAACGTGCCCCCGAACACCTTCAATCCACCATGGAGCGCCATGCCGTTCAACGCCGCTCCCATGGCAAATTCGCGCACGCCAAACCAAATGTTGCGGCCCTCGTAGCTGCCCGGCAAGAAGTTGCCGCCGCCTTTGATGAGCGTTTTGTTCGAGCTCGCCAAGTCGGCCGAACCGCCAAACAATTGCGGCACCGCTTTAGCGATGGCGTTGATCACTTCCCCAGAAGACGAGCGGGTCGCTAGGCTTTTGCCCGCTTCATACACCGGCAGCACAGCTTCCCAGCCGGCAGGAAGCGTTCCTGCGATCGCTTGCTTCAACTGGGCGGCCAGCTCCGGATGCGCCTGTTCGTAAGCGGCAAAGAGCTCGTTCCATTCCGCTTCCTTTTTCGCTCCCGGTTCTTGCACGGTCTCCCGGAAATGGGCGTACACCTCTTCCGGCACGTAGAAATCTTCGGCGAACGTCCAGCGGTACGCTTCCTTCGTCAACTTCGCTTCTTCCGCGCCGAGCGGAGCGCCGTGAACGCCGGATGTGCCCGCTTTTGTCGGCGCACCGTAGCCGATCGTCGTTTTGACTTCAATGAGCGTCGGCCGGCTGAGATCGGCCCGTGCTTCTTCCAACGCTTTTGCGATTTCTTCAATGTTGTTGCCGTCCTCAACGCGCAAATATTGCCAGCCATAGGCTTGGAAGCGTTGGGCGACGTTTTCTGAGAACGACAAATTCAGCTCCCCGTCCAAGGAAATGTCGTTCGAGTCATACAGGACGATCAAGCGGCCGAGCTGTAAATGGCCGGCAAGCGACGCTGCCTCGCTCGCCACCCCTTCCATTAAATCGCCGTCGCCGCAAATCGCGTACGTATAGTGATCGATGATGGGAAACCCGTCGCGGTTGTAAGTCGCCGCCAAATGCCGCTCGGCCATCGCCATGCCAACGGCCATCGCAATTCCTTGCCCGAGCGGACCGGTCGTTGCTTCCACTCCTGGCGTATGACCGTATTCCGGATGGCCCGGCGTCTTGCTTCCCCATTGGCGAAACTGTTTGAGATCGTCCATGGACACATCGTACCCGCTTAAATGAAGCAGGCTGTACAGCAGCATCGAGCCGTGCCCCGCTGACAGGACAAACCGGTCGCGGTTGAACCAGTTCGGATTGGCCGGATTGTGGTTCATCCATTTCGTCCAAAGCACATACGCCATCGGCGCCGCTCCCATCGGCATGCCTGGATGCCCAGATTTCGCCTTTTCGATCGCGTCGATCGACAGCGTTCGAATGGTGGTAATGGCTAATTCTTCGATTGAATGCGCCATCGTCTTCCTCCCTTTCATCAACATGGTGTCATTTACTATCATATAGAAAATAGACTCCCTTGTACAACGTTTAATTTCCCAACGAAGCATGGGAACGCCGCCGCGCGGCGCCAACACTTAATGGAGGCGCCGGCGTTGACTTTCTTTTAGCTTTTTCGGCGTGACATCGTTCCCGTTTGGATCGATGACCGTCACGGTATGAAGCATATCGGTCATCGCCTTGCGGAACGCCTGAATGTATTCGCGGCGCAACTTCGCCTGTTCGATCGTTTCTTCCGCCGTCAAGCCAGACGTTTTCGCCTTTTTGGCCAGTTCATTGATGCGGTCTAATTTCTGTTTGGCAAGCATCCGTTATCTTCTCCTATTCGTTAGGATGATCGTTCTCCGTTCTATGTTATCTGCTAAAACGCGAAGATGGCAACAATGACGCCTCGGCCACCTTCCTCTGCCTTTCTATCGCTTCGCAGCGCGCCTTCCTTGCCGCTCGCCCGTATATTCCTGATCGCGCTCGGTGCCGGGCTCGTAGCCGCTGGGCTGTTCGGCTTGCCGTTCGTCCATATATTCTTGGTAGCGGCGATGAACGGTCGCTTTGGACGCCTCATAGCCAAAGCTTCGGAGCGTGGCGGCGATATCGGCAAACGTGAAACCGCGCGCACGCAGGCGGACGATCTCTTCGATCGGCAGTTCGATGCGATCGCGCCCCGCGTTCTCTCCTTGGCGCCGCAAGTTCCGCTCCGGACGATAGCCGCGCGCGATGGCTCGCTGCATGCCGCGCTTGATTTTCGCGTTATGTAGTTTCCGCTGATACTCCTCGACGATCGCAATGATCGACAACACCATCTCATCGGCCTCGGACAGCGGCATCTCTCCGCGGTGGCTGGCGCTGTATAGCTTGACCCCTCGCTTTTTCAAGCAATGAAGCAGCGCCATGCGCGCATGGCCGCGCCCGAGCCGAGTTTCGTCTTGAACGAGCAAGACGTCCACGAGCCCCTCTTCACACAGTTCGAGCAGCTCGAGCACGCCGTCACGGTCAGCTTCATAACCGCTCGCCTGCTCGGCGATCACCTTGACCACCTCAAATCCGCTTTCCGCCGCGAGCCGTTCAAGCTCCTCCCGCTGCCGAGCCAGCGATGTTTCCTGCTCGCTTTTGTCCGTGCTGACGCGGCAATAAATGACCGCCCTCATGGCCATCCCTTCTTTCTTGTTACTGATTGGCGGCCAATGAACCGCCCCGCTTTGATTTTAACACGGGAATGACGATCTGTTCACCCGCTGTGAGACGGGAACTGCGAAGATGGTTCACCTCCACCACCCAGCGGATGAATTCGTCCGGCGATAAGCCGTGCTCCTGTTCATATTGCTTGGCCAACCCCCAAAGCGTATCGCCTGATGCGACGGTCACCGTCACATATTCCTGTTTATCAACCGGGCTGCCAGCGTAGATGAACGCGGCTGTGAAAAGCGTCATCAAAACTGAAAATACTAGATAGTGCACAAACGTTTTCTTCATTTTCCCCACCCCAAAAAGAGAATATTCGTTCGCTTTCCTTCATTATAATCAGGAACATTTGTTTGTGTCAACAAAAAATTCGAACTTATGTTTGTTTTTTCCCTTTCGGCATGATATAATGAAGGCAAATGACTTGCCGGAGGTGCAGGGAATGACGAAACTGTCGAAACGGCAGCAGCAAATTTTAGAGTTTATTAAGCAGGAAGTCAAAACGAAGGGCTATCCGCCGTCGGTGAGGGAGATTGGGGAGGCGGTCGGACTGGCGTCGAGTTCGACTGTCCATGGGCATTTGGCGCGGTTGGAAAGCAAAGGATACATCCGCCGCGACCCGACCAAGCCGCGCGCCATTGAAATTTTGGACAACGATGGCGGGAAGGAAAAAGAGGGCGAGGACATCGTCTCCGTGCCGATTATCGGGAAAGTGACCGCCGGGCAGCCGATTACGGCCGTAGAAAACATCGAGGACTATTTCCCGCTGCCGAAACGGCTCGCCGCCGGCGAAGAACAGCTGTTTATGCTTGAAGTGATGGGCGACAGCATGATCGAAGCCGGCATTTTGGACGGCGACTACGTCATCGTCCGCCAGCAATCATCGGCCCAAAACGGCGACATCGTCGTGGCCATGACCGAAGACAATGAAGCGACCGTCAAGCGCTTTTTCAAAGAAAAGGACCATATCCGCCTGCAGCCGGAAAACGCTCATCTCGAGCCGATCATCGTCCGCGATTGTACGATTCTCGGCAAGGTGATCGGCGTCTATCGCCTGATCGGCTAACGGAAGCGCAACGAAGACGGCGGACGGGGCGGACAAACGTCCATCACCTTGTCGGCTGACGCCGCGCGCCGCTGCAACGAGGCGGACGGGGCTTGAGCCAAAACCCGAACAGCGAGGTTGCCGGGTGTGAGCGGCCGGCCGCGGGAAAGGGCCGGTCCACAAGGCGGCATGGCAAAAGCGCGCGAGCCGAACAAGTTAGACCGCAGGAAAAAGAGCCGGTCCACAAGGTGTCTGGCTTCAAGGTAGGCACAACCAATCATGGGCCGGAAGCACCGGTACGTATATAAAAGAGGGGCTGACCTAAAGGCTGTCTGCCTTCAAGATCGACCGCAACCGATCATGGGCCAGAAGCGCTGGTACGTATATAAAAGAGGAGCTAACCCAAAAGGTTGCCGTTGCCTGCCTTCAAGATCGACGCAACCGATCATGCGGCCGAAGCAGTCAGCACGTATATAGAGCAACGAAAGAGGGTATCCCGATCTTTTTGGGATACCCTCTTTTTGATTAGTACAGCTCCATGTATTGATCCAATTCCCATTGGTGGACGGTCGTCCGATACATATCCCACTCGATTTCTTTCGCTTCAACGAAGTGCTCGAATAAATGCTTGCCGAGCGCTTGGACGATCACTTCGTCGGACTTCAAGTTTTCAAGCGCCTCAATGAGCGTAGCCGGCAAATCGACAATGCCTTCTTCGAGCCGTTCTTCTTTCGTCATGACGTAAATGTTCCGGTCCACCGGTGCCGGAGGGGTGAGTTTGTTGCGAATGCCGTCAAGCCCCGCCGCCAACAGCACCGCCATCGCTAAGTACGGGTTCGCCGACGGGTCAACGCTGCGCACCTCAATGCGCGTGCTCATGCCGCGCGAAGCCGGAATGCGAATGAGCGGGCTGCGGTTGCGCGCCGACCAAGCGACATAGCACGGCGCTTCATAGCCCGGAACGAGCCGCTTGTACGAGTTGACGGTCGGGTTTGTCACCGCCGTAAAGTTCGGCGCGTGTTTCAGCACGCCGGCGATAAACTGGCGCGCCGTTTCGCTCAACTGCAACTCGCCGTTCGGATCAAAAAAGGCGTTTTCCCCGTTGCGGAACAGCGACAAGTTGCAGTGCATACCCGAGCCGTTGATGCCGAAAATCGGCTTCGGCATAAACGTCGCGTGCAGCCCATGCTTGCGGGCGATCGTCTTCACGACGAGCTTGAACGTCTGAATATCATCGCACGCTTTGATGGCGTGGGCGTATTTGAAATCAATTTCATGCTGTCCTGGGGCAACTTCGTGATGGGACGCTTCGATTTCAAACCCCATTTCTTCGAGCTCAAGCACGATGTCCCGCCGGCAGTTTTCCCCCAAATCCGTCGGCGCTAAATCGAAATAGCCACCGCGGTCGTTCAACTCCATCGTCGGGTGCCCTTTTTCATCGAGCTTAAAGAGGAAAAACTCCGGTTCCGCCCCTAAGTTGAACGCCGTGAAGCCGAGCGCTTCCATCTCTTTGAGCACGCGTTTTAAGTTATAGCGCGGGCAGCCTTCAAACGGCGTGCCGTCGGCATTGTAAATGTCGCAAATAAAGCGGGCGACTTTCCCTTTTTCCGCCGTCCACGGAAAGATGACAAACGTGTCCAAATCAGGGTACAAATACATGTCCGATTCTTCGATGCGGACAAACCCCTCGATCGACGACCCGTCAAACATCATTTTGTTGTTCAGCGCTTTTTCCAGCTGGCTGATCGGAATTTCCACGTTTTTAATCGTGCCTAAAATATCGGTAAATTGCAGGCGGATGTATTTGACGTTCTCTTCCTTGACGATGCGCATAATGTCTTCACGCGTATATTTTGCCATCTTGAACCTCCTCACCGGCTCCGAAATCATTTCCCATCGTTAGTGAAAGAAGCGAGCGAGATCTCCTTGGCGAAGCGATGCGCGCTGAAACCGCCCGGCCTGAAGCAGCTCCGTCCGCAAAATTTCGCGCAGCTCTTCGTCCGACAGCTTCGGCTTTCCTGCCTTGTCGACTTTTTCCGGCTGTTCGTGACGCCCTTCCTGCCGCGCGGCAAAAATGCGCTTAATTCCAGCGAGGTTGACGCCTTGATCAATCAAATCTTTAATTTCAAGCAAACGATCGATGTCATTGAGCGAAAACAGCCGCCGATTGCCTTCGGTGCGCGCCGGCGTGACGAGGCCGTGCTCTTCGTAATAGCGAATTTGCCGGGCCGATAAGTCCGTCAGCTGCATCACAATCCCGATCGGAAACAATGGCATGGAACGACGAATTTGGCTGCTCATGCCAATTCCTCCTCGCTTTTCATACCTTTATTTTATCATAATGTGAAGAAAATAGTCAATTATATGTTACCTTTTCTCACAAACAAATGAGCTGCTGTTCCAGCAAGCGGTGAACAGCGGAGCAAACGGCGATTTTGACATGAGAATACGTCAATCCGCCCTGCACGTACGCCACGTATGGCGGACGCAGCGGCCCGTCCGCCGTCAGCTCGATGCTGGCTCCTTGCACGAACGTGCCCGCCGCCATGATCACTTGATCCTCGTAGCCGGGCATGTCGCTCGGATACGGAGTGAAATGGGCGTTCACCGGGGAAGCCGCTTGAATGGCTTGGCAAAAAGCAACCATTTGCTCTGGATCATTAAAGCGGACCGACTGCACCAAATCGGTGCGCTTCGCGTTCCATGACGGCGAAGTCTCAAGCCCGACCCGCTCGAGCAATGCGGCGGTGAACACCGCCCCTTTGAGCGCTTGGCCGACGACGTGCGGAGCGAGGAAAAACCCTTGATACATCTCAAGCAGGCTGTACAGCGAAGGGCCGACTTCGGCGCCGATGCCCGGCGAGGTCATCCGATAGGCGCACGCTTCGACGTATTGGTGCCTGCCGACGATATACCCTCCTGTTTTCGCCAATCCCCCTCCAGGGTTTTTGATCAACGAACCGGCCATCAAATCGGCGCCGACATGGCAAGGCTCTTTTTCCTCGACAAACTCCCCGTAGCAATTGTCGACAAACACAACGACATCCGGCTTGATCGCTTTGACAAAGGCGATCATCTCGGCGATTTCATCGACCGTAAACGACGGGCGCGTCGCATACCCGCGCGAGCGCTGGATGCCGATCATTTTCGTCCGCTCGTGGATCGCCTCGCGCACCGCCGGAAAATCAACGGCTCCGTCCGCCGTAAGCGGCACGCTCCGATAACGAATGCCAAACTCGTTCAGCGAACCGACGCCGCGGCCGCGGACGCCGACGATCTCCTCAAGCGTGTCATAAGGGGCGCCCGTGATGTAGAGCAATTCATCGCCCGGGCGCAGCACGCCAAACAGCGCGATGGCAATCGCGTGCGTGCCGGAAATGATTTGCGGGCGCACTAGGCCGGCTTCCGCGCCGAATACATCGGCGTAAATGCGATCGAGCGTGTCACGGCCGACATCATCATAGCCGTAGCCCGTTGTCGGGATGAAATGGCCGTCGCTCACTTGATGGCGGCGGAAACTGTCAAGGACGCGATGCTGGTTTCCGTCAACCAGCCTCTCAATCGAGCGATGGATCGGGGCAATTTGCGCCTCCACTTCTTCGATCAGCGCAGCGATCGTCTCTCCGTGTTTCCATGTTGTCCAAAACATTGGTGAACCCTTTCTATCATTGGAATGATTGCAGCTCCCTGTAAAGCGGGTGAGTCGGGAGTACGTACCCTTCGCATTCGTACGTCCCTTCTTGTTCATTATAGCGCCATTGCTGCAAAATCGTGTCCGCTTTTAACCGTGCGAGCCATTTTCCTTGGCCGCTTGGAATGGAGGCGTGGTAAAGGACCATTTGCCGCTTGATCGCCTCCTCCAAAAACGCGCGAAGCCGTTCGATATCAGCGGCAGAAAGCGCGCTCATGACGAGCGCCTCGGTCGTCGTCGGAATGAATTCTGGCGCCTGCCGGTCACGTTTATTGTACACTGTGACCATCGGAATGGAGGACGCCCCCAACTCCGCAACGAGCCGCAACACCGTTCGCTCATGTTCGGCGTAATCGGGATGCGACGAATCGACGATGTGCAGCAACAGATCCGCTTCCGTCACCTCCTCGAGCGTCGAGCGAAACGCGGCGACAAGCGTCGTCGGCAAGTCTTGAATGAACCCGACCGTGTCGGTGACAAGCACCGTATACCCGCACGGAAGGACGCATTGGCGCGTCAGCGGGTCGAGCGTCGCAAACAGCAAATTTTCCTCGAACGAATCGGCCGCCGTCAGCCGATTAAAAATCGTCGATTTGCCGGCGTTCGTATAGCCGACGAGCGCCACTTGAAACGCGTGATTTTTTTGCCGGCGCCCGCGGTACCGCTCGCGATGTTCGGCGATGCGGCGCAGTTCGGCTTTAATGTCGTCGATGCGGCGGCGAATGTGGCGCCGGTCGGTCTCCAGCTTCGTCTCCCCCGGACCGCGCGTGCCGATGCCGCCGCCCAAGCGAGATAGCGTCGCGCCTTGGCCGCCAAGGCGCGGCAACAGATACTCAAGCTGCGCGAGCTCCACTTGCAGCTTCCCTTCTTTCGAACGGGCGCGCCTTGCAAAAATGTCTAAAATGAGCTGCGTCCGATCAATCACTTTCACCTCGCCAAGCATGTTCGTCAAATTGCGGGCTTGACTAGGAGAAAGTTCACAGTTGAAAATGACAAGATCCGGCGTCAGCTGTTTGACGAGAGCGGCAAGTTCCTCTGTTTTTCCTTTGCCGATGTACGTCGCCGGGTGCGGCGCTTCCCGTTTTTGTGTCAACTCGGCTACCACCTCACCGTTGGCGGTCGCAACGAGCGAAGCGAGCTCCTCCATCGAATAGCGAAACCGCTCGTCATCGATTCCATGAAGTTGGCAGCCGACGATGATGGCTTGTTCGCGGCTCATAGCCTTCCTTCTCCTCTCGGGCGCAGCCATGTGATCCGCATGGAGCGCCAACCGTTTTTATGGCGCGGACGCTCGAGCGCATCCCGGCCATCGGCACGGGCTTCGCTCGGCTTTCCGCGAATGACCGAAAGCGGCTGTGTCCTCTTTGTTCATCATACCAAATTCAAGCAGCGCACGGCTAGTTCATTCCCGAAAAAACGATTGATTCCCGCCGCTTTTGCCTCTACAATGATACAAGAACACGACACGGAAAGGAACAGCACGAATGACGTGGGAAATATTGAGCATCATCGGCACGATCGCCTTTGCCATCAGCGGGGCGATCGTCGCGATGGAAGAGGAATATGATTTGCTTGGCGTCTACATTTTAGGGATCGTCACGGCGTTTGGCGGCGGGGCCGTGCGCAATTTGCTGATTGGGGTTCCCGTATCGGCGTTATGGGAACAAGGTTCGCTCTTTCTTGTCGCCTTAGTCTCGATGACGATCGTCTATTTGTTTCCGAAGCAGATGCTCCCGCCATGGAAGCGGTGGGGCAACTTTTTTGACGCCCTCGGGTTATCGGCGTTCGCCATCCAAGGGGCGCTGTATGCCGCAAAAATGGGCCATCCGGTAAGCGCGGTCATCGTCGCGGCGGTGTTGACCGGCAGCGGCGGCGGCATCATCCGGGACGTGCTCGCCGGGCGGAAGCCGCTCGTGCTGCATGCGGAAATTTACGCCGCTTGGGCGATTTTAGCCGGCATCGCCGTCGGCTTAAAATGGGCGGAGTCGCCCGTGGAGCTGTATGTGCTGTTTATTGCCGTCGCTGCTCTTCGCATTTTGTCATACACGTACGGCTGGAAGCTGCCGCGGCGGGCGGTGGGGGAAAAAGCGGGCGGGTAATCGCTTCCAGCGTAGATTCGAGTGATTGGGCATCAAACCATGGCCAAAGAAGAGATGGCAAGCAGGGGACTCCCCCGCGCGGGCGCTTCGCTTTCCTTACGCGCTTTGCCCGCTCCGCACCGCCACCGCCACTCCCGCGACGATGAGCGCCCCGCCTGCCCAAAAGGACGCGTCAAGCCGCTCATGCAAAAACAGCCAGCCAAAAAGCGAGCCGATGAGCGGCTGAAAAAAGAAAAAGAGCGAGCCGATGCCGGCGTCGATCATCTCCATCCCTTTGTTCCACAAGAAAAACGCGCCCGCCGTCGACACGATGCCAAGATACAACACGCCCATCGCAACGGGCGCATTCCATTGAACGGCCGTCAGCCCTGGGCGCTCCACCATCAACATCGGCGTCATGCCGACAAACGCTACCAAGATGGCGAAGGTCGTAATGGAAAGAACAGACATGCGCGCCGATGCCATTTTCACCAGCACCGACAACAGCGCCCAAGTGACCGCCGCGCCGACTAACGCCATATTTCCAGCCAGCGTCGACTCCCCGCTGCCCCCGAGGCCGACGATGACAATCACTCCCGCCGCCGCCAACACCAGCGCCACAAGCTTCCGCCACGTGAGCGCTTCCCCAAGCAGCCAGCGGGCAAATAAAACGACAAACGCCGGTGTTGAAGCCGTAATGAGCGAAGCCGTATGGGCGTTCGACCATTTCGTGCCGACAAATTGCAACGAAATGGAAATGACATAGCCGATGAGGCCAATCGCGATCACCATCAGCCAATCGCGCCCGCGCGTTGGCGGGCGCTCGCGTTTCATTGCCGCGATCAAGACTAGCGCGATCAAGGCGACACCGTAGCGCAGCCAGACGAGCGTCAGCGGCGGGATGTAGTCCAATACGTACTTGCTTACGACATACATCCCGCCCCAAATGCCGGCGGCGAGCGATAAATAGATGGAGGCAAGAACCGGTTGTTTCATCTTGCCCAGCGCTCCCCCTTTCGTCCGCTTTTCCTCATCTTATCACACCCGACCGGCTTCCGTCCCGCTTGGTTTTCAGCAAAAAAAGCAGGCTTGGCGGCCGCCCCGCTGCTGCTGGTGCGAACGTTATGTGTTTTGTCGCGCTTTACATTCGCTCGATGATCGTCGCTGTCGCCATGCCGTGCCCGATGCAAATCGTCAATAGCCCATAGCGGCCTTCCCGCCGCTCCAGCTCATGAACGAGCGACGTCATGAGCTTGACGCCGGTGGCGCCGAGCGGATGGCCAAGCGCGATGGCGCCGCCGTTGACATTCACTTTCGCAAGCGGGGCGCCGATTTCTTTTTGCCAGGCGAGCACGACCGGGGCGAACGCTTCGTTGATTTCAATGAGATCGATATCCTCGATCGTAAGTCCGGTCTTTTTCAGCACTTGTCTTGTCGCCGGAATGACGCCATCCAGCATATACGTTGGGTCGGAGCCGACGACCGTTTGCGCGACGATGCGCGCTTTCGGCTTCAGTCCGAACCGACGCGCTGCCTCCCGCTCCATGAGCAACAGAGCGGCCGCCCCGTCGCTCATTTGGCTCGCATTGCCGGCGGTGATGACGCCGTCTTCTTGAAACACCGGCTTGAGCGCGGCGAGCGCTTCCGGCGATGTATCGGCCCGCGGCCCCTCATCATCGGTGACAAGGATTTCGCGGCCATCGCGGTCAAGCCCTTTGACCGGGACGATTTCGGCGCGAAACTTCCCTGCGCGCATGGCGGCTAAGGCGCGCCGATGGCTTTCGTAGGCGTAGGCATCCAGCTCCGCGCGCGTCAGGCCGTATTTTTTGGCAATCCGCTCGGCTGAAACGCCTTGGTGGATGAACTCGTACTTTTCATGAAGCGACGGCGGAATCGTCCGCTCATTGCCGTCGCTGAAAATCGGGACTTTCGTCATGCTTTCGACCCCAGCGGCAATGGTGACATCCATATCGCCGGAGCGGATTTCTTGAGCGGCAAAATGGATCGCCTGCTGCCCGGAGCCGCACATCCGATTGATTTGCACGGCCGGCACTTCGATTGGGAATCCAGCCTCCAACGCCGCGAGCCGCCCGATGTTGTATCCTTGCTCGGCGATCGGCGTCACACAGCCCATGACGATATCTTCTACCTGTCCTTTTTCTATGCCCGCCCGGCGCACGACTTCATCCAACACCGCCGCGGCCAGATGAACCGGATGAACGTCGCGGAAGACGCCGTTCCGCTTGCCGACCGGCGTTCTGACGGCTTCCACAATCACCGCTTCGCGCATCATCTTCGCCTCCTTGTTGTTGTCAACGCCACGCCTTGACGGCGCGGCGGCCACACCGTTGTATCAAAAGGCGCACCGCAGCGCCGCCAAATGGGCCCATTTCTGTCCACCCTCTCCATGAGAGCGCCTGTTCATGTTGTATACGTATAGAACTCGAAGCTAACTTGAAACGGCTCTGTTTCCCCTTCAAGCGGCTGTTCATGTTGTATACGTATAGAACCCTTTCCCTGTTTTCCGCCCTAAATGCCCGGCTTCAACGAGCTTGCGCAAAAGCTGCGGCGCGCGGAACCGGTCGCCGGGCGGATGCGGCCGAGCGCCGCCTCCGCTTCTTGTTCAGACAACTGCCCCGCTTTCACAAAGCGGCGCAAGCTTTTTTCGACCGAGGCGAGCCCGTTTTGCAAAGCCGTTTCGGACACGTCATAGAAATGCACCGTTTTTCCCGCCATCGCCGCCGTTTGCGCGATACCGCTCCCCATCACTCCAGCGCCGATGACCGCAATCGTTTCGGCCACGGTGTTCGCCTCCTTTACTCCGCCGCCGCATCGGCATAGCGCGCCGCCATCTCATCGCGCAGCTTCCGCTTCAAAAACTTGCCGACGCTTGTTTTCGGAATTTCATCGAGAAACACAATGTCGTCCGGCAGCCACCATTTCGCAAATTGCGGGCGCAAAAAGTCGTACAGCTCTTCTTTTGTCACGCTTTTGCCTTCTTTCAGCACGACGCAGGCAATCGGACGCTCCTGCCATTTCGGGTGCGGCACGGCGACGACCGCCGCTTCAAACACCGCCTCATGGGCCATAAGCGCATTTTCCAAATCAACCGATGAAATCCATTCGCCGCCGCTTTTAATGACATCCTTCGTCCGGTCGACGATTTTCACAAACCCTTCTTCGTCCACGGTGACGACATCACCGGTATGGAGCCAGCCGTCGCGGAACGTCTCCTTCGTTCGCTCATCGTTGTAGTACTCGGCGGCGATCCACGGCCCGCGCAAGCAAAGCTCACCCATTTCCTTCCCGTCCCAGCGAACCGGCCCGTTTTGGCCGATCACTTTCATTTCAAGCCCTGGCGCAAGCAGCCCTTGTTTGGCGCGGATGTCGAGTTTCTCCTCGTACGACAGCCCGTCTTGATAGCTTTTCGGGCGCGAGACGAGCACAAGCGGGCTCGTTTCCGTCATGCCGTACGCGTGAATGAACGGAATGCCGTATTTTTCTTCAAAGGCGCGGATGACTCCTTTCGGCGCGGCCGAACCGCCGCAAATGACGCGCGTCAGGCTGCTGACATCATAGCGGCCTTTCTCCAATGCTTGCAGCAACCCGAGCCAAATCGTTGGCACGCCGGCCACGATCGTCACCCGCTCAGTTTCAATCAGCTCGGCAAGCACGTTCGGCGTAAACGCCGGCCCCGGCATGACGGTCGTCGAACCGAACCACGTGGCGGCAAACGGCATCCCCCATGCGTTGACGTGAAACATCGGCACAATCGGCATGGCGACATCGCGCTCGCACAACCCCAGCGTATCAGCTAGACCTAGCGCCATCGCGTGCAAGACAGTGCTCCGGTGCGTGTACACAACCCCCTTGGGCTGGCCTGTTGTCGCTGATGTATAGCACATTCCGGCCGGTTGGTATTCATCGAGGTCTTTCAAAAACGGAAATGCCGGATCGCCGTCAGCCAGCAGTTTCTCATAATGGTACACCGGCGCCAGCGCCGTTTCCGGCAGCTCGTCGGCGTCGGTCATAATGATGAAAGCGCGCACGTTCGGGATCTCGTCTTTCACCGCTTCAATGGCCGGCAGCAAATCATCATCGATCAGCAGAACGCGGTCATCGGCATGGTTGATGATGTACGCGATATGCTGGGGTGAGAGACGGATGTTGATCGTATGCAGCACCGCCCCGATGCCGGGAATGGCAAAATACGCTTCCAAATGGCGGTGATGATTCCAAGCGAACGTGCCGACGCGGTCGCCGACTCCCACCCCGAGCTGCTTCAACATGCTGGCCAGCCGGCGCGTCCGCTCCCCAATCTCTTTGTATGTATGGCGGACGACACCGCCTTTCATGCGGGAGATGACTTGTTTTTTCGGAAAAAATATCTCCGCCCGCTCAAGCATCATCGAAATGGTTAACGGTGTTTTCATCATCGGTTATTCCTCCCCCTTCAACAAATCAGCATGTTCATTGACTTTAGGCGGCGCTTCGACGTCCCACCGGCCATCCGGCCCATGCGCAGCCGTCCACACGCCATCCGGCTGCATCGCGACAAGGTGGCGAACTTGGTCGTCGGCAAACAGCCGCTTCGCTTCATCCGTTTCAAGCACCGGAGCAAGGCAAGCGTCGACCCTTTCCGCGAAGGCGCTCCATTCAGAAAACGTTTTTTCGCGAAACAAAGCGACAAGTCCGTCATACACCGCCTCTCCCGGCCGCGCCGGCGCCCACTGCGCTCCGATCCATTCCGGATGGCCGACCGCTTCGCAAAACTGGCGCCAAAAGTGCGGTTCAAGCGCCGCTACGCTCATATAACGGCCGTCTTTCGTCTCATACAGCTGGTAGCACACCACCTCCCCGGCCAGTTCGGCAAGGCCATGTTTCGGCCCGCCGCCGTGTTCCATGGCAAAATGGCCCGCCATCATCGCCGCCAAGCCGTCAACTAGCGAGACGTCCAAATAGGCGCCTCGGCCGGTCCGCTCGCGGGCGAACAGCGCCGCCAAAACGCGCTCCGCCGCCGCCATGCCGCCGATAAAATCAGCCAGCGTCACTTTCGGATGAACCGGACGGCCGCGTGCATCGGCGAGCTGCGCCAATACACCGGAGAGCGCCATATAGTTCAAATCATGGCTGCCGAGCAAGGAGCGGCCGCTCCGCTGGCCGAAGCCGCTGATCGAGCAGTAAATGATCCGTTCGTTGTCGCGGCGCACATCGTCATACCCGAGCCCAAGCCTAGCCATCACTCCGGGGCGGAAGCTCTCGATCACCACATCGACGCGGGCGGCGAGCCGCCGCGCTTGCTCGCGCCCCTCGTCCGTCTTTAAGTCCAAGGCGACGCTTTTTTTCCCGACGTTATAGGCGGCAAACAGCCGCCCCCCGGCGAACGGGCGCAGCCGGTCGCCGGAGGGGGGCTCGATTTTGATGACTTCGGCTCCGAGCTGAGCGAGGCGCCAGCTCGCAAACGGACCCGGCAAGTACTGGGAAAAATCAAGCACAACGATGCCGTTCAACATGGTCCTTCCCTCTTTCTACAAATCTAGCTCGCGAGCGATGATCGTTTTCATCATCTCGTTCGTCCCGGCGTAGATGGCGCTCACCGGAATGTCGCGATAGCGCCGGGCGATCTCGTATTCTTCCATATAGCCATAGCCGCCATGGAGCTGCATGGCTTCGGCGGCGACGCGTTTGGCCATCTCGGTAATCCACCATTTCGCCATCGACACTTCGGTGACGATCCGTTTTCCTGCCATATGCTCTTCAATGACGCGGTCGACAAACGTGCGTCCGAGGGCGATCTCGGTCGCCATTTCGGCGAGGCGGAACTGGACGGTTTGAAACTCGCTCACCCGTTTGCCGAACGCCGTGCGTTGTTTGACATATTGCTTCGTCAAGGAAACCATCACTTCCGCCGCCGTCTGCGCGGCGATGGCGACAACGAGCCGCTCCTGCTGGAGTTTTTCCATTAAGTAATAGAAGCCTTTTCCTTCTTCACCGAGCAAGTTGGACGCCGGCACTTTCGCATCTTGGAAAAACAGCTCGGCCGTATCTTGGGCGTGCAGCCCGACTTTCTCAAGTTTCCGCCCGCGCGTAAACCCCGGCGTATCCCGCTCCACGACGAGCAGGCTGATGCCGCGGTGCGGCGGTTTCGCGTGCGGGTCGGTTTTGCAGGCGACGATGACCAAGTCGGCATGAATGCCGTTGGTGATAAACGTTTTTTGCCCGTTGACGATGTAGGCGTCGCCGTCTTTCACCGCCGTTGTCGAAATGTTGGCCAAATCCGACCCGGCCCCCGGCTCGGTCATGGCGATGGCGGTAATGAGCTCGCCGCTGACGCATTTCGGCAGCCATTTTTGCTTTTGTTCCTCCGTTCCGTACGAGGCGATGTACGGCGTCACAATATCGTTATGCAAGCCGATGCCGACAAGGCTGGAACCGACTTTTTCCAGCTCCTCATGGATGACGACCGAGTAGGCAAAATCGGCGTTCAAGCCCCCGTACTTCTCATCGACCCATGGGCAAAGAAAGCCGTTTTCCCCCATTTTCGCCCAAAACGAACGCGGGATGATGCCGCGCCGCTCCCATTCGTCGTAGTACGGATACGCTTCTTTCTCTAAAAACTTGCGGAATGCATCGCGGAAAATCTGGTGCTCCTCGCGCAAATAGCGAGCTGTCACCGTTCATCCCTCTCTTCTGTTCGGTCACTTTTTCTCCGTTCCGCCCGCCGCCTGTTTTTTCAGCTGTTCACGCAGCAAAAACTTTTGGATTTTCCCGCTCGCATTGCGCGGCAGGGCGTCGATGAAATAATAGGCGCGCGGCCGCTTGTACGGGGCGAGGCGGTCGCTCGTTTGGCAAAACTGCTCGAGCTCATCGGCGGTCAAGCTGTCCTCTTTTTTGACGATGAAGGCGACGACTTTTTCGCCCCACAGCTCATCCGGCTCGCCGAGCACGGCGACATCAAGCACTTTCGGATGCTCATACAACACGTCCTCGACTTCGCGCGGATAGACGTTTTCTCCGCCGCTGATCACCATGTCATCGACCCGGTCGGCGACATACAAGTAGCCGTCTTCATCAACGTAGCCGAGATCGCCGGAATGATACCAGCCTTTGTACAGCGCTTGTTCCGTCGCTTCCTCGCGCTTGTAGTAGCCGACCATCATGCACGGTCCGCGCATCACAATTTCGCCGACTTCATACGGCGGCAGCACATCGTCTGGGTCGGACGGCCCGTCCTCCCGCGCGCGGACGACGCGGATGTCATGGTTGAGGCAGGCGCGCCCGGCGGAACCCGGTTTCTTGAGCTGCTCATCTTCCAACAAAAACGTCACCGCCGGCCCCATTTCCGTCATCCCGTACGCTTGAATCAGCTCAATGCCGAGCCGCTCTTGGCATTGCCTCACCAGCGCCGGAGCCATCGGGGCGGCGCCGTATAGGCCGAGGCGAAGCGATGATAAGTCGTAATCGCTTACATTTTCCTGCAAAATCATGTTCCACATCGTCGGGGCGCCAAACAGGAGCGTAATTCGCTCACGTTCGATCGTCTCGAGAACGAGCTTGGCATCAAAATGGTGCAAAATGACGCTCGCCGCTCCCGCATGCACGCGCGGCAGCAAGCAGCAATGCAGTTCGGCGCAATGGAAGAGCGCCGCCGCCGCCAGCCCGCGATCCGTCTCGCGGATGCGCATGACGCCATAGCAAAGGACGCTTTGCTCGATCATGTCGCGGTGCCGATGCATCACCCCTTTTGGACGCCCGGTCGTGCCGCTTGTATACATAATGGCGTACAGATCGCTCTCTTCCACAGGCACGCGCGGCGCTGCCACCGAAGCCCGGGCCGCCTGTTCATGAGCGCTTTTGGCAAACGGCGGCGGATCATGGTCGATCGACCAAAACGACACGTGCGGAAACCGGTGGTGAATCGCGGCGAGCTGCGGCTCAACCGCCCGTTCCAACAGCACGAGTTTCGGCTCCGCATCGGTCAAAATATAAGCGATTTCTTCCGCTTTCAGCCGAAAGTTGATCGGATTGAACACGGCGCCGATTTTGGCGCAAGCAAACAGGGCGGTGGCGAGTTCAAGCGTGTTGTACAGAACTGTAGAAACGCGGTCTCCCTTGCGCACGCCGGCTTCCTGAAACGCATTCGCCCACCGGTTCACGTCCCGCTCCCATTCGGCGTACGTATAGCGGCGGCCGGTCGCCACCTCGACGACCGCTTCCCGGTTTGGAAACTTTCGCACGGTCTGAGAAAACATCTCGCCAATCGTCATATACAAGCGGCATCTCTCCTTTTCTGTTCGATTTGCGCCAATCAACGGCGCTGTTTTTATAATACAGATAATTCAGACTATTTATCTTAACAAACAGCCTTTTGTTGTTTATGTATTCGCCTTTTTTTCAAGCATTCCTCTTTTCCAAAGCAAAAAAATGCGCCCGTTTCTTGTCCTTGCCAAGAACGAGCGCATCGGCTGGACAGATTACGCCTGAATGACAAGGTCGCGATCGCGGATCGTCATCAGCTCTTTTTTATCATAGCGTCCTTCATGAAGGAGGCGGACCGCCTGTTTGCGGATCGCTTTTTCGATCAAGTTGCGGATGTAGCGGCCGTTGCTGAACTTGAGGCGGCCGGTCGCTTCCAGCGTCCCTTCGAGATGAATGTATAGTTTCCGCTCCGCTTCCGGCGTCATTTCATATTCGCGCTCGCGCAGCATTTGCTTGGCGATTTGCACGAGCTCCTCGACCGTGTAATCGGGAAACTCGATCGTCAACGGAAAGCGCGACGGCAAGCCCGGATTTAGCGACAAAAAATAGTCCATTTCTTTCGGATAGCCGGCCAAAATCACGACCAAGTCGTCGCAAAAGTCTTCCATTCCTTTCACCAGCGTGTCAATCGCTTCTTTGCCGAAGTCCTTCTCCCCGCCGCGGGCGAGCGAATACGCTTCATCGATGAACAAAATCCCCCCGCGCGCTTTTTTAATCAAGTCGCGCGTTTTGTTCGCCGTATGCCCGATGTACTCTCCGACCAAATCGGCCCGCTCCGCTTCAATGAAATGCCCTTTGGACAGGACGTTCATTTCGTAAAACAATTTGCCGAGCAAGCGTGCCACCGTCGTTTTGCCGGTGCCGGGATTGCCTTTGAAAATCATATGGAGCGCTTGCCGGCTCGATTTTAACCCGTTCTCTTTGCGCAGCCGGTTAATGTACAGCCACGCGTAAATTTCCTTGATCATCTTTTTCACATGTTCAAGGCCGATCAGCTGGTCAAGCTCCCGCTGAATGTTGCGAAGCGCTTGATGTTCTTCGCTATCCATCCAGTCGCTTGGCTCTTCCTTGATCAGATGGTTGACCGTTTTGGAATTGAGCACGATATTGATTTGCCCTTTCGCCTTATTCATCGTCAATTCTGACAAGGGGCGTCACCTCGCTTCCTGTTTTCTTCCCCCCGCACCATTTTCACCGCGTCTTTGATGCCTCACCTTTTTGCTATTAATATACGTATGCCGCCGTCCATTCGTGACAATCGCCTAGAAGCCGGACAGCTGAGCAATGGGCAAAGGGAAGAAGGCGACAAGGAAAGTCTATACATGTTTATTCAGCAAGGAAGGCTTTTACGCATGCGAAGTCCTCCTTCGCTCTCGTTTACGGTGGAAAGCTCCTTGCCGCCAGTTGCGGGGCGAAGAAGCGGCGAAGCGAGAAACACGGAAAAAATCCATGGGCAACGTTTTGGCCTCCACGCGGGAGTGAACATCGCGCACCAGTTCCGCATGTTCATGGCAAGTTCCATGGGCAGCGGTCCGCCCTCCACGGAGATGAAACCTTTGTGTCAGTTCCGCATGTTCACAGAAAAGACGCCCCGCTCGATGGGGCGTCTTTCCGTTCGGCGTTATGTACCGACAGCTTATTGCTCGGCATCGAAATGAATGTTCCGCTCCGGCGCAAACGTCGAAATGGCATGTTTGTAGATGAGCTGCTGCTTCCCTTGCACTTCAAGCAGCACGGTGAAGTTGTCAAACCCTTTAATGTACCCGCGCAGCTGGAAGCCGTTTAACAAGAAGACCGTCACTTGGATGCCTTCTTTGCGCAGCTGGTTCAAAAACTGATCTTGAATGTTGATGACATTTTTCATCAAACGTCCTCCTCTTTTCTCTCTAAAGATATGGTTTATATATTCGCTTCGAGTTGAAGCTTTCCTGCTATGTAGTGAAAAATTTCCTCCGTTCTAGCGGGAAACGCAGCGAAGTCGGTCATGTCAAACCACCTCACCGGCATTTGGTTGCGAAACCATGTCAGCTGCCGTTTCGCGTAGCGGCGCGAATGTTGCTTCAATTGTTCGATCGCTTCCTCGAGGGAGACGCGGCCGTCAAAGTAGTCGTACAGCTCTTTGTAGCCGATCGCCTGCACCGCTTGGCAATCGCGGAATCCGCGATCGTAAAGGGACTTGGCCTCTTCGATCAGCCCTGCGGCGATCATGGCATCGACTCGTTCGTTAATGCGGCGGTAAAGCACGTCGCGCTCCGCCGTCAAACCGATGATAGCCGTCTCATACAACAGCCGCCGCTCGCCCCGCTGCCATGCACTGAACGGTTTCCCGGTGCAATGATGCACTTCAAGCGCCCGAATGACGCGGCGGATGTTGTGCGGATGGATGCGCGCCGCGCTTTCCGGATCAACGGCCGAAAGCCGCCGATGGAGCACCTCCGGTCCTTGCTCGGCCGCCAGCTGCTTCAGCGTCCGGCGATACGCTTCGTCGGACGGGGCATCAGAAAACTGATAGTCATAGATCGCCGCTTGGATGTACAATCCGGTGCCGCCGACGATGATCGGCAACCGCCTGCGCGCGGAAATCTCGGCGATGAGCGTCCGGGCGAGCCGCTGAAACTCGACGACGGAAAACGGTTCGCATGGCTCCTTAATATCGATGAGGTGATGTGGAATTCCTTCCATTTCATCCGGCTTCACTTTCGCCGTGCCGATGTCCATTCCTTTATAAATTTGCATCGAATCGCCGCTGATGATTTCTCCGTCCAGCTTTTTGGCCAACGCAATGCCGAGTTTGGTTTTGCCGACCGCCGTCGGCCCCACGATGACAACGACTTTTCCACCCATAGCGCTTCACTGCTTTCCATGTCAGAACTCCTGTTCAAACACCATTATACTGAAAAACGGCAGCGCATGAAACCATTTCTTTCTTATCGTTTTCACCATCCTGCCGTTCTTTTATACATGGCGCTTTCACTGCGAGCAAACGGGGTGTCCCAAAAGGACCGGGACGCCCTCTTTCGTCGCTATATATACGTACTGACTGCTTCCGTCGCACTATATGTTGTGCCTATCTTGAAAGAAGGCGACCTTTTGGGTCATCCCCTCTCTCATCGCTATATAGAAGCAGCAGCCGCTCCCCTGCCATACGATAGATTATGTTTTTCTTGAGAGGCGATCGCCTTTTGGATCAGCCCCTCTTCCGTTTCCGTATCTATGTGCGGACTGCTTCTGTCGCCCGATATGCCCCCCTTATCTCAAAGGGACACCACCTTTTCGGCCAGCCGCCTCAAAGCGAAAATTTGCGGACAATCGCCTGCAAATCATCGGCCATTCTCGCCAGCGCGGTGGAAGAAGCAGAAATTTCCTCCATCGATGCCAGCTGCTCCTCCGTCGCCGCCGAGACTTCTTGCGCGCCGGCGGACGTCGATTCGGCGACGTCGGCGACTAGGCGGACAGAGCGGACGATTTGTTCAGAAGAAGCGGCCATCTCGCCAACCGCGGTGGATACATCGCGGATTTGCGCGGCGACTTCGTCGACGGCAGCGCGAATTTGCGCGAACGTTTCTCCAGAAGTCCGGATTACATTCGTCCCGGATGCGACTTCATTGACGACCGATTCCATCGATGCCACGGCATGAGCCGTCTCTTCTTGGATCGCGGCGATCAGCTCGGCGATTTGCTGCGCCGAGGCGGCCGATTGTTCCGCGAGCTTTCGCACTTCATCGGCGACGACGGCAAAGCCCCGACCATGTTCACCGGCGCGCGCCGCTTCAATCGCCGCATTTAAGGCAAGCAAATTCGTCTGTGCCGCAATGGTGCGGATCGCTTCAATAATGGAACCGATTTGTTCGGAGCGATGGCCGAGCCCTTTGACCACCCCGGCAAGCTGTTCTACGGTGCGGTTCACGGTATCCATTTGCGCGACGCCCGCATCGATCGTTTTTCCACCGTCAGCCGCCCGCTTTGACGTGTCGGCGGCGATGGCGACCACGTTCTGCGCGCGGGCGGAAACTTGCCCGATTTGTTCCGACATAGCGTTAATGACCGACGATGTTTCTTCAACGCTTTGCATTTGTTGGTCGACCCCGGAGGCGACGCTCTGGACGGTCATGGCAATTTGTTCGGTCGCTTTGCTCGTCTGCTCGGCGCTGGCTGCCAACTGTTCGGAAGCAGCGGCGACTTGTTCGGCATTTTGCGCTACTTGTTGAATCACCTGACGCAAGTTGTTCGCCATTTGTTCGAACGCAGCAGCCAGCTCGCCGATTTCATCGCGGTTGCGCACGCTTATGTTCGCCTCGCGCAAATCACCGGCCGCAATCCGCTTGGCCGCATCGGTGAGAGCAAGCAGCGGGCGGGACAACGAGCGGCTGATATAGTAGCTGACAGCCGCTCCCATCGCGATCGTCAAGACGCCGACGATAAGAACAAGCTGGAGAACCGCCGCCGCCGATGCGCTCGCATCGCGGTTCGCCTGTTTCATCTCGCGCTCGTGCAACGCGGCCAATTGATCAATTTTTTGTTCAAACTGCGTGGTCAAATCGCGGCCGGTTGTCACGATCAGCGCCGTATATTGCTCAGTCTTGTTTTGGTCCTTTAATTCAAACGTTTTTTGCCCGAGCTCATAAAACTGCTGTTCAAGCAAATCGAGTTCGGCCAACCGCTGTTTTGTCGTTTCTTGAGTTGACGAAGCGGCCAGTTTTTCGCTCGTTTGTTTGTACGCTTTATGCGCTTTTTCGAAGTTTTCTTTGGATGTGGCATCCCCAGTCAGCAAGTAGCCGCGCATGCTGCCAACCTCGCGGCGGACAAGCACCTCAAGTTCTTTCGTGTTGACTAGCTTGGGCACCCTTTTTTCGATGACGTCCGTATATGTACGGTCCAGTACGGAATTTTCGTAATAGGCGAAACCGATCAGCAGTGCGATGAGTACGTAAACGAGACCAAAGCCGGCGAACAGTTTTTTACGAACGGTCAATTTCATTGACATATCCCCCATCTGCAAGTAAATTTCTACCTCTCCTTCTATATTATCGGATCACGCGCCGGCAATGTTTAGTCTGTTCGAGCAGGAGAGCCGCCTCTTTTTTTCGCGGCCAAACCAGCGCGCCGGTGCACCGCCGTCCGGTCCCAACGCCCCCGACCCGTGTTATCCGTTGCGCTTGCGCTGCCCGTTCGTACACCGGAAGGCGACCGCCGCTCCCTTTTGGCTGTCGCCGGCTGTAATCCTTTTTCCCGGGCTTAACCGCCTACGCTGTCCATTCCGGCTCGTTCGGCCGGGTTGGCTGTCGATCGCGGCGGAGGACACCTTAACCGCCTACACCGTCCCTTCCGGCTTCCGTGTGTTGCCGCCCGCCTCAGCTTGATCGCGGATCAAAAACGACGTCGCAAGAGCAACGATGCTGCCGATGAAACCAAACAAAAACAGGTGGTGAATGCCGGTTATAAAGGTCGGGGCCTGCGCCAAAAGCGCCCCCATGACCGTGACGCCGATCGCCGTGCCGATATTGCGGCAAAACATAAAAAACGACGTCGCAATTCCTTTTTCATGAGCGTCAGCCAGCTGCTGTGAACCGATGATCCCAACGGTCGACGTCAAGCCGAACGACAGTCCTTGCAAAAACATGATGAAAAAGACGTACCAAAACCCGTGGCTTTCGTTCAGCAAGGCAAGCAAAAGGCCGGAAACGACAAGCAGCACGTTGCCGATGATCAGAAGCAAGCGGTAGCCATAGCGCAAAATCCACTTCCCCGCCGGCACGGCAGCGATCATCCAGCCGACCGACGAGCCAAGCAGCGCCACGCCGCTCATAAACACAGACAAGTGGGCGACATTTTGCAAAAACAGCGGAATGTAGCTTGACGTCCCAAACAAAGCGACACAGCTGACAAAGCCGTTAATGTTCATCCATTTCAGCGTCCGATGATGGACAAGCGACAGCGGCACGAGCGGAGATGGCTGCCGTTTTTCAAAATAATAAAAGGCGACAAGCAACAGCGCCCCAGCCGCACCGTACCACCATTGCCCTCGTTCAACGACCGTCACAAGCAAAAGCAAGCTGATCGCCGCCGCAAACAGCGCCGCGCCCATATAGTCGACCGCCGCCCGCTTCGGTTCATACACTTCTTGATACGGAAGCAAGGTCAAAAGCGAGAGCAAGCAAATCGGGATGTTGACGTAAAAGATCCAGCGCCATGTCGCATACTCGACAAACAACGAGCCGAGCAGCGGGGCGAGCACCGCCGAAATTCCCCACATGGCCGTAAAAAACGCTTGGATTTTTCCGCGCTTTTCCACTGGAAACAAATCGCCGGCGATAATCGCGGGAAACGGCATCATAAACCCGGCCCCCACCCCTTGCAAGGCGCGGAACACCACCAGCTGCACCATGCTTTGTGACAAGCCGCAAAGAAGCGAGCCGATGAAAAAGAACATAATGCCAAAGCTGAATACTTTTTTGCGGCCAAACAAGTCCGAGAGGCGGCCAGCGATCGGCGACAAGACCGTCGTCGTAATCATGTACGATGCGAACGCCCACGCGTACAAAGAAAATCCGCCGAGTTCGTTCGCGATGATCGGCATTGTCGTATTCATGATGGTCGTATCCATCGACGCGACGAGCATCGCCAAGACGATGCTGACCATGACCGATAAGCGGCTGTTCATGCGAAGGACCTCCTTTTTCAGTAAACTACGAACAGTTTATTTTACATGATAAAAAATGAGAGCACCAAATGATATGCATTGAACATTTGAATCATTTGTGTTGGTTGTCGAATTTTGCTACCCTATAAATGGAAATCCCCAAAACCGCTAACGTGACTCCCATCATATCATTGCACCAGTAAGGAGGAGAGAAATGAAAAAAACAACGATTGTCTTTTCGATCTCGATTGTGATTGCCATTGCGTTTACTATTTGGGGGATGATTCCGGAATCTTTATGGCCGCGCTACAATTTAAACGCGGTCAGCAGCGCGGTGCACACGTTTCTAATCGATAAATTCAGCTGGTTTTATTTGCTCAGCGCTTCCTTGTTTTTAGCGTTTTGTTTATTTCTCATTTTTTCTCGCTACGGAAATATTCGTCTTGGCCGCGACGAAGAAAAACCGGAATACAGCTATATGACATGGTTTGCCATGCTGTTTAGCGCCGGAATGGGAATCGGGTTAGTGTTTTGGGGAGTGGCCGAACCGGTGTCCCACTATTACACGCCGCCAACCGGGGAAGGGGCGACAACGGAAGCGGCCCGTCTGGCGATGCGCTACTCGTTTTTCCATTGGGGGTTACATCCATGGGCAATCTACGGCGTCTTGGCCTTAGCGCTCGCTTACTTCCAGTTTCGCAAACGAGACGCCGGCGTTGTTAGCCGCACACTGCGCCCGCTGTTTGGCACACGCATAGAAGGCGGCCTCGGGGTAGCCATTGATACGTTGGCCGTCTACGCAACCGTGTTTGGCATCGCCACTTCGCTAGGTCTGGGAGCCATTCAAATTAGCGGGGGATTGCATCAGCTGTTTCCCCGCATTCCAAACAGCTTTTCGACCCAGCTGCTCATCATTGTCGTTGTCACCGCCCTATTTATGCTTTCGGCGCAAACCGGCCTTAACAAAGGCATAAAATGGCTGAGTAACTTAAATATCGCGCTCGCGTTGCTGCTCATGGTTTTCATGCTGTTTGCCGGGCCGACGAATTTTATTATGGATGTGTTCACAACAACAATCGGGACGTACTTACAAAACCTCCCGTCGATGAGTTTTCGGCTGAACCCGTTTGAACAAAATGATTGGCCGAAAGTGTGGACCATTTTTTATTGGGCGTGGTGGATCGCGTGGGCGCCGTTTGTCGGGACGTTCATCGCTCGCATTTCCCGCGGGCGCACGATCCGTGAATTTATGATCGGTGTCTTGGCGGTTCCAACGATTTTCAGTGCCCTTTGGTTTTCTGTTTTCGGCGGCTCGGCTCTTTACCTCGAGCAGTTCCAGCATGCGGGCATTGGCAAAGTGATGAATGAAAAAGGGATCGAAACTGCCTTGTTTTTTACATTCGAACATTTCCCGCTCGCTACATTGCTTTCGGGCATCGCCATTTTGCTCATTTGCACGTTTTTTGTCACATCGGCCGACTCGGCAACGTTTGTGCTTGGCATGCAGACGACCAATGGCAGCTTAAACCCCCCAAACTCGGTCAAATTCGTTTGGGGCATTGTCCAATCAGCGATAGCGGCCATCCTTCTGTTCGTCGGCGGACTTGAATCGCTGCAGACAGCATCCATTATCGCCGCGTTTCCATTTGCGATCATTATGATTTTGATCGTTCTGGCCCTTATCCGTTCCTTCCAGCAAGAAACGGCGCGAAAAACGCAAAAACCTATCGAATAATGACTAACGGTGTCCCGCTTTTAAGGACACCTTTTCTTATTTATAGACCTAATGATTGTCAAACGCTATCATTCACACCGTCCTCCTAATAGACAGCGACAGCAAAGGTCATAGACCGAAAGCATAAGAAAAGGCCGCCCGCCAAAGCCACAAAGCGCTTTATGCGAGCAGCCTTCCACCGCCTTCGGTGATATGTTTAGGAGGCCGGTGATTTAGTGCAAAATACTACTGCTTCCACCTATTTCTCAATTAGAGAAACCTCGTAGAAACAGCCTTCTTTTCTGAATGAAAATGCGATGATTGATGTGTGACAGCGTTTTTTCACCAGCCTTTTAGGCGACAGGTCAAACGCCCCTTCTCTATTCCATTAGTTAAGCACCCGAACCGCTTTGACAAACCGCGTTTTCCAATAAGAAGACGTCAGCGATGAATACGTGACCCCCAGCGAAACAGTCGCGTTGATCATTTGCCCGTTGCCGGCGTAAATGCCAACGTGGTTGATCGTGCCGTTTGAATCGGTGTCAAAAAAGACGAGATCGCCTTTTTGCAACTGGCTAAACGACACCGTTCTTCCGGCTTGCGCTTGAGCGGATGACGAGCGCGGCAGCGAAATGCCCGCCTCGCTAAAGACGCGCATCGTAAACGACGAGCAGTCAAACACATCGGTGCGCGACGGGTTCGCCCCGTACAAATATCTCGCTCCTAAATATTTTTCGCCGATTTCGATGATTTGGTCAGCCAGTGAAACGGACGATTCAGCCGAAACCGGTTTGACGGCCGATACGTTTTGTTCGGCGCGGACAGCCGTCATCCCCCCGGCCACTTTTATGGCTTGGCCGACACGAATCACGTGCGGGTTCGTAATTTGCGGGTTCAGCGCCAACAAGCGGTCCACGGTCGTTTGAAACTGGTTGGCAATCCCCGACAATGTATCCCCTTTTTGAACGATGTATTGGCCGTTCACAGCCGCGGCCGCCGGCTTGACAGTGTATGTATTTGCGCTTGCCCGCCCTGCTACTTGCAGCGCTTGTCCGGCGCGGATAAAATTCGGATCGGCAATGCTTGGATTCAGCTGGAGCAACACCTCCACGGTCGTGCCAAATTTTTGGGCAATGCCGCTTAACGTGTCGCCGGACTGAACGGTGTATGTATTGGTAACAGCTTGTTCGCTCCCGCTTTGTTCATCGATTTGCAACACTTGGCCTGGAAAAATGAAATCGGACGGTAACTGGTTTTGCTGCTTTAACCGCTCAACGGTCGTATCATAGTGCCTCGCAATCTCCCAAAGCGTGTCGCCTTTTTGCACCGTATAGCTGGCCGCAAAAGCAGAATGGCCGGCCAGCAGCGAACCGATCAACGTGCTTGTCCACACAAACGTCTTTTTCACGCTGCATCCCCCTAGCTGTCTATATTCTGATCCGTTTTTGACAACATTCGCTATGACTCTACAAAATTCGGCATGTATTCCTGCACATGAGCCATTATAGTAAAATCCAAACAACTCGTCTGTAACAAAACGAAGAAAAGTAGATTACAAAACGATTACAAAAAGGGCTAGCCCAAAAGGTTGTCTGCCTTCAAGATCGGCACAACCGATCGTGCGGCAGAAGCAGTCAGCACGTATATCGAGCAACGAAAGAGGGTGTCCCGATCCTTTTGGGACACCCTCCATTTACATTACCCGTTTAAATAACTTTTCAATTTCATAAGTTGAAAAATGGACGATGATCGGCCGGCCGTGCGGACAGGTGAACGGGTCGGTCGTCTTCCGCAGCGCCTCGAGCAACGCAAAGATTTCATCGTCGCGCAAATGACGGTTGGCTTTAATCGCCTGCTTGCAACTCATCATAATGGCGGCTTGCTCGCGCAGCTTCTTGATATCGACCGTTTTGGTTGCCAGCGCGTCCGCGATCATTTCCTCGATGATTTCTTTTTCTTTCCCTTTCGGAAACCATACGGGATGGGAGCGAACAACAAACGCCCGCGGACCGAACGGCTCAAGAAACACGCCGCAGCGGGCGAGTTCGTCGCGGCAGGCGACGAGGCGCTCGTATTCATCGGCCGGATATTCCAATGTCAGCGGGACGAGCAGCTCTTGCACCTCGTTAGACACTTGAGCCAGTTTTTCGCGGAAATATTCGTAATAGATCCGTTCTTGGGCTGCGTGTTGATCGATCATATACAGCCCTTGTTCATTTTCGGCCAAGATGTACGTTCCGTGCAGCTGGCCGATCGGATAAAGCGGGGGAAGGCGATCAGTTTGCTTTGTCTCCGTTTGTCCGTCAGCAGGCAGCGGCGGCGCCTCTGGTTTGTCCCCGCCATCCGCATGCGGTCGAGCAACGGGCGAAGCAGAGGCAGCGTCTTCCTTTTCTCCGTTTCCAACGTCAGCGGATGGCGACGGGGAAAACGGCCGCCCAGCAGACGGGGGCATCGTTCCCGTCTGTCCGCTTTCCCCACCGATGCGCGCGTTCGCCTCCTCGTTGTCAAGCCCCGGCATCGTCCCTGCCCGTTCGCGGTTCTCCCTCTGGCTGTCCGACTCCGCGGGCGGTTCATGAACATGATGGGCGAACGTAAACGAAGCTTGCTCCGTTTTCGGTTTGACCGTCTTGTTGGCCGCTGATACGGGCGGAATGAGTGTTCGCCGCCGGAACGCCTCGCGGATGGCAGATGCAACGAGCTCTTGCAGCTCCGCTTCTTTGCTGAAGCGGACTTCCAGTTTGGCCGGATGGACGTTGACATCTACGAGCACCGGATCCATTTCGATGGCGAGAACTACGATCGGATAGCGGCCGATCGGCAAAAGGGTATGGTAGCCGGCTTCAATCGCCTTCACCAGCGGCGCGCTGCGCACGTAGCGTCCGTTGACAACGAGCGACATGGCATGGCGCGAGGCGCGCGTCACCTCAGGCGGCGACAGGTAGCCGCGGACGAGAAAATCAAGCGACTCCGCTTCCATCGGAATCATCTGTTTCGCCGTCTCGGCACCGTAAATGGCAGCGAGCACGTGCCGGACATCGCCGCTGCCGTTCGTCAGAAGGAGCGTTTTGCCGTGATGGCGAAGCCGGAACGACACGTCGGGATGGGCGAGCGCAAGCCGTTGAACGACATCGACGGCATGGCCGAGCTCGGTGTGAATCGTTTTCATATATTTCAAGCGCGCCGGCGTATTGAAAAATAAGTTCGATACGGTCAAATCGGTCCCTTTGCGCGCTGCCGCCCGCTCGCGCGACAACAACCGGCCGCCTTGAAGCACCAGCTTCGTGCCCGGGCCGCTTCCCGTGCTTGTCACCAGCTCGACTTCCGATACCGCGGCGATGCTCGGCAGCGCCTCGCCGCGAAAACCGAGCGTGCGGATGCGAAACAAATCATGCTCATCTTCAATTTTGCTGGTCGCATGCCGCTCAAAAGCAAGAAGGCTATCGTCTTCCTCCATTCCGTCGCCGTTGTCGATGACGCGAATTTTCGTCATCCCGGCCTCTTCCAATTCAATTTCAATCGCTGTGCTATGGGCGTCAATGGCGTTTTCAACGAGCTCTTTGACGACCGAAGCCGGCCGCTCAACCACTTCGCCGGCGGCGATTTTATTCGCCAGCAAATCATCGAGTTTGCGGATGCGTCCCATCGCTTCTCCCCCCTTACTTCAGGAGCTTTTGCAGCTCATACAGCTTGTTCAGCGCCTCCAGCGGGGTCATCTCGAGCAAATGGAGGTCTTTCAGCGCCGCGAGCACCTTTTTTTCTTTTTGGGAAAGGGAGGTTTCCACAGGCGCGGGGGCAAGATCGGGAAACATGGTGAGCTGCTCGACCACCGTTTCTCGCTCCCGCTCTTTTCTTTCGCCCGCCGCCCGGCTCGGCGGCCGTCCGCCCGCTTGTCCTCCTGTTTTGGCAGGCGCGTCCTCTTCATCGGCCTGCGGACTGCGCACAGACGATTCCGCCGCTTCCCGCTTCGGTGTGGATTGTTCCCATTCGGCCAAAAGACAGCGGGCCCGCTCAATGAGCGAAGAGGGCAGCCCAGCCAGTTCGGCGACATGGATGCCGTAGCTCTTGTCGGCGGCACCAGCGGCGATTTGATGGAGGAAAACGACCTTTCCATTTTCTTCAACCGCACGGGCATGGACGTTCACAAGCCGAGGCAGCGTCTCTTCCAGTGCGGTCAGCTCATGATAATGCGTGCTAAACAGCGTTTTCGCACCGATTCGGTCGTGAATATATTCAATGATCGCCTGAGCGAGCGCCATGCCGTCGTACGTCGATGTGCCGCGTCCGATCTCATCGAATAAAATGAGACTGTTTTGCGTCGCATGGACGATGGCGTGGCGCGCCTCAAGCATTTCCACCATAAACGTGCTCTGCCCGGCCGCTAAATCATCGGCCGCCCCGATGCGGGTGAACACTTGGTCAAAGATCGGCAACACCGCCCGTTCCGCCGGAACGAAGCAGCCGATTTGCGCCATGATGGCGGTGAGCGCCACTTGCCGCATGTACGTGCTTTTCCCGGCCATGTTCGGCCCGGTGATGAGCAGCATTTCCCGCTCGCGGTCCATATAGCAGTCATTCGGCACATACGTTTGCGTGCCGAGCACTTTTTCGACAACCGGATGGCGCCCCCCTTGAATGGCCAAGACGCGCTCCGTGGAAAATTGCGGGCGCACGTAGCGGCGCTCGTCGCTCACCGCGGCGAACGATTGCAGCACATCGAGCTCGGCAATGGCTTTCGCCAGCGTCTGCAGGCGCGGGATGTATTGCTTCGCTTGCTCGCGAATGGCGACAAACAGCTCATATTCGAGCTCGATGCTTTTTTCCTCGGCCTCTAAAATCAGCGCTTCTTTTTCTTTTAACTCGGGAGTGATAAAACGTTCCGCGTTGGCGAGCGTCTGCTTCCGCTCATAGCGCCCCTCTGGCACGAGCGGAAGGTTCGGCTTTGTCACCTCAATGTAATAGCCAAACACGCGGTTGTAGCCCACTTTCAGCGACTTGATGCCGGTCGCTTCCCGCTCCTTCGCCTCCAGTTCGGCGATCCACGCCTTGCCGTTGCGGCTCGCGTCACGATAGCGATCAAGGCGTTGGTCATATCCGTCTTTGATGATATTCCCTTCCTTGACGGAAAGCGGCGGCTGTTCTTGAATCGAACGCTCGAGCAACTCGACGAGCTCTTCGCACGGGTCGAGCCGCTCGGCGAGCCGCCCGGCTTCCGAAAGCGGCAGCGCGCCGACCGTCCGGCGGAGCGCCGGCACTTCAAGGAGCGATTTTTTCAACTGTACGAGGTCGCGGGCGTTGGCGTTCCCGTAAGAAATGCGGCCGGCCAAGCGTTCGATGTCGTAGACGCTGCGAAGTCCGCTGCGCAGCTCTTGACGTTCGAAATACGCTGCTTTCAATGTTTCGACGAAATCGAGGCGCCGTTCGATCTCCTCGCGGTTCACAAGCGGGCGGTCGAGCCATTGTTTCAGCAGACGGCCGCCCATCGCCGTCACCGTTTCATCCAACAGCCATAACAGCGAGCCTTTCCGCCCTTTCAAGCGGACGGTTTCGACCAGTTCCAAATGCTGTTTCGAATGCCGGTCCATTTTCATATACTGGTCGACTTGATACAGTTCGGCCGGCTGCAAATGATCAAGCCGGCGCTTCTGCGTGCGGACAAGATAATGAAGCAGACGGGCAAGCGTTGAACGGAGCTTTTCTTGCCCGACGTGCCCGGCGACGCGATCCCACTCGTCCCGCCACGCCGCTTCATCTTCATAAGAAACGGTCGCTGCGAACCGTTCTTTCAACTCGCGCACCCATCCGTCATCGCTGTCTGACGAAACGACGAGCTCCCGCGCCCGAATAGCATGGAGCTCATTGGCCGTCTCCTCCCAAGACGACAGCAGCGTCAGCCGCACTTCCCCGGTCGACAAATCCGCGTAAGCCAATCCGTATGTACCATCCGCAAACGGCGTAAGCGCCGCCAAGTAGCAGTTTTCCTTGTCGGAAAGCCCCTTTCCTTCCATGAGCGTACCCGGGGTGATGAGCTGCACCACTTCGCGGCGCACAACCCCTTTGGCCGCTTTCGGATCTTCGACTTGCTCGCAAATCGCGACTTTGTATCCCTTTTCGATCAGCTGTTCAATGTATCCTTGCGCCGAATGGTACGGCACCCCGCACATCGGCACCCGTTCATCGCCGCCTGCGTCGCGGCTCGTTAATGTGATTTCCAGCTCCTGCGCCGCCTTGATGGCGTCGTCAAAAAACAGTTCGTAAAAGTCGCCAAGCCGAAAGAACAAAAACGCGTCCGGATATTGTGCTTTAATATGCAAATATTGCTGGATCATCGGTGTATACGACGGCATTGCTTCTCCCAACCTTTTTTGCCCGAAGGCTCATTGATTGCGCTACTATTATAACAAGCGGCAAAAGAAAAAACTAGGAAAGAAATTTCCTAGTTTTACTCTTCCTCACCAAGCAGCAGTTCAGGGCTTAAATCTTCCAATTCCTCGTCAAGGTCATCATCGTCGCAGAAATCATCGTCTTGGCCGCAGCCTTCTGGGTTGATGGCAACGCATACTTTCGTTTCGCCGATCACTTCGGCGACGAACTCCCGCTCGACATCGACGACGATTTTGTTGCCGTTCGGCGAAATCGTGCATTCGAGGCAGTTCGGCTGCTGGATGACGCGGACGATAATATCGGTGTCGTCGCTAATTAAATGGTCTTTATCACGGTATTTTAACTTGACCACATCAGTGTACGAGACCGTTTCCGTAACGACTTCCGTTTTCGTATTGTTGTTGTACGAATACCAGACGTTAATGTCGTAGTGGCCGTGAATTTCGACGGTTTTATCGCATTTTTTCGCTTCATAGCGGTGGTTGATGATCCAGCAGCCAAGAATGCTTGACGGGCGGTTCGGCGCCGTCACCGTATGGGTCGATTGCGTAAACTTGCGCCCTTTGCCGACAACGGCTTTTGTAATAATTTCCCTGTATTCAGACATCGAACGGAACCCTCCTCAAATGAATCTTCATTTCATCCTATGCGCCATCTCCGCTAATGTGCACAGCAAATGAATCATTATTCCGTATAGTTCATTGTATGCGCCCGCTCCGTTCGATGTGCCTTCTTTTTTGCCGCTGGCGGCGGAAGCGCCGACCCAATCCTTTCGGTTAGCGCTAGGAGGCCGGAGAAGATCGATGTTCCTTTTTCCATCGGCCGATGAAAAAAAAGCGCCCCCGCTTAAGGGACGCTTTTGACCCGTCTCTTCCGCTCCGCCAGCGTTTTAATGGCAGCCGCCGGGCTTGCTGTGACGAAGCGCGGCACCCGTTTCACCACGCAGCACGTCACCGCCGGTCGAAGCGAGAATTTCGTCGGTGACCGTATTGGAAATCGTCGAGGCGACGAGCTGAAGCAAATCGTTCACATCGGCTTGCGATTGCTGGAATTCGCTGACGATCGGGATTTGCGACAACTGTTCGTAAATGGCGTCAATTTGCTGCTCGACTTTTTTCAACGCCTCGCGTTTGCCGTAATGCTGGAGGTTGACCGCCTGCTTTTGCAGCGATTTCAACTCGTTGATCAGCGCGCGCACTTTTTCGTTTTGATGGATTTTTTCTTCGGCCCGTTTGAAAAAGTCGACTTCTTCCGTTTCGGCGATCATTTTGGCGAGCTGCTTCGCCTGCGCCAATACATCATCCCGCGTATACTTTGCCATCCTTTTTCACCTCCATCGCTTCGTTCACCAGCTCGCCTGTCAGCGTCCACGTCTTCGCCTGCGTAATGCGCACGTTGACCAATCGGCCGATGAGCGATTTCGGGCCGACGAAGTGGACGAGCTTGTTTTTGCGCGTATAACCCGCCAATACATCCGGGTTCGTTTTGCTTTCGCCTTCTACGAGCACTTCGACGACTTGCCCTTCGTATTGCTTCATTTTCTTGGCTGCGATTTCTTGTACAAGGTCGTTCAGCCGCTTGAGCCGCTCTTTTTTCACTTTCATCGGCACGTTGTCTTTCATGTTCGCCGCCGGCGTGCCTTCGCGCGGCGAGTAAATGAACGTGTACGCCGAGTCAAACTCGACTTCACGGTAAAGCGACAGCGTTTCTTCAAACTGCTCGTCTGTCTCGTTCGGGAAGCCGACGATAATATCGGTCGTCAACGCGACATCCGGAATGGCGGCTTTGATTTTGCGGACGAGCTCCAAATATTCCTCGCGCGTATACTTGCGACCCATCATTTTCAAAATTTCCGTGCTGCCTGATTGCACTGGCAGATGAATATGCTCAACCAAGTTGCCGCGTTTGGCGAGCACTTCGATGAGCCGGTCGTCAAAGTCGCGCGGATGGCTCGTCGTGAAACGAATGCGTGCAATATCGATTTTGCGCAGTTCATCCATTAAATCGCCAAGGCCGTACTGGATGTCGGTGAAATCTTTCCCGTAAGCGTTGACGTTTTGCCCGAGCAGCGTAATTTCTTTGTAGCCTTGGGCGGCGAGCTGGCGCACTTCTTGGATGATGTCTTCCGGGCGGCGGCTCCGCTCTTTGCCGCGCGTATACGGGACGATGCAGTACGTGCAAAACTTGTCGCAGCCGTACATGATGTTGACCCACGCTTTAATGTTTCCTTTGCGCGCTTTCGGCAAGTTTTCGACGACGTCCCCTTCTTTTGACCATACTTCGACGACCATTTCTTTCGACATGTACGCCTCATGCAAAATGTACGGCAAGCGATGGATGTTGTGCGTGCCGAAAATCATGTCGACGTATTGGTATTGCTTTAAAATTTTGTTGACGACCGCTTCTTCTTGCGACATACAGCCGCACACGCCAAGCAATAAGTCCGGGTTCGTCGTTTTAAGCGGCTTTAAGTAGCCGAGCTCGCCGAACACTTTGTTTTCCGCGTTTTCGCGGATCGCACACGTGTTGAGCAAAATGACGTTTGCGTCTTCCGGCCGGTCGGTCGGCTCATAGCCGAGCGCCATGAAAATGCCGGCCATCACTTCCGTGTCATGCTCGTTCATCTGGCAGCCGTACGTGCGGATGTAAAATTTCCGCCCGCGCCCCATGCCGCGGAATTCATCGGGAATCGCAAAGTCTTTCACATATTGCACTTCTTCCTTGCCGCGTTTTTTCGCTTCTTTTAAATTCGGCGGGAGAAAGACGCTCGAGAAGTATTTCTCATAGTCTTTCGACGTTTTCGCTTTCAGCCGGTCCAAGGCGGATTTTCTGTCCGCTGGATGGCTTTCCGTTTTGATTTGTCCCGTTTGCTCCAAACGTTGTTTTTCGTTCATCGCAATCGCGATCTCCTTTCTGTCCAACATCATTGCATGATTCTCGCAAAATTCTTCCAAACTACACATTATCATAGTATATCGTCAACTGCCAAGAAACACAACGGGAATTGTTCCGGAAGCCCGGAACATATCATGATAACAAAAAACCCCCGATGGGACAAGCCCTACGGGGTGTCAGTTGTTTCCTTTTTTACATAAATTCCGATACAAGCTGTTCGAACTGTTCTTTGTCTAGTTTCAAGTCCGCCTCAGCAAGCGGCGCTGCGCTGTAGCCCGGCACAAGCTCTTGATACGACTTTTGCTCTTCGTTTTGATAAATCACTCCGGTGACGAGCCCATCGTATTTCATGACCGTCTGCATCGCCATCTCGCGATTGGCCGGGTCGTACCCTTCGATGTCGCTCACCTTGACGAGCCGTTCTTTGAACCATTCGTACGTGTTCACTTTGTTGTATGTGACGCACGGGCTGAAGACGTTGATGAACGCAAATCCTTTATGCTTGACGCCTTCTTCGATCAAGCTTGTCAGCTCTTTCAAGTCGCTTGAGAACCCTTGCGCGACAAACGTCGCTCCGGCGCTTAACGCGATCTCGAGCGGCGACAGCGCCGGCTCGATCGATCCGTGCGGCGTGCTTTTCGTTTGAAAGCCGGCAGCGCTGCGCGGCGAAGTTTGTCCTTTCGTCAGCCCGTAAATTTGGTTGTCCATGACGATGTATGTGATGTCGATGTTGCGGCGAATGGCGTGAACCGTGTGCCCCATGCCGATCGCAAACCCATCGCCGTCGCCGCCGGCGGCGATGACGGTCAAATCGCGATTGGCCATTTTCACTCCTTGGGCGAGCGGCAACACGCGGCCGTGCGTGCCGTGGAAACCGTAGGAGTGAATGTACCCAGAAATGCGGCCCGAACAGCCAATCCCGGAGATGACGGCAAGCTCATGCGGTTCGAGCCCAAGATTGGCGGCCGCCCGTTGGATGGCCGCTTGCACGGAAAAGTCGCCGCAGCCGGGACACCAGTTTGGCTTCACATCATTGCGGAAATCTTTAAAGGTGGCCATTGCATGAACAACTCCTTGCATTTAGTATAGACATCGCCCGGCAGGAACGGATTGCCGTCGAATTTCAAGACGCTGGCGATTTTATCGGCATGCCCGACGTTCATTTTCAACAAGCTCGCCAATTGCCCGGTCGCGTTTTGCTCGATGACGACGACTCGCTTGGCTTTTTCGACAAGCGGGCGCATGTCATCCGCCGGGAACGGGTGAAGGAGGCGGATATGGGCATGGTTGACGTTGACGCCGTCTTGTTCGAGCCGCTCCATCGCTTCTTCAATCGCGCCTCGCGTTGACAAGAAGCCGACAAGCAGCAAATCCGGCTCCTCATGGCGGAGCTGTTTATGCACCGGTGTCGGAAAATGGAGATGCGCGAGCTTGCGCAGCCGCTTTTCCATTTGCGCTTGGCGGTTCGCGGCTGTTTCCGACGGCCGTCCTGTCTCCGCGTGCTCCACCCCGGTGACGTGGTGGATGCCGTTTTTCGTCCCCGGCAGCACGCGCGGCGAAATGCCGTCCGGCGTCAGTTCATACCGTTTGAAATTGTCCTTGCCGGAAAGCGGCGGCAATTCCCCGGTGACAAGCTTGCCGCGGCGAATTTCAACGCGGTCGTAATCGAGCGGTTCGACCGTTTGTTTGCCAAGCGACAGCTGCAAATCCGACAAGAAGATGACCGGGCATTGGTATTCCTCAGCTAAGTTGAACGCTTCCGCCATGTCGTAAAACGCTTCTTCGACCGTGCTTGGCGCCATGACGATTTTCGGGATTTCCCCGTGCGTTCCGTAAATCATCGCCAGCAAGTCCGACTGTTCTTGCTTCGTCGGCAAGCCCGTGCTCGGACCGCCCCGCTGGGTATCGACAACCACAAGCGGCGTTTCCGTCATCCCGGCCAGTCCGATCGCTTCGGCCATCAGCGACAACCCCGGTCCGGCGGAAGCGGTAAACGCCCGCACGCCCGCGTAATTGGCACCGATCGCCATCGTGCAAGCAGCGATTTCGTCTTCTGTCTGAATGACCGTCCCCCCGAAACGAGGCAATGCTTTGATTAAATATTCCATGATTTCGGAAGCTGGGGTGATCGGGTACGCGGCCATCAAACGGGCGCCGCCGGCAAGGGCCCCCAAGGCGATCGCGTCATTGCCGATCATAAACAGTCGCTGTTTTCCATCAGCTTGAGCGAGTTTCATCGGCTCGCCGCGGCCGTCCAGCTGCTTTTCCATATACCGCGCCCCAGCGCGAATCGCTTCCATGTTTTTGGCGACCACTTGCGCCCCTTTGCGGGCAAACGTGTCCGCCACCACGCTTTCGAACACGGCGGCGTCTAAACCGAGCACAGCGCTCGTCGCGCCGATGGCGACCATGTTTTTCATCAGCGGGTTGCCAAGTTCCGTCGCGATGTCAGTGAACGGAACGGCGTAAAGCGCCACTCCCGTCCCTTCTGGAATCGCCGGATCGAATTTGGCGTCGGCGATGACGATGCCGCCGCTATGAAGCTCGTGAAAATTGAAATCAATCGTCTCTTGGTCGAACGCCACGAGGATGTCCAAATCGTCCGCGACCGCCCGCACCGGCTTCGTGCTGACGCGGATTTTGTTGTTCGTATGCCCCCCCTTAATGCGCGAAGAAAAATGACGGTACCCGTATAAATAGTACCCGAGGCGGTTCAAGGCTGTGGAAAAAATTTCCCCGGTGCTCTCAATCCCTTCCCCTTGTTGGCCGCCCACCTTCCATGACAACTGTTCGATCATGCGTTACACCCCTTTATGTTCGCTCCAACCTTCACTGCTATTGTACCACTTTTCTGACAAGCCAACCACTCCCTTCCCTCTTGAAAACGAGCGGCCGGCGCGGTCAATGATTTCCCTTTCATTTTAGGATACGCCAAGCCGCTGTTCAATGACATTCATCACTCCGGCAAATGTGCATAAAAATTGTCGAACAAAAACCGTTTCACTTGATCGGCGGAATAATGCCGATGCAGCTCGTCAACAAGCCGGGCGTAGTCTCTCACCGAGGCAAGACCGGCGACCGTCTGCGTGATGCCGTCAAAATCGGAGCCAAAGCCAACATGGCGCTCTCCCCCGAGCGCACAAATATGATCGAGATGGCGAAGCACATCGGCCACCGTCGCCCCTCGTTTATCATCGGTCAAAAAATACGGCACAAAGGTAATGCCGATGATTCCGTCTTTTTCGATCAGCGCGCCAATCTGCTCATCGGTCAAGTTGCGCCGATGCGGACAAAGGCGATGCGCGTTTGAATGAGAGGCGATCGGAAAGCAGGCCGCCTCGATGACATCCCAAAACGCTCGCTCCGACAAGTGCGACACATCGACCCACCGTTTCGTTTCATTGAGCAGCTCGATGACTTGCCGGCCAAACGCGGTCAGCCCGGCGCCGCGCGTTTCCCACGCCCCGTCGGCGACGGCGTTCGGAAAGTTCCACGTCAAGCCGACAGACGCAACACCGAGACGAAGAAGCGTTTTCAGTTTGATAAGGTTTGAGCCGATAGCATCGCAGCCTTCGAGCGTCAGCATCGCGCCGATCTCCCCCTCTTTGAGAGAGGCAATGTCCCGCTTCGTGCGCACCACCTTCATCGCTGGAAAGGCATCGATGAGGCGGGTGAAAAAAAGATCGGCCATCTCAAGCGCCGCCGTGAACCGGGCCTCTTCCGGCACCGTTTCCGGTATGTAGATGGCAAAGCATTGCACCTTCACCCCGGCTTCCGCCATTCCCGAAAACGTCACATGAAGCGATCGTCCGTCACGGAACGATAAGGACCGATCTTGCCACAGTTTCATGAGCGCATCGCAATGGGCGTCAAAAATCATGTATACTCCCCCTTAAAAAGCAAAATAACCTGCCTGCCTTCAAGGTGGAAGGCGCCAACAGGTTATATTTTACCATTCGCCAATCATCGAGTTAACGAGGTTCAACGATCAATTTGATCGCGGTCCGCTCTTCGCCATCGATAATAATATCGGTAAACGCCGGAATGCAGATCAAGTCCATGCCGCTCGGTGCCACAAACCCTCGTGCGATCGCTACTGCCTTAACGGCTTGATTCAACGCGCCGGCGCCGATCGCCTGAATCTCCGCCGCGCCGCGCTCGCGCAGCACACCAGCCAAGGCGCCGGCTACAGAGTTCGGATTCGATTTGGCTGACACTTTTAATATTTCCATCCCTAGTTCCTCCCTCGTCCCCTTGGAAAAATGATTTCGTGAAAAGGTCTTCATTAGTAACTATATTCACGGTTTCAACAACTATTCCTGCTAGGGAGGGACACATTTTTTAAAATTTTCAAAAGATGAGCTATTCAAAATAAGGATGATCGTCATTAATGATCAGCCGCTCGATTTGAAGCGCCCGCCCGCTTTTGGCGTCCACATCGACAAGCACGGCGTTCAGCTGGCTTCTTCCTTCCTTAACGCCAAAACGGACCGGCAAGCCGGTTAAAAATTTGCGCAACACCGCGTCGCGATCGACGCCTAAAATGCCGTCGTACGGCCCGGTCATACCGACATCGGTAATATACGCCGTCCCTTTTGGCAAAATGCGGTTATCAGCCGTCTGAACGTGCGTGTGCGTGCCGATGACGGCGGACACGCGGCCGTCCAAATACCAGCCCATCGCCTGTTTTTCGCTCGTCGCTTCGGCGTGAAAATCAACGATGATGACAGACGTGCGCGCGGAAGCAACGGCAATTAGCTCGTCCGCCTTTTGAAACGGGCAGTCAATCGCCGGCAAAAACGCCCGCCCTTGCAAATTGATGATCGCCGCTTCCCCTTGTTCCGTCGCCACATAGACGATCCCCGTCCCCGGCGTGCCGGACGGGTAGTTCGCTGGGCGAATGAGCGCCTTCGCCTGATCGATAAACTCAAAAATCTCGCGCTGGTCCCACGCATGGTTTCCTAAGGTGATGGCATGAGCGCCGCAGGCAAGCAACGATCGGTAAATCGATTCGGTGATCCCTTTTCCGCCGGCCGCGTTTTCACCGTTGATGATGACGACATCGGGACGGTATTTTTCCTTCAGCTTCGGCACATAGTGCTCGACCATTTTTTGTCCCGGCGCGCCGACCACATCACCAATAAATAATATTCTCATCCCAGATCCCTTTCTACCTCAACACGATCACCGTCAGCGATCGCCGTTTATGTTTATTGTACGGGCAAAAAAAGAAAGTGGCAACAGCCTGCCACTTTTTACTTCGCGTACTCTACCGCCCGCGTTTCGCGGATGACCGTGACTTTAATATGGCCCGGATAATCGAGCTCTTCCTCGATCCGTTTGCGGATATCGCGCGCCAACCGATGCGCTTCCAAGTCGTCGATCATATCCGGTTTGACCATGATCCGCACTTCGCGGCCCGCTTGGATGGCGTATGATTTTTCCACGCCTTCGTAAGACTCGGCAATTTCTTCCAGCTTCTCTAAGCGGCGAATGTAGTTTTCCAGCGTTTCGCTGCGCGCTCCCGGCCGCGCTGCCGACAGCGCATCGGCTGCGGCAACGAGCACGGCGATGACCGACGTCGGTTCGGTGTCGCCGTGGTGCGAAGCGATGCTGTTGATGACGACCGGATGCTCTTTATATTTTGTCGCCAGCTCGACGCCGATTTCCACATGGCTTCCTTCCACTTCATGGTCAATCGCCTTGCCGATATCATGAAGCAAGCCGGCCCGGCGCGCCAGCATTTCGTCCTCTCCGAGCTCAGCCGCCATCAACCCGGCTAAAAACGCCACTTCAACCGAGTGTTTCAAAACGTTTTGCCCGTAGCTCGTCCGGAATTTGAGCCGTCCCAAAATCTTAATCAAATCCGGATGCAGCCCATGAACCCCGACTTCAAACGTCGTTTGTTCGCCGACTTCGCGAATATGTTCGTCCACTTCGCGGCGCGCCTTTTCGACCATCTCTTCGATGCGGGCCGGATGAATGCGGCCGTCTTGGACGAGCTTATCCAAGGCGATGCGCGCCGTTTCGCGGCGAATTGGGTCAAATCCCGACAAAATAACGGCCTCCGGCGTATCGTCGATGATCAAATCGATGCCGGTCAGCGTCTCGAGCGTACGAATGTTCCGCCCTTCGCGCCCGATAATGCGCCCTTTCATTTCATCGTTAGGCAAATTGACGACCGAAACCGTCGTTTCGGCGACATGGTCAGCGGCGCAGCGCTGAATGGCGAGCGACAAAATCGCCTTAGCTCGCTTATCCGCTTCCTCTTTCGCCCGCGTTTCCGCCTCTTTGATCATCATGGCGACTTCATGCGACAGCTCTTTTTCGACACGCTCTAAAACAAGCTGGCGCGCGTCGTCGCGTGTCAATCCGGAAATACGTTCCAGTTCGGCTTGTTGCTGTTGGACGAGCATTTCCACTTTGCTTTCCATTTGTTCAATATGCTGTTGCCTTTCGTTTAGCGCTTCTTCCTTCGCTTCGAGCAGCGCCTCGCGCTTATTGAGCGCTTCGTCTTTGCGGTCGAGATTTTCCTCTTTTTGCATGAGACGGTTTTCTTGTTTTTGAAGCTCGCTTCTCCGGTCGCGGATGTCGCGCTCCGCTTCCGTGCGCAGTTTATGAATCTCATCTTTGGCTTCAAGAAGCGCTTCTTTTTTCAAGGCGTCCGCCTCGCGTTTCGCCTCCTCGATCAGCTGCTCGGCAGCTGCTTTCGCCCCGCCAATTTTCGCTTCGGCAATCGATTTGCGAACAAAAAAGCCAACAACGGCACCAATGACTAAGGCAAGCAAAGCGGAGATGATGATTGGACCCATCGTTTCACCTCCTCTTGCTGTTCAATGTTCCCCTGCATTTTTCGCGCGCCGCCATCGTTGGCGCGGATGGATGTTCCCATTTTCAACGTATTGGCTCGACCCATTTTGCACAGCGATCGCCCGCGCGGCTTTCGGCATCTTCCCGTCCCGCCGCGGCGGACGATCGTTTGACCCCGCCATGCGTATGGACAAATATACATGTTCATTGTAAAGGCGCCCGTAGCAATTGTCAAGATATTACACAGGCCCACGCCCGCCGCCTAGGGGAAAGCGAACATGGAAAGGAGCTGACGCTTATCTTTCGCATCGTATAGACGCGCCGTCACGTTTGGGAAAGCGAACTCGGAAAGGGGCTGACGCAAAAGGTTGTCCGCCTTCAAGATCAGCACAACCGATGGTGCGGCAGAAGCAGTCCGTACGTATATCGAGCAACGAAAGAGGGTGTCCCGATCCTTTCGGGACACCCTCCGGGGCGCTTATTCCTCAAGCAACGCGAACTCGTCTTGCTGCGGTTCACCGCCCGCCTCGCTGCCGTCAATGCCGTAATGTTGACGGATGGCACGGGCGATTTCATCGGCAATATGCGGATTTTCTTTCAAAAATTGCTTTGCGTTTTCCCGGCCTTGGCCAAGCCGTTCGTCTTTGTACGAATACCACGAACCGCTCTTTTGCACGATGTCGAGTTCGGACGCCATATCGATGATTTCCCCTTCGCGGGAAATGCCTTCGCCGTACATGATGTCGACATCAGCTGTTTTAAACGGCGGCGCGACTTTGTTTTTGACGACTTTGATTTTCGTCTTGTTGCCGACCATGTCGTTGCCTTGCTTGATTTGTTCGGCGCGGCGCACTTCTAGGCGGACGGAAGCGTAAAACTTCAGCGCCCGCCCCCCCGGCGTTGTTTCTGGATTGCCAAACATGACGCCGACTTTCTCGCGGATTTGGTTGATGAAAATGGCGATCGTTTTCGATTTGTTGATGGCGCCAGACAGCTTGCGGAGCGCCTGCGACATGAGGCGGGCTTGCAAGCCGACGTGGGCATCGCCCATCTCTCCTTCAATTTCCGCTTTCGGCACGAGCGCCGCCACCGAGTCGATGACGATAATATCGACCGCGCCGCTTCGTACGAGCGCTTCGGCGATTTCGAGCGCCTGTTCGCCGGTGTCGGGCTGGGAAAGCAACAGTTCATCGATATTGACTCCTAATTTTTGCGCATAGATTGGATCGAGCGCGTGCTCGGCATCGATGAAAGCTGCTTGCCCGCCCCGCTTTTGCACCTCAGCGATCGCGTGAAGGGCAACGGTCGTCTTCCCTGATGATTCCGGGCCGTAAATTTCCACAATCCGCCCGCGCGGATAGCCGCCGACGCCTAACGCGATATCGAGCGCCAGCGAACCGCTCGGCACAACGGAAACTTTTCGTTCCACTTGCTCACCGAGCTTCATGATGGCCCCCTTGCCAAACTGTCGTTCAATTTGTTTTAACGCCTGCTCCAACGCGGCTTGACGATCTTGATTCACTCATTTCCTCCTCCTTTTGTAAGGCTACTTATACTATACACCGTTTTCTGACCATTGCCAAGCAAAAAATCGAACGTTCATTCGTTTTTTTTGGTGGGGAAACTAGCAACAATCGCCATGCTGATCCGGCGGAAACAAACGATGGGCGGTGGAGGGTGTGAAAGGAGGGAGCGGCCGAGATTAGCGGTCGGCCGCAAGCAGCTCCAGCAGCAGAAAACAACCGTATTTGGCGGCGCGGATGCGGATGTCGCCGCGCGTGCCGGACAACGTCAAACGGCGGACAGCGGTGCCGCGCTCGCGCATGGCAATGCCGATATAGACGGTGCCGGGCGGATGGCCTTCAAGCGGGTCGGGGCCGGCGACGCCGGTGAAGCTGATGCCGACATCGGCGCCGCATAGCGAACGGACGTTTTCCGCCAACACACGCGCGCACGATTCGCTCACCGCCCCGTCCGTTTCGAGAAGCGGCCGCGGCACGCCAAGCACCTGTTGTTTGACGCCGTTCGTGTAGCAAACGACGCCGCCTTGAACGATCCGCGACGCCCCGGGAACGGCGGTGAGCTGTTCGAGAAACAGCCCGCCGGTCAGGCTCTCGGCCGCCGCGATCGTCCATCCTCTTTCTTTTAACCGTTCGCTTGTCTTCGTAAACAGCGTTTCGTCGTCATAGCCGTAACAGTAGCGGCCAACGCGCGCCAAAATCGCCGCTTCTGCTTCATCAAGCAGCCGCTGCGCTTCCGCCGCGTCCCGGTGCTTCGCCGTCAAGCGGAGCGTCACCTCGCCGTCACCGGCCAGCGGCGCGATCGTCGGATTCGATTGCGCGTCAATCAAATCGGCGAGCGCCGTCTCCAGCGCCGCTTCGCCGATGCCAAAAAAGCGGAGCACACGCGACTCAATGCGTCCGGACAGCGGGAACGCAGCGCGCAAAAAGGGGATCCCGTAACGGGTAAACATCGGGCGCATTTCTTTCGGCGGCCCGGGCAGCAACATGTACGTGATGCCCGCGACGGTGAGCGCCATCCCCGGCGCCATGCCGTTTTCGTTTTTCAGGACGGTCGCCCCTTCCAAAACGAGCGCTTGCTTTTTGTTGTTGTCTGTCATCGGCCGATGGGCGCGGGCAAAGTACGCTTCGATTGCCCGCAACGCCTCTTCATCGATGACGAGCCGGCGGCCAAGCAAACGGGCGATCGTCTCCTTCGTGACATCATCCTTCGTCGGGCCGAGACCGCCGGTGAAGATGATGAGATTCGCCCTCGTTTGCGCCGTTTTCACCGCCTGCTCAAGGCGGCCGGCGTTGTCGCCGACAACCGTCTGGAAATAAACATTGATGCCCAAGGCGGCAAGCTGCTGCGACAAAAACTGGGCGTTCGTGTTGACAATTTGGCCAAGCAGCAGTTCCGAGCCGACGGCGATGATCTCCGCGTTCAATGAACAGCCTCCTCCTTCGCGGCTACCCTATTATTTAGAGCGAGCGAACGCATGTTTGTTTTTCGCAAAATAATCCCATCCCGACCAAACGGTGAAAATGACCGCCACCCAAAGCGCCAAGTCGGCAAACGGGAACGGGATGAGCGAAAACGGTAGATTATGAAGCAACAAGGCGGCAATCGCGATAATTTGCGTCCACGTTTTAATTTTGCCGAGCATATTGGCTGCCACGACTTCCCCCTCACCGGCAAGCACGAGCCGCAAGCCAGTGACGGCAAACTCGCGGCTGATGATGATGATCACCATCCAAGCCGGCGCGAACCCGAGTTCAACGAGCACAATGAGCGCCGCCGATACGAGCAGCTTATCGGCAAGCGGGTCCAAAAACTTGCCCAAATTGGTGACAAGCCCATACTTGCGAGCATAATAGCCGTCAATCCAATCCGTCGTTGACGCCACGATGAAAATGAGAGCGCCGACAAGATGGGCGATCGGGAGCACCTCGCCGCCGATGCGAATGCTGCCCCAACCGAACGGGACGAGCATCACAATCAAAAAAAACGGGATCAACATGATGCGCGCTACCGTAATTTTATTCGGCAAGTTCACAACGAATACCTCCGCTACTCAACATCGATGCGGGCAAAGAAGCGGCTTTCGCTGCGAAAGGCCGCCTCTTGCCGTCACTTTTTCAAGATGAATCGCAGTTTTTGAAACACTTCATCGTTTGGATCAAACGGATAGGCAAACGGCTCCCCGTTTACTTTTACATCAACGTCAAGCGCGTTGCCGATTTTCACCCAGACTTCGCTTTCCGCGGACAAATCGAACGTTTTCGTCTGGCCTTTCATTAAATTGTTGCGGAAAAACGAATGGCCTTTCGTGTTGTACACGTCGACCCAAGATTTCCCGCGCGATGACAGCTCGATGGTGAAGGTATCGGCATGTTGCACTTCAATCGTCGCCGTATTGCCGCTTTTCTCCTTTACACTGAGCGTCGCGGCCGGCTTTTCTTCGCTTTTAGCCGGAGCAGACTGCTCGTTTTCTTCACCGCCTTCACGGGTCGTTTGCTCCTCTTCTTTCGGCTTTTTCGACTGCTCAAGCGGCGAATGGTTCGACTTTTCCACTTCCGCCGTTTTCGTGCTTGTCTTCGCCGGCGGCACTTCCGCCGTGTTGCGCTGAAGGAGCAGCCAGACGAGAACCGCGGCGCCGATCACCGCGGCAACGCCGAGCAGTTTCGGCAGCCAATCGAGCCATTTCGCTCCCTCCGCGGACAATTGTTGGCGCGTTTTCACGCGCGAGAGCGGTTGTGGAATGTCCTCTTGATACGATTGGGGAATATCCTGCTTGTATTGCTCAAACAGCTCGTCCGGATCGAGGCCGACCGCCTCGGCATACTGCCGGATGAAAGCGCGCACGTAAAAATTTCCCGGCATAATGGCGTAATTTCCTTCCTCAATACCGAGCAAATACCGCTTTTGAATTTTCGTCAACTCCTGCAGCTCATCCAAACTCATCTTCTTTTCTTCCCGCGCTTCTCGCAAACGTTTCCCTAGTTCTGTCAACGGACAACACCTTCCGTTTTTTAGACTTGAAGCAAAGAAAAGCGATTCACTGATGACCTTTGCCAAACGCGTAGGAGGCTGGTGATTTACTCGCGGCTACGGCTTTACGATGTTAAAATCTCGTTACATCGGTCCTGCTTTTCGCTCATTCTCTCATTGATAAAGGGAATGAGCCGTTGTTCACCAGCCTTATAGGGGGCGCCCTATTACAATCCGAACTCGGAAAACCCGTCGCCGCCTAACAACGTCGGGCGCTCAATCGCTTCATACGAAATCTCTTCATCCGGTTCATGGCGCAGCTCAATAATGTAGTTAAAATCGTCGAGCGTGTATTCCGTATGGCGGACAAACAAATCCGGATGTTCGACGACCTTCGTCGCCTCAAGGCGCATCAGCTCGCGGACCAGCTGCCAATGCTGCTCATTTCCGCGGCGCGCTGAGACGATGCCGTCAATGATAAAAATATTGTCGACGCTATATTCGTCTTCCATGAGCTGCGTGCGCACCGTTTGCTTGATGAGCGTCGATGAGACAAACATCCACCGCTTGTTGGCGCACACGCTGGCGGCAACGATCGACTCCGTCTTGCCGACGCGCGGCATGCCGCGAATACCGATCAGCTTGTGCCCTTTTTCTTTAAAAATTTCCGCCATAAAATCGACAAGCAAACCGAGCTCATCGCGGACAAAACGGAACGTTTTTTTGTCATCGGCATCGCGCTGGATATAACGGCCGTGGCGAACGGCGAGACGGTCAAGCAGCTTCGGCTGGCGCAGTTTCGTCACCGTAATGTTGTCCATCGTCCGCAAAATCGTCGCCAGCCGCTCGATTTGCTCATTGCTGTCGCAAAGGAGCAGCATGCCGCGGCGCGAGTCCCGGACACCGTTGATCGTCACGATGTTGATGGACAACATGCCGAGCAGCGAAGCGACATCGCCGAGCAGCCCTGGGCGGTTGACATGAATTTCGTATTCCAAATACCATTCCTGCTTGCCCATTCCGTCTCCTCCTTGCCGGTGTCCGCACAAACGCCTTATGCTAAATTCATACTACTATAACCGCAAATGGAAAAGCAACCGAAAAGGAGGAGGAAAAACGCCATTTCCATGCGAGGGGAACAGCAAGGGGATCTGCCCGGCCGGATCGTCTCCAGCGGCGGCCTTGGCCGCATGTTCGGGGCGAAAGCCGCAGCCGGCTTCCAGCAGAAAAGGTGCCCCGCTCTTTCGTTTGGGACACCCCGTTTGTTTGTTCAGTGTTGGCGATGTTGAACGAGCTTCACCATCATATTGGCGAGCGCATGCTGTTCTCTTTCATCGGCTACGCTCCAAAGGTCAGCAAGCACCCGCTCTTCCGGGTTTTTCGGATCGACGTGTTTGGCCAAATAGTCCCCGATTTGATAAGCGACATCGGAGATGACTTGCTGGTTCAACCCTTGTTGCTGCGCCTGCTGCAGACGTTCAGCTAAGAATTCTTTCCATTGTTCAAAGTTGTCCAATACCGACATGTCTATTCCCTCCTTGATGAACGTTTCAAGGATAGTTTGCCTGTCCGAAGCCAAAATATACGTTTCGCCGCCTTAGCGGTCCCGATTGGGCAAGAACAAAACGGGCACCAACATCGAAGGTGAAACATCGATGTCACACACCGCTCGGCAGCCTTTTCATTCAGAAAAGTTCCATAGGCAACGTTTGCCCTCCACCTAGGGATGAAAATCCGCGTCAGTCCTGCATTTTCACAGAAAAGATCCATGGACAGTGGATTCGCCCTCCACCCAGGGGATGAAAATCCTGCGCCAGTGCGGCATTTTCACGGAAAAGATCCATGGACAGTGGATTCGCCCTCCACCCAGGGGATGAAAATCCTGCGCCAGTGCGGCATTTTCACGCTGATTGTGCAAGGTTTCTCGAATTGAGAAATGGATGGAATCAGCAGTATTTTGCACGAAACACCAGCCCCATAGGCATTTAGCAATGCCAGCCGCCGTTGACGGAAATGACTTGGCCCGTAATGTAGGAAGCGGCGTCTGATAAGAGAAACGCCACCGTTTTCGCCACCTCCTCCGGGGTGCCGAGCCGGCCGGCGGGAATTTCATCGACCAGCGCTTGAAGATCTTCGGCGCCTAACGGCCGCAGCATGTCGGTCTCGATCGCTCCAGGGGCGACCGCGTTCACGCGAATGCCGCTTGGGGCCAGTTCTTTGGCGAGCGCTTTGGCAAACGCGTTCTGCCCGCCTTTGGTCATCGAATAGACGGCTTCACAGGAAGCGCCGCACACCCCCCAAATGGAGGAAATGAACACAATATGACCGCGCTTGTTCGCAATCATCGGCGGGAGCAACCGTTTGATCAACAAAGCGGGGCTCGTGACATGAAGATGCACCATGCGCTCTATCAGTTCGTCATTCATATCCGTCAGCAGCCCGTAATAACTGGCCCCGCTATTGTAAACGATGGCGTCGATCGGCCGGTCGATTTGCGCGAGCAGCCGATCGACTTCGGAAGGCATCGACAAGTCGGCTTCCACCGGAACGACATGCGTGCCGGCCAATTCTCGCTGCAGCGCAGCGACCGGAGCCCGCCGCCGATAGTAATGAAGAAACAGCCCATAGCCGCTTTTAGCCAATTCGCGGGCGATGCTTTGTCCAATCCCCCCGGAAGCGCCGGTAATCAAAGCGTAGCGCATAACGTTTCCCCTCCTTTTCCATCCACCCCATTAATGATTGATGAGCGAGCCGCGTTCACCGCTTCGTATAAACACCATAGACCGAGCCTTGTTCGCTGAAAAGACCCGCAAATCGCAACTTCCGCGCGATCGGCAAGCCGGCGACCGCCGATATTGCCAAGACTCGCGAACAGCGGTGCGCCCTCCACAAAATCTTTCACGGCCGGCGGGAGCGTCTTGCGTCAGACTCGCGAACAGTGGTGCGCCCTCCGCCCCAAGGTGAGCATCGCCGTTTTGGGGAATGCTCACGAAAAAAGAGGGCCCGCCAAACAGCGAGGAAACGCCCTCTTCCCGATCAACGGCGCGCATCCGCATCGTCTTGGACATGCGTCCATGTCGCAGACGAACCGGAGCGCAAACCTCTTTATGACTCTTTGGGCACGACTTCGCAAACCGCGAGCTGCGAATCGCGGAAGCAAGCCGAAGCGACGTCCGCTATCTCATCGATCGTCAGCGCGGAGAGCACCGGCAAAATGTCAAACAAGCTGGCGCCGTAAAACGCGTAGCGCGTAAACTGGTTGGCGATGTATTCCGGCGAGTTGAGCGCGCGCAAAAAAGCGCCGATCTTTTTCTTTTTCACCCGCTCGATTTCTTCTTTCTTTATGGCGTCGACATCCAACGACAACAGCACCGTTTGAATTTCTGAAGCGAGGCGCTCAGCATCGCGCGTATCGCCGCCGACGAGGGCAAAGCCGAATTCTCGCTCTTCGGTATAATCGTACATGAACGTATCATCGATCAGCCCTTCGCGGTACAGCCGTTCGTAATGCGGTGAGCTTTTGCCGAACAAGTAATCGAGCAGCACGTGAAACGCGAGCTCATGGCGCAGCTTTTGCCCGCCGGTATTCGGCACGGACGGCGCTTTGATGCCGACAAAACATTTATTCGTCTGCACGTGCATCGGAATGATTTTTTTCTTTTCCGCCACGGCGCTTGGCTCTTCGTACGCAAACCGCTTCACTTCCGGCGCCGGCGGAAACGACTTTTTCGCCTGATTGTCGCGGATTTGCTGCATCATTTTTTGCTCATCGACCGGCCCGACGACAAACAACAGCATGTTGCTTGGGTGATAAAACGTTTCGTAGCACTCATACAGCAGCTCTTTTGTAATCTTGGCGATCGATTCGACCGTACCGGCGATGTCGATTTTGACCGGATGGTTGTGATACATGCTTTCAATGGCGCCGAAGTAAACGCGCCAGTCCGGGTTGTCATCGTACATGCGGATTTCTTGGCCGATGATGCCTTTTTCTTTTTCGACCGTTTTGTCGGAAAAATACGGCGTTTGCACAAAATCGATCAATGTCTCCAAGTTTTTCTCAACGTTATCGGTGCTTGAGAACAAATAGGCGGTGCGGGTGAACGTCGTAAAGGCGTTCGCCGACGCGCCTTGTTTGCTGAACTGCTGAAACACATCGCCATCCTCTTTTTCAAACAGCTTATGCTCCAAAAAATGGGCGATGCCATCCGGGACGCGTTTCATTTCCGTTTTTCCGAGCGGCACAAACTGATTGTCAACCGAACCGTAATTCGTCGTAAACGTCGCATACGTTTTATGGAATCCTTTTTTCGGCAATATATAGACGTCCAAGCCGTTTTCCATTTTTTCGTAAAACAGCGTCTCGCCTAGCGTTTCATACACCTGTTTTTCCATCGTCCGCCCCCCCTTCCATTCCGGTCAAAAAGTAGACGGTATCGAGCGCCACTTTGCCTGCGACGCGCACCACGTCTTCGCGCGTCACTTGATCGGTGCCGGTCAGCCATTCCTCGATCGAGCGCTGCCGCGTGGAAACGACGTTATGGTACAGCACTTCGACGAGTCCGCGCGGCGTATCGAGCGTCTCAAGCAGCTGATTGCGGATGACCGCTTTCGTCTGCACCATTTCTTCATCGGTGAAATCGCCGTTTTTCATCGCCTGCATCTGTTCATCAATGATGCGGCGCGCCTTCTCGTAATGGGCCGGCTCAATGCCCGACATCACCATCAACAGCCCTTTATGGCTTTCCAGCCGAGAGGCGGCATAGTAGGCGAGGCTCGCTTTTTCGCGGACGTTGATGAACAGCTTCGAGTGAGAAAACCCGCCGAAAATGCCGTTAAACAGCTGCAAGGCGTAGTAATCGTCGTCCTCGTACGTCACGTCAGTCCGATAGCCCATGTTCAGTTTCCCTTGCTTGACATCTTGCCGCTCGATCACTTCGTTCACTTCCCCTCGCGCTTTGGTCGGAGCGAGCGGCGCCTGTGCGGATGGCGAGCGTGTTGGCAAAGCGAAGCGGTTCGTGACCGCAGCGAGCACCTTTTCTTCTTCGACGTCGCCGATGACATACAAATCGAGCTCATCGTCCGCCAACGCCTGCTCATAATAGCGATACAGCCCCTCGGCGGTAATGGCATCGACATCTTCGAGCTCGCCGTTCGGCGAGAGGGCGTACGGCTCGCCTTTGCACATTTCCTGCACAAGGCGCATGTTCGCATAACGCATTTTGTCGTCGTACACCGCCTGAATGCGCTGGCGGAGCGCCCGTTTCTCTTGTTCGACGATCTCAGGGACAAACCGGCCGCCATCGAGCGCCGGGCGAAGCAGCAGATCGGCGAGAAGCTGGAGCGCTTTATCGAAAAGCGCCGGCCGTTCCGGCAAAAACTGTTCGTTGGCGACATCGATGCGAATCGTCACCACATGCTGTTCGCCTTTTTTGCTCAAATCGACCTGAAGCGTCGCTCCGTACAGCTCATCGAGATGGGTGCGCAGCGCCTTTACGCTTGGATAGTCAGCGGTGCCGCTTTGCAGCACATGCGGCAGCAGCGCGCGCATCGTCACCGTCTCCTTGGCAAGAGGGGCCTTCATTTTCCAAACGATCGTGTTCGTTTTGTACTTATCGGTCGGAATCGTATGAACGCGTACCGGTCCGACCGCTGTGACTTTTTCGTCGACCAATCCAACTCCTCCTTACTGTTGCCCAAAGTGCGCTACCTTTTTTATTGTAAAACTCCTTAGCAACAATATACCTTTTGGCCAGCGAAAAATGCAAATCATTCCATCCAGTCAAAAACGGCCGTCCGTTGTTCGGACAGCCGTTTTCGTCACCGTTTTCCTTTAATGTATGGCGTGCCGGCCGCTTTGGGCGCTTCCGCCCGGCCGATGAAACCGGCCAACGCCAAAATGGTAAGCACGTAAGGGGCGATAAGCAAGTAAACGGTCGGCACGTTTTTCAACAGCGGAATCGTTTGGCCGACGATGCTCAAACTTTGCGCCAAGCCGAAAAAGAGCGCCGCCCCCATCGCCCCGACCGGATGCCATTTGCCAAAAATCATCGCCGCGAGCGCCATAAACCCTTGCCCCGAGATCGTCGCATGGCTGAAGTCGCGGGAGATGATCGTCGCGTACACCGCGCCGCCCAGCCCGCCGAGCGCCCCGCTGATCATGACGGCGATATAGCGCATTTTGGCGACGTTAATCCCCATCGTATCGGCCGCCATCGGATGTTCGCCGACCGCGCGCAGCCGCAGGCCAAACGGCGTTTTATAAATGACATACCATGATACAAACGCCAAAGCAATGGCAATGTACGACGGCACATAGGCGTTGGAAAACAACAGCGGCCCAATGATCGGGATATCGCTTAATACCGGCACATCCATTTTGTCAAATCCGACTTGAATTTGGTCGGTTTGTCCTTTGCCGTACATTTTTTTCACCAAAAACAACGACAAGCCGAGAGCCAAAAAGTTGATCGCCACCCCGCTGACGACTTGATCGGCGCGAAACGTCACCGACGCGACAGCGTGCAGCAAGGAAAAGACAGCCCCGACGATCACGGCCGCCACTAAGGCGAGCCATGGTGTCCATGCGCCCAATCGATCGGCAAACGTCAAATTAAACACAATCCCGACAAACGCGCCGATGGTCATAAGCCCTTCCAGCCCGATGTTCACAACGCCGGACCGTTCGCTGAACACGCCGCCAAGCGCGGTGAAAATAAGGGGGGCCGCAAAGAAAATGGCCGTCGGGATAATCGTCTGCAAGACATCGTACACGCTCACTTACTCCGCCCCCTTTTGTCCACGAGATAACAGCCAGCGGATCATGTAGCTGGATGCGACAAAGAAAATAATGAGCGCGATAATGATATCGACGAGCTCAGTCGGCACGCCGGCGCTTGACGGCATTTCCAGCGCCCCGACTTTCAAGGCGCCAAACAACAAGGCAGAGAGCAAAATGCCAAACGCGTTGTTGCCGCCGATTAAGGCGACGGCAATGCCGTCAAACCCAAGGCCGGTGAATCCGGCTTTCGTAGAGATGTTTCCAAACGTCCCAAGCCCTTCCATCGCCCCGGCGACACCGGCAAAAGCACCGGAGATGACCATGGCTAAAATGATGTTGGCGCGCACGTTCATGCCGGCGTACTGTGACGCGTGCTGATTGAAGCCGACCGCGCGCAGCTCAAACCCTTTCGTTGTCCGCTCCAACAAAAACCACATGATGAACGCCGCGGCGATGGCGATGAAAATGCCGTAATGCATCGTCGAGTGGTGCGTGATCGCCCCGAAAAACTCGGACTGGAGCGAGGCGCTCGGCTTGACCGGATCCGATTTGAATCCTTCATCCGACAGCACCGAGCGGATGATGGCGTTCGTGACGTGCAAGGCGATATAGTTCATCATGATCGTAATAATGACTTCATGGACTTTCAAATAGGCCTTTAACACGCCGGGAAGCAAGCCCCACAACGCCCCAGCCGCAGCGGCTGCCAAAATGGCGAGCGGCAAATGGACGATTTTGGGCAAATCAAACGACACCCCGACCCAAACGGCGGCGAGCCAGCCGACGATCAGCTGCCCTTCGACCCCGATATTAAACAAGCCGGTGCGAAACGCGAACGCGACCGCCAAGCCGGTCAAAATATACGGCGTCGTCTGCCGGATCGTTTCGCCGATATAGTACGTATCGCCAAACGCTCCGTATACGAGAGCGGAAAAGCCAGCGATCGGATTGTAGCCGCTTGCGAGCATCACGATCGAGCCGGCAATCATGCCAAGCAAGACCGCCAGCACGGGAATGAAAAGTTGTTGAAGGCGATTGGATTTCATGACGACACACCCGCTTCCTTCCGTTTGCTTCCGGCCATCAACAGCCCAAGCTCTTGCTCCGTCGTCGCTTTCGGATCGACGATGGCGACGATTTTTCCTTCGTAAATGACGGCGATCCGATCGCTGACGTTCATGACTTCATCGAGCTCAAACGAAACGAGCAGCACCGCTTTCCCGCGGTCGCGCTGTTCGATGAGCCGTTTATGAATAAACTCGATCGCTCCGACGTCAAGCCCCCTCGTCGGCTGGGCGGCGATCAACAAGTCCGGATCGCGGTCGACTTCGCGGCCGATGATCGCTTTTTGCTGGTTGCCACCCGACAACGCCCTTGCTTTCGTATACTCATCCGGCGTGCGCACGTCAAACTCGCGGATGAGCTGGCGCGCTTTTTCATAAATCGCCGTGAAGTTCAACAAGCCCCGCTTGGAGTATGGCGGCTTGTAATACGTCTGCAGCACCATGTTCTCGCCGATCGGAAAATCGAGCACCAGCCCATGCTTATGCCGGTCTTGCGGAATATGGCCGACGCCGGCTTCGATGATTTGGCGCGGCGGCAAGTTCGTAATGTCTCGGCCGTTGAGCCGAATCGTCCCGGATTCTGCTTTGATCAAGCCGGTTATCGCTTCGATCAGCTCGGTCTGCCCATTGCCGTCGACTCCGGCAATGCCGACGATTTCACCGCCGTGCACCGTCAAATTCAACCCATTGACCGCGGCGAGCCCGCGGGCGTCTTTGACGACCAACCCTTCAATTTCAAGCACCGGCGTTCCCGGTTCGGCCGGCCGTTTTTCCGTCGTGAATTGCACCTCGCGGCCGACCATGAGCGCCGCCAGTTCGTTCGGGTTCGTCTCCGCTACATTGAGCGTCGCAATCCCTTTGCCGCGGCGGATGATGGTGACGCGGTCGCACACTTCCATAATTTCCTTGAGCTTATGGGTGATCAAAATAATCGATTTCCCCTCGCGGACAAGGGTGCGCATAATGTCCATCAGCTCGCGAATTTCCTGCGGCGTCAACACCGCTGTCGGTTCGTCAAAAATCAAAATGTCGGCGCCCCGATAGAGCGTCTTTAAAATTTCCACGCGCTGCTGCATGCCGACCGAAATGTCAGCGACTTTCGCCGTCGGATCAACAGCAAGCCCGTATCGTTCCGACAGCTCGCGCACCTCCTGCTCGGCCCGCTTGATATCGATCGTTCCCGCCCGCGTCGGCTCGCTGCCTAAAATAATGTTTTCGGTGACGGTGAACGTATCGACCAACATAAAATGTTGATGCACCATGCCGATACCGAGATCGTTGGCGACGTTCGGGTCGGTGATGCGCACCGGCTTCCCTTTGACGCGGATTTCGCCGCCATCGGGCTGATAAAGGCCAAACAGCACGTTCATGAGCGTCGACTTGCCGGCCCCGTTTTCGCCAAGGAGGGCGTGGATCTCCCCTTTTTTCACTTGCAGCGTAATGTTGTCGTTGGCGACAAACGCGCCAAACACTTTGCGGATGTTGAGCATTTCAATCACGTATTCCAAACGCTTCACTCCCCATTTCGGCAAGGTCAAAATCACAAAATGAGAGGCGGCAGCGGAACGGCCGCCCTTCATTTCATGATTTTGAAAAAGGCTAGCGCACGCACTAGCCTTCTTTACCGTTGTTCGTCACTTGATCGTCGCAGCGAATTGTTCATACTCTTTCCGGTTGGTCGGGACTTTCACTTCACCTTTAATTATTTTTTGTTTCCACTCATCAACAGCTTTCAAAACGTTTTCCGGAACGTTGCCGCCAGTCGTAGCGACGCGAATTCCGTTTTCGGGCAATCCGTACTCGATCGTTTTGCCGCCCGGGAAGTTTCCGGCTTTCGCCTGTTTCGCCAAGTCATACACCGCCACATCGACGCGTTTTACCATCGAAGTGAGCGTGACGTTGTACGTTTTGTCGCCCACTTTCACTTCCCCTTCCGGCGCTTGGTCTTTGTCGACGCCGATGACCCAAATTTTACGGTTCGGATCTTTTTTCTTCAAGTCTTTCGCTTCTGAGAAGACGCCGTTTCCGGTCGCTCCAGAGGCATGGTAGATGATATCGATGCCAGACGCGTACATGCTCGAGGCGATCGCTTTCCCTTTGTCCGCTTGGTCGAACCCCCCGGCGTATTGCACTTCCACCTTCGCTTTCGGGTTGACGGCTTTGACGCCGGCGCGGAACCCGCTTTCAAATTTCTCGATCAGCGGAATTTCCATGCCGCCCACAAACCCGATTTTGTTTGTTTTCGTCATCAACCCGGCGACCACGCCGACGAGGAACGAACCTTCATGTTCTTTGAACGTGATGCTGGCGACGTTCGGCTCGTTCACCACCGTGTCGACGATGGCGAAATGGTTTTTCGGGTTTTGCTTGGCGACTTCTTTCACCGCGTCGCCCATCAAGTAGCCGATGCCGTAAATCAAATCAAAATCGCTGCGCACGAGTTTGTTTAAGTTCGTGGCGTAGTCGGAATCGCTCGATGACTGCAAGTAGTCATAGCCGCCGCGGCCTTTTTCAAGCCCATTGTCTTTGCCGAATTTTTGCAATCCTTCCCAAGCCGACTGGTTGAACGATTTGTCGTCGATCCCGCCAACGTCGGTGACCATGGCGACGCTGAACGTATCTTTTCCGTTGCCCCCGGCATTATTTCCCCCTTGACCGCCACAGGCGGCGAGCATCGTGCTGGCGGCAAACAACGTTGACACTAGAAAACCAAGCCGCTTTTTCATCATCCATTTACCCCCTACATAAAAATTGGTTTCTTCACTTAGTATGGAACTGCCTTTCTGCTTCTATGTACCCGTTTTCACCTCCTTAAAAGCCAAACCGCTTCCGCATGACATGGAAGCTGAATTTGTCGGAGCGAAAATAGTTGATCGAATAAAAGATGGCTTCGTCGTTTTTATCGAAATGCATTTGTTTCAAAACAAGCAAAGCCGTTTCCGGATCGCATTGCAAAATCGGCGACACTTTTTCGTGATAGCCGAGCGGCTCGATGCGCGCGACCGCATAGGCGATGTCGCGGTGCGCTTGGTTGTGCAGGCTTTCAAACAGCGATTCCTGCTCATACGAAATGCCCCTTGGCAAATATTTGCACAGAATTTTGTCGATGCAGTAAACGACCGGTTCGCCATCGGCCGTACGCACCCGCTCGATCAGCAATAACCCCTCGTCCGGCCCGCATTGAAAGCGGCGCATGTCGTCCTCGGTCGGATGCTGAATCGAAGAGGATAAAAAAATCGTCCCCGGTTTGCGTCCGGCTTGGCGGATCATATCGGTCACGCTTGAGAGCTGCTCGATGCCGGACGTAAACAGCGGACGAGCATTGACAAACGTTCCGACGCCATGGCGGCGAATGATGACGTTTTCTTCTTCGAGCACCCGAAGCGCCTCGCGCAGCGTCGCCCGGCTGACTCCGAGCTGCTTGGCCAGTTCAAACTCAGACGGCAGTTTTTGCTTTTCTTTGTACACGCCTGTTTCGATATCCCGTTTTAAGCGATCGATCACTTGCAAATACAGATGGCGGCTGTCTGCTTTGATTGACATGACAATGTCCTCCACGTTTCCGCTAAAGATCAGACCTCTGACATTAGACATATAACCTTTTCGAAAATACTATATCACGTTTTCTTGGGCAAATAAATAGGCGATATCAAATTTTGTCGAAGAAAAAGAAACAGGTTTGATAACGCTTCCAATAAGATGCATCATAAGGCGGGCGGCGCTGATTTTTGCCCGCCTTATTCGGTTTAGGATGTCTTTTTGATGTCCTCTTTCGACCACAGCACCGCGCGCGGTTTGCTTCCTTCATACGGCCCGACGACGCCGCGCTCTTCCATGGCGTCGATCAAGCGGGCGGCGCGGTTGTAGCCGATGCGGAAGCGGCGCTGCAGCATCGAAACGGACGCGCTCTGCATTTCGACCACCAAGCGGACGGCCTCGTCGTACAAGTCGTCATCAAGGTCGCCGGCCGATGGCTCGCCGTCCTCGACCATCATTTCTTCATAGTATTGCGCTCGCTGCTGGCCGATGACGTACTGAACAACGTCTTCGACCTCTTGATCGGAAACGAACGCCCCTTGCACGCGCACCGGTTTGGAAGCTCCCATCGGCAAAAACAGCATGTCGCCGCGCCCGAGCAGCTTTTCCGCTCCGCCCATGTCCAAAATCGTGCGCGAATCGATTTGCGATGAGACGCTAAAGGCGATGCGCGACGGGATGTTCGCCTTAATGACGCCGGTGATGACATCAACCGATGGCCGCTGGGTGGCGATAATCAAGTGGATGCCGGCCGCCCGTGCCATTTGCGCCAAGCGGGTGATGGCTTCTTCTACATCCGATGACGCCACCATCATTAAATCCGCTAGCTCGTCGATGATCACGACGATGTACGGCAAGAGCGGTTGCTGTTCCGGCACCGTTTCGTTCTGCTGGCGGATCTGTTCGTTATACCCTTCAATGTTGCGCGTGCCGGTGTGGGAGAACAGCTCGTAGCGGCGCTCCATTTCTTGGACGACCTTTTTCAGCGCTTGGGCCGCTTTTTTCGCATCGGTGACGACCGGCGTCAGCAAATGAGGAATGCCGTTATACACGCTCAGCTCGACCATTTTCGGGTCGATCATCATCAGCTTGACTTCATGTGGCTTCGTGCGCATAAGCAGGCTGACGATGATGCCGTTGATGCAGACGCTCTTGCCGCTGCCGGTCGCGCCGGCGATTAATAAATGCGGCATTTTGTTTAGTTCCGCCGCCACGACTTCTCCGGAGATGTCACGGCCAAGCGGAATTAAAAGCTTCGCTTCCGCCTTGGTATGCTCAACGGCTTCCAGCACCTCGCGCAGCGAGACGGTCGCGATTTCTTCGTTCGGCACTTCAATGCCGATCGCCGATTTGCCGGGAATCGGCGCCTCGATGCGGATGTCTTTCGCCGCCAACGCGAGCGCCAAATCGTCGCTTAAGCTGACGATTTTGCTCACTTTCACCCCGACGTCCGGATACACTTCGTACTTCGTCACCGCCGGGCCGAGATGCACTTGCGTCACTTTCGCCTTGACGCCAAAGCTTTGGAACGTTTTCTCCAGTTTGCGGGCGTTGGCGTAAATGTTGGCATGGTCGGCCGACTGCCCGGCCGGTTTCGGCAAGCGGAGCAAATCGAGCGGCGGCAAGTCGTAGTTCGTATTTTCATGGGCGGAAAAAGCCAACGGCGGCGTCGGCTTCCCTCTGTCCCCATCATCTTCCGCCCGTTCGCTCTCCTCTTCCGGCTCAGCCGCCGAACGGACAGCGGCAAAATCGGAGATGATCGGGGGCGGAGACAGCATTTCCTCTTCCAGCTCCGCCGCGTCCGCCGGCTCCTCCTCAGGCCGGGCCGCGCGCCGCGTCCGCCGGCTTTGGCTGCGGTTCGCTTTGCCCTTCCTTCCCGTCCGCCATTGCTTCACATCCTCAAGAAACGCCCGCCATTCTTGACGAACAACCGATGCGGCAAGCTCGATCCATCGGCCGGCTGTGTCACGCAGCGGCTTTCCGGTAAGAATGATCAAACCGATGAGAAACAAGAGGAAACAAATCCATTTCGTCCCAGTTGAATCAAACAGCTGATAACTGGCGGCAAACAGCAGAGCGCCTACCATCCCCCCGCCTAAATCGGCATCGGCCGTCTTGCCGCTCGCTTCATTCCAAAACAAAGCCCACGTCGTCCGCATGACGCTCGGATCCCACTGTCCGCGGCGCGACATCAGCGCAAACAGCCTGTCATGGCTTAAAAGCAGGAGCGCCGCCGCGATGACCGCCACGCCGACAAACGGGCGGCTCGTCCATGACGGCCACTGCCGCTGCCAGATAAGCGCCGCTGATAACGCCAAAAGGCCGATCAACAATAGCATGTACCATTCGCCGAAAAAAAAGCGGCTGATGAGCACGAGCGTTTCCCCAACGAGCCCAAGGCGGGCTATCGCCACCACGGCCACAGCGAGCAAGCTAAGGCCGATCAATTCAAAGCGAACAGTGTCCACCCATGACTGCCCTTTTGGCCGTTTTCCTTTTTTTCGTCGCTTTCGTTTCGCCATGTGTCGTTCACTCCAACATCTTTTCAGTGGCAAAGCCGGAAAAAAGCAGCCAACAATGGCTGCTTTTTCTGTTTGTCTACTATTATACCATGAATGGCGAAACAATTCATTACGATGTTGCCGCTGAAGCGGGAAACCGGGCCCCCGGGGCGTATTTCGCCTCTAAAAAGTGGTAAGGATTGGTGCTTAAATTTTGCACGATTTCATACTCGCCGGTTTCCGTGGCTTGCACAAGAAACGGGATGCCGTCATAATACACCAATTTCTGCTTTTCGTACGCCGCCCTGTCGGTGGGGAACACTAAATACTCGGGCATCATCGTATACAAAATCATTGAACGATCTTCCCTTCGCCGCTTTTTTTCATCTCAATCAGCTCGCGCAGCTTCGCCATCGCTTGCGACACGCCGCCCACCTCGTCGATCAGCCCGTACCGGACGGCGTCGGGTCCGACGACGTTCGTGCCGATGTCGCGCGTCAAATTGCCTTTGGAAAACATGAGCTCTTTAAACTTTTCCTCACTGATCTTCGAATGTTTCGTCACGAAGCGGACGACGCGCTCCTGCATTTTATCCAAATACTCAAACGTCTGCGGCACCCCGATCACAAGCCCGGTCAGACGGATCGGGTGGATCGTCATCGTCGCCGTCTCGGTGATGAACGAATGGTCGCACGAAACGGCAATCGGCACGCCGATCGAATGGCCGCCGCCAAGCACGATGGAAACGGTCGGTTTCGACAGCGACGCAAGCATTTCGGCGATGGCGAGCCCGGCTTCGACATCGCCGCCAACAGTGTTCAAAATGACAAGCAGCCCTTCGATTTTCGGATTTTGCTCAATGGCGACGATCTGCGGAATGACATGCTCGTATTTCGTCGCTTTGTTTTGCGGCGGCAGCTGAATATGGCCTTCAATTTGGCCGACGATCGTCAAGCAATGAATGTTCGTATCGAGTTCCATTTGCGGAACGTTCGTCTGCCCGAGTTGGGTGATGGCGGCGGTTGCTTCCTCGGTCTTTGTCTCCGGCTGTTCGCCCTCGGCTTCCGCTTGGAAATAACGCTCCTTCTCCATTGTTTCGTCTCCTTTCTTGTCGGTCATACGTTTAGTATGGCCGAAAAAAGAAAGAAAAATGCCGGCAACAACCGACCGTTCCCAGCATTTTTCGTTGGACTTTGAGCATGATTGCATTACACTTTTATTTCAGCAAACGAAATAAAATAAGCTAGTGGGCAAAATTGTGGTCAATGTGGTAAAAGCGCAAAGGTTACGCCCGGCACCTCAAGGTGGATGTCGATCCGATCCAACAGCGGCCCTGACAAACGGGCGCGGTATCGCTGGATTTGCGGCGGTGTGCAGGTACACTGCCGCTGTTCCCGCGAGCCGAAAAATCCGCAGGGGCACGCGTGAAGATAACCACCTAGAACTGGCGATTTACAGGGAAACTTCAACGTCACCTGCATTGCCAGAAGATGATACACCCGGTGGGTGCATAAGACGTGCTCGTTTAGCGAAAAACATGTTGCTTGTCGATCTTGCTGCTGCAACCGGTCTCAGTGTCCGTTCTCTTCGTCTGGCCGAACAGAACAAGTCAACAGTAAGCCCGCCTAATCTTAGAAGATGATCTAAAGCTTTGGGGGTGTCAATCGCTTACCTTGGTTGTTTTGAGAACCTTCCGGAACATACACTAGGCCAGCGGATCAAGAAGGCTCGACTGTATCATGGATATAACAAAAGAGAATTTGGAGAGATTTTTGGGTTGAGCACGAGGATAATATGATGAGTACCGGCCTTCTGAAAAATATATGAAGCGTCTTGATATATTCTTAGCTATTTTGCATTAACATTAAAGCGTCCCTCGGATGTTGAAAAAGGCTTGTACGAGAATCGGTCTTCGACAAAAAGACAGGAGGTTGCGGCTACTGCCACGCACCCCCTCAATGCACTCAGGGAAATCATTTTTCGGACTTCCAACAATCTTAGGTACTGGGTACGCTCGTATCCGTCCAGGGTCAAATGGAATAAGCAGCGATTGGAACAAGTCGGGATCGTATTTCTCCCGATCGAGCCATATCTTCATCCTCTGGCCACAAAATCACCGGCATCCGGTCGCTGTGTCTATTTGGCCTGGATCGACCAGTCGATGACTTTATAGGTGTTCCCCTTCTTTTTCAGTTGGAGAACCCACTTCTCCCGATAGGTATCAAATCGTTCCATCCGGTCGGCGTAGTCGTTGAACCGGTCAAATTCGGGCAACTTGTTGCGAATAATGGTGACCTCAACCTGATTCGGACTGCATTCCTTCAGTGGTTGTACCGGATCGTAACACACGATTTGCCTGATGTCATTGCTTGTATTCTGCAGACGAGGATGTTGTTTCCACTTTTGCATTGCCTTGTCTCCCTCGATCCACTTCAGCAGTTCCTTCGGGTCACGGTGAAAGTAGCTTTCGACAAATTCGTAAACGACCCGAATTTTTTCATTTTTTGCCAAAGGTGCAGGAGCATTTTGTTGGTAGAAATGGTACAGACGCCGATAATACTGTTCAGACTCATCCATGTATTCATTCATTTTCAGAATATTTTCCTTGGACGCATAGGGAGTCGGAGCATCCGCATGTACGACGGGAGACGGGGTGTGACTCCAGACATATGTCAGCAGATTGCTCCCTCCTATCGCTAGGCACCATGCCATGACCCCGATCCATTGTTTGCGTTTCATATGAGTTGACCTCCCTAGTTTGTCAGGCTGCCATCATCCTGAATGATCCGTTTGATTTTCATCACGTTTTTACTCCAGATATAATCCAGCTTGTCAATTCTGACATTGGCGGATGACCCGGTTCCCCCTTCGTGGATGTACAAATGATTGCCGTTGGTATCTTTTCCTGCGTACATCGCCACATGATCCACTTTTTTGTCCTCATCCCAGTCAAAGAAGATCAGATCCCCGATTTTCAAATTGGTTTCATCAGGTGTTTTGCCTTTTGTCACTTCGCTGCCCCGTTTGATCTGGTCAGATGTGGTCCGGCCGATGTTTATATTCAATTCCGTCAAATATACAGACGAAGTAAAACCGGAGCAATCCATCGATTTGGGTGTCACCTTGTTTAGGTTGACTGTACCCGCACCGGGTTGAGCATACGGGATTTTCCCCACCCAGCGCTTGGCCTGACTCAGAATTTTGCCGCGAAGTTCATCTCCTTTGTTTTCTTTGGCTGTCGCAGTCGCGACTGCCTCTGCCGCATCCGGCTTCGCCAGCAGCGAGGCTTGATAGAGCGCTTGCGCCTGTCTGCTGATCTGCACGGCATCGGCCGAATCCTTTTCGCTTCCCCCTGTTGCCAGTCCTGCTTCTTTGCTGGAAAGTACGCGCTCGGTCTGGGTCGTACGTTGATTGGCTTGATAGGAAACCAGTTGGAACGTGGCCGGTTGGCTGCGAATAGAGGTCATCCCCAAACAACTCCTTTATTTCAAAATTTTTTCCCAATTGTCAGTTTACTATATTTACAGAGTTAAGTCAATAAGAATGAAGTTACCCACACCATTCTAGGAAGAGGGGATTTTGAAATGGCTCAATACCAGATTACCGTAGATTCACAACTTTGGCGTCAGCTTTTTCTCGGCCATTAGAATAGATGTGAAATGAATAATAACATTCGAAAACTCCGAAAAGAACGTGGCATACACGGGACGCACATCGCTAAAATGTTAAACATTACCCCTACGTTTTGTGAAATTGAACGCGGAAAGAAAAGATTGCGTGCGGATCTGGCCTCCCGAATCGCTGGGATATATGCTGATATTACGATCACACTGAATACCTACGCTCATGTTACATCGATGCAAAAGAGCTTTGCCAGAAACTTTGACTTGGCTGTCAAACAGGTTAGAAGCAAATCGCTTTAGCATCGTAAAGGTGGTCAATATGTGATCAAAGGACGATTTAAAAAGTAAAAAAAGAGCCGAAAACCTTGACATATCAAGGTTTTGCGACTCAAGTGTGGCAAGAAGAATTACACTTCCATAATAATCGGTAAAATCATTGGCCTCCGCTTTGTTTTTTCAAATAAAAATTGGCTGAGCGCTTCACGGATGTTCGCTTTCAGCGACGACCATTCGAGCATGTAGGATTCAAGGCAGCGCTCGATGATCGAAGCCACCATCTTCTCCGCTTCCTCAAGCAACGTCTCCGACTCGCGCATATAAACAAATCCGCGCGAAATGATTTCCGGTCCCGCCGCGATCGTTTTCGCTTCTTTATTCAGCGTGACGACGGCGATTAAAATGCCGTCTTGCGACAATAAGCGCCGATCGCGCAGGACGATGTTGCCGACATCGCCGATGCCAAGCCCGTCAATTAAAATGTTGCCGTACGGCACTTTGCCGCCGGAACGGGCGACGCCGCCGCGAAACTCGATCACTTCGCCTTTGTCGATCAAAAACGTCCGCTCTTCCGAGATGCCGACCGCTTTCGCCAGCCGAGCGTGCGCCTTTTGCATCCGGTATTCCCCGTGGACGGGGATGAAGTACTTCGGGCGCATGAAGTTGAGCATCAGCTTTAATTCTTCTTGGCAGCCATGCCCCGATACGTGCACTTGCCGATCGCGGTAAATGACGTTCGCCCCGGCGCGGTACAAGGCGTCAATCGTTTTCGCAAACCCGAGTTCATAGCCCGGCATGACGGACGCGGCGACGATGACGGTATCGCCTTCCTTGATGTTCACGTGCTTGTTCGTTTGGCGCGCCATCCGCCATAGCGCGCTCATCGGCTCACCATGCCCTCCGGTGGTCAAAATGACGAGCTCGCGGTCATGGTAGCGATCGAGATCGTGGGCCGAGATCGTCACCTTGTCTGGAACGTGCAAATAGCCAAGGCGCACGGCGATGTCCATCACTTTGTGCAGCGTTTTGCCGATCACCGCCACTTTGCGCCCGGACTCGTGCGATGCATAAAGCACCTGTTGGATGCGGGTAATGTTTGAGGCGTAGCAGGCGACGAATACCCGCCCTGGCGCATGGCCGATCACGTCGGCGATTTCATAGGCAACGGCCGTGTCGGAACCGCTGTAGCCCGGACGCTCGGCGTTTGTGCTGTCCGACAGCAAGCAGAGCACCCCTTGTTCGCCGATTTGCGCGATTTTGCCCAAATCGGTGCGGCTGTTGCCGTAGGGCGTCTGGTCAAACTTAAAATCGCTCGTGTACACGATCGCGCCTTGCGATGTTTGCAAGCTGATGCCGACTGAATCGGGAATGCTGTGAATCGTGCGGAAAAAGGTGACCTTGGCTTTGTCAAACACGAGCTCGACATCCGGGTGGATTTCGTTCAGCTTGGCGCCCGACACTCCTTGTTCCTTCAGCAACGCCTCTGCCAATCCGATCGTCAGCTTCGTTCCGTAAACTGGAACGGACAGCTGCTTGAGCACGTAGGCGATCGCTCCCATGTGCTCCTCATGCCCATGGGTGAGGAAAATCGCTTGAATGCGGTGCTGCCGTTCAACCAAATAGGTGATGTCGGGGATCACCTTGTCGATGCCGAGCATTTCATCTTCTGGGAACATCACCCCGGCATCGATGACAAAAATGTCCTCGTCCAATTCGACGACATACATGTTCTTGCCGATTTCCCCTACTCCCCCTAGGGCAAAAAGGCGTATTTTCTCTACCGGCTTTATTTTTGATTTCAAGGCTGCGTCCTCCCAATCATGATGCTAACCCGCTCAAAGTCACTTGCTTTTATTATAACGAATCGATGTTGAGAAACACAAGATGGCTAATGCGCCAACCGCTGGATTTCTCACCAGCGAAAAGCGCCCTCAACGCCCGCCAAGGAGACGTTGAGGGCGCTCGGTTACGACAGAGCAGAAAGCAGGCGCTGAAGCTCGTTCCGTTCCTGTTCCGTGAGCGGGACGAGCGGAAGACGAACGGCGCCGACATCCAGCCCACAAAGCTGCAGCGCCGTTTTCACCGGAACCGGGCTTGGAGCGGCAAACAGCCCTTTCATGAGCGGCAGCCATCTTCGGTGCAGCGCCGCCGCCTGCTGGTGATCTCCAGCTTGGAAGGCGCGAATCATTCGCTGCATTTCATCGCCGATGATGTGCGAAGCAACCGAGACCACGCCGGCCCCCCCGATGGCGAGCACCGGAAGCGTCAAGCTGTCATCGCCGCTATAAAGCAAAAAATCGTCCGGGGTCCGTTCAATGATTTCGGCCATAGCGTCCAAATTGCCGCTCGCCTCTTTGACCGCAACGATGTTTGGGATTTCCGCCAGCCGGATGACGGTTTCCGGAGCGAGGCTGACCGCTGTGCGGCCCGGGACGTTATAGAGCATCACCGACAGCGATGTGCTTTCGGCAATCGCTTTGAAATGCTGGTACAACCCTTCTTGGTTCGGTTTATTGTAATACGGCGAAACGAGCATGACGGCGTCGACGCCCGCCTCTTCCGCCCGCTTGGTCAGCTCGATCGAAGCGCGCGTATTGTTCGTCCCCGTCCCAGCAATGACCGGCACGCGGCCGTTGACGACGGCGACGACATGGCGAAAGAGCGCCAGTTTTTCTTCGGTCGTCAATGTTGGCGATTCGCCGGTCGTGCCGGCGACGACGAGCGCATCCGTGCCATGGTCGAGCAAATAGTTGACCAGCTCCGTCGTTTTCGGCAAATCAAGATTCCCTTTTCGGTCAAACGGCGTGACCATCGCCGTTACGACGTTTCCGAACTGAATCACGGTTTTCACTCCTCACTCCAAATCGCTTCGTCTCCCCCCGCCTCAGATAGGCAAAAGGCGTCATGGAGAGCGTTGACCGCTTTTTCCATATCTTCCTCTTTCACTAACACCCAAATGGTCGTATGGCTGTCAGCCGATTGCAAAATTTGAATGCCTTGTTCTGACAAGGCGGTGACGATTTTCGCCGTCACCCCGGGCACGCCGGCGATGCCGGCGCCGACGACCGATACTTTGGCGCAACGCGGCGTCACGGCCGGTTCATAGCCGATGCGGCGCAAAGCAGCAATCGCTTTGTCCGTCATCTCGCCGCTGACCGTGTAGACAACGCCGTATGGGGAAATATTGATAAAATCGACGCTGATCCCTTCGTGGGCCATCGCTTGAAACACGTCCGACTGCAGCTCATAATGCCCTTCTTTCGCCAGCACCTTGATTTGCGTGACGTTGGCGACATGGGCGATGCCCGTCACTAGCCGCTCCCGCACGTCGCTCCCCTTTTGCGGACGAATCGAGGAGGTGACAAGCGTTCCCGGCGCATCCGAATACGTCGAGCGGATGCGCAGCGGCACTTTCGCCTGCATAGCGATTTCGACCGCGCGCGGGTGAATGACTTTCGCCCCTTGATACGCCATGTTGCAAATTTCCGTATAGGTGACAACCTCAAGCGGTCGGGCGTTTTCGACAATGCGCGGATCAGCGGTCATGACGCCGTCGACATCGGTGAAAATATCGACCCGCTCGGCGTTTAGCGCCGCGCCGAGCGCCGCCGCCGATGTGTCGCTGCCACCGCGGCCGAGCGTTGTGATATCGCCGTTTTCCGCCATCCCTTGAAAGCCGGCCACGACGGCGACATCGTGCTGTTCAAGCGCCTCAAGGAGGCGGTCGCAGCGCATCTCGACGATTTTGGCGTTCGTATAGTCGCTGTTCGTGCGGAATCCGGCTTGCGCGCCCGTGAACGCCGCCGCTTTGATGCCGTGGGCGTTCAACAAGTTGCTGAACACGACGCTGGAGATGATTTCTCCGCACGCCATGAGCAAGTCTTGTTCGCGCTTTGTCACATGATGCTCGGAGCCGCCGATCAGGCTAAGAAGCGTGTCGGTCGCGTACGGATCGCCGTATCGGCCCATGGCCGATACGACGACAACAACTTTGTAGCCGTCTTCAAGCGCCTTTTCAATGTGGCGGCGCGCCATGTTTCGCCCGCGTTCATCGCGGACGGACGTGCCGCCGAACTTTTGGACGATAATTTTCATGGTAACACCTCGACGATTGGATAAACTTTCCCGGCCTTCGCTGCGAGGAAGGCGGGGCCTCCGTCACGCTGGCCCATCCTTGGGCGTCCGCCTTGTGTCAGGCGAACGCCGTGCCGCGTTGAGGCGGGAGATGCCGTGAAAAAACGGCGTTATATCAACCCGAGCTTTCGTAAATGTTCCGCGATTTGCACCGAGTTCGAAGCCGCCCCTTTCAGCAAGTTGTCGGCGACAATCCAGAGGTGGAAGCCGCGCGGATGATCCAAATCGCGGCGGATGCGGCCGACAAACACATCATACTGGCCGACGCAATGGACCGGCATCGGATACAGCTGTTCGCTCGGATCATCTTGCAGCACGACACCCGGCGCCTCGCGAAGCACCTCGTGCAAGTCGGCAACGGTGACGCCGTCTTGCTCAACTTCGATGTACACCGATTCCGAGTGCCCGCTCGCCACCGGAATGCGCACGCACGTTGCCGCCACTTTCAGCTCGGGCATGTGCATAATTTTTTTCGTTTCGTTGATCATTTTCATTTCTTCAAATGTAAAGCCGTTGTCTTGGAACTTATCGATTTGCGGTATGGCGTTGAACGCAATCGGGTAATGCTTCCGATCCGATTTCACTGGCAAAATGTTCGCCTCGACCGGCTTCCCTTCGAGCACCGCTTTCGTCTGCGCATGCAGCTCTTCGATCGCCTGCGCCCCGGCCCCGGAGACGGCTTGGTACGTTGAAACGATCACGCGCTCTAAGCCAAACGCCTTCCGAATCGGCTCCAACGCCACGACCATTTGGATCGTCGAGCAGTTCGGATTGGCGATAATGCCGTTATGCCACGTCAAATCGCTTCCGTTCACTTCCGGGACGACAAGCGGCACGTTTTCGTCCATCCGAAAGGCGCTCGTATTGTCGATGACGACCGCCCCGCGCCGCACCGCTTCCGGCGCCAATGCCTTCGATACCGCCCCGCCGGCGCTGAACAAGGCGATGTCCACCCCTTCAAAGCGCTCGGGTGATGCCGCTTGCACCTCAATTTCCTCGCCGCGGAACCGCATTGTTTTGCCAGCCGACCGCTCCGATGACAACAAAGTCAATGTTCCAACCGGAAAGTTCCGATCCTCAAGCGTCCGCACCATTTGCTGCCCGACGGCCCCCGTTGCTCCGACGACAGCGACATGATATTGCTTTTGAGTCATCCACCATTCTCCTTCCACATCGTCACTCTAAGAAGTGAATTCATAGTCTTTATTTTATCACATTCCGCTGTGGACGAGAGAACATTTTTATGCGCCGCTTTGATTTTTGATTCAGTTGTAGCGGAAGCGTTCGATGACCACCGGCTGCAGCTGTTTTCCTTCCAGCGCGGCGAGAACCGTGTCGCGCAACAGCGGCATGTAGGCGACCATCGAGTTTGGCTTCGCCTGCGGGGCGTCTTGGCCGAACGGAATAAAGTAAATGTTTTTCGCCGCCATCAGCCGCATCAAGTTGACGCCGTTTAAGCCGAGCGCATCGTTTGTGGAAATGCCGAGCACGACCGGGCGGTGGTTGCGCATCGTCGCTTTGGCCGCCATGAGCACCGGGGAATCGGTCATGGCGTTGGCCAGCTTGCTCATCGAGTTGCCGGTGAGCGGAGCGATCACCATGCAGTCGAGCGGAATTTTCGGCCCGAGCGGCTCCGCTTTGACGATCGTGTCAATCACTTCGTTTCCCGTCAACTGTTCGAGTTTTTTCACCCATTCCTCCCCTTCGCCGAAACGGGTGTTGGTCGTCTTAACGGTGTACGTAACAATCGGCAATACTTCGGCCCCTTCATGGACAAGTTTTTCAATTTCGGGAAACACCGCATCATACGTGCAATGCGACCCGGTGAGGCCAAAGCCGATTCGTTTTCCTTTCAGGCTGTTTCCGCTCATCGTTTGTTCTCCTCCCGTTTTTGCCAATCTTCATACAAAAGCTGCGCCAAAACGTTGGCGATGATTTGTCCGGCTGTTTTCGGCGCGACGATCCCGGGCAGCCCGGGCGCTAAAATGGCTTTCACGCCGCGTTTTTCGGCGTAGCGAAAGTCGGTGCCGCCCGGTTTGGACGCCAAATCGATGATCAGCGTATGGGCCGGCATTTTGGCGATCACGCTCGCCGTGACAATCAAATGCGGAATCGTGTTGATGCAGACGTCAATATCGCGCACTTCTTTTTCCAAATCGTTTAGGTGAAACGGCACGAGCCCCATTTCGGTAATGCGGGCGAGATGCTCCGACCGGCGCGCCCCGACTTTCACTTTCGCCCCTAGGGCGGCAAACGTCCGGGCAACGGTCATGCCGACGCGTCCGAGCCCTAAGACGGCGACGCGCGAGCCGTGAATCGTAAAATCGGTGTGCTGAATGACCATCATCACCGTGCCTTCGGCGGTCGGAATGGAGTTGTAGATGGCCACATCATCGCGCGCAAACAGCTGCACGTGCTTACGTTCGGTCTTTCTCACCAGCTCATCCAAATACGAGTTGCTGATGCCGGAGTAAATGGTGCAGCGTTGGGCCGTTCGTTTCACGATTTCTTCGGTGAATGGAATCGGTTCTTGGGCGAACACGCTGTTTACTTTTCCGTCCAACGTCGTGCCGTGAACCGGCAAAATAATGGCATCCAAATCAGGAAAATCGACTTCGTCAATCGGCAGCTTCACGGCCCCGGTAAAATGATGAGCCAGCTGGTCAAAGCCAACGAGCGATAACTTGGCATCCAATTCCACGAGTTTGCGAATGACTTCCAGCTGCCTCGCATCACCGCCGATGATGGCGACATGCATTCCTGTCAGCATCATGTTGTACGCTCACCTTCTTTGTTGGCAAACTGCTTCATTTCTTTTCCCATCTTATGTCGGGGAAAAACCATGGGTGAATGACCCGGGGGGAAAAAATGGGCGTCATCATCGCGGCGCTGGGCTGCAACAGTCATGTTTTGCCGTTCCGTTTCTATACATAGAATAAAGGGACAAAAAGGAGGGAACCGACGGTGAGGCTGAGCGAACTAAGCGGCAAAGAAATCGTGGATGTCAGAAGGGCCGAGCGGCTCGGGGTGCTCGGACAAACGGATTTGGAAATCAACGAACAAACCGGGCAAGTGGAGGCGCTCCTTATCCCGACAGGAAAATGGTTCGGGCTGCGGAAAGACCATCAAGAAATCCGCGTGCCGTGGAACTATATCCGCAAAATTGGCTCCGATATGGTGATGATCGACATTCCCGAAGAATAAGAGACAAAAAAGAAAAAAGCTAACCACCTCAGGAAAAGGTCGTTAGCTTTTTTACGCCCATTTATGAGCGAAGCGGACGCGGCAGCACGCCGTCCGGGCTGATGAGGGCGAGCGCGTAATCGTCGGTGAACACCGTGCGCGCCAGCTCGTTCACTTTTTCCACCGTGACGCTCTCAATCTCCTCAATGATTTCGTCAAGCGAGCGATGGCGGCCAAGGAGCAGTTCGTTTTTGCCGTTGCGGCTCATCCGGCTGTTCGTGCTTTCCAGTCCGAGCATCAAACTTCCCTTCATTTGTTCTTTGCTGTTATGCAGCTCTTTTTCGGTAATGCCGTCTTCTTTTAATTGCCGGATCGTTTCTTGAATCGTCGCAAACAAAACATCGAGCTGCTCGCTCCCGGTGCCGGCGTAAATGGCGAGCAGGCCGCTGTCTTGGTAGGCGGAATGGTACGAGAACACCGAATACGCCAATCCGCGCTGTTCGCGCACTTCCTGAAACAGCCGGCTGCTCATGCTGCCGCCTAAAATATTGTTCAAAATCAAGAGCGGGTAGGCATCCGGATGACCGATCGGCAGCCCGTTGAACCCGATGCACACATGCGCCTGTTCGACGTCTTTTTTGCGCGCCATCTTTTGCGGCGCAAACGATGGCGTCCCTGGAGAAGGCGGCCTCTTTGCTGCCGTGAACGAGCCGAAATAGCGCTCGATCTCGTCGATAAACCGCTCATCCACGTTGCCCGCCACCGAAACGACAACGCGATCCGGCGTGTAGTAATCGGCCATATACTGGCGCAGCGTATCGCCGGTAAACGTGCGCAGCGTCTCTTCCGTGCCTAAAATCGGATAGCCGAGCGGGTGGTTCGCGTAACACGCCTTGCCGAGCAAATCGTGGACGATGTCATCGGGCGTGTCTTCGTACATTTTGATCTCCTCGAGCACAACGTTGCGTTCTTTGTGGAGCTCATCTTCCACAAACGTTGAGTGGAAAAACATATCGGCGAGCATGTCAAGCGCCAGCGGGGCGTGTTCATCCAACACTTTGGCGTAGTAACACGTATACTCCTTCGAGGTAAAGGCGTTCACTTGCCCGCCGATGCTGTCGAATGCTTCGGCAATGTCTCGCGCCGTGCGCGTGGTTGTTCCTTTAAAAAACATGTGCTCCAAAAAATGCGAGATCCCATTGTTTTGTTCTGTTTCGTTGCGCGATCCTGTGCCAATCCATACGCCGATGGCCACCGATCGAACCGTCGGGATTTGCTCGAGCACGATTCGCACACCGTTTTTGCACGTATATTTGTTAATCAACTCCATGTTCCTCCTGTTTGTTTGCCAGTCTTTTCTCATCGAATAAGGCCGTCAAGCTGCCTAACGCGTAACCTTGGCGTTTGATTGAGACGATCAGCTCATCAAGCGCCGCCGCCGTCGGCATCGTCGGATGCATTAACACGATGGCGCCGGGATGGATGTTCGCTGCCACCCGTTTCACTATAACAGATGGGGCTGGTTTTTGCCAATCAATTGTATCGACGCTCCATAGAATCGTTTTCATGCCAAGTTCCGCGGCGATCTCGACGACCTCGTCGCGATAGCTGCCGCTTGGCGGAGCAAACCACTTGCATTGGACCGCGGTCGCCGCTTCGATCACTTCGTTCGTTTTCTTGAGCTCGCGGCGAATGTCGTCGCCGCTGAGCATTTTCATATCAGGATGGCTGTAGGAATGGTTGCCGATCTCATGGCCGGCATCTGCGATCATTTTTGCCATCTCTGGATGTTTTTTTACCCATTGCCCTTCCAAAAAGAACGTTGCCTTCACCTGATGCTTTTTCAGCGTCTCGAGCATGTCAGGAAGGTATTCTTCCCCCCAAGCGACATTGACCGTCAGCGCCACCATCGGTTTGTCGGGATGGCCGCGGTAGATCGGCGCCGGTGGCAAATCGTCCAAATGAACGCGCGGCGGCACTTGGCGGAACACAAGCTTGCGCTCATCGAATGTTCCTGTTTTTTTCATGTTTTGATAGGAAGCGTCAATATCGACGGCCAGACCGTTATACCCGGGCGTCGCCTTCCACACTTTATCAATGACCGCATCTTGGGCGGGAATTTCGTACTGCTTCGCCTGCTTGACGATCGTTTCATACAGCTTGTCGCGCTCCTTTTTCATCGCCGTTGTGTCCGCCGGACGCCAGCTCTCGACATAGTTGCCGACCGGCGGCCAATGCACGGCCATCCAGGCGGCAAGCAACATGACCGCCAGCGCCATATAGCGGATGGATGCGTTGTTCACCCTTGTCCCCCTCCTTTTTCATTACTACAAAATATGTGGGCGGGGGACAGTGTAGAACATAACAAAAGAGCCTTAAGAAACAAATTCCTAAGGCTTCATGCGGTGGCGCTCCGGCCGTCTTCCCCGTTTTTCCCGCGTCTCTTTCGGCGCCTAGCCGATGCCGCGGGCGTCGCGCAACACCGCTTTGCGCGACAGGTTGACGCGTCCTTGTTTATCGATTTCTGTGACTTTGACTAAAATTTCATCGCCGATCGAAACGACGTCTTCGACTTTGCCGACCCGTTCTTCGGCCAGTTCGGAAATGTGGACAAGCCCGTCTTTGCCGTTGAACAGTTCAACAAAGGCGCCGAATTTTTCGATCCGCTTCACTTTGCCTAAATACACTTGGCCGACTTCGACTTCGCGGACGATGTCTTCGATGATTTGCTTCGCTTTTTGGTTGGCCGCTTCGTCGACCGACGAGATGAAAATCGTGCCGTCTTGTTCGATGTCGATTTTGACGCCGGTCTCGTCGATGATTTTGTTGATCTGCTTGCCGCTTGGTCCGATCACCTCGCGGATTTTGTCCGGATTGATGTGCATGATCAAAATTTTCGGCGCATATTGGGACAGCTCTTTGCGCGGTTCGCTGAGCGTCTGCATCATATGGTCCAAAATCTCCAGCCGCCCTTTGCGCGCTTGCATGAGTGCTTCTTCCAAAATGTCGCGCGTCAGTCCTTTAATTTTAATGTCCATCTGCAGGGCGGTGACGCCTTTTCTCGTGCCGGCGACTTTAAAGTCCATATCGCCAAGATGGTCTTCAATGCCTTGGATGTCGGTCAAAATCGTGTAATGATCGCCGTTTTTCACCAATCCCATGGCGATGCCGGCGACCGGCGCTTTAATCGGCACCCCGGCGTCCATCATCGCCAGCGTGCTGGCGCAAATGCTCGCTTGCGAGGTCGAGCCGTTCGACTCCAACACTTCGGAAACGAGGCGGATCGTATACGGAAACTCCCGCTCCGACGGCACGACCGGCTCAAGCGCCCGCTCGCCAAGCGCCCCGTGTCCGATTTCACGCCGCCCCGGCCCGCGCATCGGCCCCGTTTCCCCGACGGAAAACGGCGGGAAGTTGTAGTGGTGCATAAACCGCTTCGATTCTTCCAAATCAAGCCCGTCCAAAATTTGCACATCGCCGAGCGCCCCAAGCGTACAGACGCTTAACACTTGCGTTTGCCCGCGCGTAAACAGACCGGAGCCGTGCGTGCGCGGCAGGACGCCGACCGCCGACGAGAGCGGGCGAATTTCATCGACTTTGCGCCCGTCCGGACGAATTTTGTCCACCGTGATCAGACGGCGCACTTCCTCTTTCACGAGCTTGTGCAAAATTTCCTGCACTTGCTTCAACTTCTCTTCATCCGCTTCTTCCGCCTCGTATTTGGCGATGACGCCCGCTTTCACGTCTTCAATGGCCGCATCGCGCGCCAATTTTTCCGGCACTTGCACCGCCTTTTTAATATCGGCTTCCGCAAGCTGGCGAATTTCCGCCTCCAACGCTGGATCCGGCTCATACAGGACGACTTCCATTTTCTCTTTGCCGACTTGGGCGGCGATTTCCTCTTGGAAGGCGATGAGCCGCTTCACTTCCTCATGGCCGAACATAATCGCTTCGAGCATCACTTCTTCCGGCACTTCGTCCGCGCCGGCTTCCACCATGTTGATCGCGTCTTTCGTGCCGGCGACAACGAGATGCAGATCGCTTTTTTCCATTTGTTCGACCGTCGGGTTGATGACAAACTGGCCGTCGACGCGGCCGACGATCACGCCGGCGATCGGTCCTTCAAACGGAATGTCGGAAATCGTCAGCGCCAGCGAGGAACCGATTAAGGCGGCCACTTCTGGCGCGCAGTCTTGGTCAACGCTCATGACCATGGAGACGACCTGCACTTCATTGCGAAACCCTTCGGCAAAGAGCGGGCGAATCGGGCGGTCGATCAACCGGCTCACCAAAATCGCTTTTTCGCTCGGCCGGCCTTCGCGCTTAATAAACCCCCCGGGAATTTTCCCGACGGCGTACAGCCGCTCCTCATAGTTGACGGTCAGCGGGAAAAAGTCGACGCTTTTCGCTTCCCGCGATGCGGTGGCCGTGCTCAGCACAACCGTGTCGCCATAGCGGACGAGCGCCGCGCCGTTCGCCTGTTTCGCCAGTTCGCCGGTCTCGATTATGAGCGGGCGCCCAGCCACCTCGATGGAAAACACGCGTTTCTCTTGTTCCATACAGACGAGTACTCCTCTCTATGTACAAATGAAATGATGGATGCCGCTGATGATTAGTATGGACGAATCGGCGTCATTGTTATCATCGCCGTGTCAATCCCGCCTGCAAACTAGCAAAAAAGCGGGAATGCTCCCGCTTTTTTATCGACGTAATCCAAGTTTCTCAATCAATTCACGGTAGCGCGTCACATCTTTGTTGCGCAAGTAGGTCAATAGATTGCGGCGTTTCCCAACCATTTTCAGCAGGCCGCGCCGTGAATGATGGTCTTTTTTATGGACGCGCAAATGCTCGTTCAACGTATTGATTTGCTCCGTCAAAATCGCAATTTGCACTTCCGGAGAACCGGTGTCGTTCTCGTGGATTTTAAATTGCTCGATGATTTCGCGTTTACGTTCTTGCGTCAATGCCATCCTCGTTCACCTCCCTAGCTTGAAATCCCCGGTTGCCGAGCGGGCGTCGGTGACTCGCCTAGCCAAGCAACGGTTCACATACACTGATTAGAATACCTCTTTTTCCGGCAAAATGCAAGTCTTTTCATTGAAGCGCCGGAAATACTGCTCCGCCTCCTCCTTGTCGCGGGCGATTTGCGCGGCCAGTTCGTCAACGCTGGCAAATTTCCGTTCGCTCCGCAGCCGGCGGTGCCATTCGACGACGAGCGTTTGTCCATAAAGATCGCCGGAAAAATGGAACAAATGCACTTCGATCGTCGGCAGCCCTTCGCGCGCCGCATGAAACGTCGGTTTATATCCGACGTTCGCCACCCCTTCATACTCATTGCCATTGACGGTCACCTTGACGGCATAGACGCCGACTGCCGGCAAAATATAATCGCCGTTTAAGGCGATGTTCGCGGTCGGGAAGCCGATCGTCCGCCCGCGCCGCTCCCCGGCCACGACCGTTCCCTCGAGATCATAAAAGCGGCCGAGCAGGCGGGGAAGTTGATCCACGTCCCCGCTTTCAAGCAGCTTCCGCACGCGGGTGGAACTTACCTTTTCCCCATCGACGACGAGTTTCGGAATGACCGTCTGCCCAAATCGGCCGCGGGCGTGGGTTGGCATCGTCTCCATCGTTCCTTTTCCGAACCGCCCGTAAGTGAAGTCAAAGCCGGCGACCACGTGCTTGACATGCAGTCCGTCCAAATACTCGTCGACAAATTGCTCCGGCGCCAAGGCGGCAAACGTCGGCGTAAATTCGACCACGTACAGCCGATCGACGCCAAGTGATGCAATGAGCCGCTCTTTTTTGCCAAGCGGCGTGATGGCGCGAAGTTCAGGCTGTTTGCCGAGCACGACGGACGGATGGGGATGGAACGTCATCACCGCGCTTTCGTACCCGCGCTCCTTGGCAGCCTCGACCGCCGTTTTGATCACTTTTTGGTGGCCGAGGTGGATGCCGTCAAAATACCCGAGCGCCATCACGGCAGGGGGGAGCGCTTGCCGTTCGAGCTGATGCGGATGTGAAAGAAACAGCGTTTCCATATCGATAACCCACCTTCTTTGTTTCCGCCGCGCCTTTTTCATGAACGAAACACTTTGAGCGGCTTCATCAAGCCGGGGCGCGTCGGGTGCTTGACGTACAGAGCCAGCGCTTCCCGCTCAGGCGAAACGAGCACAATCGGTCCATCAACCTGCTCGAAAAATGCGGGAAGGCGAAGCAGCGCCCCGTTCTTTACTTTCTCTGCTACTTTATCATTGATTTGATATTTCGGCAAATGAAAGAGCGCTCGCTCAATCGGAATGATGAGGGAAGCGGCCGTTCCGTCAGCCGCTCGCCGGGCAAGCTCCGCCAACGTCACGCACTCCTCAAGCCGAAACGGCCCCGAGGCCGTCCGGACCAGATCGGACATGTGCGCCGGGTAGCCGAGCCGCTCGCCGATCGTCACCGCAAGCGTACGGACATACGTGCCTTTGCTGCATGTGACGCGAAAGCGGAACGACACCGTTTCCCCGGTGAACTGCTCACGCTCATCGAGCAGCTTCAGCTCATAAATCGTCACGCGCCGCACCGGACGCTCCACTTCGAGGCCGGCGCGCGCGTATTCATATAGTTTTTTGCCGCCCACTTTCACCGCGGAGTACATCGGCGGCGTTTGCTCTATTTCGCCAGTCAAGCTGTCCAGCACCGCTTCGATCTCCGCGCGCGCGATCGCCCGCTCGATCGGGCGGGCGGCGATGATGTCGCCGTCGGCGTCTTCCGTTGTCGTCGCGGCGCCAAGCGTCACTTCTCCTTCGTACGTTTTCGTCGCACCGGTTAAAAATTCAGCGATGCGCGTCGCCTTGCCAAGGCAAATGGGCAGCACGCCGGACACGTTCGGATCCAACGTACCGGTGTGCCCCGCTTTTTTGACGCCGAGCAGGCGGCGCACGCTCGCCACACAGTCATGCGATGTCATTCCTTTCGGTTTATGGAGCAGCAATACCCCGTCCATCGGCGCACCCTTTCTGTTTCCATACTCGCAAATGAAAAGGAACGTCCGCTGCCGCTTTTCGTCCTCGTTTGCGGATAAAGCGCGGCAAAGAGGGTGTCCCAAAAGGATCGGGATCCTCTCTTTTATTTCTCTATATACGTGCTGACTGCTTCTGCCGCACGATCGGTCGTGCCGATCTTGAAGGCAGCCAACCTTTTCGGTCAGCCCCCTTGCTACTGCTTATCCGCATTCTCGTCAGCTTCCTTGCTGTCCGAAAGTTGCCGGATCAGCTGCTCAATGCGGCTTCCGTATTCGATCGTTTCGTCGATTTCAAATAAAATGTCCGGCGTTTTGCGCAGGCGGATGCGCTGCCCGATTTCCGAGCGGATAAACCCTTTTGCTTTTTCCAGCGCCTTCAGCGTCTCTTCCCGCTGTTTGTCATCGCCCAAGATGCTGATGTACACTTTGGCCTGCTGCAAATCGCCCGTCACGCGCACATCGGTCACCGTCACAAAGCCGATGCGCGGGTCTTTCAGCTTGCGACCGATAATGTCGCTCAGCTCTTTTTTCATCTGCTCGCCCACGCGAGTTGCCCGTATATTCATCATCCATCACCTCGATCACAGCCACTCGAATACTGTCGCCGCCCGCTCCAACTCGGGAAACGAATCGAGCAACGCCAACGCCCGTTCGAGCTCCCGTTCGGCAGCGCGGCGGCTGGACGCGATGGCAACGAGGCCGATTTTCGCCCGCTGCCACGCTTCTTGATGATCGATTTCCGCCACCGACACGTTGTACCGTTGCCGGATTCTCGTCAGCACCCGCTGCAAGACGGCTCGTTTGTCCTTCAGCGACCGGGCGTTGTAGATCAGGCACTCGCACGCGGCGAATCCGATCATGCCCGAGCCACTTCCTGCATAACGTACGCCTCGATGACGTCCCCTTCTTTAATATCGTTGAAGTTTTTGATCGTCACCCCGCACTCATAGCCTTGCGCCACTTCGCGCACATCGTCTTTGTACCGCTTGAGCGAATCGATTTCCCCTTCGTAGACGACGATGCCTTGGCGAATGAGGCGCACTTTGCTGTCGCGGGTGATTTTGCCGTCGGTGACGTAGCAGCCGGCGATCGTGCCGACTTTCGACACCTTAAACGTTTGCCGCACTTCCGCTTGGCCGATCACTTTTTCTTCGTATTCCGGATCGAGCATTCCTTTCATGGCCGCCTCAATTTCCTCGATGACGTTGTAAATGATGCGGTGGAGGCGGATGTCCACTTTTTCCGATTCGGCGGCGCGCTTCGCGTTGGCGTCCGGACGGACGTTAAAACCGATGACGATGGCGTTTGAAGCCGTCGCCAACGAAATGTCCGATTCGGTGATGGCTCCAACGGCAGCGTGGATGATTTTCACCCGCACGCCTTCGACGTCGATTTTTTGCAAGGCGGCGACAAGCGCTTCAACCGATCCTTGGACGTCGGCCTTGACGATCAAGTTCAGCTCTTTCATTTCGCCTTGCTTAATTTGTTCAAACAGATCGTCCAAGCTGATGCGCGTTTTGACGCTCCGCTGCTCCTGCAGCTGCCGCTGCGCCCGCACTTCGGCGATTTGCCGCGCTTTTTTCTCATCTTCAAACACCATAAAGCGGTCGCCGGCTTGCGGCACATCGTGCAGACCGGTGATTTCGACCGGCATCGATGGCCCCGCCTCTTTGACGCGCCGGCCGCTGTCGTTCACCATCGCGCGCACGCGCCCGTACGTCGTGCCGACGACGATCGGATCGCCGATGCGAAGCGTTCCGGTTTGGATCAACAGCGTCGCCACCGGGCCGCGTCCTTTGTCAAGCTTCGCTTCAATCACCGTGCCGACCGCGCGCCGGTTCGGGTTCGCCTTCAGTTCTTCCATTTCGCTGACGAGCAAAATCATCTCAAGCAAGTGGTCAATGCCTTCTTTCGTTTTCGCCGACAACTTGCAGAAAATCGTATCCCCGCCCCATTCTTCCGGAACGAGGTTGTATTCCATCAGCTCCTGCATGACGCGGTCTGGGTTGGCTTCCGGTTTATCCATTTTGTTGATGGCGACGATGATCGGCACGTTGGCGGCCTTGGCGTGGTTGATCGCTTCGACCGTTTGCGGCATGACCCCGTCATCGGCAGCGACAACAAGAATGACGATATCCGTCACTTGCGCGCCGCGCGCCCGCATCGTCGTAAACGCTTCATGCCCCGGCGTATCGAGGAACGTAATCTTTTTGTCGTTGACGGTCACTTGGTACGCCCCGATGTGCTGGGTAATGCCGCCCGCTTCTTGCTCCGTCACTTTCGAATGGCGGATCGCATCGAGCAGCGTCGTTTTTCCGTGGTCGACGTGCCCCATGATCGTCACAACCGGCGGCCGTTCCACGAGATCTTCCGGCGCGTCGACAATCTCGATCGTTTCGAAGTTCGTTTCATCGATCGTCACTTTTTCTTCGACTTCGACGCCGTAATCGGAGCAGATCAGTTCGATCGCGTCCTTGTCTAAGTCTTGGTTGATGGTCGCCATCACGCCGAGCATAAACAGCTTTTTAATGATTTCCGACGGCTCGCGGCCCAATTTTTTCGCCAGCTCGGCTACCGTCAGCGAACCTTCGAACGTAATTTTTTTCGGCAGCTCTTTTTCTTTTTTCACCGGCTGCGGCGGCTGCTTCGCGGCCGGGGCGGCTTGTTTTTTCCCTTTGGCCGGCCCTTTGCCTTTCTTTTTCGCCGCTTGGAGCAGCTTTTTCTCCTGCTGCTGGGCTTCGGTTTTTTTCGTTTCCTTCCCTTTTGGCGCACCTTTTTTCTTCACCGGCTTGCTTTTCGCCGCTTCTTTTCCATCGTCAAACAGTTCTTCATCAGCAAAATCGGTCGCTTTCGCCGGCGTCGGCCGCTTCGGCTTCTCCGGCTTTTTCCCTTTCTTTTCCTCTTTTCGCCCGTCTTTTTTCCCCGTGTTCGGGCGGTATTGATGATCGAGCTTTTCGACGACATCGGCCTCGAGCATGGTCATATGATTGTTCACTTCAATGTTCATTTCTTTCAATTTATGGATAACGTCCTTGCTAGACACGTTTTGTTTTTTGGCGTATTCGTAGACACGCATTTTGGACATACATTCACCCCCATTAAGATCGGTCGAGCATCGTCAGCAGTTGACGCGCGAACCCTTCATCGGTGACGGCGACGACGACGCGGGCGTCTTTGCCGATCGCCCCGCCAAGCGTATAGCGGTCCGGCACTTTGCAAAGCGGAACGCCATAAAACGCGCACTTGTCGGTCACTTTTTTTTCCGTATTGGCCGATGCGTCTTCGGACAATAAAACGAGCTGCGCTTTGCCCCGCTGCACTTCTTTGACGACAAGCCCTTCGCCGGAAACGACTTTTCCGGCCCGCTGCGCCAGCCCTAGCAGCGATGCCCAGCGGCTATTGTTCATGGCCCGTGCGCTTCTCCTTTTCCGCCAACGCGAGCAGCTCGTCATACAGCGTTTCCGCAATTTCGGCCTTTAAATGGCGGGCCAAAATGTTTTTCTTTTTGGCCAGCAAAATGCATTCCGGATCCAACGTCATGTATGCGCCGCGCCCCGCCTTCTTGCCGGTCGGGTCGATCGACACCTCCCCGTCTTTGGAGCGGACGATGCGCACCATTTCCCGTTTCGGTTTCATCTCTCCGGTGACGACGCATTTGCGTAACGGAATTTTCTTTTGCGCTGCCATCTCCATTCCCCCTCACTCGATGTCTGCCGGTTCAGTGAACGGTTGGCCGCTTTCCTCACTATGTTCATTATCAGCCGCCGCGCCGCTGAAATCAAGCGAAGTGGATGGCGCATATGGGTCAATGCCCATTTCCCGCGCTTCTGATTCGCTTTTAATATCGATTTTCCAGCCGGTTAATTTCGCTGCCAGCCGGGCGTTTTGCCCGCGCTTGCCGATGGCGAGCGACAGCTGGTAGTCGGGAACGACGACGGTCGTCGCCTTTTGTTCCTCGTTCACGATGACGCGCAGCACTTTCGCCGGGCTGAGGGCGTTGGCGACAAACTCAACCGGGTCCGCCGACCAGCGGACGATATCAATTTTTTCCCCGTTCAGTTCATCAACGACCGCTTGGACGCGCTGCCCCTTCGGCCCGACGCAGGCGCCCACCGGGTCGACCTCCGGGTTGTCGGAATGAACGGAAATTTTTGACCGGTCGCCAGCTTCGCGGGCGATGGACTTAATTTCGACCGTGCCGTCGTAAATTTCCGGCACTTCCAGCTCAAACAGCCGCTTCAGCAAGCCCGGATGAGTGCGAGAAACGAAAATTTGCGGCCCTTTTGTCGTTTTTTCCACTTTGGTAATGTAGACTTTCAGCCGATCGTGCGGCTTGTACGTTTCGTTCGGCATTTGTTCGTTTGCCGGCAGAAGCGCCTCCGCTTTGCCGAGGCTGACGTAGACAAAGCGCGGGTCGATGCGCTGAACGATGCCGGTCATAATATCTTCCTCGCGGTCGACGAACTCGGCGTAAATAATGCTCCGCTCCGCTTCGCGCACGCGCTGGGTGACGACTTGCTTCGCCGTCTGCGCCGCGATGCGCCCGAAATCGCGCGGTGTCACTTCCAGTTCGACGACGTCGCCGATCTGATAGTTCGGATTGATTCGCTGCGCTTCTTCAAGCGAAATTTCGAGGCGCGGGTCGGTCACTTCTTCGACGACGTCCTTGCGCGCGAGCACGCGGATCGTGCCGGTGTCCATGTTGAAGTCGACGCGCACGTTTTGCGCTTGGCCGAAATTGCGCTTGTATGCCGAAACGATCGCCGCTTCGATCGCTTCCACGATGACTTCTTGGCTGATGCCTTTTTCCCGCATCAGGTCGGCTAACGCCTCAAGCAGTTGCGTATTCATGAAACGAAAATCCCCCTTTTGCCACTTAAAAGAAAATGACAGCTAGCCTTGCGCTTGCCACTTTTTCATACGGAATGGCGACCGTTTTTTGCCGCCCGCGGTCTTTTACCGACAGCGTCACGGTCGTTCCGTCAAAAGCGGCCAGCTCGCCTTCAAATTGTTTTTCTCCCTCAATCGGTTCATACGTTTTGATCACGACATGTTTCCCGACCGCTTTGTAAAAATCGGTTTCGTTTTTCAGCGGCCGCTCCGCCCCCGGCGATGAGACTTCCAAGAAATAGTTGTGGGGAATCGGATCGACTTCATCGAGCTTTTCGCTCAGTTTTTCACTGACAACGCCGCACTGTTCAATATCGACCCCGTTCTCTGAATCGATAAAAACGCGCAAGAACCAGTTCTTCCCTTCCTTCACATATTCGATGTCCACGAGCTCCAGCCCCATTTCGTCCAAAATGGGCGCCACGAGTTGTTCGACCGTGTCTGTCACTTTTTTGCCCATCGTTTTCCTCCTTACCGAGCCAAGCTGCACGTATGGCATAATGAGAAAATCCCCTGCTCAAGGCGGGGAATGAACGAAAGACGGATGCCGATTCAAGACGAAAGAGTGGGTTTCCCCACTCTTTGCCTACCATTATCTTTGCCAATTACATTAAAACTATAACATATTGGTAATGATATTGCAACGGAAAACGGCCGCAAAAAAGCAGGTTGTTTTCCGCCGTCAAAACAGTGACAGCTGGTTATGGTCGGGAAGCGAGTCGAGGCAGCCGCGCTGTTCCAGATATTCCAACAGCGTTTTCGACACTTTGCCGCGCTGTTGCAAATCTTCTTTGGATAAAAATTCGCCTTCCTCACGGGCGCGCACGATCGCTTGTGCCACGTTGTCGCCAAGGCCGGGAATGGCGTTAAACGGCGGAATGAGCGAATCGCCGTCAATGACGAATTCGGTCGCCTGTGAACGGTACAGATCAATATTTTTGAACGAAAAGCCGCGCTCGCACATTTCCAGCGCCACCTCTAAGACGGTGAGCAAACTTTTCTCCTTCGCTGTCGCTTGGATGCCTTTGGCGTTAATTTCTTCAATCCGCTTGCGAATGGCGGCCGATCCTTTGATCATGGCGTCAAGGTCGAAATCTTCCGCCCGCACCGTGAAGTACGACGCGTAATACAAGAGCGGATGATGCACCTTAAAGTAGGCGATGCGCACCGCCATTAACACGTAGGCGGTGGCGTGCGCTTTCGGGAACATGTACTTGATTTTTTTGCATGACTCAATGTACCACTCCGGCACGTCGTGCTTGCGCATTTCCGCTTCAAATTCCGGCGTCAATCCTTTCCCTTTGCGCACCGATTCCATAATTTTAAACGCCAGCGACGGCTCGAGGCCGCGGTAAATGAGATAGACCATGATGTCGTCGCGGCAGCCGATCACTTCCGACAGCGTGCACGTCCCGTTTTGAATGAGCTCTTGCGCATTGCCGAGCCACACATCGGTGCCGTGCGACAACCCGGAAATTTGCACGAGCTCGGAAAACGTTTTTGGTTTTGTCTCTTCCAACATTTGTCTTACGAAGCGCGTGCCAAACTCTGGAATGCCGATCGTGCCGACGTTGCACATAATTTGTTCCGGCGTGACGCCGAGCGGTTCGGTGCTGCTGAAAATGCCCATCACATCCGGATCATCGGTCGGGATCGTTTTCGGGTCGATGCCGCTTAAATCTTGCAGCATCCGGATGACGGTCGGATCGTCGTGCCCGAGAATATCAAGCTTCAGCAAATTATCGTGAATCGAGTGGAAGTCGAAATGGGTCGTCCGCCATTCGGAGGACGTGTCATCGGCCGGATATTGAATCGGCGTAAAGTCGTAAATTTCCATATAATCGGGGACGACGATAATGCCGCCCGGGTGCTGCCCGGTCGTCCGCTTCACCCCGGTGCAGCCGGCCGCGAGCCGGTCGATTTCCGCGCCGCGCAGCTCGAGGTTATGGTCGCTCACATAGCCTTTGACAAATCCGTACGCCGTTTTGTCGGCCACGGTGCCGATCGTGCCCGCGCGGTAGACGTTGTCTTCGCCAAACAGCACTTTCGTATAGTTATGGGCACGCGGCTGGTATTCCCCTGAGAAGTTCAAGTCGATATCCGGCACTTTGTCGCCTTTAAAGCCGAGGAACGTCTCAAACGGGATGTCTTGCCCGTCTTTTTTGTATTTCGCCCCGCATCGCGGGCAGTTTTTATCCGGCAAGTCAAAGCCCGAGCCGACCGACCCATCGTTGAAAAACTCGGAATGCTTGCAGCTTGGGCAGACGTAATGCGGCGGCAGCGGGTTCACTTCGGTAATTTCCGTCATCGTCGCGACAAACGATGAGCCGACCGACCCGCGCGAGCCGACGAGGTAGCCGTCATCAAGCGATTTTTTCACGAGCTTATGGGAAATCAAATAAATGACGGCAAACCCATGGCCGATAATGCTGTTCAGCTCTTTTTCGAGCCGCTCTTCGACGAGCTTTGGCAACGGATCTCCATAAATTTCCTTCGCCCGCCGGTAGCTCATCTCGCGAATTTCCTCATCCGCGCCGTCAATGCGCGGGGTGTACAACTCGTCTTTGATCGGCTTGACATCGCCGATTAACGAGGCGATTTTCTGCGTGTTGTCGACGACGATTTCTTTCGCCTTTTCCGGCCCTAAAAACGAGAAGCAATCGAGCATTTCATTCGTCGTCCGGAAATACACATCTGGCAGGTCGTGCCGGTTGAGCGGATTCGCTCCGCCTTGCGAGTGGATCAAAATTTTTCGGTAAATTTTGTCCTCCCGATTCAAGTAATGAACGTTGCCGGTGGCGACAACGGGAATATTGAGCTTCTCTCCAAGGGCGACGATGTGGCGGATGATAGTTTTGATCATCTCTTCGTCTTGCACATAGCCCATTTCAATGAGCGGCTTGTACACATCCGGCGGATGCACTTCGAGAAAATCGTAAAAGCGAGCCAAGTCTTCCACTTCTTCCGGCGCCTTTTGGATCAAGTTGTCAAACAGCTCTCCTTTGTCGCAGCCCGAACCGACAAGCAAGCCTTCGCGGTGCTTCACAAGCACGGAGCGCGGGATGCGCGGCACGCGATGAAAATAGTGAATGTGCGACAAGGAAACGAGCTTAAACAAGTTTTTCAATCCGGTCTCATTTTGCGCCAGCAGCGTCGCGTGAAACGGGCGGGCAAGGCGGTAGGACGCCTCGCTGTGCGTGCGGCTGTTCAGTTCATCATGATACAAAATGCCCCGCTCTTCCGCTTCTTTTAATAGCCGCATGAGCAAATGACCGGTCGCCTCGGCGTCATAAATCGCCCGGTGGTGCTGCGTCAATTCGATAGCAAACTTTTTGCATAGCGTGTTAAGACGATGGTTTTTCAAATCCGGGTATAGAAAGCGGGCGAGCTCGAGCGTGTCAATGACGGGATTCGGCACGTGGCCGCGCCCCATTTTCGCGAGGCCGGCATTTAAAAAGCCGATGTCGAAGCTGGCGTTGTGGGCGGCGAGCGTCGCGTCGCCGGCCCAGTCGATAAAGCGAGCCAGCACTTCCTCCGGCTGCGGTGCGCCCTTTACCATCTCATCGGTAATGCCGGTCAGTTCCATCGTCGTCACGGACAACGGGTGGCCCGGATCGGCAAACGACATGAACCGGTCGATGATCTCGCCGTCTTTCACCTTCACCGCCGCGAGCTCGATGACCGTGTTGTACACGGCCGACAGCCCCGTCGTTTCGACGTCAAAGACGACATACGTCTCATCGGAAAGGCGGCGATGCGCCTCATTGTAGGCGATCGGCACGCCATCATCGACGATATTGGCTTCGAGGCCGTAAATCACCTTTATGCCGTGTTTTTTCGCCGCGCTGTACGCCTCCGGGAACGACTGAACGACCGCGTGATCGGTGATGGCAACGGCCGGATGCCCCCATTTTTTCGCCTGCTCAATAAGCGTTGCCACCGGTGTGACGGCATCCATTTGGCTCATCGGTGTATGCAAATGAAGCTCGACCCGCTTGTTTCCTTCCGGCGCCGTATCGTGCCGCTCATTGGCGGCGATTTCATTCAAATCGTTGGCGATGAGAACGAGATCGCGGACGAACGTATCGTTTTGCACGCTGCCGCGCACTTTCACCCACATGCCCTTTTTGACGCTGTGCATCAGTTCGGCATCTTCTTTGTCGCGCGAGAACATTTTGACTAAAATCGAGTTCGTGTAATCGGTGATTTTGGCCGTCAGCAGCGTGCGACCGCTTTTGAGTTCGCTCACTTCGGCGGCAAACACGTACCCTTGGACGACGACGCGCCGCTCTTCCTCGACGATCGTCTCAAGCAGGCGCACCGGCTCCTCGTCGCGAATCGGGTAGCCGATGACAAGCGGACCAGACGGAGCGCTTGTCGCTGTTTTTTCCTCTTCTTTCGCCAAATCGGTCAGCACAGCGAGCGCCCGTTCTTCATCCTCTTGCCGCTTTTGCGCCAAAAACTGCTCCATTTCTTGGTCAACCGGCTCAATAGTAACGTCAAGCTGAAGAGACGGAAACCCAAACGACATGTATACATCGGCGATTTTTTTGGCGAACCGCCGCTTCATGGCCAACGCTTCCGCCTCGTGCCGGGCTTTGACGATGAGCTTGTTTCCGCTCACGGCCGGCGTCTGGCGGCGGAGCGCGTCCACGAGCGGGGAGACGCCTTCCTGCAGCTGCTCAAGGCAAAGCGGCCAATACGCCTGCACATCCGCCTCCGTCACGTGCGGCGCGTCGACTTCGACCGTATGGCGAACGGCGGCAATATGGCGAAACGCCGCTTGCAGCCGGTTGGCAAATGTTTGATAGACGTCAGCCGGCAGCACGTTGGCGAAGCGAAAATAAAAATGCCAGCTCTTTTCGTGCTTATCAATCACCACTTTGCGAATCGCCGCCTCCCGAAAATGCGGCAGCCATTCATCCGACGTCATGTTCAGCTGCTCGAGCAGCACAAGAAACCGCTCTTTTTGCGCATTCATCATGGCTTCCCCTCGCATGAAATCGTTTCTCTTTTTCTATCATACCATACGAACGGCAACAGCGCCGGCGAAAAAGACAGCCATCGTCTTGTTCACCAGCGCTGTTCGTTCACCCTTGCAAGAGACGGCGCACCGTCTCGATGAGATCGGCGACCGGCACATCAAACGACTCGCCGGTTTTCCGCACTTTGACTTCGACAACGCCTTCACCGGCCCGCTTGCCGACGGTGACGCGGACCGGGATGCCGATCAAGTCGCTGTCGGCAAATTTCACTCCCGCGCGCTCGGGACGGTCGTCGTACAAAACGTCGAACCCCGCTTGTCCAAGCTTGTCGTACCATTCCTCGGCGAGCGCCCGCTGTTCATCGCTTTTGGCGTTCGCCGTCAGCAAATGAACGTGGAACGGCGCGACCGAAACCGGCCAGACGAGCCCGTGTTCATCGGCAAATTGCTCGGCGATCGCCGCGACAAGCCGGGAAACGCCGATGCCGTAACAGCCCATGATCATCGTCTGCGCTTGACCGTTTTCATCGAGGTAAACGGCGTTCATCGCTTCGCTATATTTCGTGCCAAGCTTGAACACATGGCCGACTTCAATGCCGCGGGCGAAGCGGATCGTCCCTTTGCCATCGGGAGCCGGGTCGCCTTCTTGGACGAAACGCAAATCCGCATATTGGCTGACGGGAAAATCGCGGCCGGGGTTGACGCCCGTATAATGATATCCTTCCTCATTGGCGCCGCAGACGCCGTTGACGATTGCCGCGATGGCATGATCGGCGATCACCGTCACCTCTTCCTTGACGCCGATCGGACCGAGCGAGCCGACCGGAGCGTTCATGACTTGCCTCGTTTCCTCCGGCGTCGCCAGTCTCACCACCGTCGCGTCCAAGACGTTTTTCACTTTGACTTCATTCGCTTCGTGGTCGCCGCGGACGAGCACGAGCACGTAGCGGCCATCGACGTGAAACAAGAGCGATTTGATGCAGCGCTCCGGCGCGACTTGCAAGTACGAAGCCACTTCCGCGATCGTTTTTTGCCCCGGGGTCGCCACCTTTTTCAGCTCAGCCGGTGGCTCATTACACTTTTCATACGTGGCGACGACCGGCGCCATCTCGATGTTGGCCGCATAGTCGGACGCATCGGAATAGGCGATCGTATCCTCGCCGATGTCGGATAACACCATAAACTCGTGCGTGTCTTTGCCGCCGATCGCCCCCGAATCGGCGATGACGGCGCGGAAGTTTAAGCCGCAGCGGCGGAAAATGTTCGCGTACGCTTCGTACATGTTGTTGTACGTTTCGTCGAGGCTTTCTTTCGACGTATGGAACGAATACGCGTCTTTCATGATAAATTCCCGTCCGCGCAGCAGCCCAAAGCGCGGACGTTTTTCGTCGCGGAATTTCGTTTGAATTTGGTACAAGACGAGCGGCAGCCGCTTGTAAGTTTTCACCTCGTCGCGGACGATCGCTGTGATCATTTCCTCATGCGTCGGCCCGAGGGCAAAATCGCGCTCATGGCGGTCTTTCAGGCGCATGAGCTCGGGACCGTACGAATACCAGCGGCCGGACTGCTGCCAAAGCTCAGCCGGCTGCAACGCCGGCATGAGGAGCTCCATCGCCCCGATGCGGTTCATCTCCTCCCGGATGATCGCTTCTACTTTTTGCAAAACGCGTTGCCCGAGCGGCAAAAACGTATAAACGCCGCTCGTGCTTTGGCGGATGAAACCGGCGCGCAACAGAAGCTGATGACTTTTCACTTCTGCGTCCGCCGGCACTTCACGCAACGTCGGAATAAACGCTTGACTTTGTCTCATTCATTCGCCACCTCGTTCTCTCTCTTTATAGGAAAAATTTTTGAATATCGTTCCATGTCACCACAAGCATGAGCAGCATGAGCAGAGCGAAGCCGATAAAATGGACCATCCCTTCTTTTTGCCGGTCGACCGGCTTGCCGCGCACCGCTTCAATGGCGAAAAAGAGCAGCCGGCCGCCGTCGAGCGCCGGCAACGGCAACAAGTTGATAATCCCAAGGTTGATGCTTAAAATCGCGCCCCATTTCATCAAGTAGTAAATGCCGGATTCGGCGACTTTGCCAGTCGATACGGCGATGCCGACCGGTCCGGACAGCATGTCAAGATGAAACTGGCCGGTGATCAACTGGCCGAGGCCGGCGACAATTTCTCGCGTCCAGTAGTACGTCTCGGTCAACCCTTGCTTCACGGAGCCAAACACCGACTTTTCCATCGGCTGATAGACCCCGATCAAACCGATCGTCTCCCCTTGAATTGTCTTCGCTTCCGGAGTGACGGCAACGGTCATGTCTTTTCCGTCCCGCCGAATTTGAAACTGGAGCGTTTCTTGCGGATGACTGCGAATCGTGTTAACGATTTCCGTCCATGTGTCCATCCGTTCGCCGTTGATCGCCACCACTTCATCTCCTTGCTTCAAACCAGCGGCGCGCGCTGCCCCGTCAGGCGTCAGCTCGCCGATCACCGGCTTGTCGACCGGATAGCCTTGCAAAAGGCCGATCAAAATAAAGACGACAAGCGCCAAGACAAAGTTGGCGAGCGGTCCGGCCAAGATCGTCATCGTGCGCTGCCCGAGCGTTTTGGCGGCAAACTGACGGTGGTACGGAGCGATTTGAATTTCTTGGCGATCGGCGACGAAAAACGCCGGCTCTTTGATGGCAAAACGCTCAAGCCGCTCTTCGTCGACATACCCGGTCACGTACATGCCATGCTCCAAATCAGCGTCTTCCACTTCAATGATGCGGGCGTTTGGATAATCGTCTTTATGGTTGACGATGATTTTTTCCACTCTTCCGTCGCCGTCAAGCAAAAGACCAACGATTTGTCCCCGCTTCAATTCAATCATTTCCGGATCTTCACCGGCCATGCGGACGAAACCGCCAAGCGGAAGCAGCCGGACGGTGTAGACCGTCTCTTTTTTCTTCACCGAAAACACTTTCGGCCCAAAGCCGATGGCAAATTCACGGCAAAGGATGCCGGCCCGCTTCGCTAACAGCAAATGGCCCAACTCGTGGAAAAAGACGAGGGCACCAAAGACGACGATAAATGAAATGATCGATTCCAACGTTTCAACCACCTTTATGATAGTAGTGTGCGAACGTAAGCGCGCGTGTCCGCGTCAATTGCGCGAATCTCTTCAAGCGATGGATCGCTGATCGGCTGGTGGCGCTCAAGGGCCCGTTCGATCCACTCTTCGATCGCCAAAAACGGGATGCGCCCGGCTAAAAACGCCGCCACCGCCTCCTCATTGGCCGCGTTCAACACCGCTGGCAGCGAGCCGCCCCGCCTTCCGGCCTCGTAGGCCAATCGCAGGCAACGATAGCGCTCGAAGTCGACCGGGGCAAAATGAAGCGATCCGATCGCCGCCAAATCGAGCGGTTGCGCCGCAGAAAGCGGCAGCCGTTCCGGATAGGTGAGGGCGTATTGAATCGGAACGCGCATGTCCGGTGTGCCAAGCTGGGCAAGCACGCTCGTATCGCGAAACTGAACGAGCGAATGGATGACGCTCTCGCGGTGCAGGACGACATCGATCCGCTCATACGGCAGCCCGAACAGCCAGTGCGCTTCGATCACTTCAAATCCTTTGTTCATCATCGTCGCCGAATCGATCGTAATTTTCGCCCCCATCGACCAATTCGGATGACAAAGCGCCTCCTCGACCGTGACCCCAGCAAGCTCCTCGCGCGTCCTGTCGCGGAAGCTGCCGCCGGAGGCCGTTAAAATGAGTTTGTCAACCTGTTCGAGCTTCTCCCCTTGCAAGCACTGGAAGATGGCGGAATGCTCGCTGTCGACCGGGAGCAGCGGCACCCCGCGCTTTTCGGCCGCCGCGGTCACCAAGTGGCCGGCAACGACCAATGTCTCCTTGTTGGCCAACGCGATCGTTTTGCCCGCCTCGATCGCTTTTAACGTCGGCACAAGGCCGACGCTGCCCACGACAGCGGTGACGACGATGTCAGCATCCGGATGGACGGCGGCTTCAATCAGCCCGTCCTCCCCATACACGACCATTGTCCGCCCGCCGTATTCGCTGCAAAGCGTCTCATATGCGCCGCGATCGGCGACGGCGACAAGGCGCGGGGCAAATTCGGCCATCAATTTCCGCGCTGCTTCGACGTTTCTCCCGACCGACGCAGCGACAAGACGAAAGCGGTCGGGATGGGCGCGGATGACGTCGAGCGTCTGCGTGCCGATCGACCCGCTCGCCCCCAATAAACTGATCGATTTCAATCGTTTCACTCCTCACCCGCTTATCGTATCGCTTCGATGAATATGTATAAAAGCGGCAGCACAAACAACAGGCTGTCAAACCGATCCAAGACGCCGCCATGTCCCGGCAAAATCGCTCCCGAGTCTTTCACCCCGTAATGGCGCTTGAACGCCGACTCGACCAAGTCGCCGAGCTGGCCGAACACGGAAAGCAACAACGCGAGCGATAGCGCCGCGGCAAAGCTGGCAAACGGCTCCGCCGCCCACTCGTAAACGGCGGCGACCACCACGGCCGAGACAATGCCGCCAAGAGCTCCCTCCACCGTTTTTTTCGGGCTGATCTCCGGCCATAGCTTGCGCCGCCCGAATGCGCGCCCGCAAAAGTACGCGCCAATGTCGGTCGCCCAAATGACGAACAGCGCATAAACCAAATAGGACAACCCGGTTAAACGAATGGCGGCAAAACAGAAAAATCCGACGCCGACATACAACACCGCCAAGACGACAAACGCCGCCTCGTCAAACGTCAACGCGTTTTTGGTCACTACCGTCGCGATGAGCAACAAGAAGGCAAGGCCGACGATCACGGCGAATTTAGCCGCACCGGCTGACAGCCACTCCCCGCCGTAGCGAGCGGGAACGAGCAGCAGCCAAAGAGCGGCAAAGCCGGCCGCCCCTGCCAACGACAGCGGCCGCATTCCTTTCATCCGCAGCAGTTCGAACAGTCCAACCGTCGCTATGATATATGTTACTATTATAAACGGAAATCCGCCAAAAATAACAATCGGCAAAAAGAGCGCCGCCGCGATCACTCCGGTGATGATTCGCTGTTTCATTGCGCCGACACCCCCCCAAACCGGCGGTCGCGCCGCTGGTAGGCGGCAATCGCCTCTAAAAAATGCTGTTCGGTAAAATCGGGCCATAACACATCGGTAAACCAAAGTTCCGTATACGCGAGCTGCCAAAGCATAAAATTGCTGAGGCGGATTTCTCCGCTCGTCCGAATGAGCAAATCCGGATCTTGGAGCCCCCCCGTCATCAAATACGAAGAAATGAGCGGCTCGGTAATGTCTTCCGGCGCAAGCGCCCCGCGCTCGACCTCTTTGGCGATTTGCTGGACGGCGGCGGTAATTTCCGCCCGGCTTCCGTAGTTGAGGGCAAAATTCAGCACCAACCCCGTGTTGCCGCTTGTATCTTGAATGGCTTTTTCGACCGCTCGGCGCGTATGGTCCGGCAGCGCCTCCGTATGACCGATGACCTGCACTTTCACGTTCTCAGCGATCAACTCGGGAAGGAACGTCGTCAAAAACTGCTCGGGCAGCTTCATCAAGTAATCGACTTCACCTTTCGGCCTCTTCCAATTTTCGGTGGAAAACGCGTAAAGGGACAAGACGCGAACCCCAAGCCCGTTAGCGAAGCGGGTGATTTTGCGCACCACTTGCATCCCTTCGTAATGGCCGGCCGCCCTTGGCAGCGCCCGCCTTTTCGCCCATCTTCCGTTGCCGTCCATGATGATGGCGACATGGTTCGGAATCGGACGCCTAAGCACCTCTTCTTTCGTCACCGGTGCGCCTTCCTCGTTCATTTTTCGCCTTTTAGTAAACATATAAGTCCTCCGCGAACGTGTTTTGCTTTTCCATTATAGCAAAAAAACCCTCCATGAACATAGAGGGTTTGCAACGTTTTGCCTATACTTCCATCACTTCTTTTTCTTTCTCTTTCGTAATGGCATCGATTTTGGCGATGTGGTCATCGGTCAGCTTTTGCACTTCATCGGTGTAGCTACGGAGCTCGTCTTCCGTAATCTCGCCGCTTTTCTCGAGCTTTTTCAATTCATCGTTCGCGTCGCGGCGGATGTTGCGCACGGCGACTTTCGCGTCTTCGGAATATTTTTTGACCAGTTTCGCCAGCTCGCGGCGCCGTTCTTCGGTGAGCGGCGGAATGACCAAGCGAATGACGGATCCGTCATTCGACGGCGTCAGCCCTAGATCCGAGGCCAAAATCGCTTTTTCCATCTCTTTAATGACCGATTTGTCATACGGCTGAATGACAAGCATGCGCGCTTCCGGCACGCTGATGGAAGCGAGCTGGTTGATCGGCGTCGCAACGCCGTAATAATCGACAGTCACTTTCTCCAGCAACCCGGCGTTCGCCCGCCCGGCGCGCACCGTCGCCAGCTCGCGAGTGAACGCTTGCACCGCTTTATCCATCTTCTCTTTCGCCTGTTGGATCACGTGTTTGGCCATCGTTATTTCCCCCTCACGATCGTTCCAATATTTTCGCCTAATACAGCGCGTTTAATGTTTCCTTCTTCCATAATCGAAAAAACGATAATCGGAATGTTGTTATCCATGCAAAGCGAAGAAGCGGTCGAATCCATGACGGCAAGGCCTTGTTTAATGACGTCCAAGTACGATAGTTCCTCGTATTTGACCGCATTGGCGTCGACCTTCGGATCGGCGCTGTAGACGCCATCGACATTGTTTTTCGCCATGAGAATGACGTCCGCCTCGATTTCCGCCGCCCGGAGCGCCGCCGTTGTATCGGTCGAAAAATACGGGTTGCCGGTGCCGGCGGCGAAAATGACGACCCGCTTTTTCTCCAAATGGCGGATCGCCCGGCGGCGAATGTACGGTTCGGCGACTTGCCGCATCTCGATCGATGTTTGCACCCGCGTTTCCACGCCGAGCTGCTCAAGGCTGTCCTGCAAGGCGAGCGCGTTCATCACCGTCGCCAACATGCCCATATAGTCAGCCGTCGCCCGGTCCATCCCCATTTCGCTTCCCGTTTTTCCGCGCCAAATGTTGCCGCCGCCGACGACGATGGCGACCTCGACGCCCAGTTCAACAACTTCTTTTACTTGTTTGGCGATCGACTGGATGACGGCCGGCTGGATGCCAAAACCTTGCTTTCCGGCGAGCGCTTCCCCGCTCAACTTTAACACGACGCGTTTGTACTTTGGTTGTTCCATGTCAAACCTCCATGATGCGAATCGCTTTGAAAAACAGGGAACACGCGCGTGTTCCCTGTTGCGGTCCGTCATTGCTTTCTGACTTGGCTCATCACTTCTTCGGCGAAATTGTCTTGACGTTTTTCGAGCCCTTCGCCGACTTCATAGCGGATGAACTGCTTCACAGCCGCTCCGTTCGACTCGACGTATTGGCGCACCGTCACATCCGGGTTTTTCACGAACGCTTGCTCAAGCAGGCAAACGTCTTCGTAAAACTTGTTCAGCCGGCCTTCGACCATTTTTTCGACGATGTTTTCCGGCTTGCCTTCGTTTAACGCCTGCTGCTTCAACACTTCGCGCTCATGCGCGACCTCTTCTTGTGGCACCTCATCGCGCGAGACGTATTTCGGGTGAAGCGCCGCGATGTGCATGGCGACATCTTTGGCGACGTCTTCGCTCGCGCTGCCGGCTAATAACGTTAATACGCCGATGCGCCCGCCCATGTGCAAGTACGCGCCAAACGTTTCGCCGTCCGCTTTGTTGACGACGGCAAAGCGGCGGAGCGTAATTTTTTCGCCGATTTTCGCGATCGCTTCGTTGATGTAGTCTTGGACGGTCGAGCCGTTGTCCATCGTTTGTCCGAGCGCTTCATCGAGCGAAGCCGGTTTTTGTTTCAGCAAGTGGGCGGCCAACGTTTTTACAAGCGCTTGAAACTCTTCGTTTTTGGCGACGAAGTCCGTTTCCGAGTTCACTTCCAAAATGACGGCGGTGTTGCCTTCCACAGCGATGTAGGCGACCCCTTCGGCCGCGATGCGATCCGCTTTTTTCGCCGCTTTGGCAATTCCTTTTTCGCGCAGCCAGTCGATCGCTTTCTCCATGTCACCGTTCGTTTCGGTGAGCGCTTTTTTGCAGTCCATCATGCCTGCGCCCGTTTTTTCGCGCAGCTCTTTGACCATTTGTGCTGTAATCGCCATAAAAAATCCTCCTTCGCTTTGTTGCGTATATGTATCGATGCCGGCAGCGGATGCCTGTTTTGCCCTTATTCGTTAGTATAGCCAAAAGTTGCTCGTTTCTGTCTCAAAAAAAGGTGATAAAAGGCTTTCCCTCTTATCACCTTTCGTGAGCGCCATTACTCCGCTGCGACGGCCGCCTCTTCGCCCTGTTTCGCTTCCAAGACAGCGTCGGCGATTTTCGAAGTCAACAGCTTGACCGCGCGGATGGCATCATCGTTGGCCGGGATGACGTAGTCGATTTCATCCGGATCGCAGTTCGTGTCGACGATGCCGATGATCGGAATGTTCAACTTGCGCGCTTCCGCCACCGCGATCCGCTCTTTGCGCGGGTCGATGACGAACAGCGCATCCGGCAGCTCTTTCATGTCTTTGATGCCGCCCAAAAATTTCTCGAGCCGCTCTTTTTCTTTTTTCAAGCCGATGACTTCTTTTTTCGGCAGAACGTCAAATACGCCGTCTTCTTCCATTTTTTCAATTTCGCGCAGCCGCTTGATCCGTTTTTGAATCGTCGCGAAGTTCGTCAGCGTGCCGCCGAGCCAGCGCTGATTGACATAAAACATGCCGCAGCGCTCCGCTTCTTCCTTGACGGATTCTTGCGCTTGTTTTTTCGTGCCGACGAACAAAATTTTGCCGCCGTTCGCTGCCAAGTCGCGGACGAAGTGATACGCTTCCTCGACTTTTTTCACCGTTTTTTGCAAGTCGATGATGTAAATGCCGTTGCGCTCCGTAAAAATGTATTTTTTCATTTTCGGGTTCCAACGGCGCGTCTGATGTCCAAAGTGGACGCCAGCTTCGAGCAATTGCTTCATGGAAATAACCGACATGAGTAATCCTCCTGTTTCCTTGATGGTTTTCGTTCCTCCGCCTGCCTCATCCCCCAGCAAGACTGGCCGCACCAGCACCGTTGCCGGAATCATCAGGCGTGTGTATTCACACCATGTAAAAATATATCATATTTATCGGGCGCAAATCAAGCGATGATTCGCTCATTGGCTCGTTTTTCTCGCGAATTTCAGCAGCAACTCCACTTCTGTCTTCCCTTTGCCAAGCTGTTTGGCGAGCTCTTCGACCGTCGCTCCTTGTTCATAGCGGCGGAGAACGAGCTCAGCGGACTGAGCCAACGGGGACAAATCAAGCACATCTTCGATGGCGTCGACCGGCAGAAAGTCACTTGGCGCCTCACGTTCTTCCTGCTCTTGAGCCTCGCTCGTTGGGGCGCCCGCCTGCATCGGTTGTTCCGTTTCGCCATCCGTCACATCGGATGCCAAACGATTCCCTCGAGCGGTTTGCCCAAGTTCCGCGCCGCGTTCACCGTCCCTTGGCAGCGCTGCGCCTTCTTCGGGCCGCGTCGCCGGTTGGCCATGCTGCTGCGCGCTCATCGCAGCGGGCGGCTCCTCTTCAGTGAGCAGGCCGGTCGGGGGCGACACCGGGCTCGCCGCCGACGCCTCCTTGTTGTTCAGCAAGCGGTCAAGCTCGGCCAAAAAACGGTCGTTTTCTTCTTTCCAGAGAGCGAGCTGCGCCGCCATCGCCTCTTCAAGCTCCGCAGCGCGCGCTTCGGCCTCTTTAAGCCGCGATAACCGCAGAAAAAGCAACACAATCAACAAAAAAGAAAAGAGATGCAACAGCAGACTAATGACAAGCCAAAACGCTTCCATGATGGTCACTATCCTTTAAGATCGATCGTTTTTCCTTTATACGGATGACTTCCGAACCGCGACGCCTCCCACCGAGCCTGGTCGTTCGTCCGCTTGTCGGTCACCCGGCGGCGCGCCTGTTCCCGCTGTTTTTCGGCTGCGGCCGCCAATTGCGCCTGCACCGTATACGGATGCTGCGCCGCGGCGGCCTGCATGTTTCCAGCTTCGGGCGCTTTCGGCATCACGCTTTGCAGCGCCGGCAGTTGAACGTCCATCTTCCCGCTCCCTTTCCATCACCGCTGTATATCGAAAAAGCGGCGCAATTTCCACAACGCTTTGGCATGAATTTGGGAAATTCTTGATGTGGACAAGCGTAGAAGATTCCCGATTTCCGTAAACGTCAACTCCTCTTTGTAAAACAAACTGATGACAAGCTGCTCCTTTTCATTCAGCTGTTTGATGCCCTCGGCCAGCTTTTCCACCAGCTCCTGCTTGACGACCTGTTCTTCCGGCAGCACGGCACGATCATCCCGGATCGAAAACGCTTCGTCCTCGTCTTCAGCCGCCGTCTGGCCGAGCGGCAGCCAATGAGAAAACAGCGTCTCGCCGGCCGCCGCCTGCACTTCATCCTCCGTCATGCCAAGCTCGGCGGCGATTTCCTTTGCCGTCACCGACCGCATATGTTGCTGCACGAGCCGCTCCGCTGTTTCTTCGATTTTTTTTGCTTTGTCGCGCACGCTCCGCGGCAGCCAGTCTTGCTTGCGCAAACCGTCCAAGATGGCGCCGCGGATGCGAAACGAGGCATACGTGTCAAACTTGAGATCGCGCGATGGGTCAAACTTTTCAAGCGCATCGTACAAACCGACAAGCCCCAAGCTGACAAGCTCCTCTTTGGGCACGGAGCTCGGCAGCGTGGCGGCAAGCCGCTGCACGTGGTAGGAAACGAGCGGCATATAGCGCACCACAAGTTCCTCGGCCGCATGACGGTCGCGGCGGTTGACCCAGTCATCCCAATATTTCCGCTCTTCACCTTTTAGCGCGCTCCCCATCATTCTCCCCCTCGTCTTGCACAACGGCGTTATATTTCCTTGAGTTCCTGGCTAGCCGTGCGAATGGACAGCACGCCTGTTTGCGGATGAAACTCAATCGTCCGGCCGTTATGGCCGCCGACGTCTTCGGCGACAACCGGAATATGAAACCGTTCGAGCTGTTTTTTGACTTCTTCGACATTGCGGGCGCCAATGCGCATCATATCTCCGCCGGCCGCAGAAAACGAAAACATTTGCGCTCCGCCGGCCAGCTTCGCTCTTAACATTCCCTTCCGGCCCCCGGAGGCAACGACGAGCCGAATGAGCGCTTCCACCGCCGTGTCGGCGTACTTGGCAACGTTGATGTCCCCGCCGCGCGCCATCGAGGAATGCGGCAGCATCACGTGCGCCATGCCGGCCACCGCTTTGCCGATGTCATAAATGACCACGCCGACGCACGATCCAAGGCCGCATGTACGAATGACGTTCGGCGCTTTGACGACCTCCATTTCACCGATGCCGATTTTCACAGCCTGCACAATGCTCATCCGCCGCTCACACCTAACGCACGAAAGATGGTGGAAAACGATTCTGGATCAGGAAGGAGAAAGAAATGGCCGTCAATGCTTTCATTGGGCCGCCGTTCATCGTAAATGGCCGTATCGATCAAAATGGCGTAATCACCGGCGCGCGACAGCTCCAGCAGACCGAACGACAATACCGCTCCGAGCATATCGATCGCCAGCGCCGGCACCGAAGGATGGAGCGCAAGCTGTGTAAAATCAGCAAGCGCCGACAAATACGAGCCGGCTAAAATGTTTCCGAGCTCTTGGAGCGCCGAACATCCAAGCTCATCGGCCCCGTCCTGAAACGAAAACGAATCGTCGCCGATCATGCGCCGCACAAACCGCTCCGCCTGCTCCGGCGGCAGCACGAAGAACATGTTCCCCGGCGCATCCCCTTCGATCCGCAAATAGACGCACGCCACCACTTGCTCCGGCCCGCCGATCAGCTCCATCATTTCAGCGAACGTCGCGATTTGGACGCGCGGCACCGACATCTCGATTTTTTTGTTCAATAGAAGCGACAAGGCTGTGGCGGCGTTGCCAGCGCCTATATTGCCGATTTCGCGTAAAATATCGATATGTGTTCCTGTCAAGCTGCGGACATCATCCAACCGTCAACGCCCCTCTCCCGAGTTTATCGCTCAAGCACCTTCGCCAAGTCAAGCAAGATGAGAAGTCGATTTCCAATTTTGGCCACTCCAGAAACGTAGCTCGCCTCCACAGCGCCGACCGCTTCGGGCGGCGGCTCGATGCTCGAGGCCGGGACATCGAGAACGTCGTTCGCCGCATCGACGATGAACCCGACTTCCACATCGTCAAGGGCGGCAATCATGATTCGCGTCTGCTCGCTGTACGGTTCAGGGGCGAAGCCGAACCGTTCGCGCAAATCAATGATCGGCGTCACGACACCGCGCAAGTTAATGACCCCTTTGACATACTGGGGCGTGCCCGGCACGCGCGTGATCGGCTGCATTTTCTCGATCGAGCGCACGTATTGCACCGGTAAGGCATACTCCTCATCCTTTAAGCGAAAAGCAATCACTTTCCAGTCCGTCTGTACGCTGGCCGTCATCCCATCTTCCCCCTTTATTTCACAGGCTGCTCAAACAAACGGCGTCCAAGCGCCTAGCGTTTGCTCTTTACGCCGCTTTATTTCACAAGCGCGTTGCAATCGATGATGAGCGCCACTCGGCCGTCGCCCAAAATCGTCGCCCCCGAGATGGCGAACACCGACGATAAATAGTTTCCGAGCGATTTCAACACGACTTCCTGCTGGCCGATAAACGAATCCACGGCTAGGGCCGCCAGTTTTTCTCCTTTGCGGACAATGACAGCCGCCACCGCCTCACCGTCATCGGAGGCGCGCGGGACGTCAAACACCTCTTTCAGCCGGACGAGCGGGACGATTTTGCCGCGAAAATCAATGACCGGTTGATTATGGGTGGAGAAAATCTCTTCTTTTTTCACGAGCGCCGTTTCGATGATCGAAGACAGCGGAATGGCATACGTTTCCTCGGCGATTTGGACGAGCAGCACCGAAATAATCGACAGCGTCAGCGGCAGCTGAATCGAAAACAGCGATCCTTTTCCCGGCTCTGAATCGACGGTGACGGCGCCTCCGAGCGATTCAATCGTGCTTTTGACGACATCGAGCCCGACGCCACGCCCCGAAATATCGGAAACTTGCTCCGCCGTGGAGAAGCCCGGGGCGAAAATCAACCCGTAAATTTGCTGGTCGGTGAGCTGGGCCGCCGCTTCCGGCGAAACGATGCCGCGTTTGATCGCTTTTTGCAGCACTTTCTCCCGGGAAATACCGGCGCCATCATCCTCGATTTCAATGAAAACGTGGTTGCCGCTATGGTAGGCGCGCAATTGAACGAGCCCTTCCTCCGGCTTCCCGTGCGCCATCCGAACATCGGGCGCTTCAATGCCGTGATCGAGCGCATTGCGAATCAAATGAACAAGCGGATCACCGATTTCATCAATGACGGTCCGATCGAGCTCGGTCTCTGCGCCAATGACCTCAAGCCGCACCTTTTTGCCAAGGTCGCGGGCGAGTTGGCGCACCATGCGCGGAAAGCGATTGAACACGGTTTCGACCGGCACCATGCGCATGTTCAAAATGATCGTTTGCAAATCGCTCGAAATACGGGACATGCGTTCCACCGTCTCCGTCAATTCGGCGTGATTCAAGTCGCGGGAAATTTGCTCAAGCCGACCGCGGTCCACCACCAATTCTTCGAACAAATTCATCAGCCGGTCAAGCCGTTCAATGTTGACGCGAATCGTTTTCGCCGCCTGCTTCGCCGGCGTTTTTTCCGGCGCTTCCGCTTCGGCTTGCGCGGCCGCCTGTTCCGCCGCGGCTACGCCAAGCGGCTCCGGCGCCGCTTTCTCTCCCGCCGCTTCCGTCCGCTCTCCGACCGTTGCCGCCGCAATCTCCACTTGTTCAACTTCGGAAATGCTCATCAACTGCTTTTGCAGCTCATCAGCCGGCACTTTCGACACAACCGTGACAAGAAACTCTTGATCAAATTGCTCTTCTTCAAGCAAGTCAACAGAAGGCGTCGATTTGACAATTTCTCCGGCTTCATTCAGGCGCTCAAACACCATATAGACGCGCGCTGCTTTCAGCAAGCAGTCTTGGCGAAGCCGAACGCGAATTTCATAGACAGAAAATCCTTGTTCCTGCGCCTGCTGGAGGACGTGATACTCAAACTCCCCGTAGGCATGCTCCGAAGACGGGGCCCCGCCGCCGGTCGGCCCCTCCGGCGTCTCCCCTCGCTCGATTTGACGCAACCGGCTGACCGTCTCGCTCACATCACGCTTCCCGTCGCCCCCCTCAGCAATGGAAACGATCATCGCTTCTAAATGGTCGACCGCCTCAAAAATCACATCGAGCAGCTCCGGCGTCACCGAAAACCGGTGATTGCGGAGGCCGTCCAACACGTTCTCCATTTGGTGCGTCAAATTGGCCAAATCTTCAAACCCCATCGTCGCGGACATGCCTTTTAGCGTATGGGCAGCGCGGAAAATTTCATTCACAATGGCGACATCATCCGGACTCTTTTCCAGTTCGAGCAGCCGTTCGTTGATCGTTTGCAAATGATCCTTGCTTTCGTCAATGAAAAGATCCAAATATTGACTCATATCCATGCCGTGTTCCCCCTCATTCCCCGATCGATTGAACGATGGCGGCGGCGATATCGGCAAGCGGGGCGATGACATCGATGACGCCGGCTTCGATCGCCGCTCGCGGCATCCCGTACACGACCGCCGTCTCACGCGCTTCGGCAATCGCCTTAACATTGCCGCTTTCTTTCAGCTTTTTCAGCCCTGCCGTCCCATCCATCCCCATTCCCGTCATGACCACCGCCACTTTGCGGACGTCGTCAATGGTGGCAAGCGATTCAAACAATACGTCAACGGCCGGACGATGGCCGGCGCGCGGCGGCGACTCGTCCAAGCGAGCTTGGAGCGCGCCGTTTTCCTTACAAACGACGAGATGGACACCGGCCGGAGCGATATAAGCGGTACCGTTTTGCAGCCGTTCCCCCTCCTCCGCTTCTTTCACCGTCATGGTTGCAAGCGCGTTGAGCCGGTCCGCTAACGATTTCGTAAATCCTTTTGGCATATGTTGGACGACGAGAACCGGGGCCGCTAAATCCGGCGGCAGCTGCGTCAGCACCACCTCAAGGGCGCGCGGTCCGCCTGTCGAGGTGCCGATGGCCACAACCGCCTTCTGCACCCCCGCCGTTTGAGCGGAGAAACGGTGCCGCACCGGGACGCGGCGTTGGGCGACAAGGGCGTGGATATTCACTTCGCTTGCATGGAGCACTTTTCGTATCAGCTCTTCTTTGATCTTGTACAAATCAAGGGAAATCGGCCCAGAAGGCTTGGCGATCACATCAACCGCCCCATGCTGCATGGCGGCGATGGCCGCCGCCGCTCCTTCGGTCGTCATGCTCGACACCATCACAACCGGCAACGGACGGTCGCGCATGATCTGCTGTAACGTGTCGAGCCCGTTCATGACCGGCATTTCAACATCTAACGTCACGACATCAGGAGAAAGGGAAGCGATTTTGGCGAGCGCCTCCTGGCCGTTGCGAGCCGTTCCAACAACTTCAAGCCGCGGATGTTCGGCCAAAAAATCGCTGATGCATTTACGCATAAACGCGGAGTCGTCGACGACAAGCACCTTGATTGGTTTCATCGTTTCTCTACCTTTCTAGCAAAAGTTGGCGCAGCTTCGCAAAAAAGCGGGAAGCCCGCCCGGCCGGTTCCTCCTCCCTTTTTCCGCCCGGCGCATAGCGGTGCGCCATCTGACGCACGGCCCGGCTGGCCTTCGCTTCCGGTTCGAGCAGCAAAAACGGCGTCTGGCTGGCGACGGCGCGGGCAACCGCCCGGTCTTCGGGAACGATGCCGAGCAAGGAAATGTCTTTATTGAAAAAACGGTCGGCAGCGTGCTTCAGCCGTCCGAACACCTCGTGCCCTTCCCACTCCTTAGCGGCGCGGTTGACGATGACGGAAAACGGCGCTTGGCAGCTGGATCCGTGCATATATTTCATCATGGCGTACGCATCCGTCATGGCTGTCGGCTCCGGCGTGGTGACAACGAACACCTCATCGACCGAGCGCAAAAAATACAGCTGTTCTTTGGAAGCGCCCGCTCCCATATCAAACAGAAGATAATCGTACGAGGAGGCGACGGTTTGCAGTTCGGCCAAAAACTCATCGATGCCGGCAGCGTCAATGGAAAGCCACTGCATCGCCCCCGTCCCCCCGGCGATATACGAAAGCTGCTCCGGGCCGCTTTTCACCAGCTCCGCGAGCGGCATCCGCTCGGAAACCCAATCGGCGAGCGTCAGCGAAGGCGATTGGCCGAGCAAAATATCAATATTGCCCATCCCGATGTCCATGTCCAATAGCAGCACGCGTGCGCCCAGCTGAGAAAGCGACAGCGAAAAATTGAGAGACACGTTCGATTTGCCAACCCCGCCTTTTCCGCTCGTGACAGCGATCGTCCGCGGCTCTGGCGCCCATTGTCGGCGGCGCAGCCCGCGGCGAAGCGGCTCCGCTTGATCGCTCATGCGCCCTCCGCTCCCAACAACAAATGAACAAGCCGCTCAGCGGACGCGTCCACCATGTCGTCCGGGACGTTTTGCCCATTCGTAAAATAGGCGGCACCAAGGCGGCTGTCGAGCAGCACGTTGACGATCGCGCCAAACGAATCGGTTTCATCGAGCTTCGTCACAATCAACCGGTCAATGGGAAGGCGGGAAAAGCGGCTGTAAATCGCCTTCATGTCTTCATACTTGCCGGTGGCGGCGAACACGAGAAGCGTTTCCGTTTCACTGTCGAATTCCAGCGTTTGCTGCAGCTCATCGATATATTGCGGATCGCGGAAGTTGCGGCCAGCCGTATCGACAAACACAAGATCGCAATGGGCCAGTTTTCGTTTCGCCTCCCGAAACTCTTCGCCGTTATAACATACTGCCAACGGGGCGTCCAAAATATGCGCATACGTTTTCAGCTGGTCAATGGCGGCGATGCGATACGTATCGGTCGTGATAAACCCAACCGTCTTTCCTTGTTCCAGCACAGCGCGCCCCGCGATTTTGGCGAGCGTTGTCGTTTTTCCCACCCCGGTCGGGCCGAGCAAAATCCAATACTTTTTCGCTTGCGCCGCCCCGGCAAACGGAAGCGAAGACAATAAGCTGCGCACCGCCTCTTTCGCCCAACCGGCGGCCGCCGCGGACGAACGCCCGCTTGGATTGGCATACCACCGTTCCAGCAAGCGCTCCATCACTTCGCGAATGTAGCTATCGGCCAGCCCTTGGTCGATCAGGCGCTGTTCAATGGCCGCAAGCGGCGGAGGGTAAGCCGGCGCAAGCCGCCGTTCACTCAGCTGACCGATGAACCGTCTCAGTTCCTCCAGCTCATCGGCAAACGATCGGTCCTCTTTTTCCGGCGCGGTCGCCGGCGGCCGCTCGAACAAGGCCGTCTCCGGCTGGCGCCGCGGCAGCGGATCCGGATCAACGCCGGCCAGCACTTCCACCTTTTTTTTGGCGAACAGCCCGAACAAACCGCCCGTTTGGATCTCTTTTGACCGCAAAATGACCGCGTCGCGTCCCAGCTCAGCGCGCACTTGTTTCATCGCTTCGTTCATGGACGGGGCGATAAATTTTTTCACTTTCATTCCACTTCCACCATCCCTACGCTTTGGACTTCAACGTCCGCTTCCAGTTCGTTGTATGACAGCACCGGAACAGCCGGAAAAGTGCGTTCGGTCAGCTGGCGGACGTACATGCGCACCGCGGGGGAGCAAAGCAATATCGGCGTTTGTCCGGAAAACGGATAGCGGTCGAGCGCGCGGGCGACCGCGTCCACCACCGCCTGCATCCGGGCTGGATCGAGCGCCAAATAGCGGCCATGCTCCGTTTGCTGCACGGCGTCGGCAATCATCTTTTCCACTTTTCCGGACAGCGTGATGACGCGCAGCGGTTCACCCGGCACGGCATACTGTTTCGTAATTTGCCGCGCGAGCGCTTGGCGGGCATATTCCGCCAACAAATCGGCATCGGTCGTCAGGCGGGCAAAATCGGCGAGCGCCTCAAAAATGAGCGGCAAATTGCGAATCGATACCTTCTCTTTTACCAGCTTGGCCAGCACTTTTTGAATATCGCCCACCGACAGCGGATTCGGCGTCACCTCATCGACAAGCACCGGATGCGACTCTTTCAAATGATCGATCAGCTGTTTTGTCTCCTGGCGCCCAAGCAGTTCGTGGGCATGAGCTTTCAGCACTTCCGTCAAATGCGTGGAGACGACCGACGGCGGATCGACGACCGTGTAGCCGAGCATCTCCGCTTGGTCTTTGACCGCCTCGGAAATCCATTTGGCAGGGAGACCGAACGCCGGATCGACCGTTTCAATGCCATCGACGGAATCGTCATCAACACCGGGGCTCATCGCCAAATAATGATCCAGCAGCAGCTCGCCGCGCGCCACCTCCTCTCCTTTTACTTTGATTCGATACTCATTCGGCTGAAGCTGAATGTTGTCGCGAATGCGCACAACCGGAATGACGATGCCGAGCTCAAGCGCGAGCTGACGGCGGATCATGACGATCCGGTCAAGCAGATCGCCGCCTTGATTGGCATCGGCAAGCGGAATAAGCGCATAGCCGAACTCAAATTCGATCGGGTCAACGTGCAGCAGCTGAACGACGCTTTCCGGGCTTTTCAATTCGTCGGCAGCGGCCGCCTCCTCTTCAGGCGGAACAGCCAGCGCCTCACTCTGCTTTTGCTGCTCCATAAACCGATAGCCGCCCAACGCCAACAGACCGGCCACCGACATCGTCAAGACGTCGTTGATGGGCGTAAACAAACCGAGCAGAAAAATCGTTCCCGCCGTCACATACAGCATTTTCGGAAAAGCGAACAGCTGGCGCATAATATCGCCGCTTAAATTGCTGTCTGACGCCGCCCGGGTGACAATGATGCCGGTGGCGGTCGAAATGAGCAGCGCCGGAATTTGGCTCACAATGCCGTCGCCGACCGTCAAAAGCGTATAACGCTTCGCCGCCTCGGCCATCTCCATCCCTTGCTCGACAACGCCAATCACCATGCCAAACAGCATGTTAATGACGACGATAATGATGCCGGCGATGGCATCCCCTTTGACAAATTTGCTTGCTCCGTCCATCGCCCCGTAAAAATCGGCCTCGCGCGCGACTTTTTCCCGCCGCCTGCGCGCCTCTTGCTCCGAGATCATGCCGGCGTTTAAATCAGCGTCAATGCTCATCTGCTTGCCCGGCAAGGCGTCGAGCGTGAAGCGGGCCGCCACTTCAGAGACGCGCTCCGCCCCTTTCGTGATGACGATAAACTGAATAATGACCAAAATCAAAAACACGACAAATCCAACGACGACATCGCCGCCGACGACAAACGTCCCGAACGTCTCGACGACGCCGCCCGCCTTCCCTGTGCTTAAAATCGAACGCGTCGTCGACACGTTCAGCCCTAACCGAAACAACGTCAACACGAGCAGCAAAGACGGGAAGACGGAAAACTCCAACGGCTCCTTCGTGTTCATCGCCGTCAGCAGCACAAGCAAAGCAAGAGAAATATTGATGATGATCAATACGCTCAACAGCCACGTCGGCAGCGGGATGACGAGCATGGCGACGATGAGCACGACAAGAAATAACACCGACAAGTCTTTGATTTGCGCTTGCATTCCCTTCTCTCCCTGATGCTACATTCGCTTCAGCCGATAGACGTATGCCAAAATTTCCGCCACTGCCTGAAAAAACGCCTCCGGAATCATGTCGCCGACTTCCGTCTGGCGGTAGAGCGCCTGCGCCAGCGGACGATTCTCCACGGTCACCACGCCGTGGGCTTTCGCCACTTCCTTGATTTTCAGCGCCATATAGTCCGCTCCTTTCGCCACGACGACCGGCGCTTCCATCTTGCCATCTTCATACTGGAGGGCAACGGCGTAATGCGTCGGGTTGGTGATGACGACATCCGCTTTGGGCACTTCCTGCATCATCCGCCGCATGGCCATCTCGCGCTGTTTTTGCTTGATGCGCGATTTGATGAGCGGGTCGCCTTCCGTCTTTTTATACTCGTCTTTGATGTCTTGCTTGGACATGCGAATGTTTTTTTCAAATTCAAATCGTTGGTACAAGTAATCAAACAATGACAAAAACAAGAGCGCCATAGCGGCATACAACCCCATTTTCACGGTCAAGCTGCCGATTTCGGCAAGCGCGCCGGCGACCGGCTGCGATGCAAGCGCCAACAGCTTGCTTTTTTCCGCCAACAGCACGGCGAACACGACGGCGCCGATCACGCCCGCCTTTAATACCGATTTTACCATCTCCACGACCGCGCGCAACGAAACGAGCCGCTTCACCCCTTGCACCGGGTTGAGCCGATTCCAGTCCATTTTCAGCGGTTCGACGGTAAAAAGGGCGCCGACTTGCAAAAAGTTGGCAAGCCAGGCGGCAAACACCGCCGCGGCAAAGATGGGTGCCAACAGCAAGGCCCCGTGGCGAAGCCAGTCAAGAAACAGAAGGTGAAGCGAATCGATCGTCAGCGGTGTCGTGGCGTAATCGGTCAACGCGCGGGCAAACAGGCGAAGCAACCCGTCGCGCTCGTATCCTCCGGCTAGGAACAGGGCGAGAAGCGCGCCGAGCAGCACAGCGGCCGCAACTAAATCGGCGCTTTTAGCCACCTGACCTTTGTCGCGCACTTCCTGCCGTTTGCGCGGCGTCGCTTTTTCTGTTTTTTCACCAGCAAAAAACTGCAAATCAAGCCGCCATTCGCTCATCTTACGAGCCCCCCAACAGCTGCATGAAGCCGCGCAGCGAAGAAAACATGAGCTGGAACAGTCCGCGCGCAGAAAGCAGCATCGTGCCAATCACCGCCGTCAACAGCAAAAACGCCGCCGCTGTCTTGACAGAAAAACCGACAGCAAAAATGTTCATTTGCGGCACCGCGCGGGCGACTAGGCCAAGCGCCACATCGACCAAAAAGAGCGAACCGACGAGCGGGGCGGCCATTTGCAGCGCGGCGGCGAACATCGCTGCGAACAAGCGCACCATATAGTCCGCTGCCCGTCCATCGGCCACATGCGGCCACTGATCAAGCGGCAGCCAGTGGTAGCTGGAAAAGAGGCCGTCAAGCAACAAATGGTGGCCGTCGAGCGAAAGCAACAAGAGCAACGCCAACGAATGAAGGTATTGGCCGAGCAGCGGGCTTTGCGCCCCCGTTTGCGGATCGATCACATTGGCGATGGCAAACCCGATTTGAAAATCGATCAGCCCGCCGGCGATTTGCACCGCGGCCATGATGATCGCCGCCAACAGCCCGAGCCCTAAGCCGATGAGCGCCTCTTTCAAGACGAGCAACACGTAAACGCCGTCAAGCGCCACCGGTGATTTGGGCAGCGCCCAAAAAACGAGCCAGCTGAAAAAAAACGCCAAGCCGATTTTGTAAGCATTCGGCACCGCCCGGTACGAAAAGAGCGGCAGCGCCGCAAAGAACGAAGCGGTGCGCACAAAGACGAGCAAAAACGCCGGAAAATAAGTCCATAGTTGTTCCATTGCCGATCAGCCTATAAATGAAGCAAGATTGTTCAAAATATCGTGCGCATACGACACCATTTTCGAGAGCATCCACGGGCCAAAAAACACAAACCCAAGCAAAACGGCGACAATTTTCGGCACAAAGGCGAGCGTCTGCTCCTGGATTTGCGTCGCGGCCTGAAACACGCTGACGACAAGCCCGATGACAAGCGACAACAGCAACAGCGGCCCGCAGACGACCAACGTCATATAAATCCCTTGTTCAGCAAGGCGAATGATCAAATCCGCACTCATCCACGCCACCCAATTCTTTTATTGAAAACTTTGCAGCAATGATTTGATGACTAAATGCCATCCATCGACGAGAACAAACAATAAAATTTTAAACGGCAGCGAAATCATCACCGGCGGCAGCATCATCATCCCCATCGACATGAGGACGCTCGCGACAATCATATCGATGACGAGAAACGGAATGAAAAGCATAAATCCCATTTGAAACGCCGTCTTCAATTCGCTGATCGCAAACGCCGGCACAAGCGCAGACAAAGGAATGTCGCGGACCGTTTTCGGCTGCTTGGCGCCACTGTAAGACAAAAACAGCGCCAAATCTTTCTGCCTTGTATGCTCGCTCATAAATTGCTTCAGCGGAACGGCGGCCCGCTCGTACGCCTCATCCAAGTTGATTTGGTCATTGAACAGCGGCTGTAGCGCCTGGTCGTTGATTTCTTTCCATGTCGGCGCCATAATGAAAAAGGTTAAAAACAAGGCGAGCCCGACGAGCACTTGGTTCGGCGGCATTTGTTGCGTCCCGAGCGCCGTGCGCACGAACGACAGCACAATGACGATGCGCGTAAAACAAGTCATCATGATTAAAATGCCGGGAGCAATCGACAAAACCGTTAGCAACAGCAGCAGCTTCACCGATGTCGAGACGTGTTCGGGAGCCATCGACTGAAACATATGGACGAATTCATTCATCGCCGCCCGTCCCTTTCTCTTTCACGCGCTTGAGCCATTCGTTCCGCTTTTCAGCCATTCGCTTCATCTCCTCAGTCAACAGCGCCGAAAACGGCCGGGAGGAGTTGGTTTCCCCCTTCATTTTGGCCATCCACTGTTCGCGAAGGCGGACGCCAAACCGGCCAAATTCCGTCATTCGTTCCACCCGATTGCGGTGTTGAGCCAGCAGCTCGCTGATTTCCTCCTCATCCTCGATCTCTCGAAGCAGTTGAATGGAGTCGGCAACGCCGATGACAAGCAACCGGCGCCCAACTTTCACCAACTGAACGGAACGGTTCGCCCCGACGCTCGTTCCGCCCAGATGCTCGATGACACCTTTGGAGTTCGACAACAACTGCTGGCGGCGGCCAAGCCATTTCAAGAGCGCATAAAGAAGCAGGAGAACAAAAGCGGTCGCTCCGATCAAACGGAGCACATCGGAGGCGGAAACGGCATCCGCTGCGGGAGCGGGCGCTGTCTCCGATCCCCGAGCCGGAACGTCCGGTCCGCACGCGTCCGGATGCTTGAGACAATCGGCGACCGTCGGATTTTGCGCGGCCGCCGCCGGCATTCCGCCAAGCACGATCGCCGCCGCCATCACGACAGCCGTCCACCACTTCATGGGCACGATGTTCACCGTTGGCCGCCTACCCGATCGTTTTGTTGATCGCTTCAATGACGCGGTCAGCTTGGAACGGCTTGACGACGAAATCTTTCGCTCCAGCTTGAATGGCGTCAATGACCATCGCTTGCTGCCCCATTGCGGAGCACATAATGACTTTGGCGTTGCTGTCGATTTTTTTGATCTCTTTGAGCGCGGCGATCCCGTCCATCTCCGGCATCGTAATGTCCATCGTCACGATGTCGGGGCGCGTCTCTTTGTACTTTTCGACCGCCTGCCGCCCGTCAGCTGCTTCCGCGACCACCTCGTGGCCGTTTTTCGTCAAAATGTCTTTGATCATCATGCGCATAAACGCTGCATCATCAACGACAAGCACTCTTGCCATGATTCCTACCTCCTGCATGCCTGTTATTTTAGCCGTTTTAACCGATCGCTTTGGCTCATAATATCGGTGATGCGCACACCAAAGTTTTCGTCGATGACGACGACTTCGCCTTTGGCAATCAGCTTATTGTTGACAAAAATATCAACCGGCTCCCCGGCCAGTTTGTCCAATTCAATAATGGACCCCGTTGACAGCTGCAAAATCTCTTGCACGGAACGTTTCGTCCGCCCGAGCTCCACCGTCACTTGCAGCGGAACATCAAACAGCAGTTCCAAATTGCGCGTCTCAGCAGCCGCTAACGACGGAGCGTCAAATTCAGCAAAATCGGCGGTTTGGACAGGCCGAACGTCCGCTTCCTTCACGCGCTCGGTCGAAGCTTGTCCCGGTCGGCCGGCGGGCTGGGAAACCATCGCTCCCCCCGCATTCGCCGGCGTCGGAGCAGGATCGGGCCCATCAGCGGGCATGGCGCGCGCGTGCGCCGACTCCGTCCGCTCTTCCACATCTTTCGGCTCGGAAGGAGGCCCAAGCAACAAGCCAACCAATTCCTTGGCGAAATCCACCGGCAACAGCTGCATAATGTTGGAGTCGATCAACTCACCGACCTTCAACCGGAAGGACACTTTAATAAAAAACTCCTCATCCGGCAAATACTCCAGCCCTTTTCCTTCGGACAAATCAAGAAGATGAAGCGTCGGCGGAGAAATGTCCACTCGCTTGCCAAAAACCGTCGACATCGATGTTGCTGCCGACCCCATCATTTGGTTCATCGCTTCTTGAACCGCGCTCAATTGAATCTCGCCAAGCTCATCATTCACCGCCGTTCCGTCGCCGCCCAGCATTAAATCGGCGATCACCGCCGCATCATGCTGCTCGATGACGAGCAAATTCGTTCCGAGAAACCCGTCCGTGTAGTTGACTTGAATGGCGACATACGGATGGGGGAATTCATCGGCGATTTTCGACCGTTCAATTACGGACACGTTCGGCGTCGTGATTTCCACCTTTTGATTCAAGAGCATTGACAGCGCGGTGGCCGAACTGCCAAAGGAAATATTGCCTATTTCCCCAATAGCGTCCTGTTCTAGTGGAGAAAAGATGTCATGAAGCGCCGGGATCCCTTCACTGTTGCCCATTCCGCGCAACAACGCATCGATTTCATCTTGTGAAAGCATTCCATCATTCATCATGGCTGTCTCCGTCCCCCTCGCTCATCGCTAAAATTTGCACCGCCAGCTTTTTGTTCCGCTTGCCGGGCTGGCCGATAAATTTCGGGATATGGCCGATTTTGACGACCAGCGGTTCATGGATGGACTGCTCAAGTTGGATCACATCGCCGACCTCGAGCTGAAGAAATTCGTTGATCGTAATGGACGCGGTGCCGAGCTCGGCAATGATCGGCAGCTTGGCCGCACGGACGCGCTGTTCCAACTGTTTCGCTTCCTCGGGGGAACGATCCCTTGTTTGCGCCTGCATCCAATAATGCACCGACAGCCGCGGCATGATCGGCTCGAGCACGACGTGCGGAATGCAAACGTTCATCATGCCGCGCGCTTCACCAACTTGCGTGTTGAGCGAAATGACGACAACGGTGTCATTCGGCGCAATCATGCGCAAAAACTGCGGATTGACTTCAAAATCGACAAACAGCGGATCGACCTCAGCCACCGACTCCCATGCATCACGCCAATGGACGAATGCTTTGTCAAACAAATTGGACATGATGCGCGTTTCGATCTCCGTCAGCTGATCCACTTTGTCCATGCCAACGCCGCGTCCGCCCATCACCCGATCCAACATGGCATAGGCGATATTCGGGTTGACTTCCAAAAGCACGTGGCCATTCAGCGGCGGCACCTCGAAGACGTTGATCACCGTCATCTTCGGAATGGAGCGGACGAACTCTTCGTATGGGATCTGATCGGCCGAAGCGACCGAAATTTGCACATACGTGCGCAGCTGGGCGGAAAAAAACGTCGTCAACAGGCGAGCGAAGTTTTCGTGAATGCGCGTCAAACTGCGAATCTGGTCTTTCGAAAACCGAAGCGCCCGCCGGAAGTCGTACGCTTTGACGCGCCGTCCTTCTTCTTCTTTTTTCAATTCTTCCGCGCTCATTTCCCCGGTGGAAAGCGCGGCCAACAGCGCGTCAATTTCGCTTTGTGACAATACTTCCCCGGCTGTCATCTCACCTTCCCCCCTTTAGTCGGCAGGCTATTGGAGGATAAAGGAAGTGATGTAGACATTCTCTACTTTCCCTTCCTGCATCAACCCATTGATGTCGCGCTTCAGCCGTTCTTTTAATGCCGCCATTCCTTCTTTTCCTTTAAAGTCGGCCGCTTTCATTTCCGCCAGTTGTTCAATGATCACATCCTTAATTTGAAAATCGCGCTTCTCCGCCTCTGCCCGCGCTTTGTCACTATCCGTTTGGATTTTAAATGCGATTTTAATATAGCGGCCATCGGCTAAATTCGTTGTCATCTCCGGAATGTCGATCGAGCTTTCCGCCAGTTCGTCAGCGCTCGGCGCCTCCTGCTCTTTGGCATTCCCCATCTTCGTCACCGCCATCAGCACCGCTGTGCCGGCCAAGGCGATGACCGCCAACAAAACAATCATCAGTTTCATTGCCTTATTCCCTTTCACTGTCCAATCCTCCTGCTCCCGATAAGCGAAACATGCCGATTTGCCGATAAAATTCGCTTGCGAGCGCCGTCACTTGCTCAACCGTTTCGCGGACGACGAATTTTTTACCGTTTGTCAACGTTACGGTCGTGTCGGGAAACGCTTCGACTTGTTCAATGTACAGCGCATTGAGCGTAAACCGTTTGCCGTTGAGCTTCGTCAATGAAATCATCGGCAAAAGCGGGCGAGAGAAAGCCGCTCACGCCCTACCTCCTATTCTATTTTTTCAAGTTCACGAGCTCTTGCAAAATTTCATCCGAGGTGGTAATGATGCGCGTGTTCGCTTGGAAACCGCGCTGGGCAACAATCATCTCCGTAAATTCTTCCGCTAAATCCACATTGGACATTTCCAGCGATCCGGAGACAATCGTTCCGGTTCCCCCCGTACCGGGCGTCCCTGTTGTCGGCTGGCCGGAGTTGGCTGTGTCACGGAACAAGTTGTTCCCTACTTTTTCTAATGCATCGTTATTAACGAATTTCGCCAATTGAATTTGTCCCGCTTGTTGTAATGCGCCGTTGGCATCAACATAGTTCACCATTCCATCCGAGCCAATGCTGATGTTTTTAGCGTCGGCAGGAATTTTGATCGTACGCCCTCCCGTCCCAAGCAGATATTGGCCATCCGCATTCACAATATAGCCTTGTGAATCAAGATAGAAGTTTCCTGCTCTCGTATACAGACGATTGTTTCCGGACGAATCGCCGATGACGAAAAATCCGTCGCCGGAAATGGCCAAATCAAGCACCCGACCCGTTGTTTGCAAGCTTCCTTGGGTATGAACGGTGTCAATGGCGGCCAGCTGGGCGCCAAGCCCCACCTGTTTTGGATTCGTTCCGCCGCGGCCAGCGCCTGGAGCGCTCGCCCCGGAGATCGTTTGACTCATTAAATCTTTAAAAATCGTTCTTCCTTTTTTAAAGCCGTATGTGTTGACATTGGCAATATTGTTTCCGATCACATCCAGTTTCGTCTGGAAATTGCGCATGGCACCAATGCCCGAATACATGGAACGAAGCATCGATTTCTCTCCCCTTTACGATGTTTGTTCGACTTTGATAACCTGATCGGCCGCGATCATCGCACCATTTTCAAGCCCTAAAACCACCTGTCCGTCCTTTTGTTGGACAGATTGAACAACCGCTTGTTTGACGTCGCTACCATCCAGCCAAGAAACCGTTTTGCCGATCCATTCACTATAGCGCAAAAGCATATCGCGGTGGCTCGTTTGCATCCATTGTTGCATTAAATTGGCAATATTCATCATTTGCTCAAGCGAAGAAAAATTCGCCATTTGTGAAATAAAATCTTTATCTTCCAGCGGATTGAGAGGATCTTGGTTTTGCAACTGGGCGAGCAAAATTTTTAAAAAATCGTCTTTCCCTAACATGCGATTTCCCGTTTTCGACTCCGGCTGAGCGGCGTTAGCCAGCCACAAATTCGAATCAATGGCGTTTGTTGTCATTTTTCATCCTCCTATTCATCCGCCTCCACCCCGTCTAATGCAAACGAGGAAGAAGGCGATGATTCCCGCTTTTGTTCCCGCCGCGATTCATTATGTTGGCGGCCGCCTTGACGCCCCTCGGACTGCGGCGGCAACGAAGAGCCCTCCCAATCGGTCCAAACCGTCCACTTTTCAACCGTGATCTGGCTCGCATCAAGCAGCTGGGTGAGCTGCGGCAGATGAGCGTGAAGCAACTCTTTCACCGCATCGTTGGCGACGAGCAGCTTAGCGGTCAGCTTCCCGCCCTCGTGCGTCATTTTCACCGTCACTGTGCCAAGATGCTCGGGATGAAGACGGATGACGAGCTGCGCCGCCCCGCCCGGGAGCCGCATCCAACGTCCCAGCCGCAAAGCGCGGGCGACTTGGTCAACAACAAAATCCGAATGTCCATTTTCCGCTTGGCTCGTCTGGCTGTCTGAACCGAGCGGCGGAGAGAACCAAGAAGTCGGATGGGCAGAAAATCCTGCCTGTCCATCCGTTCGCACTCCGTCCTCTCTGCGAAGCGAAAGCCGCTCGTGAGCAGAGACGGTAGGGCTGACATCAACGGGGAGAACCGAGCCGAGCGCTTGTTGTTCATGTTCTCCCGCCAGCGCCAAAGAAGATAGAGGGATGGATGTCATTTCAGCGTGCTGCTGAGCAACCCCTTGGTTCGCCTTATATGACCAAGCATAGGACGCTCCCTCTGCCGACAAACGGTTACTATCGCGGTTCGATGCCTGTTCGACGATCGCAGTCAAGCGCCCCCCTTCATACGCGGCCATTCTCCCCTCTCTCCCAAGCTCAAGCGCCCCGATGTCAATGGATGAACGTTGGCCTTTGCGATCAGGCTGAGAAGAAATGAGTTGCCCCTCTTTTGCGACAACCATTTGGTCATCTCCGGTTTGTAAACAACGGAACGCCGGAAAAATTCCGATCGTCGGGCCAGTAAAAAAGGAAAGCCACTCGAAACCGCCCTGTCCATCGGTTTGTTCCGCTTTGTTTTCAAGTTGTTCCACTTTGTTTTCAAGTTGTTCCGCTTTGTTTTCCGGCAAAGGGGGCCGCTCCGCCACCGCCGTTTCCACCGGGAAGGGTTCGGTCTGTTTATGTGCGAGCAATTGTGCGAATGCCCCGCTGGGCCCGGTTTCCTTTTTAAGCGGCGCCGGGGCGGACTGATCGCCCACGGCCTGCGGCGAACGGGCTGTCAACGTCACATTCATTGGGCCGCCTCCTCTCCCATCGTCAATTTGCTCAGCGAGGACAACAGCTTCGCTGCTTGTTTCGCCGGCATTTTGTCCAAAATCGCCGCCGCTTTGTCGCGGTCCATCTTGCTTAACACATCAAGCGCCTCGCTCTCGGAAAGCTCGGTTAAAACGGCCGCTGCCTGCTTGTCTGACATCGCGCCATACAGACTCGCGACATCGACGGAAGGAGACGCAGCCTCCGCAGCGGAAGCCGCCGGCTTGTCGGGTTCGGCGGCGGGGGCTGTCAACCGCGCCAGCTCTTTTTCTTTGGCCGCCAGTTCATTTTTGAGCTGGCGAATTTGGTTTTGCTGCTCATCGATCGTTCGCTTTTGCCGTGCGATCGTTTCTTGTTGCTTGGCCATCGCCTCGCGGATCGTTTTCTCCTTTTTCTTCCAATCGGTCCATTCCGAAACAAACGGAACGTTCGTGACCCATTGCTCTGCCGTTTTCGCCGCGTCAACACCGGCGGCGTTCAAAATCAACAAAAGGAAGAAAGCGGCAAACACGCTTGGGATGATCACGACGAACAAGAGCCATTGCCAGCGGCTCGTCTGTTGTTCCTGTTCGATGTTGCTTCCCGCCATCTACAACTCTCCTTGGCGCGCAAACCGCTGGATGGCCATTTCATCAAAGAAGCGGCGCTCCGCCTCTTTTTCGAGCTGCTTGGCCCATTGTTGCGCGCGCTCATGCATTTTTTCATATTTTTTCGCTTCGATGTTCAGCTCGACCAAGCGCCGCTGCCGGCGTTGCATCTGCTCGCGCGCCTGCATAACGACGAGCTGATAATGATCGATCGTCCGTTCCATGTTGGCGAGATAGTGCAACATATGGCGGATGGCCCCGATGGACAGGCCGGCTCGCAACTGTTCGTCCCGGACCGCTTCGCCTCGTTCTTTTTCCTTCAGCAGCCGGTACAGTGTTTCGGCCGCCTGTTCAAACTTGCGCACCGCCGCTTCGTATTCCCCAAGCGCCGCTTGCTTTTCTTTTTCTTTCATCGCCCATATTTTTTGCAACCGAAACGTCGTCATCACGTTTGTTCACCCTTTCCCCCGTGAAGATGGCGCACGTTTCCATCACCCGGCCGACACCAGACGGAACAGCGCCTCAATGCTTTCCTCGCGAGTCGTTTTTTCGTCGATCTCCTGGCGGCAAAACGCCATAATGCGCGGGTAAAACTGAATCGCTTCATCAATTTCACGGGATGATCCGTGCTTGTACGCCCCAATTTGAATCAAATCTTCCGAATCCATATAAGTGGACAGAAGGCGACGAAGCCGATTCGCTGCTTCGCGATGCTCGGCGCTGATGATGTGGGGCATGACGCGGCTGACGCTTTTCAGCACGTTAATCGCCGGATAATGCCCTTTGTTGGCCAGCTGGCGCTCGAGCACAAGATGGCCGTCCAAAATGCCGCGCACCGCATCAGCGATCGGTTCATTCATGTCATCGCCGTCGACAAGCACCGTATAAAAGGCCGTGATCGTCCCGGACGCGTTTGTTCCGGCCCGTTCCAGCAGCTTGGGCAACAGGGCGAACACGGATGGCGTGTAGCCTTTTGTCGTCGGAGGCTCGCCGACGGCCAGCCCGATCTCCCGCTGCGCCATGGCGACGCGAGTGACCGAGTCCATCATGAGCATGACATCGGCCCCTTGGTCGCGGAAATATTCGGCGATCGCTGTCGCCGTATAGGCCCCCTTCACGCGCATCAACGCCGGCTGGTCGGACGTAGCGACGACGACAATCGAGCGAGCGAGGCCGTCTGGACCGAGATCGCGCTCCAAAAATTCACGCACTTCGCGGCCGCGCTCGCCGATCAGGGCAATGACGTTGACATCAGCCGATGTATGGCGGGCGATCATCCCCATCAAGGTGCTTTTGCCGACGCCGGAGCCGGCAAAAATTCCAACCCGTTGCCCTTTGCCGACGGAAAGCAAACTATCGATCACGCGAACTCCGACTTCAAGCGGCTCGGCGATCGGCGGCCGGGTGAGCGGATTGGGTGGATCGCGCTCGACCGACACGGGCTTTACGCCTAAAGGCAGCGCGCTTCCGTCAAGCGGGTAGCCGAGCGGATCCAAAACCGTGCCGATCAGCGCCTCACCGACATGCACTTCGAGCGGTTTGCCAGCCGCTTCGACGAGACAGCCGGGGGCGATGTGCGTCATGGCGGAAAACGGCATGAGCAACACGTGCTGCTCATGAAAGCCGACGACTTCAGCGGGGATTTTGCGGCGGCCGCTCGCTTCATGAATGTAGCAAAGGTCGCCGATCGAACTTTCCGGTCCTTTCGATTCCGTCATTAATCCGATGACGCGTGATATTTTACCAAATCGTCGATACAAGTCAGCCACAGCCATTTCATCAAGAAGCGCCTGCCAGTTCAGGGGACGTTTCCTCCTTCAACCGCCGGAAAAGCGCCTCGCGCAGCCGTTCCAGCTGGGTATCGACGCTTGCATCAATGCGCCCGAACGGCGTTTCAACGAGGCAGCCGTATTCCGGCAGCGTATCATCGGGATAAATGAACAAATCGACGCGCTGCGGAAAAACGGATTTCAGCCGCTCTTGCTGTTCCGTCACCATTTCGTAGCAATGCGGATGAACGTAAACGGCCACTTCCGTCTGCCGCCGCACTTCTTGCAACGCTTGCAGAACAAGCGGTAAAAACGCGTTCCGATCGTTCTCAAGCGCGGCGCCAAGAATGCGTTCTGCCGCTTTTAGCGCCACTTCGAGCATCGTTTCCGCCGTCGCTTCGATGCGGGCGTAAAACTCACTGTTCGCCCGCTCCGCCGCGCGCCGCGCCTGTTCCACCCATTCGCGATGCTCGCTGAGCGCCGCCGCGTGCCCGGCTGCGTAGCCGTCTTCATACCCTTGGGCGCGCGCTTCTTGCATGAGCCGCTCTTTTTCAGCCTGCCATTGCTCTTGTTCGCGCGCGAGCTGTTCGCGCATCGCCTGGCAATATTGCTCAGTTTGTCGGCGAAGCTCGGCCGCTTCTTCCCTAGCGGCAACGACCGCTTCCATTTCCTCGGGCCTGCCGTCCATTTCCGAAAGACCGACGGCGAGCGGATGATGCACGGCGATGATTTTTTTGCCTGCGCGCGCCGCCACCGTTGGCGCTTTAATCACATTAGACAATGATATCATCTCCTCCCCCGCGGGCGATGACGATTTCACCGGCCTCTTCAAGGCGGCGAATGATGCCAACAATGCGCGACTGGGCTTCCTCGACATCCCGGAGCCGAACCGGTCCCATATATTCCATCTCTTCTTTGAACGTCTCTGCCATTCGCGCCGACATGTTGCGGAAGACAACGTCTTTCACTTCCTCGCTTGCCACCTTCAAGGCCAGCATGAGGTCGTTGTTGTCGACTTCGCGGATGACGCGCTGGATGGCGCGGTTGTCAAGCGTGACGATATCTTCAAATACAAACATTCGTTTTTTGATTTCCTCAGCCAACTCCGGATCTTGTATTTCCAACGCATCCAAAATCGTTCGCTCTGTGCTTCGATCGACTTGGTTCAACACCTCGACGACCGCTTCGATTCCGCCAGCTTGCGTGTAGTCTTGGACGAACGTTGCCGACAGTCGCCGCTCCAAAATTTGTTCGACTTCGCTGATAATTTCAGGCGATGTGCTGTCCATCAGCGCGATGCGCCGGGCGACATCGGCCTGCATTTCCTGCGGAAGCGCGGACAAAATTTGTCCGGCCTGAGCCGGCTCCAAATAGGAGAGAATGAGAGCGATCGTTTGCGGATGCTCGTTTTGGATGAAGTTTAACAGCTGCATCGGATCGGCTTTGCGGGCGAAGTCAAACGGACGCACCATCAGCGCCGATGTCAGCCGATGGATGATGCTCATCGCTTTGTCTGGGCCGAGCGCTCGTTCCAGCACTTCTTTCGCGTAGGCGATGCCGCCTTGGGCGATGTAATCTTGCGCTACCGCGAGCTGACGGAACTCTTCGAGCACTTCTTCTTTTTGGTCGGCCGTCACTTGGCGGACGTTGGAAATTTCCAATGTCAATTTTTCAATGTCGTCTTCGGATAAGTGCTTATAAACAGAGGCCGATACGTCCGGGCCAAGGGAAATGAGGAGGATGGCCGCCTTCTGTCTGCCCGTCAGCCCGCCTTTCCGTTCACGCTTTGCCATACGCCGTTCCTCCTACTCTTCCGATAGCCACGTTTTTAATAGTTTGGCAAACTCGTCCGGCTTTTCTTTCGCCAGACGCTCAAGCTGCCGGCGGCGCATCACCGACTCCGTCTCCGGCGGCTCCGGCAACTCCGGCTCCGCCATCGACGGAGCGAGCGGAAACTCTTCCTCTTCCTCTTCGTCCTCGCGGCGGCGCAGCCAGAAGAACAACAGCAAAGCGATCAGCAAGAGCGCTCCGCCGCCGGCGGCGTACCACCACCATGCCGGCCTTGCTGGCGCTGTTTCTGTAAACGTTGGTTTGCCGTTGAATTTTTGTACGGACACAACGATGCGGTTGTTGATGTCCTGATCGGTGAGCGTTTGCCCTTCGCCTTTGTCGATCGACGTCCGCACGATCGTCCCTAGCAGCTTTTGAATGTCATTGACCGTTTCCGGCGGCAGCGAATTCGGATCATTCGGCTTCGGCGGCTCCACCATCACTTGGATGCCTAAGTCGCGGATTTTGTACGGACTTTCCACGATTTGTTTTTTAATTCTGTTGACCTCGTTGTTGACCGTCTCCTCAGTCCGCTCGTAATCGCCGTTTGTATCGCCGTTGGCGGACTGATAGCCCGGCACTTCGTTCGTGCCCGTTCCGGCCGCGCCGCCCGGGCGCGCCCCGCTTCCCGAATACGCTTCTTTGATGCGCTGGACGCTGACCGCAATGCCTTTATTGTTTTTCTCATCGACCGGGGCGACTAAGTTTTCTTCCCGCTTTTCTTGCGTGAAATCGACATCGGCTGTCACGGAAACGACGACTTTATCCTGCCCCATCATCGTGCCAAGCAGCTGCTGCACTTGGCGCTGGATGTCGCGTTCGATTTGTTTTTTGATTTGCTGCTGCGAAGCGAATGTCGTTCCTGTCGAATTTTCGCCGTCATTTTTCAAATCAAAATACTCAAAAAACTGATTCATAATGACGATATTATCTGTAGAGAGATTAGGAACACTTTTCGCGACGAGGTGATAGAGCGCGCGAATTTGCTCGTCGCTAAACCGGTAGCCCGGCTTCGTCTTCAGCACGATCGAAGCCGAGGCTTCCCCTTTTTCATCAGAAACGAATACGCTCGGCTGCGGAAGCGTAATCATCACTTTCGCATCTTGCACGCCATCGATCGTTTTGATCAAGTTGGCGAGCTCTGTCTGCATCGCTTTTAACTTCACCATATTAAACTCGTTGTCGGTCATGCCGAAGCTCGCGTTTTGGCCAAAAAAGGAATAGTCGATCATTCCACTGTTCGGAATGCCTTCGGCGGCCAGCTCCACTTTCAAGGCGTCGACTTGCTCTTTTGGTACTTGAATCGTCGTGCCGCCGTCCACCACTTCAGCCGGCACGCCACGCTCATCGAGCGTCGCCTTGATTTGCCCAGCTTCCTGCGGCGTCAAGTTGCTGTAAAGCGGCACCATTTCTGTTCTCGTCGCCAAAAAGATCGCGATGCCGGCAGCCGCGAGCACAGCAGCCGCTACGGCGAGCGTGAGCCGTTTTTGTCTTTTCGTCCGTTCTTGCCAAAACACGCGAGCCCGGCCCCACCACTCTTTCCATTTGTCTCTCATACGATTCCCCCGATAATCGAGCTGCCCACCGCCATCGCACCGTGATGACGGCCGCTTCCATATGTAATGCTGTTCATGGTCGTTACAATGGCATGCGCATCATTTCTTGATAGGCCTCAATCGCCTTATTGCGAACTTCGAGCGTCAGCTGCAGGGCGATGCTCGCCTTTTGCCCTGCGATCATCACATCGTGCAGTTGGACATTTTCCCCGCGAACAAGCTTTTCCGTCAGCTCATCCGCTTGAAGTTGCGCCTCGTTGACTCGGTTGAGCGCTTCTTTGAAAAAAGCGACAAACTGCTTTTGCGCCACAGCCGGTTTCACCGGAGAGGAAACGGCCGCGGTCATTCCCAACCCGACGCGGTTGACTCCATCGATCATCGCCCATCCTCCTTACGAACTATTTCCCAATTTCCAACGCCTTCATCAGCATGCCTTTGGAGGCGTTCAGCGCCGTGACGTTCGCTTCATAGGAGCGAGTCGCCCCGATCAAGTCGACCATTTCCTTAAGCGGATCCACGTTCGGCAGGCGAACGTAGCCATCGGCGTTGGCGTCCGGGTGATCCGGATCGTACACGAGCTTAAACGGCGCGGGATCCTCGGCAATTTCTCGCACCTCCACTCCACCTTCTACCGGCTCCGCCCGTCCGATGGCGGCCTGCAGATAGCTGGAAAATTGAGCACCGCGCGGCTCAAATATGACCACTTTGCGGCGGTACGGTTCCCACTCGCCGTTGACCAAGCGCGCCCGCGTGGTATCGACGTTGGCGATGTTGGACGAAATGACATCCATGCGCAACCGCTGGGCCGTGAGCGCCGAAGCGGAGATGTTCAGGCTTTGAAACATCGACACCGCCTATTTCCCTCCTTTGATCACCGTTTTTAGCGTTGCAAACTTCCCATTCATCTGGTCGACCAACGCGTTGTAATAAATTTGGGTTTCTGCTAATTTTGACATTTCTTGATCAATGTCGACACTATTTCCATTATGATTGTAACTCATGTTGGCGTTGGTCGTCACGATGATTTTTCCGCTTTGTTCACTCGAAAACGAAAAATGCTTCGGGTTCGTCCGTTTTGCCTCAAACTGAAGCGCCCGCTCAAGTTCCGCCTGAAATCGCACGTCTTTCGCCTTATAGCCCGGCGTATCGGCGTTGGCGATGTTGTCAGCAATCGCCTGCTGGCGGAGCGAAGCGTAACGGAGTCCTTGCTCGAGCCAGTGGATCGTCGGTGAGAACAACGACAATGGAATCCCCTCTTTTATCCTATTTTTCGACAATTTCTGCTAGATTTCATTTTACGGGAAAGAAAACCCAATGTATAGCCGGAACTTGGTACTATTTTTCTCCCCTCGTCGTTGTTCGAAGGCTGGTGAAAACGATTGGTTTCCTGATCGATGAGGAAAAGTGTGCAGTGCTGCAATGTTTTTCGATTTGAGAAACGATGGCAGGAAGCGGTATGCACGATTGAATCACGGTCTCTGGAAACAAAACCCGCTAGGCAAAAATCCCTAGCGGGTTGAGACGGCCACGCCGTTTAGCTTGACTTCAATTTTTCCAGTTCGCTTAAAAATTTATCGTTCAATACTTTAATGTACGTTCCTTTCATGCCGAGCGAACGCGATTCAATGACCCCGGCGCTCTCAAGCTTGCGCAAGGCGTTGACGATAACCGAACGGGTGATGCCGACGCGGTCGGCGATTTTGCTCGCGACAAGCAGCCCTTCCGTTCCGTCAAGCTCTTCAAAAATATGCTCAATCGCTTCAAGTTCGCTGTAAGACAGCGAGCTGATCGCCATTTGCACAACCGCTTTGCTGCGCGCTTCTTCCTCGATCTCTTCCGCCTTTTCCCGCAAAATTTCCATGCCGACGACCGTCGCTCCGTATTCGGCCAAAATGAGATCGTCGTTATCAAACTCGCGGTCAAGACGCGACAAAATGAGGGTGCCGAGCCGTTCCCCGCCGCCGTTGATCGGGACGATCGTCGTCAAGCCGGTTTTGAACAAGTCACGATTTTCCACTGGAAACGCTGTATATTCGCTGTTAATATCAATGTTAGGAGACGTTTCCGTAATGTTGAACAAGTTTTTCGTATATTCTTCCGGAAACTGCCGCTCCTCGAGCATCCGTTTCATCCGCTCGTTTTCAATCGATTGCTTAATGGCGAAACCGAGCAGCTTGCCGCGGCGGCTAACGACAAACACATTGGCTTCAATCACTTCGCAAAGCGTTTCGGCCATTTCTTTGAAATTGACCGGCCGCCCGGCTGCTTTTTGCAGCATCGCGTTAATTTTTCGCGTTTTTTCTAATAAATTCATCGTTTTCATCTCCTCCTCACAAAATAAATTCGCGTAAATCTTTGTTTTTGACGATGTCGCCGAGCTTTTGCTCGACATACTGCGGCGTGATGACGACTTTGTCGATGCCGATGTCCGGCGCTTCAAACAGCAATTCTTCAAGCAGTTTTTCCAAGATGGTATGCAGCCGGCGCGCGCCGATGTTATCGGTCGTCTGATTCACTTCAAACGCCACTTCGGCAATCTTACGAATAGCATCGTCAGAAAATTCAAGATTTATACCTTCCGTGGCCAAAAGAGCTTGATACTGTTTGATGAGGGCGTTGTCCGGCTCGACTAATATTCTTACGAAATCATCGACGGAAAGTTTCGCCAGTTCGACGCGAATCGGGAAACGGCCTTGCAGCTCAGGGATCAAATCAGACGGCTTCGCCATATGGAACGCCCCGGCGGCGATGAATAAGATGTGGTCCGTTTTGACCGGCCCGTATTTCGTCATAACGGTCGAACCTTCGACAATCGGCAAAATGTCGCGCTGCACCCCTTCGCGCGAGACATCGGCCGAACCGGACACCGCCCCGCTGCGGGCGATTTTGTCGATTTCATCGATAAAAATGATGCCGGACTGCTCGGCAAGGCGAATCGCTTCTTGCGTCACTTCATCCATGTCGATCAGCTTTTGCGCCTCTTCGTTGATGAGCACTTTTCGCGCTTCGCTCACTTTGAGGCGCCGCTTTTTGCGCCGCTTCGGCATGAGGCTGCTTAACGCATCTTGCATATTGACGCCCATCTGCTCGATGCCCGCCCCTTGCAAAAAGTCAAACAACATCGGCGGCTGCTCCTCGATTTCAATCGTCACCATTTCGTTTTCGAGCTGGCCGTTTTCGAGTTGCCAAGCGACTTGGCGCCGTTTTCGCTCGACTTGCTCGTCCTCATGGCTGTAGCTGCTGTCTTGCTGGGTCGTCTGTCCCCCGAACAGCAGCTCAAGCGGGTTTTTGATCGTCTGTTTCGGTTTGCCGGGGACAAGCAATTCAACGAGCCGTTTGTTCGCCTGCTGCTCGGCCCGGTCTTTCACCTCGTTCATTTTCCGCTCTTTGACGAGCCGGACCGATGTTTCCACCAAATCGCGCACCATCGATTCGACATCGCGTCCGACATAGCCGACTTCGGTAAATTTCGTCGCCTCGACTTTGATAAACGGGGCGCCGACGAGTTTCGCGAGCCGGCGGGCGATCTCGGTCTTTCCGACCCCGGTCGGCCCGATCATTAAAATGTTTTTCGGCATCACTTCATCGCGCAATTTTTCATCGAGCAAGCTGCGGCGGTACCGGTTACGGAGGGCGATCGCCACCGCTTTTTTCGCCTCTTTTTGCCCAACGATAAACTGATCGAGCTTCTCGACAATTTGCCTTGGGGTCAATGTTTCCGCCATCATCGGCCTCCTCCTTTTTACAGCTCTTCCACTATGATATGGCCGTTCGTATAGACGCAAATGTCAGCGGCAATCTCGAGCGCTGCCTTGGCGATGTCTTTGGCGGTCAGCGAGCCGCCGGCATACTTCTTTAACGCGCGTCCAGCAGCGAGCGCATAGTGGCCGCCCGAACCGATCGCCAGCATGCCATCGTCCGGCTCGATCACTTCGCCGGTGCCGGAGACAAGCAACAGATGGTCTTTGTCCATCACGATCAACATCGCCTCAAGGCGGCGCAGCACTTTGTCGCTCCGCCATTCTTTCGCCAATTCCACCGCCGCGCGCGGCAAGTTGCCATTGAACTGCTCGAGCTTGCCTTCGAACATCTCAAACAGCGTAAACGCATCAGCGACCGAGCCAGCAAACCCGGCAAGCACGTTTCCTTGAAACAGCCGCCGCACTTTTTTGGCCGTCTGTTTCATGACGACCGCATTGCCGAACGTCACTTGGCCGTCGCCCGCCATCGCCGCTGCCCCGTTATGGCGGATGGCAAAAATCGTCGTCGCATGAAAAGTTCCCATCATTGTCCCCTCCCTGCCGGCGGGCCTACGCCCGCGGATGCGCCTGCAAATAAATGTGCCGAAGCCGGTCTTTCGTCACATGCGTATACACTTGGGTCGATGACAAATGCGTGTGGCCGAGCAGCTCCTGCACGGAGCGAAGGTCGGCTCCGTTGTTGAGCAAATGGGTCGCAAACGTGTGCCTCAGCACGTGGGGGCTGATCTGTTGCGTCAGCGCCGCCGCTTCCACGATCCGCTCGAAAACGTACCGCGCCCCTCGAGGCGTGAGCGGATTGCCACGAGCGTTAACAAACAAATAGCGGTGGTCTGCCGCCAACGTTTTCGTAAGCTCGCGCCGCCCGCCGTGGATATACCGTTTGAGCGCCTCACAAGCCGCGCGCCCGAACGGGACGTAGCGCTGCTTGTTTCCTTTGCCGTGAATGAATACGGTCTGCGCTTGGAAATCGATGTCGGACAGTTGAATGTGACAACATTCACTAATCCTGGCACCTGTCGCGTACAACAGCTCAAGCAGCGCCGCGTTGCGCTGGCCAAGAGCGGTATTCTCATCATTGACAAGAAAGAGCGCTTCTAATTCCTGCGGATATAAAAAATTCGGAATGGTTTGCTCTTTTTTCGGCAGCGCCGCAAACGCAAACGGATTTTCAGCCGCCCGCCCCTCGCGCAGCAAAAACTTGTAAAAGCTGCGCAAACTCGAAATTTTGCGGGCGATCGAACGGCTCGATAGCTTTTGCCCGTACAGCTTCGTCAAATACAAGCGGACATCGCTATAGGCCACGTCCTCAAGCCGCCCGATCCCCTCGGCGCTCATAAACTGCAAAAACTGCTCAATGTCGCGCCGGTAGCACACAATAGTATATTGTGAATAATTTTTCTCGATTTGTAAATATTCCAGGAACAATTGTAATACAAGTTTCGAATTTTCCATTGCCTCACCTCGCAGCGGCTCCTCCATCGTACCATACGATGGCATACAAACGCAACTATTTTTTATAAAATTCTGAATTGTGGCCGGCGCCTGTTTAGACGTCCGGCCGTTCTTCGTAATCGCACGCTGTGCATTGCACTTGCGCGCCCTTTTTCAATTTTTTCTCAATGAGCAGCCCGCCGCATTTCGGGCAAGGACGAGCGAGCGGCTGGTCCCAGGAAACAAAGTCACAGTCCGGAAAGCGATCGCAGCCATAAAACACTCGCTTCCGCTTGCTGCTGCGCTCCACGATTTCGCCTTCACGGCATTTCGGGCACTTGACGCCGATGGACTTCACAATCGGCTTCGTATGGCGGCATTCTGGAAAATTCGAACAGGCGATAAACTTGCCGAAGCGGCCCATTTTGTACACCATCGGACTGCCGCACACGTCGCAATCGATGCCGGCCGGCTCGTCTTTCAAATCCACTTCGCGCATCTCTTTTTCCGCTACTTTCAACCGCTTCTCAAATTCGCGGTAAAACTCGTCGACGACTTCGATCCAGCCCACTTTTCCTTCTTCGATTTCATCCAATTCTTTTTCCATTTTCGCCGTAAACTCGACATCGATAATTTCCGGAAAAAACTCGAGCATCAGCTCAACAACGATTTCGCCAAGCTCCGTTGGAATGAACCGCTTGTTTTCCAAGACGACGTAGTTGCGCTTTTGAATCGTATCAAGCGTCGGCGCATACGTCGACGGACGGCCGATGCCGAGCTCTTCCAGCGTTTTCACAAGGCGCGCCTCTGTGTAGCGCGGCGGCGGTTGGGTGAAATGCTGCTTCGGTTCAATCGCTTCGCTCTGGACGGTTTCTCCCTCTTCCAAGTTCGGTAGCAGCCGGTCTTGTTCCTCCGTCTGATCGTCCGATCCTTCGATGTATACTTTCATAAAGCCCGGAAACTTGACCTTTGACCCGTTGGCGCGGAACAGGACGCCGTTGTTTTCCAGCTCCACACTCATCGTGTCAAGGACGGCCGCTGCCATTTGGCTGGCGATGAATCGCTCCCAAATCAATTTATAGAGCCGGAATTGATCGCGCGTCAAATACGGCTTTACTTTTTCCGGATCGCGAAAGGCTGATGTCGGACGAATCGCTTCATGGGCATCTTGGGCATTGGTGCTTTTCTTTTCCTTCCGTTTTTCTTGGTTGACGTACGAAGCGCCAAACGCCGCCTCGATGTATGCCGCCGCTTCCCGCTGCGCCGTTTCGGCGATGCGCGTCGAATCGGTGCGCATGTATGTAATCAAACCGACGGTCCCCTCGCCGCCGAGGTCGATTCCTTCATACAGCTGCTGGGCGACCATCATCGTTTTTTTCGTGCGGAAATTGAGCTTGCGCGCCGCTTCCTGCTGCAGTGACGACGTGGTAAATGGCGGCACCGGACTGCGCTTGCGCTCGCGCTTGGCGACCGTTTTGACGGTGAACGAATTCCCTTGCAAGCGGGAAAGCACGGCTTTCACGTCTTCTTCCGTCTTTATGTCGCGCTTTTGCCCATCGATGCCGTAAAAGGAGGCGGGGAACGTTTCCGTGCCTTTTTGCAGCACCGCTTGAATCGTCCAATATTCTTCCGGACGGAATTCGCGAATTTCTTTTTCCCTCTCGATGATCAGGCGCAGGGCGACCGACTGTACGCGGCCGGCGCTCAACCCTTTTTTCACCTTCTTCCATAGGAGCGGGCTGATATTGTAACCGACGAGTCGGTCGAGCACGCGCCGCGCCTGCTGGGCGTCCACTAGGTTCATATTGATGGCGCGCGGCTGTTGAAACGATTGTTGAATGGCGTCTTTTGTAATTTCGTGGAACACGACGCGGCAATCCGAATGGATGTCGAGATCGAGCATGTTGGCCAAATGCCAAGCAATCGCCTCCCCTTCGCGGTCCGGGTCGGCGGCGAGGAACACTTTCTTCGCTTTTTTCGCCGCCGTTTTCAGCTCTTTAATCACCTGGCCTTTGCCGCGGATCGTAATGTACTTCGGCTCATAGCCGCGGTTTATATCAACGCCCATTTGGCTTTTTGGCAAGTCGCGGACGTGGCCCATCGAAGCTTTGACCGTATATTTTTTTCCTAAGTATCGTTCGATCGTCTTCGCTTTCGTTGGCGACTCGACGATAACTAAGTAGTCTGACATCGATCTTCCACCCCTAGGAGGTAAATTGAAATCTTCATTATTATTAATGATTATGGCCACATTTGTCAAACATGATCGCTACAAGTACGGGAATTCAGCGATCACATCGTCCGCTTGTTGCACTAGTTTGGCCCCGTGTTGAATGAGCGTATTCGGTCCAGCGGATTCGGCCAAACCGATCGGACCGGGGACGGCGAACACTTCGCGCCCTTGCTCGAGCGCATACGCGGCGGTGATGAGCGAGCCGCTTTTCACCCGGGCTTGTACGACGATCGTGCCGAGCGACAATCCGCTGATGATGCGGTTGCGAGCCGGAAACTGCCACGGCTGCGGTCTTGTTGCCGGCGGATGTTCAGCGATCACGAGATGTTCTTCCATGAGTTGCCGAGCAAAGGAACGGTGGGCCTTTGGATAAACGTGGTCAAGCCCGCCGGCGATGACCGCGATCGTCGTGCCGCCGTGCCGGACGGCCAGTTGATGGGCGCAAACATCAATGCCAAAGGCCAGTCCGCTCACGATCGTAAAACCGGCGGAAACGAGCGGCGGCACCAGTTTTTCCAACGCGGCGATTCCTTCTTTCGTCGGATGTCGCGTTCCGACGATGCTGATCAGCTTCACTTGTTGAAGCAAAGCGAGGTTCCCTTTCGCGTACAGCACCCATGGCGGCGCGTGGATATGCTTTAGCAGCGGCGGATAGTCAGCGTCCCATAACGTGATGAGGTGAATGCCCCGGCTGTGGTATGCTTGCAGCAGCCGCTGCATATCGATGGCATGCAAGTCGTGGAAAAAGGCGTTCCATTGCGCATCGGAGAGCGGGACAAGGGAGCGGAGGGCAGAGGGAGAGAGCGAAAATGGGGCAGAAAGCGTAGCATCAGCGGCCAACAGCGCCTGAATCGTCTTCCATCCCGCCCCACGGCAATGGTGGAGATGGATGAGCCGGTCGCGAACCGTATCGTACATCGTATTCCCCTTTCTCGCAACAGGATAAACAGCACCCCGCACGCAAGGGTGCGGGGCAGGAACATTAATGCGTTTTGCATTTTTCGTACAAGCCGCGCTCTTTTAAGACGGAAATGAGCGTTTCGCCGATGACGGCCGGCGTTTCCGCCACTTTGATGCCGCATTCGGTCATTTTTTTGATTTTTTCCGCAGCCGTGCCTTTGCCGCCGGAAATGATCGCGCCGGCATGGCCCATCCGTTTGCCCGGAGGCGCCGTCTGCCCGCCGATGAAGCCGACGACCGGTTTCGTCATGTTCGCTTTCACCCATTCAGCCGCTTCTTCTTCGGCCGTGCCGCCGATTTCGCCGATCATAATGACCGCGTATGTCTCTTCGTCCTCGTTAAACGCCTTCAGCACATCGATGAAGTTCGTGCCGTTGACCGGGTCGCCGCCGATACCGACCGCCGTTGATTGGCCGATGCCGGCTTGCGTCAGTTGGTGAACCGCCTCGTACGTCAGCGTGCCGGAGCGCGAGACGATGCCGACATGCCCTTTTTTATGGATGTAGCCCGGCATAATGCCGATTTTGCACTCTTCCGGCGTGATGACGCCCGGGCAGTTCGGGCCGATGAGGCGCGTCTTTTTCCCTTCCATGTACCGTTTCACTTTCACCATATCAAGCACCGGAATGCCTTCGGTGATGCAGACGACGAGATCAAGTCCGGCGTCGACCGCTTCCATAATGGCATCAGCGGCAAACGCCGGCGGAACGTAAATGACCGAGGCGTTCGCGCCCGTTTTTTCGACCGCTTCCGAAACGGTGTCAAACACCGGCACGCCTTCGACTTCCGTGCCGCCTTTGCCCGGCGTGACCCCGCCGACAATGTTCGTTCCGTATTCAATCATCTGTTTTGTATGAAACAGCCCTTGCGAACCGGTAATCCCTTGCACGATCACTTTCGTGTCTTTATTGACAAAAACGCTCACGTGTCTCCCTCGCTTTCTTAACGTACTAGCTCGACGATTTTTTGCGCGCCGTCCGCCATCGATTCCGCCGCCGTAATGTTCAAGCCCGACTCTTCTAAAATCTTTTTCCCGAGCTCGACGTTCGTTCCTTCGAGGCGAACGACGAGCGGAAGCGTCAAGCCGACTTGCTTCGTCGCCGTGACGATGCCGCTCGCGATGACGTCACATTTCATAATGCCGCCGAAAATGTTGACGAAAATGCCTTTCACGTTCGGGTCGGACAAAATGATTTTGAACGCCTCCGTCACTTTTTCCTCGCTGGCGCCGCCGCCGACATCGAGGAAGTTGGCCGGCTCGCCGCCGTAATATTTAATGATGTCCATCGTCGCCATCGCCAAGCCGGCGCCGTTGACCATGCAGCCGATGTTGCCGTCAAGGGCGATGTAGTTCAAGTCATATTTCGACGCTTCGATTTCTTTCGGGTCTTCCTCGTCCAAATCGCGGTACTCCAAAATGTCCGGATGGCGATAAAGGGCGTTGGAGTCAAAGTTCAATTTCGCATCGAGCGCCATCACTTTGCCGTCGCCGGTGACGACAAGCGGGTTGATTTCGGCGATCGAGCAGTCTTTATCGACAAACACTTGGTACAAGCCCATCATAAATTTCACCGCTTGATTGACGAGCGGTTTCGGGATGTTGATGTTGAACGCCAATCGGCGCGCTTGGAACGCCTGCAGCCCAACCGCCGGATCGATGTATTCTTTAAAAATTTTCTCCGGCGTTTTCGCCGCCACTTCTTCGATTTCCGTGCCGCCTTCTTCCGAGCCCATCAAGACGACGCGCGAGGTGGCGCGGTCGACGACAAGGCCGATGTAATATTCTTTTTGAATGTCGCATCCTTCTTCAATGAGAAGCCGCTTCACTTCTTTTCCTTCCGGGCCGGTTTGATGGGTGACGAGCACTTTGCCGAGCAATTCGCTGGCGTATGTACGGACTTCCTCGAGGCTTTTTGCTACTTTCACCCCGCCCGCTTTGCCGCGCCCGCCGGCATGAATTTGCGCCTTGACGACGCATACCGGTGTGCCGAGCGCTTTCGCCGCTTCGACCGCTTCATCGACCGTAAACGCGACGCGACCGTTCGGAACGGATACGCCATAGCTTCGCAAAATTTCTTTTGCTTGGTATTCATGAATGTTCATGCGCCAACCTCCTATGTATAAGATCAAAAAGTCTTAGCGCTTTCATTTTATACCTAACGTTTCCCGGTTGTCCACCGTTTCGTCACAATAATGAAAAAAAGCGGGGAAGAGGAAACCTCATCCTTTCCCCGCTTTTTGTTCTTTGGCGGCGCGGTCTAGATCGTATAAAAACGCAAACAGCTCCGCCACGAGCGCATACAGCTCTTCGGGAATCGTCTCATTCAGCTCCACTTCGCTGAGCAATTCAACGAGCACGGGGTCTTTTCGGATCGGAACGCCGTGTTGTTCGGCCATCTCGATGATCGCCTCAGCGACCGCCCCGCTCCCTTTCGCCTTTACCACAGGCGCTTCGTCCACATGGGCATCATACGACAACGCAACCGCCTTTTTTCTCCCCTCGCTCATGCCCGCCAGTCCACCCCGCTGCCGCCGCTTTGAAACGGAAAGAGAGAAGGCGGGCAAGCGGCAGACGCCGCCTTGACATCCACCCCTGACAATCGATAACCGTGCGCTTGAAACCGCTCTTTCGCGAGCGGGGACAACCGGGCGATCAGCGCCGACAGCTGCGGATCATCGTGAAAAATGGAAATGTGAACGATCCGACGCTGCACGCGCATATCGACGACCACCTCGCCCAACTCTTCAAGCGTCAGCGAACAGACGATGCGGCTGTAATCGGTGTCAAGCGTCCGCTCATGGCTTCGCCTTCCTTGCCAATAGACGACCAAATCGCTGTCATGGCGGCCAAGCGGAAGCGGAAAGGCGAGCCACGCGTGCTCCATCGCGCCGTCGCGGCCCGAAGCGATGGCCATGCCGTCCAGCCGGTCAAGCAACGCTTCCGCCGTCCGTTTCGCCCCGCTCGTTTCCGGATCGTGAAGAAGGCGAAGGAGCAGCCCTTTTAACGATGAGGGGGCGACAGGCGCCGAACCCGTTTTCAGCGCGCGGGCGAGTTCCGCCTCGTCGCCAACCCCAAGGCGAGCCGCCATCCGGCGCAGCCAATGAAACACGGACAGCGCCGGATCGCGGGCCGTTCGGGCGGCCGCCCACAGCTCTGCTTCCGCCCTAGGGAGCTCCCCGCGGCGAAAAGCGGCGTCCACCGCGGCAACTCGGGCGAAAAATCTTTCCTCATCCGTCACACCGAGCAGCCGCCCCACTTCAGAAAAACGCCGCTGCCGCAACGCCTCGCGAAGCGCCATACGGCCGTCCTTAGTCAACGGAGCGAGCCCGAGGCGAGCCCAGAGCGCCGACGCTGGCTCCGCTCCTTCCTGCCGAGCCGCTAACGCTACATGGGCTGCCGTCTCGTAGGCAAACAGCGAGGGTGAAAGAAGACGTTCGAAGTCCTGCCTGAGCGCCACCGTCCCCGGCTGGGCGGGAAGGGCGGCGAGCGCCGCCTTTAGTTCCGTCAACAATGAAGCGAGCGGCGCTCCCGCTCTCGCTGCCCACAGGGTGCGAAACACGGCCGGAGACGGCGGCAAACCGCGGCGAAACAAATGGGCGAGCACTTCTTCCGCGCTGTCCGGTTGCCCGGTTTGCTGCACCGCCTCGGCCAGCTTCACCACCTCCGTTTTGGTCACAACCGCTCCCGCTTTCAGCGCCTGGCGAAGCACCGGCAAGGCGGCATCCGACAGCTTCCAAGCACGCTGCCATTGGCGCGCGGCCTCTTCAAGCGAATGGGCGCCCGCCCTCGACAGCGGCACCGCTTTCCACCGGCCTTGTTCGTGAATTTCAAACAAATAGAGCCGTCCCTCAGCGAGCGGCGCTTCGAGCCGGGCGCGAATGAGTTGGCCGCCGGCCCGAACGAGCGCCGACCGCTCTCCCGTTTCCGTCTCTTCCACTTGTTCCACCCGGCCGATAATGGCCTCTCCTGGCGCCAACGGTCGTCTAGACACCGGATCGCGCACAGCAGCTACCGGCAACGTTCGTTCCATCCGCTCGACCATTCCCCTCCCCCTTTCTATATAAGTTACCATAAACCATTTCCGATTTTTCGTTGCGTGTTTCATCTAAGTACAAGTTGATGATGATAAACGAGTCGAGTAATCAGCGGGATGTAAAACAAACTTTCAACTATAGCTCGTCGTTTCCCTTTGATCGTCCGTGTCGATGCAACCCGTTTCCATACGATGAGGTTGACATGCTCGGACGGTGTGAAGCAAAGCGGGTCGACACCGGCGCCCTTTTGCTTTCCACGACGATGTCCCCGTTGGCCGTCTCCCGCTGAAAACGAGCGGCGGCCATTAATGAGGATCGCTTGGCGCTTTGGCGAAAGCCGTTCGCATGCAAAACAACGAATGAAAGAAAATCGATCGCCATTAAGCGCGATGGGCGAGCGCTACACCTCGCTTTTCCATCATCCGAGCCGTTAACGATGTTCATTGAGCGCTTCGCGCACCGGCGCAAAGGAACGGCGATGCTCAGGCGTCACTCCGTAACGGCGAATAGCTTGTAAATGTTCCGGCGTCCCGTAGCCCATATGGCGAGCGAATCCATATTGTGGATAGCGGCGGTCCAATTCGGTCATCCAGCGGTCGCGCGTGACTTTGGCGATGACCGATGCCGCAGCGATGGAAGCGCTGCTGGCATCGCCTTTGATCAGCGATCGTTGCGGCAATGAGCACGGAACCGTCATGGCATCGACAAGCAAATAGTCAGGCGGCGGGGAGAGGTTCTCCACCGCTTTCGCCATCGCCCGCCTCGTCGCCTCGTAAATATTCCACTCATCGATTTCCGCCGCGCTGACGATCCCGATGCCAATAGCGACAGCGCACGCTTCAATTTGTGCAAACAACGCTTCGCGCTTAGCCGGTGTGAGCCGTTTGGAATCGTCAAGCCCCGGCAAGTAAGCGCCTGCCGGCAAAATGACGGCGGCGGCCACAACCGGACCAGCGAGCGGACCGCGGCCCGCCTCATCGATACCAGCGATGCGAGCGGCGCCGGCCGCGTACAGCTCCCGCTCCCAGCGCAGCAACGCTTCCCATCGCTGCTTCTCCGCCCGGCGGCGCGCCTGCTCCCTGTCCAAACGAGCGAGAAGCGCCTGCACGCTCTTGCGCTCATCCCGCCGCAGCCATTCCCAATGCGGATCGTCGGCGCCAAGCTGCGGAAGAAGCGCCTCAATCTCCTTGACCGTATACCGTTTCATTCGTCTCTCCCTCTTCTACTTATACTATCGGTTCGATCGGGCCGGACGTCAAGCACGGCCCGCAAAAAAACGCCCGCCGGACAGTTCACGTCCGTAAAGCGGGCGCTTCAAAACTTAAGCGGCCTAATTTTTCGGTCCGAATATCAGACAGCACAATCTCCGCAACTTTGTCGTAATCCACGCCGCCGCCCGCTGTCAAACAGCCGCGCCGCCGCCCGATGGCCTCGAACAACGCGACGATGTCGGCGGGAATGTCATCGAGATCATAACGCGAAAGGAGCCGCTCCGGATAATGAGCGGACAAAAAACGGAGCGCGTAAACGGCGACATCTTGCCCATTCAAAATTTCATCTTTGATGGCGCCTGTTACCGCCAGCTTGTAACCGACATCCTCATCTTCAAACTTCGGCCATAGAATGCCGGGTGTATCGAGCAGCTCCATTTCTTTGCCGACCTTGATCCATTGCTGCGCCTTCGTCACTCCCGGCTTGTCGCCGGTTTTCGCGATATGGCGGCCCGCCAGCCGGTTGATGAGCGTCGATTTGCCGACATTCGGAATGCCGACGATGAGCGCCCGAACCGGACGCGGGTTTTTAATCCCTTTCGCCCGCATCTTGGCGAATTTGTCTTTCACCATCTCTTTCGCCGCTGCGGCCAGTTGCCTCACTCCCGTCCCGCTTTGCGCATCGATGGCGATCGCGGTTTTCCCTTGCTCGCGAAAATAGCGAATCCATTGTTCCGTCACCGCCTCATCGGCCATATCGGCCTTGTTGAGCAAAACGAGGCGCGGCTTTTGCCCAAGAATCTCGTCGATCATAGGATTGCGCGAAGACATCGGCACACGGGCGTCAAGCAGCTCAAAAGCCACATCAATCCATTTTAGTTTTTCTTGCACTTCCCGCTTCGCTTTCGCCATATGACCGGGAAACCATTGAATCGTCGCCATAGCCTTCACCTGCCTTTCGTTGATTCGTGATGACGCTTTGTTTGTTGCCTGCCGATGCGTCACGATCGTGGATTCCGCCTGAAAGAGACGGCCCATATGGATGAAAAACGAAACGACGGGCAGCGAGCTTTCTCCCGACCACACCGCTGGCGCTTTGAACGGGTTGCGATCGGATCATTTCACGATGCGGGCGTCTTGGAGCGGCCAGTAGACGATGCTCGCCTTACCGACGACTTTCGACATCGGAATGAAGCCGATATGGCGGCTATCTTTACTGAAGCGGCGGTTGTCGCCCATCACGAACAAATACCCTTTCGGCACGGTGCTCCGTCCAGTCAACTCTTTGAGCGTGAACGGCTCCGTCAACGGCCCATAAGCCACTTGCTTTTTGGCTTCAGCCAAATATGGCTCTTCATACGGCTTGCCGTTGACATAAAGCGTGTCGTTTCGATATTCGATTCGGTCGCCCGGCAAGCCGATGATCCGCTTAATATAGTCTCTCCCCGCTTCGGCGTGAAACACGATGATGTCGAAACGATGCGGGGCGCCTATTTTATAGGCGAGCTTATTGACGATCATCCGTTCATGATTATGTAACGTCGGCTTCATCGAATAGCCGTCGACAATGATCGGGGCGAAAATGAAATAGCGAATGCCCCCAGCGAGCAAGACAGCGACAACAATGGCTTTCATCCATTCGCGCCATTCGCTTTTTTTCTGTTCCATCATCATCCCACCTACGTTCAAATTTGCGATAGCGAAAAAAGGAGCTTGAAAGCAAGCTCCTTTTCCGCTACGTCCCAACGATGTCCGTTATTGAGCCGTTTTTTCCTTAATGCGCGCCGCTTTGCCGCGAAGCTCACGCAAGTAGTACAGTTTCGCGCGGCGGACTTTCCCGCGGCGGACGACTTCCAGCTTGGCGATTTTCGGCGTATGCACCGGGAACGTGCGCTCAACGCCGACGCCGTAGGACACTTTGCGGACGGTGAACGTTTCGCTGATGCCCGCCCCGCGCCGTTTAATGACGACGCCTTCGAACACTTGGATGCGCTCACGGTTGCCTTCCACGACTTTTACATGGACGCGCACCGTGTCGCCCGGGCGGAAATCCGGCAAATCGGTCCGCAACTGCTCTTTCGTAATTTCTTGGATCAAATGATGCATCTCGTTCCACTCCTTCCACAGATGTTCATGCCAATGAAAAATCGTCATTGCAGCGGAACATCGTTTTCCGTCCTCAAGCCAACCGCCTAAGGCCACACAAGGAACATAATAGCACAAATCGCGAACGCAGGCAATAGCTATTGACGTTCCTCTTCCCACTCTTTCAGCCATTGTTTTTGCTTGTCGGTAAGCGGGTAATCGGCAAGCAAGTCCGGGCGGCGCAAAAATGTCCGGCGCAGCGATTCCTTCTCGCGCCATTCGGCGATCCGCTGATGGTTTCCGGACAGGAGCACATCCGGGACTTTCAGGCCGCGAAAATCGGCCGGCCTCGTGTATTGCGGGTACTCGAGCAGCCCGGAGCTGAACGAGTCATCGACGGGCGATGCCTCGTTGCCAAGCACGCCTGGAAGGAGGCGGACCACGCTGTCGACAATCACCATCGCGCCAAGCTCCCCGCCGGTCAAAATGTAGTCGCCGATCGAAATTTCATCGGTGGCCAAATATTGACGGATGCGTTCATCATACCCTTCGTAATGGCCGCAAATAAGCACCAAATGCTCTGCTTTCGCCAACTCCTCGGCTTTTTTTTGCGTGTAGCGCTCTCCTTGCGGACAAAGCAAAATGATGCGGGCGCCGGGCGATCCGGCGGTGACGTGCTCGACGGCATCAAAAATCGGCTGCGGCTTGAGCACCATGCCGGCGCCGCCGCCATATGGATAATCATCGACCGTTTTGTGCTTGTTGTCGGCAAATTCGCGGAAATCAACGAGGTGAATGGCGACGGCTCCTTTTTCTTGCGCTTTCTTGAGAATGGATTCATTCAGCACGCCGGAAAACATGCCAGGAAACAGCGTCAAAATGTCGATCCGCATCACGCAAGCAGCCCTTCCATCGGCCGAATGACGATCGTTTTTTGCTCCGGATCGACATGGATGACCACCTCTTCAATATACGGAATGAGCACGTCTGAACCGTCCTCACGGCGGACGACCCACACGTCGTTCGCCCCCGGCGTCAAAATTTCCGTGACGGCACCGATCGTCTCTCCGCCTTCTGTCACGACGGTGCATCCGATGATCTCATGAAAATAATACTCGCCCTCATCGAGCTCGCCCAGCTGGCTTTCTGGCACTTTCAGCATCGCGCCTTTGAACGGTTCGACCTCGTTAATGCTGTCATAGCCTTCAAACGACAAGAGGTCAAACGATTTGTGGACGCGATGGCTTTTCACCGTCACTTCTATCGGCTCGTTGTCTCGTTCGCGGAAAATATACAGCTTGTTTCCTTTCTTGTATCGCTTCTCCGGAAAATCGGTGCGCGAAATGACGCGCACTTCGCCGCGGATGCCGTGCGTGTTGACGATTTTGCCGACGTTAAACCACCGTTCCATCCCCTTCATCCTTTCCTAGCGAATCTCTTTGACGACGCCGTCTTCAATGATGATGGCGCGCGCCTTCGTCACCTCTTCCCATCGGTCGCCGACGTTCACCTCGATGAGCGCCTCGACGTCCCGCTCTTTTAACTCGCTCCCTAACGGTAGGATGCGCAATTGCTCCAATTGGAACTCAAGCAGCTTGATTTTCTCGATGCGCTCATCGATTTCCTTGGCGAAATAGTGCTTGACTAAAGCGGGCGGGTGCTTCCCGCTTTTTTCCACCCGTTTTTGTTCAAAGCGAAGCTGGTCGCATTCGCGTTCAAGCTGTTGCTTGCGCTGAAGAAACGAGGCGGCAAGCGTCTGTTTGCTGCGCTCGGTGACCACTTGTCGCACTTCGACCGTTTGAATGAGCTTCATCGTCCCCCTCCTTTTCGGCATCAAACCATGCCTTCGCCGACCGCATCCAGCTTTGGCCTGACGATATCAAAAAAGGGAGAGGAACTTCCTCACCCTTTGTCCTTCACCTGCACGATCACCCGCTTGGACGCCCCGGCGGCAGCGGCGGCGACCACGGTACGGATCGCTTGGATCGTCCGCCCGTGTTTGCCGATCACTTTGCCGATGTCATCGTCATGCACCGACAGTTCACAAAGCAACGCCGCCTCGCCTTCGCGGCACTCAACCGCCACGGCTTCCGGATGATCGACAAGCGCCTTGACGATCGTTTCAATGAGCGGTTTCATATCCATCCCGCTTATTTCCCGTATTTTAAGTGATGGAACTTCTCCAAAATGCCTTGCTTCGACAGCAAGCTGCGCACCGTGTCCGACGGTTTGGCGCCGTTTTGCAGCCATTTGAGCGCCAGTTCTTCGTCGATGTTGATTTGCGCCGGCTCGGCGACCGGGTCGTACGTGCCGATCGTTTCAATGAAACGGCCGTCGCGCGGTGAACGCGAGTCCGCTACCACGATGCGGTAAAACGGTTTTTTCTTTGCACCCATGCGTTTTAAACGAATTTTTACTGCCATAGTTTGTACGCACCTCCGTATAGTGTTCACACAAGATAGTATATTAACAATTCTTCTTCCGTTTGTAAAGGTTTTTCGCTTAACAGATCTGGATTTACATAAACGGAAAACGGAAACCTTTCTTTTTTCCTTTCGGGACGTTCGTCATCATTTTCATCATTTTTTTCATCTCGTCAAACTGCTTGAGCAGCCGATTCACTTCTTGCACCGTCGTGCCGCTCCCTTTGGCGATCCGCTTTTTTCGGCTGCCGTTGATGATTTCCGGATGCATTTTCTCTTCCTTGGTCATCGAGCGAATGATCGCCTCAACGCGGGCGATTTGCTTTTCATCGACTTGAATGTTGGCGAGCCCTTTGATTTTATTGGCACCCGGCAACATTTTAATCAGCTCGTCAAGCGGTCCGAGTTTGCGCACTTGGCCAAGCTGGTCCAAAAAGTCGTCAAGGGTGAACGTGGCGGTGCGCATTTTTTGCTCGAGCTCTTTCGCCTTCTCCTCATCAACGGCGGCCTGCGCCTTTTCAATCAGCGTCAACACATCGCCCATGCCTAAAATGCGCGACGCCATTCGCTCCGGATGGAACGGCTCCAACGCGTCGAGCTTTTCGCCCATCCCGGCAAACTTGATCGGCGCCCCGGTGACGGCGCGGATCGACAGCGCGGCTCCTCCGCGCGTATCGCCATCGAGCTTCGTCAAAATCACGCCGGTGATACCGAGCTGTTCGTGAAAGCTTTGCGCGACGTTGACGGCGTCTTGCCCGGTCATGGCGTCGACGACGAGGAAAATTTCATCCGGCTTGACGGCCTCTTTCATTTGTCTGAGCTCATCCATCAGCCCTTCATCAATGTGAAGGCGTCCGGCGGTGTCAATGAGCACATAATCGCAATGCTCCGCCTTCGCCTGCTCAAGCGCCCGCTTGGCGATCTCAACCGGGTTTTCGTGCTCGCCTAACGAAAAGACAGGCACACTGAGCTGTTTGCCAAGCGTCTCGAGCTGCTTGATCGCCGCCGGCCGGTAGACGTCGGCAGCTACCAAAAGCGGCTTGCGGTTATGTCGCTTGCGCAGCCAGTTGGCGAGCTTCCCGGTCGTCGTCGTTTTCCCCGCCCCTTGCAATCCGACCATCATGACAACCGTCGGAGGCTTTTTGGCGACAGCGATTTGGCTTTGTTCGCCGCCCATTAACGCCGTCAATTCTTCCTTGACAATTTTGATGACTTGCTGGCCCGGCGTCAAACTTTTCATTACTTCCTGCCCGACCGCCCGCTCGCTCACTTGTTTGATGAAATCTTTCACCACTTTAAAGTTGACATCGGCTTCCAAAAGCGCGAGGCGCACTTCGCGCATCATTTCTTTCACATCGGCTTCGGTGACTTTTCCTTTGCCGCGGATGCGGCTCATCACCTGCTGCAAACGTTCAGACAACCCTTCAAACGCCATGGCGGTCTCCCTCCCTAGTCGAGTTCGTCAAGCTCATCGACGAGCGCCGCCAATTGGGCGTCAGCGCCGTAATGCCGGTCGATGTAGTCTCTCAGCCGCTCGATCGCTTGCTGCCGCCGTTCGTACTTGCGCAGCAACCCGAGCTTTTCTTCATACTGTTCCAGCATCGCTTCCGTGCGCCGGATGTTGTCGTACACCGCCTGGCGGCTCACTTGATACTGCTCAGCAATTTCTCCGAGGGAGTAGTCGTCCAAGTAGTACAGCGCCATATAATTGCGCTGTTTCGGCGTCAGCAGCGCTTGGTAAAAATCGTATAAATAGTTCATGCGCATCGTTTTTTCCAGCACCGGACTCTCCCTCCCTCATTGTTAAGTAAAATACCTTTACAACCATGTAGTGTACTGTTTTTTTCTCCGCGTGTCAAGCGCAGGAAAGCGCCCGCCTTCGCTTTTCCGGTTATCTAGTTTTCAGAGCGGGGCCGTGTCCGTGAACGTCGTTGCGTCCGTTTACGAGTCGAGCCAATCGGCAAACAGTCCATACACGTATTGTTCGGGATCGAACACTTGCAAATCGTCCATTTTCTCGCCGAGCCCGACGAGCTTCACCGGAATGTTCAGTTCATTGCGGATGGCCAAAACGATGCCGCCTTTGGCCGTGCCGTCGAGCTTCGTCAGCACAATGCCGGTCACATCGGTCGCTTCTTTAAACAGCTTCGCCTGGCTCATGGCGTTTTGGCCGGTCGTCGCATCGAGCACGAGCAGCACTTCATGCGGCGCGCCCGGAATTTCGCGGCTGATGACGCGCTTCACTTTTTCAAGTTCTTTCATTAAATTCACTTTGTTTTGCAGCCGGCCGGCCGTGTCGCACAGCAAGACGTCGACCCCGCGCGCTTTCGCCGCTTGAATCGCGTCATACATGACCGCCGCCGGGTCGGAGCCGGCCGCTTGCTTAATGACGTCGACGCCGACGCGCTCTCCCCACACCTCAAGCTGCTCGATCGCCCCGGCGCGGAACGTATCGCCCGCGGCCAAGAGCACCGATTTCCCTTCCGCTTTCAGCTTATGGGCAAGTTTGCCGATCGTCGTCGTTTTCCCGACGCCGTTGACACCGACAAACAAGATGACCGTCAGCCCGCCTTCTTGTATATTCAAAGCGGAAAGTTCTTTGTCATCCGCGCCGGCGCGGTAAATGTCGATGAGCTTCTCGGCGATGACATCGCGCATTTGCGCTGGATCTTGAATGTTGCGGCGCTTCACTTCCATTTTCAATTCGTCGACCAGTTCCATGACGGTCGCCACGCCGACATCGGCAGCGATCAAAATTTCCTCGAGCTCCTCAAAAAATTCTTCATCCACTTTCCGGTAGCGGGCGATGAGATCGTTCACCTTCCCGGCAAACGACGTTCTCGTTTTCGACAGCCCTTCTTTGAATTTTTCGGTGACCGTATCCGCTTGTTTCGTCCATTTTTCCTTCAACTTTTGAAAAAAGCCCATGGAGACTCCTCCCTTCCGTTATGACTGCACGAGCTGCTTCGAATCTTCAAGGCGGACGGAAACGAGCTTCGAGACGCCCGATTCCTGCATGGTGACCCCATACAATACGTCAGCCTCTTCCATCGTTCCTTTCCGGTGGGTGATGACAATAAATTGCGTATCGCGGCTGAATCGCTTCAAATACTGGGCATAGCGCTGCACGTTCGCCTCATCGAGCGCCGCCTCCACTTCATCAAGGACGCAAAACGGCACCGGCCGCACCTTTAAAATCGAAAACAAAAGCGCGATCGCCGTCAGTGCCCGCTCCCCGCCCGAAAGCAAGCTCAAATGCTGGAGCTTTTTCCCGGGCGGCTGGGCGACGATGTCGACTCCCGTCTCGAGCAGATCGCTCGGATCGGTCAGACGCAAATCAGCGCGCCCGCCGCCGAACAGTTCGCGAAACACCTCGCCAAAATGGGCGCGGATTTGTTCAAACGTTGAGAAAAACCGTTTTTTCATTTCCTCGTCCATTTCTTCGATGACTTGGTGAAGCGTCGCCTTCGCTTCCTCGAGATCCGCTTTTTGCTCGCTCAAAAAGCGATGGCGCTCGGAAACGCGCTCATACTCGTCGATCGCTCCCAAGTTGACGGTACCGAGCTCTTCGATGGCGCGTTTGATGAGCTTCACCCGCTTGCGCGCTTCATCGGCGCTGATCTCAAGCGTATGCCGAGAGCGAGCGGCTTCCAGCGACAGCCCGTACTCTTCGCCGAGGCGGGCGAGCAAATTGGCCAGCTCCACGTCAAGCCGATTCAGCTTCACTTCCTCATCTTTGACGACTTCGATGAGCTGCTTATGACGCCGCTTCGCTTCTTTCCATTCTCGTTCCAAATGCTCAAGCCGGCGTTGGCAGTCAAGCCGCTGTTCACGGCGGCTGGCGATCAGCTCGACCGTTTTTTGCTTGTCCTCGAGCTTTTGCCGCCGCAGCTGCTCCAGTTCTTCCTCGTTCCATTCCGGCGCTTCCATGTCGGCGCGCAAAGAAGCGCGTTCGCGCTCCGCCTGTTGCAGTCCGCGCTCGGTTTCCACAAGCTCCGCCTCGATCTCTTCCGCTTTCCGGCGCGCGTGCTTGACGCGCTCTTTCGTTTCCGCCAGCGCGATTTTTTTCTCGGTGATCGCCGCCTGAAGCGCTTCTTTCGTCGTTTGCTCGGTCTGTTTCTGCGCCTGCAACCGCTCAATTTCTTCCTCAATCGCCCGCAACTTCCCGTTCAGCTGCTCAAGCTCGCGGTCTAAGCCGGCCAAACGGTCGGTGAGCGCCGCCATTTCTTGTTCATCGCCGGCCTTTTCTTGATCATAAAAAGCGAGCTGCTCATCGATTCGCTTTTTCTGCCATTCGAGCTCGCGCTGCTTCTCTTTTTCTTGTTGCAGCGCCTGTTCGAGCGCAGCGAGCTCCGCTTTGAGCGCCGCCGCTTCGCCTTCCCATTGTTCGCATTCGCGCTGCTTTGCGGTCACGTCGCGCTCCAAGCGGGCGATGACATCGTCCATTTCCCGCAGCTTGGCGGCAAGCGCCTCCAGCTCGCGATTTCGCCCGAGCAACGAGGCGGCTTTTTTTCCCGTCCCGCCGCCGGTCATCGCCCCGCCCGGGCTGACGACATCACCGTCGAGCGTCACGAGCCGGTACCGGTAGTGAAGCAGTCGCGCCAATTCGTTCGCCCCTTTTAAATCGGCCGTCACGATCACATGACCGAGCAAATGGGCGATCGCCGCCTCAAAGGCGCGATCGTACGAAATGAGCTCGCTGGCGATGCCGACAAACGCCGGATGGCCGCTGATCGCTGCCCGCTCCCGTTCAGAAAGGGAGCGCGGTTGGATGACATCGAGCGGCAAAAACGTCGCCCGTCCATAACCGTTTGTTTTCAAAAATTGAATGGCTTGCCGCGCCGCTTGTTCATTCTCGACAACGATGTGCTGCATCGCGCCGCCGAGCGCCGTTTCGATCGCCGTTTCATAACGGTCGGGAACGCGGATGAGTTCCACGACCGCCCCGCGGATGCCCGAAAGCCGCCCGCGCGCCTTGAGCACTTCTTTCACTCCTTGAAGAAAGCCGGCGTACTCTTGCTGCATTTCCTCAAGCCACTGCCGGCGCGCTTTCGTCTGCTGCCGGTATTGGCGCGCCTGTTGAAGCGAGGCGTTTTTCTGTTCGATCTCCGCCCGCCGTTCCTTGAGAGCCGCCTCAAGGGCAAGAAGTCTGCTGCTTGCCGCGGCCATCGCATGCTGGAGGCGGGATTGCTCCGCCATTACCGCCGCTCGCTGCCGCTCGAGCTCATCGCGCTCCTTGACGTAGTGGCGGTTCCCTTCCTCTGCTGCCGATCGTTTCGCGCGGAGCTTCTCGAGAGCTTGCTCGACATGCAGACGTTCGTTTTTCAATGCCGCCTGTTCATGGACGAGATCGATGTAATCGCTCTTGCGCCGCTCCATCTCTTCTTCGATGTCCATGTCTTGGGCAGCTAGAGCCGCCTGCTGTTCGCCCAACTCCTTCTCGAGCGCGGCAGCGGACGATTCGAGCTGGGCAAGGGCGGCTTTTTCCTCCCGGAGTTGCTCCGTCAAACGGCGCCGCTTGGCCGTCAAAGCGGCCGACGTTTCCTCGAGCTGGCCGATGCGCTGAGCCGCATGTTTTTTCCGCTCTTTCAACACTTCCTTCCGCCCCTCGAGCTTTTCGAGCTCTTCGCTCGCCAACAGCAAGACTTGTTGAAGACCGTCAACCGACTCGTCAATGGCGGCTATTTGATCGCGCAGCTGCTCCATGTGAGCCTCCATTTTTTGTAGTTCTGCCGCCACTCTCCCCTCTTCCTGTTGATGCTCGCTGAGCGCCTCGTTCCACTCGCTCCATTGCCGATGCAGCTGCTCGATGTCATGCACCATGAGCGCCACTTCAAAGCGTTCAAGCTCATCCCGTTTTTCCAAATATTCTTTGGCGACCGAAGCTTGCATGCGAAGCGGTTCAAGCTGTTGCGTCAGCTCATGCAAAATGTCGTTGACGCGATGCAAATTGTCTTGCGTTTCCGCCAGCTTCGTTTCGGCCTTTTTTTTACGCCATTTATATTTCAACACCCCGGCTGCTTCTTCAAAAATCGTGCGCCGTTCCTCCGGCTTGCTGCTTAAAATTTCTTCGACCCGGCCTTGGCCGATGATCGAAAACGCCTCCTTGCCGAGCCCCGAATCGAGAAACAAATCGACGATATCCTTCAACCGGCACGGTTGGCGATTGATGAAAAACTCGCTTTCCCCGGAGCGATAGACGCGCCGGGTCACACTCACTTCCTGATACTCGAGCGGCAAAAAGCCGTCTTCATTGTCAAGGGTGATCGTGACTTCAGCGACGTTCAGCGGCTTGCGCGATTCGCTGCCGGCAAAAATGACGTCCTCCATCTTGGCGCCGCGCAGCGATTTCGCCGACTGTTCGCCGAGCACCCAACGAATGGCATCGGTAATGTTGCTTTTGCCGCTCCCGTTCGGACCGACGACCGCCGTCACGCCGGGGACGAATTCGATCGATACGCGGTCGGCGAACGATTTAAAGCCGATTACATCCAATCGTTTGAGGAACATGGTCTGATGCCTCACCATCTTTCCGCTTATCATATCGTCCGCCACGTTCACAGTGGCGAACCGGGATGTTCGATTCTTTCATCCTCGTTATCAATATACCATATCGCAAAAGAAAAAACGCCGGCTGAAAAAAAGACTGACGGAACATCGCCAGCCTTTCACTGCCTGTCGGCGGCCCGCAGCGCCTCAAGCGCCATTTGCGCCGCATGCTGCTCGGCTTCTTTTTTCGAGCGGCCGACGCCAACCCCGAGCTCTTGGCCGTTTAACGCGACCCTAGCGACAAACTCTCGATTGTGAGCCGGCCCCTTTTCTTCCAAAATGGCGTATTCAAGCGTTCCGCTGCCATCGCGCTGCACGAGTTCTTGCAGCTGGCTTTTAAAATCCATCACATGAGAAAAAGCACCTTCATCGATTTTCGGGAACATCGTTTGTTCCAAAAAGCGAATGACGGCGTCCATTCCTTGGTCCAAATACAGAGCGCCGATAAACGCCTCAAACACGTCAGCGAGCAGCGCCGGACGCGTCCGCCCGCCGGTCAGCTCTTCACCTTTGCCAAGCAAAACGAGCTCGCCGAACGACAAAGCATTGGCGAATTTGACTAACGACGGCTCGCACACAACGGCGGCCCTCAGTTTCGTTAGCTGTCCTTCACTCATATGGGGAAACTTTTGAAACAAATATTGCGAAACGGTCAATTCGAGCACCGCATCGCCCAAAAACTCGAGCCGTTCGTTATCCTCATGGAACCGCCGCCGATGCTCATTCACATACGATGAATGGGTGAACGCTTGAATCAGCAGTTTTTCGTTTTGAAACGTGATGCCGATTTTTTGTTGCAGCTCTTGAAACTTCGCCCGCCTTTTTTCATGGATGCGCTCTTTTTGTTTTGACATACAACTGCCCTCCGACTTCGTTCCAACCAAAACTGGCCGTATCTCCCTTTTATTATATCCGTTCACCGGCCTGCTACGCGAGCGGGCCGCCCGCCCGATGTTCCCGAAAAAGCAGAGAAAGCCCCGTTCGGAGCAACGGGACTTTGCAAAAAGCAGCATTACAAACGGCTTTTTATGTAGTTCACAGCATCTCCGACTGTGACGATTTTTTCCGCTTCCTCATCGGAAATTTCCATGTTGAACTCGTCTTCTAGCTCCATGACCAATTCGACGATATCCAGCGAGTCGGCGCCCAAGTCATCTTTGAACGATGCCTCAAGCGTCACTTGCGATTCGTCCACGCCCAAGCGGTCGACAATAATTTTCGTTACCCGTTCGAGTACGTCTGCCATTCGCCTTCACCTCCCTTCATGATTATAGTCGATTGGCCGTAAAAATACTAGAGGGCTGATGGCGGAATGCGGCAGCCAAGCGCACCTTCCCCCATCCATGCCCGAACGCGGGCCCGCTGCGGCCGTTCGTTCCCGAGCGGACGGCCCGCGTTTTCCACCGGCTTTTTCCGGTCCGTGCCGATTACGGCATGACCATGCCGCCATCGACGTGAAGCGTCTGGCCGGTCATATAGCCGGCCGCATCCGAGGCGAGAAACGCGACAACGCGGGCGACGTCATCCGGCTCGCCAAAGCGGGCGAGCGGAATTTGGTTTCGCATGGTTTCTTTTTGCTCCGCGCTGAGCGCTTCCGTCATATCGGTCGTGATGAACCCCGGCGCAACGGCGTTGACCGTAATGTGGCGGCTGGCGAGTTCGCGCGCCGCCGTCTTCGTCAGCCCGATGACGCCGGCTTTGGCGGCAACGTAATTCGCCTGCCCCGGGTTGCCGATCACGCCGACGACCGACGCGATGTTGACGATCCGTCCGTAGCGCTGCTTCATCATCGGCCGCGCGACCGCCTTCGTACAAAGAAATACCCCTTTTAAGTTCGTGTTAATCACGGCATCCCATTCTTCTTCCTTCATCCGCATCAATAAGTTGTCGCGCGTAATGCCGGCGTTGTTCACCAAAATGTCGAGGCGGCCGAATGAGTCGAGCGCCGCTTTGACCATGCGTTCCACATCGGCGGCCGAAGCGACGTCCGCCTGCACGGCGAACGCCTCGCGGCCAAGTGAGCGAATCGTTTCGACCACTTCGTTCGCCTTTGCTTCACTGCCGGCATAGTTGACGATGACGTTCGCCCCTTGGCGGGCGAGCTCCAGCGCGACAGCTCGACCGATGCCGCGCGACGCTCCGGTGACGAGGGCGATTTTTCCTTCGAGCATCGTTATTCTCCTTTCAGCGCCGCAACAGCCGCTTCTAGGGAAGCGAGATCGTTCACCGCATAAACGCGGACGTTGCGGTCGATTTTTTTCACGAGGCCGGACAACACGTTCCCTGGGCCGATTTCCACAAACGTGTCGACCCCAAGCGCCAACAGCGTGCGCACCGACTGCTCCCAGCGCACCGGTGAATAGAGTTGGCGCACGAGCAGATCGGCGATGTCTTCTTTCTTCGTCACCGGCTCGGCCGTCACGTTGGCAATGACCGGAATGGCAGCGTCGCGAATGGTTAAGCCCGCCAAGACGGCGTTCAGCTGTTCGGCCGCCGGCTTCATGAGCACAGAATGGAACGGCCCGCTCACCTCAAGCGGAATGACGCGCTTGGCGCCGCGCTCTTTTGCCAGCTGCCCCGCTTTTTCCACCCCGGCTTTCGAACCGGAGATGACGATTTGCCCCGGGCAATTGAAGTTCGCCGGCGCGACCGGATCGCCTTGGGCGGTGATTTCGCTCGTCACCGCCTCGAGCGCCGCGGCATCCATTCCCAAAACGGCCGCCATCGTCCCTTCGCCGGCCGGCACCGCCTCATTCATCAATTCGCCGCGGCGGCGAACGGCATAGACCGCATCGGCGAATGACATCGCCTCGGCGGCAACGAGCGCCGTATATTCGCCCAAGCTATGTCCGGCGACATAATCGGCGCTCAGCCCGGCCGCTTTGACGAGTTCGAGCAAGGCGATGCTCGCGGTCAAAAGCGCCGGCTGGGCGTTGTACGTGAGCGTCAACTCCTCTTGCGGCCCGTTGAACATGAGCGCGGAAAGCGGAAATCCGAGCCGCTCGTCGGCCGCTTCAATGACCGCGCGGGCGCGGGCGTCATGGTCGGCGGCATCTTTTGCCATGCCGACGACCTGTGACCCTTGTCCAGGAAACAAAAAGGCGATCTTCCCCATCGTTATCCCTCCTTGATCAATGCAGCCCGCTCCAGCTCCGCTTTGATGGTGCCGATCACATCATGGGCCACCATGTCACGCGCTTGGCGGACCGCGTGGAAAATAGCGTTCGCATCGGACGAACCGTGCGCTTTAATGAGAGGGGCGTTCAGGCCAAACAGCGCTGCCCCGCCGTATTCGGAGTAGTCCATCATCTTTTTCAGCCCAGCAAGCTTCGGTTTGAGGGCGGCAGCGGCGAGCTTGGCCGCCACGCTGCTTGTCAGCGCCTGCTTGAGCAAGGAAAACAGCGCCATCGCCGTTCCTTCGATCGTTTTTAAAGCGACATTGCCGGAAAAACCGTCAGCGACGACGACATCAGCCGCCCCTTGCAGCAAATCGCGCGCTTCGACGTTGCCGATAAAATGAAGATCGGTTTCTTTCAGCAAAGCAAACGCCCGCTTCATCGTTTCATTCCCTTTTTGGTCTTCGGTGCCGACATTGAGCAAACCGATGCGCGGGTTCGCGATCCCGCGCACTTGCTTGGCGTACACATGCCCCATCAGCGCATATTGCTGCAAATGTTCCGGGCGGGCGTCCACGTTGGCGCCGACATCTAAAAAGACAAACCCTTTTCCGTCCACCGTCGGCAGCGTCGGCGCGAGCGCCGGTCGGTCGATGCCGGCCGCTCGCCCAACGACAAACAACCCGGCGGCCATGAGCGCCCCGGTGTTGCCGGCGGAAATGCCGGCGTCCGCGCGCCCTTCTTTCACTTCCTCGGCCATGCGCACAAGCGACGAACGTTTTTTGCGCCGCACCGCCCGCACCGGCTCATCGGCCGCCTCGATCACTTCATCGGTGTGAATGACCGCGATGCGCTCCTCGCTCGGCAAATGCGGGCGAATTTTCGCTTCATCGCCGATCAACGTGATGCGAATGTCGGGAAAGTGCGCGGCGGCCCTTGCCGCGCCAAGCACGATTTCATGCGGGGCGTGATCTCCCCCCATAGCATCAATCGCGATGTTCATTGCTGTCGCCATCCTTTTTTTCCATGTTTGAACGATACATTTCGAACGTTCCGGAAAACACGAGCTCTTGGCCGACATAGCTGTTTACGTCAACGACCGTGCGCCCGCTTTCCGTTTTTCCGGTCACTTTCGCCTTCGCTACGACCCGCTCGCCTTCTTTCACTTGCCGCACAAAGCGGATCGTCGCTTTTGCCGTCAGCGCCAATTCATCGTGGATGACGGCAACCGCGAGCGAATTCGCTTGAGCGAACAAATGGTGGCCGCGGGCGATGCGGGTGCGCCGAAACACGTGCTCCTCTTTGACATCAAAAATGGAAATCGCGCTCGCATCCGGTTCGATGTCAATGATGTCGCCGATCACTTCCTCAAGCGGCAGCGCCCGCACTTTATCAGCGAACGACTGGCGGGCGACGTGTTTAATCCGCTCGCGCAGCTCGGGAATCGAGAGCTCAAGCCGGTCAAGGCGGATCGTCTGCACGCTGACAGAAAACTTCTCCGCCAGCTCCTCATCGGTCACAAACGGATTTTCGCGGATCGTCTCCTGCAGCAGCCGTTGCCGTTCGCGTTTGCTTTTTCTCATCGCTCGTTACACCGCCCGGATTTATGACTAGGTACTAAAAGTAATATATAATATCAACAACCGGAATGCAAGCAAAAAAAGTGGACCGCGACGACACCGGCAGCTCCCGCTCCGTCGCCTCAGTCCCATTTTTCCCCGCCGAGCGCGCCGGACGCCTCCAATTCCGCTCGCAACCCCGCATACGCCTCGCCGCGCCAAAACGCCGGCGAGGCGATCAGTTTGGCGGCATCGCGGTGAGCGACTTCGAAAATGCGATAATCGTGCACCGGGTCGCCATAGCGGAATTCCGGCAGACCGCTTTGCTTCGTGCCGAACACATCGCCCGGCCCGCGCAGCTCCAAATCTTTTTCCGCGAGCACAAACCCGTCCGTCGTTTCCGTCATGATCCGCATCCGTTCTTTGCCGATTTCGGACTTCGGATCGGCGATTAAAATGCAGTACGACTGCGCGGCGCCGCGGCCGACCCGGCCGCGCAGCTGGTGAAGCTGGGCCAATCCGAACCGTTCGGCGTCATAAATGACCATCACCGTCGCGTTTGGCACATTGACTCCGACTTCCACCACCGTCGTGGAAACGAGCACATGAATGCGGTTTTCGCTGAACGCGCGCATGACCGCCTCTTTTTCTTCCGGAGACAGCCGGCCGTGCATGAGCCCGACTTCGTATTTTCCGCGATAGTAATGGACGAGCTGGCTGTGAACGTCGATGGCGTTTTGCACATCGAGTTTTTCTGATTCTTCGATGAGCGGGCAAATGACATACGCCTGATGGCCGCGGCGCAATTCTTTTTCGATAAAATCGAGCACGCGCGCGAACTGATGATGCTTCACCCAATACGTCTCGACTTTTTTGCGCCCGGCCGGCATTTCGTCCAGCACCGATACGTCCATATCGCCAAATACTGTCATCGCGAGCGTGCGCGGGATCGGCGTTGCCGTCATCATCAATACGTCCGGCGCATGTCCTTTTTCGCGCAAAATGCGGCGCTGTTCGACACCAAAACGGTGCTGCTCATCGGTAATGACAAGGCCGAGGCGGTGAAACTGCACCCCTTCTTGGATTAAGGCGTGCGTGCCCACGACAATGTCAATCGTCCCTTCCTCGAGTTCAGCTAGCACTTCCTTGCGCCGTTTTCCTTTCACAGAGCTGGTCAACAGCGCCAAGGTGACATCGGTGCCGGCAAACAGCTCCGCGAGCGAACGGGCATGCTGTTCGGCCAAAATTTCCGTCGGCACCATCAGCGCTCCTTGAAACCGCGATAAGGCAGCCGCATACAAGGCAACGGCGGCGACGACCGTCTTGCCTGACCCGACATCGCCCTGCAAAAGCCGATTCATTTGCCGCGGCGCCCGCATATCGACCAAAATTTCATCGATGACCCGCCGCTGGGCGTTCGTAAGGGAAAACGGCAATCCGGCAAGAAACGAGGCGAGCTGTTCTTCCGAATACGAATGGGCGACGCCGCGCCGTTCGTCGCGCATGATTTTCCTTAGCGCCTGCATTTTCAACTGGTACAGCAAAAACTCCTCGTAGGCAAGCCGCCGCCGCGCCTGGTGCAGCTCTTCGCGCGAACGGGGAAAATGAAGGGCGCGAAGAGCTTCCTGCTTGTCAACGAGACGGTAGGCGCGGCGCAGCGCGGGCGGCAGCAGTTCAGGAATGTGCGAACCGAATTGGTCAAACGCCGCTTTCATCAGCCGGCGCATCATTTTAACCGTCAGCGGACTGCGCACGGAATAAACCGGCTCGATGCCCGTCGTCTCGGGCGCCGGTCCGAACCGGAGTTCGTACGCATTGATCGTCTGCCGGTGCCGATCCCATTTTCCGATCACGGTCACCGTTTCGTTGAGGGTGATTTTTTCCTTCAAATACGGGCGGTTGAAGCAAACGACGGTGATCAAATAGCGGTCGGCCAGCAGCCGAAAGGAAAGGCGCGATTTCTTCTTCCCGTAATACGTCAACACAGGCGCGCTATGCACTTTTCCTTCTACCGTCACCTTTTCCTCGTGCCGGACGGCGGCCAAATCTTTTTGCTCGTAATCGTCATATCGATACGGGGCATAAGCGAGCAGCTCGCCGACGGTGCGAATGCCGATGTCGGCGAGCGCCGCTGCCGTTTCCTCGCCAATGCCTTTGACCGCCGTCACCGGCTGTTGCATTGCTTCGCTCACTTTGTCGCCGCGGAAGCGCCGAAAATACGGGCCGCGATCGCACGGCCGGTCGGCGTGGCGGCCAACCCCCCTTGCGCTGTCTCTTTGAGCGCCACCGGCATGGCCGCGCCAATCCGATACATCGCTTCGATCACTTCATCGCACGGAATGCGGCTTTTGATGCCGGCTAGCGCCATATCGGCGGCGATCATGGCATTCGCCGCCCCCATCGCGTTCCGCTTTACACACGGCACCTCGACAAGGCCGGCGACCGGATCGCAAACCAAGCCGAGCATGTTTTTCAGCGCGATCGCCATCGCTTCCGCCGCTTGGCTCGGCGTTCCACCAGCCAGCTCAACGAGCGCTGCAGCGGCCATGCCCGCCGCTGAGCCCACCTCCGCCTGACAGCCGCCCGCCGCGCCGGAAATCGAAGCGTTATTGGCGACAACATAGCCGAACGCTCCGGCCGTAAACAGAAACTCGATCATTTCTTTGCGCGTCGGCCGCAGTTTTTCTTTCACAGCAAACAGCGTTCCCGGGACGACGCCGGCCGCTCCCGCCGTCGGCGTGGCGCAAATGACGCCCATCGCCGCGTTCACTTCGTTCGTTGCCATGGCTTTGCTGACGGCGTCCAAAATCGTTTCTCCAGACAAAAACCGCCCGGCTTCAATATAGCGTTGCATTCGCACCGCATCAAAACCAGTCAATCCGGAGCGGGACGACACCCCCTGCAAACCTCTTTCCACGGCGCGCTCCATAACGGACAAATGATGGTCCATTTGCGCGATCACGTCTTCCCGGCTCCGCCCGCTCACCTCGATTTCGTGGCGGATCATTACCTCAGCGATTTTCGTCTGCTCATTTTCCGCCAGCGCCACCAATTCAGCGACATTGCGAAACATGGATTCCCACCTGCCCTTTCGCAGCTAATCTCTGTTGCCGTTTGGCTTCCCTGTCGATATGAAATCGGTTTCGTTTTCATTCGTTGCCGATGTTCGCCCCAAGCGAGCTTCAAGCATCAGCGTGAAATGGAGTGCGCTTCAATCGGCCAGCTTTGCCACCTGCAAAATGTTCGGCAGCTGCTCCAGCTCTTGAATGAGATCATCGGTCAGCGGCTGATCGACTTCGATGGCCATGAGCGCTTCCTTTCCTTTTTCTTTGCGCGACACTTCCATATGCCCGATGTTAATGGCATGCTTCGCGAGCACGGAAGCGACTGCGCCGATCGTCCCATACCGGTCATTGTGCATAATCAAAAGCGCCGGATGATGGCCGGATAGTTTCAAGGCAAACCCGTTCAGCTCGACGATCTCGATTTTTCCGCCGCCAATCGAAATGCCGACCAATTCAAGCTCTCCGCGGTCATCGCCGATACAGAGGCGCGCCGTATTCGGATGGTGCGGAATCGCCTCTTCGGCCGAAAACGAGACGTCCAAGCCCTCGGCGCGCGCGATGTCCAGCGCCGCCGGCAGCCGTTCATCGAACGTGTCAAACCCGAGCAAGCCGGCGACAATGGCAACATCAGTGCCATGCCCGCGGTACGTTTCGGCAAACGATCCGTAAAACGAAACGCGCGCCCAAGACGGTTTGCGGCCGAATAGCTTATAAGCGACCAAGCCGATGCGCACCGCGCCGGCCGTATGTGAACTCGACGGCCCGACCATCACCGGGCCAATGATGTCAAAGACGCTTTTATATTTCATCTCTGCCATTCCCCCATGAAACCGAAAAAATAGAAGGGAAAAAAGCTCCCTTCTATCATTCTAACATATTATTCAACGGAAATGATAAACGGATACAGCGGCTGCTTTCCGTTATGCACTTCCACCTCAACCCCATCGTGTTCGTTTTCCAAATAAGCGATGACGGTCTCCACTTCCACTTCGGTCGCATCTTCGCCGTACAAAATCGTGACGATTTCGCTTTCCTCATCGATGAGCGCGTCTAAGAGGCGCTCGGTCACGGCCAATTTGTCTTTGTCGGCGGCGATGATGCGGTCATCCCACAGCCCCATGTAGTCGCCTTTTTTAATCTGTATGCCGTCTATCGTCGTATCGCGGACGGAAAACGTGACTTGCCCGGTTTTCACCTTCGCGAGCGCAGCGGTCATCGCCCGCTCGTTTTGCTCGGCTGATTGTTCGGGATGAAACGCGAGCAGCGCCGCTATTCCTTGGGGAACGGTTTTCGCCGGGATGACGATCACCCGGTGCTCAGACAGCTCAGCGGCCTGTCTTGCCGCCATCACGATGTTTTTGTTGTTCGGCAGCACAAACACCGTTTCGGCGTTCGCGCGCCGGATGGCTTCGGCGATTTCTTCCGTGCTCGGATTCATCGTCTGGCCGCCTTCAATCACTTCATGTGCGCCGATGCTCTGAAACAGCTCGGCCACTCCTTCTCCCATCGCCACGGCCACGATGCCATACGGCTTCGCCTCCTTTGCTGGGCCGGAGAGCGCTTTCGCCTCCCGGCCGACGATGTCGGCGTGCTGCTCGCGCATGTTTTCAATCTTAATGCGAATCAAGCTCCCGTAGCGCTGACCGTACGTTAACACCTCGCCTGGCGTCTCCGAATGGATGTGCACTTTGACAAGCTCATCGTCAGCGACAACGAGCAGCGAGTCGCCAAACCGGCTCAGCTCGCGGCGAAACGTTTCTTCCGAGAACGGCTGCCGCGCCAGCTTGTCCTGTTCTAGCCGAATCATGAATTCCGTGCAATAGCCGAACTCGATCTCATCAGTGTGAATATGGCTTTGTGCGCTTTGATGATGCGCGATTTTCACCAAATCGTCCATCGACGCTTCGGCGCGCGCCGCCCGGATGGTTTCCCCCTTCAAGGCGGCGAGAAACCCTTCATAAATGTACACCAGCCCTTGGCCGCCGCTGTCGACGACGCCGACTTCCTTCAAAATCGGCAGCAGCTCCGGCGTGCGTTTCAACGCCGCTTTCGCCTCGGCGAGCGCCGCTTCCATCACCGCGGCGACGTCGCGCTCTTTTTTCGCCACATCGACCGCTTTGCGGGCGGCTTCTTTGGCAACGGTGAGGATCGTCCCCTCAACCGGCTTCATCACCGCCTTGTAGGCCGTGTCCACTCCGGCTTGCAAAGCGGCGGCAAATTCGAAGCTGTTCACTTGCTGCTTGCCTTCAACCGCCTTGGCAAACCCGCGGAACAGCTGCGACAAAATGACGCCGGAATTGCCGCGCGCCCCCATCAATAGCCCTTTTGCCAGCGCTGCGGCGACGTTGCCGATATGGTTGGAGACGTTCGCCTTTACTTCCTTCGCTCCGGACGTCATCGACAAGTTCATGTTTGTTCCTGTATCGCCATCTGGAACCGGAAAGACGTTCAGCGCATCGACCGCTTTGGCGTTGTTCGCCAAATGGGCGGCTCCTTGCTCTACCATATCGGCAAACCGTCTTCCGTCAAGCGTCTTCAATGTCACCGGCTAATTCCTCCTTATTACTGATAACTATGGATTCGCCACTCGAACCCCTTGAACATAAATATTGATCGACTGAACGGCCAAGCCAAGCGTTTGATCAAGCGTGTACTTGACTTTCGATTGCACGTTGTGGGCGACTTCAGAAATTTTCGTTCCGTAGCTGACGATGATGTGCATATCGATATGCACTTCGCCGTTTTCTTCGCGAACGATGACGCCTTTGGCGAAGTTTTCGCGGCGCAATATGTCCGAAAGCCCATCGCGGATTTGATGTTTCGACGCCATTCCTACAATGCCATAGCAATCGACGGCTGCCCCCCCCGCGATCATCGCCACCACTTCATTGGCGACTTCGATGCGCCCGTATTTCGTTTGCCATTCGATCGACATGCTCGTTCCCCCTTTGCGTATCTCGCACAGCTACCTTTATTGTACTATAACGCCCTCTGTTTTCAAAGCGCTTCCCGGCCGCCCACTAGTATTATTTAGCCGAAAACGAAATGTCATGTCAAGGACATTTTCTTGAAAGAGTACGGCCTCGTCTATTGCAATGTCAGCCATTGTGTGGTACATTATAAAAGTGTCTTTAGAGCGATGCAAAAGCAAGGAGGGAACAACCAATGGCGAAATGCTTTGTCACCGGCAAGAAAAAGTCGTTCGGCAACACGCGTTCGCACGCCATGAACGCCAGCCGCCGCACGTGGAAAGCCAACCTGCAAAAAGTGCGCATTCTCGTTGACGGCAAACCGAAACGCGTTTGGGTTTCGGCGCGCGCCTTGAAATCCGGAAAAGTGAAACGCGTTTAACTCCAACAAAAAAAGCACCAAAAAATGGTGCTTTTTTCTTATCCTTTTTTAAACGCGTTCAACACCGCCCGCACAATTCCGCCCAAAAACTTTGGCAGCTTGATCGTATAAAACTTCATCCCGATTCCCTCCTCACAAATCATCACGAACTTCCCACCATTCCCTTATCCAGTATATTCTCTGCCCACCCAATCGCAACTACAGGCAGCCGGAAAAATCGCTGCTCCTTATCATCATTAATATGCCTTCAGAAAATGAAAAAGTACCGGAAGATTGGATAAGTTCATTACTAATGCATAATGTCGAACCGCGGGAAATATGACTGTTGGTTAACGGATATTTAAATCCGGCGAGCGTAAGGCCGGCCACCGTCTCGGAAACCGGGATGTACGAGACGTAACGATGCCGCTCGTCCTTCAGCACGGTATGCGCACCGGGACGGTGAACGGTGATGACGTTTTGCCGGTCGATTAGCTCAATCGGCCGGCCAGCGTATTTGACGAGCAGCTCGACATTGCCGAACAAATGATCAAGCCGCCCGCCGGTCGCCCCGAACAGCCGAATGGGCCCGGCGGTTTGCTCGACCGCCCAATCGAGGGCGATCTCCATATCGGTTTTGTCTTTCTCCGCCGGCCAAATGTCCAGTTCCGGCAGCATCTCGCGCAACCGCACGAGCGCTTCGGACGACAGCGAATCAAAATCGCCAAACGCGCGCACCATTCGCAATCCGTGCTCGAGCAGCGTTTCTGCGCCACGGTCGACGCTGACCCATTGCACCTCCTTGCCATCATAAGCGCGCAAATCGGGAAGAAGTTCGCGCGGGCCGCCGCCGACAATATGAATCGGCATCATTCTCCCCTCCCTGAGCCAAACGAATTCTTGAAGGTTGGTGAAAAACGCTAATGGCGAACAAAATCGGATCGACCGTCATGGAAAACGAATTGTTGAAGGCTGGTGAAAAGCGGCTGTTGGCCTTGATCACCGATTGAAGGCGCGAGCATAGAGACTGATGCAACAAATTTTCTATTTGCGAAACGATTCCGAGAAGCGGCTGCGCGAGTCAATCCCTAGCCCCTTGGCCAGCCATCGCCAAGAGGGCCGGGAAAAACGGTGATGGTCGCCAAATCAAAACGATCGGACCAACGGTGATGGAAAAGAACACGTCGCTTCACGGCGCCATGTTTCATTTTGCACAGGCGGCGCGAATCGCGCCAATGGCGGCCGCCCGATCGGAAGCGTTGAAGATGGCCGACCCGGCGACGAGCACATTGGCTCCCGCCTCAACGCAAAGCGGCGCTGTTTCCGCGCGAATGCCGCCGTCCACTTCGATATCCACTGCCTTGTTTTGTTCCCGAGCCATGCGCGCAACATCGCGAATTTTCGACACGACCGTTGGAAGAAACGCCTGTCCGCCAAAGCCCGGATTGACGGTCATCAACAAGACGAGGTCGACCTCAGCGATCACATGGCGGATCATTTCGACCGGCGTATGCGGATTGATCACCACTCCGGCTTTGACCCCTTGCTCTTTGATCAATTGAATCGTCCGATGCAAATGCGGGCATGCCTCCACATGGACGGAAATGAGATCGGCGCCGGCGTCGGCGAACGCCGGAATATAGCGATCCGGTTCGGCAATCATCAAATGGACATCGAGCGGAAGCTTCGTCACGGGGCGAATGGCGGCCACAACCGGCGGACCGATCGTCAAGTTCGGCACAAAGTGTCCGTCCATCACGTCAACATGAATCCAGTCGGCCCCGCCTTCCTCCACGGAGCGGATTTCTTCCGCCAAGCGGGCAAAATCGGCCGACAAAATCGATGGGGCAATTCGGATCATCGTTCAATACCTCGGCTTTCGTTCTTTCATTTCTGAAATAAAACTTAAATAATGGTCATAGCGGTACGGGGCGATGTCGCCGGCTGCCGCCGCCTCGCGCACCGCGCACTTCGGCTCGGCGACATGGAGGCAGCCGCGGAACTTGCAGTCCGCACCGTACACCCGAAATTCCGGAAAATAGTGCGGCAACTCATCGAGCGTCAGATGATCAAATTCCAAGGCGCTAAACCCTGGCGTGTCAGCGACAAGCCCGCCGGCCACCTCAAGCAGCTCGACATGGCGGGTCGTATGCCGTCCGCGCCCCAAATGGGACGAGATATCGCCGGTTTTTAAACGCAAATCCGGACGAAGCGCGTTCAGCAGCGATGACTTGCCGACGCCAGACTGCCCGGCGACGACCGAGACGCGGCCGCGAAGGCGCGCCGCCAGTTCATCGAGACCGCCCTTGGTCACCGCCGACGTTTCGATCACCTCATAGCCAATGCAGCGATAGTCGCGCACGTAACGGGCGATCGTCTCTTTCGTCTCGCCATCGAGCAAGTCCGTTTTGCTAATGACAATGATCGGCGTAATGTTCTTTGATTCAACGAGGACGAGAAAGCGGTCGAGCAGCTTCGCGCTGAAATCCGGTTGAACAGCAGAAAAGACCAAAATCGCTTGCTCGACGTTGGCGATCGGCGGCCGCACAAGCTCATTTTGCCGCTCGGCAATCTCCAAAATATAGCCTTCCGTTTCACTCGTTGCCTGAAAGATGACGCGGTCGCCGACAAGCGGCGTCACCTTTTGTTTGCGAAACACGCCGCGCCCCCGACATTGAAAGACGCGGCCTTCAGACAAAACGTAGTAAAATCCGCTTAATGCTTTCATGATTTGTCCTTCCGCCATAGCCTCACCTCTTTTTCTCATCGCCTTCTGGATAAGGAATCGATCCTTCCTCCTTCACCACCTGATTGACAATCACGCGATAGTAAGCCGCCTCGCCATAAGGAATGTGAAACTCCACCGTCTCCGTCACCGGTTTGGTCAATCGGTACGTTTTGTATGGCGTTGTCATATTATGGTTGGCATCTTGAATGTAGAGTTGCGCTTCCACCGTTTGCCCTTCTGCTGTCGGTTCGTACGGGATGGTAAGCTCTTTGATCACCGTTTTCGTCGGTTTTGGTTCCGGGCCGCGGGAAATGACGACCGTGACGGTGTCGCCTTTTTCCAACCGCTCTCCCGCCGCTGGGGTTTGCGATATAACGAGCCCCTCGGGCACCTCATCGGAATGCTCATACTTGATTTCGATGCGCAGCCCTTGGTCTTGGCCGTAATCGCGCACACTCTTTTCCGTATAGCCGGTCAAATCTTTGAGCGCCACTTTTTCCGGTCCGAGGCTGACGGTAAACATCACTTCGGTTTCATCCGGTACGACTTTGTCCCCGGCGTACGGGTATTGATCCAAAATCGTTCCTTCCGGCTTGTCGCTGTAGCGGCCGTTGCGCGTGATGCGAGAGAACCCTTCGGCGCGCAGCTCGGCCTCGGCCGCAGCGATGTCATCCCCAATAAAACTCGGAAATTCGATTTTCTTTTTTCCGGAGCTTTTATAAATGGTGACACCCGCCCCTTGTTTGACGGTCATACCGGCCTCCGGGCTCGTGCGCACCACTTTCCCTTCTTCGATCGTGTCGCTTTCGACATCAATCGTATCTTTGATCTCGAGGCCGAGCGCCGACAGCCGCTCAACCGCTTCATCATAATCTTTGTTGACGACGTTCGGCATCGTCACTTCTTTTGGAAAAACGAGGTCTGGAATCCACGTGAGCGCGCTCACAGCAGCGGCGCCAAGCAACAAAAGAATCGCCGCCAGCCAAGCGGCCCACTTCCACTTCCGTTTTCTGTTCGGCTTTGGCTGCTCGTCTTGTTGGGCCGATTCCGGCGCGGTTTTCTCAGCAGCAAACGTCTCCTGCGCGGACGCGGCGCTCTCTTTATCCTTAATAATCGGAACGGCTTTGGTCGCTTCCTCGCCGTCGTCGGGAATCGTAAATTTCGCCTCATTGCGCCGGCTTGGGTCGAGCGCCGTTCGGATATCTTCATTCATTTCCCGCGCCGATGGATAGCGATAAAACGGATCTTTGGCCATCGCTTTTAAAACGATATTCTCGACGCTTTGGGGAATCTCCGGATTCCACGCCCGCGGCGACGGCGTTTCTGCCTGCAAGTGCTTCAGCACGATGGACACGGCCGATTCGCCGGAAAACGGGAGCCGTCCGGTGAGAAGCTCAAACATGACGACCCCGAGCGAATAAATGTCCGACTTTTCCGTGGCGATGCCGCCGCGCGCCTGCTCCGGCGACAAATAATGGACCGAACCGAGCACGGAGTTCGTCTGTGTAATCGTTGTTCCGCTCATGGCCACAGCGATGCCAAAGTCCGTCACTTTCACACGGCCGTGCTCGTCAAGCAAAATGTTTTGCGGCTTAATATCGCGGTGAATGATGCCGTTCTCATGCGCGTGGGCGATCGCCGAGGTCAGCTGATCCATGATGCTAAGCGCCTGTTCGACCGGAAGCGGAGCGTGCTGCTGAATGTATTGCTTGAGCGTCGAGCCCTGCACATATTCCATGACGATATAATAGACGCCTTCTTCTTCGCCGACGTCATAAATGGAGACGATATGCTCATGGTTCAAGCTCGTCGCCGCCTGCGCTTCGCGGCGAAACCACTTGATAAACCGGTCATCGTTGGCAAAATCAAGCCGGAGCACTTTGACGGCGACATCGCGCTCCAAAATGATGTCGCGCGCTAAATACACGTTAGCCATTCCGCCGCCGCCGATGAGGCTGATAATTTTATAGCGGTCATTCAGTCGTTTTCCAATGAGCACCATGATCACCCGCCTTCACGTTCCGCTGAAAAATCGATGACCGCCAGCGAAATGTTGTCTTCCCCGCCCCGCTCATTGGCTAGGTGGATGAGCGCCTCCGCTTTTTCCTCGAGCGTGCGGCCGCTTGTCAACGTATGGAGTAGGTCGGCTTCGGTCACTTTGTTGGACAAACCGTCCGAGCACAAAAGGAGCAAATCCCCCTCATCGATGGAAATCGTTTTGACGTCCAGCTTCACCATCGGCTCAGTGCCAAGCGCCCGCAAGAGCACGTTTTTGCGCGGATGATGCTCGGCGTCTTCCTTGGAAATTTGCCCGCTTTTGACAAGCTCGTTGACAAGGGAATGGTCATCCGTCAGCTGCTGAATTCCGCTTTGATTCAACAAATAGCAACGGCTGTCGCCGATATGGGCGATCGTGACAAACGCGTCGGCGCAAATCGCGCCGACGATCGTCGTCCCCATGCCTTGACATTCCGGATGCGAAAGCGCATGCCGAAACAGCTGGGCGTTGGCCGCCTCAATCTGCGTCTTGAGCCATTGCTCGGCCTCGGTCGGTGACGAAAGGCCGGGCGCTTCCTCCCACTGCGCCTGCAAATACGCCACCGCCATCGAGCTGGCCACATCGCCGGCTCGGTGGCCGCCCATCCCGTCGGCAACGACCGCTAAATATTGGCCGCTTTGATTGACAAACACACCGCCGCTGTCTTCGTTATGTTCGCGAATTTGCCCGATATCGGTTCGGAAAACGGCTCGCATCCGATTCACCTCGTCTCTTCTTTTCGCTCCTTCGCGCGAAGCTGTCCGCAGGCGGCATCGATGTCATGTCCGTGTTCGCGACGAATGGTCACGTTAATTCCATGTTTTTTCAACGCCCGTTCAAAGGCGAAAATTTGACTGCGCGGCGTGCGCACATAGTTGCGCTCCGGCACGTAGTTGACCGGAATTAAGTTCACATGGCATTTCAGCCCTTTGATCAGCTCGGCCAGCTGCTCCGCATGCTCAAGCTGGTCGTTCACCCCACCGAACAATCCGTACTCAAACGTCACGCGCCGGCCGGTTTTTTCAATGTAATACCGAATGGCCTCCATCAGCTTCGGCAACGGATACGCCTTATTGATCGGCATAAGCTTCGTCCGCAGCTCAGTCGTCGGCGCGTGCAGCGAGACGGCGAAATTCACTTGCATCCCTTCATCGGCAAATTGGTAAATTTTCGGGATGATGCCGCTCGTGGAGACAGTAATATGACGAGCGCCGATGTTCAGCCCTTTCGGATGATTGACAATGCGCAAAAACGTCATCAGCGCGTCATAGTTGTCAAACGGCTCGCCGATGCCCATCACGACGATGCTGCTGACGCGCTCGCCTGTTTCATCGAGCGCCTTTTGCACTTGCACGACTTGGGCGACGATTTCGCCCGCCTCTAAATGGCGTTTCAGTCCGCCAAGCGTCGAGGCGCAAAACGTACAGCCGATGCGGCACCCGACTTGCGTCGTCACGCACACGGAATTCCCGTAGTTATGGCGCATGAGCACCGTCTCGATCGAATAGCCGTCATGCAGTTCAAACAAAAATTTGATCGTCCCATCTTTTGATGTCTGCTTCACAATCGTTTTCAATGTGGTGATGGAAAACGACGCGGCGAGCTGTTCGCGCAGCCGTTTGGGCAAGTTCGTCATCTCCGCAAAGTCGGTGACGCGCTTTTCGTACAGCCATTCGTAAATTTGTGTGGCACGAAACGGCTTTTCGCCGTGAGAGACAAGCCATTCTTTCAGTTCGTCAAGCGTCAGTGAATAAATCGACGGCAGCTGCGGCAACTGCTCTTCGCCGGTGGGCCGGCGGGCAGCTGGATGAACAATTTCCATTTTTTACACCTTCTTTCGTAACCGGGCGATAAAAAACCCGTCAGAATCAAAATGATGCGGCAGCAACTGAAGCATGCCGCCTTTCCCATGCGGCCGCACCGGTTCGGGCAGCCGTTCGAGGAGGCCAGCATCAAGGAAAAAGTCCGGATGGTCGGCCAAAAAACGGGTGATCGCGTCTTCGTTTTCCTCGCGCTCGACCGTGCATGTGCTGTAGACAAGCGCGCCCCCTTTTTTCAACAGCGGAGCGGCGGCCCGCAAAATGGCTTGCTGAATGTCGACAAGCGCCGCGACATCGTCTTTCCCTTTCGTATACTTGATTTCCGGCTTGCGGCGGATGACGCCGAATCCGGTGCACGGCGCATCGACTAAAATGCGGTCAAACGACTCGGGAGCGAACCGCTCGCCGAGCCGACGGCTGTCAAGAGCGAGCGCCGTGATATTGTCAAGGCCGAGCCGTTGCGCCTGCTGCTCAATGAGCTTCACTTTATGCTCGTGAATGTCGACGGCGACCACTTCGCCGCGGCCGTCCATCCGTTCGGCGATATGGGTCGTTTTCCCGCCCGGCGCCGCGCAGCAGTCGAGCACTCGCTCGCCGGGGGACGGATCGAGCGCTCGGGCGACAAGCATCGAGCTTTCATCTTGAATCGTCAGCCAGCCGGCGCGAAACGCCTCCGTATGGGCTAAATTCCCTTTTTCCGCGCGAATGGCTTCCGGGGCGAGTTGACCTTGAACGGCCTTCACTCCTTCGCTGTCAAGCCGCTCAAGCGCCTCCTCTACCGTTGCCTTCAACCGGTTGACGCGGGCGGTCGATTGCGGCGGGCGCAAATTCGTCTCGCACATGCGCGCCGCCTCATCAAAGCCGTATTGTTCGATCCAGCGCCGGACGAGCCACTCCGGATGGCTCGTCGCGACGGCGAGCCGCTTTCCGGGATCGTGAATCGCATCAAGCGACGGCAGCCCCTCGCGGCCGATGGCGCGCAAAACGCCGTTCACGAGCGAAGCGATGCCGCGATGGCCGCGCCGCTTGGCGATTTCCACCGCTTCAAAAATGGCGGCGCGATCCGGAACGCGGTCCAAATAGACCATTTGGTACAAGGTCAGGCGAAGAAGCACCCGCACCCATGGCTCAAGACGGCGCGCCTTGCGCAAAAACGGCGTCAAATAATAGTCGAGCGTATCGCGCCGCTGCACCGTGCCGTACACGATTTCCGTCAGCAGCGCCGCATCGCGCCCGTCAAGACGCCCTTTCCGGATGGCGTCATTCAGCTGCAAATGGCTGTAGGCTCCGTTTTGTTCGATAGCTAACAGCGTCGTTAAAGCGAGTTCACGTACGTTCATTGTCCTCTCCTAGCTTCATGCCGACCGCCAGCCGGCTGCCGGCGCCGCGCAAAAACTCGCCGGCGGCCATCCGCTTTTTGCCGGCCGGCTGCAATTCAGTAATTTTAATGGCCGTCTCATTGCCGGTCGCAACGACGATGCCATCGTCCTCCAGCGCCACCATCGTCCCCGGCGGCGCTAGGCTTGGCGCCGGCACTTTTTCCCCCCACCAAATTTTCCAGACGTTCCCGCCGTAGGTCGTATACGTGACCGGCCACGGGCAGAAGGCGCGGATATGGTTGTAAATGGCCTCGCCCGGCTGCGTCCAGTCAATCCGCTCTTGTTCGCGCCGGATATTCGGGGCATAGGTCGCCTTCTCTTCGTCTTGCGGAACGGGCGTGACGGCACCTTCGAGCAAAAGCGGGAGCGTTTCTGATAATAGTTTCGCCCCGGCGGCGCTCAATTTATCATGAAGCGTGCCGACAGTATCGGTTTCTGCAATCGGCACCTCGACTTGCGCCAGCATGTCGCCGGCATCGAGCCGCTCGACCATGTACATGATCGTAACGCCCGTTTTCGTTTTTCCTTGCCAAATGGCGTAATGGATCGGCGCTCCCCCGCGCAGCTCAGGAAGAAGCGAGGCGTGAACGTTGATGCAGCCGTATTTGGGCGCATCGAGCAGCGCTTTCGGCAAAATTTGCCCAAACGCCGCTGTCACGATCAAGTCAGGCGCGAACGCCAGCACTTGTTCGTATTGTTCCGGGTCGCGAACTTTCGTCGGCTGCAACACCGGAATACCGTGCTTCTCTGCTTCCACCTTGACCGGCGGCGGAACGAGCTCGCGCTTTCGCCCTTTCGGCTTGTCCGGCTGGGTGACAACGGCTGCCACCCGATACCCGTCATCAAGCAGCTGCCGCAAAATCGGCACGGCAAAGTCAGGCGTTCCCATAAAGACAATGTTCGTCATTGGCATCTATCCTTCCAATTCTTCAAGATCGCAGTAACGGATCACTTTTGAGGTAAACAGCACGCCGTGCAAATGGTCGATTTCATGCTGAAGCGCGCGGGCCAAAAAGCCGGTCGCAGAGATAGTAAACAGGCGACCGCGCCGGTTTTGCGCCCGCACGTTCACGTACTCGGCGCGCGGCACTTCGCCAAACAGCCCTGGAAAGCTCAAGCAGCCTTCAACATCCACTTGTTCGCCGCGCGCCTCGACAATGACCGGATTGATGAGCTCAATCCGGCCGTGCTCATCGCCGACATCGACGACAGCCACCCGTTTGGCGATGCCGACTTGCGGAGCGGCGAGCCCGACTCCATCAGCAGCCAGCATCGTTTCATACATATCGTCAAGCAGCCGGCCGAGCTGGCGATCAAAGGCGGTCACCGGCGCGCACGGCTGTTCTAAAATCGGATTCGGATACGTCACAATCGGCAAAATCGACAACGCCATTCCTCCATTGTTCACATCATCATGTAAGGGTTCATATCGACGGTGATGGTGACGCCGCCATGGGCGGCATCCGTCTGATAACGGTCGATCACCGCTTTGAGCGCAGCTGACAAATTCGGTTCCCGCTTGTATTTTATCATGCATTGGTAGCGATATCGATCGTGAAGGCGGGCGAGCGGCGAAGCGACCGGTCCGAGAATGATCGCTTCGTTCGACAGCTGCTTGCGCAAATAGCCGGCGATTTTCTCCGCCGCTTTGGCCGCGGCCGGCGCTTCTTGATGAGCGGCCGTGATGAGCGTCAAATAGTAATAAGGCGGATAGCCGTGGGCTTTGCGCAGCGCCATCTCGCGCCGATAAAACGAACGGTAGTCATGGCGGGCGGCCAATTGAATGCTGTAGTGATCCGGCGTGTACGTTTGAATCACGACTTGGCCGGGCAGCTCGTGCCGTCCGGCGCGCCCGCTCACTTGCGTCAGCAGCTGGAACGTTTTCTCAGCAGCCCGGAAATCGGGCAGATGAAGCATCGTATCGGCGGCGAGCACGCCAACGAGCGTCACGTCAGGAAAATCAAGCCCTTTGGCGATCATTTGCGTGCCGAGCAAAATATCGGCTTCTTTCGCGGCAAAGCGGGACAACAGCTCCTCATGCGCCCCTTTCCGCCCGGTCGTATCGACGTCCATCCGGATGACGCGCGCCTTTGGCAGCAACTTTGCCAACTCTTCTTCCACCTTTTGCGTGCCGGTGCCGAAAAAGCGGAGATGCTCCCCTCCGCACGACGGACAGCGAGGGACAAGCGGCTCTTCATGGCCGCAATAATGGCATTTCATCCGCTCTCCGGCGCGATGATACGTCAGCGAAATGTCGCAATGCGGACAACGGACGACATAGCCGCAGCTGCGGCACATGACAAACGTCGAATAGCCGCGCCGGTTTAAAAACAGTACCGCCTGCTCCCCACGATCCAGCCGAAGGCGCAACTCATCAAGCAATCGCCGCGAAAACATCGAGCGATTGCCGCTGCGCAGCTCCTCGCGCATATCGACCACATGAACGTCCGGCAAGGCGCGGTCGGCCACCCGCTCCGGCAGTTCGAGCAGCTCATACACCCCTTTGGCGGCGCGAGCGAACGTCTCGAGCGACGGGGTGGCGCTGCCGAGCACGACCGGACAGCCGTGGCGACGAGCGCGGTAAATGGCGACATCGCGGGCATGGTAGCGCGGCATCTCCTCTTGCTTATAGCTCGTCTCATGCTCCTCATCGATAATGATCATCCCTAAGTTTTCAAACGGGGCGAACACCGCCGAGCGCGCGCCGACGACAAGCTGCACCTCTTTGCGATGAATTTTCCGCCATTCGTCATATTTTTCGCCGACCGACAGCCCGCTGTGAAGCACCGCTACTTTCGGGCCAAACCGGCTTTTGAAGCGCTCAACCATTTGCGGCGTCAGCGAAATTTCCGGCACGAGCACGATCGCCTCTTTTCCTTGGCGCAACACTTCTTCGATCGCCTGCATATACACTTCCGTCTTTCCGCTGCCGGTGACGCCGTAAAGCAAAAACGTGCGATGTTCCCCGGCGCGCACTGAAGCGGTGATCTTCGCCAACGCTTGCGCCTGCGCCGGGGTGAGCGCCAGCGGCTCGCTCGGCTGAAACGTGCGATGCGCATAGGGATCGCGATACACTTCGACATCGCGAACAACAACCAATCCTTTCTCCACAAGCGCCTTCAGCGGGGCAGAGGAAATGCCGAGTGTTGCTTGCAGTTTGGCAATGGGGACCGCTTCCCCCCGCTTGAGCAAAAACGACACCGCTTCCTTTTGCCGCGCCGGCAGCGAATGAAGCGCCTGTTCCGCCTGTTCGGCCGAAACGGCAAGAGCGGCGGACTTCACCATTTTCTTCCCCGCTTTGTCTTTCACGTTATAAACGGCTTCGAGCACGCCTTGCTGCACCGCTTTTTGCGCCGCGCGCCATAAACCGGCGGCCTCAACCTCGTTCCACGCCACTTCCGTCCGTCCGGCAAACAGCGACTTCAACTCATCGGGAAGCTCGCCCCGTCTTTCCTCTTCTGCCAAACGGAGCACCTTCTCATATTTCGCTCGCATCGCCGCCGGCAGCATCGCCTGATAGGCGGAGATGGCAAAACAAAGCGTCGTTTCCGTCAAATGGCGGCCAAGATCAAGCAGCTCGCCGTTTAACACCGGCACGACATCAAGCACCTCTTCAATCGCCTTCAATGACTCGATCTCAGAATGATCTTTTACGTCCACAACAAATCCTTGCAACCGCCGCGCCCCAAACGGCACCGTCACCCGCATGCCCGGCTGAATCACGCCGCGCCAGCGTTCAGGAATCAAGTAGTCAAACGGACGGTCCGTCTGCCGTGTCGGAACGTCGACAATGACCGCTGCCACTTTCATTGAATCCCCTCGATATAGGCATGAATTTCTTTTAAAATTTCCACCGCCGCCTCGCGCTTGGACAGTAGAGGCAATCGGCGGACGGCGCCGTCACGGCGGAAAATGGTGACGATGTTCGTATCGCCGGCAAACCCCGCTCCCTCTTCGGTGACATCGTTGGCGACGACCAAGTCAAGCCGCTTTTCTTCCAGCTTTTTTCGCGCGTACTGTTCAAGATGGTCCGTCTCGGCGGCGAAACCGACTAAAATCTGGCTTGTTTTTCGCTCACCAAGCGCTTTCAAGATGTCCACGGTCCGCTCCATCTCGACCACATAGTCCCCTGGCTGCTTTTTGATTTTAGAGGCCGCCACATATTTGGGCCGATAATCGGCGACCGCCGCCGCTTTGATCACAATGTCCGTATCGGCAAAGCGGGATGACACGGCTTCATACATTTCTTCCGCCGATTCGACCATCACCGTCTCGACGCCATCCGGCGCAGAAAGCGCCGTCGGACCTGAAACAAGCGTCACCGAGGCGCCAAAGCGAGCCGCCGCTTCAGCGATGGCATAGCCCATTTTGCCGCTCGAATAATTGGAAAAATAGCGGACCGGATCAAGCCGCTCCCTTGTCGGCCCAGCGGTGACAAGGATGCGTCGACCGCGAAACAGCGGCGGATCATCAGCGAAAAACCGCTCGATATGGGCGATGATTTTCTCCGGCTCCTCCAGCCGCCCTTTGCCGATATAGCCGCACGCCAAATAGCCTTCCGACGGCTCGATAAACCGGTAGCCGAATTGGTAGAGCCGCTCGATGTTGGCTTGGACGGCCGGATGCTCGTACATATGGACGTTCATCGCCGGAGCGATCCAGACGGGCGCTTTCGTCGCCAAAATCGTCGTCGTCACCATATTGTCAGCGAGGCCGGCAGCCAGCTTGGCGATCGTATTGGCCGTCGCCGGGGCGATGAGAACGAGGTCGGCCCAATCGGCCAAATCGATATGAGCGATAACGGCCGGATTGTTTTCCGTGAACGTGTCGACATACACTTCTTGACGCGACAATGCTTGAAACGTCAGCGGCGTAATGAACTGGCACGCCCCTTCGGTCATGATCACTTTCACTTCGGCGCCGCGCTGGGTGAGCTGGCTGGTGAGCACCGCCGCCTTATAGGCCGCGACCCCTCCGGTGACGCATAACAAAATATGTTTTCCCCTAATCATCTCGGCCACCTCTCCATCTTAAAAAAATAACAACCTAACAGCTAGGTTGTTATTTTTCTTCCACTAATTCGACCTTGTCGCTGGCGATCTCCTCAAGCGCTTGGCCGACGAATTTTTTCGACACCGGCTTTTTCACCGTCAGCTCCGCGCCGTCTTGAAGCTCGCGCGCCCGCTTGGCCACCACGGTGACGAGCTTATACTTTGAATCGACTTTTTGCATCAGCAAATCGATGGAAGGGTACAACATCGTCATTCCACCTCCAACATTCGTTTATAGCGTTTGGCGACGCGCTCCCGCCGACAATGCTCGGCGATGACGATCGCCTTGATCCGGTCGCAGGCGAGCTCCACTTCATCGTTCTCCACGACGTAGTCATACTCGTCCATCATTTCTAGCTCCTCCCTCGCCGCCCGCAGCCGGTTTTCAATAAGCTCTTTCGATTCGGTGCCGCGCCCGACGATCCGCTTCTCAAGCTCCTTGAGGCTTGGCGGCGCGAGGAAAATGAAGAGCGCTTCCGGAAACGCCCGCCGCACTTTCATCGCCCCTTGCACTTCGATCTCCAAAAACACGTCTTTCCCTTCGGCGAGCGTTTTCTCCACGTAGTCGATCGGCGTGCCATAGTAGTTGCCGACGTATTCCGCCCACTCGAGCAGCTTGTTTTCGCGGATCATTTGTTCAAACTGCTCGCGCGTGCGGAAGAAGTAATCGACGCCTTCCACTTCGCCTTCGCGCGGCTTACGCGTCGTGACCGACACCGAATAATGAAGATTGATGTCCGGCCGCGAAAACAGCGCTTTGCGCACCGTTCCTTTGCCGACGCCGGACGGCCCTGACATGACGATCAATAGTCCCCGTTCGTTTTTCAACGTCCCAAACCCTGCCCTTCCTCGGAAAAATCATCGCTTCCGTATAAACGATTCGCCACCGTTTCCGGCTGCACGGACGACAAAATGACGTGATCGCTGTCCATGATGATGACGGCGCGCGTCCTCCGCCCGTGCGTTGCGTCAACGAGCTTGCCGTTTTCCCGCGCATCCTGAATGATCCGCTTAATCGGCGCCGAATCGGGGCTGACAATCGTAATGATGCGGGCGGCTGACACCATATTTCCGTACCCGATGTTGATGAATTTCACCATGACACGCCCACCTGCCATATTCGATATTGTTGCCGCCGGCAAGCTGTTTTAAACCGTTATTCGACTATTCGACGTTTTGCACCTGTTCTTTCATCTTCTCGATCGCGCTTTTCATCTCCACGACTTGCGCGGCAATGAAGCTGTCGTTCGCCTTGGCGCCGATCGTGTTCACTTCCCGGTTCAGCTCCTGCACCAAAAAATCGAGCTTCCGCCCAACCGGTTCGTCCATTTCTAAGGCGTCCGCCATTTGCGCCAAATGGCTGCGAATGCGTTTCAACTCCTCATGAATGTCCGCCTTTTCGGCAAACACCGCCACTTCGGCGAGCAAGCGCGCTTCATCGATCGGAGCGGGCACCCATTCGCGCAGGCGGCGCTCAAGCCGCTCACGGTATTGTTCCATGACAAGCGGCACCCGCTGTTCAATGGCGACAACGCTCGCTTCAATTTCTCGGAAACGCTCCCGCAAATCGGCAGCGAGCGCCTCCCCTTCGCGCCGACGCATAGCGGCAAGCGCCTTGGCCGCCTCATCGACCGCTGCCAACAGCAGCGGCTCAACCTCTTCATTGCCGCTTTCCTCTTCAATCACTTCCACGACTCCGTCCAACCGAAACAGATCGGCTGCCGTCACGCCGCCGTCTAGAGCGAACCGCCTTGCTGCCTCTTCGCAGCCGGCGCGATACTGCGAAAGCAGCTCCCAATCGATATGTATGCGCCGCTTGACCAGCCCGTCGCCGGCGATCGTGACGAACACTTCCACTTTTCCGCGCCGCACGTACGATGAAATTGCTTTTTTTATTTTATCCTCAAACACGAGCCATTGTCTAGGGAGGCGGATGGAAATTTCGCAAAACCGATGGTTGACGGATTTCATTTCCACCGCCACCGTCAAACGGTCTGTTTTTTTCGTGCTCGCGCCAAAGCCAGTCATGCTGTAAACCATGCCATCACATCCGTTGCTGTCATGATGAAAAAGAAAAGGTCATAGAGCTTGCCTCTATCACCTTTTTCATTATACCATAACCACGTTTTATTTTCTCGCCCGAAACGAGCCAGCAAACAAAAATGTCGGCAAGGCGGACAGACCGACGATGAGCAGCCAATCGACCGCGGCGAGCGGCTTCGTATGGAACACCGCAGCGAGCGGCGGATAGTAGATGACAACCAATAGCAAGGCAAGCGACACGGCCACCGCCGCGACAAGATACATGTTCCCGAATGGACTGCGGTCAAAAATCGAACGATCGCAGCGGCAGTCAAACACATGGATGAGCTGCGCCAGCACCAACGTCGCAAACGCCGCCGTCTGGGCGTAAACGAGATCCTCGCCGCTCCGTTCATAGGCCGTCAAAAACGCGGCCAACGTCACCGCGCCGATCAAAACGCCGCGACTTATGATTTTCCAGCCGAGCCCACGCGCGAACACCCCTTCATCGGGGCGGCGCGGCGGCCGCTTCATCACGTTTTCTTCCGGCCGGTCGAGCCCGAGCGCCATCGCTGGTAAACCGTCGGTGACAAGATTGACCCACAAAATTTGAATCGGCACGAGCGGCAGCGGCAACGCCAGCAGCATCGCAAACAACATGACAAGAATTTCCCCGACGTTCGAGGCGAGCAAGTAGCGGATAAACTTGCGAATGTTTTCGTAAATGTTGCGGCCTTCTTCAATCGCAGCCTCAATCGTCGCAAAGTTGTCATCCAACAAAACGAGCGACGCCGCCTCTTTCGCCACTTCTGTCCCCGATCGGCCCATAGCGACGCCAATATCGGCTGCTTTCAGCGCAGGCGCATCATTCACCCCGTCCCCGGTCATCGCGACGATATGGCCGCGCCGTTTGAGAGCGTTGACGATTTTCAGCTTATGCTCCGGAGCAACGCGGGCGAACACGTAAATGTCATCGACAGCGCGTTCCAACTCATCGACCGATAACTTCGAAAGCGTCGCCCCGTCCATCACTTGGCCGCCGGGCGGGAGCACGCCCAGCTGTTTGGCGATGGCGGTGGCGGTCAACACGTGGTCACCGGTGATCATCACCGTTTTCATGCCCGCTTCTTTGCAGCGCGCCACCGCTTGCTTCACCTCAGGCCGCGGCGGATCGATCATGCCGGCGACGCCGAGGAACCGCAGCTTTGTTTCCGCCTCCTTCTCCGACACGATCCGTTCTGTCTCCGCAAGCGGCCGGTACGCGACGGCAATCGTGCGCAAGGCGGAAGACGCCATCTGGCGAATCGCCTTCTCAATCGTCTCTTTCCAAGCCGGCGTCAGCACCTGTTCGCGGCCGTTCCATTCAAGGCGGTCCGCCCGCTCAAGCAGCACATCGGGCGCCCCTTTTGTCACGACCAACCGGCGGCCGTTTCGGTCGCGAACGATCACCGTCATCATTTTTCGCTCCGAATCAAACGGAAACTCCTGCTCGACCGTATACTCACGCCAAACCATTCCTTTCGCCAATCCCGCTTTCGCCGCCGCAACGAGCAGCGCCCCTTCGGTCGGATCGCCGTCGACATAGCGCCGCCCGTTTTCCTCTTTCAACTCCGAACGATTGCAAAGCACCGCCATCGTCAATAGGCGGGCGATCTCGGGAACGCGGGTTGGATCCACCGCCCGGCCCCGTTCGGAAAACTCGCCGGCCATGTCAAAGCCAACGCCGCTGACCGCAAATGTCCGTCCGCCTGCCCATACTTGCGTGACGGTCATCATGTTTTCCGTCATCGTCCCCGTTTTGTCGGAACAAATGACCGAAGCGCAGCCGAGCGTTTCCACCGCCGGAAGCTTGCGGACGATGGCGTTTCGTTTGATCATCCGCTGCACGCCAAGCGCCAAGACGACCGTCACAATGGCCGGCAACCCTTCGGGAATAGCGGCAACAGCGAGCGATACGCCGGCCAAAAACATTTCATACACGTCGTGTCCTTGAACGACCCCGACGGCCACCACCATGGCCGTCAGCGCCAAGGCGACGACAAGCAAAATTTTCCCAAGCTGCTCGAGCCGGCGCTGAAGCGGGGTTGCTCCCGCATCCGCCTCTTCAAGCATCGTCGCGATTTGCCCCATCGCCGTTTTCATCCCCGTGGCGATGACAATCCCGATCCCGTTCCCTCTTGTCACGAGCGTCCCCATAAACGCCATATTGTGCAAATCACCCAACGACGCCTGGGCGGTGCGCAGAGGGGCAGCCGATTTGGCCACCGGCACCGATTCGCCCGTCAGCGCCGACTCCTCGATTTCCAAGCCGGCTGCCTCAATCAAGCGGACGTCGGCCCCGACCCGGTCGCCGCTTGCCAGCCGCACCACATCGCCGACAACAAGCTCGCGCGCCGGGACTTTCACCCACTCCCCGCCGCGCAGCACCACCGCTTGCGGCGCCGACAACCGTTTTAAAGCAGCGAGCGACTTTTCCGCCCGCCGCTCTTGGATAAACCCGAGGATGGCGTTCATGATCACGATGACGACAATCGCCACCGCATCGACGTACTCGCCCAAAAACGCGGAAATCACCGTTGCCAACAGCAACACCAACACCATAAAATCTTGAAACTGGCGAAAAAAGACGACGATGGCTGACTCCTTCTTCCCTTCCGCCAGCTCATTGTACCCGAACTGCCGCAGCCGCTTTTCCGCCTCCGCTGCGGTAAGCCCGGTCTTGACGTTCGTCTTCGTTTCGTGCGCGACATCGCTGGCCGCGAGCGTATGCCACTGCATTAGTCTCCCCCTCCGTCCTCTCCGTCTTTTCAGCGCACTGTTTCCGCTTTTCTATGCTTATTCACTCCTGTCCAAAAAAATGATCGATTGGGCGGCATAAACAAACGACCGAAATCGCTTTGCCGCGCATTTCCTCATTTATATAACCGTTTGGATGAACATCGCCCTTCATCCCCCGAAATGTTCGCAAAAATGTTCAACAGAGCGGATCTATGGTAAGATCGAAGTAGTAACGAAACAAATAGAAAGGTGTTTTCCATGTCGTTTGACGGAGTGTTTACATACGCTATTGTCGGGGAACTCGAAGAGGCGCTTGCGGGCGGGCGGATCACGAAGATTCACCAGCCGTCGGCGCATGAGATCGTCATGCTCGTGCGCGCCCGCGGCCGTAACCATAAAGTGATGCTGTCGGCGCATCCGACGTACGCGCGCGTCCATTTGACAAACGAAACGTACGACAACCCGCCCGAGCCGCCGATGTTTTGCATGCGGCTGCGCAAACAGTTGGAAGGAAGCGTCATCGAAGCGGTTCGCCAAGTCGATTTTGACCGCATCATCACGATCGACACAAAGGGACGCGACGAACTCGGCGACGTGCAAACAAAGCGGCTCATCATCGAAGTGATGGGCCGCCATAGCAACATCATCCTCGTTGAGGCATCGACCGACACGATCATCGACAGCTTGAAACATTTGCCGCCGTCCGTCAACCGCTACCGGACGGTGCTCCCGGGGCACCCGTACGTCGCCCCGCCGACGCACGGCAAGCTGAATCCGCTTGAGGCGACGGAAGAAACGGTGCTGAAAAAACTGGATTTTCACGCCGGCAAGCTCGCCCATCAGCTCGTTTCCGCCTTCAGCGGCCTTTCGCCGCTGTTCGCCAACGAGGTTGTCTTCCGCGCCGGGCTCGCCAATCGGGCGACGCTGCCGAAAAGCTTCCTCGCGCTCATCGATGACGTCCGGCACCGCCGCTTTGCCCCGATGATGTACACGAACGGGGAAAAAGAATGGTTTTACGTGTTGCCGCTTACGCACATAAAAATCGAAGGCCAACCGTTTGCGAGCGCAAGCGAGCTGCTCGACCGCTTTTACTTCGGCAAAGCCGAGCGCGACCGCGTCAAGCAGCAAGCGCATGACATCGAGCGGCTCATGGCGAACGAAAAAGCGAAAAACGAGAAAAAGCTCCTCAAGCTTGAACAGACGCTCGAAGAAGCCAAAAAAGCCGACGTTTACCGACTGTACGGGGAGCTGCTCACCGCCCATTTGTACGCCATCAAGCGCGGCATGACGGAAATCGAAGTCACCAACTACTATGATGAAAACGGCGGCACGATCACGATTCCGCTCGACCCGCAAAAATCGCCGTCGGAGAACGCGCAACAGTACTTCCAAAAATACCAAAAAGTGAAAAACTCGCTCGCCGTCGTGCAAGAACAAATCGAGCGGACGAAAGAAGACATCGCCTATTGCGACACGATTTTAAGCCAGCTCGAAACCGCCGCGCCGAAAGATGTCGAGGAAATCCGCGACGAGCTCATTGAACAAGGCTACTTGCGCCCACGCGCGGCGAAAGGAGCGAAAAAGCGAAAACCAACCGCGCCTGAGCTGGACCGCTACACGGCCAGCGACGGCACGGAAATAGTGGTCGGCAAAAACAATAAACAAAACGACTATCTCACGACCAAACTCGCCCATAAGGACGACGTTTGGCTGCATGTGAAAAACATTCCCGGCTCGCACGTCGTCATCCGGAGCAAGCAGCCGTCTGACGGGACGCTCTTGGAAGCGGCGAACTTGGCCGCCTACTTCAGCAAAGCCCGCCACTCCGGCTCCGTGCCGGTCGATTACACGCGCGTCCGCTACGTAAAAAAACCGAGCGGCGCCAAGCCAGGGTTTGTCATTTACGAAAACGAACAAACGCTCTACGTCACACCGGACGAAGAGCTCGTCCGCGCCATGAAACAGCGGCAAAAAGAACACGCGGCGAAACAGCCGTAAACAAAGAATGTCCCTATAACCATGGTTGTCTTGATATGGTAACGTTTCTCCTTGAGAAACGATTCCGAGAAGCGGTTGCGCGAGTGAAATCCGCCACATCTGGACTGGGACTTTTTTCAATGTTCGGGATCCGGCGTCGATTCCGTAGCATAAACCATCCCGCCGCTATGGGGAGCGGCGGGCTCTATTCGTTCCCGCGCGTTATTTCACCTGTACGATAATGGAACCCGGCAGCCAGTCATGCCGAATCACCATGATCAGCTGCTCCGCGCTCTTTGGCACCTCAAACCTCACATTTCGCACCCTTGCGACAAGAATTGGGAGGATTTTTTGTTTCCATTGTCGAATGGATCCTTCACACCCAAGGAAAGCAAAGGAGTTTCTACACCATGAGCATTCAAATCCGTGCCATTTATGGTGGTTGTCATTTAGAATAAGTATCCTGTTCAAAGATCTTAACCTTCCTCAGTTGATGGATCATCTCGTTCCCGTGGCTCCACAATGCCAAACTCGAGCCAGCGATATCGTCAAACTAATCATTCTGGATATCTTGAGCGGCCGGCAAGCGCTCGTTCATTTGGAACAATGGGCGCATGACATCGATTGGCCGAAGCGGATTCGGCTAGGGCTGGTGCCGTCTTGGTTCAACGACGATGCCATCGCGCGTCATTTGGATCGACTGTATGAGGCGAATATCCATCAAGTCCTTTCGTCTTGCCTCGTGCAGATCGACAAGAAAGAAGGCCTTCTCTTCGCGTCTTCCACGCCAATGCGACGAACAAAACCGTTTACGGCGCGTATGAATCGGGGGGTGGGGACAATCGCTGCTTGACGGCAGCGCTGGTGGATATTTGGTCCATCACGCCCACATTCTCGCATTTACGGGATAGAGCTCCCGCTTGCGGTACGCGCTTTCTGCCGTTCAGTCGCCCCGCCCCCTTCCCACTCGACTGAAAGATAAATTGATGGAGCAGGCAAGCCTATGTATTTTTTTGCAATTACCTGAATTTTTTGTTTACAAGAAACAAGGAGTTTTAGGTATAATAAGGTTAAGTAGGGAAAATAGTAAAGTGGACCAAAGTGGCTAAAACTGCGGTTAGTGAAATTGAATTATCATCTGATTCGATGAATGTAACCGCTTCTTCTCTGTCTTCAAGTAGTGCATATAGGATTGTTACTAATACAGGGACAATGTGGGTTCTTGGGATTCCTGTTACGGAATATGTTATTGAAGGTAAATACTATTACAATAGTGATGGAGTAACTTCAGTGATTTATACAAAGGCTTATGTCAGTCATAATTATAATCCTGCTGTTGTTACTGATAAAGTGTGGGAAAGTGGATATGTTAGCAATAAAAAATATTATGGAGATGCTATGTTTTACTATAAAATTGGCTTGGGCTCAATAGGTCTTGGGCAGTTAGGGAATGTATATATTGGTGTTGTTGGGAATAAAAACGGAGTAGAGAGCGGATATTTTTACACTAAATAATATTTTTTGCTTCTTTACCAAAAGCTTATGCTTCCAAAAACTAACAAACTAATATTTTGGCATATACTTGTTCAGACAAGTGTATCATTTATCAAGTGCGTGTTGCGGTGATGAACCTATTTTTGGGGGGAGTAATGTTGAAAAAAAATGGATGGTTATACTCCTTTCAGTAATATCACTATTTTTAGTATTGATGGCTTTAGGTATATATGCTTTCTATTCTGTTAAAGGATAATCGTAAATTATCACTTTACCCGTGGTGCTGTTGAGCATTAGAACTCAACTAGCCCGAGTGTGGCCAGTGAATAGGCTAACCATATGCCGTCGAGCGCTACGTCAAATCCGATCATGGAATTCGCTCGAATCTCTGTAATCCGGTATTGGTCAACCAGAACCAAGAACACCGTCCGATCATTTTTACGTTTTGGTTGGATCCACTTCTCCCATGCCCCGGACGGGTGATGGTTCTGGTTTTTTCGAGACGGAGTCCAAAGCGCCATTGGGTATGCTTCGTATAGCCTTTTTTGCCAGTCGCGTCTAATGAACCCCTTGTCCCCGAGGTGATAGGGATGAGGAATTTGGATTATCACGCTTTCGGCTGCGATTCGATCGCGGCAGGAGGCTTCCGTCACCACATATCCCATTGGCAAACCTTGATCGGTCAATTGAAGGTGCAGTTTCCATCCGCCGTACCATTGCTTTTTTTGAAGCGCAATACGACGCTGTGTCCTTTCCGAGAGCGAAGAAGCTCCAGTCCGGAAGAGATGTCTTGTTGAGATTCCGCGATGCTGGATACGCAGGCGAACAGCACCACGGCCCCATACCGTTTCACCACCAGAACGTGGCGAACACGGTACCACCTGGCTTCAGCTGGTCTTTGGCCTGTCGGAAAACGCATTCGATCGTCCAGCGGTGGGCGTAGTAACCATGAGGCATGAACCTCCTTGTGGGTAGTTGGTGGTACATCGATTCTAACCAAGGAATCGGGTTCATGTCTCCTTTTTTATTTGTTTGTAAATTTATGTTAGCGAATTTGCTCATCTACAGGAGATTATAAAGAAGTCGCTACTGTATTAAAATATCTAAGGAAAAAGCCGGTGAGTTTATTAACTAACAACCCACTAAAAATTAAGAAGATGAAAGAGTATGGTATTAATATTTTAGAGAGCATTCCAATCTATGGTGATATCACAAATGATAATTTTAAATACTGTAGATGAGCATTTTTCATTACAATAATTTCCATGCCCTAAGAGACAAACAGGGTACCCCTTAGGCGACATGGAGCTGTTTTTTGATCACATCAATGGGAATCTCTTGCTTCGCAGCATCGTAGATGAACTCGACGATGCTGTGCCCTTTCCGAGACCGAAGAAGCTCCAGGCCGGAAGAGAGGTCTTGTTGAGATTCCGTGATGCTGTATACGCAGGCGAACAGCACCACGGCCCCATACCGTTTCACCACCAGAACGTGGCGAACACGGTACCACCTGACTTCAGCTGGTCTTTGGCCTGCCGGAAAACGCATTCGATCGTCCAGCGGTGGGCGTAGTAACCATGAGGCATGAACCTCCTTGTGGGTAGTTGGTGGTACATCTATTCTAACCAAGGAATCGGGTTCATGTCTCCTTTTTTATTTCGTTGTAAATTTATGTTAGCGAATTTGCTCATCTACAGTTATTGAATTGCCTTTAAAACAGTATTAATAAATTCTGGACCATCTTCAAAATCTAAATATCTCATACTATATTCATTTACATATTTTTCGATTTCTCTCCACGTCTCTTTATCACCTTTTTGTAAAACATCCTGCAACATTTTTAATTCGCTTATTAATTGTTTTACCATTGATTTAGGTTCTCGCTCTTTGAAATCGGTTGCCAATCCCTCAAGGTCTGACCAGCTAACACTTTGATTAAAATACCCACTCATGAAATATTTGAGCATTTCTGGCTTTTTAAAATTATCCACCATAAATCACCCTTTCTCATTTTGTAATACCGTCAAGAATTTTGTGTAATGCAAGATAGGGTATCTCTGAAATAGATTTGGAATGGATTAGGGGACTATATACATGCTCATTAAAAAATTAACCTTCGTATAACTGGTGCCCACTCCGGTGATACTGCGCCTAAGGAAAAGCATGGGAAAGGAGCGGAATTCGGCATGAAACGTCTCAAAATCACCGACCATCACGGATGGACGCCCCGGAAACTCCGCAAGCAGGAACGGAAGATCAAAAACGCTCCTCTCCGCCAACGCGTGATGGCCGTCCGCCTAGTCATGGAAGGATCGTTGGGCAAAGAGGTTGCTTCCATGGTTCATGCGTGCCGCCAAACCGTTTCCCATTATGTGCCGCTGTTTAACGAAGGCGGGCTTGAACTCCTGCTTCATCGGGATGTTGCCCCTTTGCGGGAGCCGTTTCTCACTGAAAAACAGCAGAAAGAGATCAAACAACTCGTGTTGACCACGACCCCTGCGGAGCTGGACTGGGACATCGCTTCGGCGTGGAATACGAAGATCCTTCAATCCTATGTGCACCACCGTTATGGCATCTCCATTTCCCGCGAAGCCTTGCGAAAACTCTTGCATTGAAAAGGGCTTTCTTGGACCCGGCCGACCGACACGTTGGCGAAAGGAGCCCCGAACCGTCTCATCGTCTTGGTGCTGGATAACGCCCGAATTCATCATGCCAAAATGGTGAGAGCGTGTTTGCAGGAAGAAGGACCGTGTTCACTTCATTTCTCTTCCTCCGTATTCTCCGCAACGGAACCCGATCGAACGCTTGTGGAAATGGCGGAAAGACACCGTCATCGCCAATGTGCTTCACAACGATCGAAACGATATCACTCAAGCCATTGCCCGGTTGGTGGAATACATCCATGAACGCCCCGAGGAAGTGCTGCAACGCCTGAGGTGTGCAGCGTAATCGAGAAGTTAAGTTTTCAAGGTGCATCTATATAGTTGTAAATTTATGTTAGCGAATTTGCTCATCTACAGTATAGTAAAGACTTGAATATACTTCAGTGTATTTTTCAGACCCTACCAATGTGATTTCATGGTTTACCAAACTCCTGTAATTGAATGACAAGAGTCGAGCCCCAGAAATGCCATGTATGGTCGCCATTAGCAATAGCCACTCATCACTACCATTATATATAATTTGAACAAGCCCTCCACCCATAAAATAAACCATTTTAATCGGAAATTTCATGATTATTTTGACTGAATATCTGCAAAATATAGTTTGATCACGACAATAAAAGGAGGAATTCAAATATGAACAGGAAATTTATAGGAGTAATGTCCCTCTTTTTAATCATATTATTCGGAATGTATGGCGTCGGGACTAAAATTGTCGCCAAATCAAAAATTGATGAAACAGAGTCAACAACGGCATTAGTGGTTAATAAAAATGATTTAGAGGACCTTTCCATTTACTTCTTAACGCCTTATATAACCAAAGCAGTGCAGGATTATTATGGAAAACCATCTGGAATTCAGTGGTGGAAGCCTAAAATATTAGAGATTAAAAATTTAGAACCCGGGAGTCGTTATAAATTCTTACTCAAAATTCATGTAGAAACATTTAAAGGGGCTCACAACCCTCCTTACGGAATTGATATAATAACACTTGAAATCGATTTTGACAAAATTCGTATTATTGATTACAAGCACATCGAAGAGAAGATAAAAAAACAAACATAGGGTATTACCTCTTTTATTTTTCCTAAATAATGGGCTCACTAATCAGCGAGGAACAGCTGAGCTTATACAGCTACTTTCTCCTGCCCGAGTTCGACAGTGACTAGGCAAATAAATCGCCTCTCAGTCCTTGATGCAGAAGGGCTGAGAGGCGATGAGGTATACTTGTGGCGTGTATCTAGGAGCGAGGATGAATGTCTAGGATCTTCGGGGGAGGCTCTAGTCCTAGAGTCGCAAAGGTTTGCCCTTATTTAGAGGTCGGTTCTGTCCGCTGATAAAGGTCCCCGTATTTTGAAGAAACTGCAGATGAGCATTTTTCATTACAATAATTTCCATGCTCTAAGAGACAAACAGGGTACTTCCCATAGTCATCAAGTCATCGCTAGTTCGAATGACTTTGGCCGTTCGATCGCCATTTCCGTCATCATCGGAGGCGACGGAAGTCCCGTTCGCCAATAACACATGACAAAAGCGCGAACCATCCTTTGGTCCGCGCTTCTTTCTTCTCGTCTATTTCCCCCACTTTTCCGGATTTTCCCGCCATTGCCGCAATGTCGCTAGGTCGTGTTCGCTGACGGTGCCAAGGCGGACGGCCGTTTCGATGAGTGTGTCGTAGTCGGTGAGGGTGTAGGCAGGCACATTCGCTTCGGCAAACGCCTGCTTCGCTTTTTCGAGTCCGTACGTGAAGATGGCGGCGACGCCAAGCACCTCGCAGCCTGCGTCTTTCAAGGCGCGCACGGCCGTGAGCGAGCTGCCGCCGGTTGAGATTAAGTCTTCGATGACGACGACGCGTTGGCCCGGTTCGGCTTTGCCTTCGATTTGCTTCCCTTTTCCGTGCGCTTTCGCTTGGCTGCGGACGTAGCACATCGGCAAACTAAGCCGCTCGCTCACCCACGCGGCGTGCGGGATGCCGGCGGTCGCTGTGCCGGCGATGAGGTCCGCTTCAGGAAAATGGGTGCGGATGAGGTCAGCGAGACCGTCGGCGACTAGGCGGCGCACGTCCGAATAAGCGAGCGTCAGGCGGTTGTCGCAATAAATCGGCGCTTTTAAGCCCGATGACCAGGTGAACGGGTCGTTCGGCCGCAAAGCGACCGCTCCTATTTCAAGCAGTTGGGCGGCAATGTCGTATTTCATCCTCTCTCTCCTCCGTTCCATTCGTGCTGCAGGCGGGCGTACGCGGCAAGCGGGTCGGCGGCGCGGGTGATGCTGCGGCCGATGACGATGTAGTCAGAACCAAGCGCACGCGCTTCTCTTGGCGTGACGACGCGCACTTGGTCGTGCACTGCATCATCGGCAAAGCGAATGCCCGGGGTGACGGCGAGAAACGCGGCGCCGCACCGTTCCTTGATGAGCGGCGCTTCGTTCGCCGAGCAGACGACGCCGTCAAGGCCGCTTTCTTTCGCCAACGCCGCGTAATGGCTGACCGTGTCGGCAAGCGGGCGGGAAATGCAAAGCTCTTCATGAAGCATGCGCTCGTCCGTGCTTGTCAGCTGGGTGACGGCGATGCAGCGCGGTCGGGCGGCGCCGCTTGGCGTGCCGGCGTCAAGCCCTTCGAGCGCCGCTTCCATCATGCGCCGGCCGCCGGCGGCGTGGACGTTCACCAAATCAGCGCCGACACGGGCGAGCCCTTTCATCGCCTGTTTCACTGTATTCGGGATGTCGTGCAGTTTTAAGTCTAAAAAGACGGCGTGCCCTTGTTCTTTGAGGAACGCGACGATGGACGGCCCTTCCTGATAGTACAGCTCCATGCCGACTTTCACAAACAGCGGCGTGCCGGCAAACGGCCGTAAAAACGATTCAACGTCTTGTTTCGATGGAAAATCAAGGGCGACAATGAACGGCGTGTGCACAGATTTTCCAGCTCCTTCCTGTACATTCGGAGATCTGATCTATCCCCAGCTCGTCAAGCAGCGCCGGCAGTTCGTTGATGATCGTCGGGCAGACGAATGGATCGACGAAGTTGGCTGTTCCGACCGCGACCGCGCTCGCGCCGGCGTAGAAAAATTCGAGCACATCTTCCGCCGTTTGCACGCCGCCCATGCCGATGATCGGAATCGACACCGCTTGGCTCACTTCGTAAATCATGCGGATGGCGATCGGTTTGACCGCCGGGCCGGATAAGCCGCCGGTGCCGTTGGCCAAAATCGGCCGGCCGGTTTTCACGTCGATGCGCATGCCGACGAGCGTGTTGATCATCGTCAGGCCGTCAGCGCCCGCTTGTTCAATGGCTTTCGCCATCGCGACGATGTCCGTCACGTTAGGCGACAGCTTCACATACACCGGGACAGCCGACACTTCCTTGACAAGCCGCGTCAGCTCGGCGGCCACCTCCGGCACGGTGCCGAACGTGATGCCGCCTTTTTTCACGTTCGGGCAAGAAATGTTGAGCTCCAAGGCATGGACGTTCGGCGCTTTGGAAATCGCGGCGGCTACCTCGACGTATTCTTCCATCGTCGAACCGGCGATGTTGGCGATGATCGGCACGTCAAACTGTTCAAGCCATGGCAGTTCCTCCGTCAGCACCTTGTCAAGACCGGGGTTTTGCAGGCCGATGGCGTTTAACATCCCGCCCGGCGTTTCCGCCACCCTTGGCGTCGGGTTGCCAAAGCGCGGCTCTTTGGTCGTCGCTTTGATCATGATGGCGCCTAACACGCTTAAATCGTAAAACCGGGCGTACTCGCGGCCAAACCCGAAACAGCCGGACGCCGGCATGATCGGGTTTTTGAGCGAAAGCCCCGGCAGTTCGACCGCCAGCCGGTTCATAACACCACCTCCCCGGCCCGAAACACCGGACCGTCGCTGCATACTTTTTTATACGCCGTTTCGCTTCCCGGCACATGGCAGACGCAGGCGAAACACGCCCCGACGCCGCAGCCCATCCGCTCTTCCAACGACAAGTACACCGGCCGGCCGCGGAACCGTTCATCGAGCGCCTTTAGCATCGGCTTCGGGCCGCAGGCGTACAACACGTCAAACTCGAGCGCACGCGCTTCGATCACATCGGTGACGCGGCCCGCCGCCCCGTGCGACCCGTCATCGGTGGCGATATACGTCTCGCCGAACGCGGCAAATTTTTCTTCGTAAAAGACCGCCGCTTTCGTTTGGAACCCGAGCACGCTCACGACGTTCACGCCCCGGTTCGCCAGCTGTTTCGCCAGTTCATAGAGCGGCGGAACGCCGATGCCGCCGCCGACCAACAGCGCCCGGCCGCCCGCCGGCGCGGCTTCGAGCGGAAAGCCGTGGCCGAGCGGGCCGAGCACATCGACCGTGTCGCCCGGCTGTTTTTGCGCCAACAGCGCGGTGCCCTTCCCTTCCTGGCGGTAAATGATCGTGCATTGCCCCTGCTCGTGGTCGATTTGGCAAAGGCTGAGCGGGCGGCGCAAGAGCGGATCGGCCGATGCGGCCACTTTCACATGAACGAACTGGCCGGGCTGCTTCATCTCTTGCACGAGGCGGCCTGCCAGCGTCAGTTCATACGTGCGCTCGGCGATCAGCCGCTGGCTTGCGACCGTCATTTGTTCGCGGCCGATCATGACCGCACCAACCCTTCCGTCATCGCCGTTGTCGAGAACGTCATCGATTCGAGCACTTGCAACATCGCCCGTGCGGTATCGAGCGACGTCAAGCACGGAATGCCGTTTTCGACCGCTTCGCGGCGGATGCGGAAGCCGTCGCTTTCCGGCTGTTTCCCTTTCGTCAACGTGTTGATGACGACTTGCGCCTTCCCTTGGCGGATGACATCCAAAATGTTCGGCGACGCCGAATGGATTTTATTGACGACCGTCACCGGGATGCCGGCCGCTTTCAGCGTTTCCGCCGTGCCGTTCGTCGCCAGCAGCTGATAGCCGATGTCCGCAAAGCGGCGGGCCAGCTCGACCGCTTCTTCTTTGTCTTTGTCCGCGACCGTCAACAGCACCGCCCCGTGCGGCTGGATGTGGATGCCAGACGCGACAAGTCCTTTATAGAGCGCTTTTTCAAACGTCACATCCTTGCCGATCACTTCACCGGTCGATTTCATTTCCGGGCCGAGCGAAATGTCGACATTGCGCAATTTCGCAAACGAGAACACCGGCACTTTCACGTACACGCCTGGACGGACCGGGCGGACGCCGGTTTCATAGCCCATCTCGGCCAGCTTCGCCCCTAAAATGGCCTTGGTGGCGAGGTTGGCCATCGGCACGCCGGTGATTTTGCTTAAAAACGGCACGGTGCGGCTTGAACGCGGGTTTACTTCCAACACGTAGACATCGCTTCCCGAGACGACGAACTGGATGTTTAAGAGCCCGACGATGCGCAGCCCGCGCGCCAGCCGGATCGTGTCATCCGCGATCTGATCGATCACTTCGGCACTTAACGTTTGCGGCGGGTAGACGGCGATCGAGTCGCCGGAATGGACGCCGGCCCGTTCGATATGCTCCATAATGCCCGGGATGACGACCGTCTCGCCGTCGGAAATGGCGTCGACTTCGACTTCCTTGCCGGTGATGTAGCGGTCGACGAGCACCGGGTGCTGCGGGTTGACGCGCACGGCGTGCTCCATGTAATGGAGCAGCTCCTCACGATTGTACACAATCTCCATCGCCCGGCCGCCGAGCACGTACGACGGGCGGACGAGCACCGGATAGCCGATCTCTTCGGCGATGGCGACCGCTTCTTCGACCGAAACGGCCGTTTTGCCGGCCGGTTTGGGAATGCCGAGTTCGGAAAGCGCCTGTTCAAATTTGTCGCGGTCTTCGGCGCGGTCCAAATCCTCCAGCGTCGTCCCGAGCAAGCGGACGCCGCGCGCCTCGAGTTCGGCCGCCAAATTGATCGCCGTCTGGCCGCCAAACTGAACGATGACGCCGACCGGCTTCTCAAGGTCGATGACATGCATCACGTCTTCGGCCGTCAGCGGCTCGAAGTACAGTTTGTCCGACGTGCTGAAGTCGGTGGAGACTGTTTCCGGGTTGTTGTTGATGATGATCGCCTCATAGCCGGCCTGCTTAATGGCCCAGACGCAATGGACGGTGGCGTAGTCAAATTCGATCCCTTGGCCGATGCGGATCGGGCCCGAACCGAGCACGATGACGCTCGGTGTTTCCGTCACGATCGACTCGTTTTCTTCCTCATACGTGCTGTAGTAATACGGCGTTTCTGATGTGAACTCGGCCGCGCACGTATCGACCATTTTGTACACCGGCACGATGCCTTCTTGGCGGCGCAGCGCGTAAATGTCGCGCTCCGTTTTGTTCCATAATGCCGCCACGGCGGCGTCCGAGAAGCCGAGCGCTTTCGCCTTCCTCAGCGCGTCAAGGTCGCCCGGACGGTTTTTCAAGACCGTTTCCATCTCAATGATGGTTTCGATTTTATGCAAGAAAAAGCGATCGATTTGGCTCCATTCATGCAACGTGTCGACCGTCACCCCGCGGCGGAGCGCTTCGGCGATGTAAAAGAGCCGTTCATCGCCCGCCTTGCGGATCCGTTTCTCGATGACGTCGTCGGTGGCGGTGTCCGCCTCTTTTAATGCGAGATGGTGGACGCCGATCTCGAGCGAACGGACCGCTTTTAACAGCGATTCTTCAAACGTCCGGCCGATCGCCATCACTTCGCCGGTCGCCTTCATTTGCGTGCCAAGGCGGCGGTTCGCCGATTCGAATTTGTCAAACGGGAAGCGCGGAATTTTCGTCACGACATAATCAAGCGCCGGCTCAAAGCAGGCGTACGTTTTCCCAGTGACCGGGTTGATCATCTCATCGAGCGTCAGCCCGATAGCAATTTTCGCCGCCAGTTTCGCGATCGGGTATCCGGTCGCTTTGGAAGCGAGCGCCGACGAGCGGCTGACGCGCGGGTTCACTTCGATGACGTAATAGCGGAAGCTGTCCGGGTCGAGCGCCAGCTGGACATTGCAGCCGCCTTCGATGCCAAGGGCGCGGATGATGTTCAAGGACGCGTTGCGAAGCAGTTGGTATTCGCGGTCGCTTAACGTCTGGCTCGGGGCGACGACGATCGAGTCACCGGTATGGATGCCGACCGGGTCGATGTTTTCCATGTTGCAGACGACGATGGCGTTGTCGTTGGCATCGCGCATCACTTCATACTCGATTTCCTTATAGCCGGCGATGCTCCGCTCAAGCAAGCATTGGTGCACCGGGCTCATTTTCAAACCGGTCGAAACGATGTCGATCAGTTCTTGTTCGTTCGTGCAAATGCCGCCGCCCGTGCCGCCGAGCGTAAACGCTGGGCGGACGATGACCGGATAGCCGATCTGTTCGACAAACGCATACGCCTCTTCCAGACTGTGAATAATGGCGCTCTCCGGCACCGGTTCACCAAGCTCGTTCATGAGGGCGCGGAACTGTTCACGGTCTTCCGCCTTTTCGATCGCCTCGAGTTTCGTGCCAAGAATTTCGACGCCGCACTCTTCAAGCACGCCGGCCTTGGCGAGCTCAACCGCCAAGTTGAGGCCCGTTTGGCCGCCGAGCGTCGGCAAAATCGCATCCGGCCGCTCTTTGCGGATGATGCGGGCGACAAACTCAAGCGTCAGCGGTTCCATATACACTTTATCGGCGATTTCCGTATCGGTCATGATCGTCGCCGGGTTCGAGTTGACGAGAATGACTTTATAGCCTTCTTCTTTCAAAGCGAGGCACGCTTGCGTCCCGGCATAGTCAAACTCGGCTGCCTGACCGATGACGATCGGGCCGGAGCCGATGACCAAAATCGTTTCGATGTCGCGGCGTTTAGGCATGGATGACTTCCCCTTTCTTGTTGAACTCGCGGATGAGCGCCAAAAACTCGTCAAACAGCGGATTGGCATCTTCCGGCCCCGGCGACGCTTCCGGGTGGTATTGCACCGTAAACGCCGGGAAATCGAGATGGCGCAGCCCTTCGACTGTGCCGTCGTTCAAGGCGACATGCGTCACTTCCAGGCGGGTGCCGGCGAGCGACTCATGCGTCACAGCGTAGCCGTGGTTTTGCGCTGTGATGGCGACTTTGCCGGTGCGCAAATCTTTCACCGGATGGTTCGAGCCGCGATGGCCGAATTTCAATTTTTCCGTATTCGCCCCGCACGCCAAGGCAAACAGCTGATGGCCGAGGCAAATGCCAAAGAGCGGCACTTTGCCCAAAATCCCGCGAATCATATCGATCGCTTCCGGCACGTCTTTCGGGTCGCCCGGGCCGTTCGAGAGCATCACCCCATCCGGATGCCAGCTTAATACTTCTTCGACGGTGGCGTTGTACGGCAAGACGATGACATCGCAATGGCGCTTGTTCAGCTCGCGCAAAATGCCGTGCTTCATTCCAAAATCGATCAAGACCACGCGCTCGCCGCGCCCCGGGCTCGGATAGGCGCTTTTCGTCGAGACGCGCCGCACTTGGTCGCGCGGCCACTCCATCGCCCGCAGGTGGGCCGCCGCTTCCGCCGGATGGACGTCCAAGCCGCAAATCATCCCTTTTAGCGTTCCGTACTGGCGAATGAGGCGCGTCAGTTTGCGCGTATCGATGCCGGCCAGCCCCGGGATGTCTTTTTCTTTTAAATAGTCATCAAGCGTCATTTCGCCGCGCCAGTTGGATGGCTTCACGCACGCCTCTTTCACGATGAATCCGTGCACGTACGGGCGAATCGCTTCAAAGTCATCGCGGTTGATGCCGTAGTTGCCGATCAACGGATACGTCATCGTCACGATTTGTCCGCAATACGACGGATCGGTCAAAATTTCTTGGTATCCGGTCATGCCGGTGTTAAACACGACTTCCCCGGTCGTGTCTTTCAAGCTGCCAAACGCTTCGCCAACGAAAAACGAACCATCTTCTAAAATTAGCTGCCGCTTCATGTCATGCCCTTCCTTTCTCCCATGCGATTGTTCCGCCGACCAACGTCATCACCGGCCAGCCTTGGCATGCCCAACCGGCAAACGGCGTATTGTTTCCTTTTGAAGCGAACGTCTCTGGATTGATCGTTTCTTCCGTTTCCAAATCAATGATCGTCAGATCGGCCGGCGCCCCGACTTCAAGCCGTCCGGCGTCAAGGCCAAAGCATTGCGCCGGCTTGATCGTCAGCCAATCGATGAGCTGTTTCAACGTAACGAGGCCCGTTTTGACCAAGTGCGTATATAAGAGCGGAAACGCCGTTTCCAATCCGACGATGCCAAACGGCGCCGCCTCGATCCCTTTTGCTTTTTCCGCCGCCGTATGCGGTGCGTGGTCGGTGGCGATCAAATCGATCGTCCCATCGAGCAGGCCCTCGATCAATGCCTCGCGGTCCGCGCGGCTGCGCAGCGGCGGATTCATTTTGTAATTCGCATCCAGCCCCGGAATGTCCTCATCGCACAAGAGGAGATGGTGCGGCGTCACTTCGGCGGTGACGCGGATGCCGGCCCGCTTCGCATCGCGGACGACGCGCACCGATTCTTTCGTGCTGATGTGGCAGACGTGATAATGGCATCCGGCTGCTTCAGCAAGCAGCACATCGCGGGCGATGTGCACCGCCTCGCAGACGGACGGGATGCCAGCAAGCCCATATCGGCGGGCAAAATCGCCTTCATGCACCGCGCCGCCGTTTTTCAATGTATCGTCTTCGCAGTGAGCGACGATCGCCATATCGAGCGCGGCCGCCCGTTTCATCGCTTCGAACATCATCCCAGCCGACTGGACGCCGACGCCGTCATCGGTAAAGGCGAACGCCCCCGCTTCTTTTAACGCCGCAAAATCGGTCAGCTCTTCCCCTTTTTGCCCGATCGTAATCGCCGCATACGGCAGCACATGGACGTGCGCCGTCTCGCGGATGCGGCGCGAAAGCCACTCCATCTGTTCTTTCCGATCCGGCACCGGATTCGTGTTCGGCATCGCCGCCACCGTCGTAAAGCCGCCTTTGGCCGCGGCGAGCGTGCCTGTTTCAATCGTTTCTTTCGCTTCGCCGCCCGGCTCGCGCAAATGGACGTGCACGTCAATCAACCCGGGGGCGATCAGCTTTCCTTGAACGTCCACCACGTTCCCTTCCCCGTCGACCGGCAGTTCCCGGCCGATGGCGGCGATGCGTCCGCCTTCGATTTTCACATCGGTTGGCACGAGCTTCCCTTCTTTATTGAACGACATGCCATGTTTCAACCATACGGCCATGTTCGATTCTCCCTTCTATCGCCCGTTTTAAGACCGCCATCCGCACGTAGACGCCGTTTTCCATTTGTTTAAAAATGCGTGACGATTTCGCTTCGACCAGCTCGCTCGCGATTTCGACCCCGCGGTTGACCGGCGCCGGATGCAAGATGATGGCGCCCGGCTTCATCCGCCGCGCCCGTTCGAGCGTCAGCCCGTACCGCACGTGGTACTCTTCCTTCGTCAGCCCCATGGCTTCGGCGTGGCGCTCGTGTTGAATGCGCAGCAGCATCACGACATCAGCGCGGACGATGGCCTCATCGATTTCCACGTATGTCCCGTACGGATTCGCATCGTCTTTCCATTCCGGCGGACCGGAAAACAACACGTTGGCGCCAAGTCTTGTCAATGCTTCTGCATTGGAGCGGGCGACGCGGCTATGGCGGATGTCGCCGATGATCGCCACCGTCAGCCCGGCAAACGTCCCGAACTCTTGGCGAATCGTGAGCAGATCGAGGAGCGATTGGGTCGGATGGTGCCCGCAGCCGTCGCCGGCGTTGATGATCGGGATGCCAACCGCATGACGGAGCGCTTCGAAATAGGCATCTTCGTGATGGCGGATGACAACGGCGTCAACACCGATCGCTTCCAGCGTTCTTACCGTGTCGTACAGCGTTTCCCCTTTTTGCACGCTCGAGCGTTCCGGGTCAAACGGAATGACGTGAAGCCCTAACTTTCGTTCCGCCATCTCGAAGCTGCATTTCGTGCGCGTGCTCGGCTCGAAAAACAAATTGGCGACATACATCGGCGCCGCCGGACGCCACCGGCGCCCGCGGCGGAACGATTCCGCTTCATCGAGCAAGCGGTTGATGTCGGCAAGCGGCAGTTCGCTTAACGTGAGCAGATGGGTCATCGGTTTCTCTCCCTTTTCGTTTTTGATAAAAAAACACCTTGCCAGCGAGGCAAGGTGTGATGATGGGCACCCGGTGGAGCCGAGGGCAGACTCCGGCCCGGTGCGCTTCGTTTCACACCTTTTTAAGCCTCACGGGACTTAATTAAAAGGTGCTGTTCGATTAAGCGACATGGTCGTTTTTTTCTTCTTCAAACATGTTTTCCACGGCTGACGGCCGCCCCGGCAGCACGAAATTGAGCAGGACGCCGGCAATCGCTGAAAGCGCCATTCCTGTGATTTGGAAGCTCTCGCTGATTTTGAGCACCGCGCCGCCGATGCCGATCACTAAGATGACCGAGGCGATGACTAAATTGCGCGTTTCACCGAAATCCACGCGGCTGTCGACCAACATGCGCAAGCCGGACGAGGCGATGATGCCAAACAGCAGGATCGAGACGCCGCCCATGACCGGCGTCGGAATCGAGCTGATCAGCGCCGTGATTTTGCCGACGAAGCCGAAAGCGATCGCGATGACCGCCGCGCCAGCCAGCACATAGACGCTGTACACCCTTGTGATGGCCAGCACGCCGATGTTTTCCCCGTACGTTGTTTTCGGCGGCCCGCCAAGCAAGGCGGAAATCATCGTCGCCGTGCCGTCGCCTAAAATCGAGCGATGCAACCCCGGCTTTTGGATGAGGTCGCGGCCGACGACTTTGCTTAGCACAAGCTGATGGCCGATGTGCTCCGACAAGGTGACGATCGCCACCGGCACCATGAGCATGACGATCTGCGCCGTGACGTGCACCGGATAGTCGACAAACGGGATGAGGAAATCCGGCCATTCAAACCATTTTGCCGCCGCCACTTTCGACAAGTCAACCAGTCCGACGGCGAGGGCGTAAACATAGCCGACGACAATGCCGACAAGCACCGGAATCAGGCTCAACATGCCGCGCGCCAGCACCGAGCAAATGATCGTGGCGGCAAGCGTCACCAATGCAACGGAAAAGTGGAGCAGACTGTATTTGCCGTCCGGGCCGTTCATCGCCATCCCGACCGCTGTGCCGGCTAAGCCGAGGCCGATGACGATGATGACCGGGCCGACGACAACGGGCGGCAACAGTTTCATCACCCAGCGGTAGCCCGCTTTTTTAATGATGAGAGCGACAATGCCGTACACCAATCCGGCGAGGAAGCTGCCAATCATCGCCGCCCCCGGGCCGCCGGACGTTTTCGCGGCGATGATCGGCGCGATGTAGGCGAACGATGAACCGAGATACGCCGGCACTTGCCATTTCGTGATAAGCAAAAACGCCAATGTCCCAAGCCCGCTCGTGAACAAGGCGATCGACGGATCCAACCCGACCAAATACGGCACCAAAATCGTCGCCCCGAACATCGCGAACAAGTGCTGCAAGCTTAATGTCACCCATTGCCCGACCGTCGGGCGCTCTTGAATATCCAACACCGGTTTGTTCATGTTCTTCGCTCCTTTCGCCTGATCAGCGAATGTATCTTCTCGTGTGCACAAAAAAACCTCTTTGGCCCGCGCAGGCACAAAGAGGGTGCAGAAACAGCCGAAACCATTCCGCCCCTTTGGCAGCCTCGCGGGACTGCGCTTAAAAGGGAGCTTGCGCTATTTTTCATGAATCGATACTTGATCGACGCCATCGACTTCGGACAGTTCGACGACAATCATTTCCGCGCTCGAGGTCGGGATGTTTTTGCCGACGAAATCGGCGCGGATCGGAAGTTCTCGATGCCCGCGGTCAACGAGCACGGCGAGCTGGATGCGCGCCGGGCGACCCAAGTCCATAATGGCATCCATTGCCGCCCGCACCGTCCGACCGGTAAACAGCACGTCATCAACCAAAATGACTTTTTGTTCGCTGACCGGAAACGGGACGTTCGTTCCTTTGACAAGCGGCTCATGGTCATCCGTTTTCACCGTCAAATCGTCGCGGTACAGCGTAATATCGAGTTCGCCGACCGGAATGGGCGCCCCTTCAATTTGCTCGATCCGCTCAGCTAGGCGGCGCGCCAAGTAAATGCCGCGCGTTTTGATGCCGACCAGCACACAGCCGTCAATGCCTTTGTTCCGTTCGATGATTTCATGGGCGATGCGCGTCAACGCGCGGCGAATCGCCTGTTCATCCATTACGACCGCCTTTTGCATTCCGTCCACCTCCTCCAACCGGGCCTGCCGCTCTCATGCATCGGCGCCAGCCCTCGGCTTCGTCCAATGGTCGATGACGTTTTGCTTGCGTTTGCCTGTTTGCACAAAAAAATCCCCCGCCTGCGAAGCGGGGGTGCGGCCCATCCTGTTTCAAAAAACGGGCATACGCTGCCTATCTCTTGTTGATCCGACCCCTTCTCAGCCTCACAGGACTGAACTTAAAGGTTCCTGTTCACCTGTTCTCATTGTAAAGGGAGCGTGTTCGTTTGTCAATCGTTTTTTCGCAGCCATTCGAGCAGCTCGGCAAACTCCGGCGGCAACGGCGCTTCAAATTCCAAATAGTCGCCGCTGCGCGGGTGATGGAAGCCAAGCACCCCGGCATGAAGCGCCTGGCCGTCGATCGGGAGCGTCTTTTTCGGCCCGTATTGCGGGTCGCCGGCGAGCGGGTAGCCGATATATTTCATATGGACGCGAATTTGATGCGTCCGTCCCGTTTCCAGCTGGCATTCGACATACGTATACTGGCGAAACCGCTCGAGCACGCGGAAATGGGTGACGGCTTCTTTGCCGTTTTCTTCGGTGACCGCCATTTTTTTTCGGTCGCGTTTGTCGCGGCCGATAGGAGCGTCGATCGTGCCGTAATCGTGCGGAATGACGCCATGGACGATCGCCTTGTAGCGGCGCGTCACCGTTTTGTTGACGAGCTGCTCAACAAGCGAGCGATGGGCGGCATCATTTTTCGCCACCATCAACAGCCCCGATGTATCTTTGTCAATCCGGTGGACGATGCCGGGGCGCAGCACGCCGTTGATGCCGGATAGGTCGCGGCAATGGGCGAGCAAAGCGTTCACGAGCGTGCCGCGCATATGCCCGGGCGCCGGGTGGACGACCATGCCGCGCGGTTTGTTGACGACAAGGACATCCTCGTCCTCGTAATAAATGTCGAGCGGAATCGGCTCCGGTTCCACATGAATCGGCTCCGGTTCGGGCGGCGAGATGGCGACCGAGTCACCCGCTTCACATTTGTAATTCGCCTTCACCGTGCGGCCGTTGACCGTCACGAGCCCGTTTTTGATCCATTGCTGCACTTGCGAACGCGACCATTCATCATTCAGCGCCGCGATCACTTTATCGATCCGCTCACCGTCATATTCGTCTTCGATGTGAAACGTGATCGTGTCCATCTACTCATTCCCTTTCTCTGGTGTCGCGAAAAAAAATAGATGAATAAACAGCAAGATGACGCCAACCGTCAGCGCCGAGTCGGCGATATTGAACACCGGAAAGCTGTACGTGCCGATGTGCGTATGAATAAAGTCGACCACTTCTTTCCGGAATACGCGGTCGATAAAATTGCCGATCGCCCCGCCGAGCATCAGCCCAAGCCCCACGCCGGCTAGGCGCTCGGAAGGCTTCAGGCGGCGGATGTAAATCACGATCGCCGCCACGACGATCACCGTAATCAAATAAAAGAGCCAAAACTGCCCTTCCAGCATGCCCCATGCCGCTCCGCGATTGCGGTGCGACGTAATGTAGAGCACGTTGTCGATGATCGGGATGCTTTCCCCAAGTCGCATAGAGCGGACGACAAGCCATTTCGTCCATTGATCGAGGATGATGACCGCCGCCGCAAGCCAATAGTATGCCACCGTGCCAAATCCCCCTGTCCTTCTCATTCATCCTTTTTGCATTGTAGCATAATTCGCCATGGCAAACAAATGAAGCGGCAAAAAGGAGTCAGTCAAGACTTTATAGAGAGCTTTTTTCGATTTACGGCGGCCATCTCAATTAGCCATGATAAGGAGAAGCGACTTCTCACTTCCTGACCATGGAAGCGACAAGAGGAGTGTGCGGCCGGGTGCACTAAACGAACCGACATCGTTCCATAGAAGCTCCTCATCCCCACATTCAGCCGATGGCTTCCAATTCGTTTACCAAAACTCCCGTCCAATCAAAATGGCGGCGATCACGATGCCCACCCCCAGCCACATCATGGGGAGAAGGAGAGACAATGAGTCGACCGGCGCTTGAAACAAAAACAGATGTGGCCACGGCATGAATGTTCCCTGCGTTGCGACTTCCATAAAGGTATAGACCGCGATGACCGATAAGGCGATATCTAGGCTGCCAAAGACGCCTAACAAGGCAAGCCCAATCAACTGGTAAAACGAAAACAGCAGAAACAGGTGCACCAACACGGGTGCGGTGAGAAACATCGTTCCATGAATCCATATAACCGCCGCGACAAGAAGAACGATGCATCCCCCGTGCAAAACAGCATAGCGAACCAAGTCGAAGACGACCGTTTTTCGGTAATGCCATAACAGCGCTTCTTTCGCCCCTTCGTCGTACAAATGGCGGTACAAAAAGACGAGATGCCATCCGGCGATCGGCACGGCGATGCCTTGGATGACGGTGTACGGCAAAAACGGTTCGTCGGAGCGGGCGGACAAGATCCCCATCAACCCGACGCACAGCCCGTAGACGAGAAACGGAAACCAGTACAATCGGCCGAGCAAGCGGCGGTCGAAGGAAAAATGATGGGCGATCGTCTTTTTATCCATGCGCTTCCGCCTCTTTCAATAACGCCAAATATCCGTCCATCAGCCGCGGGGCGACAGGCCGACCGATCGGCTCTTCGGACAAGACGCGCACGACGACGTGGGAAGGCTCTTCGCTCATTTGCACGACTTCGTTGGTGGCCATGACCGAGTCAAGCTCCGCAAATGGCACGTCCAACTCATACGTATAAGGAGCGGCTTTTTGCTTGAGCTCGTCCGGGCTGCCTTCAAACAGCACCGTGCCGCGGTCCAAAACTCCGATTTTGGTGCACAGAAATTCAATGTCCTCGACAAGATGCGAAGAGATGACGATCGTATGGTCATGGCCCAGCCGCTTCAACAAATTGCGAAACCGCACGCGCTCGCGGATGTCAAGCCCGGCCGTCGGCTCGTCAAACAGCAGGATGGACGGTTCCCGAAGCAACAGCATGGCGATGCCCACTCGCCGCCGCATGCCGCCGGACAGCTCGCGCATTTTTTTGTTGATGTGCGAAGACAAGTTGACTTGTTCGATGACCTTCTCGATTTTAGGTCGGCAGGCGACGGGATGTTCACCTTGCAAGACAGCGAGATGCTCAAGCACTTCATACATCGTCAGCTCCGGGTACATCATAAACTCTTGCGGCAAATAGCCGATCTCGTTCACCCGCTTCACCCTCGTGCCGGTGCTGATCGGCTCGTCTCCGAGCGACACCCGTCCGGCATTGAACTCCAACAGGCCGGCCACAATGCGCATCAACGTCGTCTTGCCGGCGCCGTTTGGTCCCAGCAAGCCGTACACGCCGGAGAGGGTGAGGGAGACATCCGATAAAATCGCCTTTTTTTTCACGATTTTCGTCAATCCTTCAATGACGACCGCCAACGCCTTTCACCTCCTGCATTATCTCGATGACGCGATCCCATGTCCAAGCATCGTCCATGTTCTCATACCATGTCCGTAATAATTGCTGTTTTTGGTCTACGTCAAGCGACTGAAACTCGCTATACACTGATTCAATCTGCTTCTGCACGGATTGAGGTTGCGACTCGAACCACTCACTTTTGGAGCTCCAGTCGATCACCGGCAGGTCATTTTTTTGCATCAACCAGCGGGTGGCCAGCGAAATCCACTCGTTGTACATGATCCGCGATCCTTTCGGCGGTACGGAAAGCCGAAGTATTTTTTCGTAAAAATTTTGTTCCATAATATATTGATCGATCCCATATAAGTCATCTGTGTTATATACAAGATGATCGTGTGCGAGAAACGAGGACAGTCCGAAACTAGAGAAGACAATCTTGTTCGGCAACGATGAAACCGCCGTTGATGCGATTTGTTGTACATGACGGAATGTTTTTTCCATCTGGCGGATGACCGTCGGCGCCCGTTCCGCCATGTGCGGCCAATCGGCCGGGTAGATGATCTCATATCCTTGATCGACGAGTTGATGCCCTTGCCCTTTGATCAAGGTGACCGCTTGCGCCTTCCCTCGGTAAACCGTCCCCCGCTTTGGCACATTGCAAAACAGCACATCGCCGTCTACGTTTAAGGTAAACGTATATGTTTCGTCCGGAAAGAATTGATCGGTGAACGCCCCATCCCAAACTGTCATCCCCGCCATCCGATATTCATAAGTCCGATACATGTGCGAAGCCCTCCTTTTCGGATACCACGCTCGATCCGCCAACAGGACGATGCGGCCGTTGGTGTACGGGATGAGCGCCGTATCGACGATCTCATACGAAAACGTGAGCGTCGAGGTGCGTTTCGGCAGCCACACGGTCACGAGATCGCCGTTTCTTGTAAACTTGACGGGCTGATGGTCCGCTTCAATCGAGTGGAGCGGATACAAATGGTACAGTTGAAACGTGGGCCGGTTCGTTTCCAACTGGGACAAGGCCACGCGCACGACCGCACGCGATCCATGCAAGGAAAGGTCATACGACTGGATACGGTAGCGCAAATCGGCGTTCGTCTCTTGTTTCATCTGGCGGTATTCCTCGAGTTCGGTCGTCTGATCGGCCCGAGTGAACGCCTTGGTGTTCGTTTGCAAGGAATGGTAGGCAGTTAGGACGATCAGAAACGGGAAGACGAGAAATGCTTTCAAGACGGCGTTTCGCTCCTTTCTCGTCTGCGTAAAGCGGATCGACGACAACAACGCCAACCCGACAAGGGAAAGAAACCATGCGGCCCATTTCCATTCCCCGCCGCGGTCGACCTCAAACCCGATGTAGGAATCATATGCTCGTTGAATCGCGTGTTTTCCGATAAACAGCAACGACGCCCAGTCGCGGGCATGAACAGTTTTGGATAGATCGATGAACAGCTCCGTCGTCATCGGTCCGGTCAGGATCCACACAAGCAAAATAGCGAAAAAACTGACCTTTTTCGTTTCCAACAGCAGTGCGATGATGACGCCGTACAGGACGGTGAGCACGAGCGGTCCAAACTGATAGACGGCGAGAAACCGAAGCAACGACAAATACAGATCCGAAGGCTCCACCCCAACGAAGAGATACACGATTGAAAAAACGCCGCAGCTCATCATCAGCATGATCCCTTGGTACAGCGCATGAACCGCAAGCAAGGCGCTCATTTTCTCCAGCAAAATTCGGTAGCCATCGGCGAACCATGACGAAACGCCGTAACGAAGTTCGTTGGAATAGAGAAGGTAGAACCACACGATGTAAAAGAGCGAAACGATTTGAACAAGCATGAACACTTCATGAGGGATATCCCCATAACTCTCCATATTGTACGGATCGGTAAAAAATAGTGTAAACCGTACGGCCAGCAAAAGAAAAAACGAGAAACTAGCACCAATGTATAACTTGCTTTTCAACAATCGTTTCCAATAAAAAACAAACAGCCATTTCCATCTCATCGCCGATCAACCGCTTTCTTTCCAAGAAGTTGACAAAAGAAGAATGCGGTCAGGGACCGCTTTATTTTTTACGCGTATCCCTGACTCCTTTATCATCCGGATTCGGCATCGTTATTTGACCGTAATGGTCACGTATCCGCTTGAACCAACCGTTTGGCCCACAATTTGGCCATAATATTTATCGCCTTTTCGTTGTGTAAAATTGCGCGTTTCTTCTTGCCTAGGATTGAGCCAGTTGGTGGAGGCGACGACGCTATCGGGCCACCAATTAATCGATTTGTAAGCATAGCCTCTCGCTTTTAGGGGAGAAGAGGTTATTTGCGGCCAAACGTTAGCCTTTATTGGGGTTTCCGATCTCCCTTACTGATCCATACAATGGTGATGAATGCTGCTAGAAAGATGGACAGCGTTAGCATGATGAATTTGCTGATGAGCATCGGTTCCCAAACCGGTGGTTCGAACAAAAAGATATGCGGCCAAGGCATGAACGTTCCTAATGTGGCCACTTCAAGCACCGTATAAAGAAAAATGATTGTCAATGCGATATTCGTGTTTTTTGTAAGAACAAGGGAGGCAGTGCTGAAAAATAGGTAAAAGAAAGTCAATAGAATGAAATGAATGAGATTCAAAAAAGACAAAGAAGTAATGCCATATCTCCACATGAATGCCCCGCTTAGCATGGCGACCCCTAACAAATGGATGAAAGAATAACGTACGATATCAATCCCAAACCATTGCCTATAATAAGGGATAAGCGTCTCTTGCGCCCCGTCTTCATACAGTTCACCGAATCGATAAATCAAGTGCCAGCCGGAAAACGGGATGAACAGCCCTTGGATGATTATCACATTGTCGTAAATACTTGACGGTTTGCGGGCGACAAGCAAAATAAGCAACAGTGATAGGATGAACATCACTGGTGGAACAAAACAGGCTCCGCCCATTGTTTTTCGGTCAAACACAAAAGCGGCTCTTATCCATTCGATGTAAGCTCTCATCTTGATCCCCCTCTTCTGACAACAGCCAAATAGCCATCGATCAATCGTGGTTTGACCCGTCTCCCCCCTGTTTCCTCATTTTGCGAGAACACTCGTGCGTGAATACCATCTTCTTCTTCGAGAAGCTGTACCACTTCTCTCGCTGCGATCAAGTCATCCAATTCTTCGGGATGTATGCAATATTCCCACACGAAGCCTTCTGCGCAGGACTTCAGCTCAGACGGCGTGCCTTCAAACAACACTTGCCCTTGTTTTAAAATTCCGATTTTGGTGCATAAAAACTCAATATCTTCCACAATATGGGAAGAAATAACAATCGTATGTTCGGAACCAAGCTGTTTGAGCAGATGGCGAAACCGGATTCGTTCTTCAATATCTAAGCCGGCGGTCGGCTCATCAAACAGCAAGATGGATGGCTTTCGCGTCAATAAATGAGCAATTCCCACTCGTCGCCGCATTCCGCCGGACAGCTCAGACATCTTTTTTGTCTCGTGTCCGTTCAAGTTCACTTTTTGAATGGCTTCAGCAACGGCTGCGTGCCGTTTGTGTTTGTCCATCATTCCTTGCAATAAGGCGAGATGGTCAAGCGCTTCTTCGACCGTAATGTTAGGATAGACCATGAAATCTTGCGGCAAATAACCGATCCGTTCAGGGGCTTTCACATATTTTCCTTTGGTACAGCTTTGTCCATCAATCGCCACCTGTCCATCATTCATGGGTGTCAAGCCAGCCAAGATTTTCATCAATGTTGTCTTGCCAGCTCCGTTCGGTCCAACTAACCCGTAAATCCCTTCCATACAAAGCGATACATTGGATAAAATGATTTGTTTTTTGATTCGTTTTGTGACGCTGGATATATGGATCATGTCTGTCCCTCCCGAACCATGCGGATAAGTTGGATGGTTTTCTCCCAGCTATCGTCTGCTCCTTCCTTGATTTGTTTGTACCATAAAGCCAAAAATTTTTGTTTTTTTCTATCGGATAAGCGTTCATATTCCCCAAACAGCTGCCTGAGCTCTTCCTCCGTTTTCCCATCAGGAGAGTCCACTGACAAAGCTACATCAAACGTCAAATCTCCTCCGGAATAGGGAAGGGACAATTGTTGCTGGAACCATCTTGTCAGCAATGCTTGAAACACTTCTTTTTGTCTCGATGAATGCGTTTCCTTCCAAAGAAGTCCTTCCGTTAAAATTTCCGGCAAATACATCAATGTTCCTTCTTGGGAGCGAAGGGAATATGGCGTATCAATTTGAAGAAGCAAATGATCGCTGCTATATACGCTCCGTTGTTCACCATGGGGAGCGAGCAACACGATATTTGTCGGCAACTTTACCCCTTTTAAGCCGAATATCTGCACGGTGTCGTGGTGAATGCGTCTTACGTGTAGTTCGAAGACGGGCCAATCCCGCTCAAGGTTTGACCAATCGGCGGGGTACACGATCTGCCATGGCCCGATCTTTTCTTTCAAAAACATTCCCGCTACGGCTATAATGCCGCCGGACATAACTCCTTCGTACGTTCCATCGCTCCGGAGCGGCAAATTCGTATAAAACGGCACCGTTCCATGAAATGACAACGTATAGTGGATCGGATGGCTCGGTTGCATCGATACAGGCGCCGGACTGGAATGAACGTTCACAAAGGCAAACGGTGCATGGTCGGCTTTTGTCGGCAACCAGCTGAAATCGCTCGGCAAAAACAAATAGCGCGGTGAAACGGGAATTTGTGCCGAATCGTTCATTTGATACTCAAATGTCCATTCATCGGTCAAGCGATTTGATGATCGTTTGACCGTGATGACATCCCCTTGTTGAATAAACGGCAACTGTTTTCCGGTTTGATCAGTGATTTGTTTCAGAGAAAAATGATGGTAAAGCACAAACGACAGTGTGTTGCCCTGAATTTGTCGCAAGGTCGCTTTCACTTTGGCATGTACACTATTTTTGGCCTCCAGCTGAATGTCGTACCGTTCAATCGAATAGCGCAATGTGCTCGGTGAAATGGTTGGGTTATGAGTTCGATAGAAATCGTTTTCTTGATCCAAATCAGCATAACTAAACACCAGTTTGCTTCCTGTGCAAATATGCGGAAACACCCAAGCATCACCCGCCAAAAGCAAAGTAACGCCTATGATAATGGCCGCTTTCTCCTTTGTAGTGCGGGCTGTTTTCCAAAGAATGGCCCATACCGCCATCATCGAGGTTAGAATCCAAAACAATAGTTTCATATACGTCGGAAGGCTGACGTTGTATCCAATAACATCACGAAATACATCGTCCATATTCAACGGACCGATGTAGAACAAACTACGGACGTCGGAAAAGGGGAGGCGCTGGAAATAACGAGAAAACAATTGGGTATTCACCGGGCCGATTGCCAGCCAAATGATCACCATCCAAGCAAAGCTTAATCGGCTTTTCCCGAACAATAGAGCAGTGAAAATACCAAGAAAAAAGGCAAATACGAGTGGCAATAACCAATATGCGACGATATACGATATCGTTTCGGTATACAACGAAGAAAAGGGAAGGCTCCATGTCCGATAAAACTGCCATACGAGTACAACTTGCAGACTAGTGAAGAATGCAAGAAACAACAGGTGATTGGCCAACAAGGCTGCGATTTTCAACGCTGTGATACGCAATGAACCGGCAAATAAAAGATTGGCGCCAAATCGATATTCATCAGAGAACAACTTGTAAAAAAACACCATAAACAGCAGCATGGCCGCTTGAACGATTAGCGTCATTTCCCCGACAAAATTTCCATAATCCGTCTTACCAAACGAATCGTACTGGCGAATGAGAAAACGCATCATCAACATGATGAACCAAAAAGTGTATGTTCCCACATAGAGAATGCTTTTTCCCATATGTTTGGCATAAAACCATGATAGGCGAGCAAACAAAGTCATAAGCTGTCACTCCATTTTCGAGCATGGTCGTATCGATGAACGATAAAAGGGAGCAAGCGAATGTCGGCGAACCGTTTTGACCATTCGCTTGCTTGTTAAATGAAGAGTCTAATTTTAATTCACAGTTACTTTTGCTTCACCATAAATAGAGGTCGTGTTGGCTTGTGTATATGCTTCAGCATAGTAGAAAGCCCCATTTTCAGCTGTAAAAGATTTTTTACTGTTTGTGATGGATAGGCTATTGCCGAAGCAACTATTGAATCAGGCCACCAGTTGATTTGTTTTTTAGCATATCCTTGTACATAAAATGCAGGACCTGATGAAGAGACTGCTAATGTTCCAGAAGTCCCGGTAGCCTTCACTGGTGCTCCTTTGGCAGAACTATTCCCTAATTCCATATAATTTCTTCTTGTAGTGAGAAATGGTTTATAAACAAGGAAACGAGTATGTTGCACTTGAATTTGTTTGTAAGGACCATTGATCAAGGAGAGACAAGGGAGATGGCTCCCATGCCAACGGTACTTTTCCTTTCCGACAATCATGTTGACTCGTGTACATGTTTTCGTTTCCACATTGGAATGAAGCGTTCCGGATGAGTCGATATCGTAAAGCGTTGAATCCATGGACTGTGGATACCAGTTGGCTTCAAATGGCAACAACGTGACGCCCGATATCAACGGATAAAAGGTTGAGCCGAACGTATGCCGATAATAGATCGTCATGGATGGGGCGCCGTTGGTCTGCACCTGAACAACGTTTCCTTGTTGTTGAAAGGGGAAACGCTTCCCTCCGCCTTGGATGTGATCGATTTGAAATTGCTCGTTGATCGAAAAACGAACGGTGTGTTCTTTCGGATGCAGAGAGAGTGTGGCTTTGATCGGATACGTGGATTTCGGATTCACCTCGATCTCCTTGATTTTCCAATATCCATGCAACGGGATGTTCTTGGGCTGAGCCTGATGTTTAATTTGTTGATAGAGTTTGACGTCGTTTGCCAACAGTTTGGCAGAAGACGATCTTTTGCGGGGTTGGCATGATGTCATTCATCGCGATCCAGTGAATTGGAGTCGAGGTGAACAACGAAACATGCAAACGGAAGCTGAAGAGCAGCCAGACGGCCATTCCAATCGGAACCAAATATTTCGTATATAAGATCCATTCCGCTGGATTGATGGTATGGGGATTGAGGCAAACAAACATCAAAACCCCAGAAAATACGAATATGAAACTAGCTTCTGCTTTTAAGCGGGACGCCATTCTTGAAATGAACACCCATTTCATATGGAATGCCCTCTCTAATCATGAATTTGAAATGTTTGTAAAATTCAATGGCATTATAAAAAAAGAAGAAGAAAATGTCAACCTTTTACATGGGAATTCACAATATATTCACAAATAATAGGAAAATTGAGCTATAAACCTTATAATTTTAAGCAAACGTGTGGTCGAAGATGATGGAGTAAATGCGACGGAGGCTCATGCGACACGGAGTTTGACAGCATTGGTTCAACTACAGAATTGAATTTATACACTGCAACATTCTGCACTTTTTCTTGACAAAAACAACCCCCCTGATCCCTTTGCGTTTTTTACACCATCGTTTTGGTTTTTTTCCTCCACCAAAAGCAAGCGGCAAGGCCGCCCCAAGGCAACCTGCCGCTTTTCGCTACGCGGAATAATGTTCGTTCACAATGTGCGCACAACGCGGGCAAAGCGTTGGATGCGATGGATCGGCGCCGACTTCTTTCGTCACCGTCCAGCACCGCTCGCACGTCTCGCCTTCGGCCGGGCGAACGAGGACCGCCACATGGGTAAGCCGTTCGGCTTCGGCCGGTGCGGCGTCGTACGGCTCATCGGCGATCGAAAAGGCCGAGACGATGAGGAGCTGGCGCAAATCAGCGTCGAGCGACGCCAACAGCTTGCGCGCCTCGTCTTTCGGATAGATCGTGACGCTGGCGGTCAGCGATTTGCCGATCACTTTTTCATTGCGGGCGTTCTCGAGCGCTTTGAAAATATCATCGCGCACATCCATAAACGCATCCCATTTCGCCAACAGCGCTTCTTCGCCATCGATGGCGATCGGCTCCGGCATGTCGGTGAGCTGGACGCTTTCGACGTTTTCTCTCCGGTTCGGGATATGCTCCCACACTTCATCGGCCGTGTGCGGCAAAATCGGGGCGATGAGCTTCGCCAACGCGACAACCGTCTCGTACAGCACCGTCTGCACGGCGCGGCGGGCGCGCGAATCAGCCGCTTCAATGTACAAAATGTCTTTTGCCATATCCAAATAGAACGCGCTCAACTCAACCGTGCAAAAATGGTTCATCTCATGATAGACGGCGGCGAAATCGTAGCTGTCATACGCTTTTTTCACTTTGGCGATCAGCTTGTTCAGCTTTGCCAGCATATAGCGGTCGACTTCGCCAAGCTCCCCAACCGGAACGGCGTTTTGGTTCGGATCGAAGTCGAACAAATTGCCGAGCATAAACCGGAACGTGTTGCGGATTTTCCGGTACACTTCCGACACTTGTTTCAAAATATGATCAGAAATGCGCACGTCGGCCTGATAGTCAACGGAGGCAACCCAAAGACGCAAAATGTCGGCGCCAAATTGTTCCATCACTTTCGCCGGCACGACGACGTTGCCGAGCGATTTGCTCATTTTCCGCCCCTCGCCGTCTAAAACGAAGCCGTGGCTCAACACCTCTTTATACGGTGCTTTGCCGGTGACGGCGACCGCCGTCGACAACGACGAGTTAAACCAGCCGCGATATTGGTCAGACCCTTCCAAGTACAAATCAGCCGGACGCGCGAGATCATCGCGCTCGACGAGCACCGCTTGATGCGACGAGCCGGAGTCAAACCAGACGTCCATAATGTCCGTTTCTTTCGTAAAGATGCCGTTCGGGCTTGACGGATGGGTGAATCCTTCCGGCAATAAGTCTTTCGCCTCGCGCTCAAACCAAACGTTCGAACCGTATTGGCGGAACAAGTTCGACACATGCTCGATCGTCTCATCGGTGATAATCGGCTCGCCGTTTTCGCCGTAAAAGACCGGAATCGGCACACCCCAGGCGCGCTGGCGGGAAATGCACCAGTCGCCGCGGTCGCGCACCATGTTATGGATGCGGATTTCGCCCCATTCCGGCACCCATTTCGTTTCCTTAATGGCGTCAAGGAGCTGGCCGCGAATTTTATCAATCGAGGCAAACCATTGCGTCGTCGCCCGGAAGATCGTCGGCTGCTTCGTCCGCCAGTCGTGCGGATACGAGTGGGTGATGAAACCGAGCTTCAGGAGCGCTCCAACTTCTTCGAGCTTTTGCGTAATCGCTTTGTTCGCCTCATCGTAAAACATTCCTGCAAACCCGGGTGCTTCCTCGGTCATGTAGCCGCGTTCATCGACCGGGCAGAGAACCGGAAGCCCGTATTTTTGCCCGACGACAAAGTCGTCTTCCCCGTGGCCTGGCGCCGTATGGACGCAGCCGGTGCCGGCGTCGGTCGTGACGTGCTCGCCGCAGACGACCAACGAATCGCGCTCGTAGAACGGATGTTTCGCGACGACGTACTCAAGTTCTTTTCCTTTTACGGTTTTAACGACGGACCACGACGCCCAGCCGACTTCGTTCGCCACCGATTCGGCCAAGGCGGCGGCGACAACGTATTTCTGCCCGTTGGCGTCGATGACATGGTAGTCCAGGTCCGGGTGAACAGCAATCGCCAAGTTCGCCGGAATCGTCCACGGCGTCGTCGTCCAAATGACGATCCGCACGTCGCCGTCCAGCACACCTTTGCCGTCTTTGACCGGAAACGCGACATAAATTGACGGTGAGCGTTTGTCTTTGTATTCGATTTCCGCTTCGGCGAGCGCCGATTCGCTCGACGGCGACCAATAGACCGGCTTCAGTCCTTTGTAGATGAGCCCTTTTTTCGCCATTTCACCGAACACTTTCATTTGCTGGGCTTCGTATTCCGGCTTGAGGGTGATATACGGGTTGTCCCAATCGCCGCGCACCCCGAGCCGTTTAAACTGCCGGCGCTGGTTGTCGATTTGTTCATACGCGTACTGCTCACACCGCTTGCGAAACTCGGCGACGCTCATCGATTTGCGGTCGACGCCTTGTTTCGTAAGCGCCGTTTCAATCGGCAAGCCGTGCGTATCCCAGCCGGGCACGTACGGCGCACAAAAACCGTTCATCGATTTATAGCGGACAATGATATCTTTTAAAATTTTGTTTAGCGCATGCCCCATATGAATATCGCCGTTGGCGTACGGCGGGCCGTCGTGCAGGACAAACAGCGGCCGGCCTTTCGTCCGCTCCTGCACTTTCCGGTAAATGTCCATGTCCTCCCATTTTTTTTGCATTTCCGGTTCCCGCTTCGGCAAATTGCCGCGCATCGGAAACTCGGTTTTCGGCATGAGCAATGTGTCTTTGTAATCCATCGCTGCTCCTCCTTTGAACAATATAAAATAAAAAACCGTTCTCTCCCGGCAAGGGACGAGAACGGTCTCGCGGTACCACCCTTTTTGGCCATGCAAAGGCACAGGCCCACTTTTCATTCGTAACGGGAATGACGCGCCATGGCCTACTCGTTGTTTCGGCATGGAACTCCAGGGTGATGTTCACTCTTGCGCCGGTGCCGGGCTTCCACCATCCCCGGCTCGCTGCGACCGGTCGTGCAAGAGCTACTGTCCCTTTCATCGTTGATGGTTATTCGCAATTCATAACGGAAAAAAGCCGACCGCCTCCCACGGCGGCTGAGGCGGAGATTTTGCCAATCACTTAGAACGGAACCGTTCCATGGGCAATGGTTTGCCCTCCATCCGGAGATAAAAATCCCGTGTCCGTGCGGCATTTTCACGGAAAAGGTCCATGGACAGCGCGATCTGTCCTCCACCCGGGGATGAAAATCCGCGTCAGGCCTGCATTTTCACGGAAAAGTTCCATGGGCAGCGATCTGCCCTCCACCCGGGGATGAAAATCCGCGTCAGTTCAGCATTTTCACAGAAAAGGTCCATGGACAGCGCGATCTGTCCTCCACCCGGGGATGAAAATCCGCGTCAGGCCTGCATTTTCACGGAAAAGTTCCATGGGCAACGTTTTGCCCTCCACCCGGGGATGAAAATCTCGCGTCAGGCGGGCATTTTCACAGAAAAGATCCATGGGCAGTGATCTGCCCTCCACCCGGGGATGAAAATCCGCGTCAGTCCTGCATTTTCACAGAAAAGTTCCATGGGCAGTGATCTGCCCTCCACCCGGGGATGAAAATCCGCGTCAGGCCTGCATTTTCACAGAAAAGTTCCATGGGCAATGGTTTGCCCTCCACCCGGGGATGAAAATCTCGCGTCAGGCGGGCATTTTCACGGAAAAGATCCATGGGCAGTGATCTGCCCTCCACCCAGGGATGAAAATCCGCGTCAGGCCTGCATTTTCACAGAAACGTGAAGAGCTGTGCCTCAACGGCGATCAAACGAGCCGCGAGATTTTTTGCCAATTATTATAGCGGAAATGCCTTCCGTTCGTCAAGGCTGTGACAGCGGTTCTTTCGCCCCTTCTTCCCAATCCGGCGCTTCATACTCCATCAGCTCGTCCCAATCGCGGCTGTTGATCATATCGAGCTGGGCCTCGACCAACATGCGGAAACGGGCGCGGAACACTTTCGACTGCCGCTTCAGCTCCTCGATCTCGAGGGCGATTTTCCGCGATTTCGCCAATGCATCGCTGATGATGCGCTCGGCGTTTTTTTCCGCCTCTTTAATGATCAGCTTCGCCTCTTTTTGCGCGTTTCGCTTGACTTCCTCAGCCGCTTCTTGGGCGACGAGAATCGACTTGTTTAGCGTTTCCTCAATATTGGAAAAATAGTTCAGCTTCTCTGTCAGCTCCGCTACTTTATCTTCGAGCTGCTTTTTCTCGCGAATGAGCATTTCGTAATCTTTAATGATTTGATCCAAAAACTCGTTGACTTCATCCTCATCATATCCGCGAAATCCACGGCTGAATTCCTTGTTGTGAATATCCAATGGCGTTAACGGCACAGCGGCCACCTCCGTCTTCATCGTTCCTTTTCTTCTTTGTTCGACAAGGTTTGCCGATTTCCTGCTGCCATTTGATTATTTTTGCCAACCGATGCGCACGAGCCAGCGCTCTTTCTTTGTCGGCCCTTCCACAGCCATTAGCTTGCAGCGGCCAAACCCGCGCGCCGACAATACATCGCCTGGGCCGCAGAGAAAATCGGGCTTGTCCACCACTTTCCAGTTGACTTTGACAAGCCCGTTTTCCACCAGCGCCCGCGCTTTCTCGCGCGCGAGACGGAACGCCTGGGCAAGCAGCGCATCCAGTCGAAGCGAAGAGACGGTCACCGTCCCTTCTTGCCATCGTTCTTCAACCGGCAAGACAGCGGAAAGCGGCAGCGGCTCCAACGCCACCGGAGCTTTGCCGATCGCTTCGATGTGCAGACGGACGTAGTCGGCGACTTCGGCAGCGGCAAAAAATTGAATGTCCGAACCTTGAACAAGGACGTCGCCAAATTTGCCCCGCCGCAATCCGAGCGACATGAGCGCGCCGAGAACATCGCGATGCCCGAGGGAGACGAATTTCACCGGATAACGAACGGCAAAAAGCGCGATCTCATAATCGTTTTCCTCCGGGGCAAAATAGGGCGGATAAAGCAGCCCACGCTTGCGTTCGGCAAACGAAGCCCCGCCAAAAAACGAAACGCGCACGTCCCCGCCGCTGCCGATGAGGCTTTGCACGATCTGCTGCTCGCGCGGATCGAGAAAATCGGTGAGCTTCGGAGCGTATTGGCGGCTCACCATCTCCTTCCACTCGAGCACTTGATCGATGAACGGGCGCTCCTCTTGGCGAAAATGCTGATACCATTCCATCAAAATTCACCTTGCTTTCCTCAACGAAAGACAGACATATTGTCCGTTCCGCTTCCAACACCGGCGCAAGACCGGCCCGGGCAACGAGCGGGCGATGCCCTTCCCCGCCAACCCGATCGGTTCAGCCGCCAACGCCGCCCCTAAATTTGCGCTTGCAGAATGTCAAACAAGGCATAAAGCCCCCTCGTGGCGAACTCAAGGACAAGAAAGGCGATGATCGGTGAAATGTCGATGATGCCAAGCGGCGGAATGACGCGTCGAAACGGCTCTAAATACGGCTCGCAAATAGTAGCGAGCAGCTGACCGAACCGCGAGTCGCGCGCATTCGGAAACCACGACATCAAAATGTAAATGATCAAGGCGTACGAATACACTTGAATCAACGTCGTCAAAAATGTAAGCACATAATCCAAGCGCTACCACCTCTTCATCGGTCTGTCATCCTCGCTGTCAAGCGAAATCGAACCGCTGACATCGACATTTTCCGGCGTGCATAAAAAAATTTTCGCGCCGACTTGCTGAATGTCGCCGCCAATGGCGTACACGGTGCCGCTTAAAAAGTCGACGATCCGCTTCGCCTGTTCGTGCTGAATGCGCTGCAAATTCACGATGACGGCGCGCCGGCTTTTCAAATGGTCGGCAATCTCCTGCGCCTCGGCATACACGCGCGGCTCGACAAGCACGACTTTCGCCGATTTTTGCACGCTTTGCAAGCTGACAACGTTCGATTTGCTCGCCGTTTTCGGCGCCGGCGCTTCCTCTTCCGGCTGCGACGCTTCGTACTCTTCTTCATAGTCTTCGTAATCTTCTTCTAAAAAATAATCACGAAATTTTTTCATCAATCCCACCGAATCCACCTCCTACAGTGATCCAACTAGTGCGCTGCCGATGCGGATCCATGTCGCTCCTTCCTCAACCGCGATCACGTAATCGTTCGACATGCCCATCGACAGCTCGGTGCATGGCGCATGAGCCCAGCCGAACTCCTGAACGCGCTCCTTCAGCACCCGCAAACGGCGGAAGCAGGAGCGCAGCACCGCCTCGTCATCCGTGTGCGGCGCCATCGTCATCAATCCGACTACCTCGATGCGGGAAAACGAGCGAAGCTGCTCGATAAACGGGATCGTCTCCTCGGGAGCGAGTCCGTGTTTCGTCGCCTCGCCGGATACGTTCACCTGCACAAAACATTTCACCGGCCGCGCCGCCCGCTTCTCGATCTCTTTGGCGAGCGACAGGCGATCGAGCGAATGAATGTAATCGACTTTGTCGATGACCTCTTTCACCTTGCGCGATTGAAGCGTTCCGATAAAATGCCATGTCGCTCGATTGCCGAGCGCTTCGTATTTCTCGAGCAGCTGCTCGGAACGGTTTTCACCCAAGTCGCCGATGCCAGCATGGAGCACTTCTTGCGCCCTTGCCGCATCCACATATTTCGTGACGGCGATGATGCGTACGTCGGCCGGGTTGCGGCCAACGCGCGCGCAAGCCGCTTCCACTTGTCGGCGGATGAGAGCCAAGTTGTCGCGCACCGTCATGATCATTCCTCCCTTCGGCCGATGAACGCCACCATTCTTCCGGTCGTCCCGCGGTCGCGGCGGTGGGAAAAAAACAGCGTTTCCTCACAGCTTGTACAGCGCTCGGACACCCAAATTTGGCTGTTCGGAACACCGGCGGCGAGCAACTGAAGCCGATTGGCTTCCTTGAGATCGAGGGCATATTGCCCACGGCTTGTTTCCCGCCATGGCAGCGGGCAATCCTTCGGAAGAGTCGCGCGCAAACCGGCGATCACCCGATCATCGACCGTGTAGCAGCACGGACCGATAGCGGGGCCAATGGCGACATAGATGGCGTCTGGCTCCACCCGTTCTTGGTACCGCCAATGCTGCACCATCTTTGGGGCAATCCCGCGCGCCGTTCCCCGCCAGCCGGCATGAACAAGGCCGAACAGTCCCGCCGACGGCGCCGCCAAGTAAACGGGCACGCAATCAGCGAAACAAAGAGCCAACAACACCCCCGACTCCGCTGTGTACAACCCGTCAACGCCCGGGATGGCGGTGCCCCAATCATCGGTCCCTTTTCCGCGGTCGTGTTTGGTCACTTTCTGAATCTCGGCACCGTGCACCTGCTCGCCACACACCCAATGCTCAAGCGGAAAAGCGAGCCATTCTCCGAGGCGGCGGCGATTGTTGACGACAGCCGCGCGCTCGTCGCCGACATGCAGCCCCATATTGAGCGAGGCAAACGCCCCTTTGCTTTCTCCTCCTTGTTTTGTCGTCATCCCAACGACCGCCCCAGCAAACGGGGGTGCCGTACAGCGGAGCCAGCCGTGGGAGTCGTGTTGAAACACATCCGGCATTCGCGTCAACTCCACGCCTGTTTGTCGTTTTTTCATCACTTTTTTTCCTATTTTATCATAGTTTGTTGACGGATGATAACCTTTATTTGTGATTTTGTCGAAATCTTGCCGGTGATGTCGCGAAACGTAGCGCTGCGGCAGCCGAGTGCCGATCCCTCCGCCCTATCAACATTGCACCCCAAAACGCCGGGCGAAGCGGGGACAACGGGCCGGCACGCGGACGCGTCCCCCATGCCTGCGGGCGTGTTGTTCATCCCCCATCGGCATCGTGAAGGCGAACTAAAATGACATCAGCACCAATTTTGACAATGTTTTGCCACGGAATGACGATCGCTTCCTCGCGCCCGAACAGCCCAAGCATTTTTCCGGCGCCTAGAATGATGAGCGAACGAATTTTGCCCGTATCTAAATCGATGTCAATATCGCCAATATTGCCAAGCTTTTTTCCGTTGGCCACATTGACGACATCTTTCGTCTGAAACTCGGAAATTCTCATCATCGATTCTTCCCCGCCTTTCCTCTTCCCTCTCTTTCATCTATATGACGGGCGCGGAACGGTTATGTACCAAAGAAAAAAGGCTGCCTAGGCAGCCGTTACACTTGAATGTTTTTGTTCATTTGCCGGATCGCCGCTTTTTCTAGCCTTGACACTTGCGCTTGGGAAATACCGATTTCCTCGGCTACTTCCATTTGCGTTTTTCCTTGGAAAAACCGTTTCCGAATGATCATTTTTTCCCGCTCATTCAGCCGCCGCAACCCTTCCTTGAGGGCGATCTCTTCAATCCATTGGCTGTCACGGTGGCGCTCGTCGCTCAGCTGATCCATCACGTAAATCGGGTCGCCGCCATCATTGTAAATCGGCTCAAACAATGAAACCGGATCTTGAATGGCATCAAGGGCGAAAACGACTTCTTCATGGGCAACGCCAAGCTCTTTCGCGATCTCTTCTGTCGAAGGCTCTTTCGCCGTCTCGCTCATGAGCCGCTCCCGCACTTGCAACGCTTTGTAGGCGATGTCGCGCAGCGAGCGGGAGACGCGGATCGGGTTGTTGTCGCGCAAATAGCGGCGAATCTCGCCAATAATCATGGGAACCGCATAGGTGGAAAATTTCACGTTTTGATTGAGGTCAAAATTATCGATCGATTTCATAAGTCCGATGCAGCCGACTTGGAATAAATCATCTACAAACTCGCCGCGGTTGTTGAAGCGCTGAATGACGCTCAACACGAGGCGTAAATTGCCGTTGACTAGTTTTTCCCTCGCTTCTAAATCCCCTTCGTGCATCCGCCGAAACAGTTCACGCATTTCCTCGTTTTTGAGGACGGGAAGCTTCGAAGTATCTACGCCGCAAATCTCGACTTTGTTCCTTGTCAAGTTGTTCCCTCCCATCAGGAGATGCTAAGTCGTCAGTTTTCAGTATCTCCTCGGGAGGGAAAAATATGCACAGCCTGTCCAACATGGAAAAAGCGGCGAAGCCTCGCCCCGCCGCCTGTCTACATCATTTTATTAAATTCTTTGCGCAACCGCTTAATGATCCGCTTCTCCAACCGCGATATGTACGATTGCGAGATGCCGAGCAAATCAGCGACATCTTTTTGCGTTTTTTCTTCACCGCCTGACAGGCCAAAACGCAGCTCCATAATTTGCTTCTCACGATCGCTCAGCTGGCGCAAGGCGTTGAGCAGCAGGCGCCGGTCGACGTCCGCTTCCAAGTCTTTCGTAATGACGTCGTCTTCTGTGCCAAGCACATCGGACAGCAGCAGTTCATTGCCGTCCCAATCGATATTCAACGGCTCATCAAACGATACTTCGGCCCGCACTTTATTGTTGCGGCGCAAATACATTAAAATTTCGTTTTCAATGCAGCGGGAGGCGTATGTGGCCAGCTTGATCTTTTTCTCCGGGTTGAACGTGTTGACCGCTTTGATGAGGCCGATCGTTCCGATGCTGATCAAATCTTCAATGTGAATGCCGGTGTTCTCAAACTTGCGCGCGATGTAAACGACGAGGCGCAAGTTGCGCTCAATAAGCAGCGATCTGGCCGTCTCATCGCCAGCGGCAAGCCGCGCGATCAGCTGCTCTTCCTCCTCTTTTGTCAGCGGCGGGGGAAGCGCCTCACTGCCGCCGATATAATAAATTTCATCCGCCTTCAGGCCGATTTTCGCCAGCAGCTTATACAGCCAGTACATGAAACGAAATTTCCATCTTTTCATGAAAATCCCCCTTCTAAACGCATCAAAAGCGAGTATGATATAGTAACGAGCTACGAAACCGACTGTTTTTTCCCATTAAGCACGGCCTACCGCTCCGGCAGGCCAAGAAGCGCCTACGAAGCCGTTACGTTCCTTCCCGTCTGCACCATTTTCGGATGGACGATGCAGTCATACTCCCCATCGGCTGACAACGGTTCCGTGCTGAGCGCGACGAGCCCGTGCGCCACCTCCAGCCACTCGTTTTCATACCGCAGCATTACGCCATCCGGCTTAATGGCCATCATCCATTGCGGGCCGCTGCCAACGGAGCGATACGGGATGAGGCGAAGACGGTCCATCCATCGTTCTGGAAGAGCGTCTAAGGACGCATGGCTGCCGAGGCAAACGAGCAAGTCTTCCGGCAGCACCCCTTTCGCTTTTTCCCGCTCCACCACCATCACCGGCGTTTTCGTCAGGGGATCGACGAGCTGATTTCCGCTGTCGATCAAGCCGCGGAGCGCGAGCGTTCGCCCGTCCCAGATGACGGTGACGTCGATGATATGCTCAAACCGAAGTTTTTTTTCGCGAATCGCTTCCACACGGCGGCGCGAAAACAGCCATAAAACTGGAAACCCGACGATCACAAACAGCCAGCTGATCGGGTCGCCCGCTCCGGGCTGGCGCATGAAAAGAAGCCCTTGCCGAACCGACCAATGCTGGGCGAAAAAGTAATGGACCGCCAGCATGCCGCCGCCGACAGCGAAGGTAGCAAAATAAAACGCTAGCATGTTTTCAAGCAAATAACGCGGCCGCTTAAAACCGAAAGCGGCGAGCACAATCAGCACCGACACGCCGATTTTGCTCAGCGGATGTTGGGCGATGGCGGCAGCAGGGGTGAATAACAGCACCACGAGCATGGAGCCGATGAGCGCTCCGGCCAACAATCGCCACCAGACGATCGGCCGCTTGAGCATAAGCGCCGTCAGCCACAGAAGCAGCGCGTCAAAGCAAACGTTTAGCAGCCAAATGACATCGAGATAGACGACCAAAACAAAAGCCCTCCCCCGCCCCCAGCGGCTTTGTCTGAAACAAGTATATAGCACCTGCCAGCAGGAAGTCTGTCAATCGGTGGCCGTGAAAAAAAGGATGTTTTGTCAAAGCGAAGGGAATCGCGGCAGATCAACGGCAAGCGCCAAGGAGCCGTTTCGTTTCGTGTCGCATCATGCCAAGGGGAACGAAAAGAGAAGCCGAAAAACCCAAGAGCGCGGCCGCCTGACCGTGTTTGCTAAAACAAGCGGCAGCCAAATGAAAAGAAGCGCCCGCCGCACGCCCCCTTGCGGTCCGTTCCCCACCGATGCCAAGAGGCGGCAAGCACACGTCAACACCTAAGCAAAAAAAACGAGGGTGTCCCGAAAGGATCGAGACACCCTCTTTCGTTGCTATATATACGGGCTGACTGCTTCTGCCGCACGATACGTTGCGCCAATCTTGAAGAGAGATAACCTTTTGGGTCAGCCTCTCTTTCATCGCTATAGGCGGTTGCTGTCGTCCGTTGCCGTCCGCAGCTGCTACTATCTGCGGCCGCTGCTAGCGGCGACGGTTGCGGTTTCGCAAGAAGGCGGGAATATCGAGCGGGTCTTCCGCTTGCCCCGAACGGAGCGCCGCGTAATCTTGCGCCGGTTCGTCGCGCTTTTCCCGTTTCGGTGCTGGCGCGGCCTTCGTTGCCGTGCCGATGCGCGGCGGACGCGACTGCGAAGCGACGTTTTCGTTGAATCCGGTCGCGATGACCGTCACGATGATTTCATCCTTTAAGTTCTCGTTAATCACGGAACCGAAGATCATGTTCACTTCCTGATCGGCCGCCGAAGCGACGATATCGGCCGCTTCCTGCACCTCATACAAACTCAAGTTCATCCCGCCGGTGATGTTCATGAGCACCCCTTGCGCGCCATCGATGGACGTTTCGAGCAACGGGCTGGAGATGGCCTTTTTCGCCGCCTCCGCCGCCCGGTTTTCCCCGCTGGCGATGCCAATCCCCATCAATGCCGAGCCTTTATTGGACATGATCGTTTTCACATCGGCGAAGTCAAGGTTGATGAGCCCCGGCACGGCGATCAAGTCGGATATGCCTTGCACCCCTTGGCGCAATACGTTGTCCGCTTCGCGGAACGCCTCGAGCATCGGCGTGTTTTTGTCCACAATTTCGAGCAGCCGATCGTTAGGGATGACGATGAGCGTGTCGACCGCTTCCTTCATGGCGGCGATGCCGCTGGCCGCTTGAGTTGCGCGTTTCCGCCCTTCAAAGGTGAACGGACGGGTCACGACACCGACCGTCAGCGCCCCTAATTCACGGGCGATTTGGGCGATGACCGGCGCTGCTCCCGTTCCCGTGCCGCCGCCCATGCCGGCGGTGACAAACACCATGTCGGCGCCGCGCAGCGCCTCTTCGATTTGCTCCTTGCTCTCCTCAGCCGCTTTTTTTCCCACTTCCGGGTTCGCCCCCGCACCTAAGCCGCGTGTCAGCTTTGCCCCGATTTGCAGCTTGATCGGCGCTTTTGACAAGTTGAGCGCCTGCGCATCGGTATTGACTGCGATAAATTCGACACCTTGCACCCCGTGCTCAATCATTCGATTCACGGCGTTGTTGCCGCCGCCCCCGACCCCAATCACCTTGATCGTTGCCAACTGATCAACCGTTGTCTCAAACTCCAACATTGCCGAATCCTCCTACATTTCAATCTCTATTCGAAGAAAGAACCGAAAAATCGTTTGACTTTCCTTCCGAAATGGTCCTCTTTCTTTTTGGGCTTCATCTGCTGTTTCGGCGCGGGGCGGTCCGCCGGCTCCGCGGCAGCAGCGGCCGGGACCGCTTTCCCTTGCAGCTGCGCCTGCCGATAGGCGAACTTGAGCAGCCCGACGCCAACCGTATATTGCGGGTCACGCACGCCGATATAGTCTGGCATGGCAACGCGAACGCTTGTCCCGAGCACCATATGGGCCAATTCAAGCAGCCCCGGCAGATTGGCCACGCCGCCGGTCAGCACATAGCCGCCGGGAAGATCGCGAAACCCGAGCCGGCGCACTTCCTGCTGGACCATTTGCAGCATTTCTTCCGCTCGCGCTTCAATAATGTCAGCAATCTCGAGCTGACTGAACTGTTGGTGCTGATCCGTGCCCATGATCGGGACGCTGAACACTTCCTCTTCAGAAGCGTAATCGTAGCACGCATGCCCGTGCTTCAGTTTGATTTTTTCCGCGTCATCCGTTGTCGTTCGCAACCCGATCGCCAAATCTTTCGTAATATGCTCGCCGCCGACCGGCAGCGAGGAAACGGCTTGAAGCGCCCCTTGTTCAAAGACGGCTACCGTTGTCGAGCCGCCCCCAAGATCGACCAACGCCGCTCCCAAATGCCGCTCGTCATCGGACAGCGCAAGCGAGCCGGCGGCTAGCGGCTGAAGGCAAATGTCGCTGATCTCCAAGCCGGCTCGCTCCACGCAGCGAAGAAGATTATGTAACACGGTCTTCGCGCCAGTGATCATAGTCCCTTCCATTTCCAGACGGACGCCGAGCATGCCGCGCGGGTCATGAATACCGTCCAGTCCATCGACGATAAACTGGCGCGGAACGACGCCAATAATCTCCCGATCGGGGGGAATCGAGACGACTTGAGCCGCATCGATGACGCGCGCGACATCTTCATCGCTGATTTCACGGTTTTCGCTTGCCACCGCCACGATGCCATGGCAATCATGAAGCTGAATATGGCTTCCTGCCACCCCGACGATAACGCGGCGAATCGACAATCCGACCATCCGTTCCGCTTGTTCGACCGCGCGCTTGATGGAATGCACCGTTTTATCTATATCAACAATCGCACCTTTTTTCAGCCCTTCTGATTTGACATTGCCAATTCCCATAATATTGATGGAGCTTCCTAGCATTTCTCCGATGATGACTTTGACGCTCGATGTTCCCACATCTAAGCTCACGACGATCTCATTGCTGCTCATCTTTTGGCATCTGCCTACTAAAAACGCGCCGGTGCCGGCCGGCGTTTCAGTAAGCAGCGACACCTCCTTTTTCGGCTGAAATTTCCCCACTCTTTTCATCTATGAACGGTTGTTTCGTTTGCTCGTTTTCTTTCATAAATAATTCAACACGCGAAAAGACTTTCCCTGTCGTTCGCTTAACTTTTTTCACGATTTTGCCGCCGCTTCGCCCACTCGGCAAGCCAAAGGCGGCGGATGATGGCCATGTTCTGAAAAAGGCGAACGCCGAAAGCAAACACGGCTGCTAAGTACAAGTCTACACCAAGATGCACCCCAAGAAAAGTTAAAGTTGCAGCAAGAACAATGTTGAAAAAAAATCCCGTTATAAATACCATTTCGTCATACGTTTGCTGCAAATGGGCGCGCCACCCTCCTATTAATGTATCAAAGGCAGCCAAAATGGCAATCGATAAATAACTGGAATAGGCATCGGGAACTTCCCAGCCGGCAAGAACGCCGATGGCAAACCCAAGCAGCAAGCCAAGAAGCGGCAGCCACATCCTATTTCCCCTCCTTGCCGGCGTTGACCGTTTCCATATACTTGACATTTGGCCGCGCGGAAGCAGGCGGAAGGACAACGGTTGGTTGAGGGGGAGAGATCGCCAAGTCCAGATTTTCAACGGCAAAGTCATCGCGAATCGGGGAAACAGACAATCCGCTGTACAGCTTATCGACATCATCGGCCATCACTTTGACGGTGGTGGGCAGCCCCACGGGGCGGAGCCCGACTTTGGTGATGCCGTTGACGTCGCGAATCGCCGTCCCATTCGTCAGCCGCTCCCCACCGATTTCGATTTCTTTCGCTCCGTACTTATTCAACTCGTTGACCAGCCGTTGCAGCAGCTCCGGCGACACGGTTGCCGCGACCGGCCCAACATAGCCGGCAAGCGGCGCGATCGTCAGCACAACACCGGGGCCTTTTGCTTCCGTCAGCCCGGCCGCTTCGCGAAGTTCGGCGACGGTCGTCTCGAGCGCCTCTGCCCCGCCTGTCGCTTCTTTTTGTCGATAGTAGCGCAGCCGCTCCTCATACTTTTCAAGCTCGTCAAGCAGCTGCTGTTCTAGTTTCTGCTCTTTCGTCAAATCAGCGCGCAGCTGCCAAATGTCGCGCGTGTCGCGTCCTTCTGCAGGCAGCGTCGTGCGCAGCCCCACCGCGATCATCATGCCAAACACGGCGGCGACTCCGGCAAAATACAGCTGTCTTTTTGGGTGCAATGCGCTTCACCACCCTTCCTTATGGCTTGGGCGCAAAAATCGGATCAAGAACGATCGCCTCTTGCTTTTCCACCTTCACATCGACATGGTCTTCAACGAGCTGATCGACAACGCCGCCAGGGAGTCCGAGCGCGGAGGCGAGCACATCCGGATTGCCGATCGCCGAAATGACAAACGGGGCCGCATGCGGCGTCCCATCCACTTCAATGACGGGGCCGTTGCAAACGATGTACGAACGATGGGAAATGCGCTGCCCGTTAATGGCAACGGCTTCAGCGCCGGAGATGAGCAGCTCATGAACAACGCTCCAGACGTGCTGTTCGTGAACGATGTAATCGGTAGCGCTCGCTTCAGAGGGGATATAAGAGGAATCGGAAAGCGTGACTGCAACGCCTTTCCCTTTCACCCTCGCTTTTCCGATATACATGCGCAGCTGTTTCGCTTCCTCTGCCAACCCGGCTTCGCTTTCCTGCTTCTCGGAAAGCTTTTTCTCCCATGCGGCCAGCTCCTCTTGTTTTTGAACAAGCTGTTGCTTGAGCGATCGGTTTTCCTTTTGCAAAGAAAGAAGCGCCGAACGATATTCATACTCTTTGTTCCACTCGCCGTCCTTCCATCCGCGGTGGGACGCTTCTTTGCTGGCGTGCTGATACGAAAACCCGAGCATGGCACCGAAAATAAAGCAAATGATCGTCAGAAGGATGCGGCTACGAGCTTGGCGCTTCATCGTCATCCTCCTTTTTCGGCGGATCGTAAGGAACAAAGTAGCTGCCGACTTCCAAATGAATAACTCCTTTGACATTTCGGTCCAGCGCGGCGACAATCGCCGGATAATGCGCCAGCTTGTCGGCAAAGCGCCGAATCGTCGCGCTCACCTCATAGCCATCGTTCATATAGACGATGACGCGGTCTTCATACTCCTTCGTCGGCTTGTAATGAATTTCCGACATGGCGCCAAGCACGGCGGCCGGCAGTTCGGCAAGTTGTCCCGTCATCTCGGCAATGGCGTCGCCGTTTTTCCAGCCGACCAAAACAGGCGCATCGGTCGGCGCCGTTTTGACGCCTTCCTTCTTCAGCAGCCGCCCGTTTTCGAGCAGGGGAAAAAACGTTTGCTGATCGTATACATAGGCGATCCGCCGCCATTCGCGGACATGAATGACAAGCGTATGCGGCAGCCGCTTTTTGACCGTTACCTCTTTCACTTCCGGATGGCGGGCGATGTTCGCTTCCACCTGTTGTTCCTTCACTTTCCAAAAGCTTGTCCGCTTCGTCACACCGCTTAGGCTGATGATGCGCTCATCTGACAAATGGCGGTTGCCGCTCACTTCAATGTGCCTGACCGCGCTAAACGGCGATTGAAAATAAAGAACGCACAAGATGGCCAGAAAAAAGAAGAACAAATACGCAATCAGCCGGCGGTTCGCTTTTTGACGACGCCGCTTTTTCAACTTTGGCACGCGATCCTCTAGGACGACGACCTTTCCTTTTTCCATCGCATTCCCCGCTTTCTTTCTCCAACGCCCTGCTTTCCGCCGTTGGTCTGTTGGCCCACCCCATGAGGCCGATGCCGTTTTTTTGCATTTGTTTTCATTATATCACAAACAAAAAGCGAGCGAGAGCCTGTTTTTGCCGCATTTGCCGGCACTGTTCGACGCGCGGACGAACAAAAAAGGCGGCGGATCTTCGCCGCCTGCCTAATAGCGGGCATGCCGGCTGATGTTCAGCAGCACGCCGATGGCCATAAGCATGAGCGTCAGCGATGATCCGCCGTAGCTCAAAAACGGAAGGGTGATGCCAGTGACGGGCATTAATCCGGTCACAACGCCAATGTTGATCATCACTTGAATGGCGATCATCGAAATGATGCCAAGCGCCAAAAAGCTGCCGTACAAATCGGGCGCGCCAAGAGCGATGCGCACCCCGCGCCAGAGGAGAAGGGCAAAAAGCAATAGGACGAGCGAGCCGCCGATAAAACCGAGCTCCTCCGCCAAAATGGCGAAAATAAAATCCGTTTGCGGCTCCGGCAAGTAAAAAAACTTTTGCCGGCTTTGCCCGAGCCCGAGGCCAAACAAACCGCCCGGCCCGATGGCATACAGCGACTGAATGATCTGAAACCCGCTTCCGAGCGGGTCCTCCCACGGGTTTAAAAAGGACGTAATTCGTTTGATCCGGTACGGCGCGGATAAAACAAGGGCGGCAAACCCGGCGAGCCCCAAGATGCCAAGCCCGGCAAAATGGCTGAGGCGGGCGCCGGCGACGAAAATCATCGTCACACAAGTGCCGACCATGACCGTTCCCGTCCCTAAGTCCGGCTGCAGCATAATCATGCCGAACGCGGCAAACACGAGCAACAGCGCCGGCAGCAGTCCCTGTTTGAACGAAGGAATCTTTTTTTGGTTTTCCGATAAATATTTGGCCAAAAAGGCGATCATGGCGAGCTTCGTAAACTCAGACGGCTGAATGGAAAACGCCCCGACGCCGATCCAGCTGCGCGATCCGTTCCGCACCATGCCGATGCCGGGAATGAGCACCAAAACGAGCAGCACAAAACAAACGCCAAGCAGCACTTTCGACCAGTCGCGCCATACCCAATAATCGATGTTCATGACAAAAAACATCGCGATGACGCCAATACCTGCGAACAACAGCTGGCGCTTGGCAAAGAAAAACGAATCATTGAACTTGTATTCCGCCCAAATGGCGCTCGCGCTGTACACCATGATCAGCCCGATGGCCAGAAGCGAAAACGTTAAAAGAATGAGCAAAATATCCGGCGCAGACCTTTTCCGCGGCAATGCCCAACACCTCTATTTTTGTAAACTAGAGGGAAAGGGCTGTCCCTTTCCCTCTATTTCAACTTATGCACGGCGTTGATAAAAATGTCCCCTCTCTCCTCGAAAGTTTTGTATTGATCCCAGCTGGCGCAGGCCGGAGAGAGCAAAATGACGTCGCCCGGTTCGGAAAGCTCGAAAGCAATCGGGACGGCTTTTTCCACATTATCGACATATCGGATCGTTTCTATTCCCGCTTGTTGGGCGATGCGACCGATTTTGGCCGCCGTCTGGCCGAACAATACAACGGCCTTCACCCGTTGCAAATACGGAAGAAGATCATCAAACTCATTGCCGCGGTCAAGCCCGCCAGCGAGCAAAATGACCGGCTCGCCAGCGAACGCCGAGAGCGCCTTTTGCGTCGCCAAGATATTCGTCGCTTTCGAGTCATTGAAAAATCGCCGGCCGTCAATTTCCGCCACATACTGAAGCCGATGTTTCACGCCGGAAAACGTCGCCAGCACCCGGCGGATCGCCTCATGGCTGGCGCCGGCCAACTTGGCGGCCGCCACCGCCGCGGTGATATTCTCCAAATTGTGCTGACCTGGAAGGACGATGTCGGCGATTGGAATGACGGGCTCGCCATTCCAATAGACGGCGCCGTCTTGAACGTACGCTCCTTCGCCGAGAGGTTTCGTCGCCGAAAACAGCACTTTTTGCGCTCGAATCGACGAAGCGGCGGCCATCACAATCGGATCATCGGCATTGACGACGGCGTAATCGCGCTTCGTCTGGTTGCGGAAAATGTTGGCCTTCGCCGCCACGTACGCCTCTTTCGTTCCATGATAATCCAAATGCGCGTCAAAAATGTTGAGCAATACCGCAATGGCCGGCCGGAACTGATCAATGCCGGCGAGCTGAAACGAAGACAGCTCGGTGACGAGCCATTGTCCCGGCTTTGCCTCTCTCGCCACTTCACAGGCGACAAGGCCGATGTTGCCAGCAAGCAGCGGATCTTTTCCGTCCGCTTTTAACATTTCATAAATGAGCGTCGTCGTCGTCGTTTTTCCATTCGAGCCGGTGATGCCGATCAACGGCCCTTCGGAAATGTGGTAGGCAAGCTCCACTTCGGTGACAACCGGCAGCCCTTTTTCCAACGCCCGTTTCACCATCGGGTTCGTGTACGGAATGCCCGGGTTTTTCACGACAAGATCAAACGGCTCATCGAGCAGCTCGAGCGGGTGTCCGCCGCAAACGACGCGGACGCCAAGCTCTTTCAACTTTTGAGCCTCGGCATTTTCGGAAAGCGACTTTTGGTCATTGACAACCACATCGGCGCCCAGCTCCACAAGCAGCCGCGCCGCCGCCACTCCGCTTTTCGCTAATCCAATGACCAGCACACGACGATGTTGATAAGACAGAGTCGGTTTCAATTACATCCACACCTCGATATAAATTCCTAACATGGCGAATAACAGCCCGACCGTCCAAAATGTGACGACAATGCGCCATTCCGACCAACCGACAAGCTCATAATGGTGATGAAGCGGGCTCATGCGGAACACGCGCTTGCCGGTCATTTTGAACGAAGCGACTTGAATGATGACCGACAGCGTCTCAATGACAAACACCCCGCCGATGACGACAAGCAATAGCTCCAGTTTCGTCAAAGCGGCAACGGCCGCAATCGCGCCGCCAAGCGCCAGCGAACCGGTATCGCCCATGAACACTTTCGCGGGATGGGCATTAAACACCAAAAAGCCGAGCACCGCCCCGACAACGGCCACGCAAAAGACAGCGATGTCGTACTGCCCCTGATTCCAAGCCAGCACCGCGTAAGCTCCGAAAGCGATCGCCGCCGTCCCTGCGAGCAGTCCGTCAAGCCCGTCCGTCAAATTGACGGCGTTGGAGCTGCCGACAAGCATGAACAACAGCAGCACCCCATAAGCCACACCTAGCTCGACCGACCGATCGGTGCCAGGAATATGTAGCGCGGTGGAAAATCCGCTTTGACGGTAAACGGCAAAAAAGACCGCCGCAATGACGAGCTGGCCGATAAATTTTTGCCGGCTCGTCAAGCCAAGGTTCCGCTTCATCACCACTTTGATCAAATCATCGAGCAAACCGAGCGCCCCATAGCCGATGGTGACGAACAACAATAAGTACGTCCCTGTGGATACGGAGGTGAAATGGGGCGCCACCCATACGGTCGTCACCGCAATCGCCGCCAAAATCATGATTCCCCCCATCGTTGGGGTACCTGATTTTTTTTGATGCGACTTCGGCCCTTCTTCGCGAATGCTTTGTCCAAACTTCAACCGGCGCAAAAACGGGATTACGAGCGGCGACAAAATGACGGTGACGAAAAAGGAAACCGCCATGGCCATGATGATCATTGGCTCTCGCATACGTCTTCACATCCTTTAGCCGGCCGCACGTTCAGCCACCGCTTCTGCAAGTCGGCGAGCCGGCGGCGAACGTCCTCATCCACTGAGGCGCCATCGGGAAGGGTGAAGAAAAACTCCGCTTCCCCGGCGGCGCCGGACTGCTCCACATAGCGCGCAAACAGGGCGGCCGCCGCTTCCAGCGGCGATGGGACGAAAAAGAGCGGAAACTGGTTCGGAATGTAGCGCGGCAGCGGGTCGCCAAGCCGCCAAAACGCGCCGATCGCGCCATGTTCAATCGCCAGTTTCAACGTTTCCGCCCCGTTTTCGAGCGGCACAAACAATCCTTTTTTCACTCGTCTTGTCGGATCGACAAATACGGCATGGAAGCGAATCGTTTCATCGGCAATTCCGCGTGCCTCCGTTGCCACCGATTTCACCATCGTATACGCGATCATCGTCATCCTCTCTCCTTCAGCGCCATTCGGGCGACGGCGCGATCGTCAAACTCAATCACGTCATCGCCGATGATTTGGTACGTTTCATGCCCTTTGCCGGCGATCAGGACAACGTCCCCTTCCTGGGCGTTGTGCACCGCATAGCGAATCGCCTCTTTCCGGTCGGAGATCGTCACATACGCTCCCATGCTAGGCTCGACTCCCGCTTCCATGTCGCGCAAAATTTGCTTCGGGTCTTCCGAACGCGGATTGTCGGAAGTGAAAATGGCTAGATCGGCGAATTGCACCGCCGCCCGCGCCATCAGCGGCCGCTTCGACCGGTCACGATCACCGCCGCAGCCGATGACGACATAGACGTTCCGCTTCGCAAACTGGCGCACCGTTTTCAAGGCGTTTTCTAGACTGTCCGGCGTATGGGCGTAATCGACGATGACCGTAAAGGGTTGCCCTTCATCAACCGTTTCAAAGCGTCCCGGTACCGGCTCGACAGCAGCGAGCGCAGCGGCGATCGCTTCCAGCGGAAAACCGGAAGCGAGGCAAGCGGAAGCGGCGGCAAGAATATTATATACATTGAACGCCCCGACGAGCTTCGTTTCGACCGCGGCCGCCCCATGCGGCGTGCAAAGCCGAAACACCATTCCGCTTGGGGTCATGCGAATGTCTTCCGCCGTCACATCGCTTTTTTCGTTTATCCCGTAAGTGATGATCGGCGCTGCCGTCATATGTTTATAATATTGCGAAACCGGATCGTCATGATTCAAAACGGCAAATTTGGGGCGCTGTTCGTCATAGCGGTTGCCGAGCTGGGCAAACAACAGCCCTTTGGCATTTCGATACTCTTCCATCGTCCCATGATAATCGAGATGGTCTTGCGTCAAATTCGTAAAGACGGCCACATCATAGTCGCAGCCGTGCACCCGTCCTTGGTGCAGCGCGTGCGACGATACTTCCATCGCGGCGAACTCGACCCCTTCATCCACCATTTGTTTGAACGTGCGCTGCAGCATAAGCGACTCCGGCGTCGTATTCACCGACGGATAAGAGCGGTCGCCGATTTTGATCTGCACCGTGCCGATCAGCCCCGTCTTTTTGCCGTTGTATCTGGCAATCTGTTCAATGATCGAAGTCGTCGTCGTTTTGCCGTTTGTGCCCGTCACGCCCACCAAATGAAGGCGATGGGTCGGCTGTCCATAAAACGCATCCGCCAATATGGCCATCGCCCGCCGGCTATCCGGCACGACCACGACCGGAACGTCAACCGGAAGCGGCCGCTCAGCGACCATAGCCGCCGCGCCGCGCGCCGCCGCCTCAGCGGCAAAATCGTGGCCGTCAACCGTAAATCCCTTCAGGCAAAAAAAGAGAGAGCCAGGCTGGACGCGGCGCGAATCCATTTCGAGCGCAACGATATCCGGGTTTCCCCCGCAATGCGTCCAAAAACTAGGCAAACGGGACAATAATGTCAGCAGCTTCATGTTGGTCCATTCCTTTCCCATCGAAATCGTCTGCCGAACGATGCGGACAGCGGAAAAAGGGGCACAGCCAACCCGACGTGTCATCGCATCGGCCGCCCCTTGCCCGATCCCTTTACCGTTCTTTTGCGAAATAAATGCGGATGGTCGAGCCTTCTTTTACTCTCGCTCCCGGCTCTGGAGATTGTTCGACCACGACATCCCCTTCGCCACTAACATCTAATTTTAAGTCAAAAAGCTGTTCTTGCAAATCTTTTTTTGTCAACCCGATCAAGTTCGGCACTTCAATCACTTTCGGCTCGTTCCAATCACGCTCTTTTTCCAATTGATCCGGACGCGGCTTCACTCCGATCGTGCGCAAGCTATCTTCCATGATTTTCCCTACGATCGGCGCCGCCACCGTGCCGCCAAACTGAACGGTCCCTTTCGGATTGTCAACCGCCACGTAGACGACGAGCTGCGGATCGTCCGCCGGAGCAAAGCCGATGAACGATACGATATGATTGTTTTGCAAATAGCGGCCGCCTTGCGCCTTCTGCGCCGTTCCGGTTTTCCCGCCGACGCGGTAGCCTTCGACATACGCCTTTTTCCCTGTTCCTTGCGCGACGACGCTCTCAAGCGCGTACCGGACTTGTTTGGATGTTTCCTCGGAAATGACGCGCCGTTTTGCCTTCGGGGTATTGCGGCGCACGATTTCCCCCGTCTCCGGGTCAACCCATTGCTTGGCGACGTATGGCGTGTACAAAATGCCGCCGTTGATCGCCGCCGATACAGCGGCCACCTGCTGAATCGGCGTCACCGACACCCCTTGGCCGAACGCCGTCGTCGCCAGCTCCACCGGCCCGACTCGTTTTAAATCAAATAAAATGCCCGTTCCTTCCCCTTGCAAATCAATGCCGGTTTTCTCGCCAAACCCGAATTGCTTAATATACTTAAACAACGTCTCTTTCCCTAACCGTTCCCCCAACTCGACAAATCCTGGGTTGCACGAATTTTGCACGACTTCCAAAAACGTCTGCTCTCCGTGGCCGCCTTTTTTCCAACAACGGAGCGTAGCGCCGGCGACTTTCGCATACCCCGGATCAAAGAAATGGTCTTTCAGCAAGTTCACTTTGTGCTCTTCCAGCGCCGCGGCCAGCGTAATGATTTTGAACGTGGATCCCGGTTCATATGTACTCCAAATCGGCAAGTTGCGGTTGTAAATTTCCGGCGGAACGTTGCGGTAGTTGGACGGGTCGAAAGTCGGGCGGCTCGCCATCGCCAAAACTTCGCCGGTGTTCGGGTTCATGGCAATAGCAATGATGCCATCGGGATTGTATTTCGCCTCCGCAATGTCGAGCTCCCGTTCGACGATCGTCTGAATGCGCGAATCGATCGTCAACACCAAATTCAAGCCGTCGGTCGGCGGCGTATAATCATCCGCCATGTCGGGCATGCGCCGGCCTTTGGCATCGGAGTAAAACTGCACCGATCCACGCTCGCCGCTCAGCTCCTTATCATAATACAGCTCAAGCCCGGTGAGCCCTTGATTGTCGATGCCGGTGAAGCCGAGCACATGTGACAAATAGCTGCCAAACGGGTAATAGCGCTTCGTGTCTTCGGCAATATACACGCCGTCGAGATCGAGAGCGCGCACATCCGCCGCCTTTTCATTGGAAATTTTCCGCCCTTCTTTGAGACGGACGATCGATGTTGGTTGCGTGATTTGTTTATAGATCGATTCGACGGAGCCCCCCAATGCCTGCGCCAATTTTTCCGCTGCCTGCGCTGGGTTTTTCACTTGTCGGGGAATGACGTACACCGTCGGCGCGCTCATGTTGGTCGCCAACGGGACGCCATTGCGATCCAAAATTTCGCCGCGCTTCGGCTCAAACGGAATGTTCCTGCCCCACAGCCCTTTCGCCCGTTCCGCTAACAGATCGCCGAGCCAAAATTGGACGTAGCCAAGACGAAGATCGATAATCGCAAAAATCAAAATTCCGGTCAAAAAGACGATCGTCAACCGCTTGCGCACGGTCACGTACGATACGCGCATATGGCGGAACCTCCTTTATCGTGGGCTCGTTCCACTATATGCTTGTACGCCCCGTTGTAGAACGGCAAAAAATCATTCATGCGGGCCGTCGTCTTTTCGTTCCGCTGCCTCCTTCGCCTTTCTCGCCGCCGCTTCCTCCCACTGGCGCGGCGGAGCGAGCTCGACGATCAAGTAATCTCCTTTGCGCACTTCCGCCCCCGGGCGAATACTTTGGCTGATGACGTAGCCGCTTCCTTTGGTGCTCGGCCGCAATCCGAGAACGCGGGCCACTTTCATGGCGTCGCGAAGCGAAAAGCCGCGCAAATCCGGCATCGCGGCGGTCCCATCCGTCTTGAGCACAACTCGCTCGCCCACGAGCACGTCCTCGCCGGCTTGTGGCAGCTGGTCTTCAACGGAGCGGCCGCGACCGATCACGACCGGGACATAGCCGCTTTCTTTCACCTGTTTGGCGGCCAGTTCCGCCGGCTGGCCGATGAAGGAATCGAGCGGCCGCTGCGCCGCCTTTTCTTCGGTGCGCTTCTCTTCGACCGGTTGAATGTGCAAATATTGCAGGCTGCTTTTCATCACCGTTGTAAAAATTTGCGACACCGGCGCCGCCCCGGTTTCGGTCACATCGAGGTGCGGCTGTTGAACGGCGACATACATGAGCAGCTTCGGGTCATCGGCCGGCGCCATGCCTAAAAAGGAAAAAATGTAGTTTTCCCGTCCGGTCAAATAGCCGCCGGCGGCGGACGGAATTTGCGCCGTCCCGGTTTTGCCGGCGACGCGGTAGCCTTCGATTTGATAAGGACGGCCGGTGCCGTGTTCCGACGTGACGACCGTCTCTAAAATGTCCCGCACTTTTCGCGCCGTTTCCGCCGTGATCGGTTCGCCGACCACCGTCGGCTCATGATCAAGGAGGACTTTGCCGCTGTCCGGATCGACGACTTTTTCAATGACGTACGGCTTCATCATTTTCCCGTCGTTCGCGATCGCTGTTGCCGCCTGGATTTGCTGAATCGGCGTCACCGATGTCCCTTGGCCGAATCCCGTCGTGATCCGTTCGATCGGATAGCGGTAGCGAATTTGTCCGACTGCCTCGTTCGGCAAGTCAATGCCGGTTTTCTGATCGAAATGGAAGCGGTGCAAGTATTGCAAAAACCGGTCTTCTCCCAGCTTCTCTTTCACCAAAATCGAGAAAGCGACGTTCGAGGAACGCTGCACTCCTTCATTGAACGTAATCGTTCCCCAACCGACATCGTTATGGTCACGAACGATATTCGGCCCGACTCGATAAGAACCTGAATGAAACGTTTCATTGCCGTTGTACACCCCTTCGTTAATCGCTGCGGCGAGCGTGAACACTTTCATCGTCGAGCCCGGTTCGTACGGATAGGAGATGGCGTCATTGAAAAAGTTGGTGATGTTGCGCTTGTTAGGATCAAAGCTCGGGCGAGTCGCCATAGCCAAAATTTTCCCCGTTTTCGGATCGGCGACAATGGCGATCATCTTTTTCGGCCTATATTGTTTTTCAACGCCGTTCATAGCGTCTTCCAAAAACGTTTGAATTTTTTCATCGATCGTTAAATACACATTCGCGCCGTTGTTCGGCTTGACGATATGCTCCTTTCCCCCCGGAAGGCGAAACCCGTTCGCATCGCCGTCGAAAGATACATAGCCGTCTTTTTCCCGCAAATAGCGGTCAAGCTGTTTTTCGATGCCCATTTGGCCGACCGTGTCGTTATGCTCGTTTTTTTGCGCGTAGCCGACCACATACGAAGCGAACGTGCCGTTCGGATAAAACCGGGTCGTATCGCGGATGAAAGCGATGCCCGGCAGGTCGAGCGCTTCAATTTTCCGCTTCAGCTCAAAGCTGATGTTGCGGCCATACGATCCGAACTCTACCTGCTTCGCCTTTTTCGTTAAAATGCGCTTCACCTTTTCGACGTCCATGCCGAGCAATGGAGCGAGCTTTTTCGCCGTTTTTTCCGGATCAACGACATGGCGCGGATGGTTCGGGTCGGTCGTCATGTTCGGATCCAACACCGCGACAAGCGTGTAGGAAGGCACGTCTTGGGCCAAAATGCCGCCGTTGTGGTCGAAAATCGTGCCGCGCTTCGCCTCAAGCGTCCGCGTTTGCTTGCGCTGCTGTTCGGCGATTTCCGCCACCGGGTGCCCTTCCGCTTTTCCGGTCCATCCGAGCTGGATAAAGCGGGCAAACAAGAGCGAGAAAGCCAAGCCGAACAGGCAAAACAACAGCCATGCCCCCCGATGGGTGTTGCGATGCTTCTTTGTTTCCATCGGCCATCATTCCTGCACAACTTTCACGCGGTTTTCGTCAAGCGACAAACCGAGCTCTTTCGCCTTTTGCAAAATGCGCTCGTACGCGCTCAGCCGCTGCACCTCGACGTACAAGTCGTTGTTCGCTTTTTTCTGCTCGCCAATCGTCGCTTCAAGCTGCTGGACATGCCGGTTCAGCTCATAAAGGCGCACTTGGTTGGCCACGATGTGAACAGCCACATAAACGACAAACAAGCAAAACGAAACAAACAACAGCTTTTCAGCAAGCGACAGGCGAAAGCGCCGCTTCCGCCGCGGCGCCCGGCTCGGCGACGCGGCCGGACGTCCTTGTTCACGCACGACTTTGACAGCTGCATCGTTCACCATTGTTCCCCTCCTGTTTCTCCACTCGTTTTGTTCGGTATGGCCAACCGCCATGCGGTCATGGCCGTTCGATGTGATGTCCCTTCTTTTGCCCTTGCCGGCCGTTGCCCTACTGGGCGCTGCGCCTTTGCATCGGTCATCGTTTTTCAGCGATGCGAAGCTTGGCCGAGCGGGCGCGATGGTTTTGCTCCAACTCGTTTTCCGAAGGAACGATCGGCTTTTTCGTAATGATTTTCAGCACGGGCCGCCCTTCCTCGGGAAGAACCGGAAGCCCCGGGGGAAGCGGCGGACGCTCGCTCGCCTTTTTGAACGTTTCTTTGCAAATGCGGTCTTCAAGGGAATGAAACGTAATGACGCTCACGCGGCCGCCCGGCGCTAGCAATTCAATCGCCTGCTCGAGCGCCTCGCGAAACGCTTCGAGTTCATCGTTGACCGCGATGCGAAGCGCCTGGAAAATGCGCTTGGCGGGATGCCCGCCGCTGCGGCGCGCCGGTGCTGGGATGGCCGCCTTGATCACCTCGACGAGTTCACCGGTTGTTTCAATCGGCTTTTGGCGGCGCACCTCTTCAATTTTGCGCGCCACTTGCTTTGAAAACTTTTCCTCGCCGTAGCGAAAAAAAATGCGCACGAGTTCCTCATATGGCCAACGATTGACAATTTCCGCCGCCGTCAGCGACTGCGTACGATCCATCCGCATATCCAGCGGCGCATCATGCTGATAGCTGAAGCCGCGCTCCGGTTCGTCGAGCTGCGGCGAAGAAACCCCTAAATCAAAAAGGACGCCGTCAACACAGTGAACGCCAAACGCTGAAAGCTCTTCCCGCAAAAATCGGAAATTGCGGTGCACGAACTGCACTCGCTCGCCGTAGCGGGCCAGCCGTTTCCGCGCATGAGCAATGGCGGCTTCGTCTTGGTCAAACGCAAACAGTTTGCCGCGTTCTGAAAGAAGAGAGAGCAAATATTCGCTATGGCCGCCGCCGCCCAACGTACAATCGACATAAACGCCGTCCGGGCGAACGTTCAGCCCATCCACCGCCTCTTTTAGCAACACTGTTGTATGTCGAAACACATGTCCACCACCTTTGCTGCTTGCCGGCTCCTTGGCGTCACCAAGGGCCGCTCCCTTATTATATCGCAAACAGAAGCAAAATTTTAGCTTTTTTTGTAAAAAACCGTCCCTTTTTGTTTCTTTTTGTCGGATGGGGAAACGAGCAGTGCGCTATCCGTTCTGACAGACTTTACTTTTATTTCCAAAACACAAACGTTGTTTTTTTACAATTCCTTTTACAAAAAAAAAATCCTGCTTGAAACAGGATTTTTCTTTTCGACTTTTTCTTTGAAAAAGCCTTATATATATACAATTTTATGCATTCCGTTTTCCGGAGCAGGAATGGACAAAAGTTTTTCTACAAAATCAAATCCGTAACGGTTCACATAGTAAAACACGTTCCAAATCCGCTCCTGCGGCGCGCCGTGCGGCCGAAGCGCGGTTTCCACGCGCCAAAATTTCCGCCATTGGGTTTCGTGTTTACGCAAAAGCGCCCGCTCTAGCGCCTGTTGAAGAAACTCGATTTGCGCCTGGATGATGGCAGCATTTTTCGCCATCAATCCCTCCAATCCGCGATCAATGGCCATCCCGAGCTCCCGCAACGGCCGATGCGCCGCCTCCACTTCCGCTTTCGCTTTGGCAAACGCGCTCGAAAGCGGGGCTTCCGCCGTTCGTTTCAACCACTGTTGCTTCACCACATCAAGCTGCCCGCGCAATACGTCAGCCGCTTCCAAGCCGAGATCGGCCAAGTCCGTTTGCAGCGAACGGCTGACGATCGTCGCTTGCAGCCGGGGCACAACCGGCGGCATTTCCATCCCGAACAGCGGAAACGCCTCCTTCAATTCCGCCCAATAAGCGATCTCGCCGGGCCCGGCGACAAACGCGAGCGTCGGCAACAAATATTCTTGCATTAGCGGGCGGGTGACGACGTTGTTGCTGAAACAGGCCGGCTTCGTTTCAGCGAGCACGAGCAGCTCTTCCTTCGTCCAGACGACATTCCCCGCTTTAGTGCGAAACCGTCCGGTTTGTTCATCGTAGTGCAACAGCGAGCGCTCATGGCCGTCGTAATAAAACAAATTGGCCGCATCAGGCCCTATTTCAATGAGCGGCGCATACCCGAGCGTGCGCAGCGCTTCTTGCTGAGCCAACACAGCGGACGTTACGTCCCGGTGACGGTTGATAAGCTCGGCGAAAAAACGGCGTTCGAGCGGACGCACGGCGGCATCGCCGGCGTTCAAAACGACCAGTCCCTCATCGGCGAACAAACGCAGCACGATGGCGGCAAAAAAGTCGACAAACGTAGCCGCCCCATCGAGACAGAAAAAAAGGAAGGAGAGCAGTTCATTCGTGACGTCTGTTTCCCCGTACGTTTTGACGACGCGCTCCACCCACTCTTCGGCCAGCCGCCGATCAAGCGGGAGATCGGCCGCCATCCGCCTATCATTGACCTTGTGCGGATAAACGGCTTTTTTCACTTCTCCCCCTTCCACCACGTAAACGTGATTGATCTCGGCGATATCGTGGTCTTCGCCGGCGATCCAAAACAGCGGGACGACCGGCACACCTAGTTTTTCCTCTTGCTCTTTGGCCAAACGGATGATCGTGATGATTTTATAAATCGTATAAAGCGGACCGGTCAACAGCCCGGCTTGCTGCCCGCCGACGACGACAACGCTCCGCTCGTCGCTCAATCGTTCAATGTTGCCCATCGTCTTGGCTCCCGCCCCAAGCCGGCGATGGTAGGCGCGCAAATAATCGGCGAGCGGGCGTCGAGCATACGTTTTTTCTTGCAAATAAGACAACCGCCGGCGGAACGCCTCATCGTCCACCCGCGCATAGGCGAATCCCCGCTCAGCTGGAAACGCACCTGTTATGTAATCAGCGGCCAACTTCGTCGCTGCCGGCAGCGAAATATCGCGAACTTCCATGGCCCAAAACTCCCTTTCTATGTATTCTTTCCTGAGTATAGCACGTTTGGCGCCAAGAGAAAAAAGCCATGCTCAGCCGTTCGGATATCGCGCATCTCCTGATCGATCGGGGGAAACAGCGACGTTCACCCGTTCCATCGCCAATCAGGGCAAACAGCGGTTTTTCACCAATCCACTAGAAGGCTGGTGATTTAAGGGAGCAAGCCGCTGATCAAGCCCGTTTCTCAAACAGATAAGCCTTGTCGCGTCAAGAGCGCCTTTCAAACGTTTCCCCATTGCTCAAGAGAAACGACCGTTTTTCACCGCCCTCCTAGAGGGGCGGTGATTTAGTACAAAATAGTGCTATTCCATCTGTTTCTCAGTTAGAAAAACTTAGCGAAATCAGCCTTCTTTTTTGGCGAGATGCCGCTGATTTGCTCGTGGCAGTCGTTTTTCACCGCCCTCCTAGAAGACGGAAAGAGACGTCTATATCCGCCTGCGTCGCCATTCTAGTTTTTCACCAACCCGCTGAACGACGGAAACCGCCTCTTCGCTAGCCGGCCACCGGAGATCCGGATCGAGCTGCGCGCCGCCCCTTCCTCTTTTAAAGGCTGGCCGCAATGCGCACGACAATGCCATAAACCATTAGCCCCGCGTAAAGAGAGGCAAAAATAAGAAAGCTCGCCCGCCAAAATAAGCGAAACACCGCGCGCAGGCGGAAGTCCCCTTGTTTCCGCCAATAGCCGAGCGCGATCAATCCATGCAAAACGAACAAAAAGAGAAGAAGGGGAACGAGGTACGACCGATGAAACACGACCGCCAGCAAAAAATAAACAGCGGCGATGAAAAACACCGTTGCCGCGTTGACGGCGGCGTAAAACGATGACCGCTTGCGCCGGCCAAACAGGCGCGCGCCAACGTAGACGAGCAAAAACAACAAAAGCGGCGCGGTAATAAACGTTGCCAACGCTGAAGCAAGCCACTCATCCATCCTCCTCCCTCCCTTCCTTCCCTTTGATGGCGCAAAACAAAAAGCGAATAAGCGGCAGCGCCACCCCGCGCGCTTCACCTTGTTGAAGCACATAGCCTAAAATGGCGTCAATTTCCGTTCGACGTCCATGCGCCAAATCCATATACATCGACGAATAGTTGTCCGCCGTTTTTCGGCAGATGTGAACGATGCGTTCCCACGCCCGCTGCTCATCGGCAAGCGCCAGCGCCTGCCGCACTTCATCAAACAGCTGCACCATCATTTCGCGATACGGAGCCACCTCCAGGAGCGCACCGTTGTTCACTTGCAAAAGCGCCGTGAGCGGGTTGATAACCGCATTGACGACAAGCTTGTCGACAAGCATGCGCTTCCAATCATCGGCCCACTCGATCGGAAAATGAGGATCATCGCTCTGAAGTTCGCGAACATCGCCAATCGAGCCGAAGCGGACTGCCAACGTCAACTTGCCGACGCCTGTATGTACGACTGTGCGATCATCCCGTTTCCACGCCCCGTGTTCAACGACGCCAGCCAGAATCGTTTGGCCGGCCAACAACGGAAGCGAATCAAGATGGCCCATGCCGTTTTGCACGAACACGAGGGTGCGCACGCGGCGAAACGCGTCGACTCGTGCCCAGATGGCATCAAGGTCATACTGTTTGACCGCTACGAACACGAGCGGCTCGTTCAGCTCCGCGTCGGCAAACGGCCGCGCCCTGACCGCCACCGTTGTCGTTTCCCCGTCTTTTTCGAGCGCCACTCCTTGCTCAGCCAACTGTTTGGCCTGCGCCAAGCGTCTTGTGTATATCGTCACTTCATGGTGGCGTCCAAGGTAAGCCGCGAGCAGCAGACCGACCGCTCCACCGCCGACAATCCCGATTTTCAAGCTTCCTCTCCCCCGCTTTCTTGGCATATGACGTTAGCCTTATTGTAGCAAACATCTGTTGGTTCCGTTAAGAAAAAAAAGCCGGCTAACAGCCAGCTTTTCAGCTTTCACCGGCGCCATCCGCCTCGTTCGGCCCCGGCTTCTCATGATCGGCCACCATTTGACGCGCCCGTTCCATAATCGCCAGCAACGTCTTATACTCTTCTTGAACAGCGGCCAACTGTTTTTCGAGCGCCTCTTTCTCCATTTGCAGCTTGGTTACCATTTGCTGGAGCTGCTCCATATCATTTTTCAGCGCCCGATTTTCGTCCGCTGCCCGCCGGGCCTCGCGCGCCTTTTGTTCCTCCGCCTGCAAAAACGCCAGCACGTCCGGCCATGACAAGTGCTGTTTCCCTTCCGCTTCCACCTTCGCCCATCCCCCGCTTTCCTTGATCGCCGCCACCTCTTTTTTTCGCCTTTTCCGCTCTTGCTTCGCTAGTTCAATATCCTCTTTATACTGCTTGCGGACGCACGAGTTCCACCGAAATCCGCACGCCGCCGCCGTCCGCGACAAACGTCGTCCCACTTCAGCAAACGCTTCCAGCTGGGTGTTGCCTTCGCGAATATACTGAAGAACGACCTTGGCCAACAGCTCATCTTCTTCCTTTGTCCATGCGTCTTGGCGGATGCCTGTCATCTCCTTCCCCCTCCCCCTGATCACCGCTTTGTCATTATATGTATGCGGCTGCTAGAAACGGTAGAAGGAAAAATTACTTCTTGTGCAAAAAAGCGCGCAGCGCCTGTTCATGTTCGCGAGATCCCCACAGTTCGGCACAGCGGTCGATCTCGGCGAAAAACTGCTCACGAAACCAAGCCGTTCGCCATTTTTCGTTAGCCGTCGCTTTGTACGCCTGTAAAACAGCAAGCGGCCGCTCCGTGTAGACCGCGAGCCGCTGACGCCATTGTTCGCGCCACGACTCGGCCGGCACAATGGCATCTGTCCAACCGCGCGCTTTCATCTCCTCAGCCGTCATCAGCTCCGCGCGCAGCAATACATCGAGCGCCTGTCCGTACGGAAGCTTGGCGAACAACATCGACGCCCCTCCCCAGCCGGTAGTGATGCCAAGCCGCCCTTGCACAAATCCAATCCGGCTCCCTTCCTTGACCAAACGGATATCGCAAGCGGTCGCCAGCTCGCAGCCGCCGCCGATCGCCGTTCCGTTGACGAGGGCGACCGTCGGTTTCGGAAACGTCAACAACTTGTACAGCAGCTCCCCCATGCGCGTAAGCATTTGTTTTGCTTCCGCGCCACGCAAATGCCCAAACTCGTGTAAATCGCCGCCGGAGCAAAACGCCTCGCCGCCGGCGCCCGTTATGGCGAACACTTTGACGTGTTCATCGGCCGCCGCCCGTTTCATCGCTTCTTCCAACGCCTCCATCACCGCAAAGTTGATGGCATTGCGCTTTTCCGGCCGGCAAATCGTAAACAGGCCAACGCCAGCCTCATATTCCATTTTCGCTTCCATCGGTGCTTCTCTCCTTTCGCTTGCATCCCTCGCTGCTTTTCTTCCTTTTCGCTTGATGAATTGGGCAGCCATCGACCGATTTCCTGCTTGGCGGAAATAAAAAAAGAGGCTGTCCCAAAAGGTCGGTAAAACGACCTTTTGAGGACAGCCTCCTGCTTTTGTTTTTACATTATTTGTCTATTTTTTACTTTCTCAAAGGATCTGCTTCTTCTTATCCCCGTATGTTCTCCCTTTTTCTTTTTATTGGGTGGACAGTGGCCGCCCACTTTCTCAAATTGTGGGCAGCACAAATAAGCCCCCATTCCACGGTAATTTTTGGGAGCCCCCTTAACAAAAAGCGCTGGAATTGCTGGTTATGCTTGATTTGCCCAAACACCGGCTCGTTTTCGATTTGCCGTCTTCGATATGTCGCCGCCCCTTCTTCCGTGGACAGCCGTTCCCGAATCTCCTGCCGTTGTTGTTGATTCTTCAAAGAAACGCGGATGGTTTTCGTGTCTTTGCCTTTGGCGCATGCCGTTTGAAACGGGCATCCGGCACATGCCGTACAACGATACGTCCGTTTGACGGTAACGTACCCATTGTCGGTCGTTTCCTTCCGTTCATACACAAACACCAACCGTTCCCCTTTGGCGCAAATCCACTCATCCAGCTCCTCATCATACGTCATGTTCTCGATTCGGCCGGTCTCTTTCGCCCACGCTTTCGTTTGTTCCCGGTCCAGCGTGTTGTACTTGATCAGGGCGACGATCTTCTTTTTCTCGCAGTACGTGTAGTTCTCCTCACTCCCATAGGCGGAATCCGCAATGGCCCGTTTGGGCATTGGGCGTCCATAGGCGGCCAATTGCTCCAAATGCGGAATGAAACATCCGGCATCCCCCGCCCGTTGATGCACGCTAAATCCAGTGATGAATTGGTTCTCTGTCCCAATCTGCACATTATATCCCGGTTTGAGCTGGCCGTTTTTCATATGGTCGTCTTTCATTCGCATGAATGTCGCATCCGGATCCGTTTTCGAAAAGCTGTTCCGTTCGCCCAACACTTCTTTGTATTCTTCATACTTCTTCTTACGGGGGAGAAGATCTTGCTCCAATTGCCGTTTTGCTTTCTTTAACGTGCGATTCTTCGGCTCTTTCTTTAGGCGTTCTTCCACTTGTTCGATGACGGCTTCGATCTTTTCGGACGTAATCGGTGAAGCTTCCAGTTTTTCTTGAAAATCCCCTTCTTGTTCCGCCTCTTCATCTTCTTTCGCCACCTGTTCGATCGAGGCAACGATTTGCCGGAATTTCTCCTCCAGCTTCTGATCGTACTTTTCCGTTGATTTGCGCCAAACGAACGTGTATTTGTTGGCATTGGCCTCGATTTTCGTTCCATCCAGAAAGTAATCCTCTAGTTTGACGAGCCCTTCTTGACGCAGAAGATCAACAATGGAGAAAAACGTTTCGTAAATGACGTCCTTCATCCGTTCCGAGCGAAATCGGTTGATCGTGCGGAAATCCGGTGTTTGATGGCCGGAGAGCCACATAAAGTAAATGTTTTCTTTCAACTGCTTGGCGATTTGGCGAGAGGAGTAGATCCGATTGGCGTAGGCATACAGGATGACTTTCAACATCATTTTCGGATGATAGGCTGGGCGGCCTCCACCAGGATAGAGGGAAACGAGCAGAGCCGGATCCATTTTTTCCACTGCCAGATCCACGATCCGGCAAAGATGATGTTCCGGAATGAAAATTTCAAGATCCATTGGCAAAATGAGTTGATCTCGGTTATAATAAATGTACATAAGAAAACCGTCCTTTCTTGGTAGGGTTATGGTGACTTTATTATACCAAAAGAGGAACGGTTTTCTTATTTTTTTTTGCGAAAAAAAGGAGGGTGTCCGAAAAGCGAACGCTATGCGAACACTTTTGGGACACCCTCTTGTCGTCAGATGTCGGCCATTATTTGTTAACGACATCTCTTCCTTTGTACGTTCCGCATGCTTTGCAGACGCGGTGCGCCAATTTCCACTCACCGCAGTTTGGGCATTGCACCATGCCCGGCACTTGCAGCTTGAAGTGTGTACGGCGCAGCCGTTTTCTCGTTTTCGATGTTCTTCGAAAAGGTACTGCCATCGTTCCCACCTCCTTGTCGAGCGCATTCAGCATATCGATGCCAGCGGGCGGCCGCCCTTTCCGGACACCGCCTGCCGGCAAACAAGGCAGCTGCCGGACCGAAGCGCTCGCTTCCGGCGCCTTCAGCCGGCAAGGCCGCTCCTAATCATTTCTCCCGTTTTTCCTCAAAAAATTTCGCCAGCCCCGCCAAGCGGGGATCCACTTTGTTCGCCTCGCGCTCTTGCACGACTTTCTCCCATTCGTCCTCTGTGAGGACATCCCAGCCCTCTCCGTGCTGCGGCGCTCCATCAGCCGCCGGGCTGTCGGCGATGAGCTGCAATGGGATTTCCAGTAAAATGAGTTCACGGATAATCGGATGTAAGTCCACCGTATCTCCGGTCAACACATGGGTATCGTCATCCGTTTCCGCCAAACCGGCACCCTCGGCAAAAAACGTCTCCGTCGTCTCAATGGAAAACGGATAATGGACATCAACAAGCGTCCGCGAGCACGGCAGCACCATCGTCCCGGACAGCGTCAAATGAAACGTAAACTTTGTCGAAGCAACATCCGCTTTCCCTTGGACGCGCACCGGCGAAATGTCGCGAATCAATGTGTCGATTTGTTTCAAATCAGACACATCGATCGTCTCATCAACCACCATTTCCTTATGTTGGAAACGGCGAAGTTGTTGGACCGTCCATTTCATCAACTATCACCTCAAGGCAACGAATAAAATTATACGTTTCGTTTCTATTTTTGTCAATGTTTTTTCTTTACAACCATCGGTGTTGAAAGCCGATGGCGAAGGCAACAGCGGACGCGAACTCTCTCCGCTCGACACCTCTTGACCATCCTGCCCTTTTCGTTCGTCAACGAACATCGGCGGCGGAACCGGGACGCTTCCCTCCTCTTTCTTGACGCCCGCCAATCAGAGGCGCATAGTTCCATCATTTCCAAACGGCGCCCTCCCCATGCGCCCTAAAAGCCCGGCGAAAAAACGGCTGTTTTTCCACGGAGGCAAAAGGACAAAACCGTTGAACCGATGCCCTTGCATGCTTCATACTAAATGCATGGAGCGCCTCTTGCGAAAGGGGAGGACGGGCGTTGGAAGTCGCTTGCATGCTTTATACTAAATGCATGGAACCCCATGATGCGGTCTGACCGGACACGTCCGGCCTCGCATTTGTTTTATGTTCGCGACAGAAAAAAGGGGACAAATGAATACAGATGGCTCGCATTTGTTTCATGTTCGCGAAAGAAACTATCGCCTTGACGAAAAGGAGCGAAAACCGTGAAAGCCGTTGGCGTGATTGTGGAATACAACCCCTTTCATAACGGTCATCTTCACCATTTGCAAGAAACGAGACGAAAAACGAACGCGGATTGCTTGATCGCGGTCATGAGCGGAAATTTCCTGCAGCGAGGCGAACCGGCCATCGTCTCCAAATGGGCGCGGACGAAAATGGCGCTCGCTTCCGGCATCGATATCGTCATTGAGCTGCCGTACGCCTTCGCTGTCCAAGCGGCGGAACGGTTCGCCTCAGGCGCCGTTCGACTGCTCGCCGCCATCGGCTGCCGGGAACTTTGCTTCGGCAGCGAATCCGGGGACATTGCCGCGTTTTTATCGGCGGCCGACACATGGAGCGAGCAGCAGGAGCCATTCGATTCCCTCGTCCGCGCCGAGCTGGCGCGCGGACAAAGCTTTCCGAGAGCCGCGGCCGCGGCGTGGCAAGCGCTTGGCGCCGCTCCGCTCGATTTATCGAAGCCGAACAACGTGCTTGGCTTTGCCTACGTGAAAGCCATCCGGCAACACGCATTGCCGATGACGCCTCACACGATCCCAAGGCGCGCGGCCGGCTACCATGATGAATCGGTTTCCCACCCGTCGATCGCCAGCGCCACTAGCGTGCGAAAAATTTTGCGGCAAACCGGGCAGCTCGAAGCGGTCGCTGCGTACGTACCGGCCGCCGCGCTCGACCAGCTTCGCCAATATCAAGAGACGTACGGCCGCTTGCATGATTGGGAAATGTACTTTCCGCTGTTAAAATACCGGCTGCTGACGGCCACAGAAGCCGACTTGCGCCGCATCGCCGGAGTCGAAGAAGGAATTGAACATCGGCTGAAACAGCGCATCGCCGCGGCGGAAACGTTTGCCGCTTTCATCGCTGCGGTGAAAACGAAGCGCTACACGTGGACAAGGTTGCAGCGTCTGTGCACCCATGTGCTGACCCACTTCACCAAAGAAGCGCAAAGCGAGGCGGCCGACCCGACGTACATTCGGCTGCTAGGCATGAGCGAAACCGGTCGCCGCTACTTGCAGCAGGTGAAAAAACAGCTGGCGCTGCCGCTCGTTGCCAAAGCCGCGAAGCTCAACGGCGATCCGCTTTACGAGCAGGAAAAACGAGCGGCGGCCGCGTACGCCGCCGCTTTTCCCGAGCCGCTTGCGAGCCGTGCTTTTCGGGAAGAATACGCCACAGCGCCCATTTATTTTTCCGGCATGGAGCGCAAATAACGAATCGCATCATCAAACGTATCGACCGGGACGATTTTCATTTTCGTCCCGATTTGCTTCGCCGTCCGCAGCGCCTCGCGGTAATTGGATGCCGGTGCCCCATGTTCGTTGGGCGCGAAAAACACTTCAGCCCCTTCGCGGTCAGCGGCCACCACTTTTTGCGAAACACCGCCGATCGGGCCGACGTTTCCGTTCAGATCGATCGTTCCGGTGCCGGCGATTTTATGACCTTTCGTGATGTCTTCGGAAACGAGCTGATTGTAAATTTCCAACGAAAACATGAGCCCGGCCGACGGGCCGCCGATTTGTTCCGAATCGATCTGAACGGGCGGATCGGTACGGATGTCATACTCGGTCACCGGCATCACCCCAAGGCCGGCTTGATCGGGATGATCTGGAAACGGCCGTAAAGCAATCTCGGCTTCCCGCCGCTTCCCGCCGCGGATGAACGCGACACGAACGCGGTCGCCCGCCTTCTTTCCGCGGAGATAGCTGACCATTTGCTCCGATGTGGCGAGCGGTTTTCCGTCCAAAGCAACGATGAGGTCGCCGGTTTTCAAGCGCCCGGCGGCCGGCATATCGGAAAGAACGCTCATGACATAAGCGCCGCGCGGTTGATACGACACCGGTTTCCCAGCCTGCCGATAGGCGACGATGATCGCCGCTTCTTTCGCCTGTTCCATGAGCTCAAGCTGGCGCAGCGTATAGTCTTTGTCGCTCTCCCCTTCCTGCTTGATTTCCTCCGCCGGATACAGCTCATAAAACGGGCGGATATGGGCGAGCAAATACGATGCCACATTCGCCCGCCCCATCCGCACCGTCGTCAACATCAACGTGCCGGCATCGCGGTCACCGTGCTCAACGTGCACGAGCGGCCGTAAACTTTGCGCGCTTCCCGGCATCGTCACATAGTACGGCAATTTGATAAAAATGAGGAGAAAAGTAAGGACGACGCCAAGAACAAAAGCAACGATATACGTTCGTCTTTTCATCGTGACGATGGCTCCTTCCACTGTTCCATCGCTCGGCGGATCGCAGCGATTTGCTTGCGCGCTTCCTCTTCTCCGCGGGCGATGATTTCTTTGATGTCCGTAAACGCTTGGGAACTGTACGATTCAACACGCGGACGAATCATCACGTCCGAGGCAAGCTGGCGATGGATGACGAGTTCCGCTTGTAAAATATCTAAACTTTGCCAAATCACATCCGCGATCGACGTGATTTCGGCGTTCGTGTTCAGCGGAGCGACATCAACGGCGATGACAAGGTCGGCGCCCATCGCGCGGACGACCGACACCGGCACGCGGTCGACAACGCCGCCATCGACCAGCAGCCGACCGTTCATTTCCGCCGGCACAAAAATGCCGGGGATCGAAATGCTCGCCCGCACCGCACGCGCCGCTTCCCCTTCCCGAAACACGACCTTTTCCCCCGTCCGCAAGTCGGTGGCGACCACCGCCACAGGCGGCGAGAGCTCCTCAAGCCGCTTCCCTTTCGTCAGCAACCGAATGAACTGCGTAATTCGTTCCCCGGCGATCAACCCCATTTTCGGCACTGTCCAATCAAGAAAATCGTTGCGCCGAAACGATTGGGCGAGCCGATAAAGGCGATGAAGGCCGTGGCCGCTCGCGTACAACACAGCGACAAGCGCCCCGATGCTGCTGCCGGCCAGATAGGAAATCGGAATTTGTTCATCTTCCAACACGTTCAAAACCCCAAGGTGCGCAAACCCGCGCGCTCCCCCTGACCCAAGCGCTACGCCTATTTTCGGCGGCATACCTCCTCCCCCCTTTGCTGCCGCAGCATTCTCCGCTCCCATCTTATGGTCTAAAACGTCCCCCTATGCTCGTATATTAGGGTATATGAGGTTGTACCGCGCCAAGCTGCACGGCAAAAAAGGGGGGAGACCATTGAAACGAAACTGGGGAACAAAAGGGAAAACGGCGCTGCTCGCTTCCGCTGCCACCTTGTTCGCGTTTGCGCTCATTAGCTACCCGAAACAGTCGCTTGAGGCGTCCATCCGCGGCCTCACGATGTGGTGGGAAGTCGTGTTTCCATCGCTTTTGCCGTTTTTTATCGTCTCAGAGCTGCTCATCAGCTTTGGCGTCGTCAACTTTCTCGGCGTCTTGCTGGAGCCGCTCATGCGCCCGCTGTTCCGCGTCCCGGGAGTCGGCGGATTCGCTTGGGCGATGGGCATGGCGTCCGGTTACCCATCGGGGGCCAAGCTGACGGCGCGGTTATACCAAGAAAAGCAGCTGTCCACCATTGAGGCGGAGCGGCTCTCTTCGTTTACCAATTCATCGAATCCGCTGTTCATTTTCGGCGCAGTGTCAGCCGGATTTTTCCACAACCCGCAGCTTGGCTTCGTGCTGGCCGCCTCGCATTACTTAGGAAACATCACCGTCGGGCTGATCATGCGTTTTCACGGCATCCGAAAGGAGCGGGGGCAGCCAAAAAGCAGACGCCGGCCGTTCTCGCTGCCGTATGCCTTGCGGACGCTGCACCGCACGCGGGTGAAAAACGAACAGCCGCTTGGCAAACTGCTTGGTGATGCGGTGCGCTCGTCTGTGCAAACGCTGTTGATGATCGGCGGTTTTATTATTCTCTTTTCCGTTGTCAATCAACTGTTGAACGTTATGCATTTCACCGAGCAGCTCGCTCCGCTCGTCCGCCGTCTGCTTCACCTCGTCCAGCTGCCGGAAAAGCTCGATATTCCGGTGTTTTCCGGCCTGTTTGAAATTACGCTCGGCAGCCAGATGATCAGCGAAACCGACGGGGCGACATTGTTGGAAAAAGCGGTGGCGGTCAGCTTCATTCTCGCGTTCGGCGGATTTTCCGTTCAAGCGCAGGTCGCGAGCATTTTAGCCGAAGCGAACATTCGCTTTCAGCCGTTTTTGGTCGCCCGCCTGCTGCACGGGTTCTTTGCTGCTATCTTTACATATGCGCTTTGGCAGCCGCTGTATGTCGAGACAGCGACTGGCGAGTCGGGCCACATTCCAGCGTTTTTCCATATGTTAGCCTCCGCTCGTCCAGAGGAACACTTAGGGCTGATGCCATACGGGCCGCTGATCACCATGCTGTTCCTTTGCCTGTATATATGGCTGACGGCCAAAGCGGCCAGCGAACGGCCCCGCCGTTCCTAAATCCGCGAGACGCCCGCGCTGCTCTTGACCGCCTCCCTCGCCCGCTGCCGGCCCGGCCGGGCGAGGGGCGGGGTTGTCCGTCATCGCTGTGGCCCGTCGGCAAGAAAACAGGCTGTGTTGATTGGGGGCGTGATCGCTGGCCGTCATCGCTATGGCCCGTCGGCAAGAAAACAAGCTGTGTTGATTTAGGACGTGATCGCTGGCCGTCATCGCTATAGCCCGTCGGCAAGAAAACAAGCTGTGTTGATTTAGGACGTGATCGCTGGCCGTCATCGCTATGGCCCGTCGGCAGCCAGCGAAGCAAATTTCTTTTTGAGCGCCTGCTCGACAACCGGCGGCACCAGTTCGGAAATATCGCCGTTGTATTTGGCCACTTCCTTGACGATGCTGGAACTTAAAAACGCGTACTGGCTGTTGGTCATCATAAAAAACGTTTCAATGTTTTCGTCAAGAACGCGGTTCATGGACGTGATCTGCATTTCGTACTCAAAATCAGATACCGCGCGCAAACCGCGCAAGATGGCATTCGCTTTTTTGCTGCGGGCGTAATCAATCAGCAAGCCATGAAACGATTCGACATGGACGTTTGGGAGCGACTGCGTCACCGCGCGCAACAGTTCGATCCGCTCCTCAACGGTAAACAGCGGCTTTTTCGCCGAGTTGTTCAGCACCGCGACGTACACTTGGTCAAACACTCTCGCCCCGCGTTTAATAATATCCAAATGTCCGTAAGTCACCGGATCAAAACTCCCTGGACAAACGGCAATGCTCGCCATCGGTTTCGTCTCCTTTCCACCTGTAAATCGTCACACCGGTGATGCCGTATGTTTCCTGCTTCCATTGCACCAAGCCGTCGGCTGTTTCCGGCAAGCGCGCTTTTGCCGAATGCTCAGCAACGACGACGCCGCCAGGCTCCAACAACCGGCAACCGGCAAGCGCGGACAGAAGCGCTGGCCACTGGTTCTCTTTATACGGCGGGTCGAGAAAAATGACGGAAAACCGGAGGCCGCGTTTCGCCACCGCCTTCAGCGCTCGCTCGGCATCGTTGCAGTAAATTTCCGCCTGCTTCTCAAGCCCGCAGGCCGCGACGTTTTTTCGCACCGTCTGCACCGCTTTCCGATCGTGATCAACGAAAATGACGCGATCGAGCCCGCGGCTGAGCGCCTCGATGCCCAAACCGCCGCTGCCAGCGAACAAATCGAGACCGATGCCGCCGGAAAAATACGGGCCGATGATGTTAAAGATGGCCTCTTTCACTTTATCTGTCGTCGGCCGTGTCGACATTCCTGGAACCGCTTGCAGTTTCCTTCCTTTGCACGTTCCGGAAATGACTCTCATCGCCTTCACCCATTCTTGGTCGTTTCCATCTCATCGCACGCAAAATCGATTCGTTGTAATCTTACCATAAAGTTGAGAAACGTCAAACTGAAGAATTTTTTCGCCCGCGAATGTATAGAAACGAGCGAACGGGCCATAATGAGTAATGGCAACATCATCGTTGCCAGTGACGGAGAAGACTTACGTTTCCCCATAAGTTCTTCCTCCGGTTTCTCCTCTCCCTTTTCTTTATTCTTTCCGTTTCTTGTTCCGCCCTGCGCGGAGGCAAGAAACTGGAAAGGACCTTGCGGAACGGTTCCGCAAGGTTTTTTTTATTGCAATCGCGGCCAAGAGCCGGTAAAGTTAAGAATGGACGATGGTTGCAAGGGGGAACAAGCAATGATCCAACGATTCATTGAACTTGGTGAAGGGTATTCCGATATATATGAACTGATCGAGCTGGCGCGCGCGAACCGTCATCGCGTCTCCGGCTTTTTCGCTTTCCATACGGTGAAACAAGGACGGGCCGTCGTTTCCTTGGCCGTTGTCCTGCATCCGACCGACCCCGGCGACTTCCAGCCGCTTTACATTTGCCGCGAAGGCATTCCCGACCCGGCTGTCAAGCCAAACAAACGGTATGAGCTGTTTGCCGAAACGGCCCAAGCGCTCGGTATGAACGTGATTCATCTCGACGTCAAGCCATCGACATGGTTTGCCGAACGCGATTTGTATTATCAACATTTGATCGGCATCATGCGCCTAAACCGCTTTATTCCCCCGCTTCAATAACGGGAACGAACGAGAGCGAAAACGAGCGGTTCCGCTTGCTCGATCAGTGAACGTGTGGCGAGCAGCACCGGTGCGACCAATTTTTTGATTGGAGAAATAGTGCTGGCAAACAGCCGGTTTCTTTCCATCGTCAGCGCTTGAGGGGAAACAAGCTTTCCGCCCCCGCCGCAGCGCGATCGGCCATGGCAAAAAAGAGGAGGGAGTTCCCCAAAAAAAGCCGGAACTCCCTCTTTTCGATACGTACTGGCATTCGACCGCCTGTAATCGAAGTGATTGAAAACCGGCGGCTTTTCCCGCTGTCGTCCTCATTTTGCAAGTCAGCGAACATTTCGACCGTTTTCGTCCTCATTCCGCCGCGATTTCCCCACCCGGGCGCGTTACGTGCCCTCTTTTCGTTCAGCCAAGCGGATAGGGGGAATCTTTCTCTTTCTCTCCTTTTGATTCGAATTCTAGCTTTAAAAACGGGCGGTACGATGGCTCCACCCGTTTGACAAACGGAAGCGCGGCGAGCTTTTTCATGACATAGTCCGCTTGCTCCATGTCGCAGTATAAGACGGCATACTTCAGCCGCTTGGAGATGTAATGAATGTTACCAAACTTGCGCAGCTGTTTTCCGTGTTTCAGCGAATGAAGCCAAACAATAATGCCTTGCCGTTGTGGAAACATAGTCCCTTCCCCTTTTTTCTATGTGCGGCAGCCGCAGCCTCCACCGCTTCGGCAGCCGCCGGAACAACCTGCCGACAAAAAGTACGGATTTCCGGTCGGCACTTTCACATGCTCCGATACCGCTTTGCCGATCAGCACGCTGATTTCATCAAGCAGCTGTTGCAGCGCCTTCTCCGCCTGTTTAAAAGCGGCGACGGTTTCGTGCAAATCCAGCTCCCGTTTCGCTTCGCGCACTGCTTTCATGATTGGGCGATAATCAGGGTGGTATTTGCCGAAGCGCTGCACGTCCTCATACTGCTCTTTGAGCTGAACAAATCGGGAAATCAGCTCTTGGGCGCGGCGGTCCTGCTTCAACCGCCAAAATGCGCGGCGGTATTCCTCGGCCAGTTCGGACTCGACAATCATTTTCGCTAACCCTTCTGCTTTATCTAGAATCTCGATGCGCTCGAGAGTCGCAATTCTCACCAACATGGCACCTCCATACGTTCATCATACCATGAATAAAACGAAAAGGAAAAGGAAAGAGAAGGAGGGAAAACGAAAAAGGGCGTCCCGCGCTGTGGAACGCCCTTTTCACTAGGAGGCTGGTGATTTCGTGCAAAATGCTGCTGATTCCATCCATTTCCCAATGAGAGAAACTTTGCAGAACCAGCTTTCTTTTTTGAATGAACATGACACCGATTGGTGTGCGACAACGGTTTTTCACCGGCCTTCTAGGTGATCATGCGCGCATGGCAGAAGCGGCTCAGCCGGCGCTCGACCGTAACAGCCGGTTTCTTCAATCCTTACTACGGAATCGAAACGTCAAATTCGTGCCCCACGCCGGCCGTTCTCCCATCGTTATAGACAAACTCCAGACGAATATGATGGGTTCCGCTCGGCAAGCCGCGTACAACAAAGGCGGCTGTATACACTTGGGTTACTTTTTGCCCATTGACATACACATCGACATGCCCGCCGCCGCTCCCTTGGCGAAACGGAAAGCGGGGAGCGAAACATTCGATGAACACGTCGCTTCCTTTCACCTCATGGTTGACGTGCAGCGGCGCATCCGCCCGTTCGGCATGAGCAGGCACCAGCGCCCAGAAGGCGAAGACAACGAACAGCATGGCTCCAGCCAACGATTTGAGCCGTTTCGGCAAAGATATCACTCCCTTTCTGACTCATAGTCTTTGCCGCCGACGGCCCAATTAGTCGCGTATGGCATCCAACCTGTTTCTCATTATGTTGGCTGTGAGTCGGAAGAAGCCATTAGTCGCGCATAGCTTTAAACACTTGCCACATCAGCGAAGCCATTTGCAGCGACTGGGAAAATTTTTTCACCTTGTCCGGGATCGTCAATTCATAATGACGCAACGCCGCCAGCTGGAACGCGGCCAGCTCATGCGGACGGCGGGCAAGAATCCGGTACCAGCGCGGCTGTTCACGCAAAAATGCTCGCAACATCGGCTGTCCTTGCACATATTGCCATACGTCTTTTCTCATCGCCACCATCCTTCAATCCTTCCGAAAGGAAAACGGATGTTCATCTTTGTTTGGGCGCTGCTGGCTGGCCCCTTGGAATTCGGAAAGAATGCTTTGAATGGCCCCAATCGCCTGCTGGACGTTCGCCAAATGTTTCTGCACTTCAGCGGCGTCCATCTGTCCAAGCATGGCAGCCAGCTTGTCGAGCCACTTGCTCGCCCCTTTTTCCCCTTCGTGCCGTTTGCCGTCCCTTTCCCGGTAAGGCTCCCATATCTCATCGTCCTCGCCGAACAAGTACCAGTCCTCATACACTTGCTTCCACGTTTTTTTGCCGCTGCGCACCTCTTGGATGAGTTTCGGATGTTTTTTTACAAACTGCTTAAACTGTTCAACGGATGGGTGCAAAGGCTTGGCCATGGTCGCTCTCATCCCTTTCCTCCACTCTTGCCTATCTGCCATATCATATCGTGCCTCACAGGCGAGGGTGCGCCCAATTTTCAACGCGGCGTAAAGAAATTTTGCGTGTAATAATCGCCGTAAACGCCGACGCCGAGATGCGTAAACTCCCGATTCATCATTATTTCCCGATGTTTTTCGCTATTCAACCAACCGATGGCCACCTCAACGCCGTCCACTTGGTGAGCGGCGATGTTTTCTCCAGCCACCCGAAACGGAATGTGAAGCGCCTGCAACCGCTCCGATAAATCACCGTACCGCGGCGATTTATGGGAAAAAAACTGATGATCATGCATATCGCGGCTGTGCTTCGCTGCGGCCGCCGCCGCGTCGTCATCCCAAGCGAGAACAGACAGCTGATGGCGGCGGCGAAAGAGATTCGTCCAGTCAAAAATTTGCTTCGCATTGCCGGCATCAACCATCCGCTGCTGTTCTTCCGAAAGGGTAGGAACATCAGGTAGATGCCCGCGATAAACGAGCTCGTACGGCCGCAACTTGACAAACGTTTCCGCGTCCATTAAACGCACGGCCGCCACTTGGTCAGTGAAGCGGTCTACGTACAGCTGGGCATAGACGGCACCGACTTTCACCACCGGCCTTGTCGAATAATCTTGCTCCGACAGTTCGAATCGATACGTTCCGCTCGGGAGCTGAATTTTAATATTGGATAGAACCGGCATCGTTTGAAAAATCGTCTGCAGGCGCTGGCCGACCGCAAACGGCTCAACGTTCACTCGTTCCCCACCGGCCAAGATGGTGACGACTTTTCCGCGAGCAACACCGACCTGTACATAGGAGTCGAGATGACGCCTGTACACCCACCATTCATATCCATAGGCGGATGGATCGACGCGATCAGGCCGACCGAGCTGTTGGTTCACCGCCTGTACTGGCTGGCCGATCAATGTCACTAAGCCGGCTGTCGCCTTCGGTTCTTTCAACATATGCCCATTGATTTCCGGCTGCCCCGGGGGGCTTGGGGGCGGCGGACTCGGCGTGAAAAAGTACAATCCGATGAACAAGAGCAAAAAAAGGAACATCCATTTCACCCAGCAACTCCCGCTTTCTGCACAGTTTTCTTACTGTCATTATAGCGGTTTTGCGAAAGCAAAAAAAAGAGGGCGGCCCAAAACGCCCCTTTCTTTGCGAAAAAAGCGGCACAAGCTCCGGCGTCCTACGGATGGCGGGCCGGTTCGGAAATGTCGCTTAACGCGCGGCCAGCCCGTTCATCGGAATAACGATTCACCGCCAAATCGCCGAGGGAAACCATCCCGACCAACCGGCCATTCTCAACGACCGGGAGGCGGCGAATTTGATGGTGCGCCATCAGATCGGCCGCCGCCTGCACGGAATCATCGGGAGAAACCGCCGTAATATCGCGGCTCATCACTTCCGTCACCGCTGTCGAGCCCGGATGCTTTTCCGCGATGCCGCGCACGACGAGGTCGCGGTCCGTAATCATTCCGACAAGCCGCCCCTCATCAACGATCGGAATGGCCCCGATATCGAAATCGCGCATCTTTACCGCCGCTTCATACATATTGTCAAGCGGGGTGCAATACTGCACATCCGTCGACATAATATCCCGCACCGTTTGCATGATTTTCCTCCTTTCTGTGAAAATGCCGCACTGACGCGGATGTTCATCCTCGGGTAGAGGGCAAAACGTTGCCCATGGATCTTTTCCGTAAAAACGCCGCACTAGCGCGTAATTTTTATCCACGGGTCGAGGGCAGGGTTCGCTGCCCATGGAACTTCTCTGCGAAAATCCCGTCAGCAAACGGTCACTTTCATCCCCGAGTCGATGTTACATCGCTCCCCATGAAAATTCCGAACTGAGCCGGATGTTCATCCCCAGTGGAGGGCAAACCATTGCCCATGGAACTTTTCCGTTCTATATTGTGCGCTTCGGCGCGGGAAAAAATGCAAGACGAAACGGCAACGGCGGCAAACAATTCGTTGAAAAACAAACCGTTTTCGTACTATTATAAATGAGAGGATCATTTCTTTTTGGCGCTTTCCATACTGCGTTGTTAGGAGGAAGAAGCATGAAATTTGAAAATAGCGGACTGGAAAATCAGACGGTTGAACTGTCCCGCCTTGATGACATTATGGAGCGCCTCGGCTTTGTGCGCGCGGGGCAATGGGACTACGAGCGGGTTACATACGACCGCAAATACGTTGTGAAAGAAGGGACGTACTATTTGCGCGTCCAAGGGTACGCCATCGAAGGCGACGTTGATTCGCGTTATGCGCTCATCAAATTGCTCACACCGATTTTAGGCAAACATTACTATCCGCACGGCGTCGAGTATGGCGAAGATGAACATTTTCCGTCTTCCCTCGTCAACCAGTGTCAAAAGGCATTGGCCCAAGTCAAAAGCGAAATCGAGAAGATCAAAGAGTAAGGAAAAAACGCATGAGACGTTTGCGCTCATGCGTTTTTTCACGGCATGGCGAGCCGTTTGACCACCACATCAACCGCCTCCGCTACATACGGGGTCATCGCCGCGATTTCCTCGGCAATTTGTCGCTGCAACTGGCGGCAAACGGCCATCACCGGCGCTCCGTAGTGCAAAGACAGCTTCACAAGCACGCGGCACCGTCCATCTTGTCCTGCTATGACAAGCGCTTCACAGTCGTCAAGAACGACATCGCGTTGCTCCTGCACACACATCATCACAATCATCAGCAACGTCGCCTCCACGGCGCTCCGCCTCCGGTATCGGAACGTATTCACCGCTCTCCCCCCGCTCTGCATTCTCTGTTTATGTTATGCTATGCAGCGCGGCCGGCCGGCGTCATTCGGCCGGCTAAAAACCTAAAATCGCCTTGAGGAGCGACGTCGTCTGTCCGCCCGGGTAAAGCACGTAAAGAAGCCAATAAACGACGACCCCGGTCGAGGCGCTGCCGAACCAAATGATGCTCGTAACCGGCCCTAAGCGGCGGTGGCGACCCCGTTGATCCTTCAGCCCTGTCCAAATGGTCACAAGGCCAAACACCGCCCCTACGGTCGCTAAAACGATGTGAAAAACGAGAAATACCGTGTAATACACTTTCACCGTTTCCGGTCCGCCAAAACTCGTATTGCCAATAAACAACGTCCGCGACATGTAGATCGTGAAAAACAGGAGGGCGAACACCGCCGCGGTCAGCATCACTTTTTTATGCGCCTCGACCCGCCGGCGGCTGATTAAATACCAGCCGTAAGCAACAAGAAGGGCGCTGATCACAATGCAGCTTGTACTGATCGTCGGTAAAACAGCCATCGTTTCTCTCCCTTTCCTCTGATCATTGGGTCGGTTTAAGCTCCATATCCAAGTTCGGCTCTTTCTCCCGCTCCTTCCGATACCAGTCACTGAAGATGAAAAATAGCATCGTTCCGTACACAATCTCTTGAATGATTTTCATCAGCACACCGCCAAGCTGCTGATCATGAAGCGGCGACATCGATAAAAACATTTGCGGTCCAGTCAAATCAAGCGAAGCCAACGTCCCTTGAGGAACGCATAGAGCCAGTGCCGCCATCCATGCTTTCGGATCGGTATACGTCGCATAAAGCGGCGCATCGGCAAAAATAATGAGCGCACAAGCCGGCGTCAGCAGCATGCCGTCAGCGAAAATGTAGCCCATTTTTTTTAATCCGGACAGCGTCTGCCAATCGGGCAGCTTGTTGACGAGCGGCCACCACATGCAAAACGCGGCAATGAAAATCACGGAGGTCACCAACGCGTGCAACCACATATTCGTTTTCACCCCGTCAAAAATGAACGGAACGTGATAAAGAGAAAACAAGCCGTTAAACAGCAGCAGCGCTACAATCGGCTTTGTCAACAGCCGAAATACGCGGCGCACGGCCGCAACGCGGAAAACTCGCTCATACAGCGGCCCCGGAATGCCTAAGATGAAGCATTGCGGCACGATCAAATACAACACGGCCATTTGCACCATGTGGGCGGTGAACGTCAAATGACCGAGCAAATCGAGCGGAGAGCCTTTGCATACGTAAAGGAGAGCGATCCCTGTAAAAAAATACACTTTTTGCTTACGAGGGACAGGAACGTCAAAGCCCAACCGCTTCCGCCACCGTCCGGTCATTCCGGCATACAACAGCGCGACCACCGCCAAGCTAAGGAAAAAGAACGGGCTCCAAAGAGCAACGGGGCCAAACATTTGCAGCGATGAAAACATACAAATCCCCTCCTCACTGTCCTTCCCCATTATACTACACGGAGCGGTGACAGTGTTATTGCAAAAAAAGGGGAAATCGGCAATCCCCGATCCCCCTTTGCTTTTTACCACCAAATCACAGTTGTAAACGCCCAAACAAGTAAAAGCATCACCGCTACACCGCCGTAAATAAACATGGCCGGAAACTCGTGGCCTTTATGGCTCATATGCATGAAATAATACAGCTGGAAAGCGACTTGCACGGCGGCCAAAAGCAAAATAAACGGAACGACAAACCAATGGGAAAACTCTTCGTACCCAACGGCAGCGAAAGCGACCAGCGTCAGCAAAATCATCAACACAAAGGCGATCATTTGATGACGCATCTCTTCCGCGTTTTTCCGGCGACGGTACGCGAGATCGACGCGTTCATTTCCAGAGTTCGTTTGGTTCGCCATACGTTCACCCCACCATTCCCATCAAGTATACAACGGTAAAAATGAACACCCAGACGACGTCGATAAAGTGCCAGTACAAGCTCGCGACGTAAAACTTCGGGGCGTTGTATAAATCAAGCCCACGCTTGGCATTGCGAATCATGAGCGTCAAAATCCAAAGCAGCCCGAACGCGACGTGGCTTCCGTGCGTGCCGACGAGCGTGTAAAACGAGGACGCGAAGGCGCTCGTCGTAAATTTATGGCCTTCATGTACGTATTCCGTAAACTCATAAATCTCTAAGCCCAAAAACCCGGCGCCAAGCAGCACGGTAATGCCAAACCAAAGCTGCATTTTTTTAAAGTCAAAATTTTTCATATGATAGATGGCATACACGCTCGTCAAGCTGCTCGTTAACAGAAGCATCGTCGCCATAAAGACGACCGGCATTTGAAACAGCTCTTCCGCCGAAGGGCCGCCGTTCGTTTTGTCTTTGAGCGCCAAATAGGTGGCGAAGAGAGAGGCGAACAGCACCGTCTCCCCGCCTAAAAAGAGCCAAAAGCCGAGAAATTTATTTTTCCCTTCAAGCGTGGCGCGCTCCGGCGCGGCCGGGAACGTCTCGGCCGTCAGTTTTTCTTCCACGTGCATCAGGCGTTCGCCTCCTTCTTCTCAAGTTCGAGCACTTCCTCTTTATGAATGTGGAAGCCGTGATCATCGATCACTGAGCGCAAGAACATCGAACCGAACGTAATGAGCAAGCCGAGAATGCCGACCGGCAATCCCCATTGGGCATCGTTATGATACGTGAAGCCAAAGGCGGCGACAAACAAACCGAACGCCGTGACAAACGGCAAAAACGACGAATTCGGCATATGGATATCGCCAAGCGGTTCAGCTGGCGTCAGCTCTTTTTTGCCTTCCATTTTTTCGATCCAGAAGGCATCCAACCCGCGGACGAGCGGGGTTTGCGCGAAGTTGTACACCGGCGGCGGCGAAGCGATCGCCCATTCGAGCGTGCGGCCGTCGCCCCACGCGTCGCCCGCCACTTTTTCCCCTTTTGCCGTCGTGATCACGATGTTAATGAGCAAGATGACCGTAGCGGCCGCCATAAAGAACGCCCCGATCGTGCTGACAAGGTTGCCTGTCTCCCAGCCTTGGTTCGGCAAGTACGTGAACACGCGGCGCGGCATCCCCGTCAGCCCGAGGAAATGCTGGATGAAAAACGTCAGATGGAACCCGATAAAGAACAACCAGAACGAGATTTTACCGAGCGTTTCATTGAGCATGCGGCCAAACATTTTCGGCCACCAATAATGCGCACCCGCGAGCAAAGCAAACACAACCCCGCCAACGATGACGTAATGGAAGTGGGCGACGACGAAATAGCTGTCATGATACTGATAGTCGGCCGCCGCCGCCGATAACATGACCCCTGTCACTCCGCCCATAACGAATGATGGAATGAAAGCAACCGCATAATACATCGGCGTTGTGAATTTGATACTTCCGCCCCACATCGTAAACAGCCAGTTGAAAATTTTCACCCCTGTCGGCACGGCGATCGCCATCGTCGCGACGGCAAAGATGGCGTTCGCGACCGGCCCCATCCCGACGGTGAACATGTGGTGCGCCCATACCATAAACCCGAAAAAGGCGATCAGTACAGTGGCAAACACCATCGATGAATAGCCGAACAGCCGCTTGCGTGAAAACGTCGCAAAAATCTCTGAAAAAATACCAAAACTAGGCAATATCAAAATATATACTTCAGGATGTCCAAAAATCCAGAACAAATGCTCCCAAATGATCGTATTGCCGCCAGCGGCCGGATTGAAAAAGTTGCCGCCAAACAGCCGATCCATCATCATGAAAATCAAGCCGACCGTCAACGGTGGAAACGCAAACAAGATGAGCGCCGACGTCACAAACGTCGCCCATGTGAACATCGGCATGCGCATAAACGTCATGCCTGGGGCGCGCATATTGATGATCGTCACCAAAAAGTTTACCGCCCCCATAATCGTTCCAAACCCAGAAATTTGCAGACCAAGCGTATAAAAATCAATGCCGTGGTGCGCCTTCGAAGCAAGCGACAGCGACGCGTACGACGTCCAGCCGGCATCAGGCGCCCCGCCTAAAAACCACGAACAGTTTAGGAACAACCCGCCGAAAAAGAACATCCAAAAGCCAAGCGCGTTCAAATACGGGAACGCCACATCGCGCGCGCCGATTTGCAGCGGCACGACCGCGTTCATAAAGGCGAACAGAAGCGGCATGGCAGCCAAGAAAATCATCGTCGTTCCATGCATCGTCAGCACTTCGTTATACAGCCCACCGACGAGGAAATCGTTGTTTGGCTTCGCGAGCTGAATGCGGATGAACAACGCCTCAAGGCCGCCGAGCAGGAAGAACAGACCGCCAGCAATTAAATATAGATGGGCGATTTTCTTATGATCCACCGTCGTCAGGTAATCCCATAAAACGGCGCCAACACCCTTTTTGCGAGTGATCGTGCTCACAGTGAAACCTCCCTTTACCCCTTTATTCGACTTTTAAGCTCATCAAATATTTTGCCAATGCGTCAATTTGCTCTTCCGTCAAGTGTCCGTATGTACCTGACATTTTGTTTCCTGGCTTGACGCGTGCAGGATTTCGCAGCCATTTTTTCAAGTTTTCTTCGTTGTGTTCCAAAATGCCGGCAATCCGTTCGCGATCGCCGAAGTTCGCCAAGTTGGGCGCTGTGCGAGCTTGCGCAGGACGTTTATCCAAAGGCGTCACCGCATGGCAGCCGATACAGCTTTTGTTGAAAATCGCTTCCCCTTGTTTGGCGACCGGATCAGTCACAACCGGCTTTTTCGCGTTTTGCATTTTCTTCACCCAAGCGTCAAACTGATCGCGCGGCAGCGGACGCACTTTAAAATCCATCAACGCATGGGACGGACCGCAAAGTTCCGCGCATTTGCCGTAAAAGATGCCGCCCGCTTTGTCTGTCGCTTTTTGGTCAAAAACGAGCCAAAATTGGTTTTTGTTGTCGGTGTTTGTGTCCATTTTGCCGCCGACCGCTGGAATCCAGAACGAGTGCTTGACATCCGACGCACTCAAGTTAAAATACACTTTTTCATTCGTCGGCACGACTAAGTCTTGGCTTGTAATGATGCCATAATCCGGGTATTCAAATTCCCACCAATACAAATTGGCACGCACGTTGACAACAACGGCATCTTTATCGCGTTTTTTCACATTCATCGCTTTGACATCAGCCAGCTTAAAAGTTGCCAACACTGTAGGCACTGCTAAAATTAGCAAGAGAATAATCGGAATGACAGTCCAAATAATTTCTAACTTATGGCTTCCTTCCACTTGCTTCGGAATTTTATTTTCTTCCCCTTTGCGACGCCGGAAACGGATGACGACATAAACGAAGATAATCGCTACAACGATAATGACGAGCACCATAATCGACGTGCTCAACAGCATGAGCGAATACTGCATGTCCGCCACTTCACCGGCAGGCTGAAGCGTCGATAAAAACGGCTTGCCACAGCCGGCGAGCAACAGCGCCATCATCCCGAACAAGGAAAATAAGCGCCAGTTACGCAGCCCCTTCTTCATAGCTTCACCAAACCCCTCTTTCATTGATCTTTGATGTGGAGAAATGTATATCAATTCTTTCATTAGAGAAAGAATTTGACCCTGTTCACCAAAGCGTGGCGATCACCATGGCCACAAACAAAATCGTCAAATAGTTGAGCGAATAGACGAACATCCACTTCGCCCATTTCAAATCGTCTTCCATCTTAAAGCCGGCAAGCCCAAGCAGCAGCCAACCGATGTTTAACAGCGTCGCCACGGTTAAAAACGGGACGCCTAGCGAAAACAAATAGAACGGAAGCGGCAGCAAACACGCTACCCAAACGACAATTTGCCGCTTCGTGATGGCAAAGCCGTGGACGACCGGCAGCATCGGAATGCCAGCAGCGCGGTATTCCTCGCACCGCTTCATCGCCAGCGCCAAAAAGTGAGGCGGCTGCCATAAAAACATGATGAAAAATAAGACGAGCGGAACGACATGAAAATTCGGATCGACCGCCGTCCAGCCAATCACTGGAGGAACGGCGCCGGAAATGCTGCCGACGATCGTGTTGACCGTGTAATGGCGCTTTGTCCAAAGCGTGTACAAAAACACGTACGTCACCATACCGATCAATCCCACGATCGCCGCCGTAACCGTTGTCATCAGCAAACTCATTTCGCCGATGAAAACGAGCGCGATCCCCGCCCAAAGCACGCGCCGTGCATCCATCGTCCCGGTCACGGTCGGCCTCGTTTTCGTCCGCTCCATATAGCGGTCGATATCGCGATCAATATAGTTGTTGATGGCGCATGAACCGGCGATGACAAGCGCCGCCCCAAACAGCGCAAAAAAGACAAGATGCAAGTTTTCCAAAAAATGCTCTCCCGTAAAATAAAACGCCAGCCACATCCCGGCGAACGTTGTAATCAAATTGGAATTCACGATCCCGATTTTGACAACCGACGACAACTCTCTCCAAACGGCCTTCACACTTGCCTCTGAACGATGCCCGACATCGTTCACTGTCTGATGTACCGCTTTCAAATCAGCCATGTTCCTAGTTCCTCCTCGCCGCGCCGCCTCGTCCCTACGGCGCCGTTATCCTGCTTGGCCGGCGATGCCTCCGAACAGCCAAAGCACGCGATTAGCACATACTGCTTCTCTTTATATTAAATCACATTTTCTTTTCATCATGTGAACTTTTTTTAAATAATTTGTGTCAAATTTTTGAATCAGCGGACACCAAGCGGCGCTTTCGCTTGTCCCATTAATATTTCTAGCAAACTTATTCAACTTATTCAATACGAAAACGTCATTTTGTGTTTCTTGGCGCCATCGTGTAAAATAGATTTGGCTTCGCAGCCCGGTTGGCTGTGGTAAAATCCATTACTTTACTAATATGGACAAAATCCCAATTTCTCAATACAAGAAGGTGAAGATTTTGCAACGTTCACTAAAATGGTTTGCCTCGGCAACGACGTTGGCGATGCTGTTTGTCCTGATCGGCGGCGCGCTTGTGACCAAAACGGGATCCGGGATGGGCTGCGGCCGGTCGTGGCCGCTGTGCAACGGCCAATGGGTGCCGGACCGCGTGACGCCTGAACTCATCATTGAGCTGAGCCATCGGCTCGTCTCCGGACTGGCCGGCATCATGGTGCTCATCCTTTCCATCTGGACGTGGAGAGCCATTGGCCATGTGCGGGAGACGAAGTTTTTGGCCGTCCTATCGTTCGCCTTTCTCGTTTTGCAAGGGCTGATCGGCGCCGCCGCGGTCGTGTGGGGGCAGTCCGATTTCGTCCTCGCCTTGCATTTCGGCATTTCGCTCATTTCGTTCGCCGCTGTGCTGTTGCTGACATTGCTGATTTTTGAAATCGACAACATGTTTTCTGCCACTTCGCTTTCCCTTGACGGCCAAATGCGGTTTCATATTTACGGCATCATCATTTATTCGTATATCGTCGTCTACACCGGGGCGCTGGTGCGTCATACGAACGCCAGCCTCGCCTGTCCGAGCTGGCCGCTGTGCACGAAAACGCGCATCCTTCCGGTTCAATTTCATGAATGGGTGCAGATGGGTCATCGGTTGGCCGCCGCCGTCATCATTATTTGGATCGCCGCGGCCGCGATCCATGCTGTGCGCCATTATCGCGGGCAGCCGGTCATCTACTACGGGTGGCTGATCGCCCTCTGTCTCGTGCTTGCGCAAATGACGACTGGCGCGCTTGTCGTGTTTACGCAGCTGAATTTATACGTTGCCTTGGCGCATGCCTTTTTCATTTCCTGCCTGTTCGGCGTGCTCAGCTATTTATTGCTTTTGGCGCTCCGCACTCGCCGCAAGCCGGCAAAAGCCGCCGACCATTCAGCGCGGGAAGCGGCGCCGGTGACGTTGAAATGACGTTCGTCCGTCCGCAAACCAAAAGGGGCTGACCGAAAAGGTATCTGCCTTCAAGATCGGCACAACCGATCGTGCGGCAGAAGCAGTCAGCACGTATAGAGAGCAACGAAAGAGGGTGTCCCGATCCGTTTGGGACACCCTCTTTTTGCGCGCGATGAACAGTTTCATTTGGACAGCTCGATCAGCAAATCCCCCGCTTGAATGGCGTCGCCGCTTTTGACGTAAATGTCTTTGACAACGCCGGCAAACGGCGCCTGCACCGTCGTTTCCATCTTCATCGCTTCCGTGACCATTAAATGGTCGCCTTTATCCACTTTTTCACCTTTTTCCACGAGCACCTTCACGACCGTGCCCGGCATGGTGGCGGCGATGTGGTTCGGATTCGTCCGATCGGCCTTGATGCGCTCAGCGACGGCCGCCTTGATGCTTTCATCGCGGATGATGACTTCGCGCGGCTGGCCGTTCAGCTCAAAGTAAACGACGCGCGTCCCGTCCGCCTGCGGCTGGCCGATCGACACGAGCTTGACGATGAGCGTTTTGCCGCGCTCGATCTCCACTTCGATCTCTTCGCCAAGGCGCATGCCATACAGGAACGTTGGCGTATCGAGCACCGAAATGTCGCCGTATTTTTCCACCGTTTCGGCATATTCCAAAAACACTTTCGGATACAGCGCGTAGGCGATGGCGTCAAAGTCGGTCACTTCGCGGCCGAGTTTGTCGTACAGCTCCCGCTTGATTTGCTCGAAATCCACCGGCTCGAGCAGCTCGCCCGGACGAACGGTGATCGGCTCCCGCCCTTTCAAAATAATGCGCTGCAGCTCTTTCGGGAATCCGCCGTGCGGCTGGCCTAAATAGCCTTCGAAAAACTCGACGACCGAGTCCGGGAAATTGAGCGTTTCGCCGCGTTCAAAAATGTCTTGCTCCGTCAAGTTGTTTTGCACCATGTAAAGCGCCATGTCGCCGACGACTTTCGATGACGGCGTCACTTTGACGATATCGCCGAACAAGTCGTTGACGCGGCGGTACATTTCTCTCACTTCATCCCAGCGATCGCCGAGGCCGACCGCTTTTGCCTGCTGCTGCAGGTTGCTGTACTGGCCGCCTGGCATCTCATGCATGTATACTTCCGTATGCGGGGCGTTCATGCCGCTTTCAAACTCTTGGTAAAACTTGCGCACGTCTTCCCAATAGCGGGCCAACTGCTCCAAGCCGTAACTATCGACCTCCGGCGCCCGCTCCGTTCCTTCAAGCGCATAGTAGAGCGTATTGGCGCTCGGCTGTGACGTCAAGCCGGCCATCGAGCTGACGGCGACATCGACGATATCGACGCCGGCTTCGATCGCTTTCGCGTACGTATATATGCCGTTGCCGCTCGTGTCATGCGTATGCAAATGGATCGGAATGTCGACCGTTTCCTTGAGCGCGGAAATGAGCACGTACGCCGCCTGCGGCTTCAAGAGCCCGGCCATATCTTTAATGCCTAACATGTGCGCGCCGGCTTGCTCGAGCTCTTTCGCCAACGCTTTGTAATACTCCAAATTGTACTTCGGCCGGTTCGGGTCCAAAATATCGCCCGTATAGCAAATCGTCGCCTCAGCGATTTTGCCGCTTTGCCGGACGGCATCGATCGCCACCGTCATGCCTTTCACCCAGTTTAAGCTGTCGAAAATGCGGAACACATCGATGCCGGCCTGCGCCGATTTTTCCACAAACTCGCGGATGACGTTGTCCGGATAGTTTTTATACCCGACGGCGTTGGCCGAGCGGAGCAGCATTTGGAACAGCACGTTCGGGATGCGCTCGCGCAGCTTGAGCAGCCGATCCCATGGATCCTCTTTCAAAAAGCGGTACGCCACGTCGAACGTCGCCCCGCCCCACATTTCAAGCGAAAACAAGTTCGGCAACAGTCGGGCAGTCGGTTCGGCAATTCGGACTAAATCGATCGTGCGGACGCGCGTCGCGAGCAGCGACTGATGCGCATCGCGGAACGTCGTATCGGTGAGCAATACGCGCGGCTGCTCTTGAATCCAGCGAACAAGCCCTTCAGGTCCGCGCTCATCCAAAATTTGCTTCGTCCCAGCTGGGATCGGCTCCGTTTGGCTCACCTTCGGCACGCGCGGCTTGTCAAACACCGGCTTTTTCTTTTTGCCGATGCCCGGGAAGCCGTTGACCGTCACCGTGCCGATGTACGTCAGCATTTTCGTCCCGCGGTCTTTTCGGCGCGGGAATACAAACAATTCCGGCGTCGTATCGATAAATGACGTATCGTATTCCCCGGACAAAAACTTCGGATGCTGCACGACGTTTTCCAAAAACGGAATGTTCGTTTTAATGCCGCGAATGCGGAATTCGCGCAAGTTGCGCAGCATTTTTCTCGCCGCCTGCTCAAACGTCAACGCCCATGTCGACACTTTGACGAGCAGCGAATCGTAATACGGCGTAATGACCGCCCCTTGGAAGCCGTTGCCGGCGTCCAAGCGCACGCCGAAGCCCCCGCCGGAACGATACGCCATAATTTTTCCCGTATCCGGCATAAAGTTGTTGAGCGGATCTTCGGTCGTTACCCGCGATTGAATGGCATAACCGTTGACGCGGATGTCTTCCTGCTTTGGAATGCCGACGTCCGGGCTGTGAAGCGAAAAGCCGTCGGCGATTAAAAGTTGCGACTGTACGATGTCAATCCCGGTGATCATTTCGGTGATCGTATGCTCAACTTGAATGCGCGGATTGACTTCGATGAAATAAAATTCATCGCCGGAGACGAGAAACTCGACCGTGCCGGCGTTGACGTAGCCGACGCTTCTCATCAGCTGCACCGCCGCCTCGCAAATGCGCTCGCGCAGCTCGTCCGACAACGAGACGCTCGGCGCGACCTCGACGACTTTTTGATGGCGGCGCTGCACCGAGCAGTCGCGTTCATAAAGGTGGACGATGTTTCCTTCGTGGTCGCCCAAAATTTGCACTTCAATGTGCTTCGGCTTTTCGATCAGCTTTTCAACGTAGACGTCATCGCTGCCAAACGCTGCTCTCGCCTCTGATTTGGCGCGATCGAACGCTTCCTTCAACTCCGCCTTCGAGCGAACGATGCGCATGCCGCGCCCGCCACCGCCAAGCGCTGCTTTAATGATGATCGGGTATCCATGCGTCTCGGCAAAGCGAACGACATCCTCAAGGCTGCCGACCGGTCCGTCGCTGCCCGGGATGACGGGAATGCCCGCCTTCATGGCGGCATGGCGCGCCTTCACTTTATCGCCGAACATATCTAAATGCTCTTCGTTCGGACCGATGAAAATGAGCCCTTCCTCGCGGCATCGTTTGGCAAATTGAATGTTTTCCGACAAAAACCCGTATCCCGGGTGGATGGCGTCGACATCGTGAGCTTTGGCGATCTCGATGATGCCTTCGATGTCCAAGTACGCTTCGATCGGCTTTTTCCCCTCGCCGACCAAATACGCTTCATCCGCTTTGTAGCGATGATACGATCCCGCGTCTTCTTTCGAATAAATCGCCACCGTGCGAATATCGAGCTCCGTGCAAGCGCGAAACACGCGAATGGCGATCTCGCCGCGGTTGGCCACCAGCACTTTACGAATTCGTCTCGTTCTCATTTTGCCCCTCCTCTCCTTTATTTAATAAAAGTATAAAAGTTTTGCCGATTTGTAAATACACTTTCTAAAAAGTCAGACCTCTTTTCTGCTCGCTGTGAATCGTCCGTTTGTTGTTTCGGTATCGTTGTTCATAGTTGACAAACATAGAAATATTGACAAGCAAGCCAAGCGAGGCCATCGTGAGAACGAGCGATGTCCCTCCGTAACTGACAAGCGGCAGCGGCACGCCGGTGATCGGGATGAGCCCAGTGACCCCGCCGATGTTAATGAACGTTTGAAAGCCGATCATGACCGAGATGCCAATGGCTAATAAACTTCCAAACGCATCGCTCGAACGGCGGGCGATCCAAAGTCCGCGCAGCACGATAAACGCCAATAATCCGAGCGTAAACGTGACGCCAATCAACCCGAGCTCCTCAGCCACCACCGCCATGATGAAGTCGGTGTGCGCTTCCGGCAAATAGCCGTATTTTTGCACCCCTTCGCCCAGCCCGACCCCTTTCAGACCGCCGAGCCCGATCGCCACGTATGAATTGATGAGCTGATAGCCGTCCGTCTCCGCGTACTGAAACGGATCTAAATAGCTATATAGCCGCGCCATCCGCTCAGGAGAAAAAATTTTTTTGCCGACGGCCGGCAGCCAAAACGGCGAAACGGCGAAAGCGAGCAAAGAAAAAAACAGCATTTGCTTCAGCAGCAAACCGAGGCGCAATCCTGAGGAAACGATAACGCACAAGGCGATGACGAACACGATCGCCGCCGTACCGAAGTCAGGCTGTATGGCGATCAGAAAACAGATCAACAACGTATAGTAAATGGGAAATAAGTTGCTTTTCACTGGTTCAGCCAACCGTTTCCGCTTGTTGGCGAACGCGGCCGACAAATACAAAATCAAGCCAAGCTTTGCCAGTTCGGCTGGCTGGAAAGACATCCCGCCGATGCGAAACCAGCTTGTCGCATTGTTTGACGTGTGGCCAAAAATCGCAACGGCGACAAGCAGCAGCGGGGAAGCAAAAAACACCAATTTCACCAGCCGGTCGTTCCGCCACACTTTGTACGGAATCATCATCATAACCGCAAAAGCAACCAAACCGACGATCACCCACAATTTTTGCCGCTCATAAAAGTAATCGCTCGACACTCCAAAAACGGTGACCGCTGTCACCATGCTTGCGCTATACACCATGATCAGCCCGAACAGCGAAAGCATCACGACGGCGGCAATAAGCGGATAGTCATAGCACTTGATGATTTTTTTCCATAATCGCTGTTCCATTGTCCCTCTTCCTCGCAAACGAGTATGTACATAAATCATTCGCAGCAGCATGGCATTTTCCTGCCGAAAAACAGAAAAACTCAAACGATGGACGCGCCAACCGTTTGAGTGGTCATGTATCCTTATCGCACGCGCTTTTTCGCTACCGCCTCATGCAAGGCGGAAAGTTCCCGCTCCAACCGATCAAGAAGCGCCTTTCCGTCCTTCGCCTCCACCAGCCCAAGGCGCACCGCAAAATCGATTTCCCGCGACAAACCGAACATTTGCGTATCAAGCACTTCTTCATAGACGGGACATTGCGGCATCGTCAAATGGTCCATTTGCACGCGGATGAGCTGGATAATTTTTTCGGCATCTGCCTGCAAAAGCGCGTACGCTTTTTCACGATGGCTCATCGCTTCGTTCGTCACATCCATCCCTCCGTTCTCTCCCCTATCCTTCTTTAAATCTTAACGTGAAACAACCCATTTTGCAAGTTGAAACCGTTGACAGCGGTTTCGCTTCGAACATGACAAACGCTCGGTTTTATTTTATGATAAGAAACAGTCGGGACATGCAGAGGAGAGGATGCTTGATGAGTGAGATTATCGTGCTGACAGGAAACGTGCGCTTTACGATCACGCTCGACCCGGGCGTTTGGATTTTCGACGACCGGAAAATTGACTTGGACACCTATTTTTCAGAGCCAAAGCCAAAGGTCGATCAAGCGGAGCAGGACGAAGAGGAAATGAAAAAGCTGTCCGCGTTTTGGGATCGGGAAATTCAGGAGGGCGCCGTCTTTCCTCCGACGTTGAAAACGGAGCGGCGCTTTTTGAAAGAGAAAATCGTCACCGGTTCGTTCGGCATGCCGTTCGCTCCGTTTTTGCGCAACGCCGAGCCGCATGAGGACGCGTCGGAGTTAGTCATCATAACGGAAACCGAGGAGATCGCGATCCCGCTGGAACAGGCGTACGAGTTGATTTTTGCGTTTTCGCAAAACGGGAAGCCGCTGCGCGATGACGGGCCGGTGCACATTTATTTCGAAGACGGCTCCAACCGCCAAGCGCCCATCACCCACGTGCGTCGGCTTGTCGTCCGTTGACGGGAACAGCGGCTGTCAAGGGGCGCCGCCGCGGCCGTCTGCGGTCGGCGCTCCCTACGCCGCTAGGAGGCTGGTGATTTGATCGCAGATACGGCTTTGCGGTGTCATTTTTTGAAAAAAACCTTGTTGCATCGATCTTTCACTCATTCTTCCATATGATGAACAGAATCAGCGGTTTTTCACCAACCTTCTACAGCAAATCAGCAGCCAGCTGGGCGAGCGCTGAGCGCTCTCCTTTGATAAGGCGGATATGGCCGGCGATTTTTTGATCTTTAAACGTTTCGACGACGTACGTCAACCCGTTATTATATTCATCCAAATATGGATGGTCGATCTGTTCCGGATCGCCCATTAAAATGATTTTGCTTTTCTCGCCAACCCGTGTCAAAATCGTCTTCACTTCATGCTTCGTTAAATTTTGCGCTTCATCGATGATAATAAACTGCTCGGGCAGGCTCCGACCGCGAATATAGGTGAGGGCTTCCACCTCGATCGAGCTCATGCCGGCCAAAATCGCGTCCAGTTCCCCCGGCTTTTTCGTGTTAAACAAATATTCGAGATTGTCAAAAATCGGCTGCATCCACGGGCGCAGCTTTTCTTCCTTTTCCCCTGGCAGGAAGCCGAGATCTTTCCCCATCGGCACAATCGGCCGGGCGACGAGCAATTTTTTGTACGTGCGCAAATCTTCGGTTTGCATCAATCCAGCCGCAAGAGCAAGCAACGTTTTTCCCGTCCCCGCTTTGCCGATTAATGTCACCAACGGAATGTCATCGCGCATGAGCAGCTCGAACGCCATCGTCTGCTGCACATTGCGAGGCCTAATTCCCCATACGTGCTCGTTTTGAAACACGAGTTTTTTCACCTTTTTTCCGTTTGGGTCGACGATGCCAAGCGCCGATGCCGAACTGCCAAACGCATCTTTCATGATGATGAACTGGTGCGGATAAAACGGGTGGTCGGCGAGGTCGGCGAGCACAAGCTCCCCTTTCTCGTAAAACCGCTGCAAGTGATCCTTTCCTATGTACAGCTCCAAAAAGCCGGTGTAAATGTGATCGACATCAACGACGCGGTCGCTCAAAAAGTCTTCCGCCTGCAGCCCGATCGCATCAGCCTTGACGCGCACGAGCGCATCTTTGCTTACCAAAATGACGGAGCGCCCGTCTTCTTTCGCCTGCTCTTCCAGCGATAAATTTTTCGCCACCGCCAAGATGCGGTTGTCGTTTGTTTTTTCAACAAAAATTTCCTGTAACTGTTGAAACGAGCGATGGTTCAATTCGATACGCAGCGTTCCTCCATTTTCCAGCGGAATTTTTTCGTGCAGCTTCCCGTTTTCGCGCAGGCGATCGATCAGCTTTGACACTTGGCGAGCATTTCTGCCGATCTCATCCATGTACCGTTTTTTCGAATCGACTTCCTCTAAGACGACGGCGGGAATGACGACCTCATTATCCTCAAACGCGAAAATCGAATACGGGTCTTGCAAAAGAACGTTTGTATCCAGCACATAAATTTTCTTTCCCAAATTTCTTTTCCCCCTATATCCGTTTTTCACCTTCGGCGCCGGATGGGAATAGCTGTAGTATAACATTATGAACAAATGTATAAGGATAGAAGGACATTTGCAAACTAAAGAAAAAAAGTCGAGGTGGCAAATGATGAAGCGAAACGGATGGCTGCTCATGTTGGTGGGCTGTTTGCTTTTAGGCGCCTGCAACGGAGGAAACGACAAGGCGGCGGACGATTCTAGGCTGGTGCGCGTGAAAAATACAGTGGACGAGCGGGTAGAAACGAAATCGGGACAAGCGATCGCTCGCCGGCTTGCAGAAATCGCCAACCGCGTTCCGAATGTCCATGACGCTGCCGCGCTCGTCGTCGGCAAATACGCCATTGTCGGCATCGATGTCGGCGCCAATGTCGATGCCTCGCGCGTCGGTACGATCAAATACTCGGTTGCCGAGGCGCTGCAAAAAGACCCGTACGGTGCCAACGCCATCATTGTCGCCGATCCGGACCTTTACACCCGCGTGCGCAACATCGGCCGGCAAATCGACGATGGCCGTCCGGTGCAAGCGTTCATGAACGAAATCGCCGACATTGTCGGACGGGTGATGCCGGAAGTGCCGAGCGACTTGTTTGAAACGACGCCAACGCCAACCGAAGAAAACGATGGACAGCTGAACGAACGGCAGGAGCGGCAGCTCAATGAACAGCAAAACAAGCAATCGAACCAATATTTAAATCGCTAACCGATTCCGGTGCGGTTATGGTATAATGGGACGGGAAATTAGCCCTTTCCTGAGGTGAACGATGAGAGTCAAATGCGTGCTTTGCGATCAAATCGAGACGATTGACGATGAATCGCCGCTCGCCAAACGGCTGCGCAACCGTCCGATCCATACGTACATGTGTCACAAATGCCATGACCGCATCAGTGAAAAAACGAAGCGGCGGCTTTCGACAGGAAAATTTCGTTTTTACCGCGGCCACCGGGCGGGGGACGACTGGTGACCGAGCTAACAACACGGCGCTGAAAAGCGAATGCTTTCAGCGCCGCGTTGTTACCATCCGTATTTTTCCAGCTCGACCTCCATTTGCCTCCACATCGCTTCCGCCAGCTCAATTGAAAACCGGGCGACACGTTTCTCCCCGCCGCGCTCGTATTCGACAATATAGTGTCCGCTTTGTTCATCTTTGCCGGCCGCGACCGCGGTGACGCCAAAATCGCTCGCAAGCAGCGAGCGGAAAAAGGAAGCGGTTTCGCGCGCCGCGGCATCGTGCGGACGAGCGGTGGAGACAATATGGATGGTCAGCCAATGGCCAAGAACATCTTCCACGGATCTCACCCGTCTTCTCCCTCTTTCGCCTGCCTCAGCCGAATTTTATATATGATTAATACGAGTGCGGCGACAGCCAATCCTTCCGCCACCGGCAAAAAAACAGCAAAAAAAGTTAAAATCGTGCAGCCGAGCGCCAGCAATCCATAGATGATGACGTTTTTCAACAGCGGCAGGCGACGGGCAAACCCGAGCCGATACACCAACGCCGCGAGCAACAGTACGGTGATATAAAGCAACCACATGCCCCGCTCGGGATGATCATGCACGTCATACAGCGAGGCAAAAAAGCTCAACCGTTCGAGCACGTTCATTCGCTTCCCCCCATTTCATCCAGATGATCCGCTCCGCTCAAAGACGCGCAGGCGCCAAGCGGCGCCCGGCTTCCCTCTTTTTTGGCAGAACAAGGAACGATGTCGGCTATTTCGCCTGTTCGGCCGCTTTTTTCTTCTTCTCCGCCTTTTCGCGCTCGCTCTTTCTTAAGATTTTTTTGCGCAAGCGAATCGAAGCGGGCGTCACCTCGCAATACTCATCGTCGCTCAAATATTCGAGCGCCTCTTCAAGCGTCAACAGACGCGGTTTTTTCATCGTCACTGTCTGCTCTTTCGTCGAAGAGCGCACATTCGTGACATGTTTTTCCCGGCAAATGTTGACGACGAGGTCGTTTTCGCGATTATGCTCGCCAACGATCATTCCTTCATACACTTCTGTGCCTGGTTCAACGAAAATCGTCCCGCGGTCTTCCAGCTGCATGATGCTGTAGGCCGTCGCTTTTCCCGTTTCCATTGAAACGAGCACGCCTTGACGGCGGCCGCCAATCGCACCAGGGTGCAGCGGGGCATAATGATCGAACGAATGGTTCAAAATGCCGTAGCCGCGCGTCAATGACAAAAACTCGCTCCGATAACCGATCAATCCGCGCGATGGCACATGAAACACAAGACGCACTTGTCCGTTGTCGCCGTGCACCATGTCGACGAGCTCGCCTTTGCGGCTGCCGAGCGATTCCATAATCGCCCCCGTATATTCTTCCGGAATATCAATGACGACTCGCTCGATCGGTTCACAGCGAACGCCATCGATGTCTTTGACAATCACTTCCGGCTTCGACACTTGCAATTCATACCCTTCGCGGCGCATGCTTTCAATCAAAATCGCCAAATGAAGCTCGCCGCGCCCCGAAACGATCCACGCATCCGGCGACTCGGTCGGCTCCACGCGCAGGCTGACGTCGGTTTCGAGCTGTGTGCGCAGCCGCTCCTCGAGCTTTCTCGCCGTCACGTATTTGCCTTCACGGCCAGCGAACGGGCTGTTGTTGACAAGAAACGTCATTTTCAATGTCGGTTCATCAATGTGCAGCGGCGGCAGCGGCTCTTGGTGATCCGGAGGGCACACCGTTTCGCCGACGTTAATGTCTTCCATGCCAGCGATCGCAACGATGTCACCGGCCTGCGCTTGTTCGATTTCGATTCGTTTCAAACCGATGAACCCGAACAGTTTCGTGACGCGGAACAGCTTCACGGACCCGTCGCGCTTGATGAGCGCCACTTGCTGGCCGGTTTTCATCGCGCCGCGAAACACGCGGCCGATCCCGATGCGCCCGACGTATTCATTGTAATCAAGCAGCGCCACTTGAAACTGCAACGGCTCCTCGCGGTTATCGACCGGCGCCGGAATATGATCGATGATCGTTTCAAACAGGGCGGTCATATCGCCGTCTTGCCGCTCCGGATCAAGGCTTGATGTCCCGCGCAGCGCCGATGTATACACAACCGGAAAGTCGAGCTGCTCTTCGGTGGCGCCCAGTTCGATCAACAAATCGATGACTTCATCGACAACTTCCGTCGGGCGGGCAAACTCGCGGTCGATTTTATTGACGACGACGATAGGCACAAGCTGCTGCTCCAACGCCTTTTTCAAGACGAACCGCGTTTGCGGCATGCAGCCTTCATAGGCGTCGACAACGAGCAGCACCCCGTCGACAAGGCGCATAATCCGCTCTACCTCTCCGCCGAAATCGGCGTGCCCGGGCGTATCCAAAATGTTGATGCGCGTTCCTTTATACAAAACGGCCGTATTTTTCGCTAAAATCGTAATGCCGCGCTCCCGCTCCAAATCGTTGCGGTCCAACACCCGCTCGGCGACTTGCTCGTTCTCGCGGAACGTTCCTGACTGCTGAAGCAGTTGGTCGACAAGCGTTGTTTTTCCGTGGTCGACATGGGCGATGATCGCGATATTGCGGATATCCATTCGTCTGTTTGTCAATGTCGGTCACTCCTGTTTGGCAAACTGCTTGTCTATTATATCACAACGATAGAAAATCAGCATATTTTCCGGTAAACTAAAAAAGACGCGTCAATGCACGAGGCTGAAACGGCCGCTGAACGCCGGCCTGTTTGGGCCGCTTGCGGTTCGGCCGAAAGAGGACGGAGCGAAAGGAGGAAGGGGGATTCTAGGCGGTTGCTTCCGCTGCTAAGCCGAGGAATCGCCCGCGCGAGATGAAACGAATCGAGCTTGTGCCGCTGCTGCTTTCGATTGTCGCGGTGGCCGCCTTGATGGCGGTCGGCGTCTCCATTGCCGAGCAAAGCGCCATCGGCATCGCCGCTTCTACACTGATCTTTATCGCTGTCATGGGCGTTGGGTTCGCCCATAAAAAACGAACGCGCCGCTGAACGAGGAGGGTGTCCCAAAGGGGTGGGGCACCCTCACTCATCATAATATAGACACTAACCGTCCCTCTCCACACGATATGCTATGTCTTTCTTGAGGGGAGATCGCCTTTTGAGTCAGCCCCTCTTTCGTTGCATTATACGTTCTGACTGTTTCTGCCGCACGATACGTTGTGCCGATCTTGTTCGATGATGGCCACCGGCGTATTCGCCGGCTTTCCGGCCGCCAGCAGCCAGCCGCAAATATCCGGCAAAAAAGCAGACAACCTTTTAGGTCAATGAGCGCCACCATGGCGGCTGTCAACGCGAAAGATAGCGCCGCAAAATCTCTTCGTGCACTCCCGGTTTGGCGGCCAGCACTGAATTAGGGCCGAGCAAATCAAGCGGCGCGCCGTTCAAGTTTGTCACAACTCCGCCCGCTTCCTCAATCAAAATCATCCCGCCGGCGAAGTCCCACGGCGACAACCGCGGCGAAAGATAGGCGTCCAAACGCCCGGCGGCGACATACGCGAGCTCGAGAGCCGCCGACCCGTATGAGCGCGTGCCGCGCGCCTCTTTCGCCAGCCGCACAAGCGGGCGATGGTCAAGGCGGCGATTTTCCATCAGCCATGTCGCATTGACAGCGATGACCGATTCCGCGATCGGCACCGGCCGCAGGCGGCTAAGCGGCGCGCCGTTCAGCCACACCCCTTGTCCCTTTCGCGCCCAATACAATTCGTCAGCGACGACGTCATACACATAGCCGAGCTGGCCGACGCCGTCGGCAAAAACGCCAATCGAAACGGCGAAATGACGCTGTTGATGGACAAAGTTCATCGTTCCGTCAATCGGGTCGATGATCCAAACGATTCCATCAAGCGCCTCGAGCGGATCGCCGAAGCCTTCTTCGCCCAACAGATGATGGTCCGGAAACCGGCGCCGGATTTGCGCGGCGAAAAACTGCTCAATGCCGCGGTCAACGTTGGTCACCAAATCGTTTGCATTCGCTTTCGTCTCGATCGTCAGCTTTTCGGCAAACGAGGCGCGGATGCGCTCCCCCGCTTCGCGAATCCATTGCTGGGCCCATTGGTCGATTTCATCCCATTTTGCTGTCATGTCCATTCCTCCTCGCTTTCGTATGTACATCACCGCTGTCAAGAAAAAAACGAACCGCATGGTTCGCCTTGAATGATGATCATACTTGAAGGCGCATCAGTTCTTGGCGCAGTTTTTCCAGCCGCCGTTTGCATTCTTTTTTCTTTTCCTCATCATTTTCCATCATGGCTTCGTACAGCGTCGCAAGTTCGTAATCGAGCTCGAGCCGCAGCACCGCCATGCGTTTATCCCCGTCTGGGCGTTTCAGCGAATTGGCGGTTTTTTTCATGTTCATCCGCACCCCTTTCCCTGTCATCCGCGAAACCTCCGGCGCCCTTTGCCTGCTTCGTTTTGTTTTATATTATATTATGTGGAAAAAGAGGTGTATGCAACTAATTTGTGTGTTTACCTACCGCGCTGCGGCCCGTTCGGGGCGGGGTGAATCCAATCGCCGTCTTTCGCCTCTTTCGCCTGCTTCATCACCGCATAGGATGAATAGCCGCTTTCTTGCTCGAATTCGGCGTACAACCGGTTCTCCTCGCTTTTCGACGGGACGATCTCCTTAAAACGGCGATACCGGCTCATCAGTTCTTCGCGCCGAATTCCCTGTTCATAGGCCGTTTCAATCGCCGTGAAAAATTTGATGACATCGATGATTTCTTGCGTCGACCACTCATAGGAAAACGGATACGAATAGCTCATTCTCCCACCTCCGCTGTTAGTTTGCCCAGCGGCTCCGAATTTGTTCCGCCTCTTCGATCATGCGGGCAAACAATTCAGCGACAGACGGAATGTCGCGAATGAGGCCGATCGCCTGTCCGGCCCAAGCGAACCCTTCATCGACCTTTCCTTCATAAATGAAGCGCCGGTTTGCTTCTCCGCTAATATACTCCTTCAAGTCATCGTACGTGCCGCCTTGACGTTCGATTTCCACGATTTTTTCCGCCCAAGCGTTGGCGAGCACCCGCCCCGGCGCTCCGAGCGATCGCTTAATGATGATCGTATCCTGTTCTGTTGCGTTCACAATCATTTCCTTGTAAACCGGATGGGCATGGACGCATTCTTTCGTGGCAATAAACCGCGTTCCCATTTCGATCCCCTCTGCGCCGAGCGCCAACGCCGCCATCAGCCCGCGGCCATCGGCGATGCCGCCGGAGGCGATGACCGGAATCGAGACCGAATCGACGACTTTCGGGATCAAAATGAACGTGCCGGTGTCATGTTTGCCGAGATGCCCGCCCCCTTCTTGACCGACAACCATCACCGCATCCGCCCCGAGCTCTTCCGCTTTTACCGCTTGGCGGACAGCGGCCACCAGAACAAGCTTTTTCACCTTCGTGCCTTTCAATTGCTCAAAAAACGGGGCCGGGTTGCCCCCGGTGACCGAAACGACCGGCACTCCCTCTTCAAGCGCAGCCTCGAGCATATGGGCGAACGGACGGCCGTGCTGGCCGATGGCGAAATTGACGCCAAACGGGCGATCGGTGTTCGCTTTCACCTTGCGAATCTCCTCTCGCAGCCGGTCCGGGCTTTCAAGCGACATGGCCGTGATTTGCCCGAGGCCGCCGGCATTCGAGACAGCGGCGGCCAGATCGGCGTACGCCAAATAGGCGAGCCCGCCTTGAATGATCGGATAGGTGATGCCAAGCAGCTCTGTCACTCTCGTCTTCCACTCCATCAAACCTCATCTCCTTCTTTCATCTCGTCTTTCTACCTATTCTTGACTTCCTCTTCGTTTTCCTGTTTCCGCGTTCGCTTCTTTTTCTTTGCAAACGAAAAAATCCATGCTATAATGCATTTGTTTTATTTTTTAGGTAAAGAGGTGTGAAAACCCATTGTCGCAGCTTGAAACACCGTTGTTTACCGGTTTGTTGGAACATATAAAAAAAAATCCGGTCCAGTTCCATATCCCCGGCCATAAAAAAGGGGCCGGCATGGATCCGGAATTTCGCTCTTTTATCGGAGAAAATGCCTTGGCGATGGATTTGATCAACATCAGTCCGCTCGATGATTTGCACCATCCGCGAGGAATGATCAAACGGGCCCAAGAGCTCGCCGCCGAAGCGTTCGGGGCCGACTACACGTTTTTTTCCGTGCAAGGAACGAGCGGCGCCATCATGACGATGGTCATGTCGGTCGCCGGGCCGGGCGATAAAATCATCGTGCCGCGCAACGTCCATAAATCCGTGATGTCCGCCATTGTCTTTTCCGGGGCGACGCCGATTTTCATTCATCCGGAAATCGACAAGGAGCTTGGCATTTCCCACGGCATCACGCCGCAAGCGGTGGAAAAAGCGCTCCGCCAGCACCCGGATGCCAAAGGGGTGCTCGTCATCAACCCGACGTACTTCGGCATAGCGGGCGATCTGAAAAAAATCGTTGACATCGCGCACGCCTATGGTGTTCCGGTGCTCGTCGACGAAGCGCACGGCGTTCATATTCATTTTCATGAGCGCTTGCCGCTTTCGGCGATGCAGGCGGGTGCCGATATGGCGGCGACAAGCGTTCACAAACTCGGCGGCTCGCTGACGCAAAGCTCGATTTTAAACGTGCGTGAGGGACTCGTCTCAGCGAAGCACGTACAGGCGATTCTCAGCATGTTGACGACCACATCGACGTCGTATTTGCTGCTTGCTTCGCTCGATGTCGCCCGCAAACAGCTGGCCACCAAAGGCCGGGAACTCATCGACAACGCCATCCGCCTCGCGGACTGGACGCGGCGGCAAATCAATGAAATCCCGTATTTGTACTGCGTCGGCGAGGAGATTTTAGGCACGGAAGCGGTCTACGACTACGATCCGACCAAGCTGATCATTTCCGTCAAAGAGCTCGGATTGACCGGCCATGATGCCGAGCAATGGCTGCGGGAAGCGTTCAACATTGAAGTCGAGCTTTCCGATTTGTACAACATTTTGTGCATCATCACCCCCGGTGACAGCGAGCGCGAGGCCGGCCTTCTCGTGGAAGCGCTCCGCCGCCTATCGGCACAATTCAGCCACCAAGCGGAAGAAGGGGTAAAACCGAAAGTGCTTCTCCCGGACATTCCGGCGCTCGCGTTAACGCCGCGCGACGCCTTTTACGCCGAGACGGAAGTCGTTCCGTTCCGCGAGTCGGCCGGGCGGATTATCGCCGAGTTTGTGATGGTGTATCCGCTAGGCATTCCGATTTTTATTCCGGGCGAAATTATTACGGAAGAAAACTTAAACTATATCGAGACGAATTTAGCCGCCGGCCTCCCCGTCCAAGGCCCGGAAGACGATACGCTGCAAACGTTGCGCGTCATTAAGGAACATAAGCCGATTTGGTAGCCGCCTAGGCCGCGTTCGCCGGTTTGGGCGGTTGTTAAATAAACAGCGCGCATGTGCCCCCATCACATGCGCGCTACTTCATTCCTTCCCCCATTTTGTTTGACCGTTTTACTCCCCTTTTTCACCGTCATCGTCATGCCCGCAACCATCGCATTGACCGTAAAGCGTAGTCACTTTTTCATCTTCGAAGTACGCAATCGTCGCTTCGCATGTTTGGCATACGATCGTGCCCATCCCCAAAACCCCTTTGTGATGATAAATTTCATTGTTGATTTTATAATAATATATCACATTTAGAATGTCAACTCTAATTTGTATGTCACATTTAGACCAATCATCTTCCTTCCGAAACTTTTTCATCAATATTCAGAAAAAACGTGGTACAATCGACGTAAAGAACGAAAGGAGAGGGGCGCATGAAAACAAGCTTGAAACTGAAGGCAGGACAAACCGTCGCGCTCGATGAAGTGAAACAGCTGCTTGAACGCTACCGGGCGGCGCTCGGCAAGACGGGAGAACAGCTAAGCTGGGCGTATGAACAAGCGGCTTTCCCATATACAGTGCATGAGCGCGAAGGAGTGCTGTACTTGCAAGGCGACGGCCGCCTGTATCGAGGGATGGCCGTTTCCGTGCGCACCGCCGGCGAACAATGTTTCATCGACATCGCGCTGCCGCCGGGCGCCACGCACGGAGACAAAGGCAAGGCGAATGAGTTCGGCAGGTGGCTGGCCAAAACGCTTGGCGGCGAATGGCATTTGTTTAGCGGCCGGACGATGGTGTTTGACGCCTCATAAACGGGCAGACGGCCGGTGAAACGATCGAAGGCATTCGTCAAGAAAGTCGGTGAAAAACCGCGGTTTGCCTTGAAGGCTGGTGAAAAAACGGCAGATCCCCTTCATCAGGCTGATGAAAAACGGCGAATTTCCTTCATACGCGTGAAAAGCAGCACCGATGCAACAACATTTTTCTCGTCGAGAAAGGGCGGGGGTGACGACCGTTCCGCCCCTGCCCTCCGTCACTGCACCGCTTGCCACACCCATTGCTGACCGGCAAAGTACACCGCCGCTGTCCCAATCGTCGTCAATGCCGCCTGGCGCGTCGCCAGACCGAGCCGCCGCGCCAACAAAAAGGCGATATACATAAACACGCATAGCATCACCCCGCGGAAAAACGGCCGATCTCGTCCGGACAGCCACTCAATGATTGAAAAACTGCTCCAAATCATCATCTGCACTAAAAACGCCACATACGCTTTCATCTGATCCCTTCTCCCGCGTTTCTTTACCATAACGATATGAGACAAGGCCACAAAATAGTATGGGAATGGGACAAAAGTGGATCAAAACCGGCTAAAAAACGAAGCGGCTGAGCTTGAACCGTTTCAAGCCCAGCCGCTTTCGGCTTATTTTGTGACAATATGAATCGGTGTGCCAAGCGCCACTTCCGCCGCTTCCATGGCGATTTCACCGAGCGTCGGGTGGGCGTGGATCGTCAAGGCGATGTCTTCAGCCGTCATGCCGGCTTCAATCGCCAGCCCAAGCTCGGCGATCATGTCCGAAGCGTTCGGGCCGACGATTTGTGCACCGATGACGACGCCGTCTTCTTTGCGAACGACCAGTTTCACGAAGCCCTCGGTATCGTTGAGCGACAAGGCGCGGCCGTTGGCGGCAAACGGGAACTTCGCCGCGATGACATCGATGCCTTCCTCTTTCGCTTGCTGCTCAAAGTAACCGACCGAGGCGCATTCCGGATCGGAGAAGACGACCGCCGGAATCGCGACGTAATCGACCGCCGACGGGTGGCCGGCGATCGCTTCCGCCGCCACTTTCCCCTCATACGATGCTTTATGGGCGAGCGCCGGTCCCGGAACGATGTCGCCGATGGCAAAAATGTTCGGCACGCTGGTGCGGCATTGGTCGTCCACTTCAATCAAGCCGCGCTCGGTCATTTTGACGCCAATTTGTTCAAGGCCGAGCTCGTCGGTGTTCGGACGGCGGCCGACCGTCACCAGCACGTAGTCCGCGTCAACCGTTTTCGTTTCGCCGTTGGCTTCGTACGTGACCGTTACGCCGTCTGCGCGCTCTTCCGCCCCTTTGGCGAGCGCGTTCGTGACCACGTCGACGCCTTTTTTCTGCAAACGGCGCTTAATGATGCTGACCATTTGCTTTTCAAAGCCGGATAAAATTTCCCCGGCCCCTTCTAAAATCGTCACTTTCGCCCCGAAGTTGGCGTAGGCGGTGCCAAGTTCGATGCCGATGTAGCCGCCGCCGATGACGACAAGCGATTTCGGGATTTCCCCGAGGTTGAGCGCTCCGGTCGAATCGAGGATGCGGTTGGAAAACTTGAAGTTCGGCAGCTCAATCGGGCGCGAGCCGGTCGCGATAATGGCGTTTTTAAACGTGTACGTCTGCGCGCTGTCGCCGTTGACGACACGCACCGTGTTGGCGTCGACGAAATACGCTTCCCCTTTGACAATCTCGACCTTGTTGCCTTTCAGCAAGCCTTCTACGCCGCTTGTCAGCTTTTTGACGACGCTTGCTTTCCATTCCTGCACTTTCGCGAAATCGACCGTGACGTTTTCCGCCTTAATGCCCATCTCTTCGGAATGTTTCGCTTGCTCATACCGGTGACCGGCCGAGATCAACGCCTTTGACGGAATGCAGCCGACGTTTAAGCAGACGCCGCCTAAATTCCCTTTTTCGACAATCGTCACTTTTTGCCCGAGCTGCGCGGCGCGAATGGCGGCCACATAACCGCCAGGGCCGGCGCCGACGACGAGCGTTTCCGTTTCAATTGCAAAATCGCCAACTACCATCGTTTTACGCCTCCATTAATAAGAGTTCTGGGTCGCTTAACAGCTGTTTGATATGGTTGAGCGCCTTCTGCGCCGTCGCCCCATCGATCATCCGATGGTCGAAGCTGAGCGAGAGCGCCAAGACCGGTGCGGCGACAATTTCTCCGTCGCGGACGATCGGTTTTTCCGCGATGCGGCCGATGCCGAGAATCGCCACTTCCGGATGGTTGATGACCGGAGTGAACCATTGCCCGCCGGCCGAGCCGATGTTCGTGATCGTGCACGAGGCGCCTTTCATTTCATTTGGCGCCAGCTTGCCGTCGCGCGCTTTTTCCGCGAGTTCGTTGATTTCCTTCGCCAAGGCGAAAATCGGCTTCCGGTCGGCATGTTTAATGACCGGGACGAGCAAGCCGCGGTCCGTGTCAGCGGCGATGCCGATGTTGTAATAGTGCTTATGGATGATTTCTTCGCTGGCATCGTCAATGGACGTATTGAGCGCCGGATATTCACGCAGCGCGGAAACAAGCGCTTTGACGACGTACGGCAAGAACGTCAGCTTGATTCCTTTGTCCGCCGCGATCGCTTTGAACTTTTTCCGATGAGCAACGAGCTTCGTCACGTCGACTTCGTCCATGAGCGTCACGTGCGGAGCCGTATGTTTCGAATGCACCATCGCCTTGGCGATCGCGCGACGGATGCCGCTCATTTTCTCGCGCGTTTCCGGGAATTCGCCTTCCGGCACAACCGGTTTCGCCGTTGGCGCTTGCGGCGCTGCTTTCTCTTCCGGCGCTTGCGCTGCCGAAGGAGCTGCAGCTTTTGCGCCGCCGGCGAGGAAGGTGTCAATGTCTTCTTTCAAAACGCGGCCGTTTTTGCCCGTTCCTTGCACAAGCCGGATGTCCACGCCTTTTTCCCGCGCATATTTGCGCACGGACGGCATCGCGATGACGCGGCGGTTCGGTTCCGCGTCGGCGGCAGCTGAAGCGGCGGTCCCACCGTTTTCCTCTTTCGACACCGTTTCCGCTTTTTCCTCTTTTTTCGTCTCTTCTTCGTGCTCTTGCCCTTTAAACGTCATGTTTTCATATCCGGGCGCATCGAGCGTAATGAGCGTTTGTCCGACCGTCGCCACCGTTCCTTCCGGGACGACGATCTCAAGCACTTTCCCTTTCACCGGGGAGGGAATTTCCACGACCGCCTTGTCGTTTTGCACTTCGCACAATACGTCATCTTCGTTCACTTCATCCCCCGGCTTGACGAACCATTTGACGATCTCGCCTTCATGAATGCCTTCGCCAATGTCCGGCAGCTTAAATTCAAATGCCACTGTAGGTCGACCTCCTATCGTTTGCCGAAAATGAGCGGGGGAGAGCGCTTCGTTCCCCCGGCTTGTCCTGATTAGAAGTTGATCGCTTTTTTCGCCGTCTCGATCACATCTTTAAAGTTCGGCAGCCACACCGATTCCGCTTGGGCGAACGGATACACCGTATCTGGTGCGGCAACGCGAAGCACCGGCGCTTCAAGGCTTAAAATGGCCCGTTCGTTAATTTCGGCGACCACGTTGGCGGCGATGCCGGCCTGCCGCTGCGCTTCTTGAACGACGATGGCGCGGCCTGTTTTCTCCACCGAACCGATGATCGTTTCGATATCGAGCGGCTGCACGGTGCGCAAGTCGACAACTTCAGCGGAAATGCCTTCCTTCTCTAATTCTGCCGCCGCTTTTAACGATTCATGCACCATGGCCCCGTACGCGATGATCGTAATATCTTTTCCTTCGCGCTTAATGTCCGCCTTGCCGATCGGAATCGTATACTCGCCCTCCGGCACTTCTTGGCGGAACGAACGGTACAGCTTCAAATGTTCAAGGAAAATGACCGGATCGTTGTCGCGGATCGCCGAAATGAGCAGCCCTTTGGCGTCATACGGCGTCGACGGAATCACGACCTTCAGCCCCGGCTGCTGGGCGACAAGCCCTTCCAAACTGTCCGAGTGCAATTCCGGCGTATGGACGCCGCCGCCGAACGGCGAACGAACCGTAATCGGCATATGGTAACGGCCGCCGGTGCGGTAGCGGATGCGCGCCATTTGTCCGCAAATCGAATCCATCACTTCATAGACGAAGCCGAAAAACTGAATTTCCGGCACCGGGCGGAATCCTTGCAAGGCCAAGCCGATCGCCAAGCCGCCGATCCCCGATTCGGCCAGCGGCGTATCAAAGACGCGCTCTTCGCCAAATTCCGCTTGCAGGCCTTCCGTGGCCCGAAAGACGCCGCCGTTGACCCCAACGTCTTCCCCAAACACGAGCACGTTCGGATCGTTTTTCAACTCGATGCGCAGCGCATCGGTGATCGCTTGAACCATTGTCATTTGCGCCATGGCTTACTTCGACTCCTTCTCTTTATAAATTTCGTACTGCTCTTTCAAGTTGAACGGCAACTCTTCGTACATGATGCTGATCAAGTCGGTCACTTTTTGTTTCGGCGTCTCATCCGCTTTTTTGATCGCCTCTTTGATGTCCTCTTTCGCCTGCTCGATGACGCGATTTTCTTCTTCTTCGCTCCACAACCCTTTCGCTTCTAAAAACTTGCGGAAACGCACCAGCGGGTCTTTTTTCGCCCATTCGTTTTCGAGCTCTTTCGAACGATAGCGCGTCGGATCGTCGCCGGACATCGTGTGCGGACCGTAACGGAAGCAAAGCGTTTCGATGAGCGTCGGCCCTTCGCCGTTCACCGCGCGCTCGCGAGCTGCTTTCACCGCCGCGTAAACCGCCAGCACATCCATGCCGTCGACTTGAATGCCCGGAATGCCGGCCGCGACCGCTTTTTGCGCCAACGTTTTGGCGACCGTCTGCTTTTCAACCGGCGTCGAAATGGCAAAGCGGTTGTTTTGCACGACAAAGATGGCCGGCGCTTGAAACGCCCCCGCAAAGTTGATCCCTTCGTAGAAATCGCCTTGCGATGTCCCGCCGTCACCCGTATATGTAATGGCTACCGCTTTTTTGCCCCGCATTTTCAGGCCGAGCGCCACGCCAGCCGCTTGGATGTATTGAGCCCCGATGATGATTTGCGGCGGCAAGACGTTGACACCTTCCGGAATTTGGTTGCCGTGAAAATGACCGCGCGAGAACAAAAACGCTTGATACAGCGGCAGCCCATGCCAGATGATTTGCGGAACGTCACGATATCCCGGCAAAATGAAATCTTCCTTTTCAAGCGCAAAATGGCTGCCGATTTGGCTCGCCTCTTGTCCGGCAGTCGGCGCGTAAAAGCCGAGGCGGCCTTGGCGGTTCAACGAAATGGAGCGCTGGTCAAGAATGCGCGTATACACCATGCGGCGCATCAGCTCTTTCAGCTGTTCATCGCTTAACTCCGGCATCGCCTCTTCGTTAGTGACTTCGCCTTCTTCATTCAAAATTTGGAACATCGGAAACTGCTCAGCCACTTTTTCGAGCTGCTCCGTGAATCGAAATTGGGAGGTTTTCACACCCATTTTGTTCACCTCTGCCTTTCATCGGTAATTTGGAAATTTGGCTGCATCCATCCATATACTATTACTGTACCCAAACGGAAGAAGAAATAAAAAAACAATCACCCGCAGGCGCCCTCGGTCGCAAAACGAGACACCAAACCTGTATTACTGTTTTTTTTGTCCCGACTAATACAACGTGCATTTGCAAGTTTTAGTTTACACGTTCTTTTTCCAACCGTCAACGACTTTGATTTATCGCGATTCTCTTTCTTTTCTATGGATGAATTTGGATAAAAAAACTTCTCGGCCAAAACTGTTATATTACATGAACCAAACCCTGTCTAAGTCCTGTATTATATTTTTCCACAATAGAAGATGCATGATGATTTGGTGAAGAAAATGAAAGCGTTTTCTGATTTTTGTTGCTGAACTTCTTTATTCTCCAATAATGTATCCGTTCCGTTGCATTTTCATTTACGCACGGTGGGCGTTTTGTTAGACTAGACGATAGACAGCGATGCCGAAGACAAGGAGTGAAACGAGCGAATGATCACGATGAAAGATATTATTAAAGAAGGGCATCCGACGCTGCGGAAAGTGGCCGAACCTGTTCCGCTGCCGCCTTCGGAAGAAGATCAGCGCATTTTGCAAAGCTTGCTCGACTATGTGAAAATGAGTCAAGACCCTGAGCTGGCAGCCAAATACGGGCTGCGGCCCGGCATTGGGCTCGCCGCCCCGCAAATCAACGTCTCAAAGCGGATGATCGCCGTCCATGTCACCGATGAAAACGGGACATTGCACAGCTACGCGCTGTTCAATCCGAAAATCGTCAGCCACTCCGTTCAGCAGTGCTACTTGACGACCGGGGAAGGATGCCTGTCGGTCGACCGCGACGTGCCGGGATATGTGCCGCGCTATGCGCGCATCACTGTGACCGGGACGACAATCGACGGCGAAGACGTCACACTGCGCTTGAAAGGGTTGCCGGCGATCGTCTTTCAGCATGAAATCGATCACTTAAACGGCATTATGTTCTATGACCGCATCAATCCCGATGACCCGTTTCAAGTTCCGGACGGGGCGATTCCAATTGGGCGCTAAAAGCCCCCTGTAAATGGCGAGCGGCCCAGCCGAAAAGGCCAAGGCCGCTTTTTATCGGATGAGCTGCAGCTGTTTCAATCCATACCAAATGCCTTCCTGATCGACCGGCTTCGTAACGAAGTCGGCGACCCTTTTCACTTCCTCATGGGCGTTGCCCATGGCCACCCCGGTTCCGACGAACGAGAGCATTTCAATGTCATTCAATCCGTCGCCGAACGCATACACATCCTTCTTATCGATCCCGAGCTTTTCGATCATCAGGCGAATGCCTTCCGCCTTCGAGCCTCCTGCTGGCAACACATCGGTCGAAACGTCGTGCCAACGGACAAAGCGGAATTCCGGATACTGGCGCACATACGGCTGTTCCTCCGCAGCGTGGCAAAACAGCAGCGCTTGATAAATGTCATTGTTTTCATAGTAGAGGGGATCAACAGGCGGATGGGCAAATTTTAAGCTGCCCATGCTGACGTGAATGTGCGGATGGTCGCCGACGCTGGCCCGCATTTCTTCAGCATCCATAAAAACGAGCGGGTGGCCGTTTTCATGAGCGGCGCGGGCCAGCTCCCGAAGCTTCTCGCGGCGAAGCGGCTGTTTGTATAGCACATTCCCTTCAAAAACGACGTACTGACCGTTGAAGCTGACGAACGAATCAATGCCAAGCTGCTTGCGGACATGCTCAAACATAAACGGCGCTCGCCCTGTGGCAATGGCGACATACACGCCCGATTGCTTCAAGCGCCGGATCGCCTCGATCGTTGACGGCGGCAGCTGTTTTCGTTCGTCAAGCAGCGTCCCATCGATATCGAAAAACACTATTTTTTGATCCATATTCTCTTCCCCTTGCTGAAAATCGATTCTTCATTCGTTTACCGTACTGAAAAAGCGCAAAAATGTCAATCGAAAAGACGCGAGGTTCCATTTTTACCCATGAAAAACAAGCCCTTGTCTACATATCATATATAATAGAACATTTACTTTCGCCACAAAATGAGTACAATAAAAGGTAAGGAGTGATGAAACATGTTGAAAAAGCTGAAAAAAAAGCTGCTTCAACAGTGGAAAGATCTGCTCCGAAAAAAATCAATCGCCTAACCGCTACAACGACAGCCCTTCCGCTTGAAGGGCTTCTTTCCCACTTTGACGAATGAAACGGCCGATGTTCGTCAAAGATGTACATATCGTCGGCCTGTTTTTTTGCTTTTTGCAACAAAACACATGAAAATGGCATTCCATTCCTATATAATAAATAAAGCAACGATTGCACGATAAGGAGAGATTTTGCGATGATTTTCAAAGTGTTTTACCAAGAAAACGCGGACGAGGTGCCCGTAAGAGAAAAAACAAAAACGCTCTATATCGAAGCAGAATCAGAGCGGGAAGTACGCCGAAAGCTCGATGGCCGTTCGATCAACATCGAATATATTCAGCCGTTAGAGGGAGCGCATTTAGACTACGAAAAGAAAAGCCCTAATTTTCAAGTATTGGAGACGTCATCATGAAACTATTGACAGACGAACAAGTTGGCGTTTTTGCCCTCGGCGGACTGGGTGAAATCGGCAAAAATACATACGGCGTACAATTCCAAGATGAAATTATCGTGATTGACGCGGGCATCAAGTTTCCGGAAGATGAGTTGCTCGGCATTGATTACGTCATTCCCGACTATTCGTATTTAGTAAAGCATGCCGACAAGGTGAAAGGGCTGTTCATCACCCACGGGCACGAAGACCACATTGGCGGCATTCCGTACTTGCTCCGGCAGGTGAACATCCCGATTTACGGCGGCAAACTGGCGCTCGGGCTGATTCGCAACAAATTGGAAGAGCACGGGTTGCTGCGCCAAGCAAAGCTTATTGAAATTCGCGAAGACGATGTCATCCGCTTTCAAAAAACGGCCGTTACCTTTTTCCGGACGACACACAGCATTCCGGACAGCTACGGCATCGTCGTCAAAACGCCGGTTGGCCAAATCGTCCATACCGGAGATTTCAAATTCGACTTTACTCCCGTTGGCGAGCCAGCCAACTTGACAAAAATGGCTGAAATCGGGAAAGAAGGAGTTCTTTGCTTATTATCAGACAGCACAAACAGCGAGATTCCGCATTTTACGATGTCCGAACGGCGCGTCGGCGAAAGCATCCACGACATTTTCCGCAAAGTGGAAGGGCGCATCATTTTCGCCACTTTTGCTTCCAACATCCATCGGCTTCAGCAAGTGACGGAAGCGGCTGTCGCCAACAACCGGAAAATCGCCGTCTTCGGCCGCAGCATGGAAGCGGCCATTGAAATCGGACAAGATCTCGGCTACATTAAATGCCCGAAAGGCACGTTCGTCGACGCGAACGAAATCAACCGCCTGCCAGCGCATCGGGTGACGATTTTGTGCACCGGCAGCCAAGGGGAACCGATGGCCGCCTTGTCGCGCATCGCGAGCGGCACGCACCGGCAAATTCAAATCATCCCGGGCGACACAGTCGTCTTTTCTTCATCGCCGATCCCGGGCAACACCGTGAGCGTCAACCGAACGATCAACATGCTATACCGAGCCGGCGCCGAGGTGATTCATGGGCCGCTCAACGATATCCACACCTCCGGCCACGGCGGACAAGAAGAACAAAAGCTGATGATCCGGTTGATGAAGCCGAAATATTTCATGCCGATCCACGGGGAATACCGGATGCAAAAAATGCACGCCAAGCTCGCCATCGACTGCGGCGTGCCGGAGGAAAACTGCTTTATTATGGACAACGGCGAAGTGCTCGGCATCAGCGACAAAGAAGCGCGCATCGTCGGCAAAATTCCGTCCGGTTCGGTCTACATCGATGGCAGCGGCGTCGGCGACATCGGCAACATCGTCTTGCGCGACCGCCGCATTTTGTCAGAGGAAGGGCTCGTGATCGTCGTCGTCAGCATCAACATGAAAGACTTTAAAATCGCCGCCGGCCCTGATATTATCTCTCGCGGCTTCGTCTATATGCGCGAATCAGGCGATTTGATCAACGAAGCGCAGGCGCTTATTGCCAAACATCTCGCGAAAGTGCTCGAACGAAAAACGAACCAATGGTCGGAAATTAAAAACGAAATTACCGAAACGCTCGCCCCGTTCTTATACGAGCGGACAAAACGGCGGCCGATGATTTTGCCGATCATCATGGAAATCTAACAGGTTGGCGAAAAATCGCCGTTTCCCTTGATCGGTGATTGTAGCGGGGGAGGCAACAACGGTTTCTCTTGAGAAACGATGCCGAGAAGCGGTTAGGCGAGTCAATCGCCAGCCTCCTAAAAAAGGATTGTGGCATCCGCCGACTACTTTCAGATCAATATCGAAAAATAGAAAAGCAAGTGGAGAGAACGAATCGTTTTTCTCCACTTGCTTCATTATTAGGGGCTGATCGGACAGCCCTTTTTTCGCTGCCGACGTCTCCGATTCACCGTCACCCGACGACTTCTTCCTCAAATCGGTCGATGTCGCTGTCGGAGCCGATCACAACCAACACATCGCCTTTGCGGATGATTTCCGAGGCGAGCGGCGACACGATAACGCTCGCCCCGCGCTTGATGGCGACGATGTTGATGCCGTAGCGGGCGCGGATGTCAAGTTCCAAGAGCGAATGACCGTCAAGCCGTTGGCTCGCCACGATCTCGACGATGCTATATTGATCAGAGAGCTCCAAATAATCCAACACGTTGTTGGAAATCAAATTATGGGCAATCCGTTCGCCCATATCCCGCTCCGGATGCACGATTTGATCGGCACCGATTTTTTTCAGCACTTTCTCATGATAGTCATTGGTCGCCTTGACGGTAATATGATGGACACCGAGCTCTTTTAAAATGAGCGTCGTTAAAATGCTCGCCTGAATGTTGTCGCCGATCGCGACAATGACGTGATCAAAGTTGCGGATCCCTAAGCTTTTCAGCACGTTTTCATCGGTCGTATCACCGACGACGGCGTGCGAAGCGATGGATGCAAACTCGTTCACCCGATCCTCATCAATGTCGATGGCGAGCACTTCCATTCCTTGTTCGCTCAATGTACGGCAAATGCTTCCGCCAAAACGCCCGAGTCCGATGACGGCAAATTGTTTCTTTTTCATCGTTTCTCCTCCATCGTTCGTCAATTCATCGTTCTTCGCTCCTATTGTACCAAAAAATGCGGCCACTGACGCAAGATAGGGGGCGGTAGGTAACCGAATGCTTTCTCCCTATTGTACCAAAAATGCGGCCACTGACTGCTGTTTCCGCCTCTTCGGTAGGGGGTGAAAGACCATCCTCTTGGTCGCCAGAAGTCAAAACCGCCATGCGTCCGCACTGACAACGAGGCAAAATCAAGGCGAACTAGGAGTCCGGTGATTTCGGGCAAAATACTGCTGAGTTCCCCCCATTTCTCGATGAGAGAAACCTCACAAAATCAGCTTTTCTGTGAAAATGCAGGACTGGCGTGGGATTTTCATCCCCGGGTGGAGGGCAAAAGGTTGCCCATGGATCTTTTCTGTGAAAATGCCGAACTGGCGCGCATTTTCATCCCCGGGTGGAGGGCAAAACGTTGCCCATGGATCATGCCGCCAATTGGTGTGACAGCGATTTTTCATCGGCTTTCTAGGAGGCTGGTGATTTAATCGTGGATACCGCTTTACAATGTTATTTCTCAATTAGAAAAACCTTGTTGTATCGGGCCTGCTTTTCAATCATTCTCCATTGATGAAGGGAATCAGCGGTTTTTCACCAGCCTTCTAGACGGTTGGTGAAAAACATTGGTTTCCTTTAGTTGACGAAAAAAGTTTGCATTGTTGTAAGGCTTTTTTATTTGAGAAACAATGCTGGAAAGCAGTTGCGCGAGTAAATCACCGGCCTTCTAGGTGTCGAGAGCCTAGCCGCTTGGCGCACAAAAAACCGGGCTGTCAGCGCGCCTAGCCCGGTTTTTGGATCATCAACGAAGTTTTTCTTCAACTTTTTGGCAAATCTCTTCCGCGCTGAGCCCGCTCGCTTCCACCACCGGGCCGGACGTGACCGCGTTTTGCATGCCGGCAACGTTTGCATCCAAACCGGTAATGACGCAGCAGTCGCAACCTTTTGCGTCTTGCTCCCCACGGAGCGGCACAACGTCATGCCCTCGTTCTCTCAGCGCTTCTTGCACGTCGGTCAGCGATGGCTCAACACCAATTTTCGCCATCCCACTCCACCTCCTCACCCATAATGTGCCTTGTCAGAGGTGGAACTATACTTCTGAATTCCCCTTCCAGGAAAAATAGTCGATCAAAAACGCAATCGCGCGGTCGATCGCTTCCTCGTTCGGAGCGAGTTTGGCATGGTGCAGCCCGTATGGCGACTCAACGCCGAGCCAAAACATAAACCCCGGGATGTCGGCCAGCATGTAGCCGAAATCTTCGCCAGTCATCGCCTCTTTGCAACTGATGACATTCACGCCGCCGTGCGCCGCAGCAAACTTCATAAATTCCGCTGTCAGCTCCGGATCGTTGTACACTTGATGGTACATCGCCCCGTAATCAATAGCGGCTTCACATTCGTACGCGACTTCAACACCGTGCACGATCGCTTCAATCCGCCGTTTCACCTTCTGCATCGCCGCGGCCGACAGCGTCCGAATCGTTCCCTCGAGCCGAGCGCGCTCGGCGATGACGTTTTGCACCGTCCCGCCGGTAATTTTCCCGATCGTAATGACCGCGCTGTCAAGCGGGTCGACGTTGCGGGCGACAATCGACTGGAGCTGCGTCACCAACGCGCAAGCGGCGACGACCATGTCATTCGCCAAATGCGGAAACGCCGCGTGGCCGCCTTTTCCCTTCAAGTCGATAAACAGCTCCGATGTATTGGCAAACAGCAGCCCTTCTTTCGTTGCGATCGTGCCGACCGGATATTCCGGGGCAATATGCAGGGCAAGGATCATATCCGGCTTCCATTCCTGCATGATCTCGCTTTCGATCATCGGCTTGGCTCCGCCCGGCCCTTCCTCCGCCGGCTGGAAAATAAACAGCAAGTCATCTTGAATTGGATGATGAGCAAAATGGGTGAGCACGCCAAGGGCGATGCTCATATGGACATCGTGGCCGCACGCATGCATGCAGCCGTCATGCGTCGACCGATACGGCAAGCCCGTCTCCTCGCGAATCGGGAGCCCATCCATATCGGCGCGGTAGCCGATCGTTTTGCGCGGTGACGTTCCGTTGACTTTGACAAAAATTCCGGTTTTCCACGTCCGGACTTGAAGCCGCTCTTGTGGCAACGATTGGATATAACGCAACAAATAATGCTGCGTCTTAACCTCCTGAAACCCAAGCTCCGGGATTTGATGCAAGTCGCGGCGAATGGCGACAAATCGGCTGATCGCTTCCATCTTCTTCTCCTCCATGGGAAAAAAGCTGTCCTCGTCAAGGGACAGCCTTTCGTGTGATTACAATTGGCGAAGCTCTTGTTTCATCTCCGTTTTCGCCCGTGTTTGCTCGTCGATTTGCTTAATGACGCGCGCCGGCACGCCGGCGACCACCGTATACGGCGGCACGTCTTCGACGACGACCGCGCCCGCAGCGACGACCGCCCCTTTGCCGACAGTGACGCCTTCTAAAATGACGGCGTTCGCCCCGACAAGCACATCATCTTCAATGACAACCGGCTTAGCCGATGGCGGCTCGATCACGCCCGCCAACACCGCACCAGCACCGATATGGCAGTTTTTCCCGACCGTCGCCCGGCCGCCGAGCACGGCGTTCATGTCGATCATCGTTCCTTCGCCGACGACGGCGCCGATGTTGATCACCGCTCCCATCATAATGACAGCGTTGTCGCCGATTTCGACATGGTCGCGGATGATCGCGCCCGGCTCGATGCGCGCCTTAATGCCTTTCAAATCCAAGAGCGGAATGGCCGAGTTGCGGCGGTCGTTTTCGACGACATAGTCTTCGATTTTGTCTTGATTCGCCTCGATGGCGGCTTGAATGTCTTGCCATTCGCCAAACACGATGCCGACGTTGCCGGTCATAAACGTTTTCGCGCTTGGGCCGAAATCGATGCCATCAAGCTCTCCTTTTATGTATACCTTCACAGGCGTGGATTTTTTGCTGTTTTGAATAAACGAAATGATTTCATTGGCGTCCATCATCTTCATGGGCGACATCCTCCTTTGCAGCTGTATTCTTTTTTACTTTAGCAAACGAGAGTTCATCGTGACAAGCATAAATTCACGGGACAAAACGGCGCAGCACCTTTTCGAAGGCTTGTACTTGCGGAAGCTGCCACGCCGCTTCCGAGCTGATCAGCCACGTATCTCTCGTCATCGGCTCACCGCGCTTATTTTTTAACGGGATCATATGAACAACATATTGTTCGCGGTCATCTAAAGCGATTTCCGGTAAAATCGCATAACCAACGCCATGATAAGCGAGCTGTTTGCACGTTTCAATTTGATCGACCATCACCGTGCGCGCCGGCAAAGCTTGAAATTGCTCATGCCACCATTGTTGAATATGCAGCGAATAAGTCGAATCACTTTTAAATTGAATGAACGGGCGCTCGGTGTGGCGCAGTTGCTCCAAATCGTGAATTTCTTGGTCGACCAAATAGAGCTGATCGGTAAATAGCCGCGTCGCGATCCCGCTCCAGTTCGGCTCTCCGCGAACAATCCCAAGCTGAAACCGATTTTCGTACATATGGCTCAGCACTTCGCTTGTCCATCCCGTCGTCAACGAAACGTTGACATCCGGATATAATTTGATGAATGTTTTTAAAACGGGGGGCAGCCAATGCTGGGCAACAATGGACGTGACCGCTATCGTTAACGTCCCGCTGATTTGTCCGACCCGTCGTTGGATCTCCTCTTTGACTCGCTTCGTTTTCTGCACGGTTTCTTTCGCCAGTTGGACGATTTTTTCCCCCTCTGGCGTTAACAGCAACCCTCGCTGGGACCGGATAAATATTTTCACATTCCAGCCCGCTTCGATCGCCTGCAGCCGTTGAGACAACGCCGACTGCGTCACATACAGCCGGGCGGCCGCTTTTCTCATATTCAATTCTTCCGCCAAAACGGCGAGGATTTCATACTCTGAACTGTTCAAAACGATCCTCCTTTTCCTTTCCGCCTCGGCGGGGGACGATCGCCGAGGCGATGGTCGGAACAAACGATGACCATGTTGCAGATGGCGACTTTCTTGCTCATTGTTCAGCTTCTTTTCGGTCTGTCTTCCGGCCGCCGTTAGATTTATGCAGCTGTTTATTCAGTTGTTTCAATATCTCCCGGCGAGTGAAAATGCCTGCAAAGTAGCCATCGTCATTTTCGACGCAGACGAACGGATGGTTGACAATGAGCCCGATGGCTTTCGTCAGGCTGTCGGTAAGCCGCAGACGCGGAATGTTTCGGTTCATCACGTCTTCCACTTTCATCGTTTCGAGCCGTTCGAATTCGATGCGCTCCAATCCTAAAATCGCATCCATGATCATCGTTATGCTGATCAGCCCTTGCAGCTTGTAGGATGTATCCAACACCGGAATCGCTGAATAACCGGTTTTAGTGAGAACGAGCAGCGCGTGATCCAAATAGTTTTCCGGCTGGACATGCGCCACTTTATCCGCAGAAATAAGAAATGGTTTGACTGTCATAGGAATTGCCTCTTTGTCTTTCAACCATGTCATACCGTTGTTCCGCCTTTCTCTGTTTGTCTTCTCCTCTCCCTCATCATCATATCATAAAAAAGACTATCGCTTCTTGCCAAGCGATAGCGCGAGACAATCTTTTACGCTTCTTCAGTAAACAGACGGTCATATAAGCGCAACAGCTGCCGGTATCGTTGTTCATCGGCTTTTTTATCACCGTTTTCGATATCCGCCAGCTCGGAACGGACGAGCTCTAGCGCATATTGCTGACTGAACAACACGTCAAGCAACAGCATCGCTTCTTCGCCCGACAGCTCCGGCGGCAGCCGCTTGGCCATCTCCATTCCCCCTTTGCCTCTTCCGCTTCCATATATATTCGCCGGCCACGAAAAAAAGTCATGGAAAAAAGCGTCATGTAGAGGCAAACAGAAAGAGGGTGTCCCAAGGATCGGGATCCCTCTTTCGTTGCACTATATACGTGCTGGCTGCCTCTGCCGCACGATCGGTTGTGCCGATCGTGAAAATACCTGCCGTTCGAAAATGGGCAAAGGGATTTTTATCCTTCTGATGATGACGAAATTGTTTCGTCAAGGAATTCATCTTGAAGACGTCAACCTTTTGGGCCAGCCTCTTTGTTCAATAAGATCGGAGCGCCAAATACCCGATGGCAAACGCGGCGAGCAAAGCAGCGAGCACGTAGGCGAGAAGCATCGGATTGCGCAAATAAGCATGTTCCTCCACCGGTTTCGGAATCGGCCCGTCAAGCTCCCCTTGCCAGCGCTGCTGGCGGCCAAGGCGAACTGTATAAACGAATCCGATCACTGCAATCAAGACGGACAAAATCGATAAGATAAAGGCAAGCTGTGCCATCTTCGTTCACCTCATCTATACTTTGCCGCACCGAGGAGATTTTATACGGTTTAATAATGAGCATCGTGCTCAAACAAATAGCTGTACGACAAGTCGATGAACAAATAATGGCGCTCATCGATCGGGTACGAATACGTCCGAATCGTTTCGCCCGTTTCGATGTCCGTATACAAATCGGACAAAATGCCTCTTCGGCGCGAGCGCATCCGAATAATGTTTTCCAAAAAATACGGGCGCCAGCTCCAATTTTTCATATAGTACTGCGGCTCCAATGTCCAGCGCCCATCGCGCTTGAACATATTGCCCGACTGCTGAAAGCCGTCTTCATCACAAACGTAAATGCGGAAGCAAACGTCATCCAGCTCATCGGCCAACAGTGAAATGAGTTCGTTGAAGCCGCCCGCTTTTTTGTATTTGCCAAGCAGCGCAGCAATTCGTTGCTGAAACTGTTCGGAAATGTGATACAGCGTCTCAAGCTTTTTCTTTTCCTGCTGAATGAAGCGATGGCACTCTTTTCGCAGCAAGTCTTTCAGCAAATCGCGCGGCACGACTTCAGGCCCCGGTTTTGCCAAATAATATCCTTGATAATAGCGGCCGCCATGCCGCCAAGCGTATTGGAGCTGAAAGGAAGTTTCGATATCCTCATACAACAGCGTCGCTCCGATTTTGCGCGCTAGCAACGAAATGGAGTGAACGATTTCTTGGTAAGCTTGGTGGACCGATGTTTTCCGCAATTCGTGCAAATCGATTTTTAAAATGTCAGGCGACAACACGCCGATTCGCTCGAGATGAATGCTATGTTCGGCGATATTGTCAACCGCCACGCGAATGCCATAGGTGCGAATGTACGTCAACAGGTGGCTGAGTTGATCCAAATCGCCTTTAAAATGCTGCTCGTTGATTTCCAACACGATGCGGTCAAGCGCCAGCCCTTTGGCTTGATAAGCAAAAAGCAGCTGCAAAAACGATTCGCCGCGGTCAAGCATCAACAAATTGGCGTCACGGTTGAAAAAGATGAGCAGGGCTTCGTCATCGAGCGACAAAAAATAATCAAGCGCCTTTTTAGTAATCACATCATCGACTTCCATGCGAAACTCTTCCGGAATCGTCTCATCGTGGAAAAACGGACCGAGGCTGACCGGCCCTTCCTCGGTTTGAAAACGCCCGAGCACTTCATATCCGATGACTCCATGCTCATCGGCGCTGAAAATCGGCTGGTAGTGCGGAACGACTTGCGACAAGTTGGCCATCACGTCTAATGCATCCATTTGCGCTCACCTCATTCTCGTCGACCATCTCTGCTTTTATTATAGCACAACGGCTTCGTCGTTCCTGACGGAAAAACAGCGACCTGAACAGACTGTCCTCCTCCCCACCAAACTCGAAACAAAAAGCCTCCCATCCGTTGCGACAAAAAGGATGAGAGGCACGGTTTGGACGCGGATCCGCGCGCTGTCAGCGCGCCGTCGCTTTCGCTTAGCGCTCACCCGCCACCTGCGCTTCGCTTGGAGGCGGAAGCTTCAAGCGGCTTGTGCGTGTTGGCCGAACGGCAAGCCGCACACAAGAACCCTTTACGCTTTCCTTCGCTCGGAAGCGTCCGTTCGAACAATAACCACATCGGTCGGCAATCGTCAACCGACATGTATCCCCCCACCTCCTCATTGGGCGTTGTCCCGTCCATTCCTTGAGGTGGGAGGCTTCGGTCGGAAATGACGTTAAAACGGCCGTCGATTGAGCCATTGGCCGCCGTCGACGGTGATGCAAGCACCGTTGATGTAAGCGGCTTCATCGGAAAGCAGAAACGAAGCGACCGCCGCGATTTCTTCCGGCGTTCCGAGCCGCCCGAGCGGCACGCTTTCCAACGTCATCCGCTCCGCTTCTTCCGACTCCCAAAGCCGCTCCGCTCCTCCGGTGCGCTCAATCGGCCCCGGAGCGATGGCGTTGACGCGAAACCCGTATTTTTTCCCCCATTCGACCGCAAGCGTGCGCGTCATCGCCAACACCCCGGCTTTGGCGCAGGCGGAATGAATGACTCCGGCGCCGGCATGCCACGCGTACGTCGCGATGATGTTGATGATGTTCCCTTTCAAACCGCGCTGAATCCAGTAGTTTCCCACTTCCCGACTGCAGTAAAACGTGCCGTTTAACACGATGTTGATGACGCTGTTCCAGCCGTTGATCGACAACTTTTCCGCCGGACAAATAAAGTTGCCGGCCGCGTTGTTGACGAGGGCATCAATGCGGCCAAACTCGGCGTCAGCCCGCGCGACCATGTCGGCGACTTGCTCCGGGTTGCGCACATCCATCGGGACGGCAAGCACGCGCCCACCGCCGGGCGTTTCCATTTCCCGCTTCGCCTCTTCCAGCGCTTCCGCCCGCCTTCCCGTAATGACGACGTCCGCCCCTTCAGCGACAAACCGCTTCGCCATATACTTGCCCATTCCGCTCGACCCGCCGGTCACAATGACGACCTTTCCATTCATCGTTTTTCCCCTCCTGTGAGTGATGATTCATTCATATTTTCATCATACTACATAATCATTGAATATTCGATATTTTTCTCTGGTTGTCCTTCTCTTTCCTTTTTCGTTATAATAAAACTGCTTATGAAAGGACGGCGACATTATGCCTCACATGGAACCAACCTATATGAACCGACGCGCGTTTTTCAAAAATGGGGCGCGCACTGGCCCCACGGCCGCATTGACGGCGTCTTCCTCCTTTGGTGACGCGCGCTGGAGTGCCGCTCCGTTTCTCGCCCCGCCGGAACTGACCGTTTTTCGCTCGCCTGCCGGTGAGCGTTGGCGAGTCAGTGATCGAAAGCCGCTCAAAGAAAGAGGGGACATAGCGGCTTTTTGGGTTGCAAACGAACAAACGCCGTCGTTGCCCGTCCCTTTCGAAAAAGAAGCCAAGCCGGGCGTCCGTATGCTATAATAGAAAGAAAAAAAGGAGATATGCCGATGAAACCATTGCAATTGTCGGTCGACAATATCGCCAAAGCCATTTTTACGGTCAACCGCCACGCCAAAACGGCATTAAACCCTTCGTTTCTTTATCTGCTCAAGAAAAAAGCCATCGAAAAACTGCTCGCAGAAGGCAAGGCAAAAAAGGTCGGCCTCCATTTTTCCCGCAACCCAAAATACAGCCAACAGCAGTCGGATGTGCTCGTTGCCGTCGGCGATTACTATTTCCACATCCCTCCGACAAAACAAGATTTCGCCGTCCTCCCGCATCTTGGCGCACTCAATGATTCGTACCGCAATCCTCCGGCTCGCATGCCTTTGTCGGAAGCCAAGGCCATTCTCATCGCCTACACCGGATTGAACGAGCCGTTGGAGCGGGCCCCAAAACGGGCGACCAAACCCGTGTTTAGGCGGCTCGGCGACCGCTATTGACCAAAGAACGCTCTCAATGCCCATCGCGATGACAGACCGCTTTGCTCAGACTCCCCTCCGTTCATGTCCTTGATTTCCGATGAAAAAGGGGGTCCCGCTGCTTGGGACACCCTTTTCTTCATGGCGGGGAATTCACGAACCGAACCGTGAACCATGCCAGCGGCAACACCTCAAGTCCGATTAAGCGGACACCCCTTTTCGTTTCATGCTTCCCCATTGCTTTTGCCAGCGAAACGCATCGATGATCCCTTCGCACCGCCACCATGCGGTCAACGGACGGTACCAAAACGTCTCCGTCAATGAAAAGAAAAACAGCCGAACCAAATCCGAGACGTTCGGAAACTTCCGCTCCGTCCATTCCTCAAGCAGCACTGCGGCCGCTGACAAAAGCGAGCCATACAAAACAGAAACAGTCAACAAAAGAAGAGCAAACTCGATGTAGATGGTGCCGAAACACAATGAAAGGATGATCACTATATACCCCACCAGTTCAACGACCGGGCCAAGAAGCTCAATAACCCAAAAATACGGGAGCGACAAAAGGCCGATCGAGCCGTATTTCGGATTGAACAACAAGGCGCGATGCCGCCACAGACTCTCAAGCAGCCCACGATGCCAACGCCGCCGCTGCTTCCGCAAATCGCGGTACGTTTCCGGCGCCTCTGTCCAGCAAACGGGATCTGGGATGTAGATGATTTTTTTCGGCTCGTTTTTTTCCCGGGCCAGCCGATGCAGACGGACGACCAGCTCCATATCTTCACCGGCTGTGTCGGCATACCCTCCAGCCTCAATCACCCACGGCTTGGAAAAGACGCCAAACGCCCCGGAGACGATCAGCAGCAAGTTATGACGACTTAAACCAAGGCGGCCGAGCAAAAACGCCCGCAAATATTCAATCGTCTGCATCACTACGAGCGGCTGCCGCGACAACCCAACCTTGACAATCTCACCGCGTTCAATCTGACAGCCGTTGGCGACCCGAATCGTCCCTCCGGAGGCGATGACCTCGCCATCGGATTCGAGCATTGGCTTCATCACTTTCAAAAACGCGTGCCGTTCCAAAACCGAATCGCCGTCAATGGAACAAATATACGGATAGCGGGCAGCGTTGATGCCGGCATTCAGCGCGTCAGCCTTCCCCCCGTTTTCCTTGTCAAGAACAAACAAATGCGGATAAGCCGGCGATTGATAAATCGCTTTGACTTCTTTTGTCGCCAGTTGGCGGCGAATGACGCGATAGACCGGGCGAAGTTCAAAATGTTCGATCAGCCGCTCGAGCGTCCGGTCTGTGGAACCGTCGTTAATGACGATCACCTCGTATTGCGGATATTCAATGGCGAGCAAGGAGCGAACCGAACCGACGATGCCGGCTTCTTCATTATAGGCAGGCACAAGAATGGACACCGGCTTGGCGTAGCTGGCTTCAAGCAGCTCTTCATACGGCTCCCAGTCGTCAAGCCGATGGAGGCGGCGCAAATGCCAAAACGACACGACAAGCAAAAACGTATAAAAAGCGACTACCCCGATCATATAAACAAGCACCGCGTTCCCAACGAACGATACAACCGACTGCCAGAACGCCATCATCCTTCCCCGCCTTCCAACCATTGTCGGGCCATATCGCGAGCATAACGGTCATCGGCTTGCTGAGCCGCCCGGTTCAACGCGATGCGGCCACTAGGGAGGCGCGCGAGAGCGGCAGCGGCCTCCGCACGAACCGCAAAGGAGCGGTCAGACAGCCGTTCATACAAAAGCGGAAGCAGCCGTTCTTCGCGGCATCGACCGGCAAGGCGGGCGGCCATCAACCGTTCCTGCCAGTGCGGGGAACTTAGATGGTGCGCGAGCTGACGCGCATGAAGCGGCGCGCCGATTTCCGCCATGGCCTTGAGCGCGCGGACACGGATTTCCAGCTCTTCCGATGCCAGCCGCTCTTGCAAAAACGACTGTTCCTGACGGCGGCGGATGCCGATGATGTCGATCAATGCATATTGGCCTGCCGGCGGGAGCTCGGCAAACCGCCTTTTTACTTGTTGGAGCAGCCTTTCGCTCATATGGCCAAAAATGACGCGGTACGCAAATTCCGTCAGCTCATGTTTCGGTTGAAGAACGTACACAACAACCGGGCGGTAATCAAATTTGGCGAAAATCGTCAAAATTTTTACCACTTCCCCTTTGGTAGCGATCCGGGAGCGATACAGCCGCTCGATGTCGGCTAGCAGCGCCTTCATCTGCAAATCCTCAATGAAAAACAGCGCGTTCATTCTCTCTCCCCAATGTCGACTTGCCAACCGGCGGCGCAGCCAGCCTTCAAAATATTCTTCGGCAAACGCCCGAATCCTTGCCTGCACTTGCTCCCCTTTCAACAGCGCGGCAAAATCGTCCAGCAGCTCAAGCAGCGCCTCTCGCTCCAGCAAAGAAGCCGGCCAAGGGGGCTGTTCCTCGTCGCCAAGCAAGTAGCGGAGCAACGGAAGCCGAAGCTGTTCCTTGCCAGCGCGCAGCGCCGCTTGGCGCCGGTTTTCCCGCCGCTTGCGCACCATCAAATACGCAAACACCGCGGTCAACGTCCCAAACAAAAAGAAGGTGAGGGAAACGGCAATCTTCAGCGCCATTTACGAATCGAGCCCCCTCAGCAGCCGGCGCAGCCGCGCCTCCAGCTCAAGCCATTTGAACGGCTTGGTCACATATTCATCCACCCCGCGCTCCAACGCATGGGCAATTTCCCGCTCATCGTGGCGCGATGTCAACATCATCACCTTGCATCGCTTCCGCTCTTGGCGGAGGCGTTCAAGCACCTCTAGACCGTCCATTTTCGGCATCACCCGGTCGAGAATCACAATGAACCGCCGACCGTCTCGGTACAGCGGGGACTGCAAAAAGGAAAGCCCGTCGCCAAACTCCTCAATGTCCACTTCCCGCTGTTGTTCAGCCGCCAACTTGCGAACAAGATCAGCAATGACCGCCCGCGCCAGTTCATCATCATCGACGATGGCCACCGCCCACCGCCGCCCGCTCGTTCGCCGGCGCTGGCTTCGCTCTTGGCCGCCATCGTGAGGGGCGGACGGCGCGCCAGCTTCCTCGATGCGATTGCCGCCCTTCTTTTTCGCTTCGTACAACGCGGCATCAGCGAGACGCAGCCAATGATCGAGCGATTCATCAGCTTGATCGCATTCCACCAAACCGGCAGAAAACGTGCACGACAGCCGGAACCCGTCAGCTACGATTTCTTCGCCTTCGAACTGGTGCCGCAGACGCTCAAGCACCGCCCGCGCTTCCTGTTTCGACGTTTGGGCCAGCCAAACGATGAACTCTTCCCCGCCAAAACGAATGACGGTATCCAAGCCGCGCGTATGCTGAAGGAGCACATCAGCCAGTTTCTTTAACACGGCGTCGCCGGCCAAATGGCCGAAGCGATCGTTGATCTGTTTGAAATGGTCGAGGTCTAGGAGCGCTAAACAACTCGGCGTGCCGGAACGTTCCAAATCGCTGCGGAGGCGGGCATACACGCGCGGCAAATATTTCCGGTTATAGACGCCTGTCAATTCATCTACCAATACAAGCTCATCAATTTTTCTCTTTTTTTCGATCAACCGGCGGATGCGGATAAACAGCTCATCGGCGGCCGTCGGGGTCACGACATCATCGGCGCCGAGCTCATAGCATTTCAACTGCGTCTCTTTCCGCCCATCGGCGCTGATGACCACAACGGGAAGATACGGGTGCCGTCCGGCGTTCTCCAACAAACTAGCCAACGCAGAAGGTTCCCCGTCTTCCTCGCTAAGACTGACCACGAGGCAGTCCGGACTAAGACAAATGATCGAAGCCGCCGCCTGCTCGAGCGACGGCACCGTGAGCAGCCGCCATGGCGCGGCATCCAGCGCGCGGCAAAGATACGTAAAAAACAGCGGATCATTTCCGCACAGGAGGATCGTCGCTTCCGATTCCTGTTCGCTTTTGATGAGAGGGAGCGGAAAGGGCGTTTCCTTCTCTTCATAGAAACAGCGAAGAAGAGGAGCGATCTCCACCAGCGCTTCTTCAGCCGTCCATTCCTTCTCTTTGCCGCTGTTCACCTGACGGCTCAACCGTTCGGCCTCGGCGGCGATGTCAGGCCGTCCGATCACGGTTGCCGCCCGGCCAACGGCGCGCAAAAACCGGGCGAATTCCCGGCTGGTCAGCGGTCCCGCCTTCCATCGTTCGTACTGCTCCTTCATGCGTGCCAATAACAACGCGGTCGATCGATCCACGCTCCCCCTCCTTTCCGACTATATGTCTGCGTCCAATCGCCAATCCGTCCTTTTTCCTATTACTAATATAATCGATCTGAAGCAAAACATGAAAGAAAATAAACTCAAAACCGCTCCACTTTTCACCGCCATACAAAAAGCCGCTGCTGTCGGCAACGGCTTCGCTCAATACAAAAAATCAAGCAGGCGGCGGTCAGCCAAATTCGTATCGACCGGACACACCTCCGCGTCGCGCCCGTACTGCCACACCCAGACATTGGCGCTGCAAGGCGGGGCGGCCGGCTGGTATCGGGGCGCTTTTTGCTCTTTCGTCGCCCCCGGCCTTGGTGCGGCGCTCCAAATGACCGCTTGCACGGCCACTTGGTTGTTCCGGCTGACCGCCTCACAATAAGCGGCAGCAAAGTCCCCTTTCGTCGGGTCAGCGTACAGCCCCGGCCGGTACCCGGTCGGATAGAGCGTTTCCACCCAAGCGGCGATCCAAGCAGCGTCTACGGCGAAAAAATCTTCAATGTTGGCAAACAGCAGCTTGTTTTTCGGAATGCCGAGCCGTCGCGCATGGAACACCGCATTGCGCGCCGCCACCTGTCCGCTCGCATAGCCGACCGCCTCGCGAAACGCATTGTAAATGGGCAACACTTTGATGCCGTCGTTGCGGATGCGCGTGATTTCCTCCCGTGTCAACCCTTCCGATACGTTTGGAACCCGAACTAAATAACGGCCCCAAAATTTCGGAGCGCCTAGCTCGGTCCGGACGCATTGCAACAGTTGCTCCGTAACAGACTGAGCCGAGTCGACTCCCCAAATTCCCTTTGCCACCCGTTTCCCTCCTTTGCGATCGCATCGCTATAGCTATGTATATGAAGGGAACCGCTTGGCTTATACGGCTAGGGGCGCCGCTTCCGTTCTTCATCCGCCCAGTCGCTCTTGAGCAGCTGAAACCAACCGTTGCGTTTAAACCAAACGAACATCGTCATGCCGATTACGGCCATGATCACTAATACGGCGAAATAGCCGTATTTCCAACGCAGCTCCGGCATATAGTCAAAGTTCATCCCATAAATGCCAGCGATGAAGGTAAGAGGCATGAAAATCGTCGTGATGGCGGTAAACGTCATCATAATATTGTTCATCCGATTCGAGTTGAGCGACAAATAGCTGTCGCGGATGTCCGCGGTAATTTCCCGGTTCGTCTCAATCATTTCCGACAGCTTGAGCAAATGATCGTAAATATCATGGAAATACAGCTGCCGCTCCTTCATGCGCTGCAGCCGGTCGGAATGGGTGATACGGTACAATAAGTCGCGCATCGGCACAATCGTCCGCCGCAGTTTTGACAAATCGCTGCGAATGTCGAACACTTTTTCAATGATGTCATGAATCGGTTCGTTGTTCGTATTCTCCTCTAAATCGTTCAGCACGTCTTCAATATGGTACAACGGCGGAAAATAATCGTCAACGAGTTTGTCAATGAGCCGATACATCACATGAAACGGTCCCTGCTGAACATCCGCCTCATGTTTGAGCCGCTCCCACACTTCATCGACCGCGTGGATGGCCGACTTATGAAACGAAACGATGAAATTTTGTCCGACAAACAAATCCACCTCCTCAGCCTCGAGCGTCATCCCAGCGATCGCATGGAGAACGACAAACAAGTAGCGGTCGTAAAAATCGAGCTTCGGCCGCTGCACATATTCCAAGCAGTCTTCAATCGCGAGCGGGTGAAAGCGAAAAAACGACGCGAGCAGCTCCGACTCCTCATCCGTCGGCTCATGAAAGTCGACCCAATACCAAGAAACGTCCGGACTGTTGACCATCGCAAGATCTACCCCAGCCAAAATCTCAAATTCTTTTGTCACGATACATGTGCGAATCATTTCCATCACCCTGCCATTGTTTCTTCTCTTTATCATAACCGAAAAGTCTGTTATCGCCCAAGAAAAAACGGGTATTCAAATCATGTAGAGAAAAAATTGACAAAAAATATTTATCGAAATTTTCTTTACATTAGCTTCAAAAACGAAGATAATATAAAAAAGGGAACCATTTCGTTCCCGTATAGGAGGGAATCAACGATGTACGAAAAACAATATCCAAACGAAGGCGCCGTCTTGTTCAACCAACCGGAAGAAAAAAGCAGTTACGGACCGATCGCCGAACAGGTTCTAAACGAAGCGATTTTCCAATTTCAGCGAAAAAAATTAATGGAGCAAATCGACGAGGCGCTCGCCGCCGGCAACAAGCCGCTGTTTTTGCAGCTTTCCGCCCAATACAATGACTTGTTGAAAAAATACGGCGCGTAAAAGGAGCGAACGAAATTGGAGTGTGAATCATCCATCGCAACGTAGGCCCCCTTTCCGTCTGCGGAAACCACCCAAACGGAAATGGGGCTGATTTTCGTTTTTCCGTTTGCGTTGAACAATGATACAATAGAGAAAAAAAGAAAGGTGGACACGCCATGAAACACCTCATTCAGCCACGCGTCCAATCCATCCAAATATCAGGCATCCGCCAGTTTTTCAACCTCGTCGCCGGCCGACCAGGAGTGATCTCACTGACGATCGGCCAGCCCGACTTTCCAACGCCCGAACATGTCAAAACCGCCGCCCAGGAAGCGATCGCCGCTGGTTTCACCACGTACACCGCCAACGCTGGGCTGCTTGAGCTGCGCCAAGCGGCTTGCCAATTCGTTGCTGACAAGTACGGCCTCCGCTACACGCCGGACGAAGTCATCGCCACCGTCGGCGCCAGCCAAGCGCTTGATATCGTGTTTCGCACGATTTTAGAGGAAGGAACGGAAGTGCTCCTTCCCGCACCGGTCTATCCCGGCTATGAGCCGCTCATCCGTTTATGTGGGGCAAAACCGGTGTACATCGACACAAGGCCAAACGGGTTCCGTCTGTCGGCTGAGCTCATTGCGCCTTATTTGACAGAAAAGACGCGCTGCGTGATCCTTCCCTATCCATCCAACCCAACAGGGACGGCGCTGGCGGCTGAAGAGTTGGCCCGCATCGCTTCGCTTTTGCAAGGGCGGCCGATTTGGATCGTGTCTGATGAAATTTACAGCGAGCTCGTCTATCGCGGACGCCACCGCTCGATCGCCGAATGGCTGCCGGAGCAGACGATCGTGATCAACGGCTTAAGCAAATCGCACTCGATGACCGGTTGGCGCATCGGATTCGTCTTCGCCCCAGCGTTCGCCGTTGAACAAATGATCAAAGTGCACCAGTACAGCGTCTCGTGCACATCATCGATCAGCCAAAAAGCGGCGCTCGAGGCGCTCACCGCCGGCAAAAACGACGCCGAGACGATGCGCGCCGCCTATCTGGAGCGGCTTGAGTACGCCTACGGTCGTCTCACCGCCATGGGGCTGCCGGTGGAAAAGCCGGACGGGGCGTTTTATTTGTTTCCGTCGATTGCCGCCTTTGGCATGTCTTCGTTCGATTTCGCCCTCGATGCCGTCGAAAACGCCGGCGTCGCCCTCGTTCCCGGCAGCGCCTTTTCCGACTACGGTGAAGGCCACGTCCGACTGTCGTACGCCTATTCGCTCGATGTGTTAAAGGAAGGACTCGATCGGCTCGAGCGGTACATTCAACAAAAACGGCGGCGGCCGTAATGGGCGCGATCCACACCGGTTCTTTTTTAACATAATTGCGAAAGAAGTCTCCCACTTCAAGCAAAGCGAAGTGGGAGTAGTTCACGGCTTGTTCCTCCTAACAGCCAAAACAGAGGCTAGTCGATACATCGCGAAAAGGCCGGTGAAAAACGGTTGTTTCTTTTAAGCAATGGGGAATCGTTTGACAGGCGATCCTAATGCGACAAAGCTTTTCTATTGGAGAAACGGGCTTGATCAGCGGCTTGCTCTCTTCAATGACCGGTCTCCTAAGAGGCCGGTGATGTACTCGTGCTTTTCCATCTCATTTCTCAACGAGAAAAACCTTGTTGCATCGGTCTGTTTTTTCACTCATTTGATGAAGGGAAGCAGCGACGTTTCACCAACCTTCTAAACGTAGCTGGCGGATGCCGACTACGTTCAGGAAGTTGCGGGTGTCCAGCTCCGTGTCTGGACACCCTTTTCGTTCCTTATGGCACAAGCAGCAGCTTGCCGTGCGTTTTCCGCTCTTGAAGAAGTTTATGTACCATCGGCGCCTGCTCAAGCGGGTAGACGCCGCCGATCGTCAGCTGCAAGCTCCCGTCTTGCACCCATGAAAGCAATTCGCGCAAACTTTGTTCGTACAGCGCCCGCTTTCGCATGATTTGCGGCAAAAAGAAACCGATGACGGACCAGTTTTTCGCCATGAGACGAACCGGATTGAGACGCGTCATCTCCCCGCTCGCCGCCCCGTAGACGACAAGACGGCCGAACGGAGCAAGGCAATCGAGCGTCTGATGAAAGACGTCGCCGCCCGCCATTTCCAAGGCGACATCGATGCCGCGGCCACCGGTCGCCTCCATCACGTCCGCGGCCCAGCTGTCTTTTGTATAATCAATGGCAACATCAGCGCCAAGCTGTTGGGCGAGCGCCCGTTTTTCCTCCGTACTCGCCGTGGCGATGACCGTTTTGGCGCCGAACCGTTTCGCCAGCTGGACGGCGATCGTTCCAACGCCGCCGGCAGCGGCGTGAACGAGCACGGTTTCTCCTTCCTCTAAGCGGCCCATCGTTTTGAGAATATGGTAGGCGCTCAGCCCTTGCACCGGCAAAGCCGCCGCCTGCCGGGCATCCATGCCGTCCGGAAGCGGCACGACCGCCCGCTCGTCAACAGCGACACACTCGGCGTAGCCCCCCGACTCAATCAACGCGACGACGCGCTGCCCTGGACGGACCGTTTGCACCTCCGGACCAACCTCGCAAACAACGCCGGCCACCTCCGTCCCCGGTATGAACGGAAGCGGCGTCGGCACCACGTAGCGCCCTTCCCGCCGGGCTGTATCGGCATAGTTGACACCGATCGCTTCGGCTTCGATCAATACTTGCCGACCTGTGGGCTTCGGGCGTTCTCCTTCGCAAACACGCAAGACATCGGGCCCACCGTATTCAACGAATTGGACAAATTTCATGACGATCTCCCCTCTTTCATGAATCTTGTTGGCGCGATATCGCGCAGCTCCAAACCGAACGATCCTCGTTCAAGTTTCGGAACGGAAGAAAGCGCCCCGTGCCGGTTAATGTAATCCACTTCTGATTCCAAACCGTACGCCGCCATCCAGCGGCCGACGCGCGCGGCGAACAATACTTCTTTCGCCCTTTCTTCCCCCGAATATTGCCGGTAAAAGAGCCATGCGGCCATCGCGCTGTCGGACAGCTTGGCCGCATCGATCCCTTGCTCGACGAGGCAATGCACGAAATAGCCGGCGCCGTAAAAGTCTTCGAGGCAAAAACGACCCGACGAGCCGGAGCAGATGGCGATCATCGTTTTGTCGCGATGCCATCGGCAAACATGCTCGCTGACCGCCGGGCTGTTCAGCAAACTCGCCGTGTATACCGCGCTCGCCGACTGCGCTTTATGAACCGCCACCGTGCCGTTGGTCGTCGACAACACGACCGTTTTTCCCGGACAGATCGTTTGCAAAAACAGCGGCGCCGGAGGATGGAAGCCATCGATCGTCCGTCCCTCCCGTTCACCGACGAGCTCATAACTTTTCTCGGGCAAGTGAATCGCGACCGCCTTCGCCTCCTCGGCGTCGCGGACCGGGATCACCGAACGAGCGCCGGCCGAAAGCGCGGCGGCAATCGATGAGGTGGCAAGCAAAATGTCAAACACAACAGCAACTTTCCCATCAGCGAGCGCCGTCTCATCAATGTCTTCCTTGCGCAGCACGACATGCACGTTCGTCATCACGCTGCCTCACCGTCCCGTCGCCAGCTGCCATGCATGCTCGATAAGCGCTTCGACAAACTGGCCGAAATGGCGAAACCGCTCATCGTTCGTCTGCCCGCGGCGATAACGATAATAAATTTGCTGGCAAATGACCGCTAATTTAAAGTAGGCGAACGTCAAATACACGTGCACGTCGGACACATCGCGGCCGCTTTTTCTCGCGTACGCGTCAATAAACTGTTCGCGCGTGTAAAATCCAGGCCGGACGGTGGCCGGTGCGCGACCAAATCCATTTTTCACCAGCGGCCGATCATCCTCTTCAATCCAATAGCTCATCGCCACCGCCAAATCGGCCAGCGGATCGCCGACGGTCGACATTTCCCAGTCAAACAAGCCGACCATGTTAGTGATATCATCTTTCGCAAACATAGCATTGTTCAGCTTAAAATCGTAATGAATAACCGTCGCCTCCCGCTGCGGCGGAATGTGGGAAGCGAGCCACTTCGTCAGCGCTTCAGCCGCTGGAACATCGTCGGTTTTCGCCCGCTCGTACCGCTGAATCCATCCGTGCACTTGCCGCTCCATAAATCCTTCCGGCTTGACCATGTGCACCAATCGCGTTTTCGTATAATCGATTTGATGGATGCGAACTAACGTCTCGACCATCGTTTCGGAAATGCCGCGGCAGACGTCTTCTGTCGGCACAACGCCGTCCGGAAAATCGTCGTCAATGACAACGCCATCACGCCGCTCCATCACGAAAAAGGGGCTGCCGATGATCGACTCATCGTCACAAAAATACAGCGGCTTCGGCGCCAGCGGAAAGAGCGGATGGATTTCGGCAAGCCATGTGCTCTCCCGCTTCATATCATGAGCTTTCGGCGGCACCGGGCCAAGCGGCGGCCGGCGCAGCACCGCCTCCCACTCCCCGCAGCGGAGCAAATACGTCAAATTCGAGCGGCCGGCGGAAAATTGCCGAATCTCCAGCTCCCCATCCGGCATGTCCGGCAGCACTGAGCGCAAAAACGCGGCCAATTTTCCAACCGGCAATTCTTCCCCTTTGCGCACCGGAATAATGGCGCTCATTTTCCTCTCCCCCTTTTGGCGAGCGCGTTTTGTTTGGTCAAACATCGACAAACGAGCGACATGAACGGCGACCTTGACTTCTATGGCGGACGCATAGTGCTTGTTAAGACGCCGGCCCCATCCCATCGATCAAAATGGTGATCATCTGTTTGGCCACTTCCGCATCAGTCAGCCCGCCGTCCGGGCGAAACCAATGGTAACTCCAATTGGCCGCCCCGAGCACCGTGAGCGCGGCAATCGATGGCGACAAATCGCGGCGCAGTTCGCCGCTTTTCATTCCATCCTCAATTAACGCCTGCAGCTGATAGCGAAACAAATCGCGCTTTTCCTTCACTTTTTGCAAATGCTCCTCGTTCAAATGTTTCATTTCGCGGAAAAAAATGCGCGCTTGCCGCCCTTGGCGCTCAACGTTGTGAATAAGCATATACACAATGGCATACAGCTTTTCCCGCACCGATCGCCGCCCGTCATTGATAATGCGCTGCTGTTCGCGAAGCAGCCCTTCAATGTAGCGAAGATGAATATCCATCAGCAGCTCTTCTTTGCTTTTGAAATAATAGTAAAACGTCCCTTTCGTTACCCCAAGCGCGTCGACAATATCTTGAATCGACGTTTCGCTGAACCCGTTTTGCTCAAACAGTTCAATGCTGGCAGCGATAATCTTTTCCCTCATGTTCTCCCACCTCTTGCCCTGCGTCATCACTGCCAGCTATTGTACCATAAAATGGCCCGTCTTGCCGGGGGTGTTTGTGATGGCGACGTACATCGTCGGCACGCCGGGGAACACGGTCGGCTGCTTGTCGCGGATCGTCTCGAGCACTTCTTTCAGCTCGAAGCGCGGCAACAAAATGTTTTCCGCCCCTTGGTAAATCGCCAAGTTCATGCCGGACGTCATCGCGAATACGTGGAACAACGGAATGACAGTTAAATACCGCTCTTTTCCAAATTCAAACGTTCCTTTGAAAAATTCGGCGCACTGCAAGACGTTAGCGAAAATGTTGCGGTGGGTGAGCATCGCCCCTTTCGAGCGCCCTGTCGTTCCGCCTGTGTATTGCAACACAGCGATATCATGCGCCGGCTCGATCGGCACCGGGCGCACTTGTCCATCCCCTTGGGCCAAAAACTGTTCAAACGTCACATCGCCTTCAGCGAGCGGGACAGAAGCCGGCGCCCCGAACTGGACAGTGACCGCCCGCTTGACCGCCGTCTCTTGTCTCACGGCAGCTAGACGCGGATAAAGCGGCTCGTAAATGACGATCATCTCCGCTCCCGAATCATTGAGCAAGTACGAAAGCTCGCGCTCAACGAGCATCGGATTCACTTGGGTGACGATGGCGCCCGCCTGCAAAATGCCGTAGTAAGCGATGACGTATTGCGGGCAGTTTGGCAGCATGATCGCGACCCGATCGCCTTTTTGCACTCCGAGCGCTTGCAGGCTGGAAGCGAAGCGGTTGACCGCCGCGGCGAGCTCAGCGTAAGTGATCGTTTGGCTGTAAAACGTCAGCGCCGGCTGAGCGCCAAATTCCGCCGCCCGTTCATGCAGCACCTCGCACACCGTTTTGTTCGGAATCTCGATATGAAACGACACATGTTTCGGGTAAAGAGACAACGCCCGTTTTTCGCTCATTATTTTTCCCCCTTCCATTTTGGATTACATTCCAGCAGCATGGCTGCCGCCATCAACGACAAGAAGCGCGCCGGTGACAAACGCGGAAGCCGGAGAAGCCAAGAACAGCACCGCGCCTTTTAAGTCATCGTCGCCGCCGAAACGGCCGAGCGGCGTATGCTCGAGCACTTTTTGGCCGACATGCTGAAGGACGACTTGGGACATTTTCGTCGGGAAAAAGCCCGGCGCTACCGCGTTGACGCGAATGCCGTGTTTTCCCCATTTGGCGGCCAAATCTTTCGTAAACGTAATGACCGCCCCTTTGCTCGTGTTGTAGCCGATCGTATTCAAAATGTCCGGATGCGTGCCGCCAAGACCGGCGACCGACGCGATATTGACAATGGCGCCGCCCGTTTGTTTGGCGATCATCACCTTGCCGACCGCCTGGCTCATCAAAAATGTGCCGGTGATGTTGACGTTGAGCACCTTCTGCCATGCCTCAAGCGGCATTTCCTCGACCGGCGCCCCCCACGTCGCCCCGCTGTTGTTGACTAAAATGTCGATGCCGCCGAACTCGTTGACGGTCGTTTCCACAACATGTTTGACGTCCTCCGGATTCGTCACATCGCACCGCAATGCGAGCGAACGGACGCCGAGCTGTTCGAGCTTTTCTTTCACCTGCTCGCACGCCTCAACCTTGCGCGAGCAGACGACGACGTTCGCTCCGGCTTCAGCGAGGCCGATGGCGATTTGCTCACCGAGCCCGCGCCCACCGCCCGTCACGATGGCGGTTTTTCCTTCGATTTTGAATAAATCCAGCACATGCATAAGCTCCTCCGATTTTGAATAAATCCAGCACATGCATAAGCTCCTCTTCCTCTCCCTTATGGTTGGTATTGCCGCAATTCAAGCTTCGCCACTTGCTCTTTGTGCACTTCGTCCGGCCCGTCAGCCAAACGAAGCGTGCGCGAGTTCGCCCACATGGCGGCAAGCGGAAAATCGTTGCTCACCCCGGCGGCGCCAAACGCCTGAATGGCGCGGTCGATGACGTTGAGCGCGACATTGGGCGCGACCACTTTGATCATCGCAATTTCTTTGCGCGCCACTTTATTGCCGACCGTATCCATCATGTACGCCGCCTTGAGCGTCAACAGGCGCGCCTGCTCGATCTCGATGCGCGACTGGGCGATCCACTCGCGGATGACGCCGTGCTCGGCGAGCGGTTTGCCGAACGCCACCCGCGACTGCACGCGGCGGCACATCAGTTCAAGCGCCCGCTCCGCCGCCCCAATCAAGCGCATGCAATGGTGGATCCGCCCCGGACCGAGCCGGCCTTGGGCGATGGCGAACCCTTTTCCTTCGCCCCAAATGATGTTTTCCTTCGGCACGCGCACATGGTCATACGTAATCTCCGCATGCCCGTGCGGCGCATGGTCAAAGCCGAACACCGGCAGCATCCGCTCGATTTTCACGCCCGGCGTATCAAGCGGAACGATGATCATCGACTGCTGTTCATGTTTTGGCGCATCGGGGTTCGTCTTTCCCATGACGATGGCGACTTTGCAGCGCGGGTCGCCGGCCCCGGATGACCACCATTTCCGTCCGGTGATGACATACTCATCGCCATCGCGAACGATCGAAGCGCGAATGTTCGTCGCATCGCTCGACGCCACATCCGGCTCCGTCATCGAAAAGCACGAGCGGATTTCTCCGTTCAAGAGCGGGATGAGCCACTTTTTCTTTTGCTCCTCGGTGCCGTAGCGGACGAGCACTTCCATGTTGCCGGTATCGGGCGCATTGCAGTTGAACACTTCCGGGGCGATGAGCGAGCGACCCATGATTTCGCAAAGCGGCGCGTACTCGACATTCGTTAATCCCGCGCCGTATTCGCTGTCTGGCAAAAACAAATTCCAAAGCCCTTCTTTTTTCGCCTTTTCCTTCAATTCTTCGATGATCGGCGGCACGCCGGCCCATCTCGACTCTTGGGCGTTCAGCTGCTCCTCATACACCTTCTCGTTCGGATAAATGTACTCTTCCATGAAAGCGCTTAATTTTTTGATCAACTCTTTCACTTTGGGCGAATAGGAAAAGTCCATCTGCTCCCCTCCTTTTATACTAACCGGTTGGTATGTCCTCTTACTACTACTATACCTTACCAAGAAACAATATTCAATATTTTTTGACGAATAATCACTGCACTCTCCGTCGGTCTGAACGGCTTTTCCCACGCCACGCCGGCCTTCTAGCAGGACCGGGATTGAATCGAACATCCCGCTTCCGAGCATCGTTTCCCTCATCGAAAAACCTCGTAGCATCCGGTTTTCGTTTTCACCCGTTTGCTCATGGACGGGGAAAAACCGCTGGTGTTCACCAGCTTGCTAGCGGCCAAACAGCAGCAAGCCCTAGCATTCGTCGCGCCTTAGGGGCAACGGACGCTAGGGCAGCCCAAAACGCGCGCCATCATTCTGACGCGTACCGTTTGTACAACGCCTGCGTGCCGCTGTTTTCCTCGCCGGCTTGTGCCAGCTCCTCGTAAAGCCGCTTCGCAAGCGCTAAGCCCGGCAGCGGCAAGTTCATCCGCTCCGCTTCTTCAAGGGCAATGTTCATATCTTTGAGGAAATGCTTCACGTAAAATCCGGGGGCAAAATCGCCAGCGAGCATGCGCGGCGCCAAGTTGCTCAGCGACCAGCTGCCGGCCGCCCCTTTAGCGATACTTTCAAGCACTTTGAATGGATCAAGACCAGCCCGCTTGGCATAGGCGATCGCCTCGCACACCCCGATCATGTTCGTGGCAATGGCGATTTGGTTGCACATTTTCGTGTGTTGGCCAGCTCCCGCTTTCCCTTGCAAAATGATGTTAGTTCCGAGCCGCTCAAGGATCGGCTTGCACGCCAAAAACACGTCTTCGTCACCGCCGACCATAATCGTCAACGTTCCTTCGCGCGCGCCGATGTCGCCGCCGGACACCGGCGCGTCCAACGCATGAATGCCTTTTCGCTTCGCCGCTTCGTAAATCGATTGCGCCAGCGTCGGCGTCGATGTGGTCATATCGATGACGTATGTTCCCTGACGTGCGTTTTCCAAAATGCCGGCCTCACCGAAATACACTTGCTCAACATCACGCGGATAGCCGACCATCGTCATCACGACATCCGCCTCCCGGGCCAAATCAGCGACCGTTTCCTTCCATGCCGCCCCCTCTGCCAGCAAATCGTTTGCCTTTTCTTTCGTTCGCGTATAGACGAGAAGGGGATAGCCTGCTTTTAGCAAGTGGCGCGCCATGCTTTTCCCCATCACACCAAGTCCGATAAACCCGATTGTTTTCATGTTGTTTCTCCCCTCCGATCCGCTTTGGCGGGTGTTGGTCAAGGGCGAGTCTAGCTTCTCCACCTATCCCCATGCTCAATGGGATCGTGCAGATTTCATGACCGTTTTGACGCTACCGATCCGCTCGGCTTAGATGGCCTTCACCATGCCCCCATCGACAATGAGCGCCTGCCCGGTAACATACGAGTTCGCCTCTGACAGCAAGAAAACGACGATGTTGGCAAACTCTTCGGGAGTTCCGTAGCGACCGAGCGGAATGGCGCTTTTCATGCGCGCTTCCATCTCTTCTTTCGTAATGCCTAATTTTTCGGCGTTCACCTTGTCCAAAAAGGCGACCCGTTCCGTCGCGATTCGCCCTGGGGCCACCGTATTGATCAAAATGCCATCTCGGGCCAGCTCCCCAGCCAACGTTTTCGTCAGCCCGACGATGCCGGTGCGGAACGTGTTGGATAAAATCAAGCCCGGAATCGGCTCTTTGATCGATGAGGAGGCGATGTTGACAATTTTTCCGCCCTTTTTCTTTAAATAAGGAAGCGCTTCGCGAATGAGCCGAATATAGCTCAATAAATTGAGCTCGAACGCATATTGCCAGTCTTCGTCGCTCACCGTTTCAAACGTCCCCGCGGGGGGACCGCCGGCGTTATTGACGAGCAAATCGATCGTCCCAAACGTCTCCACTGTTTTGGCGACCAGCTGGCGAATCTCGTCCGCTTTCGTCACATCGGTGCGCACGTAAGCGACGCGCCCCTTATGTAACCCGTTCAGCTCCTCAGCAACCTGCTGCAGTTTTTCTTCGCTTCGGCTCGTGATCATCACGTTCGCCCCTTCGAGCACAAGCGCCCGGGCGATCGCCTTGCCGAGCCCTTGGCTTGAGGCGGCAACCAACGCCGTTTTTCCCGCCAATCCGAGTTCCATCGTCATCCCCCCAAAAAAATCATCGCAAGTCATAATATTCGCGGCTATGCTCGATTTTCCTTCTTTCGCCCCGCGAAAAAGCGGTCACGACTCCATACTCGTGAAATGAAGAATGGTCTTTGCGCCTCACCAAGAATATTGCATCCTTTCTGGCGAACGTTCTGCGTCGCTGTAGATGGGCAACTAAACGACCATAGACAAAGACCATTAGACAAACATCGTTTCCTCATTTAATTCTCCCCCTTGCTCCTGTATAAACACTTGAAAAGCAATATCAGGCTGTAGATGAGCATTTTTTATTACAATCATTTCCATTCTCTGAGAGACAAACAGGGTACCCCTTAGGCGACATGGAGCGGTTTTTTGATCACATCAATGGGAATCTCTTGCTTCGCGGCATCGTAGATGAACTCGACGATGCTGTGTCCTTTTCGAGACCGAAGAAGCTCCAGGCCGGAAGAGAGGTCTTGTTGAGATTCCGCGATGCTGTATACGCAGGCGAACAGCACCACGGCCCAATACCGTTTCACCGCCCGAACGTGGCGAACACGGTCCCACCTGACTTCAGCTGGCCTTTGGCCTGCCGGAAAACGCATTCGATCGTCCAGCGCTGGGTATCGTAACGCAAGATGTCTTCGTCACTCAGCTCCCGGTCGGTGCTCAAGACGACATGGAGATGATCCGGCGTCATCCGTTGATCCGCCTTCCAAGCCAGCAGCACCACCGCATCCTCGAGGCCATGGATTGCTCCCTCGTAGCGATACACGCGGTAACGCTCGTTCCCCACCGTGACGAGGCAGGTGTCGTTGAACTCAATATAGCGGGCAAACTCCTTCGCTTGGATGGCGATGCCTTTCGGGTAGAGAATCCGGTTCGTCTTGAGCATGGCGATGGCATGGAATCCTTGTTTCACGCAGGCTTCGATGAGCGCTTGGGACGGATACTAGGAATCCATGAGCACATACACCGGCTGAGCCCGCTTCCCCTTGAGCGAAGAAAGCCTCTCGATCGCTAGGTCGATCTTGCTTCTTCCCGCCGTCTTGTCATACAGACGAAAGGCGAACGGAAACGCTTGGGTGAAGGTGTGCACCATCAGCCAAACAAGCGAATGCCCCCAGACCCATTGATGATCGCTGTGAGAGAAATGCCAGTCACACCCTTGGATGGCATGGACAGCCCGTGACGAAGGCTTCGTTTTTTGGCAAATGGGATCATCAATCGAAACAAAAAGGGATTCATTCTCCTGTTTGGCCAGGCGTTCGATCTGGCGAAGGATCCATTCTTGCAGCTTCTCAAGCAGTTTTTCCTCGTTCCAAGGGCTTTTCGTAAAAAAGTGGCTCAATGTCGTTCGATGATTCGGGTGAAAACTCCAGTACCGGACATCCGTCAATGTCCCCGAACATCCCTTGGTAGTTAAGGCGTCGACAAGGTGAACGAGAGGCTTGATGACCGGCTTCGAGAAATCAAGCGCCAATCCCAGCATCATGAAAAACTTGTGGATTCCTTGATGATGTGCTCATCGATTCATGAGACATGAACCTCCTTGTGTGAACGGATTTGAGCACATCTATTTTACTCAAGGAGCTGGGTTCATGTCTCCTTTTTGGTTTAGTTGTCAATTTGTGTTAGCAAATTTGCTTATCTACAGTAAAATGAGGTAACTATTCAGCCACATCATAAAGTGAGCTGAATATTTTTTGCTTTTCCTGTCCATGATGTGAATATTGATAGACAAGGAGGTGAATCGCATGTTGACGGTACAACAAGCTGTATTTACAGTTGAAAGCTTAATCAGCAAAGCCCAACAACAAAAGCAGCTCATTACTCACCAACAACAAGTCATTGAGCAACTGTTGAAAGAAAACAAACAGCTACGCAAAGAAAATGAACAACTGAAGTACCGTGTTCAAGAGCTGGAAGCACGCACGAAAAAAAACAGCTCCAATAGCCATTTGCCCCCATCTTCTGACCGTTTTGAGAAAAAGCGTTCCTCCCGCGAGCCGTCTGGCAAAAAGCTTGGTGGGCAAGAGGGACATGAGGGGAAGACGCTCCGTCAAGTGGAACATCCACATCATCGTGTCGTCCACCGTGTGCATACGTGTCAAGGATGTGGAGCTTCTTTGCGTGAAGTCAAACCGTTCAAAGTCGATATCCGTCAAGTGTTTGATGTCCCTCCTGTGGCGATCGAGGTGACACAACATGAACGTGAAGTGAAATCGTGTCCACATTGTCGATGCGTGCAACAAGCCGAATTCCCATCCCATGTCACGAATCATGTGCAATACGGTCCACGGCTCACGGCGCTCGTTGTTTATTTACATCATATCCAATTGATCCCGTACAAGCGTTTAAGTGATACAATCGAAGCGTTATATCAACACTCGATTAGTACGGGAACTCTTGCCAATATGGTGAAACGAGGACGCGAATCGTTGGAATCCAATATGGACATCATCGAAGACGCCTTACTTGAATCCAACATCCTGCATGTCGATGAAACGAGTTTGCGCATCAATGGGAAACTCGCATGGGTGCATGTCGCGTGTACATCGAGATATACATACTTGGCTCCTCACGCTTCTCGTGGAAAAAAAGCGACCGATGATATCGGGATTCTTCCCCGATATGAAGGGACGATGATGCACGATGCGTTCGGTACGTATCCGAAATACACACATGCCACCCATGCCCTTTGTCATGCCCACCATTTGCGTGAGTTAAAAGGATTCATCGAACAGGGGCATACGTGGGCGATGCGCATGACCACGTTTCTGTTAGCCGCCAAGCAAGCCGTCGAAGCCCATCACGGTGCACTTTCCGAAGAAGAAGCGAGACGGTGGGAACGAGTGTATGATCGCATCCTAGAAAGAGCACAACACCGATTAGAAACGATGACGCCTCTTCCGAAAAAAGCACTCGCTTTTGTTCGACGCCTTCAAAAACGAAAGGAAGAAGCGCTGCGTTTCTTACGTGAAGTACATGTTCCCTTTGATAACAACCAAGCCGAACGCGATCTTCGCATGGTCAAAGTCAAAGAGAACATTTCGGGTACGTTTCGCGAAGAAACATTCGCGCAGTCGTTTTGCATCGCAAGAAGCATCGTTTCCACACTGACGAAACACGAAAAAAACGTGTGGGATTCGTTATGTCTTCTGTTGGCAGGCGAAACGATCGATCGAGTTCTTTCCGCTACCTAGGGCATTTTCTATGACCGAAATGCCCTATTTGTGCTGGGCTTTTTTATACACTAGCACTGGGGTGAATAGTTACAAAATGAGTTTATTGTTGACAAAATCTATTAAAAATAATATAATTTTCAATGAAAAATCAAAAAAATAGATCTTAACCAAAAGTTTTACTTGACTGTTTCAAAACATGCCTTTCCCTCTTTGTCTCTTAGGGCATGGAAATTAATGTGATGAAAAATGCTCATCTACAGTATATAGTAAGTTGAAATTTTGTTTTACATCCGCTGATTCCTCTCATATCAACTTGCACTTAGATGAAACCCGCAACGAAAAATCGGAAATTCTTTATTGCAACTTATATAGTATTTACTTTTAAACTTATATTAATTTTGGGAGGATATAATTTATGTTGGCCAAAACTGAAATAATTTTAGAAGGCTGGTGAAAAACAGCTGTTTCCCCTGCTCAATGGATGAACATGTGAAAAAAAGTACTGATGCTACAAAGTTTTTCTATTTGAGAAATGATGCCGGGAAGCCCCATGTTCCCTTAAATCACCAGCCCCTTAGATCAACATGAAATAAAAAGGAGAATGGAGGAAGGGAGATTAAAAGATTGGGAGTTAGAATGCTATCTGAATTTTAGGAATAATATCCTAGATAAGGAACATCCTTACCCATGTTATTTTGCAGTAGAAGCTGAGAAAAAGGGACTATCCAGATATATTTTTGTACAATCAACATCCGATGAAAATGAACTCTTAAGGTTAAGAGATGGTTTGTATGAATACATTAAGACATATAGAAATATTGGAAAACGCACAACTTTAGTCGCATTTTTTAAACCACCGACAGAAAAAGTGTATGCAGAATACTACAAAAAACAATTTTGGAAAGTGTTACAGTTTTTAATGGATCATGATCTTGAACCTTGGTGTACAGATATCCCTGAAGATCCAAACCATCCTAAGTGGGAGTATTGTTTTGGGGGAGAACCTATTTTTGTTGTCTGCAGAGCTCCTATTTATCATGCAAGAAAAAGCAGATACACAGCTAATGGGCTTGAAATTACTTTCCAACCGAGAGGTACACTTGATGATATTACTGGGGATACTCCAAAAGGTCAACAAGTAAGAGAAATTATTAGATCCAGATTAAAACAATACGATGCAATTCCTCCTCATCCAGATATAGGCGATTATGGAGACCACCATAAAAGAGAATGGAAACAATATATATTACCTGATATCAATGAAGAAAGTTTAATGAGATGTCCATTAAAAAGGAGAGATTAAATAGATGCTAAATGGTTTTTTTGCTTCGATTCTTCTCGGCTTATCTTTATCCATTCCTATTGGGCCTATTAATGTAGAAATGGTGAAGCGGGGAATAAAATATGGGTTTTTTCATTCATGGGTTGTTGGATTGGGAGGAATGTCAGCGGATATTGTCCTAATGTTTGCAATCTTTTTTGGTTTAGCCGCTTTTTTAACCAAGTCCGTTGTACAGCTTATCATGTGGCTCTCTGGTTTCTTTATTTTATGTTATTTGGGTTACGACAGCATAAGGGAAGCATTTAAAAAAATTGAAATAAGTGGGGAGGTTAACAAAGAAGGTTTGTTCAAATCATATCTTTCAGGATTCTCCATTGCTATATCGAATCCACTCAATATTGTCTTTTGGGTTAGCATCTATGGATCGGTATTAGCTATGGAATTGAACTCTGTGGAAAAGTATCAGGCACTTGCTAAAAGTAGCGCCATATTTTTGGGTATCGCATTATGGGATTTGACAGTAGCACTATCTGTACATTTCGGAAGAAAAATGATAAGTGAAAAGTGGTTAAAATGGCTATCAGTCGCAGCAGGAATCACATTAATTGGCTTTGGTATAAGCTTTGCATATAAAGCATTTCAAACATTTTTACATATGGTTTGATGTAAATGAAGAGAGGTATTCGCCACGCACCCCCGCTGGGCCTGCTTCCCCTTGAGCGAAGAAAGCCTCTCGATCGCTAGGTCGATCTTGCTTCTTCCCGCCGTCTTGTCATACAGACGAAAGGCGAACGGAAACGCTTGGGTGAAGGTGTGCACCATCAGCCAAACAAGCGAATGCCCCCAGACCCATTGATGATCGCTGTGAGAGAAATGCCAGTCACACCCTTGGATGGCATGGACAGCCCGTGACGAAGGCTTCGTTTTTTGGCAAATCGTATCATCCATCGAAACAAAAAGGGGTTGATTCTCCCGTTTGGCGATTCGCTGGATGCGCTGAAGGATCCATGGCTGGAGTTTGCGAAGCAACGTCTCTTCATCCCAAGGGCTTTTCGTAAAAAAATGGCTGAGCGTCGTTCGATGGTTGGGATGAAAACTCCAGTGATGGACATCGGTCAACGTTCCCGAACATCCCTTGGTACAGGGCATCGACAAGATGAACGAGAGGCTTGATGACCGGCTTCGAGAAGTAAAGCGCCAACCCAAACGTCATGAAAAATGGGTGGATTCCGTGATGATGTGCTCATCGGTTCCTAAGACATGAACCTCCTTGTGGGTAGTTTGAGCACATCTATTTTACTCAAGGAGCTGGGTTCATGTCTCCTTTTTTGTTTGGTTGTCAATTTATGTTAGCGAATTTGCTCATCTACAGGTTCTTGTTTAATCACTTTACATTCTGGCAATCCTAGTGGTATCGAAAGCACTTACGAGACCTCCTTCATGTTGATTTCACCGCTAACATTATTGCCAGGATCTCGTCAGTGCTTTCTCTTTTTTGTCACTAAATCACAAAATTTGGTGATGAACCTAAAAAACTAAGCAGATATCATATCTGCTTAGTCGGAAAAAAGATGTCTATATTCAAGTGCATCCGTTATAGGCAAATTTCTTAATGTAGGCATTACTAACCAATATATAGAAACGAATACCATGGCAATACTGCCAAAAATAAAGATAATCCAACTGCCAATAAAAGGAGCCATTGTGCCTCCAGTTAAAGATCCTAATGGTGCAGCAATAGATATTGCCCCCACAATAAAAGAGAAAACCCTTCCTAGTAAATCACTAGGTACAATTTTCTGCAGAGAAGAGAGGAACAAGACATTTGTTATTCCTATTGCTACATAACTTCCTCCAAACAAAATAACAGAAAGTAAATGAATATTGGTAATACCTGACAAAAACCAACTTAATCCTGAACAGAAAAATCCGATAATGGTTACCTTACCTAAAGGAAATTGACTAAAAAACGAACTAATTGTAGACCCTATCAATAACCCAAAAGACATTGCCGCCAAATACCATCCATAAATATCACTTCCCCCACGATAAACAGCGTATTCCGGTAATATGGCTGATACAGCCCCGATGATAAAATTTGCTAAAATTGCAGCTAACAAAAATTTTGGGATCAATGAACCTTTTATAAACTGATATCCGTTTTTCAAATCCGCTTTATAGTTTTCCCACTTATCTTTTAAAGAAAAGTCCCTTTCCAAATCCTTCTCTTCTAAATCTGTTTTCGGTATTTTTATGTAAAAAAACAAAAGCATGGCTATAAAAAATGTTACTGAACCTAACATATAAACAAACACAGTTCCGATAAGTGCAATAATCGCTCCAGATATTCCTAATAAAATAACATCGAGTAGTTGATAGGTTGCATTCATTATTGAATTAGCTTTTGTTAAATATTTTTCTTCGACAATCGTTGGCAATATGGCTGCATGTGTCGGATAGACAAATTGCTGAATGATAGATGCAATCGGATTAATAATCAGGACGAGCCAAACAGAAAGTACTCCCAAAAAGTGAGCAAGGGGAATTACTAGTAACAATATCGCTTGAATCATTTGCGTGTAAATAAGTATGGACTTGTATCTTTCTTGCTTAATCAATGGACCAACGAAAAATTGGAGGATTAATGGCGCCATCGTTAAAAAGCCGCTCAAACCAGTATAGAAACTATTTTGCGTTAAATCATAAATCAACCACATCGATGCGACTGCATATAAACTATCCCCTATATTCGTAAAAATTCTTCCGGAAACCAAGAATGCGAAATTTTTATTCCACACACTATCCCTCCTTAATATCACTAAAAATATAATCACTAACCCGTGGTGCTAGTTGAGCGTTAGAACTCAACTAGCCCGAGTGTGGCCAGCGAATAGGCTAACCATATACCATCGAGCGCTACTTCAAATCCGATCACGGAATTCGCTCGAATCTCTGTGATCCGGTATTGGTCAACCAGAACCGAGAACACCGTCTCGATCACTTTGCGTTTTTGTTGAATCCACTTCTCCCATGCCCCGAACGGGCGATGGTTCTGGTTTTTTCGAGACGGAGTCCAAAGCGCCATTGGGTATGCTTCGTACAGCTTTTTTTGTCACTCACGGCTAATGAACCCCTTGTCCCAGAGGTGATAGGGATGAGGAATTGGAGTCATCACGCTTTCAGCGGCGATCCGATCATGGCAGGACGCTTCCGTCACCACATAGCCCATAGGCAACCCTTGATCGGTCACTTGAAGGTGCAGTTTCCAGCCGTCGTACCATTGCTTTTTGGAAGCGCCATACCCGATGTCGGCGATTCCTTGAACCCGTTTGACACGATGCCTTCTTGCGGCATGGCACAAAGGAAGCGGCAAGCTGTCGACGACGGCATAGGCATGATGTTGGCCGCGTTTTGCTTATGACGGCGGATCCATTTGATGGCAAAGCGCAGTGCTCGACAACGACGGTTGTATCGGGAACGTTCAAGAAACTGCCTGTTTGTGAACCAATTTCCGGTGACAAAGCGATGCCATGCCCGTTTGGAAGAAAAACCAAGCAGTTTCCCCAAAATGTGAATCGCTATGATCACGCTATCTTCTTGCTTGACCAAATGGCGGTTGCGGCGTTGAAGATGCGTCTGAATCAATGACAGCTGGGCAGAAACAAAAAAGAAAATGGCGGCATATTGTTTTTGAATCTTAGCTCGATCTGTAGTAATAATGAAAGTGCTCTTGCATGGGGATTCTCCTTTCGAATGCTGGATCGCACGTTCATTCTACAGGAGATTCGCAGGCAAGGGCTATTTTTCTGCTTGATCAAGTTCATCTAGCACCACGGGTATAATCACTAAACATACTTTAACGAAAAAAACTTTTTATTGCAATAGATTAATCACAACTATTCAAACTTATTTTTATTATTGACAAATACAGAAAATCAGATAAAATAATTAATTAATGAATAACTTTTACCGTGTAAAAGGAGAGATTAAATAGATGCTAAATGGTTTTTTTGCTTCGATTCTTCTCGGCTTATCTTTATCCATTCCTATCGGCCCTATTAATGTAGAAATGGTGAAGCAGGGAATAAAATATGGGTTTTTTCATTCATGGGTTGTTGGATTGGGAGGAATGTCAGCGGATATTGTACTAATGTTTGCAATCTTTTTTGGTTTAGCCGCTTTTTTAACCAAGTCCGTTGTACAGCTTATCATGTGGCTCTCTGGTTTCTTTATTTTATGTTATTTGGGTTACGACAGCATAAGGGAAGCATTTAAAAAAATTGAAATAAGTGGGGAGGTTAACAAAGAAGGTTTGTTCAAAATCATATCTTTCAGGATTCTCCATTGCTATATCGAATCCACTCAATATTGTCTTTTGGGTTAGCATCTATGGATCGGTATTAGCTATGGAATTGAACTCTGTGGAAAAGTATCAGGCACTTGCTAAAAGTAGTGCCATATTTTTGGGTATCGCATTATGGGATTTGACAGTAGCACTATCTGTACATTTCGGAAGAAAAATGATAAGTGAAAAGTGGTTAAAATGGCTATCAGTCGCAGCAGGAATCACATTAATTGGCTTTGGTATAAGCTTTGCATATAAAGCATTTCAAACATTTTTACATATGGTTTGATGTAAATGAAGAGAGGTATTCGCCACGCACCCCCGCTGGGCCTGCTTCCCCTTGAGCGAAGAAAGCATCTCGATCGCCAGCTAGGTTGATCTAGCTTCTTTCCGTTTTTGTTTGATTGTCAATTTGTGTTAGTAAATTTGCTTTTGCTCATCTGCAGTTAATTATAATAATCCTTGTCACTAGTTGAATGTCAGCGCTCAACCATTCCTTGTATGGCTAGGGAATACGCCAGCAAGATGCCATCAAGAACCACCTCAAATCCAGTCACAGAATTCGCCTGAATGTCGATGATCTCGTGTTGTTCTAGAAGAATCGAAAACACCATTTCAACACCTTTGCGTTTTTTCGAATCGATTCTTTCCATGCCTTGGATGCGCCATGCTTTTGCTTGTGTCAAAGACATGGCTTGTCGTACAGCTTTTCGCAAAACGAGCAGCTGATGCACCCTTTGTCTCCAAAGTTGTAGAGAGGAGGGAGATTTGAGTTATCACCATTTCAACCGCTTTGGGACGCTTCCGTCACGACATAGCCTATGAACACTCTTAACCTCCGTCATTTGAAGATGCAACTTGAAACCGTAGCACCACTGCTTTTTAGAAACACAATAATCCATATCTGCAATCCCTCGAAATTGCTTGCCGTGCTACATTTCCGCTGGAGGCACAATGGAAGAGGCAAACTGTCAACGACAGCATAGGTATTTTTAGAGACAGACAATCGTTCGATTGCGTTCTTTGATTGTTTTGATAACTACAATAGGAGGAGTAACAATAATGATAAAAAATACCTTAGGAAATCTCACAAAATTATTTTTTGTTTTTTCGTTAGCTTTTAGTCTGTTGTTGGTGGAGAGTAGCATCATCGCTTCCGCTGAAGAAGAGACTTCAAATACAGAGTGTTCATTGAACAACAAGGCAAATGTGACATTAAATGGGTTTTTAGATAGAACCAAAGAATCGAAAGTAGTTGTATCTCAAAACGGGAATAAAGTAGTTGAAATAACAGACCCAGAAGTTCTTAAACGATTAGAAACTTCTGTTCCTGCACCAAACGGGAAAAAACTAGTTGGGGTTTCGATCGCATACACTCAAACACAAGAATTGTCCCTTTCAAATGACCGTTCTGTAGTGACTCCGCAATTAGGAACTGGTTATTATCTAAAAAACATTACTACTAGTGAGGCATGCGGAATAGAAATAATAAGACAATCTACCTTTAAAGGACCATCAACAGCTACCATGTCTGTAAAACAAGGTGTTTCTGCCACATGGTCATCGAACACAAATATAAGCGCTGAAACAGTTTCAGCAACGTTGGGATTTAATGTGACAAAATCTTATGAAGTTACAGACACCTATCAAATTCGAGTTCCAGCGGGAAAAACCTATACCATTATTGCTAGACCGTATTACAAAGTTTATAATTTTGATGTTTGGTACGACCCCCTTATTGGATGGGATTCTAAAGTAGGATATGGATATGCAGCTAAACCTGTAGGGGTGTGCTTTTATTACTATGAGTAATGTTCTGTTATCAGTAAGAATACAGAAGCAAGTTTTCCCATGAAACTTGCTTCTGTTTTTGTTCTTCATCTAAGACTCAAGAAAAACAATGGGATTCGCCTGATTGGTGATCAATCACAAAGAACGAAGTTATGGTGTTGCAAGGTTTTTCAATTTTTGAGACACTGGTAGAGAGTAGCATTTGTAAATCACCAGCCTTCTAGCATAAACGGCCGTTAAAAAGGAGGTATACAAAAATATGTTCAAAGACCCTAGCAGGATGAAGTTTGTTTCACTCATTCTTTCTCTCATTGGATTGTTGCTCATGTTAAACAGCCCTGAATTGGGGAGTCGGCTTGCATCATCATGGGTTCGATCGATGGGCGGCTCTGTCGACTCTCAAGAATACTTGCAAATGCTAAAGGAATATATAAGCACATATAAGACGCTCGGGGGGATTTTGTTGTTTGTAGGCTTGTTTTCTTTTCTTAACCATCGCCACCCGTAACGTCGTGTTTGTTCGTGCATCGAGAAACCTGCTTTTGTGCACGTTGGCACCTTTCCAATATAAGCGGCGGCGCAGGATGATGGCAAGTATCTCTTCTCTTATTTTGAATATGTTTCCACAAGAAAAGGTGAAAATTCCCCAACCGGCCCCAGCCAGCGAAAAAGAAGGAGCCCGCACATCGCAGGCTCCTCTTTTCCTTCCTAATCAGCTTTCCAGCAGCAAGTCTTCCGGATTTTCGATCAAATCTTTCACCGTTTTTAAGAACCCAACCGCTTCCTTGCCGTCAATGATGCGATGATCGTACGACAGGGCGACGTACATCATCGGCCGGTTTTCGATCCGTTCCTCATCGATGGCGACCGGACGCAGTTTGATGGAATGCATCCCTAAAATGCCAACTTGCGGGCCATTTAAGAGCGGGGTCGATAAAAGCGAGCCGAACACGCCGCCGTTTGTGATCGTAAACGTGCCGCCTTGCAAATCGGCAAGCGACAGCTTGTTGCTACGCGCTTTCGCCGCCAGCTCGGCGATATCGCGCTCGATTTCGGCGAAGTTTTTCCGGTCGCAGTCACGCACGACCGGAACGACAAGCCCTTCGTCGGTCGACACGGCAACGCCGATATCATAATATTTTTTCAGCAAAATTTCATCGCCTTGAATTTCGGCATTGACATACGGATATTTTTTCAGCGCTGCCACGGCTGCTTTGACGAAAAACGACATGAAGCCGAGGCGCACGTCATGCTCTTCGAAAAATTTGTCTTTTTTCCGTTTGCGCAGCTCGATGACGGCGGACATATCAATTTCGTTAAACGTCGTCAACATCGCCGTCGTTTGCGTCACTTCGAGCAGCCGTTTGGCGATCGTTTGCCGACGGCGCGACATTTTTTCGCGGATAACCGGCTTGCCGCTTTCCGGAGTTGGCGTCGAAACGGATGGCGCCGTCGGAGCCGGTTGCGGCGCCGCTTGCGGCACGGCGGCCGACTGAGCGGCAAACGAAGCGACATCTTGCTTGCGGACGCGCCCAAGCGGATCAACGGTCGGCACTTGCGTCAAATCAATGCCTTTTTCGCGCGCCATTTTCCGCGCCGCCGGCGAAGCGATCGGGCGCTGTCCTGGCGCTTGGGCGACAGCGGCCGGCTGCGGCTGCGGCGCCTGTTGGTCCGCGCGGGCGTCCGGCATGGCCGGCTCCGTTTCAGCGGCCGGCTGCGATGCCGCTTGCGGGGCGGCCGCTGGGGCTGCTGCTCCTTCACCAATAACGGCGATCGCTTGGCCGACGGCGACCGTGTCGCCTTCATTTGCCAACAGCTGCTGCAAAACGCCCGACTCTTCAGCCATGATTTCAACGTTCACTTTATCCGTTTCCAACTCGCAAATCGACTCGCCTTTTTCCACGTAGTCGCCCGGCTTTTTCAACCATTGAGCGATGGTGCCTTCGGTGATGGACTCTGCTAGTTCCGGGACTTTGATTTCAGCCACGTTGATGCCCTCCTCAAACGTTCCATAATCATCATTCGTGTTTCGTTAATGCACAGCGGATAATGCGCTCCTGCTCTTTCCGGTGAACGACCGGATCACCTTCCGCCGGGCTCGCGCGCCGGCGCCGTCCGATGTAGCCGACATCGACGCCAGCGGGCGCCAAAGCCCGCAAGCGCGGTTCCATGTACGTCCAAGCGCCCATATTTTTCGGCTCTTCTTGCACCCAGACGATCTCTTTCACGTTCGGATAGCGGGCGATGATGCCTTTCAACGCTTCTTCCGGGAACGGGTACAGCTCCTCGATGCGCACGATGTGCAGCCAATCTAGCCCTTCCATTTTGTTCAACTGCTCCGCCAAATCGATCATCAGTTTGCCGGTGCCGAATACGATTCGCTCCACTTTGCCGGCGTTCGTCCCTAGCCCCGGCTGCTCAAGCACTGGAGAGAACGAGCCGTTCACGAACGCATCGGCATCCGATGAAGCCAGCGGGTGACGAAGCAGGCTCTTCGGCGTCATGATGATGAGCGGACGCACCTCTTCTTTTTGCAACAGTGCCGCTTGCCGGCGCAAAATATGGAAATATTGCGCCGAAGTAGACAAGTTGGCGACCGTCCAGTTGTTTTCCGCGGCCAGCTGCAAAAACCGCTCGACGCGCCCGCTTGAATGCTCCGGTCCTTGCCCTTCGTAGCCGTGCGGCAAAAGCATGACAAGCCCGGACTTTTGCCCCCATTTCGCCCGTCCTGATGAGATAAACTGGTCGAACATCACCTGCGCCATGTTGGCAAAATCGCCAAACTGCGCTTCCCAAAGCACGAGCGTCTCCGGCGCGTAGACGTTATAGCCGTATTCATAGCCGAGCACGGCCGCTTCTGTCAACGGGCTGTTGTACACGACAAACGAAGCTTTCGCGCCGCTGATGTGATGAAGCGGAACATACTCTTTGCCCGTTTTCACATCGTGCAGCACCAAATGGCGCTGGGCAAACGTGCCGCGCTGCGAATCTTGGCCGGTCAAGCGGATCGGCACGCCGTCTTGCAAAATCGTGGCAAACGCCAACGTTTCCGCGTGCGCCCAGTCGATGTTGCCATTTTCGGCAAAGACGCCGCTGCGCCGTTTGAGAATGCGCTCCAGCTTGGTAAACACATGAAAGTCGGCCGGGAACTGGAGCAGCTCCTCGTTGATGCGATGAAGCACGTCTTTCGCCACACCTGTTTTCACTTCCGGCAGCCGATCGACGACCGGTTTCGGCGGATCCATAATGAAATCGAGCTCATCTTCGTTTTTCGGCACTCGCTCATAAGCGATTTTCAGCCGTTCGGCGACCTCGTGCTCCATTTCTTCCACTTCTTGCTCCGTCAAAATCCCTTTTTCAACCAATTTTTGGGCATACCATTGACGCACGGTCGGATGTTGGTTGATGAGTTGATACATCGTCGGATTCGTCGCCATCGGCTCATCCATTTCGTTATGGCCGAAGCGACGATAGCCAATCAAATCGATGACAACGTCTTTCTTAAACCGCTGGCGGTACGCAAACGCCAAGCACGCCGCCGCCAAACAGGCCTCTGGATCGTCGGCGTTGACGTGCACCACCGGCACTTCGAACCCTTTCGCCATATCGGACGCATACGTCGTCGAGCGCGAGTCATGGCTTTCCGTTGTAAAGCCGATCATGTTGTTGGCGATGATATGGATCGTCCCTCCGGTCGTATAGCCGCGCAGCTGGCTGAGGTTGAACGTCTCAGCCACAATGCCTTGCCCCGGAAACGCCGCATCGCCGTGAATCAAAATGGCAAATGACGCGTCCGTATTTTGCGCCGGCACGCCTGGGTTCGCCCGATCTTCCTGAGCGGCGCGCGTGTAGCCGAGCACAACGGGATTGACGACCTCAAGATGGCTTGGATTGTTGGCGAGCGTGATCCGCATCGTATGGGCGTTTTGATTGCGCAAACGGCGGGCAGCTCCCAAGTGATACTTGACGTCGCCCGTCCAGCCATAAGTGATGGAAACGGCTCCTTCTGACGGGATAAAGTTTTTGCTTTCCGCATGCTGGAATTCAGCGAAAATCATTTCGTACGGCTTGCCAAGCACATGGGCAAGCACGTTCAGCCGGCCGCGGTGCGCCATGCCGATGTTGACCGCGTCGACTTCATGCTCGATCGCTTGGCGAACCAACTCGTCCAATAGCGGCACCATGGCGTCCAAGCCTTCAATGGAAAACCGTTTTTGCCCGACAAACGTCCGATGGATGAACTTTTCAAATCCTTCCACTTCCGTCAGACGGCGCAACAAAGCGACCCGCTCTTTGTTCGCCAAGCTCGGGTAGTACGCTCCGGATTCTATTTGCTGGATGAGCCAGTTCCGTTCTTCTAGATTATGTACTTGCGAGAATTCAAAGGCGATTTTATCGGTATAGATTTTGCGCAAGTGCAAGATGGCGTCCCAGCCGTTTTTGACATGCGCCGGGGCATGCGGGCAAAGAAACGCAACCGGAATGCGCTTCAAATCGTCTTCGGTTAAATCATACTCCTCCAGCTCTAAACGGCGCAACGTTTTCTCCTCTTTGACGAGCGGATTCGTGTCCGCTGCCAAGTGACCGTAATGGCGGATGTTGTCCGCCAGCTTGACGGCGGCGACAAGCTTGCTGAATACGGTCGGTGTTTCCGGCAGCCGGAACGTTTGATGCGTTTTCGTTGCTTCCTCCGCTTCGGAAGAAACCGGTTCTTCCAACAGCGGCGCCCCCCACTGTTCAAACAGCTGCTTCAGTTCTGGGTCGACGCTGTTCGGGTCATCGAGGTACTGTTCGTACATTTCGATGACGTAACCGAGGTTCGGCCCGTAAAACTGGCTCCACGGTTGAGCATAGTTGGTCTGATTTGCCATCGTGAAAAAACCTCCAACTTGTTTTCATATCCCTCGGGTCAAGCTAACAGCAGTTAGCAAGACGCCGCACTCCCATTTGGCTACCATTATTCCCGAATGAACGGCAAATTAACGACAATAAACGTTTTCACTGTTTATTTTAACACTATTGCCCGTTAAAATCGACGCAGAAACTTAAAAAAATTCAACTCATTATCATTGTTGGAATAGTGAGAATCAACAAAATATAATGTCAGCACTAATGATTTCCTCGACGTCATTATGACCGTATTTGTGAGAATCAGTAAAATATAATGTCAGCACCCCATAAAAAAGCGAAAATGGGGCAGTGAAGTGGCTGACAAACCAATCGCGTTTGTATCATCGCGGGTAAGAACATGGTAAAAGTGAGCGACTTCCCTCGGTCGTGACATGAACGTTGCGGAAAACGAACTTGATGTTGCAACGTTTTTCAGCCTAAGACATAAAGCTAAAAAACCGATATGCCTTTTTCACCCTTCCTCCTCGCTCAAGAGTCTGTCCCATCTATGTTACTGCCCCCCTTAATCAACAGACAGGTAAGGCCTGTCCGCTGAAAAGGGGGGCATTCAAACCAAGGTAACGTTATGCAAGTTTGAATTTTTCTACCAACTGTTTTAATTGGCGACTCATTTCGCTTAATGCCTCAGCCGATTCTGTCACTGTTGCCAGCGCCTGCAGTTGATCGTCAGCTGAAGCAGCTACTTCCTCGGCCGCGGCGGCAGACTGCTGAGCAATAGCAGCAATATTTTGCATAGCATGGATGACATCGTCTTTGCTTTCATTCATTCGTTTCGCTTCTTCCATCACATTCGTAAGAGCATTGGCTAACTGCTCCATCATCTGAGTAATTTTTACAAACGAATCACCAGTAATATGAACAGCTTCCCGTTGCTCATGATAAGCTTGTTTTGAACGGTTTACTGCCTCAATAGCCAATCCGGCTTGCTGTTGGATAGCAACAATTGTTCCACGAATCATTTCCGTCGCCTTGGCCGATTGTTCTGCTAATTTGCGCACTTCATCGGCAACCACGGCAAACCCTTTGCCATGCTCTCCAGCGCGAGCCGCCTCGATGCTGGCGTTTAATGCCAATAAGTTCGTTTGTCCAGAAATAGCTGTAATTGTTTGAATGACTTCATCGATCTCAGCCATCTTTTTCACTAAATCATCAATGACGTGTTCCACCGATTCCAGTTCGTTTTTCGCTTCTTCAGATTTTGTTTGCAATTGATTTAAATGCTCCAGCCCTTCATAGCTTACCGTCTTCGTTTCAGAGGACAACGATTCCATGCTTGATGTCGCTGTGGTCACCGATTCAATTTGTTGTGACAATGATGATGTCCGTTCGTTCATTGTATCGAGACTCTCTGCTTGTTCGCTTGTTCCTTTGGCGATCTCACCAATAGCATTTGTGACTTGTTCACTCGTGGACATCGTCTCTTCAGCTACAGAGCTAAAATGATCAGCCGAGGCAGAAAGCTCTTGGACCGAACGGTTCACTTCTCCTATTAATTCCCTCATGTGCTCAATCATTTTATTAAAATAGCGAGCCAAATCACCAATTTCGTCTTTTGACTCAATGTTCACATGGGCAGTCAAATCGCCTTCAGCTGCTTTTTCCACTTGTGCTTGTAACGCGGCAATCGGCCGAGTAATAGAGCGAGCCAAGAAGTACACGGCTGTCGATGAAACGATCAAGGCGATAATTGTAATGATAATCATATGTGTTCCAAGTTCATTGCTCATTGCCAATAAGTATTTTTGTTTATATACGACTCCTACTTTCCATCCTAATTCGGGAATCGTGGTAAAATACACGATTCGTTCTTCGCCTTCACGTTGAAATTGGCGCGAACCACTGACATGTTCAAGCATATATTGAACTTCTCGATCATTGGCCATATTTTTTCCTTTGAATTCCGGATGGACGACTGCAACTCCTTTTTTGTCAAATAGTACCGGATAACCTTTGTAGCCAACGTCGGTAGCGCGCACGATCTTTTCCACGGAATCCAGTGACATATCGATGCCGATCACACCCATTGTGTGTCCATTCTCACTGACAGCTTTGGCTAAAGTTACGACATATTTTCCTGTAATGGCATCAATGTATGGCTCCGTCCATACGACTTCATCAGGACGTTTTACAGCTTCTTTGTACCATACCCGAGTAGTTGGATCATAGCCCTTTGGGAATTGTGCATAGGGCGTCACGTAAATACGTTTTTGCTCTGTTCCCATATAAATGTATTGCACGCTTCGATTGAGCTGCAAGAAAGTTTGAAACTGCTTTTGCAATTCTCCCCATTGTTTCTCGTTATGCAACATCTCCATGGCGGAAGGGGAATGCGCGAGCTGCACTAACCCATTTTCCTCACTCTGAAAACTAAGATGTATATCCCTTAGTAAACTCTCAATGGCGGATTGTGCGCGCTGTTTTGCATCCGCATTGACCATGGAGCGCATTTGCATCACTCCGACAAGCTGGGTGACTGCCAACGAGAGAACTAATAAAGTTACCATTAAGACAATGAGTTTGCTTCGCAATGTTCGAAACACAGTCTATTTCTCCCCTCTATTTCCTCTTTTTGTCGAACTACGTTTCATTATAGAAGGACAATCGTCCCCCGTCTATAGGATTAGCTTCTTATTCATAAATCTTTCCTTGATACTAGGGATCCTTCGTTGCTCGCTGAAAAAAAAAAAAAGCGCGGCGAACACGAATGTCACCGCGCCTTCATTTAGGCGATATGGAACGTTTGTTTGATCAACGCTACCACTTCCTCCGCCGTGCCAAGCGACAGCACCGTCTCTTTGATGCGGGCCGCTTCTTCTTTCGTCAGCTGTTTCAACTGAGCGCGCGCCGGCAAAATCGAAGTGGCGCTCATGCTGAACTCATCGAGGCCAAGGGCGAGCAAAATCGGAATCGCAATCGGGTCGCCGGCCATTTCCCCGCACATGCCAACCCATTTCCCCTCGCGGTGGGCGGCGTCGATGACGTGGCTGATGAGCCGCAAAATCGCCGGATTGTACGGTTGATATAAATACGAAACGCGCTCATTCATCCGGTCGGCGGCCATCGTATATTGGATTAAGTCGTTCGTGCCGATGCTGAAAAAGTCGACTTCTTTCGCGAACTGATCGGCCATCACCGCCGCGGCCGGGATCTCCACCATCATGCCGACTTCAATCCCATCGGCGACCGGCACACCTTGGCGGAGGAGCGCCTCTTTTTCTTCAAGCAAAATCGCTTTCGCTTGGCGGAATTCCTCGAGCGTGGCAATCATCGGGAACATGATTTTCAAGTTGCCATGCACGCTCGCCCGCAGCAAGGCGCGCAGCTGGGTGCGGAACATGTCTTGCATTTCCAAGCAAAGCCGAATCGCCCGGAATCCTAAAAACGGGTTCATTTCTTTTGGCAAGTTTAAATACGGGAGCTCTTTATCGCCGCCGATGTCAAGCGTGCGGACGACGACCGGTTTGCCATTCATTTGTTCAAGCACCGTTTGGTAGGCGGCAACCTGCTCTTCCTCCGTCGGCAGCTCCGAGCGGCCCATGTATAAAAACTCGGTCCGGTACAAGCCGATGCCTTCCGCTCCGTTTGCCAGCGCCCCTTTTACATCGTCCGGCGTGCCGATGTTGGCCGCCAGCTCGACGTGGACGCCGTCGGCCGTCACCGTCGGCTCATCGACGAGTTTCGCCCATTCCGCCTTTTGCGCCTCATAGCGGGCTCGTTTTTCTTCATAATGGGCGAGCCGCTCCGGCGACGGATTGATGACGACCTGTCCATCGAGCCCATCGATGACGACGATATCGCCGTTTTTCACTTCCGCCGTCACCGCCTTCGTGCCGACGACGGCCGGGATTTCGAGCGAGCGGGCCATAATGGCCGAATGCGATGTCCGTCCGCCGATGTCGGTCGCAAACCCCTTGACATATTGCCGGTCGAGCTGCGCCGTATCAGACGGCGTCAAATCTTCGGCGATAATGACGACTTCCTCAGAAATGAGGCTCGGGTTCGAGATCGTGACCCCGAGCAGATGGGCGAGGACGCGTTTCGTGACATCGCGGATGTCGGCGGCCCGCTCCTTCATGTATTCATTGTCCATTCCTTCGAACATGGAAATGAAAAACGAGGCGGTTTCCTCAAGCGCATACTCGGCATTCACTTGTTCGGTTTGAATTTTTTCTTTGATCGGGTTCAACAGTTCCGGATCATCAAGCACAAGCAAATGGGCGGCAAAAATGGCAGCTTTGTCTTCGCCGAGCTTCTCTAACGCGTGCTGCTTGATCGCCTCGAGCTCTTCTTTCGCCTTGGCGACCGCCGCCTCAAGCCGCGCCACTTCCGCCTCGACGTCAGCGATCGTTCGCTTTTCAGCCGCCAAATGAGGGGTTTCTAAGCGGTACGCCTTGGCAATGGCGATACCGCTCGATGCAGCAATCCCATGGATGGTTTTTTCCATTACTGCGCGAGACCCTCTTTCGCCAACGTGTCCGTCAATGCTGCCATCGCTTCTGCTGCATCGGCCCCTTCCGCCGTAATTTTAATCGTTGCCCCTTTCGGAATGCCAAGCGACATCACGCCCATGATCGATTTCAAGTTGACGGTTTTCCCGTTGTATTCAAGTTGGATTTCACTGTTAAATTTGCTCGCCGTTTGCACTAAAACCGTCGCCGGGCGGGCATGAATGCCGGAGTCAGAAATGACTTGAAACGTTTTTTCTGCCATCGTTCATCAATCCCCTTTTCTTTCATCATTATTTTCCTTGCCATCATATCAAATGCTGGAGCGAGGAGGCAACGGAAAACGCTTGTCCTCCCGCCCCAACCGATCAGCCGGCTGTTCAGCCGATTTCCACCACACCGTCTTCTCCTTGAGCGACCGTGCCTTGCTTATGGACGCGCACCGTCTCGCCCGCTTGCAAGTTCGTGAAAATGACCGGCGTCACGATCGATGGCGCGTTCTGCTTCACATAGTCGAGGTCAACGCGCAAAATCGGCTGTCCTTTTGTTACCGCGTCGCCCTCTTTCACGAGCGCTTCAAACCCTTCGCCATTCAGTTTCACGGTGTCAATCCCAAAGTGGATCAACACTTCATGGCCTCCGACGGATTGAATGCCGATCGCGTGCTTGGTCGGGAATACGTTCAAAATTTTCCCGTCCACCGGGGAAACGACAGTGCCCTCCGTTGGCATAACCGCAAAGCCGTCGCCCATCATTTTTTGCGAAAACACCTGATCGGGCACCTCGGACAGCGGGACGATTTCCCCGGCGAGCGGCGAGGCGAGCCGTTCCGCCTGCGCTGCGGCCGGCGCTGCTTTTTTCGCTTCCTCTTTCGCTTTGACCGGCGTTTTTCCTTGCATAATGTCTTGAATCTGTCCTTTTAAGATGTCCGATTTCGGTCCAAAAATCGCCTGCACGTTGTTGCCAACTTCGAGCACCCCGGCGGCGCCGAGCGCTTTCAGCCGCTCCTTATCCACTTGACCGATGTCATGAACCGAGACGCGGAGGCGGGTGATGCACGCATCCAAATGTTCGATGTTTTCTTTCCCGCCTAAAGCGGCCAGCACTTCATACGGCAGATCGCCGGCGGCCGCCTCGGTCTGCGGCGCTTCGTCAACCGTTTTTTCACGTCCCGGCGTCGCCAAATCCCACTTGCGGATGGCAAAGCGGAATCCGAAGTAATAAATGACGGCGAACACCAAGCCAACCGGAATGACAAGCCACCAAGCCGTCCGGTTCGGCAAGACGCCAAACAGCAGGAAGTCAATCACGCCGCCGGAGAACGTCATCCCGATTTTGACGTTCAGCAGGTGCATGATCATAAACGACAAGCCGGCAAAGACGCAGTGAATGGCAAACAGCGCCGGAGCAACGAACAAGAACGAAAATTCAATCGGTTCGGTAATCCCGGTCAAAAACGACGTTAACGCCGCCGACCCCATGATACCAGCCACGACCTTTTTGTTTTCCGGACGCGCTTCATGATAAATGGCGAGCGCCGCTGCCGGAAGACCGAACATCATAAACGGAAACTTCCCGGTCATGAACGTGCCAGCCGTCAGCTTTACTCCGTCTTTCAGCTGCTCGAAAAAGATTTTTTGATCGCCGTGAATGACTTGGCCGGCCTTGTTGACATATTCGCCGAATTCAAACCAAAACGGCGCATAGAAAATATGATGAAGCCCAAACGGGATCAGCGCCCGTTCGATGACGCCGAAAACGAACGCTGCCAGCGGCTTGTTCGCGTCAATCATGTTATGCGAGAAAGCGTTGAGCCCGTGTTGGATCGGCGGCCAAATGAACGTCATCAAAATGCCAAGCACGACCGCCGATGCCGCCGTCACAATCGGCACAAAACGCTTGCCGGCGAAAAAGCCGAGATATTGCGGCAACTCAATATTGAAATACTTGTTGTACATGTACGCCGCCAAAATCCCAACGATGATCCCGCCGAAAACACCCGTTTGCAATGTCGGAATGCCGAGAATGTTGGCATAGGACGGGTCAGATCCGACCATATCGGCGCTGACGCCTAAGATGACGCTCATGGTGACGTTCATGATCAAATAGCCGATGATTGCGGCCAAGCCGGCCACTCCATCTCCTCCGGCCAAGCCGATCGCCACCCCGACGGCGAACAAGAGCGACAAATTCGAGAAAACAATGCCGCCTGCTTGCTCCATCACGTTGGAGACAAGCACAATCCAATCGGCTTTTAAAGCCGGGATTTTATCGGTCAGCGCCGGATTTTTCAAGGCGTTACCAAACGCCAGCAAAATCCCGGCCGCCGGCAAAATGGCCACCGGAAGCATAAGCGCTTTCCCGACTTTTTGCAGCGTGCCAAACGCTCGTTTCATGTGACACCCTCCTTTAGGTTCCTTTTCTTAAGTTTTGCAGCAAACGGCAAATTCATGTACCGAAAATGGCGCGGTGGGCGATCCGCAGCAAAACGGAGCAGCAGAGAGAAAGCGCCTTCGATCTAGGGCGTGGCTTTGCCGGCGCAAAACTAGCCCACCGGCACAGAAACAGCCCTTGAGATCGGCCAGCACAACAAAAAAAGCATGAATAAAGAGCAGCAAAAAAGAACGCTTACAACAGCCAGCAAACGCCAGCTGCTTTCGTCCCTTTTTGCCCTCTTTACTCATGCCTGATCGAATCAGTAACACGTAAAGCAAGGCAGCGTTATGCCGTTGTTTCGCTTTTTTTCTCCGCCAGCCGCTGCAAATGCAACGTCAAATAGACCGCCTCCGCATCATCTGCGGGCTGACGAATCGTTTGCTGCATGACTTTGATCAGCTTCCACGCTAAATTGTAGCATAGCGGATACGCTTCTTTCAAGATTTTCGACAAATTTTTCGGTTCTTCGACTTTTTCCCCTTTTTTCATTCGCTCAATCGCATAGCGCAAATGGCGGACAAATCGCAAATAATGGATGCTCTCGCGGTCGATCTCAACCCCGAGCTGCTGTTCGACGATCTCAACAAGCTTGGCGATCAGCTGCGAATACTGGTTGGCTTCCGATACCGTTTGCTTCGAAATGGCGCTATGAATATGAAGAGCGATAAAGCCTGTTTCCCCTTCCGGCAACACGACGCCAAGCCGCCGTTCAATCATGCCGGCCACTTCGCCGGCGATTTCATATTCGAGCGGATACAAACTTTTCGTTTCCGCCAAAAACGGGTTTTTGACGTCAAGCCCTTGCTCGAGCCGTTTGAGCGTAAAGGCGATATGGTCGGTCAGCGCCACGTGAATATGCTCATCGAGCGGGGCGTCCACGCGCCGTGTAATATGCTGAATCACCTCGTTCATCAAGGCGATCAAATCCTCGCTCAGTTCAGGCAGCAGCTTTTTATACTGCTCTTGTTCACGCTCATTTTTCAGCACAAAACATTTTTCCACTGCGCTCTCGGCAATTTCATCCCCCCGTTTTTTGCCGAAGCCGATCCCCTTGCCAATCAAAACGACTTCGCCATACGCCGGGTGGGAGGCGATCAACACATTGTTGTTCAGTGCTTTTTCGACGCGAAACGGCTGTGCCAATCGAGCTCCTCCTTTCTATGCGGATCGTTTGCTTCGGAGCCTATGCGAACTCATTATAAACCGGACCGGCCTTCACACTCAATGAAAAAAAGATCATGGGTTGCTGGATGTGTCGCCGCTTTTTTTCATACTTTCTAAATGTCTGGTGAAAAACGGTTGTTTCTTTTGAACAATGGGGGGAGCGTTTGAAAGGCGATCCTGATGCGACAAGGCTTTTCTATTGGAGAAACGAGCTTGATCAGCGGCTTGTTCCCTTAAATCACCGCCTCCTAGGAGACCGGTGATTTACTTAACAACGCGGTAAAACCTATATTTTCTCAAATTCAGAAACCTTGATAAAACGTGCTTTTGTTTCTCATTCAGCTTCGTCGATTTCTCAAGTATCCTCGTTTTTCACCAGCCTTCTAGATCTTACATGAAAGAAGGGAATAGAAATGTCCAAAAAGGAAGACAAAAAGGTCAGCCAAAGTAGCCAATCCAACCGTGTCGAAAGCGGAAGCGGAACTCGCCAAAGATAGCGTCGATACAGGGAAACAAGCAAAAAAAACCGCTCATCGCCATCAAACCGGGGCGGACGGAAAAAGCCCTCCTTTCGACAGCTTCCGTCAGTCCCGGCTTTTTGAGCAGCAACCACAGCACCGCCTAGAAGGTTGGCGATGTAAAGGAGAATGTTGTTTCCTAGCATCAACCTCGTTTCACAAATTGAGACATGTTGCGACACTACCCCCATTCCTTCGGATTCTCACCAGCGGAGCAAACCGCTAGTGTTCGCCAACCTCTCAATCGAAGCCAACATCCCTCCCCCTTCATCGCCGGCCCGTCAGCTTGTTTACGCGGTCTGGCGAACCGGTTGCAACCGGCTAAAAATCGCTTTGAGAAGCGGGGGAGTCACAATGGTCGTGACCAGCACGACGATGATCATGACCGCAAACAACTCATCATCAAGCAGCCCGGCTTCCAAGCCAATGCCGGCAATAATGAGCGCGACCTCGCCGCGCGACACCATGCCGGCGCCGACCGCCAACGAGCTTCCCCACGAAAACCCGGCCCATTTTGCCCCCAGCGCGGCGCCGACGAGCTTCGTCAAAACGGCCAGCACACTCCAACCGAAAATGAGCGGCCAATGTTGCCAAACCCCGGAAAAGTCGGCTGCAACCCCGATGGAGGTAAAAAAGACGGGGACAAACAACGCATACCCAATCGTTTCAGCTTTATCCAACACTTCCTCCCGATAATCGGTAAAACTGGCTCCAAGCCCGGCGATATAAGCGCCGATGATCGCCGCCACTCCGGTAGCTTCGGCAAACCAAGCGAAGGCAAAGCAGATGATCAGCCCGGCTGAGACGACGGCTTCCGTCACGCGCAGCGGGGCAAACCACCGCAAGATGAGCGGGACCGCTTTCCAAGCGAGCAATACCGCAACGGTAAAAAAGACCACTTTTTTCAACACAACCGCGCCGAGATCGACATCGCCGCCGGTAAGACTCAACAAAAACGCCAAAGCGATCACAACCAATACGTCATCAATCACCGCGGCGCCAAGAATTGCCGATCCTTCTTTGGACTGCAAGCGTCCCATCTCTTTCAGCGCCTGCACCGAAATGCTGACGCTCGTCGCCGATAATAAAAGACCTAAAAATAAGGCCGCTCCCGTCTCCATGCCGAGCGCTGCTCCGGCCGCATACCCGGCCAATAACGGAACAGCGATGCCGAGCACACCAACGGCAAACGCGGCTTTTCCCGTTCGCTTAAACTGGTCGATATCCGTTTCAAGGCCGGCGATAAACATGAGCAAAATGACACCGATTTGACTCAGTTCGTGCAACCAATCGGTATTTTCAATCACTCCGAGCATGCTTGGCCCAAGCACAATGCCGATCAGCAGCTTGCCAAGCACAGCAGGCTGACCAAGACGCGCGACCGCATCGCCGGCCAGTTTGGCGGCGAATAAAATGACAGCCAGTTGGGCGATGAGCATTCCATCACATCCTCTCGCGCAGTTTTCCTTTCTTGATTACGTTTATCATGCGCGGAAGGTTTCAGTTTTCATACATGGCGGCCGCCCCTTCTGTTATCTGTTTCCCTTAACCGATTATAGAACGCTTCCCATTCGGCGCTCCCTTCTGTTTGTCCCTTTATCTTTTTCGCCCCTTCCGAACGATGTGTTCGCCTAAGATGCACGGGCGGACGGAAAAGTTAAATGAACGACGGTCCCTTTCCCCACTTCACTTTCAATCCGCATCGTCCCTTTATGCTCTTGGACAATTTTCATGCTCGTCGTCAACCCGAGCCCCATCCCTTTTTCCTTCAAAGTAAAGAACGGTTCGCCGATTTTTTGCAACCGCTCTTTCGGAATGCCTATGCCGGTGTCGGCAATATCGATGCAGACGCTCCCTTCAGCTTCAGAAACGCGGACATACAAGGTTCCGCCGTTAGGCATCGCTTCGACCGCATTTTTCATAATGTTCAAAAGCACTTGGACAATTTGGTTTTGATCGCCGTGCACATACGCTTTCGGAGCGTTGTTATGGACCGATACGGAAACATTGGTTAACGTCGCCTCATGGCCGATCAAACTGATCACGTACGAAAGGGCCTCGCCGAGCAAAAACGGGCGGTAATCGTGGCTTTGCGGCTTCGCCAGCACCAACAGTTCGCTGACAATTTGGTTGATGCGGTCGAGTTCGCTCAACATGATGCGCATATAGTGATCGTTTACTTCCCGCGTCTCCTGCATCACTTGAATAAACCCTTTCATGGACGTCAACGGGTTGCGGATTTCATGGGCAATGCCTGCCGCGAGTTCGCCAAGGACCGACAGTTTTTCTTTCTTGCGCAACAACTCCTCGGCTCGTTTTTGTTGAGTGATGTCGCGGCCGATCGTTAACAGCCCCTTGCGCTTGCCGTTTTCTTCAAACAGCGGCACTTTAATCACATCAAACGTTTTCATTTCCCCGTCCGGCGTCTCGAACGATTCTTCGCGGCGCGTCACCGTTCCGCTTTCCCATGCCTCGCGATCCGATTCTATGCACTGCTCAAACGCCTTTTGGAAAAACGGCATTCGTTCGCCGAGTTCGCGGTCGGTTTTCCCGATATAGTCGATCTGTTCCAAGCCGTACAGCCGCCGGCCAAAATCATTGACGCGCAGCCATCGTCCTTCGCTGTCTTTAAAACAAACAAAATCAGGCATCGAGTTAATGAGCGTCAATAGTTGCTGCTCGTTTTCCTCCGTTTTTTCCAGCTGCTCGCGTTTTTTCAGCAACTGATACAAAAACACGGCCGACAGCAACACAAACACCGTTCCTTTGGCCGCGCTGAGCACCGCATAGACGCCGCGACCGACCGGCAGCACGTTGAGCAAGACATCGGTGACAACGATCCATACTACACTGCCGATCATATAAGTTGCCATGACTTTTGATTTGTTGAACACGTCCCCATCGAACCCCTAACATGCAAAAATCGTGGGCCGCCGGGCTACATTTCCCGCGCCCAACCGAGCAGCTGCTCCGCCAGCAAGGCGGCGCGCTCGCGACCGAGCCGTTTTTCCAACGATGCCTCCAACCGCCGCGCCGTCTCTTCCGTTTCCTCCTCATAAGAGAATGAAAAGGACCACTCAAGCGCCGGAATAGCGAGAAGAATGTACTCCTCTTTTCGGTTTTCATAAAGATAAACGCGCGTAGGAGCTTGTCCGTCCACGACCGGCGTTTTGCGGATTTTCATTCCCTCATCCCACCTTTTGAAGACTTCCATTTCGTTTATTTTAGCAAACCCCTGCTCCCTACTCAATATACACCATTTTCCTTGTCATCCCCCCATCAATGATGAGATTCGTCCCGGTGATAAAATCGTTTTCTTCATCGCACAAATACAGACAAGCGCGCGCGATATCATCCGGTTGACCGACGCGGCCGGCCGGATGTTGTTCGTGGTCGATGCTCCGCAATTGGCGGTAATCGCCGGTTTCAATCCAGCCAGGGCTGATGCAGTTCACGCGGATGCGATCTTGGGAAAGCGACACCGCCAACGCATGGGTCAACGCGATGAGCCCGCCTTTTGACGCGGCATACGCCTCCGAATTCGGCTCGGACATCAGCGCCCGCGTCGAGGCGATGTTGACGATCGCCCCTCCTTTGACGTTGCGGCGCATATATTTCGCCGCCTCACGCGAAGCCAAAAAGGCGCTCCGCAAGTTCGTCGCCAACACGTCATCCCACTCCTCGACGGTCAACTCATACGGCGATTTCCAGCGCGAAACGCCGGCGTTGTTAATCAAATAGTCAATGCCGCCAAAACGATCGGCCGCTTCCTTGACAAACCGCTCAATCTCAGCGGCCCAGCGCACGTCCGCTTTCACAAACGCCGCATGCCTTCCTTCCGCTCGCAGCTGTTCGGCTAGCCTTTCCCCGTTTTCCGCATCCATATCGACGATGGCAACATTCGCTCCGTTTTTGGCGAACATTGTGGCGATGGCTTTGCCAATTCCGTTTGCTCCACCCGTGACAATCACTGTCTTTTCCTTCATTCCCATTCCACCCGTTCTCCTTTCCGCATTCTCAAACATTCCATCTTTTCTTGCTCGGGAAACTACCGCTTATTATACCATTCAGAAGCGTCACAAAACATTCGCCCACTCCTTAGGAGGCTGGTGAAAAACCGCTGTTTGCCTTGATCGGTGATGGAACGTGTGAACATAGAGGCTGATGCAGCAAGTTTTTTCCACTTGAGAAACGATCCTAAGAAGCGGTGGGGCCAGCAAATCACCGCCCTGCTCGGAGGCTGATGAAAAACATTGGTTGCCTTTAGTTGACGAAAAAAAGTTTGCATTGTTGCAAGGCTTTTCTATTTGAGAAACAATGCCGGGGAGCAGTTGCGCGAGTAAATCACCGCCCTTCTAGAGGGACGGTGACTTCGTACAAAATCGTGCGATTCCATTTGTTTCCCGGTTAGAAAAGTCTAGTGAAATGAGCCTTCTTTTTTGGCGCCATGCCGCAGATTTGCTTGCGGCAGCCGGTTTTCACCGACCTTTTCGGCGCAATGACACGGAGTCCACCCGCAAAAAAAAGACCGCTTTATCGCGGTCTTTTTCCATGAGTTATGGAATATACGGCGTCGACCATCCAGGGGCGTAAGGGGTGGGACCGCCATCATATGACGGCAGCCACGGCGCGGCGTAACCACCGTATGGCATGGTGGAGTGCGGCACCGGATAGTACATCGGCGCATACGGGACGCTACTAGGAACAACAGCCGGCGTCACCCCCGTCGACATATAGGGAATGAACGCTGGCGTCGGGCCGCCTCCCGTGCCGACAGCTGGCGCCATGCTCCCGTACGGAGCCATATGGCCGGCAAGCGGCGCATTGTCTTCTCCGCCCATCGACCCGGCCGAAGCGGGCGCCACATTCGGCATGGTTCCTAGGCTGAGCGGCGGCTTCAGATTCGAACTGTCTGGACTGTCGAAACTATCCGAGCTCTCAAGCCCGTCCATATAAGCCGGGCTGACCAACGGCGCCATCGGCATCGCGGGCGGACACCAGTAGCTGTACGGCACCATCGATGGATAGTAGGTCATCGGCATCGCCGGCTCGGCCGGGCCCGTCTCGCCGCTATAGCCGGCAGCCGCCGGAAATGGTTGATTCACATACGAATTCCAATGATTCATTGTCCTCTCCCTTTCTCACTCATATTCTCGGGGCGCGTACCCACCCATATTGTATGTCGGAACAAGCAAAGGGTGTTTGCCCGGCCAAAATATGGGTATTTATCCGCATCGTCGGCTGCGTTATGATAAATGTTGTCAAGGCGATTTCATCAACGGTTGGGGGGATCGATGATGAATGAAGCATGGGCCGTTCAAAAAATCAACGAACTGCGCAACGGCGTCATCTCTGAACTATTGGTGAAAAAAGAAGATTTTTTACTCTTCCGCTCCGTGCTCATCCAACAGCCCGATTTCAAACAGTTCCGCGGCATCGCCCAGCGTGGCGGCCACGTTCTCTACCATTACATGGATACCCCGCGCAGCTGATTTCTTTGTCTTCATCGTTTCAACATCCGGCTTTCAAGGGAGGAGGAAAGCCGGATGTTGCTTTTGACGGAGAAATTTCCAACGTTTCTATGAAACTCGTCCTATCAACGCTTCGCACCCTTTTCCATCATTTAGATAATGAAGAACGACGCCATCCTTGTTACTCTAGTAGCGAGTTTACGAGAGGAGGGATGTGGATGAAACGAGGAAAAGCATGGGTGATGGCGCTATTGTGTGGAACGTTTTTCTTTGCCGGCCATGCCGATGCGGCGACCATTCATACAGTCAAACGCGGCGATACGCTTTGGAAAATCGCCAAACAATACGGCGTGCCGCTGAAGCAGCTGAAACAAAAGAATCGCAAAGGCGATCTATTGTACCCTAGCGAACCACTCGTCATCCCTGATGCCGGCATCACAACGGCAGAAAAAGATTTGCTTGCCCGCCTTGTTCATGCCGAAGCGAAGGGAGAACCGTATGCCGGGAAAGTGGCCGTGGCGACGGTCGTTCTCAATCGCGTCGATCATCCTGATTTTCCGAATACGATTCGCGACGTCATTTATGAGCGCTCTGGCGGCCATTACGCGTTTACGCCGGTCGCAAACGGAACGATCAACGAACCGGCTGACCGCGAATCTTACCGCGCCGTTGAAGAAGCACTTGCTTTTCGCGGTTTAGGAAACGGCTCGCTCTATTTCTATAATCCGAAAACGGCGAAAAGCAACTGGCTGCGCTCTCGCCCGGTGACCGTTGTCATCGGCAACCACGTGTTTGCCAAATAAACGAAAACAAAGGGGCGGTTTCGCCCCTTTTTTCAATCGCAAACGCCCTCCGTTGCGCTTCGCCGGGCCGTCGCCCTTCATTCCCCTTGAGGGAGGGGGCTCTTCACCAAAAGTTGTCCTTGATTTTTTCATCACGTGCCTTACTTATGTAACCAAGAAAGAACAGGAAACCAATCATGTTTTGCATACACTTATTCAGAGAAGTGAACCGTCAAGTACATGTTTTGGTGATAAGGTGGCAGGGGATTTGGTTTGGAACGTACGTTCAATTTTTTAGGACATATATCCCCTTTACTTGCATTCAAAAATACGGCAAACTAGTAAAAAAGCCGGTTGCAAGAATCAGTGCACCGAGTGGCTCCATCGCAGCAAATTCGGCTGATGATCAAATTGGATAAAAGGGGAATGACGATGAAAAAAGCCAAAGTCGGAGATATCATCGAGTTTAAAAATGGGTTGCGCGGCATTGTGGAGAAGGTGAATGAAAACTCAGTCATCGTGGATTTGACATACATGAAAAACTACCGTGAACTCGATTTGCAAGAGCGGACGGTTGTCAATCATAAAAATTATAAAATTATTGAATGAATAGGAAAAAGAGGCTGCCAAGAGCCTCTTTTTTGTTTACGAAATGCGGGCGAGTTCATCACATTCATAAATATGGACGCCGTCCGCCGCCGACAACGCCCGGTAAAACATCGCCAACGCAAGCTCGTGGGCATCAATCGGCTTGTACTTTTTCCACTTGCCAACGAACAAAAACGGCAGCCGACCGAACAGCCACCCGGCGAGCGCCTCGCCGAGCCGGAACTCCCGCCGTTTGCCGACAAGCAGCGACGGACGAAAAATATGAAGCGATGGGATGGAAAGCCGTTGCAGCGCTTCTTCCATTTCCCCTTTGACGCGCTGATAGAAAAACGGCGAGCAAGGGTCGGCACCGACCGAAGAGATGGTCAAAAAGCTTTTCACGCGGCGTTTTTCCGCCAGCGCCGCGGCGCGCAGCGTATATTCATAATCAACTTGAATGAATCGTTGCTTCGTTTTCGCTTTTTTGCGCGTCGTCCCGAGGCAGCAAAAGACATCGTCGACAGCAAAATACCGCTCGTACGACTCAAGCTGGGCAAAATCGGCGACGACTTGCTGCAGCTTTTCATGCTTGATCGGCAACGGCGTGCGAACGAGCACTGTCACCTGCCGGTATACATCCGACTGCAACAACAGCTTCAGCACTTCACCGCCGACCAAACCGCTCGCTCCGAGCAAAAGGGCTGTTCTTCGCTCCAACTTCCCAACCTCCAAGGCTACCAACGTTCATCGTTCATTATATATGAGCCGGAGCGAAAAAACTACCTCTTTTTTGACGATTTCAGCGGTTGTCGACGTTTTCTGGATACAAGTCGTGATTGAGCAGCCGGTATTCCGCCATGTTTTCGTATTTCGTCCCCGGGCGTCCCCAGTTGCAATACGGGTCGATGGAAATGCCGCCGCGCGGGGTGAATTTTCCCCATACTTCGATATAGCGCGGCTCCATGACTTTGATCAAATCGTTCATAATGATGTTGACGCAGTCTTCGTGAAAGTCGCCGTGGTTGCGGAAGCTGAACAAATACAGCTTCAACGACTTGCTTTCAACGCATTTTTTGTCCGGGATGTAGCTGATGTAAATCGTCGCGAAGTCCGGTTGTCCGGTTTTTGGACACAACGTCGTAAACTCCGGACAATTGAACTTCACGAAATAATCCCGGTCAGGATGTTTGTTGTCAAACACTTCAAGAAGATTCGGATTGTACGTAAACGAATACGTCGTTCCTTGATTGCCAAGCAGCGTCAACTCTTTCAATTCTTCCTCTTTTCTTCCTGCCATTCCTTCATTCCTCCTTGATGGATCTATGCCAAGTGAGCCGCCCCCGCTTTACACGCCGCGCTTGTTTCCCCAAAGAAGCGTGTGCAGCTGGGGCAGGATGTGGACATCGGCCAGCTCCTCCGACTCGGCGGCTTGCTCGACGAGCCATTCCAACCGGCTGAGAAGCTTCGCGCGGAGGGCATCCACCCCGGAAGCGACCACATCGGCGTTGCCCGTCTGCAAGTAAAACGGAACGCCTGGGTAGCGGCGGTGCACCTGTTTCGCATACGCCAAATCAGCGTCGTCAAACACGACGACTTTCAAACTGATGCGCCGCAGCCGGCGGCGATCGGCCAGCAGCCGTTCGATGATTTGATCGAGCGCCGTCCAGTCGGTGTCCATCCCCGAGCTTGGCGGTTTCGGGGAAAGGGTGACGTCGTCAACGTCAAGCAGCCAATCCTGCCAGCGGCTCCCTTGCGTTTCGACCGCCACCCGCACCCCTTTTTCATGAAGGAGCGCGACGAGCTCACCGAGCGCGGCGATCAGCAGCGGGTTGCCGCCGGAGATCGTCACGTGGCGGAAGCGGCGGCCGCCAATGGCTTCAAGCCGTTGCCAAATGTCGTCGGCCGTCAGCTGCTCGATCTCGTCTTTCGCCGACCCGTCCCACGTAAACGCCGAATCGCACCAGCGGCAGCGGTAGTCGCAGCCGGCGGTGCGGACGAACATCGTCTTTTGGCCGATCACCATGCCTTCTCCTTGGATGGTCGGACCAAAAATCTCCAACACCGGAATCGTGCGCGCCATTACCGCTCCCCCGCTTTCGGACGGTAGACGACATAGCTCGTCGGCGTTTCGCGGACAAACACTTGCAAACATTTCGGCTTGTGCGGCAGCGTATCCAAATAGCGCTGAATCGTTTCATAAATCGTGCGCGCCACCACTTCCGTCGTCGGAAACCGGTTCGGGTCGTGACGGTCAAACCAATCGTTGTGATCATTGAGCAGCGTATGGTCCAATTTTCCGTGGACAAGCTTCTTTACCGTTTGAAAGTTGACTAAAAAGCCGCTCTCATCGAGCTCGTCGCCGGCGATCGTCACATTGACGATGTACGTATGGCCGTGCACGTTGGCGCAGCTCCCGGCCGCTTTGTGCGGGATGAAATGGGCGGCAGCGACGTGCATATCTTTGTTCAACTCATAGCGGTAGTGATGCGTCACCTGCGGATAGAGCTGGTGCATCATCGCACCTCCACCTCCGCTTTTTCCCGCAAATATTCCTCCAACCCGCGCTTGCGCAGCACGCACGCTGGGCATTCGCCGCAGCCGTCGGCGATGACGCCGTTGTAGCACGTCAGCGTCTTCGTGCGGATGAACTCGAGCGCCCCGAGCTCATCAGCGAGCTTCCACGTCTCCGCTTTCGTCAGCCACATGAGCGGCGTATGAATGACAAATTCGTAATCCATCGCTAAATTCAGCGTGACGTTCAATGATTTGATAAATACATCGCGGCAGTCCGGATAGCCGCTAAAATCGGTTTCGCACACTCCCGTCACCATATGGCGCGCACCCCGCTGTTTGGCAAGCACGGCAGCGAATGATAAAAACAATAAATTGCGCCCGTCCACAAACGTCGTCGGCAGCTCACCTTCCTTTTGTTCAATGGCGATGTCGCGCCGCGTCAAGGCGTTCGGCGCCAACTGCCCGAGAAGCGACAAATCAAGCACCGTATGGCGGACGCCAAGTTCTGCGGCGATGGACGAGGCCACTTCTATTTCTAGACGGTGGCGCTGGCCGTAGTCAAACGTCACCGCTTCCACGTCACCAAACTGCTTTTTCGCCCAAAACAAACACGTCGTGCTGTCTTGACCGCCGCTAAAGACGACGACCGCCTTTTCTTCCTTTCGCTTCATCCTCATCCGCCTCCTTCTGAATGAGCAGAAGAAGAGGTTTCCAAAACAAAAAGGCCATACCCCTAGGATACAGCCGTCCCTAGTTTTTTATAGAGGGTGTTGCTAGAAACCTCTCCCGTACAAACGTACAGAATTGCATTCTTCTGTTTTCTTTCTCACTATACCATACTTACCGCTTTTGTTGTAGCGTTTTTTTCACCTTTTCCACCACCCACACGCTGATGCATAAAAGTGGAACATAGACGGCGACAAGATACAATCCGAGCTTGGCCGTCCATTGGCTGATCCGTTCGATGTCGGCTTTCTCTTGAAGCAAGAGCGTGCCGATAAACAAAATGACAAGAAGCACAGGCAGCGAACGGCGCTGCTGGACGGCAAACAGCTGTTTCACAACTCGCGTCGCCGCCCAAACCGAGAGGGTGATGATCGGAAACACGACAAGCACATAAATCGAGATGACGATGTATTCCATCCGTTCGATAAACGGCACTTCAGGAATTTTCGCCAGCGTCAACGTCGGCCATGTTAAGTGCTGAATTTGTTCTTGATTATAAAACACGATCGAGATAAGAATGATGACAAGATAAATGAAGGTCGTAAAACCGTTGGCGGCATGCGCCCATTTTTGCGAAGACGGCGCGTTTTTCACAAATGGGTAGTACATAAGCAGCATTTCAAATCCTAAATATTGCAGCGTCATTTCTTTCGACGCGCTGACGAGCTGCCCAAACGAATGGTCGAATACCGGCAGCAAGTTTCGATACTGCGCGTACTCCAGCGGAAAAAATAACATTGGGAAAATGGTCGCCAGCGGAATGACGACCCCCCATACACATAGTCCTACCACGACGCGAAATCCGCCCAGAACGGCGTAATAGGTGAGCGCCAAAAAAATGAGGCTGAACTGCCATGTTCCCATGAGCGGAAACACCCATACTTTAATGATTTCAATGTACGCCTGCAGCACTGTCAGCGCCGCCAACAGATAATAACACATCACCCCTACGCTCAACAGGCCGCCAAACCACCGGCCCAAATAATGTTGATGAAGCGAGACAATATCCCCGCCGAAAGGAGCGCGGGAAAGCAGGCGATACATCAACCAAATGAACAAGTGGGCGGCCAGCCCGGCCAGAAGCACGACCATCCAGGCATCCTGCCCGACCGCTTTCATCAGCGGCTGTTGGAAGCTGAGCGCCCCAACACCAATCTGTGTAGCGTGGACGACGAAAAAAACGAAAAACGGGGAGATGAGAAACCGGTCTGGAATCGGCTGTTTCATGGTCTTCCCTCCTCATAGCCCCCATCTTATTCGCCAATGCCCGTGTGCACGATGTCGACCGTCACATGGGGGCGGATGTCCAAGTCCGGGTATTCGCGGTAAAACGCAGCCTGATCCCAATGTCTTGTTACACTGCGAACAAAATCGCCGAAGCCAAGCGGATCAATTCGTTTTTTTTGAAAATAACGGAATAAACGTTCTATATTGTGCTCCAATTCGTTTTCCATCTTTTTTTTTACGTTATCCAACTGCTTCCCCATGAGCGGATCAAACCATGACGGATAATCTCGCACCGAGGCATGAATATGAACGAACACATCGAGGCGATGGCGGCTTCCGTCACGTTTCCATTCAAATTTCGGCTTCGCCCATAAGTTTTGCAGCATGACCCGATCCTCGCCTTGCTTTCCGCGATTGCCAACCTTCAGCTGATAAACGCCGTTTTTCGTTTCCCCGAGCAAAATTTTCATTAAAAAGGCATCGCGCAAGCTGACGTGCCCGACATAGTTGTCGTCGCGAAACAACGCGAGCCCCTCGAGCTTCACAAAATCGCCTTTTTTCTCAAAGTACGGCAAAAACGGATCGCTCCCCGGGGAAAAGTAGCGATACAAAAACAGATGCAAGTTCGTCTTCGGCAAGTTCATCGACTGTTCATTTTGCTCGACGAGGTTCGGCAAATAGAGCGTATCGCTGAGCGTCGTCTTCGCTGTGATGTGCAACAGCTCCTTGGCGCTGCCTTTGGCCACGCCAAGCAGCAAATGGCTTCCGACTTTGTTGTTGCGTGCCAAGCTGTGCGTAATCTGCGTCACTCCCCGCTTCGCAAACTCCTTGCCGAACAAAATGAGGCGCAGCTGCCCCTCCTCGATCGGCAACGGCGATTTCGACGACAGGCGCGGAATGAGATCGTACATCGTCGGTGATGTCGTCGTCAATAAATTGGGTTTCGTCATCGGTCCTTGTTTGAACGTCGGGTACACGGCTGTCCCTGTATAACGGCCGTTTTCAAAATCATATCCCATCTCCTGAATAATTTGAATCTCGTCGATCGGGCGTGATGAACTGGCGCACCCGCCTAGCAACAGCAGCGCCCCGATCCATAGCCACCCGCGCCGCATCAACATCCCCCTTTACTCATCAATATCGCGCTTTTGCTTCTCGTCAAAACGGACGGCGATCATGTCGGCCATCGTACTTTACTCATCAATATCGCGCTTTTGCTTCGCCTCCTTCGGGTCAAAGCGAAACCGCGACCGCGGGCGAAGAAACTGCGGCCGCTCCGCCGCTTGGCTGTACGGGGAGCGAATAAAGGTATCGTTCAAATGCGGAAACCGCAACGGATAAAACGGCACCAAATACGGATACCCAAACGACTGCAGCCGGCCTAAATGAATGAGCAGCCAACAGACGGCAAAAGCAATCCCAACCCCGCCCCAGCCGGCAGCAAACAAAATGAATGGAAACCGAATGAACCGAATCGTGTTGGACATTTTGAAAATCGGCGTGGTAAACGACGCGAGCGCGGCCAAGGCGACGACAATCAACAAAATCGTGCTCGTCAAACCGGCGTCGACGGTCGCCTGCCCGATCACAATCCCGCCGACAATCCCGAGCGTCTGCGCGACTTTCGTCGGCAGCCGCGCCCCGGCTTCACGCAGCAGCTCAATCGTAATTTCCAAAAACAGCACTTCGAGCACGGGTGGAAACGGCACATTGGAACGCGAATAAATGATCGGGCCGAGCAGATCCTCGGGAATCATTTCGTAATGATACGTCAACACGGCCACATAAACCGGCGACGCCAGCACGGAAAACGCCACGCCGAAAAACCGGATCAGCCGAAAAAATGAACCGAGTACCCACGGCAAATAGTAATCTTCCGGCGACGTAAAAAAATCGAACAGCGCCGCGGGCCCGATCACCGCATACGGCGAACCGTCGCAAAGCACCGCCACTTGCCCGGAAATGAGGGCATACACCGCGCGATCGATCCGCTCGGTCGAGATAAAAAGCGGAAACGGCGTCCGCGAATTGTCGGCGAGCAGCTGATCCAAAATCGCGTTGTCAAACACGACATCGAAGTGAATCGTCTCAAGCCGCTGCGTCACCGTTTGCACCACTTCCGGATTGGCCACGCCGTCGATATAGGCGACGACGACTTTCGTTTTCGATACAGAACCGATCGCCATTTCCCGAAACACCAAATTCGGGATGGCGATTTGCCGCCGGAGGAGATGAAGGTTGACGCCAATGTTTTCGATAAACCCGACTTTCGGCCCGACGACGCTGAACTCATTTTCCGAATCGTTGTTTTCCCGCAGCCCTAAATTGTCAGCAGGGGCGCTCATAAGCGCCGCTTTGTTCGGCTGCTCACGGAAGGTGACAGCGACAAATCCTTTCAGCACTTTTTCTTCGATCAGCGCCGTGTCTTCGCTCACTTCAATGCGCTGAATCGGCACGATTTGCTGCAAATCTTCCAGCCGGACGTCTGGATGCTTTGGAATGTCATTTTGCAGATGGCAAAGAATCCGCTCTTGCAACAGTTGGGGATCGACGAGTGAATCAAAATAATAAATGGAAAGCTCTTTGCCTCCAACGCGAAACGATACTTCGACAAAGTCGCTCGATTGCCGCAATTGTTCCCAAAGCTGAGAAACCGGACGCTTGGGAGGGCGTTTCTTCTTATTTTTCCAAAACGTGAACAACCCCACGTCCATCCCCTCGCTTTTCCGTTTACTCCATAGTCTCCCAGCTATCCATGAGTTTTATTCATCCTCAGCAGCCGACTTGGAGGTGGACGAACCAAGAAGGTTGGTGATTTAAAGGGGAATACTGCTCTCCAACCGTGTTTCTCAAACGGAAAAACTTTGCAACGTCATCATGTCATTCCTTGGAATTTCTCATCAATCGAGCGAATCTATTGTTTTTCGCCAGCTTTCAAGTCCACTTCCAACCATCGATGATTTTTCTTCATCCCCCTCTGATCTCCTATTGATTCGACAAAATCTTCTATATATTATTAAAAATAGCCCCCTTGGTGAAACGTGCCGACCAGAAGGAGACGCCTTCTTCCCTATCACGCCAGTGCGTGCTCTTTGGCTGGACGCGTGTAAAAGACTGACGAAAAGAAAAAGGAGAATGCCGAATGAGTGACTTGACAAAGCGACGCCGCGCGAAACAGGCGTTGAAAAAAGCGACAGAAACAGCGGAATGGCTGCGGCGGTCCATGGACCCGACGCGCCCCCTTGAGGAGCAGCTTGACCGCCTCCGCGCCTTGTTGGATGAGCGGCTCGGCCAGGACGAATACTTTGTCGTTGTCGATGAAAACGGATACGGCCTCATTCATACCAACCGTCTCCGCGAAGGACGAACCTTCGCCGATCCGGTCGGGCTCGCCGCCGCCCGCACGAACGAGCCGCTATTGCAAGTGTACGAACGCGACACGGGCGAAGTGTTGATTGACGCTAGCTGCCCGCTTTGGACAGAGCCGAGTGGAAGACGGATCAATTTGCGGCTGGGACGGCTCATGCATCGCCCGTATTTGCCGTGGGTGTTCGCCAGCCTCGTCGCCCTTCCCGTCGCAGTTGGCGGGGGAATGGCGGCCGCTCGGCTGCCTGTCTGGTTGGCCGCCTTGGCCGCGATGATAGCGGGCGCAGCGCTTTCGTTTTTCTGGGAACGGCGGCTGACAACCGAACTGCGCCGTTGGTACCGCGTTGCCCGCACCGCCTCTTCCGGCCAATTGCACGCCGAAGTGGAAACGGCGGGGAAACGGAACGAATTTCACCAAATCGCTTACGAAATCAACAAAATGATTCTCGGCATCCGCACGATGATCACCGAGCTCGGCAAAGCAGCGAAAACGGTGCGGGATGTCAGCCATGAGCAACAAATGGAAATGCGCCGCTTGTCCGAATCGTTTGACGAAATCGCTGCCGCAGTGGAAACGTTCCGTGAAGGAGCCAAGCAACAAACCGACGCCGTCCGACAAGCCGATGACGTTATCCAACAAATGGTGGAGCGCGTCCAAGGAATGCGTTCCGCTGTAGAGCGGGTCGTCAGGCAGGCCGATGAAGCGTGGTCATCGGCGGCTGAGGGCATTCGCCTCATGGACGAAACGAAAACGAATATGGATGCCATGCAGATCGGCATCGGGGAGACGACCACCTTAATCGACAAGGCGGCCAAAGAAGCCGGGCGCGTTCATGAGATGATCGCCGCCATTCGCACGATCGCCAAACAGACGAACTTGCTCGCCCTGAACGCGTCGATCGAGGCGGCGCGGGCCGGCGAGGCAGGGCGTGGGTTTTCCATCGTCGCCCAAGAGGTGCGCAAACTCGCCGAAGACACAAACGCGTTTGCGTCGGAAATTTTTTCCTCACTTGACGCTATGGCGAACGCGCTCAAAGAAGCGGTCGATGCCGCGCAAGGAAGCGGCCGGCACGTAGAAAAAACGAAAGATTCGCTGTGGAAAACCGGGGAAACATTCACGGCGCTCGGCAACATGTTTGCGCAGCTGAACGGCTTGCTTCAACAAAACGAAGCCTACGTCAACGATATCACCGCCGACGGCAGACGCCTCAGCGAATTGATGGAAGGCGTGCGCACTGTCGCCACCGAATTTTCCAACATGGTTCATGAAACATCGGCCGGGCTCGAACAGCAGACGCTCGCTCTTCATCAGCTGGCGCGCGAAGCGGATGCACTGGCAGCGGCAGCGCGCGAATTGGATAAGATGATTTCCCGCTTTCACTTCGAAAAGACCGAGAAAACCGCTGAAGTTGGTGACAGGCCCACTTCCCTTCAATGACCGGTTTTATAAAAGCAAACCCTTTTGCTTCTCGGCCGCTTGGGCAAGGAGCAAAAGGGCTTGTTTACCGCTTTGGCATGCGCCGGCGCCAAAGAAGCCATAACAAACAAATGCTTATGTAACCGAACAACGGATAGACCATCGACAACAGCTCCCCGTAGCGAAACGGGCTGACAGCAGCAAACAGCAGCACAAGCAGCACCCCAAGCGGTTTCCCGCCCCCGGGCCACCAGGCGCGCGCCTGACGTTCCAGCCCAAACAATCCGCCGATGACGGAGGTGAAAATTTCCCCGTAAATCACGACGACATAAAACCAATAAAGCACGGCGAAAAACGTCCGAACCACCTGAGCCATCGGAATTTCATCGCCCGCGTGATGCGGAAACGACAACAGCACCGTATGATTCAACAGCAGCAGCCCCGTCAGCAGCAAGCCGCCCAACACCGCGCCGCGCTTGACCACCCGCTCATTCGCCGCTTCGCGGGCGACGGGAACAAGCACCGCTTGCGCCATGGCCAAGTTAAACGCCGCATAAGAAAACGGCGCCATCATCGCTTTCAGCGAATAGTCCGCTGCTGTTGCCCCCGGTCGGCATAGATGCCCGGCTGTCGCCATTTTGAGCAAAATCGTGACGCTAAACAACACCATCATCGGCACTACAAACACATTCACGCCAAACAGCCCTTTGCGGTCGAGCAACATGACCGTCAACGCCGCGCCAAGCGTCAGCGCAATCCCCGCCTGCCGCGGCCAGCCGAGCTGCTCTTCAAACACCGCGCCCGCCCCGGCAATCATCACCGCCGTCACCCCTGCCACCATGCACGTCATCACGAAGGTCACTAGCGGACTGAGCCGTTTCCCGAACAAATAGCGATTCAATTCATCGTAAGAGGCGGCGCCAAGGCGGCGCGCCATCACCATGAGCCGCGCCCCGCCCCAAGTGAACAGCGCGCCGCTGACCGCCACCCCGATCGTCCCCGCCGTTCCATACCGGGTAAAAAATTCAATGATTTCTCTGCCCGTCGCGAATCCAGCGCCGATCACCGTACCGACATACACGGCAGCAATTTGCCACGCCTCCGCCCATTCCGTTTTTTTTCTCACCGTCTGCCATCTCCTTCTCTTGCCCTCTCTTTTCATTCCATGTATATGTCCGCAGCGGACAAGAAAGACGGCCGAACCGGAGAATGTTCCTCAATAGAAAAAACAGGCTGACCCAAAGGGTTGTCTGCCTTCAAGAATAGAAAAAACGGTGCTGACCCAAAAGGTTGTCTGCCTTCAAGAATAGAAAAAACGGTGCTGACCCAAAAGGTTGTCTGCCTTCAAGATCGACACAACATATAGTGCGGCAGAAGCAGTCAGAACGTATATATAGCAACGAAAGAGGGTATCCCGTTCCTTTTGGGACACCCTCGTCTTCGTTAGTGCGCCATCACTTGTTCGACTTGATGTTCATGCAGGGAGGCCGCTTCGACATGCACTTTCACGGAATACGTTCCCGGCGTAGCAAACGTCACCTCCGCCTGATAGTCACCGTTTCCGGCTTCTTTTGTTTCGACAAACTCATGTTTGTTGTCCGCCTGCCAAATTTCAAAACGGACGGTCGCCTTCGTCAGCGGCTTTCCGTCTTTCATGATGCGAACCGCTAAGGTCACTGGTTTTCCGGCTGTCACCGAATGGGAAGATAACGACATGGACACACTGTTGTCGTGGTGATGGCCTGCCTCACCGTGCTGATGATCCGCCTCGCCGGACGGGTGGCTGTCCGATTCTCCTTTTTCAGCCGCTTGGCTTGGATTGCCGACGACAACATCTTTTTTCGGCATGTTGTGCATATCGCGTGCCGTCACATGGGCGACAACGGAATACGTCCCCGCTTCGGTGAACGTTTTGGTGACCGAATAGCGCCCGCTGCCATCGCGCTTCGCTTTCAGCATGTCGCGATCGCCGGCGCCGTGCTTCCACACTTCAAATTTTACTTCGCTCGCATCGTCTACTTTTTCACCGCCATACGTCACGACACAAGCGAGCTTCGTCGGCTTGTTCAACTCGATATGATCGGGTATCTCCATCTTCACATCAAGCACAGCCGGCGTTTCCGTTCGCTTATTGTTGTCCGAGCAAGCCGCCGCTGTGAGGACGATCAACGTAGCCGCACACGCTAACGCGAACCGTTTCATGTTCCTGTTCTCCTTTCCATCTAAGAGCTGTCATGCCATTTGCCCGACCGGACAGGTGAACAAAACAGTCTCTTTTTCTGTTTTTCAGTTTATCATAGCTTCGTTCCACCTCTATTAGTCTTCACCATTTTTTCAAAAACATTTCATCGTTATCACAAATTTTTTTGCGCAAAACACTTGAAAGTCAAAAAAGGTCAAAGTATAATAGAGTCAGAAGATCAAAGAAAGTCAAAGTCAAACTACTAGTAACGGAGAAGGGGGTATTCCTCATGCGTTGCCAAGCATGCCAACAACGTGAAGCAACGGTGTTTGTCAACTTGCAATGGAATGGTGAGAAAAAACAGCTTCATCTTTGCCATACATGCTATGAAAAACAAAAACAGCAACTGTCAATTCCAATGAACTTCGGCTTTTCGCCGTTTTCGTTTGACGACTGGTTCGCTGGTCATCTGGCGGCGGCCAACGCGCAAGCGGCCGCGCCGGAAACAGCGGCCAAACACCCGCAGCGTCATGGCGGCGGATTTTTGGATCAATTTGGCCGCAACTTGACGCAAATGGCCAAAGCGGGCTTAATCGACCCCGTCATCGGCCGCGACAAAGAAATTGCGCGCGTTATTGAAATTTTGAACCGCCGCAACAAAAACAATCCGGTGTTGATCGGGGAGCCGGGCGTCGGGAAAACGGCGATCGTTGAAGGGCTGGCGCTGAAAATCGCCGAAGGAAACGTGCCGGAAAAATTGTTGAACAAAGAAGTGTACTTGCTTGATGTGGCATCGCTTGTCGCCAACACCGGCATCCGCGGTCAATTCGAAGAGCGGATGAAACGGCTCATCGCCGAACTGCAAGAGCGGAAAAACGTCATCTTGTTCATTGACGAAATTCATCTGCTCGTCGGCGCTGGCGCTGCCGAAGGGTCGATGGATGCCGGCAACATTTTAAAACCGGCGCTCGCCCGCGGCGAACTGCAAGTCGTCGGAGCAACAACGTTGAAAGAATACCGGCACATTGAAAAAGACGCCGCTCTTGAACGCCGCTTCCAACCGGTCATCGTAAACGAACCGACCGTTGACGAAGCGATCGCCATCTTAAAAGGCATTCAACCAAAATATGAGCAGTTCCACCACGTTCGTTATACAGACGAGGCGATCGAAGCGTGCGTTAAACTCGCGCACCGCTACATCCAAGACCGCTTCCTGCCGGACAAAGCGATCGACTTGTTGGACGAGGCCGGCTCGAAAGCGAACTTGCACCTCGGCCCGACCGATGAAAAACAGCTGCAAGAGCGGCTGATGCAAATCGCGAAAGAAAAAGAACAAGCGGCGAAAGAAGAAAACTATGAGCTGGCGGCGAAACTGCGCGATGAAGAGCTGAAACTGGAGAAACAGCTCGACCAAGGCGTCACCCAAGAACGCCCTGTCGTGGATGCCGCCGATATCGAGCAAATCATCGCCGAGAAAACCGGCATCCCGGTCGGCAAGCTGCAAGCCGATGAAAAAGAAAAAATGAAACATCTCGAAGACAACTTGGCGAAAAAAGTGATTGGCCAAGCGGAAGCGGTGCAAAAAGTCGCCAAAGCGATTCGCCGCAGCCGCGCCGGCTTGAAGGCGAAACACCGTCCGATCGGTTCGTTCTTGTTCGTCGGCCCGACCGGCGTCGGGAAAACGGAGCTCGCCAAAACGCTCGCTGAAGAGCTGTTTGGCACGAAAGACGCCATGATTCGCCTCGATATGAGCGAATACATGGAGAAACATTCCGTCGCGAAGCTGATCGGTTCACCGCCGGGCTATATCGGCTTTGAAGAAGCCGGTCAGCTGACGGAAAAAGTGCGCCGCCATCCGTACAGCATCATCTTGCTCGATGAGATTGAAAAAGCGCACCCAGACGTGCAGCACATCTTCCTGCAAATTTTGGAAGACGGCCGCTTGACCGACAGCCAAGGCCGCACCGTCAGCTTCAAAGACACGGTCATCATCGCGACAAGCAACGCCGGCGTCACCGACAAAAAAATCACCGTCGGCTTTGAAAAACAAAGCGGCGGCCCATCAAGCGTCCTTGACTCACTCAGCGCTTACTTCAAGCCCGAATTTTTGAACCGCTTCGACGCCATCATCGAGTTCAAGCCGCTCGAAAAAGCGCACTTGCTTGAGATTGTCGACTTGATGCTCGCCGATGTCAAAGCGGCGATGCGCGAACAAGGCATTGAACTCGACGTGACGGAAGCGGCGAAAGAAAAGCTGGCTGAGCTCGGCTACCATCCGGCCTTCGGCGCCCGCCCGCTCCGCCGCGTCATCCAAGAGCATGTTGAAGACAACATCGCCGACTGTCTTCTTGACGCTGACCAATCGGTGCGCGCGATCCGCATCGATGTCAAAGGAGACGCCATCGTGGCGCAAATCGCCTCGTAACCGTCTGACGAACATCGTCTCACCTTGAACAAAAGGTGAGGCGTTTTTTTATGACCAATACCACAAATCGAAAAATGTCGAATTTTCACTAACGGTTGTGCTTGGCATTTTTCTTATTTGATGAGACAATCAATTTGAAAATATTGTTAGTGTTTGTAGCGTAAAAAGCGATCCTGTCTCTCGGCCTTGGTTTTGGCATCTGAAAAGCGGGAGCCCAATTCCTCCAACCTATCTTCATGAATGGGTGATTTTATGAAGGAAAAGTTCTTTTACCCTCTTTTTATCGGCGTTCTCTTGCTGGCGGCGTGCGAGCGCGGACATGATCCTACCCCCGCTCCGCACCATGTAGGGAAAGAAGCGGTACAAGGAAACGAGCAAAAGGAAAAAGTAAAAAAGGAACAGAAGCCGTTATCGCTAGAGGAGAAATTTCTGCCACCGCATTTTTTAGTCAATGAATTTACCGCCAAAGCAACGAGCCGCTCGATTCACTTGACGATGCGTTACACCCTCTCGGAGCAGCTGTATCAGTTGCTTGAACAGTATCGAGATTACTATTTCGTCATTCAATATCCAGAGGAACTTTCTCGCGTGACCCATGTTGACCGTTCGAACGCCGTCAAAGGCCCTTTGCCGGCCAACGGACAGTTGTCATATACCATCACCATTTCTTCCTCATGGATAGACGATATCCCAAAAGATTTGATCAATCGAATTAATCATGGGGACTTGCGGTACAATCTTCTCATCTTGGACAAAGAACGATCCCCTGTCCATATTTTTAACGATGTCCAGTGGTATCCATCGTTCGATCCAAACAAAGGATCCAGCGTCATTTCGGAAGACGACGGTGCCAGAACATGACGGCCGTTCGGTCAAACGTTTTGACCGAACGCACGTCCGTCGCTGCTTGATGCCGAAGCCATCCTCCGTTACGCGAAAGAAAACAACTAGGCCGGCTCCTTGGCGGAAGCCGGCCGGTTAGCGGCGCAGACCGTTCATCAACACGCGGATCGTCCGTTCCATTTCCGCTTTCATTCACAACGCTTTGTCATCGACACTGTCCAGCCACCGCTCGATATGGCCGATAACCGAAGCGACCGCCCCGTCGGCAAACGGCGACTGGAGGTTGGCGCTTTGGACGAGCTCGGTGAACGGCCGGCTGCCGCCCAATCGGCAAAGCGCCACATAGTCGCGCCACGCCGCAGCCCGGTCGTCTTCCGCCCGCTTCCAAAACTGGAACGCGCACACTTGCGCGAGCGTGTAGTCGATGTAATAAAACGGGTCGGTGTAGATGTGCCCTTGCCGCTGCCAAAAGCCGCCTCGTTCAAGGTAATCGTGGCCGTCGTAATCCTTTGTCGGCAAATACACGTTCTCAATGTCACGCCATGTTTTCTTCCGCTCGGCCGGCGTCATGTCCGGGCGCTCGTAGACGGCGTGCTGGAATTCATCGACCGCGACGCCGTACGGCAAAAACAAGAGCGCGTCGCTCAAATGGGCGAACCGGTATTTGTCGGCATCTTCGGCGAAAAACAGCTCCATCCACGGCCATGTGAAAAATTCCATGCTCATCGAATGGATTTCGCACGCCTCAAGCGTCGGCCAGTTGTATTCCGGGATATCGTAATGGCGGCTTTCGTACACTTGGAACGCATGCCCTGCTTCATGGGTCAATACGTCAATGTCGCTGGACGTTCCGGTAAAGTTCGAGAAAATAAACGGCGCTTGGTAGTCGTCAATATACGTGCAATAGCCGCCGCTCGCTTTCCCTTTTTTGGCGACGAGGTCCATCAGTTCATGTTCGACCATATAGCGGAAAAACGCGCCCGTTTCCGGCGACAGCTCTTCATACATGCGCCGGCCGTTGTCGACGATCCAAGCGGCGTCCCCTTTTGGCGCCGGATTGCCGCTCGGGAACATGAACGGCTCATCATAATACGTAAGCCGATCGACCTGAATCCGCTGCCGCTGGCGTTCGCGCAGTTTGACGGCGAGCGGGACGATGTGCGCTTTCACTTGCCGGCGGAAGTTGGCAACCATCTCGGCATTGTAATCGGTCCGGCCTAAACGGGCATAACCGAGCTCGACAAAATTTTTGAACCCGAGCTTCTCGGCGATCGCGGTGCGCACATGAACGAGCTCATCGTACAGCTCATCAAGCTCTTTTTCATGATCGGTGAAAAACGAAAACCTCGCTTCGCTCGCCCGTTTGCGCACCGAGCGATCCGGCGATTCGACGAACGGCTGCAGCTGGGCGAGCGTCCGCTCTTCGCCTTCAAACATGATTTTCGCTGAGGCGATCAGCTTCGTATATTCGCTTGCCAGCTTGTTCTCTTTTTGCAAGTCTTCCATCACTGCCGGAGCGTACGTTTTCAGCTGCGTTTCCGCCAAGGCAAACAGCTGCGCGCCCCACGTTTTTTCGAGCTCGGCGCGAAACGGCGACTCGACAAGGGCGCGGTAATAGTCGTTGACGAGCCCTTTGACGATCGGCCCCGTTTCATCAAAAAAGTCTTGTTCTTTCTTATAAAACTCATCGTTTGTATCGATCGTATGGCGAATGTGGCACAAATTCGCCATCGTGCTGTAGCGGCGGCGCAGCTCGTTCACCCGTTTCATCGCCTCGTGCTGACCGGCGGCGCTCCCGGCGCGGCGGAACGCATCGAGCGCTTCTTGAAACGCGTCCTGCAACTGATCGATGTCCGGCCGCTCATAGCGAAACTCGGAAAATTTCATCGTCATCCCCTTCTCTCTTCACGAATGATCTCATCACCATGCATTGGGCTCGTATTTTTCGCCCATTTTGTCTATTCGCCGTCGTGCAAAAATCTCCTGCCTTTTCCAACCTTTGAATTTTGCCCGGACGATCCGAAAAAAGCGGGAACATCCTTCTTCTATCCCACATCTTTCTAAGAGGCGGTGATTTACTCGCGCAACCGCTTCCCAGCATCGTTTTTCAAATAGAAAAGCCTTGCAACAGTGCACACTTTTTTTCATCGACCAAAGTCACCAGCCTTTAAGAGGGCGGTGATTTAAGGGAGCAAGCCGCTGATCAAGCCCGTTTCTCCCGTAGAAAAGCCTTGTCGCATCAGGATCGTCTTTCAAACGCTCCCCTATCGCTCAAAAGAAACAACCGTTTTTCACAAGACATCTAAAAGGCCGGTGAAAAATCGCTTCGTACCGGCTTTTCCATCCGAACGGTTCGGCGCCGTTTCCAGCAAAAACAACTTGACGTTTTTTGTCGAATTAAGTACGATAATGTCGGCAACCATATACCCCCTCTCCACCAATGGGATAGAGGTTGCGGTGAACAAAAGTAGCGCTGCCGAGGCTCGGAGCGGCTGATGACGCAGCGGGAAAGGGTTCACCGCCGAAGTTTGCGGCGCGCTCCGGCGCCGCAAGCTGGGACTGCGGCCGAACAGGCGCAGGACTGCCATCGCCTACGGCGATGGAGCGCTATCGCCATTCAGTCTGGATGCGAACATGCCATGCACCCGCTGAAGAGGCGCGGGTGCATATTTTTTTGAAAAGGAGTGTTAGCGGTTGGGCAAGCAACAAAAACTAGGCGTTTGGGTATTAACGGCGCTAGTCGTCGGCAATATGGTCGGTTCGGGAATTTTTATGCTGCCGCGTTCGCTCGCGGAGGCAGCCAGCCCCCTTGGCGTCATGCTCGCTTGGCTGTTGACCGGAACGGGCGTTTTGATGACGGCGCTTGTGTTTGGAAACTTAGCGATTCGCAAACCGAACTTGAACGGCGGGCCGCAAATTTACGCAAAAGAGCTGTTCCCGAAAGGGTCGAACTGGTCGATTTTATCCGGGTTTATGTCATCATGGGGCTATTGGGTCGGCAACTTTGCCGGCAATGTCGCCATCATCACAACGTTTGCGAGCTACTTATCGACATTCTTTCCTGTCTTGACAAGCGACCACACCGTGGCCATGATCGGTTCGTTTCCTTTGAAACTAGGAAATTTGCTGACGTTTCTCGTCTGCACGGCGCTCCTTTGGGGGATGCATGCCATCATTTTGCGCGGGGTGGAAAGCGCCGGAAAGCTCAATTTTGTGGCTACCGCCGCCAAAGTGCTCGGCTTTTTCCTGTTTATCGTCATCGCCTTGTTTGCCTTTGACAAGGCGGTCATCGGTCCCCTTAATGCTCCGCGCTATGACGGGGATGGGCAAGCGATCAGCCTGCTCGGGCAAATCAAAAACGCCGCGTTAGCGACGCTCTGGGCGTTTATCGGCGTTGAATCGGCGATGGTGTTCGCAGCGCGGGCCCGCAAACAGGCGGACGTCAAACGGGCGACGATCGCCGGTCTTCTGATCGCTTTGGCCATTTATATCGGCATCAGCTTTTTGGTGATGGGTGTCTTGCCGCAAGAGAAGCTCATTCAATCGGAAAAACCGCTCGTCGATGCCATTGTCGCCATCGTCGGTCCTATCGGCGGCTACGTGCTTGCCGGACTCGGCCTCATCAGCTTGCTCGGTTCGACGCTCGGTTGGATTTTGTTGAGCGCCGAGGTACCGTACCAAGCGGCGAAACAAGGGATGTTTTTGCCGTCCTTTTTAAAGGAAAACGACAGACGGGCGCCGAGCTTTTCATTGACCTTGTCCAATGCGTTGGCCCAGCTGTTTATCTTTTCAACGATTTCCCACTCGATGGCCGCGGCGTTTGACTTTGTCATTTACATCGCCACGCTGGCGTACCTCGTCCCGTACTTGATTGCGTCCGTCTTTCAATTAAAGCTTGTCATCACGGGCGAAACGTATCAAGGGGAGCGCAGCCGCCTAACGGATGGCGTCGTTGCCGCTGTAGCGTCCGTCTATTCGGTCTGGGTCGTCATCGCTGGCACGGCGGACATCAAAACGTTCCTCTTTGGTCTCACTTTGCTCGCGAGCGGTTTGATCTTTTACCCGCAAGTGAGAAAAGCAGCACAGCACGAGCGACAAAGACAAAAACGATCGGCATAATCAAAAGCAGGCGTCCGTCTCAACGGACGTTCGTTTTTTTTTGCACCAAAAGCAGGATTTTTCTTTCGAAAAGCGAAACAATCTATCAACCAAACATTTCTTACGAAAGAAGGGATCAGGCATGAACAGCGAACACGAAACGAAACGCCGCGGCATGACGGCAGAAGACTTGCTTCGCCTCCGCTCCGTGCGCGACCCGCACTACGCCCCGGACGGCACGCGCGTCGTGTTTGTGGAAAAATCGATCGACGAGGAAAAACAGTACCGCTCGCATCTATCGATGTGGACCGAAGACGGCTCCGTCCGTCCATGGACGTTCGGGCGCTGGCGCGATACGAAACCGCGCTTTTCCCCAACGGGGGAAGAGATCGCCTTTTTATCGGACCGCTCCGGACGCGCTCAGCTTTGGCTGTTGCCTGCCCATGGCGGCGAAGCGCGCCAGCTGACGTTTTTCAAAAATGGGGTGCGCGATTACGTTTGGGCGCCGGATGGAACGTTTCTCATCGCCCTAACGACGATCGGCGACAACGAAACGATCGCTGACCGCGAAGAGCCGGAAAAAAAGGAAGCGAAGCCGGCGGACCCGAAACCGCGCGTAGTCGAGCGTCTCTATTACAAATCAGACGCGGCAGGATTTCTTGACGACAAACGACCGGTGCTCGTGCGCATCGATGCGGCGACGGGAAAAGCGGAAGCGTTGACGAGCCGCGAGGAGGAAATCGGTTCGTTTGCGGTGTCGCCCAATGGACGGACGCTTGCCTTTGTGGCCAACCGAAACGAAGATCCCGACACCGTCTTTACACGCGACATTGTGCTGCTTGACCTCGAATCGAAAGCGGAAACGAATGTGACGAACGGATGCGGCACCTTCGCCTCGCTCGCTTGGTCGCCGGACGGAACAAAACTCGCCGCCATCGGTCATGATTTGGCTTATCTCGGGGCGACGCTTCACCGGCTTTACGTTTTTGAGCCGGAGCGTGGAACGGCGCGGGTGCTGACCGCCGATTGGGACGTCCATCTCGGCGATGCGATGATCGGCGACATGCACGCTGATGCGAAAGGCCCAGGCCCGATTTGGGCAAACGACGCAAGCGGCCTGTATGTCACCGCCTCGGAGCGCGGGCGCGTCAACGTATTTTTCATCCCGCTTGACGGACCCGTCGTTCCGATCATCGAAGGAGACTTCCATGTATACGGCCTCGCCGTCCATCCGAACGAACAGCAGGCCGTTGCCGCGATTAGCGAGCCGACAGTGATTGGGGATTTGTATGCCATCTCACTTGAAAACGGCGCAAAAACGCGGCTCACCACGGTCAATGAAGCGCTCGAGAACGAAGTCGCGCTCGCTGATGCCGAACCGTTTACCTACCAATCAACAGACGGTTCGGACATTCAAGGCTGGATCATGAAACCGCCCGGGCTTGGCGAAGGGGAAAAGGCGCCGCTTATCGTCGAAATTCACGGCGGGCCGCATGCGATGTACGGATTGACCTTTTTTCATGAATTTCAACTGCTCGTCTCGCACGGTTATGCCGTCTTATTCACCAACCCGCGCGGCAGCCACGGATATGGCCAGGCATTTGTCAATGCCGTGCGCGGCGACTATGGCGGCATGGATTATGAAGACATTATGGCCGGCGTCGACGCCGCCATTCGCCAATTCGACTTCATTGACGAAACACGGCTTGGCGTCACCGGCGGCAGCTACGGCGGCTTTATGACAAACTGGATCGTCGGGCATACGAACCGGTTCAAAGCGGCCGTCACCCAGCGCTCGATTTCCAACTGGCTCAGTTTCTCCGGCGTGAGCGACATCGGCTACTTTTTCACCAAATGGGAGGTCGGCTGCGACATGTGGGAAGACGCCGAGCGGCTTTGGCATCATTCGCCGCTCAAATACGTCAAACAGATGAACACGCCGCTTCTTATTCTTCACAGTGAGCGCGATTACCGCTGCCCGATCGAGCAGGCGGAACAACTGTTTATCGCCTTGAAACAACTCGGGCGAGAAACGAAATTCGTTCGCTTTCCGGACGCCAACCATGACTTGTCGCGCACCGGCAACCCGATGCTTCGCCTCGAGCGGCTTCGCCATATCGTCGAATGGTTTGACCGTTATTTGACCAAATCGCTGCCTTAACCCGAAAGGAGGAGCCGCCATGCACGCCCTTGTCATCAATCAGCGGCGGAGTCATTGATGCCATTCGACGTGATGCGCCGTTTCATCTGGTCGGCACCCTAGAAGGCTGGTGAAAAAACGATGTCACCACCAATCGGCGACATTTTCGTTAAGAAAAGAAAGCCGATTCTTCAAGGTTTCTCTAATTGAGAAATAGGTCGAACTCAACGTTGTTTTGCACGAAATCACCGGCACCCTAGATCGATCAGAGAAGAAGCGTCCGCGTTAACGGGAAGCGCCCTCTCGGAACGAACGAGAGGGCGCTTTGTTTGCCTTTGACACGGATGATTTTCATGACGGAAGCAGCTCAACATAATCGCCCGTTTTCAGGCCGGCCGCGTTCGCTTCATCCGTGTCGATGTGCATATCTAAGGCAAAATCGTCGCTGACGCGGACGATGACTTCATCAAAAATGAGCGCCCGCTCCCCTTGCGTTTTCACCTTCACGACTTGCTTGTCGCGAACGCCGAACGTCTCGGCATCTTTCGGCGTCATATGAATGTGCCGTTTGGCAATGATCACCCCTTTGTCGACGGTCACCGTCCCCTTCGGTCCGTGAATCGTAATGCCCGGCGTTCCGTCAATGTCGCCGGATAAGCGAACCGGTGGCGCGACGCCGAGCTTGAAGCTGTCGGTTTTCGAAATCTCGAGCTGCGTCAGCGAACGGACGGGACCGAGGACGCGGACGTTTTCGATTTTCCCTTTCGGCCCTTCGACCGTCACCGTCTCGTTCGCCGCAAACTGCCCGGGCTGCGACAGCGGCTTGAGCACGGTCAACTCGACGCCTTCGCCAAACAGCGCCGCCATATGCTCGCTCGACAAATGAATGTGGCGGTTCGACACCCCCACGGGAATCATCATACACGTTCCCTCCTTTGGCGTTGTTGCTTTCTTTATTAACGTATCCATTTTCGGCAAAAATAAAGAGGGTGTCCCAAAAGGACCGGGACGCCCTCTTTCGTCTCTATATATACGTACTGACTGCTTCTGTCGCACTATATGTTGTGCCTATCTTGAAAGAAGGCGACCTTTTGGGTCAGCCCCGATCAGTGAGGGCATGTTTCGCCCCGTATCCTAATTTTTTTAACAAAGCGATGGCCTGCTCCTTCTCCTCTGCGGTAAGCGCGGACACGGTGTCATGAATGGTTTCGGCGTGTTCTGGAAACACGCGCTCAATAAACCGCCGTCCTTCTTCCGTAATCGAAGCGTATGTAACGCGGCGATCCCGCTCGCAAGCGCGGCGGACGATCAACCCTTTGTTCTCCAGTTTATCGACAACGTACGTGATGCTGCCGCTGGCGAGCAAAATTTTCTCACCGATTTGCTGGAGCGGTTGATCGCCTTTATGATATAACAGTTCCAACACGGCAAACTCCGTGGGATTGACCCCGAATGAGTGGATCGATTTGTTGACTTGATCGCTGACCGCGCGATACGCCCGCGAGAGAACGATAAATAATTTTAACGATTGCTCCAATGCTTGTCCTTTCTGCTCCATGACATTCAATCCTTTGCATTTGACCATTTCTTACTTTCCATTATACTGGAACAGAAAGCAAGCAAGCAACCGTTCTTATCCATTATGTACATATTTTTCTCGCCGACCTGTTTCCTTTTTTCGAATCATGGTGATTTTATGAGGAGAGCCGATGCAAGTCGTTGCCAATCGGGAAGCACTGAAAAACCGGTTTTTCTTAACGATCTTCAACAATTTGACAAACTACAGCGTTTTTCTCCATTCCTTTCACAACCGACTAACAAGTCTATAATTTCTGTGAAATTACCGAACTGGCAGGGGCTTTCATCTTTGCGGTGAGGTCAGGCGCTGTCCATAAAACTTTTTCACACAGCATCTGATCTTTCATTTTCTACTACACAAGCGCATATGTAGAATAATATAATGCCAAGAATAATGAGAAACGCCGTTTCCTCAGATCGATTAGTAAGCATGTAAAAAAATTGAACCGATTGGAAAAAGTTTCTCCCTTCGAAAGCCTGTAGGAGTCCACAACCCTCCTTTAAGTTGCAATAAAGAATTTCCGATTTTTCGTTGCGGGTTTCATCTAAGTACAAGTTGATATGAGAGGAATCAGCGGGATGTAAACCAAAATTTCAACTTACTAACGATTATTTCTCGTGAGCAATAGGGAAGCGTTTGAAAGACGATGTTGATGCGACAAAGCTTTTTTATTTGAGAAACTAGAAGGCTGGTGAAAAACCGCTGATTCCCTTCATCAATGGGAGAATGATTGAAACGCAGGCCCGATACAACAAGGGTTTTTCTAATGGAGAAATGACATGGTAAATCCGTATACGCCATTAAATCACCAGCCTCCTAGAGGACTGGTGAAAAACGGTTGTTTCTTTTGAGCAATGGGGGAGCACTTGAAAGGTGATCCTGATGCAACGAGGCTTTTCTATTTGAGAAACGGGGTTGATAAGCGGCTTGCCCCCTTAAATCACCGGTCTCCTAGAAGGTTGGTGAAAAACTGCTGTTTGCCTTAATCGGCGATGGAACGCGTGAACATAGAGGCTGATGCAGCAAATTTTTTCTACTTGAGAAACGATCCGAAGAAGCGGTTGCGCGAGTAAATCACCAGCCTCCTAGATTCGTAAGCGGTCTGATCCTTTACATCACCAATATTTCAGTAATCGCCACTAATATTTGCAAAAAATCTGAGCGTTTGATCACATCAATAAAAAACGTCTCATAAACACAGCGAGAGAAGAAAAACGAGGAGGAATTCGATGAACAATATGCTGACCGGCAGCGTGCTATCTGCCTTATCAACTGGACTTGGCGCCGCACTCATTTTGTTCATAGCTCGATCACTTACCCATCGGTGGCGTGACATCTTGCTTGCCTTTTCTGCCGGTATCATGATGGCCGCTTCCATGGTCAATCTAGTCCCGCAAGCATTGCAAACAGGAAACTTTTCAACGCTATTCATTGGCCTTGCCGCAGGAATACTTGTTTTAACCATACTGGAATTAGCAGTTCCCCATCTCGACTTAGAACATACAAAAAGTGGGGTGCCGTTTGACGAAAAGGCAATGCTCATCATTGCTGCCATTACGTTGCACAATCTTCCGGAAGGACTATCAATCGGAGTCAGCTACGCCTCAAACAGCGCTGCTCCAATGGGCAATCTCATTGCCTTAGCCATTGGCTTACAAAATGCGCCAGAAGGGTTTCTAGTGGCCTTGTTTTTAGTCAACCAGCAAATCGGCCGCTTCAAAGCATTTTTGATCGCCACATTGACGGGAACAGTTGAAATAGTCACGGCACTGCTCGGCTTTTATTTGGCCTCTCTCTTTGAAAGCTTAGTTCCATATGGTTTGGCGTTTGCTGCTGGAGCCATGTTGTTTATTATTTACAAAGAACTCATTCCTGAAAGTCATGGTGATGGAAATGAGTGGGCAGCAACATACGCGTTTATTATCGGTATTTTATTTATGTTCTTTTTCATGGAAACATTGTAAACCCTACTAAGAAGGCCAGTGAAAAGCGGCAACCACGAGCAAAGCAGCAACATCTCGCCTACAAAAAAACCTGTTTCGCTGATATTTTTTAGAGAAGCAAATGGAATCGCACTATTTTGTCTGAAATCACTCCTCCTCTAGTGAGAGGGGAAACGCCTTAATAGAGCGAGAGAAGGGAACGAGCTGTTTTCATTTGAATAAAGTGGAATAGAACTAGGCAAACTACTTTATGAAGGAAGGCCACCGGTGCGGCCTCCCTCGTTCCACACCATTCTCAACGAGGCAGCACACTCAGACAAACCGAGCAGAAAATTTCCTGATTAGTCACAGTAGACTGTTCATCCGTTTCCTTCTTCTGTTTCCTCATACGGATGAGCGACCCAGCCGGACGGATCGATGAACAGGCGGACAGCCACCACCCGGCGGTCATCCATCAATGTGAAGTAGTGCGGATTCCCTTCCGGCACGGAAATGACATCGCCGGCTTCGAGTTCCACATCGAAATAGCCCGTTTCTTTGTCGCCTTTGATGATGAAAATGCCGTGGCCGGCCGTAATGGCGCGCACTTCATCTTCTGTATGAATGTGGACTTGTTCAAACTTTTTCAGCAGCTCATCCAAGTTCGGCGTCGCGTCGGACAAAGCGACAATGTCCCATGTTTTGTAGCCGCGGCGCGCCGCCAAGTCTTCGATCTCGTCTTTAAATGCCGCTAAAATTTCCGCTTTCTCTTCATCGCTTAACACATACTTGTCGTGCAAATGTTCCGGCAGCTTTGTAATATCCCAATGCTCGTACAAGACACCTTGGCTGTTTAAAAACGCGCGGACGTTGTCCTCTCCCTCAATCACTTGACCAGTTTTTTTCACTTTAATGACTGCCATCGTTTTCATCCTCCTTGGAAATGAATATAGATCAACCAACTGGCAAGCCAGCCCGTTGCAAAAGCAGCCGCTTTACTTGCCAGCGGAATAAAAACTCCCATGCTTCCAAATGTTTTTTCACTTCAAAGGCGTCGCGGCCCCAGACGGTGATGCCGTGGTTATGGATCAATACCGCGCCCGTATCGCCGTCGACATGTTTCGCGAATTTCGCGGCCAACGTCGGGATGTCGGCGTCATTGTCAATGATCGGAATGCGCACCGCGGCGTTTTCCTCCCAAATGCCGAACGCTTTGATGATTTCTTGGCCGGAAAAAACCGCCTCCCCGTTTTGGGCGTACACGTCGGAAATGAGGTTGTTGTCGACCGTATGGACGTGCAAGACGCAGCCGGCCTTCGTCCGCCGATAAATCTCAACATGCAGCAGCGTCTCCGCCGACGGCTTCAAATGCGTGTCTTCCGCCGGGTTTCCATCACCATCAACGAGCAGAAAATCTTCGTCTGTCTGCTTCCGTTTGTCTTTGCCGCTGGCCGTGACAAGAAAGGTGAGCGGATCGTTTGTCACTTTGATCGACAAATTGCCGCTTGTCGCGAAAAACCAGTCGCGGGCGGCAAGCTCGGCCTTCACCTCGGCGAGCTCGTTCCATTTTTGCACGACGAGGCTCATACGATCACCTCCACCTGCTGCAAATGATCCATCACATCAAAAAACGTCGCAAACGGCGCATGGGGTAAGCCAAGCTCTTGGCATTTTTGGAGCAAAAAATCGCGTGCCAACACGTAATCCGCTTGCTTCGCCACCGCTACGTCCGTAATCGAATCGCCGATGACGACATGATACCCGTCCGGGCGGGAAAGCTTGCGAAGGAGCGACGGCTTGCAGCAGCCGCAGCCGTTTTGGCACTCGCCGTCGCACGCGTAAGGCCACGTGATGCGGATCGTCGCGCCGCTGAAATCGGAGCCGTTGCAAAAAATGCACTCTCGTTCGATGATCCCGTCAAGCAGCGGGTAGACAAAAAAGTCGATCCCACCGCTCACCACATAGAGCGGAATGCCCTGCTCTTTCGTCCAAGCGGCGAATTCGCGAAACCCTTCGCGCAAACGGGCGGTGCCCCGCAGAAAATCGACGATTTCGCCCTTTAGCGAAGACGGAAGGAGGGAAAACATCTTCCCGACCCCTTCCTGAACGGAGATGCGCTCAGCGAGAATGTCGTCTTTGAGCGCCTCCCACTCCGGCGGGGCGAACTGTTTCATAATGGCGATAATGTTGTCGTTTTCCGTAATCGTGCCGTCAAAATCGCAAAAGAGAACAAGCTGCCTCGTCATGCTTCCACCTCAACAGCGCCCCAACGGTCGATCGCTTTTTGTAGGGCCTCGTTTTCAACAGCTGCTTCGCGGAGCGGCCGACCGGCCAACACCGCATCGATCGCCGCGCGAAACGCCTGGCCGCCGCCGATCGCCCCGTCCGGATGGCCGTGAATGCCGCCGCCGGCGTTGACGATGCTGTCAAGGCCGAAATCGCGGACAAGAAGCGGCACGAGCCCCGGATGAATGCCCGCCGACGGCACCGGAAACGCCCGCGCAAACGGCTCTTGGTCATCGGTGAGCGCCCGGGCGATGCCAAGCGCCTGCTCGCGCTCGAGAGCGACGCTGCCGTACGGCGACGGGAACAGGACGAAATCAGCCCCGGCGAGCCGCAACAGCTTGCCGAGCAACAGCGACGGGGCGACCCCGTAAAACTCAGACGGCGTGATCGCGCCGCTAAACGCCGGATGCGCCATAATCGGCACGGTGATGTTTTCATCCTCGCGCAGCCCTTGCAACACATCAAGCCCGTAGGCGAACACGTTAAACAACAGCACGTCGGCGCCAAGCTCGGCGGCCCGTTTCGCTTTTTCTTTCAGCTCAAACGTTTTACCGGTCAAGTTAACGGCGTACAGCGTCCGTTTGCCCGTTTGTTCGTACACTTCCCGAAGCGCGGCCTTTCCTTCCGTAATCCGCTTCTCAAACGGAAGAAGCTCGCTATCAAACAAAATTTCGTCATCTTTGACTAGGTCGACGCCGCCAAGCGCCTGTTTTTTCAATTCGGACGTCAAATACGCCAAATCGCGGCCGATGATGCCTTTAAAAATGCTCATTAACAGCGGGCGGTTATATACCCCGACTTTTTCGCGAATGCCGCTGATGCCAAAGCGCGGCCCCGGAAATTGCCGCTTCCACTCGTCCGGAAACTCGAGATCAAGCAGCCGCACTTCCCCATCAAGCGACAATTTGCCAAACGTCGTCACCAAAAGCGCCGGCAAATCAGCGCTGAAGTTGACCGTCGGATAGGCGATTTTGACGATCGCCCGCTTCAGCCGCTTGCCGAAATACGCGTTTACACGCTCGCTTTCGCCAAGCTCCTCAACGGCGACCACTTCCCCTTTATGTTTGCGAAGCTGCTCCTGCTCCAACGCCGGCAAGTCGGTCCACGTGCCGACCGTCAAGCCGAGCGCGATCCCTTCCGCCTTTTTGCGGATGTCTTTCTCGTCATGAAGCAAATACGTTGCCATCACTGCACTCATCATTCATCCCTCTTTCCAAAGAAAAAAGCCTCTTCATAAGAAGAGGCGTCATTCGTTTATGGCGCTCTTCTTATCTCTCAGCGTTTCCGCTGCAAGAATTAGCACCGTGCTTGAATGTACCAAGCCGGTTGCCGGGCTTCATTGGGCTCGTCCCTCCGCCTGCTCTTGATAAGAATGCTTGCGTAACTATACACTTGTCAAACGATTTTGGCAAGTATGGCAAATTTACTTTGAATTATGACAGCCTTTGCCGCCGTTGTCAATCATTTTTTTCAAAACAGCCCGAGCCGTCCGATCCGCTCCGCCGCTTCACAGAGCCGCGCCTCATCGGTCAATAGGCCGACGCGCACATACCCTTCGCCGTGCTCGCCAAAGCCGATGCCCGGAGCGACAGCGACATGCGCCTGCTCAAGGAGCACATCGGCAAACTCGGCGGACGACCACCCTTTCGGTACGGGGAGCCAAGCGAAAAACGAACCGGACGGCGCCGGTGCTTCCCAGCCGATCTCGCGCAAAGCAGAAATGAACGTATGGCGGCGCGCTTCATACAGCGCGACAAGCTCGTTGACGCAATCTTGCGGGCCGAGAAGCGCTGCAGCCGCCGCTTCCTGGACGGCGCCGAACAGGCTGACGTACAAATGATCTTGCAGCAGCTCAGGCGCCCGAATGATCCGCTCGTTGCCGACGGCAAACGCGACGCGCCAGCCGGCCATATTGTACGTTTTCGAAAACGTGTAAATCTCGACGCCGACGTCTTTCGCCCCGTCAACTTCGAGGAAGCTGACCGGCTTTTTGCCGTCAAAACCGATCGCCCCGTAAGCAAAATCGTGCACGACGGCGATACCGTGCTTGGCGGCGAACGCCACCGTCTCGGCGAAAAACTCGTTCGTCGCCGTCGCACCGGTCGGGTTGTTCGGATAGTTTAAAAACATCAGTTTCGCCTGATCGGCGACCGCCGCCGGAATGGCGCTGTAATCGGGCAAAAATTGCTGCTCGGCGACAAGCGGCATCATTTCCATCCGCGCGCGGGCGAGCGCGATTCCCGACCAGTAATCCGGATAGCCCGGGTCGGGGACGAGCACCACATCGCCCGGGTTGACGAGGCAAAGCGGCAGCTCGACAAGCCCGGCCTTGCCGCCAAACAAAATGGCGACTTCGCGGGTCGGGTCGACCTCAACTCCATACTCGCGCGCATAAAAGGCGGCAACGGCTTCTTTCAAAAACGAGTAGCCTTGAAACGGCGAATATTTATGGTACTTCGGATTGGCCGCCGCCCGCTGCATCGCCTCAACGATATGCTTCGGCGTCGGCTGGTCCGGATTGCCTTGCCCTAAATTAATGACATCATGCCCGGCCTTGATTTTCTCTCCCACTTTGGCGACAAGCGAAGCAAAAAACTGCTTCGGCAGCTGTTCAAGCAGTTCGGAAAAAGGAAATTCGATCGTCATCGCCCACACCTTCTTGAAAAATTCTTGAAATTCTAGTGCAACATCATATATCGTAAAAAGCAAAATGTAAAGCAAATTTTTTCATTGGGGTGAAAAACAATGACCATCCGCATCGCTTGCCTCCAGCTCGATATCGCGTTTGGCGATCCGCAAACGAACGAACAGCAAGCCGAAACAGCCGTGCAATCCGCCGCCAACGAAGGAGCCGATATCGTCGTGCTTCCGGAACTATGGACGACCGGCTATGACTTGACGCGCTTGGACGAAATTGCTGATGACGATGCCGGGCGGGCGAAAGCGTTCGCCTCCCGCCTGGCGCAAACATACGGCGTCCATTTCGTCGCCGGCTCAGTCGCCAAAAAAACCGCTGCCGGTGTGACGAACACGATGATCGTCGCCGACCGAAGCGGCCAAATCGTCAGTGAATATAGCAAACTTCATCTGTTCCAGCTGATGGATGAGCATTTGTATTTGCAGCCGGGAAACGCGCCAGGCTTATTTTCGCTTGACGGGCTGTCGTGCGCCGGAGTCATTTGCTATGACATCCGCTTTCCAGAGTGGATTCGCGTCCATGCTTTAGCCGGAGCGGAAGCGCTGTTTGTCGTCGCCGAATGGCCGCTTCCTCGCCTTCACCATTGGCGGACGCTGCTGATGGCGCGAGCGATTGAAAATCAATGCTACGTCATCGCCTGCAATCGGGCCGGAAGCGACCCGAACAACGACTTTGCCGGCCATTCGCTCGTCATCGACCCGTGGGGCGAAATCATCGCCGAGGCCGATGAAAAGCCGGGTGTTCTTCTGGCGGACATCGACCCGGCGCTCGTTAAACAGGTGCGTGCGCGCATCCCGGTGTTTGCCGACCGCCGGCCGCGCGATTACGACGAGGCGGCAAAAAAATTTTTCAAAACGTATTGACAATCCGCCTGCCCAACCTGTATGATTCGAATCAAGCAACCAAACGATTGTTAACATCGCGAAAATTGCAAAAACTCAATAGCTAGACCGGTACTCTTATCAAGAGTTGGCTGAGGGAATTGGCCCAATGAAGCCCAGCAACCGACCGTAATGCTATCGTGAGATAGGGCGCACGCCAAGGGCGGCGCCGGAAGCGACCCGCTTCCGCAGGGCACGGTGCTAAGTCCAACAGAAAGACCGCTGTCTTTCTGAAAGATAAGAGGCGCGAAGACTAACAATCTTCAAGCCTCTTTCCGTATGCGAAAGAGGCTTTTTCATTTGCCAAAACGTAAAGGGGGAACGTGAAAATGACGATTGTCCAATCAGCTGTTTACGAACCGCTCACCGAACAAAAAGCGACCGCCCTCGCCGTCCGCCTCGGCTTGTTCCGCGACGGGGCGCCACTTGCCTGCCGTGAGATCGGCGACGGAAACTTGAACCTTGTTTTCCATATCGTCGACCAAGAAACAAAGCAAGGCGTCATCATCAAACAAGCGCTGCCGTACGCGAAAGTCGTCGGGGAAAGCTGGCCGCTTACGTTAAAGCGCGCCGTCATTGAAAGCAACGCGCTGCGCACGTTTGCCAGCTATGTGCCGCAATACGTCCCAAAAGTCTATTATTCCGACGAATCGCTCGCCATCACGGTGATGGAAGATTTGTCCCGCCTGCAAATCGCGCGCAAAGGGCTGATCGAAGGGAAAACGTACCCGCTGTTGTCCCGGCATATCGGCGAATTCATCGCCAAAACGGCGTTTTACACGTCTGATTTCGGCATGAACCAACAAGAGAAAAAGAAGTTGGCGCAAAACTTCGTCAATCCGGAACTGTGCAAAATTACGGAAGACCTTGTCTTTACCGATCCGTTTTTCGACCATGACACGAACAACTTTGAGGACGAATTGCGCCCGGACGTTGAAGCGCTTTGGCAAGATGACCGTCTTCATCTTGAAACAGCCAAGCTGAAGCGCAAGTTTTTGACTGAAGCGGATGTACTGCTGCACGGAGACTTACACACTGGCAGCATTTTCGCCAGCGACGACGAAACGAAAGTGATCGACCCGGAATTCGCCTTTTACGGCCCGATCGGGTTTGACCTTGGCCAATTTTTCGCCAACTTGCTGTTAAATGCGTTGTCCCGTCCTGAAGCGGAGCGTCAACCGCTCTTTGTTCACATCGACTCAACATGGAAGGTGTTTACGTCCATTTTCGCTGAGCTGTGGCAGACGGAAAGCGTCGAAACGTACGCCGCGACGCCCGGACTGCTTGATGAGGTGCTGCGGCAAGCGTTCATTGACGCCGTCGGTTTTGCCGGCTGCGAAGTCATTCGCCGGACGATCGGCCTCGCCCATGTGGCGGATCTCGACGGCATTGAACAAAAAGCCGAACGGCTCGCCGCGAAACGGCACGCGCTCCGTCTCGGCCGCCGCCTGATCGTTGAGCGCGCTGAACTGGCGGGAACGGACGGCTTCCGCCGCCTGTTTATCGAAACGGAACGATGACACCCTCTGCCCGGGCCGGCCGTCCAACGCCAGCTTGGGCCAATCGATCAACCGAGAAAGGAAGACGACGATGAACTCATTTGCCATCCCGCGCTCTGTCGAATGGCGCGAGACGCATATCACGATTTTAAACCAACAAAAACTGCCATCGGTCACCGAATACATCGACTTGCATACGCTCGAAGACGTGCATGAGGCGATCGCGACGTTGAAAGTGCGCGGGGCGCCGGCGATCGGCATCACGGCCGCCTATGGCTTGGCGCTCGCCGCCTCGCGCTATGAAACCGAAGCGGTGGACGAATTTCAGCGCCGCTTGCAACAAGACCGCGACTACTTAGCGAGCGCGCGCCCGACGGCCGTCAACTTGTTTTGGGCGCTCGATCGGCTCGTCGCCGCCGCCAACAGCGCCGCTTCCGTCAACGAAGCGAAAACATCGCTCATTCACGAAGCGATCCGCATCCAAATCGAAGATGAGGATGTGTGCCGCCGCATCGGCGAATACGCCTTGACCCTTTTCCGCCCGGGCGACCGGGTGATGACGATTTGCAACGCCGGTTCGATCGCCACCGCCCGCTACGGAACGGCGCTTGCTCCGTTTTATTTGGCGAAAGAAAAAGGAATCGAGCTGTCCGTCTACGCCCTTGAGACACGTCCCGTTTTGCAAGGGGCGCGCCTGACCACATGGGAACTCATGCAGGCGGGCGTCGATGTGACGCTCATCACCGACAACATGGCGGCGCAAACGATCAAGGCGAAACATATTAACGCCATCATCGTCGGCGCCGACCGGATCGCGCGAAACGGCGACACGGCGAACAAAATCGGCACGTTCGGCCTCGCTTTGCTCGCTCAATCGTTCGGCATTCCGTTTTACGTCGCCGCGCCGCTGTCTACGATCGACATCAAGACAAAAACAGGGGCGGACATCCCGATTGAAGAGCGCCATCCGGACGAAGTGACCCATCTCGCCGGCGTGCGCATCGCCCCGGAAGGCGTCAACGTGTACAACCCGGCGTTTGACGTGACACCAAACGAACTCATTACCGCCATCATTACCGAAAAAGGCATCGTCCGCGGCCATTACGAAACGGCGCTGCCATCGTTATTCGCAAAGGAGGAGCAGTATGAAACGATTTAAAGCCTTATCACCTCTTTTTCTTCTTTTCTTTACGGTGTTTTCCATCTTAACCGGCTGCACGAACGAGCAAGATGCCATGAGCGCCAAGCCGGCCAACGAAACGAAACAAACGAACAACAACGACGCCACATCGTCCAACAGCTCCACCGCCGCGAGCAGCGAGCAGGCGGCCATTCCGGAAAAACTGAAAAAGCCGGTGAAAATCGCCGCCATTATGCAACTGTCGATCGGCACATTCTCCTCGCAATACATCGCCGGCGTGAAAGAACAAGTGCAAAAATTCGGCGGCGAAGTGCAAATTTACAACGCCGACAACGATTTGACAAAGATGGCATCGTATGTTGAAACGGCCATTACACAAAACGTCGACGCGATTTTGCTTGACCACGGCCGCGCCGATGCGCTCGAAGGTCCGGTAAAAAAAGCCGTCGCCAAAGGCATTCCGGTTGTGGCGTTTGACAACGATTTGAACATTCCCGGCGTCACCGTCATCGACCAAGACGACTATAGCCTCGCTTGGAAAACGTTAAAGACGCTCGCCGAAGATTTAAACGGCGAGGGCAACATCGTCACGATTTGGGTCGGCGGCTTTACTCCGATGGAACGGCGCCATGTCATTTATGAGGCGTTCAAAAAACGCTACCCGAACATTAAGGAAATCGCCAAGTTCGGCACAGCGAGCGCCAACACCGCGCTAGACACGCAAACGCAAATGGAAGCGATTTTGAAAAAATACCCGAACAAAGGCGACATTGACGCCGTCTTCGCCACATGGGACGAGTTCGCCAAAGGGGCGACGCGCGCCATCGAACAAGCCGGGCGCACGGAAATTAAAGTGTATGGCATCGATTTGAGCGATGAAGATTTGCAAATGATCCAAAAACCGAACAGCCCGTGGGTGGCGACGACGGCGACGGATCCGGCGGAAGTCGGCCGCGTGCAAGTTCGCTTTGCCTACCAAAAAATTGCTGGTGAAAAAACGCCGAACATTTACTCGCTCGAGCCGCATTTAGTGAAACGGTCCGACCTGCCGGACAAACAAGTATCAATGAGCGATCTCTCGCAATACATCCCGGGCTGGGGGCAATCGAACGTCGCCATCTCGCCGTGGATGAAAACGTTGGAAGCTCAGGTGAACAAAAAATGAACGGGTTGTCAATGCGGGGCATGGAAAAATCGTTTGGCGCCGTGCGCGTGCTTGACGGCGTGGACTTCGACGTTCGTCCGGGCGAAGTCCACGCCCTTTTAGGCATGAACGGCGCCGGCAAAAGCACGCTGATGAACATGTTGGCCGGCGCCATTTCGCCTGATGCCGGCACGATCGCAATCGACGGCGCCCCATGCGCGTTTTCCTCGCCGTTTGACGCGAAACGAGCCGGCATCGGCTTTGTCGTGCAAGAAGTCGACACAGCGCTGTTTCCTGGTTTGTCAGTGTACGAAAACATCGCCGCCGATGAACTCGCTCGCGCCACGCAGCGGCCGATCCGCTCGCTGCGCCAAGAAAAAGAGCGGGCCGCCGCTCTCCTTCGCCGCGTCGGCCTTTCCATCCCGCCGACGAAGCTCGTGCGCGACTGTTCGCTCCACGAAAAGCAGCTGATCGTGCTCGCGAAAGTGCTGTCATCCGACGCCCGCTACATCATTTTGGACGAACCGACCGCGGCGCTGAGCGAGGCGGAAACGAAGCGGCTGTTTGCCATCATTCATGAGCTGAAACAGCAAGGCGTTGGCTTTATTTATATTTCTCATAAGCTGAAAGAAGTGCAAGAAATCGCCGACCGGCTGACGATTTTGCGCGACGGCCGCGTCGTCTATCACGGCGCCGCCGGCAGCCTGTCGCTTGAAGACATCGTCCTGCATATGACCGGGACAAAGCGAAGAACGTCTGCCAACCAGGCGCGCACGTACGGGGGCGACATCGCCTTTGCCGCCCGCGGAATCACGATTGACAAAACCGGCACGACCATCGACCTATACGCCCATCGCGGGGAAATTGTCGGCATCGCCGGCTTGGTCGGCGCCGGCAAGACGGAGCTTGCTGAAAGCTTGATCGCCCATCGAAAAACGGCGGGCGAATGGGAAATCGAGGGGCGGCGCTATGTATTCTCGTCACCTTATGAAGCCATCGCCGCCGGCGTTTGCCTTATCCCCGAAGAGCGGCGCAAACAAGGGCTGTTTTTGCCCGAATCGGTGCGGGCGAACATCACCGTGCGCCTTCTTTCCCGCCTAGCGCGCTGGCAATGGATCAAGCGGGCACAAGAAGCGGAAGCCGCCAATGCTCTCGTGCGCTCGCTCGGCATTCATCCGCCGTCAAGCGCCACGGCTGTCCGCCATTTGAGCGGCGGCAACCAGCAAAAAGTCGTGATCGGCAAATGGCTAAACACGAACGCGCGCGTCTTTTTGTTCGACGAGCCGACGAAAGGGATCGATGTTCACGCGAAGCAGGACGTGTTTGCCATCATCCGCTCCCTTGCCGATGAAGGAAAAACGGTGCTGTACTTTTCCAGTGAATGTCAAGAGCTGCTTGACATTTGCGACACCATCTACGTGATGGTCGACGGTCGGCTGCTCGCCCGCCTGCCGGCCGCTGAACTCACGTACGAGCAGCTTGTTTATTATTGCAGCGGAGGTGAAATCGATGAACCAGCCGGCCGTTTCCGCGACGCCGTCGAAAAAAACGGCACCGTCTATTCTTGAGTTTTTGTATAAACACGGGACATTGCTCGCCATTCTGGCCGTGATCGCCTATTTTGGCATCACGCAAGACCGGTTTTTCACGTATGAAAACTTCAGCGACATTTTGCGTTCGATTTCGATCGTGACGCTCGTGGCGATCGGGATTACGTTTTCGCTCATCGTTGACGGCTTCGATTTATCGGTCGGGTCAACGGTCAGCCTTGCGACGATCGCCAGCGCGGCGGCGCTTGTTCTGTATCGCCAAGAAATTTTCGTCACCTTGCTCGTGCCGCTGTTGCTCGGCGTCGCCGTCGGACTGCTCAACTCGCTCTTGATCGTCAAATTCAAATTGCCGGATTTGCTTGCGACATTGGCGACGATGTACGCCATCAACGGGGTACAGCTCACCTATACGAAAGGATTTTCGATTTATAACGATATGCCGCTGCCAGACGGCGGCACGGCGCCGGGCAAATTCATCCCTTCCTTTCTATTTATCGGCCAAGGAGAGCTGTTCGGCGTGCCGTTTTCCGTTTTGCTGATGCTGTTTGTCGTTATAGCTGCCCATTTGTTTTTGACATACACCAAACCGGGACGCCTCTTTTATTTGACGGGGGAAAACCGGGAAGCGGCAAGGCTGTCGGGGATTCCGGTGAACCGTTACCGGACGTACGCGTACGTCATTAGCGGTTTTTTCGCCGCCCTTGGCGGCATCGTCCTCGCTTCACGCATCGGCACCGGGCAAGTGTCCGCCGGCGCCTCGTTTTTGATGGACGGCGTCGCCGCCGCCTACATCGGCTTTTCCGTCTTTGGCGCCGGCAAGCCGAACGTCATCGGCACGTTGTTCGGCTCGATTTTGATGGGGGTGTTGTTGAACGGCTTGACGATGGCCAACGTTCCGTACTACGCCCAAGACATTATAAAAGGCGCCATTTTAGTCGGCGCCCTCGCGTTGTCGCATTGGCAAAAAAAATAACGCCCGATCCCGCCCCTGTGGACTCAAGTCCTAGGGGCGGCGTTTTTTTGCACCTTTGCCCCTATTTGTGGCGCCGCTCGAGCGCCAACAGCTTCTCCTTCACATCGGTGCGGCTTCCGGCATAGCCGGTCAAGGCGCCGTTTTTGCCGATCACGCGATGGCACGGAACGATGATCGCCAGTTCATTCGCCCGGTTCGCCTGTCCGACGGCGCGCACCGCTTTCGGCCGGCCGATTTGCGCGGCAATATCGGCGTAGGTCGCCGTTTCGCCGTACGGAATGCGGCAGAGCGCCTTCCACACGTCTTGTTGAAAAGCCGTGCCTTGCCACCGCAGCGGCAAATCGAACGCTTGACGGCGGCCTTGAAAATATTCATCCAACTGCGCAAGCGCGCGTTCCAAAAGCGGCGACCGGCTTTCCACCACCGGATGCCTGCTCGCAAACGCGCGCCATTCCTCCGAAAACAGCTCAACTTTCACAATCGCCTCACCGTCAGAAGCGATGTACATATCGCCGAGCAGCGCTGAACGGTATACCGCATAGTCAATCGTCATCGTCGTCCTCTCTTTCCGTTCGCTCGATCGGCAGCGTAATATGGAACGTCGTGCCGACGCCGACCTCGCTTTCCACGTCAATTTTCCCTTGGTGTTCTTCGATAATTTTATAGCTGACCATCAAGCCGAGCCCGGTGCCGCGCTCTTTTGTCGTATAAAACGGCTCGCCGAGCTTTTTAATTTTATCTTTCGGGATGCCGCACCCTTGGTCGGTGATCGAGATGCGCACATGGCAACCGGCGCGGGCGATGCGCACCGTAATGTCCCCGCCTTTTGGCATCACTTCAATGGCGTTTTTCAAAATATTAATGAACACTTGCTTCAGCTGGTTCGGCTCGCAATATACCGGCGGCAGCGCGCGCTCGAAATCGGCAATGATTTGCACGTTATGCATCATCGCTTGGGCGCTGATCAAATCGATCGTATCTTGCATAATTTTGCAAATGTCGTTTTGCTTGTATTGCACCGCCTGCGGTTTCGCCAGAACGAGAAACTCGGTAATGATCGACTCAATCCGCTTCAACTCCGACATAATAACATTAAAATACATCGAATAGTCGCCGTCAATGCTTCCTTGCAGCAGCTGGATAAACCCTTTTAACGCCGTCATCGGGTTGCGGATTTCATGGGCGATGCCCGCAGCCAGCTCGCCGACGACATTGAGCGTATCCGATTTGCGCAGCTGCAGCTCCATCTCTTTCCGTTCCGTCACGTCGCGGAGCATCATCATCCCGACGCCGGGAATCACTTCTTTTTTCAACGAAAATTCGACCATTCTTCCTTTCCACTCATCGGAAAACTCCACTTCTCCACTCGCCTCACCGGCTCGCTCGCATTGAGCAAGCAGCTTGTTCAGCTGGCGGCGCGCCCGATCTGGAACGCACTCTCCCACGGTTCGGCCGAGCAGCTGTTCTTTGGCAGCGGCAAAGATGTCGCAGGCGATCGGATTGGCGTCAATGATGCGATGCTCCCGATCCCAGAGCAAAATGCCGTCCATCGCATGGTCGAAAATGCTGCGGAACTTTTGCTCGCTTTCGCGCAGCTCGCGTTCGATTTTGCGCCGCTCGCTCACATTGCGAAAAATGGTCAAATGATAGCCGTCGATCGCCCCTTTTTTCATCGTAAACTCGAGCTGTTTATCCTCACCGTTCGGCATATGGAACGTCAATTCATCGCGAATTTCTCCTTTGCGGCGAAATTCGCTAAAAATGCGCTTCACCTTTTCCTCTCCATAGTCGACAAAATCCAATAAATTGCGGCGCACAAGCAAGTTCAACGGCAGCTCGAACGTGCGGCTCGCCGCTGGGTTGGCGTTCAATATGTAGCCAAAGTCGTCCCAAATGAGAATCGCTTCGTGCGCCTGCTCAAAAATGGCCCGGAATCGTTCTTCGCTTTTTTGCAGCTTGACCTCCATATTTTTCCGCTCCGTCACATCGCGCATAATGGCCATGTAAAATCCGCTGTACACGTTCGACGTCGCCGTCAGCTCGAACATTTTCACCGTGCCATCGGGGCGAATGAGCGACAGCTCGCCCTTGGCTGTCCCTTTTTCTTTCATCTCCGCCAGCAAACGAGCGAACTCCTCGGCGCACTCGCGGGCGACAAACTGCTGGAACGATAAGTTTAGCAACTTGTCTTTTTCCAAATTCAAACTCAGCGAAAACGCCGGATTCACGTCAATAAAGCGGCCGAACTCATCAAAAATGACGATGCTGTCGACCGCGCGGTTAAAGACGTCGCGAAACAAAAACTCGTGAATGATCCGCTCGCGCTCAAGCGCCTTATGGGCCGAAACATCGCGCATCATGACGAGGTCAAATTCGTCGAACACATCTTTTTTCATAGAAAATTCAACATGCTTGACCTTGCCGTCCGGCAGCTTGATGAGCAATTCATCGCTAAACGAACCGAACTTTTGCAGCATCGAGCGCTGAAACAGCAAAATATCGGGCGGCACGAGTTCTAAAAAGGAAGAGAAGGAACGGCCGACGAGCGAAAACTTATCCATTTCAAACAGCTTGCACGCCGCTTCGTTCACATCGACAAATTCGCCGTTTTTATTTAAAATGACAATGGCATCAAGCGACCGCTCGAAAATGATTGAATAGCTGTTTAACCGCTCCTTCAAACGTCGATTTTCTTCTTCAAGCAGCCGCACGTCCGGCGATGCATGTTGCTCTTCCCGGGGAGAAAGGCTTTTGGCCATATCGATCTCTCCTTGTCTATTCAAACCATATCAACTACATGTATATTCGCTGTGGAAAAATTTACTCCTCCCTTTATTTACGAAGATTTTGCAAAAATCTTTTCTTCAATGTTCGACAAGTTTTTTCTTCTTTTTCATTTGGCGAAACTGCGCTATAATGAAAGGTTAGTACGAATGGAAAAAGGGGTTTTCATTTCGATGAACATTATTTGCACGACCTTAAACGCCAAATACATTCATATGAATCTCGCCATCCGCTATTTGAAAGCATACGCCCAACCAGAGTTTGACGTCAAGCTCGTTGAATATACGATCAAAGATCCGGCCATGAACATCGTCGCCGACTTGTACCAGCGCCGGCCCGATGTCGTCGGCTTTAGCTGCTACATTTGGAACATTGAAGAAACGATCAAAGTCGTAAAAATGATAAAAAAAGCGGCGCCGAATCTGATCATTGTCGCCGGCGGACCCGAAGTGTCCTATGATGTGCGCGAGTGGATGGAGCGGGTGCCGGAATTGGACTTTATCGTGATTGGCGAAGGGGAAGAAACGTTTAAACAGCTGCTGTTCGCCCTAAACGGCGGCGGGGACGTAAGCAATATCGCCGGGCTGGCGTTTCGGGACGGAGACCGCATCGTCGTCAATCCACAGCGGAATAAAATTCGCTTGGCGGACATGCCGTCACCGTTTCGCTTTCCAGAAGACATCCCCCATCTTCCCAACCGGATCGTTTATATCGAAACGAGCCGCGGCTGCCCGTTCAGCTGCCAGTTTTGCCTGTCATCCATTGAGGTCGGCGTCCGCTATTTTGACCGCGAAAAAATCAAAGACGACTTGCGCTATTTGATGCAGCACGGGGCGCGGACGATCAAGTTCGTCGACCGGACGTTCAACATCAGCCGCAGCTACGCGATGGACATGTTTCGCTTTTTAATTGACGAGCATGTGCCGGGGACGGTGTTTCAGTTTGAAATTACCGCCGACATCATGCGCCCGGAGGTGATCGAGTTTTTAAACAACGAAGCGCCCCCTGGGCTGTTCCGCTTTGAGATCGGCGTTCAATCAACGAACGATGAGGTGAACCGCCTGATCATGCGCAAGCAAAACTTCGCCAAGTTGTCGCGGACGGTGACGATGATTAAGGAAGGTGGGAAAATTGCCCAGCACTTAGATTTGATCGCCGGCCTGCCGGAAGAAGATTACGACTCGTTCCGGAAGACGTTCAATGACGTGTTCGCTCTTCGTCCCGAAGAGCTGCAGCTCGGGTTTTTGAAATTGCTGCGCGGCACCGGGCTGCGCCTGCGCGCCCTTGAATACGGCTACGTATATATGGATCATGCGCCGTACGAAATACTGAGCAACAACGTTCTTTCCTTTGAGGACGTGATTCGCATCAAGCAAGTGGAAGACGTGCTCGAGAAGTATTGGAACGCCCATCGGATGGATGAAACGATTGAATATTTAGTCACCGACGTCTTCTCGTCGCCGTTTGACTTTTTCCAACAGTTTGGGACGTATTGGGATGAACGCGGCTGGGCGCGCATCGGCCACCAGTTAGAAGACTTGTTCCGCCGCCTCCATGAGTTTTTGCGCACCTCTGCGCCAGACGCTTTGCCGATCGCCGAATCGCTCATGAAATACGACTACTTGCGCAACCAAAATTATAAGCCGCGCAAACCGTGGTGGGACGAAAAAACGGAGAAAACGGCGCGCGCGGCCGTCTACCGGGCGCTGCTGGAGCGCCCCGAGGCGCTCGGAGCGGATTTTGCCGCCCTTGGGCTCGGGGAAAAAGAACTGTTTAAACATACGGTCGTTGAAATCGTGCCGGTGGATGTCGGCCGCTACACGGCCAAAAAACAGCTTTCGTTCACGCCAACCGCCATCGTCGCCTACTTCGCCCCGTCCGGCGCCGGTGCGACGCTGTTTTCCGCGCCGCTTTCAGCGTTGTCGGTTTCTTCGGCATCGGCGTAGACGGAAAGCTTTTTGTCATGGCCGGCCGCTCAAGATATCCAACTCACATTTCGCACCCTCTCGACAAAAATCGGGAGGCTTTTTTTATCTTCCTGTCGAATAAAACCTTGAAACACAAGGAAAGCAAAGGAGTTTGCCCATCATGGACGTTTGAATTCGGGCCATTATTATGAAAGTTCTTATTTGAATAGAATAAGCACCGTGTTCAAAGATCTTGACCTTCCTCAGTTGATGGATCATCTCGTTCCCGTGAATTCGCAATGCCAAACTCGAGCCAGCGATATCGTCAAACTAATCATTCTGGATATCTTGAGCGGCCCCGGCAAGCGCTCGTTCATTGGGAACAATGGGTGCATGACATCGATTGGCCGAAGCGGATTCGGCCAGGGCTGGAGCCGTCTTGGTTCAACGACGATGCCATCGCGCGTCATTGGGATCGACGGTATGAGGCGAATCTCCATCAAGTCCTTTCGTCTTGCCTCGTGTAGATCGACAAGAAAGAAAGCCTCTCTCTGTTGGCCTTGGCCATTTCCCGCGCCGGGCGTCCGTTCATCACCCCGGAACGCCCATGAAAGGGCGCGGGGGGCCGGAAACTGACCCGCCCGACCGGGCAGGCGATTTTTCAATTGTTCCGGTATGTGAACGTCGTCCTACTAGAGCTGCCGGATGGGCGCATCCAACGCGCGTTAGGGAAACCGCTCACCCCTGATCAGCGAAGGATCCTGCAAGGATTGGGCATGGATGAGAGCATTGACGTGTGACGTCATACGCAACGACTAGCGATGGTAAAAAAGGATTGCCATCGCTCGTTGTGTTGGTCGAAATGGTATTCTGAAAAACGAAATAAAACATCCTTTCTTTCTACCCTGTTAAGGTGCGAAAGGTGAGTTAAAGATTATTCCTGAGTCAAGTAATTAAAATGTTTATCAGTGATATATGTTAAATCAATGTCAAAATTCATCTTATCTAAGATAGGTTTAATATACTCTACTAAATGTGTGCCAACCTCAAAATGATGAGGGAATTTACTAATATAGAAAGAGTTATTATTATCACAATTTGGCTTATGTTCAACTAACCCTTCGATTACCTCAGCAATTTGGTTCACAATATTTTCTTCTAATTCTTTTTCTGAAATTATTACCGTGTGGATATAATTCTCCGCGCCTTCAAATGAATCCTCATCCTCTATTTCCTTTAAAATAGGAAAATCATCTAAAACACTAGGTCTCCTATAATCTAAAATCAATAGCATACAGACAGTTTCATTATCTTGATTATCTAAACGAAACAACTCTAAGTCTCGCAATTTCAACATTCTTACCAATTTGAACATTAATATCACCTCTTTAACTTTGAATTCCCTTTTTCAATGCTATCTTTTCAAAGTAATGAAACATAATTAATCCGATTATAAAATATACTAAAGAATTTAAAAAAACTATACTTAAATGAACTATCTAAGTTGCAATAAAGAATTTCCGATTGAGTTAGTCAAGACTTTGTGGAGAACATTTTTTCGGTCTACTACGGGCGTTGTCAATCACCGGTTGGTAGACCATTTTTATGAATTGTTATCGTAAGCGCTTTCGGACTCTCATCCCTCATCTTGAGATGGTTTTTTCTATCCATTTTTTTACATCCATCCACCGTCCCGAAGCGCCGACAATGCTTGGTAGATCGTCGTCCCCGATGACCGCTGAAGACACGGGATGTTCTGGCGCATCACCTCCGCCAACAACCACCCTGCCTTCCGTTTGGCCTGTTTGATCCGCTCCTGCTTCGGCGGGGCCGAGGCTGCCCTCTGGGGCTCTTCCTCCTCCAACTGCCCCGTTCTCCACCCGATTCCGTCGATTTAGGCCACCATCGCCTTCAGTAACGCCCAAAGTCCTTGGTCCTTCCAGCTGCGGCGGGATTTCACCCGGTACGCGAACCGGCTCATCACATCTCGGCGTGGCCCAAAGGTAAAATAGGAAAGTCGTATGCCTATGAAATCCGGCGTTTTTTTCTAGGGGGCCACATCGTGAACTCCTTGATATCACAGCATTTTGGCCATTTTCGTTTGCCTAAAATGACCACAAAATTGTCGAACTCGGGCCTTACGCCCGGAGTGTTGTCAGTGCTTTTCTTTTCCATTGAGCACCCGCTTACCGACTCCTTCCGTCAGCACATGCGGATGTTCCCGATTCTGGATGATCAACGGCGGGCTCGTTTCCGTGAATCGATGAAGCCGCGTCTCACCATCGCTGCTGTTTCGCCACATTCGATTCATTCGCAAATGGGAGCTGCCCATTCATGGCACGAAAAAAGAACGCCGCTTCCGGCGTCCCTTCTGTTTTCGCTTGCCTGCTGTGAAAGCGGCTGGCAGACAGCCCTCTCACCGCGGTGGGTCTTTCTTTTTTGTTTCCTTCCTCTTCGCCCGTTTTTGCTCTTCCATCAGCCAAATAGGTTGATGAGCGGCAAAATCGCCCCATTCAAACGCCATTTCTTCATTTCGTTGGACAGGCCGCTCCTTCTGATCGTTATCCATCGCCGCCTCCTTGGCGCCCTTTTTTCGAATTGCGGTTCGCGCCGCGAATCATGTCTTCTTCGCCGGCGTATTGCGCGGCAAATTCCGTATCCGGCAGGCTCTCGGTCGGCGTTTTATTGTTGTTTTTCGCCGCGTCGAATTTCACTTTTCGTTTCATCATCGTTTCATCTCCCCTTCATCTATCGTTTTCCGTTGATAAGCGACAAGCACAATTTCTTCCCCCGTCTCTTCGCGCAGCCGCTGTTCCAACTGCTGGAGCTGGCGAAGCGTCCCGTCATGAAGACGGGCAACCGGGAACGCGATGTCAGCCACCTTGATCCTCCTTCCGCTTTTTTCTTATCGTGCCTCGGCCATACATCGATTATGCACCGTCATGGCTTCAACACGACGGCAAGCGCAGCCGCCCCCCATCCTCGCCTTATCCTCTTTCCTGCCTGCCTCGGCCACCGCATCGTCCATTCCATGGCGTTGATCCCTTTCCTCGCAGCGTAGGTATTTCACCTATATGATGCTCGTTTTTTCAACGCCTATGCCGCATGAAAAAAAGGCTGTACCAAGGTCAGGAAGACCTTGGTACAGCCTTATCAAAGCCCTTTCTTCCGTTCTCAACGCGCACACAGAAACAAACCCATCTTTATTTCCCGCCCGTAAACGAAATCCCTTTTATAAAATAACGATTGAAAAACGCATGAATGATCAATACCGGCAAAGTAAACACCATGGAGGCGGCCATGATGTAGTTCCAATAACTGATGTATTGTCCTTTGAAGCTGTTCAGGCCAAGCGGCAGCGTAAACAATTGCGGATCCGACAAAATAATGAGCGGGCGCATGAAATCGTTCCACGAACCCATGAAGACGAAAATGGCCTGAGCCGCCAGCGCCGGGCGGGCGAGCGGCAGGACGATCCGGAAAAAGGTTCCGAACCGACCAAGGCCGTCAAGCTCCGCCGCTTCTTCCAACTCTCTTGGAAAGTTAATGAAAAATTGCCTCATCATGAAAATAAACGTCGCGTTTATCATCGTCGGCACAATCATGCCTTGATACGAGTTCAACCACCCGAGCTGTTTCAAAATCAAATAGTTCGGAATCATTGTCACTTGAGCTGGAACCATTAAGACGGCCAAAATGATCAAAAACAGCGGTTTTCTCCCGGGAAATTGCAGCCGTGCGAGCGCATAGCCAGCCATCGAGTTAAACAATAAGTTCAGCACCGTAACGACGACCGCAATCACTACGCTGTTCAAGAGCCAACGCGGAAACAGCTCCTGTTCCACAAAAATTTGCTTGTAGTTCTCAAGCGTGAAGTGGTTGGGAATCAACGAAATCGTACCGCTGACCATTTCCTCAAGGGTTTTGAAGGAAGAGGATAGGGCCCATAAAAAAGGAATGAGCGTAATGACCGCATAAATCACAAGCACCGCATACAGCAAGGCTTTTCCGATCCGTGTTTTTTTCCTCATTCGTCCTCAACTCCTTAATAGAGGGACTCCTCTTTCGATAACTTTCGTTGCAGCATTGTCGCCACGAGAATGACGATGGCTAACGCAAATGCTAACGCGGCCGCATATCCCATCGTCCCTAACGTTTTAAACGCGTATTGATAAATGAGAAGCACTACGGTTAACGTCGAGTTGTTCGGCCCGCCAGAACCGGCCGAGAAAATGTACGATTGGTCGAATAACTGGAATGTTCCAATTAACCCCATAATCACGACAAACGACGTCACTGGGCGCAAATAAGGGACGGTAATGTGCCAAAACTTCTGCCAAGCATTGGCCCCATCTAATTCCGCAGCTTCGTACAAGGAATCAGGAATATCTTGCAATGCCGCCAAGTAAATAACCATAAAATACGGAGCCGTCGACCATATATTCATGATCATGATCGCGTTCAAAGCAACGTCTGGATCGCCTAGCCAATTGTAAGTCGGCAGTCCAACCGCTTCAAGCACATGGTTAATGAAGCCGTTTTGGTTGTACATCCACATAAAAATAAGGGTCAGCACGGCAGAGGACGTTAATGTTGGCAAAAAGTAAACGATGCGGAAAAACTTTTCTCCTTTTAACCCTGCGTTTAAAGTAGCCGCCAATACAAGAGCCAAAACGGTCTGACAAGGAACGACAATGACGACGTATTTCACGGTGTTCCACAACGCGATTTTTGCCCGAGTATCATGCGCCATGCGCGCAAAGTTATCAAACCCTACAAACTCAAAAGATGCCGTTCCTAACAGCTGCACTTTATGAAATGCTAAAAAAACGGCAAATACGATCGGACCGATGATGAATAAAGTTTGCAACGACTTTTTTCATCATCTTGCCTCCCTTTCATTCCCACCTATACCCAAGCAACGGTTTGCTTATACTAATGATGCCACATCGAAACATGACGAAGGAGGCAAAAAAGAATGGCACGTGGAAGCAACAAACTGCTTGTTCCAGGCATTGAACAAGCATTGGAACAAATGAAATACGAGATCGCCCAAGAGTTTGGCGTACAGCTTGGGGCTGGCACTGTTTCGCGCGCCAACGGCTCTGTCGGCGGAGAAATAACGAAACGGCTCATCGCTCAGGCGCAAAGCGAGCTGACGGGCCGAAGAACGGAATAAAGCCGAGCGCAATCACTCGGCTTTTTTTGTGTTGCCATCCGTTGCTTTCGTCTTTCGGTCGGTCTCGTTTGGAGCGAGCGAACCGCGTGTAGGGTTGCCTTTTCCCTCCCCGGCCCGTTTGTTTTCATCATGACCGCCCGGCCGCAGAGGACGGGCGTTCTCATTGTTTTTCCCTTTGGGGGACATTTTGTCTGCAGGGGACGGTTTTGAAGGGGGATCAGCGTTTTTCCGCTGATGCGGCGGCTGTTGTTCGTTTTTCTGCCCCTTCGGTTGTTTTGGCTCATCATGATGTTTCTTCGTTGACGCCGGCGGCTTCGTGGACGACGGCGACGGTTCGTTTCCTTTTTTCCCTTCCTTCTCTTTGCCGTTTGGCGAATGGGAGGGCGATGGCGGGACGGGTTTTCCTTTTTTCTCGATTTGCAGCAGCTTTCCTGTTGTCATTCCCCGTTTGACGGCTCGATTGCGCACTTCCATCGTGCTCTGTTTCGTTGTGACGACAATCTGTTCATCGGCTACCGCTTGCCGGATTTCCGCGAGCTCGGCCGACAGCTTCCGTTCCGAAGAGAGGTCTCGTTCGGTTTCCACCGTCGTAATCAGCACCTCACCGCCCGCTCTTAAATACCCTTTTTGTTCACTCAAAGCAATAATTTGTTTCGCCACCGTTGAAAACGGTTCGCTTTTCCATGCTGAAAGCGCCGCGAGCACGTCGCTCCCTTCTTCATTATAGGCTTTGAGCGTCAATACGCGCAGCTCATCATCCACTCCGGCTTCAATGCTCGGGTTGATGTCGATCGACATATACGCGTACACCGTATCGGCGGGCCGCTGTATCCAAGTGGCCACCAAGAGTGCGGCAGCGATGACGGCGCTCACAAGAGCGTATCGAAAGGAGCGGCGCCGAAACGGAAACGATGAATGGACCGGTCGCGCCTCAATTTCTTCCCCTATTTCGTACTCTCGTTCTTTTTTCAGCTGTACGAATTCTCCTTCCGGCGTCAGCACCGTGACGAACTCTTCGTCCCATTCGAGCACAATCCCCTTTTTCATGATGAAAGCACCCCTTTTATATAGTCCTTTAAGTAAAGATAATCACCCGCCAAAATGACCGCGACCGCAATAATGTATTTTCTGTTTCTCTCGATGGTTTTGCGGCTGACGGATGCCATTGTTTCGAGCTGTTTGATGGGCAATTGCTTTTTCTGAAACAAGAGGGCAAGCCATTCCTCGTTTTCAACTAACAACTGGGCGACACGAACGGCGTTGAGACGGGCATCCTTATGTTTCGGTGACTGTTCAACCAGATCATGGAAATCAATACCGAACTGTTTTAGCACCTGCCGGTAGTAAATGATTTCTTCGCGCCGCTGCTGCTGCTCGATCTGCTTGTAAAACTCATCAATGGAGAGTTTGGCATCCAAATACGTCTGGGCCGCCTGTTCGCTGTCCTCGCCGTCCTCAACGTGCCAGACCGATTCGCGCATTCGCGCCTCTTTCCGAATGTAATCGATCAACCGCCGCTTAATGAGCAGCTCAGCGAAGGAGAGAAACGAGCCGCCCTTGTGCGGCGCATATTTTTCGATCGCCTCATTGAACGCAATCAACCCGATGCTCGCCTCATCATCTTCCTCACGGATGAACCGCTTGCAGACGCTCGAGGCAGTTTTGGCGATAAACGGCTTGTATTGCTGGATCAAGTCATTGCGCAGCGCTTCATTCCCTTGCTGGATCTCTGCCACCGTCCGTTCAAGCGTTCTCTCTCTCTTTTTCAATAATGTGCCAAACATCGATTTCACCCCGCTTAAATGAAACGGACTGACGCTCTTCTTTACACTATTCGTACATCGTAACGGAAATGTGGCCGTCGTTCAAGAGAAAGGTGTCACAACCGGGGAACTCGTTTAGAAGGTTGGTGATTTAGTGTAAAATACTGCTGATTCCATCCGTTTCTCAATGAGAGAAGCCTTGCAAAATCAGCTTTCTTTTCTGAATGAAAATGCCGCCGATTCGTGTGTGACAGCGGTTTCCCCCCCCTTTAGAAACGACGGCTGAAACATCACCGGTTCGCTCGCTGGGTAAAAATCAGGAATGGAAAAATCATCCTTAAGGTGTAATGCCGCTGATTGGCTCGTGGCAGCTGTGTTTCACCGACCTGCTTGAGGAATGTGGCCGGCCCCGGTGTTCCCGCCCCGTTTCCAAGCCCATTTGCCCAACCTCTGTCCGTTTTTCCCCTGCTCAGCCGTCCGAAGCAAAAAAAGAGGTTGTCCAAACGACACCGTTTGGATCAACCTCTCTTCTTTTGACAATCGTCAGCCGACTTTCTCTTTTTTGGCACCCGCCTGATTGAGCGCGCTGTGCCTCCGGCCGTAGACAAAGTAAATCGCTAAGCCAATCAGCAGCCACGAGACAAAGCCCATCCATGTCATCGGCGGAAGCTGAAGCACTAAATAACCGCAGAACAAGACGGCTAAAATCGGAACGACCGGGACGAACGGAACGCGGAAAGCCCGTTTTAAATCAGGCTGGGTCTTGCGCAATACCAACACACCGATGGAAACGGTAATGAAGGCAAAGAGCGTGCCGATATTCGTCAGTTCGGCCAATTTGTTGAGCGGGATGACGCCGGCAAACACCGCTACAGCCGCTCCAGTCAGCCACGTATTGACATACGGCACTTGGCGCGTTGGGCTGATGCGGGCAAACACGTTCGGCAGCAACCCGTCGCGGCTGATGGCGTAGAAAAGGCGCGTCTGTCCGTACATCATCACGAGAAGCACCGTCGTAATGCCGGCGATCGCTCCGAGCGAAATAAAACCAGCGACCCAGTCTTGGTGAATATAGTTCAACGCAAACGCCACCGGGTTTTTGACATTGAGCTGTTCATACGGAACAATGCCTGTCAACACGAGCGAAACAGCGATGTACAACAAAGTGCACACAAGCAGTGAGACGATGATGCCGATCGGCATATCGCGCTGCGGATTGCGCACTTCTTCCGCCGCCGTCGACACCGCGTCAAAGCCGATGTAAGCGAAAAATACCGTCGCCGCGCCGGTCGCGACACCCGAGAAGCCATACGGCATAAACGGCGTCCAGTTTTCCGGCTTGACATACCAAACACCGACAGCTAAAAAGAGGAGCACGACCGCAACTTTGATCGTCACGATGATGGCGTTGAAACGGGCCGATTTTTTCGCTCCCAAATTCAGCAGGAAAGCAATCAGCAACACGATCAAAACGGCTGGCAAATCAACGAACGTTCCTTTTGCCGGATCATACGCACTCGTCAGCGCTTTTGGCAACTCAATGCCAAACCCGGCAAGCAGGCCTTGGAAATAACCGGACCAGCCAACGGCAACCGCCGATGAAGAGACGCCGTACTCCAAAATCAAATCCCATCCTAAAATCCAGGCGAACAGTTCGCCGAACGTCGCATAGCTGTACGTATACGCGCTTCCGGACACCGGCACCGTCGAAGCGAACTCCGCGTAACAAAGCGCCGCGAACACACACGCTAACCCCGACAAAATAAACGAAAGAACAAGCGCCGGACCGGCATGTTCCGCCGCCGCCACCCCGGTCAGGACGAAAATGCCCGTCCCGATGATGGCGCCGATGCCAAGCATTGTCAAATCGAACGCCCCTAACTCCTTGCGCAGCGAGGCTCCTTTCGCCGCCGATTCATTGATCAGCAAGTGAATCGGTTTTTTACGAAACAAACTCATAGATGTCTCCCCTTGTCGTTTTTTGTAGAAATTTGTTGAAATTTATCGAAACAAGTACAGTTAGCATTGTACATGATGATGGTTTTTTTGTAAAGTGCGAAAATAAGAAAAACAGCAAAAAATTTTTTCCGTTTGGCGCGCCAAAGCAAAAAAATTTTTTTCGTTATCGATTGAATAAAAACAATTTACAAATTTTTCAGTCAATTATATAATGAACATGTGACAAATTTGTGACAAGAAAGGAGGACAGTCTTTCCGACCAACGGTGTGCGTCGATATCTTATTTTGAAAACGTTTTAATTCGAACTAAGGAGGGATTTTCATGGCCGTCAAAAAGCAGTCATTTTCCGAGCCGACCGGCGCCAATTACGAAGCGATCGCCCAGTCCGTTTCATTTCGCGCCCTCATCCAAGCGAAGAAACGCTTTATCGTTCCGGCGATCGTCTTTTTCTTCGTTTTTTACTTCGCCCTTCCGGTATTAACGTCGTACTCGAAAGCGCTCAATACGAAGGCGATCGGACCGGTCAGCTGGGCTTGGCTGTTTGCGTTCGCGCAATTTATCATGACATGGGCTTTATGCATCCTTTATTCAAAGCGCGCAGCCGAATTTGACAACATCGTCGAACAAGTGAAACAAGAAACGGTGGAAGGAGGAAATGTCTGATGCATGGGCTCGCCTTTTTCCTCTTTCTTGTCATTGTCGCCTTGACGTTGGTCATTACGTACTACGCGTCGAAACGGACGAAAACGACGAGCGAGTTTTATACGGCCGACAGCAGCCTTACCGGCTGGCAAAACGGGCTGGCCATCGCCGGCGACTATATGTCCGCGGCGTCTTTTTTGGGCATCGCCGGCATGATCGCCTTGGCGGGATTTGATGGTTTCTTTTACAGCATCGGGTTTCTCGTCGCCTACCTTGTCGTCTTGTACATCGTCGCCGAACCGCTGCGCAACCTCGGCAAATACACGATGGCCGACATGATCGCCGCCCGTTTTGACGATAAAAAAGTGCGCGGCGTCGCGGCGTTAAATACGATCGCCATTTCGATTTTCTATATGATCGCCCAGCTCGTCGGTGCCGGCGGTCTCATTAAGCTCCTGCTTGGGCTCGATTACATTTATTCCGTCTTGATCGTCGGCGTTTTGATGACAGTGTACGTCGTCTTCGGCGGCATGACGGCCACAAGTTGGGTGCAAATCGTCAAAGCCGTCTTGTTGATGGTCGGTACGTTTATCATTTCCATCATCGTCTTTGCCAAATTCGACTTCAGCATCGCTAAAATGTTCCATGAAGTCAAAACCGCCACGCCACTTGGCGAAGCGTTTTTAAACCCGGGCAACAAGTTTAAAGACCCGCTTGATACGATTTCATTAAACTTGGCGCTCGTGTTGGGAACGGCCGGGCTGCCGCACATTTTGATCCGCTTCTTTACGGTCAAAGACGCGCCAACCGCGCGCAAATCGGTCGTTTATGCAACATGGATCATTGGGATTTTCTATGTGTTGACCATCTTCTTAGGGTTCGGTGCCGCCGCGTTTGTCGGTTATGACAAAATCGTCGCCGCTAACCCCGCCGGCAATATGGCCGCTCCGCTGTTGGCCGAAGCGCTTGGTGGAGATTTCTTGTTCGCCTTCATCTCGGCTGTCGCGTTCGCGACCATTTTGGCCGTTGTCGCCGGGCTCGTTCTGTCAGCCGCCTCCGCGTTTGCCCACGATTTTTACAGCCATATTTTGCGGCGCGGCCAGGCAACGGAAAAAGAACAAATGCAGGCGGCGCGCTGGGCATCGGTCGGCGTTTCCGTACTCTCGATTTTGTTAGCGTTGTTCGCGCAAAAAATGAACGTCGCCTTCCTTGTGTCCCTGGCCTTTGCGGTGGCGGCGAGCGCCAACTTGCCGACGATCGTGTTCACCATCTTCTGGCGCCGTTTTAACACGACTGGAGCGATTACCGGGATGCTTGTCGGGCTCATCAGCGCCTTGGTGCTCGTCTTCTTCGGTCCGAACGTCTGGTCGCCGCAGCCAGGGGTCGCCATTTTCGTCGGCGAACCGCTCTTTAAGCTCGCCAACCCGGGCATCATCTCGATCCCGCTCGGCTTTCTCGGCGCCGTCATCGGCACGCTCGTTTCGTCGAAAAAAGCGGACGAAAAGAAATACACCGAAATTGTCGTCAAAGCGAACACCGGAATCGGACGGGTGTAACGCCACGAACAAAGAGCTGGCCCAAAGCGGCAACGCGTTTTGGGCCAGCTGAACATGAGTGCTACAGCAGTTTGTACTATAATAACAAATTCCCCGTTGCCGCATCGCTCCCCTCAATCAGTCTTATGATCATTTTTCGTTTCCCCTTTATGTAATAAAATGGAAGGCTTATTAAATGCCATCCGCTTTATGTCGTCGCCCGATGAAACACCTTGGCAAACTGTGTATACCGCTCGACTTGGCGGCGGTCGACACCGTAGCCGATGCCGGGGGCGTCCGGCACGCGAATCAAGCCGTCATCCACTTCGACTTCTGGAATGATCAAATCCCGCTCCCAATAATGGGACGACGCGGCGGTATCGCCGGGAAGGGTGAAGTTTTCTAATGTCGTGATGGCGATATTATGGGCACGCCCAATGCCCGCTTCGAGCATTCCCCCGCACCACACCGGCACGCCGCGCTCAGCGCAAAGATCGTGGATGCGCTTCGCCTCCCCAAGCCCGCCGACACGTCCAATTTTGATATTGATGATGCGGCAGCTGCCAAGATCCAGCGCCTTGCGCGCATCGTCATAGGAACGAACGCTTTCATCAAGGCAAATCGGCATCTCAAGAAGCGGCTGCAAGCGCGCATGATCGATGAGATCATCGGCGGCAAGCGGCTGTTCGATCATCATCAACCCGAATTCGTCGAGCGCTTTCAGCCGATCCATATCGGCAAGCGTGTACGCCGAATTGGCATCGGCCATGAGCGGCACGTTCGGAAACGCGCGCCGCACCTCGCGAATGACATCGACATCCCATCCGGGCTTAATTTTTACCTTGATTCGCCGATATCCTTGCGCCACATACCGTTCAATGACCCGCAGCAAGTCGCCCACCGTTGGCTGAATGCCGATGCTGACACCGACTTCAATCTCCTTTTTCGTCCCCCCAAGAGCTTGATAAAGCGGGACGCCGAGCCGCTTGGCATATACATCCCACACCGCTCCTTCAAGCGCCGCTTTCGCCATATGATTTTGACGGATGGCGTTAAAGCGCGTTGACAGTTCCGCTGGATGATCGATCGGCTCCGCCAGCGCAAGCGGGACAAGGAAGTCCTCGAGCATATGCCAGTTCGTTTTCACCGTTTCCTCGCTGTACCACGGGGCGGCAAAGGCGACCGATTCGCCCCAACCCGAGACGCCGTCGCGATCGACCGCTTCCACTAAAAGAAACTCTTTCGCTTGAAACGTGCCGAAGCTCGTTGTAAACGGCGACTTCAACTCCATGCGCAAATGGCGCAAGATGACGTACTCGATGCTGATCGTCATTCCTCTTCCCCTTTCTGCGGCAGCCATTCGTTTCTCCACCTCCATATGTAATACATCGCCGGCTCCCCGGAACGGCGCCAAGCGCTGGCGGCAATCCAGCCTTCCATGAGCAGCCGCTGAAACAAAGCGCGCGTCGTCAACCGCCACTCAAGCGCCAACGCGAGATCCCGCTCTTTCAACTGCGGAAAGTCAAGCGGAATCGCAGCCAACAACAACGGCGCCGCTTTTTCATCGACGTCCTTCAGCACCGGCCGCAACAGGCCGTCAGCCCTTTGGTCTGCATCGAGCACCACCAGACGTCTCGCCTTGAGAACATCGGCTGTAGCCAAGCTCCGCTCCCCGGTCGGACGCTCATCAAGCCGCCATTCGACAATGAAGCGATCGGACGGCAGCTGACCGTTCAGCGCATCATTCATTTCGCCGTAGCAATTTTCCACATAGCCGACGGCTGCCGCCCCCAACTTCGCTACGTTCAGGTAGCCGTTGCGGCTTTGCAGCGGATCGTACGTCCAGCGGATACGCTGATAGCCGCGTCGGCGCGCTTCTTCCGCCTGTTTCATTTTTAAGCGATAGCCGATCCCTTGATCGCGAAACGATTCGGCAATCCCCATCATATGGGAGCAAAGATACACTTCCCCGTTCCGAAACCCAGGAAAGCTGTAGACAAAGCCGACGAGCTTCCCGTCCGCATACGCCCCGATGATCAAGCTGCCGTTTTTCGCCACCGTCAGCGTTTGATGAAGCGGAATTGGTGCTGTTCCCCAAATCTCCTCCTCAAGCTTGGCCATCTCGTTCAATTGTTCGATCGTCTCAATGATTTGCAGCGACAGAGGCACGCACGCTCGCTCTCCCCCCGCGGCGCAAACGTCACAAACGTATTCATCACAACCCGCGCCAAAATTTCCACGCCGGAAAGCAAATCCTCGCGCCGGAATGTCATCTTGGGATGATGGAGTCCAGGGTGCAAGTCGCAGCCTAATCCAAGCATCGTTGTTTTCAGTTCCGGTTTCTTAAAGGAATAAAAATGGAAATCCTCCCCTCCCGACGTCACGACTGGCGGAACGCACTTTTCCGCCCCCAAAGTCGTGATAATCGCCTCCTCCATCAGCCGCACGGCATCTGGATCGGGATGAGCGGCGACGATGCGCGCCTGCTCCATAAGCTCAATATCAGCTCCGTAAATCGCAGCGACCCCGTTGATCACATGGCGCAGCCCTTCGATGAGCCGCTCCATCGCTTCGTTCGTTTGCGCCCGCAAATCAAGGGCAAATTCCGCGTAGTCCGGGATCGTGTTCGCATCTTTTTCACCGGCGTGAAACTTCGTCATCTTGATCGATGCTGGCACTTGGGGGTCGATATGAATTTTGCCCAGCTCCTGAACGATAGCGCTGCCGACCTCAATGACGTTGACGCCTAAGTGCGGCCGCGCGGCATGGGCCGCTACACCGCGAATTCGTCCTTCGATGCATTGCGCCGCCCCGTGAAGGATCGCCGGCGCCGCGTACCCGCTTTTGACTTCCTGAACCGGACGTAAATGAACGCCATACAAAAACGCCAAGCCATCGGCCGCTCCCTTTTCTATCATCTTCAACGCCCCTGTGCCTTTTTCTTCGGCCGGCTGGAACAAAAACCGGAGCGTCCCCGACGGCTCATAGCCGATGCGGCGAAGCAATTTCGCCACCCCAAGCACGACCGTCATGTGAGCGTCATGCCCGCACGCATGGTTCGGCTGCCAAACGCCGTCGACTTCTTGCCAAAGAGCGTCCATGTCGCTGCGCACTCCGACCGTAAACGGGCCGGCGCCGATTTCCGCCACCGCGCCCGGACAATCGGCAAACGTTCGCACCCGATACCCTTCGCGCTCCAGCTCCTGACGGACAAATTCCGTCGTCTGCCACTCCTCCCAACTGATTTCTGGATGACGATGAAGATGGTCAAAAATCTCCCATAGCTCTGTTTTCAGCTGTCTGATGATGTCCTTCATTGCTCTCCCCCGGCTGTTTAAAAGATGAAATGATGATTATATTTATTATAATATTCAAACAAACAAATGCAACGACAAATAGGCAGAAAGGAAAAAACAACCTATCGCGATGAATGACGGCGGCGTCTCGCCAGTTGGTTGACGACCTCCGAAAAAATCAAGCCCATGGCAATGGCGCCGGAAATCATCAATGCCTTTGCTGCCAGAGCCATCGCCGTATTGTAATCGTTCATAACGACATGGCGCATCGCTTCAAACGCCGTCCCGCCCGGCACGAGCGGAAGAACGCCGGGAACAATAAAAATGGTCGCCGGCGCCCGATAACGGCGGGCGAACGCATTGCTCAAAAAGGCGACAAAAAACGAAGCCATAAACGTCGCAATCACCCCATCCGCTCCGGATCGGAAAGCGAACATATAAGCCGCCCACCCGCTCATCCCGACAAACCCGCTATGCGGCAACAAGCGCGGAGGGATGTTAAAAATGATGCCAAACAGCGCCGATGCCATAAAACTAAGCAACAACTGCATCATGATCATCGTTCCCTGCTCCCCTGTCATCGAATAGACAAAACAAAAGCAATGCCCGTGCCGATCGCAAACGCAGTCAAAAACGCTTCCGCTCCGCGGGACAGCCCGGCGATCAGATGACCGGCCATTAAATCACGCACCGCATTCGTGATCGCCAATCCTGGCACAAGCGGCATCACCGATCCGATCATCATATTTGCGACATCCCGACCGAATCCAGCCTTTGCCAACCATAAGACAAGCCAACCGGCGACAAAGGCGGCGAAAAATTCGGCAAAAAACCGTATTTTCACCAATCGGTGCACCATTTCAAAGCACCAAAAGGCAGCTCCTCCGGAAACGAGCGACGGGAGAAAATGAGCGATGCCCCCGATCAGCGAAGCAAAACAAGCGCTGGCCAACGCAGCCGCGGCGGTTTGCTGCCAAAGAGGGTAGCTTGGTTGCGCATACGCGACGCGCGCTAACTCCTCGCGCGCCTCCGAAAGCGTCAGTTCACCGCGGCTGATGCGCCGGGAAATATCGTTCACGACCGCGACTTTCGCCAAATCGGTCGAGCGCTCAGAAATGCGGATCAACCGCGTCGAGTTCGTTCCCTCAATCGAAAAAATGATGGCTGTCGGCGTGACATAGCTATGGGAGCGCGCCATGCCAAACGAAGCCGCAATCCGCATCATCGTATCTTCCACCCGATACGTCTCCCCGCCGCTTTCAAGCATCAACTTTCCCGCCAACAAACAAACATCGACAACGTCCTCAATTCGTTCGCCCATCATCCATCCGTCTCCTTTCCTTTGGACATCCGCCGGCAAAAACAAACTCCCGCCAATCGATGGCAGGAGTTTTGCTCACACACGGTTTTTACCCAACTCTCCTCCATTATACCAAACCCGCTAGCCATTGCCAAACAGCGAACGAGGTCGCACCGTTTTCCTTTCTTTGCTAGTTTTTTGTCCCTTTGGACCTTTTTCCCTTTCCTCTCCCTTTCGGCTCGTCCAATACGCCTGATAGGCGATTCCTTCCCGATTCAGCTGCGGTTGCAGCTGCTTCCAAATGGACACGGACCGGCCGTTTTGGGCGGCTGGGTTGATAATAAAACGAAGCTTCATCCTCTTCCCCCGTTCATAACCCCTTTTCTTACCTATTGGCGGTCGGTTTCATTTTTCCTCTCGTCAAAATGAAAAAATCCGAACCCGCAAACCGGATTCGGATCTTCCTTCATTCCTCGCCAATAATTTTGACTTCCAACTCCAGATCGACCCCGAATTTTTCTTTCACGGTTTTGCGCACCATTTCGATCGTCGCAATGTAATCGGCAGCGGTCGCATTGTTTTTGTTAATAATGAATCCCGCATGCTTCGTCGACACTTCGGCGCCGCCGAATCCTTTTCCCTGAAGGCCGCTGTCTTGGATGAGCTTGCCAGCAAAATAGCCCGGCGGACGCTTAAACACGCTTCCGACCGACGGATACTCAAGCGGCTGTTTCGATTCGCGCTGAAAGGTTAAATCATCCATTTTCTCCTTGATTTGCTTATAGTCGCCCGGCTGGAGCGCAAAGACCACTTCGAGCACAATATCATGCGTCCGACTGATCAAGCTTGTTCGATAGCCAAGCTCCAGCTCTTCCTTTTTCAACGTTTTCAACTCACCGGCAAGCGTCGCCACTTTGACATGGTCAAGCACATCTTTCACTTCGCCGCCGTACGCTCCGGCGTTCATCATAATCGCCCCGCCGACCGACCCCGGAATGCCGCAGGCAAACTCCAACCCGGTGAGGTGTTGTTCGAGCGCGAACCGCGACACCGCTTTAATATCGGCTCCGCTTTGGGCGATCACGTTGTTTCCTTCACGCCAAATGCGGTTCAAATGCTTCAGCTGCATGACGATGCCGCGCAGCCCACCGTCGCGGATAATGACGTTCGAACCGTTGCCAAGAAGCGTAAACGGCAGGCCGTACTCTTCTTTCAGCCGCAACACCTCAATGACTTGCTCATACGTCTCCGGCCAGACGAGAAAATCGGCCTTGCCGCCGATCCGCACCAATGTATGGTTTTTCATCGGCTCATCGCGAAGGACATTTCGTTCACCACAAATCTGTACGAGTCTTTGATAAAGATGTTCTGCACGTTCCATCGTTCTGCCACCTTCTTTACGTCTTCCGTGCCGCCCAGCGGCATTCACCGCTTCCATTATCGCCGGAATCGCCCCTCATATCAAGTGGGCAATGTTCCTGATTCTGTTTTATTCCGGACGGGGCCAAAAGGTGACGTGGGATGGGCCACGCTATCGTCTCTTTTCTTCCTCTTTCATTGCCTGACTCTTCTCCTCTGAACGAAAACAGCTCACCCTTGAATCAGGTGAGCTGCTTTGCGCGCCAACAGCACAACCCCCATCGAACGCCCGCTTCTATCCTTATCGTCCCCTCACGTTTGCAGACTGCTTGGCCATCTGTCCTGCCAAAACGCTCGCTCCTATTGGTTCAAAAAACGGCAAATCAAGCCAAAGGCGCCTTGCCTGACAAAAAGCCACGCTGACTGTTGTCAAACGTGGCTTCTCTATCATTACAACTCATCAAATCCGTTGTCCACTTGCACTTTCGTATATTGGCGCGGCTTTTGTTCGAAAAAGTCGGATTTGCCAAGGTCGACTTCTTCATACGCTTTAATCCAGCGAAGCGGGTTCGTCCGATAGCCGTCGAACGGGCGGTCAAACCCAAGCTGGTGGGCGCGGACGTTGGCGTAAAACTTAATGTACGCCTCCAAATCAGCCAAGTCGATGCCATCGATCTCATGGCCGATGATTTCCCGCGCCCATTCGATCTCCAGCTCAGCCGCTTTCGTAAACGTTTCCCGGACAAAATCCGCCAACTCCGACGTCCGATATTCCGGATATTCGTTCAACACTTCTTTGAAAATTTTCGCAAACAAATCGACATGAATGTGCTCGTCACGGTTGATGTAATTGATCATCGTGCTCGTCGCCACCATTTTTTGCTGGCGCGCGAGGTTGTAGAAGAACGCAAACCCTGAGTAGAAAAACAGTCCTTCTAAAATGACGTCAAAAACGATCGAGCGCAACAAGTTTTCCACATTCGGCTCTTCCGCAAACGCCTTGTAGCCGTTCGTCACAAAATCGTTCCGCTTGCGCAGCGTCGGTTCGTTCCGCCAAAAGTCGAATACTTCATCTTGCTTCGCTTTCGGCACAAGGCTCGAAAGCACGTACGAATACGAATGGTTGTGAATGACTTCCTGCTGGGCGAGCATAATCATGAGCGCGTTGATGCTCGGATCGGTAATGTAATCAGCGACACGTCCGGCGTAATCGGTTTGGATGCTGTCAAGCAGCGCCAGAAGACCGATGATTTTCAAAAAGGCCTCCTGCTCGCGAGCCGTTAATTGCGGAAACTGCTTCACATCTTGCGCCATATTGATTTCAAACGGCGTCCAAAAATTGGCGAGCATTCGCTTATATTTGGCATACGCCCACGGATAGGCAAGATCATCCCAATTCAACACATTCGAGCAGCGGCCGTTGATGATGCCCGTCGAGCGGTTCGGCGCCTCCGGATCCATAATAGGTCGTTTGACTAAGCCGATCGTCATCGTCCATTCCTCCCTTTCGTTTTCTATAAAAGAATTTCTGATCTCCATGTCCCATCTTGATCACCTGACAAGCTGGCACGGTGACAAGAAGAGCAACAATGCCATGGAAAACCAAATTGTAGCTTATATAGTATCGTGCGCGCGGCCAACCGCTTACGCCTCTCCGGCACAAGGAAGTGCGCCTCTTTTGGCCCCGGTCAGCTCGCGCACGAATCGCACTCTTCGATCGTCCCCGATGTCGAACGCACGTAATACGTCGTTTTCAACCCCGACTTCCACGCCGTCAAATGCAAATCGAGCAGCTCCTTTGCCTTGATCGTATTCATGACGTAGAAGTTAAATGAGATGGCTTGGTCGACATGGCGCTGGCGCGCGGCGTTTTGCTTGATGCTCCAACGTTGGTCGATATGGTACGCCGATTTGTAATACCATGTCGTCTGTTCGTTTAGATCCGGCACGGTCACAGGAATTTTATAATCTTTCTTTTCCTCGGCATACACTTTTAAGAAAATCGGATCGATGCTCGCCGTGCTGCCGGCGATGATCGACGTCGAGGCGTTGGGCGCAATGGCCATGATATAGCCGTTGCGCACCCCGTAGCGGGCCACATTGCTCTTGAGTCGGTCCCAATCGAGCTCGCCGTGGCTTTGGTAGCCGCGCCGTTCGAAATAAGCGCCCGTCTGCCAATCCGATCCGGCAAACGCCGGGTAGCTCCCTTTTTCTTTGGCGAGCTCCATGCTCGCTTGAATCGCCAAATACGCGATCGTTTCATACAGTTCATCGGCGTAGCGGACCGCTTCCTCTGACTCCCAGCGAATGCCTTTTAACGCCAGCAAATGATGCCAGCCAAAAGTGCCAAGCCCGACAGCGCGGTATTTTTCGTTCGTCAAACCGGCCTGCAGCACCGGAATGTGATTTAAATCAATGACATTATCAAGCATCCGCATTTGAATCGGGATGAGCCGCTCCAACACCCCATCGGTCACCGCACGCGCCAAGTTGATCGACGATAAATTGCAGACGACAAAATCGCCCGGGATTTTTTCGATCACAATCACTCCGTCTTTCACATATTGCCGCTTCATCACCGTCGGGCTTTGGTTTTGCGCGATTTCCGTGCAAAGGTTGCTGCAGTAAATCATCCCGAGATGGCGATTCGGATTTTGTCGGTTCACTTCATCGCGGTAAAACATAAACGGCGTCCCCGACTCGAGCTGGCTGCGCATAATGCTTTTCATCACTTCGATCGCCGGCACTTTTTCTTTCGACAGCCTCGGTTCGTTGACGCATTGCCAATATTTCTCCCGAAAGCTGCCCTTCCCTTTTTCCTCATCATAAAAGTCTTCCAAACTAAATCCCATCACCGTCCGCACTTCATGCGGATCAAACAAATACCAGTCGCCGCGCTGTTCGACCATTTCCATGAACAAATCAGGGATGCAAACGCCGGTGAACAAGTCATGCGTCCGCAGCCGTTCGTCGCCGTTGTTGAGCCGCGCATCGAGAAACGCAAAAATATCTTTATGCCACACATCCAAATAGACGGAAATAGCTCCCTTTCGCTGCCCAAGCTGATCGACGCTCACCGCTGTGTTGTTCAGCTGCTTCATCCACGGGATGACGCCGGAGGAGACCCCTTTGAATCCTTTAATGTCGCTGCCGCGCGACCGGATTTTCCCTAAATAGACCCCAATGCCGCCGCCTGATTTCGATAAATTGGCGATGTCGGTGTTGCTGTCGTAAATCCCTTGCAAACTGTCATCGACCGTGTCGACAAAGCAGCTCGACAGCTGGCCGTATGACTTCCCGGCGTTGGCAAGCGTCGGCGTCGCCACGGTCATGTATAGGTTGCTTAACGCCCAATACGCTTCCTTCACCAACTCAAGCCGCCGCTGCTGTGGTTCGTTCGCCATAAGCGTCATGGCGATAACCAAAAATCGCTCCTGCGGCAACTCATACAGCCGCCGCTCATAATCGCGGGCCAAATACCGATCCGCAAGCGTGCGCAACCCTATGTACGTAAACAACTTGTCCTTCTCCGGATCAAGAAGCGCACCGATGGACGTAATTTCTTCTTTCGTATAACGTTCAAGCAGCAGCGGATGATATACTCCTTGTTCCGTCAGCGCAACAAGGAGCGAGTAGAAATCGCCATACCGCTTGCGCTCCTCGTACCCGCGATGCCGCGCTGCCTCGCGGTACAGTTGCTGCAAATACAGGCGGGCGCACACAAACGTCCATTCCGGCTCCTCCTCACTAATATACGACAGCCCTTCCAAAATGGCGGTTTGATACAGCTGCCGGAAGGTGACCATCTCTTTTCGGCTGAGAAGCTGCCATACACGTTCTTCATATTCCTCGAGCGACAAACGGACAAAGTCGGCCGCCGCCTGCTCCACCAACCTAGCAAACTCCTCGCGCGAAAATGCTTTCTCTTTTCCTTGATCATCGACAACAATTGATTTCGTCGACACTGTCATTCGTTTCCCCTCTCCTCCATAAAAAAATCCGCTCGGGCAGGCGAGCGGATGAAACGACAGACGGAAAAAGGCAGACGAACTCCCTTTTTCTTTTCCCCTATCGTTTCATCTTCTCACACCCCGAAGAACATGAAACGTTCCAAGCAAGGCAGGTCTCCTGACTCGTGCATCGTCCTACTTTGGGTCCTTCCCAGCGGCGCTAAATGGCTCTTGCCGCCAGTGGCCATCCCATTTCGTCCGCACATACAGTTGCGGGGGCAGTTCCGGATTCGCACCGGATTCCCTATTAAGTCCTGATGGACACCATTGCTTGGCGCAACGATATATAGTTGTTTAAAAAAGAGAACAAAACAATATATAGTGGATGATCATCCTGATGGAACAAGCATATACCAAAACCGGGAGAATTGCAAGAGTGGGTGAATCAAATTTTCTCTTCCTCAAAAAATCATGCCGTTGTTCACATTCCGTTCATAAAAGCATGCTACGATTCACCATGTACGAGAATCATACGAAGGAGGGGGACACAAAATGGGATACAAACCCCAAATCTCACCCGCCCATCAAGAGTGGGCAGTGGAAACACACGAATTGGTGAAAACCTTTGGCGACCACCGGGCCGTGGACGGTCTCAATTTGCGTGTGCGCGCGGGCACCATCTATGGTGTGCTGGGCCCCAATGGTGCCGGCAAGACAACGACAATCCGAATGTTAGCGACGTTATTGCGCCCGGACGCCGGTTCCGCCCAAATTTTTGGGTACGACGTCGTCAAACAACCGCAAATCGTCCGGCAATTGATTGGTGTCACCGGTCAATACGCCTCTGTTGACGAAACGCTCAGCGCAACAGAGAATCTAATGATCTTTTCTAGGCTTCTGGGACTGAGCCGAACAGAAGCAAGGCGAAAAACAAGCGAATTATTGGAGGAATTTGGCTTGACAGAAGCAGCCAAGCGCCCATTGAAACATTTCTCTGGCGGTATGCGCCGGCGTCTAGATCTCGCCGCCAGCCTCATTGCCCAGCCGCCGCTCATTTTTCTTGACGAACCGACCACCGGACTCGACCCGCGCACGCGCAATCAAATGTGGGAAACGATCCGGCGCTTGGTGAATATGGGGACAACGGTGCTGCTGACAACCCAATATTTACAAGAAGCGGACGAATTGGCAGACCGCATCGCCGTAATTGATCACGGCCGAGTCGTCGCTGAAGGGACACCCGATGAACTCAAGGCGTCCATCGGTCAATCGTCATTGCAAGTCAAGCTGCAACATCCTGGAGAGATCGAAACGGCCAAGCGCATCATTGAGCGCGTTCTCCATGTTCGGCCGACAGTATCCTTAGAAACCGGGAACATCACGGCGCCGATGGCCGATCCAGACCATGTGACGGACCTGCTTATCGCCTTGCGTCAAGAGGGCATCCACTTAACCGAGTTAAGTGTGCAAAAACCAACCCTCGATGAGGTCTTTCTGACCATTACCGGCCATGGAGTGGAAAAACGTGCAGATGAATCCAATGATGTAAGGGAGGAAGCGATGAGATGAAACCAGTGTCTCCTCAATTGGAGGTCAAACGCCAACATAAAAACCGTACAAGCGTTTCCCAAGCTGTACGAAATTCGCTGACGATGGCCTATCGTGGTTTGTTGAAGGTGCGGCGCACACCCGAACAATTATTTGACGTCACTTTTCAGCCGATTATCTTCACCTTGATGTTTACCTACATCTTTGGTGGAGCCATCGCGGGGAATGTTCATAACTACTTGCCCATGATCATTCCCGGCATTCTCATCCAAACGTTGATCGGGGCTTCCGTCACTTCAGGAGTTCAACTTCGCGATGATATGGATAAAGGCGTGTTCGACCGCTTTAAATCGCTGCCGATCGCCCGCATCGCTCCGTTGGCTGGGGCGTTATTAGCCGATGTAGTCCGCTATGTCATCGCCACCACCCTGACGTTTGCCATGGGATTTCTTATCGGCTACCGTCCGGAAGGAGGGATCGCCAGTGTGGCGCTTGCAGGCGTTTTCGCCATTGGATGCGCGTGGGCCGTCAGCTGGATCTTTGCCTTCTTCGGCGTCATTGCCCGTCATGCGGCCGCTGTACAGGGAATCTCCATGCTGGCGTTGTTCCCACTGATGTTTGTATCGAATGCGTTCGTGCCGATCAAGACGATGCCCGATTGGCTACAATGGATTGCCAAAGTCAATCCCATTTCCCATATGATCGCGGCCGTCCGCGAGTTGACGAATCACGGAACGATAGGCACCGATTTCGTCCTCTCCTTGCTCGGCGCGGCAGCCATTGTTGCGATCTTTGCTCCGATCACCGTTCGTGTCTATATGCGCCGGGCATAACCACTGGGGATGTCCGCGATGAGCATCCCCGCTTCTCCAATGAATATTAAGAATCAAACCCATCGTTTCATTATCTGCTGTCACGACGAAATTATAAACGAACCAGCTTCAACATTGACGAAGGCCAAGCAAAAGCGACACAATGGAAAATAGCATGAAAGGACAATGAAAGGGGATGACGATGGCACGAATTTTAATCGTCGATGATGACGCGCATATCCGCGAACTCGTCAGCCACTTTTTAAACTTAGAAGGATTTACAATCCATGAGGCGGCTAACGGAAAAGAAGCACTTGACGTATTGGAAACGGTGAAAGTGGATTTGGTCATTATGGATATTATGATGCCGGAAATGGATGGTTGGGAGCTATGTCGCGAACTGCGCGACTACGACGATGTCCCCATTTTAATGTTGACGGCCAAAGGGGAAACAAGACAGAAGGTGAAAGGATTCGAGCTCGGGGCGGACGATTATCTTGTCAAACCGTTCGACCCACTTGAGCTCGTCGCCCGGGTCAAAGCATTGCTCAAACGGTATCGAATCGCTACATCGCAAATCGTACAAATAGGCCGTTTATCGTTAAACCGCAAGACGTACGAATGCCGTTTGGGAGACCAAGAGATCTTCTTGCCGCCGAAAGAATTTGAACTGCTTTTTAAATTGGCCAGCTATCCGGGCAAAACGTTTACACGCGACGAGTTGATTGAACAGATCTGGGGCTACGATTATGATGGGGATGAACGAACAGTGGACGTGCATATCAAACGGTTGCGCGAACGGTTTGCCCAACCAGATTCTCCATTTTCCATCCGCACGATTCGCGGGCTCGGCTATCGGTTGGAGGCACAGTCATGAAACGATTGCGATTTGTGCTTAAATCCATCTTGACGGTTATCGCTGTAATGTCCATCGTCTCTCTCTTTTGGACTGCGGCATATTTCATCACAGAAGCGCTCTACACCCGATTCGCTTGGCGGCCGCACCCGCTCGTTCGTCAAATCATTTCATCGATCCTCGGCTTTTTGCTGTTCGGGATGACTATGAGCGCGATCAGTCCTTTTTTGCGAAAGCGCGAAAAAGTATTTTGGCAGCACTTAATAGATGCCATTAATCGAATCGCCAAAGGCGATTTTCGAGTAAACCTACAGGCTGACTGGGGCGGACGGAATCATCCGTTTGCCGAACTCGTGACACGCATTAACGACATGGCCGCGAATTTGCAGGCCATGGAAGAAATGCGGCAAGAATTTATTTCTAATGTGTCTCATGAGATCGGCTCTCCGCTCACATCGATCCGCGGGTTCGCCCGAGCGCTCAAAAACGAGGACCTAAGCCGTGAACAGCGGTTGCATTATCTCGACATTATTGAAACGGAGTGCGTCCGTTTGTCGAAGTTAAGTGAGAATTTGCTGCGGTTGGCGATGTTAGACTCTGATCGCTACCCGTTTCATCCCACATCCTATCGCTTGGACACACAGCTGCAAACACTCATTCTTCACTGCGAGCCACAGTGGGCGGAAAAAGAATTGGACATGTGTGTCCTGCTTGAAAAAGTCATCATTACAGCCGATGAAGATTTGCTTAGCCAAGTATGGCTGAACTTGATCCATAATGCGATTAAATTTACACCGAAAGGGGGAACCATCACCATCCAGCTACAACGCCGCGGTGAACAAGCCATCGTCACCGTTTCCGATACAGGGCCAGGAATCAACGAACATGACCAGCTCCGCATTTTTGAACGATTTTATAAGGCCGATAAATCCCGCCATCGCGCCGCAGGGGGCAGCGGGCTCGGGTTGTCGATCGCCAAGAAGATTGTCGATATCCATCATGGAATCATCTCCGTGCAGAGCCAGCCGGGAGAAGGAGCGACTTTTACGGTGGAACTCCCCGTTCATGGTCCGGTTTCTTAGCCCTCTCCATTCCCTATGACAAAAACAAACGAGCAGCATGTTCTTCCTTTTGGTGAAACGCCCATTTCGCGACATTGCTCTCGTCATCTAGAAGGTTGTGATGGAATAGAAAACTTTGGTTGAGCGGGAGGATTTCTAAAATGGAGAAACCTTACGAAATTGTTTTTTGTCTGAACAAAAAAACAGACCATGTTCAAGGAAATCATGGTTTTTCACCACCCTCTAAAACAATGGGTTTCTGTTTCGAATATCAAAACGGGCTGAATTCCTTCACTTGAAAGTCAGCCTCTTTCAATCAAGAGATGAACAAACGTCCCGGCTGAGCCCCGGGACGCTTCCTTTCTCTGCTACGCCTCCAAAACAGACGCTGGCCGCTTCTCGTTTTGTACGGATTGAGCAAAATCGTACTTCTTTTCCACATAGACTTGATGCCAAATCATAAACGTCAACACCGTCCACAGCTTGCGGCTATGATCCGCTTTCTGCTGCGCATGCTCATCGAGCAAGCGATACAGCACGTCTTTATGGAACAAGTGGTCCGTTTCGCTGTCGTGAATGAGCTGTTTCGCCCAATCATACATTTCGTTTCTCAACCAGTGGCGAATCGGCACAGGAAACCCTAATTTTTTCCGGTTTAATACATGATCCGGCACGATGCCTTCGGCCGCTTTGCGCAAAATATATTTCGTCGTGCCGTTGGCGGTTTTCATCTCCGGAGCGATCGTAGCAGCTGCTGCAAACACCGCTTTGTCCAGAAACGGCACCCGCAACTCAAGCGAATGCGCCATCGTCATTTTATCGGCCTTAACTAAAATATCGCCTCTCAGCCATGTATGGAGATCAATGTACTGCATCCGGTTGACCGGCGGATAATGAACGGTTTCTTGATAGAGCGGTGCGGTCACCGTTGTATACTCACGGCCTTTTTCATACGTTTTGAGCAAGGCCGCCTTTTCCGCTTCACTGTATATTTTGGCGTTCCCGATATACCGTTTTTCAAGCGGGGTCGTGCCGCGCTCTAAAAAACTCTTCCCTTTCACCCCGTCAGGAAGCCACTTGGCGATGAAGCGCAGCACGCTCTTCACCGCTCCCGGCATCCGCTCCAACCACCGCAACGACTCTGGTTCACGATAAATGTTATAGCCGCCAAACAGCTCGTCCGCCCCCTCGCCGGAAAGCACCACGGTAACATGCTTTCTCGCTTCACGGGCGACAAAATACAGCGGCACCGCGGCCGGATCCGCCAACGGATCATCCATATGCCACATAATTTTCGGCAGCTCGTCCATATACTCCTGCGGCGAAATGACATAGCTGATATTGTCTACGCCCAGCTTCTCAGCCGTCTCCTTGGCCACATCGATTTCGCTGAACCCTTGCCGCTCAAACCCGACCGAAAACGTCTTTAAATCCGGATGAAACTGTTTGGCGATCGCCACGATAAACGAGGAATCAATGCCGCCCGACAAAAACGCCCCGACCGGCACATCGCTGCGCATATGGACACGGACCGAATCAACCAACGCCGTGCGGATGTTCTCAACCAATTCCTCCTCCGACTGGCGAACAGGGCGGAAAAACGGCTTCCAATAGCGATGAATCGTGAGCGGTTCACCGACTCGTTTCTTGATATAATGCCCCGGCTCCAACTTCGAAATACCGGCCGACATCGTCGATGGCTCGGGGACGTATTGGAAGGTTAAATAATGCTGGAGCGATTCATGATCTACCGTTTCCTCCCCAAGCGCAAGCAAAAGGCTTTTCTTCTCCGAAGCGAAAAACGTGCGGCCGCCTTGTTCCGCATAGAAAAACGGTTTAATGCCGAACGGATCGCGGGCTGCAAACACCGTTTTTTCCTGCTTGTCCCAAATGACAAACGCAAACATCCCGCGCAGCTTTTCGACCGCTTTTTCTTGTTCCATGCTATAAAGCGCAACGATGACCTCCGTATCGGAGTTTGTCGCAAACGACAATCCTTTCGCCGTCAGCTCTTCCCGCAATTCGACGTAATTGTAAATCTCCCCGTTAAAAATGATCCAGTACCGATCGTTTTCATACGAGAGCGGCTGATGCCCCGCTTCCAAATCGATGATGCTGAGCCGCCGAAATCCAAACCCGACGTGCTCATCCATATAATACCCCTCATCATCCGGCCCGCGATGGGTAATCAGGCGGTTCATCCGCCTTAATTCCTCGCTCCATCCCGGATCTTGACATTCCGGACGATCGACAATCCATCCAATAAATCCACACATAACGATGACTGTCCCTCCAATGAATTGACATCAAGGCAACCCGTTTTTATTCTTTGCCTTACGCCTTCGGTTGCAATAAAATAATAGGCAAAGAAGAAAACAAAACCAGTTCCATTCTATCTTACAAAAAGCAAAGTTTCAAAACCAATCTTTCGCCATTTTTGACAAAACCCAACGTTCCATCACAACCATCGGAGGCACAATGGGCAGCTGACTATACATTTAACGCTTTCTTGTTCCAATACCCTTCTTTGGAAACGGGAAAACAATCAAAACAGCCCGGAAGCCGCCATTGAAGCACTGCTGATCGATGAAGGGGGAGAATCGCTTTGCTCACCATGATCTCGCTGTTGACCGCTCTCATCGTGCTCCTCTGCCTCGCTCTTTTGCGAAGCCCTCTCAGCCGCAAAAGGGACCAGCTGTTGCTGGCTGTATACGCGGGCTGTCTCGCCTTGCTTCTAGCCGTTTTGTCCAATCATAAAAGCTGGGCGCAAACAAAGGATCGATTTCAACATTTTGTACAGGAAACCATCGTCCCGCTTGTCAATTATGACCAAGCGGCGAACGCCGGCAAATCGACGTTGAAATCAACGGTGTTGATTGACGCGCCGTTAATCTCGCAGCTCCCCGAGCTGCCAAGGGGATGTGAAGTCACCAGCTTAGCCATGCTGCTGAACCATGCGGGAATTGATGTTGACAAAATGACATTAGCGAGACAAGTACGGAAAAATCCGACGCCATATCAAGTAAAAAACGGCCGCGTCTTTTACGGCCATCCAAATGAAGGATTTGTCGGCGACATGTATACATTGTCGAAGCCTGGATACGGCGTATATCACAAACCCATTAAGGAGCTGGCCGAACGATACTTGCCAACGCAAATCGTCGACTTGACCGGACAATCCTTTGAACACATTTATGACTACGTAGCGAAAGGCTCCCCGGTGTGGGTCATTACAAACACCACCTTCCGTCCGCTTCCCCCCTCCGCCTTTCGCGAATGGCAAACACCGCAAGGACCGGTCAAAATCACGTATCGGGAACACGCGGTACTCATTACGGGATACGATGAGCAGTACATTTATTTCAACGACCCATTGACCGCCATCAAAAATCAAAAAGCACCGAAGCAAGAGTTTATCGCGGCTTGGGTTCAAATGGGACGGCAAGCGATTACGTATCGCCGCTAAGCTCGGCGAATCCGAATCGCTTGCTTTTTTTTCATTTTCGTTGAACGATTTTCTCCATACATTTTGCACATCTATTTTTTATCCTAGTGAGAAGCATTGTGAAATCAGCTTTCTTTTCCTGTGAAATACCGCTGATTGGCGAGCGGAACCCTTTTTTCACTGGTCTTCTAGATGGCTGGTGAAAAACAGTTGTTTCTTTTGAGCAATGGGGGAGCGTTTGAAAGACGATCCTGATGCGACAAGGTTTTTCTATTTGAGAAACAGGCTTGATAAGAGGCTTGCTCCCTTAAATCACCGGCCTCCTAGGCCACCCCTTTTTTGAATAATGAGCTATCCCCAAACGGCGCATACGGTTTGAATGGAAGTCTAACTTTCATTTAGCAATCGTTCAACGTGCTGTTTTAATACAGGAATCTTATTTCGAACGACATCCCACACAATTCGATAATTAATGGAGAAATAACTGTGGATCAGCATATCCCTCATGCCAGCCATCTTTCTCCATTCGATATATGGAGATGCTTGCCTGATTTCGTCTGGAATGTTTTTCGCTGCTTCTCCAATCACTAATATATTTTTAATGACTGCATCTGATACTAAATCATTATCTAAAAAGTCATCATAAGAAAGCCCTTGGGTGTACTTCTCAATTTTCTCTGCAGCAACCAAAATATCTTGCAAAAAGACGCTAGGATCCCTCTGCATACTTCACACTCCTTAAAATAGTCGGCTTTAATCCTGGTTTGATATCATCTACAATCACTAAATCCACTGATTTTTGAAAAAGATCTTCCAAACTCAGTTTCAACTCCATATAATGATCAAACGTCACCGCATGATCCATAAATTCTACCAACACATCAATGTCACTCGACTCCCTTTGTTCCCCCCGACTGTACGAGCCAAATAACCCAATTCGCTTCACACCATACTTTTTCTTCCATAAATCTAAACATTTCGCCATTTCATTAAGGATGTCTTGTTGCGATCGCAAATCAATCCCCCCTTTTTCCGCGCCTGTTATTTTCATTATAACATCCCGCTTTCCCGATATTCTTCAAGAAGAGAAAAAAACTTTTCCCAGCCGAGAACTCGTCATGTCCCGTTACGCTCTCGATTAAAAAGGCCCCGTCTTCCCTCGGGGCCCCTTCTCGTTATTTCACATCATATCCTTGCTCTTCAATCGCTTCTTTCAGTTTTTCTACGCTGACCTTTGTTTCATCATACTCCACATCGACCGTCCCTTCTTGCAAATGCACTTCGACGCGGCTGACGCCATCCAACGCTTGAAGGGCGTTCGTCACCGCCGCTTGGCAATGTCCGCATGTCATTCCTTGCACTTGCAATGTAATCGTCATCATCGATTCCTCCTTAAATGTTTATAGTTTCACACGCTTCAACCGAAGCGCGTTGGTCACAACCGACACAGAGCTGAATGCCATCGCCGCTCCCGCGATCCACGGCTCCAACAATCCGAAAGCGGCGACCGGAATGCCGATCGTATTATAAAACAACGCCCAGAACAGATTTTGCCGAATGTTTTTCATCGTTTGCCGGCTCAACTCAATGGCTTTCGAGATATGGCGCAAATCGCCGCCGACCAAGGTCACATCGGCCGTTTCGATCGCCACATCCGCTCCTGTGCCAATCGCCATCCCAATATCCGCTTTGGCCAAAGCCGGCGCATCGTTAATCCCATCGCCGACCATCGCCACACGTTTTCCTTGTTTTTGCAATTCCTCGACGATGTTCGCTTTTTCTTCCGGGAGCACCTCGGCATACACATGCTCAATGCCGACTTCATGGGCGATCGCTCCTGCTGTCCGCTGATTGTCCCCTGTTGCCATATAGACATCGATGCCCATTTGTTTTAATGTTTGAATCGCTTCTTTCGCGCTTTCTTTCACCGTATCCGCGACCGCCATGATGCCGGCCAGCTCTCCATCGATGGCCACAAGCATCGCGGTTTTTCCTTGTTTTTCAAGCTCTATCAAGCGATTTTCGCACTGAGAAATCTCAACAGCGCGGTCCTTCATCCATTTCCGCGTCCCGATCAAAACGGTTTTGCCGTCAATGACCGCTTCAATGCCGTGGCCGGCAATGGCGGAAAAGTGCTCCAATGGCTTCATCGAAATCGCTTGTTTCTTCCCGTATTCGACAATCGCCTGAGCGAGCGGATGCTCGGAAGCGCTCTCGGCGGAAACCGCATAATCAAGCATGTCCTCGCGGAAGGCCAGCACATCGGTGACTTCCGGTTTTCCTTTTGTCACTGTTCCTGTTTTATCGAGCAATACGGCATTGATTTTATGCGTTCCCTCTAGGTACTCACCTCCTTTAAAGAGAATGCCTTGTTCTGCCCCTTTGCCGGTGCCGACCATAATCGATGTCGGTGTCGCCAAACCGAGCGCACAAGGGCACGCGATGACAAGAACAGCGATGGCCACCTCAAGCGCTTTGGCCAAATCACCCGGCGCAACGAAGAAGTACCAGATGAGAAAGGAAACAACCGCAATTCCGACAACAATCGGTACGAAAATGCCGGAAATGACATCGGCCATCCGCTGAATCGGCGCTTTCGACCCTTGCGCCTCTTCGACGATTTTAATGATATGAGAAAGCGCGGTATCTTTTCCGACTTTTTCGGCGCGAATAGTCAGCACCCCATTTGTATTAATGGTTGCCCCGATCACATAGTCGCCTTCCTTCTTATCGACCGGAATCGATTCACCGGTAATCATCGATTCGTCTACGGAAGATGCTCCGGCGATGACCGTACCGTCTACCGGAATTTTTTCTCCCGGCTTAACAACGATCGTATCGCCGATCACCACTTCCTCGAGTGGAACTTTTATTTCGTCCCCATTCCGAATGACGGTCGCTTCCTTCGCCTGCAGGCTGACTAACTTCGAAATGGCTTCCGTTGTCCTCCCTTTCGCAATCGCTTCAACATATTTGCCGACAAGCACAAGCGTGATCAAGACGGCGCTCGTTTCAAAATACAGCCTCGGCATATAGTCAGGATTCCCGAGCGTCCGAAAAGCTTCAGACAAGCTGTACACGTACGCGGCGGATGTTCCGAGCGCCACAAGGACGTCCATGTTCGCACTTTTGTTTCGCAACGCCCGGTACGCCCCGACGTAGAAGGGACCGCCGATGTAAAACTGAACGGGTGTAGCGAAAAGAAGCTGGAACCACGGATTCATCAGCCAATGCGGCATCGGTAAGCCGATAGCAAACGGCATATGCGCCAGCATCGTATAGAGCAGCGGCAACGATAAGAGGATGGAAATGGCGAGTCGCCGCTGCTTCTGTTTCAACTGCTCTTCTTTCCGGCCAGCACCCTCTTGTTCTTCGTTTCGAATTTGCCCCCTGTACCCAAGCGTTTTGATTTTCTCTAAAATGTCTTCGACAGATGCAACTCCCTCTTTGTATTCAACGACCGCACTGTTGGTCGCCAAGTTGACCGCAGCGCTTGTCACCCCTTCCATCCGATTCAACCCTTTTTCAATCCGTGTCGCACAAGCCGCACATGTCATGCCTTCAATATCGAGCATCACTTTTTCTGTCGCCACGCCATACCCTAAATGCTCAATTTTCGTCTCGAGATCGGCGATCGTTTGCTTCGCTGGATCGTAGTGAATCGTTGCGTTTTCCATGGCCAAATTGACATGGGCGTTGACGCCGTCCATCTTATTTAATGCTTTCTCGATCCGATTGGCGCACGCGGCGCATGTCATGCCCGTCACCTTCAGCGTCACGGTTTTCAGCTCTCCCATTTCCATCCCCCCTTACTTCGAAAATTGTTTCATCACATCCATTAATTCGCGAATCGATTCATCTCCGCTCCCTTCACGGATCGCTTTGGCCACACAATGGCTCACATGGCGTTCAAGCAACTGTAGCCCGACTTGGTTCAACGCTGCTCTAATCGCGGAAATTTGCACTAAAATATCGATGCAATACCGATTGTCCTCCACCATTTTTTGCACCCCGCGCACTTGCCCTTCGATGCGCTTCAAACGCTTGATGATGCGTTCGATTTCCTGTTCCGTCCGTGGAACCATTTTGTGATCTTCATAATGGTTCATCCAACATCACCTCTTTCAATTACATTATACCGGTAACGGGTATAAAACACAACAGAAATCCCCTCTACAAATCATGCTCACAAGCAAAACCGTAATCAATACCTACGCGGGAAAATTCCACTTTCCACTAAAAACATTCATGGGCAAGCCTTGCTTCCCACCCTAGCATGAAAATGACGGATTGAGGCGGTGTATTTAACAGAAAATTAACATTTTTTACAGTATGTAGATTGAACAATAAAGAATTTCTGCTTTTACGCTTCCGTTTTCGTCCGCATGCAAGCAGATATAGCCGGATGAAAAACAATATGCCAACTTGCCTCGATCTACCAAGCCACTTTCGCACGCAGTGATTGGCGCTCACGAAAAGGCATGGTAAACTAAGCATATCATTACAAAAAAGGTGGGGAGGGACTGCCTTGGATCAGTTGCTGCATGTGTTTGTCAAAGTAGTGGAAAAAGGAAACTTCACGAAAGCAGCTGAAGAGCTGCATATGACGCAACCCGCGGTCAGCCAGCACATTCAAACATTGGAACGATTGTTGGATACAAAACTGTTAGACAGGACAAACAAGTATGTCAGATTGAACAAAGCCGGGGAAATCGTTTACCATTATGCGCAAGAAATTCTCGGATTGTACACACGTATGAACCAACTGCTTGATGATTTACTGAATCGAGCGAGCGGGAAGCTGTCGATTGGAGCCAGCTACACGTACGGCGAGTATGTTCTTCCCCAGATGATCGCTCAATTGCATCAACACTATCCGCTCATTACACCGACAATCACGATCGGAAACTCGAATGAAATTGTTGAAATGGTAAGCAGCCATCAACTGGATGTGGGGATTATCGAAATGGACATCGAGTCAGCGAGCGTATCTATCGAACCATTAGCCGAAGATCAAATGGTTGTCGTGGCTTCGCCTCGCCACCCGTACGCCCACAAAAAGAAGGTCAAGATCGAAGACCTAGAGAGCGCCACATGGATTGTTCGAGAACAAGGTTCGGGGACAAGGAAAGCAACGGATGAATTTTTTCGCAATCACCGCTTTGTTCCGTCTTCGATGATGGAATTTGGCAGCACACAACTCATTAAAGAAGCGGTCGAAGCCGGCTTGGGGATCACGTTTCTCTCCCTTTGGACGATCAAAAAAGAACTTTCGTTTGGCACGTTATCCATCATCCCGATCGATGAAGAGCCGTTTGTTCGCCGCTTTTCTCTCGTAACGCCGAAAACCCCGTTTTATACAAAAGCTATGGACGTCTTTTTAACCATCATTCGCACTCACCACCCTTCCGTCAGGCAGTGGTCCCCTCCTCCGTCTCTTTGAGCAAAGACGGCCGACAGCGTCGCCGGTCGTCTTTTTTCCTTGACCATTAAACAAAGAATAACGATAACAGAGACAAGCAAAATGATACGAGACACATCGCGGCAAGAGGACGCCAGCCATTTCTCCCCCATGTTCGCAAATCGACATTCAATCCAAGTCCGACCATCGCCGCCGTCAAGAAAAGCGAAGTGACAAAAGAGAGAAAGCTTAGAACACCGGGAGAAACTGAAATGGCGTTTCCCAGCACATAACTGCCGAACAAACTCATAACGATAAATCCTAGCAAAAACCACGGAAAGGGAACTTTCGTTTTTCTTCCGTCATGACAATTCGCTTTGGTCTTTTTCCAATACATAAGAACAAAACTGAGCGGTGCAAGCCAAAGCACCCTCCCTAGCTTGGCCAACAACGCCAACGCCAGCGCCTCCTGCCCGGCCGGAGCTCCTGCCAGTGCGACATGGGCGATTTCATGCAAGCTCATCCCGCTCCACGCCCCATACTGCAACGAGGAAAGCGGCAAAAGCGGGCGAATGAGCGTGTATCCAATTGAAAACACCGTGCCGACCAACGCAATCATTCCAATTGAGAGAGCCGTATCCTCATCATCTGATTGCAAAATGGGGGACACAGCGGCAATCGCCGCCGCCCCGCACACCCCCGTTCCGATACCTAGCAACAAAGACAAAGAAGGGCTGACGTTTACCATTTTTCCAATCCATACCATCGTAAAGATAGCAAACACAACGATGACCAAATCTCGAAAGACAAGCCCCCATCCGTGCTGAAGCAAAACGGCTATATTCAACTTCAGCCCGAATAGCACAATAGCCAATCGCAACAAATATTTCGAAACAAATTGAATCCCCGAACGAAGGGCCACAGGATAGCCAAATACGTGCCGATACAGCACCGCCAGTAAAATAGCACAAGCGAGTGGACCTAAATGATCGAGTCCAGGCAGGGAAGCCAGCGCCATGCCAATGGCAGCGACCGAAAACGGAAAAACTACCCCTCCTACCCATCGACGTTTCTCTTGTCCCCAGGTCAGCCTATCAGGCCGAACCGCTTTCTTTCCCTTCTCCATTCCCATTCCCCCTATCCATACTGCGAACTTCGTGTTTATCATACGCCTCTTTGACTTATAAGTAAAATAGCGTTTTTTTATCATTATAATAAGTAATAGATTATGATAGACAAAATACTCTCTTCTCTGCACCATTTCCATAAAAGGGCAACCGATGGCTTCCTTTCTCAGCGCTACTCGCGCGCCTCAACGGCCTTTCTCAAACCGAAAAACCAATCGCTTCGGAATTGCTTCTCACACGTTCCCCCTATCGACCAAGGACGATCAGACTAAAACCGGCAGGAAACCACCCGTTTCGCCGGATTTCCAAACGATGAGGGGATGGTGCTGCCAAGCTTTTCAACTTGGAAAACGCCGCTGGGGGCAGTCCTCTGCCCTCATCTCCCCCGCTAAGGAAAAGTTTGTCGAAACCGCTATTTTCTTTCCCATCTGCACATTGTATAATCAAACTAGAGGGAGGTGAACAAGCGTGGAACGCGATACCATCGTGAAAGAAGTAGTCGAGGCGCTGAAAATGTTTTCCCGCGATATCCGCACCCAAATTGACGAAATGGGAAGCCAATTGCGAGCCGAAATCCAAGACACGGCCAACCAACTGAGAGCCGAAATCCAAGACACGGCCAACCAACTGAGAGCAGAAATGCAAGATACAGCCAATCAGTTGAGAGCGGAAATGCAACAATTTCGCGCCGAGGTAAACGAGCGGTTTGATCGACTCGAACAAAAATTCGCCGGCTTGCGCGTGGAGTTGACAGAAACGCAAGAAACCGTCCATTTCCTCGCGTCGAAAACCATCCAGCACGAGAAAAAGCTCCACCATCTGGCCAAGCAACTCGAATCCGTTCGTTAACTTCCCTTCACTCCAAGAGCCGCGTTGGATTCATCGTCAGACGCGGCGTCTCTGTTTCTCCGCTCGCGCGTCCAAGCGGGCCCAAAAGCTGAAGACAAACGAACAACGATACAGAAAACAAACGTCCTCTATCCTGTCAAGCAACGAAACTGGCAACAAACGACGCATGTCAAACCGTTTCACGTATACGTGCATGTCTTTTAACATAAACTACGATCAAAGAACAGTTTTCACCAAACGGCAAGGAGGAACCATCCATGTCATTTCTATGGAGTTTGATCGTTGGCGGTATCATCGGTTGGCTAGGCGGGCTTTTGACAGGTCGCGATATTCCCGGAGGAATCATCGGCAATATCATCGCCGGGTTTATCGGTGCATGGCTTGGAACAAAGTTATTCGGCAATTGGGGGCCGACCATCGGCGGATTTGATATTATTCCGGCTCTGATCGGTTCGGTCATTCTCATTTTGCTGGCTAGTTTTATCATTCGCAAGCTACATCAAGCTAGGTAATGATGATCGGTCACCAGAATTCAAGATGGAAAAAACCGGGCCATGTTCCGCCCGGTTTTTTTCGTGAATATCCCCACCACTTGGTGAATGCGGTCAAGTGCGGTATACGCAGTTTGTTGAAGAATCGATCCACCGGCTCGACGGCATTCGCCTTTTTCTGTTTTTCGGAGAACTTGTCTATACCATTTCTTTTCCACACGAATATGGTGAATCGACAAGATGAATTTCTGCTCAATAAAGGAGAAACGATACTGCAACAATTGCCTAGCGCGATCAATACGATCAATACGGCTCTGCCAACGATTTCCTCCACCTTGCAACAAGTCCTCTCCGTCTTGCAGCAACTGCTCAACGTGCTCGGCGGCTTGCCGCTTCCTTTGCAAAACAATCAACAATCATTCACCTTTCTCAGCCAATGGAGTGTCTCAGTGCAGCGAGACGCTCTATTGGCCCATACATAAGCACAGCCGGTCTTTCTCGCTCACCCGCCACCTTTTGGCGGCCATCGGCAAGCTCGTCCGTCCCCTTCCCCTTCCGCCGACAAACGAGTGGACACGACCAGTCGATCGATGTCATTTCAAAAAATCACTTACACACATTGTCACCATGCCAAAGAACTAGTATAGTAGACTTAGAAGCCCGGTGAAAAACCGCTAATTCCCTTCATCGATGGGGGAGCGCGTGAAAAGCAGGACCGATGCAACAAGGTTTTTCTCGTTGAGAAATGAGATGGCAAAGCCGTATCCACGAATCAATCACCGGACGCTTAGGAATACCATTGGCTTTTCGGTTTTTCATCCCTCCGGTGCCTCGTTGTCACCGACCTTTAGCAACATGCAAAACAAAAGACATGGTGCGCCGAATGCAAGTTTCCACCCTCGCTCGCCTTAACGGACGGGGTTTCTGTTCCAACAGCATCCAGACATCATCACTTGCCGAATTAGACAAAGAAAGGTAGGAAACCAATGTATCGTTCCTTTTTGCGGCAATTATGGCGCTACTACGTCATGGGATCCGCAATGGCCGTCGGAGGAGTAGGCACAACGTTCATGTTGACAACGTTGCGTGTATCAGCGCAGGAAGGAAAATGGCTGATCGCCATTTTATTCACATCGGCAATGGTGATGGCGGCCGCGGAAGCGATCGTCTTCGCCCGGGATGTAGCCCCTATTCGCCGCTTTTTTGCATCCCAATCTCCAGACCCGTCACTGGCGCTCGCAGCCTTCAAACAAGTGCAGCGCTTTCCGCTGTTGGCCGTTCGGCGGATTTTAGGGCCGCACTTATTCGGGTTGTCGATCCCGGGCGCCGGGCTGACCGCCTTGTGCATTCGCTACCATATTTTGTCCCTTCCATATCGGTATATTCTGTACGCGTTGGCCGGGGCTGTGCTGATCGCCTCACTCCATGCGCTCATTGAGTTTTTTTTGACAACGAAAGCATGCCGACCCTTGTTGGCATCTTTATCGGCGCAAATCGGTTCAATGGCAGAACAAGTGCCGCTTTCCATTTCCTTAAAAACGAAACTGCAGCTCACCGTATTATTCAGCAGTGCGTTTCCTGTTCTGCTGTTTAGTCTTGCTACTGAAATCAAATGGTCGATGACCGATCCAAATGGGGCCCATTGGTCCTACTGGCCTTGGGCTGCGACGATTTTGCTCTTTTGCATCGGCTTTTCTATATTTTTGGCGCGCTTATTGGTCGAAGAAATCCATGAACCGGTCAACGTTTTGCTCACTCACATGAAACGGGCGGAAACGGAAGCGTATGAACCGATCGCCCACAACGTTTATACCGATGAGTTCGCCGAATTGCTTCGCGGATTCAACCATATGATCGGCGCTGTACACAGTCGTGATCAGCTGAATAAACAACTATTGGACAGTTTCATCACGGTTTTGACCGCGGCGTTGGACGCCCGCGACCCTTACACCGCGGGACATTCGTTGCGCGTGGCGCATTATGCTCGCGCCATCGGGGAAAAACTCGCTTTGCCACCGGAACAGCTTGAGGTGCTATACCGCTCAGCCCTTCTCCATGATATTGGCAAAATCGGCATCCCCGACGCTGTTTTGCTGAAAGAAGGGAAACTGAGCGAGGAAGAGTTTGCCTGGATTAAAAAACATCCTGTCATTGGCGAATCGATTTTGCGCGAGATCCAACCGCTAGAACCGGTTGAGCCGCTGTTGCCGGGGATCCGTTCCCATCATGAGCGGATCGATGGAAAAGGATACCCAGATGGACTGCGCGGCGAGGACATCCCTCTGTTCGGACGCATCATCGCCGTCGCTGACGCGTTTGATGCCATGACATCGGATCGCCCGTATCGCAAAGGCATGGAAATTCACCAAGCAGCCGCTATTTTGCGTCAAGGAAAAGGAACACAGTGGGATGAAGAAATGGTGGAAGCCTTTTTGCAGTGGATGGAAGAAACGATGCCATCGACCGCCACGGCAGTATCTTAACGGGCGGGGCCAATACGATTGGAGAAGATCGAGTGCTTTCCGTTCACTGATTTGAATGTCTTCCTTTTGATGTCAATACATCCGAGCGTGAAACAGAAACATCTGGGTGACGAAAATGGCAACCAACGTCCCGTATAAATGGCATTCGAAACGTTCTTTCTTCATCTTCTTAACTTTCTGCAAATCAAATAATTCAATTGGCCAGCGCAGGGAATAGAGCTCATAAACCTGTTGACCATCAAACGACTCTTGTGGTAAATTCGTCAGTAAGATGTGGTATTTCTTTTGTTCGAGGGTTTGGCGTGTCAGCGCCTTCCCTTTTCTTTTTTCCTTTTTTTGCACATCCGTTTTTGCCATTCTTCCGCCGTCAGACGGCGGAAAATCAACCGTGGAACAGACAAGCGCTCATGGCCGATGTATACGTGTTCCACTTCCATCGTCTCTCCTTCTCCTAATGGATGGCCCATAGACTCCGAATCCCATTCGAAAAATGCTCATCCACAGTAAATTAATTTAAATATTCATTTTCCCACTTTTCTTGTTTTTCCACAGGACTCATTTCTGAAAGATCGTCATATCCATAGTGGATTTTCATTCGGCCTGTGTTATCCAAAATGTAAGTTAAATTCGTCCATGGTTCTTGTTCTTTGAATTTTTCTCTTAATCTAGAAAAACAGCTATACAACTCATTTTCTAACCTATCAAATTCATTCTCATCAACATCAAATAAATCTGTTATATCAAGGCTATATACCGGCTCTCCTTCTTTTTCTGGATAGTAATAGAAAAAGATTTTTTTATAACCTTCTCTAAATTCGGCGTATAACAGGATTTTTCTCCATGCCTCAGGAATCATATTAACTAATATATCTGCAATTTGTTGGTATATATATTCCATTTTATACGTTTCCATCTTACTTACCTCCTGAATAGTTAATTAGTCTCTCGGAATATTTTTTACCATTTATGGAGTAGTCGATTTTAAATTCTTTCGGTCTAACCGATTGTCCCTCATATATAGGCTTCACCCTAATCGTTACCTCTTTCCCCTCTTCTAAAGCTTTTTTCCATGTATTCTCTAGAGTTTTATACTCACTCCTATTTAGAGGACTGGTGAAAAACGGTTGTTTCTCTAGAACATGGGGGAGCGTGTGAAAGGCGATCCGGATGCGACAGGGCTTTTCTATTTGAGAAACGAGGCTGGTAAGCGGCCTGTTTCCTTAAATCACCGGCCTTTTAGTGTAGCATTCATAGGTACTAAGTTATCAATATCGCCAGACCCTTTAAATATACTTGCTATTAAATGACCACCTTCATCGTTTGATAGTCTATCTTCCCTTCCTACTACTTTTTGAGCGTACGAATTTCGGTTGGCTTTTCCTAACTCTAATTTAGCTTCAACACTAGAAATACGTCCCCTATCATCAGTAGTATATCTATATCCTTCTTTTGTTGTATACCCTACATTTGGCTTTAAGGTTTTTTTACGATTAACCCTTGTGTATTGTTCACCATATTTAACATTCTCTATTTCCTTAACCGCTTTCTCCGAAACCCCTTCACCCCGGCTCATTCGCTGGTACAGTTCGTTCGCGTGTTGGGCGAAGTGGGAGCTTCCTGCTGTCGCTAAAGTGGCTCCATGGGCGGCTCCCATAGCCGCGATGGCAGTGGCGGGGACTCCGGATCGCCGCTCCTACTCCCGTCCGGCTGCGGCTAAAGGGATGGACCCGGCTGTTTCGACTACTCCGGCTACAGTCGATACCGCGTGTCCTGTCATTTGTCCCAATCCATGGGCGACAAGGGAGCTATTATGACAGCGTGAACCTCAAAATACAACTGAGATGCAGAAGTTTTGATATATTTTGACTCTCGAAAACAAAATAGCAAACAAGGCTATATATCTAGTTCAATGGTTTCTAATTTTCTAAATACTCGATTTAGACATAACTATATACATGCTCATTGAAAACTTAACATTTGACTTCTCCTGCAACGAGCTTCCTCCCCCATGGCGCAGCCTGCGGGTTGAGCCTACAAGATTTTTAGAGGAAATGATGCAGCGCTTAGGGTGTGCAGGATAACGGAGAGGTTAACTCTTCATGTTGCATGTATATAGCATGAGCTCTGAGGCTAATGTTTCGGCTAGCTTTAGACACAAAACACGAAAAACAAAAACCCTGAAAGGCATAAAGCCAATCAAGGTTTTACACATACTTCGCGACGAAAATACTACAAAAGGCACTAGAAAAAAATATGTTTTCGAAGACACGTTAGCTCTAATACTTGGACATAATTAAGTCCAATCCCTCAGCTTAATAGCTCTGTGCAACTCCAATAATTTTGTTGCAATGTAAGCACTTAAACACAAAAACTGCGGTGTAATTACCGATATCATTCCAAAAAACATCGATATCATCAATCCTACTTTTAGTTAAATCATCTAATATCGACACGATGTAATCTTTTCCGTTCCCGTTTTGCGAGGCGTTATTAAAATCCTCTTGTTTCCACTCACCAACATACTGCATAAAATCCCCATCGCATACAGGCCAATCATTATATTGAATCCACGGTACTGGTGGATTTTTTTCTAACTCACTAATAATAGATTCAAATAATTCGTTTAGTTCCTCGCTGTTTTTTTCCGTAAAAGTATTTTTTAAATGTGTATACAACCTGTCTTTAAGGTATTGGGGAATTTGTACCGTAGTTTCTCCCTTTACTAAGCAATCTAGACAAACAGACGTAATTTCATCTCCTCTGTCAAAGTACTCTCCTTCTAAGCAATTCTCTTCTGTTCCGCAAAATTGACAGTTCTCTTCTGTAAACTCCGCATTGGTTTCTGGATTCATAAAGTACTTGAATTTGTACTTGTTAGCGTTCATATCTTCCCACCTCATTTATCAAATCTTCCTCTATCCCATTCGGACTCCCAATACTTTCTAACGTCCTTTCTAAACTGCTTCCTGTCAATGCCAGATTTCTCATTATAGCATGGATGGTTCTTTTTATAGTTTTCGCCAAATCGATGATCTGAGGCGTGCATTTCATGAAAAGGACCATTAGGATTTTGCCCCTCGTGGTGTATCTCGATTGGTCGATTATCTTTTTTGCTAATAGGTGCATTTCCACGTTTATTAGGTGCAAAAATTTCATTGTTAGGAATTCTGGTTTTCATGTTATCAGAAATACTATTACCTGTCCCCTTAGCAAGCCTCTCAGCTTCGTCCGTCCCCTTAACCGCTTTCACCGAACCCCCTTCGTTCCGGCTCATTCGCTGGTACAGTTCGTTCGCGTGTTGGACGAAGTGGGAGCTTCCTGTTGTCGCTAAAGTGGCTCCATGAGCGGCTCCCATAGCCGCGATGGCAGTGGCGGGGACTCCGATCGCCGCTCCTACTCCGGTGCCGCTAAGGGCAATGCCACCTGCTTCTAAAGCCATGAATCTAGCTGTTTCGATTGCCCTCGCTACAGTTGACATAGCATGTCCCGCCATTCGCCCCAATCCATATACAACAAGGTACTGGTTAGAACGCATGAACGTCGAAACACAATATAAATTAGCACATTCTTTTCGAACCCGTCTAAAATCATTTGAAAAAGGGATTCTAAAATAATGCGCCAATTTACAACTACGTCCAATTCCTGTTTTTTGCAGGCTAACGCACTTTTATTATGCTGTACAGATGCTTCACGCTGTCATTCTTCCAAACGGCGAATGGCTTCGCCCGTCCTTTTTGCCAGCCAACTGTTTAAAGTATTCAGCTTGTTTGAGTAGTCTCCTTACTTTTAACGTCCCCTGTGCTTGTTGTTTTACCATTCTCCTTTTCATCTTTTGATTTTGGGCATGCCAAAAAGGCTCATTCCTACTTATGGTTCAAGTTGGAACAAGCCTTTGAAAGTTTATTAAGTTTTTTACTGTTGGGTTTATTGGTTGTATTGTACGCCCTTGCTACTAGAATTATAAGCTACAATTTTCCTCCCATTTCTTCAAACCACTCGTCAAAAACATGCCCTGCTGTTTTCACTGGATCATTTGTATATTTTATCTCATAACTGTATTGAACTTCTAATTTATTCTTATGCACATCATAAATTAATTTCATCTCTGTTGGCATTTCTCTGTTATATTTTTGGCACAAGTCCTTAATTTTACGTAAATTTTCATTACAAATGTTAAGCATTGCAATTTGTCTTTCTTTTGAGACGTCATAAATATGCTTTGACTGACCATTCCCTTTTTGAACTACACTATTTAACTTGTGTTTTTCAACAATACAACCGTTTATTTTATAGAATACATCTGAACTAAATTGTCCAAATTCGTTTGAAGCATATATAAAAATCATATCTGCTTTGTTATTTACATATTCCAGACAAATCGTGACCATATCCGCTTGCAATTCTGAAAGGTAATCTTCAAACACTTTTGTCATTTTCAGACCTCCCTTAGTTTACCAAATTAACAACTTTAATCCTTCCATCTATTTCATAAGTTATGTTAAAACCAGACGGTCGAGGTGAATCCCCATCATAGTTTACTTTTACCTCAACAGACACATGTTTTGGAGGGTCTGCCTTTAGTGCTCTTACCCATTCATTCTCTAATTTTTTGTACTCACTTAGATTTACCTTACTTGACTGAGATACTAGGTTATCAAGCTCCGGAGAACCACCGAACCTGTCTCCTGCCAGATGGCCTGCATGGTCTCCTGGCTGTTTACCAGGCGTATTAGAGGTATGCGGTAATCGTTCATCTCTTGTAGTTAATTTTAGATCATTAGCAATAAACTTTTCAATTCTACCAAGATGATCTGTTTCATAATCATAATGGTGCTCACCAGCTTTATACTTTACATTCGGCTTTAGGCTACCTGCATTATCAAATGGATTGTCAACAAAAGTCTTGTTAGGAGCTTTTGATGTCCTCTTAGCAAGCCTCTCAGCTTCGTCCGTCCCCTTAACCGCTTTCCCCGACTCCCCTTCGCTCCGGCTCATTCGCTGGTACAGTTCGTTCGCGTGTTGGACGAAGTGGGAGCTTCCTGTTGTCGCTAAAGTGGCTCCATGAGCGGCTCCCATAGCCGCGATGGCAGTGGCGGGGACTCCGACCGCCGCTCCTACTCCCGTGCTGCTAAGGGCAATGCCACCTACTTCTGAAGCCATGAATCTAGCTGTTTCGATTGCCCTCGCTACAGTTGACATAGCATGTCATGCCATTCGCCCCAATCCATATACAATAAGGTGCTGGTTAGATCGCATGAACGTCGACACACAATATCAATTAGCACATTCTTTCCGAACCCGTCTAAAATCATTTGAAAAAGGGATTCTAAAATAATGCGCCAATTTACAACTACGACCAATTCCTGTTTTTTGCAGGCTAACACACTTTTATTATGCTTTACAGATGCTTCACGCTGTCATTCTTCCAAAAGGCGAATGGCTTCGCCCGTCCTTTTTGCCAGCCAACTGTTTAAAGTATTCAGCTTGTTTGAGTAGTCTCCTTACTTCTAACGTTCCCCGTGCTTGTCTTACCATTCTCCTTTTCATCTTTTGATTTTGGACATGCCAAAAAGGCTCATTCCTACTTATGGTTCAAGTTGGAACAAGCCTTTGAAAGTTGGTCTAAGCGTGTTTGTCAAGTTTTTATTGGTTGTATTGTACGATCCTGCTTATGATAAGTAAACGCGTATTTACAGCTTTTTTAATCCATCAAAAAAATTTTGGAAACTATCCGAAATTTTATATAAATTATTTTCTTCATTGGATTGGTCAAAATGCCATGAGTGATCCCAATAATAAACCCCTCCCTCTTCATGATCATTTACCAAAACAATCATTCCTGACCCAGGGTCACTTCCGATTATTATACAATTTTCAATTAAATCATCACGGTATTCATCGTGCCACACCTTCAAATCTACTTGTTTTATATCTGTATTTAATCCGTATAATACATTTAACGGAATGCTTTCATTTAACTCCTCAACAAAAAAAGAATAGTATCTTTCCCGAGGTTTTCCCCCGTTATATTGCAATAGAAAGTGCTTATAGTCCTTAGGTAATGAAAAACCAATATATTGTTCAAATTCATCTATCATTTGTATTGTTGCTTTCCCATAGCCGATAAAATCCATATTAATCATCTCCTTGTTTGTTTCTTTTTTTAGTTTTGGACATTCCACCTCTATGCGTAAATCTGCTGTGCAATATCCTATCCATTTCTTGCATGGTCGTTTCATCCTGGTGGTGATGCCATGTACTAACATCACGATCTATAGGGCCGTTAGGAGCTAGTTTATCCGCCTTAGCAAAGTCTTTGTCATAGCTTTCAAACTTTCCAATTTGAACTTCCTGTTTCACCATTCCCGCTCCTTTGAAATCTGGATAGCCCCCTAGATATGTCACAGAGTTTCCTTCCCAATCATGATAAGTCCATGTACCATTCTCATCAATTGTAATCTTTCCACCTTTTTTCTGCCATTTGTCAGGGTCAGGTGAATTTTTTGGTTTAGTTGCTAACTCTTCCTTGGTAAACTTCCTAGCTTGTTCTGCCCCCTTAACCGCTTTCCCCGACTCCCCTTCGCTCCGGCTCATTCGCTGGTACAGTTCGTTCGCGTGTTGGACGAAGTGGGAGCTTCCTGTTGTCGCTAAAGTGGCTCCATGAGTGGCTCCGGCAACAGCGATGGCAGTGGCTGGAGCTCCGATCGCCGCTCCTACTCCCGTGCCGCTAAGGGCGATCCCGGCTGCGGCTAAAGGGATGGACCCGGCTGTTTCGACTACTCCGGCTACAGTCGATACCGCGTGTCCTGTCATTTGCCCCCATTCGTAGGCGACGGGATGCGGACTGTGATAAGGACGGTGTGCCAGATTGTATGTCACGTCCTGTAAAGCCGCCTCTCCCGCTCCTCTCACAAACTCCACTGTGCTTTCAATGGGGTGTTTGGTCAATCCATGCCATGATTTTTCTGCATTCTTCGCTACTTGCCGAGCCGTTTGTTCGACTTTTTCTCCTGCATGTATTATATCATGAACGGTTTGTTTCGCGATATGCTCTGCTTTCTGTTCTATTTTGTGTATGCCGCGATCAGCGGTTTTCGCTAAAGCTTTGATTTCGTGTCCGAGTTTGTGCTCTATGTGGTGAGCCGTTCGATGAATCGCCTTCTCGGCCTTTTTTACATCGTGGGCCACATGCTGTACAGCTTGTTCCGCTTTCTTTTCTGCATGCTGAAATACTTCCTTGGCCTTATGGCCGATATGCCCCGCGTCTTTCGCTACTTCTTTGGCTGCGCGTTCAACTCTCTTTTCAATCTGATGCACCGCTCGATGCACGGCCTTCTCGGCTTTTTTCACATGGTGCGTTGCATGTTTGACCACTTGTTCTGCTTTCTTTTCCGCGTGATGAAACGCTTCTCTCGCTTCGCGGCTGATGTGCACGACATCTTTCTTTACTTCCTTGGCCGCGTGCTCAACTCTCTTTTCAACCTGATGCACCGCTCGATACACGGCCTTCTCGGCTTTTTTCACATGGTGCGTTGCATGCTTGACCACTTGTTCTACTTTCTTTTCCGCGTGATGAAACGCTTCTTTCGCTTCGCGGCTGATGTGCACGACATCTTTCTTTACTTCTTTGGCCGCGTGCTCAACTCTCTTTTCAACTTGATGCACCGCTCGATGCATGGTCTTCTCGGCTTTTTTCAAGTCGCTGGCCACGTGTTTGGCTGTATTTTCTATTTTTTTCTCTACATAGTGGCTCGCCTTGCTGAACATGTTGCCGATGGATTTCAAAAAGGACATATTCATTCCACCTGCCTCTTATATCAAAAATGAATTGTCTCACTATGATGTATCGGCAGGTTTTATACAATTATTTAGTATTTTTGCTAAATTTCTTCGTACTTTGCCCCATCCCCATCAAGTTGAGAATTTTGGTCTTTGTGCATCGTCAAAAGCATGGTATCCTTTCTAACGAACACTCTACGTTTAGAAAAGGTTTCTTTCATGGAAAAACAAATGCAAGCATGGATTCCAACCATTCGCCAGCTCTTTTCTCCCAAAGGAATAACCCGTCTCGTACGGAAAACAAGATTGATCCGGCGACAGCGTTCGTTAACGGCGGAAGCCTGTCTGACTCTCTGTGCATGGGGGATGGTTTGCTGTCCAAACAGGTGCCTAAGCGGTTGTGTGCGGCCTTGACGCTCTGGCATGGCTGTTCCCTTTCAAGCGAGGGCTTGAATCAACGTTTTACCGATCGGGCTGTGGCGTTTTTGCGAGAAGTGTTTTTCCTTCTTCTCCTGCATCAACGTCCGTTGCTTTGGTCCACGATCCAAGCCTATCACACGAGTCTCGTCTTAAAATTTTTCTACCGGTAGCCTTGACGGGTATGGGGAACACTCCTTCTTCCACCGCCGCCATTTGCCGGTGTCTGGCCAAGCCACCCCGACATGCAGCTGGCCAGACGCTCAACTACAAACTAAATCCTTCTACGTGCTTCAACAATCTCCCGCAATTCTTCAATCGATAAATTCCCTCTATGCAACATGGCATGGCAATTCGGGCAGACCGGACGCAAATCGTCAAACGGGTTCACCGTATATTGCTCACCAATCTCGCTCAGCGGAATGAGATGATGAACTTCGATAAATCCTTTCCCGATTTCTCCATAAACTTGCTCAAAGTCAAATTGACAGACGGAACAACGGTAGCCGTGTTTTTGCAAACAAAGCCTCCGCGCCCTTACATTTCGTTCATACCGATTCACAGCAACCAGCTTTTTCCCGCCTTCGCGCAGCGAGACATCCTCCAACTCGCTCGGCAATAACGTATCGCTTTGATGATCCATGTCCGTTTGTTCGTATCGACGCACCGCCTCGCGTAATTCAGGGCGCAATTGCCAAATATACTTATCGCGATGCTCTTCTCCTAAAAAAGGAATATGCCAATACCGTATTTTCCCGTCCTCACGAATGGGAAACTGAACATCAGGGTATTTTCGAATAATGCGTTTTCCCAATCTTCCTACTTGAGCATTGAAAGGGGAATGGCTCACTTTGTTTAAAAAACGCGCCAGCTCTTTCCCCGATGCGCGACAATCCGGAAAATAATACAATGTTCGGATCAGCTCCACATCTTCTTCATGGAATACACTTCGATCGTTTAACATGTCCAACCATTGATCAGTGGATATGGCCAGCGGCTCAGCATAAATTTTCATTGTCATCCCCCAATGTGCATACATATGATCAACCATTTACCTCCAAAACTAATATTATTATGGGGGTAACATAAATTTAAAACACAGCCCTCGTCGCAAGCTGCACACGCCATTTCAAGGATGTGACTGATACGACGCACCTCCATCTCGCTACAGTAGGCAAGATCCGTTACCGTCTGCATCGCTACAAAGAGCCGTATTGCCTAGATAACGCGATGGTGGCGCTGACTTCAACATCTACGAGCGAAAAACTCCTTCTTCTTTCCTTAGTTTGTCAAGCCCGAGTTCGACAGTTTTGAGGTCATTTTAGGCAAATGGAAATGACCAAAATGCTGTTATATCAAGGGTTTCGTAATGCGGATCCTAGGAAAAAACGCCGAATTTCATAGGCACACTATTTATTAATTTTTCCTTTTAAAAATAAGGTTTATACGTTATAATATAGGCATGTACATACGACGAGTCACACGCAAAAATAAGGATGGAACAACCGTTGCTTATCTCCAGCTTGCTCACAATGAATGGGATCCAAAGGCCAAATATGCGAAAGCGAAGGTGATTTATTCATTCGGGCGCGAAGATGAAGTGGATCGCGCCGTCTTGGAACGTCTGGCCAAAAGCATTTCGCGATTCCTTTCTCCTGAGCAGGCTTGGGAAGTCGAAACGTTGACAGGAGAAGCTTCCGATGACTTTCAATTCCAGTCATGCAAACACCTCGGCGGCGTCTGGCTCTTGGATCAGCTCTGGAGACAACTGGGGTTGGGAGAGATTCTCCACTCCTTGTTTACCTCCCGACATCACCAGATTTCGCTGGAACGGCTGATTTTTGCCATGGTGGCGAATCGCGCCCTTCATCCGTCAAGCAAGTTGGCGATGGAGGAGTGGGTGGAGAAAGATGTGTATATCCCTCACCTTCCTCAAGCCGCCAGCCACCAGTTGTACCGGGCGATGGATGAACTGCTGGCCGTGCAGCCGGAATTGGAACGTCAAGTGTTCCATGCTGTGGCCGATTTATTGAATTTGGAAGTCGACTTGATTTACTTCGATACGACTTCGTCGTACTTCGAAGTGGATCCCTCTGAAACACCGGAAGGAGAATCGCTTCGAAAACAAGGATTCTCGAAAGACAAACGCCCAGACTTGGTTCAAATCGTCATTGGGCTGGCTGTCACCCGGGAAGGAATCCCGATTCGCGCTTGGGTATGGCCTGGCAATACGATGGACATGACGGTCATCAAACAGGTGAAACAAGACTTGATTGGCTGGAAGCTTGGACGTGTGATCAGCGTCATGGACCGCGGCTTTTCCTCTGAAGAGAATTTGCGAATCTTGCAACAGGCCGGCGGACACTACATTGTCGGCGAAAAAATGCGATCCGGCAAAGCCGCCGTCGAAGAGGCCTTAAGCCGTCGCGGACGTTATCATGAAGTGGACGAGAATTTGCACATCAAAGAAATCATCGTCGGCGACGGAGAAGCGCGTCAGCGCTATGTTCTCGTGTACAATCCCAGCGAAGCCGAACGCCAACGCAAGGAGCGAGAAACGCTGCTCGAATCGCTGAAAGAGGAGTTAGAAGGGCTTCGCCAACTCCCAAACGAAGCCCATCATAAGGCGACCTGCCGGTTGCGTTCCCATCCGTCCTACGGAAAATACTTGCGCCAGTTGAAGGACGGAACCCTTCGCATCGACAAGCAAGCGGTTCGTGACGCGGAAAAGTACGACGGCAAATATCTCATCCGGACATCCGATGACACCTTGTCTGCCGAAGATGTCGCCATCGGGTATAAGCAGCTGGTGGATATTGAGCAGGCCTTCCGAACATTGAAGTCCACATTGGAATTGCGGCCTATGTATCATCGCTTGGAAGACCGCATTCGGGCGCATGTGCTGCTCAGTTGGCTTGCTCTCTTGTTAGTTCGGATCGTCGAGATCCGAACCCATGAATCGTGGCCGAACGTAAGGGACGAATGCGAACGTCTCATGCTTGGACATTTTTCTTCAAAAAACGGTGACCTTTATCAACGAACCGAACTGACGGCCAAACAGGCTCAATTCTTTGCGGCTCTAGGGCTGGAGCCTCCTCCGAAGATTCTAGGCATTCATCCTCGCACCTAGATACACGCCCAACGTATGCCCCAATGCCTCTCGTCCCTTTGGTATCAAGGGATGAGAGGCATTTTGTTTGCCTAGTGACTGTCGAACTCGGGTCAAGGATTCATTCAACAATGGACACAAAAAATCCTCCCGATTTTCGTCGGAAGGGTGGAAATGGTAGTAAAAGAGAAAAAAGAGCTCACTCCATACTTGTTGAGTGAGCTTCTTACATAAATAGTTTATTTAGCTTTTGATTTTAGCACTTCTTTTAACAACTCAATGGCATGTTGATCGGTTGGATCGTTTGTACCCAGCTCGCCACGGAAGGCTTTGTTGAGAATAGCTTGCTTTAATAAATCAAGTTTTTGTTCGACTTCTAAAACTATTTCTTTTTCAGTCTCTAATTTACTTAATAAATTGTCTACCTTATCAGCAATGCGTTTTTGTTCGTGGACAGGTGGTAATGGAACACTAAGCTCCCCTATAATTTGGGCGTTCGCTCCCGGCTGCGCAATTCCTTTTTTTACAACGGTTATTTGTTTCCAATACATTGGAGTTTTTAGATAATTCCATAGATATGGTGAATTCAAATCATCATTCGTAGTTAATCTAATCAAATAAGAAGCAAAAACTGAACAAGAAGGTACATCATCTATCAAAAAACTTTTGCCAGTTGTTGCCCCTGTTCTTGCAATAACGATATCTCCTTTATTCAGTTTATATTTTTCTAACAAATCTTCATCGATCTTACAATAAGGGACTGTTCCCCAGTCTACACTATCATTTTGTATATCCGTTATACGTAGGTATTTCGGACCTTCCTCTAAAGTCGATGATGATGCCGTGTATCCATATTGTAATCTTTTCAGGCAGGATTTTAACTTTACCCACACCCAATTCTCCGGCACTTCATATGGTTGTTCTTCCTTCAGGATAAGGTCTTTTTCTTTTATAGTATCGGAAGCTTCAAGCATACTCTGTTCATTAGGATCATTTGTACCTAATTGTCCCTTAAACGCCTTATCCAAAATCGCCGCCCGTCGAAGTTCAAACGACTCCTTCACTTCTTCAATCAACCGCTTCGCTTCATCAATTTTCGCAAAAAGCCGCTCGACCTTCTCAGCAATGCGTTTTTGTTCATTGAAAGGAGGTAAGGCTATAGGATAGGTTTCAACTTCTTTAGGTTTTGCCCTTGTTAAAGAACCACCTACCCCTGATACATTTGAAGTAATTAGCTTTCTAAAGTATGGTGCTTTCAAAAGGAATAGCAAGTATTTTGGATAAGTTGCTTTATTCTCACTAATTACAATCCATTCAGTAGAAGCTAATTGTCTATACTTCCCTCTGTTATTCAATACTATCCATACCCTATTAATTCTAGGATTAATTTTACATAAAAGAATTTCGTTTTCTTTAACAACCTGCTTATTTGATCCTATTTCTTTTCCCTTAATATATTCTGGTTCACCTAGGTCATAACTTGGTACACTATATAGTTCAAAAACTTCCTCACTATAATCCTGAGGATCGATATTTCTTTTTTTATCTTTATTTATTGATTTTAGTCTAACCCACACCCAATTCCCCGGCACTTCATACGGCTGTTCTTCTTCCGGCACTAACGCTTCTTCTAGCAGTTCTTCCAGCGATTTTTGTTTCGTTTTGCTCATTTTTTAAGCACCTCAGATGTTTCTGCTACTTTCAGCACTTCGTTCGTTGCTTGGTAGCTATTAGGTTGTTCGACCGCTTTTAGCTCGGCGATGACTTCGTTTAGCAGCGAAATCGCCAATTCTAATTTTTCCACCGCTTCTTCGGCGGAGTCGATCGGGTCTGGCAAGTTTTCGTAGACGGATAGGGATTCATCAGCAATTAAGCCAATATCTAAGCTGTCGCCTTTTTTCGCAATGTCTTCCCTTGTAAACACATTCCAGCGCTCGTCTTTGACTTGACGGCGGTCTTCTGCCGTATAGGCCTTGATAAATCCTGCAAAATGTTCTTTCGTCAACGGATTCCGCTTGCCGAAAGACGGCATGTTCGTCCGTAAATCGTACACCCATACTTCTTTCGTGTTGCCGACGTCGGTTTTTCCGCGGGTGAAGAATAAGACGTTCGTTTTCACTCCTTGGGCGTAGAAAATCCCGGTCGGCAAGCGTAAAATCGTATGCAAGTTGCATTTGTCCATTAAGTCGCGACGAATGTCGGCGCCGACTCCGCCTTCGAACAAGACGTTGTCAGGGACAACGACAGCGGCTCGTGCTTTTCCATTCGGTTTCAAAGCTCGGTAAATGTGTTGCAAGAAGTTCAGCTGCTTGTTTGATGTTGTAAAGGTAAAGTCTGTTCGTGTCGCCCGTTCGCCGCCTTTTTTCGTCCCAAACGGCGGATTCGTTAAGATCACGTCATAATTTTTCAAACGCTCACCAAGTGATGAGAGGGTATCGCCTAACAAGATTTCACCATGTACATCATGAAGCAGCGCGTTCATGACCGCTAAGCGATGCGTATCTCTGACCAGCTCTACTCCGGAGAAGGCCTTGTATTTTTGAAATTCAATTTCTTCTTGGGATAAGTCAAAATAATCATCCGTCTGCTCACGCACATGACGATCGGCCGCGATCATAAAGCCGAAGGTTCCCGCGGCAGGGTCATGGCAGCGCTCGCCCGGCTGTGGATTTACGAGCTCGACAATGACATCAATAAGGACGCGAGGCGTAAAATATTGCCCCGCTCCTGATTTGACTTCACTCGCGTTCTTTTCTAACAGTCCTTCGTACAAATCGCCTAAACCTTCTTGCTTCGCGTTATACCAATCTAAGTTATTGATGGATTGAACAATTTTTTCTAGGTTCTTTGGTTCTCTAATGTTCGATGTCGCGTCCGTATAAATTTGTTTTAATAATTCATTTTCCTCTTTTCCTAAATCAAGCAACAACTGTTGGTAATGCTCTTTTAGTTCGATCCCGTCTCTTGCCACTAACGAATCCCAGCGATAGTTTTCGGGAATGATATATTCTTGGCCGGTTTCTTTCATCATTTTTAAAAATAACAGATAAGTTAGCTCTGTAACGTATTGATGATAGGTAATTCCATCATCGCGTAGAACATTACATAAGTTCCAAAGCTTTTGTACGATTTCTCTGTTGTTCATCTACGCTTGCTCCTTCTTCGAATAGTTGTATAAGTTGTGATTAATTTCGCGAACAATGTGAGCCAATTGTCCGTCGAAAATTTTATTTAATTGTTGGAAGCCTCCGTGGCTTTTAAACGGCTCATAGTCAAACGCTTTTTCCGGATCGGGATGAAGAACGGATTCTTGCAGCAATTGCTTTTCAATGCGTTCGAGCCATTTCTTTTGCACCGGCGGCCATGCCTTCATTTGGTAAATCTTTTTCATGGCGTTTTTAATCCGTTCTTCATGGCTAATGAGCGGATCGCCTAGTGCTTGTTGGCGAATGAAGGCGATGATGTCCGCCGCGATGTCTTCGTTTTTCGCCTCCCGCCACGCCGCTTGCAGTTTTTTCTCGGAAAAGCCTTTTTGGTCCAGCTCAAGCAGCAGCTTTTTCAGTTCTTCCCTCGTTAGCTCGGTCGGCCGCTGGCAAACGATCATTAAAGCCGGAATTTTGTTCATATTGTTGCGAATAAATTCGCCGAACGACTGCAAGTAGTCGTCTGGCTTTTCTGCGTTTCCGTAGCCGCGTTTGACCGCGATCAGTTGATCCTCATGTCTGGAAATATATTGCTTATTTTCCCGGTAGCGATTTTCATCCATATAGCGGAACATCGACTTGTACTCTTTTAATTGTACAGGTAATTCCTCTGGCGGCAAGGCTTTTACCCAATCGATAAACTCATCGACCGTTTTGCCGCCGGACAGCACTTGAAAGTCTTGGTGTTGCCGATCGGACCATTTCCACTTTTTCCGCTGGATCTTGGCGATAAGTTGTTCTTTTTGATAGTGAAGATGTTCCGTTTTTTCTAGTCCCTCTAGTTCTTCGACTAACTGGGTCAGCGAAACATTCGGGCGCGTTACGACTGGTTTCATGCTCGTATACGGCTTTAAAGATTCATAAATCCCAACCGCGTCAAAAATTTTAAAATGGTCTTTTTGGATTTCTTCGCATCTTCTCGTCGCGCGTCCTAACATTTGTTCATACAGAATGCGCGAGCGGACACGCCGCAAGAAGACGAGATTCGTAATCGCCGGCACGTCCACCCCCGTCGTCAGCAAATCAACGGTAACGACAATAGTTGGATATTTTTCGTTTTTAAAGCGGCGGATCGCCCCGGAAGGATCTTTAATCGAACCGGTAATTTTCATCACCGCGTTGTCTTCGACTTCGCCGTATAGAGTTTCGAACTCTTCTTTTAAAAGGCGAACGACTAAGTCAGCGTGATCATCCGTAACGGCAAAAATTAATGTTTTTCCTTCATCATCCGGAGAAATATAGTTCGTCAATTCGCGAATGATGACACGATTAAAGCTTTCGGTAATGACTTTGGTGTTAAATTGCGACACGTCAATGTTGACTTCGTCTTCTAAATACTCTTGCGAAATCGTTCCTGTCACCGTGTCATACACATCGACCGTTTCCCCCTTCGTCCACGTGATCCCTTCTTTTTTCAACACCGTTTCAAATTGATACGGGGGTTCATGGTCGACTAAATAGCCATCCACTACCGCTTCCCGGTAAGAATACGTGAAGACCGGCGGCCCAAAAATTTCTGTCGTATGAAGCGCCGGCGTCGCCGTCAATCCGATGCGAACGGCATCAAAATAATCGAGCACTTTGCGGTATTTGCTGACGTAGTCTTGATGATCGCGAAATTGCAGTTCGACCTCATCCATTTCTTTATCTAGCGTATAACCGCGATGGGCTTCGTCTACAATGATGCAATCATACTGATCCACCGGCGGGATGTCTTCCGAGCGGTCGTTATAAAAAATTCGTTTTAACATCCCTTGTACGGTCGCGATATGCACTTTCGTTTCGTCGTCTGGTTTTTGATCGTATAACGATTGTAAACTATAAATTTCGGTGAACGTATGGAAACTTTCCATCTTGCTTTCTTTAAACGCGCTTTCTGCTTGTTCCGCTAGCGCTTTTCGGTCGACAAGGAATAAGATGCGGTTAAAGCGTTTCGCTTTAAGCAATCGGTAAATGAGGCCAATCGCCATTCTCGTCTTCCCTGTTCCGGTTGCCATGGCGATTAAAATGCTGCGTCTTTTCTCTTCGAGTGCTTTTTCAACCGCTTGAATGGCTTTCACTTGGTAAGGTCTTAATTTCAAATAATCAAACTTTTCATCACGCAAAAATTGTTCCGAACGCTCAATGTCCTGTTCCAATAGCTTTTTCAGCCCACTAGGGGTATACCATCCTTGAAGCGGACGCGGATGATTGGTTGATTTACGAGCGTCTAAAAACCAAATGCCTGATTTTTGTTCGAGTTGTTTTAAATACGGCCGCCCATTCGTCGCAAAGAGAAACGGAACAAAATAGTCTCCCCACGGCTCATGGATCACTTCGTTGCCATGTCGAACGACTAATTGGGCATATTCTTTTGCTTGTTCAATGTCCGCTGGAATATCTTTACTGGCGCGTTTCGCCTCGATGATGCCCACCAGCTCAAGACCAATAAATAGCGCATAATCGGCGTAACCGCGTTTTAAAGGCCATTCGGCAATGGCCATGTTTCGCCCTTTTTCCGGGCGAACGCCTTTGGAGAACCGCAACTTTTCAGAGTCCGCCTCCCACCCGGCATCTCGTAATTGTTGGTCAATAAGAAGACGGGTTTCCGCCTCCGTCAATTCAAAGTTCGCGATGGCACGTTGAGAGAATTCACGTCGTTTTTGCTTCTCTTCACTGCTAATATATAGCTGTTCTTTCCGTATCTTTTCAAGCTCCGTTTCCAATCGAGCGAGCTTTTCTTCGTATGATTGAACGATCTGATCGAACTCATCTGTTGTGATAGAGGTTTGCGGTGTCGGTTCGATATACTCCGGAGCTTGGAATGACCAATCGCCATACACTTCCATAAACCAAACGGCGATGCGGAACGCCATATGCAATAAAGCCTTTGCTTCGTTTACTTCTCCATAACTCGGATTATGTACCGCTTCATTCCCTTTCAACCGAATGACCGTCAATAAGTCATAGATTTCTTTCGGGATAATTTGCTCGTAAAACAGAACTCTTAGACGTTCTTGCTGATCCGTTCCCCGCTCTTCCCGAATTTCTTCTAAAGCTAAAATATATTTTGTAATCGTTTCCGCAAATTTCCTCAGTTCACTCATCGCCACGTTTGGATTTTGATATACGTTTCGTTCCACTGTTTCCCCCACGCGAGCGAGAACTTCCCATTTTTCTTCTAAAAAACGGAAATTGTGCGCCATCTTCAATTTTTCCTCCATACGCGTTGGTCGTTTCCCGAATCACTCTAATCCCTGACAAATATTCAGAAGACTATGCAGTTCCATTGTACCATAAAACTTTACAGCATTTCACATTTCATCATATATTCAGTTTCATTAGGAATAAATTTAGACAAAATAACAAACAACGGCTTTTCCTGTTCAACAAGGATTCCTCGATTTCGACAGTGACGCGGCAAACAAAATGCCTCTCATCCCTTGATACTAAAGGGACGAGGGGCATTGGGGCATACGTTGGGCGTGTATCTAGGCGTGAGGATGGATGCCTAGGATCTCCGGAGGAGGCTCCAGCCCTAGGGCCGCAAAGAGTTGCACTCGTTTGGCCGTCAGTTTGGTTCGCTAATCAAGGACGCCGTTTTTTGAAGAAAAATGTCCAATTTCATTTGCCTAAAATGGCCTAAAAACTGTCGAACTCGGATTCTTGGCACTTAAATTTCTTGAAAAATTATTCGTTTTTTAAATAAAAAACGTCCTGCCTTTGCCGCAGAACGTGTTAATTCAATTTGTTGTTCATAGACTCAAACATCTCTTTTATTTCTATAACCTTTTTTGGCGGTAAATGTAATTTCTCAGATATCTCCTCAACTGTCTTTCCTTCAAGTAATAACTTCACAACAGCTAATGCGTTTTCTGTATTTTTTTTATAACTTTGCTCTAGCCCTGAAATCATCAAGGACACCTCCTCTTGATTCGAATTTTCAATGAGGCTTATTATTTCTTCAGACTGTTCTTCTGGGAACCTATTGATTAGTATATGTTTTACCCAATTTTTAAATACCAAGAAATCTTCCCGCGGGATATATTGGAGGACTCGTGAAATGGTGTTTAATCTTTCAAAGATCTCTTCTTCATTCTTGACGGTACGATCGAGATAAAATATAGACGATATCAAGTTCTCGTTATTTATTAATTCATCTTTTTCCATTCGATTGACGTCCAATAAGATATATTTGAAATCTAATACTTGTTCACCAAAGAGTTCACCTTGATGGAAGTAGTCTTTAAATGCTAATGGAGCAGTCCATTTGTTTTGACCATTATACAATACAATTTGGAACAATGACAGGAAGTTTAAATTTTTTGCTCTTGAACTCCCTTTGATCTGTATTTTTTATTATATCCCTCCATAGCTCATACATGAGTCAGTCAAGACTTTGTGGAGAACATTTTTTCGGTCCACTACGGGCGTTGTCAATCACCGGTTGATAGACCATTTTGAGGAATTGTTATCGCAAGCGCTTTCGGACTCTCATCCCTCATCTAGAGATGGGTTTTTCTATCCATTTTTTACATCCATCCACCGTCCCGAAGCGCCGACAACGCTCGATAGGTCGGCGTCCCCGATGACCGCTGAAGACACGGGATGTTCTGGCGCATCACCTCCGCCAACAACCGCCCTGCCTTCCGTTTGGCCTGTTTGATCCGCTCCAGCTTCGGCGGGGCCGAGGCTGCCCTCTGGGGCTCTTCCTCCTCCAACTGCCCTGTTCTCCACCCTATTCCGTCGATTTGGGCCACCATCGCCTTCAGAAACGCCCAAAGTCCTTGATCCTTCCAGCTGCGGCGGGATTTCACCCGGTACGCGAACCGGCTCATCACACTCTCGGCGTGGCCCATCGGACGCATGCCGGCCGTCTCCACCCCTTGACTTCCACCAACAGCACCCGGCCATACCGTTGGGAAACAGGGGGGGCAGCGAAACAGGGGCCACCAACAGGGGAGCAAACACGTTTTGAAGAGTTCTCAACAATGGTTCCTCCAGCTCTTTTCATAAAGGCCATTCTGTGGTAAGACGTTTCATGGACTCTCTTCTTCCTGTTTTCGGTTGATGTCAACAATCACTATCATAGCAGGGAGAGAGTCCTTTTTGCATGAGATCCGCTTTTTCCTACCGCGCTTCGCTTGGTGGCCTCGCGAACAAAGGGAGGAGTGAATATATTTTCGGACGGTTTTCCGATCGATTCCCCATTCTCTCGCAATATGGGAAATACTCACTCCCTTTTCATACATCTCTTTGATCATGAAAGATTTCCCTTTCGTAATCATGAACCATAGCTCCTCTCATTGACACTATGGTTCTATTGCAAGTGGGGAATTTTATTCCGGCTATATTGAAGGTTTTATCATTGGCTTTAACAGACATTCCCCCTAAAGTAAAAAAGGAATCATACCGATTCCCTTATGCTTGAACATTCGTATTATTATCCGATTCCACTTGTTGATTGCATTCGTTTTCTAAATCCAACAGTTTTTTATCGTACATTTTAAAGAACGGCAAATATAGTAGGAAGGATATAATCACGTTGATGATCACCAATAGGATTGCTCTCCAATCTCCGCCAGTGGCCAAGTAAGCACCGATCGGTGCGGGCAAAGTCCATGGCGCTTTAACATACATTGGTTTCACTAAACCTACGGAAGTTGCAAAGTATGCAATGGTGGAAGTAACGATAGGAGTTATAATAAACGGGATAATTAATGTCGGGTTCAAAACAATAGGGATACCAAAAATAATAGGTTCGTTTATGTTAAAAATGCTAGGTACCACAGCTGTTCTTGCTAAATTTTTCATATACTTTGATTTTGCAAATATTAACATTGTGATTACCAGTCCCAACGTTGCGCCGGAACCGCCAATCCAGATAAACCATTGATATAAAGGTTCGGTAGCAACATGGGGAATTTTGCTTGCTCCTTGTGCAACCGCTTCAGCATTTTCAGCCAAATACATTTCCCAAAAAGGACGAGCCACCGAACCAACAATAGAAACACCATGAATACCAAAAGACCAGAAGAAGGTAATAAGAAAAACAGGAACTAAAACACCAAATAAACTGTCACCAACCTTAACAAGCGGTGAAGTAATGGTTTGGACAATCTCATGGAGGTTAACCCCCATTGCCACAGTAATAGTGGACATTAATACAATAACAACCGCAACCGGAATCAGCGCTTCAAAAGATCTGCTAACAGATACAGGTACCTGTTTCGGCAATTTTATTGTGATGTTCCTTTGCTTGCAAAATCTAAAGATTTCAACCGAAACAATCGATACCAATATTGTCACAAACAAACCTTGTCCGCCGAGATACTGCATTGGCATGACAAAACCCAGCTTTTCAACGACAGTAGGAGTAATGGTTAACAACAAAGCCGAAACGGCAATCAATCCACCGGATAACGGATCCACTTTATAAGAATTTGCCAAATTATATCCAATCCCGAAAGCAATGTAGAAAGACATAATAAACATTGTCATCCGGTAAGGTATTAAAATCTCAGTCGCATGTGCTGTCAACCATTGAGTAACCTTCCATTTTTCAGGCAAAGGAGGAAACGCAAAAACCAAAAAAAATGAACCGACAATAATAAAAGGAAGAGCAGAAACAACACCATCGCGAATGGCTAAAAGATGTCTTTGCTCTGCTAATCTTGCCATTGGATTTGAAACCTTTTGTTCAAGAAAATCAGTAAATTTGCTCAAAATTATCCCCCCATTTTAAACCCTTCTTAATCGAAATATTATTTCATTTACTTAATCAATTCTTTTAATGCTTTGTATAACGCAGGTCCTCCTAAAGGCGTATACGCTTGAGGCGGAATCGGCCGGCACGGGATTCCCACTTCATCTGCTTGCTTTTTAATATTGTCAAACCTGTGCCTGATCTGTGGAGCAACCATGCATACATCCCAGCCCAATCCAATTTCTTGCTGCACCTCGTTTGATCCGATAGCCTTCACCTCTAAATGTAATCCGTGTTTTTTCGCTTCTTTTTTCAAGGCATCGACAACAATCGCGCTTGACATACCCCCGGAACATACAAATAACACTTTCATTTGATCATCTCCCCGCAAATAAATGAAAAGGCTTTCTTAATTTATCTTTATTATAAAAGATATGAAAAAAAAATTCAATAAATCTTTATAAAAACATAGAATTTAATTTCATGATCTGCTATTATAAATTTAGTAAAGAAATTACATTGGGGGGGTTTACATGAATCTTGAACCAGAAATATTTAGTATCATTTCAAATGGAGGCGATGCCCGTGCAATTGCTTATGAGGCATTGCAACTCGCCTATGAAAAAAAGTTTGATTTATCTAAGAAAAAAATGTGTGAGGCACACAATATCTTGAATAAAGCCCACAACACCCAAACAAAACTGATTCAGGCCGAATTAAACAACGAACAGATTGATATGTCACTATTATTGGTGCATGCCCAAGATCACCTCATGACTGCTATCAGCGAAATGAGCCTCATTGAGCAGATAATAAAAATATTGGAAAGAATAAACGATCTGGAACAAAGGATAAATCTAGAAGGCCGGTGAAAAACCGCTGATTCCTTTCATCAATGGGAGAATGAGCGAAAAGCAGGACCGATGTCACAAGGCTTTTCTAAATGAGAAATAACATTGTAAAGCGGTATCCACGATTAAATCACCAGCCTCCCAGGAGGAAAATAAATATGAAAAAATTAGGCATTTCTATTTATCCTAACCATTCGAACATTGATGACGATAAATCTTACATTAAAACGGCATATGAATACGGATTCCGGCGGATGTTCACTTGTCTTTTATCCATCGATGCAGATAGGGAATTGGTTTTATTAAATTTTAAAGAAACCATAAATTTCGCAAAAAATTTAGGCATGGAAGTAATTTGCGACATGAACCCGAGGATTTTTGATCAATTGAACATTTCTTATGACGACCTTTCCTTTTTCGCTGAATTGAATGTTGACGGCATTCGATTAGACCTTGGCTTTACTGGAAAAGAAGAAGCATTTATGACATATAACCCCTATAATTTAAACATTGAAATTAATATGAGTAATGATACAAAATACTTAGAAAATATTTTGAGCTATAAACCAAATAAAGAACGTTTAATTGGGTGTCACAATTTTTATCCCCATCGTTATTCCGGGCTTTCTTATGATTTCTTCATAAAATGCAGCAAAAAATTTAAAAGATACGGTTTAAGAACTGCCGCCTTTGTTTCATCGAATGAAGCAACATTCGGTCCATGGCCTATTGTAGAGGGATTACCTACTTTAGAAATGCACCGCGGTCTTCCTATTGACGTCCAAGCAAAACATTTATTTGCCACCGGAGCAATTGACGATGTTATCATCGGAAACGCATATGCTTCAGAGCAAGAACTGAAATTGTTAAGCAACATAAATAAAGACATGATCACTTTAAATATAAAAGTGGAAGATACCACCTCAGATTTAGAAAGAAAAATTCTATTTGAAGAACCCCATTTTTATCGCGGGGATGTTTCCGAATATATGATCCGTTCAACCCAAAGCAGAGTGAAATACCGGGGATATCCATTCCCGCCCCATAATACAAGAGATATCAAACGAGGAGATATAATTATTGAAAGCGATTTATATAAACAATATGCGGGTGAGTTACAAATTGCCTTAAAAGATATGAAAAATTCGGGAAGATCGAATGTTGTCGGGAGGATAAGGGAAGAAGAGATCTTTTTAATCGATTATATTCAACCTTGGGGAAAATTTGCTTTCACAGAATGGAAATAAGTGATGAATTGAACTGTTGCAATTCTCCAATCCAAATTATTTTATTTCAAAAAATGAATTCCTGAAGCAATCTTTCGCCAACGAATTGTAGAAAGAACACGATGTTTTATTGATCAACCATGAAACAAATGTAGAGATAAGAACGAAAATTGAGAAGGGAGGTAAACAATGCTTGTCGTTGGATTAATGTCTGGAACATCCCTAGATGGAATTGATGCCTCACTAGTAAAAATCGACGGCTTTGGCACATCAACAAAAATAAAAGTGATTAAAAGTACTTTTCTCCCCTATGAACAAACTTTAAAAGAAGAATTGTTATCAGCAATGGACAAAAAAAGATCAAATGTGGAACAGATATGCAGTTTAAATTTTAAATTGGGCTATTTGTTTGCTGATGGGGTAAAAAAAGTTTGCAGAGAAGCGGATATCCCGCTTAGCCAGATCGATTTAATTGGTTCCCACGGACAAACTATATACCACCTTCCAAACCCTTTGCCTCCTTTAACAAAATCTAGTTTACAAATCGGAGATCCTTCAGTTTTGGCGTATGAAACGAAAACACTGGTCGTTTCAAATTTCAGAGCCATGGATATTGCAGCCGGCGGTGAAGGGGCTCCATTGATTCCCTATATAGACTGGTTATTATTCAGGAGTAAGAGGAAAGGAAGAATTCTGCAAAATATCGGTGGTATCGGGAATTGCACTGTTTTAAAAAGAAATGCGAAAAAAGAAGACATTATCGCGTTTGATACAGGACCTGGAAATATGATCATTGACGAATTATGTAGGACTCTTTTAAATATCCCTTATGATGCAAACGGAGAAATTGCTTCCCAAGGGAAAGTTCCTCATGATGTGATTGCCAAATTAATGGATCATGACTTCTTTAAAAAATCTCCGCCAAAATCGACAGGCCGGGAAGAATTCGGAAGAGAATTTACTTTAAAGATGATAAAAAATTTTTCTGACCTTTCTCCGAAAGATTTAATCGCAACTGCGACCTATTTTACCGCGTACTCAATCGCGGAGGCGTACAAAAGATTCGTGTTCCCAGAGGCTAAAATCGACGAAATCGTCGTTAGCGGCGGTGGCGGAAATAACAAGACTTTATTAAAAATGATTCAATCTTTGTTACCGGATAAAAAATTGATAAAGATGGATGATTTAGGAGTTACCGTGTTTAGTGCAAAATGAAAGTACAGAGTTCTGCAACAAAAAAGTGCAGAGCTTCATGGCATAAAAAAAGGCTTGCCAGCTCCTAAAATTCCCTCTACTGTTAAGGTTGTGAAGAACAAAACAGTGGAGGTAAAGAAAGGATGCTAGCAATGCCTGAAATTCATCATATCAAACATTTGCGTGAAAAGAAAGGGTTATCGCTTTCCGAAATTGTCCGCAGGACGGGATTTAACTGGAGAACAGTCAAGAAATATGCGGATGGAGACATTTCGGTCAGACAAAAAATAAAGAGAAAACGGGGAATGATGGAGGAAGAAGGATACGGTCAAATCATTGATGACTGGCTGGAGGAGGACGCCAAACTGCCAAGAAAACAACGGCGGACAAGCAAGAAGATGTACGAACAATTAAAGCAGGAACATGGCTTTAAAGGGTCTTATCGAACGGTTTGCGCCTACGTTCAAAAACGAAGACCTCAGCTTAAGCTGGAGAAGGAACAACGTTACGAGAGGCTGGAACACCCTCCGGGGGAAGCGCAGGTGGATTTCGGCACCATGTCCGTTGTGACGAAGGAGGGAAAAGAGGAAGACCGATCAATTCTGATTTTGAGCTTTCCGTACAGCAACGCCGCGTATGCGTATCCATTGCCGGCGGAAAACAGCGAATGTTTTCTTCACGGGCTCACTCAGCTCTTTCGACAGGCCGGAGGCGTCCCGAGAAAACTGCGCATCGACAATTTGGCGGCGGCGGTGGTTTCGATTCGAAAAGGAGGCGAACGTCAATATACTGAAGCATTTGAGCGATTCCGGCTTCATTATGGGTTTGACGTACAGGCGTGCAATCCGTATAGCGGACACGAAAAAGGGAATGTCGAACGGAAAGTTTACTATACTCGTCAACACTGCTTTGTCCCTGCTCCGTTGATCGAGGGGGATGAAGAACTGGCGGAGTGGCTGCATCGCAAGATGATCGAAGATCGAGCCCGCCCCCACTATGAAAAAGGGAGAACCATTGAGGAATTATGGCAGGAAGAACAAAAGGAGTTGCTTGTCCTGCCGGAGAGAGATCTCCCGATCTTCTCCTTCCACCACGCTAATGTCAATAAATACGGGGAAGTAACGGTGGATGGGGAGGCGTTTGTGGTTCATGGGATCCCGGTTCCCAACCGTGTCCTTGTCAAAAAGGAATGGGATCGTTTCATGGTTTTGTCCCAGGAAGGGGAGGTGTACCTGGAAGCGCCAAGGCCGTACACGAAAAAGCGACGGGAGCTCCCTTGGAAGGACATTTTGGCGGAATGGGCGCAAAAGCCCCGGGTGGTGGAGTATTCGCGGTTTCGAGTTTACTTGCCGGAGGCCATTAGGAAATACTTCATGGAACAACCGAAACAGACGGCATCACGCATTCGAGGAGTGCAGAAGCTGCTGGAGCGGTACACCGTCTATGAGATCGCCCAGTGGCTTGACAAGTATCAACGGTGGGATTTGACGCCCCATGAGATCGGGGTGTTGATGGAGGCGAAGCGTTCGGAGTATCCCGCGAAATGGGAAGAAGCCTATACCCCTTCCGTTTTAGTCGACTATGAAACCGATTTACATGTGTATGATCAACGTCTTTGTCCGTCAAAGGAAGGGGGAAGCCGGGCATGAAGATGGATTTAAAAGAGATTTGTAAAGCCCTGCATTTGGCGTACATCGCGGATCGATTCGAGGAGGTGGCCTACGAGACCAAGGAACAGTTTTTGCGTGATGTGTTGGCGTTGGAGCTGTCGTTCCGTCAGAAAGCAAAACAGGCTCGATTGATCAAGAAGGCGAAGTTCCGGGAGTTGAAATGGCTCAAAGATTATGAATGGTCGGATCAGATTCATTGGCCGACCACGACCTCGAAGGAAGAACTTTGCGACCTTCGCTTTTTGGAGCAAAAACAGAACGTCCTGCTTTTAGGTTCGCCGGGAACAGGAAAAACCCATCTCGCCACCGCATTAGGATTAAAAGCGTGTGAACGGGGCCATGAAGTTCGGTTTTTCCGTGTCGCCGATCTTGTCGCCCAGCTCGAAGAGGCGTTAAAAGACGGCACCCTCGGACGGCTCAAACGGCAAATCGACACATGCGAGCTGTTGATTTTGGACGAACTTGGCTATGTACCTTTCCAAAAGCAGGGATCGGAACTGCTGTTTCACATCATTGCCGATTGTTATGAACGAAAAAGTGTCATCGTGACATCGAATTTAGAGTTTGGACAGTGGAATCGAGTGTTTGGGGACAACCGCCTGACGGCAGCGCTGGTGGATCGTTTGGTCCATCACGCCCACATTCTCGCGTTTACGGGAGAGAGCTACCGCTTACGGCACGCGCTTTCTGCCGTTCAGTCGCTCCCTTCTCACTCGGTTGAAAGGTAAATTCATTGAGCCGGCAAGCCTATGTATTTTTTCTTGCAATTCTCTGCACTTTTTGCTTGCAAAAAACAGTTACCGCTGATGAAAAAGAAGCCGTTGGCTTTGCAGTATTGGCAAATGAATATATTCATCAACAAAAAACTAATATGCCAAAGGCCACAGGAGCAAAAGAATTCGTTTTACTGGGACAATTAACGTTTCCCCCTTACGGCGATCAGAAAAAGTTATTAACAAAAACTTTACTAACATAAAATTATCTGATACATTCCTACGTGAAAAGTCTTGGTATGTCAGAGCGTCCTATTGGAACGGCCGGATGGACACATCGAACAAGCGTAAGGGAAGCCTATCATCCTTGACTTGATCAGTGAAGGATTCTGTAGGATAGAGTATTTCTGTGTAACCTCGTACGGAATGACGAGCAATGGTAAAAGGCTTGCATCACTCGTCATCGTGATCGAAATATTATTTCAAAAAAATAAAAACCCCTTTCTTATTTATCCTGTTAGGGGCGCAAAATGTGAGATACAAAATTCTTGATAATATCTATTTTTGCCGTCCCAAGCGCTCATCGAAGCCTGTTTGAAATCCGGTAAATCAAGCTCTTTTTTTTTAATAGAGAATGGAGTTCCTTAGCAGTCAGAGAATGGGGCCAATGGCTATTGGAGCTGTTTTTTTTCGCGCGTACTTCCAGCTCTTGAATGCGACCGCTGAGTCGTTCATTTTCTGTGTTCAAGTGCTTGTTTTTTCTAACGCAACTGTTCGTTTTCTTGGATGAGCTGATGAATGAACTGGTTTTGTTGTTGGATTTTGCCCATGAGGCTCTCCATTGTCAATATATTTTGGCACGGGATTGCCGTTAACATCAAGATAATAATCCCTTTTACCTGTACTATTTGGATTCTATACATGATAATGATCTTTGCCTTCAAAACCATTTGCTCCTAGTTTTCCGGGATCAAATCTAACCTTCATTCCAGTTTCAGGATCGATAAACTCTTGTGATTTGGTATTTTGTTATTCCTTCTGGTGTAACATCTTTCCATCTGTTGTTGATTAATTCCTTAGGATCCTTTGGTAAGTTATTTTTGAAAAATTTTTATTTACCTGTATCCTTAATGGAAGAATTACTTGGCTTGAGTATACGGATCAATGCCTTCGAATTACTATAATAAAAAACACTCATCCACAGTAAATTTATCCTAAATATTTCATCCCCCCCTCTATAAATGTTCCTTTTTTTATACACGATAGCGTCCTGAAGATAAAGATTCAACAGCGATTTTCATTTCCTTATCGCTTGTGGCCACGTACCTCCTAGTAGTATCTAAATCACTGTGGCCTGCAAGATCAGCAACATAAGTAATAGGAAAACCTTTGTCAATCAAATCATGGCAAAAAGTATGTCGTAGCACATGCGGTGTAAGTCCTTCCATTCTCAAGTCATGTCGAATCTTAGTAAATAAGTTATTTACGCCAGATATGGTTAGATGGCCGCCTTTCTGAGAGACAAAGACTTTATTTGTATTCGGGACTTTAGTGTTCCTTTCACTTATCCATAGACTTAGGGCATGTTTTAGATCACTGTTCATGGGAATACGTCTAGCCTTTCCACCTTTACCATCACGTATATTGATATAACCATTTTCGAAATCAATATCTTCTAATTCCAACTCTACAACCTCACTTACCCGCATTCCCGCGTGGAGCATACAGTAGATAATCGCTCGGTTTCTTGCATAGCGCCACAGATTTTTCTTTTGCTTTTCCTTATCGTCGATGTAATGCAAAAGTTTATTTTTTTCAACACGTTCAAGCCAACGCGGCGATAGTGGCATTTGTTGTTTTTGCACTGAAAGAGAAGAAGCCGGATTATCCTTAATAGCACCTGTATCATAAAGATACCGGAAATAAGCCTTTAAGCTCTCAATTTTGTTGTTAACAGTAGAAATCGCGAGCTTTTTCTCTCCTGTTTTTGGGTTTTCAATACGCGCAATGTTTATTAGATAGTTCTTCCAGTCTTGAAGATCGACAGCAGATACGTTTTGGGGATCGAAGGGAACTTCACCCGTCATTTCTTCGTACCATTGCTGAAATTCTTTTAGTACGGTTTTGTATCGGCGGATGGTATGTTCACTTTTTCCTTGTTGCTGTAACCAATGAATGTATTTTTCCAATTCCCCTTCTCCCTTTCAAATCAATAAGAATATTTGGTCTACATATACTTATTTTCTTTCCCTCGCTACGATGTCCTTGAACATGTCCACGAATCGGCCGACGGTATCCCATCCAGTTCCAGCAAGCCATCTGACTAATTTTTCTTCAGCCTCATTTCATTCATGCTTCAATGCAGTTTAGCGCCCTTTTCAAGTCGCTGAATGCCATTTGTTCGTCTGTGTATTTTTTCATTCGCGTTTCATTTTCACTGAGTGTTCTCCTATCTTTCTATTCCTCTTGCATTTTCAAACAACCTCATTAACTGTCTGTCAGGCTCTCTGTTTACAATGGCTTTCTTTAACACATTAACTAAAAGCTGAATGTCAGTAATGGATCGTATTGAAGCACTTAATAGTTCTTCACCATCAATTCTGTTCCATTCAAGAGAATATCCATTTTTAAGAGCTAAGGAACGAATGAACTCACGTTGTGTTCGTCCATTTCCTTCTCGAAAAGGATGCAATACGTTAATCTCGGCCAAATAGTATGCTGCACGTTCGGAAAATTTCTCGAAGTCGTAACCCTTCAAATACTTTTCATTGGCTAACTCCTTAAACAATTGTTTGGCCGATTCCTCAATAAACTGGGCATTAGCAAAAGAAAAACCACCTTTCGTAATGTTTTCATCCCTAATATTTCCAGCAAAAGGATAAAGGTCGCTAAAAAGAAATTTGTGTATTGCTTGTAAGTGTTTTAAATCAAAATTCCCATAAATGGGTTTTAGATATAGCTTTGCTAATCGTTCACCTGTAATAATACGCTCTAATGTTTCGAGTTTTTTGGGGTCACGAATATTGAAATTATTGATCAATACTTCGGTCCCTGGATACCAGTATTTCGATCGCTTCGACTGCATCATTGGTTTTCAGCCAACTCTCTTGCCTTTTTTAGAAAGGCCGATCGGCTAATATCTCCCATCAATGCAGCTTTGATTAGTTTTTCTTCTTCTTCAGTTATTTGCAGACCCTCAAAACTCAACGACGCTTTTACCTCCGACAAAATTTGTTCAACTTTTTGGTTCATTTTCATCACAAATTCTCCTTTCCAAAAATAACCGAATTATCTTTGGTTTTTATATTCTAGATTATACCTAATTATCTTTCGTTTTTCAATTATTTCTAAACAAAAAAAAACAAAAGATAATTCTTAAAGTTAACCCTTATCAACTTTCTCATCCTGCCATCCCCTATCGCTGGAACACAATATTGCTTCTAGGACGCACATAGTACCCACCGCCGACTTGATACACATTATTTTTAGTTGAACCCGTGGTGCTAGATAAAATCGAGTAAGCATAAAAATAGCCCTTACCTGCGGATTCCTTGTAGAATGAAATACATCATCAACTCCTTTCTAAAAAATTATTTTTGACGATGAGACCGAGTTGCAAAATGTTCGTATATACTACGGGCATCATGAAACTTTGTCATGTCTAACTCATTATTCTCAAAGCTTAGACCGTGTTTGGTTTCTAATTTGATCACTACTTGTATGAATATTTTACCATTCAATAGCATCCTGTACATAATTAATTTTCCAAATTAGTTTTATAAATTTTCAAAGGAATGAAAACAAAAATAAAAAATCCCTTGAAGCCTTGTGGCTCAAGGGATTTCGCTTGATGATTCCGACTGGGCTCGAACCAGCGACCTCCACCCTGTCAAGGTGGCGCTCTCCCAGCTGAGCTACGGAATCGTATATTGTTGTCCGCTATCGAACACATTTTTAATTATATAGACGAGCATACACGTTGTCAATAACTTTTTTTAAAAAATCGCTGTTCAGTTTGAGAAAGGGAAAGCGGCCTTCCCCTAAGAGGCTGGTGATTTAATCGTGGATACGGCTTTACCATGTCATTTCTCAATTAGAAAAACCTTGTTACATCGGTCCTGCTTTTCGCTCATTCTCCCATTGATGAAAGGAATCAGCGGTTTTTCACCGCCCTTCTAAAAGGTTGGTGAAAACCCGCTGTTTGCCTTAATCGGCGATGGAACGTGTGAACATAGAGGCTGATGCAGCCAGTTTTTTCTACTTGAGAAACGATCCGAAGAAGCGGTTGCGCGAGTAAATCACCGGCCTCCTAAACAAACAATCGGTGGCGGAACGGTTCAAGCAAGAGCGGGGCAACGGCGCTGGATGGTTTCGTATTGCCCAGTGGCGCGGCGGCGCTATTCTTCGGCGAAGGCTGCCGTTTTGCCGGGAGGCGCAGGGATGGGGTTACGGCCGATTGAAGGCGCTCCATGGCGGTTTCGTGCTGAGGGGGAATGGGCGTCAACCGCTGGCTGTACGCAGTGGTTTCCCCTCCGTTTTGCGATGACAACGTTGAACGATTGGAGCGCCCTCGGCATCGGTCAGCGGAAAAACGGCGGCACGGCGACGGGCGGGGCTTTGGTTCACCGTCTTTTCGCGCTTTGTGTGATGACCATGTTCACCACTTCCGGGCGCGGCCGGCGTTGGCACTGGCGCAGGGATAGATTTGCGTGATGACCATGTCCATCACTTCCCCCACGACAACGGAGCTTTCGTTCGCCGCCTTTTAGCGCGCCGAAATCGACGGCCGTTCTTTCACAAACGACAGCGCCTGCTCAACATCGGCGATCAGATCGTTGACATCCTCAAGCCCGACGCTCAGCCGCAGCAAGCCGTCGGTAATGCCGCGCCGCAGCCGCTCTTCCTTCGGCATGGCGGCGTGCGACATTTTTGCCGGGTGCGACAAAATCGATTCGACCGCCCCAAGGCTGACGGCGAACACCGGCAGGCGGACGTGGCGGACGAACGTCCGGGCCGCTTCTTCATCGGCCAAGCGGAACGACAGTACGGCGCCAAACCCCGCCGCTTGGCTGCGTTGAATGTCATGGCCCGGATGGTTCGCCAATCCCGGATAATACACCTCTTCCACTTTCGGATGGCGGAGCAAATACTCGGCGATGGCCATGGCCGATTCGGACGACTGTTTCAGCCGAACGTGAAGCGTTTTTAGCCCCCGAAGCACAAGCCACGCGTCTTGGACGCCGAGGACGGCGCCAAAGGCGTTTTGCCATTTGTACAGCTGTTTGCCGAGCTCCTCGTCTTTCACGACCGCCAGTCCGGCGACGACGTCGCTATGGCCGGCTAAAAACTTCGTCGCGCTGTGGAGGACAACGTCGACACCAAGATCCAACGGCCGCTGCAGCGCCGGGGTCATGAACGTATTATCCAAAAACGTCAAACAGCCGTGCGCTTTCGCCAGCTCGACGACAGCGCGAATGTCGGTCACTTTTAACAGCGGGTTGGACGGCGTTTCCATATAAATGACTTTCGTGTTCGGCCGGATGTTTTCCGCCACCGCCTTGCGATCGGTCATATCGACGAACGTATAGTCAATGCCAAACCGGCTCAGCACTTCGGTGACGATCCGGTACGTGCCGCCGTAGACGTCTTCGGTTACGAGCACATGGTCGCCTTTGGACAGGAGCAACAACGCCGTGGAGATGGCGGCCATGCCCGAGGCGAACGCGAACCCGCGCACACCGCCTTCCAAGGCGGCGATCGTCTCCTCAAGCGCCTCGCGCGTCGGGTTGCCGGAGCGGCTGTAGTCGTATTTGCCAAACGAGTCGAAATCGAACTGATGGAACGTGGAGGCGTGCTGGATCGGCACGCTCACCGCCCCGGTTGCGCGGTCGACTTTCCATTCGTTATGGAGCAGTTTTGTCGAAAACGACCATTCCCGTTCCATCGCTCACACCTCTTTCATGTTTTTGAACGCTTGCGCCAAGTCGGCGATCAAATCATCGGCGTGCTCAATGCCGACCGAGAAGCGGAGCAGCCGGTTGCAGACGCCGTTTCGGATGCGGATGTCTTCCGGAATGTCCGCGTGCGTCTGCGTCGCTGGGTACGTGATGAAGCTTTCAACCCCGCCTAGGCTTTCCGCGAACGTAATAAGGCGCAAGCTTTTTAAAAATCCGTTCACCCACTTTTCATCGGCAATCCGGAACGACAGCATCCCACCTCTTCCTGGATATAAGACGTCGGTCACGTCTTCCTGTTCGCGCAAAAAGGCGCTGATGCGCTTGGCGTTTTCTTCATGCTGGCGCATCCTTAGCGCCAACGTTTTCATCCCGCGGATCAATAGCCAAGAGTCAAACGGGGACAAGACGGCGCCGATGGCGTTATGGTACTCGGCCAAGCGTTGACAAAGCGCTTCTCCCTTGGCGACGACCAAGCCGGCCAACACATCGTTATGGCCGCCTAAATATTTCGTGGCGCTGTGGAGGACGATATCGGCTCCTTGTTCGATCGGGCGCTGGAGCACCGGGGTGTAAAACGTGTTATCCACGATCAACAATAGCCCGTGCCGTTGGGCAAGCTGGGCGACCGCGGAAATATCGGTCTCGTGCATCAGTGGGTTTGTCGGCGTTTCCAAGAAAATCGCCTTCGTTTTTTCGCTGATACACGCTTCCACCGCATCGAGATCGGAAAAATCGACATAATGGAACCGAAGACCGTACTTGCGCCAGCCGCGCTCAAACAGCCGGTACGTGCCGCCGTAAAGGTCGGCCGATACGAGAAACTCATCTCCGCTCTCAAACAAGGCGAGCACCGTCTGAATGGCGGCCATGCCGGAGCTGAACGCATAGCCTTGATCGCCGCCTTCCAGCTTTGCGATCGCCTCCTCAACAATTTTGCGCGTTGGATTGCCGGTGCGGATGTAGTCAAACCCGGTCGATTCCCCGATGCCGGCATGGCGGTAGGCGGTCGAAAAATAGACGGGCGGGTTGACCGTTCCTGTCACGGTTTCGCTCCGGTTGCCGATTTGCGCTAACAACGTCTCCAGTTTCTCCATCTCATCTCTCTCCTTCTGCAAAAAAATTCCTCTTGCCCAACGACCGGCGGCCGCAGCGCCCAAACGCTTCGCTGCCGCCCCGCCTCACAGGTCGGCAAAACGGCCGCCGAAACAAAGGAAAATAAAAAAAGTCTTCCAAGAAGAAGACTTTTCCATACACATGGTCATGCTTCTTCTTATCTGCCGAATTGAATGCTCAATTCGCTGGATTTAGCACCTGGCCGCCGGGCGGCTGGTTGCTGAAGCTTCATTGGGCCAGTTCCCTCCGCTTCTCTCGATAAGAACAGGATGGGTATTCAATTTTGTTGCAATTTTATTTATTAAGAAATGTAACGCATTCCAGCGGTTTTTGCAAGTCTTTTTTTCGCTGCGCATCACTCGGCAAATTCACAAAAAATTCGAGCCCTTGATTAACATTTTTTGTACAAATATGTTACAATAACAGATGAACTTGCGCTTTCACTGGAGGATGGTCATGACAGCAGGAACGATGCGCGATTACGCGCTATATAGCGGGGAGCTTCAGGAGAAAATCGAACTGCTCGTCTATTTGCCAAGCAATTTTTCCCCGCTTTACAAATATTCTTTATTAATCGCTCAAGACGGCAAAGATTACTTTATGTACGGAAAAATGAAAACGGCTGTCGAAACGTTAATGGCCAACGGCACGATTGACCGCACGATCGTCGTCGGTATTCCGTATCGGAATGTAAACGACCGCTATGAAAAGTATCATCCATCGGGAACGAAGCACGGAGCGTATCTCCGCTTTCTAGCCCATGAACTCGTGCCGTTTTTGGACCGCGAACTGCCGACGTATCAAATGGGCAAAGGCCGGGCGCTCATCGGTGATTCGCTCGGCGGGACCGTATCGTTGACCGCCGGACTGTTGTATCCGCATACATTCGGAAAAATCGCCATGCAGTCCCCCTACATCGATGATTCGCTCTTGGCGCTCATTCGCTCATTCCGCGATCCGTCGCTGCTCGCCATTTACCATTCCGTCGGCTCGGAAGAAACGGCTGTAAAAACGACAGACGGACAAGTGCGCGACTTTGTGACCCCGAATCGAAAGGCGCGAGATTTGTTGGTCGAAAAAGGGTTTGCCTATACGTACCATGAGTTTGCCGGCGGCCATGCGTGGACGCATTGGCAGCCCGATGTGCCTCGGGCGCTATCGACGATTTTGACGCTGTAGCCGTCCAACGCTAACCATCTCAAGGAGGGGAATTGAAATGAAATACGGCATTGTCATCTTTCCGTCCAAACGAATCCAAGATTTCGCCAACTCCTACCGGAAGCGGTATGACAGCCATTACGCCCTCATCCCGCCGCACATTACATTGAAATATCCATTTGAGGCGGACGAGGAGAAGTTGAAGGCGATGGCAAAGGAGCTGCATCGCATCGCAGCGAAAACGCCTCCAATTCCGATTAAAGTGACGAAATTCAGCTCGTTTTACCCGACCAGCAACGTCATTTATTTGAAAGTGGAGCCAAACGACGTGCTTGAACGCCTTCATGAGCAGCTGCACAGCGGCTTGTTTTCCGGGCAGCCGGAGTTTGTGTTCGTGCCGCACATTACGATCGGCCGGGACTTGCCGAGTGGCGAATATGCGGATGTATACAGCCAGCTGAAGCTGCAAGACGTCCATTTTGAGGAAACGGTCGATCGCTTCCATCTCCTTTATCAGCTGGACAACGGGTCGTGGACCGTCTACGAGACGTTTATCGTCGGAGGAAAGGAAACGGTGTAGCCGATGAACATCGCCATTGGAACGAGCAAAGACCGGCCCCTTTATGAAGACGCGTTGCGCGTCCGCCGCCTTGTCTTCATCGAGGAACAGCACGTGCCGGAGGAAGAAGAAATCGATCAGTTTGAAGATGACGCCTTCCATCTCGTTTTATATGATGGTGACATCCCGGTCGGTGCCGGACGTCTTCGTTTCATCGACGAAGGGGTCGGCAAAATCGAACGGATTTGCGTCTTGCCTTCCTACCGGGGGCGGGGAGCCGGCCGCATGGTCATGGAAGCCATCGAGCAGCTGGCGACATCAAAAGGGGCGAAAAAAGTGAAGCTAAACGCCCAGACGCACGCGGAACCGTTTTACCAACAGCTCGGCTATACAACCGTGTCCGATGTATTTCTAGATGCCGGCATTCCACACGTCGCCATGGTCAAGCCGCTCGAATAGCGAACGAAAGGGAGCTTGCACGCGCAGAGCTCCCTTTCGCTTATTTTTTGTTATTCAACATATTGGCAATCGTATTCAAATCGATTTGCTTGCCGTTATGGACGATCGTTTTCACAATTTGATCCTCAAGTTCCTTTGGCACTTTCCGATTGGCGATTTGCGCCACCCGTTTCACGACTTGACGAACCGTTTTTTCATCGCTGAAGTTGGCGTTTTGCAGCGAGTTGGCGAGCTCAAAAATCTCTTTCATGTTGACGCCTGTTTTCTTTTCGATGTTTTTGAAAAACTGCTGATCCATAGTTCCTCCCCCTTCTTCCTGCTATATCGTATGACAACGCTCCTTCGGCGTGCACGTGACCGAAAGAAAATACGAGCCGCTCCGTGGCGCCGAAACGGCCCGTATCGACTGCGCGCGTCTGTTAAGCGACAAATGCCGCACCGACAATGATCAGCAAGATGAACAACACAACAATCAACACAAAGCCACCGCCATAGCCAAAACCGCCATAGCCGTAGCCGTAATACGGAAAGCCGTAACCGCAGAAGCCCATTCGGATGCACCTCCTTCTCCGTTTACTGTATCGTATTCATGAGCGCGCGCCAGCGTATGGGCGCAACCGCCATTTTGTCAGCCAAATCGGCGGAACAGCTCGGCAAATTCCCGCTCCTTCTTAGTAAACCATCGCTCAATGTAGTCCAAGTTGCCTTGCACCTTTTGGAGAAACCCGTTGTTCAGCTTTTCGATTTCTTGCAGCTGTTTGGTAAAATCGCTTCCCCATTGTTCAAACAGGCGGATGAACGTTTCATGTCCTTCTTTGCGCGAGGCGACCCAGCCTTCCAACGCTTTTTCCAGTTCTTTGCTCACGATGTTTCCCCCCTTTTCTTTCTGTTGTATGCCAAATAGGGGGGAAGTGGTGAAGGCGTTGCGGTTCTTTTTTGGCCGTTTTTTATCGGTTTCCGACAGCAGCCCCCATTTCAATTTTGTGCAGGGCAGAAGGGAGTCTGGATTTTGTAACACCTATCATATGTTTCTCCTATTTCATTTTTGTACAGGCAGTGGGAAATGAATGTCGGTTGGCGATGGCCAAAACGCCTGTTTGTATGGTATCCTATTCCTGTCGATGTTCTTTGAAAACTCGATATATGGGGCTGTGACAGGAAAGGCTCTGTCATGGAAAATATCCAAGCATCCATTCGTCTACCACGCCCACCGAAGTTGCGAAAACCAAGCGAAAATAGGGGCGTGGCAAGTCCGATGTACAAGTTTGCCATACGTGCAGGAGGCTTACGCCATTGGTACTGCCAGCCGTCGGGGCGACGGGGATAGGCTGCTCAATCATTGAAGGATGCCTTGAAGGGCGGTGATTGAAGGAAACAAGTCGCTTACCAGCCTCGTTTCTCAAATCGAAAAGCCCTGTCGCAGCGAAAATCGGCTTGCAAACGTCCCCTATTGTTCAAGAGAAACAACCGTTTTTCACCCGCCTTCTTGGCGTTCGCAGGAATCTCTTCAAATTTTGTCAAGTAAGGTGGAGTAGTTCAAAACAGTGGCAGAAAGAGGAGGAGGAAAAACGATGAAACGCATTGAAACGCTGGAACAATTCGAGGCGGCCATTTCCGGCAGCCAACCAACGGTGATCAAATTTTATACGACGTGGTGTCCGGACTGTGTGCGCTTGAACATGTTCATCGATGAGATCATTCGCGAGTACGGGCAATACGATTGGCTGGAGATCGACCGCGATCAATTCCCCGAGCTTGGCGAAAAATATCAAGTGCTCGGCATTCCAAGCCTGCTTGTCTTCCGAAACGGGGAAAAAATCGCCCATTTGCACAGCGCGAATGCCAAAACACCGGAAGACGTGCGCGCCTTTTTGCAGTCGTTGCCGGCGTAAAACGGCGCTGGCGTTTAGCCAGAAACGAGGGTGTCCCGCTCCGTTTGGGACACCCTCTTTACCCGTCGCCACCCCTAACAATGTCATTTATTAGCCGTTAGTATTCGATTTCATCGTAGTCTTTTGGCTGCCGTGTTAGCTGCGGATTGTCAAACATAAACGAAATCGAAATCTCTTCATCGGTCGTCCGCGTCCGTTCAGAGCGGCCGTCCGTTTTCAGCTGAATCCGGATTTCCTCGTCCGTAGTTTTTGTCCGCTTCTTTTCCATGCTCGGATCCTCCTTGACATTAGTTTCGCAATAGTGGTCCGACTTTTTCGATGAGCTCGGTCATTTTCGCCGCATGGGCTTCATACAGCGCCTTTGCTTCTTCCGAATTCGTCTGCAGCGCGTATAGCTCGAAGTCGGCCTGCACTTTTTTCATTGCGGCGAGAAGCAGCTTTTTCTCCTGCGGCTCGGCCACTTGAATTTTGTCATCGTACAAATCAATCGTCAGCTGCCCGTACGAATCGACTTGGGCGAGAAAGACGTTTTCGACCGCTACTCCTTGCTTATCAAGCTGTTCTTTCAGCCAGCCGCGGCCGAGTCCCATCGTCGCGAGCGGCTCATCCAAAATCATGCCGTCCATAATGACGGTTTGCGGCTCTTTTTCCCGCGGCGGGTTCGGAAACACATCGCCGACGGTGAGCGGTTGCTTTTCCCGCTTCAGCAGCACGTTTAAATCCCCGTTCGGCTCCAGCACCGCAAACTCAACATCGGCGACGCGGAACACATCCTTCTTGCGCAGCTGCTCGAGCAGCTCATCCACCGTGTACTTTTCCCGCTTTAAGTTTTCCTCTAAAATTTTGCCGTTTTTGATGAAAACCGTCGAATTTCCTTCGACGAAATCGCGGAATTTTTTATTGCGCAAAGAGATGCGGGCGATCAGAACCGGAAACAATGACCAAATTAAAATGCTTGTGATTCCTTCTTGGAGGGAAATATCCAAATCGGAAGACATCGTTCCAGCGATATCTCCAACCGTAATGCCGACAATGTACTCAAAAAAAGACAGTTTGGACAATTGTTTTTTGCCAAGAATGCGGGTGATCACAAACAATCCGATTAAAATGCAGACAGAACGAATAGCCACTTCCAACCAGATAGGCATCGATCATGCTCCTTACTTTCCATGGTATTGCGGCTCTTCGAATTCGAGCCGGCCGATCCGGCCTTTCAGTTCGGCGATCATCCGTTCGGCCGTGAGCATCGCTTCATGAAACGTTCGCTGCGCCGTTTCATCTTGGGAGGTGAGCGCCAGCTGTTGCAGGCCGGCATGAATGGCTTTTAAGCTCGCCAACGTTTGTTTCACTTGCGAAGCAACGGTCATGAACGTCCCTCCTATCCTTTCGGGCGGAACAAGAGCGCTCCGATGAATCCAAAGACGATCGCGGCGGAAATGCCGGCGCTCGTCACTTCAAACATGCCAGTCAACACGCCGACGATGCCGTGTTTTTCCGCCTCTTGCATCGCCCCGTGGACGAGCGCGTTTCCAAAGCTTGTAATCGGAATCGTCGCCCCGGCGCCGGCAAAATCGATAAGCGGCTCATACAATCCCAATCCGTTCAAAATAGCCCCTGCAACGACAAGAATGGTCAGTGTATGAGCAGGGGTGAGCTTAAACACATCCATTAAAAGTTGGCCAATGACGCAAATCAACCCGCCGACGACAAACGCCCAAAAAAACATCGCCAGCACGCTACGCCTCACCTCCATACTCGATCGCCACCGCATGGGCGATGCACGGAATCGTTTCATTTTGCTGGAACGACAACGGCGACAATAACGCGCCGGTCGCTACGGCCAAAATGCGCTTCAACTCGCCGCGCCGCATGCGGTTGAGCAAATGGCCGTAAACGACCACAGCCGAGCAAGCCGCCCCGCTCGCCCCGGACAGCACCGGCTGTCCATCGCGGTAAATAAGGAGCCCGCAATCTTGGTAACGTTCCTCGTCGATCTCGATGCCGTGCTGACGCAACAAATCTAAGGAAACTTGACGCCCGATTCTCCCTAAGTCGCCAGTGACAATCAAGTCATAGTGAGAGGCGTCGACTTGCATATCGCGCAAATGCGCTTCAATCGTATCGACCGCCGCCGGCGCCATCGCACCGCCCATATTAAACGGATCGGCCATTCCCATATCGACGACCCGGCCGATCGTCGCTGCTGTCACGCGCGGCCCGTCCCCTTTTGGGCTGACGATGGCGACCCCGGCGCCAGTGACGGTCCACTGCGCCGTCGGCGGCTTTTGCCCGCCGTACTCTGTCGGATAGCGGAACTGTTTTTCGACGGCGGTGTTATGGCTCGATGCCCCGGTCACTATATAGTCTGCCCCGCCGTAGTTTGTAATAAAAGCGCTGAGCGCCAGCCCTTCCATTGACGTAGAGCAGGCGCCAAAAACGCCGAGATACGGTGCGCCGAGCGTCCGGGCGGCGAAGCTGGTCGGCGTCATTTGGTTAATTAAGTCGCCGGCAATGAAAAACTGCACCTGTTCCTTCTGCAAACCGGCCTTTTCCAACGCTTGAAACGCCGCTTCCTCAAGCAAAACGCGGTGCGCTTTCTCATACGACACCTCGCCAAGCCATAAATCTTCGTGAAGAAGATCAAACTCGTCGGCGAGGCGACCATTGGCCTCAAACGGCCCCCCGACGACTGCCGTAGCAATGATGGCCGGTTTGTTGGCAAACACCCATGTGCGATGCCCTTTCAGCATTACAATCCCCCCCACTGGGTCGCCACCGTTTTGACAAGAGCGATAACAAACGCTGCGAATGTGCCAAACAAAATAACCGACCCCGCGAGTTTGAACATGTTGGAGCCGACCCCAAGCACGAATCCTTCGGTCCGATGTTCAATCGCCGCGGAAATGACAGCGTTGCCAAACCCCGTCACCGGCACAGCGCTCCCCGCCCCGGCAAACTGGGCGATGCGGTCATAAACGCCAAGCCCGGTTAAAATCATGGACAAAAAAACCATGGTCGCCACCGTCGGGTTCCCCGCCGTCTGCTCGGTGAAGTCAAAGAAATACATATAAAAATAAGAAATCGCCTGTCCGATCGCACAAATGGTCCCGCCGACGAGAAAGGCGCAGGCACAGTTGCGAACGATCGGGCGCTTTGTTTCCCGTTCTTTTTCGAATAAGTGGTACTCTTGTTGAACTGGAGTTAATTTTTTCCTCTTTTCATTCGCCATACCGACACCTCTTCTCTTATGTCTGCTCTTTGCTTAGCTTTTCGATGCGCCCGATTTCCCGCTGGAGATCGCGCTCATCCCAACGTTTTTTCTCCATCTTCGTTTTGAGGTCTTTCGTTTTCCAAAAAATTTTCAAATCACTCGAAGAGACGACATCATACCCGGGAAACATGGCGCGCAATCGTTCAGCAATCTCTTTTTCAATTTTCTTCCGCTTCCATCGTTTCAGATGAGGAATTTGATAAGCGACGAGCAGCCGCTCTCCGCTGTTGACCGCCACCACCTCACGGACGTCATCGCGCTGGCGCAACGAAGCGACCGCCCGTTCCGCCGGTCCTTGATCCAACACAGCCCCTTTTGCCGTCCCGAACGTTTGGGCGCGCATCCAATCCGCCCCTTGCAGCGACTGTTTTTGCTCTGTCTCCTCTTTTGCGCAACCGCTAGCGGCGAGCCAAACAGCCACCGCTGCCAACCACCATCGTTTCATCGCTACTCACCCATTCATTTTATGTACATTCGTCTAGGAGGCTGGTGATGTAGTGCAAAACATTACTGAATTCCATCTATTTCTCAATTAGAGAAACTTTCTTTACTAAATGAAAATACCGCCGATTTGTGTGTGACAGCCGTTTTTCATCGCCCCTCTAGAGTGGCGGCGATTTAAGGAAACAGGCTGCTTACCAGCTCCGTTTCTCAAATCGAAAAGCCCTGTAGCATCAGGATCGCCTTTCACACGCTCCCCCATTGTCGAAAAGGAACAACCTGTTTTCACCAGCCATCTAGGCGGCGGAACGGTTGCCATAGCTTCAACTGTTCCGCCAAAAAACAGCTCACTTGACGAAAGTTATTGCTGTTTATATTGTGGCTCTTCGTTTTGAATTTCTTGCACGCGCGAGTTCACTAAATCAATGACCGCTTGCGTTTGTTGAGCGGCTTGTTGATAAAGCTGTTTCGCGGTTTGGTTTTCCGTTTGCAGGGCAAACGTTTCAAAGTTCGCTTGAGCCGCTTTTAACCCAGCCAATGTTTGTTTCACTTGTGTTACAACCGTCATGATAAATGTCCTCCTTTAGCGGTGAAAATTGACGCTGACAGTGATTAGAATGGGGTTTCGCCGCCAAATTATAATTGTAATTTTTTTGTAAAACCTTTGACCTCTTCACATCACTAACAGCCGGAAAAAGATAAAAGCAAGTGGAGAGAAACGAAAGGTTTTTCTCCACTTGCTTTTAGGGACTGATCGGACAGCCCCCTCTTGCTGTTTATGACTTGGGGTCGACTTTGTCGGAATAACCGCGGCCAAGCGATGGATTGTTTAAAATGCCGGCCATCACGAAAATGCTCAACAAGGCGTGATACAGCTGCTCGTATTTGCCGAGATCGATATCCACACCGAACGTTTCGAGCGCCAAGACGACAAACGACCCGATTCCTAGCCAGAGTCCGTAATTTTTAAAACGTTCCACCGCTTCTGTCCCCCATTTTCCTTATCGCTTAAATCCACGAGAACGGTCTCCGTTCCCCTTCGTCCCGGCCGTGTTCGCCTTCATCGTGCCCTTTCTCTTCCCGCACGTCCTCCATGGCTTCGACCGCGTCTGCCCGATGCGGGAACAACCATGGGTCACGGATGCGACCGCGCGGCACAATAATGACGTCATCGGCATGAATGATCAGCTTATCCACATGAATGACCTTCCCTTTTTTCCGATCCGACATCCCCATTCCCCCCTTCCTTTCGCCTAGTGGCATTGTTAGACTATGCACGGAAAGGCTCTGGAGTATGGGCATCTCTCACGGATCGGCTTCATTTCTTTACCATCGGCGGTCGGCCGCAGCCGCAGCCCCGCGGGCGCCGTACTGGCTGAGTGGTCGAGGAAAGCGCCCATGTCGTCGGTTTGGGCGATACGGGGTTCGTTCGAACAGGCTTCATCATGGCTTTCATCCCCCCATCTGGCAAAAATGTAAGGCTATTTTTAGTGTATGACCGTTTAAGCCAAGGGTGCTGCTTATTTTTCTTTGTCTTGCCCGCGGCGGGATGACATCGCTTTTTCTTGCCTTAACGTGCGGAAAAACCAGCTATCCAGCCGCTCCTCTTCGGGGTCGCCGGCCTTTTCCGGCTCGAGCAGCTGCTCCAACCGGCGGCGCAGCTCTTCATTTTCCTTTGTCAATTGTTTCACTTGTTCATAACGTTGTTCGCTTTGATGGGCCAACTCGCGCAAAACGATATTTTCCGCTTCTATCTCTTTCAACCGGCGCCACAACTTCATCCATTTTTTTTCACCTTTCTCCATGCTCGGTTTTCCTCTCTTTCCCTTCTTTTTCCTTGTCTGACATAGATGTCGTTCATCATTTGTGGATGCATAAGTAAGATGTGTGATAGAAGAATCAAGTACAACTTTTGGTGAAAAGCCATAGATGTTGACAAAATCCGCTTTTGTCCCAACACACTTACCTAGAGGGTTCATAGTATACAGTAGCCCCACCCAATCAAAGGAACGGGGAAAAACGATCGAAGGATAGGAGGATACCAAATGGGTCATTACCATCATCGTCACGACAAAGAACGGTTGTGCATTCGAACTCGCAAAGTCTATGACTGGGTCACTCGACAAATTGACGTTCCGTTGCGGAGCTTCAACGGGCCGGAACTGGAAGACATCTTTCCAACGAGCAAATGCCCGCGTCAAGGGCTGCTATGCGACTGCATCGCCGAGCGGGGGCTTGATCCGTCCGAATTAACGATTCGTTGCTTCCTTTCTGACGCTCAAGGAAATCGGATTGACCCGGTCGTTGACCAAGATGCGCTCATTTTCCAAGAAATTGTTCAGCCCCAAGGGCGCCAGCCGGTCAACATCACACTGCCATCCGGCGACACCGTCACATTGCAAAAGGTCAAAGCCCTTATCAAAGGCCATGTCGTCGTCCAAATTGTGAGTGGAAACGGCGTTGTCGTTTGCGAGTCGAAACCGATCCCGTTTGCGACAGCGCAAACGTTCATCCTTTGCGCTCCTGAAGGCACGGAACTGGTCGGACACATTTCCTTCTTCGAATGCGACTCCAGCCTCGTCTGCACCGACAACTTCTCGCAGCTCGACGTCTCCATCACGCTTTGCTTAGAAGTGCAAATGGAAGCAGACGTCAAAATCGAAGTCGAAGCCCGGCTGTGCCAACCGCGCGAAGAGCTGGCAGAAGCGACCCTTTGCCCGACAGCCAAGTTTCCGTCGCAATGCCCGGAAGTCTTCCCCGCTCATTAATAAACGGCTTTTCTGCCCCAGCGAGCCTTTCTCGCTTGGCTGGCAGAAAAGCTTTTTTTCTGCCTCATGGATTCGGAAGCTTGAACGGATCGCTTTTGATAAACTCTCCGGCAAAAAAGCTTTTTTCTGCCTCACGGATTCGAAAGCTTGAACGGATCGCTTTCGATAAACTCTCCGACCAAAAAGCTTTTTCTGCCTCACGGATGCCATACATGTTTCGCTGCCTTTTTACATATGCATGGTAACAACCCGCATCTTAGGAGTCCGGTGATTTCGTGTAAACTGCTGCTGATCGGTCCCGTTTCTCAATTAGAGAAACTTTGCACAATCAGCTTTCTTTTTGAAATAAAAATGCCTCCAATTGGTGTGCGGCAGCGATTTTTCACCGGCCTTCTAGCAAAGCGAACGATAAGGAGGGCAAACAAATGGCTCATCACCGTTCGGATCGAGAACTCCAGCTGCAGCAAAAACTCATTCATTATCGTTCGGAATTGATTCAGTGGGAACAACGCTGGACCGAGCTGCAACAACAGCTAGAAAAGGAACGGCTTCGCACCGAGTATTGGCGACAAAAAGCAAAAGAATGGAAAACTTCCGTCTTGAACGAGTACGAACAAACTATCGCTCTTCTCCAACAAGAGCTGTTGCGCTGTCAAGTCGCACTCGAGGAACAAGCGCACCAGCCTGCTTCTTTCACGACCGATGAACTTCGTCTCCATGCCTTTTTTCGCTTTTCCGTCATGCTCCCTTCGCATCTGGAAGAGCCGATTTGGATCATCGGCGATCTCATCATGGACAACATCGGGACGGCAGCTGCAGATATCGCCTCGATTTGCCTTACCGTCACTCCTAAGCAAGCTGGCTCCTTAAGCGGAAAAATCGCTTCTTCTTCGCTGAGTGATCCAGACCAGCAACCGGGATGGGTTTTCGTTCATTCCGATTGGCAACGTTTCATTCGTGAAAAGGGAGAATATTGGATTCGCCCTGCCGCCCATCGTTCCCTCGCGCCACGGGAATCACTTATATTTCCTTCGTTTCAAATTCGCGTGAACCATCCGCTGTCTGCACCGCTCCGTGTAGCAGCCACCGTGTATTGCGCGCAATCGGAACAAGGGATCGAAGCCGTCAATCCGCTGATCATTCAGCCGCTCTCCTAAAGGGACGGTGATGGAAGGAAACAGGCTGCTTACCAGCCTCGTTTCTCAAATCGAAAAGCCCTGTGGCATGAGGATCGCCTTTCAAACGATCCCCCATTGCTCAAAAGAAATAACCGTGTTTGGCCAGCCTTCTAGGCCGACAAGCTCTGGCCAAGAGGCAAAACTCCATATTTGTCCCTTTCCTTTCCGCCTCGCTGTTCATACAGTAGTAATGCCAAGATCTCTAAAAGGCTGGTGATGGAAGGGAACAGACCGCTTTCTCGCCTCGTTTCGCAAATAGAAACACCTGTAGCACCGGTACACACGTTCCCTAGCGGTCAAGGGAAACAGCCGTGTTTCACCAGCCTTCTCAGCTCCGGTGATGGAACATCTGCGACCCAAGCCGCTTCTCCGTTCAATCCCCTGTACGGCGGATTCGGCAGTGCGATCATCGCAAGAACGCGGCTGATCTTCACCGGTGGCCAAGAAAGCATCTCCCAAGAAAGGAGGGAGCTGGAAATGACGGAACCATCCTTCTCACCCGATCTTCCCCAACGGCAGCTGCTGCAACTGTTGGTCGAAAAGACATTGAAAAAACATGGCGTCACAGCGAAGCAAGTACAGCTGACAGCAGAAGAAAAAGAACAAATTCGGCAAATGGTCCAGCAATTGCAAGCCCAAGTGCAACAGTACTTGGAAAGCTTAGAACAGCGCGTCACAGAACATGATGTCGATCCGAACACCCATACCCCAACAAAGAAGCAAGGGAGAAAGACGAAAAAGTAACGACGGCATCCATGGAATCAAAAACGGGCCACTCCCCTTGTCTATTGGCCTACACACCGAATGCCACAAACCGTATGATATACTACAACGACTAAAGGAGGGACTGGACATGAGCCATGTGATGTATAACCGCGCCTATCCATTGATGGAGACAACTGTTCACGAACCGCGGCGCTGGTGCGCCACCGATCCCACGATGACTCATCCGGTTTTCAATTGTGAGGACGCGACGACTGGAGCAGACGCCGAACAAAAGGCAGCGGAATACCAATTGTCAGAAGAATGGATTTACATTAAAGATTCTTGCGAAGTGAAAGTATCCACTACCGATACGAAAGCGGCTGTCAACTTGCAAGTAGCGCTGCAGCTTGCCATCATCGTGTTGCTGCAAATCTCGATTGCTGACAGCGAAGTAGCGGAAGAAGTCGCCGCTGAACTGCTGCAAGCTGTGAAAGTCAAACAAGTGTCGCGCCAAAAAACGGTCATTGAAAATTCCCGCAATGTCACTGTTGAAACGACAGACACCCAGGCCGCGATCAATATCCAAATTATGCTGCAGCTGCTGTTGGCGTTGCTTGTCTTCGTCGACATTTTATAAAAGAAAACGGGCGTCCCGGCAACGCAATGGGACGCCCGTTTCACACCTTCCGTAACTTTTTTAACTTTGCCTCCTTTGTTCCCACTGATCCATTCCCCATTGCACCAGTCCCGCCAATGCCGCAACGGCCAAGATGGAACATACGGGCTGAAACAACGCTGGCCACCATACGTACCCCAGCCATAAAAAGCCGGCGCTCCAAATGCCTGTGCACCAATAGCAGGACAACAGCTCCCCGACAAATCGCCGGACCGGCTCCTTTCTCACATACCAGACGATTTCTTTCGCCCCATCGGGCCCCACTTCCTCTGCCGCTTCGTAAAAAGGGCGCCGCAACGGAGCGGTGATCTGATCATAAACGAGAAGGCGGGTGAGACGGAAAGCGGCGAACACGAGGAGAAACATATCCATCAAAGACACTCGTTACAGCTCCCCTTTCCGTGTAAATCCAATCAAAATAACTTGCCGCACGTCATCGGCGTTCAGTTGACGCTCCCCTTCGTTCGTGGCGATTTTTACCCGTCCTTCCTCCCATTCGGTGACAATTCCTTCGAGCGGTTGGGTCGATTTCGTTTCCAAAAGACATTTCACCGGCGGCAAGTGGCTAGGCAAGGAAGCCAAAAACGCCAATTGCTCCGGAACGGTCATTTGCGAAAACGACGGTTTCCATTCCAGTTCGAATGGCTGTTGTTCCTCTTCTTTCTCCACAAGAACGGACTCCCTTCCACGTCGAACAAAGGATTGCTGCATCGAAGCGGTTGGAGGACGAAGTTTCGGCTGCACGATGTAAAGCAAAGGCTCGGTCTCCATCAGTTTTTTCTCTCGGCTCAATGGCTCTCCCCCTTTCTCTCTGCTTGCCTTATATATGTATGCACGGGTTGGGCAAAAAATTGCTTAATCCCAAACAGAAAAGCCGCCCCTCGCATCGGGACGGCTGCCGTAATTAATATCCTAAAATGTGGTACCCTGAATCGACGTGGATAATTTCCCCGGTGATGCCGCGCGACAAGTCGCTGAACAAAAACAGCGCCGCATCGCCGACTTCCTCTTGGGTCGTCGTCCGGCGGAGCGGAGCGCGCTCCTCGATCTGTTTTAAAATCGAGTTGAAATCGCTCACCCCTTTGGCCGACAGCGTGCGAATCGGACCGGCAGAGATGGCGTTGACGCGGATGCCGTATTTGCCTAAATCGTTCGCCAAATATTTGACGCTCGCATCGAGCGCCGCTTTCGCCACGCCCATGATGTTGTAGTTTTGCACGACGCGTTCGCCGCCTAAATACGTAAGGGTGACGATGCTGCCGCCTTCTGTCATCAGCTCTTTCGCCTCGCGCGCCACCGCGGTGAGCGAATAGGCGCTGATGTTATGGGCGAGCAAAAAGCCGTCGCGGCTGACGTTCATATATTCGCCGCTCAAATCGTCTTTATTGGCATAGGCGATGCAATGAGCGAGACCATGGATGACCCCGACTTGCTCTTTGATTTGCGCAAAGCAGCGGACAATATCGTCATCGCTTGTCACGTCGCAAGGCAATAAAAGCGAGCGTTCATCTTCCAATGTGTCCACGAGCGCCCGCACTTCTTTTTCAAACCGCTCCCCGGCGTAGGTGAACACAAGCCGAGCTCCAGCCGCATGAAGGGAACGGGCGATTCCCCAGGCAATGCTCCGCTTGTTCGCCACCCCCATGACGACGTACGTGCGCCCTTCCAATGATAAAACCATTCGTCCATCCTCCCAATTATCATTTATTCTTAGCACCAAGTGTTAATTCTATTATAGGGGATGCCGGCGGTAATGTAAATGAGTGTTGCGTTTTCCGTTCTTTCTGAATGACGGCGGTTTTTCCCACTTTGCAAAACCGAACAGATTCGCTAATATGGTATATGGTACCTGCCTTCCTACGCTCCTGCTTCCCGTTGAGGCGGAGCGCGGGAGGCTCGCGAAAAAATATTGATTCCCTTCATCCAAGCGGACCCGACATGTGTGGGGGGCAGATCGAGAGACTGGTGACAACACCTGATTCCCTTCATCAATGGGAGGAACGCATGAAAAGCAAGACCGAGGCAAAAAGGTTTTTCCTGGTGAGAAATGACATGGCAAAGCCGTATCTAGAAGGCTGGTGAAAAACCGCTGCCGCACACCAATCAACGGCATTTTCATTCAAAAAAAGAAAGTTGATTCTGCAAAGTTTCTCTAATTGAGAAATGGGTGAAACTCAGCAGTATTTTGCACGAAATCACCGGTCTTCTAGGATGAAATCACCCGCCTCGCAGATCGGCAACGGGAAGCGGGCATCTTCAAACCCTTTTACGCTTCCCTCTTTTGCCTCTCTCTAGACGATCACCATGCCCGTTTTTTGAGAGGGGAGAGTTTTCTAGCAAATTTTGCTCATATGGAGAGGATCGTTCCATGGATCATGACCGTTTATCCCGTTCGAAACTTGATTACCATTTGTTGTTTCTTTTGTTCTTACTGGCCATTGTCAGCGCCATCGCCATTCATAGCGCTGAACCGATGCTGCCCGAAAAGCTGCAAAACGTCAATTTCGCTTCGAAACAGCTGCAGTGGTACGCCATTGGCGCCGTGGTGATCGCTTTGACGATGATTATCGATTACGACCGATTGTTTCAAATCGCCTGGTATTTATATGGCTTCGGGATGTTGCTGCTGCTTGGCTTGGAGTTGAACGTTCCCGGATCGGTGACCATCAAGGGGGCAACAAGTTGGTACAGATTACCAGGGGGAAACTTTCAGCCATCCGAGCTGATGAAAATTTTTATGATCATCGTCCTTGGCCGCATCATCGTCAACCATCGGGAAAAATATCCCGAACCGACGATCAAGGATGACTTCAAGTTGCTTGGCAAAATCGCCGCCGCGGTTTTGCCGCCGCTCTTTTTGCTTGCCAAACAGCCGGACATGGGGATGTCGATGGTATTTCTCGCCATTACTAGCACGTTGGTGCTCGTCTCCGGCATCCGCTGGCGCATCATTTTCGGCATCGTCTTCTCCGGTGTGGCGGTGGTAGCGTCTGTCGTATTCATTTACTTCTATTTCCCTGATTTTTTCCATCGCTATATTATTGAGGAAGACTATCAGCTCAACCGCTTTTACGGTTGGCTTGCGCCTTATGAGTACTCGACCGACCAAGGATTTCAGCTCATTCGCTCGCTGATGGCGATTGGATCGGGAGAACTGTATGGAAAAGGGCTTGGTCATTTGCAAGTGTATTTGCCGGAAGCGCATACCGACTTTATTTTCGGCGTCATCGCTGAACAATTTGGGTTTGTCGGCTCAAGCATTGTCATCTCGCTCTTTTTCCTGCTTATCTATCGATTTGTTCATATTGCGCTTGAAAGCAACGATTTGTACGGCAGCTATTTATGCGCCGGCGTAGCGGGCATGATTACGTTTCAAGTATTTCAAAACATTGGAATGACGATCGGGCTTTTGCCGATCACCGGGCTGCCGCTCCCGTTTATCAGCTATGGGGGAAGCTCGCTGGCGACTTATATGCTGGCGATCGGCCTCGTCTTAAACGTCCATTCGCGAACCAAAAAATTTATGTTCGCAAGCGAGGAATAACCGCTTGCCGCCGCTCGGCAGGCGGTTTTGTTTTATCCAAAGTCCGTCTGAAAGGCCGGTGAAAAACGACTGCCACGAGCAAATCCATGACATTTCGCCAAAAAAGAAGGCTGATTTCGTCGGTCTTTTCTAACTGAGCAATCGATCGAATCGCAGGATTTTGTCCGAAATCACCGCCCCTCTGAACTTAGCCGCGGTTTTGGCCAATCCAGCTCCTAGGTGGCCGGTGCTGATGCGACAGGGCTTTTCTATTTGAAAAACGAGCTGAATAAGCGGCTTGCACCCTTCAATCCCCCGTCCGAGGATTTCCGACGACAACGGATATACTAGTTTTATCTCCATCATCCATCGAAAGGGGGCCTTCCCATATGATGCTGGACATCATCGGTGACATTCATGGCTGTTTTCGTGAATTCGCAGCGCTCATCGAACGACTCGGCTACCGATGGGAGGAGGGAGTGCCGGTTCATCCCGGCGGACGAAAACTAGGGTTTGTCGGCGATATAACCGACCGCGGGCCGGAGTCGCTGAAAATGATCGAGGTCGTTTCAGCGCTTGTGGAACGAAACCTTGCGTATTATGTGCCGGGCAATCATTGCAACAAGCTGTACCGCTTTTTTCTGGGCCGAAACGTGCAAATCACCCACGGTTTAGAAACAACGGTCGCCGAATACCGCGCCTTGCCGCCAAGCGAGCAAGAGAGAATTCGCCGCACGTTCATCCGCTTATATGAAGGGGCGCCGCTTTATGCCGTGCTTGACGAAGGGCGGCTTGTCATCGCCCATGCCGGCATTCGTCATGATCATATCGGCCGGTTGGACAAAAAAGTGAAAACGTTTGTCCTTTACGGGGACATCACCGGCGAGACGAACGATGACGGAACACCGGTGCGCCGCGACTGGGCCAAGCGATACCGCGGCGATGCCTGGGTCGTTTATGGACACACGCCCGTTCCAGTCCCGCGCTTTGTCGGCCGAACGGTCAACATCGATACCGGCTGCGTATTCGGCGGCGCGTTGACCGCGTTTCGTTATCCGGAAATGAATACCGTCTCTGTGCCGTCATCCATGCCGTACGTGCCGGAGAAATTCCGGGCGTTCTCGTAACAGCCCCCGTTTGTTCATCCGCCCGCGCCTTTGATCAGACGAACGAGATCATCGGGAAGCGGAGCGGCGAACGTATACAGCTTTCCCTCGAGCGGATGAACAAACGACAACGCTCGGCTATGAAGCGCTTGGCGGCCGATCATTTCCCGACTTCCGCCGTACAGCTCATCGCCGGCCAGCGGATGGCCAAGATAGGCCATATGAACCCGGATTTGGTGGGTGCGCCCGGTCTCAAGCCGAAGGGCAACATGTGTATAGCCAAAGAGCCGCCGCAGCACGCGAAAGTGAGTAACGGCCCGTTTCCCGTCCTCCCGCACTTCGCGGGCGATGATGCTGTCGCTCCGCCGCCCGATCGGCGCGTCAATCGTCCCTTCTTCCTCGATGATGACGCCATGGCAGATGGCCTCATACGTGCGTGTCACTTGCCCTTTTTGTTGCAGCGCCGACAGCAAATGGTGCACATGGCGGTGTTTGGCCACCAGCACAAGCCCCGATGTGTCGCGATCAAGCCTCGTCACCACATGAACGGTCGACTCGAGCTGCTGCTGCCGATAGTGGTGAAGAATCCCGTTCGCCAGCGTCCCGCCTGGGTGATGGCGCGACGGAATCGTCGCCAATCCGGGCGGCTTGTTGACGACAAGGACGTAGTCATCTTCATACACGATGTCAAGCGGCATCGCCTCGGGCTCCATCCAATCGCTTGTCCGCTCCAGCGGAAAAACGACGGACAGCCTCTCGCCGGCGCGGAGCACATGGCGGACGGTCACCGGCTGTCCGTTCACAAGCAGCGCCCCGCCGTGAAATTTGATATCGGTAAGCGCGGTGCGCGAAATGTGGTTCTCTTGCAAAAACTGACGCAGCAGCTTTCCGTCATGCTGTTCATCGATCAAAAACGTCATCGTCAACGGCGGCACAGTTTGTCACCTTTCTGCTTCCAAAATCAGAAGATGGCTTGCTTTCAACTCCGTTATCAATGCTGGGCTTTCCCAGCCAACGTGACGCTGAAGCTACAAATCGACGCCAGCGGTTGGCCCCTTTCCTAAGCCTTACGCTGAAGGCTTCGACTCCGTTGTGAAGGAGTCGCGCCCTCCGCCTAGAAGGCTGGTGAAAAACCGCTGTCACACACCAATGATCGCACTTTCATTCAGAAAAGAAGCCTGTTTCTACGAGGTTTCTCTAATTGAGAAATAGGTGGAAGCAGTAGTATTTTGCACGAAATCACCAGCCTCCTAGGAACAGAAACGTTTCTACTCCGTGATAAATGAGTCGCGCACCCGGCGCCAAAACGGAAACGGGCGAAAGCGGGCGAAACGCACTTTTTCATCCGCCACCCGGCATTGAATCGATTTCACTTCTTTGTGCAACAGCGACAAATGGTCGATGGTAATTTGAAAATCGACATGATTGACCGGCTTGAGCAAGCACGTATGGTGCGCCGGCAGCACGAGCGGCGAGCCGATCGTGCGAAAGACGCGATTGTTGATCGACGCCATTTCCGTCACTTGAATCGCTTCAAGCGACGGATGCAAAATGGCACCGCCGAGCGCCTTGTTATAAGCCGTGCTGCCGGTCGGCGTGGAGATGCATAGCCCGTCACCGCGAAACCGTTCGAACCAATCGCCGCGAATCTCAACGTCCATGACGAGCGTCCCGCTGACGCATTTCACCGTGCATTCGTTAAGAGCAAGGTATTTCGTTTCCTTCTCGCCACTAATATGGCGCACGGTCACTTCAAGGAGCGGATACTCGACGACTTGATACGGCGTTTTAGCGATGGCGATGACCAGCTTTTCGATCTCCTCGGGCACCCAATCGGCGTAAAAACCGAGATGGCCTGTATGAACGCCGACGAACGCCGTCTGATCCAACCGATGGCAGTAGCGGTGGAACGCATACAGCAGCGTTCCATCCCCGCCGACGGAAATGACCAAATCAGGCTCCTCTTCGTCGCAGCGCAGATCAAAATCGAGCAAATACGTTTTCATCTTTTGCGCCAAGGCGTTCGAGACGTCATCGCCTTTGGACGTAATGGCAAACGCGAGCGGGGCGTCCGTTCTTGTCATTGTCCTTCTCCTTTTGCCTCTTGTTTTCTGGAAAATGCCGCCTGCGCCTCTTGAATCTCAAAACGGATTTTAGACATTTCCTCATCCAGACGGTAAGCGGCCTCGGCGGCCCGCTGCAGCCGGGCTTTAATATCTTCCGGAAAACGGCCGCTGTATTTATAGTTTAGCGAATGCTCAATCGTCGCCCAAAAGTTCATCGCCAGCGTGCGAATTTGGATTTCCGCCAAAATCTGTTTCTCACCGCGGATCGTCTGCACCGGATAGCGGATGACAATATGGTACGAACGGTAGCCGCTCTCCTTTTTCTGCGTAATGTAGTCGCGCTCCTCAACGATAGTAAAATCGTTTCGTTGGCGCAAAAGTTCAACGACCGTCTTGATGTCGTCGACAAACTGGCACATGATGCGCAGCCCTGCGATGTCTTGCATCTCCTCTTCAAGACGGTCAAGCGGGATGTTTTTCTTTTGCGCCTTATCCAAAATGCTGGCAATCGGTTTCACTCGCCCGGTGACAAATTCAATCGGCGAGTGCGCCTCGATCATCTCAAACTGGGCGCGAATGCCCCGCAGCTTCACTTTCAGCTCCTCGACAGCCTGCTTATACGGGGCTAAAAACAAATCCCAATGATTCACCATCGTACCACCTGCCTCTATACGTTTGCATTTCCCGCGGCTCGGTGCCAACCCACAAGGAACGCCGCTGTCGTCCTCTTTTCCAGCCAGACGAAGAGCCGCACTTCTTGTTCGGTAAACATCCCGAACTGACGCGAATTTTTCATCCCCGGATAGGGATAAAACGCCGCCCATGGAACGTTTCCGTGAAAGTCCCGAACTGACGCGCGATGTTCATCCCCGGGTGGAGGGCGGATCACTGCCCATGGAACTTCTCTACAAAAAATCCTGTCAGCAAGCGGTCACTTTCATCCCCGGGGCGATGTTACATCGCTTACCATGAAAATGCCGAACTGACGCGGATTTTCATTCCCGGGTCGAGGGCAGATCACTGTCCATGGATCTTTTCTGTAAAAAACACCTCTTGCACGGCCTGTTCCAGCTCTTCCCCATAATTGGCATTGCCGCGAATGTTATCGAGCAAATAAGCGAGTTCCTCGTCAAACTGTTCGAGTTCGACGGCTTCCTCTCCGCTTTGCAGCCAAACGGGCTCCTTGGCGGCTAGCATCGCTTTCAATTCCCGCCACCATTGTCGGGGAATGGCGACGTAAAGAAAGCGGTCATTCGTTTCCAAAAGGTAAACAAACGCCAACCCGTCGGAATCCACGAGCATATGGCGCTTCGGGGCCACATCGGCGAGCGAAACGGGAAGATCAGCGCGCAGCCAGAGCCGCCCCGCTTTCCGCTCCGCGTGATGAACGGTCACTTTCTCGTTCATGCTTTCTCTCCTTCCACCTCAACCAAACCTCCGCCCTTTATTTTACCATATTCACCCTCTGCAAACGAAATAATTGATATTCAGCGAAAAACAAACGATAATAGAAAGAGACGATGTCCGAAGAAGGAGAACAACGATGCACCAAGAAGTAGAGAGGGAATGGAAAAACTTGCTGACGCGGGAAGAGTTCGCTGCCATCCGGGCCGCTTTCGGCTTGGATGACGACGCTTTCCGCCGCCAAGAAAACTATTACTTCGACACCCCTTCGTTTGCTTTGAAACAACAAGGAGCGGCTCTGCGCATTCGCGCCAAAGACGGTCGCCTGATGTTGACGCTGAAACAAACGCAAACGGACGGGACGCTGCTGGAAACGCACGAGCCGCTGACGCCGTCTGAAGCGAGCGCGCTTCTCAACGGAGCCGCCCCGCGCGGCGGAATCGCATCGCTGCTAGTAAATTTGGGCATCGATCCGCATCGTTTGCGCTGTTTCGGCTCCCTCGTCACCGATCGCGCCGAATGGCCATACGAAGGCGGTACGTTATGCCTTGACCATAACCGCTACTTGCATTGTGAAGATTATGAACTCGAATATGAAACCGATGACGCCGTGGCGGGTGAGGACCGGTTTTTGCGCCTGCTCGCTGCGCTTGGCATTCCCCGCCGTCCGGCGCCGAACAAAATCGCCCGCTTTTATGCTCAAAAGGATGAAATGGGGGAAAAGGAATGACGATTTCACCGTTGCAATTGCTTGTGGAATGGCAGGCGCTCGCCTCGTTTTCGCCTAATCGTTCCAGCCTCTCGTCGCCCGTCCCTTCGCTGTTTTCGAGCCTCTTGGCCGAATATATGAAAAACCAAGCCGAGGCGGCGGAAACGCTTTCGACTCCGGATGCAGGGCGCGCCAATGCCAGCGCGCCGAACAAGGAAACGGTCCCGTTCTCCGGGGCATCTTCCATTGATCAGCTTATTGCGGCGGCCGCGGAAAAGTACGATGTCGATCCACATCTGATCCGCGCTGTGATTCACCAGGAGTCCGGCTTTCGTCCTGACGCGAAAAGTCGAGCGGGAGCGCTTGGATTGATGCAGCTGATGCCGAGCACCGCCAAAATGCTGGGCGTGGAGAATCCGCTTGATCCGGCGCAAAATATCGACGGCGGAGTGAAATACTTGCGCCAGCTTCTCGACCGATATAACGGTGATGTCACGCTCGCCTTAGCCGCGTACAACGCCGGCCCCGGAAACGTCGATCGTTACGGCGGAGTGCCGCCGTTTGCCGAAACACAAGCGTATGTTAGACGCGTGCTCGACCGCTGGCGCATCTAAACGGCGGTCAAGTCGCTTTGTTTGAGCTGGGCGGCCGTTGCTGATAAAATAGCAATCAAGCGACAACGTATGATCTTCAAGCAAAAGGAGCATCCGCGATGGGAGAGCAATGGCAAACTCTTTATGAGGCGATTGGTGGAGAGAAGACGGTCGCTAGGCTTGTCGAAGCGTTTTATCGGCGCGTAGCTGTGCACCCGGACTTAAAGCCGATCTTTCCTGACGATTTGACAGAAACCGCCCGGAAGCAAAAACAATTTTTAACGCAATACTTAGGCGGGCCACCGCTTTATACGGAGGAGCATGGCCACCCGATGTTGCGGGCGCGCCATCTCCGCTTTGAAATCACGCCAACGCGGGCACAAGCGTGGCTTGCTTGCATGCGGGCAGCGATGGATGAAATCGGCCTGTCCGGTCCAGCGCGCGAACAGTTCTACCATCGGCTTGTGCTCACGGCCCATCATATGGTCAACACTCCAGATTCTCAGGACAGAAAGGAGCATTCCCTTGAATGAGAAGTTCGCTGGGAAAACGGCGCCGGCCTGTGCCGATTCCCAGCCGCTAGGCAACACGAAGAAACCGCTTGAGCTGTATCTCTTTATCGATCCTTTATGCCCGGAATGCTGGGGGCTTGAGCCCATTGTAAAAAAGCTGACGATCGAATACGGCCGTTTTTTTACACTGCGGCACATATTGAGCGGAAAATGGGCGACATGGCGCGCGAAAGGGACGAAGGCCGAAGCGTTAGCAAAAGCGTGGGAATGGATAGCGAACCGATCTGGCATGTCATGTGATGGAAGCGTGTGGCTCGAAAACCGGATTTCCAGCCCGTTTGCCCCGTCGCTCGCCATTAAAGCGGCGGAAATGCAAGGAAAACGGGCCGGTCTCCGCTTTTTGCGCAAACTGCAAGAGCAGCTGTTTCTTGAAAAGCAAAACGTCGCCGATTTGGAAGTGTTGGCCGAATGCGCGGCAGAAGCCGGGCTTGACGTCGATGAATTTTTGCGCGATATGCACTCGCCCGGAGCGGCAAAAGCGTTCCAATGTGATTTAAAAATCACGTCGGAAATGGATGTGGAAGAAACCCCGACGCTCGTTTTGTTTAATGAAAATATCGAGGATGAAGGCATTAAAATTTCCGGATGCTACCCGTACGAGATTTACGCCGAGTTGATCGCCGAAATGCTCGGCTTCCATCCCGAGCCGTCCCCTCCCCCTCCGCTGGAATCATTTTTAGGTCATTTTAAATTCGTCGCCACAAAAGAAGTTGCCGTTGTGTACAATTGGACGATCCAAGAAGCGGAAACGGAAATGAAAAAACTGCAGTTGAAGCAAAAAGTCGAGCGGGTGCCTGTGAAGCACGGAACGTTTTGGCGTTATATCGAAGAGTCCGAACCTTAACTCAAACCATGACACAAAAGAGCCCGGCATTCGCCGGGCTCTTTTGTGTTGTCAAGACAACAAAGGGGATGGGAGAAATTGTTCACGGTCAAACAAAGGGGTATCAGGTTTTTGTCTTCCGTTCACGCTTTTATCTTACCAAATGGACGAATCGATTGACAACCCCTTTGCTCGTTTGTTCACATGATTGTCATAATTTCGGCCGCTTCCTTCGCTTCGAGGCCAGTGATTGAAGGGGAAATACTGCTCTCCAACAATGTTTCGCAAACGGAAAACCTTGCAATGTCATCATTTCATTCCTTGTGATTTCTCACCAATCGAGCGAATCGGTTGTTTTTCACCAGCCTGCCCCGTTTCCCCACTCAAATCAGCGAAGCCGCTCTTTTTTCATCCGCCGGCCTGCAACATAGATGGACAGCATATAATGAAGGAAGACAGCCTAACAAGGGGGGCGTCTTCATGAAAGGGCGAATCGCTTTTTTCTTTTGGACGGCGGCCGTCATCGTCGCATTCATCTTGAACTTGCTCGGATTCATGCGGCTCATTCCGCTCTGGACGACAATGCCGCTGCTGTTTTGCTGTCTCCTTGGGCTCGTATCGACTTGGAACCGCCGTCATCAGTTTAAGGGATTGCCATCGAAACGAATGCGGCTGTAGCCGCATTCGTTTCAGTTCCCAAGCAGCCGCTCGAATTCTTCCAGTTTTTCGGCGAACACTTGGCACGCTTGGCGGATCGGCTCGGCGCTCGTCATATCCACCCCGGCTTTTTTCAGCACTTCAATCGGATAATCGGAGCTGCCCGCTTTTAAAAAGTCGATGTACCGCTTCACCGCCGGTTCACCCTCTTCAAGAATTTGCCGGCTAAGCGCCGTCGCCGCGCTGAAACCAGTCGCATATTGATACACGTAGTAGTTGTAATAAAAATGCGGAATGCGCGCCCATTCCAAGCCGATTTCTTTGTCGACCACCATGTCGCTGCCGAAGTACTTTTGATTCAAGTCATAGTACAGCGATGTCAGCGTCTCTGCCGTCAGCGCCTCCCCTTGCTGCTCCTTCAAATGGATCAAATGCTCAAACTCGGCGAACATCGTCTGCCGAAAGACGGTGCCGCGGAATCCTTCAAGGTAATGGTTGAGCAAATACAGCCGCTTTTTGTCATCATCGATCGTTTTCAATAAATAATCATTCAACAGCGCTTCGTTGCACGTCGACGCCACTTCGGCGACAAAAATCGAATAATGGGCGTATGGATACGGCTGCGTTCGGCGTGTGTAGTAGCTGTGAACCGAATGGCCGAACTCATGAACGAGCGTAAACAAATTGTTGACGTTGTCCTGCCAGTTGAGCAAAATGTACGGGTGTGTGCCGTACGCTCCCGAGGAATAGGCCCCGCTCCGCTTTCCTCGGTTTTCGCGGACATCAACCCAGCGATTCTCAAGTCCTTCTTTGACAATGGCGATGTATTCCTCCCCGAGCGGCGCCAACCCTTCCAGCATATACTGCTTCGCTTCGTCATACGTCACTTCCATTTTTACCTCTTTGACTAGCGGCGTATATAAGTCGTACATGTGCAGCTCATCGAGCCCGAGCGCTCGTTTGCGCAGCCGCACGTAGCGATGCAGCAGCGGCAAATGCTCGTGGATGGTAGCGATCAAGTTGTCATATACGCTCTCAGGAATGTTGTTCGCATCCAACGCGGCCTGCCGGGCGGATTCATAGCGGCGGACGCGAGCAAAAAAGTTATCCTTTTTCACCGCGCCGGCTAACGTATTGGCAAAGGTGTGTTGGAATTGATCGTACGTCTGGTACACCGCGTAAAACGCATCGCGGCGAACACGGCGATCCGCGCTTTCCAAAAAGCGGATGAAACGCCCGTGCGTGACTTCCACTTCCTCACCGTTTTCATCGACGATGGCCGGAAAGGTCAAATCGGCGTTATTCAACGCGCTGAACGTGTTGGACGCTGACTGCATCACCTCGGCCGCCTGCGCCAACAGCGCCTCCTCCTCAGCCGAGAGAACGTGCGGGCGTTGGCGCGTAATCTCATCCAAGGCATGAGCATACAATCGAAGCGGCTCGTACTGTTCCAAAAAGGCGCGCAACGTCGCCTCATCGATGGCCAAAATTTCCGGAACGATGAACGCCATCGCGCTGGACGCTTCGCTGTATAAACTTTTCGCCCGAGCGTCAAGCCCTTGGTAAAAGGAGTTGGTTGTGTCTTGATCATAGCGCATATGGGCGTATGTATACAGCTTGCCAAGCCGCATCGATACTTCGTCTTGATATTGCAGCGCCTCATACAGCAGTTCCGGCGATTCGCCAAGCCGCCCTTTGTACTCCCCGAGCTTCGGGATCATGGCTTTCACTTGACGGAACTCCTGCTCCCACGCCTCATCAGTTGGAAAAATGTCTTCTAGCCTCCATGTCTCTTCAATCGGAATCTCGCTGCGCGACGGCAGCGACTTCTTTGTCTTTTTTTCCTCCACCATGTCATCGTCCTCCTTCATATGATTGATACATGTATTATTATTCTCCATTTCTTGTTTCTTTTCCTGTTTTTTGCTCATGTTTTCCGCTTGGCGCCAACTCGAGCGCCCGCCAATACGCCGCCAGTGCCGGCGTGTCGCGGATCGTTTCGAGAAGTCTCCCCTCTTGCCGCAGCATGTCTTCCACGGTGGCCGGAAACGTGAGCGGCTTGACGAGGCGAAGCCGTTCCCCAGCTTCGCGCTGAAGATAGCCGAGCAGCCGCAGCCAATGCACATACTCAGCGACAGCCTGCCGGTAGTTGTCGCGGCCGACAAGCGGCAAGCGGCGGGGGACAAGCCGTCCGGTGCGGATTTTTTCATCCATCCAGCGCAAGAGCTGGGCCATCGTCATCGTCTGTCCCGGCGCGCGAAGAAATGGAAGCAGCATGTACGTCTGCCAAATGAACGGAGACGTCTCCCATAAATAGCCGCGCGGCAGCGGCCAGCCCGCTTCGACCGGAAACAGCGCCGGCACGATCCCCAATTGGTAAAAGTCGGAACAAATCAAGCGAGTCGCCCGATTCGGGTAAAGCGGAAACGTCCGGCGCCACTGTTTTTTCTTTTCGAGCCATTGCTCCCAAAACAGCGGGGGAAGCGGTGGATGGCAAGCGGCGGTCAAAGCGGTGAAATCGAGCGAGGAAAGCGGAACAGAGTCAATCGTGGCCAACGCGCGGCGGACAGACAATGGCAAGGGGCGGACGAGACGGATGAATCGTTTCGTTTCGGTGCTGTAGTACCATATATGAGGAAGAGAGGAGGAGGAAAAGCGATGAGCAAACAGCCATTGAAAGCGGGAAAGCGCGACATCTCCCGCCGGCGTTGACAAGCGCCGCAAATGATGAGCGCCCAACACCCAAAGCGGGCGAATGCCGAGGCGGCGATAACCGTCATTGCGCTCGTAAAACACGGATTCCTCGATCGTCGAGCACTGATACTCGAGGGCATAGAGATGCCACTGATGGCGGAACAGCACATCGGGGCGTTGGCGAATCGCAGGCAAATACGGTTCTAGCTTCGCTTCGATGCCTTGGGTGGTAAGCCATACAAACCAGTCGCGTTTTCCGATCAAGTGCCGCTCCGATTCCGGTTCATGCTCAGCCGGACAAGCCGTTCCTTTCCGATGAGCAAAATGCGGCAAGCGACGGGGGCCGGACCGCAGCACGACTTCCTGGCGGCAGGCAGGGCAAAAAAACGGCGCGCGGCGCTTCCAACCAGCCAGCCGCTCCTCGCTCCACCGTTCCGCTCCGACAAGCGACAACACTGTTCCGTCCGCTAAAAGAGCAACGAACAACCGCATCACTCCTTTGTCCATCAAAACTAGATGGCTGGTGATTTCATCATGGATACAGCTTTACACTGTCATTTTTTAACTAGAAAAGCCTCGTTGCATCGGTCCTGCTTTTCGCTCATTCTCCTATTGATGAAGGGAATCAGCCGTTTTTCACCAAGCCTTCTAGACAGGGGGCGAACGCCAATCCGACACACCACGACGGACAGCACTCGTTCCCGTCAAGACAACGGTTCGTTCCCTTCCATTGCGGATGAAAAATGACAAGCTTCCCGTGCCACGCAACGAACGGATATGCCGAAAACGTCATTATGCCTTTCACGGTTGCTGGTTTACGTGTTTTGTATTCGCCAGCCCCTATCCTTTTTCCTGCCATAGCGCAGCAAAAAACCTGCCCGAATGAGCAGGTTTTCCTTACGGCACGTTACAAGAGCGGAGACAACAGCCGAGACACCGATTCAGCAAGGCGAACGCGAAACGGGCGCCGCTGAAACTGTTCATAATCGAGCACGGTCGCATGGCGGAAGTCTTCCAGAAAATCTTGGACGAGCTTTTGAATGCTGTCAGTATAATACAAAAACGCGTTCACTTCAAAATTTAAATGAAAGCTGCGCATATCCATGTTCGCGGTGCCGATCGACGCGAGCTCACCGTCAACGACAATGACTTTGCTGTGCAAAAATCCTTTTTCATACTCATAAATTTTCACCCCCGCTTCCAACAGCTCAGGAAAATAGGAGCGCGAGGCGTAAAAAACGATCTTTTTATCCGGCCGCTTCGGCGCCAAGAGGCGAACATCAATGCCGCTCAACGCCGCCACTTTCAGCGCTGTTAAAATGTCTTCATCCGGCACAAAATACGGCGAAGCCACCCAAATCGACTGCTTGGCGGAAGTGATCATGGCAAAATACAGCTGCTTGATGACCTCCCACTTCTGATCGGGACCGCCGGCAATCAGCTGCACCCCGCCTTGCCCTTCTTCGTCGATCAACGGCGGTGACAAGTAGTCTGGCGTCAACAGCCGCTCGCCCGTCATATAATACCAATCTTGCCAAAAGATCAACTGCAGCGTTCGGACAGCCTCCCCGCGGATGACTAAATGCGTATCGCGCCAAAACCCGAAATATTCGTTCTTCCCCAAATATTCATCCCCGATGTTCAGCCCGCCGACAAATCCGACGCTTCCGTCGATGACGATAATCTTGCGATGGTTGCGAAAGTTGATTTGATTGCTCAAAAACGGCAGGCGCACGGGGGAAAACGGGATCATCTCGACACCGGCGGCGCGCAGCTCCTCAATATAGTCGCTAGATAATTTCCAGCTTCCGACCGCATCGTATAAAAAGCGGATTCGCACCCCTTGGCGAGCCTTTTTAATCAACAATCGCTGCAATTGTTGACCGATCTCATCATGCCGGACGATATAATACTCCAAATGGATATGATGAGACGCTTTTTCCAGCTCCGCAAAAATGGCGGCAAACGTCTCGTCCCCATTGGTCAGCACCGCGGTTTGCGATGCGAGCGAAACCGGGTGCTGACCGATGCGATAGGCCAAGCGCAACAACGGCTGCTGATGAGACGCCATCGGCAGCCGCTCGATGGCAAACGGCGACGGCTCTTGAAACCGAAGCAGCACCGCTTCATCAAAGTCTGCTTTTCTCTTGAAACGGCGCTGCTGCCAATAGTTGCGCCCAAACAAAAGATAAAACAAAAAGCCGACGAGCGGGAAGCTGCCCAGCACGGCAAGCCAAGCGATCGTTTGCGCCGGCTGGCGATTTTCCAACGAAATGACAAACGCAATAAAGACAACCGAACAAGAGATGAGCACGCTGAAAATACCGAGCAGCTTTCCTTCCCAAAATCCGTGTGTCAAGGTCAGCAGCGCACCGACAACGACAACAAGAATGGCGACTCTAGATGAATTTCTCAAAAAGACCCCCCCACCTGCTTTTCATAAGCAGCCGCCTAATTTCTCTTTGTTTCCCCGCCCCGCGGGCTGACTTTGGCCATTGACGCAGAAAACGCCGATTTCTGGCGCGAAATCGGCGAAAGAACCTTATCGAGCAGGAAAATACGTTTTCAACGTTTCGAGCGCATTATCGCCCATGATTTCTGTTCCATACTCTTCAAGGCGGTAAATCGTCAGCTGCGAGTCGCTTCCGTATTCCAGCAGAAGGCTGAGCACATTGTCGACTTCGTGTTCAGAGTAATGGTCGCCAAATTCGACAAACAAGTAGTACCGCCCCTCAAATTGGAACAAACGGTTCGACAATCCAGAAAAGTCAGCGCGGTACGCCAGCGAAAGGATATCCTCAAAATCATTGAAGGAAAGGATAAATTGCAGGACATCTTGTTCACCGCCATCTTCCAGAGCCGCCTTGGCCCCGAAATGGAAATGATGGCCGAACAGCGATTCCATTTTCTCATCAGCGGACAGCGTAAACTCGCGCCATTTTTCTTCCGGAAGCGGCAACTCCAGCTTGCTTCCATCCTTGGACAGCTGCGCTTTCGTCACCACCACTTCCAGCCCTTTTTCCAATGCCTGCACTTGAATCCAAAGCGGGCCCTCGAGCGAAAAGTCGCTTTCCCCATGGACTTCATCCATCATTTCCCAAAACAATTCTTCGCTCCGTTCGCGATTGTACCAAATTTCCTCACGGTCAAAGCCGCGCTCTTCTATATCAACGTAAGAAATATAAAATTTCACGGTATGTTCGTTAATACGTTCCATTTCCATTTTTCTCAACTCTCCCTTCTACACAAGAGAAATAAAAAGGGAAGGGATCCAAACCCCCGAAGACTATGCCAAACTGCATATCTTGTACTTTTATTTTATGATAAAAAACAGAGGAAGGGAAATAAAAAAACGCGTTTTTAAAAATTGGTTATGAAACCGGCCATGTCCTACTATAATGATGATGAACACGGACGGAATGAGGGACGCGATGATGGACGAATATATCGTTTCGATTTTGCTCATTATCGGCATTGATGTCATTCTCGGTGGGGATAACGCTGTTGTGATCGCCTTGGCGAGCCGCAACTTGCCGGAACGAAAACGCAACGCCGCCATTATTCTCGGCACCGCTCTCGCCATCGCTGTTCGCATTGTCTTGACCGCAGCCGTTGTTTGGCTGTTGACCGTGCCGTTCTTGCAGCTGGCGGGCGGCATCGTTCTCTTTTGGATCGCGCTCAAGCTGATTGGGAAAAAAGAAGAAACATCGGCTGTCATCAAAGCCGAACCCTCTCTCTGGAAGGCCGTTCGAACCATCGTTGCCGCTGACGTGGCCATGGGCCTTGACAACGTCATCGCTATCGCCGGGGCTGCCCAAGGTCATATCGGGCTTGTCATCTTCGGCTTTCTCTGCTCGGTTCCTATCATCATTGTAGGCAGCAAACTCATCCTTTATGCCTTGGAGAGGTTCCCGTTTCTCATTTATGTCGGCGGCGCCTTGCTCGCATATACAGCCGGAAAAATGATCGCCGCCGAAGAACGGCTGCGCCCGTTTTATGACCCGCGCTGGGAACTCCTCTTCCCGCTTTCCGCGGCCGTTCTTGCCGTTTTGCTTGGCTTTGCGGCCAACCATCGATCGCGCGCCGCATAACCCGAAACGCTCCATGGGCAATCCCTTGCCCTCCAGCTAGGAAGGAAACTGACCGCTTGCCGGCGCGTGATTTTCACAAAACGATCCACGGGCAATGCCTTGCCCTTCACCCGAGGATGAAAATCATCGTTCGCCAAGGCGTACAGGCACGAAAGTTCCATGGGCAGCGACTTCACCTAGGAGGACGAAAACGATCGCTCACCGATGCGTATGTTCACGAAAGTTGCATGGGCCACAATCTGCCATTCACCCCAAGGGGAAGAAGCAGGCGCCAGTGCGACATGTTCACGGAACAGATTATGATAAAAAACTTCTACATGGCGAACCATGTAGAAGTTTTTTATCAGCCGTTGACGAGCCGCTGTGCTTCACGCAGCTGATACGCGCGCACTTTGCGCGGCAGAAAGCGGCGGATTTCATCTTCATTGTAACCGACTTGCAGCCGCTTTTCGTCAATGATGATCGGTCGGCGCAAAATGCCCGGATTTTTTTGAATGAGCTCATATAAATCTTGAAGCGGCAAAGTTTCCAAATTAATGTTCAACTTTTGGAACACTTTTGAACGAGTCGAAATGATTTCATCCGTCCCCGTTTCCGTCATCCGCAAAATTTCCTTAATCTCCTCAACCGTTAGCGGCTCGGAGAAAATATTGCGTTCGACATATGGAATCTCATGCTTCTCGAGCCACGCCTTCGCCTTCCGGCACGATGTGCAGCTCGGTGATGTGTATAGCTTGACCACTTTGATCACTCCTTTTCACAAGGAATCCCTTGCTCCATCTGTCCGCTTTACGCGAGGACAGGCATCATGCGAAGCATTCGATGGCATAGCGGTACGGCCTACACCCGCCGATGCGGCCGTCAGCAGGTTTGCCAATCGCTTGCAAATTGAAATGACTTTAACATGATATATTATACAATAAATCCACAAAGAAAGATATAGTTTTTCCATCAACCATGGAATTTTCTTTCGTTCTACTTTCCAGCGCTCTAAAAATCGTCTACAATGAAAGAAGAAGAGGAAAAGGGAGGAAAAACGAATGGCCGGCTATTTCCTCGATTTTGTCATCGTGGCGGCGCTGATCGTCGGGGGCACCGCATTGATGGGAAACATCAGCCGTACGATGGGAGAGCGTTTGTTTGGTCGAAACAAAAAAAGGGCACACATTGAGGCCTCCCGTCACATTCAGCAAGGCTGGAACGCTGTCGGCGGGAAAAAATAACTGTTCTCGAGGTAGCGCGCGCACATGCGCCGTCTCCCACCGCTTTCCTTGCGGCGCAGAGACGGCGCTTTTTTGGCGCTCGCCTGCCGGGCGACCGTTTAGGCGTACATCGCCCGGTATCGTTTGTATTCTTCTTCGGAGCAAAGCACAAAATGCCCCGGTGTAATTTCGCGAAATTCGAGCTCTTCACCGTCTTTGTAGCCATGCTGAGACGGATCATAAACGATCCGCCGGCGCGTTCGCTCCGTTTCCGGATCCGGAAGCGGAATGGCGGAAAGCAGCGCCTTGGTGTACGGATGGATCGGGTTGCGGTACAGCTCTTCTGATTCGGCCAGTTCGACCATTTTGCCGAAATACATGACCCCGATCCGGTCGCTGATGTATTTGACCATCGACAAGTCATGGGCGATAAACAAATACGTCAACCCTTTTTCGCGCTGCAGCCGCTTCAATAAGTTCACGACTTGCGCCTGGATCGAGACGTCAAGCGCGGAAATCGGCTCATCGGCGATGATGAACTCCGGTTCGACGGCCAGCGCCCGGGCGATGCCGATCCGCTGGCGTTGACCGCCGGAAAACTCGTGCGGGTAGCGGCTCGCGTGCTCGCGGTTTAAACCGACCGTCTCCAGCAGCTCATAGACGCGCTGCATTCGCTCTTCTTTCGTTTTCGCCAGTCCGTGAATGTCAATGCCTTCGGCGATAATATCGGCGACCGTCATCCGCGGATTGAGCGAGGCGTACGGGTCTTGGAAAATCATTTGCATTTTCCGGTTTAACTCTTTGAGCTCTTTTTTGGATTTCTTGCCGTGCACATTGACGCCGTTAAACAGCACTTCCCCTTCCGTCGCCTCATACAGCCGGATGATCGTCCGCCCGGTCGTCGACTTGCCGCAGCCTGACTCGCCGACCAACCCGAACGTTTCGCCTTTGTAAATATCGAATGTCACGCCGTCGACCGCTTTGACGACTTCACCGCGGCCAGCCGGGAAATATTGCTTTAAATTTTTCACTTCCAACAGCTTTTGTCTAGCCACGCGGGGTTCCTCCTTTCCGAGCGACGATCTCGGTGAACCGTTTCATCCGCTCGCGCACGATCGCCGGCGGCTCGACGTTCGGCGCCATCTCATGCAATAGCCATGTCGCCGCATAGTGCGTATCGGACACTTGGAACATCGGCGGCTCGAGCTCATAGTCAATTTTGAGCGCGTACGGATTGCGGGGCGCGAACGCATCGCCTTTGGGCGGATTTAACAAATCGGGCGGCGAACCCGGGATCGAATACAGCTCCGTATCTTTATGGTCAAGGCTCGGCATCGAGGCGAGCAGTCCCCATGTGTACGGGTGTTTCGGATTATAAAAAATTTCGTCGACCGTGCCGATTTCCACGATTTTGCCCGCGTACATGACCGCAACGCGATCGGCCATGTTGGCGACGACCCCTAAATCGTGGGTGATGAAAATAATCGACATGCCAAGTTTTTTCTGAATGTCTTTCATCAGCTCCAAAATTTGTGCCTGAATCGTCACATCCAGCGCGGTCGTCGGTTCATCGGCAATCAAAATTTTCGGATTGCACGCCAAGGCGATGGCGATCACCACGCGCTGGCGCATCCCGCCGGAAAATTGGTGCGGGTATTGCTTTATGCGCAGCTCGGCGTTTTTAATGCCGACCAGCTGCAACAGTTCGATCGCCCGTTTGCGCGCTTCGTCTTTTGACAGCTTTTGGTGCTTTAAAACCGCTTCCATAATTTGCTTTCCGATCGTCATCGTCGGATTGAGCGACGTCATCGGATCTTGGAAAATCATCGAAATTTTCGCACCGCGAATCGATTGCATGTCTTTCTCAGACAGCTTCGTCAAGTCTTTCCCTTCAAATAAAATTTCCCCTTGCTTGATTCGGCTCGGCGGCGTTGGCAACAGGCGCATGAGCGCTTTGGACGTCACTGATTTCCCAGACCCCGACTCGCCGACAATCGCCAACGTTTCCCCTTTATACAAGTCGAAGGTGACCCCGCGGACGGCTTGCACTTCGCCGGCGTGGATGTCGAAAGAAACATGCAAATCGTTTACCTGCAAAATTTTCTCCATCGGTTTCACCCCTTCCGTTCCTTATTTGCGCATTTTCGGGTCCAACGCATCGCGGATTCCGTCAGCCACCAAGTTGAAGCTCAAAATGAGCAAGCTGATGACGACCGCTGGAATGATCATCAAGTGCGGATACGTTTGAATCGACTTATACCCATCGTTGACAAGCGAACCGAGCGACGCTTCCGGCGGGCGGATACCAAGGCCGATAAAGCTCAAAAACGCCTCGGTGAAGATGGCTGATGGAATCGTGAACATCGTCGTGATGATAATCGGGCCGATGACGTTCGGAATCAAATGTTTGAAAATAAGCCGCGATGTCGGCGCCCCGAGCGTCCGTGCCGCCAACACATATTCCATGTTCTTTAATTTCAACACTTGCCCGCGCACGATCCGCGCCATCGTCGTCCAACCGGTAATGACCATCGCCAAAGTGATGGAAATGATTCCGGGTTCAAAAATCAAAATGAACAAAATGACCACGATCAAATACGGAATACCGTTTAAAATTTCGATAATTCGCTGCATCACATTGTCGACGCGGCCGCCATAGTAGCCGGAAATGCCGCCGTACGCAATCCCGATCAATAAGTCGATCAATGCGGCCAGCAAGCCGATATAAAGGGAGATGCGCGTGCCGTACCACGTTCTCACCCACAAGTCGCGCCCTAAGTCATCCGTGCCAAACCAATAATACTCTTTGACACCGCGCTGTTTATACACATCAACGCCGTTGGCATCCCGGCCGTCAAACGGAAGCCAATGAACATGTTCAAGCACCGGGATTTTCGGCGGAAGTTTCGCATGCCGCAAGTTTTGCTCCTTGTACGTCCGGTCGCTCGCCATCGGGGCGATGATCGCCATCAGCGCTAAAAGAAGGATCATCACAAGCCCGACGATCGCTGCTTTATTTTCGCGAAGGCGAAGCCAAGCATCCTGCCAAAACGTCAAACTCGGACGATTGATCTTCTCCTGCTCACCGACGTTCGGCGGGGCGGGCTGAAACCAATCCGATGAAAGTTGTTCATAGTTTTGTTTCGCCATTATTTTTTCCCTCCCGCTAACCGGATGCGTGGATCGACAATCCCATACAACACGTCAACGATAAAGACAGCCAAAATCAACAAAGCCGAATAAAACAACGTCGTGCCCATAATGACAGGATAATCGTTCAGTTCGATCGAGCGAACAAACTGCTCCCCAAGGCCAGGGACAGCAAACAATTTCTCAATCACCAACGTTCCAGTCATTAAATTGACCGTCAGCGGGCCTAAAATCGTAATGACAGGAATGAGCGAGTTGCGAATGGCATGTTTGAGAATAACCCCCGCTTGGCTGATCCCTTTCGCTCGAGCGGTCAAAATATAATCAGAGCTCAACACCTCAAGCATCTCGGTGCGCATAAAGCGGGCGATGCTGGCGATGACCCCGACAGACAGCGCCAAGGTCGGAAGAATGGTATATTTGAAGCCTTCCCAAAACGCTACCGGGAGCAACTGCCATTTCACAGCGATAAAGTATTGCAAAAATCCCCCAAGCACAAACGATGGAATCGAGGCGCCCAAGACGGCAATGACTGTCGCCGTATAATCTTCCCAGCGATTGTGGCGAATCGCCGCGACAATTCCGAGAATCAACCCGACGATCGTCCCAAAAACGATCGCCTGAAACCCGAGCTGGGCCGACGGGCCAATTCGGTCGCTGATCAGTTCCGTCACCGGACGGTTGTCATATTGGAACGATACGCCGAGATCGCCTTTGAGCAAATTCCCTAAATAGAGCATGTACTGAACAGGAACAGGCTTATCCAATCCGTATTCTTTTAAAATCAACGCCTTTTGCTCCGGCGTCAGCTTTTCTTGGTTTTGCAGCGGCGAGCCGGGCAGCAGCTTCATCAAAAAGAACGTCAGCGTGGCGATAATGAACAATGTAACGACCATATAAGCGAACCGTTGAAGCGTATATCGCGCCATGGACGCACCTCCTCTACTTTTCTTGGAAAATCCCCCACACAACGGTAATAAGGATGTTCGCTCCCGGGTTTGGGGCAGCACGCTGTCCATGGATCTTTCTGTGAAAATGCCGCACGGGCGCGGGATTTTCATCCCCCGGGTGGAGGGCAAAATGTTGCCCATGGGCCTTTTCTGTGAAAATCCCTTCGGCAAGCGTTGATTTTCATCCCCGGGTAGAGGGCAGATCACACTGCCCATGGAACGTTCTGCGAGAACCACCCATACCTTCATCAATCGTTTCGATGTTGGGGCAGGGCAAGACGTTGCCCATGAGACGTTTCTTTGACCTCCCCACGCCGTTTGTCATCATTTTCATGACCTGCGCGCTTTTTTCTATAATCTTCGCTGTTTTTCGACATTTTTCGCTTTGGCAGGCAAAAGGAGAGTATATGCCTTGTGCATATACTCTCCTCCGCATTTTCAAGAGAACAATGGATTACTTGACATACGCCCATTTCAAGCTGTAGTCGGCGCCGACTAGGTGCGTGACGAAATCTTTGACGTATTCACGTTGCACATACGCAGTGCTGCGTTGATACAGCGGAGCGATCGGCATTCCTTCAAAGACGATTTTCTCGGCTTTCAGCATAGCATCCCAACGAGCTTGTGGATCGTTGGCAATCGTTGTTTGCGCGTCTTTGATTAACTTGTCATACTCGGCATTCGACCAGCCGGTTTCATTGTGCGGGCTTGTCGATGTCCAGAGCTGCAGGAACGTCATCGGGTCTTGATAGTCCGGACCCCAAGCGGAGTACGACAAATCATATTGCATATTGCTTTCAAGCTTCAGCTTTTGCGCAAACGGTTGCTGTTTGATGTTGATCGTCAAGCCCGGCAAGTTTTTCTCGAGCTGTTCTTTTACATACTCACCGATTTTCTTCGCGTTGTCGGTGTCATAGTTCAGCAGCTCGACTGTGAATTTGTCTTTGCCCAGCTCTTTTTTCGCTTGCTCCCACAGTTTTTTCGCTTCATCCGGATTGTAATTGACCAAATCGCCGTTCACATCGCGGAAGTCTTTGCCATCCGGACCAGTGACGAAGTCTTTCGGGACGGCGAACTTCGCCGGGATCGAACCGTTGTTCAGCAGCGTATCAACCATCGCTTGCGTGTCGATGGCCATCGCGATCGCTTTGCGGGCGTTGAGGTTGGTCATCGGTTCTTTTTTCGTGTTCATGCGCAGCCAGTAGAGCGACGGATCCAATTTCGTGTGGAAGTTTTTGTCGTTTTTGTACTTGTCAACGAACTCCGCGGTCAGGACGACGCGGTCCGCTTGTTTCGTTTCATACAAGTTGACGGCTGTCGCTGTGTCTTTGACGACTTTGACATTGACTTTTTCGAGCTTCACTGTGTCTTTGTCCCAATAGTTCGGGTTTTTCGTGTAAACCCATCCTTGTTCGTGCTTCCACTCGCTCAACACGAACGGGCCGTTGTACAGCGTTGTGTTGGTTTCAAGACCGTATTTTTTGCCTTGTGCTTTCACAAACTTTTCGTTTTGCGGCATGAACGTGCCGAACGCTGTCAAGCTGACGAAATACGGAACGGCGTTTTTCAGCTCGACTTTGAGCGTGTAGTTATCAAGAGCTTTGACGCCGACTTGGTCAAGCGGCACTCTGCCTGTGTTGGCTTCTTCCGCGTTTTTAATGTTGTACATAATGTACGCGTATTCCGATTTCGTTTTCGGATCGAGCACGCGCTTCCAAGCGAATTCGAAGTCGTGCGCCGTCACCGGATCGCCGTTCGACCACTTCGCGTCTTTGCGAAGCTTGAACGTGTACGTTTTGCCGTCGTTGCTCACTTCATAGCTTTCCGCTACTCCCGGCACCGGTTTGTTGTCTTTGCCTAAGCGGTACAAGCCTTCCATGACGTTGTTCAAAACGATAAACGATACTTGGTCGGTAGCGAGCGCCGAATCAAGCGACGGGATCTCCTGATTTTCAAGCAAATTCAGCACTTGTTCCTTCTTTGCCGCCGGTTTTTCATCGCCCTTACCACTTTGGGCATTGTTGTTGTCCTTGCCGCCACACGCCGCTAAAAGCGTCGACAGCGCCAGAAGCAGGACGAGGAAGAATGAAAATCGCTTTTTCACTAAAACCCCCCCTTTAAAGGTTATGTATTGTATTACAAATCTTCTGAACGATTCGATTTCAGAAGATTGTACTTACATGCTTTATTATACCTCGTGTTAGTATACTTGAAAAGAATTTTTTTATTTTCTTAAATAAAAATTTTCGAATTACTTGTAATCCAAAAAGAAGCACCGCATCCTTACCAAGATGGATTGTACCTAGTTTTGTCCCCTTTGTAAATAAAAAATTTCTGTCAATGATTAGGAAATCGCTTACAATATAACTTTTCTCCGGCTGCCGCGAACGCTTGATTCAGACTGATTCGACCGTTTTTATTTTTCTTTCTGTTTTTTGATATAATTTTGTCAACCAAGTTGACCACCTTATTTCGAACGCGAACCAAACGAACGCGGGATATGATAAAATAAGGACAACGACTAACAAGGCGAGGGGAAGGATGGATGAAACAGACCGCGGTTCGAACCGGATGGCTCATCGCCGCCATGATGGCAACCGGTGCGCTCATCGTCGCTTGGCAAGGGGCATGGACGGCTGTCGCCTTCATTAACGTCACCTTTTTGCTCTCTTTGGTGCCGCTGTCATTGGGGGGACTTTTGTTTGTTTATGAACGCGGGTTTTTCAGCGGATTTGCGTATGGATTCCAAAAATGGCGCAAGAGCGCGGGGACAAAGGCGGAGCGGTATCTTGAAGAAGCGGCCGCGGAGCAGGAAGCCTCACAACCGCCCGGCCCACGGCGTTTTGCGGTCACTTATCCGCTTCTTTTGTCCGGACTCTTTCTGTTTCTCGCGATGATCGCCGCCGGATACGCCGTGCAATAAAGGTTGCAACAGCTGAATGGTTTCCGTATAATATAAAGCAAATCGAAAACCAATCGGGCGATGAGAAAGAAAAGTACATATGGCGATGCCTTCAGAGAGCTTGTGGACGGTGCGAACAAGCGGCTAGCCATATGGAATGGGCTTTCGAGCTTCCCGCCGAACCGGCGACGCAGTAGGCGAGGACGTTCCTCCGCGTTACAGGAGGCCATGCGTGAGGCATGGGCTAAGCGATTGCGCTACGGGCGCAATAAGTAGGGTGGCACCGCGGTCCTACCGTCCCTATCCATGGGAGGGAAAGGACCGTTTTTATTTTTGGTTTAAGGGAGTGAAAAGCGATGAAAACGATTTTTTCTGGCATTCAGCCAAGCGGCGTTATCACCCTTGGCAATTACATCGGGGCGCTGCGGCAATTTGTCGAGCTGCAGCATGAATACAACTGCTATTTTTGCATCGTTGATCAACACGCCATTACCGTTCCACAAGACCCCGACCAATTGCAGCAAAACATTCGCCGCCTCGCCGCCCTCTATTTGGCGGTTGGCATCGACCCTGCGCAGGCGACGCTGTTCATCCAGTCTGAAGTGCCGGCGCACGCTCAAGCGGCTTGGATGCTACAGTGCCTCGTTTATGTCGGCGAACTGGAACGGATGACGCAATTTAAAGAAAAATCGGCCGGCAAAGAGGCGGTCAGCGCCGGGCTGCTCACGTACCCGCCGCTGATGGCCGCCGACATTTTGCTTTATAACACCGACATCGTCCCGGTCGGCGATGACCAAAAACAGCATATTGAATTGACGCGCGATCTAGCCGAGCGCTTCAACAAACGGTACGGCGAGCTGTTCACGATTCCCGAGGCGCGCATTCCGAAAGTCGGCGCCCGCATTATGTCGCTCGTCGAGCCGACGAAAAAAATGAGCAAATCCGACCCGAACCCGAAAGCGTACATTACACTGCTTGACGACGCGAAAACGATCGAGAAGAAAATCAAAAGCGCCGTCACCGACTCGGAAGGGACGATCCGCTACGATAAGGAGGCAAAGCCGGGCATTTCGAACTTGCTCCATATTTATTCAACGTTATCCGGTCAGCCAATCGAGGAGTTGGAGCGGCAATACGAAGGAAAAGGGTACGGCGTCTTTAAAGCCGACCTCGCCCAAGTGGTCATCGAGACGCTCCGGCCGATTCAAGAGCGATATCACCAATGGATGGAAAGCGAGGAGCTTGACCGCGTGTTGGACGAAGGGGCGGAAAAAGCCAATCGGGTGGCAGCGGAAATGGTGCGCAAAATGGAGCAAGCCATGGGACTTGGGCGTCGGCGGTAACGCCGGACAAAAAACGGGCGGGCGCTAAGCGCCTTCGCCCGTTTTTAATTCACCTTTGGTTCTTGCTCCATTTCCCACAACTTTTCGAAAAACGGCTGTCCCTTGATCAAGTGTTCGCATAGCTGCTCGTGGCGCTTGGACCAACCGTGCTTCGTTTCTTCATACAGCCGCGCCCACGCTTCTTCAAACGACATTTTTTGAATATCGGCGTATTTTTCCGGCGCCCATTCCGTATACCAATACCGCACTTCGGCGCCATTTTTTGTCGAATACAGCTGATCAAGCGCCATAAACAGCAGCTGCTTCAGCTGTCGCTCCTTGCGCGTTAACCCCCACATCAGTTCCGGCGCGGGAGATAAAATATGGTATTCTTTGTTGTATTCGGGCAGCGGATAGTCCCGTTCTTCGGCCTCGGCCACCATCTCATAGACAAGCTGTTCCTGCCGGGGGATCAGGCGGCTTTTGCGAATCGGAATATGGTAGCCGATCGTATCCACCGCCAAAATGCCGGCCCCATCGGTCACAATGAAACAATAATCCAACGGAATGCGCTCATGGTTTTTGCGCACATACGCCTTTTGATACACATCATCTAGCAACGGTTTGGGAAGATCAGACAGACTGTTTTCGATATAATGGAACAGAGCCGGGGTCACTTTTAGCAGCGGCACTTGGTCGAGCAGCTCGATTTGATCGTCCTTGCGCCATTCGTGAAAATGGCAGACGTTGTATCCGTTCTCTTCGCCTTCAAACCAATTCACCCAGATGTCATGCAAGCAAAGCATGTGATACCCCTCACTTCCAGACGTGTTTGTCCATCAGTATAGGCAGAGGGGCAGAATTTTATTCCATTTCGCCCTCTTTTCCCCACTACGAGCCGCGGCTTGGAAACGACAAACTTCCCCAGATGAAAAGCAGGCCGATCGGCAGCAAATAACATTCGGGCCGCTTGGCAATGTAAACCCAATAGTCGTAAAAGCCGCGCTCAGGAGTGATGAGGTTTAAATAGGCGATCGCCATCATGCCGCCGACGACGGAAAAACCGAAGCCGACCAAATAAAAAAACAGGCGGACCATCGGGCTTCCCTTCCTTCTTGTCCACTTTCCTCGTTTTACATATATGTCGGCTTTGTGGACAACATGACTGTTCGTTTGCCGCTCCGATGGACAACCTGCTTATTCAGCGTCGGCAAAGCCAGCTAAGGCAGCGATTTACCTTGCTTCTATCCCCATTAACTCCGTCAACGAATGCCCTCGCTCAAGACAGCGGCGAACGATGGCGTACCCCACCGCATAGCCGCCCATGTTCGGATACGAACCAAGCCCGTACAAAAGCCGGGCGCTAAGCGGATGCGAGGCGGAAACGTCCCGGTTGGGGGCGATGTAGCGGCGCCAAAACTGTTCGATTTCGCGTTCGCTAACGGTGAAGGGGGCCGCCGTTCATTAGGCTTGGCAGTTCTGCTCCGTTCAGGCTCTCCGTTTCTCAATTACCGATAGTTTTTAAAAATCAATGTCGCGTTATGGCCGCCAAATCCAAACGAATTGCTTAACACCGCCCGCACCTCTTGTTTCCGCGCTTCATTCGGCACATAGTCGAGGTCGCATTCCGGATCGGGCGTTTCATAGTTGATTGTCGGCGGAATGACGCCGTCGCGGATCGCCAATACGGAGAAAATCGCCTCCACGGCGCCCGTCGCCCCGAGCAAATGACCGGTCATCGATTTAGTCGAGCTGACCGCCAGCCGATACGCATGATCGCCGAACACTTCCTTGATCGCCGCCGTCTCATATTTGTCATTGTACTCCGTGCTCGTGCCGTGGGCATTGATGTAATCGATGTCCTCGGGCTTCAAGCCGGCATCTTGCAGCGCCTGCCGCATCGCCCGCACGCCGCCTTCGCCGCCCGGCGCCGGCGCGGTGATATGGTACGCATCGGCCGTCGCGCCGTAGCCGACAATTTCCGCGTAAATCTTCGCACCGCGGCGCAGCGCGTGCTCCAATTCCTCAAGAACGACGATGCCAGCCCCCTCTCCCATGACGAACCCATCGCGATGTTTGTCAAACGGACGGCTCGCCGTTTTCGGGTCTGGATTGGTAGAGAGAGCCGTATTCGCGCAAAAGCCGGCGAATGACATTTTCGTAATCGGCGCTTCCGTCCCGCCGGCGATCATAACATCGGCGTCACCGCGCTGAATGACTTTAAACGCATCGCCGATCGAGTTGGCTCCGGTCGCACAAGCGGTGACCGTGCAGGAGTTGATCCCTTTCGTTCCCAAGAGGATCGACACTTGTCCGGCCGCCATATCCGGAATCATCATCGGCACGAAAAACGGGCTCACTCGCCGATAGCCGCGCTGCTGGAAAATTTCAAACTGCTGTTCAAACGTCTCCATGCCGCCGATGCCTGAACCGATCCAGACGCCGATTCGCTCAGCGTTTTGTTCGTTAATTTCCAGTTTGGCGTCTTTCACCGCCATAAGCGCCGCCGCGACGGCGAATTGGGTAAAGCGGTCCATCTTCCGCGCTTCCCGGCGATCGACGAACAACGACGGGTCAAAATCTTTCACTTCCGCTGCCACTTTGGCCGGAAAGTCATCCGGATTCACGCGAGTGACGATATCAATGCCCGACTGACCGGCAACAATGTTTTTCCATGTTGTTTCCACATCGTTTCCAAGCGGGGTAACCGCCCCGAGCCCGGTCACGACGACTCGTTTTTTTTCCATCGCTCCGTCTCTCCTTTGTGCAAAATGTCTGCGAGCTCAACGTTCGAGGAAGGGAAACCGTCCGACCGTTCCACTGTCCCTACGCAAAATGTCTGCGAGCTCACCGCCCCCAACGCAAGGCGATCGCGCCCCACGTTAGCCCGCCGCCGAAACCGACCATGACGATGACGTCATCATCATGAATGCGGCCTGCCTCGAGCTCCTCAACGAGCGAAATCGGAATCGAAGCCGCCGATGTGTTTCCATAGCGGCGTATCGTCGTCGATATTTTTTCTTCCGGCAGCTCCAAGCGCTGTCGAGCCGCTTCAACAATGCGAATATTCGCTTGATGCGGAATGAGAAAATCGACATCCTCTTTCGCCAGTCCCGCTTTCTCTAGGACGCGAACGCTCGATTCCCCCATTTGCCTGACCGCAAATTTAAACACTTCTCGGCCGTTCATGACAATATATTCGTCCTTGTATAAATATTTTCCTCCTGTCCCATCGGCCCCCAATTCAAACGACAGCATGCCGCGCCCCGACGACACCGGTCCCATGACAACTGCTCCAGCCCCGTCACCAAACAACACAGCGGTGTTGCGGTCGCTCCAGTCGGTAATTTTCGACAATTTGTCTGCTCCCACTATTAATATATACCGATACACTCCCGTGTCAATAAATTGAGCGGCCGTTACCATCCCGTACATAAATCCGGCGCAGGCGGCGCTCAAATCCATCGCTGCCGCCTTCACCGCTCCCAACCGCTCTTGGATCATGCAAGAAACAGACGGAAACGGCCGATCCGGTGTAACGGTCGCCACTATAATCAAATCGATGTCCTTCGCCTCAATGCCGGCGTTACGAAGCGCCCGCTCCGCGGCAAAATACGCCATATCGGACGTATCGATGTGATCCGGGGCAATGCGGCGCTCCTCAATCCCTGTACGCGTCCGAATCCATTCATCGGATGTATCCATCATTTGTTCAAGATCAAAGTTGGTCAACACCCGCTCCGGCACGTAACGGCCGACACCGATAATTCCTGCTCCCATACCATCCATCTCCTTTTTCTTTCCAAAATATCCCCCATTGCCGAACGAATGAGCATGTACGATCAATCCACATCACCAATTATTATTACTTGGTACTAATTTTAGCGGAAACAGGGCGGCAATGCAATAGGAAAAACACCGTCCGCCAAGGGAGGGAACCCGTTCGCCCCCTTCTGGCGCACGTTCTCCATGCGGAAACAGCCCGCCACCACGAACCAAAAAGCAGCGGCGGTTGGACACGACAGCTAGGAGGGCGGTGAAAAACGGCCGGCTCCCTTACTCAATGGGGGAATGGGCGAAAAGCAGGATCGATGCAACAAGGTTTTTTTAGTTGAGAAATGACGTGGTAAAGCCGCATCCATGATGAAATCACCAGCCTCCTAGAAGGCTGGTGAAAAACAGTGGTTTCCTTTGGTCGATGAATAAAAGTGTGCGGTGTTGCAAGGCTTTTCTATTTGAGAAACGATGCTAGGAAGCGGTGTGCACGCTTTCATCATCATCCCCCTAGGACAATGGTCCAAACCGTTTTCCCCGCTTTCCCATACGATAACGATAAGGCGATCATCAAAAAAGGAGGAGATACGCATGGCCGACAGCCCAGCGCCAAAACCATCCAACAAGGCGACCGATCGTTTTTCCCGCCTGATGTTTCAACCTTTTCCGCCGCGGCGAGCAGAACGGCAGGAAGAGACGGGGGAAAATGAAGCGCTCCCGCTGCCTGACATTGACTGGGTGAAGCTGTTTGATCAAGTTGGCGCGCTGACCGATTCGCTGCAGCAACTGAAACCGCTGATGAGAAAAATGACATCGCTTGTTGAGCTATTCAAAAAATAATTCAAAAGGTGCCCACTATTTGGCAGCGGGTCGCCCTTTTTCCCTTCCCGTTCCTCTCCCGTTTTCGGGGCCTTTCTCTTCTTTATAAAATGGACAGCCTTTCAGCCGGACTGGTTGCTATTCAAAAAGCGGCCCAACGTTGGCCGGCTGTTCTCCGCACCGGTCTCTGTTTTCCCATCCAGTGCGCTCTTTGATCACGGAAGCTCATTGTGCTGATGAAAAAAGCGAGCGATTTGCGCCGCAAGTTGGGGCCGCTTTTCCGGCAGTTCATCGATGATGCGCACATGGCGGTTGGTCGCTTTCATCCATTGCTCATATCTTCGGCCGTGCAAGGCAAATGGATACGGGCTCACACCGGAGAGTTGCCAAACGATCACAGGAACATCGTGCGGACTCAAGAACAGGGCGGGAACGGCCTCCGGCACTTCTTCTTCTTTCATGCCATACGCGAAGGCGATCTCTTTCACCATCCGCCGGTACATGAGCGGATGGTCCCGTTCATGATCAAGCTGGGCGCGAACATCAAGGCAAGGATTGATCATGGCGACCGCCCGCATTTGCCTTGGCATGACACTAAGCAGCTGCGAAGCGATGAGCGCGCCCATTCCTTCCGCGACGAGATAAATGCGCGAATTGACAATTTCACTTTTCAGCACGGAGTAAACGAGCTGGCGCGCCAGCCGAACCGCCTTTGGACTTCCCCAATGCCTTCCGTACAAATGGGACGAAAAGACCGTGTACCCGCGTTCGAGCCACTCCTCGAGCCATTGCCGCCGCGTCGGATGTTCCAGCCAAAAACTCGTCCGTTCGTTCACAAAATGGTCGCCATCGCCGATGACAAAAAGGGCAAATCCATTTGGGCGCTCCGGTATATGAACGATGCACCATTGCTCATCAAGTTGAAAAAACCGCTGTTGTCCTGCCATCGTTTCCATTCACCCTTGTTTTGGCAATGCATAATGGTACAGTATACGATATGTCAGGCGAAAAAAAAACGTCCGGGTATATGCCTATAGGAGTCATTTATGATAAGATAGAACAAGGAATGAGACAAAGATGGGAGGAGCAAAAAATGCGCCTATTCTGGACGTTTTTTTGGACGTTTTTGCTCATGCAAATGGCCACCTACGTCATGAGCTCGATGCAAGGCATCAGCTACGATTTCGCGACCGGCGCGCTGCTCGGCGTGATCGTGACAGTTCTGATCATCGTGGTGGCAGCGCTGATTCCGGATGAACCAGCCGGAAATCACCATCATTAACCTTATGGCTTGCAAACGCATAGGAGCAAAGGAGAGGGTATCCGAAAAGGATCGGGATACCCTCTTTTGTTGCTCTATATACGTGCTGACTGTTTCTGCTGCACGATCGGTTGTATCGATCTTGAAGGCAGACCACCTTTTCGTTCGACCCCTTGTTGGCGAATGGGCCCCTAACAGCCCATCCGCCTTCTTACATCCGAAGCCGAAAAATCTAACAGGAACCCGGTTTTTCCCTGCTTTCTTCATAGCCACATATTCGAACGCCCCGGTTTCCGTCTCCGACCGTTCCCTTCCTTTCTCGAGTTGGCGATGAAGCGAGCCGCCCGATTGAACAGGGTCAGAATCATCCGGATGGCTATAGCGAAACGCGCCGGATGATCAGCCATTTCCGGGCTGCGGACGTTCCGTGCGCTCCTTTTCCAACCAAACGATCAGCCCCGGCAGCAACATGCCGCGAATCAAAAACGTATCCAGCAAAATGCCGATGGCCACAAGAAAGCCAAACACGAACAACAGCTGAACCGGCTGCGTCATCAGCACAGCAAACGTCGCCGCCAAAATGAGGCCGGCCGACGAAATGACACCGCCAGTGTGGGCGACCGCTCGCTCAACCGCCCCCTTGACAGAATGGGTTCGCCACTCTTCTTGAAAGCGCGACACGAGTATGATGTTATAGTCAATGCCAAGCGCCACCAAAAAGACAAACGCATAAATGGGCACGCGGTCGCTGACGGCGTTGATGTCAAACAAGCCATCGGCGAGCCAAATGCCAAGACCGAGCGCGGACGCGAATGAGACAAGAATCGTGCCGATCATATACAGCGACCGCTTAACCGATTTTGTCAGCGCGAACAGCAAAAGGAAAATGAGCACCGTCTCCAGCGAAACGATGACAGCGGTATCGCGATGGTTCAGCGCCCGCTCATCCACCTTCGCCGCCGTCTCTCCGGCGAAATAGAGACGTCCGTCAAGCCCGCTTTCGTTGAGAATCGTTTCTTTCCGCTCGATGATCCGTTCTAGCGCATCGAGCGTTTTCGCCTCGTACGGGTTTTCCCGAAACGTCAGCGTAAACGAGACGACCCGCCCGTCATCCGCCGTGCCGGCCGGGCGCACCTCACTGACAAGCGGCTGCTTTCCGAGTTCGTCCTGCAGCCGGGCAAGCTGTTGCGGGGACAGCGCCTCTTTTCCTTCATACAACACCGTTGTCGGCGCCAACTCCCCTTTGGCAAAATGCTTCTCGAGCAACTCATATCCTTGGCGCGACGGCATATCTTGCGGGAACGATTTGATCAAATCATACTCATAACGCAAAAAAGGCGAATGGCTAGCGAGCACCACCAACAGCGCTCCAATGACCGCTACAGTCAGACGCGGCTTGGCGGCGACAAAGCGAGCGACTGTTTCCCAAAGCGTCCGTCTTCCCCTCGCTTTGTTCTCACCGACGCGCGGAATGTTCGGCCAAAACGCTTTGCGCCCAAACAACGTGAACAAGGCTGGAATCAACGTCACCGACGCGATCATAATGACGGCCATCGCCAGGGCGAACGTGGGGGCGAAATTGCGGTAATCGCCCAATTTCGCGAAAAACAACACGAGCATCGCCGCCAACACGGTGCCGCCGGAAAACAACACGGGCAGCCCGGTTTCGCGCATCGCCTGCCTCATCGCTTCCCGCTTGTCCTCATGCCGTTTCAGTTCCTCGCGGTAGCGGGAAAAGATAAACAGCGAATAATCGGTGACCGCCGCAAACAACAAAATGGACATGATCGACACCGTTTGTTTCGAGATGACGAGCCCCCCTCGCCCTAACAGCCCGAGCAGCTGCCCGACCACCCCGTACACCATCCCGGCGACGACAAGCGGAATCAGCGCCAAGAGCGGCGAGCGGTAAATGACGATCAGCAGCACTAAAATCAATCCGACCGTTGACAAGAGGAGGACGACATCCGCGCGCGAAAACAAGGCGAGCGTATCGGCCGCAATGCCGGCCGGTCCGGTAATATACAGTTTCATAGCGCTCTTGTTGTTGACCAGCTGCCGAATGTCTTTGTTCAACGCCTCGATCTCTTTCGATTCCAACGATCCTTTATACGTCACAGGAACGACAACGGTTTTCCCGTCCTTGGCGAAAAAGCTGGCGGCCGCTTGCGGCGGAAGAGAAGCGACCGGAACAAGCTTTTCAATCGCCTCTTGATGCTGCTGTTGAATTTGCATCAGCAAACGCTGCAGCGCGTCTTTGGAGACCGGTTCCTTTTCTGAGCGAAACACGAAAATAGCAGGAATGCCGTCATCGGCCTGAAAATACCGATCGACTTTCGCCTGCGCCACCATCGACTGCGCCTCTTTCGGCACCGTTTCGATGCTGGATGCTTCGTATTGCTTCACGTTGGGCGCCAATGCGGCTAATGCCCCGATCGCCGCCAGCCACAACGCCAACGTCCACCACATGCCTTTTGTTGTCGCCACCCAATCCGTGACAGCGCGCAGCCATCTGCTCATATCCATTCCCCCGTTTTTCCTAGTTTGCGCAAAGTGACACATTCGTCACTTTCAGCACAATTTCATGATAAGGGGAAAGTGACACTGTTGTCAATTTCTGTTCAACACACCGTGCATAATGATTTCGCGAATGCTTTCCGCCCATTCCGCCAACGAAATACCGGGAAAATGAGGGACCGCTGCAGACTGGAAAATATACCCTAGAACCACCCGATCAGGAAGATGCGGTTTCATTTTCCCTTCCCGTTTTCCTCGCTGAATCACCGGCTGCACTTCGTCATACATCCGCTCGTGAAATTGCGCGAGACGGCGTTTGTTTTCCTTCACTTTCGGGTGAGTCTCGGGAATTTTCTTTCCGATGGCAATCATCTCATGTAGGTCATCGTGGTATAAAATCAAATCGAGCAAAAAGCGAAATTGCTCTTCAAACGCTGGAAAATCGTGAATGCGGGTGAGCTTTTCAAACACTTGTTCCATTTCGTCGACCATATAGGCGGTGATCAATTCCTCTTTGTTCTCGAAATATTTGTAAATGGCGCTGCGCGCGACTCCGAGCCGATCAGCGAGCAGGCCGAACGTAAATCCTTCGTATCCGTGTTCGAGAAGAAGTTGTTTCGTTTGGGCAAACAGTTCTGTCAGCGAAATCTTCCGTTCCCGTGCCACCCGGAAGCCCTCCTTTCGCTCCCCATTATACGCCCACCGCCCGACGAAGAAAAGAAGCCCCCACCACCGTTGGGGCTTCTTTTTCTCCGGCAGGCACATGTTCCTCTTTTACTTGCAGAGCCGCAGCCGCGCTCACGAAGACGGCCGGATGATGATCGTGCCGTCTTCGACATCGACCGTCACGGCGCTATGTTCTTTCACCTTCCCAGCGATCAACGCTTTGGCGAGAGGCGTTTCGATTTGCTTTTGCATAAACCGTTTGAGCGGTCGGGCGCCGTATACCGGGTCGAAGCCCGCTTCGGCGATGTATTGCTTCGCCGCTTCGGTCAGCGCGAGCTCGATATGCCGATCGGCCAAACGGCCCGACAATTCGCGGGCGAATTTGTCGACGATGCCTTTTACTTCGTTCATCGACAACGGCTTGAACAAGACGATATCGTCGATGCGGTTTAAAAACTCGGGGCGGAAATGGGCGCGCAATTGGCCAAGCACTTCGTTGCGCGTGCCCTCATCGATGCCGCCCTCTTTGTTTTCCAACAACAGCGGCGAGCCGATGTTCGATGTCATGATGACGACCGTGTTTTTAAAATCGACCGTCCGCCCGTGCGAATCGGTGAGCCGTCCGTCATCGAGCAACTGCAGCAGGATGTTGAACACGTCCGGATGCGCTTTTTCGATTTCATCAAACAACAGAACGGAATATGGCTTGCGCCGCACCGCCTCGGTCAGCTGGCCGCCTTCCTCATAGCCGACATAGCCGGGCGGCGCTCCGATCAAGCGGGAGACAGCGTGTTTTTCCATATACTCGGACATGTCCAAACGAATGAGTTGCTCCTCGCTGTCAAACAGTGCTTCGGCGAGCGCTTTGGCCAGTTCCGTTTTGCCGACGCCGGTCGGTCCGAGGAACAAAAACGAACCGATCGGGCGGTGCGGATCTTTCAAGCCGGCGCGCGCCCGCAAGATGGCATCGGCGACGAGCCCGACCGCCTCCTCTTGACCGATGACCCGCCTGTGCAGCCATTCATGAAGGCGAAGCAGCTTTTCCCGCTCCCCTTCGACAAGGCGGGTGAGCGGAATGCCCGTCCAGCGCGACACGATTTCGGCAATCTCTTCTTCCGTCACTTCTTCACGCAGCAATTTCCCTTCACTTTGCTCACTGATTTCTTGCTCAAGCTGTTTGAGTTGCTTTTCCAGCTGCGGAATGCGGCCATGGCGAAGCTCGGCCGCCTTGTTTAAATCATAGTCGTTTTCCGCCTCTTCCAGTTCGCGTTTGGCCCGCTCGAGCGCCTCACGCAGACGGCGGACGCGGTCAAGCGCTTCTTTTTCCTGCTGCCATTTTGCTTTCATGGCGTTCGCTTTTTCGCGCAAATCAGCGAGTTCTTTTTGCAATGCCGCAAGCCGCGCGCGGCTCGCTTCATCCGTTTCTTTGCTTAAGGCCGCCTCTTCAATCTCGAGCTGCATGACGCGGCGCATCACTTCATCGAGTTCGGACGGCATCGAATCCATTTCCGTGCGGATCGTCGCGCACGCTTCATCGACCAAATCAATCGCTTTGTCAGGCAAAAAGCGGTCAGAGATGTAACGGTCGGACAACACCGCAGCCGCGACGAGCGCGCGATCGTGAATTTTCACGCCATGGTGCACTTCGTACCGCTCTTTCAGCCCGCGCAAAATCGAAATCGTGTCTTCGACGCTCGGCTCTTGGACCAATACTTGTTGGAAGCGGCGCTCGAGCGCCGGGTCTTTTTCGATGTATTGCCGGTACTCATCAAGCGTCGTCGCTCCAATGCAGCGCAGCTCGCCGCGGGCGAGCATCGGCTTTAACATATTGCCGGCGTCCATCGCCCCCTCGGCCCGGCCGGCGCCGACGATCGTATGCAGCTCGTCAATGAACAAAATGATGCGGCCGTCGCTTTTTTTGATTTCATTGAGCACCGCTTTCAGCCGCTCTTCAAATTCACCGCGAAACTTCGCTCCAGCAACAAGCGCACTCATATCAAGCGCGAAAATCGTTTTGTCTTTCAAGCCTTCCGGGACGTCTTTGCGCACGATGCGCTGGGCGAGCCCTTCCACAATGGCCGTTTTCCCCACGCCCGGCTCGCCGATCAACACCGGATTGTTTTTCGTTTTGCGCGACAAAATGCGGATGACACGGCGAATTTCACTGTCGCGGCCGATGACCGGGTCGATTTTCCCTGCTCTGGCTTCCGCCACTAAATCGCGGCCGTATTTGGTCAATGCCTCGTACGTCGCCTCTGGATTCGGACTTGTCACGCGTTGATTCCCCCTTACTTTTGTCAGTGCGGCCAACAGCGCTTCACGCGTCACCCCAAACGGCGCCAGCTGCCGGGCGACCGGCTCGGCGCCGCGAGGCAACGCGAGCAGCACATGTTCAACCGATATGTACTCGTCTTGCATCCGTTTTGCTTCCGCTTCGGCTTCCTCAAGCAGCCGCGCCAAGGCGGGCGCAACATACAGCTGCCCGTCCGCCCCATGCACTTCCGGTTTTTGACGAAGCTGGTGGCGCAGCCAGTCAGCGGCCTTTTCCTTGTCAGCGCCCGAAAGCTCCAACAACCGCGGCGCCAGGCCGCCTTCTTGTTCAAAGAGCGCCAACAGCAGGTGCTCGACATCGAGCTGTTGATGATGCCGTTCTTTGGCGAGCGATTGCGCCGCCATGAACGCCTCTTGCAGTTTTTCCGTCAAACGGCTTGCATCCATGCCGTTCCCTCCATTTGACCTTTTTTGACTATAAATGATTATAGCGGATCCACCGCCCGGTAAGCAAACCAAAAGCCACTCCGCGATGGGAATGGCTTTTCGTTTCATCGGCCTTACGGCTTGCGCAAATACGTCCAATGCCGGTTATGGTTCGACGTTTCCGGAAACGTATCGCCGGCTTTTAGTTTCAGCTTTTTTGGATGTTTCACATTGTCTCCCGTTTCGCCGATCTCAATGTAAATGCCGTTGTTCGGCGCTTTGTCTCCCGGTTTAAAATGGCGCGGTTGACCCATTGGTTTCATCCCCCTTGCTTCGATTGCATTTGTTAGCATTCCCGGTTTCGCCGCTGTTCATAAGAAGGGAAATGATGGGGCCGCCGCACACGGAGCGCCAAGCCTTTGACAAGGAAAAAGTGTTCCCCTCCGGAAATCCTTTTTCCTTAGTAAGAGCGAAAAAGGAACTCCCGAAGCGGGAATTCCTTTTTCTATAGGATCGACACTAAAATCGCTTTTTGAGCATGAAGCCGGTTGCCGGCCTGCTCAAAGACGAACGAGTTCGGTCCGTCTATAACGCCGGCGGTCACTTCCTCGCCGCGGTGGGCCGGCAGGCAGTGCAAAAAGAGGTAATCGGGTTTGGCCGCTTTGACGAGCTCTTCATTCACTTGGTACGGCTGAAACACGCGAAGCCGCTCGGCGCTTTCGCTCTCTTGGCCCATGCTCGTCCAGACATCGGTATAAATCGCATCAGCCCCCGCCACGGCCTCAAGCGGGTCGTGGGTCACCGTGACAGCGGCGCCCGTTTTTTCCCCTATTTGGCGCGCCGCCTCCACATAGGCGGCTTTCGGTTCATAGCCGGGCGGACAGGCGATGGCCACATCCATGCCCACTTTCGCCGCGGCTGCTAGGAGCGCGTTGGCGACGTTGTTGCCGTCGCCGACATAGGCGAGCTTGAGGCCTTGGAACGTTTTTTTCACTTCATAAATCGTCAGCAAATCCGCCAGCGCTTGGCACGGATGGTCGTCATCGGTCAAGCCGTTGATGACCGGAACCGACGCGTATTCCGCCAATTCTTCGACCTTTTCGTGGGCAAACGTCCGGATCATCATGACATCCACGTATTGCGATAAGACGCGCGCCGTATCGGCGATCGTTTCGCCGCGGCCGAGCTGCAGGTCGTTGCCATTCAAGTAGAGCGCTTGGCCGCCGAGCTGGATCATGCCGACTTCAAACGACACGCGCGTGCGCGTTGACGGCTTTTCAAAAATCATCGCCATCGTTTTGCCGACAAGCGGCGTATACGGAATCCCTGCTTTTTGTTTCGCCTTTAAGTCGGCGGCGAGCGCCAACAAATCGAAAATTTCATCTGTGGAAAAATCAAGCAGCGTTAACACATCTCTTCCTTTCAGTGACATGACTGCATTCATAAAATCACCGCCTGTTCTGCCTGTTTTTTCTTTTCCAGCCAGCTGTAAATCGGCTGCACATCGAGCTGATCGACAGCGAGCGCCTGCAAGAAGAGCTTCAACGTCTCGGGCTCTGTGAAGACGAGCAATTGTCGGGACAATGCAGCCATTCGTTTCGGCGCCTCGCCTTCCTCTTTGCCCAAGTCGATCACCGCCAGCGCCGTATCGCGTTTCACCCACTCAGCAAACGGGAGCTCGGATACCATCACCAGCTGTTTCGCTTCGATTTCCGCCGCCAGCGCTTCATCGATGCCGCCGATGACGTACATTTCATTGGCGTTCGCTTTCTTTTGCAAGTAGGCGTAAAACGCCTTGTACGCCGCTTCTTCCTTCGTCGCGGCGATGCTGATGCCTTCACCGGTCGATTTCATTTCCGGCCCAACGGTCGGGTCAACGCCCGGCAGTTTGTACGTGGAAAATACGGGGTACTTCAACACAACGTACGGCATGACCGCCAATTTACGCATGTTTTCATCGACCATGTCGACAAGCGATTTCCCAAGCAATAATTTTGTCGCAATTTGCGCCAGCGGCACGCCGGTCGTTTTGCTGACGATCGGCACCGTCCGGCTCGCGCGCGGATTGACTTCAAGCACATACACATGGCCATCGGCAATGACATATTGAATGTTCATGATTCCTTTGAAGCCGAGTTTGTTGGCAATCCGGCCCGCATAGTCGATGATTTTCGCTTTTTCTTCGTCTGTGAGCGTCTGCGCCGGCAGCCAAGCGTAGCTGTCGCCGGAGTGGACGCCGGCTTTTTCGACATGTTCGATGATCGTCGGCAGCAACAGGTCCGTTCCGTCTGTCACGATGTCTGCCTCCGCCTCTTTCCCGTCCAAATACGCATCGATCAAAATCGGATACGTCAACTCACCTTGTTCGATCAACGCGGCAAGCTGGATCTCGTTCCGGACGATGAACATGCCGCGGCCGCCGATCACATACGACGGGCGAAGCAGCACCGGATAGCCGATCGCGGCCGCTTTGGCGACGAGCTCTTCGGCGTTGTTCGCCATCAAGCCGGGGACGTGCGGAATGTCAAGCTCCTCAAGCAACTGGTAAAAACGGTCGCGATCTTCCAGCTGGTCAATGATCTCGTAGGTGACGCCAAGCAGCGGCACACCGGCTTCCTCGAGTCCTTTGACCAAATTGATCGCCGTCTGGCCGCCGAATTGAACAATGATATGCTTGATTTGTTCGGCTTCCATGACATCGAGGACGCTCTCTAAGGTCAATGGCTCAAAGTACAGGCGGTCAGCGACGGCAAAATCGGTCGACACCGTTTCCGGATTGTTGTTGATCATCACCGTCTCATACCCTTCTTGTTGCAACGCGAACACGCTGTGAACAGAGCTGTAATCAAACTCAATCCCTTGGCCGATGCGAATCGGTCCGGCGCCGATGATCAGCACTTTCTCCTTGCCGCTCGCTTTCTTCCGCTCGTCTTCGCCGAAATACGTCGAGTAGTAGTAATCCGTTTCCGAATGGAACTCGGCCGCACACGTGTCAACCATTTTGTACGACGGCACGATGCCAAGCTCTTTCCGCTTGCGGCGCACGTCAAGCTCGGTCACGCCCCACGTTTCGGCCAAAAAGGCGTCGCTGCATCCTTTTTCTTTCAAAAAGCGGAAGGTCGCTTCATCAATCGTATCGATTGACGCAGCTGTCGCCTGTTTTTCGAGCGCCACGAGCCGCTCAAACGAGCGAAGGAAAAAGCGGTCGATTTTCGTCCATGTGTGAATGTCTTCGACCGTCACCCCGCGGCGGAGCAATTCCAAGATAGCGAAAAAGCGGCGGTCGTCTTTGTCAACAAGCAGTTGTTTCAGCTCATCGTTCGTTTTCGCCGCAAGTTCCGGCCAAAACAGCCCGTTGTTTTTGCCTTCAAGCGACTGCACCGCTTTTTGGAACGCTCGCTCCATGTTGCGGTCGATCGCCATCACTTCTCCGGTCGCCTTCATCTGCGTGCCGAGCTTGCGGTCCGCATGCGGAAACTTGTCAAACGGCAAGCGCGGAAACTTGACGACGACATAATCCAAGGCTGGCTCGAAGCTGGCATACGTTGTTTTCGTCACCGGATTGACGAGTTCGGCCAGCGTATAGCCGACAGCCAGTTTGGCGGCGATGCGGGCGATCGGATAGCCGGTCGCTTTCGAGGCGAGCGCTGACGAACGGCTGACGCGCGGGTTGACTTCGATTAAGTAGTATTGCTTGCTGTTCGGATCAAGGGCGAATTGAATGTTGCAGCCGCCGATGATCCCTAAGGCCGAAATGATTTTCACCGCTGAAGAACGAAGCATTTGGTATTCCTCATCCGTCAGCGTCTGCGACGGCGCGACGACGATCGAATCGCCGGTGTGGATGCCGACGGGATCAACGTTTTCCATATTGCAAACCGTGATGCACGTATTCGATTGGTCGCGCATCACTTCATATTCAATCTCTTTAAATCCGGCGACGCTCCGCTCGATTAAACATTGGCGAATCGGGCTTTCGGCCAAGCCTTTTTCCACCAGCGCAATGAACTGCTCCATGTTGTCGGCAATGCCGCCGCCCGTCCCACCGAGCGTATAGGCAGGACGAATAATGATCGGAAAACCGATTTTTTCGGCAAACGCGACCGCTTCTTCGACGCTTGTGACAATTTCGCTCTCCGGCACCGGTTCGCCAAGCTCTTGCATCAGCGCGCGGAACGCTTCGCGGTCTTCTCCGCGCTGAATGGCTTCAATCGGTGTTCCGAGCAGTCTCACCCCGTATGTTTCCAGCACGCCGGCTTCATGCAGCTGAAACGCCAAGTTGAGCCCGGTTTGGCCGCCGAATGTGGCCAGCAGCCCATCCGGCCGTTCCTTGGCGATGATCGCTTCGACGGCGTCGACGGTGAGCGGTTCGAAATAGACGGCATCGGCGTGGACGTCATCGGTCATGATCGTCGCCGGATTGTTGTTCACTAAAATGACGCGGTATCCTTCTTCTTTTAAGGCGATGCACGCCTGCGTGCCGGAATAGTCAAACTCAGCCGCTTGGCCGATGACGATCGGCCCCGACCCGATCAGGAGAATCGATTGAAGCGAGGAATCTTTAGGCATAGACTTTCTCTCCCTTTGCGACGGTTTGCAAAAACTCATCGAAAATATAGCCGGTATCGTGCGGCCCCGGATGCGCCTCCGGATGGTATTGCACCGATAAAATCGGCTTATGGCGATGGATCATCCCTTCGATGGAGCCGTCGTTGACGTTGATGAAGCGAATGGCAAGCGGTGTGGCCGCCAAACTGTCCTCTTTGACAACATAGCTATGGTTTTGCGACGTCATGACGACGTTTTGTTTCACCGCGTCCCACACCGGCTGATTCGCTCCGCGATGACCGAAGCGGAGCTTTTCCGTATCCGCCCCGTACGCCAGGGCGACAAGCTGATGGCCAAGGCAGATGGCGAGCGTCGGATACCGATCGATCAGCTGGCGAATAACGGGAAGTTGATGGCGCAGCTGTTTCGGATCGCCAGGGCCGTTGGAGAGGACAAGCCCATCCGGCTTGAGCGCCTCAATCGCTTCCGGCGTCGTATCGTGCGGCACGACCGTCACCTGGCAGCCGCGCGCAACGAGCGAGCGCAAAATCGATTTTTTATAGCCGAAATCGAGAAGCACAATATGCGGCCCCCCGCGGCCATACGTCTCCATTCGTTTCGTCGACACAGCGCGCACCGGGAACGCTGCTTCTTCACGGAAGACAGAGGGAACGGACGACAAGCTTAACTCCGTCATCATCGTCCCTTCGGTGCGGATTTCTTTGACAAGGGCGCGCGTATCGACGTGGGTGAGCAGCGGAATGTTCCAATGCCGCAAATATTCTGCCAGGCTGTATTTCGCCCCGTAATGAAACCCTTCACGGCTCGCCTCGTAGACGATGACCGCCTCCACATGCGGGCGCTTGCTTTCAAAGTCTTCTTCATTGATGCCATAATTGCCGATGAGCGGATACGTAAAGACGATCATTTGATTTTTATACGACGGATCGGTCAGCACCTCTTGGTACCCGGTCATGCCGGTGAAAAAGACGATCTCCCCGCTCACCTTTTCCGCCAGCGGAACGGCGAGCTCGCCGCTGAACGTTTTTCCGCTGGCCAGATGCAAGTACGCTTTCATTGGCGCCACCTCATCGTTTGATTTTTATAACCGTTAGGGAATTTTTATGCATGAACAGGAATAAAAACGAGCCCCTTCAACCATCAGGTGACAACACGGCCGACGCCTCCGCGTTTTTCAACACCGCTGCCAACATCTCGACCGCTCGATCGATTTCCGCTTTCGTGACGACAAGCGGCGGCAGCAGGCGGATCACCTTCGGTCCGGCCGGCAAAACGAGCAAGTCGCTTTCATGAATCAAAGGCAACAGCGGCCCGACGTCCATTTGACATTCCACACCGACCAGCAGTCCGAGCCCGCGCACGTCCGTGACGATGTCAAGCGGGGAGAGCGCCTCGTTTAACCGTCCGAGCAAGTAGCTCCCCTTTTCTTGCACCTCTTGCAAAAACGCCGGATCGAACACGACCTCAAGCGTCGCCTTAGCGGCGGCCATCGCGATCGGGTTGCCGCCAAACGTCGATCCGTGCACCCCAAGACCGAACGACTCCTGCAAAAACGCTTTGCCGATCATCGCCCCCACCGGAATGCCGCTGCCAAGTCCTTTGGCGACCGTCATGATATCCGGCTCAATGCCAAAATGCTGGTAAGCAAACGGCTTCCCGGTCCGGCCGATGCCGGTTTGCACTTCGTCAATGATCAGGAGCGCGCCGTATGTTTGACACAGCTCGGCCGCCGTTTGCAAAAACGCCGGGTCCACCGGGCGGACGCCCCCTTCGCCTTGGACGACCTCAAGCATCACCGCCGCGATCTCATCGCTCATGGCTTCTTTCAGCGCAGCCACATCATTGAACGGCAAATGGATAAATTCCGGAAGGAGCGGTCCGAATCCGCTATGCACTTTCTCCTGCCCGGTCGCGGCCATCGTCGCAAACGTCCGGCCGTGAAACGATTGCTGGAACGTAATCACTTTGTGCCTTCCCGTATGTTTGCGCGCCAGCTTTAACGCCGCTTCGTTCGCCTCGGCCCCGCTGTTGCAGAAAAAGACGCAATCTCCGGCGCTATGAGCGACAAGCAAGGAAGCGACTTCTTCCTGAATCGGGATCGTAAACAGATTCGATACGTGCCAATATTGATTGAGTTGCTTTTCAATCGCCTGTTGGACGTGCGGATGACGATGGCCGAGGTTGCAAACAGCAATACCGGAGACAAAATCGAGATATCGTTTTCCGTTGACATCGGTCACCACCGTGCCTTCCGCCGATTGCACAGCAATCTTCCAGCGGTTGTATGTCGGAAACAGCGCGCTCATGATGAGTAGACCCCCACTTCGTTTTCTTTTCGAATCGTTGTCCCGTGCCATGTCCCTTGCTCATAAAACGGCGTTTTGCCGCTGACGATCACCACTTCCGGCAGCGCATCGGACAAGGCGGAGAGCGCTGCCTTCACTTTCGGGATCATCCCGCCGGTGATGACGCCGGCTTCGAGCAACTGCTCGACCATCTCCGCTGTCGCTTCCTCGACGAGCGCGCCGTCTTGCAAAATGCCAGGCACGTTCGTCACAAAGGCGAGCTGGCTCGCGCCGATGGCTGCTGCCACCGCCCCGGCCGCCGTGTCGGCGTTAATGTTGTACGTTTGCCCGCTTTGGTCGATGCCAAGCGGGGAAATAACCGGGATGTAGCCCGCTTCAAGCATCGTGCGCAAAAGACGGGAACGAACCGTTTTCACCCGGCCGACATAGCCAAGTTGATTCAAGTCAATCGGTTCCGCTTCGAGCAGCCCCCCGTCCACGCCCGAAACGCCGACAGCCGGCAAGCCGCGCTGGGTGAGCATGGCGACGAGCTGTTTGTTCACTTGGCCCGAGAGCACCATTTCTACAACGGCAAGCACGTCTTTGGTCGTTTTCCGCAAGCCGTTGACAAACTCGCTCGGCACCGCCAGTTTTTTCAACATTCGCCCTATTTCCGGGCCGCCGCCGTGGACGATGACGACATTCATCCCTTGTTCGCGCATCGTTTTCACGCTGGCAAAAAAGGCGGGAGACAGCTCATCAAGCACGCTGCCGCCGCATTTGATCACGACCGTGTTCCCCATTTCTCTCTCCCCTTATGTCCGGTAGCTGGCGTTAATTTTCACGTAATCGTACGTCAAGTCGCAGCCCCAAGCGATCCCAACGCCATCGCCGATATGAAGATCGACGTCAATGACGATCATGTCGTTTTTCAGGTAGGCGGCCGCTTCCTCTTCGGAAAACGGCTGCGGCTCGCTCCCTTTCAACATCACGATCGGCCCGATGGCAACATCGACGTTGTCCGGGTTCACGTCGGCATCCGCATAGCCGATCGCGCCGATGATTCGCCCCCAGTTGGCGTCTGCGCCGTAAACGGCCGTTTTCACCAAGTTGGAGCCGACGATTTGCTTGGCGATTTTTTTCGCTTCGTCATCCGTTTTCGCGCCGCGCACGCGCACTTCAATAAGCTTTGTCGCTCCCTCGCCGTCTCTCGCAATTTGTTTGGCCAAGTCCTCGCACGTTTTTCGCAGCGCTTCGTAAAAGTTCCCCCAATCCGGATGATCGGGCGTCAGCTCGTGATTCCCAGCCAAGCCGCTTGCCATGACGATGACCATATCGTTCGTCGACGTATCACCGTCGACCGTAATTTGGTTAAACGAAACGTCCGTAGCCGCTCGCAGCGCCGCCTGCAGCACCGGCGGCGAAATATTGGCATCGGTCGTAATGAACGCAAGCATCGTCGCCATGTTCGGGTGAATCATCCCCGACCCTTTCGCCGCCCCGCCGATCGTCACCGTTTTGCCGTCCACCGTCGTTTGGTAACAAGCGCGCTTCATCACCGTATCGGTCGTTAAAATGGCGGTTTGAAACGCTTCGGCATCCGCCATCGCCGCTCCCGGGACAAGCGTTTCGATGCCGGCGCGGATTTTCTCCATCGGCAAATATTCCCCGATCACGCCCGTTGAAGCGACGGCCACACGATGCGGCGCGAGGCCGAATTGTTTCGCGCACAGGTCGCGCATTTCATACGCGTCGCGAAGCCCTCGCGCACCGGTGCAGGCGTTCGCGCAGGCGCTGTTGACGATGACCGCCTGCAATGTTTGCTCGACCGCAAGGCTTTCCTGCGTCACTTTCAGCGGCGCGGCCTGAAAATGGCTTTGGGTATACACCGCGGCGGCCGAAGCTGGCACGTCGCAGATAATGACTCCTAAATCGTTTTTCGAATAGCGCAGCCCGGCTTGCACTCCGGCCGCTTGAAATCCTTTCGGCGTGACGATCGTTCCATCGGCAAGCGCCGTCACTTGCGCCGTTTGTTTCGTCATTGTCATCGTTCGTTCTCCTTCCTCACGGATAGATCGGCAAGGATGGGAGGCCCTCCGCCTCATCCCACCCCATCATCAAATTGAAGTTTTGCACCGCCTGCCCGGCAGCCCCTTTCATCAAGTTATCGATCACCGCCACGACCGTCACCCGTCCCGTCCGCTCATCATAGGCGAGGCCGATGTCGCAATAGTTCGAGCCGTACACTTCTTTCGTTGCCGGAAACTGCCCCGGCTTGCGAATGCGGACAAACGGCGAATCTTCGTAACTTGTTTTATATAAATCTAGTAAATCGCTAAGGGAAAGCGGCTGTTTCGCCTTCGCGTACATCGTCGCCATAATGCCTCTTGTCATCGGGATCAAATGGGTGCTGAACGTGATCGGCTCCATCGCCTCGTTCCATGTTCCGAGCATTTGTTCAATTTCCGGAATGTGCTGATGGGTATTCACTTTATAAATTTTCACGTTTTCGTTGACTTCGGAAAAATGCGTCCCGAGCCCTGCTTTCCGTCCCGCGCCCGACACGCCCGACTTCGCATCAACGATGACCGAGTCTTCGCTGACCCATCCTTCTCTGACAAGCGGAGCCAGACCAAGCAGCGTCGCCGTCGGATAGCAGCCCGGGTTGGATAAAAGCTCGGCCTCGCGGATCGCTTCCCGGTTCCACTCGGTCAATCCGTACACCGCCCGCTCCAAATACGCGGCCGGCGCCGCCTCACGCCCGTACCATTGTGCGTACAGCGCGCCGTCTTTCAAACGGAAATCACCCGATAAGTCAATCACTTTCACTCCACGGTCAACAAGCGCCGGCGCCCACTCCCCCGACACCCCGGGCGGCGTGGCGAAAAAGACCGCGTCATACTTGGCGAGCGCCTCAATGTCCAGTTTATGCAACACCACATCATCGATATCACCGATGTGCGGGAAGCTTTCCGACAAATGAATCCCATCTTGCGACGACGAATAGACGTCACAGCGGTCAACGTGCGGATGCCCGTGCAACAAGCGAAACAGCTCCGCACCGCTGTATCCCGTCGCCCCGATGATGGCCACTTTCATGACGTTCCCCCTCACCCGTATGTGCCTCATGTAGTACCCATTATAATACTGTATAAAAATAAAATCAAATGTATATTTAATAATTTTTGAGGAATTTTTTTCTTTCTCATTCACCTCCCAACGGAGCGGCCAAACCTGCCCTAACTGCACTGATAGAATCCATTCTTTTATCCATCCCCCATTGACTCCAGCGTACAGACGATCACGAAAGATTCAACCAATGTTCAACAAGTTTTCAATCTTTCCACTATCCTTATATTGACTTCCCTCTTTTTTCCTGTACACTGTTATATAGCGACACATTCTACGCAAGGTTGTGATCCGATGAACGAGGTTGAATCTCGTGAATGGCAGAAATGGCTTCCATCACTTGGACATGATCTTCGCCTTGAGAAAGGAACGTACTTGTTTCAAGAAGGGGAAAAGGCAGACGAGATTTACTATATTCAATCGGGGAAAATCCAAATCAGCAAAATGGACATGGACGGGCGAGAGCTGACGCTGCGCATTTGCAGCGAGGGCGATTTGATCGGCGAGCTGACGCTCTTTTGCCCCGGCGCCCGCTACATGTTGACGGCGAAAGTGCTGGAAGACGGCGTCGTTTCCGCCATTAAGCGCGAGACGCTCGAACAAGAGCTCGCCAACAACCCGAAGCTGGCCATCGAGTTCATGAAATGGATGAGCCTCCATTTCCGCAAAACGCAAACGAAATTCCGCGATTTGATTTTGCATGGCAAAAAAGGGGCGCTCTATTCCACGCTCATCCGCCTTTGCAACAGCTACGGCGTGATGAAAGAAGACGGCATTTTGATCGACCTGCCTCTTACGAACCAAGAGCTTGCCAACTTTTGCGGCACCGCCCGTGAAGTCGTCAACCGCATGCTCGGCGACTTGCGGAAAAAAGGCGTCATCTCCGTGCAAAAAGGAAAAATTCTTGTCCACCATTTGCAATACTTGCGCGATGAGATCGCCTGCGAAGGCTGCCCGCCCGAGCTGTGCAGCATTGACTGACGGTCGGGTGCGGCAAAAAAGAAGGGGCTGACCTCCAAAGATCGCCTTACGCCCTTTGGAGACAGCCTCTTGAAACTTCAATCATGGTTGTCTTCTCCAAACAATTTCTCTCTCCTCCGCCGCTTTTTCTTGTCTCAGGTTGTTTTTGGCTTGCAAAAAATAGCGGCGGCCGTCTTCATCGTATTGGTACGTCACAAACGGTGCGCTTTCGCCTTCTCGGGTGATCGCGACAAGCGGATCAGCGGCGCTCCGTTCATACCGATACTGGCCGTCTTGGAAGCGGTTGCCGTTCACATTGTGCGTGATCGTTTCATCGCCTTTATATATCTAAGAGGCCGGTGAAAAACGGCAATTTCCCTTGATCGATGGGAAGAACGTATGAAAAGCGATCCCAATGCTACAAAGCTTTTCGATTTAAGAAACGATGCTCGAGAGCATGATGTGCCCTTTCGTCACCGCCCGTCTACATCCAGCTTCCCCCATCGCTCCGCGTTACACATTACTTGATGCCGTTAGAATAATTTAGGAACAACGTATTAGCAATTTCTTGTGGAATTTGTTGATTTACAAAATTGAGTGCCACCCATGATAGAACTGTTTGATCAATAAAACGCCAAGTTTTTAAAATCGGCAATAAATCCGCACCATTGTTCTTATTTTGAAGCCCTAAAACACAAATCCCATAACTTCTTTCTCCCCATATTGCCCATTTCATTGAAAGAGGTAGCCAAATAATGGTATAAGAATTGTATAACAACGCATCCGCCGGACTTTCCTCAGGGCCTAATTCAAGAACATCTAAAGGGCCGGTGAAAAACGGCTGCCACGAGCAAATCAGCGACATATCGCCAAAAAAGAAGGCTGATTTCGCTAGGCTTTTCTAACTGACTGTAGATGAGCATTTTTCATTACAGTAATTTCCATTCCCTAAGAGACAAACAGGGGACCCCTTAGGCGACATGGAGCTGTTTTTTGATCACATCAATGGGAATATCTTGCTTTGCGGCGTCATAGATGAACTCGACGACGCTGTGCCCTTTCCGAGACCGAAGAAGCTCCAGGCCGGAAGAGAGGTCTTGTTGAGATTCCGCGATGCTGTATACGCAGGCGAACAGCACCACAACCCAATACCGTTTCACCGCCCGAACGTGGCGAACACGGTCCACCTGACTTCAGCTGGTCTTTGGCCTGCCGGAAAACGCATTCGATCGTCCAGCGCTGGGCATCGTAACGCAAGATGTCTTCGTCACTCAGCTCCCGGTCGGTGCTCAAGACAACATGGAGATGATCTGGCGTCATCGGTTCATCCGCCTTCCAAGCCAGCAGCACCACTGCGTCATCGAGACCATGGATCGCTCCCTCGTAGCGATACACGCGGTAACGCTCCTTCCCCACCGTGACGAGGCGGGTGTCGTTGGGCTCGATATAGCGGGCGAACTTCTTCGCTTGGATGGCGATGCCTTTCGGATAGAGAATCCGGTTCGTCTTGAGCATGGCGATGACATGGAATCCTTGTTTCAGGCAGGCTTCGATGAGCGCTTGGGACGGATACCACGAATCCATGAGCACATACACCGGCTGAGCCCGTTTCCCCTTGAGCGAGGAAAGCATCTCGATCGCTAGGTCGATTTTGCTTCTTCCCGCCGCCTTATCATAGAGACGAAACGCGAACGGAAACGCTTGCGAGAAAGTATGCACCATCAGCCAAACAAGCGAATGCCCCCAGACCAATTGATGATCGCTGTGAGAGAAATGCCAGTCACACCCTTGAATGGCGTGGGCGGCCCGTGACGAAGGCTTCGTTTTTTGACAAATCGTATCATCGATCGAAACAAAAAGGGGTTGATTCTCCTGTTTGGCTAGGCGTTCGATCTGGCGAAGGATCCATTCTTGCAGCTTCTCAAGCAGTTTTTCCTCGTTCCAAGGGCTTTTCGTGAAAAAGTGGCTCAGTGTCGTTCGATGATTCGGGTGAAAACTCCAGTACCGGACATCCGTCAATGTCCCCGAAAATCCCTTGGTCGTCAAGGCGTCGACAAGATGAACGAGATGCTTGATGACCGGCTTCGAGAAATAAAGCGCCAATCCCAGCGTCATGAAAAACTTGTGGATTCCTTGATGATGTGCTAATCGATTCATGAGACATGAACCTCCTTGTGGGTAGTTGGTGGTACATCTATTCTAACCAAGGAATCGGGTTCATGTCTCCTTTTTTGTTTAGTTGTCAATTTATGTTAGCAAATTTGCTCATCTACAGTTATTTACTTAGAAATGAAAGGATTGTTCGGAAGCAAAAAACGCACTATCCGAAATATCCCGGACTATAATATTGATTCAATAGTCAAAGCGATTCGTGATCGGATCAGTGAGCATAGCGTGAAGGCTTAAAAAGATCTTACTCAAAGCGATTAATAAAAATACAAAATAACAGTATTCGATTTGCAAATATTTGTTTATATTGAAAAGAAACAATTAATTGAATTATGATATATTACAAAAAAGGTAAATTATAGAGGGAGGTTTTTATTATGAAACAATTAATCGTTGCTTTTCTATCTTTAGGACTAATTCTTGGTTTTTCTTTTGATTCTTTCAACAATGCAGAGGCAGCATCGAAGGTTAAAACGTATAAAAACTGTTCAGCTTTAAACAAGGATTATCCAGGCGGCGTCGCTCGCTCTTCTTCTGTCAAAAACAAAGGAGGTAAAACCAAATACAAGCCTTATGTTTCAAAGGCACTCTATGATGCTAATAAAAAGTTGGATCGAGATAAAGACTTCATCGCTTGTGAACGATAAGCATTCGTTTTCTAGTGCATCATCAAATACTTATTGCAAAGACCTTACATATAAAAAGCCCTTCTCGAATGAGAAGGGCTTTTTGCGTATACCTCTATTAAACATTTGTACTTCCAAAGTATGCAGAGCATCTTCAGAAACACTGTATACAGGCATTTTTATCATCATATGAGATATGAATGTTCGATATTTAAAAAATACCGGTAATTTGAATTTGAGATACAATGTCTTTTAATTTTTCTTCACCAATCAACGCATTATTTATAAAATCACTTACATTTGTATATTCTTGATGATTTAAATTATAGTACTTTGTAAGGCAAATGCCTACTTGAGTATTAGTTATTGAATAACGTTCACCCTTATAGATAAATTCTATATCATGTCCAATCTCTATAAGCTCTATTAATTTTTCTAAACTCATATTTTATCTTCCTACTTTCTTCTACCTTTATTCATTGGTTCTGCTTTCCCTCTTTTAGGTTTTTTTCCATCCCATTTCCATTTATGTCGATGTGGTCCCCAAGGATGATGTTTCGGATTTCCGTGATCGCTATAGTCCATGTCTTTTTTCGCTCTTCCCGCACTATCATAATATCTTCGTTGTATAACTTTTCCTTTCTCATCCCTTAAAGTTAAGCTTCCTTTTCTAGGGCCTGTTAGAGGTAAAGAACCTTTACTAGTCAAACTTTTTACTTTCTTTCCTAAATACCACGCTCCATAGGCCCCGACAACAGCAGCAGTACCAATTAACATTACTTGTCCAACACCAGGAACAAAATAAAGCCCTACAGCATACGCAAACTTCCCATCCGGATCCACCAACATCACCGGATTGTTATTCGCATACGCATACCCATTCTGCGTGAGAATATCATCTGTATCCCCTGGATCTGGATCCATCGAAAGGAACACGCCATGCTCTGGGTGGTAGTACCGGGCAATCAGGTAATAAAAACCCGTTTCTTGGTCATATTGGTACCCCGCATATCGGTATGGGTTTTCGTCGGCCAAGGCTCCGGATTGGGATAGAATATTCCCCCACGCATCGTATTGATAGCGAGCGACGATATTTCCTTGTTCATCCGTCAGGGCGATGACATCCCCATGTACGTTATAGTGGTAAAAGTATGTCGCCGTGCCCTTTTTCATGGCAAGAAGCTGACCGTTTTCTCCGTATATATACGATCTTACCACATTTCCACTCGCATCGGTTTCGTATAGAACATTTAAGCTATCGCCTTGGTAATGGTAGTTCGTCACGACGCCATTGACGTTCTTTTGGATGCGCCGGCCGTCTTCATCATATTTGTACGTCACAAAAGGAGTGCTTTCTCCTTTTCTTGTAATGGAAACTAATTGGTCCGCTTCGTTCCATTCGTATTGATATTTTCCGTCTTCTAAGCGGTTGCCGTTGGCATCATACGTGATCGTCTCGGTCCCAAAACGAATGAGCTGATTGGCAGCATTATAATCGGCGTTGGTGGTCGTGGACTGCCCATCCTTGGTTTTCACGATTTGCTTCCGGTTTCCGAATCCGTCATAGGCATACTCGATTTTCGTGCCATCTGGAAGCTGCTCTTCCACTAATTGGTCTAGGGCATCGTAACGGTAGACGGTCGTTTCCCCCGTTGGGGATTCCACTTTCGTCCGGTTCCCGTTTTCATCGTAACGGTACGTTTCCGATAAAATTTCTGTTCCGTCCGCCGTACCGACCGAAACGCTTTCCACTAAGCCGCGGTCATCATACGTAAAGGTCGAGCCGGCTCGGTTTCCTGTCGTGAAGGTGCGAACGTTTCCTCTCTCGTCATAGTCAAAGCGGTACGTATACGTTCCATCTTGGACGACCGTATTTTGATCCAATTTATTATATTGGTAATTGATCGTTTGGCTAAAGGACCCATGAGAGAACATGAACTGCTGCAATTTATCCGATGTGGTTGGGTACAGCCATTTTTGCAGCCCACCGCGGTCTGACAGTTCCACGAGCCGATTCGCTTGATCAAATGTTCTTGTTTTGGTGGTGCCATCTTTTAGATATTGAACAGAAAGTTCGTTTCCGTTTTTGTCGTAACTAAATTCGTAATACGGAACGTTGTTGTAAGAAATCGTTTTGACCCTTTCCGTTCCGTCATACGTCCATTGAATCGTGTTTCCTTTCGGCAAAACCGTTTTGATTTTATTTCCGTTGGCATCATATTCATTCGTTGTCACATCATTCAACGGACCGACGGTTTTAATGAGTTTACCGGTCGCATCATAAGAATAGGCAAATGTTTGAGACTGGCCGCCGCTGGTTCGAATGACTTTTGAAGTCATATTGCCATTTAAGTCATAATCGTAGTTGACGGAAGTACCGTTTGCTAACAACAGCTGTTTTAAGCGATCCGATAAATCATACGTGTACTCTTTCTTGTTTCCTTTCTTATCGTACTCGCTTAACAGGTTTCCTACGGCATCATAATTCTTTTTCGCCACATAGCCTTCTTCATCCACTTCTTCCGTGACATAATTTCCGCTTGCATCATACTTGTTTTTCGTCACCACGTTTCCTTCCATTAAACGGATCGCGTCAAACCATACCGTTCCCGTGTAATTGCCACGGAAGACAGCGGATATGTCGATTTTATCAATTGGCTTGGAAGGTTGAATCGAAACGGCGGCACGGTTCCAATCTTGATTGCTAGTAGGGAAATCGGCGGTATACGTTTGGGTCGTTCCATCCACAAAGTATACTTTAGCCGTAATGGAATAATCGCTTGCGCTCACTGTGCCATTGGCTTTGACATCCTGCGCTTTGGAAAGACCTGTGAGTGTCAAACGAAGCGGCGCATCGATTGACGTTTGACCGACGATCACCGTCTGCTTATATTCACTAGCCGACTGCGTGGTGCTGGTTCTTGTTAGTTTAAGAGAGCAAGCCCCATCGAACGATTCTGTACCATCTATACTTCCGCCCATGCCGCTCCAGTTGGTCAAGCTTCCTTCAAAGCTGCTGTTGGCGACCGGGTTATAGCTCGAAGACACTTGGGCTTCTTCCAACTGAATCTGATCAAACCACGCTTCCCCGGATGCGGTTGGCGATCGATGATCCACTTCTAAATAGACGCGCACCTTGGCCGCATCGGAATGCGTGGTAAACGTCACTTGCCGCTCTGTCCAAGGCCTTATGCCGGATAATGAACTGTAGCGATTATCCACCCACGCCAGCCGGCGGTTTTGGCTGTCCAGTTGTTCGATGTTGAAAAACGCGTTCGCCTTGGTCAAATTCGTTTTGATCTTCCCGCTCAGCGTGTACGTCGTATTCGGTTTCACCGAAATGACTTGTGTTGCCGCCACGTAGCCAAGTTCGTTGCCAGGGGAAGTGGAGTTCACGGTCATTTTTAATGTCTTTCGCCCGGCCAATCCATGATCAACATTCGCATCCTCCCACCATTGCCCAGCATCATAGGTGCTGGTCAGACTCCAAGCAGTCATCCCCTGTTCAAAGCTGGGATTAACGATGAGATTCGCCGCACTGCCGAGCGCATCACTTTCTTCCATCAGATTTCCATATGCATCATACTTGGCAAAGGAAGCCGTTTTGGCCGCTTGATCGATTTCCGATACCGGGTTTAAGCCATCATAAGCAATGGTGGTCTTGTCATTTTCCGTATCGATGATGGAGACGACATTGTTATGTTGATTATACTGATAGGTTTCCGTCCCATAACGATCCGTCGCGGTCAGCACATTCCCGTTCGCATCGTACGTATACGACTCCGTCGGCGTTGTCGTTCCCGCATCATTCGGATCGTACGATTCCTTTAGGTTGTTCCCTTCATACACATAGTTGGTGGTAATATTCAAGCCGCCTGCATCATCGACGATTTGAATCGGATTGGCTGCCTCGTTAAAAGTGTATTGCGTTTTTCGACCATTTGGCTTCGTCACGACCAACTGCCGCTTTGTTGGGTCATAGTTCAATGCATACGCGTGGTGTTCAGGATCGATCGCTTGGCTGAGTCGGTCGCCATCGTACACGAACTGATAGACAACCGGTTTTTCCACCGTATGCGTCGGCTCGAATACGTTCACAAGACGGCCACGGTCATCATATTCATATCTTGTGACTTCCCCGCCCGTCTGGGTTACTTTTGTTAACAAGTCGTTGTTATACTCATACGTGATTGTCCGATTCATTGGGGCGGTAATTTTCTGGATTCTTCCGCTTGCGTTATACTCTATACTTAGTTTTCTGCCCGATGCATCGGTAATCGACACTAGCTTTTCGTTGGAATAACTGTAGATAGTGGCATTCCCATGTCCATCCACGATTTTCGTTAACTTGCCATCACTTTTTCGAAAATGGATTTTCGTTTGATCTTTTGTCGTCAGTATATATTCATTGGTTGTTTCGCTTAACTCCAAGTAAACACCTGTCGGGGCTTTATACGTGCCGTCGGATAATTTCGTGAATATATGGAGTGTGCCATCTTCATCCGTAAATCTTGCTTCATTTCCTTGGGCAACGATATTCATTTCCGCATCGCTATGCCATCCTTTTCCGAACAATCCAACCGATGTGGATAAACTATTGTAAGTTCTTGTGATTCCAAGCCCCGGTCCTCTTCCGGAAATAGAAACATCGTCTTCGTCTATAATCAGATTACCGGTAGCAGCATTCACGCTGCCATACGGAACATCAATGATGGACCAGTAATCTTCCTTTCCTAAATACTCATTCGCCTCCGGAATTTTCACCGTCAATGCATTGCTAGAAAATACTGTTTCCCCATCCGCATTGTATGCACTGAGTCGGAAGTAGTAATTGGTGCTTGTGGCGTATTTTGTCCCCATTTTCGCATACATTGGAGAAGGATCTTTCGGAAGTTCCAATCCTTGTCCATCATGATGCAATGTTAAGGTGCTGGAATCCCCCTGTTGAATTTCCTCCGGAGTTGGCCAAATTCCTTTATTTTGCGTCGTCCAATGGTCCACGTCTCCTACATCAAATGCTTCATAGTAAAGTCCATTAAAAATCCATACTTTGTATCCTGTTGCACCAGAGATTTTCTCCCAGTCTAACATGACATAACCCGAGTTGCTTCCTAATTGGTTGCTGTAAGCAAACCCCGAAGGCGCTGGCGGCACTCGCAAGTTCGGAATACTAGGCATATACGCATCCGAAAAGACGGTTTCCCCTTGAGAGTTATAGGCGCTTACTCGAATCCAGTAGTTGGTAGCCGTTGCGTATTTTGTTCCTGCATTGGCATAGACCGGGGACGGGTTAACAGCTAATTCCGTGCCGAGACCATCGTTTAAATGCAACTTATATCTACCTGCTTGAATTTCCGTAGATGTTGGCCAATACTTTTTGTTTTTCGTTGTCCAAGAAGTGACGTTCCCGACATCTAGCGATTCATAGTAGGAGCCATTAAAAATCCAGATTTTATATCCCGTCGCTCCACTCACAGGATTCCATTTGAAGTCAATATATCCTGTTCCGTTTCCGTTTGTATAACTTACCCCCGTCGGAGCAGATGGTTTCGCCAAATCCGGAATGGTCGGCATATACGCACCAGACATGGCGCTTTCGCCTTGAGGAAAAATCGCACTGACTCGGAACCAGTAGTTCTTGCTATTCGGATAGCTTCCGCCTGAATTTCGATAGACCGGGGAAGGATCGACAGCAAGCTCCGTCCCTAACTGATCTTGGTGCAGGTCATATCTTCCGGCACTAATTTCAGAAGCGGTCGGCCAGATTTTTTTCCCTTTTGTACTCCAAGAAGTGACATTTCCTACATTAAACGCCTCATATGATTTACCGTTATAAATCCAAACCTTATAACCCGTAGCGCCAGGAACCGGATCCCATGATAAATTGATATATCCTGTGCCATCCCCATTACTGTAGGCCGTTCCTGTCGGCGTATTGGGAACGGGGATCGTATACGTAACGGACAAATATGGTTTATAACTGCTGTTCGTAGTGGAAACAACTTTTTTCCAATACGTTTGTCCATTGCCATTCGTATGAAGTTTAAATCCGTAATTTGGCTTTGTCTCTGATGCCCATTCTTTTACTGTATTCGTGACATCAAACTGCGCCCATTGGTCTCTTGCAACATCCACCTTGCCAATGTTGGTGGAGGAAGGCTTATTATTCCACGTTAACGTGCTCGCGGACCATGAGCTGTCTACCGCATCGAGCCATAGCCCTGTTGGCGTTGTCGTATAATACGAATGGGTGACATAGACATGGAACGTGGCATTTGTCACATTCATATATTTGATGCTTGATAAATCCGGGTGCAAAAATCCATAGCAAGTGCCTGTTGTTCCATCATAATACCCCACCTTTAAAACGTATTGTCCCTGCGCCGAATCCCACTTACTTGATGAGGAACTATAGTTGGTTGTCGGATAGGCGCTCATTACAAATGCATCAGCAGACACCTGAACGGAAGTACTCGGGTCAATATAAACAGGGTATACACGTTTAGGGTCTTTCAGCCATTCGGGATCGGCTTTAACCGTTAAAATGTACCCTTCATCATCTTTTTGCAGTTCATAACTTACATTCTCCGACCGTTGAGCTTCTCCAGAATGCTCATCAACATGGGAATCCACCATAAAAGGTTTCGGCAACTCAAAAACCTTTTCATGTTCTTTATTTGTCAATAAAATGGATCCATCATCTTGGATGTCTGCTTGTAAATCTGTTTTCAGACGAAATTTGAAAATATGATAGCCAGTAAAAGAATGAAGAACTAAATCTTCTTTCGTTGACTCGTTAAATGTAATATTTTGTAGGTCTATACTTGGAAAAATGTTTTTGTGTAGAATTTTGTTGTCTTTTTTCTGATAGATAGCCTTTGCATCCTTCGCCTTGATCGGCTTCACTTCATTCCCAGATGCCTCTAAAATCGAATAAGAGATAAAATGTCCATTGTAACGAAACGTAGCGTATTCTCCATTGAACATTTTTTTGTAAAAGGTAGTTTCCAAAACGGTGTTCTCCGTCTCCACACCGTTCTCATCACTCGCGGAGTCCGTTAAATTCGAAGATGTTTCCTCAAATAGCGGCTCTCCCTTTTTCTTACGATGAATCGGTTCAAAGTAGATCTTCTTGGTAAACGTCCCATCACCGTTGTCGTACACTTTGGTGTTAGCGGTTCTCATCTCCACGATTTCCCCTGGCTTGTGTTGACGTTTCGGGGCTTCCGGCACCTTGGGTGGCTCTTCTTTTGGCACTATACGGCCAACTCCTGATTGGATCGTTTCGGCGAATCCCTTTATCGGGATGCTTGACACCATTAAAGCCCATACAACCATCCAAACTAACCATCGTCGCAAACAAATGTTTCTCATATGCTCCCCTTCCTTATTTCCATTATTTTTACAATAAAATTGTATCTTTCCTCCTCCCTGCCATCCACCGTTTTCGACAGACAAAATTCGACATGACTTAGGGTTGGAACGTCCACAATCCGATAAATGAATGTTGAAATGCTTCCCTTCTTTAATTGATTTGGGAACGAGCATGGAAGAAGAGGAGGTAGGCTTTTGAAACGATCCATTGCAACACCGTGACAAGGAATTCATGCCCATTTTGCATCATGCTTGTGCAATGAAAAAGCCATATCGCCTAACCAAACAAAAACCCCAAACGGTCATTGATGTCTCCCGTTTGGGGTTCGTTCAAGAGTAGAGCACGATCATGGCAATGAAAAAGTACGCCGCGTTGGCGATTTCCAAGATGCCTAGTTTCATGATCGGCAGCGATTTTCCGTATAAGTAGACGGCGCGAATGGCGCTCGGCGCGTAGGCCAAAACGGCGAACGGCTCGCCGATGGCGATGAGACCGGCAATCAACAAGGCATGGTATCCCCATGACAGCCATTTGTATCGCACGTTTTTCTTTTCGCGAATCATCGTTTTGACGTAAAACGTGCTGCCAATGAAAAAGAGGAAGGAAAACGCGGCCAATTCGAACGCTTCCACCGTCAATTCCCCGCGCCCGACATAAAAGGCGCCCAAGCCGCCGACGCAAAACGATGCGATGGCCGCAACATCATTCCAGAAAGCGCGCTCGTTCTTTTTCTTGCTGTAGTAGATGTTTACTAGGAAAAACGGAATCATCGCCAAGCCAAAGAGAACAAGGGCCGGCCGCTGCAAAAGGGAAACGGCTAGGGACGGCGCGGCGATGACGCCATAGCGAATGGCAGCGGGCACGTACGGCTCGTTCCGCTTCGTTTTGACCGCCATCAAGAGCGGATACGTCGCCAAGTAGAGGGCAAGCCAAGCGAGAAAGAGCGGCGCGTGAACCCACGTGAGTCCGCCGGCGTATGCCCCGAGCCAAAACGGGATGATGAGCATCGCCCAAGCGCCATGTTGTTTAGGCATCACCCATTTGCTTTTGTTTGCCATCGCTCTCACCCCCCGCTCACTGGCGGAATAAAAGCGACTGTATCGCCCGGTTGAAGCGGCGCGTCGTCGCGGGCGTACTCCTCATTGACCGCGGTCATGACGCGGTCAAGCGGCAAGCCGTAACGCGCTTCCACTTCTTCTTTCAGCTTTCCTACGGTGTCGGGGACGTGCGGCCATGTCACTTGCCGCTCGCCGACTTGTTCGCCCAAATGGGCAAAAAACAAGAGACGGATCATCATTCATTCACCTCCGGCTTTCCGGACGGATAAGCTTTTGTTTCCAGTTGATCGCCAATCCATGCACTGCCATCTTCCCATTGTTCTTTTTTCCAAATCGGTACGATTTGTTTGATCCGTTCGATGGCGTAGCGGTTCGCTTCATACGCTTCCGCGCGGTGTGGCGAGGAAACCGCGATGACGACGGCGATGTCGCCGATCTCAAGGCGCCCGATCCGATGGGTGATCGCCGTTTTCGCTCCCGGCCATTGTTCGGCGATTTCCGTTCCGATTTGCGCCAGCATTTTCTCCGCCATCGACACGTACGCTTCATATTGCAAAAAGAGCGTCCGCTTGCCGTTCGTCCATTCGCGCACCGTGCCGGCAAACACGGCAACCGCGCCGGCTTCCGGGCGCATCACTTTTTTCATCACATCCTCGACCGAAATCGGCTCGGACGTGATGACAAACAACGATTCCGTCATGTCCCTCTTCTCACCTCATTCATCAACCATGGGATATATGCGGCCTCATCAGCCAGCGAAAACAAAGGGTGCGGCAACGGCCGGGAAAGCGGTTCCCAGGCGATGACGGCGCGGATGTTGGCGAGGTGCTGAAGCGACGCCCAATCTTCCTCGGAGCGCACAAGCACGACTTTCGGATGGAGCGCCTTCTTATAGCCTTCGACCAGCACGAGATCCAGTCGAAGCGGCGCATAAAGCGCCAACACATCATCCAACCGCCACAACGGGCGGCGGAGATGCAGCTGCAACAGCCCGTCCCCTTCCACCGCTGTCGCCACCGCCCCGGCCCGCTCATGACGGACGGAATCGACGCCTTCCGGCCGTGCCGGCTCGCCGCCATGGCCGTGATGCTTCACCGTCCCGACGCGCCATCCTTCCCGGACGGCGGCCGCCACCCATTTTTCGACGAGCGTCGTCTTGCCCGTATGTTTATAGCCGACAACTTGCCAGACGTTCATTCGCTCGATCCCTCATCATCATCGAGCAGCCATACGTCCACCTCGTCACCCTTAGCGAATCCTCTCGTCCCGCCCGGCAGCACCATCAAGGCGTTGGCCGCCGCGAGCGAGGTGACGATGTTCGACTTATCCATGCCGACCGGTTTGACGATCAGCCGGCCGTCAATCGCTTCGATTCGGCTGCGCACGAAGCGGGTGAACGGATTCGGTTTGGGAAAATCGGCGCCGAGCGTGGCCTTCACTTTTTTCAAATACGGCTTGGGGGAAAACAAGCGCGTCCGCACGACCGGGCGGACAAACAGTTCATAGCCGACGTAGCACGCCGACGGATTGCCGGAGAGGCCAAACAGCAGCTTGCCATTCCACTCCGCGACGGTCGTCACGCTCCCCGGGCGCATGGCGATTTTGTTAAACAAAACGTTCGCCCCCAGCCGCTCGTAAATGGCGGGCAAATAGTCGTAATCGCCGACCGAGACGCCGCCGGTCGTCATAAGCATGTCCACTTGATCGAGCGCCTCGCGCACGGCGTGAAAGCACGCGTCAAAGTCGTCGGCCAGCTGGCCAAAATAGATCAGCTCAGCGCCGCTTTTGAGCGCCTGTGCTTCAATCATGTAGGCGTTGCTGTTGCGGATTTTTCCCGGAACGAGCGGTTCAGAAACGTCAAGCAGCTCGCTGCCGGTCGCAAACAAGCCGATCCGCGGCTTTTTCGCCACCTTCACTTCGGCGTAGCCAAACGTCGCCAACAGCGCCGCCACTCCCGGATTGATGCGCGTTCCTTTTTCGACGAGCGGTTGTCCCTTTTTGGCATCTTCTCCTTGAAACGAGATGTTGTCGCCGGGGCGGAACGGGCGCTTAATCGACATATACGTTTTTCCATCCCGTTCATACTGTTTGGCCAGCTCCAACATGACGACCGCATCGCACCCTTGTGGAATTTGCGCTCCGGTCATCAGGCGCACCGCTTGAAACGGGCCGACGGGCTGTTTCGCCACTTGTCCGGCGCCAATCGTTTCGATCACTTCAAACTCGACCGGACGATCCAACCCCGCTCCTTCCGAATCGGCGGCGCGAATGGCAAATCCGTCATACGGGGAGCGGTCAAACGGCGGCACATCATGGTCAGCGCGCAAATCTTCGGCCAAATAGCGGCCATACGACTGGCGAAGCGGCACCGTTTCCTCTTCTCCCACTCCGGCGTAACGCATCACCCGAGCGATCGCTTCCGCTACAGGAATCGGGGTTCGTCTTTCGACCATGTCTCTCTCTCCTTTCGACTATATGGCTGGCGGCTATGGTCTCGTCCTTTTCACGTGGTTGCAGCGGTTTGATGCCTCCCGCCAGCATTTCATCACCGACACTCACAGCGGCGATATGCGCCAACATCCTTTTCCTCGTCTAGGGGGCCGGTGATTTAAGGAAGCAGGCCGTTTACCGGCCTCGTTTCTCAAATAGAAAAGCCTTGTCGCATCGGTATCGCCTTTCACACGCTCCCCCCATCGTTCATAGAGAAACAACCGTTTTTCACCAGTCATCTAGGGGGCCGGTGATTTACTCACGCAACCGCTTCTCGGAATCGTTTCTCAAGTAGAAAAACTGGTTGTATCAGCTTCTATGTTCACGCGTTCCATCATCGATCAAGGCAAACAGCGGTTTTTCACCAACCTTCTAGAGGATGTTGACAAGGCGACCGAAGGCGGGACGCGAAGTGCGCCAACATCCTTTCCCGCGTCTCGCCGAACAAAGCGGCCGACGGTGCGAGCTCTTGCCTCACTTTATCCGCCTAGCGGTATTGTTCCTGACTATAGTTTAGCACGTCTTGAGCCCGATGTTCGACTCGGTCGACCGGCTCTTTTGTCTTGATTGTACATAAAAACGAAAAGTGCCGTTGTGATGTTGATCACATTCGTTCTCCGTCTTCATTTTTTCGCTGCTGTGAGATGAATCACAACGTGGCCGCGGAAAACACGGTATGCTGAAGCTGTAACGATTGGATCAATGGAGGGATGATGAATGGAACAGCGGTTTACTGAACAATCATTGATTGGCGATATTGTCACTCAATTTCCGAAAGCAGCTGATTTGTTGAAAGCGCGGCGCATCGATTTTTGCTGCGGCGGACAGCGTCCGTTAAAAGAAGCCATCGAAGAGCGCGGACTGGATGGCGAAGCGCTCCTTCGCGAGCTGAACACCCTTTATGCGGAGGCGCAAAACAAGCCGACCCGAAACTGGAGCGAAGCGACGCTGACCGACTTGGTCGATCATATTATCAACACGCACCACCGCTATTTGAACGAGGAACTGCCGCAGCTCAGCCCATATGTCACAAAAGTATTGCGCGTACACGGCATGCACCACCCGCACCTTTCCCGCGTGCATAAACTGTTTCACGAGTTAAAAGCGGAACTCGAGCAACACTTGATTACAGAAGAAACAGAAGCATTCCCGCTCATTTTCCAATTTACTGACAACCCCTCGCCGGAAAACCGGGAGGCGGTCGAACAGGCTGTTCGCGAACTGGTCAATGAGCATGAGATCGCTGGCGATTTGATCAAAGACATTCGCGACATCACCAACGACTTCACCCCGCCGGAAGACGCGTGCGGCACGTATCGGCTCGTTTACAGCCGACTCGCCGCGCTCGAAGAAGATTTGTTTACCCACATCCATTTAGAAAACAACGTCCTCTTCCCGCGCGTGCTGGCGGCGGTAAGAGCATAAGCAAGCAAACCCTTCCCCCATTTCTAAGGCAAAGGCAGGCGCAGCGAGCGATGAACAGGCCGCTCTTCGCCGGAAAGAGCGGCCCTTCTTCTTTGTCATCCGCCAATATACGACATTTCAATTTTCTTCCGTTGCTTCGCCGTTTCTTCCGTCCGTTCTTCTGAATAGCGATCTGTCCGCTGGTTCCAAACCGCGGTGATCAACGACTTCAGTTCCTCTTTCGTCGCCCCGGCGCGCAGGTTGTCTTTCAACGACACGCCCTTCGATGCAAACAAACACGTATACAGCTTCCCGTCCGCGGAAATGCGCGCCCGCGTGCAGCTGCGGCAAAACGTTTCCGTCACTGAGGCGATAAAGCCGACTTCCACCTCCGTGCCGACGTAGCGGTAGCGGCTCGCCACCTCGCCGAAATACGCTTTTTCGACCGGTTCGAGCGGATGCATGGCGTTGATTTGTTCATACATCTCTTTTTTCGTCACAACATGGGAGTAATCCCAGCCGTTCGTTGTGCCGACGTCCATAAATTCGATGAGGCGGAGCGGAATGCCTTGTTCTTTGAAATAGGCCGCCATCGGCACGATTTGCGAGTCGTTCCACCCTTTTTTGACGACCATGTTCACCTTGACGCCGAGCCCTGCCGCCCGGGCGGCTTCAATGCCTTTTAACACCGGGGCGACGCCGATGCCGATGCCGTTCATTTTGCGGAAAATGTCATCATCCAACGCATCCAAGCTGACGTTGACGCGCTTTAGTCCGGCTTCTTTCAGCCGCTGCGCCCATTTCACTAAATGAACGCCGTTGGTCGTCAAGCCAATATCGCGCAGGCCGGGAATCGCAGACAGCCGCGCCACAAGCGCATCCAAATCGCGCCTTAAGAGCGGCTCGCCGCCCGTCAAGCGGATTTTTTCGACGCCCAGCTCGACAAAACATTCCGAAAGAAGCGCCATTTCCTCGACCGTCAACAGCTCACCTTCCGCCAAAAAGCGAAAATTCGGCCCGAACACGTCGGCCGGCATGCAATAGACGCAGCGAAAATTGCATTGGTCGATCACTGATAACCGCAAATCGCGAAGCGGGCGGGACAGGCGGTCCATGACGTTCGTTCGGTTGCGCTCGCCCATCGCACTCCCTCCTTTCTGTTTCGTTCGCCGCACGATATTGACAGGCGGCTTTGTTTATCTTAATTAGGCGAGAAGACTCCCACTTCAATGAAGCGAAGCGGCGCATTAAACATCTTAAAGAAAAGTAAAGCTGTAGACCTGAGTGTCTTATGCTCTAAAGTGGACACGCCTCAAAGAATAAGGATTGCTTGAAGCAGTCAAACTTCTTTGGAAGCCTCCACTTCAAATTTTCGCTAGAAAATTAAGTGGGGGTCGTTCACTCCCGTAAACGACCGAGTTTCGTCGCAAAAGCCAATAAACTGAATGACAATCCGATCGTGACCGCCACCCATGCCCACGCGAACTCCATCCGCCCCGATTCCATGGCCATGTAGACGGCGGTCGGGATCGTTTGCGTTTTTCCCGGAATATTGCCGGCGAACATGAGCGTTGCGCCAAACTCCCCGAGGCTGCGGGCAAACGACAGCACCGCTCCGGATAATAACGCGTGTCTGGCAAGCGGCAGCGAAATATGCCAAAAGACTTGGCGCTCATTCGCCCCATCGATGCGCGCCGCCCCTTCAATGGTTGGATCGACCGCTTCAAGCCCGGCTTTGGCCGCCTGATACATGAGCGGGAATGACACGACCACGGCAGCCATCACCGCGGCACCGGGCGTAAACAGTACGGTCGTATGAAACGACGCTTCGATCCACCGGCCGATGGGGCTATGGCGGCCAAACAAGACGACGAGCAAAAAACCGACGACCGACGGCGGCAACACGAGCGGCAACATAAACACCGTCTCCACCACCGTCTTGCCGCGAAACCGGCGGCGCGCCATCCGCCTCGCCGCCGCTGTCCCTAAGACCGCGACAATCAAGCCGGCGAAAAGTGATACTTTAATCGATAACCAAACCGGTGACCAAAACGTTGTCATGGGTCAGCCTCTCTTTGTTCCATCTCCATCCTAACGATACGAAAACAAATAGATAAACGCTGTGATGCTGCTCACATTGATTGTATCATACGGGCGGGGAAATCCGGCTTAGAAAAATTTGTGACAACCTGCACAAAAAAAGTGACAAACGGTGATTTTTTTCACGCTGTCCCCACTGTGAGGTTTTTTACAATAGAAATAGCCGAACAAATGGAGGTGTCAATCATGCAACGGCTAAGCCAACCAGTGGAGAAACGCGATTTTTCCCTCTTGCGCTCATGGCTGCAATCGTCGAAAAAAGTGATTCCGCTCCGCAAACATTCGTTTTTGTTTCAAGAAGGAATGCCCGCCAATGAGCTGTATTTGATTCTTTCCGGCAAGGTGCAAGTAAGCAAAATTTGCCCCGATGGAAAAGAAATGTGTTTCCGCATTTGCGGAAGCGGAGAAATCGTCGGCGAGCTGACGCTGTTTACAAATGATGCCCGCTATTTATTGACCGCCAAAGTGATTGAACCGGGGGAAGCAGCGGTGATGAAGAAAAACGAACTTGAAGACCAGCTGCTGATCAATCCGACCCTTACCCTTGAATATATGCGCTGGATGAGCAAGCATGCCCGGCGGACGCAGACGAAGTTTCGCGACTTGATGATGAACGGCAAAAAAGGGGCGCTCTATTCGACGCTCATTCGCCTATGCAACAGCTATGGGGTCTCGCTTGGAGATGGAAGCATTTTCATTGATTTAACATTAAGAAACCAAGACTTAGCCAACTTTTGCGGCACGACACGCGAAAGCGTCAATCGGATGCTCAATGCATTAAAGCAAGAAGGGATCATTTCTATGAGGCGAGGGAAAATTACCGTCCACGACTTAAACTATTTAAAAACGGAAATCCAATGCGAAGACTGCCCACCGGATATTTGTTGCATTGAATGAGCACGGCGCTTTCATTTTAGAGCCAACTCCCCCGCTTCGCTAACGCTTGAAGTGGGGGCTCCTTACCAATATGTAACTACCCCTCAAACAAGCGGATTTTCTCGCCGACTTTCGCCAATAACGGCTTTTCTTTAAGGGTAAATGTGTCCCCGTTCGTATTCGGATCGCCAGGTTTAAGCGCCTTCGCTGAGAAAACGACATAGCTTGGCACGCCGTTTTGGAAGTCGTTCATGTCGTTGTATTTATACCATTCATTTTGGATGAGCACATATTCGCGATCCACTTCCTTATCGGTCGGATAACCGTTTTTCGGCTTGACGATGATCACGCCGTGCATGCCGTTGGCGATATGTTGCAAGACTGGCTTCGTGCCGCAATGATACATAAACACGCCCGGGTTGTTTGCGGGGTAAGTGAACGTTCCCGATTTGTTCGGCATCACGTCAATAAAGTCTTTTGACGGTGCAGCGTGGACAGCGTGAAAGTCCATGCTGTGCGGGATGACTGGGTCCATATTTTTCAGCGTAAAATGGATCGTATCCCCTTCATTGACAACGACGAGCGGCCCGGGCGCCTGGCCGTTAAACGTCCACGCTTTGTAGATTTTTCCTTTGTCAATTTCAATATCGGTAATTTGCGCCGTCATTTCGATGTGGACGTCATGCGGTCCGATCCGCTCCATTTTCAACGGCACCGGCGCTTGATTCACTCCTTTGTGCGCCGCTAAAACGTTCGTCGCCTGCTGTTGTGTGGCGGCCGTTTCACTTTTGCTTTCCACCTTCACCTGCTCTCCCCCGTTATTGCACGCCGCTAAAAGCGAGGCCGCCAACACGATCGATAACAACGCGGATCCATTTCGGTTCATCGTTCTTTCCTCCTCTTCTAACGGAATCGGTTTACACCTTCAGCGTACGCCATTTCGGCTTCCCCTCTAGTGATTTGTATCACCAAGGAACACGCATATTTGAAGGGTTTGTGAAACGTTGAACAATATGTTTATCGCTACTGTAAAAACGATAAAGAGCGTGCCCACGTTGGCTAACGGAAAACGGGCATTTCGTTTTCCGAATCGTCATCAGTCCCCCCTTCAGTCCATCATGCCTAGTGAACAATAAAAAGAGGCCAAAAGCGGATACTTTTGACCTCTTTCGATGGTTACGATGCGTACCGTTTCGCCGATTCGCCGGCTTTTTTGCCGAAGACGATTCGATTCAATAAGAAGCAGATCAAGGTAAACAGGCTGAGAAGCATAAACCCGAGCACGTAAGAACCAGTCACATCTTTGATGATGCCCATTAAAATCGGCGGAAAAAAGCCGCCCAGTCCGCCCCAGGCGCCGACAAGGCCGGTGACGGCGCCCGTTTCGGCTGGGAACAGCTGCGGCACGAGTTTGAACACCGCACCGTTGCCCAGCCCAGACATCACGGCCACAAACAAACAAGCCGCTGTCATCACCCAAATATTTTCCATTCCAAACGCGATCACCAACGCGCCGATTGTCATTCCAGCGTAGACGAACGTCAACACCCGTTCAGCACCGATTTTATCGCCAAGATAGCCGCCGACTGGCCGCGCAAGCGTAGCGAGTACAGTAAACCCAGCCGCGCGCATCCCAGCATCCACCGGCGTCAACCCATACAAGTCAACGAGCAGCGACGGCAAGTAAATGCCGAAAGCGACAAACGCCCCGAACGTAACGAAGTAAAAGAGCGACAACGTCCACGTATGTTTATATTTCAATACCGACAGCGATTCACGCACCGTTTTTTGTTGTTTCGGTTTCGGCATATCCGGTGTGAAAAACCAAACGAGAACGAGCATGACGACAACGGGGATGATCATTCCCCAAAACGCCCACGAAACGCCGAAAGCGGCAGCGATCGATGGAACCGAAAAACTGGCGACCGCTGTGCCGAAGTTGCCCATCGCGTTAATCCCGAGCGCTGTTCCTTGCTTTTCCGGCGGAGTCAAGCGCGACACGAACGTTAACGAGATCGCGAACGACGTCCCGGCCATCCCGATGAAAAACGCCCAAAACAGAAGCATCGCATACGAATCCGCAAACCCTGCGCCGATGAGCGGAACGATTAAAAACAGGAGCAGCAGCGAAAACAGCCTGCGCCCGCCGATCCGGTCCGTCCAAATGCCAAGCGGCAACCGCATCACCGAACCGAGCAAAACGGGAATGGCGACCAAAATGCTTTTTTGCGTCGATGTCAGCCCGTACATTTGTTGAAACGTACTCGCAAGCGGCGAAAACACGGCCCACACGGCGAATGAAAACATCATGGCGAACGTCGTAATCGGCAGCAGCGCCTTTTGTTTATTCATGAAAAGCCCCTCCCTCATCTTCTTCGAAAATATTTGGTTTTATTTGTACTTCCATCATACACAGGTGAAGGAAACGAATTTGTGAGGTTGATCACATGCTTGTCTGTTGTCACCATTTTGTCACCGTCGTTGCCACGGTTTTGTCACCAACAAAAAAGTCCGTCCCCTAAAAGGAACGGACATGATCGGGCAAAACGGTTTTCCCATACGAACGAGCAGAAACGCTGTTGGGGCGCACACACGTCTTTCCAAACAGCCTGTTCCCTCACCCGCTCGCCCGTATCTCTTGCCTCATAAACAACCAATAAGCGATCGCAAAGCAGACGAGAGCGGCGGCAATCAAGGCGGTCGCTTGCGGCCAAATGAGCAAGACACTTTGCGAGAACGGCAGCGGGGCGGCAACAGCGCCGGCCGTTTGTTCCACGGTGACGATCCCTAGCGTCCGAACGTCCAGCGAAAGCAAAGCGGTCGTGGATTCGTTGAACAAGTAGCTCGGCGACAATCTCATGAGACCAAGCACCAACTCTTGACGGCCGACCGCCTGCTCAACGGACGTAATCGCATCAGACTGCAAAAACGACTTCGCAACTACTTCCACGATCATCGCGTAAAAAAGGTTGAAAAACAGCCAAACGGCCAGCGCTGACAACGCGGATGTCGCCGCTTGGCGGAAGACGACGGAAAACAAAATGCCAACATTCAGCCAAAAGGCGATATACACAAGGCATAACAACAAAAAGCAGACCATGCGGGCAAACTCTTCGAAAGTAGGCGGAATCCCCAAGACCAAAATGCCTAATGCCGTCACAAGCAGGCCGAGGGAAAGAAACAACACCGCATTCAACAACAACGCCGCGACAAACTTGCCGTTGATGACGTAATCGCGTGGGATCGGCTGCGCCATGAGCCGGCTCAACGTCCCGCGATTCCGCTCCGAATTGATGGCATCAAATCCAAGCGCGATGCCGAGCAGCGCTCCGAGAAAACCGACAAACGTCACAAACGATGGCAGCGTTCCGTCCGAGACAGTGAATAATTTTAAAAACAAGTAGGCGCCTTTTGCGATTTCCTTGGCCTCTTCCGACGAATCGAGCGCGTCCCGAATCGTCGTCATCGCCGTATACAGCGACCCGAAGCAAGTGAGCAAGATGAGAGCGATCAAAATGATCATGCGCCAACTCGTCAAATAATCGGCCAGTTCTTTTTTGACAATGGCCGAAAAGGCGCTGCTTGCCCCTCTTGTCCGCTTCTTCTCATCAAGCGCCCCCGCCTTCAGCCGTTTTCCCCATCTTTTTGCAATTGACTGTAGATGAGCAAATTTGCTAACACAAATTGACAACTAAACAAAAAAGGAGACATGAACCCGATTCCTTGGTTAGAATCGATGTGCCACCAACTATCTACAAGGAGGTTCATGTCTTAGGAATCGATGAGCACATCATCAAGGAATCCACCAATTTTTCATGACGCTGGGATTGGCACTTGATTTCTCGAAACCGGTCATCAAGCCTCTCGTTTACCTTGTCGATGCCTTGACAACCAAGGGATGTTCAGGGACATTGACGGATGTCCAGTACTGGAGTTTTCACCCGAATCATCGAACCACGCTCAGCCATTTTTTCACGAAACGCCCTTGGAACGAGGAAAACCTGCTTGAGAAGCTGCAAGAATGGATCCTTCGCCAGATCGAACGCCTGGCCAAACGGGAGAATCAACCCCTTTTTGTTTCCATGGATGATCCCATTTGCCAAAAAACGAAGCCTGCGTCACGGGCTACCTGCGCCATTCAAGGGTGTGATTGGCACTACTCGCACAACGATCATCCATCCGTCTGGGGGCATTCGCTCGTTTGGCGGATGGTGTATACCCGTCTCTATGATAAGGTGGCGGGAAGAAGCAAAATCGACTTGGCGATCGAGAGGCTTCTTCGCTCAAAGAAAAGTGGACTCGGCCGATGTGCGTGGTATCCGTCCCAAGCGCTCATCGAAGCCTGCCTGAAACAAGGATTCCATGTCATCGCCATGCTCAAGACGAACCGGATTCTCTATCCGAAAGGCATCGCCGTCCAAGCGAAGGAGTTTGCCCGTTATATCGAGCCCAACGACACCCGCCTCGTCACGGTGGGGGAACGAGCGTTACCGCGTGTATCTCACAAGAAATAGATTTTGGTGGAAATGGCACATTCCATCCCCTCGTCGGCCTCCACATGGCTGGACGCGTTAGTGAAATCCCACACATTTGTGATAAAATCACTATCATCAAACAAGATTATTTCACTTTTTCAAGTGTAAAACGGTTGATTCTATATACTTAGTCACAAAGAACATCAATATCTTCTTGATTGTGACTAGTGAGCAAAATCGTCCTTCCCTCTTCCCTAAACTTTCGAAGCGAATTGCGGATCGTTTCGACGCTATCAGCATCTAAAGCATTGAATGGTTCATCTAAAATTAATGTTTGTTGATCTTCCATAATGGCTTGAGCAATGGCCAGCTTTTGTTTCATTCCAAGTGAATAATGTTTTACCTTTTGTGGTGATTCTGGATTTAATCCAACCATTCTCATCGTTTGCTTGATTTTGTCATCATCGATTTGGTTTCGAATGAGGGCTAACGCTTTTAAATTTTCAAATCCTGTCTTCCCCGCTATATATCCTGGCCGATCAATGATAATTCCAAAATTACTGGGAAAGCGCTTATTCGTGCCCAACACTTCCCCGTCCACAATCACGCTACCTTGATCAGGGAGTAGAAACCCACATATAAGTTTAAAGAATACGGACTTTCCCGAACCATTAGGGCCAATAATTCCATAAATTTTCCCTCTTTCCACCGAAAAATTCACATTTTCTAAAATCGTTTCCCCTTTAAATGATTTACTCACTTGATTGAGTTGAATATGCGCCAACATTCTCACTCCTTTTTAGAAATGAAGATCTTGCTTGCGAAAAACATACAGCAAGAAAACAATCATTAAAACATTCCATAACGCTAAAATCGCACTGATGCGATACACCGAGCTATCGGTAAGTAAATACGACATGCTATTTAATCCAGATGGAACGATCCCCCAATTGTTAAGATGCGGTAACATAAAAAATGAAAGTAAAGCGATCCCAACGAAACTATAAAACGTTTCTTTGCTTAACCAAGCAATAATAAACACAAAGAGCACATAAAATGATAGTTGAAGATAACCATTGACAAAAAAATGATAAACGATTTTAAGCACGGTGACCGAACGCTCAATAGAGACATAGAAATCAAAAGAGAACCCATTCAAAAAAGAAATGAATAAGGCTAGTAAAGCTAAGGCGAACAAATATACCCCAATATATAACATTATCTTGCAATACCAACCCCAAAACCATCGACTGGTAGACTGATAACGCAAAAGCTTGTAATATCCCATTTCTGACAATTCCTTCTGCAAATACAGTTGAACCCAATAAACCAGTCCAAAATAGAGAATCAAATAGCATAAAAATGGCTTAAAATAAAACGCCTGATTTGAACCGCCTATAAACATGAAAAGAAACTGATCCCAAATCGTTGTTCCTTCTTTTCCTCTCATACCCGCCCATAATGACATGACAATCAAAAGGATAGCCGCATAGTCATTCCAATTGTATAATTTTAAATTCAAATCTAATAGGTTAATAACCAAGATAAGTAGGATCATCCCCACTGTGACCACTACAATCGATATCCATATAGTTCCGAATTGCATAACTCCCGAATGCAAAATCAAGTAATTGCATAAATTGAGTAAGGAATGGGGAGGAAGAAGTTTAAATGACACACCAGCATAGACCCATATAAGAACGGCAGCGAATACGACTATCCTTTTGTACTGCCATTTCACATAAAGAATAGCCAACAGAAGGTGAAAACAACTCACACTCAAAACAAGCAACGCTAAATGCAGCAACAATGCCAAAAAAGGACTAGTTATCAATTTTTGTAATATTTGCGTTTCGCTCAAAAACGCGTCCATCTTACTAAACGGGCTCCAGCCAGCAAAATGAGGAGCACCAATTGACAAAACTCCGCTCACTGCTCCCCAGACGATGATGGATACGCCGACAATTTGTATAAATTGAGCTAATGTTGCATATACCCAACTTCTGTAAGAACCAAATCGTATGAAGATCGTATAATCAAAGTTAGATGTAATAATTACTAAAGAATGATAGAGAAAAAAAGGCAAAACAAAGTAAATGATTAGATAAATATTGCCAAAAGAACTATGCACCAGATCCCATTTATTCAACTGCAGTTTGCTTTGAAGGGAATGAATATACATCTGCTCTTTGGCTCTTACACCATATATGTAAATCATCACTCCAAAGAGAATCCACTTGACTTTTAGTAATTCATTAAAAAAATTGCTCCATTTATTGTTTATCATTCTAATCATGATACTGATGCAACCTTTCTTTTAGATAAACGATCAATATAACAACAATAAGGCATAAAACCCCGAAAGGCACGAATGCCGTCCATAAAGGTTGCTGTGATATGCTAAAAGGAAAAATAGCATAAGTCGGAGAAAATTGGTCATATCCAAGAACTTGAGCAATAAAGTTTCCCAGCAAATAATAGATGAATGGAATGGAAAGCGCTACAAACGCCTTTTCTAAAATCATGTCGAGCAACAACCCCATTGTCGCATACATCATCCCATTTAGACCAACCCATAATGAATAAAGGATCCCATATGGCAACGTCCCTAAGACCAGTAATTGCTCGAATGTGGTATGAGGAATTGGATTGCCATCGGTTGGATACAAACGAACGATCCCTAAATGAGGTTCAACATACATACAAAAAACAAATGGAAGAAATACAATGAAAAACGCGATCAAAAAGGACAAAATCGCATTGGCGATTAGTTTGCCAAAAAAGTAAGTTGTCAAAGAGGTACGGATCCGCACATAGGGAAGAAAATAATTTTTTTGTTCACTTGGAAAAGAAATCGCGTACACAAGAATCATGATAATGGGAAAAAGTAACGGCACAAAATTGGAATTTACACGCAGGAAAAGATCCAACTGTCTATAATAAACATAACCATCCTTTATCAACGCAAATTGAATGGAAGGCAGAACTAACACCAATGCAGCCCAAACTACCCATTGTCGCCAAGTAAAGGCTTTCAAAAATTCAACTTTCACTTGATGGCCTAACATGTTCGACACCCCTTCCCATATACTTCTATACGAGGAGAAACATGATCATGCACGTGTTCTGCAACTGTATTATATCACTTAGTACATATGAGAACAAGGGGGATTTTGGTATTTGCTAATTTCAGACAGTACGAACCCGTTACACACTCGAAACCGATCGAGCTTATGATCGGATCCCCTCTTATATATACATGCGACATGAAGAGCCAACCTCTCGGTTATTCTGCATATCAGTGAAATCGTTGAACAGTTGAACATTAGTAAACGAACTGTCGAACACCACGTATCATCCATTTTGCGAAAGCTGAACGTCAAATCACGGTCCGGAGCGGTAGGAAAAGCGTTTATGCTTGGATTGCTTCAGTAACCGCGGTTTTAGGGGAGAGTCGAAAAAAGAATACGTTTGATCAAGCACCACTCCTCCAATCAGCCAAATGGCTATCTCTAAACATCTTAAAGAGATTCGACAACGCTAGGCAGATAACGTTAAGAAAATGTGATCGGTAAAAATCGAACATTCTGACTATAATAAAGAAACCTTGAAAGAGTTTTGACTCATTCAAGGTCATTGACCATCTACTATTCTATTTTGTTTTTACAGCTTCCCTTAATTGTTCTACTACACTTTTTAGCCATTGGATTGGAGTCACTCCAAGGGCAGGAAAATATACCCCGTCTGCACAGTGTTGTATGTATTCATTCTTTTCATCATCTGAATACTCGCTATTAATGAATTCCGTTAAAAATGCAATCGCAGACTCAAGATATTCCTTACTTTCTTCTGTTAACAATTCTTGTAATGCTTCCTCAGGCGAATCAATGTCTTGATGAAACGTTCCAGCTAGAAACTGAAAAACTGGATCTCCCGGATTATTTTTGATCAGCAAGCATCTTACCCTCCATTCCGTTATTGAGTTGGATAACCAGTTAAAATAAAATTCCCTGCCCCATCTTTCTTTAATACTATCTTAGCATTTGTCATATTTTCAACTGTCGTCGAACCTCTTTGTACCCCGCGGCCAATAATTTCTGTACCTTGATAAGGCAGAACCAAAGTCGATTTCGCTTTTGGATTGCTTAACCATTCTTGGATCATTTTCTGGTTATTTGGATCGTTTAAAACTTCGCTGGCTACTCTTTCAGCCGTAGCTCGATCTTTGAAAGTCGATGCCCCTTTTATTTTAGGATTATCTTTTAAGCGTTGTAATAACTCTTCATCTGTCTTCCCAACATGTCTGGCAATTAGATGCCCGCCCCGAGCCTCATGTGCAGCTAATCCTCCTCCAGGAGCTAGAGGACTAAAATCTTTAGGTTTAACATTAGTCGTCCCCTTCTCAATCACATTATCGACTTTCTGAATCATATGGCGAGATACATCTTTCGCCTCATTCATCAACATCCGAGGCGCTGAACCCACTCCGGCATATACCGGCTGCATTGAAATGGAAGCGATGCTCTGCACTAATTGGTCCCATTGCGTCTTGAACAGGCGAGCGGTTTCCACCAATGGCGCTTTGATGACTTGATGGTAGATCCTTTGGAAGAACACTTTCACTTTATCATAACGCACGACATGCTTCACTTTCGACAGGGTAGAGGCGGTGTCGATCGCTTTCGCTCCCTTGGTCGCCGCTTTTCCTGCCATGCCGACTCCTTTTGCGGGAGGAGCAATCGACGCAATCAACATTCCTCCTGCCAACAGCCGATCACCAAACGATAGGCGCTCTCCAGTGACTGGGTCGTACTCCCCGAACACGCGTTGCAAGTCGTACCAACCAATCAGTTCTAATCCGAATTCCTTCATGTTGTCGGCCAGCGTTTGGTCGGCTTGACGCATCGCTGCGGCGGTGCGATACAACAGCTCTTCGGCTTCATTAAGCTTTTCTTCATAACGCCTCAGCCAATGAACGAGTTCATCCCTCAGCTCTTCGATTGCGGACGTGCTGACGCCGGGGAGATTCATCGCAAGGGAAGAGAGCTCCCACGATAACGTCATCCGCGCCCGCTGACACGCATCTTCCGCATCGGGAATATGTCCAGCGACTGTTTCTAGCTCATCTGGCTTTACATGAATCATTGCCCGCACTGCACCCTTTCATAATCATGATCCAACACGCTTGACATGTAAGACATTCTTTCTTCACTCTCCGCTTATGCTTTGTATAAATGGTAACATAAGCTAATATAGTGTAAATTATGATTTTATTGGCTCTTCACCACAAAATGTACTTGACAATCAAGTTGTTTTCTGATCAAGGGTACAAAAAATGCGAAATTTCCTGTATGGTAAAGGTAACCAAACCATCAACCATGGAGGAAATTTCGCATGCCATCTCCGTTTATCAAAGATTTGATCACTTTACCAAGCTTTCTTATTCAAGGAGAACGAAAAGAGGAAGAACGATGGATTTTTGAACGTTCCCTCCCTCCTCATTGTCCGATCTGCCCGACTTGCTTCGGACGAACCATCAACATGTCATCGAAACGGAAACAATGGATTCATGGCTATACCAATACGGTCGGTTTATTTTGGATTGAACTTCCCATCGAAAGACGGCGTTGCCAAGCCTGTTTTCTGACGTTCACCGTTTCTGATCCGGGACTTCCGTCTCACAGTATCGCGACGGAATCGTTTCAACATTGGGTCGCCCAGTTATGCATCGGAAAAACGATTCAAGAAGTCGCTCGCTTGTTACCACTCGCCTACACGACCGTAGAACGCTGGTTTTATCAATATACCCCGGCTCTTTTACCAACATCGAATCCTACCGTCGTATGTGTGGATGAATTCGCTTTCCGAAAGGGACATGATGACGGAGTAGCGGTGATGGACACACAGACTCGGAATGTCCTTTCCATTGCTTCTGGAAAAAATAAAGAAGCCATTGTGGAGGCGCTTCAACCCGTCGCCTCCAAAGTGAAGTATGTGGTCAGCGACTTGGCTCCTGCCATGAGAAAAGCCATGGAAAAGGTATGTCCAAAAGCCATCCATGTTCTTGACCACTTCCATGTGATTCAGTTATTCACCGATGCACTGGAACGTTGTCGCAAATCCCTTGCCAAAGGCGGAACCAAACACGGAAGCGTTCGCCGCGTGTGCCGATTGTTAAGCCAACGTCCAGAAAAATGAACAGAAGAAGAGAGACAGGAAGTTCGACAATGGTGCCAAGAAAGTGCTTATTTACGTGATGTCTATCAAGCCCTTCAACATTTCCGTTACGTATCCAAAAGCCAAACAAGAAAGCAAGCCGAAACTCGTTTGACCCAATGGTTTGACCGGTACCTTTTTAGCGACTGTGCCGCCGTACGCCGTATTGCCAAGGCACTCATCACCCGAAGAGACGCCGTGCTTTCTTGCATCGTTTTTTCTTACTCCAATGGTCCAATGGAAGGAATCAACAACAAAATAAAATGGATCAAAAGGCGAGGATATGGGTATCGAAATATCCAGCGTTTTACTTTGCGTGTCTGTCTAGAGACCTCTATCACATTTTAACGTAAAAATCAAGTACATCTTTTGGTGATGAACCGTTTTATTACCATTTTTTACAACGTGTCTAGTGATTATTTATACCTAACCTGTAGTGCTAATCGAGTGTCAGCGCTCAACCAGCCCAAGTGTGACCATGACAATTCGTTCATTCTTGGATAATGAATGTCTTTCTTTGTCAAGCGCAAAATCAAACATAAACAAAGCGGGTGCTCCCTTCGAAAAGAGAAAGACAACCTAACATCCAAATGTGATGTTGATCAATCGTTGGCCTAGCAACAATTTGTTCCTTTGTTTCGCAGCGCCTTCGGAATATAGATGCAGTACGGTTCGCTTTCCAAATAGTCGCCCGTTACGGCGTAAGCGCGTGAACGCGAGCCGCCGCACACGTGGCGAAATTCGCAGACGCCGCATTTTCCTTTGTATTTGTCCGGATTGCGCAAGTCTTGGAAAATCGGCGAATGCCGGTAAATGTCGGCCAGCGGCGTTTCCCGGATGTTCCCGGCTTTGACCGGCAACAGCCCGCTTGGATAAACGTCGCCAATATGGGAAATAAAGATGAAGCCGTTGCCGTCATTCACCCCTCTCGGCGCGCGGCCAAGCCCGTCGACTTGCCCAGTTAATCCTTTATTCAAGACATCTTCGTAGTGAATGCCGTTGTTCGCCGTTTTTCCTTCGCGCATTTTCGCCTGCAGCACAACGCGGCGGTAATGCTGGGCGGCCGTCGTTTTAATGTCAAACGGAACGCGTTTGCTCGTCTCATACAGCCAGCGGAACACTCGCTCATGCTCGACGGGGGAAATCATGTCCGATTCTTTTCCTCTTCCGGTCGGGACGAGGAAAAAGACGCTCCAAAGAACGCATTTCAGCTTCTCAACCAATTCCGCCATTTCATCAAGCACATGAACGTTGTACCGCGAAATGACGGTGTTGATTTGCACGGGAATGTCGAGCTCATGCAAGTATTGAATCGCACGGATCGTCAAAGCAAACGAGCCGCTCGTGCCGCGGAAATGGTCGTGAATCTCGGCGTTCGGTCCGTCAAGGCTGAACGCCCAGCGCGCCAAGCCGACTTCTTTCGCCTTGCGGATCGCCTCTTTCGTCACGTTAGGCGTCGCGCTTGGCGTCATTGACACGCGCAACCCTTTATCGATCGCATATTTCGCCAAATCGTACACATCCGGCCGCATGAGCGGATCACCGCCGGTAAAAACGAGCATCGGCTGATCCATATCGTAAATCTCGTCAATGAGCTTTTTCCCTTCCTCAAACGTCAACTCGCGCGGGTCGCGGTGATATTGTGCCTCGGCGCGGCAATGAAGGCATTTTAATTGACACGCCCTGGTCAATTCCCAAATCACAATAAACGGATTTTCATTGAAATCGCGCATCCCATTCCCTCCTTGGCCTCCATTGTACCGCAATGGCTGGACGCGTTATGTGATATCCATCACATCTACAGCCAACGGCGGTTCAGACAGGCTTCGATAAGCGCTTAGGACGGATACTAGGAATCCATGAGCACATACACTGGTGTTGAAAGTTTATTTTTAATAATTTATAATAAAATTGCAAAAAATGAGAAATGGGGGATAGGAAATGAAGAAAATGAAATTTTTTAAATTCGGACTTGCCACAGCCTTGTCCGCTTCTTTGATTTCTTTTTCTTCAGGAGGAGTTTTTGCAGAAGAGAATAAAGACAGTGTTTCAAAATTGTAGGAAAATGCCATCCATTATAGCAATGAAGCAAACTTGAAAGCAGTAGTAGAAACCGGAAAAGTGACGGCTCAAGGATCAATCTCTATATCCACAGTAGGGACAGGCTCCACGTATATTTATGTTTCAGAATCTTCGGCATCCTCGTCGATTAAAGGAATTTCTCCAAATGCGTATCCTGTTAGTGAAGTAAAGGCTGTTGGAAAAACGACGAGTAAAGTTACTCTTTCATCTCATGGAGTGACTACGACGTTAATGCTTAATGGAAACTCTCTAGGTACTAAGCAAGATACTGGGTTAGGAAAAACTACTGATACAGCAACAGTTTCTCATTATCCAGTAAGTATTCCTTCTGGATGGGAATATCGAGCTACTTCCCATCACACATTATCAACTTCTACTAATATTTATATGGCTGATACAGGAGATAGTATAAGATTTTAATAAAAAAACCAAAAGCTCAAAATGCTTTGACATTTTGAGCTTTTTCATCAAGGTGAAAAACGGAAGGTGGAAAATGACAAAATGAACCGAAAAAAAAGCTATTTCATTATAGCACTCATCATGCTTTCTGTATTACTGTTTTCAGGATGCAATAATTTTTTAAAAAAAGAAAAGAGACAACCCTTGCATACAAGTGATACTATCTCTTTCCATGAAAATGAGCATTTTATTATACCCAATAATGCGCAGGAACAGCTTGGATTTATTCCTGATACCGCAACTTCATTTACAGTTGATTCGAAACTGAAAAAAAAGTGGATGATTGATAATGAATCGGTTGATATTATTTCTTTACAATCTGGAATGAAACAATTCACGTTCAACTTTATCATTGATAGTCTAAAAGATAGAGATCGTCACTTTCGACTGTTTATTTTCCATAATCAAAAATTTACCGAATTTTTGATTAACAACAAAAAATATACGTATTATGATATTCATATGAAAGGAAACGGATCCTTAAAAATTCCGATTCGTGTTCAAGTATCAAATAATTATGATTTTAGTGAGTATTTGCCTATTTTAATTGATAAAGATCAAAAACGATTTTTTACGGAAAACATACCTGTAACGAAGGTATTAGTGAGTAAAAGAAATAAAAATGATTTCTCTGAAATATCATCACATATAAAATTGGATCATGTTCAAAAGATATTTAAGAAGGAACCCAGTAAAAGCAACAAGTTTGGTCTGCCATCTGTTGTTTTGTTAAATGATCGTTTCACTCCTTTAGAGGTAGAAGAGGCTAATAAAGCACGGTATGTTCGAATTGATCAAAGTCCCCACAACATGGTAGAGGAGATCATGTTTTTTGATATGGAAGGAAATATATATGGAGTAACAGGAAAACAATCTCGTTCTTATACGTTTGAACAACCAAAAGATCAGGATTTTATCATCCCTATTCCAAAAGAAATCATTTCATCTAGCAAAGAGCGGTCTTTCTTGTTAATTAACAACAATCCAAGGGAAGAGAGTTTCATTCATCTAAATGATATAAAAAAAGGCAAAAGCAATATTTTCCTAAACTTTGCCAATCTTTATGAAATACGATAAGGTTAGAAGAAAAGAGTGGATGAAAATGAATAAAGTTTTTCGTTTACTCGTAGAAGATCTAGAACAGGAAAAAGAGAAAGCGGTCAAACAAGCGGAAAAACAGAAAGCCATCGAAATCGCGAAAAACTTGCTTGACGTCCTGCCGATTCACGAAGTCGCGAAACGAACGGGGCTGACTGTCGCCGAAGTGGCAGAGTTGGCGAAGGAAATGGATCAAAACCAATCTCCAGTCCAATAACGCAAAAGAGCCGAGGTCGTTCGGCTCTTTTTTCGCACTGTTGCCGTTTCAGCATTGACCTTTTATTGACGACGATGGAACGCTATTGGACAGGCAAAATCATTTTTCATCATGAGCGTCTTTCTGTATCAAGTACATTGGGTGGTGAAGAGCCGGGTGGTCAAGGATCGCTCTTCCGATCAGCAAAAGATGGATCCTCCCATCTTATCGATACTCTTCCTCGGTATTGACATTGCGCCATACGGTTTCATCGGCGGCAAGCGGTTGGGCGTCAACATAGCGGACGCGGGCGCCGTCAAGAAGCGAACCCATCCGTCGTTCACCGGCATCAAGCAGCTTGGCGATCAGCGGGCGAAGCCGCCGGTGGTATAGGGCAACCAATGGCTCCGGGCGGCCGTCATGGAGCGGGACGACGGCGTCAAAGGACGGATCGGCATAGGCGGCGAGCCGTTCCGTTACGTCCTTATTCATATACGGCATGTCGCACGGCAGAATGAACACCCAATCGGATCGGCTCTGTTCCATGGCGGTGTAAATGCCGGCAAGCGGCCCAAAACCGCGGTAACGCTCCACATCGAGCAGCACCGGGATGTCCGTTCGCCGACGAAACTCGCCGACAAGCGCCGGATGGCTAATGAGATACAACTCATCGGCGATCGGAGCCAGCGCGGCGACAGACCAAGCGAAAAACGGCGCGCCTTGATGCAACGCGAACGCCTTTGGCCGCCCGAACCGGCGCGACTGGCCGCCGGCCAGCACCACTCCAGCAATCGTTTGTTTCATCACACTCCCCTTTCCGGAGCCTGCTATTGTCAAAAGTTGATCATTCATATCTTGCTGTTTTTTATGAAATGCAGATTAGGGAAGGAATTTTGCTGTTCCTGTTATTTACGGTCATCATTGAGATAACCATACTCTCCAGTGAGCAGCCGTCCAACGTCGCTGGCTCAAGTTTAGCATTGCGGATTGACGGGACTCCAGATAGATCGATAACCCTACAAAAGCTTGCATCCGTGAACAAAATTCTATTAGCAACGGATTTGAACGCTCATGATGCCGCAACTCCTTGGATGCCAAAACTTCCTTCGACAATGGATACCAAATATCCTTCTCATTTTTATGTAAGAATTCTCTTGAAAATAAAAAAAAATAGTATGTATAATTATAGAAGTATTATAGGAGGTAGTTGAATTTGAAAAAGAAATTAGCTTTATCCAGTTTATCGGTCGGTTTATTGGTGTTCGGTGGAGTAGTACAAGCAGGGACTAGGGAGTGAAAAACATGTTACATCATCAATTGATGGTCGAATTAAAAAGGGCACTTACAAAAAAAAATATATTGTTTTGGCTAGGTCTGATTGTTTTGCTGCCAACAGCTAGGTTTTATATGGTGAAAGACGGGTACCAGTTTTATAAACCTATCGAAGTATTTCATGAAACAGTGTCAGGTATTATTCCGTTGCTCTTTCCTGTTATCGCTATCATCATTTATTTACCTTCTTTTTTACAGGAACAAAGAAACAAGTTTATTACGTATACCCGTACTAGAGTTCCATTGCATACTTACATAATTAGCAAAGGGTTGATCAATGCTCTGCTAACAGGGCTTGTCATATTTTTGCTCATTTTTCTTCCGTTCGTTTTTATCGTGTATTTTGAACAGAAATTAGGAATCATTCATTATAGCTCTTCTAACGAACATATGCGAATACCTGCTGTAACTTTCTCACAGTTTTTATCGTACGGAGAGTTCACGTACGGGCTTGTTTATTCTTTATGGGTTGCCCTAAATGGCGTCGTTTATTCTACCATTGCTTTTCTGTTATTGTTAAATGTCAGCAATCCATTCGTCGCTTTATCCATCCCGTTTCTGTTCTATCAGCTTTTTAACTTTGTGACCGGTTTATTGAATTTCGCTGTTTTCTCGCCGCTTAGTACAATTTTTCCTTTCAATATTGAACAGCAACCTTTATGGACCGTGTTCGTTCCGTTTTCGTTGTTACTCATTATTTTAACTATAGTTTTGGTATTTTCGATACGAAATGAGAATGAATGGATGATCTAAGTTATGAAACGCGAGAATATGGAGAATATGATTAGTATAAAATGGATAGGTGTAGGTGCTGTCTTTTATTTTTATGGCGCAATGCTTAAAAGCGAGATCATTCAAACGGCACATCAACAGCGATTACACTTCAACAACTGGGATGTGTCTTTGCGCTTGTTAACTGATCCCTATCTCATTCTTTATTTCGTTGTTCCCATTGCATTATTGTTTTTCATAAAGTCGATTGTAATCGACTTTGATTATCAAATTTTAATTCGTTTAGGGTCGTTCAAGAAATGGATCTATTATTCCTTCAAAAATTTCTGGCGAATGGCTTTTCCATTGCTGTTTCTATGGGGGTTTATGTCTTTATTTATGGCAATTGGATTTCCCCATTCGTGGGAATGGAGTGAGGTTAGTAAGATAGCATCTTCTACTAATACACTTGACAAACTTGTGTATTTCTTTCACAAACCTATATTTGCCTTCATAGCACAATTGCTTTTGTTGCTCTTTACCTTTTCACTGTTACATATCGCTTTTGCGATCATATACGTATTAACGAAAAAAAAGAATTTGATTCTTTTTCTGTAACTATTCAGCCACATCATAAAGTGAGCTGAATATTTTTTGCTTTTCCTGTCCATGATGTGAATATTGATAGACAAGGAGGTGAATCGCATGTTGACGGTACAACAAGCTGTATTTACAGTTGAAAGCTTAATCAGCAAAGCCCAACAACAAAAGCAGCTCATTACTCACCAACAACAAGTCATTGAGCAACTGTTGAAAGAAAACAAACAGCTACGCAAAGAAAATGAACAACTGAAGTACCGTGTTCAAGAGCTGGAAGCACGCACGAAAAAAAACAGCTCCAATAGCCATTTGCCCCCATCTTCTGACCGTTTTGAGAAAAAGCGTTCCTCCCGCGAGCCGTCTGGCAAAAAGCTTGGTGGGCAAGAGGGACATGAGGGGAAGACGCTCCGTCAAGTGGAACATCCACATCATCGTGTCGTCCACCGTGTGCATACGTGTCAAGGATGTGGAGCTTCTTTGCGTGAAGTCAAACCGTTCAAAGTCGATATCCGTCAAGTGTTTGATGTCCCTCCTGTGGCGATCGAGGTGACACAACATGAACGTGAAGTGAAATCGTGTCCACATTGTCGATGCGTGCAACAAGCCGAATTCCCATCCCATGTCACGAATCATGTGCAATACGGTCCACGGCTCACGGCGCTCGTTGTTTATTTACATCATATCCAATTGATCCCGTACAAGCGTTTAAGTGATACAATCGAAGCGTTATATCAACACTCGATTAGTACGGGAACTCTTGCCAATATGGTGAAACGAGGACGCGAATCGTTGGAATCCAATATGGACATCATCGAAGACGCCTTACTTGAATCCAACATCCTGCATGTCGATGAAACGAGTTTGCGCATCAATGGGAAACTCGCATGGGTGCATGTCGCGTGTACATCGAGATATACATACTTGGCTCCTCACGCTTCTCGTGGAAAAAAAGCGACCGATGATATCGGGATTCTTCCCCGATATGAAGGGACGATGATGCACGATGCGTTCGGTACGTATCCGAAATACACACATGCCACCCATGCCCTTTGTCATGCCCACCATTTGCGTGAGTTAAAAGGATTCATCGAACAGGGGCATACGTGGGCGATGCGCATGACCACGTTTCTGTTAGCCGCCAAGCAAGCCGTCGAAGCCCATCACGGTGCACTTTCCGAAGAAGAAGCGAGACGGTGGGAACGAGTGTATGATCGCATCCTAGAAAGAGCACAACACCGATTAGAAACGATGACGCCTCTTCCGAAAAAAGCACTCGCTTTTGTTCGACGCCTTCAAAAACGAAAGGAAGAAGCGCTGCGTTTCTTACGTGAAGTACATGTTCCCTTTGATAACAACCAAGCCGAACGCGATCTTCGCATGGTCAAAGTCAAAGAGAACATTTCGGGTACGTTTCGCGAAGAAACATTCGCGCAGTCGTTTTGCATCGCAAGAAGCATCGTTTCCACACTGACGAAACACGAAAAAAACGTGTGGGATTCGTTATGTCTTCTGTTGGCAGGCGAAACGATCGATCGAGTTCTTTCCGCTACCTAGGGCATTTTCTATGACCGAAATGCCCTATTTGTGCTGGGCTTTTTTATACACTAGCACTGGGGTGAATAGTTACCTTTTTCTTAGTGTTTTCTTTTTCCTGTACAGCGGTATAGGGTTTAAGCTATTGCCGACTAAATTTGCTTTCTTGTCACCTGTTTGCTTTTTATCAATCACTAATGGGGTACGTGCTTTTCATTCTCCGCTCCCCATTTTTAGTATCGTGATCATTTTTTTGGTTGTTTGTATATGGTTTTTGAAATTTTTGGACTTAAATAAAAAAATATACATTCATTCTATCAAATCATCTATGCCCATTGTTGCTTATTTTTCTATTTGTGTCATGGGGATCGGAGCAACAGCTCGATCATTAGCTCAATCCTCTGCTGTGACAATTTGGGATGTCTTCGCGATGTCTTTTATTGGGGTTAGTGCTGATCGTTTTGCCTATATTCCGTTTTTCTTTTACTCAGTGGTATTTTTCGGATTGGTTTATTTAATTCAACTGCTTTTTCTAAGCAATGAGATTGAGCAGTTAGGATATTATAAAATTATTCGTTTCAAGAGCTTAAGGAAATGGTTTTGGAGCTGGATGACAAAGTTAATGGCAATAAGCGGTTACTTCTTATTCATACTGATTATTCTTTCGCTAGCATTAGCTGTTTGTTTTGGAGCCAACGTCGGTTTTTCGCTAACTCTGCTTCCCAATCCTCTACATGAAGTGATTTATCACTTCCTTGTTAATGGTTTTTTACAAGTCATTTTTTATATAAGTCTTGTCTTTATATTTTCTTGGATCAATAAAGAATCAATATATGGAGTTGTTCTGACCAGTATACTAATGCTTCTCATGTTGCCTGGGATTAATTCAAAAGGGATCATACCTGTAGGATTAAATAGCATTATTTATTTGGAGGACGATTCTCCTTATTATCTAACCCTTATTTTAGTTGCGGCGAATGTGATTTCATATTCTATTACTGTAGATGAGCATTTTTCATTACAATAATTTCCATGCCCTAAGAGACAAACAGGGGACCCCTTAGGCGACATGGAGCTGTTTTTTGATCACATCAATGGGAATATCTTGCTTCGCGGCATCGTAGATGAACTCGACGACGCTGTGCCCTTTCCGAGACCGAAGAAGCTCCAGGCCGGAAGAGAGGTCTTGCTGAGATTCGGCGATGCTGTATACGCAGGCGAACAGCACCACGGCCCAATACCGTTTCACCGCCCGAATGTGACGAACACGGTACCCATCGAGCTTCAGCTGGTCTTTGGCCTGCCGGAAAAAGCATTCGATCGTCCAGCGCTGGGCATAATAACGCAAGATCTCTTCATCGCCTAGCTCCCGGTCGGTGCTCAAGACGACATGGAGATGATCTGGCGTCATCGGTTCATCCGCCTTCCAAGCCAGCAGCACCACCGCGTCATCGAGGCCATGGATCGCTCCCTCGTAGCGATACACGCGGTAACGCTCCTTCCCCACCGTGACGAGGCGGGTGTCGTTGGGCTCGATATAGCGGGCGAACTTCTTCGCTTGGATGGCGATACCTTTCGGATAGAGAATCCGGTTCGTCTTGAGCATGGCGATGACATGGAATCCTTGTTTCAGGCAGGCTTCGATGAGCGCTTGGGACGGATACCACGAATCCATGAGCACATACACCGGCTGAGCCCGTTTCCCCTTGAGCGAGGAAAGCATCTCGATCGCTAGGTCGATCTTGCTTCTTCCCGCCGTCTTGTCATACAGACGAAAGGCGAACGGGAACGCTTGCGAGAAAGTATGCACCATCCGCCAAACGAGCGAATGCCCCCAAACGGATTGATGATCTTTGTGCGAGTAGTGCCAATCACACCCTTGAATGGCGCGGGCAGCCCGTGACGAAGGCTTCGTTTTTTGGCAAATCGTATCATCAATCGAAACAAAAAGGGGTTGATTCTCCTGTTTGGCGATTCGCTGGATGCGATGAAGGATCCATTGCTGGAGTTTGCGAAGCAACGTCTCTTCATCCCAAGGGCTTTTCGTGAAAAAATGGCTGAGCGTGGTTCGATGATTGGGATGAAAACTCCAGTGATGGACATCGGTCAATGTTCCCGAAAATCCCTTGGTAGTCAAGGCATCCACAATATGAACGAGATGCTTGATGACCGGTTTCGAGAAATAAAGCGCCAATCCCAGCGTCATGAAAAACTTGTGGATTCCTTGATGATGTGCTAATCTATTCATGAGACATGAACCTCCTTGCGGGTAGTTTGAGCACATCTATTTTACTCAAGGAGCTGGGTTCATGTCTCCTTTTTTGTTTAGCTGTCAATTTATGTTAGCAAATTTGCTCATCTACAGTCTATTATTGACTATTTATTGAAGCAAAGTGTAAAGATATAAAAACATCAATATGGGTGGGATGGAATATGTCAATGATGATTTCCTTAAAAAATGTAAGTAAATCTTATAAAGGATTAACACTGTTTCAAAACGTCAATTTGGAAATCGAAAAAGGAAGTATATGTGGGATTGTGGGCCCGAATGGCTCGGGTAAATCTGTTTTATTTAAAATGATTTGTGGATTTGTATTTCCAGATGAGGGGAGCATTGTTGTCGATGGAGTAGAAATCGGGAAGAGCAAAAGATTCCCAGATAATATCGGAATTATTATCGATCGTCCTAGATATATAGCTAATAAAACTGGTTTTCAAAATTTAAAGGAATTGGCCATGATCAGAGGAAAGATTAGTGATGAAAAAATAGCAGAAACAATGAAAAAAGTTGGATTGCAACCACAAGCAAAGCAAAAAGTGAAACATTACTCTTTAGGAATGAAGCAGAAGCTAGCAATTGCCCAAGCGATTATGGAAGACCAACAAATACTTATATTAGATGAACCATTCAATGCACTGGATGCTGAAAGTGTCAATACCATTCGCCATTTACTATTATCTTTCAAAAATGAAGGGCGTACCATTTTGTTGACAAGCCATAATCAAGAGGATATAGATATTTTATGTGATCGAGTTTTTCGTATCAATAGATACCGATTAGAACCTGTTGTTTCATAAAGCATAAATTATGAAATATGGTGAAGCTGACCCGAAAAGTTTGCTTTTTACCGTCCTTTTAACAAATTGGCTCATAACATTGGCCTTCTTTGTAATATAATAAATTATATACTTGCATCATAACTGCCATCGCCTTCGGCGGCGATGGCGAGCGTCGCCGCCCGCAGTTGAACATGTTCAATCCCCACGAAAGGAGAAATGGCGGTTGGAAGAGCTTGTTGGCTTTTGCGCGCAATGCGGCAAGCCGATCCATTGTTTGCATGGTTTTTTAAACGGAGTGGTCAGTCGCGAAACCGAGATGTTGTACTGCTTTCCATGCCATGACAAGCAAAAGGAAACCGAACACGCTACGCCAGATAAATGCCACCAGTGATTGAAAACGTTCACAAATGAAAGGGAGCTGACCCAAACATCTGCTAACAAGCGGACTTTTGGAGCCAGCTCTTTCTTTTTTTCATCGTATATTGATCATGAACGATTCCGACTAAATCTTAGAAGGCCGGCGAAAAACCGCTGTCACACACCAATCGGAGGCATTTTCATTCAGAAAAGAAAGCTGATGCTGCGAGGTGTCTCTCATTGAGAAATGGGTGGAACTCAGCGGTATTTTGCACGAAATCACCAGCCTTTTCGGTTTCTCCTTAATTACAAAGAAAGGAAGTTCGATTTTCGCCAAAACAATGCGGCTGTCGCGATTAACATGACCGTACGGACTATGCACTCCTTTTCCTAGACGGATGCAAAGGGACAATGACCCAAAACACTATGTTCAAATTTCTGTGAATCATTTATAATTATGAAAGGGGAACGATGATCCTCATGTGTTCTGCGCTACAATCCCATCCCTTTCCTCAACCACTTACTCTACACACTCGTTTCCCCAGTTCTCAAAAGAAAGGAGCGATTCACCACCACACGCTTTTGCAAGGCTACTATATATTAGAAGGGAGGATTTTCTTTGGAAGCGATATTGAACCAAATTTTGAACAAGCTCCAAGTAATCGAACATGAAGTAAGCGATATCAAAACAAACATGGCAACGAAACAGGAGCTTGAAGAAGTGAAGCATAGTTTCACCAAAGAGTTTGAAGACATTAGAGCCAACATGGCCACCAAACAGGAGCTTGAAGAAGTAAAACAAAGCTTCTCAAAAGAACTGGAAGATATTAAAGCTAACATGGCAACGAAACAAGAACTTGAAGAAGTGAAGCATAGTTTCACCAAAGAGTTTGAAGACATTAGAGCCAACATGGCCACCAAACAAGAACTTGAAGAAGTGAAGTATAGTTTCACAAAAGAGTTTGAAGACATTAGAGCCAACATGGCCACCAAACAAGAACTTGAAGAAGTGAAGCATAGTTTCACAAAAGAAATCGAAGACATTAAAGCCAATATGGCTACCAAACAGGAGCTTGAGGACATCAAAGCCAACATGGCTACCAAACAGGAGCTTGAGGACGTAAAGAACAACCTAATGAAAGAATTAGATCATGTCAAAGCCAATATGGTCACGAAGCAAGAGTTTGTTTTCGTCCAACAAGCAGTGCTTGAAACGAATCAAATCGTTAAGAAGATGGAACAAAACATGGAAAAGCACGAACGGATTTTAGATCTTCTTTCTAGGCGTTCGATTGAACAAGAAGCAGTAATTTCCAGCATTCGCCTGATTAAGACCACATGATCAAGGATGAAGCATCTCTCCTTGTCTTTTTGAGGCGCGGCCGCCTTTATAGTTTTAAGGAAGAAACGTCTCCATCGGAATGCACTCAACCATTTGGCGAACTACATGATCCATATTTATCCATAAGAATAATATCACTTGGCAATGTGAGATTATCTATGATACACTCTGCAAAAATATGATGATATGTCATAAAAGAATCGGCCTTTTTCGATGATAGTGGTTATGGCGACTTCTATTCTGTTAGAAAACGAACGATTCTATTTCGTGTCAAAAAGGGCTAATCCCAAAACGCATTCGCGTTTTGGGTCAGCCCCGTTTTTGTTATTCTTCCTCTGCCAAATTCGCCACCGGCAGCTCTTCCCCTTCACTGTGCGTAGGCTTGCGCAAATGGAACATCGCTTTGATGGCAAAGACAAGCAAGGCGACGACGCCGCTCAAAAAGATCGTATCCGGAACGGCTCGGAGCAGCAACAAGTTTTGTACAATGTCTTGCTGCAGGAACGAAGACGAGCGCGACGCCCAGTAACCGCGGGTAAACGCCTCTTTCATTTGCAAAATCCCGACTGGAAGGAGCGTGATAACAACCATGCCGGCGAGTCCGATGTTTAACATCCAACATGAGAACTTCAGCCATTTGTCATTCCATGCTTCCGGTTTGACGATGTTGCGCAGTGAGTAAAGAAGTACAGCAATGGCAAACATACCGTACACGCCCATCATCGCCGCGTGGCCGTGAGCCGGCGTTAAGAATTGTCCGTGTTCAAAGTAGCTAACCGCTGGCAAGTTGATCAAGAAACCAAACACACCCGCGCCGACTAAGTTCCAAATCGCTGTGGAAATCAAAAACCAAAACGCTGCTTTATACGGGAAGTTGACTCCGCCGTCACGCATCATTTTATATTGTTCGTACGCTTCCAAAATAAGGAGCGTAAGCGGAATGACTTCGAGCGCCGAGAACACCGCGCCAAGAGCGATCCATACTTCCGGCGAACCGTTATAATAATAGTGGTGACCGATGCCGATGACACCGCTGCCTAATAAAATCGTAAATTGGAAGTAAAGCGCCCGAACCGTCGAATGTTTCGTCACGAGCCGCAGTTGAACAAGCAAGAACCCGATGACGACAACGGCGAACACTTCGAAAATGCCCTCTACCCATAAATGGATGATCCACCAGCGCCAAAAGTCAGCCATCGTAAAGTTCGTATCTGGTTTCATAAAGAACGCGAAGATGTAAAAGAACGGAACGGCAATGGCTGAGTAAAACAGCAAGTGGATGAGCCCGCCTTTGTCGCTTTCCCGCTTCAGCTCGCGTTTGACGCCGCGGAAGACGATGAACAGCCAAAGGAGCATGCCGACCACCAAAATGATTTGCCAGATGCGGCCGAGCTCAATGTATTCCCAACCTTGATGGCCAAACAGGAACCATTCGTTTCCTAAATAGCCGTTGACGCCGAGCCATTGGCCGATCATGCTGCCGGCGACAAGGACAACAAGCGCCCAGAAGAGCAAATCAACGAGCAACCCTTGCTTTTTCGGTTCTTGTCCACCGACGAGCGGGGCGATGAAAATCCCCATGCCAAGCCATGCGGTCGCAATCCAGAAAATCGCCAGCTGCAAATGATACCCTTTGGCTATGTTAAATGGCAATACGTCGTGAATCCATTTGATACCAAAGAAGCTGTCCGGTTCTGTATAGTAGTGGGCAAGCAATGCCCCAAACATCGTTTGGACGAAAAAGAGCGCTGACACGATAACAAAATATTTGCCTGCTTTCACTTGCGACGGAGTCAGCGGGTGCCGCCGCAAATCGATGGTCGGAAACTTCCCTTCGGCATACGCTTCTTGCATGCTTAATTGGTAGCGATGGAATACGTACAAAATGATCCCGATAAACAAAATCAAAATCGTGACGCTCGCACCGCTCCACCATACCGCGGAAAACGACATCGTATTGCCGGCGTCCTCATAGTACGGCCAGTTGTTCGTATATGTGATCTCGTCGCCAAGTCTTGGTGTACTCGACAACCAGGCGGTCCAGAAGAAAAAGTCGGCAATCTGTCGGATTTGATCGCCATTCGCAACCCAAGCGCGATCCGCTTTTGGCATGTCGCTTTCTTTGATTAATCCTTTTTTCAATCCCCAACCATCGCCATTGGTGAAAACATCGCGGTAATAGTCGCGCACTTTTTCCAACCCGTAGACTTGCGCATCTGTCAGGACAAGCACATCGGTTACCGGGTTGTAACGGTTTTTCCGCATCTCTTTTATCACTTGTTCACGGATGATCGACTTCTCATCGTCCGTTAAATCAGCAAACGGTTTGTTATACCGCTCTTTCGCTTTGTAATCTTGCATGCCTTCCGTGTACACTTTCAACGCTTCCGCCGTATAGTCCGGCCCCATATACGATCCATGGCCAAGCACCGTGCCATAATCCATCAATCCGTATTTTTGGAAGACGGCTTGCCCGCCGACGATCGTTTCTTTCGTCATCAACACTTGGCCGCTTTCACTGCGCACCTCTTTCGGCCTTGGCGCCATTTCTTTAAAGATCCAATACCCGCCGACAAGCAGCACGGTAAAGCTGATCAAAATAGTGAAAATGAGAATTGATTTAAGAAAACTGTTTGTCGTTTGCCGCCTAGGCCAGATGTTAGGGCGGACCGTTCGGTTCACTTCCATGTGAGGCAACCTCCTTCTCGTTTGTTCGCCCCCATTGTAGCGCGCTGATCGTTTGGCGGTTTGTGAGCCGGGACAAATGTCAACGATGATTTATATCACAGCTTTTCGGTGTAGGAATTTATACAATGAAAGCAGAATGTGCTGAACGACGCAAGTTTTCAAACAGAGAACCGATCGAGTCCCCGCTTGGCCATTGTTATCATTTTGTCACATTTTTATGTAGGGAGAGAACGCCATGGCGCACCATTGGATGAAAGACCGCTTAAAAGCCGTTCCGTTGTTTCGTGAACTGTCGGATTACGAGCTCGATTCGCTTGTCGCCATTTCCCATGTGCGCGTCTACAAGCCGCGGACGTTTGTCTTTATGCAAGGCGACCCGTTAGAGCGCGTCTATTTCATTCATTCCGGCACAGTGAAAATTTACAAAACAGATGTAAGCGGAAAAGAACAAATCGTTTCGATTTTGCAGACAGGGGAAATGTTTCCGCACGCCGGCTTTTTCTTAAAAGGCGCCTACCCGGCTCACGCCGAAGTGATGGAAGAAGCGACATTGATCGCGATCTCCATCCATGATTTTGAACAAGTGCTGATGGCCAGCCCTGAGCTATGCATGAAGCTGTTTCGCGTCATGGGCGAAAAAATTGTTGACTTGCAAAACCGGCTCGAAGCGCAAGTGCTTCATAATACGTACGAACAAATCGTGCTGCTTTTGCTGCGGCTGACGCGGACGAATGCCGTCAAACAAGGGAAGTGGCACCGTCTCACCGCCCATGTGACAAACCGTGAGCTGGCCAATATGATCGGCACCGCCCGCGAAACGGTCAGCCGGACGTTGAGCCAGCTGAAACGGAAAGGGTTGATCCATGTCGACAAACACGGCTTTTATTTGATCGACCAAGAAGGGCTTGAGCAAGAAATCTTTTTCTAATCCCCTTTTGTCTAACATGCGGTTTATCGTGAAAATGGGGATGAATGCCACCCTTATCCTCAATTGAGAGTCAGATGGCAAGGAAATGACTGTACATCGCACGTTCGGAACAAACCATCTATCGTTTTCGAACCGGAGGCAGACATATCGTATTCCGACCGCGTAGTTGTGAGCTATATCACAACATTCCATAATGAAAATGATTATCATAATAGCAAAAAGGAGGGAATGTGGATGGCCACAACGATTGAACTCGATGTACGCGAAGATTTGCGGCAAAAGCGGGAACCGTTTGAAAAAATTATGAACGCCATCAAGCCGCTGCAGCCGGGCGATACGTTCATTTTACACGCCCCGTTCAAGCCGCTGCCGTTGTTTCCAATTATGAAAGCAAAAGGATTTACGTACGAAGTGGAACAAATCGAAAAAAAACATTGGAAAGTAACGTTTGTGAAGCAGGGGGAATGACCGATGATCCTCGATAACCGCGGACTCGAGCCGCCGCAGCCGATGATGCGGACGCTCGCTGCCCTCGCTAAGCTGAACCTTGGCGAGACGCTAACGATCATTAACGATCGCCGACCGATGTTTTTGTACGAGCAGCTTGACGAGCTTGGCTACCGGCACGAGACGCTCGCGCGTGAAGACGGCAGCTTTGAAATTCGGATTACGAAAGGATGAGCGCCATGTTTCCGGCCCGCACCGGAACGGAGACGGACATCCGCCTTCCGTTTTCCTTTATCATTTTCGCCGTGCTGGCGTTCGCCGCATCACAGCTTGTGCTGCTGGCGGCTGTTCCCGCAATGAGCGGCGGCGCGTTCCGACTGCCGCTCGTGTGGGCGGCGGCCCATTTGGCCTTGCTCGGCTTCGCCTTAATGGCGGCGATGGGGGCGATGTACCAGCTCGTTCCGGTCGCCTTTTTGACACCGATTTGGAGCGAGCGGCTCGGTTTTTGGCAGTTTGCGATCACCGCTCTCGGCATCGTCACCGTTGCCGCCAGCTTAGCATTGGCGCCAAACGAGACGTTCCTCCCTAGCTTGCTTCTGCTGTTCGGCATCGTGCTGTTTGTCTGGCAAATGGCGATGACATTAAAGCAGCAAAAAAACAAAACGATCATGACGCTGTTTGTCGCGACTTCCTTGTTGTTTTTGCTGTTGACGGGCGCCGCCGGGGCGTTGCTTGCCTTTCACTTTTTCGCCGCCACAGGCGCCAACAGTCATGAAACGGTGTTCGGCCTGCATGTGCTGTTTGGGCTATGCGGCTGGTTTACCCTGCTCATTATGGGCTTTTCGTATAAAATGGCGCCGATGTTTTCCCTCGCCCACGGCTTTTCGATGCGGCCGGCGCGCTACGTCTATGCACTGTATACGAGCGGAATTGCGGTGGGGCTGATCAGCCTGTTCCTGCCGGGCCAGACATGGCTAGCGGTCGGCTCCTCTTTGCTGGCGGCTGGATTCGCTCTTTTCGCTTGGCACATCTATGCGATTTTGCAAAAACGGATGAAAAAAGCGCTCGATCGCCCGTTTCGGTTTTCGTTATCCGCCATCGTCATCGGCCTTGGGCTGCACGTTGCCGCCTTCGCCGCCATCGTCATCGGCAGCGGACGGCTGCTTGGCATCATTGTTTATCTATTCATTGTCGGCTGGATCGTGTTTAGCATCATCGGCTATTTGTTCAAAATCGTGCCGTTTTTATGGTGGACCCATCGCTACAGTGAAAAAGTCGGTCAAGAAAATGTACCGACGTTAAAACAAATGATGAATGAACGGTTGATCACCGTTCAGTGTCTTCTGTTCGCTGTTGCCTTGGTGCTCGCCGCGGCGGCGCTTTTGTTCACCAACACTACGCTGTTTGCCGCCTTCCAAACGCTATTTGCTGGACTCAGCATCTTGTTTGCCGGCACGATTTTAGCGGTCTTGCGCAAATAACGACATCGGCCACCAGCGGCCCGGCGCATCGATGAGGGCGCTTTGACAGCCAATCGCCTCGTTTGAGAAACAGTCAGGCATCATGTCTTTTTGGCTAAGAACAAGTGCTGGAACATCGCGTCTTCCTAGCCTTTTGGAAATGACAATCAAGGAGGGAATCAACATGGATATTCTTGAACTCGCCATTCATCAGCTGAAAACGGTCATTGACCCGGAGCTTGGCATTAACGTAGTCGACTTAGGGCTGATTTACCGCTTGCAAATTCAAGACGGCCAAATCGATGTGCTCATGACGCTCACAACCCCCGGCTGCCCGCTTCATGACTCGATTGCCGGCGGCGTCAAGCGGGCGTTGGAACAAATCGACGGCATCCACGACGTGCGTGTCCAATTGACGTGGAACCCGCCGTGGACGCCGGAGCGAATGAGCGAAGAAGCGCTGCGGCAGCTTGGTTATTTTGCCTAAACCGCTTTACAGAAAAAGCAAGCGACAAAGGAAAAATCGACCTTCCCTTAACGATCGTAAGTTGAAGAAAGCGTAAGCCGCGATGCCTGCGCGTGACAACTTGAGAACGGATGAAAACAGCAGAAAACGAAAAAGACACGGAAGCGAAAGCCGTTCCGTGTCTTTTGCTTCTTCTTGTCCTGGTTCGCCAAGCCGGAGACTCCGGTTGGTCCTCACTGCCCATCTCCTTCTTCCTTCACCCGCAACAGGCGCATGCTGTTGAAGGTCACGAGCAATGTGGCGCCCATATCAGCGAACACCGCGAGCCAAAGGGTGAGCCAGCCGGGGATGGCGGCAATGAGCGCTAACGCTTTTAACCCTAAGGCAAAGGCAATGTTTTGCTTGATGATCGCAAGCGTCCGGCGACCGAGGCGAACGGTGTATGGCAATTGGCGCAAGTCGTCGGCCATCAGCACGACGTCCGCCGTTTCCAAAGCGGCATCCGTCCCCGCTCCGCCCATGGCCACGCCGATATCGGCTGCAGCCAAAGCGGGGGCGTCATTTACTCCGTCGCCGACCATGGCCGTTATGCCATAACGTTGTTTCAGCTCGCGGATCGCCGCCAGCTTCTGCTCGGGAAGCAGCCCGGCGCAAATGGCCGACACGCCCGCTTGGCGGCCGATGGCTTGGGCGGTTTGTTTATGGTCGCCGGTTACCATGGCGATCTCTTTGACCCCGAGACGCCGCAATGCCGCAACGGTCGCCGCGGCGGACGGCCGCGGTCGATCAGCCGCCGCGATCAATCCTAACAGCCGACGGGCCGTGCCGATCGCCATCACCGTTTTTCCTTCTTGGCGGAAGGTGGCGATTCGCTGTTCCGCTTCATCCGGCAAACGGCCGAGCACCTCGGCGAGCAAGGATGGGCGGCCAATGTAGTACGTTTCGTTTCCGACGACCGCCCTCACCCCTTGACCCGTCAACGACTGAAATTCATCTACCGGCACGTCAAAAAACGGCTCCCTATCTTCTTCCACCAAGCGGACGATGGCGGAAGCGAGCGGGTGCTGCGACCGTTTTTCGATGGCCGCCGCCACCGCCAGCAGTCGTTCACGCCTTCCGTCATACACGACGACATCGGTTACGGACGGTTTCCCTTCCGTTAACGTCCCGGTTTTATCAAAGGCAACCGCTCGCAGCCGGCCGATTTGTTCCAAATATCTCCCGCCTTTGATGAGCACGCCGCGCCGGGCTGCATGGCCGAGAGCGGTGACAATTGCCACCGGTGTCGAGATGACGAGCGCGCACGGGCAGCCGATGACGAGAACAGCGAGGCCGCGATACACCCAATCAAGCCAATTACCGCCCACGACAAGCGGTGGAATGACGGCGATAAGCAGGGCCACAATCATAATGAACGGTGTATAATAGCGGGCAAACCGATCGATGAACGCTTGTGATGGCGCCCGCTCCGCCTGCGCCTCTTCAACGAGATCGATCATTTTCGCCAACATCGTTTCATCGGCCCGCTTCGTCACTTGCACTTCTAGGAATCCTTCCCCGTTCAGCGTCCCGGCGAACACTGCATCGCCGACCGTTTTTTCCGCCGGCATGCTTTCACCGGTCATCGCCGCTTCATTGACCGTGGACGCCCCATTGACAACAACGCCATCCAAAGGAATTTTCGCCCCTGGTTTCACGATCATGACCTCTCCGAGGCGAACGTCTTCGACCGGAACGGTCACTTCCTCCGCACCGCGCCGGATCGTCGCTTGAGCGGGCGCCATTTCCAGCAGCGACGCGATCGACCGCCGTGCTCGATCCATCGAGTAGCGCTCGAGCGCTTCGCTTATGGCAAACAAAATGACAACGACCGCTCCCTCTTGCCATTCACCGATCGCCGCCGCACCGAGAATGGCGATCGTCATTAACGTGTTCATGTCCAACTGCCAGCGGGCCAAATTCCGCAGCCCCGTCCAAAACAAGGAATAGCCGCCGAGCGCGATCGCCGCCAAATACATCGCGACCGCCATTCCCGCGCTGTCCGCCGCATCGGCCACAATGCCAATCAGAAGCAATACAGCAGAGACGAGGACGTTTTGGTTCTCTTTCTTCTTCCAAAACGGCTCCCGCTGGATAGTGCGCTCGCGTGCTTCGCGAATTTTCAGGCGTTCAAACGCTCCGGCTTGTTCCAGTTCTTCCACCGTCGCCTCGCCCCAAACCGTGAGTTTGGCGGCGCCGAAGTTGACTTTCGCTTCTTTGACGCCGGGCAAAGCTTTGACGTTGCGCTCAAACTTGGCGGCGCAATTTGCGCACGTTAACCCTTGCACGCGGTATGTTTTGGCCTCGATCCGCTCCAATGTTTGTTCATTCGCCACGGTGATCCTCCTCTTTCTGATGGGCGAGCGCGACAAGCAACAGCTCGCGAATATGGTCGTCATCGAGCGAATAAAAGGCGAGTTTTCCCTCTTTCCGATATTTCACGATGCCTTGTTTATACAAAATGCGCAAATGATGCGACGTCGTTGCCACCGTCGCCCCGATGACGTTCGCTAAGTCGCAGACGCACAACTCTTCCTCGCCGCAAAGCGCATAGACGAGTTTCGCCCGGTTTTCGTCGGCCAACGCTTTGAAAAACGGCACAATCGACACCATGTTTTCCTCATTCAGCCGGCGCTGAATCCGCCTGACCTTCTCCTCGTCATAACAGTAAACGTCGCAGACGTCTTGGCGATGCATTCCGTTCCTCTCCTTGCCAACATTCAAATAGTTGCTTGAATATAGAATATCATATCCTCTTTTGATATTCAAATATTCATTTGAATGAAAAAAGTTCCCTTATGACAAAAATCCGCCTTCGTCGCAGCAAAAGGCGGATTTCGGCTGATGAACACACCGCAGCAATGAGGCCCATTGCCGTCGGTTTCAACTTATAGAGGCTTGGCGAAAAAACGCCGCCACGAGCAAATCAACGGCATTTCGCCAAAAAAGAAGGCTGATTTCGCAAGGCTTCTCTAACTGAGAAACAGATGGAATAGCCGTATTTTGTACGAAATCACCGCTTCTATAGGGGGCTGGTGATTTAATGGCGTATACAGCTTTACCATGTCATTTCTCAATTAGAAAAACCTTGTTGCATCGATCCTGCTTTTCGCCCATTCCCCCATTGAGTAAGGGAATCAGCGGCATTTTCAGTCAGAAAAGAAAGCTGATTCTACGAGGTTTCTCTCATTGAGAAATGGGTGGAATCAGCAGATTTGGCACGAAATCACCGGCCTCATACGTATTCGCGAAACCAACGCACCGTCTCCAAAAACGCTTCGCGCGTCACTTTATGGCCGGCGTGCGGGTCGGTGATGAATCGCAGCCGGTCCTCGTTCCCTTCATAAAGTGGTTTAATTTGCTGATAAAACTCATATGTATAAGCATACGGGACGACTTGGTCGGCTTTTCCGTGCCAGATGAAGAGCGGCCGCCCGGCGAGCTTTTCCGGTTGTTTCGATAAATCATAGCGGGCAAGCTTTTCTTTTTCCAACGCCAACAACGTCGGCGGCATCGGAATGTCGATGTGGCGTCGCTTCCCTTCTTCAATCATGGCATCAAAAAAGGCGCTAAAATTCGGGCAGCCCATCAGCGCCACTGCCGCCCTCACCCACGGATAGACGGCGAGCGCTCCGAACGTGACGATCCCGCCCATCGACGTTCCGGCAAGCCCAATTCGTCCCGAGTCAGCCAGCCCGCGGCTCACAAGGTCGTTTTTCATCTCATCGATTTCGCTGATCGTGCGCACCACAATGTCCCAAAACGACAACTGCAATTTCCGTTCGCTCAACCGTTCGTCCCGCTCGCCGTGAAACAGCGCATCGGGAAGCACGACCCGATAGCCCGCCTCCGCAAGCAAATAGCCGAAATGCAAATTATGTTCTTTGGCGCTCGTAAAGCCGTGAATAAAGAAAATGAGCGGAAGCGGTTCGTCCCGTTTTTCCGGCTGAACGACATGAAGAACAGGCACGCCGGCCAGCTGTTGTTGTTCAATGATCACCATCGCTACACAAACTCCTTTTCTTTTTCTATCGTTGTATAGTGTACCATATGGACAGCGATTTTGGAAAAGAGTTACACTAGGTAATGAGAAAACCAAAAGCAAAGGAGTCAGACATGAAGCCATATTTAATTGCTCTGGATTTGGATGGAACATTGTTGAGGGAAGATAAGACGATTTCCCCGCTGACCAAAGAGGTCATCCGCCGCGCCATTGACGCCGGCCATGTCGTCGTCATTGCCACCGGCCGGCCGTACCGGGCGAGCCGCATGTATTACGAGGAACTGAACCTCACGACACCGATCATCAATTTCAACGGCGCGTTTGTCCACCACCCGCGCCAACCGTCATGGGGAATCCGCCATGTTCCGCTGCCCTTGCCTGTTGTGAAAGACATCGTCGAACTTGGGGAAACGTATCGAATCAAAAACATTTTGGCGGAAGTGATGGATGACGTCTATTTTCACGAACATGACGAAGTGTTGCTCGACATCGTCCGCCTCGGCAACCCGACGGTGAAAATCGGCGATTTGCGCCGCTCGCTCAGCAAAGACCCGACGAGCGTGCTCGTGTATACAGAGAGTAGTCATGTCGAACAAATTCAATCATATCTGTCCGACGTATATGCCAACGTATTGCACCATCGGCGTTGGAATGAGCCATGGCATGTGATTGAAATCATCCGCCATGGGGTGCATAAAGCGGCCGGCTTACAACAAGTCGCCGATCACTTCGGCATCCCTCGGGAGCGAGTGATCGCCTTTGGCGACGAAGACAACGATTTGGAGATGATTGAGTGGGCCGGATTGGGCGTCGCCATGGGCAACGCCATCGAACCGCTGAAAACGATCGCCGATGATGTGACGAAAACGAATGAAGAAGACGGCATCGGCGTGTATTTGCAAGACATCTTGGACCTATAGCTCTCCGCCCTTTCGTCGCATTCAGCCGGCGTTGGGGACAGCGGTTGGTCCCATTTCCTAACTACCGTTCCGTGAAAATCGCGTTGGCAAGCGGTGATTTTGGAGGGCAGATCCCTTGCCATCGATCGTTTCCGTAAAAACACCGTGTCGATGGGTTCCGATTTTCATCCTTGGGCGATGGCCAAACCGTCGCCCGGGGACCTTTTTCCAAACAGACCGGACACGCTTGAAACGGCGCTTTTCGTTTGTAACGAATTTCCTTACTACTGTTCCCTGGCCGCGGTTACACTATACGTGACGCAACGTGCGTCTTCATTTTTTAAAGGGGGAATCCGTCATGGGCAAACGAAACAAATCAAAGCGTTTCGTCCAGCAAAGCGTCGATGCAGTCGAACGGCATGACAAACGAATCCCTTACCATTTGACGTACGCCGAGGCGGAAGCGCGCAAAGCGGAAAAAGCGGTGGAAACGTCGCTTGGGGGCGTGTAGCAATGGGCAATCGTCTATTTCAAGAGGCGCGCAAAGCGGTCGCCCAAGCGAAGCAAGCGGCCAGCGGCGAAATCGACATGAGCGTCGACCGCGCCATCGCCATTGCCAAAAACGCGTTGTCTTCAGCTTACGCGCATTCCAATACGGCGGAAAAAGCGCAGTTGCGTCAATTTCAAGCTGAGCTTGATGAGCTCACCCAATAACCGCTGCGGGCTTCCCGCAGCTTTTTTTCCCTCGTCCCCGATTTTCCGTTGTATTCCGAACCGAAACCGGCTACACTGAACATAGAAACATGAATCGCTGTTCACCTGCGGAAACGGTCGGTTCAGCCGATCGAGCCGCGAGGAACGCGGAAGGAGAAAAGAGGAGGACGAACGATGTCCATTCAAATCATCACCGACAGCGGCGCGGATTTGCCGCAATCGTACATCCGCGAACATCATATCGCCTTTTTGCCGCTCGTCGTCCATTGGAACGGCCAAGACTACGAAGATGGGGTGACGATCGAACCGAAACAAGTGTATGACGCTATGCGCCAAGGACAGGCGGTGAAAACGGCCCAACCGAGCCCGCTGGCGATGAAGGAGCTGTTTTTGCCGTACGCCAAAGAAAATCGGCCATGCGTGTATATCGCCTTTTCCTCGAAATTATCCGGTACATACCAGACCGCCATGGCCGTCCGCAGCGAACTGCTTGACGAATACCCTGAGTTTCGCCTGACGATCATCGACTCGAAATGCGCTTCGCTCGGCCAAGGGCTTGCCGTCATGAAAGCGGCCGAGTTGGCTGAACACAACCCCCCATACAACTTGCTTTGCGAAACGATCGAGGCGTACTGCCGCCATATGGAACATATCTTCACCGTCGACAATCTCGACTATTTGGCGCGCGGCGGCCGCATCAGCAAAACCGCCGCCGCCTTCGGGGGCTTGCTCAACATCAAACCGCTCCTCCATGTCGAAGACGGCGCCCTCGTTCCGCTGGAAAAGCTGCGCGGGCGGAAAAAAGTGTTGAAACGGATGGTCGAGTTGATGGGCGAACGCGGCAACGATCTTCAAAAACAAACGATTGGCATCAGCCATGCCGATGACGAAGAAACAGCGCTTGAACTGAAGCGGATGATCGAAGAAACGCACGGCTGCAAGCGCTTTTTCCTCTCCGACATCGGCAGTGCCATCGGCGCCCACGCCGGACCGGGGACGATCGCTCTGTTCTTTCTGAATCGATACATTGAAATCTGACGCGAAACGAAACAGAGGCGCCTGTCCAGAACAGGCGCCTCTCCCTTCTCATTGACGACAGCCCACGCTCGCCCTATCCTCCTGCGTCCCCCCATCGCTTAAAGCCTCTCCCTTCTCATCGATGACAGTCCTCTATTCATGATCCGCAAGCGAGCCAGTGATCAAGGGAAACCTTTCCATAATTTTTCCATCAACTCCCTCTATAGTTCCTGTGCATTTGCCCATACTAATCCTACACGATCGGAATGCAGGGAGGGCTGGTCCATGCCAAACACAAGCGACAACGACAAAAAAGCGCGCGACAACCAAGCGAAGCGCCATGAAAAAAACATGATGCGCGAGAAAAACCGGGAAGCCGGGAAGTTCGCGTATTCGAAGAAGACGGATCATCTATAAGCGAACTGACAAAAAGGCGGGCAAACGACCGCCTTTTTACCTTTGTCTTTCCATGTGCTTTTCCTCTTCGTTGACTTGAAACTGACTCATCGCCGCACGCAATTCATCTGTCAACTCGCGGAGCGTTGTTGCTTTTTCCTTCATCCGTTCAAATGCGGCAAGCTGTTCAGTCATCGATGCGGCGATTTGTTCACTGCCGGCAGCCGATTGTTGAACAACGGCACTAATACTTTCCACATTTTTGAACACTTGTTCCTCACGCCATTTTAAGTCGGAAAACGCATCGGCAAGTGCTTGGAGATCAGCGGAAATGCTTGTGACGGTCTCATCAATTTTCGCAAACGCCTTTGTTGTTACTTCGGCCGACTCCGATTGCTCACGCGCCATCTCCATCCCGTTGGTCACTGCATCGGTGACGGACGCAACACCGCGCTCAATCAATGAAACGGTCGCAAAAATTTGCTTCGTTGCTTGAGCCGATTGTTCGGCTAGCTTTCTCACCTCATCAGCCACAACGGCAAATCCTTTCCCCGCTTCACCGGCGCGGGCTGCTTCAATCGCCGCGTTGAGTGCCAACAAATTCGTCTGTTCAGCGATCTCAGCGACTGAGGCTGCCATTTGTTGAATGTGGCTCGCATATCCAGCCAATTGTTTTGTCGCCTGTTCAATCAAGCGAGTTGCTTCCACGCTTTGGTGAATAAGGCGCATTTGCTGATCCATGGCTGCCCGGCCGCTTTCGACCGCTTCTAACGCCGCGCTGCCATAACGGACCGTTTGCTCGGTCCTCTCTGCCGTTTTGGCAAACGTTTCATCCATTTTTTCGATTTGTTCCACCGCTTGCTGTAATTCTTCGGCGATATTTTGCGTCCCCGTGGACAGTTCATTGACCGACACCGTGACTTGTTCATGAAGGGAAGTGAGCGTTTGTTGCTCAGCTTCCATCTCTTGAGCAAACTGTTCGACTTGTTTACTTGCTTTCCCAACTGATCCTAGCAATTGCTTTAGTTGCTCCACCATTGCGGCAAACGCCTCGTTTAATGAGCCGAGCTCATCCTTGGCCCGATAATCGACACGAGCGACGATCAAGTTTCCGCTCGCAATTTCCCCCGCATTGGCCGCCAACTGTCGGAGCGGAGACGTAATCGAACGAGTAAGACGCCAGCTCGCCAATCCGGAGATCAGCATCAACAAGACGCTGCCGATCACAGCCGTCCCAATGACCGTTTGAATTTGTTGTTTCAAATCACGCTGGACGGCCTGATAATGGTCATTCGTCTCCCAGCCGAGAACAACGACATCGTTGATCGCCCCTTCAATGCGCATGGCTTGGCGCCGCACCTCTGCCGCATCCTTTTTCGCGAACGCTGTTCCGACCGCCTGTTTCACAGCGGCAAATTTCGTGCCCGCTTTCTCGACCAAAGAACGAAAACGCGGTTGTTCAACCGCTGTTTTGAGCTTCTCCAACCGTTGATCGACGATGTGAAGCTGCGCCAACGCCTGTTGTTTATTCCCTTCCGTCATATTGTAGGAAGCGCTGTTTAAGCTTTGCTTTGCCCCCTTCATATCAGCTTCCAACTGTCTTACTGAAAGCAGCACCGGAACGATATCCTCGTTTTTCTCCTGAATCGATAACATGGTGGCAATGATGTAACCGATGATGCCGATGGCGGCCACGAGTGCAACGAAAGCATGCAGCCATAGTTTTTGGCGAATCGTCATGGTCCTCCCCTTCTCTTTTTAGTTTGTTGCGATTTGTCCGTCGATGATTTTTTGCGCCCAACTGTCAACCAGACGTTGCTTTTGTTCATCCCACGGAATGACCCGGATCGGTGCCAAACCGACTCCGTCTTTGGCCAATCCTAACGTGACCGTACCCTCGGGCCATTGTTTTTCCTTCACATAATGCTTGATCACTTGATAAAGCGCAACATCAATATTTTTCACCATCGAGGTGATCACCGCTTTTTCCGCGTAAATATATTGATCGCTGTCGACACCGATCGCATACTTTCCACGCGCTTCGGCCTCGCGAAGCGCGCCAATGCCGGTAAACCCAGCCGCCGTATAGATGACATCGCACTGCTTAGCAAACAGCTTCTTCGCCCATTGTGCGCCAAGATCAGCATTGCCAAAATCACCTGCATAGACGGTTGTCACCTTTGCTTGCGGCTTGACAGACCGCACCCCTTTCTCAAATCCGTCAGCAAACTTCCGGATTAACGGCACATCGGCTCCGCCGATAAACCCGACATGATTTGTTTTCGTTGCCAACGCCGCTACCACTCCAGCCAAAAAACTTCCTTCTTCCTCTTTAAAGGTAATCGATGTCACATTAGGCAGCGTCGATTCCGCATCAATCAGAATAAACCGTTGTCTTGGGTATTGTTTCGCGACGTTTTCCAAATCGTTTTGCACCATAAATCCCAGCCCAATGACCACGTCATTGCCGGCGGCGACCAATTCTTTCAACCCTTGCTCATATGTCTTTGTTTCACTAAGCTCACGATAGTCAAACTGAACACCTAATTCGTCCCGCGCCTTGATCAAACCGCGAAACGCGGCATCGCTGAACGACTGATCCCCCAGTCCGACGTCTGACAACATAATACCGACTTTTACTCTTTTTTTCTGCACAGCTGGGGCATGATCGGAACAGCCAGCTAACAACACCACAAGTGCCAACAAGAAATGCCATAGTCGTCTGTAACGATTCATCTCCCTGTCTCCTTCCCATGATGTCCATTAACATATATCGGCGGAATTGGAGGATGTTTTAGCGTTTTAACCAAAAATGACTCATCACCACAACATGTACTTGACAGACGGTTCACTTCTCTGAACAAGTGTATGCAAAACATGATTGGTTTCCTGTTCTTTCTTGGTTGCATAAGTAAGGTACGTGATGAAAAAATCAAGTACAACTTTTGGTGAAGAGCCCCAAAAATCTTCTTATTGTTCTCTTCTTCCATTTGCTGATGGTTGTGTTCGCTGCCCCCTTTTTCTATAATGAAAGTACATCACACGCCCGGGAGGTTTCGTATGTCGAAGGAAAGTTCGTTTGATATCGTCTCGAAAGTCGATTTGGCTGAGGTGGCGAACGCTATCAACATCGCGATGAAAGAAATCAAAACGCGTTATGACTTTAAAGGAAGCAAAAGCGACATTTCGCTCGAGAAAGACGAGCTCGTTCTTATCTCCGACGATGAGTTTAAGCTGGAGCAGCTGAAGGACGTGCTCATCGGCAAGCTCATTAAACGCGGGGTGGCGACGAAAAACATCCAATACGGAAAAATCGAGCCGGCCTCAGGCGGCACGGTGCGCCAGCGCGCCAAGCTTGTCCAAGGAATCGACAAAGAAAACGCGAAAAAGATCAACACGATCATTAAAAACACAGGGCTGAAAGTGAAAAGCCAAGTGCAGGATGACCAAATCCGCGTCAGCGGCAAAAGCAAAGACGACTTGCAAAAGGTCATCGCCGCCATTCGCGAAGCGGATTTGCCAATTGAGGTGCAGTTTGTGAATTATCGTTAAGCGGATGAGGGAATCCTCGATCCGCTTTTTTGTTTTACAAGCATGATCGAAGGGCGTGATTTCAGAAAAAATGGGGGTCTTCCAATCCTTTCTTTTGGGAGAAATAAGAACCGCACCGTTTTCTGTGCTTACCGATCGCCGAACGAGCGATGGCTCAATGTTCAGAGGAACAGCTGTTCTATTGTTTTCATGAGGAGGCCAATAGCATCGCCATCATTGTCAAACATATGAGCGGAAATATGGTGTCGCGCTGGACAGACTTTTTGTCATCGGATGGGGAAAAACCGAACCGCAACCGCGATGATGAGTTTATCAACGATTTTCATACGCGCGAAGAAGTCATGGCCTGCTGGGAAAAGGGGTGGTCCGCTTTGTTTCAGACGCTCAGCGAACGGCAAGAAACGGATTTGTTGCGGACGGTCACGATCCGCGGTGAGCCCCATTCTGTCATCGAAGCGATTGAGCGACAAATGTACCATTATTCGTATCATATCGGACAAATCGTCTATATCGCGAAACAGCTGAACGCCGAGCGCTGGAAAGCGTTGACGATCCCGAGAAAAAGAAAACGCTAGCCTCCCCAGCAAAAAGCGGGGGCGTGTCAAGTTTTTTCAGACACGCCCTCGCTCATCCGGCAATGGTTTATTTTTGCTGCATCTTAAACTGCAAAAACAACTCATTATAGTAGGCGAGCATACGTTTCCCTAAGTTTTCGTACACTTCCAAGCGCCCTGCCGCATCCAAATCCGGGTAAAAGCGCCGGTCATTGGCGATGTCTTTTGGCAAATAGCGAAGCGCCGCGCGATTCGGCGTCGAGTAGCCGACATATTCGGCGTTTTGCGCCGCGTGTTTCGGGTCAAGCATAAAATTGATAAACGCGTGCGCGCCTTCGATGTTTTTCGCTGTTTTCGGAATGACCATGTTGTCAAACCATAAATTGGATCCTTCCTTGGGCACGACATAGTCCAACGCTTCGTTTTCGGAAATGATTTCCGCCGCATCGCCCGACCAGACGACACCGACCGCCGCCTCTTCGTTGGCAAGAAGCAGTTTGATTTCATCGCCGACAATGGCCTTTACATTCGGCATAAGCCGGTCGAGCTTTCGTTTCGCCTCTTGCAGATGCTGCTTGTTCGTATCGTTGAGCGAATAGCCGAGGCTGTTTAACGCCATCCCCATCACTTCGCGCGCCCCGTCAACAAGCAAAATTTGATTGCGCAAATCCGGGTCCCATAAGTCGTTCCAGCTGGTGATCGTTTTGCCGCCCAGCATCCCGCGGTTGTAGACGATGCCGACCGTCCCCCAAAAATACGGCACCGAATAGCGGTTATGCGGGTCAAACGACAAATCGAGAAACCGCGGTTCAATGTATTTCAAGTTCGGCAGTTTACTATGGTCGAGGGGCAAAAGCAAGTTTTCCTCGATCATCTTGCTGATGGCGTAATCGGACGGAACGGCGACATCAAACGTCGCGCCGCCTTGAGCGATTTTCGCCATCATCGCCTCGTTCGAATCGAACGTTTGGTAAACGACTTTCCAGCCGGTTTCTTTTTCAAACTTCCGGATCAGCGCCGGGTCGATGTAATCGCCCCAGTTGTACACGCTGACCGTCTTGTCGCCTCCATATCCTTCCGCTTCGTTGAGCCGATGGGTCATGAACATCAGGGCGAACGCGGCGATGAATATAGCGGCAAACCCTTGAACGAGCCGTTTCATCTACTTTCGCCCCCCTATTCCGTACATGCGGCCGCCTTTTTGGCTGAACACGTAATAGCCGACGACCAGCAACATCGTAAACAAAAACAACAGCGTTGACAGCGCGTTGATCGATAAGGAAATGCCTTGGCGCGCCCGTGAATAAATTTCGACCGACAACGTCGAGAACCCGTTTCCTGTCACAAAAAACGTCACGGCAAAATCATCGAGCGAATACGTGAGCGCCATAAAAAACCCGGCCCAGATGCTCGGCGTCAAAAACGGGAGGATCACCCGCGACAGCACTTGCCGCGATCCTGCCCCCAAATCGCGCGCCGCATCGATCCATGTCGGGCTCATCTCCTCAAGCTTGGGCAGCACCATCAGCACGACAATCGGCACGCTAAAGGCGATATGGGACAACAGCACGGACGCAAACCCCAGCTTGATGCCGGCCAGCGTAAACAACAATAAAAACGAAGCGCCGATGATGACGTCCGGGCTGACGATCAGCACATTGTTGAGAGCGAGCAGCGTATTTTTCATCCGCTGCCGCTTGACATAGTAAATGGCCAATGCCCCGATGACGCCCAAAATCGTGGCCACCGCCGCCGACAATAACGCGACGACCAGCGTATTGAGCACAATGATCAACAAACGGTCATCCGATAGCACCTCGCCATACCATTTCAACGTGAAGGATTGAAAATCGTGCATCGTCCCGCCGCTGTTGAACGAATAATACATCAAGTACCCAATCGGCGTGTACATGATGGCAAACACAAAAAGCAAATAGACGCGCCCCCACCGATGTGTGCGTTTCATCGACTTCCCTCTTTCCTTCCGCTTCCTGTCAAGAAGACAATGACCGCCATCGCGATCATGAGCACAACGGCAATCGTCGCCCCCATCCCCCAATCTTGGGTGACGAGAAAATGCTGCTCAATGGCCGTGCCAAGCGTAATGACGCGATTGCCCGCAATGAGGCGCGTAATCATAAACAGCGACAACGCCGGGATAAACACCGCTTGGCAGCCGGCCTTCACCCCACTGAGGGTGAGCGGGAACACGACGCGGCGGAACGTTGTCCACCCAGACGCGCCCAAATCGCGGGCCGCATCAATGAGTGACGGCGGCAATTCTTCCAGCGCATTAAAAATCGGCAGCACCATAAACGGAATAAAAATGTACACCGAGACGAACACAAAGCTGAAATCGGTGAACAACAGCTGCCGTGCCCCGACGCCGATCGCCTGCAAAAAAGCGTTGGCCAGTCCGTATGTGCCGAACAGCCCTAAAAACGCATACACCTTCAGCAGCAAATTCACCCACATCGGCAAAATGAGCAACAGCAGCCATAGCTGCTTATGCCGCGTTTTCGTCAGCCAATACGCGGTCGGATAGCCGATCAACAAGGAGGCGAGCGTAATCAGCAGCGCGTACCAAAACGAATACGCCATCATTTTCAAATAAATGGGCGTCAGCACCTTTTCATAATTGGCCAGCGTCCACTGTCCATCGATATCCAAAAACGACTCATACACGAGAAAGACGAGCGGCGCAATGACAAACAACACCAGCCATGCCGCATAGGGGATCAAATACCAGTTTCGCCATGCTCGTTCCATCCTTCGTCCCCTTTCCTGCGCTCGGCTCGCATGACATGAATCGCTTCTGGTTCAAAGCGAAGCCCGATCGTTTCCCCGACCTCCGCTTTTTTCGTTGAATGAACGAGCCATTCATTGCCGTTTTCATCATAGCCGCAAATTTCATAATGAACGCCGCGGAACAGCAGCGAATCGACGCGAATGACGATTTGGCTGTCTTCCGGTGCGGCGAGCTCCAAATCTTCCGGGCGAATGACAACATCAACCGGTTCGTTGGGCGCAAAGCCGCGGTCAACGCAGGCAAACTGTCGGCCGGCAAATTCGACGAGAAAGTCTGCGATCATGCGCCCCGACAAAATGTTCGATTCGCCGATGAAATCAGCGACAAACCGATTGACCGGCTCATCGTAAATCTCTTTTGGCGTCCCAAATTGCTGAATTTTCCCTTTATGGAGGACAAAAATATAGTCGGACATCGCCAGCGCTTCTTCTTGATCATGGGTGACGAAAATAAACGTGATCCCCAGCCGGCGCTGCAATTCGCGAAGCTCGTACTGCATTTCCGTGCGCAGCTTCAAATCCAGCGCCGAGAGCGGTTCATCAAGAAGCAGCACTTCCGGCTCGTTCACGATCGCCCGGGCAATCGCGACGCGCTGCCGCTGGCCGCCAGACATTTCCTGAATGCGGCGGCGTTCATACCCTTCCAAGTTGACAAACCGGAGCGCTTCCTTCACCTTTTGGCGAACGTCCGCTTCTTTCATTTTTTTCACCCGCAAACCAAAAGCGACATTTTCAAACACATCCAAATGCGGAAACAAGGCGTAATCTTGAAACACCGTATTGACTTGCCGCTTGTTGGGCGGGACGTGATTCATCGGCTTCCCGTGAAAATAAATCGTCCCTTGCGTCGGTTCAATAAACCCGGCGATCAGCCGCAAAATCGTCGTCTTCCCACATCCGGACGGACCTAGCAGCGTATAAAATTTGCCTCGCTCCATCTCAAAACTGACATCGTCCAATACCGCTGTCCCATCGTATTCCTTCGTCACATGGTCAAAGCGGATGATTGCTTGTCCGTTCACTTTCAGCCCCCCATCTTCATCATATCCATCATTCCTAATTAGAACACAGCAGGGATGAAAGCGCAACGGAAAACAATGTCGGATCCCTTGATTGGAAACACGCTTTTTGATCGTTCAGATTTCACGATGATTTCTCCGTTTCAGATCCGCCGCTTGGGCGTGTAAGCGATACGATGCGCGAGTCAGGAAATCGCTCTTGATGAACGTGGGAAGCGATCAAATAAGCCGCCTCGTGGTCCTGTTGGATCCATTCGGTCAACCGATCGCGGCTCACCATATCAAGAGAATTGAAGGGCTCATCCATCAGATACAATTCCACTGGACGTGCCAACGAAATCGCAACATGCAACTTTTGCCTTGTGCCTAGTGAATACTGGTCCACCGGAAGCGCCAGCATCTCCTCCATCTTCAACAAGCGGCACAATTCTTTGGCTTTATGAGTGTACTGTCGATCCAACTTCCATAAAAGGCGGAAGCATTCAATATTTTCATAGCCAGTCAACTTCGAAAACATCACGGTCTCCGAAGTCACATAAGACAAATGGGCGCGCATGTCGGAAAGCTGAATGGGACGGCCTTTATAAAAAGCTTCATAGTGCAGCTCGCCTTTAGTGAGCAATCCCGAAATAATATGCAAAAGCGTCGTTTTCCCCACTCCGTTTGGGCCTGTGAGGAGCACCTTCTCTCCCGGGAAAATGGAAAATGAAAATTGCTGAAAAATCGTTGTTCCCCCATCATAGCGATACGTCAAGTTTTGTAGCGAAAACAACGGATCCATCCTTTGTTCTCTCCCTTATTTTCTCTACTGTAGATGAGCATTTTTCATTACAATAATTTCCATGCCCTAAGAGACAAACAGGGGACCCCTTAGGCGACATGGAGCTGTTTTTTGATCACATCAATGGGAATATCTTGCTTCGCGGCATCGTAGATGAACTCGACGACGCTGTGCCCTTTCCGAGACCGAAGAAGCTCCAGGCCGGAAGAGAGGTCTTGCTGAGATTCGGCGATGCTGTATACGCAGGCGAACAGCACCACGGCCCAATACCGTTTCACCGCCCGAATGTGACGAACACGGTACCCATCGAGCTTCAGCTGGTCTTTGGCCTGCCGGAAAAAGCATTCGATCGTCCAGCGCTGGGCATAATAACGCAAGATCTCTTCATCGCCTAGCTCCCGGTCGGTGCTCAAGACGACATGGAGATGATCTGGCGTCATCGGTTCATCCGCCTTCCAAGCCAGCAGCACCACCGCGTCATCGAGGCCATGGATCGCTCCCTCGTAGCGATACACGCGGTAACGCTCCTTCCCCACCGTGACGAGGCGGGTGTCGTTGGGCTCGATATAGCGGGCGAACTTCTTCGCTTGGATGGCGATACCTTTCGGATAGAGAATCCGGTTCGTCTTGAGCATGGCGATGACATGGAATCCTTGTTTCAGGCAGGCTTCGATGAGCGCTTGGGACGGATACCACGAATCCATGAGCACATACACCGGCTGAGCCCGTTTCCCCTTGAGCGAGGAAAGCATCTCGATCGCTAGGTCGATCTTGCTTCTTCCCGCCGTCTTGTCATACAGACGAAAGGCGAACGGGAACGCTTGCGAGAAAGTATGCACCATCCGCCAAACGAGCGAATGCCCCCAAACGGATTGATGATCTTTGTGCGAGTAGTGCCAATCACACCCTTGAATGGCGCGGGCAGCCCGTGACGAAGGCTTCGTTTTTTGGCAAATCGTATCATCAATCGAAACAAAAAGGGGTTGATTCTCCTGTTTGGCGATTCGCTGGATGCGATGAAGGATCCATTGCTGGAGTTTGCGAAGCAACGTCTCTTCATCCCAAGGGCTTTTCGTGAAAAAATGGCTGAGCGTGGTTCGATGATTGGGATGAAAACTCCAGTGATGGACATCGGTCAATGTTCCCGAAAATCCCTTGGTAGTCAAGGCATCCACAATATGAACGAGATGCTTGATGACCGGTTTCGAGAAATCAAGCGCCAATCCCAGCGTCATGAAAAACTTGTGGATTCCTTGATGATGTGCTCATCGATTCATGAGACATGAACCTCCTTGCGGGTAGTTTGAGCACATCTATTTTACTCAAGGAGCTGGGTTCATGTCTCCTTTTTTGTTTAGCTGTCAATTTATGTTAGCAAATTTGCTCATCTACAGTTCTCTATTCTTTTTCCACTATGATTCAATCGCTTTGCATTTACACCTCTCACCCATGAGACACCGTTGCCTCCAAGCCGGCGGAGAGAATGAGCAGCACAACCGCCACCAAAAACAAAAAGAGGATATCGCGTATATAGAGCGGTTCCGTTTTTTCCCCCCTCGCTCTTTTCTTCACAATGTGAAGAAATCGCCATGTTTCATATCCTAATGTACAAAACAAAAGATGTCCCATTATTTCCGGAATGGCATGGGGGAAAACTCCTGTCATCAACGGATGCCAACCATAGCCTTTGGCGACTCCTTTCACGATCACTCCGAGCATCGCAGCATGATAACCAAGATAAAGAGTATTAGCCATTCCTAACGTCAGCCATCCGCCGACCATCAAAATGACCCCAACCATCAAGTTGTGCCCGAAAGTAGCCCAAAACGCCATCGAAGTCGGATGAATGACAAGTTTTTGCGAAAAAATCCCTGCCCCCAATGCAAAGCAGACAACATACACCCCTAGTGACAATAGAAAATACGGGAAATGAGTGTGAATGGCTCGCTTGATCATCATCAATGCCCCCTCACATGCGCCGCGCATATCGAGAACTGTGCCACAATACAAGGTAAAGCATCACGACAAACAAACCGCTGTACCACGCCCAACTCCAACCTTTCAAGAGCATAAAAAAGGCCGAAACGAGCGATGAAAAGATGGTGATGTAAATTAACAAGCGATGAAACGAATGATTTCCGGCTGCAATCAACATATACCCTGCATAATCACGCGGAGATGTCAATGCCGCTTGTTCACCGCTGGCTAAAACAAGGCAGAACACTTCATAATCGGTGCGCAAAATCCGTTTCACAACAAACGGATAGGCTGGCAGCATCAGTATCGCTCCGATTACCGCCCACACCCCTCGATGCACTCCCGATAATCCGATATATTCGATAAACAGCCATCCGCATGCGATTAGGCATGGGTAACTCCCTAATCGCTCAAGCAGCGTCCATTTCGCTTCAATTAACGATCCAAGGGGAGGCGGAGAAAGAAGCCGAAAAACAAGGAGACGCTCCATTTCGCTTTCAAACTGAAAAATGTCTGGAAAGGCATCGGTCATGGCTCGCAACGTCCCTGTCATGACCAAGTATACTTCGAACAGAAACAAAAACAAAAGGATCGCTCCGTTGTGAACGGCCGCCAACAGCGGCAAATTCGCTCCAGCAACCAAGAACAATTCCCCTGGCAGAAACAGCGTCCAAGGCGGCTTGGCCAACTCCTTTGCTTTGCGCATGAACAGACAAAGATCCTTATATAAAATCGCATTGTTCGTGCCGCGAACCGCTAATACCTCAATGGCACGCAGCTGCCATGAATACAGCTTATCCATCGCCTTGCTGGAATGAGAGGCACGAAGAAAAGGAAAACAAAGCAGAGCCAACAGTACAAACCCAGCTCCAACAAGTGATAAAGCAGTGCTTGAAAAGGACCATCCTTCCCCTAAGTGGGCCATGCGTTGATAAAATTGCTGTTGCCAGTGAGCAACGTAATCATCCATATGCGCAAGATAAGAAAGCGACAACCCATACATCCGAACCGCTTGGCGGGACAATTGCAACAGCGGCATTATCGCCGCAAGCACAGCATACCCGAGCGCCAATGAGGCCATGCGAAAGAACAAAGCTGAACATACACGCGCCGCTCTAGTTGTTGAACCGCGCATCATATGCGATATGACATACAGAAGCAGCATCATCGCTTGCCCAAGCCATACCCACACCGCTCCTACCACCCCAAACTTGGCGATCAAGCCGACAGAGGGAGGGAGAAACAACGGCGATAGACGCAGCAAAGACACCGCATAGTGAAGGCCTAGCAACCGCCTCCATACGTGATCATCCCGCACACTAGACAACCGCAAATAGTCAAAATGGTAGCGGCGCTCCAACGCCTCTTTTGACTCCAGCGAAACCCCGATTAGAGGACCGACCGATAAAAAGAAAAGAATCAACATCGTCACAACAGGACGAAACATCATTGTCGATCGAAAACAGATCACTGCAACGAGCGCCGACGAAATGAGCCATTTCGTCGCTTCCAACAACAACAGTGTCGTCCGCGGGGAAAACGGTGATTTTCGCTGTAAAGGGGCGATACTGCTTCGCTGTTTTTGGAGATACCATAGCCATACGAGTCTCACGGCTCTTCCCCCTTTCATCTCATAGGAACGGCAGGGGGCCTTTCTCCCCCTGCCGGTTTCCATGTTACCATGCAATAGCCGCTTTTTGTTCCCGCTCAGCCACTATTTTTTTCACCGTTGCTACAAACGCTGACCAGCCAATTTCCAAAATGGCATCGACTCCGCCTGACAAAATCGCAGTAATTCCAAGAATCATCGAAACGAGCGTGGAGCCGGTCAGCACGATCGAAACAACAGTTGTAGCAACTGCTTGCGACACGCCGAGCGTTCTGGCAATAAGCGTGAACTACTCGTATTTCAAATCCGATCGGACTTTATTTTATTTTCCGCAATAAACGCGAATAAACGATCCCATAAACAAGAACGGCCGCAATCAATGCGATTTTTCCCCACATTGGCATCTTAGCCGCTTTTAAACCAAAGGCAAGGACAATAAACAACACAAACGGCAGGCTAATGAGAATAAAATACGGCCACGACCATCGTTTCATCTATTTCACTCCTGTCTGTGACGCCATTTCTATTAAATTCCTTGTTAACATCATCCATTTTTTATTATACACTTTGACTCTTAAAAAAAAATTAAAAAAAAAGAGAAATGAGTTGACGTTTTTCGTCTTTTTTTAACATATTTCGACATTTTTTGTGCTATCGAAACAAAAGGCTCTTCACTAAAAGTTGTATTTCATGACATGCCTTAACTTATGCATCCACGAAAGAATAGGAACAAATCATTTTTTGCCTACACCTGTTCAGAGAAGTGCACGTTATGGTGATGAACTAAGCAAAAAAGCGATTGGTAAGAAATTGGTGTCAGCGCAAGGAGATGTTCAATAGCCAAAACACAATAGAGGTCGGTGGACTTAGTGCAACATACTACTGATTTCACCTATTTCTCAATTAGAGAGACTTAGTGGAATCCACTTTCTTTTCTGAATGAAAATGCCGGCCTGACGCGAGATTTTCATGCCTGGGTGGAGGGCAAGTCGCGCTGCTCATGGAACTTTTCTGAATGAAAATGCCTCTGATTGGTGTGTGACAACGGTTTTTCACCAGCCTCAATCGGAAAACAGCGCATGGCTTCGTTGAACATCGGCCACTGGAGAATGTCTTTCCCTGCTGAACGTTCGATTGGCAAGCAAAGAGAAAACACCGATTGCCCGCATGGCGGCAGGTGTTTGTAGCGCTATTTCCGATTTTTGCAATCATACAAGAGTTCCTTCTCCCTTGATCGGGCAAATCTTTGGCAAATTTCTTGCTTCACTGTATTGAATAATTTCAAAAAATACATTAAATTATATAGTAATCACCCAAACGGGACGATACAATTGGATACGAATTTTCTTATCAAGAGAGGGGGAGGGACTGGCCCGGTGAACCCTCAGCAACCTGGCGGGCGGCCAAGGTGCTAAATCCAGACAGGCAGCAGCCTGGAAGATAAGAAGAAGCGAACGGAAAGTCTTCTTCTTAGAAGGCTTTTTTCTTTTACTTGCCAAGAAACGGGGGAAATGGAACGTGGGATTGCTTGATGAGTTGAAACAACGCGTGCTGATCGCCGATGGGGCGATGGGGACGCTTCTCTATTCGCATGGCGTTGACCGTTGTTTTGAAGAATTGAATCTATCGAAACCGGAAGACATCGTCCATATTCACGAAGCCTATATCGCGGCAGGCGCCGACGTCATCCAGACGAATACCTACGGCGCCAACTATGTGAAACTCGCCCGCTACGGCTTGCAAGATGAGGTGCCGGCCATCAACCGGGCGGCGGTGCGGCTCGCTAGGCAAGCCGCCAACGGTCGGGCGTACGTGCTCGGGACCATTGGCGGGCTGCGCACGTTAAACAAAAGCGCCGTGCCGCTTGATGAAGTGAAGCGGACGTTCCGCGAGCAGCTGTTTGTCTTGCTGGCGGAGGGAGTGGACGGCGTGCTGCTCGAGACGTATTACGATTTAGAAGAGTTGGAGACGGTGCTCGCCATCGCCCGCAAAGAGACGGACTTGCCGGTCATCGCCCATGTGTCGCTCCATGAAGTGGGCGTCTTGCAAGACGGCACGCCGCTCGCTGACGCCCTCGCCCGCTTAGAAGCGCTTGGCGCCGATGTCGTCGGGCTCAACTGCCGGCTCGGGCCGTACTATATGCTTCAATCGCTCGAGGAAGTGCCGCTGCCAACGCGCGCCTTTTTATCGGCGTACCCGAACGCGAGCCTCCCCGACTATCGCGATGGCCGGCTCGTCTATGAGACGAATGCCGAATACTTCGAGGAAACGGCGAAAGCGTTTCGCGACCAAGGGGTGCGGCTGCTCGGCGGATGCTGCGGCACGACGCCGAACCATATTGAAGCGATGGCGCGGGCGCTGCAAGACCGGACGCCGGTAACGGAAAAAACGGTCAAACGACGCGCCGTGCCGGTGTCGGTCCAATCCGACATTCCATCATCAGCGACGCCGCTTCCCGAACTTGTCCGCGCCCGCCGCTCGGTGATCGTCGAGCTCGATCCCCCGAAAAAATTGGGCATTGACAAATTTCTCGCCGGGGCGAAAGCGCTCCATGACGCCGGCATTGACGCGCTGACGCTGGCCGACAACTCGCTCGCCACGCCGCGCATCAGCAACGCCGCCGTCGCGGCCATCATCAAAGAGCGGCTCGGCGTCCGCCCGCTCGTGCATATTACGTGCCGCGACCGCAACTTGATCGGCCTGCAGTCACACTTGATGGGCCTGCATACGCTCGGCATCACCGACGTGCTCGCCATTACCGGCGACCCGTCAAAAATCGGCGACTTTCCGGGAGCGACATCGGTGTACGATTTATCGTCGTTTGATTTAATCCGCTTGATCCGCCAGTTTAATGAGGGATTGTCGTATTCGGGCAAACCGCTCGGACAAAAAACGAACTTCTCGATCGGCGCGGCGTTCAATCCGAATGTCCGCCATTTGGATAAGGCCGTTGAGCGGATGGAGAAAAAAATTCAGTGCGGCGCCCATTATTTCTTGACTCAACCGGTTTACTCGGAAGAGAAAATCATGGCCGTGCACGAAGCGACGAAACATTTGAATGCGCCGATTTACATCGGCATTATGCCGCTTGTGAGCGCGCGCAACGCCGAGTTTTTGCATCATGAGGTGCCGGGCATTACGCTGTCCGACGATATTCGCGCCCGCATGGCCGCCTGCGGCGACGACCCGGTGCGGGCGGCGCGCGAAGGAATCGCCATCGCCAAAGCGCTCATTGATGCGGCGTTCGACTTGTTTCACGGCATTTATTTCATTACGCCGTTTTTGCGCTACGACATGACGGTGGAGCTCGTCCGCTACATTCACGAAAAAGAAGCGGCCGCGAAAGAAAGGAAGGTTGTGCATGGCTGACCTCATCTTCGAACAACAGCTGCAGCGAAAAATTCTTGTCATCGACGGCGCCATGGGCACCATGATCCAAAGCGCCAACTTATCAGCCGCCGACTTTGGCGGCGAGGCGTATGAAGGGTGCAACGAATACTTGACCATCACCGCCCCGCACGTCATCCGCCGCATTCATGAAGCGTACTTGGAAGCCGGCGCGGACATCATTGAAACGAACACGTTCGGGGCGACGCGCATCGTCCTTGATGAATACGGACTTGGCCATTTGGCGCTCGAGCTGAACATCGAAGCAGCGAAGCTCGCCAAACAAGCGGCCGAGGCGTTCGCGACGCCCGACTGGCCGCGCTTTGTCGCCGGTTCGATGGGGCCGACGACGAAAACTTTGTCGGTCACGGGCGGAGCGACGTTTGACGAACTCGTTGCCGCCTATGAAGAACAGGCGCGCGGACTGCTTTTGGGCGGCGTCGACCTTCTCCTTTTGGAAACGTGCCAAGATGCCTTGAATGTCAAAGCGGGATTCATCGGCATTTCCAAAGCGTTTGAAGCGGTCGGCCGCCGCGTGCCGCTCATGATTTCCGGCACGATCGAGCCGATGGGTACAACGCTTGCCGGGCAGGCGATCGATTCGTTTTTCATCTCGATCCGCCACATGAAGCCGATCGCCGTCGGCTTAAACTGCGCGACCGGCCCGGAGTTTATGACCGATCATTTGCGCACGCTCGCCTCGCTTGCCGACACGGCGGTCAGCTGCTACCCGAACGCCGGCCTGCCGGACGAAGAAGGGCATTACCATGAAACACCGGAGATGCTCGCGGAAAAAATCCGCCGCTTTGCCGAAAAAGGATGGATCAACATCGTCGGCGGGTGCTGCGGCACGACGCCGGACCATATCCGGGCCATCGCCGAAGCGGTGCGCCACATTCCGCCGCGGCCGATCCCGTCCTCGTTTGACACGCACGCCGTCTCCGGCATTGAAGCGCTCATCTACGATGAAACGATGCGCCCGCTTTTTGTCGGTGAGCGGACGAACGTCATCGGCTCGCGCAAATTTAAGCGCCTCATCGCCGAAGGCAAATACGAAGAAGCGGCGGAAATCGCCCGCGCCCAAGTGAAAAACGGCGCCCATGTCATCGACATTTGCCTCGCCGATCCGGACCGTGATGAGCTTTCCGACATGGAACAGTTCGTCCGCGAAGTCGTCAAAAAAGTAAAAGTGCCGCTCGTCATTGACTCGACCGACGAGCGTGTCATCGAGCGCGCCCTCACGTATTCACAAGGAAAGGCGATCATTAACTCGATCAACCTCGAAGACGGCGAAGAGCGCTTTGCCAACGTCGTGCCGCTGCTGCACCGCTACGGCGCCGCCGTTGTGGTCGGGACGATCGATGAACAAGGGATGGCGGTCACCGCCGAACGGAAGCTCGAGATCGCCTTGCGTTCGTATGACTTGCTCGTGAACCGCTACGGCGTGCCTGAGCGCGACATCATTTTCGATCCGCTCGTCTTCCCGGTCGGCACCGGCGATGAGCAATACATCGGCGCGGCGAAAGAAACGATCGAAGGAATCCGCCTCATTAAAGAGCGGCTTCCTCATTGTTTAACGATGCTCGGCATCAGCAACGTCTCGTTCGGCTTGCCGCCGGCCGGGCGCGAAGTGCTGAACTCGGTCTTTTTGTACCATTGCACGCAAGCCGGGCTCGATTACGCCATCGTCAACACCGAGAAGCTCGAGCGGTTCGCTTCGATTCCGGAAGAAGAAGTGCGGATGGCCGAGGCGCTTCTTTTTGCCACCAGCGACGAAACGTTAAACGCCTTTATTGAATTTTACCGAAGCAAAATCACCGCCGCCAAGCCGGTGCAGACGAACTTGAGCTTGGAAGAGCGGCTCGCCCGCTACGTCATTGAAGGATCAAAAGACGGGCTCATTCCCGATTTGGAACAGGCGCTGGAAACGTACTCCGATCCGCTCGCGATCATCAACGGCCCGCTCATGGCCGGCATGGACGAAGTCGGACGGCTGTTTAACAACAACCAGCTCATCGTCGCTGAAGTATTGCAAAGCGCAGAAGTAATGAAAGCGGCCGTCGCCTTTTTAGAACCATATATGGAAAAGAAAGAAGGAAGCACGAAAGGAAAAGTAATCCTGGCGACGGTGAAGGGCGATGTGCATGACATCGGCAAAAACTTGGTCGACATTATTTTAAGCAACAACGGCTATGAAGTGATCGACCTTGGCATCAAAGTCGCCCCCCAGCAGCTCATCGAAGCGGTGCGCGAGCATAAACCGGACATCATCGGCCTGTCGGGCCTGCTCGTCAAATCGGCGCAACAGATGGTCGTCACCGCGCAAGACTTGCGGCAAGCCGGTGTTTCGACCCCGATTTTAGTCGGCGGCGCCGCCTTGACGCGCAAGTTTACGGAAAACAAAATCGCGCCCGAATACGACGGCATCGTCTTGTACGCGAAGGACGCCATGGATGGGCTCGCCCTTGCCAACCAAATCCAGCAAGGCGAGATCGACTATCAAAAAAAAGAAACCGTTGGACACGAACCGGCGCGAACGGCGGCTGTCGCCGCGGCCGCCAAATCCAACGTTTCGACCGACGTCCCGGTCTACGTGCCGGCCGATCTCGACCGCCACGTGCTAAGGAATGTGCCGCTTGACCACGTGTTGCCGTACGTCAACTGGCAAATGGTGCTCGGCCATCATCTCGGCTTGAAAGGAAAAGTGAAGCGGCTGTTGGAAGAAAAAGACGAAAAAGCGCTCGCCTTAAAAGCGGTCGTCGATGAGCTGATCGCCGCCGCCAAAACACACGACTGGATTCAGCCGGCCGGCGTCTACCGCTTTTTCCCGGCGCAAAGCGACGGCAACCGCGTGTACATTTACGACCCGATCGACCGGCAAACCGTGCTTGAGACGTTTGACTTCCCGCGCCAGCCGCGGGCGCCGCACCTTTGCCTCGCCGATTACTTGAAATCGAAAGAGAGCGGGGAAATGGACTATGTCGGCTTTTTCGCCGTCACCGCTGGGCACGGCATCCGCGAACTCGCCCAACAGTGGAAAGACGAAGGCGAATTTTTGAAAAGCCACGCCATTCAGGCGTTGGCGCTCGAGATCGCCGAAGGGTTCGCCGAACGCATCCATCAAATTATGCGCGACCGCTGGGGCTTCCCAGACGACCCGGACTTCACGATGGAAGAGCGCTTCGCCGCCAAATACCAAGGCCAGCGCTACTCGTTCGGCTACCCGGCCTGTCCGAACTTGGAAGACCAAGAAAAGCTGTTCCGCCTCCTTCATCCGGAAGATGTCGGCATCCGCTTGACCGACGGCTACATGATGGAGCCGGAAGCCTCCGTCTCGGCGATCGTCGTCGCCCATCCGGAAGCGCGTTATTTCAATGTGCTGTAAAGAAAACGAGCTGGCTCAAACGAGTCAGCTCGTTTTCCTCTCTTCGTTTTTCACGCAACAAACCTCGGCCATGCCTTCGTCTCGGAACAAAAAATATTCATAAGCAAACCTTGTCCTCACCTCTAACACAAAAATGACAGATTAAGGAATATAGGTTCCAAAGAAAAGTTCCATGGACAGCGCGATCTGCCCTTCACCGGGAGATGAAACTCCGTGTCAGTTCGGCATTTTCACAAAAATGCTCCTAGGAGGCTGGTGATTTCGTGCAAAATACTGCTGAGTTCCACCCATTTCTCAATGAGAGAAACCTTGCAGAATCAGCTTTCTTTTCTGAATGAAAATGCCTCCAGTTGGTGTGTGACAGCGATTTTTCACCGGCCTTCTAGTAAAAAAATGAAAACATTTGTGATACGAGGGTTATTCTGTGGTAGTCAAGTAGCAATCGGACAAATATCTGTGAGAGTTTTTAATTCGTTTTAAAAATTGCAACACAGTCTCTTCATCTGCAGGATCATCTTCGAAATGGACAATCTCAATAATTTTTCGGCTGAACTCTTCGAACTTTGGTGGCTGATTGCCGTTTTCATTCGCTATCTTAATGGCTTGATTGAACTCTTTAGCTGTCTTCATTAAGCGATCCACCTGACTTTTGTTTAATTTACGAGAAATGACCCAATCCCAAATAGCAAATGTTTCCGGATCAACGGCAAAATCTCGTAATAGGTCAATATAAAATTCAAGCCGTTCTACTCTCTGTTCCAAAGATTCCTGTCTCAAGAATATCACTCCTCACTTCAGCTTTCGATGACATTAAAACACTACCAACACGAAGAAGTAAGCAATGGTTCGAGCAGCCGAGAGACGTGAGTTCTCATACGCGAGGGTGACTGGTCAACATGCGCGGTCCGGGGGCATCCCGAAGAGTCCCCCCACGATCCTACAATGAACGGAGGGGATCTCATGAAACTCTACGTCGGGATTGACGTGAGCTCGACAGATTTGTACACGTGGATCATGAATCAAGAAGGAAACACCTGCGCCCAATTCAAGGTGGACAACCATCTCCTTGGCACGACCTTCCTTCGCAATCAAATCCTCCTGTGGGCCAACCAGCGCCACCATTCTATCGGGATGGAAGCTACTTGGGTCTACAACTGGCATCCGGCGATGCTTTTCCACCAACTGGAGGAACTCAAGCGGTAGAATCTCAAGGTGTTTGCCATCAATCCAAAGCTTATTCGCAAATTCAAAGAGGCGTACACCGACTTGGATAAAACGGACGGCCTCGATACGCAGATCATTGCCGATCGGCTTCGCTTTGGCCGCTTGAACGTGACGGCTGTCATGCACGAGCCGTTCATTGCGCTGCAGCGACTGACACGCATGCGTTATCATCTCGTCCATCAGCTGACTCGAGAAAAGCAATACTTCCTCCAACACTTGTTTGACAAGTGCAGTTCGTTCAGTCAAGAAGTCGACAGCTCCGTGTTCGGACATACCATTTTAGAACTGCTTATCGAGTCGTTGAGCGTTGATGAAATCTCTCAGATGGACGTGCAACTGCTCGCTGGCTTCTTGTGCCAAAATACCGCAGGACTTTCCTCTTTGCTCATTATTTTATCTTTACTCAATCAAAAAGTAAAGGTCATCTCCCCCCAAAGACGTTTATGGCAAGAAACGAAAAAACGGAAGAGGAAAAGAGCATGTTCCGTAAATTCCCAGATGCTGAACAGCGCGGTCAACCGCCCGAAACAAAGCGCTTTCGGTCAGGACGCTTCCCCACCCCTTTGGCTGAAGGCGGCAGCGTTAGATGCCAGCCTCTGCCAAAATGATCCGTTTCATCACGCCAATCAACGAACAAGATTTGCCGCCTTGAACCCGTTCCTTCGGCTCAACGGCTATCGCCTCACCGCTTCAGAAAAAAGCATATACCATGCGTCGTGACCGGCAAACGATCTGGATGGAAACGTCGGCAAAAAAGTGATCACTGTCGACCCCTTCATCGCCTCGTTGCACATATTTCCGCCCCTCCGTTCCATACTAACGATGACAATACCCGCCAAGGAGGAGAACATATGGTCACAAAGCAACAAGCCACGCTGCCGCCGCAGCACCAGACGCGCCAGCCGGGCCTGCAAACGGAGATGAACCCGCAGCCGGTCACGATCAAAGACTCGTATCAAGGAAGCGGCAAATTGGCGAATAAAGTCGCCATCATCAGCGGCGGCGACAGCGGCATCGGCCGGGCGGTCGCGGTTCATTTCGCCAAAGAAGGAGCCGATGTCGTCATTTTGTATTTGAACGAACACGAGGACGCCGCGGAAACGAAACGGCTCGTCGAACAGGAAGGAAAACAGTGCTTGGCGATCGCCGGCGACGTCGGCGATGAAACGTTTTGCAAAGAGGCGGTGAAACAAACGATCGAGACGTTCGGCAAGCTGGACATCGTCATCAACAACGCCGCTGAACAGCACCCGCAGCCGAACGTTCTCAATATCACCGCGGCACAGCTGGAAAAAACGTTCCGCACGAACGTATTCGGCTACTTTTTCCTAACGAAAGCGGCGCTCCCGCACTTAAAAAACGGCAGCGTCATCATTAACACCGCTTCCATCACCGCCTATGAAGGCAATGAACAGCTGATTGACTATTCAGCAACAAAAGGAGCGATCGTCGCCTTTACCCGCTCGCTGGCCAAAGCGCTCGTCGGCCAAGGCATCCGCGTCAACGGCGTCGCCCCAGGTCCGATTTGGACACCGCTCATCCCGTCGACATTCCAAAGCAGCCAAGTCGCCACGTTCGGCGCCAACACCCCGATGAAACGGCCCGGCCAGCCGAGCGAAGTCGCCCCGTGCTACGTCTTTTTGGCGAGTGACGAATCATCATACATGACCGGGCAAATGCTTCATGTCGACGGCGGCCAATTCATTAGCGGCTGATGGCAGCCGCCGCTGACGACAAACCTTTTACAAAATCGCGTTACCTTTTCTTACAAAAATATGGCACGATGGGAAAACATCGCGTACGATAAAGCTACGATGTTCCCTACTTCTTGACAAGGTGCCCCTCTTCTCTCTGCCCGTCCCGGATGGGGCGGGTGTTTTCTTTGACCGTGAAAGGCGAACGGAGCATGCCCCTGACCGATCTTTGTGTGAATCGTGCCCATCTCTCTTTGGGCGTGCGTTGCCTATGGCAGAGGTTTTGTTTTTGAAAAGGAAGGGACTGAATAAAAGGACGTGCCGGCGGCTATCTCGTCGTAGCGCCGGATTGGAAACCGATTACATGGACTGAAGAAGAGAGAAGCCGAGGGCAGGCATGGGGAAACAAAACCGTCGAAACGTTCCATACTTACGGAACGCCGAATGTCCGAAACGAAGCAAAACAATAACCTGTTCAGCTCCTCTTCCCCCGACCGCCATCGGTGAAAGAGGAGCTTTGTTGTCTCCCTTCAATCTTCGGCCGCTGCCGACTGTCCCCCTTGTTTCACTGCTTTTACTTCGTAATGCCCTACTTCTACATGAAGAATAAACTCCGGTTTGGGCTCATTTCGTTTCGCTTTATGACCGGCGATGTGCGCGTCGCTTTTCTCCCACTTTTTCCAATGTTCTTCCGATTCCCATGTGATCAGAAGCACGACTTCCTCATCACCACGACGCGTTTTTTTTACTAAAATTTTTAAATCAACAAATCCTTCTTGCTGCTCGATGATTCCTGGTTTTTGAAAGCGTTCAACCACTTGGTCAGCGAATCCTTCCGCCACTGTAATTTTGCGCATTTGCACAAACATGAATCCTCTCTCCTTTTTTGGATGGTCATTCCTTTCCTACTTCGCCATTGCCTTCATCATCGCGTTCAGCGATTTGGGCATCATCGGACTTGTGGATCCCCAACATCATGTTCAACTCATCATCATGAATGTCAAACGACTGAATGAATTCGTTGATCACCATTTCGATCGCTTTCAATTCCCCCGTCAACACAGGATGAATCGATTGAAGCTCTGGCGACTGCAACTGCTGCTTTAAGGTCTCACGCTTGACGTATAACCTTTGTAAAAAATCGAGCACCCGTCCCCGTCGAAATGTTTTGGCGCCGCGATGAGGCCCCATGCGCATATGGGGGCCTTTCCAAGGGGGATGACCTTCGAATGAATGCCCATCCCCGGGGAAAAAATGTCCATGCATTTGCTCATCTTTCCTCCTTTCCCATCGTTTCTTTCACTCTCGCCACCGATCGTAAGACACTGGCAAGCACTTCATCTTGCGGAGCAAACTGTTCATTCAAGTAGCGGTTTCATTGCCGGACCAACTCCCATCCTTCATGGTGATCATATCGACGCCTCAGTTCCATCCTTCTCCCCTCCTTTCTGTATACAATTGTATATAAAAATATACAAAAGATCAAATTCTTCATCTCCTGACCGCTAGGAGGCTGGTGAAAAACGGTTGTTTCTCTTGAGCAATGGGGGAACGCTTGAAAGGCGATCCTGATGCGACAAGGCTTATCTATTTGAGAAACGGGCTTGATAAGCGACTTGTCCCCTTAAATCACCGGTCTCCTAGGCTTTATGATTTTCGTTTGCTCACCATGATCATCCGAGAGTACTGATTTTGGCAAACAAAAAAAGACAACGGTTATCTAACCGATGTCTGTAAGAACGAGAATATCATTGGTGTTTACGCACATCGTTTTGAAACGAGCCAATTTTGTTTTTAAGGTTGGCCGCATCAGTCGTAAACAAAATATAAGTATTCGCATGGGTGCGAATGACCAATCTATCGGTTTCCCCGTATGGCGTACCAATTCTGATCGCTGTCTTCTCCTCCCCAGCATAAGTATCGTCAAGTGTTACTTCTACAATATCAGAGAGAGGGATTTCTATGTCCGATAACAGCCAACGAATCACTAAATGATCATTCGATTGTTCTACTTGTATCCCTGCCATACTGTTCCCCTTCCTTTTGGTTCAAAAATGCTGCTTACCGATTGATTCCATTGTATAGTATAATGAATCTCCTATGCAAACATTCTTTAGCCTATCACAATGTTTCTGGTAGGTGAGCCTTAACCAATGCTTGCTTTACAACCAATACAAGATGATAATACAATGAGAATACTGAATGATTATTACTATGATATGTCAGTCCTTTTATAGATTTAAGACTGATTATTTAATAAAGGGAGAGAAGTCATGAGTCGCTCGCTTGTCATAAAAGGAATTGTGGCTGGCTTGGTGTCAGGCATATGGCTTGGCTTGTTTTTTAAAATGCTTGAGGCATATTGGAACATCAAACTGTATACACTGCTTCTAAATATCGATTATGTCCCCGTTTTCAATCGCTTTGCCTTTTCGGAAGCGGTCGAGTTTTCTTTTCATCTACTTATATCGATCGTATTGGCAGTAAGCCTTTTCTATGTTGCGGTCAAGCAACAGTGGACCACTCAGCAAATGTTCATCCGCCTTCCTATTGTTTGCTTTTTGCTTGGTCTTATCCTTTATCCGACAACCGCCCTGTCAGAGCGAACGCCGCCCTTGACCTCAGGCGTGGCGCTCCTTTGCTGGCAAATTGGGCATCTTTTCTACGGAGTCATAGTAAGTTTTTTTCGCTAGAAAATTAAGTGGGGGTAGTTCACCAATACTGAAAAAGAAGGTGACGGTCATGAAGGATCTTCACGAAACGCAAGCAACGGAGGAATATCCGAAAAAAGATAACGAGCAAATTTTTTCGCCCATTGAAGATTTTGAAAGAATCGTAACAGGCGGAGCATGGAAACGAGAGAGCTTGAAAGTAAAATCCGCACCCAAATGGCTTCGGTATTTCAGTTATCTTATATTAGGCTTTGTGATCGTCATCCCTTTGATTGTCTGGATCTTGAATGCATGGTGATGAGGCAAGGTTTCTCAAATGGAGAAAGGCAGATCGCGCGCTGATTGTCTTCACACATCACCGGCCTTCTAGAGGGCCGGTGATTTACTCGTGGGCCCAGCTTTTCCATCTCATTTCTCAACTAGAAAAACTTTGTTGCATCGGTCCTGCTTTTCACGCGTTCCCCCATTGATGAAGGGAATCAGCGGTTTTTCACTGGCCTTCTAAGCTCTATGTAGAAATAGAAAAAGATGCCCGCCCATGCGACGTGCGACGGACACCTTTCCCCAACAGCGCTTCCGTGATCTAGCGCCTTGCACACGACCCCCGCTCGACAAGCCGGTGCGGGATGATGATGCGCTTGATCGGTTCGGCTTCGTTTTCGATTTTTTCCATTAAACTTTTCGCCGCTTCGTAGCCGAGCTGGAAAATGCCGATGTCGATTGAGGTGAGCGGCGGGCGCGACATTTCGGCGAGCAAGGTGTTGTTAAAGCTGACGATCGACACGTCTTCGGGGACGCGCAGGCCGATTTCATCGAGCGTCTTCAGCATCCCGAGCGCCATGAGATCGTCGGCGACCACCAGCCCGGTCGGCGGCTCGGGCAAAGAAAGCAGCTCTTTCATCGCCTCTTGGCCGCCTTCTTGCAAAAACTCCTCATGGATGACGTATTCCGGCCGGTACGGCAGCCCCGCTTCACGAAGCGCCTCTTCATAGCCGGTTTGGCGGTCGATGGTCACCAAATATTGCGGATTGCCCCCGACAAAGGCGATGCGTTCATGGCCGTGGGCGATTAAATAGGTCGTGGCGTCCTTTCCCGCCTGCACGTTGTCGTTGTCGACATGGGTCACTTGTTCCGCCTTTTGGTGCGGCTTGCCGATGACGACGAATGGGAAGTCATGTTTTTGCAAGTATTTCATCAGCTTGTCGTTTTGCCTTGAATAAAGCAAAATGACGCCGTCCACGCGCCGCCCTTGCAGCATCTCGACGACCCGCTCGTAAATGTCGCTCTCTTTTTCCCCGGTCGACATTTGCAAGGCGTACCGCTTTTCATGGGCGGCTTTGCTGATGCCGCGGATCACTTCCGGGAAAAACGGGTTTTGCAGCGCTTGGTCCGCCGAGCTCGGCATGACGATGCCGATCACTTGCGTTGCTTGGCTGGCGAGGCTGCGGGCGATAAAATTTGGATGGTAGCCGAGCTCTTTCATCGCCTCGCGCACCCGCTGCTTCGTTTTCTCGCTGATGCGCGGGCTGTCGGCGATGACGCGCGATACGGTCGACGGCGCGACATTGGCCCGCTTGGCGACATCTTTAATCGTAACGGTCATAGACTCCCTCCTCTCTCGAAAGTTGGTGATTGAAGGAGCGTGTTGCCTCCCCCACTTATTTCTCAAATAGAGAAACCATGCGGCATCCGCTTCTTAGTTTCAAATCACCTGACGTCGGTTAGGGTTTTTTCGCCACCCTCCTAGGAGGCTGGTGATTTAGTGCAAAATACTACTGATTCCATCCGTTTCTCAATTAGAGAAGCTTTGCAAAATCAAGTTTCTTTTCTGAATGAAAATGCCGCCGATTCGTGTGTGACAGCGATTTTTCACCGGCCTTCTAGAAAGGTGAATGCATCGCGGCTTTCTTTATTCATCTGCCCGTTTGGCTCGTTTTTTCACCATGTATAAAAACAAGAGGAATAGCGCGTAAACCGCGACTAGCGCGGCGATAAACGGGATGTTGATTCCCGTTTTGTCCCGCAGTTTGTACACTTCCGCCGTTTCGCGGTCCAATACAAGATCGTAGCCGTCCTCATCGCCGCGGACGAGATCGTCCAATAAAAAGCCGCGCAACTCTTTGTTTTTCGGCAGCTGATCGTTCGTCAAATGAACGTGCTGCGTTTTGCCCGTATTGTTGATGGCGATGACAGTGGTTTCATCCCGGTAGCGCCGCTTGAACACCGCCATGCCGTCTTTTTCATACAAGAGCGTAAAATCGCCGCGCCGCAACGACGGCAGCTGCTGACGGAGCGGGCCGATTTTTTTCAAGTAATCGATGATTTCCGGGTCGGCGCGGAAGTCCATCAACCGGCGGTTGTCCGGATCGGGGCCGCCGTTCATCGCGATTTCCGTCCCATAATACATGATCGGGATGCCCGGGGCGGTGAACAAATACGTCATGGCCAGTTTGATACGCGAAATCGGGTTGTTGCGGTTGTCAATCGCTAGCTTCGTAAACCGCACGGTATCATGGTTGTCCAAAAACGTCCCGAGCCAATACGGGCGGTCGTAAAACGTTTTGTTGTATTCCCAGACATCATAGAGCGGGCGGAGCGAAGCATCGCGCCTCGCAAGCGACTGCTTCACCGCGCCATAGAGCGGGTAATCGACAAACCCGTCGATGCCGTACTTCCCGTAATCGGCGATATAGCGCGGATCGTCGCTCCACACTTCACCGAGAAGGAAAACGTCTTTTTTCACCGCCTTCACTTCTTTAGAAAATTCTTGCCAAAACGATTTCGGCACATGCCGCACCGTATCGAGCCGGTAGCCGTCAATGTCGGTCTCTTTGATCCACCATTTGGCGGCGTCAATGAGGTATTTTTTCACTTCCGGGTTTTCCTGCGCCAAATCGGGAAGCCCATACACCCAGCCGTTTTCTACTTGCTTTTGATTGTTCCAGTCAAAAATCTCTTTCTTCGGGTGGAACCAATCTTTTTTCGCCGGATCATGGAGCCACGGATGGTCGTAGCCAACATGGTTGGCAACAAAGTCCAAAATGACTTTCATGTCGCGCCGGTGCGCCTCTTTGACCAGCGTTTTCAAGTCATCGAGCGTGCCGAAATGCGGGTCGACGCGATAAAAATCTTTGATCCAATACCCATGATAGCCGCCCGGCATGTTTTCAAAAATTGGCGTCAGCCAAATGGCGGTAAACCCCATTTCCTTGATGTAATCGAGCTTCGCGGTCACTCCTTTTACATCCCCGCCAAAATATCCTTTTGGGTCGTTGACATTGACGTCTTGGTCGTTCGTCGGATCCATATTGTTGAAACGGTCGACCATGATGAAATAAATCGCTTCGTCTTGCCACGTCCGTTCTTCTTTTTCCGCCGCCGCAGCCGGCATGGCATAAAAAAGAAGGAACGGAAGGATGAACAGTACACCAAGACGGTTCCCCATTTCCGTTTCCCCCCTTTACTGTGAAAATGTCGAACTGACGCGGGATTTTCATCCCCGGGTGGAGGGCAGATCGCGCTGCCCATGGAACTTTTCTATCCGTTTAGCTGTGTGGAAACGGGTAAGCCCACTATTTATGATAGCGGTTCTTACCCTTTTGTGCCACCCGCTGTTAAGCCAGAAATCAAATATCGCTGCAAGAACAAAAAGACGATGGCAATCGGAGCGGCAATCAAAATCGAGCCGGCGGCGAAGCGAGTGAAGTTGTTGGCAAACCGGTCGCTGATGAAATTGAACAATCCGACCGCCAGCGTAAATTTGTCCGGATCGCGCAAGACGATCGACGGCAGCAAAAAGTCGGTAAACGGCGCCATGAAGTTAAACAAGGCGACAACGGCCAAAATCGGCTTGGCTAACGGGAGCATGATGCGGAAAAAGACGCCGAAATGACCGGCGCCATCGATGCGCGCCGCCTCGTCCAATTCGCGCGGAATCGTGTCAAAATAGCCTTTCACAAGCCAGGCGTTAAACGGAATTTGCCCGCCGACATAAATGAGAATAAGCCCCCAGAGCGAATCGAGCAAATGGAGCATGTCAAGCAAAATATACAGCGCCACCATCGCCATGAGCGAGGGGAACATTTGCAAGACTAAAAACAAGTACAGCCCCGTTTTCCGCCCGACGAATTTGTAACGCGAAAACGCATAAGCGATGAGCGCCGTGAAGAAAACGGACAGCGCTGCGTTCACCGCCGCGACAAACAGGCTGTTTTTATACCAAAGCAAATAATCGCTTTGCGGGCTGGTAAACAGCCATTTGTAATGCTCGAGCGTCCATTTTTCTGGAATGAGCGATGCCGAGTACAAACTTGTACCCGGATTGAGCGACATGCTGATGGTCCAAAGAAGCGGATAAGCGATGACGACAAACATGAACGCGATAAACAAGTAAATGAGCGTGACTTCGATATGCGATTTCCATTTGCGCTTCATTAAATGTTCCCCTCCTCTTTAAAGGAACGGGTGCGCCGGAACTGATAAACAGCAAACCCGCACACAATCAAGCCGATGATGAGCGAAATCGCAGCCGCCATATTGTAGTTGTTCGTCGTAAACGTCAAATCGTACACCCACGAAATAAGAATGTCCGTTCCGCCGGCGTTTTGCCCGCGCACGGCCGGACCGCCATGGTTGAACAAATAGATGATGTTGAAGTTATTGAAGTTCCCCGCGTATTGCATGATCAACAGCGGAGCCGTGGCGTACAGCACATGCGGCAAGGTGATCGATTTAAACTTTTGCCAGCGCGTCGCCCCGTCGATATCGGCCGCTTCGTACCAATCGCGGGAAATGCTTTGCAAAACGCCGGTAAATAACGCAAACACAAACGGGAAACCAAGCCATGTCTGAATCAAGATGAGCGCCACTCTCGTCCAAAACGGGTCGGTCATCCACGGAACCGACAACCCAAACAAACTCAGCACCTCACGGTTGATCGCCCCGAATTTATCGTTAAACATCGCGGCAAACACCAAAATCGTGACAAACGCCGGCACGGCCCACGGCAAAATGAGCACCGTGCGGATGAATCGTTTCAACTTAATGCGCGGATCGTTGACGAGCAGCGCCAAAAACAGCCCAAGCGCGATTTGCATCGTCGTCGCTACGACCGTCCAGACGATCGTCCACGCGAGGACGCTGAAAAACGTGCTTTTCCAAATCGGAATGGAGACTAAGTTTTTGAAGTTGTCAAATCCGACCCAATTCAACAAATGCCGCGGCGGTGAATGATACAAGTTGTAGTCCGTAAAGGCGAGCGACACCATGAACAGCAGCGGCAGCACAACGATAAACAAAAGCATGACAAGCCCAGGCGTGACAAAAATGTACGGAAATCCTCGGTCCCATGCGTTCCGGCACGACTCAACAAGCGAGGGAAACGGCTCGCCGCGCTGCCGCCGGCGGGCGTCGTTGCGGGCGTCAATGACGTTGGCAACGTGCAACGCAACGGCAAAAGCGATGATGATCACGGAAACAAGCCCTTGAATCAACAAGAAAATCGAATGATCGAGCATCGGGATTTCGCCGAGGGTCACCAGCCCCCACAGCCCGATATTCAAAAAGTTATAAAAGGTGATAAGGAACGCCGCTTCGATGATGAGGAACAAAATTCCTTTGATATAGCGGCGGTTGTACAATTGTCCAAGGCCGGCAAACAGCAATGACAGCGCCATCGCCACCGCCGGCCGATGACGGACGTTCGCTTCCGGCATCGGAACTCCCTCCTATCGATGGATAAGAACGGTGGATAGGGATGATCCTATCCACCGCCATATGACGTGTTATTTTCCAGCACCGCTGGCCGCGATTTTGTCTTGAATCGTTTTGACCGCTTCGCTGAGCACCGCTTTCGGGTTATCGCCTTTCGCGATGAATTGCAGCGCGTTGCCCATCGGCTCCCATACTTGCGACATTTCCGGCACGTTCGGCATCGGTTCGCCGTATTGGATTTGCTCAGCAAAGCCGGCGATCAGCGGGTCGTTCGTGATTTTTTCGTTCGTCAACGCTTTTTCGTTTGCTGGCATTTCGCCGGCCACTTCATAGTAGTGAAGCGAGTTTTCTTCGTTCGTCACAAATTTCATGAAATCGACTGCCCACGCTTTGTTTTTCGAATAAGCGGACAACATCCATGTTTTGACACCCACAAACGATTTCGGATGTTCGCCGTTGTCGAGCACCGGCAGCGGTGCCGTTGCCAGCTTGTCGCCTAACGCTTCCTTGTACGAAGCAATGTTCCACGGACCGGTGATGGCGACTGCCACCTTTCCTTTTGTAAACAGCCCGTTCATAATATCGCTGGTGATTTCTTTCGGGATGTAGCCGTTTTTAAACCACGATCGGACGAGCTCTGCTCCCTTGACGGCTCCGTCGTTGGCCAAACCGATGTCGCTCGTATCGTATTTGCCGTTTTCATTTTTGAACACATAGCCGCCGTAGCCGGCGAAGAACGGATAAACGAAGTAGAAGTTCGCCGCTTCCATTAAAAAGCCGTATTGGTCTTTCGCCGCATTCGTTTTTTCTTTAGCGATCTTCATCAACTCATCCATCGTTTTCGGCGCTTCCGGCACTAAATTTTTGTTATAGAACACGCCGTATGTTTCCACAACCGCCGGCACACCGTACGTTTGTCCGTCATACGTCACCGCATTGACAGCGGTCTCGCTGTACTCGCCTTTCGCATCGCCAAGATCAACCGGATCGGCCAGCCCTTGCAGCACAATGTCGCCGATGCGGTCATGCGGCTGGTAGAACACGTCCGGCCCTTTGCCGGCTGGACCGTCAAGCGCCAATTTTTTTGTTTGATCCAGCATTTTGACAGCAACCATTTGGATTTGGATGCCGGTTTTTTGTGTATACTTTTGAAAAATATCTTTCAACGCTTGTTTTTGTTTTTCATCGTCGTTCACCCAAACGACCAGCTTTTCCGGTTTCTTCGCTTCTTCGGTCCCATTGTTGGTCTGTTTTGGCTGCTCCGCATCCCGCTTCGGCCCGCAGGCGGAAAGCAGACCGACCAAGAGCACCGTCATGAGAAACAACGACAACGCTTTTCTCATAATCCCCCTCCTAAACAAGAAAGTTTGAGAACACGGCCACAGTGCAACCATCAGGAAATCGTTTGCACAAATAAACAACGACATTATCGATGAAAACGATTGCACCGCTCATTTCTATTATATCGCCTTTTTTCTATTTTACAAGCTCTTTTTCTATAAAATTTGACTTTTCTTCTCTTCTTGTTTTACTCTTTTTTTAAAGAGGAAATGATGCAAACGATTGCTTTTGTAAGGAGGATGCCCCGTGTTCAAAGAGGCTGTTTACCATCGTCCAACGGACAATTTCGCTTATGCTTATGACGAACGAACGCTTCATCTTCGGCTTCGGACCAAAAAAGGGGATGTCGACAAGGTGGAGCTGCTGCACGGCGACCCATACGAATGGCGGAACGGCGCTTGGCAATTCGAAACGATGCCGATGAAAAAAACAGGAAGCGATGAATGGTTTGACTACTGGCTGGCGGAAGTGCAGCCGCCATACCGACGGCTGCGCTACGGATTTGTGCTCCACGCCGGGGAGGAGACGCTCGTCTATACGGAAAAAGGGGTTTATCTGACGCCGCCTGCCGATGACACCGCTTACTACTTTTGTTTTCCGTTTCTCCATGAGGTCGATTTGTTCCATGCCCCCGAGTGGGTGAAAGACACCGTCTGGTATCAAATTTTTCCAGATCGATTCGCCAACGGCAACCCGGCCATCAACCCCGAGGGAGTACGGCCGTGGGGAAGTGAAGATCCGACGCCGACCAGCTTTTTTGGCGGCGACTTGCAAGGAATCATCGACCATCTCGATTACCTAGTTGACCTTGGCATCAGCGGCATTTACTTGACGCCGATTTTTCGCGCACCATCTAACCATAAATATGATACCGCTGACTATTTGGAAATCGATCCCCACTTTGGGGATAAAGAAACGTTGAAGACGCTTGTCCAACGTTGCCATGAAAAAGGCATCCGCGTCATGCTTGACGCCGTATTCAACCATTGCGGCTACGAGTTCGCGCCGTTTCAAGATGTGCTGAAAAACGGGGAATCGTCGCCGTATAAAGATTGGTTTCACATTCGCGACTTTCCGCTGCAAAGCGAGCCGCGGCCGAATTACGACACGTTCGCGTTCGTCCCGCAAATGCCGAAGCTCAACACCGCCCATCCGGACGTGAGACGCTACTTGCTTGATGTCGCGACATATTGGATTCGCGAATGCGATATTGATGGCTGGCGGTTGGATGTTGCCAATGAGATCGACCACGAGTTTTGGCGTGAATTTCGCCGCGCGGTGAAAGCTCAAAAACCGGACGTATACATCCTCGGAGAAATTTGGCATGATGCGATGCCGTGGCTGCGCGGCGACCAGTTTGACGCCGTGATGAATTATCCCGTTGCAGACGCGGCGCTTCGCTTTTTCGCCAAAGAAGAGATAAACGCCCGTGAGTTCGCCGAGCGATTGATGCGCGTGCTTCATTCGTATCCGGCCACCGTCAATGAGGCGGCTTTCAACTTGCTTGGCAGCCATGATACACCGAGAATCCTCACCGTTTGCGGCGAGGATGTCCGCAAGGCAAAGCTGTTGTTTCTGTTCCAGCTGACATTCACCGGCTCACCGTGCATTTATTACGGAGATGAAATCGGCATGACGGGCGGAAATGATCCCGGGTGCCGAAAATGCATGATCTGGGACGATGACAAGCAGCATCGCGGCCTGTATGAGCACGTCAAACAGCTGATTGCGCTCCGCCGCCAATACCGGGCTTTGCGTCGGGGCCATATCGCCGTTTTGCATGCCGATGAGCAAACAAATCAATTGGTTTATGAAAAAACAGACGGGGACGAAACCGTTGTCATTATCATCAACCGCAGCAACCAGGCAGCCGACATTCCACTCCCGTTCAACGCCAAAAAGAAACGGTTGGTCAACCTGCTCACCGGCGAACGGTGGGCGGCCGAAGCGGATGGCCTTTCCGTCTCGTTGCCGGCGTATGGGTTTGCGCTCTATGCCGTGGAGAAGTAGCCGTTTTACCGAGAAGATTCCCCCGAGATAAAGAAAACGAAACGATTGCCATAGTGAAAAAATCAAAGGGCGCCGAGTCTGACGCCCTCCTTGCACGCGCAGCCGCTATTCTTTAATGCTGATGATATTTTTCGGTCCGCAAGCTCTCGTCTAACCTAACAAGCAACAGTCATTCTGTAATCACAATGCCGTAATGTTCAAACCAAACATGCACTTGGCCAAGGTAAGCGAGCAGCTGCGGGCCGGTCATCAGCTGGCCGAACCATGGCACTTGGAACGATTTCCCTTCCGATTCAATGAGCGCAGTCAATTTTTCTCGGTCGAACAGCTCATGCAAAATGGAAGAGCGATCGCGGAGCAGCTGCTCCAGCCATTGTTTGACGAGTTTCGTATAGTAGGGATGATGCGTTTTCGGATACGGGCTTTTCTTCCGGTAGAGCACCTCCGTGGGCAACAGCCCTTCGAGCGCCTTGCGCAAAATGCCCTTTTCGCGGCCGCCATACATTTTCATCTCCCACGGGATGTTCCAGACATATTCAACGAGCCGATGATCGGCAAACGGCACGCGCACCTCAAGGCTCGCTCCCATGCTCATTCGATCTTTTCGGTCAAGAAGCGTCGTCATAAACCAAATCATATTTAAGTAAAACCACTCGCGCCGTTTGGCGTCTTCAGCGCTCTCCCCCTCAAGGCGCGGCACCTCGGCCATCGTTTCTTCATAGCGCATTTGCACGTAATCGTCGAGCCGAAGCTTTTGCCGCCATTCCTCTTTTAACAGGCCGATGCGCGCCTCAATCGATCGCATCCACGGGAATCCTTTGCGCGCTAAATCATCCGGGCGGTGAAACCACGGATAGCCGCCGAAAATTTCATCGGCACATTCCCCAGACAAACTGACGACAAATTGCTCACGAATTTGCTTGCAAAACCAAAGAAGCGACGAATCAATATCCGCCATGCCGGGAACATCGCGGACGATGACGGCATCCCGCAAATGGCTGAACAGTTCGTCTTGAGTGATCACACAACGATGATGAATCGTTTGAAATTGGCTTGATACTTGTTCAATAAACGGCGCATCCGTATTGGGCTGAAAATCGTTTGCTTGGAAATAGCGATCGTTTCCTTCGTAATCAATCGAGTACGTATGCAGCGGCCCCCGGCCATCGGCAGCAAACGCCGTCGCCGCGATGGCCGTAATGGCGCTCGAGTCGACACCGCCTGATAAAAACGTGCATACCGGCACATCGGAAACCAATTGGCGCTTGACCGCATCGGTCAATAAAAAACGAAGTTTCTCCACCGTTTCGGCAAACGAATCGCGGTGGATGTCGCTTTCGACGTTCCAATACCGCCAACGGCGAAGCCCGGAGCGAGAGAACGTGAGCGCGTGCGCCGGACGCAGTTCTTGAATGCCGCAAAACACCCCGTGCCCCGGCGTCCGCGACGGCCCGAGACCGAATACTTCCGCCAGCCCTTCGCCGTTGATTTCCGCTTTTACTTCCGGATGGGCCAAAATCGCCTTGATTTCCGATCCAAACAGCAGCCCCCCGTCTGCTTGGCGATAAAACAGCGGCTTGACGCCGAGTCGATCGCGCGCCATAAACAGCTGCTCGCGCTCCTCATCCCAAACGGCGAAGGCAAAAATGCCGTTGAGCCAGTCGACGCATTGCTCTTTCCATTCCATATAGGCAGCAAGCAGCACTTCGGTATCGGAATGGCCTTCAAACGTATAGCCTTTGCCCAGCAGTTCCCTGCGAATCTCTTCTGTATTATACAGCTCGCCGTTATAGACGATCGTATACCGGTGCCCACGTTGGTGCCGGGCCATCGGCTGCTTGCCGCCCGCCGGATCTACGACGACGAGCCGCTTGTGGCCAAAGGCGACATGAACATCCAACCAAATGTTGGTATCGTCCGGTCCGCGCTGAGCCAGCGTCTCGGTCATGTGAGCAATGACCGCCTGCTCGCGGCGCAAATCGCGGCCGAAATGGACCCAGCCAGTGATGCCACACATATGAATCAATCCTTTCCTGATCGAAAATGGCAAACAGGCGTTCCCCGCCTTCTCCATTTCCTTTCCCGTCTCGTTTTTCACGGCATTGGTCAGCGATCGCCCGTTTTGACGACACGACCGCCCATTTTCCATCGGCATGGTTTCATTTTATGCAGCGTCTTTTCGTTCGTTGAATTGTCCAATCATGGCCACCGCACGAATAAACAAACAAAAAAATGGAAAAAACGAACACAAGGAGGAGGAAACGCCGTGACGATCCAAGAACGACTGCAATCGATTGCTGAACAACCGCGGGCTTATGTGCATGGAACTGCCGAGTTGGTCAATGACGAATGGATCTTTTTTGATGACGAATCCGACGAAGCGTCTTTAGTGGAGGAAGTCGCGGAACAAGGGATCGAACTGTTCCGCGGCGGGCATTGGTTATCCGGTCAATGGCAGGAAAACGGCGCCGTCGCCACCGATCTTGGCGTTTTTCCTGTTCGCCATGGCGATCGCCTCCGTTTTCGCAAGCCATTGACCTATGCGTATCAACAGTGGCTTCTTTCCCTATCTGACCCATCCTTTTTCCAGTTCGTTCATTGGCTGAACGGCCTAGGTTTTTCTCTTTACGATTGTTTGTATTGCTATAATGGCTTGCTGTTCGGCCGCCCTATCGGTGTGAACTTTATCATTTATGATAACAGCGAGCAAATCGGCAGCGTCCACCATTATTATGAGCGCGGAAAACGGGCGAGCGACCGCTTTGAAATCACCTTCAACAGCGGAAAGCGGGCCATTTGCGCCCAGATGGGCTGACCGGCAGCCCGCCTTGGGAGCGTGCGAAACCTTCCGTTGCGCCGCTTTGCCCGATGAGCGGGCTTCGGCCGTTTGGGCGGCAGCATGACCGCTAGACGATTTATTTCCGAACTCCGGCCACATACGGAGTCGCCTCTTCCGCCATCAGCGGCGGGCATAGCGCGTACCCTTGCGCATACGTGCATTGCAAATCGCGGAGCCGATCGAGCTGTTCGGCCGTTTCCACCCCTTCCGCGATCGTCTCGAGCCCGAGCCCTCGTCCCATCGTGATCATCGCTTTGACAATCGCCTCATCCGACGCGTTCGTATGCAAGTGCTCAATAAACGCCCGGTCGATTTTCAAAATGGTGGCCGGCAGCTGTTTTAAATAATGAAACGACGAATATCCGCTGCCAAAATCGTCGACAGCGATCCCAACCCCTAGCCGCCTCAGTTCATCCATAGTTCGCAGCGTGCTGGGGAGATGGCGCAACATCGAATGTTCGGTCAGTTCAAGATGCAGGCAAGACGGCGGCAGCTGCGACTGTCTGAGCGCCTGTTTCACATCGCCGACAAACCGTTCGTGCTGAAACTGGACGGCGGAGACATTGACAAACACCGCTAGATCATCGTTGCCTGTCATCTTCTGCCATCGTTTCGTTTGCAGGCACGCCGTCCGCAACACCCAGCGGCCGATTTCATGAATGACCCCGGTTTCCTCGGCCAGCGGGATAAACTCATCCGGACGCACGAGACCGAGTTTCGGATGACGCCAGCGAACGAGCGCCTCCGTCGCCTTCACCGCCCCTGTATGTATGTCCACGATCGGCTGATAACAAAGAAACAGTTCATTTTCTTCCACCGCCTTGCGCAAATAGCTGTCCATTTCGAGCCGATGCAGCGCCTCCTCATTCATTTGGGCACTGTACCGCTCGACCCGGTTGCCGCCGACCTTTTTGGCCCGATTGACTGCGATGTCCGCGTGGCGCAACAGCGCCTGCTCATCCGCTCCATCGTCAGGAAAAACTGCGAGCCCGATGCTCGCGGTAATAAAAAATTCTTTTTCGCCATACACGGTCGGCTTCGCGACTTCCCGCACAACGCGGAGCGCCGTTTCCATCGCCCCTTCTTCCGTTTTGAGCGAAAAAAACAAGCAAAACTTGTCGCCGTGAAACCGGCCAAGCGCGGCGCCGACGGGCAAGACGCGTTGAATGCGCTCGACAAGCTGGCGCAAAACGCCATCACCGGCGTAATGGCCGATGCTGTCGTTGATCCATTTAAACCGATCCAAGTCGATCAACGCAACGGCTGTTTTTCGTTGCTTCCGCCTCGCTTTCTCAAGCTGCTCAGCCAGCAGCTCTTCCCACTTCGTCCGATTCGGCAAATTCGTATCGGGATCGTAATACGCCAAATAGGCGATTTTTTCTTCCGCTTTTTTTTGCTCCGTAATATTGTGCCCGATCCCATAAATGCCGACCTTTTTTCCATCGATGATGATCGGGATGTTTTTGATTTGAAAAAGAAGGCGCTCCCCTGCTTTCGTTGGGATTTCCAGCTGATACGTTTGCACCATCCCGCGCAGCGCCCGATAAAAATAACGGATGACGCGCGGGATGTCGCTCGGTTGAATATACTTGAGCGAGTTCGTATGCAAAATCTCCTCTTTCCGGTAGCCCAGCACGCGCTCAAAGGCTGGATTGACGCTCGTAAAATACCCATGCAAATCGGTCGAATAGACAATATCTGTATTATGTTCAAACAACGACTTATACCGTTGCTCCGACATTTGCAGGCGGGCATGGAGGCGCTCCATATCACGCGATGCGGTGGCCATCAACTGGGCCAAGGCCATCACCCCATCAGGCGGCGTCGGCAACGGCGCTGGCAGCCCACTGTCTGCCACTGCCGATGTTTCCGACAGCGAAACCGCAGCAAACACGGCCGGTCGCACCGGAGCATAAGCGTCTTTAACGATCACTTCCACCGCGGGGAATAATGCCGCTGGCTGCAGAGCCGCCGCCATGCCGTCAAACAAGGAACGTGTATACCCGCCCAGCGCCGCGCTATGATACAGCCACATTCCGCCGGTTGGCTGCTTGGCGGCTTGTCCAGCCAAATCGCGCCCACTCCAGTACAGCGACGGGGCATGCACATAAGAAAACCGCACTTTTTCCCCTTCACGGACGCGGCCGCGCACGACAACCGCCCCGTCTTGATCAACCGCCACAATCGGCAGGCAAACATCCTGCCCATTCCGTTCCACTAGAAACGGGAACTCCACTCCCGACAGCGGCAAACGGTCAATGAACTCTTTTCCCAAGTATCGTTCCAAATAAAGCGACGCCTTTTGTCCCTCCAGCTCCACAAGCCGCTGGCCGCGGCTTTTCGTCACGGTGAACGCCAACCCAACCGGCTCCCACAAAAACGGCGCAAAGCAGTGGCTGCGAAGCGCCGGGCCACTGAACGAAACAGCGACTCCCCCGCCCTCCAACCGGCCGTCACGCGAAACTAGCACGCTATGTTCCGGCAGCGCGCACCCAACGATGACCATCCGCTCATTCACCAGCGGCACATGGCGAAGCAAAGAAGGCAAATCCGCGCGGCGATCGGTCAGCAGCAGCAGCCAAGCGGTATCGTCACGAAGGATCGCCTCGGCCACCAACGCTGCCAGCTCTGTGGGACGGGCGAATTCACTCGCCGGCAGCTCCAGCATGGAAACGCTGGAAACGGCCAGTGAAGCGGCACCGATCGTGAGTGAAGCGTCCCCCACCATAGCCAGCGGGCTAGTCATCCCGATCACTTCGGATTGCGGCCAATGGTGAGCCAGCGCCTCAATCGCGCGGCGCACGTCCGTTTCATCATGGCCAGCAACTTGTACAAACGGAGGCTCGTCCGCTAAGAAGCGATGCTCCCTAAGCCAATCATGCAACTCCTCTACGCGGCGGCAGCCAAAAAACCGCATCAACGATCAGACCCCCTTTCATTGGACATCCGGAAAAGCCCGAGTGGAGCCGATCGAACAATCAGGCGAGCAAGCAGCCCCACCTCTCATGCCCCACGCTTCTCAACCAAGCAACCGCCAGAAGGCCACCATCCCAACCGTTCATTATGAAAAACCGCCCCCTCGTCCATTTCTCTGAAATAGTCGACTCGTAAGCGCCGGGCAGAGCAGTCAGCCGGGTCGCTTCGAACAAAAACCGCTTGAGAACCGCCGTTTTTCGTCACAGTTATTCGGACAGAAAAGATCCATGGTCAACGTTTTGCCCTCCACCCGGGGGAGGAAAATCCGCGTCAGTCCTGCATTTTTACAGAAAAGATCCACGAGCAAGGTTTTGCCCTCCATCCGGGGAGGAAAATCCGCGTCAGCTCGGCATGTTCACGGAAAGTTCCATGGGAGACGTTTTGCCCTCCATCCGGGGAGGAAAATCTCGCGTCAGTTCAATATGTTCACGGAAAGTTCCATGGAGAGCGCGACCTGCCCTCCACCCGAGGATGAAAAGGGCCGCTTGCCAACATTTTTTCACAGAAAATTAGGAAAATAAAAAGCAGCGTTCCCTTTCCCCCTTTCCGGCGCGGAAAGGCCGCTTCTCCCTCATCTTCATGGGCAGCCAAGCTGCAGCCGGCGGATCGTTTGGCGATCGCCGGCGGACAGGAGCGGGCTTTCTCGCCGTGAACAGAAGCCGCCGGTTGATCCCGGCGCGGCGAAAAAGCGGCTGACCGAAAAAGCGATCTCCCTTCAAGAAAGACGCAACATATCGTGTGGCAGAGAAGGAGCCGTTGTTTGTCTATGGCGATGAGAGAGGGCGTCCCGGCCTTTTGGGATACCCCCTTTGTTGCGCCTAAAACAAGTCAAAACCGAGCGGCAGCATCAACCCTAAAAACAGCGTGACCACGAGCGCAACGATCCATTGCGTCCATCCTGCCGCCGTGCGTTTTCCTTTTTTTTCTGCCGCTAATACCATTTCCATCGCCCCAATCACCCACAGTCCGGCGAGCGCCTTCAACCAATAAAGCGGTGAAATCGTCGTGATGCCATGCAACAGCATCAACCCTGTCGCCAGCGTAATAAGGTAAAACAGCCGCAACACCATTTGCACAACCTTCGCCTTGCCTGCTCCCCGCCGCACCATCGATACGGCGATGAGAAACAGCACGATCGTGATCAGCCAGCTCGTAATATGAGCATGCGTCAATGTCCATCCCTCCAACGTTTCCATGTTCATCCCCATCATAGCATGGGCGGCGGATCATTGACAAACACGATGACAGCCGAACGCGTCGTTTCCCGCTTCCCGAACCGCGAGCGGCGACTGGAAAGGGGCGGCTTTTTGCGGCCGTGGCAGCAGCACAGCCGGCGCTTGGTCGCCGTCGGCTGCCTACGCGCAAGTTACTCGCCCACTTGGTTGCGCAGCGTGCCGATTCCTTCAACCGTGACCTCAACGACATCGCCCGGTTGCAAAAACCGCGGCGGATTCATCCCTTTTCCGACTCCCGCCGGCGTGCCTGTGGCGATCACGTCGCCCGGTTCAAGGGTGATGCCTTTGGAAATCGTCTCAATGATCGCTTCCAGCGAAAAAATGAGTTGCGTAGTGCTCGCCTGCTGGCGCACTTCGCCGTTGACCCGCGTTTCAATCCGCAAGTCGTTCGCGTGTGGGAGCAGCGATTTAGGCACAATCCACGGCCCCATCGGACAAAACGTATCCAAACTTTTTCCGAGGAAATACTGTTGGTGCCGCTCTTGCAAATCTCTGGCGGTCACATCATTGATGATCGTGTATCCAAATACGTAATCGAGCGCTTCCTCGCGGCGGATCGCTCGCCCCCGTTTGCCAATGACCACCGCCAGCTCCCCTTCGTAATCAACTTCATCAGTGACATCGGCATGGCGCAAAATCGTTTCACCATGGCCAATCACCGTCGTCGGCGGTTTTGTAAACACAATCAAATGTTCGGGAATCGCGGAGCCGCCGAGCTCAAGGGCGTGATCAGCGTAGTTTTTCCCAATGCAAAAAATGTTTTTGGCCGGCCGTGGAATCGGGGCCAACAAACGAACGGCATCAAGGTGAAAGACGTAGTCGGGCTTCGGCTGGCGAAGCGCCCAATCAACGACCTCTTGCGCCCGCGCCAAAAATCGCTCTCCTTGCGCGATCGCAGCCAACATCGAAGCCGGTATCGTCTCCGTTCCGCTCATGGCCCGCTCCGCACCGCGCAAATGAATCACCGTCGTTTCCCCTTCTGACACGGCTCCAACAAACGATTCTCCGTTGACAACCGCTGTGACAAGCTTCATATCCTTCTTCCTTTCCATAATCCGTCTTCCGTTGCCCTAGCAAAAACGCGGGTCAGCGCCCTCGACCGTTTCTGCCTGTGGCAAAGCTTCCACGTTCTCCTATTCGCCATCGAAGCCAAAACTCCTGTCTCTTGTAGAATTTTGTCTAAATTAGGAAATTTATCACTTATTTTCTCGAATCTCTTTCTTTTTTCGTCGTTCTATGTATAATAATGTTTAACTTCCCCTCTCGCCGTCCGCAACTTTAGGAGGCTGATGATTGGCTGGCGCAACCGCCTCTCCGAATCGGTTCTCAAGTGAAAAAACTTGTGCCTCAGCCTCTATGTTCGCGTTCCAGCATCGATCAAGGCAAACAGCGATTTTTCACCAACCTTTTTCGGTGCGCGCTGGACGTTTTTTGTCTACGACGGCATGCCTTAACCGACATTCCAACGAATTGATGGTGAAGGAAATGGTTCTCCTGCTCATTGAAGAAAAGCGGCAACAGATGATCGAGCTCGCGCTCACCTACGGACTAACGGCAAAGGAAACGATCGAATGCAGCCAACAACTCGATCAGTTGATCAATGAATATTTGCGCCAGACCGGTGAGTCGAAGCAATCTTGTCCGCCCGTTCAATAACGGCGGGTTTTTTATTGGCTCGGCCGGCGGCGAAACGGCGGCCGTTTTCCGTACGTCGCCCATCGCCAAACCCATTCGGCGGGTCCAAAATAAAACGACTGAAACCAAGGGCGGCTCACCCACACTTGCAGTGCATACAATCCAACGGCCAGCAGCGCTCCTTGCCATTCCTCCACCCTTCCATACCACCCAAGCCCGTAGCTGTAAAACAACGATGTGCAGATGAGCGACTGAAGAAGATAATGGGTGAGCGACATTCTTCCCGCGTCTTGCAGCCAGCGCCACGCCGGCCGTCGATTGGCTTTCCCGCCAACCAACACGGCGGCCGCGGCGTAGAACCCCGCCAAAACCGTGCCGCCAACGTTGTCGTGGATATACATCGTCAACGCGTTGGCCCCAGCCCAATACGGAATCGTTTTTAACGTCAGACCGAGGCATAGCGACACGACCATGAAGCGGCGCAACGTCGCGGCCGGATAGCGTTCGGCCTCAAGCCAGCGCTCTTTGGCGGCATAGGCGCCGAGAAGGCAAAACGGCCATACCGCCAAAAGCGTAAATAGAAGCCCACCATCGCTATTGAGATACAACCAATCGTGCCATCGTTGCCAAAACACATCGCGAAACGTTCCGCTTTGGTAATGGCGAAGAGCAACGGACGCCTCCGCCGCGCGGTCATTGGCTGCCCCCATCCAACCGACCACCATACTTATGGCCAGCAACAAGGTCATGAAGCTGTGAAAAAGAAAAAAACTAACAAATGCTGTCGTCCGCCACCAGCGTGAAGGGACGTTCATGAACAACAGCAATATCAGCCCAACAAGCGCGTACGGAAGTAAAATGTCGCCAAACCATAGGCCGAACGCATGAATGGCGCCGAACGCCAACAAAAGAAGGAAGCGGCGCAGCAAAATCGGAAGCGGCCGCTTCCCGCGCTCGCGCAATCGGTGGTAAAGGACGACCGTGCCGAATCCGAATAAAAAGGCAAACAGCGGGTAGGTGCTCGCTTCAAACAAAAGATCAATCGCTGCGGCAACCGCGCGGTTGAGGGCGCCGTCGCCGACGTCTTCCACATATAACGCCGGCGACGAGAAATAGCGCATGTTGACAAGCAAAATGCCAAACAAGGCAAAGCCGCGCAAGATGTCAGCCGCCGCGATCCGTTCTGCCGATAAAGGTGTCACCAAATCCCTTCTTTCTATCTTTTCGCTATGCCGAAGGAGGCGGCTTACTGAGTGGGCAATCTCATGTGATCGCCAAACGTTTCGCCCTATTACGGAACAGTCGGCACCCTTGCACCGCCAAACCCTCCGCCACCTATCATGATCTCCTGCCGTTTTCTCTAAGGTTGGTGATTTAGGAAGCAGGCCGCTTATCAGCCTCGTTTCTCAAATCGAAAAGCCCATCGTCTTCCACACGCTCCCCCTCATTGCTTAAAAGAAACAACCGTATTTCGCCAGCCTTCGATCTCTGTTGTCAGAGCAGCCCGCGCACGTCACGCCATCAGTTGACATAACGTCCTGTTTTTCCCATCTAATCCCAATATTGACGGCGCAAATGCACTTTTTGAATTTTTCCAGACGCGGTCTTCGGCAGCTCATCCACAAACGTTACACCTGTGATCGCTTTAAAATGGGCCAACTTTTCCCGCGAAAAGGCGATCAACTCTTCTTCGCTCACCGTATGCCCCGGTCGAACGACGACGAACGCATGCGGCGTTTCCCCCCATTTTTCATGCGGCACGGCGATGACGGCCGCTTCAAGCACGGCCGGATGTTCATAAAGCGCCCCTTCGACTTCAATCGAGGAAATGTTTTCTCCTCCGCTAATAATAATATCCTTTTTCCGGTCGACGATATCAATATGCCCGTATTCATCGACTGTCGCCATATCCCCTGTATACAGCCAACTGTCACGAATCGTTGCAGCTGTCTAGTTGTTTCCTTTCACCCCGGCATCAAACACATCGGGATCTACCGTATTCGTGACGCTGCAAAACGTGTTTGTTTGCAAAAAGTCACCCGTATTGCCGCCGCCGGCACCGGAGTTGGTTTTCGCGGTACTTTTCGGAGCGATTTGCAGCACATCTCCCATGTTTACGGTGCCGTTGCCGCTGACGTTGGTCACTTTAATCCCGCCGATGACGATCGCTGGCATCGCCTTTCCCTTCCTTTCTGTCCCTTCCCTTTTTTTATTATATGCCGCAATGATACCGGCTCGTCGGACACCTGCCCGGCGCTGAACCGAATTTCCCTTCTTTACATACAATACGATAGCGATGCCATCGGAAGGAGGAAAGTGCTATGCCCTCATTTATCAGCGGACCGATTAAAATTACCCATGTGAGCGGAGATGGAACGGTCAACTTCGGGGACGTATTGCAAATTGCCCCCAAGAGCACAGCGAAAGCCCACACAGGTTCAGGTGGAAGCAACAACGGAGATTTTATGCAGACGAATACATTTATTAGTTTCACCAATACCGGCGATCCGGACGTCTCCGACTCGAACAATGCCGCAAACAATTGAGGGGAACGTTTTTCGGTGCGCGCCCATACATTATGGATAAGGACGCTGTGAAAGGAGCATGCCCCCATGCCGGCTTTTGTCGGGATCGTGAAACTGAACAGCATTGGAAGCAGCGGCGTGTTCCATATCGGCGATGTGTTTGCCATTTCTCCGCAAAGTGTGACCAAAACGTTTGCCGGTGCCGGTTCGTTCAATACGGGCGACGGGCTCCACGTTTACAACTATTACAGCAACACGAACACGAACGACGCAGATGTCGCTGACGAAAACGTCGTCGGAAACGTATAAGGAGGAAGAGGGGATGCGTTTTTACATCAGTCAAAGCATTTGCATCCACCAGCTGCGGATCGGCTCAGTGACCAATTCATCGGTTTTGCAAATCGGCAGCGCCGGAAGCATCCAAGCGCTGTCGACGCTCGCCAACACGGGGGGCTTCTCCGAGCCGGCGCCGCAGGCCATCGTGCCGCTAGGAACAGCGGTGCAGCCGTCCGCTCCGCTCGTTCCTCTCCATTCCGCCACCCGCTAAATTCAACACAAACAGTGATGATGGCAAAAGGCCGTCCATATATTGAAGTAAGAGGGGACTTGGAGAGGATGATGGCGCCCGATGAGTGTCTATGACTATTTCGCCCAGCTGCACCGCTATTTAGTATGGCAGACGAACAAGATGCGCGCGTTGGAACGCCGGCTTCGCACCCTTGAAGCCCGGCTGCAAGAAATCGAAGCCCAGCCGCGCACTTCGATCGAACGAATCGAATATAAATTTGATCAACTCAAAGTCGAAACGCTGGAAGGCACGCTGAACATCGGCATCGCACCGCCCGGGGCCGGCGGGACGATTGAGGACTTGGCTGTAGAGCCGGTTAAAACGGTCGTTCCTAAACCGGAACCCGTGCTGATGCGAGCGATTCAGGAGAGGGTGGCGGCGTACCTAGGCAAAGAAGCGCCGGAAACGCTAAAGCAGCTTGAGCAGCGATACGGCCGCCGCCTCGATGATCCGTACCGCCAATTTATTTTGCAAGACATCAGTCGGCAAACGGAAGAGCGCATTCGTTTTTATTTGCAGGAAAAAGCCGCCAGCGGCTATATCCCGACCGCCGACCGCGATGAGGCAACTGAAAACGAAATTTTTCAGAAAGTCAAAGCCGATATTGAACAGTCGCTCGATATGTTTTTGAAACATTTGCCTTCAGGAGGAGAACAGACATGAACTATACGGTCATCAACCGCGATGTACACGTCGGCGCAATCCGCCTCGTGGCTGTTACGAGCGCCTCGCTGTTTTTAATCGGCGATGCTGATACGATTCACTTGGCTTCGGCGTTTGACACGCCGCCGGAGTCGCTCATTATCGGCCCGTTCGTTCCGCTCGTGCCGGCTCGAGGGGAACAATCGTGAAACGGACATCGGTGGTGCAAACGTTTCACGCAGAAACCCTCATCATCAGTTCGGTACTGCAAATCGGCGATTCCGAGCGGATTTCCGCCCGTACACGCGCCTTGGCCGTTCAGCGTCAATATGAGTTGTTTTTCGGAGCAGAAGGAGAACAAGTATTCCCGATTTTCACTAAACCGATCCCGCGCTGGCTTTCACCGCCGCCGATCACTGTCCGCCAAACGATCCACGAATCCCCGGTTCTTTCTGTCCGTGATGTACGCATATTGGCGATTTCTTCATCCGCCGTCGTCCAGATTGGCTCCACTTCAACGGTTGAGGCGGAAGCAAGAATAAAACATATACGCGAGCTCGCCGCTCCGGAGCTAGGGGCGTAAACGAACGAGCCCGGAACGAACCGCCAGCCGCACGCTCCGGCACTAGGCGCCAACAGCGGGAACCGATTCCTTTTCGACGTCGCTATGCCTTGGCTGAGGAGGTTTGAACATGCCTTCATTCGTCGGTCCGATTAAAATTAACAGCGTCGGCAGCGGCGCTGTTGTCCAAGTGGGCGATTGTCTGTATATCGCACCGAAAGTCGCCACCAAAACGCAAGCAGGATCCGGTGGATTCAACACCGGCGACTTTGTGATGACGAATAACGCCATTAGCTTTACGAACGCCTTTGACCCGGACGTGGTGGATCAAACGGTCGCGGCCAACAACTAAAGAGGGGCTCGCCAGGCCCCCTTTCCATTTGTAACGTCCAGCCATGAACGATGCCGGCCAACGAGGCGCTATTGGCTGCCGCAACCATTACATCACTTCCAAACATACGCGCGTGCCGCGGCCGGATGGTTCGGCTGGCTCGACAATTAGCTTGCGCGGCAGACGGTGGCGGATTTCCGGAACATGGCTGATGACGCCGACAGCCAACCGCTCGGTATGCAGCTTTTCCAAGGCGGAGATTACAGTCTCCAGCCGTTCCGGATCGAGCGTTCCAAACCCTTCGTCCAAGAAAAAGAAGCGAAGCGGGTATTCGCCGCGCAGCTGAATTTGCGCCGATAGCGCCAAGGCCAGCGACAGCGAGGTCAAAAACGTCTCTCCGCCTGAGAGCGTCGTCACCGGCCGTTTGACGCCGCCGTTGGCATCATCGCGAATGAGAAATCCGCCTTGTGAATCAAGTTCCAGTGAGTAGCGGTGCTGCGTCAGCCGCTGCAACCGCTCGGCCGCCATGATGGTCACTTGCTCCAGCTGTTCCTCCGCCATGAATTCGACAAAGCTATTGCCGCGCAACAACGATTGCAGTTGCTGATACTTGGCGATTTGCCGGTCAAGTTCCGCCCGTTTCGCCTCAAGCTCGACAAACCGGGCATGCTTGCTCCTCAGCTCCGTCACCTTTCCCCGGATGGCGCCGAGCTGTTCGGTCAACGTTTCCATTTGCGCTTTCAGCTCGGCATAGATGAGCTGCATCATTTCCCATTGTTCCGCGCTCACCTCCACCCCGCCAATCGCCGCCTCCAGCTGGGCAAGGCGATGTTGAGCCTGTTCCATTTGCCGCCAATAGCGGCGAATCGCTTCTTCCCATTCCCGGCGTTGCTCCGCCGGCACCTTGGCCGCCTTCACTTCTTCGCGATCGGTGAAAACGGTATCGGCCAGCGCCTGCCGCCAACGGGCAAGCGCTTCTTCCACCCGCTTCGCTCCCTCTTCCGCCGCATGCTTGGCAGCGTTTCTCTCGCTTTCGAATGTTTGATATTGGCGCTGGGCATGCTGCCAAGCCTCATAAGCTTGCTGTTCTTTGCTCTTTAACCGCTGCCATTCCGCTTCCACCGCTTGCAACTGCATGTGGGCTGGATTCGAACCGGTCTTTTCTTTCCACTGTTGCTCGTATTCGTTCCACAGCTGCTGCTTGGCGTCAAGCAGCGACTCAAGGCGCACCCGCTCCGTTTCGAGCCGCCGCTGCTCTTGTGCCGCCGTCTCTTTTTCCCGCTGCTTTTCTTCCAAAAACGGCACGCTATCGTCCAATCGCTTTTGCACCTCACGCCATTGTTTCTCCCGCTCGCGCAAGCGTTCGTAGACGTCATCGATTTCCTCTAATGAAAACGACGGATAGGCGCGCCGCCACTGCCCGATCAGCCGCTCGTATTCCTCTTCGAGCCGCCGTTTCTCGGCTTGCAGCGCCTCGAGATCGGCGGCCAACCACCGGCACGCGTTTTCCGCTTCGCGCCGCGCCGCCTCCGCTTCATGCCATTTCGAGAGCGCTTGGTAAACGGATTCTTTGCCGGCGATCACATCTTGTTCAAGCGCGCGCACCTCGACAGAAAGATCTGCGACCTCATCCGCAGGGGCGCTTTCCGTCAAGGCCGGCGGTGCGCCCTGGCTAGCTGCAAGCTCAGCGAGCTGTTCCAACTGCGCCCTCAGCGACAGCAGCGTCTGTCGTTTTTGCTCGCACTGCCGCCATTCCTCCTCGAGATCTGGCAACCGGGTTGGTTTTCGATGAGGCATCACAGCCGGACGCGGGTGCTCGCACGACCCGCACACAGGACACGGTTCGCCCGGACGGAGGCCGTCGGCAAGCAAGGCGGCCAACTCCGCCGTCCGCGCCTCCTCCGCCTGCTTTCGCTCCATCTCGATCGCTTGCTGCAACCTATGCGCCCGCTTTTCTATCTCTTGTTGCCGCCAACAGACGGAGCGGTATGTGTTCTCCACGAAACGGAACAGCTCGCGAAGCTTCATTTCCGCCGCTCTAGCTCGCTGTTCTTTCTTCGCTTTTTCCTCCTCCGCTTGACGCCAAGCGGATTCTTTTTGCCGAAGCTGGGCGTCGAGGCGGGCAATGGCCGCGGCGGCTTGCTCGATTGGCTGCTTCTCGGCGTGCGCCCGCTCGACCTCGTCTTTGTCGGCCAGCGCTGCCGCCAGTCGCTTTGCCTCTTCCTTCAGCTCCTGTTGCCGCGTTAAGCCCCGCTCATACCATGCGGACGCTTCTTCGAACCGGCGTGCCGCCGCTTTCTCCTCAGCGAGCAGGCGCTCCCGTTTCTCGCGCAAGCTCGCCCATTCGCGCTTGAGCGCTTCCATTTGCCGTTCGAGCTCCTCAGCCTGCCGAAGCCGCTCCGTCTCCGCCAACAGCTGCGGCTCGCGCTGCGCTTTTTCCTGCCGCGCCTGTTCATAGGCGCGCGCCGCATCCTCATAATGGGTGCGGGCTTCTTCAAGGCGCCGCGCCAACTCTTGATCGCGGCGAAATGCCTCGGCCCGCAGTCGCTCCGCCTGTTCGCACTGTTCCCAATACGGCCAAATGCGCTCCGCTTGTTCGGCGCGCTCTTTTTTCTCTTCCAACTCGCGAATCCCGGCCTCGCGCCGTTTCCATTCGGAGAGCTCCCGTTCCACCGCTTCTTTTTCCTGTTGCCACGCCCATAAAAGTCTTGTTCGTTCAACCTCCGCTTCCACCTGGGCCAGCTCTTTTTTCCGCTTGGCAAACAGCGCCACCAGCTCGCGCTCTTTTGCTTCCGCCTGTTCAAGCGCCGCCTTGGAGGCGTCGCCAAGCCCCGCCTGTTCCGCCTCGATCTTTTCCCGCTCTTGTTCGGCAGCCGCAAGCCGCGTCTTCAACTTTTGGTTCAACCGATCGCCATACCGCTCAAGGTGAAACAAACGCTGCAGCATTTGCCGCCGCTCCACTCCTTTGAGCGACAAAAATTCGGCGAACTTCCCTTGCGGCAAAACGACCGCCCGCGTAAAATCATCCATCGTCAACCCAAGCAACCGTTCAATTTCTCGATCGACATCGGACAGTTTGTCAGCGAGGACGATCGGCTCCGCTTGATGTTCGATCAGTCGGCAAACAGCGCTGCGCGCCCGCCACTCGTCCACTTTTTTCAAGCTCCGCTCCACCGTATACCGCCTAGTCCCGTTGGCATTTTCCAGCTCGAAGGTAAATGAGACAAACAGCTCCTGCTCGGCATGGTTGATAATGGCCTGTGTGCGGTTGGCCGCTCGCTCAACACTGCCAAACAAGGCGAGCGTCATGGCATCCAAAATCGTGGACTTGCCGCTGCCGGTCGGCCCAAAAATACCGAATACCCCGCCCGCACACAGCGCGGTGAAATCAATCGTCTGTTTTTCACGAAAGCTATGAAGCCCAGCGATCGTCAGCGAGATCGGCTTCATTCTCCTTCACCTTCCTCTTCTTCTTCCACCGCCAGCTCCAAAAATAAGCGAACCAACTCGTCATCAGGAGAGTGCCCACCGGTTTGCCGTTCATAGAAGCGGCGAAACATTTCGGCGAGGGACAGCGGCTCACGGCTGACCGCGGACGCTTCGTTTTCGCGCGGCTCGTCTCGCAGTACCGGACGGATGTAGATCAATCCCGGGTGGAGCTTGCGCAGCCGCTGAATGTCTTCCATCGTCAACGGTTCCGTCACATAAAGCTCGAGATCGATCCACCCCGACCGGTCCCGCCCTTCCTCGCACCACCGGTACACTTGGGCCAGACCTTCTTTCGCCTGCCAGCGAACGAGCGGTTTTCCAGCAGACAAGGGAATTTCCGAGACATTGGCTTGGCCGCCCGGCTGGACATCCACAATTGTAACCGATTTCGCATGCCCTGCCTCGGAAAAGCTGTAAGCAAGCGGCGAGCCGGCGTAACGCGCCGACGTTCTCGCCCGCCTGACGTCCTGCGGCCGGTGGAGATGGCCAAGCGCCACGTACTGCGCAGAAGCCGGCAAGCTCTCCGCGGCCACCGTATAGGCGCCGCCGACTTCAATCGGCCGTTCCGAATCGGACGCATGGCCGCCGGCGACGTAAAGATGGCTCATGGCGACATTGACCGTTTCAGCGGTGAACGAAGCGGCCATGGCTTCGAACAAGGCGCGGACGCGGTCGTCGTACCGATCGCGCAGCGCCGTTTCGTCATGCTCCGTCGACAGCAGCTCAGCGAGGCGCGATTCGGACGGATACGCCAGAGGGGCAAGCACCATCGTTTCGCCGCAAGATGGAACGTCGATTCGGCAAACCGAAGCCTGCGGTCGTCCAAATAGGAAAATACGATGCTCTAGAAGAAGCGAACAAGCGGCGCTAATGCGCTCCGGGTGATCGTGATTGCCGCTGATGACCGCGATCGGCCGGCGGCCTTTATCCGACAGCCGGGCCAAGCTTTCATAAAACAGCTGCTCGGCGGCTGCCGGCGGGTTGACGGAGTCAAACACGTCCCCCGCCATCAACACCACATCGATTCGTTCGGCTGAAACGAGTTCCACAAGCTCATCAACGAACGCTTCTTGTTCGGCGAGCCGACTCCGCCCTTCAAGCGTTCGCCCGAAATGCCAATCGGCCGTATGCAAAATGCGCATCTTTCTCTCTCCCCCTTGGCTATGGCTTTTGGCCCGATCGACGCCACGTTTTCTTTCCGTCGCCGCGCTCTTTTCCCCGGTCGTTTCCGCCGTTAGTCAACAGCAATCGCACACCCGCCGGAAAATGAATACAAATAGCATTCCGAAACCGGCACCCGCCAGATTTGCTCAATCGCCCGACGATACAAGCGCATCTGCTCCCCGTAACGCCCGAGCAGAAATCGAGCCGCTTCTTCCAGTTGTCCGCCAAAGCGATCCACCACTTCGTCGGTCTTATAATCGAGCATCACATAACCGCGTTCATCCGCAAACACGCAGTCGATCACCCCTTGCACAAGCACGCGGCGGTCGCCCTCCATCCCTAGGCGCCCATAAAGCTCAGCCGCCGGAATTCCCAAACTGAACGGCACTTCGCGGTGCACTTCACGCGCTTCACGAAGGCGTCGGCCGATATCGGTGGCGAAAAAGGACAAGATCGCTTCGCTGTCCACCGCTTCCGCTTGTTCGGCGGCCAGCAGCTCGTTTTCCACGAGGCGGGCAATCTGGCTGCGGATCGCTCGCTCATCAAGCGGAGCGCGCCAATCGAGATGTCGCATCACGACATGAAGCGCCGTCCCTTTTTCAGCGGGCGTTAATGTTTTGGCCTGCATGAAGCGCGGACGGGAAAACACCGGCGCCGTCCCTTGGCGCGGCCGCCATTCGTCCGCCTGCTCCCCAAACAGCGCGCGCTGTTCTTTGAGCTCAGATACGGATTGTTTGGCGCGCACCGCTGTTTCTTTTTCGTAAGGATACGTCCACATGAAGCGCCGCTTGGCCTCTCCCTCCCACTCCTCGCCGGCTGGAACGGGAAGTCCTTCCTTTAGAGCCGGCAATAGGTGAAGCTCTGTCTCATCCGCTGTCGCTTCGCTGCCGTGAAGCTCGGCGGCCGGCACGATCACGATGCGCCAGACAGACGGGTGGGAAGCGATCTCCGCAGGCGCCGGTTCTCCCACAAGCTCGCAGCCGGCGCGGTGGCGGATGAGGGCGCGCCCGATCCAGTCCAAATACGAGCGAGCCGATGCCCGCATGTCGTCAGGAAGAAGCCAGCCGTCTTCCGCCATCGCCCCTCTCCACTTTTTCAGCTCCTTGTCCGCGTCAGGAACGGAAGCGATGAAATACAGCTTTTCTTTCGCTCGCGTCAGCGCGACGTATAAAATGCGCATCTCCTCCGCCAGCAGCTCGAGCCGCTTTTTTTGCTGAATGGCCATAAACGGCAACGTCGGGTAGCTGATGCGCAGCCGCGGATGGACATAGCGGGCGGCAAAACCAAGCTCTTTGTCGAGCAAATACGAATGATGCAAATCGCGCGTATAAAACGGCCGCGCGAGCCCGGCCAAAAAGACGACCGGAAACTCGAGCCCTTTGCTGCTGTGGATCGTCATGATCCGCACGACATCTTCCTGCTCGCCGAGCGGCCGGGCGGAGCCGAGATCGTCACCGCGCTCTTGCAGCCGTTCGATGAAGCGAAGAAAGCGAAACAGCCCGCGAAACGACGCCGATTCATACTGGCGAGCGCGATCATACAAGGCGCGCAAGTTGGCTTGGCGCTGTTTTCCACCCGGCAGCGCGCCGACAAAATCGTAATACTGTGTATCGCGGTACAGCTGCCAAATGAGGTCGGCCAATGAACGGCGGCGCGCCATCGTGCGCCAGCTTGCCAGCCGCTCGAGAAAAACCGCCGCCTTCCGCTTCGCTTGTTCCTCCTCATCCGTCTCGGCCGGCTTGTTTTGGAAAGACTGCAGCGCTTCATAAAACGTGCCTTTCGGAGCGGCCAAGCGGATCATCGCCAGCTCGTTTTCGTCAAAACGAAACAGCGGCGAACGGAGCACAGCCGCCAGCGGAATATCTTGATCCGGATTATCGATGACCCGTAACAGCGACAGCATGGTGGATACTTCCGTCGCCTGAAAATAGCCGGCAGACAGGTCAGCCGCCGCGGGAATGCCTTGCGCCTGCAACTGCTCGATCATCGGCGATGCATTGGTCATCGAGCGGACAAGAATGACGATATCGCGGTACATCACGCGCCGCGGTGCACCGGTAGAACGGTCGTACACCCAAAACGGCCGGGCAATGAGCTCTTTCACCTTTTTGGCGATCCAGCGCGCTTCCAGCTCGGCGGCCGCCAATTCAGCCGCTTCCTCTTCTTCCTCTTCCTCGGTCCGCTGCCGATTGATGACCACGACTTCCGGGACGGCATCGCTCCCGTCGGGGTAATCGGCGCCGTATTTCAGGCGCGCGGCTTCATCGTAAACGAGCTCCCCAACGGCTTCGCCCATGATTTGCGAAAAAAGAAAATTCGTTCCGTCCAATACTTCCCGGCGGCTGCGGAAGTTGCTCGCTAGATCGATTTTCATGCCCCCGGCTTCTCCGTCCGCCGTAAACCGTTTGTATTTATCCAAAAACAGCAGCGGTTCGGCCAGCCGAAATCGATAAATCGACTGTTTGACATCGCCGACCATAAACAAGTTGCCCGTCCGCTCGCTTCCTTTCTTGACCAATTGCAAAATAGCTTCTTGGACAAGGTTCGTATCTTGATATTCGTCGACAAGCACCTCATCAAACTGAGCTTGGTACTCGAGGGCGGCGGCGGTGGGCTGCCATTCGCCCGTCTCTGGATGGCGGTGCCGCAGAACGCGCAAGCAATAATGCTCCAAATCGGAGAAATCTACGACCCCTTTTTCCCGTTTGGCTTCCTGAAACCTAGCAGCAAAACGGCGAACGAGCGCGGCGATCGTTTCCACGATCGGTTTCATTTCCTGCATGTGGCGGAGCCAAGCGGACGGAGGAAGCGAAAATACATGGTCGCGCAGCGCTTCGATTTTCTTTTTCGCCTGCTCGCGCAACGCCTTCACTTCATCGATCAGGTGCGCTTCGTATCGTTTGCTGCTGCACGACGGCAAGCGTCCGAACGACAAGGATTGCAACGCCTCGTGCAGCTTGTCCCACGGTCCGGCCACCCTCATTTGCAGCCCGGAAACGAGCGCGGCGTCTTCGCGCAACCGTTCCGTGTACGGCTCGGGACCGCCCGGTGCTTCCGCCAGCTCCAGCGCCTTTCGGATCAATCGCAAAGCCGCCGTCAGCTCCATTTCTGCATGCTGAGCGAGATAGCGTGCCGGCGCCAACGTTCTCACGTCCGCTTCAGCATCAACATCATACATTGACGCCAAGCCGGCAAGCCATTCGTCCGGCTCAGGATGAGAGCGAGAAAACTCATAAAGCGAGAAAATCATTTCCTGTAGCTCTGCATCGCTCCGATCGCCCGTATACGCATCGACGACCGCCAAAAAGCGATCATTGTCCGCCTTTCCATATTCTTCTTCAAGCAGGTCTTCAAGGACGTCTTCCTTGAGCAGCTCGATCTCCGTTTCATCAGCGATGCGAAACGACGGGTCTAAATCAAGCAAATAGTAATATTTGCGAATGACATCCAAGCAAAATGAATGAAGCGTCGAAATCGAAGCGCGGGGAAGCAGGCTGAGCTGGCGCCGCAAGTGGAGAGAATGCGGGTGTTTCGCCAGCTCCCGTTCGAGCGCTTCGCCGATCCTTGCCTTCATCTCAGCCGCAGCGGCATTGGTAAACGTGACGACAAGCAGGCGGTCGATATCCACCGCTCCTTCTTCCGCCGTCACTTTTTGAATGATCCGTTCGACAAGAACGGCCGTTTTGCCAGAACCGGCCGCCGCGGCAACGAGAAGATCGCGGCCGCCGGCGGTGATCGCCTTCCATTGTTCTTCCGTCCATCGGCTTCCGGCCGGCTTCGGGCGAATCGCCATGTTCATCGCTCGTCCTCTCCTTCCGCTACTTTTTCCAAGACCGCTTCCTTCGTCTGCGGAACTAGTTTTCGATATTCATTGCCCGGAAGCGCCTCGTCAAACTGGCACACCGGCTTGAACGGGCAAAACTCGCACGCCGTTTTCTCTTTCAGCTTATATGGAGCAATCGATACAACGCCATCGGCGATTTGCCCGCCGATCTCGACAAACAAGCGGCGGATATGGCGACGAAGCGCCGTAAAATCCGATTCACTCGCCACCGATGAGCGCGAATGGATCGATCCGCTTTTGGTGATTTGCGCGGGTACAATCAGCGACCATTGCCCGTCTTCAAGCTTGCTGTCCATCAGCCGGATCGCTTCCACGTCCGCGAGCAGCAGTCCGCGCATCCGAAACGGTTCAAGCAACTTTTGCGCCAGCTTCACTTCGTCATCGACCCACTGTTTCGCTTGAACGATCGGATTGTGAATATGGAAATAAAGCACTCCCGCCGGAAGCGCCGGCTTTCCGACCAATTGTTCGGCATACGTCAATACAATGTCCAAATACGTGAACATTTGCAGCGCCAGCCCATAGTATACTTCCGCTATATCAAGCGCTTTGGCACTCGATTTGTAATCGATGATGCGAAGCAGCACCCCTTGGCCGCTTTCTGCTTTGTCAATGCGGTCGATCCGCCCGACGAGTTCCATCGTCGTTCCGTCGCGGAGCCGAAAGCGAAGCGGTGGCAAATCGCCGCCCGGTCCAAACGACAGCTCCATCCCAACCGGAACGAAGCCGCTCGCCCGCGCGTGCTCGCTTAGCACGTACGCCGTGCGGGCGACCACGTTTTGCAGTTTCCGTTTCATATATTGATAGCGAGATGAGCTTGCTAGCACTTGCCGCTGAATGAGCGGGGCAATCCGCTCAACAGCCTCGGCCGACAGCCGCTCGCATTCCAGCTTTGATAGTTTGCTCCATTCGACATGCCGTTCACGGAGCTGGTCGGCGATTTGCTTGATGGCAGCGTGAAACAACTGCCCGACATCGGGAGCCTCAAGCCGAAAAACATGGCGCTCTTTCAAACGCAGCCCGTGCGAGGCAAAGTGAGCGTACGGGCATTTTTGAAACTGTTCCATGCGCGAGACGCTCGCTTGAATCTTTGTTCCGTACAGCCGCTCGCTCCACCGTTTTTTCAGCGGCGCCGCTTTGTTCGTATAAAAGAGAGCGGAAATGGCATGCTGCACGTCTTTGCGCCACTCCGGATGGCGGACGAGCGCGTTATACACTCCCCACCACAACGGATCGATGCGATAATTCCGCTTCCACACCCGCAGTTGGCTGACCAAATACGTTTGCGTCGCCCTCCGGACGGTGACGAAGGATTCCGCCTCCTCCTTGGGGACATCGAACGGGTCGTTGCTGCATAACTTCACCGGCGCCAGCGGGAACAAATTCTTCAATTGTTGAATGAGCGGGGACGGCATCAGCGCCTTTCCTTCACCGTCAGCGAGCGGATAGGCGACGTACAGACGGCGGCGCGGGGCCACGAGCGCCAAGTAGACGAAAAACGGATCATAAAACAGCTGCTCCCGACTTCCGGGGGCTAGCGACACGCCGAGCGCGCGCAATTGTTCGCGCTCGATCTCGGCCATCAGCCCTTCTTCCTTCACTTTGGCCGGAATGACGCCCTCGTTGACGCCAATGACAAACGCGTACTTGATGTCAAACAGCCGCGAACGATCCAGTTGGGCGATAATCACTTGATCGAGCGCCGGCGGAACGAGCGAGAATTCGAGGCGATCGAGCCCGGCTTCAATGATTTTGGCAAACTCGGCGAGCGGAAGAGACTCGGTTCCAAGCATTTCCACATATTGATCGAGCAAGTCAACGACCGCGTTCCACGCTTGTTCGTGCTGACGCGCCTCGATTAAGCGCCCGGCCGCTTCGGCTTCGGCGCTCATTTTCTCGAGTTTTTTTGGAATCTGCAATTCTTCGAGAAAGAGATATAACGCCGTGCAAAGCCCGCGTCCATCCGCAGCCCGGCGCAAGCGGCGGTCAAGCCGGCGAAGCGGGGCGGTCAACACCTCGCGCCACCGGTTCAACTCATCTTCAAACTGCCGCTCTTCGTCAGTCTGCGGCACATTCAACCCGTCAAGCGCTTGATAGCGGCGGTACGTCCAACGTTCGCCGCTCGTCCACTGATCCCCTTTCACTCCATGGGCAAGCACGTAATTTTCCAGCTTGTCCGCCGCCTCGCGCCACAAGGCCGCGTCTTCGTCAGCCGGAAAAAGCAAATCGGTTTTCACCGCCCGAAACACCGCCTCGTAGCGCCAGCGCGTCACGACGGTTTCGAGCGCGGCGCGTACGAGCTCAATGAGCGGATGGTAGTGCATCGGCTCTTTCTCGTCCATGAAGGACGGGATGCCAAAGTCAAAAAATACCGTTTTGACCACATCGCGATATGATTCAAGATCGCGAATGATCAAGGCAATGTCGCGATAGCGCGCTCCCTCATCGCGGACGAGGCGAATGATTTCGCGGGCAACCGCCTCCACTTCCGCCCGCCGGTTGGCTGCTTCGTAAATGCAAACCGCATCGGTCTTTTCCTCATACGGAATCAACGGACGATGGTGAAATTGCCTTTCCAAATGGGCAAGCGCGCTGCTTTCATGCCGGCGGTTTTCCGTAAGCACGACCGGCTCTTCGATCAATACGCCGCTGCTGAGCGCGAGTGCGCGCAGCTGTTGATACGTTTGCGCCGGCAAATAAAACAGATCGAGCGCATCCGGCACGCCATCGTCATATGGCCGGTCAATGGTCAAAGAAACGGTGACGCGTCGGCAATGGCGGAGAAGCTGTTCGATGACCGCGTATTCCTGCGGCGCAAAATGATAGAATCCGTCGATATAAATCTCAGCGTCACGCAAATAAACGGAGTGCGGAATTTGTTCAGCGAGCAAGCGCAAATAATCTTCGGAATCGAGATAATGGCCGCTCAGGCTTCGTTCGAGCTCGCCATAGACGAGCGCGACATCGCTTAGTTTGTCGGCGAGCAGCCGCCGTCCCGGTTGATTCGACTCGGCCGTAAGCGCCTCGGCGTGGCGGCGGAGCTCCCCCGGCGTCAGGCAATATCGTTTGCATTCGGCGATCATGTCGTGCAGCTGCTCAATAAACCCTTGTTTGTCCGCCGCGCGTCCGAACAGTCTAAGCTCCTGCCGGCGCTGTTCAATAATGTTGCGGAGCATCATTTGCACGCCAACATCATGCACGTGATAGCGGTTCATGCCGCCGGTTTCTTGCAGCACGCGCCAAGCGAGGCGCGTGAAACTGAACACTTGGGCACGGATCATCCCGTCCGTCCCTTCTGTATGTATGAGGGCGTATTCGCATTGAAACGTCATTTGTTCCGGAACGAGGTAAACGATCGTTCGTCCTTGCGGGCTTTCTTTCAGCATGGTTTGTATTTCGCTCAGACAGGCGGCCGTTTTCCCGCTCCCCGACCGCCCGAGCAAAAACCGAAGCGACATGGCTCTTACCACCATCCGTTTCCTTTATTTTCTTTATTTTAGCACATACGTTCGCTTTTAGAAAGAAAAAAAGCGCAGCCTCATCCAGCGTGACATACTCCCGCCAGCTACGCTGACACTTTTTCAGGGCCTTTCTTTTTAAGATGGTCATCTCCCTTTCACTATTGTTTCGAAGTGAGAGACGTCTTCCGTTGGTTCGTTAAAACTGGAACGCGAACTCGTTCAGCGGCCAATAGCGAAGATCGACTTTGCCGACGATTCGGCTGATTTTCACGAAGCCGAAATGCCGACTGTCCCAACTGCCCAAACGATTATCGCCAAGGACAAACACACAGCCAGGCGGCACCCTCGTTTTTCCTGTCACTTCCTCAAGTGTAAAATCACCGGTCAGCTTGCCCCCAGCTAATCTTTGCTTATACGGGCGCAAATACGGCTCATCCATCCGTTTCCCATTGACATACAACACATCGTTTTTATACTCAATCCGGTCGCCCGGCAAGCCAATGACGCGCTTGACATAGTCTTCGTTTCTCGTGGCGTGAAAGACGATTACATCAAACCGATGAATCGGACCGATGTCATAAGACAGCTTGTTGACAACGAGCCAATTGCCGTTTTCTAACGTTGGCATCATCGATTTTCCTTCAACGATATAAGGACTGAACACAAACAAACGGAGCGCAACCGCAAGGCAGACGGCTGTCATCCACAGCCACCGGTGCCCTTGTTTCTCTTTCCGTTCTGTCACTCTCCGTCCCCCTCGCTTTCGCGTTTTTCCGTCAGTGAAAACCTCGCTTCGACCCGCTTTCCGGCATACCAAAGAAGGAAAACGGCTGCGGTGATCATCGCCGTCCGCAGCGGCTGGTGGACGAGCGCCACCAAGTCGTAGCCGATGAAACTGATCGTAAACACCATGATCATCTTTCCGAGGAGCACAGCCAGTATAAACTGCTGCCGACTGATGCGCGACAGCCCGGCGACAATGTTGACAAGCGCCGACGGAGTGAACGGAAAACAATACAGCAAAAACAGCGGCCCGAATCCGTGCCGTTCAATCCAATGCATAAATTGGCGCACCTTCGGATGACGGCGGACGAAATGAAAAAAGCGCTTCTGCCCCACTTTCCGCGTCAGCCAAAAAACGAGGAGCGACCCAAGCGAGGCGCCGAACCAAGAAATGAAAAATCCTTTCCACAACCCAAACGCCGCTGCATTGGCCATGACAAAAACAACCATCGGCAAAATCGGAAAAAATGATTCCAAAAGCGTCACCGCGATGCCGGGAAGCAAGCCGAAGGAGCGATACTGATCAAGCAAAGCAAGAATGTGATCGAGTGTGAACCATTGTTTGACGGTTTCCATGTCCATGTATCTTTCCCCATTCACATGCTGTTTATATGTCTATTTTACACCCCTAGGCGCCCAATTGGAACTCACCTTTGCAAAATTACGTCTGTTTTTCCTGCTGCATGCGGAATATGTACTGGAGCTTGCGTTCTCGCGCTTCCATCCGTTCGGATAACTTCGTCCGCAGTTGGGCGGTCCGGTGCAATTGATTGATAAACGACTTGCAGGAAACATCGAGGGAGACACTTTTTCCGTTGCGGAAATACACGATGGTCTGTTCATATTTGGCAGGCTCGTATCGATAAACGTGCATGTGCGAAAGCCAAACGCAGCGGAAATCTCGTGGAGAAGCGGTTGGGAATACGTAAATTTCATTGGACGGTTCGATGGCGATCGGCGCCTTATGGGTGATGCCGATAATGGCCTTGGTTCCCTCTTTCCTCCCCCGGTAGCTACTTCCATAATAATCACAACTCTGTTTGACGATATCGGTCGGCGTTTTTTTCACAATGTACTCACCATCTTCCTCGATGACTTTCGCATACACGTCGCTGTTCAAAAAGTAGGGGAGAATCGCCATCGTATATCGACTGACGATGAACTGTTCAAGGACAATGAACTCGTTGATCTTCATCGATCCATCTCCTTTCCTATTCGCTCGCTATTTTCTATCATAACACAAGTAGTTATATTTTTCTATATTTTGAAAAAAGTTAAGACTTTTCATCAAAAATTGTACTTGATTTTTTCATTACACATCTTAACTTATGCATCTACGAAAGAACAGGGGAAATCAATCATTTTTTGCCTACACCTGTTTAGAAGGCTGGTGAAAAATGGTTGTTTATTTTGAGCAATGGGGGGATCGTTTGAAAGGTGATCCTGATGCGACGAGGCTTTTCTATTTGATTGAAAAACGGGCTTGATCAGTGGCTTGCCCCCTTAAATCATCGGTCTCTTAGAGAAGTTCACTGTCTGTCAAGTACACGTTTTGATGACGAACCAAAGTTAATGAAAAAACCCATGACGCTGGTCATGGGTCGGTTTAGGCGTTTTCAAACGTTTGACCGATTTCTTTCATCGCCAAATATTCATTCGCTTGTTCCAGCGCCGTATGTTCGCCGACAGAGTCGCCCGCGTACGTTTCCTCATTCATTCCCCATTGTTCAAAATGGAGATCGGTGCTGACGCGGAATTCCGCCGGCATTACCTCCGGCAGCTCGCTTTTGTCCTTTTTCATCGCATCGCCTCCTACCTATATAACATGCGCCGTCTTTTTCCTTTTATGCGCTGCACTTGCAGCCAAACCAAAAAAATGAGGTTGTCCCGAAGGATCAGGACAACCTCTTTCGCAGTGATCGGCGCATCGCTTTGTGTTTCATGCGATGCTATCTTGAAGGCAGACAACCGTTTCGGTCAGTTTCATTCAAGCCTTTGTAAACTGTTCTTCCTCGGTCGATCCTTTCAACGCGACGGTCGACGACTGGCCGCCGGAGATGACTTGGGCGACTTCATCGAAATAGCCGGTGCCGACTTCGCGCTGATGGCGCGTAGCCGTATACCCGTACTTCTCAGCGGCAAACTCGGCTTGCTGCAGCTCAGCGTACGCCGCCATGCCGCGCTCCTTGTAACCGCGCGCCAGTTCGAACATGCTATAGTTGAGGGCATGGAACCCGGCCAAAGTGACGAACTGGAATTTGTATCCCATTTTCCCAAGCTCTTGCTGGAACTTCGCAATCGTTTCATCATCCAGCTTTTTCTTCCAGTTGAATGATGGCGAGCAGTTGTACGCCAACAGCTTGCCCGGGAACTTCTCGTGAATGGCTTCGGCAAACTGCCGTGCTTCCTCCAAGTTCGGTTCGCTCGTTTCGCACCAAATGAGATCCGCATACGGCGCATAGGCCAAACCGCGAGCGATGGCCTGATCGAGACCAGCTCTCGTGCGGTAAAACCCTTCCGTCGTCCGCTCGCCGGTAATAAATTCTTGATCGCGCGGGTCGATGTCGCTTGTGATCAAATCGGCGGCATTGGCATCGGTGCGGGCGATCAGCACCGTCGGGACACCCATGACGTCAGCGGCAAGCCGCGCCGCAATCAAGTTACGCACCGCCGTTTGCGTCGGCAACAGCACTTTGCCCCCTAAATGGCCGCATTTTTTCTCCGATGACAACTGATCCTCAAAGTGGACGCCAGCCGCTCCCGCCTCAATCATCGCTTTCATGAGCTCAAACACGTTCAGCTGGCCGCCGAACCCAGCCTCGGCATCGGCAACGATCGGCACGAAATAATCGATATCGCCGCTGCCTTCCAAATATTGAATTTGATCTGCGCGCTGCAATGCTTGGTTAATGCGTTTCACAACGTGCGGAACGCTGTTGGACGGATACAAGCTTTGGTCCGGATACATATGCCCGGCGAGGTTGGCATCGGCCGCCACCTGCCAGCCGCTTAAGTAAATGGCTTTCAGCCCCGCTTTCACCTGTTGCACCGCTTGATTGCCGGTCAGCGCGCCGAGCGCATGAACGTAATCTTCCGTATTTAACAGCTGCCATAACTTCTCCGCTCCGCGCCGAGCGAGCGTATGCTCAATATCAAGCGAGCCGCGCAACTTAATGACATCTTCCGCGCTGTACGGACGGACAATTCCTTTCCAGCGCTCCTCGTTTTTCCAGCTTTCCTCCAATTGACGAACACGTTCAGCAAATGACGCCATTTTCCTTTCCCCCATTCTTTTTGTTATAATACATATATTTATTTACAACATTATTATATAACAGAACTAGAAAAATGCAATCCTTTTTTGCAAAATTTTTTTCATTAGGAAAATAGACGCACAATGTTCATAAACATGGTGTTTTTGTCGCTCCTCGTTTTGGTATGATCGATCATGAAGGGAGGATCATGATGAAAAAACTATATATCATTGTCGCCAGCCTCTTGCTTATTGGCATCGGTGTTGGCATTATCTATTTCACGGTCTACCAACCAGCTTCAATAAGCCTGCCGAAGAACGTGACGATGGAAACGGCGTGGGGAGCTCCTTATTCCTTTGACGGCTTGCCGCCCAAAGTTCGACTCATCGAATTCATCTATACGAACTGCCCGGATATTTGCCCGAATACGACGATGCAAATGGCCAAACTGCGCGACCGGCTGCAAAAAGCCGGAGTGTTCGGGCGCGATGTGGAATTCGTCACGATCACTATCGACCCGGCGCGCGACACAAAAGAAAAACTGCAAGCATACGCAAATGCATTTGGCGTAACTGGCGATGGGCAAGGATGGGTGTTTTTGCGCGGCAGTGAAGCGACGACAAAAGCGACGGCGGACGCTTTCCACTTCCAATACCGTGACCCGGGAAACGGCATGATGGTGCATACGTCGCTCGCTTACTTGCTCAATCGCGACGGACGGGTCATCGAACAGATCGACATGGGGGGAGCGTCACGATTTCGTGTTGATGATGTGTACGAAACGATTATGGATGAATTGTCATAACGATTTTGTACAGGTATAAAAAAAAGAGGGCATTGTCTGCCCTTTTTTCATTGAACGCCGAACCTTTCACATCAACATCGAATAGCAACTAAGCACGACAACCGCCGCAAGCACGACAACAATAACATTCGCACCGAGCCAAGCGGCCGTCACCGCCGCCGCAAAACCGATCACCCCAAAAAGAACGTCGTCTTGAATGAAAAAAATATCAGGGATAATCAGCGCGCCAAGTGCAGCATACGGCACATTTTTCAGCACCCCTTGCCAAAACGGCGGCAGCTCGACGCGCCCAAACAGCACGAACGGCAACATGCGCGGCAAATACGTGACGATCCCCATGCCGAGAATCATCCAAACGATCGCGTTATTCATCCTCATTCTCCCCCTTCTTCGCCAGCCACTCGACGACGACTGCGGAAAGAAGCGTCGCCAGCACGATCGACCAGCCTTTAGACAGGTGAAAGACAAGCGTGCCGAGCGAGTTGAACACGGCCGCTAATCCTGCCAGCCATACCGTTTTCCGCTCCTTTTTCAGCGCTGGGACGAGCAAGCCGATAAACATGGCGTACAAAGCGACCGACATGCTCTCTTGTAAGCTTTCCGGCAAACTCGCCCCGACAGCATAACCGATGCCGGAGTTGACGACCCAGCTGCCGTACGCCATCATGATCAACCCAAACATATACGAAGCGCTGACCGTCCCCTCTTTCATGGCCGCAACGGAAAACGTTTCATCGGTGATGCCAAACGCATACAGCGCCTTTTTCCAAAGCGCATCCGCCTCCGCTTTTTCGTTGAGCGAAGCGGACATTAAAAAATGGCGAAGGTTTAAAACAAATGTTGTTAAAATGATTTCAAATATGCCGGTACCGACGGAAAGCAAGCTGAGGGCAATATATTGCGAGGCGCCGGCAAAAACAACGACGCTCATCAGCACCGTTTCTGCGAGCGTCAGCCCGGTCGTCTTAGCGAGCAGGCCAAATGTCAGCGCGATCGGCATATAGCCGATGGCGATCGCCACCCCCGCCTGCACCCCTTGGCGAAACGGCGCCATTTTCCCGGCCGTCCATGTCGTTTCCATCCATCCATTCCCCCGTTTCGCTAGTTTCATATGTTTATTGTCTAAAAATCGCTGTCATTTCGCAACCCGAACATAGGTCAATTCTTTTATCCTCTTAACTAGAAAGCCGGTGAAAAGCCGCTGTCACACCCCGATCGGCGGCATTTTCATTCAAAAAAGAAAGCGGATTCTACCAAGTTTCTCTAATTGAGAAATGAGTGGAATCAGTCGTTTTTGCACTAAATCACCAGCCTCCTAGGAAACTCCCGCTTTGGCACAAAGCGGGAGTAGGGGAGAAAATCCATCTATGATATAATCGAATTGGTTCATTATGTGCGCAATTGAAAAGGAGTGGGCTATTGTGTCAGTAAAACCGTACGTATTGACCGAACGCGGCGTTCTCCGCTATGAGCAGGTGACGTATCCGATGGAAGAGCGCGGCTTGCAGTTCGGCGATGGCGTCTACGAAGTCGTGCGCCTATACAATGGAACGTACATCTGGTTAGAAGAACATCTCGATCGTCTGTATCGTTCGGCGGCCGCTATTCGCCTGTCTGTCCCGTTCGCTCCCGAAGAGCTGGCCGCGCGGCTCGAGGAGCTCCGCCGCTTGAACGATGTGCACGAAGATGCCATTTTATATTTGCAAGTGACGCGCGGAAGCTTTCCCCGCGCCCATGCTTTTCCGGCGGAAAACCGTCCGAACTTGTATGCCTACATCGAGCCGATGGCGCGGAAAAGAAACGAAATGACGCGTGGCGTGCGCGTCATTGTGACCAAGGATGTCCGCTGGGAGTATTGCTATATTAAAAGCTTGAACTTGTTGCCAAACGTGCTGGCCAAGCAAGAAGCGGTCGAGCGCGGGGCATTCGAAGCGATTCTCCACCGCGATGGCATCGTCACGGAAGGAAGTTCGTCGAACATTTTTCTCGTCAAAGCTGGGACGGTATATACCCATCCTGCCACCGAGCGGATTTTAAACGGCATCGTCCGCACGAAAGTGAAGCAGTTTTGCGGAGAGCTTGGCATCCCGTTCATGGAAGAAGCGTTTTCGGTCCACGACCTCGCCCAAGCCGATGAGCTGTTTTTAACGAGCACCACCTCATCCATTATTCCGATTATCCAAGTGGACGACACCACGATCGGCAGCGGCCAGCCGGGAGCCGTCACCCAATCGTTGCAAGCCGCCTACCAAACGGCAACGCAGCCGGCCGCGCGCAACGCCTAGCGGGCCCACCAATGAAAAGCGAGGTGTCCCGCTCCTCTCGTTCGGGGCACCTCGCCTCGTCTATTGGCTGAGGACCGCGCGATCGCTCGCAAATTGACTGCCGCGAATGCGTTGAAATTCAGCAAGCAGCCGTTCGACGGTCAGCTCCTCCTTTTCCTTTCCTTCGGCGGCAAAGATGATTTGTCCGCCGTCCATCATAATGAGCCGGTTGCCAAGGCGAATCGCCTGCTCCATGTTATGCGTCACCATCAGCGTCGTCAAACGGTGTTTGGCGACGATTTCCTTCGTCAATTCAGTGACGAGCTCAGCGCGCGCCGGGTCGAGAGCAGCCGTATGTTCATCAAGAAGAAGCACATCAGGCTTAGTAAACGTCGCCATCAATAACGAGAGCGCCTGCCGCTCGCCGCCGGAAAGCAGTCCGACTTTCGCTGTCAGCCGATCCTCTAGCCCTAAATGAAGCGTTCGCAACGTCTCGCGAAACCACTCGCGCTTTTGCTTCGTCACCCCGAACCGGAGCGTGCGCCGCTTCGTCCGGTTGTAAGCGAGGGCAAGATTTTCCTCAATCGTCATATGCGGGGCGGTGCCGGCCATCGGGTCTTGGAAAACACGGCCGATATAACGGGCGCGCGCATGTTCCTTAAGCGATGTCACATTGCGGCCGTTGATCCATACTTCCCCCGTGTCGGGAGACAGCCGTCCGGAAATGATGTTCATCAGCGTCGATTTCCCGGCGCCGTTGCTGCCGATGACCGTGACGAAATCACCGGGGGAAAGCGTCAAGTCGATGCCGCCTAAAGCGATTTTTTCATCGGCCGTTCCTTCGTTAAACACTTTTGTAATTCGTTTCAGCTCCAGCAACAGCCTCCCCCCTCTCCAGCTGCTCGGCTTTTCGTCTTTTTCTCCGCTTTTCTTTTTGGGCCGCCCAGAGGTTGGGCACGATGAGGGCCGCCATGACAATGAGAGCGGTAATCAGCTTCACATCGCTCGTCTCCAAAAACTCGACCCGCAAAGCGAGCGCCAAAATCAGGCGATAGACGATGGCCCCGCCGATCACTGCCCACGTCGCCCGAACAACGGAGTGAGCGCCAAACAGCGCCTCGCCGATAATGACGGAAGCTAACCCGATGACAATCATGCCAATTCCCATGCCGATGTCGCTAAATCCTCCGTACTGGGCGACGAGCGCCCCGGAAAAAGCGACAAGCGCATTCGACAGCCCAAGCCCGAAGATGATGAGGCCGTCCGTATTGGCGGAAAAGCTCGCCACCATCGGCTGATTGTCCCCCGTGGCCCGCATGGCAATGCCCAACTCCGTTTTCAACAACCAGTCCACCATTCCTTTTACCACGACCGCCACCGCCGCCATCGCCACGAGCACCGCCCACGTTCGCGGCGCGAATCCTGTGAAGGAAACGGCTCGGTTGAGCACATCATCCCATCCGGCCTGCTGCCAAGCGGCTGTCATTTGCTTGATGACCGTCTCCTCTTGAAGGAGCGGAATATTTGATTTTCCCATGATGCGCAAATTGATCGAATACAACGCGATCATCATTAAAATACCTGACAAGAGCGGATTGATCTTCCCTTTTGTATGCAAAAGTCCTGTCACGACTCCGGCGGCAAATCCGGCCAATAGCGCCGCGGCCGAAGCGGCAAACGGATTCGCTCCGTTGACGATCATCACGGCGGCGACCGATGCGCCGGTGACAAAGCTGCCGTCAACCGTCAAATCGGGAAAGTCCAACACGCGAAACGACAAATAGACGCCAAGCGCCATCACAGCGTAAATCAAGCCGGCCTCCACCGAACTGAACATGGCCGTCCACACACCATTCACCCGCCTTTTGACGGCAATCCCCCTTCGTCGAAGGGGGAAGCCGCTCGTTTATTCAATGTATTCCGCGATCGAATCCCATTCCGGATTGAGTTTAATCCCCATTTCTTGGGCCGCTTTTTTGTTGATGACCAGCTTCAGCTTTTTCGGATACTGCACTGGAAGCTCGGACGGCTTTTTGCCGTCTTGCAAAATTTGCGCCGCCATTTCCCCGGCTTCATATCCGATGTCGTAATAGTCAAAGCCATAGGCGGCAAACCCACCGCGTTTGACAGAATCAAGCTCGCCGACGAACAGCGGGATGTCGTGTTCATTGGCGACTTGAATGACCGATTCGAGCGCCGACACAACCGTGTTATCCGTAATGATGTAAAAACAGTCGACCTTGCCGACCAGCGATTCAGCCGCCTGCTTCACTTCCGCGGACGTGGATACCGATGCGGGCACGATCTGCAAATCCGTCCCTTCCATCGCTTTTTTAACTTGCTCGACTTGGGCGACCGAATTTTGTTCGCCGGCGTTGTACACCATGCCGACGCGATGGCCTTGCACATACTTGTCAATAAACTGCACCGTTTTCGGAATCGCGTCAGGGTGGGTATCCGTCGTTCCTGTGACATTGCCGCCCGGCTGTTCCATCGATTGCACGAGCTGGGCGCCAACCGGATCGGATACCGATGTAAAGACGATGGGAATGTCTTTCGTCGCATTGAGCGCAGCCTGCGCGCTTGGGGTTGAGTTGGCAAAGATCAAGTCCACGCCATCGGAGACAAAATTGTTGGCGATCGTTTGGTTGGTGCTTTGATCGCCTTGGGCGATTTGCACGTCATACGTAACGGACAGCCCCTTGTCTTTTAACGCTTGCTGGAATCCTTTGCGCGCCGCATCGAGCGACGGATGCTCCACGATTTGCGTCACGCCGATTTTGTACGTTTTTTCCTTCTGTCCTCCGCCTTCCCCGTTTCCTTGGCCGCTCCCTGTTTCCTTTGCTCGGCCACAGCCGCCGAGCAGAAACAAGCCGGCTGCACAGACGATGGCGAACCGCCGAATACGCTTGCCCATATGATCTAGTCCCCCTATGTAAAATAATTCGAAACTATCACATATTTAAAATTATAAAAAATAATAAAATTATTTTCAATATACTATTGCCGGAAATGAAAAAAAGAGAGGCCCAGACGCGCGAGCCCCTTCTTTGCCGCGTCACGGACCTCCCGGCGCTTTCCGCGCCAACCGTCAAGCGCGAGAAGCGACGAATTGCTCCTTCAATATTCTGCGCAAAATTTTTCCAGTTGTGTTTTTCGGCAGTTCATTCAAAAACTCAATGGCGGTCGGCACCTTATATTTCGCCAGCCGTTCGCGACAATAGGCGATCAATTGCTCGGCGGTCAACTCCGGATTTTTCGTGACTACAAACGCCCTTACCGCCTCGCCGTAATCCGGGTCGGGAACGCCGATCACCGCCGCTTCGACCACATCCGGATGGCTGTACAGCACCTCCTCGACTTCACGCGGGTACACGTTATAGCCGCCGACAATGATCATCTCTTTTTTCCGGTCTACGATGTAAAAGTAGCCATCCTCGTCCATGCGCGCCAAATCACCGGTGTGCAACCAACCGTCGCGCAAGGCGATGGCTGTTTCCTCCGGCATTTTATAATACCCCTTCATGACGTTCGGGCCGCGGACGACAAGTTCGCCCACTTCGCCGACCGGCACTTCCTCACCGTATTCGTTCACCACTTTGTTGATCACGTTCTTAATGTTCGTCCCGATCGACCCCGGTTTGCGCGGCCGGTCGAGCGGGTTAAAGCAAGTGACCGGCGACGCTTCGGACAGCCCATACCCTTCGGAAATGATCACATTGAATTTTTCTTCGAAGTTTTTCAACAGCGCAACCGGCATGGAAGCGCCTCCTGAAATGCAAAGACGAAGCGTCCGCAGATCGTCGGCACTCCCCTCCTTATACTGGTAAAGAAAGTTATACATCGTCGGCACGCCGGCGAAAATCGTCGCCCGCTCTTCGCGAGCAAGCGCAAACAATTGCGCCGGACTGAACTTCGGCATGATGAGCACCGTTCCCCCGTTCATCAGCGGAGCATTGAGAGCGACGCTCAGACAAAACACATGGAACATCGGCAAAGCGGCAATGACGCGATCGTGCTCATTGATGCCTAAATAATCGGCTATATCTTGGGCGTTGCTGTATAAGTTTTTATGGGTGAGCATCGCCCCTTTCGGTTTTCCTGTCGTTCCCGACGTATACAAAATGACGGCCACTTCGTCATCGGCAAGCTCAGGGCCGGTGAATTCCGGGCTGCCGGCAGCCAATACGGCAGCAAACGTTTTCATCTCTTCGGTCAACGGAACTGCTTTTTCCTTTCCTTGCGGCGTTTCACAAACGATTGCATGGGAAAGCAGCGGCAGCCGCCGCTTTGCCTCGGCGAACAGCGGCGCGAGCAAATCAAGACCGATGACGGCTTTTACATCGCCGTTTTGCAAAATATAGCCGATTTCCTCCGGGGTGTAAATCGGGTTAATCGGGATGACGGTCGCGCCGAGTCGCAGCGCCCCGTACAAGCCGATGACAAACTGCGGCGAGTTGCCAAGCAGCAGGGCAACGTGATCGCCGCGGCGAATGCCAAGCTGTGCCAACCCATCAGCGAATTGTGAAACAGCGGCGTTAAGCTGCCGATAGGTGCAGCGCTCCCCTACAAACACATACGCTTCCTTGTCCGGCAATTGCTTTGCGATTTGCGCTAATCGTGCAGGTAAGTTCATGCGAAGCTCCTCCCCCAAAATGAATGAATGACCATTCATTTTACAAGTAAAAAAATTCGAACTATACCTATTATAAAAAAAAGAGCAGCAAAGGACAAGAGAAAGCGTTTCCTTTGCTGCTTCTCTAAAAGGCCGGTGATTGAAGGGAGCGAGCCGCTTATCAAACCTGTTTCGCAAATAGATAAACTTTGTCGCATCAGGAGCGCCTTGCAAACGTTCCCCATGACTCAAGAGAACCAACCGTTTTTCAATAGCCTCCTAAAACCGGCTTGGCTACGGTGCCCATACGAGCCCGGTGCGAGCTAGGCGAATGACGCCACCAAATAAGCGGGCAGCCTCCTCGACAAGCTGCTCATGACGGCCAACGTGCGGCAAATGCGTCAGCCACAATTCGCCGACTTCTGCCCCTTTGGCGATAGCCGCCGCCTCCTCGCTCGTCATGTGCCCGGCCGCTGCCGCATGTTGCCCAGCGTAAAAGTTGCACTCGCTGATCAGTAAATCGGCGCCTTGCGCAAACGGCACAAACTCCGGCAAATAGCTGGAATCAGCGGTATACACAACGTCCTTGCCGCCGGCGCTAATCCGCATCGCGTAGCACGGCACCGGATGGGCGGTTTTGAGAAACGACAGCGCAAACGGACCCACCGTTACCGTTTCTTGCGGATCATACGCTACGCCTTCGGTGATGCCGCTGTGGGTCAAGCGGACAAACGCCTCCTCGTCTTCCGCATGGCCATAGATCGGCAACACGGGCAAATCGGCGCCCAAATTTCGATGGATGAGGCGCGCGTATTGAAGCGGTCCAATATCGGCCACATGATCGTAATGATAGTGGGAAAGGACAACCGCATCCAACTGCCGGACATCGACCTCGTTTTGCAGTTTGGCAAGCGCTCCGCTTCCACAGTCAACAAGAAGGTGAAACCCATCATGTTCGAATAAATACGCTGATGTCGCTTCATTGGCAGCGGGAAATCCTCCCCAATAACCGATGACCGTCACTTTCATCGCCGTTCTCTCCTTTCTTTCGTTTTATTTCCATCATACACAACGAAGCCTATTTTTTCATCTTTCATATTTTGTTTTAAAACAACTATTGACATTCTAGGTTGTGTTATAATACAATAAAACCAACAAGACAACGGAGGGGATCGGAAATGTTGGCTAAAGTGTTGGAATTTTTCAGAAACTTACCACCAAAAAAATGTCTGCACTGCGGAAAAGAGATGGATGAGCAACATGAATGCTACGGCAACACGTGCTCGGACTGCCTTGGCGCCGCTTACCGCCAATAGGTGAGCGGACGCATCCCTTGCGTCACACATTGTGCCGGCTGCCCCGCCGGCAAACGGCTGTTCCCCGATACAGCCTGTCTTTTGCACACGCCTCCATCATAGAGGCGTCTTTTTTTTTGCATGATATCCCCCGACATGATGAGCATAAAAATCTCCAGCATCCGATAAAGAAGGGTTGATCCAAAAGGTGGTTTGCCTTCAAGATCGGCACAACCGATCCGTAGAAGCCCAACACGCAACGAAAGAGGGGTATCCCGCTCCTTGTGGGATACCCCTTCTTCACTTAGCAAATTTCGCTCGTGACCGAACAATGAATACGGTCGGTTCAATAGCAAAAAAGGATAGCATTTAAGAACAAATGAGAGAAACGAACTTCCCTCATCCTGCTGGTGCGAATCAAAGCACAGATCACACTCAGCCTTACATGGCAGGCTCCTCTGCAGCCGTCCGATAACGCCGCCGGTACAAAAAGTGAAAATAAAGCAACGTTCCAGCCGCAAAAATCACCGCCACAATTCCTAACTTCGTCGCTTCTTCCCACATCACCGCAAAATCGCCACTTGAAATGACCGCTCTTAGCCCGCGAATCGCATGGGTCATCGGCAGCCAAGGATGCAACGATTGCAATTTATACGGAACAAGCTCAATCGGATACGTTCCAGCGCTTCCGATCAGCTGGGCGATCAGCAGCAAAATAGCGAGAAAACGGCCGGGATTATCAAACAAGGTCACAAGAAATTGAATGATCATCATAAACGTCAGGCTGATGATCCACGTAAACAACAAAAAGCGCCCAACGCTTTGCACGTGCAAATCGAGTCCATACAGCAACCACACATCAGCCAAGAGTGACTGGAATACCGCGGCCACCACCAAGACTCCCCATTTTCCGAAAAACCATGCTATTCCAGAAGTCGGGCGATCGACTGGTTCACGCAGCGGAAAGACGATGGTCAACAGCAGGGCACCGACAAACAGCCCTAATGACAAGAAGTAGGGCGCAAATCCCGTTCCGTAATTAGGAACATGATGGAGCGGCTGCTTTTTCTTTTGCACAGGATCGGCGATCATATCATACACGCGGTCGTTCGCTTGAACGTGGGCGGCTTGTTTCGCCCCCTCGTTCAGGCGGTCTTCCATCTTTGCCGCTCCTTTTGTTAGTGAATCTAATCCGTTGGTAAGCGCTTGGCCCCCGTTAGAGAGCTTTTTCATTCCATGGTGAAGCGAATTCACTCCTTGGGCTAGCTCTTTTGTCCCATCATTCAGCCTCTTGGCCCCACCCGCCAACTGATGCGTACCAGATACAAGTTTGTCTGATCCGTTTGCAAGCGCTCCAACTCCTTGCGCCAATTGGTCTGTTCCGGCAGCCAATCGCGCAGCGCCGCGGTCAGCACGGCCAAGCTGCTTGGCGAGCTCTGTTGCTCCCGATCCTAATCGTTGATGAGCGGCCGATAATTGAGAGGCTCCGGACGCAAGTTTTTGCTGACCATCTACGAGCTTGTCGATCGCATCTTGCACAGCTTGTTGCCCGTTGACAAGCGATGCCGTTCCACCGGCAAGGCGAGCGGCCCCGTCTTGCAGCTGTCCAGCTGTATCAGCAAGTTTTCCTACACCGACCGCCACCGCTTTACTTCCCTCAACAAGCGGCTGCAACTGTTGTGACAGTGCCTGTAAAGCTGCCTTTTGATTCGGATCGACCGCTTTCTCAGACAACGCCTGCAGTGCCGCAGCATACTGCGCGAGCCCTTCGCTTACTCGGTCAGCACCAGCTGCTGCTTCTCCCGCTTTCTGCCCCCACTGCGCCATCCCTTGAGATAGTTGCTCGGCACCAGAACGCAGCTTCGTTGTTCCATCCGTCAGCGCCGGAAGACGAGATTGCAGTGTTTGTAACCCCGTTAATGATTGATTGAGCCCCTCGGCCAACCGGGTAGCACCGGCCTGAGCTTGCTGCTCTCCGTCAGCCAACCGGTTTGCGCCGGCCGCTAATTGGCCAAGACCAGCTTGGAGAGCGGATGCGCCATTTTTCACTTGCGAAGCGCCGCTACTAGCCGCCTGAAGGCCTTGATCAAACACGATCGATTTATCCGCTAACTCCGTTAAATATCTTGATAGACTTCCCGTTCCTTCTCGAAGCTTCTGCATTCCGGCTTCTAAACGTGCACTTCCTTGCTCGGCGGCGTCTACTCCTTTTGTCAGACGGCGGCTTCCTTGTTCTGCTGATTGCAAACCTTCATGCAGCCGCTCAGCGCCATCCGCCGCTTCTTTCAAACCTTTTCCCGCTTCTTTCATTTTCGTCAACATGGCTTCGGCATACGCTTTAGTGACATTTTTGCCGATCTCCCCTTTGATGGCTGAAACGGCAGAATCGCCGATTTTCCCGACGAGATAGTTCGCTCCTTCATTGACGATGTACTTAAGGCGAAGCGGTTGGGGCGCAGCATCTTGCACCGTCGTAGCGTGCTCAGAAAAATCAGCTGGAATCATTATCGCCATATAATAGTCGCCGTTTTGCAAACCGTTTAACGCCTTATCGCGATTGACAAAATGCCAAGAAAATGAATGGGTTTTTTTCAACCGCTTCACCACATCGTCACCGAGATGAAGAGAATGGCCATCGAGGTTCGCTCCCCGATCTTCATTGACGACCGCCACGGGCAAGCGGTCCAAATGACCATACGGGTCCCAAAACGCCCATAAAAACGACCCGCTGTAAAGAAGGGGGATAAACAAAACAGCAACAATGGGAATCAGCACTTTAGGACGAAACAAAATCGCCCGCCATTCTTTGGCCAGCATCGCACAAATCCCTCCTTTGTACAAATGACCAATTTGTCTATTTAGTCAAACACGAGAAATAAAGAATGGATCATCTATTTTGATAATCCTTGCAAAAAATACAGCGTGAACAATTCGGCAATTTGTTCTTTGCTCAGCGGCTCATGCTCCTTTTCCCAATCGACGATCAGGGCGATGTAAGTTTTCAGCATCACAAACGCCGTAATTTCCGAATCACAAGGGCGGATTTCGCCTTTTTCCACCGCCGCCTCGATTTTACATCGAATGAATCGGACCATCTCGCGATCAAACTTTGCCAATACTTCCTGCACCGCCGCCGTGCCGATGCTGCGCACTTCTTGAAGCAGCTTGGCGGTCAGCTGATGGCGTTGGCGAAATTTCAGAATGCGATACAAGGCGCGGGGAACATTTTCGGAAAACGGCAACGATGGATCCATCGCCTGCTCGGCTTCGGTTTTAATTTGAGCGATCAAGGAAGAAATAATTTCATCAAGAAGCTCCTCTTTGCTTTTAAAAAACGTATAAATCGTTCCTTTGCCGACGTTGGCGAGCCTAGCGATTTGTTCCATCGTCGTCGCTTTATAGCCAAAAGCGGAAAATGATTGGGCCGCTGCAGAAATGATTTGTCGTTTCCGGTCGCTTGCCATGAGCCTCATCCTTCAATATGACTAAATGAACATTTTGGTCAATTCGTATCCTTATCTTATCATAGCCAGCGTTTCCTGTAAAGGGGGAACGGATAGACAACGAGGGTGTCCCGAAAGGATCGAGACACCCTCTTTCGCTGCTCTATATAAGTGCTGACTGCTTCTGCCGCACGATCGGTTGTGCCGATCTTGAAAGCAGACAACCTTTTGAGTCAGCCCCTCTCTCATCGCTATATAAGCACCAAGCGCTTCTCGGACACACTATATGCTATATAAGCAGCAAACGTTTCTCGGCCGCACTATATATTGTGACGATCGTGAAAATACCTAAATAGGAAAATGGATCGAGGGATTTTCATCCTTCCAAAATGTGATGAATTTTTTCCGTCATGCGAGTTGATCTTCAAGAGCGCCTTTTCGATCAGCCCCGTTCCCGCTGCGAAGAAGCCGCCGAACGGCGCGGCTTCATCGGCTGCAAGAAGATCGTCCCCTCTCGCCTGCACACCGCTGAACGCTCCTTCTCTCCGGGGTCTAGAGGGCGAAGGCTTCTCGGTTCAAAGTGAGAAAACAGCGCCCCTCCCTAAACCGTTCGGCCCCGGTCCTCGATTACTCAGCGCGTTTGCTCCCCGCTTCCATCATTTGAACGGACTGCTGTTTTTCCCAATACTCAAGCACATCGCGGACGGCCTTCTCCGCTTGGTCAATGCAATCGGGCAGCCCGAGCCCCTCATAGGAACTGCCTGCTAAAAACACCCCCGGCAGCGCGGCGGCCATCTGCACTTTAATGTCCGCCAACCGCTCGCGATGACCGACCGTATACTGCGGCATCGCCCGCTTCCACCGCGAAATGACGGCAAACTGCGGCGGGCCGTCGATGTTCATCACTTTGTTTAAATCATCGAGCACAACGCGAACGATTTCATCATCGGGCTGATCGACGATCTCTTCGTCGCCCGGCCGTCCGACATAGCCGCGCAAAAGCGCTTGGCCGGGGGGCGCGGTATGCGGCCATTTTTTATGCGTCCACGTGCATGCGGTCAGCGTGTAATCGCTGCGGCGCGAAACGACAAACCCGGTGCCGTCAATGTCCCGACGAATCGCTTTTTCCGGAAAGGCGAGCGCGACCGTTGCCACCGATGTGAGCGGCACTGACCGGAACGGGGCAAAAAACGGGTAGTCGGCGAACAGATCCGGCACCGTGTGATGCGGGGTAGTGATGATGACGCTGCCCGCCTCCCACGTTTCACCCGTGCTCAACCGCAGCCGGTACGTCGAGCCGAGGCGGGTGATCCGCTCAACGCGCACCCCTTTGATGACACTGCCCGGCTCGAGCCGTTTTTCCACTTCTTCAACGAGCGATTGCAAGCCTGTTTTTAACGTCTGAAACGCCCCTTTTCGCTCTCTCTGCTCCTTCGGCGTCGTCCGTCTCGCTCCGCGAACGAGGCTCCCGTATTTTTGTTCAAGTTGGAAAAATTGCGGGAATGTCGCCATTAAGCTCATGTTGTCGATGTCGCCGGCATAAATCCCCGATAACAGCGGCTCGATCAAATGGTCGACCACTTCGTCGCCTAAACGGCGGCGGAAAAAGCGGCCGAGCGGCATATCGCCCTCGGTTTTCACCGGCGGCAGCACGAAATCAAGCGCGGCTCGCAGCTTGCCGAACGGAGAAAACAAGCCGGTCGTCAAAAACGGGGCGAGGCGCGTCGGAATGCCCATCACCGCCCCACCTGGGATCGGATACAGTTTGTCATTGACCAAAATATACGACGTTCCCGTCGCATTGTGAACGATCTCGCGCTCAAGCCCGACCTCTTGCACTAAGCGGAACGCGCTCGTTTTCCGCGCCAAAAACGAATCCGGCCCGCGCTCGATGACAAAGCCATCGCGAATGACCGTCTGCACTTTTCCGCCGAGCCGGTGCGTCGCTTCGACGAGCTTGCACGTCAGCGGGAGACGTTGGTTTTTGATCGCTTTTTGCAAGTAGTAGGCGGCGGCTAGGCCGGTAATGCCGCCGCCGACAATGACCACCGTCCGTTGTCCATCACTCATCGCGATCGCCTTCTTTGGCCAGCCGATTGAGCACGACCGTCGCCAACGCGTCGATAAATAGCGGATCGGTATTCGGCATTTTTGGACGATAATAGCGGGCCCCGATTTCCTCGGTCACCTGTTTACATTCAATGTCATTATCGTACAATACTTCCAAATGATCAGAAACAAAGCCGACCGGCGCATAGACGAATGAAGTATAACCGTAAGTTTGATGAAGCTCGCGCGTCAAATCCTGCACATCCGGACCGAGCCAAGGTTCCGGCGTTTGTCCAGCGCTTTGCCAGCCGACGGCGTAATGGGCGACCCCGGCTTGCTCGGCGATGCGTTTGGCCGTGTCTTCAAGCTGCGCAGGATACGGATCGCCGGCTTGAATGATTTTTTCCGGCAAGCTATGGGCGGATACGATCAGTACGGCCCGCTCGCGCTCATGCTCCGGCATGGCCGCAAAAATCGCCTCCACTTGCTCGGCCCAATATCGCAAAAACTTCGGTTCGTCATACCATTGATCAATCGTATAAATCGTCGGCCCGCCCAGCTGCTCGGCTGTTTGTTTCGCCCGCTCGTTGTACGAGCGAACGCTAAAGGTTGAATAATGCGGGGCTAAGACGATGCCAACCGCTTCGCTGATGCCGTCCTCATGCATGCGCCTGACGGCATCCTCGATGAACGGTTCAATATGTTTGAGACCCAAATACACGCGAAACTCGACATCATCCTGCACCTCGTTCAGCCGCTCTTCCAGCCGTTTCGCTTGCGCCTCTGTAATGGCAGCGAGCGGCGACAGCCCGCCGATCGCCCGATAGCGCGCTTTTAAATCATCGATCTGTTCCTGAGGCGGCTTGCGCCCATGGCGAATGTGCGTATAATACCGTTCGATATCGCTTTCTTGATACGGCGTGCCGTACGCCATCACCAACAGCCCAATCGTTTTGTTTGCCATCGTATTGCACCTCTTTTAGTTCCGTGAAGTATAGTCATGGATAAAAGCGGTCAGCCGCTTCAATGTCGCCGGCTCAACATCTGGAAAAATGCCGTGTCCTAAGTTGAAGACATAGCCTGGCCGCTCCATTCCTTCGTCCAAAATGCGCTTCACCCGCTCTTCAATCACATCCCACGGCGCGAGCAGCACGGCCGGATCCAAATTGCCTTGAATCGTTTTCGTCACCCCTTGACGACGCGCGTCGCGAATCGACAGCCGCCAGTCAAGACCGATGACATCCAATGGCAAATCATTCCACTCGCGCACCAAATGGCTGGCGCCGACGCCAAACATGATGAGCGGCACCCCTTCTTCGCGCAAAGCGGCAAAAATGCGCGCCATCGCCGGTTTGATGAACGTGCGGTAGTCATCCGCATTGACCGCCCCGACCCAAGAGTCGAAAATTTGCACGGCGCTCGCCCCGGCTCGAATTTGCGCTTTCACATAGCGGATCGTCATCGCCGCAAGCTTGTCCATCAAGGCAAACCACGCGTTTGGTTCAGCGTACATAAACGCCTTCGTTTTATGGTAGTTTTTCGACGGGCCGCCTTCAATCATGTAGCTGGCGAGCGTAAACGGCGCGCCGGCAAAGCCGATCAGCGGCACATCGAGCTGTTCGTTGACAAGCAGTCGAATCGTTTCTAAGACGTATGGCACATCGCGCTCCGGGTCGATCTCTCCAAGCCGCTCCACATCATGAAGCGAGCGGATCGGGTTGGAAATGACGGGACCAACGCCGCCGCGAATTTCCACGTCCACACCGATGGCCGGCAGCGGTGTCATAATATCTTTATATAAAATAGCGGCATCGACGCCGTATTGCTCCACCGGCAGCCTAGTGACATAAGCGCAAAGCTCCGGCTGGTGCGTAATCTCAAACAAGGAGTACTTTTCTTTCAGCGCCCGGTATTCCGGTTGCGATCGTCCAGCTTGCCGCATATACCAAACCGGCACATAGGCCGTTTTTTCGCCGCGGCAGGCGCGCAAAAATGTATCGTTCATTCGTCTCGTCATCTTCATCCGCCTTTCTTTCACCCAGTCCAATCAGCCGTTCCTTATCGTTTTTGCTCATTCGCATTGCGTATCTCTTTTTCACTATACCGCTTTCGATGTCCAATGTATAGAGAAGGAAACGAACTGTCAAAAAATCGACCGATTTTTCAACCTGTGCCTATTATAGCAAAACGCTGTTCCGACAGCACGGGACAGCGTTTTTCATTAGATGAGAACCATGGCGACAACGGTCGTGATCGCCAAACCGATAGCAACCGGCGGCAAGTTGCGGCGCGCCAGCTCAAACGGATCAACGCCGCAAATCGCGGCAGCCGGAATGAGCGCCCACGGAACGAGCGTACCACCGCCAACCCAAATGGCCGCGACTTGGCCGAGCGCGGTTAATGTCGCCGCTCCGCCGCCAATCGCCACCGAAAACAAGTGCGCGATCGAGCCGGCGAGCGAGATGCCGGACAAACGGCGACACCATCACATCGTTGATGCCGGTCACGGCCAGCACTTTACTCATCGCCACAATAGCCGACGCCAGCGCCAAAAACGCCAGCCGGTGGCGTCAAGCCCGCTTGGGAGCCGCGTGCCGCCTCGCCGTCCACAACGCGATGATGGTTCCTACAAGCCAAGTCGCCACCCAAAGCCCGCGCGGCGAAACGGCGGCGAGCACAAGGTGAAACACGGTGTTTTGTCCAAACAACAAAACGAACAACAACCGAACCGCCGCCGCGGCCGGCTGGGTCGATGGGACGGGATAAAGCCGCGGCCATAGCGAATGGCGATGACGATAAAACAGCGCCGCCAATTGCAGCGCGGTCGCATAAAGAAACAAATACACGATGGCCGCTTGGGCGTATTCGTTTCCAATGAACGCAAGAAGGACGCCGCCGATCGCGGTTAGACGGATATACAAACCGGCATATCCACCAGCGCGGAAGAACGTGCGCACGTATAAGTGAAAAAAGACGTGCGCCCTCCCGTACGGAATGAGGCGAAGCGCCGGATCAAGCCAGCGCCGCCGCTTCGCTTCCTCCTGCCATCCGGGAACATCGACAAACATACTGGCCAAGCGGTAAAATTTGTTTTTCGCCCGCTGTTCATCACGAATAAGCCGCTCCCACTTCCACCCTTTTCCCTTCGTCAGCCGCCAGACGTAGACAGAAACGCCGGCGATACACAAAGCGACCGCCACCAAAAATGGCCACGGCGCTGACGCCAGCACAAGACCGATCGCAACCGCCGCCAAGCTGAAGCGGACAAACGCACTCCAGCGCCCAAAAGACGGATCAGCGATTCGACTTCCTCTCCAGGCAGCCCACAAATTCCATAGTTTCAGCCCCGTGAGGATGAGCAAAAACAGCGGCCAAGGCAGCGGCGAAAAACGGGCATGAAGAGGTCCAGCCAGCAACAACAGCAGACAGAGGCCGTAAACGTGCCAGACTAAAGAAAACCAAAACGCCCGTTGAATATACGGGCGCAGCTGCCGTTCCGCTGGAAGCAAAAACACAAGATCGGCCTCGCAAAACAGCGTGCGCACCGTTCCAGACGAAGCCGCCCATCCAAACACCACGGCGGCGATGAGCGGATACGGAAACGAGCGCGGAAGTCCCGCCGCCCAACGCTCATACCCCACGGCCAAGCCCGCCAAAACGATCAGCAAGCCGACGAGCAAATGGCTGTTCAACATGTACCGCCAATAGCGACCCTTTTTTTGCCAATCAGCCCACAACCGCTGCCGCCAAAGCCGGCCGGCATCCATCATGATTCATCATCCTTTGTCAATTCGAGATACAGGTCATCGAGCGTCGCCTCATTCCGTCCGCATTGGCGGCGGATGTCGTCAAGCGTCCCTTTCGCCCGCACGCGGCCTTGATGCAAAATCACAAACGAATCACAATATCGCTCGGCGGTCGCCAAAATGTGTGTCGACAACAAAATGCCCGCTCCCTTCGCCTTTTCCCGCTTCATCCGTTCAAGCAGCGCATAAATGGCAAGCGGGTCGAGGCCGAGAAACGGCTCGTCGATAATGTACAGCGGCGGCTCAAGCAAAAACGCGCAAACGATCATCACTTTTTGCTTCATTCCTTTGGAAAAGTGCGCCGGGAACGAGGAAAGCCGGCGCTCGAGCCGGAACTCGCGAAGCAAGGGCGGAAGGCGGCGCTCATACTCGTCCTCGCTTAGCCCGTACGCCATCGCCGCGAGACGCAAATGCTCTTCAAGCGTCAACTCTTCATACAGCACGGGGGTTTCCGGAATAAACGCAAACTGTTTTCGATACGCTTCCGGTTCGGTTTCGAGCGTATAACCGTTGATGGAAATAGCGCCGCGGCGCGGATCGAGCAAACCGATCACATGTTTGATCGTCGTGCTTTTGCCGGCCCCGTTCAGCCCGATTAAGGCCACCATTTCGCCGGGCTTGACGGCAAACGTCACGTCTTCCAATACGTTTTGCGCTGTATAGCCTCCGTATAAATGCTCCACGTGCAAAAGCGTCATCGTCTCTCCCTTTCTGCTGTGATCATGGCTTTTGTCCCCATTGTACCAAACAACCGCCTTGTTTACCAAAAAAACCCCCGCATACATCCCCAGCTTTCAGACATGATAAAAAACGAAGAGGGGATGAGGCGAAGCCAAACGTAGATGAACCGATCCATAAGAAATGGGGTGTTCGTCAAAGACACCGCAGTGAGCCGAAAACGATGGTGACCGTTTTGCAGCCATGACTACCTGTTGCCAAATGCAAATGGCAGCGACCCTCTCAAAGGGGATGGTCACGTTGAACAAAGGAAAACGCTCACGCTGACACGAGTTTCGCCGCAAATGGGGTGTTCATCAAACGCACATCGGACCGATTTCCCTCTCCCCTTTTCACCGCCGGGATGTAGCCGTTTTCACGGGATTACATCCCGGTTTTTTTATGGTACAATGAGGGAAAAGGAAAGGGGGCCATTCCAGTGGATAATTGCATTTTTTGCCGCATTGTGAACGGCGAGCTGCCGGCGGCGAAAGTGTATGAAGATGAACACGTGCTCGCCTTTTTGGACATCAGCCAAGTGACGAAAGGGCATACGCTGGTTATTCCGAAAGTACATACGGAAAACGTATTTACGCTCACTTCGGACGTCGCTGGCCGTTTGTTCAGCGTCGTGCCGGCGATCGCTAACGCGCTCAAGCACGCATTTTCCCCCGTCGGGCTCAACGTGTTGAACAATAACGGCGAGCAAGCGGGCCAGACGGTGTTTCATTACCATCTCCATCTCATTCCGCGCTACGGCAAAGGCGACGGATTTGGGGCGGTTTGGAAATCGCACGCGAGCGATTACACCCCAGCCGATTTGCAGACGATCGCCGCCGCCATTCGCGAGCAGCTCGGCTGATTTTTCTGCCGGCTGTGGCGCACAAAAAAACGGAAGCAACACGCGGCTTCCGTTTTTATTTTCTCCCTTGTTCGATTACGTTTTGCAAGTCTTTATCTTTAATCTCGACATCAGCTTTTTTTACCAACTCATCGACCTTTGACTGCATCGTCGACGGATCGAGCTTGCTTCGCTTCACTTCAAAGGCGATTTCATCTTTCATCTCGGCAAATGATTTTTTCTTCTCTTTATCCGTCACTTTAATGATGTGATAGCCGTAATCCGTTTTGACCGGGTCGCTCACTTCGCCGACATCAAGCTTGTAGGCCGCTTCCTCAAATTCTTTCATCATTTTCCCCGGGCCAAACCAACCTAAATCGCCGCCGTTCGACGCTGATCCCGGGTCTTGCGAGTATTCTTTCGCCAGTTTGGCAAAATCTTCGCCTTTGTCTAGTTTGGCTTTCACTTCTTTCGCCGTTTTTTCATCTTTCACTAAAATATGGCTGGCGCGGATTTTCGGCTTATAGTTGTTGTAATAGTCCTTCAACTCTTTCTCCGTCACTTTTACATCTGCCACAGCCGCTTTGGCCCGCAGCAAGTCAAGTTTGACCATCTCACGGATCACTTTTTCGCCGTTTTGCTGCACGGCTAGATCGTACTGTGTGCCATAAGCGTCTTTAATCCGCTCGATTTCCCGATCAATTTCCTCATCGGTTACTTTGTATTTTTTGCTCAATACTTTTTCGTCGATTAAATCGCGGAGGACGGATTTTCCAACGCGTTCTTTCATTTCATTGTAAAATTCGTCTTTTGTAATATTGCCGTTTTTCGTCTCCACGACCACCTCAGAATCGCCGTTATTGCAGGCCGATAAAGCCATGACCGAAACGACGGCGGCCGTCATCATCCACTTTTTCATCCGCTTCACAACTCCCATTTCATTTTTCCGCCTTTCGCCTTTGCTGTTCGAGCCCGCAGCGGGCGAAACGGCTTGTTCGCTTTAGCCACGACAATTACTATACCATATTTCCAAAGAAAAAAAAACCTCTTTCCGGCTCCGTCATCCGCCCATAACATGCCCGTTTGCCATACATATGATGAGGGTGAAGCGCCGCGGCGGGCTCCCCCCTGCCGAAAGGAGGTGTTACGATGAGCGCACCTGCACCTTATGCTGGAGGCTTTGCGTTAATTGTTGTGCTGTTTATTTTGCTCATTATCGTCGGCTGCGCCTGCGTCATCTACTAAGCCAAAAGAGGGTGCTCCCCCGCTCGGGCACCCTCTTTTAGCGCGTTCCCCCTGTCAGTCGCAGAAACAGCCGTTTGGTTATGTAAACAACACTTCCAAATATGAGGAAATCAATAACATGGTGGTCAGCACATTGATCGTCCGAAACACGGCCGGCTGCTGCTCCTCGGGAATGTCGCGCTGCGCGCACAGCAAATAGGTGAACCGGTTCACGAAAAACAAAACGATGACTGCAAGAGGGAGAAAATAATAATCAAGCGTCAAAGCGAGTCCCCCTTTCTTTTTCGCCAAACGCCGCCCATGGCTTTAACTTTACATCGTTCGTCGCCCGAAATCAATCGTTTTCTGCTTCGCGGGCAGACGGATTTTTTGGTTGGTCCGTGCGCGCAAATCCGGTAAAATAAAGATAAACAAGCGTACGTTGATGTCTGTCAAAGGAGCGCGATGTATGGAATCGTTGGAAAAGCGAGTGGCCAAGCTGGAGTTTCACCAGTCACTGTTGATGGAAATGGTCGACGAAGCGAAAAAACCGTTTTACGCCTTGGTCATCCGCGCCGACTTAACGAAAGAAGAGGTCGACGCGTTCTTGGCCTTTTGCCAAGAGCTCGCCGACCAATACGAACAGCAGAAAGCGGAAGGATTAACGATCTTCACTCCCTTGCTCGTCCAGTTCGCCGGGATGCTGCCTCCCAACCTCCCGCTCGAACAAACGGTTGACGCTCTGCTGACCCAGCAACTGTTTGTGCCGCTAATGACGGAGCTGAAAGCGCTCATTCGCGCCGTCAGTTAGCTTGGCCGGCCAGCTCCTTCTCGCGCTCTTCTGCCTTTGCCTTACGTTTGACGAGCCTGCCGTCCTGCTCCTCAAAATCTTCTTTAATGTTTTCGAACGTCCGCTCAAAAATTTCCATAAAGTCATCGCCGTAAATGTGGCGGACGATGCACATCATTTCTAAAATTTCTGGAAACTTCCCGTACAATTCTCGCAACGGCAGCGCTCCGTTAAAGACGGCATTTCTGCTCGGATCATACGTCTCCATCAATCTCATCAGCACTTCTTCCCCCTTTTCCGTCAGCTCAACGTAGGTGTTGCGCTTGTCATCCTGTTTTTTCGAGAACGAAAGCAGCCCCTTCTCTTCCAGTTTTTTAGAAAAATTAAACGCGGTCGATACGTGCATCACGCCAAACTTGGCGATTTCGGAAATCGAAGCGCCCTTAAAATGATAAGCGATCCACAAAATGTGATGCTCGTTGATGTTCAAATCAAACGGCTTAATCCATTGTTGCCAATCTTTCTCAATCGACTTCCACAGCGCTTTGCTCAGCTGGGCGATCCGTTGGCTGAATAGCATCGCCTCTTTGACGGAATAATGCTGTTCTGTCCCTTTCATCGTTCCACCCACTCTTCCCTCATCATATTTTTATTACCTATTATATCAATAAAACAAAAAGGAATAAAGACAAAAATATTTATTTTTATGACTTTTTTTGCATATTTATAGTAGTAAAGCTTGAGGCATTTTCCGCACACAGGAGGAGAAAGCAATGGCGTATATACAATGGCTACTTTTCGCAACGGGGTTCTTATTTTTCTGTCTCTTTATAAACACGTTTGTCTCGCTATGGAAAGCGCGGGCGTACCCGCCAAAAGCGCTGTTGAAAGAGCAGGCGATGCGCTATATTGGAATAGCGTGCGCTTGTCTGCTCATGGCTTGGCTGCTTCGCCATGTTTGAGCTTTGTTCTCACCGTCTTCCATCGCCGTTTGTTCAGCAGGTTATCAAGAATTTGCGATCTCCATGTCGCGTCTTGATCACCTAGAAGGACGGTGATTTCGTGCAAAATACCGCTGAGTTCCGCCCATTTCTCAATGAGAGAAACCTCGCAGAATCCGCTTTCTTTTTCTGAACGAAAACGCCGCGCTGGCGCGGACTTTCATCCCCAGGTGGAGGACAGATCGCGCCGCCCATGGATCTTTTCTGAATGAAAATGCCGCCGATGGGTGTGTGACAGCGATTTTTCACCAGCCTTCTAAAGCTGACGCGGTGACAAAAAGAGCGAACAATGCCATGGAAAACAAACTCGCAACTTATATATAACTGTAGATGAGCAAATTTGCTAACATAAATTGACAACTAAACAAAAAAGGAGACATGAACCCGATTCCTTGGTTAGAATAGATGTACCACCAACTACCCACAAGGAGGTTCATGTCTCATGAATCGATTAGCACATCATCAAGGAATCCACAAGTTTTTCATGACGCTGGGATTGGCGCTTTATTTCTCGAAGCCGGTCATCAAGCATCTCGTTCATCTTGTCGACGCCTTGACGACCAAGGGATTTTCGGGGACATTGACGGATGTCCGGTACTGGAGTTTTCACCCGAATCATCGAACGACACTGAGCCACTTTTTCACGAAAAGCCCTTGGAACGAGGAAAAACTGCTTGAGAAGCTGCAAGAATGGATCCTTCGCCAGATCGAACGCCTAGCCAAACAGGAGAATCAACCCCTTTTTGTTTCGATCGATGATACGATTTGTCAAAAAACGAAGCCTTCGTCACGGGCCGCCCACGCCATTCAAGGGTGTGACTGGCATTTCTCTCACAGCGATCATCAATTGGTCTGGGGGCATTCGCTTGTTTGGCTGATGGTGCATACTTTCTCGCAAGCGTTTCCGTTCGCGTTTCGTCTCTATGATAAGGCGGCGGGAAGAAGCAAAATCGACCTAGCGATCGAGATGCTTTCCTCGCTCAAGGGGAAACGGGCTCAGCCGGTGTATGTGCTCATGGATTCGTGGTATCCGTCCCAAGCGCTCATCGAAGCCTGCCTGAAACAAGGATTCCATGTCATCGCCATGCTCAAGACGAACCGGATTCTCTATCCGAAAGGCATCGCCATCCAAGCGAAGAAGTTCGCCCGCTATATCGAGCCCAACGACACCCGCCTCGTCACGGTGGGGAAGGAGCGTTACCGCGTGTATCGCTACGAGGGAGCGATCCATGGTCTCGATGACGCAGTGGTGCTGCTGGCTTGGAAGGCGGATGAACCGATGACGCCAGATCATCTCCATGTTGTCTTGAGCACCGACCGGGAGCTGAGTGACGAAGACATCTTGCGTTACGATGCCCAGCGCTGGACGATCGAATGCGTTTTCCGGCAGGCCAAAGACCAGCTGAAGTCAGGTGGACCGTGTTCGCCACGTTCGGGCGGTGAAACGGTATTGGGTTGTGGTGCTGTTCGCCTGCGTATACAGCATCGCGGAATCTCAACAAGACCTCTCTTCCGGCCTGGAGCTTCTTCGGTCTCGGAAAGGGCACAGCGTCGTCGAGTTCATCTATGACGCCGCAAAGCAAGATATTCCCATTGATGTGATCAAAAAACAGCTCCATGTCGCCTAAGGGGTCCCCTGTTTGTCTCTTAGGGAATGGAAATTACTGTAATGAAAAATGCTCATCTACAGTATATAAGTTGAAATTTTGTTTTACATCCCACTGATTACTCTGATATTGGCTTGTATTTAGATGAAACCCACAACGAAAACTCGGAAATTCTTTATTGCAACTTATATAGCAAAAAACCCGACCAACGATGATCGGGTTTTTTTGCCGCTCACACGTGCGCTGTCACGTTCATCCGCCGGAAGATGGCCGCGGCGATCGGATAGACGATGGCCATCGCCGCCGCATTCAACGCCGCGGTCGGCAGCACAACGGCGACAAACAGCGCCGAGAACGCCGTTCCTCCCGGCAACCCGACAAGCAACAGCGCCGCCGTCAAAAACACGGTCCCGGAGATGACGGTGCCGACCGCCGCGAGCACGACGGCCCCGATCACCGTTTGACGATAGTTCCGAAGCACCGCCACCAAGGCGAAAACGACAAAGGCGGTGATGATTTTATCGATGATATTCGGAAGCTGTCCGCCCGGGAACGTTGTTGTCATGGCGGAAATGAAGCCGGTGGCGACGCCGACAAGGCCGACGGCTTTGGCGCTTGGAAACAACAAAATCGCCAAAAACATCATCGCCAGCATCATGTCCGGCTTCATGCCGGCAAACAGCCCGGGAATGACCGCGTGCAGGACAGCCCCGATTCCAACTAACAGCGCCATCGATACTAATGTTCTTACGTTCATGCTCATCTCTCCTCATCTCTCCTCGTCTATTTTCTTGCTTGAGAATGTTTCTATCATTATATCACTTTGCTGTGTAAAAGTGAAGAAGAAATTTTCAGGCAAAACGACGGCGGAAGTCGTTCATAAACGAGGCGAGCGCCTCGCACGCCTCGAGTGGCACCGCGTTGTAAATCGACGCCCGGCAGCCGCCGACCGACCGATGTCCGCCAAGGCCGATAAACCCGCGCTCCTTCGCTTCGGCGAGAAACGTGTTCGTCAACTCTTCGCTCGGAAGCGTAAACGTGACGTTCATGAGCGAGCGGCTTCCTTTTTCTGCATGCGGTTGATAAAAGCCGCCGCTTTCGTCAATGGCGTCATACAGCACGGCCGCTTTTTGCCGGCTGCGCGCTTCCATCGCTGGGACGCCGCCTTGTTCTTCGACCCATTCGAGCACGAGCGACAACATATAAATCGCAAACGTCGGCGGCGTGTTGTAAAGGGAGCGGCTCTTCTGGTGCGTGCGGTAATCGAGCATCGTCGGCAGCCCGTCGGGAATGCGATCGAGCAGATCGCGACGAAGAATGACGACCGTCACGCCGGAAGGGCCGAGATTTTTTTGCGCCCCGGCGTAAATCAAGGCAAATTTGCTGACATCAAACGGCCGGCTCAAAATGTCGCTCGACATATCGGCGATCAAATCAACGGGCACATCAGGAAATTCCTGCCATTGCGTGCCGAAAATCGTGTTGTTGGACGTAATATGGACATAGGCGGCCTGTTTGGGCCACTTGACTTCATCCAATGAAGGAATGTACGTATAGTTGGCGTCCTTGCTTGAGGCGACGACTGTCGTTGCCCCGATTTTTTGCGCCTCTTTCAGCGCTTTTTCCGACCACGCGCCCGTTAACACGTAGCAGCCGATTTGCCCTTCGGCGAGGAAATTCATCGGCACCATCGAAAATTGCAGGCTCGCCCCGCCTTGCAAAAATAGCACATCATAGTCGTCCGGAACGTCAAGAAGACGCTTGAGCCGTTCGCTTGCCGCTTGGTGAACCGCCTCATATTCCTTGCTTCGGTGGCTTAACTCCATCACCGACATGCCGGTGTCTTGGAAGTTGAGCAGCTCCCGCTGAGCCCGTTCAAGCACCGGCAGCGGCAGCGCTGACGGGCCGGCGTTAAAATTGTATGCGCGTTTCATCGTCATCCCCCACTTTGCCTCCTGGTAGTCCATCGATATTATTATCCTAACACGATTCGAAAAAAAAGAAAGGGAATTTTTCGAAAAAAGCGCTTTCAACATCATAAAAAAAGAAAGCCCTTGTCGATCACAAGGACTTGGCCTGCTTCCGCCGCTCCCGCTCTTGGCGGATGCGTTCCATATAAACTTCCCCTTCTTTTTCAATGAACGCTTCGTCCATTTCCCGCTCGCGCGCCGCTGTTTTGACGGTCATATAGCCGCTGAACAGAATGCCGGCCACCACGATATACATCCACCATGGCAGGCTAAGCATCTCCATCCCCCTTTTCGTATGCTTGTCTCACTAAACTATACGCACGAAGGAGCGGTCATATGCATAAAAAGAGGCGGACATGCCGCCTCTTTGGTTGGGACAACGCTTATGCTTCGGTTCGCTTTTTCTTTTTCTGCTTTGCTTTCCTCCATTGCTGTCGCAGCTCTTTCAGCTCTTCTTTCGCTTGCTCGTATTGGGTGACGGGGACGATTTCGATGATCGGTTCGATCAAACTCATCCCTCCTTTGCGTGTCGCTACTTCTCTTTACCCGCTTTTTCCGATGTTGAAACAGCCAAAAACGCCGGCTTGTAAAACGAACGGTTGTCAAGAGCGAAAATGCGCTCGGTAAATTCGCCCGGTTTCACTTTTTCCAGCGCCCGATCGATCATCATCATTTTCGCGTCCAAATTGTCAATATAATGAAGAACTTCCGCTTCTTTGACGAGCGGCGGCTTCGGGCTGCCCCACTCCGCTTTGCCATGGTGGGCCAAGACAAGGTGCTGCAAAATGACGACTTCCTCGCCTTGGATGCCGAGCTGCTCGGCCGCCTTGCTGATTTCGCTGACCATGATCGAAATATGGCCGAGCAAGTTGCCTTCAAGCGTATACGCCGCCGAGACCGGGCCGGACAGCTCGATCACTTTGCCAAGGTCGTGCAAAATTACCCCCGCATACAGCAAATCTTTATTCAGCGATGGATACAGACGGACGAGCGCCGCCGCAAGCTCGAGCATCGACACAACGTGATACGCGAGTCCGGAGATGAATTCGTGATGATTTTTGGTCGCCGCCGGATACTCAAAAAACGGCTTTTCGTATTTCTTCAGCAAATAACGCGTAATGCGCTGAATGTTTGGATTTTCCATCGCAAATATGTATTCCATTACTTTCGCTTTCATTTCCTCGCGGGCAAGCGGGGCGGTCTCTAAAAAATCGTCAACACGCACCGCATCGCCGGGATGAGCCGGGCGGATCGAGCGGATGCGAAGCTGCAGTTTGCCGCGGTAATTATGAATGTCGCCGACCACTTTGACAATGCATTCCGGCGCGTACCGCTCCTCATCATCGGGAGACACGTCCCAAAGTTTCGCTTCAATGTCGCCGCTTTTGTCTTGCAACATCAGCGTCAAAAACGGCTTGCCGCGTTGCTGGCAATTCCTTTTGTCGCTGATTTAATGAGCAAAAACAAGTCGACTTGTTCCCCGACTTCATAGTGAATAATCCCTTTCGCCACGTTCGTTCTCCTCCGTTTCTCTTTACGTATCCTTTAGTATACCATAACGGGGAAACGGCAAAAAAGAAAGCCTTGCCGGCCCGGCAAGGAACGATTCGATGTTTTTATGCCTTCTCCGATCGCTTACTTTTTCGTCAGCTGAATAGCCTGTTTCATATCCTTGAACACGTTCATTCGCCCATACATAAGCACGCCGCCGCGATACACTTTCGCGCCAACCAAAATAAGCAGCGCCATCGTCGCTACCAACAAGGCGAAGCTGAGCGCCACCTCCCACGCCGGTACTGAAACGAGGCCGATGCGTAAAAACATGAGCATCGGCGTGAAAAAAGGAATAAACGAGGCGCCGACAACAAACGGCGATTCCGGCATGTTCAGCCCAACCATGGCGATCATAAATGCGGCGACAACCATCAGCATGACCGGGGTAATCGCCGGCTGCACATCTTCAACGCGGCTGACAAGCGAACCGAGCACGGCAAACAGCACCGCATACAAAAGATACCCCAACAGGAAAAAGAGGAGTGCGTATCCCCATATGGACAGCGGCGTCTGATCCAGCCCGAGAAAGCGCCACACTTCTTGGCCGTTCGCTTTCAAAGCGGCGAACCCAACGGCGAAAAACACGAAAAACTGCGTCAAGCTAACAAGCGCCACGCCGATAATTTTGCCAAACAGCTGCTGAACCGGGTGAACGCTTGACACTAAAATTTCCATGACGCGCGACGATTTTTCCGTTGCGACCTCAGTGGCGATCATGCCTCCGTACATGAGAACAAACATATACATCGCGATCAGCAGAACGTAAACGAGCGAACGCGCCTCGTTCAGCTCCTTTTCACTTTTTGCGTTTTTTTCCAGCGCCACTTTTTGAAACGGAACGGGCTGATATAGAACGGCCAATTGTTCCTTTGTCAGGCCGATTTTGGAGGCGGCAAGCGCCGTTTTCAGCGCGTTTACCCCGCGTTCCAGCTCTTCAGACGTTCGATTGTCGGCGATCGTATTGGCATAATAAAACGCCTTCGGCAATCCTTTTTCATCCGTGGACAGTACGAGCAATCCGTCCCACTTTCCATCTTTCACTGCCTTTTTCGCTTCATCTTCCAGATTGGTAATTTTCGTTAACGTGATTTCTTTGTTATTCACTTGCTTTTCAAGCGCTTTGTACAGCGATGGTGTACGATCGATGACGGCGACATGGGCCGTTTCATCGCCGGTAAACGCCTCGCTGATCGTCTGCACATTGGCCAACCCGATGATCAACAGGCAAGTCAAAGCGGTGGTCACTAGAAACGCCTTTGCCCTCAGCTTCGTTACGTATGTATGCCCCATGACGAGCCAAAATTTATTCATACGCCGCACCTACCTTTTCGATAAAAATGTCATTCAACGACGGTTCCTCAAGCGCAAACAAACGCACGGCCACCTTCCCCGCTGCATGAGCAAAAATCGCTTGCGCTGTCTCCTCGCTGGCGATTTGCAGCCGCACTCCTTCGGCCGTCCGCTTGCACTGAAGCACGCCCGGGAACCGTTCCAACTCTTCCAACGGCCCTTCCCCATGAATGACAAGATTTTTCTTGCCAAAGGAACGTTTCAATTCGCGCAGCCGGCCGGCCACCACCGCCCGTCCGCGGTGCAAAATGCAAACATGTTCGCACAGCTCTTCGACGTGTTCCATTCGGTGGCTGGAAAACACGATGGTCGCACCGTTTGTTTTCAAATCGAGCACCGCTTCTTTCAACAGCTCGACGTTCACCGGATCGAGCCCACTGAACGGCTCGTCTAAGATGATAAGCTTCGGCCGGTGCAATACCGCGGCAATAAACTGGAGCTTTTGCTGGTTGCCTTTCGACAGTTCCCCGACCCGGCGATCGGCGTAATCGCGAATATGGAAACGCTCGAGCCAACGATCGATTTCAGAAAGCGCCTCCGCCTTTTTCATCCCGCGCAGCTGCCCTAAGTAAACGAGCTGTTCTTTCACCTTCAATTTCGGATAGAGCCCGCGCTCTTCAGGCAGATAGCCGATCAAATGGCTTTTGGAATAATCGATCGGCTCCCCTTGCCAGCGGATCGTGCCTTCTGTCGGAGCAAGGAGGCCCAATATCATGCGGAACGTCGTCGTTTTTCCGGCCCCGTTCGCCCCGAGCAACCCGAACATATTTCCTTCGGGAATCGCCAATGTCAACTGATCGACCGCCGTCGTCTCTCCAAAGCGTTTCGTCACTGCTGCAATCTCTAGCGTCATTTACACATTCCCCCTTTTGAAAAACAACCTTTGCTATTGAAGCTGGTGATTTCATTCATGGATATAACTTGTTTCATGGGTCCTGCTTTTCGCTGGTGCTCCCATCGATGAAAGGAATCAGCCTTTTTTCACCAACCTTCAATACTAAACGTCCCATCTTGATCACCTGACAAGCTGGCACGGCGACAAGAAAAGCAAACAATACCATGTAAAAAAATTGAAGCTTAATATATTTTCATACTATATAAGTTGAAATTTTGTTTTACATCCCGCTGATTCCTCTCATATCAACTTGCACTTAGATGAAAACCGCAACGAAAAATCGGAAATTCTTTATTGCAACTTATATACTACTCAAATATAAAAAAATTCTAAGAGGCCGGTGATTAAGTGAAAAATACTGCTGATTCCACCTATTTCTCAATTAGAGAAATCTGATAGAAACAGCTTTCTTTTCTGAAGAAAATGCCGGCCTGACGCGGGCTTTTCATCCCCAAGTGGAGGGCAAACCATTGCCCATGGAACTTTTTTGAAGAAAATGCCGCTGATTGGTGTGTGCCAGCGGTTTTTTCGCCAGCCTTCTAAAGCATATTGGTTTATCACCACAACGTGCACTTGACATGGGTGACTTCCTTTCGTGTCACTATGTATGAAAATCGTTCATTTACTGTTTTTTCTTTACAGGAGAAAGTATAGCATGTTTTTTTGAAACAGCCAAGCACAACTTTTGGTGAAGAACGAAACAATTGTTTTTGCTCAGCGCTGAAGAATATACTCAGTTTTATCCTTAAGGGATGAAATCATCAGTTATGACCTTGTTTTTTGTAGGAAAAACAAATTTTTTGGTGATACACTACTTATTGTTACGTTTACCAACGAAAAAAGTTTCACAGACAAGCAGGATTTTTCGCAGCCAAGCGCTAATGAAAAAAGTGAATCATCATTCATTGAAAGGGGGGGGAACGGATGCCGACATATACGTTGACCGCTTTTGAACGCGATGGAGAGAAGTTGCTCGATGAGACGTTTGAGGCCGCCAATGATGAAGAGGCGAAAAAAATCGGCGAGCAGAAGCTGCGCGAACGCGGCTGTTGGGAGAAAACCCACCGCTGCGTCAACGCAAGCGGCAAACTGATTTTGTTTCACCGCTAAATGAAGAGGCTGAGCCAAACGGTTGCCTGCTTGCAAGATCGACACAACCATCGTGCGATCGAAGCAGTCCGTACGGGATAGCCATAAAAGAGGGTGTCCCGATCCTTTTGGGACACCCTCTTTCATCGCTATATATAGGCACTAACCGCCCCGCCACACTATATGATGGTCTTTCCTGAGGGGAGATCGCCTTTTGGGCCAGCCCCTTTTTCGCTCAGCCAAACAAGGCGGCCATGATGGTCAATTTTTCTTCTGTATATTCCATAACATGTTCGTTGTACACTTTCGGCTCTTTCGGGTTCGCTTGGCGGGTGATTTTTCGCGTTTTCGGATCGACGAATTTGCTGGACGCCCCGCAGCCGAGCCCGATGATCGACTGCTGCTCTTCCATGATCATTATGTTGTAAATGCTCTCGTTTCCCGGCAACGCGTAGCCGACATTTTCGAGGTTGCCGAGAATGTTTTTTTGCCGGTACAAATAATACGGCAAATAGCCGTGCTGGCGCGTCCACTCTTCGGCCGCTTTCATCATCGCCTGTATTTCTTCGCGACCGGCGACTTTGTACTTTTGTTTGTTTTTCGTCATTTCCGAAGCGCGCTTAAACGACAGCGTATGAACGGTGAGCGACTCCGGCATGAGCCGTTCCGTCTCCGCGAGCGTATGCGTAAACTCCGGCAGCCCTTCACCCGGCAAGCCGATGATCAAATCCATATTGATGTTGTTCATCCCCATTTGCCGCGCCAAGTGAAATTTGTTGATCGTTTCCTCAACAGTATGATGGCGGCCGATCGCTTTTAACGTCTCTTGGATATACGACTGCGGATTGATGCTGATACGGTCGATCCGCCATTTTTTCAAGACGTCCAGCTTTTCTGGTGTAATCGTGTCCGGCCGCCCGGCTTCAACCGTGATTTCGCGGACGCGATCGACATCTGGAAATACGTTGTACATATGGGCGTACAGCCGGTCCATTTCCTCAGCCGTGATGCTTGTTGGCGTCCCGCCGCCGTAATAAATCGTCGTAATCCGGATGCCGCGTTCGCGCAAAAAGCGGCCGACCGCTTCCATTTCGTAATGAAGCCCGGCCAAAAAATCATCAACCGATCCTTGACGGCCGTTGATCGCATACGCCGGGAACGTGCAGTACGCACATTTCGTCGGGCAGAACGGAATGCCGATGTAAATGCTCACTTCATCGGCCAACTCGTACAAGTCCGGCACCACCGTGAGCTGGCGGTCAACGATCGCTTGCATGAGGTCAATTTTTTCTTTTGTTACTAAATAGTCTTCCACTAGTCTCCGATGCGCCTCTTCTTTCGTCATCCCGGAACGCAGCAGCTGATGAAGCAGCTTCACCGGACGGACACCGGTTAAAATGCCCCACGGCTGCACGATGCCCGTATAGCGTTCAAGAAGCGTTATATACACATGGAAAACCGCGTTTTTCACCTGTTTTTCGCGCGCTTTTCCATCGGCTTCGACCGGCGCCTCATGCTCATGCCTAGCCTCCTCGACGCGCCCGGACGTCCTGTCCGCCAGCGTTCCAGAAACGGTGATGCGGCCGTTCTCGTTCACAGTCAACGAAACGACAACATCCGCTTCCGGCAGCGGCGCAAACGAAAGCGCGGGCGCTTCGAAAAACAGCTCGGTCATCACTTCGAGCGGGCGCTGAAACCGTTCCGGGTTCGGCAGTCCTAGAATGTTGATGCGCACGTTCATCACCTTTTCCGTGAAAATCCCCACCACTGGGTGAGTGCTGTATACGCTCCTGATCCGTGCGGGTATACTGAAAATGGCCAAAGAAGGCAATAGGAAAGCAGAGGTGCCCGATTTTCGGACATCTCGTATGATCTGGCTGCCTGTTGGCTATACTAGATAAGTTGTGGTTGGCGGAACGACTCTTTGCGGGAGATCATGCAAAAGATGATCACCAACATTCGTCGAGCCGTGGCGATGAGGGCTTTTTTCTTCCCGCATCGGGCCGCCAACGACCAAAATTTTCGGGACAAGGGATGTGTCTTGGATCGAGCTGCTGACCATGCCGCCTCGCATAACGCTGATCGAAGATGGGGATTGCCTTTAGTCGTACGCGTGCTCTTTCGCTTTCCGGCGCTTTCATGGTTGCCGGGGGACAACCCCGTCCATGAAGCCACCCGTTCCGGCGTTTCAAAGACGCTCATGTCGGTTCCCATCTCGGCGATGATGACGGCGGCGGTTTGTTTTTTGATTCCAGGCATGGTCATCAGTAAGTCCACTTCCTCCCGATACGGCTCGAGCAGGCGGTCGATGTGCTGGTCGACTTCTTCGATTAACTGCTCCAATTCCTCCACGTGTTTCCACAAGAGGCGAAGGAGACGGAGCTCGTGTTCGGTCAAGGTGCCCAGCAGCGAATCATACACCGCCTGCTTTTTCGTTTTGAGCCTGCCGCGCAGGCATTGATCCAGCTCGTCCTTGTCCACGTATCCCTTCTCGAGCAGCCGGGCAAGGATGTTTCGTCCGGAAACGCCGAAGAGATCCGAGAGGACGGAGCCCAGTTTGACATTGGAAGACTCCAGCACTTTTTGAATCCGGTTTTTCTCTGAACTCAACTGTCCGACCCACTTTTTGCGGAGGCGGGTAAAATCCCGCAATTCGCGAATATCCGCTGGGGGGACGAAACTTTTTTCAATGAGTCCATGGCGGAGCAGCTTGGCGATCCACTCGGCGTCAGAGACATCGGTTTTTCTTCCCGGGACATTTTTGATCCGCTGCGGATTGGCCAGTGTCAAGTCGACATAGCCCTCGAGGAAGGCAAAGACCGGTTTCCAATACACGCCGGTGGATTCCATGGCGACATGGGTAACGCCATGTTCTTCGAGCCACTCAAGCAGGTCGCCAAGTCCTTTCGAGAACGTGGAGAAGGTTTGAATGTCCTTTTGAATGTGTCCATCTTCTTCCCATAGCGCGCAGGCGACGATGGTTTCGGCATGAACATCCAATCCTGCGCAGCGAGGATAGATGACATCCATGATGAAAATCCTCCTTTTCGATGATCGAGTGCGCAAACAGCGAATCCACGGGAGAAATGCGGCAGTTTTCCGTTCGTCGTCACCTTTCCTCTATCACAGGAAAGGGCGGACAATGGGTGGTGCACCCAGTGGATTCAAACACTTTTCCGTACAGGGTCTAAGCCACCATTAAGCATAACGTCCTGTTGAACTGTTTGCGCCTATTCTTCATTATGGGAAGAAAAGGGGGATTTTCATCCCTGGGTGGAGGGCAAAACGTTGCCCATGGATCTTTTCCGTGAAAATGCAGGCCTGACGCGGATTTTCATCCCCGGGTGGAGGACAGATCGCGCTGTCCATGGACCTTTTCTGTGAAAATGCTGAACTGACGCGGATTTTCATCCCCGGGTGGAGGGCAGATCGCTGCCCATGGAACTTTTCTGTGAAAATGCAGGACTGGCGCGAGATTTTCATCCCCGGGTGGAGGGCAGATCACGCTGTCCATGGACCTTTTCTGTCAAACTTCTTTCAGTGTAGCGAACCGCTGTTTCGTTCGTCAAGCGGAAGAATGCTCCTTTCCCGCCCGGCTGTTGCCAACGTTTCTGCCTGCGCAGCTCGCCAATAAACGCGGCCAGCTAAAAAAGTTCACATGTCGACGTCTTTCTTTCGCCATGTATGAACATCGTTGCGTTACGAAGGATAGTAGGTTTTCAAACCGGCAACTACAACTTTCGGAAAAGAGAAAAAACACGCCCCGAACCGACCGGGGCGCCTTGCTTTGCTTCTTCCTTGTTTTGTTTTTAGAGGGGCGGTGATTTCGTATAAAATCCTTAGATTCGCTCTATTTCTCAGTTAGAGAAGACTAGCCAAACCAACCTTCTTTTTTAGCAAAATGCCGCTGATTTGCTCGTGGCAGCCGTTTTTCACCGGCCTCTTAGAGGGACGGTGATTGAAGGAAACAGGCTGCTGACCAGCCTCGTTTCTCAAATCGAAAAGCCCTGTGACATCAGGATCGCCTTTCACACGCTCCCCCATTGATCAAGAGAAACAACCGTTTTTCACCGGCCTTTTAGCTTTTGCAAAAACTCGATCCGCTGCTGTTTGCGGAAATGCTCTTTCACCATGTAAGCGACGCCGAGCTGTTCGTTCGAGCGCGTCACCCAGTCAGCTACCCGCTTGACTTCAAGCGGCGCATTGCCCATCGCCACACCAAGCCCTGCGGCTTCAATGGCCGGCAAATCATCGAGGCCGTCGCCAATTACCACCGTTTCTTTCAACGAAATGCCGAGATGTTGGGTGAGCCGGCGCAGTCCAGCCAGCTTTGACACGCCTTGCGGGACAATTTCCATTTTGCCTTCAGACTGCATAATCATATCAATGGACGGAATGGCGGATGCAAGCAAGCGGGCTGCTTCCTCTCGCTCCGCATCGTCGGCAAAGTAAACATCGATTTTGGGCACGGCCATCGGTTCATCGATCAACACATCACCGAGCGAATCGACAAACTGGGTCGGATAGAAAAAGGGATCGCTCGAGGAAAGAACGGTCTGCACGACGAGATTCCGCTTCACTTTTTTCCGGTTGCCAAGCGAATACCGTTCGTGCATCAGGCGAATGTTGCAAGGGAAGTTTTCCAAAATCTGCACGATATTAAACGTCCGTTCTTCCGGGATGACGGCGGCAAACAGTCGATGATCGAGCGATTTGCCGATCAGCGCCCCTTGAAACGTGATCAGCATTCCATCGAGCCGCAACGCCTTCGCCACTTTGCGAGCGGAAAGAAAATTTCGGCTCGTCATCAGCGTCACGTAAACCCCTTTTTTTCGCACGTAGTCGACCGCCTCTTTCGTTTCCCGCGACAGGCGGCCGTTATTTTTTAAAATCGTTCCGTCAATGTTCAGCGCCAGCAGCTTATACACGGCTGTCTCCCCCTTTGTTCGTCCCTCTTTTCAGTCAGCCTAAAGCGGCGCCGCCCGTTGTCCGCTGCGGCGGCTTTGCCGTTCTGATCATTTTCATGACTATGATAAACCGGACAAAAAAAGAACACCCTGTAGGGTGTTTTTCAACCGTCATCTTTCTTCGCTTTGACCATATCTGTCTCCGCTTGAATGCCCTGTAGGGGGTTTTCAACCGCCCCGCCGTTTTTCTTTTCCCGTCATAGGAGGCTGGTGATCCCATCGTGGATACGGCTTTACACTGTCATTTCTCCTTCGAAAAACGTTGTGGCATCGGTCCTGCGTTTCGCTCATTCTCCCCTTTGCGTGAGGGAAGCAGCCGTTTTTCACCGTTCTCCATAGGCAGCGCGGGAGCGAAAACGAGGCGGGCCGATTCGTTTTTCCGTTCCGTCCGCTCAATCGCCTTCCATCATCGAGCGGTGCAATTCTTCGAGCGGTTTCATCGCGATGTGCTGAACTTCGGCGAGCGTCATGCTCATTTGCTGTTCGAGCGCCATCAGCCGGGCGAGCTTGGCGTTTTGTTGGACGAGCGCCATCGCCTTTTGCGCCTGCTCGATTTCATCGGGCAAAATGGCGGCCCCGCGCATTTGTTTTTCATGCAATCGAAGCTGAATGTCGCGGAAATTGGCAAACATCCGATAGGCGGCTTCATCACGGCGGATGTCTTCGTACGCCTGTTTCAGCTCCCGAAACGGTTCACTGTCGCGGATCGCCTGCTCAAGCTGTCGAGCGAGCGCCTGAAGAGATAGTGACATAAGCGAGCGCCTCCTACTTGAAGATCGGTTTCGTTTTAGCGTATGCACGAACCGGCGTTCATATGATTCTAGGGTTACCAGCCTCGATCGCGTTGACGCCGTTGATCGTCGCTGTCAACGGGGAGCGATAGACTTGAGCGGTTACAGCCATAAGCCGATGGCTCCTTGAACCGCGCCGATCAGCCCGCCGAGCAAGGCGCCTAGATAGGTGATCATGCTCAGCTCACGGCGGGCAATCGATAAAACGATTTCCTCAAGCCTTCTTAACGAAAAGGACTCCACTTGCTCGCGCACGATGTCCTCAAGCCCGAGCCGCGCCACCATTGCCTCGATTTGGCCGCTGAGCAGGCGAAGCGCCGTTTCCGTCGCTTGCGGAACAAGTTGTTGGAACAGCCGCTGCTCATACGGGGCGATGAGTTCAGCGATCGGACGATGCAGCCAGCCGCTGTTCAAGACGAGGCGGCGGGCAACCGTCCGCACCGCCTCATGAACGCGCTGGCGGCCGATCATTTCCTCCACCGCCTCTAGCGGCGTGTCCATCCATTTGTTCCATTCCGCAAAGAGAAGGCGGGCAAGCGCCTCTCTTGTCCCGGCATGCCGCAAAAATTTGCCGAGCTCCACCTGCGCTTTATCAACGAGCTGAACATTGCCAAGCAGCATTTGCAGCACGCCTCCCATCATGCCGCGCTCCTGAAAAAAGCGGCGGATCATGCCGGCGAGCTGCTGCTTTCCTTCCTCGCTCTGCATGTACTCAAGCACCCGGTCGGCCAAATAGTGTGCGAGGCCCTCGAGGCGCGCTTCCATCGTCTCCTTCAACTCTGGCGGCAGCCAATCGCGAATCGGCCGCCGTCTCCACGCTTCTGCCCACCGTTCATACGCGCGGTCCGCTTGCCCGGCAGCCCACTCGCCGAGCCGCTCGGCAGGCGAAGGAACGCCAAGGCGCTCAAGCCATTGAAGCGGCGTTTCTTGGCGTGAAAGCCATCGTCTCAGCCATGTCCGCCCCTGCTCCGCCACCTCGGTCGCGAAAGCAGGAGCGGTCAGTTTGCGCCGCAGCCCTTCCGGCGTCACCAAATGCTCCGCGACCGTCTTCCCTAGTTGTTCGGCGAGTTCCCGTCTTCGCTTTGGAATTAATCCGGGGGTGAACGGCAGCCGTCTTCCTAAGACGTACAGCGGTTCATACGGGCGAAATAACATCACAATGGCGATAAAATTGGTCATTCCGCCAATGAACGCCCCGATGGCGATCATCAGCACCCAGTACGCGAACGAACCCATCGTCTTCCCCTTTCTTCTCCGCCGTTGTCACCAAGCGGCGGCCGGCATCATACGATAGCGATATAAACGTTTGCCTATTTGTTCATTATAGAGCTTGCGTGATGAATGCGCAAATGAGGGACTGCAATGGAGAAACAACCGACGATGGCTGTCTTGACGGAAATCAAAGACAAAAATGAACAAGCCCGCTTTGGTTCCATTCATCGTTTTTGCGAGGAGCTCGAACAGTACGGAAGCGAACGCGGTCTCTTCGTTTACGTCACCTCGCCGTCGCTTTATTTGCAGCGCCTCGGCTATCAGCGAAGCAACGGCGCGTGGAGCAAACAAGACGTTCCTCCCGCCAACGTGATCTACAACCGCCTGCACTCGCGCTCGTCGGAGCATTCTCCGGCGTTTGCCGAACTGCTCACCCGGCTTGCGGAAGAAGGCGGGGTGATGTTCAACCGCCGCTTTCTGCATAAGTGGGAAGTGCATGGCTATATTGAACGACACCGCCATTTGCGCCCGTACTTGCCCAAAACCTCGCTATGGAACGATCCGGGAGAACTCGAAGCGTTTCTTTCCGCCTTCCCAGCGGTCTTTCTCAAACCGATCCACGGCAGCCAAGGACGGGGGATTTTGCGCCTTGAACGCCAAAACGGCGGAATAGGCCTGCGCCGTTCCACGGCGGCGGCCTCGGCAACGATTGACCAGCCGATCGATGTCTTCGTTTCCGCCTTATGGCAACAAACAACCGCGCCGATGATCATTCAGCAAGGGCTTGAGCTGCGCTCGCTGGACAGCCGCCCGGTCGATTTTCGCTTCCTTTGCCATCGAACCCGCCACAACGCTTGGCGCGTCACTTCCGCCGTCGCCCGCGCGGCATCGCCCGACCAGTTCGTCGCCAACCTCGCCCGCGGCGGAGAACTGCTGGCCGTCAATGCGGTCTTGCAGGAGTGGTATCCGAAATCTGTAGCCTTTCAACAAAAACAGCTCCTCAAAGAAATCGCCCTTGAGGCGGCGGCAGCGCTGGCGCTAGAAGCCGACGGGATGTACGGGGAGCTGGGCATCGATCTTGCTGTCGATATCCACGACCATCCTTGGATTATTGAAGTGAACAGCAAGCCGTCCAAGCACGTGGAAATGGTTCCCGCCGCGAAGACGATCCGGCCATCAGCCAAGGCGATCGTCAACTACAGTTTGACATTGATAGAAGAAAAGGAGTGAGCCGCTTTGCTTTCCCTCGGCTTTGTCGCCCTTGACAAGCAGCAAGACCGTCCCTACTGCACAGAACTGGCCAAGCGCGCCGGACGCTTCGGCATCTCCGTCTGCCGTTTTTCTCCGCTTGATATCGACCCGCAGACGGAACAAGTCCACGGCCTTGTTTTTCAGCCCGAAACGAACGAATGGACGCCCGCTATGTTCGCCATTCCGCCGTTTCTTTATGATCGTTGTTTTTACGGCTCTGACGACCGCTCCAAAAAAGCAAAGCCCATCATGCAATGGCTCAAGCAGCGGCCGGATGTCACGTTTTTAGGCTACGGACTTCCCGGAAAAGGAGAGGTGTATGAGGCGCTTGCCGCCCACCCGCTTCTCTCGGCGTACATTCCGCCGACCTCTCCCCTTGAAGGCGCCGAAGATGTGCTGCACTGTCTTCGACGCCAGCAGGCGATCATCGCCAAACCGGTGCATGGCTCCGGCGGGCGCGGCATTTTCGTGATGCGAAAACAAGGAGCCGCGTTGTCCAGCGAAGACGGCTGGGGACAACACCAAACGATCATCACCCGCCGAAACGAGCTTGAGCGGTTCGTCTCCTCGCTGAACCGCTGCGGCCGCTATGTGCTGCAACCGCTTCTTCGGCTGTCCACTCCGGCCGGTGAACCGTTTGATCTTCGCTTTCTTTTGCAAAAAAACGAAGCGGGAGAGTGGAGGGAACGGGCACGGGCGGTTCGGGTCGGCCGGGCGGGGGCGTGGGTGGCCAACGTCGGCGCAGGAGCAGACATCCGGCCCTTTTCCGATTGGCTTGACCGGCTTACGATTCCGAGGCGCGCCGTCGTGATGGATGGCATCGAAACGATCATTCGGGCGTTGCCGGCATATATGGAGGAGCGATTCGGCCCACTGTTTGAAATCGGTTTGGATCTCGGCGTCGATGACAAAGGGGCGGTTTGGATTTTGGACGTCAACTCAAAGCCGGGAAGAAAAATCATCAGCGTTCTTCCGCCGGAACAACAAGACTGTATTTATGAGGCCCCGCTTCGCTACTGTTTGTTTTTGGCCCGTGAGGTGAACAAGCGGTGACGTACACCTTGGTCATTGACGAACAGACAACCGGTACCGTCGTGCTTCCCGCTTCGCTTCCGCTCGCAGGACAAACGATGGCAGCGTTTGGCAGCCTGTTCGTACCATGCCGAATCGTCTCTTCGGCCTCGCTCACGAACGAAGCCGTCATCGCCCATGACGTCGCGCGGCGCTTACGGATCCCGTTTGCCGCCGAGGTCCATGTCTTTTTGACAGATGAGGCCGTTCATTTCGGCCCGCTTGTCGGCATTTTCACAGCCGGCTTCACCACATCGCCCAACCGCCCGGTCGGAACCCGCAGCCTCTTTTTCGCTAAACTGTTGGCGCAACAAAAACAAGTCGGGGGATTCGCGTTTTTGTTCGGCGCCCCTCATATCGACTGGAACAACGGCATGGTCAACGGCTACTTTTACACAGAGCGCGGTTGGGAACGTCATCTCGTGCCGCTGCCAACCGCCGTTTACAACCGGCTACCGAACCGGCGCATCGAAAACGCCCAACCGTTCCACACGATCACGGAAACGTTGCAAACACGGTATGGCATCCCTGTGTTTAACGGCCATTTTTTCAACAAAGCCGATATTTACCGGCGGCTGTCGACTCATCCGCAAGTCAAGCCGTATTTGCCGGCGACGGCGGCCCATATCACAGCCAAGACGATCGAGCAGTTCCTTCACCGATACGCCGAAGCTTATATCAAACCGGCCGACGGCAGTTTAGGGCGCGGCATCTATCATCTGGCGAAAAAAAGCGGAGCGTATGAGTGCCGCTTTCGCGAAGAGCACGGCGACGTCAAAACGTTGACCTTTCCTACCGCGATGGCGGTATGGCATCATTTGTTGGCCGCCGCTCCGCTTCATCGCTGCGTCATTCAGCAGGCCATCCCGCTCCTGACTGTGCGCGGTCGACCGGTCGATTTCCGCGTCCATACAAATAAAGACGGCCAAAACGCATGGCAAGTCAGCGCCATGGCCGCCAAAATCGCCGGAAAAGAAAGCTTGACCACCCACATCCGCAGCGGCGGCACTGTGAAAACGCTCGAGGAAATTTTCCCCGACCCCGGCGAACGGCAAGCGCTCATCAGCCGTCTATGCGACGCCGCCTTAACGCTCAGCCGCTGCCTTGAGGAAACGCTGGATGCCTTCATCGGCGAAATCGGCTTTGACTTTGGAATCGACCGCGACGGAAACGTGTGGATGTTTGAAGCCAACTCAAAACCGGGACGTTCGATTTTTCACCATCCGAAGCTTAAAGAAGCGGACGAACAAACGGTGCGGCTGCCGCTTGCCTACGCCATCCACTTGAGCAAAACCGCCATCACCGCCCCAGAGGCGCTTTGGCCATGATAACGATCGGCTATCAAAGCGATACCGGTGCATGGGTCGGCGAACGGCTGAGCGAGCCATATCGGTTTGGCAGCGGCCGCCTTGTTCCCGCCGCTTCCCTTCCCGACCTCACCTTTCCCGTTCGCGAACGGGCCGGGCGGGTCGGACCACTTGTTGGCGTTTTGGTGAGCGAATCGTCGATTCCCGCTTTGCTTGTCGGGAAAAAAAGATGGCTGGAAACGGTCGTCCGTTCTGTTCATGACGCCGGCGGCATTGCCATCGTCACGACCGCCGCTGGCGTGAAGGAAAACACCGTTTCCGGCTTTGTGCTCGTGCCGGCGTCCGGACGCTGGATCAAAGCATCCACCCCGCTTCCTGATGTCGTCTACAACCGGGTAAAAAGCCGAGCGGAAGAAAGCGACAAGCGGTTCCAAACGGCGGCCGCCCGGTTCGATGCGGGCGGAATTGCCTTGATCAACCGGTCGTTTTTCCGCAAGTCGGATGTGTATGACGCCCTGCGCGCTGATGGCCGGCTTTGGCCGCATTTACTGCCAACCGCGCCGGTCCGGACAGCCGATGACGTTCGCGCATGGCTGAACCGCTATAGCTGCGTTTACGTCAAAAAAGACGATGGCGCGAAAGGAAACGGGCTATTTCGCCTCACCGTCTTGCCGGACCGTTCCGTTTTATGCGAACATCCCGGTGGGCGAAAGCGGCTTCGTTCCCTCGAAGCGCTCGCCCCGTTGCTTGAATCGGGCGGCTACATCGCCCAAGCGGCGGCCCGAACGGACACGTGGAACGGCCAGCGCTACGACTTGCGCGTGCTCGCTCATTGGCGGCGCGGCCGCTATACAATGACCGGCGTCGGCGTCCGTTTAGCCGCGAGACGGGCGCTAACAACCCATGTTTTTCACGGCGGGACGATTCTTCCCTACGCCGAGGTCGAAAAGCGGATTGACGAGGCGTCGCTTGCCCAACTGATCGCCCTAAGCGGCGAGCGATTGAGCGAACGGTTCGGATTTGTCGGCGAATTTTCCGCCGACATCGGCGTCGGCCCGAACTATGAACTTTACGTGTATGAAATGAACGCCAAACCGATGTCCTTCGATGAACCAGACATTGAAAAACGGCGGCTTGAACGGCTTAATGAACTGTTTGCTTCATTCGCTCAGCTTGCACCATAGCTAACAACGCGCCGCTTTGCTGGAGCGCTTGGTGAAACAGGCGATCGGAGGCCTGCCGGGCCGCGCCGCTCAGGCGGCCGCAAACCCGCTGGCATAATTGCGCCTTTGTCCACTCCGCGGCGGCGAGGGCTTCCAGCAGCTCAAGGCGGCCGCTGTGATCCGCCTCCCCTTCCGCGCTCTTCACGGCGCATTCTTGGCCGGCGATGAGCCGGTACATGTATTCCCAAAATTGGCGCTGGCGCCTTGCCTCTTTCAAGTAAGCTTCCCATTCTGTTTCTTCCTTGTCCAAGTCAGCGAGCCGCTGGGCTGTTTCTTCGGCCGCGGCGATCGTTTGAAGCAATTGTCGGATGATCATCGTCATTTTCCATCACTCCTTCCCGCTTGTCCTCTACTATCCATATGAACGAAGCGGATAGACGATGACGACTTCGGACAAACTAGAAAAAACAAAAAGGAAGGAGAGAACGATGGAACGGAAAGAAACGGGGCGCCAAGATGCCTTATATGAAGGAAGAGATGAGTATGAGTGGGACATCGATCGCATGATCAATGAAGGAATGGCCGGCGGCATGGTCTACGGCCACGGTGAACAAGTCAACATCGAAGAAGCGCGCGATCTCGTCAAAGAGGAACCGCCTCACGAGGCCGGCGATTGACCGCTCCGACTTCCCCCAAGGGAAGTCGGATTTTGTTATAATGGATGCAAAACGACAGAAAGGATGGCGCGCGATGCTTAAAGAGCTCGAGTCGCTTTATGCTGGGGATATCATCATCAACGGCCAGACGGAGCAGCCGGAAGCGTATGACTGGTTTTATACGGCAGACGGGGATGAAATCGGCATTGCCAAACAGCGGTTGACCGACCGGGAGCGGCGGCTGCTGTCGCTCTTTTTCACACCGGCCAGCGGGCGGCGCACACCGGAAGGAGAAGCGGAACGGGCATGGAAGCGATGGATCGCCTGCGGTGACCCGGCGGCGCTCGTCCAACTCACCGCGCCGTACTGCCGGTTTATTCATTTCACTGCGAACCGGCCGATCGTCCCTAGAGACGATTTTGCCGATGCCCTGCGCGGCTTATTTTCCTCGCCGATCACGATCGTCTGGGAGCAAGATCATCGCGGGGTCATCGTCGAAGCGAAGCCGAAACGGACCGCTGAGCGGCCGCCGCTTGTCGATATGGCCGAAGCGCTCGCCGCCGATTTTTATGCCGCCATCCACGTGCTGATCGGCCCGATCCGCCCCGCCGATGGCCATCTGCGCGAATCGTTCCTTCTCGAAAAAGAATGTTTCGCCGCCGCTCGGCGCTTTTGGCCGAAACAAACGGTGTACGAATGGGAAGACGTCATCTTGCTTCCGCTCGTTGCAGGCGAAACGGACAGCGGAAACGTCGATCGCCTCTTTTCGTTTCTCAACGAGCTGGAGGAAGATGACCTCCAAGCGATCGAGACGTTTTTCCAGTGCAACTTAAACGTCTCGATGGCGGCGAAAGCCCTTTACATGCATCGCAACAGTTTGCAATATCGCATCGAGAAATGGACCGAGCAGACCGGTCTCGATATCAAGCGATGTAACTATTCACCCCAGTGCTAGTGTATAAAAAAGCCCAGCACAAATAGGGCATTTCGGTCATAGAAAATGCCCTAGGTAGCGGAAAGAACTCGATCGATCGTTTCGCCTGCCAACAGAAGACATAACGAATCCCACACGTTTTTTTCGTGTTTCGTCAGTGTGGAAACGATGCTTCTTGCGATGCAAAACGACTGCGCGAATGTTTCTTCGCGAAACGTACCCGAAATGTTCTCTTTGACTTTGACCATGCGAAGATCGCGTTCGGCTTGGTTGTTATCAAAGGGAACATGTACTTCACGTAAGAAACGCAGCGCTTCTTCCTTTCGTTTTTGAAGGCGTCGAACAAAAGCGAGTGCTTTTTTCGGAAGAGGCGTCATCGTTTCTAATCGGTGTTGTGCTCTTTCTAGGATGCGATCATACACTCGTTCCCACCGTCTCGCTTCTTCTTCGGAAAGTGCACCGTGATGGGCTTCGACGGCTTGCTTGGCGGCTAACAGAAACGTGGTCATGCGCATCGCCCACGTATGCCCCTGTTCGATGAATCCTTTTAACTCACGCAAATGGTGGGCATGACAAAGGGCATGGGTGGCATGTGTGTATTTCGGATACGTACCGAACGCATCGTGCATCATCGTCCCTTCATATCGGGGAAGAATCCCGATATCATCGGTCGCTTTTTTTCCACGAGAAGCGTGAGGAGCCAAGTATGTATATCTCGATGTACACGCGACATGCACCCATGCGAGTTTCCCATTGATGCGCAAACTCGTTTCATCGACATGCAGGATGTTGGATTCAAGTAAGGCGTCTTCGATGATGTCCATATTGGATTCCAACGATTCGCGTCCTCGTTTCACCATATTGGCAAGAGTTCCCGTACTAATCGAGTGTTGATATAACGCTTCGATTGTATCACTTAAACGCTTGTACGGGATCAATTGGATATGATGTAAATAAACAACGAGCGCCGTGAGCCGTGGACCGTATTGCACATGATTCGTGACATGGGATGGGAATTCGGCTTGTTGCACGCATCGACAATGTGGACACGATTTCACTTCACGTTCATGTTGTGTCACCTCGATCGCCACAGGAGGGACATCAAACACTTGACGGATATCGACTTTGAACGGTTTGACTTCACGCAAAGAAGCTCCACATCCTTGACACGTATGCACACGGTGGACGACACGATGATGTGGATGTTCCACTTGACGGAGCGTCTTCCCCTCATGTCCCTCTTGCCCACCAAGCTTTTTGCCAGACGGCTCGCGGGAGGAACGCTTTTTCTCAAAACGGTCAGAAGATGGGGGCAAATGGCTATTGGAGCTGTTTTTTTTCGTGCGTGCTTCCAGCTCTTGAACACGGTACTTCAGTTGTTCATTTTCTTTGCGTAGCTGTTTGTTTTCTTTCAACAGTTGCTCAATGACTTGTTGTTGGTGAGTAATGAGCTGCTTTTGTTGTTGGGCTTTGCTGATTAAGCTTTCAACTGTAAATACAGCTTGTTGTACCGTCAACATGCGATTCACCTCCTTGTCTATCAATATTCACATCATGGACAGGAAAAGCAAAAAATATTCAGCTCACTTTATGATGTGGCTGAATAGTTACCAAGCGATTTAAAGGGGCGGCGGCGATGTATCTCGCTATTTTGCATCGCCGCCGTCCGTAACGTTGGGCAGGCTGCCGAAAATGGGCCGCCGTTTTTTGTGCATGTTGTCCATTTACGAATGTTTCTATTTTTCTATACTCTAAAGCTAGAGGAAACCGATTTCAACAAGCGGGAGGATTGGCCATGGCAGAGCTCATTTTGGATCATATTTACAAAATTTACGACAACAACGTCACAGCTGTCAAAGACTTTAACTTGCATATCCAAGACAAAGAGTTTATTGTCTTCGTCGGCCCGTCCGGCTGCGGCAAATCGACGACATTGCGGATGATCGCCGGCCTTGAGGAAATTTCCAAAGGCGATCTTTACATCGATGGCAAACGAATGAACGACGTGCCGCCGAAAGACCGCGATATCGCGATGGTGTTCCAAAACTACGCGCTTTACCCGCATATGAGCGTTTATGACAATATGGCGTTCGGCTTAAAATTGCGCAAATTCCCGAAGGCGGAAATTGACAAACGCGTGCGCGAAGCCGCCCGCATTCTGGGGCTTGAACAATATTTGGACCGCAAACCAAAAGCGCTCTCCGGCGGGCAGCGGCAGCGCGTTGCGTTAGGGCGGGCCATCGTTCGCGATGCCAAAGTATTCTTAATGGACGAGCCGCTCTCGAACTTGGATGCCAAACTGCGTGTGCAAATGCGCTCGGAAATCGCGAAGCTCCATCAACGTTTGGAAACGACGACGATTTACGTCACTCACGACCAAACGGAAGCCATGACGATGGCCACTCGCCTTGTCGTCATGAAAGACGGCGTCATTCAGCAAGTCGGAACGCCGCGCGAAGTATATGAGAAACCGGAAAACATTTTTGTCGGCGGCTTTATCGGTTCGCCAGCCATGAACTTCCTGCGCGGAACGCTGCAAGACGGCAAGTTTGTCGTCGGCCAAACCTCGTTCGGCATTCCGGAAGGGAAAATGAAAGTGCTCCGTGAACAAGGATATGTCGGCAAAGAAGTCATTTTAGGGATCCGTCCGGAAGACATTCACGATGAGCCGCTCTTCTTGGAAGCCTCACCGGCCACGAAAGTAACAGCGCACGTGGAAGTCGCCGAGCTGCTTGGGGCCGAGTCGATGATTTACTTCAGCATCGATGGCCAAGAAATGGTCGCCCGTATTGACGCCCGCACGGAAATTAAGCCGGGGCACCGAATCGACTTGGCGCTCGATATGAACAAAGCGCACTTCTTTGATGTCGAAACCGAGCGGCGCATCCGGGCGGCGAACGAAAAGTAACCCCCTTTGTTTTCCTATACACTCGGGCGTTCCTCCAGCTGGGACGCCGTTTTTTTTTTTTTTGCCAGTCGGCGCTATGACATCACTCGACCGCTTATTCTTGAATAAATCGCACTTCCTCCGCCTGGCAGCGCGGACAATAAAACAGATGGACACATTCATGATTCGTGTATGTACGTGCGTAACCGTCGAATTGTTTCATCATATCCGCATCCATATACGGGCTGTAATCATCAAAATAATCGGTCACCTTTCCTTGATCCTCCATTGGCTGCCGGCAGCTGCTGCAATACACCGTTACTCGGCGCAGCCCGTTGCAAAGCGGACAAACGTTCATGCTGCTTCCTCCTCTAAAGGGTCGGTGATTTCGTACGAAATAATGCTGTTCCATTTGTTTCTCGATGAAAGAAGCCTAGCGAAATCAGCCTTCTTTTTGGCGACATGCCGCTGATTGGCTCGTGGCAGCCGTTTTTTCCCAAACTTCTAAGCTGTTCTTGGTCAAGGGGCCATCCCGCTTTCCCCCTGCCTAATGGGATGATCGGTGCGAAATTTCGATCACCCGTTTGACGCTACCAGCTGTTCCTTTAATAAGCTGCCATTTTGTTTTCCATGGCATGGTTCGCTCTTCTGTCACCGCACCAGCTTGTCAGGTAATCAAGACGGGACATGGAGATCGGAAATGGTTGATTACAACCTATCTATTCCCTAATCGCAGCGATGATAAAACGTAAAAAATTCCCATATCTTTTGAACGAATAACGAGACAAAAACGTCCCAAACTATGAGTACCGCCAGCGGAACAGCCAAATCCGTTGCAACGGGACAGCTGGCGAAACAACAGATGGGCGGTGGGTTCAGCCAAGCTTGGCAGCGCGCTTTACGGCGTGCAACGCTGGTGCAAATCCAGCCAACCCAGCCATCAAAATTCTTTCACGAGGAGATGATCTAACTATGGCACGCAACAATACCAACAACCAACTGTTAGTCGCTGGTGCTCAACAAGCGATCGATCAAATGAAGTATGAAATCGCCCAAGAATTCGGCGTAAACCTTGGGGCTGACACGACTTCTCGCGCGAACGGTTCGGTCGGCGGCGAAATTACGAAACGCCTTGTTGCCATGGCTCAACAACATCTTGGCGGCCAATTCGGCCACATTCAATAACAGCACGGCCAACAACTTGATATAGATGGCAAACGAGGGTGTCCCAAGATCGGGACACCCTCTTTCGTTGCTATGTTCCTTTATTGCAACCGATTCCGTTCCGGCTGGCGCGGTTCGTTGGCCTTATCTCGCTCGACGAAAAGAACCTTGCGAAAAACGGCGGATTAAACGCCTCCCGCTTGTTCGGCGAGCGGTGGGCTCATGGAGACGAGCACTTTGCGGATGCGCCGATTGTCCACCTGACGAACGGTGAACGTCAACGGCCCGTACTGCAGCGTTTCGCCAACGGACGGAATGCGCTCAAACATCTCGAAAATCCAACCGCCCAACGTATGGGATTCGCTTTCAGGCACCTCGATGTTCATTACCTCGCAAAATTCATCCAACGGCAGCTCAGCGTTGAACTCAAAGCTGTGCTCATCGATTTGGCGCACCGTTTTCACCGCTTCATCATGTTCATCCCATATTTCGCCGACGATTTGCTCGATGATATCTTCAAGCGTGATCAGGCCAGCCGTGCCGCCAAACTCATCAACGACGATGGCCATATGCACCTTGCTTTTTTGCAGCTCCGGCAACAAGTCGGACACTTTCATCGACTCAACGACAAACAACGGTTGACGGAGCAAATCGCGGATGCGCACTTCCCGCTTCCGCACCAGTTCGCCGAAAAAGTCGCTTTCCGACAAAATCCCGATCACATTGTCAATGTCGCCCTCGTACACCGGGATGCGCGAATATTTTTCCTCCAAAAACACGTCGCGAATTTCTTCAATCGACTGGTTCACTTCCACCGCGACCATATCGGCGCGCGGCGTAAAAATTTCTTCGACTAAAATTTCATCAAAATCGAGCGAACGTTGAATGAGCTCTTTTTCTTTATTGTCAATAACCCCTTCCTCTTCGCTCAACTCAACCATCACTTTAATATCTTCCTCCGTGACCGCTGGCACGGCGACCCCGTTGGCAAAGCGCCGAGCGATCCGCTCTTTTAAAACGTGAAAGGAAGCGGTAACCGGCGTCATCCATTTCATCAACCCGTAAGCGAGGCTCGCGTACCGAACCGCCAGCGATTCTGCCTGCTCTTTCGCCATCGATTTTGGCAAAATTTCACCGAAGACCACCGATAACACCGTCATTATCGCAATTCCACTAAGCAAACCGATCCGTTCCCCAAAAAGGGAAACGGCGATATCAAGAAACAACGCGATGGCTACTACACCCGTCAACCGGTTGGCAACGGCCAGCGCCAACAACACGCGGTCAAGTTGGCCAAACACCGCTTGCAAGCGCTTATTTTGCGGATTGTCTTCCACGTACTGGCGCAATCGGGCTTTGCTTGCTTGAGAAAACGCAGCTTCCGCTGAGGCAAACAGGACGTTTGCGAACAAGAACAGGAAAAACCATCCGAATAACCTTAACGGCCACTCTTCCAATGAATCTTCACACTCCTAACGGAAACATGACTATGTTCATTCATACCCATTTTTTGGCCGAAACATGCTTGCGCAAACACCATTCGCAGCGCTGAAGCAATCAAAAGACGCTTCCCTTTAAATATAACAAATTTTTTGCCAACTGACTATAGAGAGGGTACGAAACTTCCATGTCCATCCAAAACTAACGGGGCGGCTGACCAGTTGCCGCCCCTGTTCATCCTAAGTAGCGATAATAGATCGTTTTCGCCTCGTGCACGTCTTTCGTGCCATGCACGAGCGCGCGGCCGTCGGCGAACACGACAAGCCGTTTGCCGCCGCCAAGCGACACGGCCACAAGATACGGATTCGCTTCCGTCTGCAGCCCTTGGCGGCGAAACATCTCCGCCAGCTCATCGATCTCGTACTCGCGCTGGACAGGTGGGCGGATTTGTACCGAATCGCGTCCGCACAACACTGCCGCCTTTGTCCGCTGGTCGTAGGAAAGAAACGGGTACGATGGGTGGCGTCCGCATGTCGGACAATCCTCCTTTTTCACCGCGTCAATGCGAACGGCGGCGTATTCATTCGTCCAAAGGTCAAAGGAAACAAGTTTGCCGCGAAGCGCCGCCCAATCCTCCACCAACATTTTCAACGCTTCCGCCACTTGATAGCTGACCACCATTTGCACTGCTGGACCGATGATCCCCGCCGTGTCGCACGTCAATCCTCCTTGCGGCACCGTTTCAAGCAAACAGTACAGACAAGGGGTGCGGCCCGGGATGAACGCGCAACTGAGGCCATAGCTGCCGACGCAAGCGCCGTAAATCCACGGGATGCGATATTTATAAGCCACATCGTTGAGCACAAGGCGCGTATCAAAATTGTCGGTCGCGTCAATCCATACATCCGGGCGCTGTTCAGCCGCGATCGCTTCGAGCTCTTCCGGCCCGGCGTCGCCAACGATCGCCTCGATCTCGACCTCGCTGTTGATCTGTTCAAGCCTCCGCTTCGCGGCGATCGCCTTCGGCAGCCGTGCGATCGCATCGGCTTCACTGTAGAGCTGCTGGCGCTGCAAATTGCTCCATTCCACATAATCGCGGTCAATGATCGTCAATTTGCCGATGCCGGCGCGCACGAGCGCCTCGGCGTTGCCTGCCCCGAGCGCGCCGGCGCCGACTATTACCACATGCTTCCTCCGAATGTTGGTTTGCCCTTCCTCGCCGATGGGCGCAAACAACTGTTGTCGGGAATAGCGTCCATTCAAACAATGCTCATTCCTTCCATCGGGCTGCTTGCTGACGCGTATCGCTTTTTCGGGATGCGTCCGGCTTCATAGCCGAGCCGTCCCGCCTCCACCGCCAGCTTCATGGCCCTCGCCATTTTCACAGGATCCGCCGCGCCAGAAACGGCCGTATTGAGCAACACCCCATCCGCACCAAGCTCCATTGCCAGCGCCGCATCCGCCGGGCTGCCGATCCCGGCGTCAACGATCACCGGCACCGTCGCATGTTCGATAATGAAACTCAAGTTGAGCGGATTGACGATGCCTTGCCCTGACCCGATCGGCGACGCTCCCGGCATAATCGCATGGCAGCCGAGCTCCTCGAGCCGCCTAGCCAGCACGACGTCATCTGATGTGTACGGCAGCACGATAAACCCTTCTTCCAACAGCTTCTCTGCCGCCTTCAACGTTTCGACCGGATCAGGAAGCAACGTTTTGTCGCAGCCGATCACTTCCACCTTAATCATATCACATAACCCCGATGCTTTGGCCAGTCGCGCGATGCGCACCGCCTCTTCCGCCGTTTTTGCCCCAGCGGTATTCGGGAGCAGCTTGTAGCGGGTGACATCGAGCTGTTCCAATACATTCGGCTGCTCCGGAGAAAAAATGTTCATCCGCCGAACGGCGAACGTCAAAATTTCCGCTCCTGACGCTTCCACCGCCGCTTTTTGCACTTCCCAACTCGGATACTTGCCAGTGCCAAGCAATAGCCGCGAAGAAAACGAATATGGGCCAATGTTCAGCATCTCAACCGCCTCCTACAAAATGAACAATTTCGATGCGATCGCCATCGGCGAGCGCGGTTGTACCGTACTCATGTTTTTCAATGATGCGCACATTGACTTCGACAATCGCCAGCTTATTGGTAAGCTGGAAATAGGAGAGCAAATCGCTCACCGTTTTGACTTCATCGGGCACCGTGACCGTTTCCCCGTTGATCGTTAACGTCATTTGACCCCCTCCGTTTCTTCGGCATGACGCGTCAGCGCGAACGGCGACAAATCAAACGCCGGCTTCTTTCGCTCGACCAAGTCAGCCACAATCGCTCCGGTGACGGCGCTAAGCAAAATGCCGTTGCGGTAATGACCGGCAGCCACGAATACTCCTGGCCGCTCAGGATGTTCTCCAATATACGGCAATCCATCTTTCGTCTGCGGCCGAATTCCGCTCCATGCGTCGACCCATTCCGCTTGTTCAACGGCCGGAAGCAAATGAGCGGCTTGAAACAACAAGCGAGCCAGACCGCCAGCCAAGATGCGGCGATCATACGTGCCGGGGGTGGATGTGGCCCCGATCAGCAAGCGGTTCCCCGCCTTCGGGACGATATAACAGCCGTTTTTCGCAAACACTGTCGTTCGCAACAAAGGGACGTGCGCCCGCACCATGAGACACTCCCCCTTAACAGGGAACATGGAGAGCGAAAGCCCCGCCTTGGCGCCGAGCCGAGCCGCCCACGCTCCAGAAGCAATGACGACCGCCTCAGCGGCGAATGTGCCGACGGCCGTATCGACGAGATGACCGCCGCCTCCGGAGCGAATATCCAGCACTTCCGCATATTCATATAGATGAACGCCAGCGGAAACGGCCGCCGACACAAGGGCGGCGGCTAGGTTGGGAGCGCTCACCTGCCCATCGCCCGGAATCCACATCGCCCCTGTCAGCGCCTCGGCATGAAGCTGCGGCTCGATCTCCCGCACTTCCTCGTTGGTAAGCCAGTGCACCGGTTCGCCCCTCTCGCGCCAAAACGCGTAGTGACGGCGCAAATCGTCCGCCTCTTCCTCCGTTGTCGCCGCTTTGATCAACCCTTTTTCCACCAATTCAATGTCCATCCCGGTCCGCTCTTTCAGCTCGGCAGCCAATGACGGCATGAGCGCCCGGCTTTGTAAAGCGAGCGGGACGAGCGGGCTTGGCGCGGAAAATTCCGATTGCGCTCCGAGCATGCCAGCAGCGGCGCTTGATGCCTCTTTGCCCGCCTTCCCTATGTCAAATATGGCAACGCGATGCCGCCGCTTAGCGAGCTCCCATCCGACAGCGGCCCCAATCACTCCCCCGCCGATCACAATGACATCATACGAAGACGCTGTCACTCGATCCTCTCCCCCTTTACGATCTCAGCGAGCTGTTTCGCTTCCCGCACAGGATCTTCCGCCAAAAAAACCGCCGACAATACCGCCACTCCCGCCGCGCCGGCTTTCAGAACGGAACGCGCGTTGCCGGCATGAATGCCGCCGATCGCAATGATCGGAATTTGCACAGCCCGAACGACGTCCGCCACCCCATCCAACCCGCGCGGCGCTAGACCCGGCTTGCTTTCCGTCGGAAACACATGGCCGTACAAGCAAAAATGAGCACCAGCCTGTTGGGCTTGTTTCGCCTCGATCGGTCCATGCACTGAACAGCCGATCTCCAAATCCGAGAACGTGCGGCGAACGGCGCGCACCGGCAGGCTGTGATAAGCGAGTTGCACCCCTTTGACGCCGTAGACCGCGGCCACATCAACCCGGTCATTGACGATAATTTTTTGCGCCGGCACCCCTGCCCGCAACAGCGCGACCACAAACTCTGCCACCTCGCGCGCCGTTTTTCCCTTTTCGCGGACGTGAATGGCATCGGCATACGGATGAACGCGTGCACAAATAGCAGCCAATTGCGCTGCTGTCTGCCGGCCCGTGGAAACCAAATGAAGGACACCCATCTTCATCCCTGACTTTCTACCGCACATCGCGGATAGGAATATACGGATAGTGGATCCCGACGTAATAAGCGGCAAACAGGAACGCAGCGAACAGCGCGACAAACCAACCATCGTATTTGCTAAATCCGATCTCATAATAAAACGTGCGCGGACCGCTTCCGGAAAACTGTTTCGCTTCCATCGCCACCGCGATGCGTTGGGCGCGGCGGATGCTTTGCGACAACAGCGGAATGGCGTAGCGCTTCACTTTGCCAAGTCCGCCCTGGCGCGGCACCCCTCGCACCTTTAACGCATGGCGAATCGTTTGCAGCTCCTCGAGCATGATCGGCAACAGCCGCACCGCCGCCAAAAAGCTGTAGGCATACTTTGGTTTCAGTTTCAGCTGCTGCATCAAGGAGTAAAACAACGGCACGGGCCGGGTGGTCAACGCAAAGATGAGTCCAAGCAGCCCGAGCGCCAAGGCGCGAAATCCTAGATGCAGCCCGCGCCAAAAACTCTCCGCTGTAATATGGATCAGCCCCCAGCGGAACCATGTGGTCGTTCCTTCTCCGAACATCATCATCGATGAGGCGCTGGAAAAAAAGATCAGGAAAAACGGCAAAAACATCCAGAATAAAACGTTCGCCGGATACCCCGTGCCAAAACAAAACAAAAGGAAAAGAGCTAGCGACAAGTTAATGAGCACATTCGGATTGTGAATCAACAGCACGGCCAAAAAGAGCACGACAAGCACCGCGAGCTTCAGCGTCGGATTCGCCTCATAAAGCCATGTTTCCCGATGCGAGATTTCCCACTTCATCGTCCCATCCCCCTCTTGGCAATCGCCAACCGGCAAACGTCCAACGGCTCGTCGCGGACAAGCGCACCGTCTTCAATCACCCAGCGCCTTGTGGCAAAACGGCGGACAATGTGCTCATCGTGCGTCACCATGATGACCGCCGCTCCTTGCTGGCGCTGCGATTCGAGCCGTTCGAGCAAAGCGAACGTATTTTTCGCATCCTGTCCGAAGGTCGGCTCGTCGAGCAAAAGAAGGCGCTGGCCGGCGATGACGGAAGACGCTACGCTCAGCCGCCGCTTTTGCCCGACCGACAATTGGTACGGGTGCGTATCCTGTTGCTCGATCAGGTCAAACTCGACCAAAAAGCGGTGAACCAACGCTTCGATTTCCGCCGCCGGGCGCCCTTGGAGCTTGAGGGAATAAGCGAGTTCATCGCGGACAGAATGGGTGACAAACTGCCATTCGGGATTTTGAAACACAAACGCGATATCGCGATGCAGCGGCTGCCGCTCGCTGATGTCGTCTCCAAACAGCTGATAGCGTCCTTCGGTGCGAATGAGTTGCATCAAAGCATGCAGCAACGTGCTTTTGCCGGCGCCGTTTTTTCCCGTGACAGCGATCCACTCGCCGGCTCTCACCGCCGCCTCGGAAACCTCAATTTTTGCCTCTTTCCTCCTAAAGCCGCGAAACTGAGAAAGGCGAAGCAGCTCCTCGCCCTCTTCGCTGACCGCGCGCCGCTCCGGCCATCCGTAGTCGTCCCAGATGCCTGGATACCAAATGCCGTGGGCGCCAATGGCGTGCTTATAGCGGGAAAACACCGTTTTCGCCTCACCATCGGCGATAATTTGACCATCGCGCCCCAGCAAAATGATACGGTCAATAAAATCGAGCACATGGTCAATTTTATGTTCGACGATGATGACCGTCTTCTCCCGACCGACTTGTTTGACCGTTTGCCACACCGCTTTCGTTCCTTCCTCGTCAAGCAAAGCCGTCGGTTCGTCCAAAAACAGCACATCCGGCTCCAGCGCCAATACAGACGCCAAAGCAAGACGCTGTTTCATTCCTCCCGAAAGCGTATGAATGTCGGTGTGCGGCGCAATGGCCAAGCCGACTTGATCCAACAGCGCGCGAATGCGCTCCGGCATCTGCTCGCGCGGCACGTTTCGATTTTCCAAGGCAAACGCGATCTCCTCATCCGCATACGGCATACAAAACTGAGCATCCGGGTCTTGAAACACGTACCCCCAGCGTTCCGGCCGCTCGAGACGCTCGGCTTTCATCGGCACGTCAATCGAATTGGGAATAAGGCCGGCCATCACTTGCAATAGCGTGGATTTGCCGCATCCCGACGGGCCAAGGAGGAGCACTTTCTCCCCTTGAGCGATCGAAAGCGACAAATCGCAAAACAACAGCCCGGCGCGCCCGGGAAATTTCAGGCGCAGCCGCTCGATCGATACCGCTTCTTTCATCTTTCTTCGCCGCCTTATCGATTCAATGCGTCATAGTCGTCTTGGGAAGCCGGCCGCCACATTTGCGTGACCCCGGTTTTCTCAAGCGCCTTGGCCAACGAGACAGCGAACGCGCCGGCAATCACGATGGCACCGATAAAGCGCGCCAGCAAAAAGAGCGCCATGTTCCATGGGGCGAGCGCGTCAATGTAGCCTTTGTAAAAGTCCATGATGAGCGAACCGACCGTCGCGCCGACCGCGCTTAGCGAGACGACGAACACGTCAAACCGCCGATAGCGGAACGCCGCAAACACAAGCTCGGCAAACAACCCTTGAACAAATCCATAAATGAGCACTTCAAGCCCCCATTGCGACCCCATGATCAGCTCGCCGGACGAAGCCGCCGTTTCGGCAAGCAGCGCCACCCCGGGCTTGCGGATGAGCAAATAGGCGAGCGATGAGGCGATAAACCACATCCCATACATCAATTGATCGGCATGGAAGCCAAACACTTTCACCATATCGTACAGCGGCCCCCATACTTTGTAAATCACCCCGAACACAATCGCAATCACAATCGTTGTTAAAATGTCGGCCAGCTTCAACCCTTTTGCCTTCCGTTCCATCTCAATGTCCCTCCTTTGTTCGTTTTGCCCACGTCAACGGCTTGCCGCCAGCCGCGCAGACGGCCAGCGTTCGAGCCGGTACGCCATGTCCCAAAATTCATACTCATATTCGCTGCTGATTAAGAAATGCTGCTCCATCCGGGAGCGCTCCTCCTCGGTGACCGCCTCAGCGATGGCATCCAAGCGCGCGATCTGTTCTTCGACAAGCGAACGGAACCAGTCGGAACTGTATGTGCCAATCCATTTTTCGTAAATCGGATCGTTCGGCTGGCACGTTTTTAAGCGTTCACCGATTTCATAGTACAGCCAATAGCAAGGCAAAATGGCGGCGATGACATCGCCTAAGTGCCCTTCGTACGCCGCCCGGTACATATGCGAAGTATACGCGTACGCCGTCGGCGCGGGAACGAATGCTGCCCGCTCCGCTTCCGTAATGTTAAGCAGCTCAGCGAACGTTTCATGCAGCGACAACTCCGCCTCGCAGGTGCTCTGCGCGTGATGGGCGAGCCGGGCGGTCGCGGCCAGATCCGGCGCCTTGGCGGCTCCGAGCGCCTGCACACGGGCAAAATGGCGCAAGTAATACGCATCTTGCATCACATAATAACGGAATTTTTCACGCTCAAGCGTTCCTTGGCCGAGCTCCTGAACGAACGGATGGCGAAAGCTCGCCTGCCAGATCGGGTCGGCCGCTGCGCGCACTCGCTTGGCAAAAGACATGGTTTCTCCCCCTTTTTCATCGAAATAAAAACGCCGCTTCCTTTACGGATCGGCGTAAAGAAAGCGGCGTGGGCTCACCGTTTGGCTAGGCAAAAAGGACATAGCCCGCCTTCGTGCAGCTCCTCCACTTCCCTACGCTGGCATTACCCAGATCAGGTGCTAAGGGTCTCAAAGGTACACTTTGATCTCAGCCTTTCTAAAGGCCCCCCTAGTGGATCGCAATGATGCTATTTCCTTGTTTACATTTATCATATCACGGCCGTTCCCGTTGTCAACCGTTTTTTCCGGCCAACGTTGCGTCGGCCACCGCCATTCGCTATGATAAAAGCGCAACGATTGACTACCGGATAGGAGTGAACAGAGTGGCAAACGTCATTTTGAAACGGCAGCGAAAAAAACGGCTTGAACAAGGCCATCCATGGATTTTCCAAAGCGAAGTCGACCGCATCGAAGGCGACATCACGCCGGGCGACTTCGTTGACGTTTATAACCACCAAGGCTATTGGCTGGCGAAAGGGTACATCAACCCCGCCTCGCAAATCATCGTCCGTGTGCTGACGCAAAACCCCGATGACGAATTGGATGAGCGCTTTTTTGTCGAGCGCATTCGCCAAGCGTGGGCGTATCGTGAGCGGATGATCCCCGGCGTTCGCTCCTGCCGCGCCATCTACGGCGAAGCCGATTTTCTGCCGGGGCTGATCGTCGACAAATACGAAGAAATCCTTGTCGTGCAAATATTGACGCTTGGAATGGAGCGGCGCAAAGACTGGATTTTACGCGGCTTGCTGGAAGTGTTTTCCCCCAAAGCCGTCTATTTGCGCAACGATGTGTCCGTTCGCGAGCTTGAAGGGCTCAAACAAGAAAAAGGCTTTTGGTATCAACAAGCGGAAACCGAGGTCGTGATCGAAGAAAACGGCGTTCAATACATCGTCGATATTGAAAACGGCCAAAAAACCGGCTTTTTCTTCGATCAGCGGCAAAACCGCGCCGCGCTCCGCCCGCTGATCGGTCCGGAAACGACTGTGCTCGATTGCTTCACCCATACCGGGTCGTTCATGTTGAACGCCTGCCTGTACGGCGCGAAACATGCCACCGCTGTCGATATTTCCGAACACGCTATCGAGACGGCGAAACGCAATGCGGCCTTAAACGGCTTTACAAACATCGACTTTGTCGTCGCCAACGCCTTCGACTATTTGCGCGAATCCGTGCGCGCCGGCCGACAGTGGGATGTCGTCATCATCGACCCGCCCGCGTTCGCCAAATCGGCCTATGCCGTTCCAAAGGCGCTGCGCGGCTATAAGGATATTAATTTAAACGGGCTCAAACTCGTCAAAGACGGCGGCTTTTTTGTCACTTCGAGCTGCTCATACCACGTCCGCCCGCACCTGTTTCAAGAGATGATCGCCGCTGCGGCGTTTGACGCCAAAAAAGTGCTCCGCCAAGTGTATTGGGGCGGCGCCGGCTACGATCATCCAAAACTGCTCGCCGCTGAAGAAGGAGATTATTTAAAATTCGCTATTTACGAAGTCCGCTCCCGGCGATAACGATATCAGTGTCATTTTATTTTCCGCAGCATTGTTCGCTCTTCTTGTCACCGTGCCTGCTTGTCAGGTGATCAAGACGGGACATGGAGAGCGGAATTTCTTTATTACGAACAATAGCCTTCTCCGAAACGAGCTTCCTCCTCATAGCCCAGCTCACAGACTGAGCACAGGGGTTGGGGGGAAACGAGGCAGCACCTAGAAGGCTGGTGATTTAGTGCAAAATACTACTGATTCCATCCGTTTCTCAATTAGAGAAGCCTTGCAAAATCAAGTTTCTTTTCTGAATGAAAATGCCGCCGATTCGTGTGTGACAGCGATTTTTCACCGGCCTTCGAGAAGGCTGGTGATTTAAGGGGGCAAGCCGCTGATCAAACCCGTTTCTCAGATGGATCAGCCTAGTCGCATCAGGAGCGCCTTTCATGCTCAAGAGAAACAACCGTTTTTCACCAGCCTCCTAGAAACCGTTGCTCCCCTCGGCGCCCCTTCCCTACGCCTTGTTTCCTTGGCGCGGCGGAAACGGCTGCTCTTTGCGCAGCACAACCAAATAAACGAACATCGAAACGAGCACGGAACAAGCCGCTGATAAGTAAATGGCCGGATAACCAAACCAATGGCTGATCTGGCCGAACACCATCGCCCCAATGCCAACTCCTAAATCAAAAAACGAGAAAAACGTCGCGTTCGCCATCCCTTTCCGATGAACAGGCGCCCGCTCCACCGACCACGCCTGCAGCCCCGGCTGCACCATGCCAAACCCAAAGCCGTACAGCACCGCCGCAGCCAATAACGCCCATTCCCCCGGCAGCCAAGCGAGCAACAGCATCGCCAACAAAATGAGCCCGGTACCGGGGAGAAAGACAGCCCGATGCCCTTTCCGGTCATACCACTGACCGGCGAACGTCCGCGTTACCATTAAAGCGAGCGCGTAAAGCAAAAAATATAGCTGCAAGCCGCCGATGTTTTTTTGCGCCGTATACAAAGGCAAAAAGGAAGCGATGCCGCCAAAGGTCACCGTTAAAAAGAAAAGCAGCACGGATGGAATCAAAGCCGTCTTTTCGTAAAGATCCCATTTGCTTTCCTTTTGGCCATGCTTGGCCTCCGCTTTTTTATATGTAATCGCCGCGGCAAAGGCCAAAGAAGCCACACCAAGCGCCGCACAAATCAGAAATAAGCGGTTGAACGGAATAGAGGCCGCCAACGCAAGTCCAAGCGACGGGCCAAAGGCGAGGGCGATATTTCCCGACAGCCCGTAATACCCCATCCCTTCCCCGCGGCGGCTCGCCGGAATGATATCGGTCGCTACCGTGCCGGATGCCGTTGTCGAAAACCCCCAGCCAATTCCTTGGATCACCCGCATGAAAAAGAGAAAGAAAATGCTCGAGATCAGACTGTAGGATCCGACAGAAATGACAAAAATGAGCAATCCGAGCAAAAACACAAACCGCCGTCCTTTCGTCTCCAGCGCATGGCCAGCGAAAGGCCGAACGACGAGCGCCGAAAAAGTAAAAATCCCAACAACGAGGCCAATGAGCTGATCATTGCCACCTAAATGCTCGACAAAAAGCGGGATGGTCGGCAGCGTCATTTGAAATCCGAGGAAAACAAAAAAGTTGGCGAGGCAAATGAACAGGAAATTGCGCGTCCAAATTTTCTCTTTCTGCTCCGTCACCACCGGTTGTTGTTGCGCACCCATATCTCTCCCCTTCCTATCTTTCGTATCCCTCAATATTTGTCAGTATAACATACTGGATGCGTTTGTGTAAGCGAAATGATTGATTCCTTTCTGTTTTCGAAAAAGGCGGAGAAAAACCGCGCTTCCCCTGATCGCCATCGGGAAGCGTGTGAAAAATGAAGCCGATGCCATAAGGGGTTTCCGCTTTGAAAAACGATGCAGGGAACGTGTATGCGCTCGGTGATCACAGCCTTCTAAAAGGGCGGAGAAAAGCTCCCTTGCTTGACCAATGAGGAACATAGGAAAAGATGAACCGATGTGACCAAACTTTTCAGTTGGCGAAACGATATTGCTAAGCGCCCCATTCCTTGACATCCCCTTTCCCCGAAAAAAACAAAAAGGATCTGCGGAAAAACAGATCCTAAACAACGGCTAAACGGATAAAGGCCGCTCCATCCTAGGACGAAAGGTGCGTAAAAACAGATCCTAAACAACGGCTAAACCGTTGATCCGAACCCATTACGTTTCCTTGCTTGCCATTGCAGGTGCCGGCCGCAAACGCCTCACAACGCTTTGAATCCAACGAACCAAAATGAGGCCTCCGTTCCTTCGACCGCAGCGGCGTTTTACCATCCTTTCCGTTGGCGCAACGCCAAAATTTGCGCCGTATGATGCTTCCCATGCCATGCATACAACGCCGTCAATACGTAAAGCGGCATCTCCTTCGCCGCTCCTTCCGGCCGAATGGTGCGGTGAAAATCGGCTTCGGTCATCGCTTCCAGCAGCGCTGCCCACCGAGCGTGAAGCCCGTCAAGCAATACGAGCGAAGGTTCGATAGCCAGCGAGCGCGCCTCCGCCGTTTTAGCCCATTCGCTTTCGGCAAATGGTTTTACCAGCGGGTGTTCCTCCGTCAGCCCCCATTTCGTGCGCAAAAACGCGTTCATGCTCGCGTCGGCCAAATGGTGAACGACTTGGGCGATCGTCCACCCGCCGTCGCGGTAGGGAGTGTTCAACTGCTCTTCATTCAATCCGCTCACCGCCTCCCGCAAAGCACCGGGGTGTTCACGGATCGCTTTGATCCACTCTTCTACCTCTTGGCCGCAAAATGCCGCCGGCGGTTGAAACGTTCCGATAGGATAACGGATCGGGTCGATGGTCGTCATCTTTCTCCTCTCCTTTCTATGATGCCGGTGATTTAAGGAAACAGGCCGCTTACCAGCCTCGTTTCTCAAACAGAAAAGCCCTGTCGCATCCGGATCGCCTTTCACACGCTCCCCCATGTTCAAGAGAAACAACCGTTTTTCACCAGCCTTATAGACATCCATTCGACGCCGACCGAACCAATTCCTTCTCATTCTTTCCAGAGATAAACCCGCGCTTCATACGGCTTCATCATAAAACGAGTGGCGTTTTTATGCGGCCGAACCGGATAATTGCTCAGCGCCAAATGGTCCGATTGGAGGCGAATCGGGTCATAACGATACAGAGCCGGCCGCTCCGACAAGTTGACAATGACAAGCGCTCGCTCGCTGCCAAGCGTCCTTGTATATGCATAAATCGAACGGTGATGTTCCAGCAGCAAATCATACGTTCCGTAAACAAGCAGTTCATGTTGTTTACGAAGCTCGATCATTCGCCGGTAAAACGACCAGACCGAATGGGGATCGCGCCGTTCGGCTTCGACATTGATCGTCCGATAATTATCGTTCACCTGAATCCACGGGGTGCCCGTGGTGAATCCAGCGTTCGGCTCGGCAGACCATTGCATCGGTGTGCGTGAATTGTCGCGACCTGTTTTCCAAATCGTGCGCATGATCTCGTCATGAGCGCGCCCCTTGGCCCGCTCCTGTTCATACATCCGCAAAATCGCGACATCGCGATAATCGTGAATATGAGGAAACTGAACATTGGTCATGCCAATTTCTTGGCCTTGATAAATGAACGGCGTTCCTTGCATGAAAAAGTACAGCGCGCCGAGCGCCTTCGCGCTTTCCGCCCAATACTCGCGGTCATTCCCCCATGTCGACACGGAGCGGGGCACATCGTGATTTTCCAAAAAGAGCGCATTCCAGCCCCGGTTTTCCAGCCCTTTTTGCCACTTCGTCAATGTTCGCTTCAACCGCCGAACATCGATCGATCCATCAGCTTGGCGTTGCCATAACCCTAAATGTTCAAACTGAAAAATCATATTGAACACACCATGCTCTTCTCCGACCCATTGTTCGGCTTCCTCAACCGTCACGCCGTTCGCTTCCCCAACGGTCATTACATCATAATGTGCAAACGTTTGCTCCTTGAGCTCTCGCAAATAGTCCATAATCCCCGGCTGATTCATATGGCCGGCAAACGACGGCACGTATTTCAGCCCTTTCGGATTCGGCAAATCGGGAAGCCCTGGTTTTTTCTTAATATGGGAAATGGCATCGACGCGGAAACCATCGATCCCTTTCTCCAACCACCAATTGACCATGTCATACAGCGCCCGACGCACCTCATCGTTTTCCCAATTCAAATCCGGCTGCTTGACATCGAAAATGTGCAAATAATACTGTCCCGTTTGTTCATCGTATTGCCATGCCGAGCCGCCGAAGATGCTCTCCCAATTGTTCGGCTCGCGCCCGTCTTTGCCGTCGCGCCAAATATACCAATCGCGCTTCGGGCTGTTCCGCGATGAGCGCGATTCGATGAACCACGGGTGCTCATCGCTCGTATGGTTGATGACCAAATCCAAAATGATTTTCAACCCGCGCCGATGGGCTTCGGCGAGCAGCTCATCAAAGTCGGCCATCGTTCCGAATTCATCCATAATCGCTTGATAATCGCTAATATCATATCCATTATCGGCATTCGGCGAGCGGTAAATCGGGCAAATCCAAATAATGTCGACCCCAAGCTCGACAAGATAATCGAGCTTCTCAATGATGCCGCGAAGATCGCCAATGCCGTCGCCGTTGGAATCCATAAAACTGCGCGGATAAATTTGATAGGCGACGCCCTCTTTCCACCACGTTTTCTTCAAGGCTGCTCCTCCTTTGTGCACACGTTTTCACTATTAACTGTACAACACATCTCCGCCGTGCACAACTCTCTTTTCCAAAAAAACAGCCGCTTGGCGAGAGCAGACCGACTCCCGCCAAGCGGACGACGTTTTCCCATTTCATCGCCGAGCAGCCAAACGTTCCTCATAAAGCAAAGCCCGCCAAGGACGTTCTCACGCCCGAAGACCGCCCATAACGACTCCATATGAGCGATGCCATTTAGGAGCGGCAACACCATCGTCGCCTCTCCGACATACGGTTTGGCATCAGCGATCGCGCCGGTCAAATGATAGGCTTTGCTTGCAAACACGACAACGTCAAACGGTCCATCGGCCTCCCCCGCAACGATCAGTTTGGGTCTCAACACAGCGTCACCGTGCACGCTACGGATGACAAGCCCCCGTTCTTCCAACTCTCGTTTTCTCCTCTCGCGAACAAGAAAGGCAACATCCACCCCTTTTTCCAGCAGCCGTCCGCCGAAATAGCCGCCGACAGCCCCCGCTCCAACAACGAGAACGCGCATCGTATCCCTCACTCCTTCCTTCCCCAAGCGATCTCGTAGCCTGCCGCACGTCCATGGAAACGCCATGACCGTTGTCAAGAAGAAAAAAGGAAGAAGAGGACGTGCCTCTTCTTCCTTCGAGGCCGCTAGCAGCAGCGCGACACTTTGCCGCCTTTGGCATTGTAGCGCGCCTCTTGCGCCTCGCAGAAAAACTCTTTTCGCGACTTGATCGGCTCGCCAGGATGATGGGTTTTCATATGTTCGACATATTTTTCATAGCTTGGCACGCCGACAAGCAAATCTAGAAACTGGCGGCGATAAGCCAAAACGTTTTTCAGCCATTTAGGCATAGTGCTTCGCTCCCTCTCCGTCGCGCGGCACGTACGGCGCTTCTTTGAGCGGCACGTGTTTGTTTTGCAGCACCTTGATCCAAATATTGAGCGCGGAAATCAGCATAGCAATGACAACGAGCATGAAAATCGCGCACAATGTCGCATCAATGTAGTCGTTCATAATAATTTGCCGCATTTGCGCCTCATTCGTTGCCGGCGCTAACATTTTGCCTTGGCTCAAGCTGTCTTGGAACAGTTTCGCATGCGACAAGAAACCAATTTTGACATTTTCATGGAACAGTTTTTGATACCCGGCCGTCAGCGTGACGACAAGCAGCCACGTCGTCGGCACGAGCGTCACCCAGACATACGCTTTTTTCCCCATTTTAAACAGCACCGTCGTAGCAAACAGCAAAGCGATGCCGGCCAACATTTGGTTGGCGATGCCAAACAGCGGCCAGAGCGTGTTGATGCCGCCGAGTGGGTCGACGACGCCTTGGTACAGGAAGTAACCCCACGCCAGTACGCAAAGGGTCGTGGCGATCAAGTTCGAGACGAGCGAATCCGTTTTGCCGAGCGGTTTGTAGAACGTCCCCATAATGTCTTGGATCATGAAACGGCCGACGCGCGTGCCAGCGTCAATGGTCGTCAAGATGAACAGCGCTTCGAACAAAATCGCAAAGTGGTACCAGAACGCCATGAGCGTCTTGCCGCCGATGACGCTTGATAAAATGTGCGCCATCCCGATCGCCAACGTCGGCGCCCCGCCCGTGCGCGACAACACCGTTTGCTCGCCGACGTCTTTCGCCAGCTGCGCAAGCATATCCGGCGTGACGGTGAATCCCCATGACGATACCACTTTTGCCGCCTGCGCCACATCGGTTCCGATCACAGCCGCCGGGCTGTTGATGGCAAAATAGGCTCCCGGCGTCAAGACGCAAGCTGCCACCATCGCCATCACCGCCACGAACGACTCCATCAGCATCGCGCCGTAGCCGATCGGGCGCGCATGGCTTTCCCGCTCAATCATCTTCGGCGTTGTGCCGGACGACACGAGCGCGTGGAATCCAGACACCGCGCCGCAAGCGATCGTAATGAACAAGAACGGGAACAGATTGCCGGCAAACACCGGTCCGGTGCCATCGATAAATTTCGTCACTGCCGGCATTTGCAAATCCGGCATCACAACGAAAATGCCGAGCGCCAGACCAATGATCGTGCCAATTTTCAAAAACGTGCTCAAATAGTCGCGCGGCGCCAACAAGAGCCACACCGGCAAAGCCGAGGCAACAAAGCCATAAATGATCATTAAGATGGCGATCGTTTCCCCTTTTAACGTGAACATGGCGGAAAGCGTCGGATGCTCCGCGACATATTGCCCCGCTACAATCGATACAATGAGCAGCACAAATCCACCAAGCGATGCCTCCGCGACGCGTCCCGGACGGATGAAGCGCATGTAAATGCCCATCAAAATCGCAATCGGAATCGTCGCAGCGATCGTAAACATCCCCCACGGGCTTCCGACAAGCGCTTTCACAACCACGAGCGCCAACACCGCCAATAAAATAATCATAATGCCCAAAATGCCAAACGCAGCGATAAGCCCCGTGACCGGCCCCATTTCTTCCTTAATCATTTCGCCGAGCGACTTCCCGTTGCGGCGCATCGAAGCAAACAAAATGACAAAGTCTTGCACCGCTCCGCCAAGAACGACGCCAATGACAATCCAAAGCGTTCCCGGCAAATACCCCATCTGCGCGGCCAAAATCGGCCCGACAAGCGGCCCGGCGCCGGCGATGGCGGCGAAGTGATGCCCGAACAACACCCATTTGTTGGTCGGAACATAGTCTTTTCCGTCATTGAACACTTCCGCCGGCGTTTTCCGGCTATCATCGAGACCAAACACGTTGCGGGCGATAAACCGGCTGTAAAAGCGATAGGCGACCGCATACGTACAAACGGCAGCGACAATCAGCCACATGGCGTTGACCGATTCGCCGCGGCTTAAAGCCAAAATGGCGAACCCTACGGCCCCTAGAACCGAAGTCAGGCCCCATAACAAAATCGATTTCAGCCCCTTCACACGTTTTCCCCCTTTGATGCAATTAAAATTCTCCCCATTCTCATTATATTCATTATTCTGAAAAATTGGAAGAAGTTTTTCCCGTACACATGACCTATTTGGCCTAATAGGCAAGGATCTTCATTCCACTATTGCAAAAAAGCATAAAATAGAAAAGGAAAGCGAAAAATGTAATTGCGCGCCTCTGGACTGATCCTTCTGCTTTCGCTCGCTCTTCCTTGTTCTGCTTCATCGCGAAACAACCAACGCAGCGGTCACAAAACATTATTTTAGCAAAGGGTCGAGAAAGTGAAAGCCATCGAAGCATTGTTATGGAGCATCGCCTTGCCCGGTTTCGGGCAACTGTTAAACAAAAAGTATGTCAAAGGAATCGCCATGATTTTTTTAGAGCTGCTCATTAACACGCAATCGCGGTTTAACGAAGCCATTCGGCTCAGCTTTTTAGGGCGCACCAATGAAGCGGCGGCCATGGTTGACATCGGCTGGCTCATGTTTTATCCTTGCTTGTACTTTTTTGCGATGTGGGACGCGTTTAAGGATGCCGGCGGCGGCCAAACACCGTATTCGTTTTTGCCGTTTGTTTTCTCCGCTTACTTTGTGACCGTCGGTTTAATGTATTCGTTCGATGTCAAAGTTGCGGGCATCTTTTTCGGGCCGATTTGGCTGCCCATTTTATCAGTCATTCCTGGATGGGCCGTTGGACGATTGCTGCAAGTCGTTCTGTTGAAATGGTGGCGGCCGTCTACTCGATAATCGCTCCATCAGAAAAGCCGCCAATCATTCGTTGGCGGCTTTGGGCTGCGGTTCTTTGGCAGTTTTTTGTTTTTTCCACGTTCCAAAGGCAATGACAGCGACAACGACGAGCAACTCAAACCCGTATTTGATCACAGGGTTGGCAAAGTACTCTTTCAAAAACGGCTCGCCAACGATCATTTTCGCCGCCGTCCAAGCAAGGACACCAGCGCCGATCGTAATGATGATCGGGAAGCGCTCAATCCATTTTAAAATGAGCGTACTGCCCCACACCATGATCGGAACAGAAATGAGCAGCCCAAGGACAACAAGGAGAAAACTTCCATGAGCGGCACCGGCGACCGCCAACACGTTATCAAGCCCCATCAACGCATCGGCGATAATGATCGTGCGGATCGCCCCCCATAAACTTCCCCCGGCTTCGACATCGTCGTGGCTTTTTCCCTCGATCAGCAGCTTATACGCGATCCAGACAAGCAGCACACCACCGACTAGCAAAAGGCCCGGAATTTTCAACAGCCAGAGGACAAACATCGTCGCCAACGCCCGAATGACGACGGCGCCGGCCGTCCCCCACACCACCGCCTTCTTCTGTTGGTGCTTCGGCAAATTGCGGGCCGCGAGTCCGATGACAATCGCATTATCTCCTGCCAGCAAAAGGTCAATGATGATAATCGACAGCAACGCGGCCCAAAACTCAGGTGAAACCCATTCCATCTGTATCCTTCCTCCCCTACAATTGATATTTTTCTCTTAAGGAAGCAGGAGCGATCGCGATGATGCGCTGCAAAACGAACAGCAAAACAGCGAAATCATCGATCCAACCCACTACTGCCAGCCAATCGGGAATGAGGTCAAACGGCAGCGCCACATACAACAGCAGCAGGCCGATGGAAAACACTTTTTTTCGTATCGGCACTTCGCGCGACGTAAAAAACTCCACCAAAAACGGAAGAAACCGACGGATTCGAACCACTAAGCGAAGCCGCTTCCAAACGTTGCGCATTCCATCCCCTCCATCTCTTTCTTTTCGGAGCCACTCCCCGTCCATTTTCGTTTACGATTATCTTCCCCCTTTCGTTTCCGCCCATGAAAAAAGACCTTTACCATGGCTGGTAAAGGTCTTAAACAAAAACAGACCTTTACCGCCGCAGGTAAAGGTCTCGCTAACAACGTCACCGTTGCCAACAAAGCCGAGGGCGAGAACCGCGCCCTGAACTGACGACTTTGCTGTTAAAGCTACTCCCCTTTAACAAAACGATATCGCGTTGTCTAATTTTATCATAATCGACATTGATACGACCTGTCAATCCATTTGTGCCGAAACATCCCGCAAAAAGGCGATGTTTCCGCACCGATCAAGCGCCAACATGGCGATGTGCGTTTGCCGCCCCCGTTTGTCGCCTTACTGCCCAGCGGTGAATTTCAGCCCTATCATCCCGATGAGAATCAATAATAAAAAGAGGATCCGCGGCGCGTTGACAGGTTCATCCGCTAGTGTGGGCGATCGGCGGCAAACTATGCATGAACGAAAAAATGGTATTTACTCGTTTACGTGCCCATCTTTCAAACCAGCCCAAAACGCAGCAACGATCGACAGAGCGACGATGATCATCGGCGCATACATGAGCAAAAATGTTTCCATCATCCTTTCCCTCCTTCCCATTTTCCTTTCACGTATGCCTTGTTAAACAAAAAGAGACGCATAAGCAAATAAAGTGACGGAATTAACAACAATAGACCAGCAAGAAACGCAACGATCAACGCCATAGCCATCGTCTCATTCGTAAACCCGTCATAAATGGTCAAATACGGGTATAGCAAATACGGATAATGTGAAATGCCATAGGCGTAAAAGGCGAACGCGTATTGAAACAACAACGCAATAAACGCCCAGCCGAACCGCCGTTGCCGCCAAAGCAGCCAAACGGTCATGACAAAAAACAAAAAGGAAATGACCAGCATCCACGCCACGTTCCATAGGTTGGCGTAATGTTCGGGATTATGGTAGCGGAGCTGATAAATAATGAGCAGCGCTGACAACATCGTCGGCCCGCTCCAAAGAAGAGCGTAGCGGCGCAACAGCGCCCGCGCCCGTTCATCCTTGGCCGCGTCCGCATAATACGTTAAGAAAACGGCAGAAATGTAAAGAACGCTCGTCACGCTTAACAGCACAATGCTCCATGACAACGGGCTTGCAAACAGCTTCCCATAATCAAGCGCAACAGCTGAGGCGCCTGCCTCTACAAACCCGCCTTCGGAAATCGTCAACACGATAGACAGCGAGGCCGGGATCAACAGCCCTGTCAATCCATAAGCGATTAAATACCAGTTCCGTTCCGTCCCCCCATACGTATGAAACGCGTAGTACGAGCCGCGAATAGCTAACAAAATGATCGAGATGCTCGCCGGGACAAGCAAAATAGAACCGTAATAATACGCCGTTTTCGGAAAAAAGCCGACCATGCCGACAAAGAAAAAGACAAGAAAGACGTTCGTCACTTCCCAGACAGGGGAAAGATAGCGCTGAATGATGCGGTGCAAAAGATGCTGTTTGTTTGCCCAATGACTATAGGCGCTAAAAAACCCAGCCCCGAAATCAATCGAAGCAACGAGAATGTACCCAAACAAAAACAGCCATAACACCGAGATGCCAATGACTTCGAGCGTCATGGCGCCACCTCCCCGTTATTGGCCCGCTCTGCCAGCTCCCGTTCAACCGGGTTGCGGCGGAACATACGGACGAGCACTGTTGCGCTTGCAATTACTAACACCATATACAAAAGGCAAAACAACACAAGCATCGTATCAACATGCGCAGACGATGTCGCTCCTTCCGCCGTTTTCATATAGCCGCGCAACATCCACGGCTGCCGCCCGACTTCCGCTAAGTACCATCCCGCCTCAATCGCGACCATCGCCAGCGGCCCTCCCGCCACCAGCAGTCCAAAAAACCATTTTTTTACTGTCCATTTCCAGCGAAACATCGATCCGAGCCAATACGCGGCTGCGACCACCATTAAAAACACCCCGATCGTGACCATCACATCGAATAAATAATGAATGGATAGCGGCGGACGCTCATCTTCCGGAATATCATTCAACCCAGTCACAACCGCCGCGGGATGGTTATGAGCCAAAATGCTAAGGGCGTATGGAATTTCCAAGGCATATTTCACCTTCCCGTCTTCTCCAAGCGCACCGAACAGGATCAACGGTGCATGGGAGCCCGTTTCAAAATGCCATTCGGCGGCCGCCAGCTTTTCCGGCTGGTATTCGGCTAAAAATTTGCCCGATAAGTCACCAACCAATGCACTGGCTACCGAAAAAATAAACGCCGTTTTCATCGTTAAATGAAGCGCCTTGCGATGATAAATGTGACGATTGCCTTTCCATAAATGCCAAGCGGCGAGCGAAGCAAGCACGAATGCTGACGTCATATACGCCGTCGCCAGCACATGGGCGACTTTCGTCGGCATCGCTGGGTTGAACATCGCCGCGATCGGATCGATGTTGACAAGCTCGCCGTTTTTCACCTCAAACCCTTGCGGCGTATTCATAAAGGCATTCACTATCGTAATAAACATCGCTGATGCCGAAGAGCCGATCGCCACCGGGATAAGCAAAAGCAAATGTTTTTTCTGATTTTCAAACCGATCCCATGTATACAAATAAATACCGAGGAAAATCGCTTCAAAAAAGAAGGCGAACGTCTCCATAAACAGCGGCAAGCTGATCACTTGGCCAGCCAGCTGCATAAAGTTCGGCCATAAAAGCGACAGCTGCAAACCGATCGCGGTTCCTGTCACCACGCCGACCGCTACGGTGATGACAAAGCCGCGCGTCCAGCGGCGAGCGAGCAAAATGTAATGCATATCGTTTTTGCGAATCCCAATCCATTGGGCAATCGCGATCATCAGCGGAACTCCAACACCGATCGTGGCATAAATGATATGAATCGTCAGCGTCAATTCCGTCAAAATACGGCTAAGCAGCACCGGATCGTAGCCGTTCACGATTTATCCCCCCTTACGAAAACAAACGGCCAATCAAGGAAAGCAAGACAACAGCTGCAACAGCAAAGCTAACGAACGCAAGCGTTTTTTCGTGTCGCTTCCACATATCCATCCTCCCGACAAACCATCAATGAATAAAGACTTTGTGATAAGTTTCACAAAATCATCTACTGCTTATTATTTCATAAAATGATGGGCACTGTATGAACTAATTTCGAATAATTTGTGTCGTTTTTCACATATTCATCGTGACAAACAAAAAAGCAGGATGCCCCTGCCTTTGTCACAAATATTTTCGATGCACCGTCTTCCCGTCATACGTAAACAACATCGACTTTTCCTCGACGACCGTCTCCATATGAACTGGACGGCCCCACAACTGATAAAGGTACGGGAGCACCTTTTCCAAATACTTCAGATCGAGTTCGATCCCTTCATACCAATGTTTTAAATACAACTCGCCGTTGCGCATATAATCGCCGTCATTGACCGTGATATACGGGAATCCGCCGTTGACTCGCATGCTGACGAGTTGATCGCGGATAGGCTCCCAGTTTTTGTCGACGATTTTATATTCTTTTCCTTGTTTCTGGAACAAATACATATCTTCGCGCATGACGAGCTCTTTCGTCAAATAGTTGCGCAGAAACGAAATGTCCGACTCCAGTTCGCGCACTTCAAAAATTTTCGCCCGCCCCGACCCCGGCTTGACGCCGTATTTTTTCATCTCTTCGGTCGGGTTGTTCCAACGCTCTTCAATGTCTTCGAAAATTTTCAACCCTAAATAGTACGGGTTAATGCCGGTGCGCGACGGCTGCACGACGTTGGCGTTCAGTTTCGCAAATTCAATCGCCTCATCGCTCGTCAAGTCCATCTCGCGCAAAATGCGCTGATGCCAATACGTCGCCCAGCCTTCGTTCATGATTTTCGTCTCGAGCTGCGGCCAGAAATACAACATTTCTTCGCGCATCATCGTCAAAATGTCGCGCTGCCAGTCCTCCAGCTCACGGCTGTATTCTTCAATGAACAACAGCACATCTTTTTCCGGCTGCGGCGGAAACTTGCGCCGTTTTTTGCGCGGCGGCGTTTTTGGCTTGTTTCGCTCATCAAGCGACCAGAGATCGTCATACGGCGTTGGCGTTTTCGCCTCCTCTTCTTCTTCATACACTTCCGTATCTTCCCACGTCCACGACAGCTTCGGACGCAAGAGCGAGGGATCGATATGCTCTTGAATCGCCAAGACAGCGTCTAAAAATTTCTCCACTTCCAGTTTTCCGTATTGATGTTCGTAATGCTTGATTCGCTCTGCTGTCGCCGCCATGCTTTCCACCATATCGCGCTTTGTGTTGCTGAAGCGGACGTTGTTTTTGAAAAAGTCGCTATGCGCCAACACATGGGCGACGATCAGTTTGTTTTGGATCAGCGTATTCGTATCAAGCAAAAACGCGTAGCAAGGGTCCGAGTTGATGACGAGTTCGTAAATTTTGCTTAACCCTAAGTCGTAATGAAGTTTCATTTTGTAAAACTGTTTGCCAAAGCTCCAATGGGAAAATCGCGTTGGCATGCCGTAGGCGCCAAACGTGTAAATAATGTCCGCCGGGCAAATTTCATAGCGCATTGGATAAAAATCAAGGCCAAATCCTTCGGCAATTTCCGTAATCTCCGCAATCGCCCGCTCCAGCTCTTTCAGCTCGTCCTGCCGCATCCAATCCCCCCTTTTCTTCTTACCACAATGTATGAGGGAAACGGCGGTTTGATACGTTCGATCGTTTGGCATGAACGCGCAGCGCCCCATTTTCATTTGGGGACCGTTGGCTTATAATGGTCATATACAAGAAATTGCGGCAAAGCGTGGTGGTTATTTGCAACATTATTTGCACCATCTCATCGACCATTTCGGCTATATCGGCATTATGATCGCGCTCATGCTCGGCATCGTTGGGCTGCCGATTCCTGATGAATTGCTGCTGACTTATGCCGGCTACCGCGTATCGACCGGTTCGTTTTCCTATCCGCTCACTTTCCTTTTTTGCTGGCTTGGCGCCGTTATAGGCATCTCGCTCAGCTACACGCTCGGGATTACGCTTGGGTTACCGTTTTTACACCGATTTGGTCCTAAGCTCCATGTGACGGAAAAACGGCTCGAGCAAACGAAAGCGCTGTTTGCGAAACTCGGTCCAACTGTCCTGTTTATTTGCTATTTCATCCCCGGCGTTCGGCATCTGGCCGCTTTTTGGGCCGGGACGAACGCCTACCAATGGCGGAAGTTTGCCCTATTTGCCTACAGCGGAGCCATGGTGTGGGTGGCGGTGTTTTTGACGATCGGCGCTTATTTTGAAAGCCGCTGGACGGCCGTCAAACAATACCTCCACGCCTATCGCCCGTTTTTTCTTCTCGCCTTCGTGATCGCTTTCAGCTTCGTCCTCTTCTGGTGGTGGGCGCAACAAAAACGAAAAACACCGGACTGAACGCCGGTGTTTTTCGTTTTTCGGCTCCTGCTATACGTGTTTAGTCGAATCACGGCGATACGTCTCCATGAGCAGACCGATGAACAAGCCGAACCCGAACATCACCATCGAAGCGCCGATAATTCCAAGGCTGACAATGGTAAGGAAAAAGTCTTTGTTGTAAGCGTTTGCGATAAAACTGAGCAAAAAAAGCGCTGTTCCGACCGTTAAGCCGACGGACGCCATCCATTTGCACATGTTGGTCATTTGTTGTCCTTCATGTCGTTGATTCATTCTCATCATCCCCTTACTTAGAGGATACTATTCTTGTCACAAAATTGCAATATTTTCTTTTCTTTTTTCTCCTCCGTTTCGGGTATAATTTATATTTTACCTTCTGTCACAACATTTACAGGGCAACAAAAACGGAGGGCGTCATACACTAACAATGACTCCTTCCCGATAAAGGAGGCATGCCGCTTGAACACCGTCGACTACGATAAGGCGCTCTATTACACACATCGCTCGGAATGGGATAATTTGCTGATTTTAATGGTGCGCACGCCCGATGATATGCTATCCAAAAAAATCGAAAAGTTCCTTCACGCTTATAATTTCGAGCATGATTACTCGATCATTCAAGAGCGGCTCCACGCTCTGTTGCGCTACATCGATCATGCCCTTGAAGTCAGCGAACAACAAACGGGGACGGAGGCGTACGCCCATTTTTACTCCTAAAGCAAGCGGGGAATTGGTTTTTCGTCCAATTCCCCCGCCGCTGTTTGTCCGCCCGTTACGGAGCGTAAGAAGGCGACACCGCGCGCAAGACGTCGTGCACTCGCCGCATGACGGCACCCGTCAGCGCGGCCAACTTCTCCTCGCTGTCTTGGAGCGATGTCCCTTTCACACCAAAGTACGCTTTCATTTTCGGTTCCGTCCCTGACGGACGCAAACAAAACCACGAGCCATCCTCCAATACGTATTTCAACACGTTCGAAGCCGGAAGGGTGAGCGCCGTTTTCTCTCCGGTGACTGTGTTTGTCCGCTCCCTTGTTTTGTAATCCTCGATCACCGTCACCTTTTTCTCCGCGACCTCCACCGGCGGCTGCTGCCGGAACGAAGCCAAAATCGCGGCGATCGCCTCCGCTCCTTCTTTCCCCTTTAACGTGAGCGATTGTTGCCCTTCACGATAGTAGCCGTATTTGGCAAACAATTGAAGAAGCCCTTCATACAACGACAGCCCTTGCTGCTTGTAAAAGGCGCACACTTCCGCCGCCAGAACAGCCGCCTGCACGGCATCTTTATCGCGAACGAAGTCGCCGATCAAATACCCGTAGCTTTCTTCATACCCGAACTGGAACACATACTGTCCCGTCTGTTCGTATTCCTTGATTTTTTCCCCGATGAATTTGAACCCGGTCAGCGTATCGACCGTCTCCAAACCGAACGAGGCGGCGATCGCCCGCCCAAACTCGGACGTAACAATCGTCTTTAAGACGACCCCATTGGGTGGAAGCAACCCCTTTTCTTTGCGCTGCGACAGTAAATAATGAAGCAGCAGCGCACCCGTTTGGTTGCCGGTTAAGACGATGTACTCCCCTTCCCCATTTTTTACCGCAATACCGAGCCGATCCGCGTCCGGATCAGTGGCGATGAGCAGATCGGCGTTCACTTGTTCGCCAAGCTCGATCGCCATGGCAAACGCTGCATGCTCTTCCGGATTGGGCGAAGCGACGGTTGAAAAGTTCGGATCCGGCTGTTCTTGCTCCTTGACGACAAAGACGTTTTGGTAACCGAGCTCGGCGAGCGCGCGACGCACCGGCTTGTTTGCCGTGCCGTGAAGGGGCGTAAACACGATCGTCATCTTTGTTTCTTTGGCCAGCTCCGGATGCAGCGAAATCGTTTTGACAGCGTCAATGTACGCGTCATCGATTTCTTTGCCGATAATCCGAATCAGTCCTTTTTGCTTTAATACTTCCTCATCCTCAACACAAACAGCGAGCTCATTCTCGACTTCATTGACATAACGGATGACCTCATCGGCGACAGCGGGCGGCAATTGTCCGCCGTCTTCGCCGTACACTTTATAGCCGTTGTATTCCGGCGGATTATGACTCGCGGTGATGACGATGCCGGCAAACGCCCGCAAGTGCCGAACGGCAAACGACAGCTCCGGCGTCGGGCGCAATTCGTCAAACACATACGCTTGAATGCCGTTTGTGGCCAACGTTTTCGCCGCCTCCATCGCGAATTCCGGCGATTGATGCCGCGAATCATAAGCGATCACGACACCGCGCCGCTTCGCTTCATCGCCAAACGATTGTATGTATCGGGCCAATCCTTCCGATGCTTTCCGGACCGTATAGATGTTCATGCGATTCGTTCCGGGGCCAAGTTCCCCGCGCATGCCGCCGGTGCCAAACTCGAGATTTTTGTAAAAGCAATCTTCAAGCCACCGTTCATCGTCGCGACGCTGCTCTAGGCGTTGCCGCAATTCCGGATGCAACTGCGGTTCGCGGAGCCACTGTTCGTATTTTTGTCTCCATTCCATCCATTTTCCCTCCCGTTTTTCTTTCTCCTGTTTATGTATTCGTTCCCATCATACAATATACCTGCCAAAAGGAAAAGGATGCCTCGACAATAAAGGCATCCTTTTTCTACGGCTATCCTTGTGGCTGCGACGGCTCAGAAATGTTGGTCAACGCTTGTTCCGCCGCTTCATTTGAAGCGCTGTTCGTCGCGATGTCCCCTAAAGCAACGATGCCTTGAAGCTGGTTGTTTTCAACGATCGGCAAGCGACGAACTTGATGCTGCGCCATGACGTTAGCGGCATCTTGAACACTCATGTTCGGCGTGCCGGTGACGACTTGATTCGTCATCACCTCAGCGACTTTGACGGTCGCCGGGTTTTTCCCTTGGGACGATACGCGCAGCGTAATGTCGCGGTCGGTGATCATCCCTTTCACTTGCCCGTTTTCCACAACCGGAAGCGCGCCGATATTTTTTTGGCTCATAATTTGCGCTGCTTCTTGCACCGTTTGATTCGGCGAAATGGTCGCGACGTTTTTCGTCATAATGTCTTGCACTTTCGTTCCGCTGTTGTTCGTCAATGTGATCCTCCCCTTTCACCGATTAGTTTGGCTCGTTTGCCGAACGATATAGGTAGAAAATAATGCCGTTCTACCCTTTCTTGTTGATGGACGCGTCGATTTCGGTCGATTATAATGAAGCTGAGCCGCAATCGCAAAGGAAAAGGTGAACGGCATTTCTTGCGCGCGAACGAAAGAAGGTGAACGGGAGTGAAAAAGGAGACACGCGCGGAAAACTTGCTGCTGGCCGCTTGGGTGACAGCGCTGGTCGCCACGCTAGGGAGTTTGTATTTTTCCGAAGTGCTCGGCTTTATTCCGTGCGACTTATGTTGGTTTCAGCGCATATTCATGTATCCGCAAGTCATCATTTTAGGGATCGCCATCGTCCGCAAGGAGTTTTCCACCGCCCGTTACAGTTTGGCGTTATCGGTGATCGGTGGCTTGATTTCGCTCTATCATTACGCTTTACAAAAAATACCTTTTTTTCAGCATTACGCCATCCAATGCGGCCGCATCCCGTGCACAGGGCAATACATGAACTGGCTAGGTTTCATTACCATCCCGTTTCTGGCCCTTACCGCTTTTTTGATCATCGCATTGCTAAGCGTTGCCGTGATGCGCCAGCAAAAAAGGAGGAACAACGTTTGAAAAAACTGGTGATCTGGGGTGGGTTGATCGCTATTTTGTTTGCTGTTATTGCTTGGATGACAAAGCTGGAGCAAAAAGAAGAAGCAGAAGGAAATCCATTCCATAAAAGCCGTTTGCATCCGGCCACCGTCGATCAGCTTGATGACCCAAACTACCGCAACATCGTTTTGCCCGCCGAGCTCAAACGGGAGTTGGCCGCGGGCAAGTCGCTGACCGTCTACTTTTACAGCCCGTTATGTCCGCATTGCCAGCGGACGACTCCCATTGTCGTACCGTTGGCCAAACAACTCGGCATTGATTTGCAACTGTTCAACTTGCTTGAATTCGAAGAAGGTTGGGACGACTACCGCATTGAAGCGACCCCGACGATCGTCCACTACGAGGGCGGCAAAGAGACGAAGCGAATCGAAGGGTACCATGATGAGCAAACGTTCCGTGAGTTTTTCTCCTCCATTTCCCGGTCAAAATAAAGAGGAGCTGCGCCTTTCGGCTAAGCTCCTTGTCCGTTTACATCACCCACTCGCTGGCCGCAGGAACGTACTGGCTGCACGGGAACGCGCGCTTTTTGGCGAATTGGTTCGCGTGGAAAGGGAACGTGATGCCATAGCGGGCCAAAATGGTTTGATTGCGGACAAACAACCATTCATACGGCTCGCATTTCCCTCGCTCCCCGATCCACTCGATCACCGTAATGAGCGACTGCAATGCCGAGATGATGTGGAACGCTTCCTTCATCGTCCCGTTGTATGTAACACGCTCGTGGTCCAGCGAAAGAATGCCCCATTCCTCGAATTGCCGGATTTGTTCGTCATCAAAGTAATAAGGGAAAATCCCGCTGTAAAAGTAGTTGAGCAAATAATGCATGTAGTTTTCTTGCTCTGGAGTTACCGCATACATCATTTTCAACGTTCATCCCACCTTTTCTCGCCGCCATGCTTGCGTTTTCCATCGTTCAGACGGATACTATGAGTGTATCATATTCGCTGCGGGGATTGAGGTAGAAAGTGTTTCCACGACTACAGGGAACTGGGAGGTGCGACAACGTTTGTGGAAACGAAAAGGGGACTGGCTCGAATGCATGATCCCGCGTTTCTGGAGCGGGTTGACCATTGAACAGTTGCTGAAAGAGGTATGGGCTGCCTCGAAAAAACTCGCCCATCGGTGGCGAATGGAACAGGGAGTCAAACTGAACGGCCAAGCGGTTTCATGGCGGACGGAACTGAAAGAGCGCGACCGCCTGCAGCTTTACGCCTACGAACCGGAGCCGTCTTTTCTCATTCCAGAATACCGGGAGCTTTCCGTGTTATGGGAGGACGACCATTTGCTCGTCTTGAACAAGGAAGCCGGCCTAGACGTTCATCCGTCCAAACCGGGACAGACAGGCACGCTCGCCAACGCTGTTGCTTTTTATTTGCAATCGCAAGGAATCTTGACCAAAGTCCGCCATATCCATCGGCTTGACCGCGACACCTCCGGAGCGATTTTATTTGCCAAACATCCGCTTGCCGGAGCGACGCTCGATCGACTGCTCGCCCGCCGCGCCATTAAGCGGACGTACGTCGCCCTTGTTCACGGCCATTTGTCGCCAACATCGGGGACCATTTCCGCCCCAATCGGCCGCGACCGCCATCATCCGACGCGCCGGCGCGTCTCAAAAACCGGAGCCGTGGCGGTGACCCACTATCGCGTGCTCAAAACGTTACCGTCGACCTCGCTCGTTGAGCTGAGCCTCGACACCGGGCGGACGCACCAAATTCGCGTCCATTTGGCGCATCTTGGCCACCCGCTTGTCGGCGACGTGCTGTATGGCGGTCAGCCATCGTTCCATCGCCATGCGCTCCATGCTGTTAAACTGACATTCCGCCACCCGTTTACCAACGAAGAAGTCGTTTGCCTCGCGCCGACGAGCGACTTTCCGGTTGATCTCTCGCCCCTCGCTCGCGAATAGAGCGGTGAAAAAGCGGCGATGGGACCTCACCGCCGGCGGATGCCATAAAACGAGAGCCGCTCCCCAAAGCGTTCACAAATTGAGGGGAACGGCGAAGCAGCTCTTTCCATCACGGCCGGCTCGCCTTCTATAAGGCCGATGAAAACGATTGGTCTCCTTTGGTCGATGAATAAAAATATGCATTATTGCAAGGCTTTTCTATTTGAGAAATGATGCTGAGAAGCGGTTGCGCGAGTCAATCACCGCCCCTCTAGAAGGCTGGTGAGAAACTGCTGTCACACACCAATTGGCGACATTTTCATTCAGAGAAGAAAGCTGATTCTGCGAGGTTTCTCTCATTGAGAAATGGGTGGAACTCAGCGGTATTTTGCACGAAATCACCGCCCTTCTAGATTTCGCTTGCACGGCAGAACGGCAAAAGGCAGACGGCGTTTCCGTCTGCCTTTTCTGCCTTACCAATGCAATGGCTCTTCTTCCGCCCGTGCCGGCTCCCCGTTCTCCTGACCCGGCTCTGGCTGCTCAGGCTCTTTTTTTACCACTTCCAGTGTCTTCACATGATGGCCGTCCATTTCTTTCACTGTAAACAAATAACCATCGATTTCCACGCTGTCGCCGGTTTGAATGTCATAATGCTTCGTCAAAATCCAGCCGCCGATCGTATCCACGTCATCATCGTCGATCTCCAAGCCCAGCAAATCATTGACTTCACTAATCAATACCTTGCCATCGAGCACAAATCCCTCATCCATTTTTTGAATCAATGGCGTCTCATCAATGTCGAACTCATCCTGAATTTCCCCAACAATCTCTTCCAAGATGTCCTCGACTGTTACAAGTCCGGACGTACCGCCATATTCGTCCACTAAAATCGCCATATGGATGCGCTCTTTTTGCATTTTCACAAGCAAATCATGAATCGCAATCGATTCAATGACTTGAATGATCGGGCGGATGTAATCTTTCATTTGTTTTTCGTTTGACGGGTTGGCGATAAAGTCCGTAAATACTTCTTTCACGTTAATAAGGCCGAGTACGTGATCCTTATCGCCATCAATGACGGGATAACGCGTATATTTTTCCTCGCGGATGATCTCCAAGTTTTCCTTGACGCTTTTGTTAAGATCTAATGCGACAATTTCCTTGCGCGGCACCATGATTTCTTTCGCCACGCGGTCATCAAAGCGGAAAATGTTGCTGACGTAGCGGTACTCCGACTGATTGATCTCCCCGCTTTTGTAGCTTTCCGACAAAATGAGACGCAGCTCCTCTTCCGAGTGGGCCAGTTCATGCTCCGCCACCGGCTTGAGGCCGAACAGACGCGTCACCAGCCGCGCCGAATGATTGAGCGTCCAAATGAACGGATACATGATGTTATAAAACCAGATGAGCGGCTTAGCGGTAAACAGCGTAATCGCTTCCGCTTTGTGAATGGCGAACGTTTTCGGCGCCAATTCGCCAACGACGACATGCAAAAAGGTGATGAGCGAAAAGGAAATGATGAATGCTAAAAAATGCGATACAGATTCCGATAAGTGGAGGCGTTCAAACAGCGGCAGCAACATCCGCGCCACCGTCGGCTCCCCCAACCAGCCAAGGCCAAGTGAAGTAAGGGTAATGCCCAGCTGGTTCGCCGATAAATAGCCGTCCAAGTTCGAAATCACCTTTTTCGCCGCAACCGCCCGTTTGTTCCCTTCATTGACCAACTGATCAATGCGCGAACTGCGCACTTTGACAATCGCGAATTCGGAAGCGACAAAAAAGGCGGTGCAAGCGATCAGCAATGCCACCAACAGCAAACTGGCTATGTCCAATTCGTCTCCGAGCGCGGATGAAGCGCCCAGATTACACCTCCTGCACAGTAAAGTTTCTACAGCACACTGATGCCACGTTAGGCCGCCAACAACAGGCGGCCCATCACTTACGACTCTTCATTATTGCTCCCTTGGGCAAAAATCAGCACATACTTCAACAGCTCAAATACCGAGATCAGCGTTGCCGCCACATACGTCAACGCCGCCGCGCCGAGCACTTTGTTCACGCCGCGCGTTTCGTTTGGAGCGATGATCCCTTCAGCGAGCATAAACCGTTTCGCCCGCGCGCTCGCATTAAACTCGACCGGCAGCGTAATAACTTGGAACGCCACCGCCAGCGAGAAGAACAAAATGCCGAGACCGATCAATGAAAATTGATGGAGCAAAAACCCAACGAGCAGCAAAAACGGAGCCACGCCGGAAGCCAAGTTCACAACGGGAAACATCCGGTGGCGGAGAACAAGCGCCGCGTACCCTTGCTGATGCTGAACGGCATGCCCGACTTCATGGGCGGCCACCGAAATGGAAGCGATCGATCGCCCGTAAAACACCGGTTCCGAGAGACGGACGGTGCGAGAGATCGGATCGTAATGGTCGGAAAGCCGCCCCGGCACGACCTCCACCGGCACATGGTGCAAGCCGTGACGGTCTAAAATCAGGCGCGCCACTTCTGCCCCTGTCAACCCCGATGAGGCCGGGACTTCGGACCAAGCATTGAAGTTGCTCGACACTTTCCACTGCGCCCAAAGCGAGATCAAGAAAGCGATAAAAATGAAAATATCCATCGGATGGAATAGCATCGCAGCCCCTCCGTTTTTTCAATGATGATCAAATGTGTATACTATTATTTATTGTACTTGTTCATCAATTCATACGTCAAACATGCCGCTTTGGTTTCGTTCCTCACCAAAAAAACAGCGCCGGCGTGGGCGCTGTTTAGACGATCGTTTCGTCAAAAATTGAAATTGTCCGGGTCAGGGCCAATCCGCTTGTTCGCGTTCAATGCATCGATTCGTTTCATTTCCTCATCGGTCAATGAGAAATCGAAGAGATCTGCGTTTTCCTTTATGCGTGCCGGCGTCACCGATTTCGGAATCGTGACAACGCCGTTTTGCAAATCCCAGCGCAGCACGACTTGTGCCGGCGTTTTCCCGTATTTCTTCCCAATCTCCACGATCGTCGGTTCGTTTAAAATTTCCCCGCGCATGAGCGGCGACCATGCTTCAAGCTGGATGCCGTTTTCCCGGCAAAACGCGTGCAGCTCTTTTTGCGTCAGGCGCGGATGGTACTCGACTTGGTTGACCATCGGCTTGATTTCGCAATCAGCCAACACATCTTGCAAATGATGGATTTGAAAATTGCTGACGCCAATGGCGCGCACATACCCGTCTTTATATAGCTTTTCAAGCGCCTTGTACGTCTCTTTGTATTTCCCTTTCACCGGCCAATGGACCAAATACAAATCCACATAATCGAAACCGAGCTTTTTCAAGCTTTTGTCAAACGCCTTTAGCGTCGTTTCGTACCCTTGGTCGGTGTTCCATACTTTCGTCGTCACAAACACTTGCTCACGTGGGATGCCGGATTCGCGGATCGCTTGCCCGACCCCTTCTTCGTTTTCGTAAAAAGCAGCCGTGTCAATATGGCGATAGCCCATTTCCAACGCGGTGCGCACCGCGCGTTTCACTTCCTCGCCCTCTTTGACTTTGTAGACGCCAAGGCCAACCCACGGCATGCGCACGCCGTTATGTAATACCGCGCAATCTTGCAAATGGTTCACGTCGCTTCCCCCTCCAACATCGGTATAGTTTTATTATGGAAAAACGGTGAAGAAAACGCAAAATATATGCACCCAAACATCCCTGATCCGCTGCCGCCAAAAAAGCGAGGACGCGCTCCCTCGCTCCCTATTACAGTTTCCGCTTCACCTTATTTCATTCTTCACCATCAAAAGGAACCGGAGCTCGGCCGCTCGTTTCCCAAAAAACGCTTCCCTGCCGCGCTCGGTTCATTTGCGGCAAGAAAGCGCCCATCTTCCCCTCTCCAAACGAGCCCAGCTCCTTGCTGCCCCTTCCCCGCCTTTGGCGGACGGGGGGAACGCTCGTTTTGAGCATCGGTCGGAGAGGCTAGTGATTTAATCGTAAATACCGCTTGGCAATACGAGAAAAACGTTGTTTGATCAGTTCTGCTTTTCCCGCGTTCCCCTATTGGAAGGGAATGAGCGGTTTTTTTCACCAGTCTTCCAAGGCGCCCCGGGATGGGATGCGTGACATTTTTTCCTTTGGCTACTGCCCCGCTTATTGGACGGCGGTCATACGGGCAGACTCGGCTTCATTCCGATTCGGGTGAAATTCATTTTCCATTTTCGACACAACGACCGTAGCTACAGCGTTGCCAATAATGTTCGTAATCGCCCGCGCTTCCGACATGAAGCGGTCGACCCCAAGCAGCAAGGCGATGCCTTCAACTGGAATCATCGGAAACGCAGCCAAAGTCGCTGCCAACGTGATAAATCCGGACCCCGTAACTCCAGCTGCCCCTTTCGAAGTAAGCATCAGTACACCGAGCAAGGTTAATTCTTGCCAAATGCTCAAATCAATGCCATAAGCTTGGGCGATGAAAATGGCCGCCATCGACAAATAAATCGATGTGCCATCCAAGTTAAACGAATATCCGGTTGGAACGACAAGACCAACGACCGACTTCGAGCAGCCGTATTTTTCAAGGCGTTCCATCAGCCGCGGTAGCGCCGATTCAGACGAAGAAGTGCCAAGGACAAGCAGCAGCTCTTCTTTGATATAAGCAAGGAACTTGAAGATGTTAAATCCGTAAAGCTTGGCAATCCCGCCGAGCACGACGAAAATAAAGAGCGCCATCGTAATGTAAACAGACCCCATCAGTTTGCCGAGCGACACGAGCGAACCGAGGCCGAACGTGCCGATCGTGTACGCCATGGCGCCGAACGCTGCGATCGGCGACACTTTCATCACTAGGTTGACCACACCAAAGAAAATGTCAGCGATTCGTTCAAAGAGTGAAAGCACCGGTTTCGCTTTTTCCCCTAAACCGGCCGCTGCCAACCCAAACAGGACGGCGAAAAACAGCACCGGGAGCAATTGGCCGCTCGCCATTGCGGCAACGACGTTGTCCGGGATGATGCTGAGCACGAAATCGACAAACCCGTGGCTCGTCTCTTCCGCTTGCTTCGTATATTGGGAAATGTCGCCGCCTTTTACCGCGTCAGTGTTAAACCCAACCCCTGGCTTGATAAGATTGACGACCACAATCCCAATCGCCAACGCAAACGTGGTGACAATTTCAAAATAAATGAGCGCCTTGCCGCCGATGCGGCCCACCTTTTTCAAGTCGCCCATATTGCCGATTCCGATGACAACGGTAAAGAAAATGATCGGGGTAATCACCATTTTGATCAGCTTAATAAAGCCATCGGCCAGCACTTTTAATTTCGTTCCGAACTCTGGAAATAAAAATCCGACAATAATCCCGAAAACAATGCCAAGAATGACTTGCACGGTCAAATTTTTCAGTTTGCCCCGCATTCCCCTCGCCCCTTCCCCTTTTTTGATAACGTTTTCAACACTATGATAAAGAAAAGTCAGGGAAATCAAAATATTATGGTGATAATGGTCGTTTTGGTCATTTTGGTCTTGAAGCGCAAAAAGCTGGCGAAAAACCAGTTCGCTCGATTGACAAGATGTGAGGTTTCACGGGTCGACCGGAAAGTTTGCCTATCTGCAAAAGCCGGCACAGCATACGGTGTGACAGCAGCCGCCAGCGCGTAGATAGAGCAGAGAGAGGATCCCTCCCTTAGGTGTGGCAGAGAAGCGGCCAGTGCTGATGGATAAGCGAGGAGCTGGCCCAAAAGGCGATCCCCCCAAGAAAGACACAACCTATCCCGTGACAGGGAAGCGGCCGGTGCTGATGGATAAGCGATAAGCGAGGGTGCCCCGATCCTCGGGACACCCCCTGTTGGAGCACAGAATTTCCTCTCCCGCCATCAGCCTTCGAAAAAAGCATCATCGGCCAAGCCTTATTTCGGCTCGCGAATGTCATCGAGCCACCGCGAGCCAAACTGTCGTGTATACGCCTCGTACAGCGGGGAAAATTTCTTCTCCCATTCCTCTTTTTCTTGTGCCGTCAACCAGTAGACATGAACATCTTGGCGTCTTCGCAGCTGGGCGAGCTCCTTCTCGTTTTGCTCTTTTGCCTTTTGCCAGTTCCATTCGGTCGCTTCCCGCATCGCTTCCATGATGTTTCGCTGAATGTCCGCAGGCAAATGATCCCAAAATGACTCGTTCACCATCACCACATAGCCGAGATAGCCATGATTGCTAATGGTGAGATATGGCTGAAACTTATAGAACCCCTTCGAATATAAATTGGAAATGGTGTTTTCTTGCCCGTCAAACTCATGTTGCTCCAACGCCCGGTACACGTGATCAAACGAAACAGCGACCGGTTCGCCGCCAAGCAAGCGAAACTGCTTCTCGATCACTTCGCTCGGCATAATGCGAAAGCGCAGCCCGCGAAAGTCATCGGGCTTGATGAGCGGGCGTGCCGTACTCATCATTTGCTTGAATCCGTTGCTCCAAAACGCCAGCCCTTTGATCCCCTTTGTCTCGAGCAATCGCAGCAATTCCTCTCCCACCTCGCCGGTCAAGACGCGGCGCACATGGTCATCATCGCGGAACAAAAACGGCAAATCAAGCACTTGCCATTCCGGGATGAGCTCCGTCACTTTCGAAAACGACGGAGCAATCATTTGCACATCGCCGCGCAATAAGGCGTCCAGCTCTTCTCCATCCGAATAAAGCGAACCGTTCGCGAACACCTCCACTTTGACGCGGCCGTTTGTCTTTTGCTCAACAAGCTCGGCAAACTTTTGCGCCGCCAGCCCTTTCGGCGTATTTTCAGCAACCACGTGGCTGAAATAAACGATAATTTGCTTTTCAAGCCCTTTTTGCTCATCGTCATACACGACTTGCTCCTTTACGGCCTGGCGGCTGACAACCCAGCCGACAAGAACGACAAGGAGAAGGAAAAACAGGCTCCACCACTTCCATTTTCGCTTCATGCTCAACACCATTTCCTTTTTTTCGATCGTTGTTCCTTACCGATGATGTCGTGGTTTTTGACGATCTCGGTAGTGATTTTGTGTAAGTAATCATTTCTTGCATTTGTGATTTTCTCGTGTAGTCGTGCAACTTTAATACGTTGCTTGTTCCAATTAGAGCCACCTTTTGTACGTCTAGAAAGAATTCGTTGTGCTTTTGCTAATTTTTCTTCTAATTTACGGAAGAATTTAGGATTTGCATAAGTTGTTCCATCAGACAAAATAGCGAAATCCTTTAATCCTACATCAATGCCAACGGCAGAATTGGTTTTAGGTAATTCTCGAACTTCTGTTTCAACTAAAATAGATACAAAGTATTTACCACTTGGATTTCGTCTAATGGTTACATTTAAAATGCGACCTTCAACTTCTCGACTTTTAGCAAAACGAACCCATCCAAGTTTTGGTAGTTTGATTTGATTACCATTAATAGCAATATTGCCATTAGTATATTTGGTTGTATAGGATTGCACTTTATTTTTTTAGACTTAAAACGTGGTCTATCACTTTGTTTCTTGAAGAAACGAGAATAAGCGTCAGCAAGATTTTTTAATGACGATTGAATCGCAATACTATCTACTTCTTTTAGCCAAGTTAATTCTTTTTTTAATTGTGTTAACTGAGCAGAACAAGAATTATAAGTTAGACCTTTTCCTGTTTCTTTGTAAGTGTTATCCCATTTTACTAAAAAATAACACAAATCGGGAACAACCAAATGTTTTATTAATTACTATTTGCTGTTCTTTGTTTGGATAGAGTCGAAACTTATATGCTTTATTTACAATCATTGATTTTTCACCTCCTTTAATATATACTAAAAGTATATACTTAATTGAAATATATGTCAATGGTATATACTGAGGAGGATTGTAAAATGGAACGTATACCAAAATTAATTAAATTCCCTGTCGATTTAGTAGTACGAATCGAAGAATACAGAAAAAAACATAATATCTCAACTTTTGCAGGTGCAGTTTATGAACTTATCCGCAAAGGTTTGGATAAGTAATGGAATCCATTTCTGAAAACCACAGTAAGCATTTACTTTTGTGTCATTTGATATTTGTTTGTAAGTATCGAAAAAAGTTATTATTAAAAGTTGGTAATGATATGAAAACTGAAATCGAATCGATATCTAATCGTTATGGTTGGCAAATGATTGAACAAGAGATAGACAAAGACCATATCCACATCTTAATTCGTTACTCTCCAAAATGGAGCGTTCTTGAAATCGTTAGGTGATTCAAACAACTCCCAACTTATCGGATATGGAAAAAACACAGTGAATATCTGTCTCGACATTTTTGGAAGGAACACACTTTTTGGAGTGACGGTTACTTCGCATGTAGCATTGGAAATGTTAGCAAAGAGATTATCCAAAAGTACATTCAAACACAAGGTGGTTAAGGCTTACATCCCCTAGCCTAAAGGCGTAGGGGTTTTACGCCCATTCATATAAATCATCATCCACGTTTGTCCGAGAAAGAGGGCCATGCTATGAACCGGCTGCCGATTCGTTGGAAGATTACCATTTTCATTTTTGTCATTGTCACTTTTTCAATGTCGCTAAGCGGGTTGTTCATTATCGGCGATTTTTTCCAGACGAAAGAAGACGAATTGCGGCAGCGCGCCTTATTGACGGCGCGCACGGTGTCTGAATTGCCGGAAGTGAGGCAGCACATCGTTGGGTCCAAGCAAAGCCGGGCGCTCGTGAATCCCATCGTCGAGCGGGTAAGGGTCGTTCATAACGCCGATTATATTGTTGTGCTTGACATGAACAAAATCCGCCTTTCCCATCCGCTTCCGGCCATGATTGGCACCGTCTCCCGCGGAGCCGATGAAGGGCCGGCGTTCGCGGAGCATACGTACACATCAAAAGCGCGCGGAGAAATCGGGACAGTGGTGCGCGCCTTCGTCCCCATCATGAATCGCGATCATGAACAAATTGGCGTCACCATCGCCGCTTACCGATTGCCGACGTTTTGGGAAGCGATCGATACGTTAAAAGAAGAAATCGCCATGGCGGTCGTTCTGTCGCTCGCCGCCGGCGGGAGCGGAGCTTGGCTGCTCGCCTCCCACATCAAGCGCCAAATGTTTGAGCTTGAGCCGCATGAAATCGCCAAGCTGCTCGTGGAGCGGACGGAAGCGTTTAACGCCATGCACGAAGGCGTCATCGCCATCGACAGCAATGAAAACATCACCATTTTTAATGACCGGGCGAAGCAAATGCTGGGCGTCGAAGGGAACGTGATCGGGCGGCCAATTCGTTCCGTCATTCCGGATACGTACCTTCCGGAAATCTTGGAAGTGAACAAACCGATTTACAACAAAGAACTGCAGCTCGGCAACTTAACGATTTGGAGCAATCGCATCCCCATCAAAGTCAACGGGAAGACGGTTGGCGCCATCGCCATTTTCCAAGACCGCACCGAAGTGAAACGGCTCGCTGAAGAACTGACGGGGGTCAAAGCGTTCGTCCACGCCTTGCGCGTGCAAAACCATGAATACATGAACAAGCTCCATACGATTGCCGGCCTGATCCAGCTCGGCCATATTGAAAAGGCGCTCGAATACGTCTTTCAAGCGACCGAAGAGCAAGCGGAACTCACGCAGTTTTTAAGCCGCAACATTAAGGATGAAAGCATTTCCGGGCTATTGTTAAGCAAAATCCGCCGCGGCAAGGAGCTCGGCATTCGGGTGACGATCGATCGGCACAGCCGGCTGCACCGCCTCCCGCCGCACCTTGATCACCATGATTTTGTCGTTCTTCTTGGCAATTTAATTGAAAACGCCTTCGACGCGTTCCAAGGAGTCACCGGCCGGGAGAAAGAAATCTACATCAGCATCGAACAAAACGACGAAATTTGTTCGCTTTCGGTTGAAGATAACGGCCAAGGCATCGCAAGCGAGCATATCGACCGCATTTTTGACGAAGGCTTTTCAACAAAAGGCAAGAACGGTCGCGGCATCGGTCTCTACTTGGTAAAACAAATTGTCGAGAAAGGAAACGGACAGATCGATGTCCAATCAGCGCAGGGCGAAGGCACCGTTTTCACGATGACCTTTGAGATGGCACCGGCTTGATGCATGGGTGACCGCCGTACGTGACCTGCACAAAACAAAGGAGGAAAAAGCGATGTACCGCGTGTTGTTGATCGAAGACGACCCTATGGTGCAAGAAGTCAACCGGCAAATGATCGAACAAGTGGACGGGTTCACCGTTGTCGGCCTCGCCGGAAACGGGGAGGAAGGGCTTCGCCTCATCCGTGAACTTCAACCTGATATCGCCATGATCGATATTTATATGCCGCAGTTGGATGGCCTTGAAACCGTAAAACAAATCCGGGCTCAAGGCTATGCAGTCGATCTGATCGCCATCACTGCGGCCAGCGACATCGAAACGGTGCGCCGCATCCTGCAAAACGGCGCCTTTGACTATATTGTCAAACCGTTCAAATTCGAGCGGCTCAAACAGGCGTTAGAAAATTACCGCGCCTTCCGTCAATCATTAGCGGAAAAAGAGTCGCTCACCCAAGCGGAGCTTGATGCGCTGCGGCAAACACCAAAGCAGCCGGCCGTCTCAACGGCAGAACTTCCGAAAGGATTAAACGAAGTGACATTGGAAAAAGTGATCGCTTATTTGCGCCAGCACCGCTTCCCCGTCTCCGCTGAAGAAGTGGCCGAGGGAGTCGGCATCGCCCGCGTCACCGCCCGCCGCTATTTGGAGTATCTCGAAAAAAGCGGAAACGTTATGCTCGATGTGCAGTATGGCGGCGTCGGCCGCCCCGTCAACCGCTATCAGCTGAAACGGACGTAGCTCAGCCCGTCATTCGCACAATCAGCCGCGCCGGCAACTCTTCTTGCGTTCGCGGCACATTTCCTGTTTCAAGCCAATGATGGAGAAGGCGAAACGCTTTTTCCCCAAGCGCAAAGTGGGGAAGCGCCACGGTCGTCATGCCGAGCATTTCGGCCAACGGATCGTTATCAAATCCAATGACAGCCAGCTCCTCGGGAATGTGCACACCGACGCGCTGCGCATGCAGCACGATGCCCGCCGCCACTTGGTCGCTCGTCACAAGCAGGGCGCTCGGCCGTTCTTTCATGTCCATCCACCGCTCAATCACACGCTTGCCATCTTCAAGAAATAGACAGCCGTCAAAAATCCACTGCGGTTGCGGAATCACGCCGACGCTGCCCAGCACATCCCGATACGCCGCTGCCCGCGCTTGGCTGTTCGGTCCCGTCGTTCTTCCGATGCAATAGCCGATCCGCCGGTGCCCCTTGTCCAACAAATAGCGAAGCGCCTGCGCAAACGCCTGGTAATGATCGATATACACCGTGAAAAAATCGTGTCCGACGGCTCGTTCACATAAAACGATCGGACCGTCTTCGCGGTAAACGGCAAACACCTCCCAGTCGGCCTCGTGAGAACAGACGATCAGTCCGTCCATTTGCTTCATCCGCAGCCGCTCTAACGCTTCTAACTCCCTCTTTACCTCGTAGTTTGTTTGGAACAAAAGCAGCTGATAACCGCAGCGAAGCGCCTCCTTGGAAATTCCTTCAATGACCGCCGAAAAATAAGGATGATGAATGTACGGAAGCATCACACCAACGATTCTCGTCTTTCCTTTCGCCAAATGGACAGCCTGAATGTTTTTCGTATAGTTCAGCTTCTCGACCGCTTCCCAAACCGCTTTCCGCTTTTCCTCGCTCACGTACGGATACCCGTTTAACACCCTCGATACCGTAGCCACCGACACGCCCGCTTCTTTCGCTAAATCGCGGATGTTCGCCACAATTCCACTCCTTCCGAAAAACAGCTTGACTTGAAACGCGTTTCATCTATTATGCTGGTCTCGCCATTCAGTATACAGGAGGTGGAACGCCAATGCTCAATGGATTGGCCATGCTTGTCTTGCTTGTCGCGATCATTTGGGGAGGAGCCCATGTCGCTCTCAGCGCCAAAGAGAAACAGAAGACAAACCACCATAAAAAATAAGGAATTGAACCCGTTTGTTTCCGCTGTTTCAACTGCTATAATGAATGGTATATGGAAAGCAAGGAGGAATCAAGATGTTTCGATATTGGCAATCGCTCATTTCCATCGTTGCCGCCGCTATCTTGCTTGCCGGCTGCGGTGCGGACTCCTCGCCGCCCGACAAAGCCGAGGCAAAAGCCAAACAAACGGCAAGTTCCGGCGAACACCGCACTCATCCGCAAGCAACAGAGCCTGCGAACCAAAACTCCACCGCTGCTAGCGGGCAGCACTCAACCGGGAATGGACAAGACAAAACGGCAGGGAAGGAACCGGCATCTTCCCGGTCAACCACTTCCCTTTCCTACCAAAAAGGGAAGCAAATCGTCACCGGAACAGCCACGTTGACCGTCAGCGACAACCAGCATTTCTCGCTCTACGTTCTGGACGGCTGGACGCTTGATGCAGAGGAACCAAACGCCGACGTTCTCCTTCATGGCAAGACATTCGCCCGCATCCGTCTCCTTCATGACAAGGAGATCGACTACGAACAATTGGCCAAGGAACACGCCCAAGCGGTCAACAGCAGCGCCGCGCGCCGACAAGCCGCGCAGCTCCCTGCCCCGTTTCAAGACGCCGTTTGGTACACCGCCCAAGCCGATGGCGTCACCGTCCACGTCATCGCCAGCGCTCAGCCAGCGCCACTGCTGCTTACGGTCCATGCTCCTGATGGCGAAGATGCGCTCGGCGCTGTCCTTGCCATGGTCGCCACGTTGCAACGACAATAATCGTTTGGCGGGAGGCCATCGCCCTCCCGCCGCCAAAAGAAAAACCCCCTTTGCCAGAGAAGAGGGTCAAACTAGCTGTATGCTTTTTTCTTTGCGAAAAACGTTTTCATCGCATGAAAAACGTCCGATTTTTGCCTAAGGATATAATACCGGAATTTTTTGTCTTTACTATAGATGAAGATGAGCATTTTTCATTCCATTCATTTCTATGTCCTGAGAGACAAACAGGGGATCCCTTAGGCAACAGCGAATGCCCCAGACGGATGGAGGATCTTTGGGCGAGTAGTGCCAATCACACCCTTGAATGGCGCGGGCAGCCCGTGACGAAGGCTTCGTTTTTTGGCCAATCGTATCATCCATCGAAGGAACAGTGGTTGATTCGTCCGTTTGGCGATTCGCTGGATGCGATGAAGGATCCATGGCTGAAGTTTGCGAAGCAACGTTTCTTCATCCCAAGGGCTTTTCGTGAAAAAATGGCTGAGCGTGGTTCGATGGTCAGGATGAAAACCAAGTAGAAAAGCTTTGTCGCATCAGGATGGTCTTTCAAACGCTCCCCCATTGCTTATAAAGAAACAACCGTTTTTCACCAGTCCTCTAGAAGGCCGGTGATTTACTTGCTCAACCGCTTTTCCCAATCGTTTCTCAAGTAGAAAAAACTTGTTCCATCAGCCCTGATGTTTACACTTCAATCATTCATCAAGGCAAACAGTGGTTTTTCACCAACCTTCTAGAAAAAAAATTCTCGGAGTACATGTCCAACAGCTTTTGAAAAATGTGGTCAAAATGTGGTCAAAAGCTATTTTTGCACTCCGAGAAAAGAATGATTTTCAGTCAGTGTTTTACTCAAAAGTACTGTTATTTCAACCGTTTTTCCAACTCTTCCTTCAGCTGCTCATAGCCCGGCTTGCCCAAAAGGGCGAACATGTTCTTTTTGTACGCTTCGACACCCGGCTGGTCAAACGGGTTGACGCCAAGCAAATAGCCGCTCATGGCGCACGCTTTTTCAAAGAAGTAGACGAGGTAGCCAAACGTGTATTCATCGAGTTTCGGCAAGGTGATGACCAAGTTCGGCACACCGCCGTCCGTATGGGCGAGCAATGTCCCTTCGAACGCTTTCGTGTTCACGAAATCAACCGTTTTTCCGGTCAAATAGTTCAGCCCGTCGAGGTCGTTTTCTTCGGCCTCAATGATCAGCTCATGGCGCGGCTCCTCGAGTTTCAACACCGTTTCAAACAAGTCGCGCCGACCTTCTTGAATGTATTGGCCGAGCGAATGCAAATCGGTCGAGAAATCAGCGGAAGCCGGATAAATGCCTTTTTGGTCTTTCCCTTCGCTTTCGCCAAACAGCTGCTTCCACCATTCGGCGAAATAGTGCAACGCCGGTTCATAGTTGACGAGCAGCTCGATCGTTTTCCCTTTGTTGTACAAAATGTTGCGGATGGCCGCGTATTGGTAAGCGGCGTTTTCCTCCAGCTCCGAGGAGCTGAAATCGTCGCGCGCTTTGGCCGCGCCTTCCATCATGGCGTCGATGTCCGCGCCGCTTGCGGCAATCGGCAGCAGCCCAACCGCCGTCAACACGGAATAGCGGCCGCCGATGTCGTCCGGAATGACAAACGTTTCATATCCTTCCTCATCGGCCAGCGTCCGCAGCGCCCCGCGCTTGCTGTCGGTCGTGGCGTAAATGCGGCGGCGCGCTTCCTCTTTGCCGTATTTGTCCTCAAGCAGCTTGCGGAAAATACGGAAGGCGATCGCCGGCTCCGTCGTCGTCCCCGATTTGGAAATGACGTTGAGCGAGAAATCTTTTCCGTCGAGAAAATCGATGACGTCCTTCATATACGTCGAGCTGATGTTGTTGCCGACAAAAATGATTTGCGGCGTTTGCCGCTTCTCTTTCGGCAAAGCGTTGTAAAACGAATGGTGCAGCATCTCGACCGCGGCGCGCGCGCCAAGGTACGAGCCGCCGATGCCGATGACAAGCAGGACATCGGAGTCCGATTGAATGGTTTTCGCCGCTTGTTTGATGCGGGCGAATTCGTCTTTGTCATAGTCGACCGGCCAGTCAAGCCACCCTAAAAAGTCGCTCCCAACGCCGGTTTTTTCATGGAGCGAATGGTGCGCGACTTTCACGGCATCGCGCAAGTAAGTCAGTTCGTGTTCGCCAAAAAAGGCAAGCGCTTTGGAATAATCAAACCGAATATGGGTCATCCATTCCCGCCTCCCCTTCAATGTTCATTGCCTTCTTTCACTTTAGCCGAACGGACAAGGGAAATCAAGCGGCGCTCCTCCTTGGAAACGGATTCAGCTTTGACAATTTTCGCCGCGCCGGTGTCCTTCAGGCGCGCTAACTCCCATCCCGCCATCATCCCGCGTTGGGGCGCTCCTCTCGCGCCCGAGCAGCCGGCTCGGCCCATGTGAAAAACGCCGGCTCGAGACGGGTGCCACCGCCAAGCCGGCGCCTTGATCCATCAACCTACGACCGCGGCGCCCCGTTACAGGGAGGCGCGCAAAATCGCGAGCACATCATCGCGGTTCAACGTTTTGAAACGGCCGAATTCGCCAAACGCCATCGCTTTATCGGCCATGAGCTCCACATTCTCATCATTGATGCCGTAATCCGCCAATCGCGACGGCGCCCCAAGGCTCGACCAGAACGCGCGCAGCCACTCGATGCCTTCAAGCGCCACATCGCGTTCCGTTTTGCCGGCCGGATCGACATCAAAGACGCGCACCGCGAGCTGGGCAAAACGGCTGACGTTTTCATCGAGCACATGCTTCATCCAATTCGGGAACAAAATCGCCAACCCCCCAGCATGCGGAATGTCGTACACCGCCGAAACCGCGTGTTCAATGTTATGCGTCGCCCAGTCGCCGCGCACGCCCATTTGCAAGAAGCCGTTTAAGGCGATCGTGCCCCCGTACATGATCGTTTCGCGCAGCTCGTAGTTTTCCAAATCGTCGATCAGCTTCGGCGCCGTTTCAATCACGGTTTTCAACACCGCTTCGCACATCCGGTCTTGAAGCGGCGTGTTTGGCGTATGGTGGAAATATTGCTCAAACACGTGCGACATCATATCGACGATGCCGTACACCGTATGGTCTTTCGGAACGGTTATCGTATATGTCGGATCCAAAATGGAAAATTGCGGGAACGTAAACGGGCTGCCCCAGCCGTATTTTTCTTTCGTCTCCCAGTTCGTGATCACTGAGCCGGAATTCATCTCCGAACCGGTCGCCGCCAGCGTAAGCACGGTGCCAAACGGCAGGGCGCCGGTGACCGCCGCTTTTTTCGTGATAAAGTCCCACGGATCGCCAGCAAATTTCGCGCCGGCGGCAATCGCTTTTGTGCAATCGATGACGCTGCCGCCGCCAACGGCGAGCAAAAACTCAATCCCTTCTCGGCGACAAATGTCCACCCCTTTTCTGACAGTCGAAACGCGCGGGTTTGGCTCCACCCCCGGCAGTTCAACGACGTCAGCGCCAATCTCTCCCAACATCTTCATGACTTCCTCATACAATCCGTTTCGTTTGATGCTGCCGCCGCCATAGACAAGCAGCACTTTTCGGCCATAGCGCGGCACCTCTTCTTTGAGCCGTTCGAGTTGCCCTTTTCCGAAAATGAGTTTCGTCGGATTGTGGAAGATAAAATTTTGCATATGTATCGTCCTCCTTTTGCCTCCATTATGGCGGCATCTCTCATCCTTTGTAAAGCTATTTGCCTGCGCAGGCCGCCGTGCATATTTTTCGCCGCTTCGATTCATGCTATTAGTGAATGGATGGAATCCAATACGTTTCCAAAGGAGGCAGACAAACATGGGAGCTTTGCAGCGCATTGCGCTATTGTTGACGATTATTGGCGCGATTAACTGGGGACTAATCGGCTTTTTCCAATTTGACCTTGTCGCCGCGATTTTCGGCGGCCAGAACTCGGTTTGGTCGCGCATCATTTACAGTCTGGTCGGCATCGCCGGGCTGATCAATTTGGCGCTGCTGTTCAAGCCAGCCGAAGAGCTCGGGCGCACCGAGCCAAAAACGACGCGCACATAAAAAACCGTTGGGGACGCTCACCGCTTGGCGGTGGGTGTCTTTTTCTTTTGGCCACCCCACGCGCAAGCGCCGCGCCTGTTCAACCGAGCAAGGCGCGCGGCTTGGCGAGGCAAGCCTCCCTTTGACCGCGGGAGAACGCGCGGCCGAAACGGCGGCACCCACTTTACGGTTTCGGCCCTTCTTCTCGTTTGGACTGTTCAATCCACTCGCGCAGCTTTTCCTTCAACGGGCGAAACCCCGAACCGAGCGGCATTTTGATGCGCACATGGCGCTTTGTCTTCTCTCGATTCGGTTCGAGCGCCTTTAACGACAGGCTCGCCCGTCCCGTCTTCCCATCGACATCGAGCACTTTGACGGTCACTTCATCACCAACACTGACATAATCGCGCACATCTTTGACAAATTGATGCGAAATCTCCGAAATATGGATCAGCCCTTGCGTGCCGCCCTCGAGCTGGACGAACGCGCCGTACGGCTGAATGCCCGTCACCTTCCCTTTCACGATCGCTCCTCGTTTTATCGTTGACAAGCGAAACACTCCTATTGGTTAAATGTCATCGTTTCTGTATTATAACATAACCAAACTGCCAAACCCAACCGAGACGGGGCGAAACTAACGCGACCAAAGGGACGACCGAAGACTGCCGACCTTCGCAAGCAGACAAAGGGGCAAAAAACGGAAGACAGGGCCAGAAAAAAAGAAGCTTGCCGAAGCACAGACCTCCTCCCCCGAATCGGGCTGACCCAAAAGGCTATCTGCCTTGGAGATAAGCACAACCTATCGCGCCGCAGAAGCAGTCAGCACGTCTATACAGCAACGGAAGAGGGGGCTGACCCAAAAGGCAGTCTCCCCCTCAAAAAAGACAAAATATTCGTGTGACGGGGCGTCGGCTAGGTACGTATAGCCCGATGAGACAAGGTGTAGCCCAACTCCCACAGTTTAGACTGTTGAGACGGCCAAGCCGCATTCCCCTCGAAACAGGGATGGAAGAAAAAATGGCGTTGCCAACCGCGGTTCTCAAATTGAAACATCTTGCGGGCCCATCAACCAATCCCGTTCTCGCCAATGGAACCACTTTGACCAAACGTTCTTTCTCTTCTCCACCAGCTCGATCGACTTCGCCAGTGTCCTCGTTTTTCACCCGTTTTCGATATCTCGAATGAACGGATGGCGCAGCGCCAACTACAAGCGGGCCAAAAACCGTTTCATTCGCTTCAACGCTTCCTGCAGCTGCTCCAGCGATGAAGCGTATGAACAGCGAATATAGCCTTCCCCGCTTTGGCCAAAGACGTTGCCCGGAACGACCGCGACTTTTTCTTCCAACAACAACCGCTCAGCGAATTGTTCGGATGTCAACCCGGTCGGCTGAATGGACGGAAACGCATAAAACGCTCCGCCCGGCAAGTGACACGGCAGCCCCATTTCATTGAGCGAGGCGACGAAATAATTGCGGCGGCGGCGATAGCTATTCCGCATCTCGGCTACGTCCCGCTCCCCGCTGCGAAGCGCCTCCAGCGCCCCATATTGCGCCATTGTTGGCGCACACATCATCGCATACTGGTGAATTTTCAACATCGCTTGCAGGAGCTCTTCCGGCGCGGCGGCGAACCCAAGCCGCCAACCGGTCATCGCGAATCCTTTCGAAAAGCCGGAGACTAAAATCGTCCGCTCACGCATGCCCGCGACGGCCGCCATGCTCGTATACTCCCCTTCGTATGTCAGCTCGGCATAAATTTCATCGGCGATGACCAACAAGTCATGCGCTTGTGCGAGGCGAGCCAAGCCATCAAGCTCGGCGCGGCTGAGCACCGTCCCGGTCGGATTGTTCGGCGAGCAAACGATGACGGCCTTCGTCCGGGCGGTGACTGCCTGCTCCAGCTGCGTCAGGTCAAGCCGAAATCGATCGGCGCCGGATGTGCGCACCGCCACCGGCTTGCCGCCAGCTAAAACCACCAGCGGCTCGTAAGCGACAAAACTCGGCTCGATGAGGATGACTTCATCGCCCGGATTCACGATCGCGCGCAGCGCCAAATCGAGCGCTTGACTCGCCCCCACCGTCACGAGCACTTCCGTTTCCGGACGATACTCAACCCGAAACTTGCGGCGCAAATAGGCGGCGATCTCTTGACGCAGTTCAGGCAGGCCAGCGTTCGCTGTATAGGACGTATAGCCTTGCTCGAGCGCCAAAATGCTCGCTTCCCGGATGCTCCAGGACGTGACAAAGTCCGGCTCGCCGACGCCGAGGGAAATGACGCCCTCCAGACTCGAAGCGAGGTCGAAAAAGCGGCGGATGCCGGACGGCTTCAACTGGGCGACCGTCTCCGACACATACGTTTTTCGTGTTTGCGGCTTCATGGCGACACCACGATGCGGCGATCTTGGTCTCCTTGCTCAAAGACAATGCCATCGTGCTTATACTTTTTCAAAATGAAATGGGTGGTCGTCGAAATGACGGAATCAAGCGTTGACAGCTTCTCAGACACAAAATGGGCGACTTCCGCCATCGACCGCCCTTCAATGACCACGGACAAATCGTAAGCGCCCGACATCAAGTATACCGATTTCACTTCCGGAAACCGGTAAATGCGCTCCGCCACTTCATCAAAACCGACGCCGCGCTTCGGGGTTACTTTCACATCGATCATCGCGGTCACCCCTTCATGACCGTCGGCCTTCCGCCAGTCGACAAGCGCCGTATATTGAACGATCACTTTTGCTTCTTCCAGCTTTTTGACGAGCCTTTCCGTCTCCTCAACCGGCAACTCGACCATTTTGGCCAACACTTCCATCGGCGTGCGGGCGTCTTTTTCTAATATTTTGACAATTTCTAGCTCTTTGTCACTCAATGTCATGTCCAATCCCTCCGTCGCAAACGTTTCTCATCATCGACCATCTGCCCCGCTTGGTGCAGGCCCGCCCTAGAATGTCGGTGATTTAAGGGGCAAGCCGCTGATCAAACCCGTTTCTCAATATGGATAAGCCTTGTCGCATCAGGAGCGCCTTTCACACGTTCCCCCATGGTTCAAGAGATGCAACCGTTTTTTACCAGCCTCCTAGAAGGCCGGTGAAAAACCGCTGCCGCACACGAATCGGCGGCATTTTCATTCAAAAAAGAAAGCTGATTCTGCAAAGTTTCTCTCATTGAGAAATGGGTGGGACCAGCAGCGTTTTACACGAAATCACCGGACTCCTAGGCAACGAGGGGACGCACATGAAACTGTCCCACCACCGCGGGGCGAATGGCCTCGTCCTGTCGGCAGCGGTCCGTCACACCGGCGGCGAACAAGACGCTGCCTGTTTCAACTCGAGCAACCGCCATGCCAGCTGCAAACAATCATAAAAAGGAATGGTGTGGTCAAAAGCGAATTCATATATCGACTGGATGCGGGCCGCGAGCAGGCGAGGGTCATCCGTGTCATATACGGCTTGAAGCACATCCACCGCTTCCACCTCGTACGCATCGCTTCCGCAGCCAAACGGATCCCAAGCGCCAACCGCCTCAAGAAGCCGCTGATTGAGCAGTGGTCCGTCCATGCGCCGCCATCCACCTTCTTTCTGGAAATATGATATAACTCATTATAAGCCATTTATCGAAAAAAAAGAAGGGAGACGATGTCATGTTTTCATTTGATCAAGTCGTGGACCGTCGGGGAACGCAATCGTTGAAATGGGATGACGCGAAGCGGGTGTTCGGCCATGACGAAGTATGGCCGATGTGGGTCGCTGATATGGATTTTCCAGCCCCGCAAGCGGTGCAAGACGCGCTGCGGGCGCGCATCGAACACGGAATTTTCGGTTACACGATCGTCCCGGACTCGCTGCGGGAGGCGGTGTGCGAGTGGCTTGAAGGCCGCCACGGCTGGCGCATCGATCCGGAGTGGCTCACGTTTGCCCCCGGCGTCGTGCCGGCGGTCGCCGCCGCCATTGAAGCCTTTTCCGAGCCCGGGGATGGCATGATCGTCTTCTCCCCCGTCTACCGACCGCTGTTCGATCTCGTCCGCCGTCACGGCCGCACGCTGCTCTTCAGTCCGCTCCGTCTGACGGAAGAGCATTACGCTATCGACTGGAATGACTTGGAAGAGAAGCTGCCGAAAGCAAAACTGCTCATCCTTTGCCACCCGCACAACCCGGGCGGCAAATCGTGGACTGGCGAAGAACTCAAGCAGCTCGGGGAGCTGTGCTTGCGGCATGGCGTCTTCGTCCTTTCCGACGAAATTCACGCCGATTTGACGTTTCCGCCGCACCGGCATGTGCCGTTTGCTTCCCTCTCCCCCGAGTTGGCCGCGTGGAGCGCCACGTTCCGCGCGCCGACGAAAACGTTCAATCTTGCCGGCTTGCAGGCGGCCGAGGCGATCATTCCCGATGAGGCGCGGCGCCGGGCGTTCCGCCGCGTTCAACAGCGACACGGGTTTTTTACGTTGAACACGTTCGCCGTGGTTGGCGCAGAGGCGGCCTACCGCCATGGCGGACCATGGCTCGATGAGCTGCTTCGGTATGTGCAGGCCAACATCGACGCCACCGCAGCCTACTTGGCCGCCGAGCTGCCAACGGTGCGCCCAATCCGCCCCGAGGCGACGTATCTTGTCTGGATCGATGTCCGCCGCCTCGGCCTGTCCGAAACGGAACTGAAGCGGCGGCTCTTGGAGAAAGGACAAATCGCCGTCGAGTTCGGCCGCAAATTCGGCCCGGAAGGAGACGGCTTCATCCGCTTGAACGTCGCCTGCCCACGGCCAACGCTCAACGAAGGGCTGCGGCGGTTGGCGGCTGCGCTCCGCTAACGCCGGCTGACGTCTGTCTGGGTAAGCCGCTCCCTCCGCGGACGTTTTGTTCACCAAAGGGAGCCACCAGGCGGCTGCCTGTGATACATAAAGCGAAACGTCAGCGGTATATTCATAACGGGGAGCGGCTCGAACAGATCCTCAATTAGAAAAATCTTGTTGCATCGGTCCTGTTTTGCACTCATTCTCCTACTGATGAAAGAATCAGCGGTTTTTCTAAAAGGCTGGTGAAAAAACGATGTCACCACCAATCGGCGACATTTTCATTAAGAAAAGAAAACCGATTCTGCAAGGTTTCTCTAATTGAGAAATAGGTCGAACTCAACGGTGTTTTGCACGAAATCACCGGCACCCTAAATTGTTTTCCCGAGCCAAAACGGTGTTCGAGACGCCGATTTGGTTCAAGACGACTTGATTTTCCCACAGGCGATGCGGCCGCCTGCATCCCCCGCCGGTTGGGTCATGCCGTCATCCTTTTTGGCATGAATGACAATTGATGTCCCCTCTTTCGTCAGCAGCGATCCTTTCGCTCCTTTTTTCAGCGTCACATGCGGCGCCGTCAATTCAACGTTGACCGTGCCGTCGTCTTTGACAATAATGTTTGGCAAATCCCCAGCGTGCGCACCTTCCGGGTGGAGAAGGCCGTGTTTTTTTCCATCGGGATTGTAATGGCCGCCGGCCGACTGAAAATCGGGCGGCTGACAACTTCCTTTTTCATGAATATGAATGGCGTGCTCCCCCGGTGGAAGGCCTTGCAAATCAAGCTTCAAGCGCACCCCCCCTTCAGACTGCTCGACCAACTCGATCGTGCCGATCGGATCGCCGTCGGCGTTGATCATTTCCACTTTCCGGCTCATGCCTTCCTCTTTTCCGCAGCCAACCAAGGCGAGCGCCATGGCCGCGGCCAACCATCGTCTTCCGCACAACACTCCATCCCCTCCAACTCTTGGCAACTACTACCTGCCAGTATCGCCGGGGAAGGAGCGATTTATACGTCCTTTGTCCGCTCAGGCTCGTCCGTTTTTCCAAGCAACTCCCGCTCGAGCCGCTTCGCTTCGTTCTCTTGTTTCCGCGAAATGACGATGATCAGCCGCATCGTAAACACCGCCATCAAGAAAAAGACGGCAAACGAAATCGCCGCAGGGATATATTCGCGCTTATCTTCAGGGAAATACAAAAACAAATTCAACACCGATGGCCATATCATCTCAAAGACAACCTTTCCTGCCTGAATTTCCCGCTTCTGTCCAAGGCGCGAGCTTTCGGCCGCCGGCATCGTTCCGCTCGAAGGCAAGCCGCACCGCACCATCCTTGACGCCCGCGTTTAGGCCGAAGCGTTTTACTCCCCCATAGCTTATCACATCCGCCGGCCGCCGCCAACCCGCCCGTTGTTTCCATCTCTCAGCCAAGCAGCGCTTCATCGGCAAGCGGCCACCGTCTCTAGCAGCGGCGCTTTCCTTCGACGGGCGTGGCTGCGACGCATTCCGAACCGGATCGTCTACAAGGCAAATTTTTTTCGCAGCTGGGTGAAATCGATTCGTTCTCCGAGCGTAGGCGGCTTTGTCTTCACCAAATACTTTTTGTCGTTTTCAATGAGGCGGAAAATCGTGTAGGCGGTAAAAGCGTCATCGAGCGCACAATGCGCGTTTCCGATCCCTTCGTTGCCGTACTCCTGAACCGCCTTGCGCAAAGCCGTTTGGTTTTTGTTTCCAAAAAACCGCTTATACTCCAAAGCTAAATCGCGGTGCTCGCCCGTAAACGGAAAGGCCACTTGCGCTGACTGGCAGTTTTCCCGAAGCACTTTCATATCCATACTTCCCCATGTCACGACCGTCGTCGGACGCTCACGATCATATTGCCGAAGCAACGTAACGAGTTCATAAAAGCTGATGCCGCTGTCGATTTGTTCTTGGGTGATGTTGAGAAACGATTTGCATCGGTCGGTCAGCTGCGGAAAACGGAGCGGTTTCACATAAGCGGAAAACTGGTTCACAATTTGTTCGGCAACGACCGCGACAAGGCCAACTTCGATGATTTCCGGGCAAAATCCGTTTGGCTCCGTTTTCGTCTCCGGCATCGTAAACTCAAAATCAAGGAACAAATATTGCGGGATGTCCATCGTCGCTTCCCTCCTTTCCTGCATAGCTGCGATCTGTCTTACTATTATTATATCACGAGGGAACGATTGTTTATTTCTTTTTTCAGAAAATGACGAAAAAGGGGCGGATGACGGAGGAATCCACTCCCCTCACGCCGAAAACAGGAATGTTCCCCTAGGCGAAGCGAAGCCGCCGCCCCTGTTTTCCAGCGAGATGCTATGATATGATGAAAAAAAGGAGGCGGATGTTATGAAAAATGTCATCATTCATCAAATTGTCACCTACATTTTCACGGAAGAACAGCTGCGCGCCTATTGGGAGGGACAAGCATCGGTTCTTCCTTTCGATGAGTTGACGCCAAAGCAATATATGGAACTCGCCGAGGACATGCTTGAACATTCCTCATCCAGCCAGCTCAAGCAGCATGTGCTCGGCGGCGGATGGCGCACAGAAGAAGACGCACGGGGGAAAGTGATCGCCGAAGATGAATCTCGTGAAACGATCCATGTGGAAATCGTCGACACCGATGCGGCGGCCGAACCATCGCGGCGAATGCTGATCGATCGAGTGCGTGAAATCGCCTGCCCGCACTGTTCATTCACCTTTTATGTGCGCGATGCCATCGGCGAGAGCGGCGACTGGACATGCCCATCGTGCGGCAACGGCTTCCACGGCGCGCCATCATCAACACCGTAAAGGAGGGGACCATGATGAGCCATTCTGCCGCTGACGTCTCACAATTTCAATACTATTTGGCCATTGCCGTGTTTCTCGCTACATACGCCATCATCATTTCCGAAAAGGTCAACCGCGCCGTCATCGCTCTGCTCGGCGCCGCGCTCATGGTCATTTTCGGCATCGTTGACACCGAAAACGCCTTCACCCACCATATTGAATGGGGCACCATCACGCTGTTGATCGGCATGATGATTTTAGTAAGCATCACAAGCAAATCCGGTTTTTTTCAATACATGGCCATTAAAGCGGCCAAGCTGGCCAAGGGCAGCCCGATCCGCATTTTAGTGATGCTTTCGCTGTTGACAGGACTGCTGTCGGCGTTTTTGGACAACGTCACCACCGTCTTGCTCGTCGTGCCGGTGACGTTTTCGATCACGCGGATGCTTCACGTCAACCCGGTGCCGTACTTAATCTCCGAAGTGCTGTTGTCAAACATCGGAGGCACGGCGACCTTGATCGGCGACCCGCCGAACATTATGATCGGTTCGGCGAACAAGCATCTCGATTTCAACGCTTTTTTATTGAACTTAACGCCAATTGTCATCGTCATCGCCATCGTCACAGTCGCGCTGCTCGCCTTCGTTTACCGCAAGCAGCTGCAAACCGATCCAGCGTTAATTCAAACATTGATGGAGCTTCGCGATGCCGACTACATTCAAGACGCGAAGCTGATGCGCAAATCGGTCGCCGTGCTCGGGCTGACGATTCTTGGCTTTATCCTGCATTCGGCCATTCATGTCGATGCGGCGGTCATCGCCATGGCCGGAGCGATCGTGCTCATGCTCATCGCCGTGCCAGAGCATGAAATAGAAGAGATCTTTCATTCGATCGAATGGGTCACTATTTTCTTTTTCGCCGGTCTGTTCGTCTTGGTCGGCGGACTTGTTGACATCGGCCTTATCAAGACATTGGCGGAAAGAGCACTCGATGTCACCGGCGGCGACATTTCCACGGCTTCGTATTTCATCCTTTGGCTGTCCGGGATCGCTTCAGCGACGATCGATAACATCCCGTTTGTGGCGACGATGATTCCGCTCATTCAAGATATGGCTGTCGGCATGGGCTTATCCCCAGACTCGCCGCAGATCGACGTGCTTTGGTGGGCCTTGTCGCTCGGCGCCTGCCTCGGCGGAAACGGAACGCTCATCGGCGCCTCAGCCAACGTCATTGTCGCCGGCATCGCTTCGCGCGAAGGGCATGGATTTACGTACATGGACTTTTTGAAAATCGGGGCCCCGCTCACGCTCATTGCCTTGCTCTTGTCGCACGGCTATTTATGGCTGCGCTATTTATAACAAATGGAAGGAGCGAAATCGAAATGGTGATTTCGCTCCTTTTTTGCTGTCCGCTCATATTGTAATATCGATTCCATTGTTGGAAAGGAGGCGCAAACAGCCATGTTTGCTTATTTCCCAAGGCTGCCGGCCGGCCCGTACCCCCCGATCGACCCGACGCTCTTTTCCCAGTCAGCCGCCACCGCCCAGACGTTGATGAACGACGGTGCCGCTGTTTTGAAAAAACTGGCCGAATCGCGCTCGTTTGCCGCCGCGGTCATGTCGGCCGCCCAAGAAGGAAAAACGGATGAAGTGAAGCGCCTGATCCGTTCGCTTGGCATCCGCTCGCAAACCGAGGTATATTTCAATCCCGACGGCATCCGCCTGACGCTCTCGCCGCCGCCCGGCGCGTTCCCGTGCTGCCAGCTCGTTGTCGGCTTGCGCTGGAACGTGTTTCCACCTTCACACCGATAGCCTTTGCCAGCACGGCGGCGGGGGAAACGGGGGAAATGGTTGGCAAGACGCCGCTTTTGGCGCTCATCACGTCGGCCGCCATTGGACGATGAGCGGCCATCCGTTCAAAGGCGCCGCACCCGATGCGACAACACCGCTTCCACCCGCGACGCTGGAAGCGGGCTGTCGTCGGCGTCTTGCCACACTAGAAACCGTTTTCGCACAAAACGATGTGTACCAACGTTCACCAACGAAAAAAGACGGCGGTCGTCCCATCCCCGTCCAATATCTCGGCGAACTCACCGGCCTCTTCCGTTTCCATGGCGCATTCGATTGCGTGCGCTGATCGATGATAGCCCCGACAAGGATCGAGACCAACGAAGTCAACATCGTCAGCTTAACCGCCTTGGAGTCTAAAAGGCGGTCGAAAACAGCTGTTTCCCCTGCTCAATGGATGAACGTGTGAAAAGAAGCACTGATGATACAAGGTTTTTCTATTTGAGAAACGATGCTAGGAAGCGGTATGTACTATTAAATCACCAGCCTCCTAAAAAGCGCAGCACTTGTTTTTCAAAGTAGACGAAAAAGATCCCGTCCATCCGCGCCTCTTCTTTCACGCATTGCCGTTTTCATCGATCGGCTGCCGCTTCCCGATTTCAGCCGGGGTCCGCAAATCGTAGCCATCATCGTTTTTGCTCGTATGGATGATGTCTTCGTTCGCTCCGATTTTGCTTGCCCGCTTCAGTTCCTCATCCGGCATAAACCGCTCCATCGCCATCCTCCTTTCGCTTCTTTCGTCCTTGTCGGCTTTGATTCAGTTTTCAGCTTAGAGGGGCGGTGATGTCGTACAAAATACTGCGATTCCATCTGTTTTTCAGTTAGAGAAGCTTGGCGAAATCGGCGTTTTTGTTTGGCGAAATGCCGCTGAGTTGCTCGTGGCAGCTGTTTTTCACCGGCCTTTTAGGGCAGCGCTTTTGCTTAGCGTCTTGGGAAGAACCGGAAACCCCGGTGGAAGCGGTGGACCTTTCGGGCAGCGCTTTTCCTTAATATCCCCCGCCACTCACCCCATCATTCCCGGAAAAAAGGATTGACAGCCTAGCGGTTGTTCAGTACGATTTTGTTAACAAACATAAAAAGGGGGTTTACATATGAAACAACGGACTTCGCTTCGCCCGCTTGACATGACGCTTGCCGCGATGTTCGTCGCCTTGATGGCCATCGGCGCCAACATTACATCGTGGGTGCCGTTTCTTGTTGTCGGCGGCGTACCGATCACGCTGCAGACGTTTTTCTGCGTCCTTGCCGGCGCGGTGTTAGGGCGGCGGCTCGGCGCGGTGGCGATGACGGTGTATATGTTCGTCGGCCTAGCCGGCGCGCCGGTGTTTTCCAAGCTTAGCGGCGGATTATCAATCATTTTCCAACCGACATTTGGCTTTATTCTCTCCTTTATCGCCGCTGCGTATGTGACCGGCTGGATCATCGAACGCGGCCCGCAGCCGGCACCCACCGTCCGCTTTGTCACCGCCGCGCTTGTCGGGATGGTCATCAACTATGTCATCGGCACGAACTGGATGTATATGGCGTACAAATTATGGGCGGAAGCGCCAAAAGGGCTGTCGTACGAAATGGTATGGGGCTGGATGCTTGTCCCGCTGCCAAAGGACATTTTGTTATCGATCGTCGCCGGCCTGATCGCTCCAAAGCTTTGCCGGGCGATCGGCCGCTCCTCTTCCGCGAGCCGGCCGGCGGCATAAACGAAACGCGCCTGTTGAACAACAGGCGCGTTTTTCGTTAGAAAAATAAATTGAACACTTGGTACAGAAAACCAGCTATGAGCGCAGAAATCGGGAGCGTAATCACCCATGTAATCACAATCCGGCGAGCGACGCCCCATTTGACTCCTTTCACCCGCTGCGCGGCGCCCACTCCCATAATAGCCGAGGAAATGACGTGGGTTGTGCTGACCGGCAAATGAAACGTTGTCGCTGAAAAAATGACGAGCGCGGACGATAAATCCGCGGCCGCCCCGTTGATCGGGCGGATTTTCATGATTTTTCCGCCGACTGTTTTAATGATTTTCCACCCGCCGACCGCCGTTCCCAGCCCCATGGCCGTAGCGGCGGCAATGCGCACCCACTCCGGAATGTCGGTCGTCGCGTGATATCCGCCGGCGATCAGCGCCATCGTAATAATCCCCATCGCTTTTTGAGCGTCGTTCGTTCCGTGCGTGTACGCCTGCAAAGCGGCGGTCACGATTTGAAAGAGGCGAAATCCTTTGGTTGTACCGTATAAGTTCGCATTTTTAAACAGGAATCGAAAAATTGTCATGATGACAAAACCGACACCCAGCGCCAAAAACGGTGACAAAATCAGGGACTCTAAAATTTTCAAAAAACCTTGGTAATTTAAAATGCCGATTCCGGCCGCCGAGACCGCCGCGCCGGCAATCGAACCGATCAGCGCGTGGGAAGAGCTGCTCGGGATCCCATAGTACCACGTGATTAAGTTCCACGCGATCGCGGACGTCAACGCCGCCAAAATGATGATCGGCCCGTTTTCCAACGCAAACGGGTCAACGATGTCCTTCGTAATCGTTTTGGCTACGCCGGTAAACGTCAAAGCGCCGATAAAGTTCATCGCCGCAGCCAGCAAAATAGCGCGCCGCGGCGTAAGCGCCCTCGTTGACACCGAAGTGGCAATGGCGTTGGCCGTATCATGGAAGCCGTTGATGAAGTCAAACGCCAGCGCAAAAATCACGATGCATATCGTCAAGACAAGAATCATATCCATAAAAACAACGTCCCCTTTTATGCGTTGCGCATAATAATCGTCTCAATCGTATTGGCGACATCCTCACAGCTGTCGGCAATTTCCTCGAGCATTTCATACAGCTCTTTATACTGGATGAGTTTAATCGGATCTTTTTGGGAGACAAACAAGTTTTTGATGGAAGCGCGCAAAATTTCGTCACATTTCGTTTCGTAGTCTTTGATCTTGATGGCGTGCTGGCGCATATCGAGCAATTTTTTATGCGAAAGCAGCTCTAGCGCATGAACGATTTCAATCGTGCTTTGGTAAATATAGTCGAAAAATTTCCCCATATGTTCGTCAATGTCGGTAAACGAGAACATTTCAAAACGGGCCGAGCATTGCTCGAGGCCATCGAGCACATCGTCCATTTTCATCGCCAGCTGGTGAATGTCTTCGCGCTCGATTGGGGTAATAAACGTTTTATTGAGCTGGACGACCAATTCATGGATGAACGAATCCCCTTTCCGTTCATACTCCTTCATCACCCGCGCGAACTCTTTCAAATCGCCGACGTTGCGGATTTTGTATTCGACAAAATATTGGGCCGCTTCCTTCACATTTTCCGAAATCGTGAACAACATATCGAAGAAAACGTCCTTTTTTGGCGAAAAAATCATGGCCGGAACACCCTCCATTGATGGAATGAAAGTCACCGCTACTTATTGTAGCAGCTTCAAGTTTGTTTACAATAAGAAAAAAGAAACTTTACGCAAAATTTACATGACCTTTACATTTTGTTCGCCTTTCCAGCTGCGTATTACATAGCGTGCCAAAAGAGCGACGAAGCTATGCATGTCCGCTTTCGTTCGTCGATCATGCTGTCGCGCGGCTTCAGGCAATACCCGCCCGTATCAAACGTCACCCCTTTGCCGACGAGGGCGATCACGTCCTCCCACCGTTCTTTTCCTTGGTATTTGAGAACGATCAGCTTCGGCGGCTGCGCCGATCCTTGATTCACCGCCAAGAGCGCGCCCATGCCGAGCCGCTCCATCTCTTCTTTTTCCAAAATTTCATAGTCCAAATCGTACCGGGTAGCGAGCTTCACCGCATAATCAGCCAAATCGGACGCCGTCAACAAATTCCCTGGCGTATTGACGAGTGTGCGCGCCGAGTTGGTCGCCTTTCCGTACACCGAGCCGACAACCAAGCTCGTCTTGATGTCCGCTGCATCGGCTGCCGTATAGACGGTAAGCGACGCCAGCGTTGCATCCGGTTCTGCTTTTTTCTGCTTGTAGCCGGGAAACTCATACGTGGCCAAATAGCACGCTTCGGCCAAGGCATGGGCCGCCTCGTTCGCATCGACCGCTTCGGTCGTAAACGTGTCGAGCACAACGGCCGCCGCAGTCCGCTTCGCCTGCTTGAGCGCGCGAAAGAGCTTGCCAAATCCTTCACGCAGCCGCGCAAACGTCAGCTCCTCTTGTTTGCCAAGCCCGACAAAATACAATCGCCTCGCTCCAGTGGGCAAAAAAGGATGGATGACGGAAAGGCGCCCCCATTTCGCGGAAATGTCGCCTTCCTTTTGCAGCTCGGCCAGCCGCCCACCAAGGCGGGCATCATACGCTCCGGCCAGGCCGCTCCTTCAAACAACCCGATCACAAGCGCGTCCTCATTCGTTTCGGGCGATGGAAACGGTTTTACAGTAAACATCGTTTCCTCCCCTTTCGTCATGGCTTTCATGTTCCATTATATCGAAATGGGGTTATTGTTTCGAATCCCTAATGAATAGCTTGCCTTTTTTCTGCCGGGACCGCCCCACCGTGGTTTTCTTTCTGGCCACACTGCACACGATAGAAGGAAAACGCGGCCAGCAAATAGAATATCACATTAACGGCTCTTCGCGAACCGCTCCTAGGAGGCTGGTGATTTCGTGCAAAATGCTACTGATTCCATCTGTTTCTCAATTAGGGAAACCTAGCAGAACCAGCTTTCTTTTCTGAATGAAAATGCCACCGATTCGTGTGCGACAGCGGTTTTTCACCGCTCCTCTAGGAGGCTGGTGATTGACTCGCCTTTCTCCAGCAGAAAAACTCGTGGCATCGGTCCTGCTTTTCACCCGTTCCCCCATTGATGAAGGGAATCGTCGGTTTTTTACCCCGCTTCCAAAAATATGGTAAAAACAGTTGTTTCTCTTGAGCAATGGGGAGCGTGTGAAAGACGCTGCTGATGCGACAAGGCTTATCCATTTGAGAAACGGGTTTGAGAAGCGGCTTGCTTCCTCAAAATCATCGGCCTCCTAGGCGGGCCTGAATCCAACGGCCTTTTCCGAGGAGGAAAAGCGCAATGGATGAGGGTGAAACGCGCCGCCCCAGCATTTCCAAGGAGGAACAACGCCATGAATATTGTCTCCCTTTGCCCAAGCAACACGGAATTGCTCGCTTACCTTGGCCGGCTCGATGACGTCATCGCCGTCGACCAATCGTCCGATTGGCCCCCGGAGGTCAGGCGGCTGCCGAACGTCGGGCCGGATTTGCGCATTGACATCGATCAAGTCGAAGCGCTGAAACCGGACCTTGTCGTCGCTTCGCTGAGCGTTCCCGGGATGGAGCGCAACATCGAGGAACTCGCGCGCCGCCGGCTGCCCCATCTCGTTCTGGCGCCGAATACGCTCGATGACATCGCCTCCGACCTTCTTACGTTAGGTGAAGCCATTGGTGAAACGCAAAAAGCGGCTGATCTCGTCCGCCGGTATCGCGAGTTTCTCGCTGAGTACCGCGAACGAGCCGCCGCGGCCGAACCGGTCCGCCTGTATTGGGAATGGTGGCCGCGGCCGATTTTTACGCCCGGCGGCGGCAACTGGCTGAGCGAGCTCAGCGAACTCGCCGGCGGGCGCAACGTGTTTGCCGACTGCCCGCAGGCGAGCATTCAGACGGAATGGGACGAAGTCGTCGCCCGCAATCCAGCGCACATATTGCTCGTCTGGGTGGGGGTGCAGACAAAAAAAATGAGGCCCAGCGCGGTCACGCAGCGCCCAAAGGCCAACGAAACGGACGCCGTCCGAAACGGGCGCATCCATCTTCTTGAAGAAGCGCTCTATTGCCGGCCGTCGCCGCGCTTGCTAGTCGGATTAAAAAAATTAGCGCCGCGTTTGCATCCGTCGCTCTTTCCTCCCGCCGACGACAGCGACCCGCTCCTCGGGCGCTGACAGGCGGGGGGCCTGCCAATGATTCGATTGTCCGCCCCACCGCGCAGTCCATCGATGCCTGCTTAGCTTTTCGACTGCAAATATTGCTGGCGAAACACTTGCATCGTTTCATCTTCGTTGAGCCGCTTCAACTCTTCCTCCGACAAGGTGCCGTCCCCTTTTTGCACCACATAGACGTGAACTTTCCTTTTTCCCCAATATTTATAGACATCTTCGACGGTTTCGTAATATAAGTCGATGCGATTCCCTTTGATCGCCCCGCCTTTATCGGCCACGACGCCGAAGCCGTAGCCGGGAATAAACAAAATCGTGCCGATCGGGAAAACGCTTAAATCCGCGGCAATCGTCGAGTAAAGGTCGCGTTTGACGCGGACGCCGGAGTATGTAATGCCATACTCAGGATGATCGGGCGTTTTGCCGGTTGACTCGGCACCAGCTGTGTAGCCGGTCGCGATCACTTCCACGGACGGATATTTTGACCAATCAAAATGGTCTTCGAGGCGTGGCGGGGAGTGCTGACTGTTTTTCGCGCGCTCCTTCAGTTCCCAAACAGGCGGGCGACCCACCGAGAAAACGTTTGGAAAGGAATGGAGAACCGTTTTCGCCTCAACCCCTGAAACGGATTGAAACGTTGCGGTCAACGCGGCAAGAAACAAGAGCGTCATCGCGGACCGGCGCACAAACTGCCTAAACCTATTCAATGCTCTCAACTCCTCTCACACCTCTATTTATCTCCATCCGAAATCGAAATATTCATTGGCAGCGAAAGCGGTTTTTCACCGGCCTTCTAGGCAAAATGCCATTGCGCAGTACCGGCCATAGCAAGAAAGCCGGCCAACAGCAGGCGGCCGACTTGAACGCTTCTCGAGTTTCCAAGCACAAAAAAATGGCCGTCGCCAGCCGCTGCAAAACGGCGCGAACAGCCAAACCGACACCGCACCCGTTCCCGCGTGCGGAAATCCGTTCCCTTTTCCCGATGGGAAGCTGAAACCGGCACGCCCACAAGGCGGCCGGTCGTCAAAACATCCGGTATCCTTTCGCTCGCAGCGTGCGAATCGCCCATCCGGCGCAAAGAGCGCCGGCGAATCCGCTCGCCAAAATCAAGACGTCGGCCGCCGCCAACGAAGCGGCTTTGCGCCCGAGCGCGGCAAACGCCGCCGCCGGCGCGGTGAAATAGCGCGTCCATGGCACATCGTCAATGATGAGCGCAGCGATCACCGGAAAGCATACGGCGACAATCCACGTCATCCGCAACACCATATTGAGCAAAAAACTAATGCCGAAAAACAAGACAAAAAATAAAAGCATGGAAATTAAGACAAGGGGCAAACTCATCTGCATCCGCCCTCTACCTCCCTTACACCCTTTTTCAGTGTACTGGATGGGCGGATGCCAAGTCAACGCCTGTTCTCTCCCTCTTTCTCGCTTCCTGTCCCTTGGCAGCAGTAGCACGTTTCCGAACCGCCAAGCAGCAACTGCACGTACCCGTGCCCATCACAATAAGGGCAAGCTGTCCTCGTCATCATCGATGTTCCCCTCCATTTCGTTTTTATTAACATATCAAAATTTTCTGTAAAAATAAACGGCGGTTTTTCGCCGTTTCGCTTCATGTAAACGGATACATCGATGACTTGCTTTCATTTTCTTCGTCATTCTTTCCCTTTCAGCGATTCAAAGTAGAGCCGATACTTCGTGTACCCGAACGGATCGCCCGGGTTGAGACCATTGTGCGGCGGCAGGAACGCGAGCGGCTCAAGCGCGAGCAAATACCGAATCAGGCCGGAAGTGTCACGGTCGGCCTGAAGCGCGGCTCTGCTCAAGAAAGCAGCCGCATCCAGCTCTTCGGTCTGCACGATGATGCGCTCCGATCGCGGCCGGAGCAAAAAAATCGCCATGTTGTCGCTGATGTTTCCGTTGATGACGCCGGTGCGCACACCAAGCAGCGCGACGGGTTCCGAGCGGATTCCCGTTTCTTCCCACACTTCGCGAACAGCCGTTTCATCGAGCATCTCCCCCGGTTGCACAAAGCCGGCCGGCAGCGACCATTTTCCTTTCAGCCCGCTGTATTTTTTCTTGACGACGAGCCATTCCCCCGCTTCATTGATGACCAAGCCCGCTGCGGCGATCCAAACGTTTCCGCGTTTGCTGTCCATCGTTCTCATCCTTTTGTTTCATGATCGTTGTTTACGTTGGTAGTTCGACAGCCAGACGGCGAATCCCTGTTTTTGGCGCACAAAAAAGGCGATCTTCCCCTCAAGAAAGACCGAACTCGTGTGGCAGAGAAACGGCTGGTGCGTCTATCGCGATGAGGGGAGTGTCCCAGTCCTTTTGGAACACTCCCCTCACTCCCGCAAAACCGCTGCCATCGATCGGGCCGATGTCAGCGAGTCGCCTCGCCATCTTTAACGGTTGCCAGCGCCGCGCAGCCGCCGAGCTTGCCGCTAGGCAGCTTAACCAATGTCGCACCGCTCCCGCCAACCGTTTTAGAAAAATTTAAATTTCCCTTTTTTCATCACGAGCGACGAACCGCCGATCAAATACAGGGCGCGGTTGTCGATCACTTTTTTCATGAAGCTTGCTTTCGTTCCCCACAGCTTTTTGCCGAAGACGACGCCGATGGCATCATCATGGCCGAGCGAACAGACGGTTCCTTTAATGTCAGGCTTGAACGGCTCGAGCTCTCCTTGCCCGCGGATGAGCACCGCCAAGTTTTTCGCGCACAGCGCGCCCTCCTGCATGGCGATCTGCGCCGTCGGCGGATACGGGCGGTTCGTTTCCTCATCGATGACGAGCGAACAGTCGCCGACGACAAAAATGTCTTCATGGCCTGGGACGCGCAAATATGGGTCAACCTTCACGCGCGCCCGCGCCGCTTCAAAGCCGGACTCCTCAATGACGCGGCTGCCGCGCACGCCAGCGGCCCAAATGACCGTGCCGGCTTTGATTTCTTCGACATCATCACCCTTGGCGACGATGATGCCATCCGGCGTGCATTCTTTGATGGCCGTGCCGATTTTGAATTCGACGCCTTTGCGTTCAAGCTGGCTGACCGCGTACTCGACGAGCTCCGGATCAAAGCCCGGCAGCGCGGTCGGCGCCGCCTCGACGCAAATGATGCGCACTTTGTGCGGGTCGATGTCATACTCCCGGCACAGCTCCGGCATCCGGTTGGCGAGCTCGCCTAAAAATTCGATGCCCGTAAACCCAGCGCCGCCGACAACAATCGTGAGCCGCTCCGGTTTTTTGTCCTCTTCGGTATTGTACGTCGCAAACTGGTATTCGATATGCTCGCGGATTTGCCGCGCGGCATCGACATTGGCGATCGAAAACGCGTATTCTTTCAATCCTTTGATCCCAAACGTTTCCGATTCAAAGCCAAGAGCGATGACAAGGTAATCGTATGTCAATTCCCCGTCTGCTAGCAGCACTTTTTTCTCATCCGGAACGATTTGAGTGACCGTCGCTTGAACAAACTTCACTTTGTTCCGATCGATGACATCACGGATCGGATAGCGGACGCGGTCGTGATGCAACGTTCCCGCTGACGCCTCATGAAGCCATGTCGTCTCATAGTGGTAGTCATGTTTGTTGACGAGCGTAATGTTCGCCTCATTCACCCCGATCAGCTTTTGCAGACGAACCGTCGTCATCAGCCCACCGTAGCCCGCGCCTAAAATGACAACGTTTGGTTTTCTCACTTGAATCACTTCCACCCTTTTTCGTTTTTTATAGCTTTTGCTGCCGTCCCCGTTTTTATCGCACAAAGTTTGTGAAAAAGTTCACGATAACGGACAAAAAAATGTCGAGGGACTGTCACAAAAAATTAACAATCTGTCCACCAACCATATTAGTCCTTTTTCTTCCCCATTTCAAGTGTTTTTTGCGGCAAGACGGAAAAATTCACCGCTGCCCTTCCGCAGCCAACAGACGGTGGGCGTCATCTTTTGCCCATGCTGACATAAGATGCTAAAATAAGAAGGGAAGAAAAATCAAGCTTTGCTGGAAGCGAAACCGAAAACGGCAGCGCCGCCTAGGCGGTTCGCAGCCGACCGCGGCGCGGAACGGAAACGCTCCTGAAACAGGTGGAGAGCAGGAGCCGCGGTGCGAAAAAGAGAAACGGATCATTTCATCACAATCAAAGGAGGTATGGCAGTGAAGGAAGATCGTACTCTTTATGATGTCACGATCATCGGCGGCGGGCCGACCGGCATGTTTGCCGCGTTTTATGGCGGCTTGCGGCAAATGAAGGTCAAAATCATCGAAAGCCTTCCTCAGCTCGGCGGGCAGCTTTCCGCGTTGTATCCGGAAAAATACATATACGATGTCGCCGGATTCCCGAAAGTGCGCGCCCAAGAGCTGGTCAATCAGCTGAAAAAGCAACTGGAGCTGTTTTCACCAACCGTCTGCCTGAACGAATCGGTCGATGTGCTTGAAAAGCAGGAAGACGGAACGTTCAAACTCATCACCAATGAACAAATCCACTATTCGAAAACGGTGATCATCACCGCTGGAAACGGCGCCTTTCAGCCGCGGCGGCTGGAAATCGAAACCGCTTCCCGTTATGAAGGGAAAAACTTGCATTACTTTATCAACGATTTGGAGCAGTTTTCCGGAAAACGGGTGCTTGTCTGCGGCGGCGGCGACTCGGCGGTCGACTGGTCGCTGATGCTCGAACCGATCGCGGCCAGCGTCACGATCGTGCACCGCCGTGACAAGTTCCGCGCCCATGAGCACAGCGTCGAACAGCTTATGAAATCGGCCGTGCGTGTGAAGACACCGTTCGTGCCAGTGGAACTGATCGGTGACGAACATGCCATCCACCAAGTCGTGCTTGAGCACGCCAAAGACGGAACGAAAGAAACGGTCGATGTGGACGCCGTTATTGTCAACTATGGCTTCATTTCCTCGCTTGGGCCGATCAAAGATTGGGGATTGGAAATCGAGAAGCATTCGATCAAAGTGAATTCCCGCATGGAAACGAACATCCCGGGCGTCTATGCCGCCGGCGATATTTGCACGTACGACGGAAAAATCAAGCTGATCGCCTGCGGCTTCGGTGAAGCGCCGATCGCCATCAGCAGCGCCAAAACGTACATCGATCCGACAGCGCGGATGCAGCCGGCGCACTCGACCTCACTCTTTTAGTTTCGTTGTGTGCCGCGCTTCAGTGCGACCATGACACGACAAAGCGAGACAGACCCAAAAAGGGGTCTGCCTTCAAGATCGGCACAACCGATCGTGCGGCAGAAGCAGCCAGCACGTATATAAGCAACGAAAGAGGGGATCCCGATCCTTTTGGGACACCCTCTTTCTCATTTTGGCGGCGCCGTCTGTTCGCTTTACATCGTTTCATCGCCAGACAGCGATACCGATGACGGCTGCTGTTCATGTTCGGCTAGCCGAGCGGCCAGCGCTTCGTTTTCCTTGAGCGCTGCTTTCAGCTGTCGCTGCAGGCTGAACAGGCGAACCCAGCCCAACATAGCGACGACTAAAGCGCCGAGAACCGCGGAGCCAAAAATGACGATGATCAGCGGCAGACGTGTTTCTCCAACCAAATAACGGATGGTCACTTTGTCAACGTTGGCCACCGCGAGCAGGGCGACGATCAGCGCCAACAAGAGGGCCAACACTACATTCACTTGCCCTTTCACTCGCCTTCCCCTCCCTTTCTCCGGGTTTGTCCGCCGCGGTTTCCGCGGTCAGCACTGCTCCGGCGTGCCGGCGTTCGTTGCCGTGCGGAACGACGAACCGCAGCCGCACGTCGCGATGGCGTTCGGGTTATGGATCGTAAATCCGCCGCCAAGCAGCGACTGTTTGTAATCAATGACCGTGCCGCGCAAAATTGGCGCGCTATCGCGGTCGACCAACATTTTAATGCCGTGCTGTTCAAATTCGACGTCGTCCGCGCGCCGCTCATGCTCAAAGCCCATGCCGTACGACAGCCCGCTGCAGCCACCGCCGTGAACCCCTACGCGCAAATAGGCGTTTTCCTCTTCCTGCTCCTTCATCATGTCCTTAATTTGAAACGCTGCCGCTTCCGTCAGCGTGACAATGGCTTCCGCCATCTCGATCCCTCCTTCACTATCAGGTCAAGCGAGGCAGGCGACCCGCGTTCGGGAAAGCTACCCCAACCGGGCGACTCAACGCTCACCGACCTTCCGCTTACTGTTATTATACCGTTTTCCAGCACAAATGCTCAACCGTTCTGCCCGCCCCGGTCATAGTACACCCCTGTGCACACCGTTTCGGCTGGGCCGGTCATGCGCACGCGCCCGTCCCATCCCCAAGTGATCACCAAATCGCCGCCGGCCAAATGGACGACCGTTTCCACTCCGCGCGCCGTCTTCCCGTTGAGCACAGAAGCGACGACAGCCGCGCACGCGCCCGTCCCGCACGCCTGCGTCACGCCGGAACCGCGCTCCCACACACGGAAGTGAAGCTCACGATCACTCACGACTTCAACAAATTCGACGTTCACTCCTTCGGGAAAACGCGGATCGCGTTCGACAAGCGGCCCCAGCGCCTCGACCGGCGCTTGGCGGATGTCATCAACATAAAAGACCGCGTGTGGATTGCCCATCGAGACGGCGGTGAGCGCGTACTCGCGGCCGCCGATGACAAACGGCTCAGCGACGACCTGTTCCGCCTCCGGTCCGATCATCGGTATGGCGCTCCGCTGCAGGCGCGGTTCGCCCATATCGACGGTGACGCTCACCACCTCGCCGTCTTGGACTGCCACTTCTGCTTCAACCAGCCCGGAAAGCGTTTCGATCAAAAAGCGGCGCTCCTTGACAAGGCCATGCTCATACGCGTATTTTGCTACACAGCGCAAGCCGTTGCCACAATTTTTCCCTTCCGAACCGTCGCTGTTGAAAATCCGCATTTTGACCGGCGCCCGCTCCGCAGGACCAATGAGAATTAAGCCATCCGATCCAATGCCGGTGTGAACGTTCGAAACGCGGCGGGCGATCGCCGGCAGCTCGTCTTCCGGAAGCGTTTCGCGAAACAAATCAACGTAAATATAGCTGTTCCCTAATCCATGCATTTTCGTAAACGTAAACGACGGCAATGTTCGTCCCTCCCGAAAAAGTCTGGAATTGGATGTATAAAAACAACGCCCCTTGGCCACAATGGAAGTATCCCCCGTTTTTTCATATACATTGAAGAGGATGCCGCCATTGGGCATCCTCCTTTTTTCGTTACAGCATCGGATGTTCTTCGAGATGCCGATAAATCTTTTCCACGAGTTCATCCGGCGTTTCGGCGCTGACAAACTCACCGTTGACGAGCGCAAACAGCGTTTCCGCACAGCGCGTGCAATAGCTTAGGCAACTGTATTCGATAATATCGAGATTCGGGTCTTTTTCAAGCTGTTCCATCGCCTCGTACGACCCGCTGGCTAAGTTGCTGATGCAAAATTCGATGATTGGCAAAACCATGCGCATGTTCACCTTCCTGTTTCCCATCGTAGCCGTTTTGCCGCGCGCCGTCAATGAACATGCTTGTCGGGCAAGGAGTGGGCGGAAAAATTATTGTTCTTTTGTCACAATTTCGTTATACTTTTTTATGGCATAAGCGGCTTACGAAACTGGACAAAAGGGGATTTTTAACCATGAGACAACTTGTACTGCTCGGCGGAGGATACGGCAATATGCGGATTTTGCAACGCCTCCTCCCAGATCATGTGCCAAACGGCATTCATATTATCCTCATTGACCGCGTTCCATACCATTGTTTAAAAACGGAATATTACGCCTTGGCTGCAGGAACGGTCAGTGACCACCATATTCGCGTCCCGTTTCCGGAACATCCGCAGCTGACGTACGAGTTTGGCGAAGTCGTCTCCATTGACCTTGACAACCAGATCGTTCACCTGAAAGACGAGCGCAGCGTCCGTTATGACGAGCTGGTGATCGGATTGGGCTGTGAGGACAAGTACCATGGGGTGCCAGGCGCTGATCAATACACCTACAGCATTCAATCGATCGACAAAGCGCGCGCCGCTTACGAAGCGCTGAACAACTTGCCGCCCAAGTCGACCGTCGGCATCGTCGGCGCCGGCCTGAGCGGCGTGGAGTTGGCCAGCGAGCTCGCCGAAAGCCGCCCTGATTTGCACATTAAACTGTTTGACCGCGGCGAGCGCATTTTGCCGATGTTTCCAAAACGGCTGAGCGATTATGTCGAAAGCTGGTTCGACGAACACAAGGTTGAGATCATTCGCCACTCCAACGTGACGAAAGTTGAGCCGGGCGTGCTGTACAACCACGATGAACCGGTGCCGTGCGACGTCATCGTCTGGACGGCCGGCATCCAGCCGAACCGCGTCGTCCGCGAACTCAACGTGGAAAAGGACAAGCAAGGCCGCGTCATCTTGACGAAACGGCACCATATCCCCGGCTATGAAAACGCCTACGTCGTCGGCGACTGTGCGAGCCTACCGCATTCGCCGAGCGCCCAGCTCGCCGAAGCGCAAGCCGAACAAATCGTCCAAGTGCTGCAAAAGCGCTGGAACGGCGAAGAGCCGCCAAGCGAATTCCCGCCGATTAAGCTGAAAGGCATTCTCGGCTCGCTCGGGAAAAAACACGGCTTCGGCCTTGTGGCAGACCGCCCGCTCACTGGACGGGTGCCGCGCCTGTTAAAATCGGGCGTTCTTTGGATGTATAAACACCACAACGGCTATTAAGCCTTGCGCGGCTGTCCATAAAATGGCAGGCGCAAAGCAGCAGGTTCAGTGAGAACGCGTGCTGGCAACCGACACCGACCCATCATCGTCGAAATCTTATGGCCGATCCGGCAGCGGACCAAAGGGTTAGGCGATATTTCTAACGACAGTATGAGCAGCTCTTGTCGCCGACCGGGCGGCTGACCAAACGCGAAGGCGGCGGGGACCTCCCCGCCGTCCGTTCGCTTTCCTCCCCATGCGCCGCCGCTATAACGAACGGTAGCCGTATTTTTCCATTTCTGCGCAAATGGTCTTCAGCCGCGGATTGCCTTCCGCCACCACCGTTCCTTCGATCACCACGACCGGATACACCCAATCTTCTTCAACGATCGTTTGCGCCAACGCCCGTTTTCGTTCATCATCGGCAGGAGGGTGAAAAATATCGACGTAGACCATCCGGAACGGCTGATCGGGATACTTGCGGCGCAACGCCGCTTCGAGCCACTCATACGTCTCTTTCGATGACGGCAGCTGCACGCAAGCCGGGCAAAGGACGTCAGCCCCGTAAACACAAATTTCAACCGCTTGAAACGCCATCATTGTCACCCTTTATGCAAGCAAAATTTATCATTAGATTTTTTCCCCTGTCACGATTATAATAAAAAGTAAGGAAAGGAGTCGATGGAAATGACGGACCAAGAAATCAAAGAACAAGTGCAAGAAGTGTTGGATAAACTTCGTCCGTTCCTGCTTCGCGACGGGGGCGACTGCGAGCTCGTAGACGTAGAGGACGGCGTGGTCAAGCTCCGCCTTCTCGGCGCATGCGGCAGCTGCCCGAGCTCGACGATCACGTTAAAAGCCGGGATCGAACGCGCGCTGTTTGAAGAAGTGCCGGGCGTCGTCGAAGTAGAGCAAGTATTCTAAAGCGGAACATCCGAACAGCTCGCCGCTGTTCGGATGTTTTTTTGTCCTCCTACGGCATCCGACGACGAGAAAGCGTAACGGACCGCCCCGTTTTCGTTCCCGCTCCAAAGACAAAGACCCTTATCGACCCTCGGCGTGCGCGAAGAGGAGGCGGACGGCGGTCGGTTCTCCCAACGCCGAAAAAACCCTCACGCTTCCAGCGCGAGCTTGTAGACGCGGCTGCCGTGCGGCTCAACGGCCAGCTTGGCGACTTCGCAACCGGGAAAATGCGGCCGCAGCCGCTCGGCAAGACGAGCGCCGTCCCCTCGTTCCGCAAAAACGAGCACCGTCGGCCCCGCCCCGCTTAGCGCCGCGCCGATCGCCCCGTATTCGAGAGCGAGCGCCTCCGCCCGCTCAAGCTCGGGAACGAGCGGTTTCCGGTACGGCTGATGAAACAGATCGGCCGCCATCATGCGGCCGGCAAGCCGCCAGTTTTTTGTCAGCAGCGCCGCAACGAACACATTGCTGATGGCGCTCGCCTCGACGGTCCGCTGCCTCGTCCATTGTTCAGGCAGCTGCCCGCGCGCTTTTTTCGTCTCCAACTCATAGGCTGGGATCAATGCCACCATTTCAATGTCCACATCGGGAAGATGAACGACATCCACACCTTCCTCGCGGTAGCAGCCGATGACCAGCCCTCCGTACAGCGAAGCGCCGACATTGTCCGGATGGCCCTCATAGCGGGTGGCCAGTTCCATCTTTTGTTCGCGCGACAATCCTAGTTCAAGTAGCGCATCGGCCAGCTCGATGCCGGCGACGACCGCCGCCGCGCTGCTGCCGAGCCCGCGTGTGAGCGGAATGTCGCTGGACACTTCCACTTCGCAGCTCGGCAGGCGCCGGCCGTAAACATCCGCCGTTTCGGCCGCCGCTTGATACACCAAATTGTCGGTTCCGCGCGGGATGCCGCTCACCTCGGCCGTTTTCGGCACAAAGGACCACGCCTCCGCCAAGCGGACATCAAGCGTTAAGTAACGGGAAACGGCGAGCCCGATCGAGTCAAACCCGGGTCCTAAGTTCGCCGTGCTCCCCGGAACGACGATCTTCAACATCTCGTCTTCTTTCATGCGCGGACAACCCCTTGCAAATGCTCTAAGACAACTTGTTCATCGTTCGGCAGCACGATCGGTTCGATCGCCGCGGTCTCCAAGGCGATGGCCGGGTCTTTCAAGCCATTGCCAGTGAGAACGGCGACAACGAGGCTGCCGCGCTCGATTTCATTCCGCTCGCGCTGCTTGATGACCCCGGCGATCGCCGCGCATGACGCCGGCTCAGCAAAAACGCCTTCCGTGCGGGCAAGCCGCTGATAGGCCGCCAAAATCTCGGCATCGCTCACTTCATCGATTTTTCCGCCTGATTCGTTCGCCGCCTCGACCGCTTTCTGCCAGCTCGCCGGATTGCCGATGCGGATCGCCGTCGCGATCGTTTCCGGCTGTTCAATCACTTGATTGCGGACGATCGCCGCCGCCCCTTCCGCTTCAAAGCCGCGCATTTGCGGCAACCCTGTTCCTTTTGCTTCGTGATACTCCTTAAACCCTTTCCAATAGGCGGTGATGTTGCCGGCGTTGCCGACCGGAATGGCGAGCACGTCCGGCGCGCGCCCAAGCTGATCGCACACTTCAAACGCTGCCGTTTTTTGCCCTTCGATCCGGTACGGGTTGACGGAGTTGACGAGCGTAATCGGCGCCGTTTCGCTCAGCCGACGCACCATGCTGAGCGCTTCGTCGAAATTGCCGTCGATCGCAAAAATCTCCGCCCCGTACATGGCGGCTTGCGCCAGTTTGCCAAGGGCGATCTTTCCGTTCGGGATGACGACAAGGCAGCGCAGCCCAGCGCGCGCTGCATACGCGGCGGCGGAAGCGGACGTATTGCCGGTGGAGGCGCAAATGATCGTATGGCTTCCTTCCTCTTTCGCCTTCGCCACCGCCATCACCATGCCGCGATCTTTAAACGACCCGGTTGGGTTCGCTCCTTCCACTTTGACGTACAGCGTAATCCCGAGCTCTTCCGACAACCGCGGCAACGGGATGAGCGGAGTGTTTCCTTCACAAAGCGACAGCCTTGGCGTTGCTTCAGTCAGCGGCAAAAAGTCGCCGTACGCGTCAAGCAGCCCTCTCCATGTCATCACCGTTTCTCCCCTTCCACCCGATACGAACTTTGCACCCGCTCGACGATTTCCAAATCGCCCAGCTGCTGCAAAATCTCTTCGTAGTCTTGCTGCGAAGCATCATGCGTGACGATGACGATTTCGGCGAGGCCGTTTTCCTTCATCGGCAGCTGCAAAATCTTTTCAAAGCTCACTCCGCGCTTGGAAAACAGCGTCGTAATTTTGGCAAACGCCCCCACTTGGTCTTTCACGTGAATGCGCAAAAAGTATTTCGAGAAAATTTCCGTTGGAGCTTTCAACTGTTTTTCATATTGCGGCGCAACGGCATAGCGACCGTTGACGCCAAGGCGCATATTTTTCATCACCGCGACCAAGTCGGAGACGACCGCCGTCGCCGTCGGCAAGCTGCCGGCGCCCGGCCCGTAGAACATCGTTTCTCCGACCGCTTCGCCGTAAACGTACACAGCGTTATATTCATTCTGGACGGACGCGAGCGGATGCGAATCGGGCAAAAACGTCGGCTGAACGCTGACTTCCACCTTGCTTCCATCGCGCTGGGCGATGCCGATCAGCTTCATCGTATAGCCGAGCCGCTTCCCGTAATTTAAATCCTCCTCCGTCACTTCTGTGATGCCTTTCGCGTTAACATCGTCCAAATCGATATCCATGGAAAAGCCAAGGCGGGCCAAAATCGCCATCTTCCGCGCCGCATCGAGCCCTTCGACGTCCGACGTCGGATCGGCTTCCGCGAACCCGAGCGCTTGCGCTTCGGCGAGCGCCGCTTCATAAGAGGCGCCGTTTTGCGCCATGTTCGTCAAAATGTAATTCGTCGTCCCATTGACAATGCCCATGAGCTTCGTAATCCGGTCCGACGCCAGTCCATCCACTAAGCTGCGCAAAATCGGAATGCCGCCGGCGACGCTCGCTTCATAGAACAAATCGCAATGATGCTCCGCCGCCACCCGGAGCAACTCTGAACCGTACACCGCCATTAAATCTTTGTTCGCCGTCACCACATGTTTTCCTTGGCGCAACGCCCGCAGCAGCAGCTCCTTCGTCTCCTCAATGCCGCCCATCACTTCGATGATGACGTCCACCTCCGGATCGTCGATCACCTCGGCGGCGCTCGTCGTCAGCAGCGCCGGATCGACCTCGACATCGCGCGGTTTGTTGACGTCGCGGACAAGAATTTTCTTCACCTTGACTGGACATCCGACTTGATGCATCAGCTTCTCCTGATGGTTTTCAATGATTTTGACCACGCCGCTGCCAACGGTCCCTAATCCTAACAAGCCAACTAAAATCGGTTTTTCCATCTTCCCCGCCCCTTCTGTTTACCCACAGTAGACATTTGTATTTTTATAGTAGACATTATAAAAGACGGCCAGCCGTTTGGCAACAAAAATTTTTGCGGCGACCGATTTACCGGCGCCAGCTGCCTCCCAACGCAGAAAAGTTATGACGGCCGATTCACCGGTGTTAACGGCGGCCGCCCTTCAAGCACAGCGATGATGTTGTCGCGCGCCAACGCCATCATCGCCCGCCGCGTTTCGTACGTGGCGCTGCCGATATGCGGCAAGGCGACAACGTTCGGAAGCGAAACGAGCGGATGGGCGGGATCCACTGGTTCTTTTTCAAACACATCGAGCCCGGCCGCCGCGATCTCTCCATGAACGAGCGCCTCATACAGCGCCTGTTCATCGACGACCGCCCCGCGCGCCGCATTGATGAAAACCGCTGATCGTTTCATCCGCCGAAACGCCTCGCGGTTGAACAAACGACGCGTCTCCGGGGTGAGCGGCGTCAAGCAGACGACAAAATCGCTCTCCGCAAGCAGATCGGCAAACGGCCGGTAGATGGCGCCAAGCTCCGCTTCCGCTTCCGGGCGGCGGGAACGGTTGTAATACAGCACGTTCATGTCAAACCCTTTCGCCCGCTTCGCCACCGCCTGGCCGATGTTTCCCATGCCGACGATGCCGATCGTTTTATGGTGGACATCGGCGCCCGCAAGCAAAAATGGGCTCCAGCTTTTCCATTTCCCTTCTTTCAAAAATTCAGCCGCTTCGACGAGGCGGCGAGCGGTGGCTAACAGCAGCGCGAACGTCAAATCGGCCGTCGTATCAGTCAGCACGTCCGGCGTGTTGCATACGACGATGCCGCGCCGAGTCGCTGCCGGCACATCAATATTGTCATAACCGACCCCCATGTTGGCGACCACTTTCAGCTCCGCTCCCGCTGACAGCACCTGTTCACCAATCGGATCGGACACCATCGGCAAAAGGGCCGCCGCCCGCTTTGCTTTTTCCACGAGCACATCGTTTGGCACCGCCACGTCCTCATGCGGCCACATCTCCACTTCAGCGATAGCCGAAAGCGGGGCCACAACATCCTCTGGCAGTTTGCGCGTAATAAAGACGCACGGCTTCGTCATGATGCCACTCCTTCTTCGTTTTTTCTAAATCTTATCACAACTCCGGCGGAAAAAAAACGGGAAGTTGTCCCCCCATAGCCCCGCCCATCCTTCCGTTTTCCAGCGGCCAAGCGCGCCGGGACTCACCTTGAATGAACGAAAGCACCGCTTCTGGCAAGCAGACGCCAACCAGTCCTCCCGCCTCACCCGGCGCTCAAATGAAGCCAACGGCGGTCAACGAAACAGCGGGCGCCAGCGCCGCGGCCCCCGCTCTCCTTTCTACGCCGGCGGCAGCCACTCGACCGCCGGCAGACGCACGCGTTCGGCGATGCCGGCAATCTCGGCAAACGAAGCTAAAAATCGCTCATACTCGTGCGAGCCGCCGAGCAGCCGCCGCAATTCCTCCTCGCGGCGCGTTCGTTCCTGTCCATCCGCTGTCAAATAGTACGCCTCCACACACTCGAAATACGGAAGCGGAAACAACAAGCGGGCGTAAACAAGCCGCCAAGCAAACGGCGACAGCGGCGACACGTGCCCGTAGTCTTGGAAAAACCGGCGCACCTCCTGCCGGCATTCCAGCCCGTGCCGCCGATACAAATCACGCACCCATTCAGCCAAATCGCGGGCGCAATGGTCGTACACCCAATCGGTCGGCAGCTTCACCTCGGCCCCTTCGATCCAGCCAGCCTGAGGCAGCCGCTCGTGGCAAAACGCGGCGTAATCAACGCGAAGCGGCTCCTCATCGAGTTCCGTATCGGCCACATATTGGACGGCGTTTTCCGCCAACCCTACATAATACGGGAACGACTCGATAAACAGCCGGTCAAACGGCGACGCCGGGCCGTTTGCCACCATGTTCGTCCAAAACGCCTCCATTTGGTCGATCCGCTTCGCCCACAGCTCCCGCCATTGGCCGATGCGCCGGCAAACCGTAATGGGCAGCGGGCAAGAGCGCCCGTATTCGTGCAGCAAAGCAAGCTCTCGGCCGAGCCGGCGCAGGCGCACGGGCGGAAGCGGCGCGCGGATGAGCGCCATCGGCCGTCCCTCATAGACGGCAAGATACGTTTCGGCTTTTGTTTTCACCAGCTCCCCGACGCCGTTCACCCCTTTGGCCCGCAAATAGCGGCTGATGTGCTGGCGCTCTTCCATCTCCGCTTCGCTCCGCCCGTCAGCGGGAACGAGAAGAAAGCGTTCTTGCTGCCCCCAGATCACGGTCTGCCTCCCTTTTGGCTCCAGCCGCTCAACGCGCACTCCATACTCGCTATGCACCCATTGTTCCATGGACCTTCCTCCTTATTCGCGTCCATATTGACTCGAAAACCGCTTGCCCCCTCTTCATCCCCCAACCGTTTCCGCATTGGGGAAAAAGCGCTTGCCCTTCCTTATCTCTCCGTCCGCTTCCTTGTTGGCCGAAACTTGCTTTCTCCTCCCCATCTCCACGCTCGTTTCCGCATTGGGGAAAAAGCGCTTGACCTTGGATCCCGTTCTAGCGACGCTGCTCGGCCGAGCAGCCCCCATTTCTTCTCCAACCGGCCGCCGACAGTCGTCTCGTCCGGCGGAAAGCGAAAAGCCTCACCGCTTTGTTTGGCCGCCGTTCAGCGCCGCGCAGCCAAACAGCCGAAGCGAGCTCGATTCTCTGCCCGTCAAGGCAGCCTTTTAGATCGGCCACCAAAGGGGCTATTGTTTATATATGCGGCCGGCTGAGCATTTTTCTTTATATGACGGACTGTTTTATGAGATGATACATATATATAAAACGACTTTTCAAAAGAAACAGGTGACATGTGATGAGCGAAGGCATGATGAATCAGTTGGAACAAACCGCTCGGCGTTGGCTCGAGGAGCGGGGCGTAACGGTGGAAAAAATCGCCGAACTCGTCTATTATTTGCAATCGAAATACCATCCGGATTTGACGATGGACGAGTGCATCGAAAACGTGAACCGCGTCATTTCAAAGCGCGAAGTGCAAAACGCCATTTTAACCGGCATTCAGCTCGACCGGCTCGCTGAGGCCGGACGGCTCGATGAACCGCTGCAATCGATCATCCACCGCGATGAAGGGCTGTATGGCGTCGATGAAATTTTGGCGCTGTCGATCGTCAACGTCTACGGATCGATCGGCTTTACCAACTACGGATACATTGACAAACAAAAACCGGGCATCCTGCAATACTTAAACGATAAATCAACCGGCAAATGCAACACGTTTTTAGACGACATCGTCGGTGCCATTGCCGCGGCGGCGTCAAGCCGTTTGGCGCACCGGGCCGCCAACGCCGAATAATGGATCGCCACGCCCCGGCACGCTCGGCTGATGGCCGTCTTTTCCCGCGCATCCGATGATAAGCAAACGCCGCTTTGCCAAAAAAGGCAAAGCGGCGTTGTTTACAGGCGCTCCATCCACTCTACCAGCGAATCGGCCGTATACGTCGGCTGCCGCTCATAGCGGGCGAGCATCTCTTTCGTCGTCACGCCCGTATGGACTAAAAGCGTATCGATGCCGGCGTTCATGCCCGCTACTATGTCGGTTTCGTAATAATCGCCGATCATGAGCACGTCCGCTTTCGGAACGCCGAGCACGTTGAGCGCCTGCTCCATAATGATTTTTTCCGGCTTGCCGATAAACGTCGGCTTCACTTGCGTTGAAACGGCGACGACCGATGTAATGGCCCCGTTTCCCGGCAATAGCCCGCGCTCGGTCGGCAAAGCGATGTCCCCGTTTGTGGAAATGAACATCGCGCCGTTGCGGACAGCAAGGCAAGCGACGGCGAGCTTCTCGTATGTCAGTTGCCGGTCGATGCCGATGACGACGACATCCGCGTCCTCGCCGGCAAAGCGAAACCCTTTGTCCGCCAAAGCCGTGCGGATTCCTTCTTCGCCGATGACATAAACGGACGCGCCTGGCTTTTGTTCAAAAATGTAGTTGGCGGTTGCTTGGCTTGTCGTAAAGACGTGCCTCTCTTCCGCCGGCACGCCGAATGACCGCAGTTTTTCCGCCACCTGCGCCGGCGTGCGCGATGAGTTGTTGGTGACGAACAAATACGGAATGCCGCGGCGGTGCAGTTCATTGACAAACTCGCGCGCTTCGGCGATACATTCCGTGCCGCGGTACATCGTTCCATCCAGATCAATCAAATAGCCGTTGTAACGTTTCATAACCTCTGTTCCTTTCTTTTCCATGATAGGCGGCCGCCGCGCCAGTCTGTTCGGATCGCCTTGAGCCGGCGAGAACGCCGCGCTTCCTCTCCCAATGCTCGCGCTGCCGCAAGCCCGCGGATCCACCGCTTCTGTCTTTCCCCATTCCGCCGCGCCGGCGTCCAACGCGAAGACAACCGGCGCACGCCGATGGATGTCGCCGTCCGATCAATTGCGAAACGCCGACACCGGGCCGAGCTCGCTTTCGAGATAATCGCGCACCGCTTTCGGGTACGCTTCCAACGCCGGCAAATGGGCATCCAAGCTGGCGCGCAGTTTGGCGTGATCAACAGCGGTGTAGTCGTGAACGAGCATTTTCCGGTGAGCGATGAACGCTTTCAGCTGTTCGGCGTCCGCCGGGGCAATCACCCGTTCATCAGTCAAAATGTCAATAATGTCATTGTAGCTGCCTGGGTCGCGCATAATAAAGCCGTCAATCATGGCATTGCCGACGTCCAAAACGGCTTCGATGAGGACATGAGCGATTCGCTCGAGCGCCAGCCGCTCTAACGGTTCTTCCCAATGCCGCTGCGCCTTGTAACGCTCGAGCATTTGCTCGATGCAGCGCAGCCGATCTTCCAGTTTTTTGCGGTCAACAAAATACATCGCTGTTCCCTCCTTCGTCTCGTTTGCCCTGCTGAAAAAAGACGGAATCCCCACCGTCCGGCCAGTGGCGGGACGGACATCGCCACTTCTTCCTCCGTCCGCTCCCGTTTTCGACGCTTGTTTGCTATGATGATAACGAAGGGAGCGAAAGGGGGAGCAAAAGATGAGCGAACGGTTTTATTTGTATGACGAAACGGTTGAAGCGGCGGTGCGCTTCGTCAGCTTTGCCGGCGAAAACCGACGGTTCGATTTGGCGCTTGTGGAAACGGACCGGTTTTACGGAAAATGGCTCGTGCTCGACTTGCAGAGCAACCGCTTCGCGATTCTCGGCAATGATGATTTGGCCGAGCCGGGCTATTTGGAACGCACATACGAGCTAAAGATCGAAGAGGCCGACGAGTTGCGCGCCTTTTTGCGTGAATGTCTTTCATAACCTTCCTCGGTTTGGGGCATCTTATGAACCAACCCGGCAGCAAGGAAGGTGAGGCGAATGGCGGAACGGGAAACATATGCCGATGTTTCCACCGTCGAGAAACAGCGCAATTTCTTAACGGCCGAGGAATTTCCCGAAGGGCCGTACGGATCGCCGTACCGCGCGGACGCGCCGGTCGAAAATAAAAGCACACCGTGGCGGGAAGGGCAGCGACCTTACAGCGCCTTCAACTATGAATTCAAATCGCTGCACCAAAACATTCCAAGGCGCGATCCGGCCGCGCACCCGCCGCACGACGACCCACGCGAAAGCGAACAGTTCCCGTACAACGAAGGGGAATGACGAAGCAGCCGCCCGCCCCGGAGCGGCTGCTTCGCTTGTCCGCCCGTCAGCGCCGCGACATGGCGGCTTCACCGCTTCACTTTACGGAGCACAAAATAAGCGCAGCCGAAGTTGCAATATTCATACAAATATTCCGACAACGTGCTGATTTTCGTATCATGCGTCGCTTTTTGATTGTGGTCGTCAAAAAATCCGCGCAGCCGCAGCTGATTGTATCCCCAGTCGCCGACAATGTAGTCATACTTCGCCAAAATATCAGCGTACCGGGCGCGAAAGGCTTCTTCGTTAAAGGCGTTTTTCACATTTTCCACCAGCTCGTAACAATGGTTGTTGATGCAAATCACGGGAGTTCACCTCGCCTTTCCACTTCCATCATAAACGATGCACGACACCCAATCAATGACGGTTATGAAACGCCGCGACGCGTGCCACCCTAAAAGCGAAGGGGGTGCTGACGATGAGACGACCATGGTGGGCCGCTCTGTTCGGAACGGCTCTTGTCTTGAGCGGCTGCGCACAAACCGCCCAAGACGACAATACCAAAGTCTATAAGCGAAGCGGGAATACCATCAACGTCACCGACCGCAACGAACTGTACAATGAAAACGGAGTGCCCAACGGCGATGACACGCCGATGAACAACTTCGGCTACGTCCGCCATCAAAAAAGCCCGATTGCTGGCGACGCCAACGGCTATAACGACATGCCGTCCTTCAACCGCGAAAAAGCGGCCGATTTGATCAGCAAACTGTGCACCCAGCTGCCGGGTGTCAAGGACGTCGCGACGCTCGTCACGGATGAGGAAGTGCTCGTCGTTTATGACGCCGACACGAACAACCGGCAGCAGACCGCTGACCAAGTCAAAAAGACGGCGCTGTCTGTCGTGCCTCGCTACTATCACGTCTACATCGCCGACAATCCGCAGCTGATGAAAGACATTGAACGCTTCGGGCGCCTAGACTCAAACACGCGCAACATCGATCAGATTCTTGACGCCACCATCCAGCGGATGTTGAAATATCCGCAAGGAGCGAAGCTAAGTGACGGCGAAAACGAAAACGGCGAAATGATCAACGAAATGAACGACCGACTCGATCGCGATTTCCGCGACGGAACGCCGCGGACGACAAAAATGGGGCAATAACCCTCACGCTTTTCGATCGCCTAACCGCTTGCCGCGGAAAGAAAACGGTCTGCCTTTTTCCAAAAGAGGCACGACCGTTTCTTTTCGCCTATTCGCCGCCCGCGGGCGCCAGCCGCTTGAACCTAGGCCTTCAGCTGCCGAGCTTTCGCCGCTTCGTTCACCTGCTCATCGGCATGATACGAGGAGCGGACGAGTGGACCCGCCTCGCAATGACTGAACCCTTTGCTTAATGCGATCTCTTTCAGCTCCCGAAACTCATCGGGATGGTAGTACTTCACCACTTTCAAATGTTTTTTCGTCGGCTGCAAATACTGACCGATCGTCAAAATGTCGACATGGTTGGCGCGCAGATCGTCCATGGCCTCGATGATCTCCTCTTTCGTTTCCCCAAGGCCGACCATGATGCTCGATTTCGTCGGGATGTCAGGCTGCAGCTCTTTCGCCCGCCGCAAAAACTCAAGCGACCGTTCGTACGTCGCCCGCGCGCGCACTCTTGGCGTCAAGCGGCGCACCGTTTCAATGTTATGATTCAAAATGTCCGGTCGGGCATCCATCAGCGTCTTCAAGTTTTCGTACACCCCGCCCATGTCGGACGGCAGCACTTCAATCGTCGTAAACGGGTTTTTTCGCCGGATGGCGCGCACCGTTTCGGCAAACACGGCCGCACCTCCGTCTTTCAAATCATCGCGCGCCACCGCGGTGACGACGACGTGTTTTAAGTTCATGATGCGCACCGATTCGGCGACGCGTTCCGGTTCCTGCCAGTCGAGTTCGGTCGGCAAGCCGGTTTTGACGGCGCAAAAGCGGCAGGCGCGCGTGCAGACGCTGCCTAAAATCATAAACGTGGCCGTCCGCCGCACAGCCCAGCATTCGTGAATGTTCGGGCACTTCGCTTCCTCGCAGACAGTATGTAAACGGTGTTCCCGCATCAACTTCTTCAATCCGACGTAGTTCTCGTTCGTATTTAATTTGATTTTCAACCAATCCGGCTTGCGGATGTGTTCTTCTTTCGTCGCCATCGTTCTCACTCCAGTTAGATCGTTATTCATTTCTCATTATAATGAAAAGCTCGCGAAAAGACAAAAAAATCGCCGTCCGACTGCCTTCCTCCTTTTTACACCGCTTGCTTCTTGGCGCCAAAGGGCGAGTGCGCTTAGTCCTACAAATTTTGGCATTGATGAATTCCTTCTTTCTCCCCAAACTAAAGGATAGGAGACGAGCGGAAAAGGGGGGATCCACGTGCACCGATGGCTACTGGCCCTATGGGTGGTGGCGATATTGTTCATCGCCGCCGGCGCCGCGGCCGCAGCTGAAAATAATGAAGAAGACGTTTATGAACGACGCATGGAGCTGTATAAAAAAGCGGAAGCCGTTTCACTCATTCCATGGTATTACTTTGCGGCCATTGACCAATACGAGCGAAACGTCCGCCAAGTGCGCCGCGATTTGCCCAAACCAACCGGCGTCCTTGGTATTTACATCAGGCCGGATATATGGGCTGGGCCGCTGAACAAAAACTCGCATGATACGAATCCGTTCACCATCTCCCAGTTTGGCGGCCTCGGGATAGATGGGAACGGGGATGGGAACGCGCGCGCTGACGACGATGAAGATGTCATCATGGCGATGGCCCGCTATTTGCAGACGTACGGCATTGATCACCGCCAGATCAAAATCGCGCTTTGGAACTATTACCAGCGCGCCAAGACGGTCGACCTGATTTTAGGAAAAGTAAAAATTTATAAAAAGTATCAGACATTACAATTGGACAACCATGTGTTTCCTCTTCCGCTGCGGGCGAATTACAGCTACCGCGACACATGGGGTGACGCGCGCGGCTGGGGTGGGCGCCGCATCCATGAGGGAACAGACATTTTCGCTGGCTACGGGGTTCCGGTCCGCTCGACGTGCTACGGCATCGTCGAATTGAAAGGCTGGAACAACTACGGCGGCTGGCGCGTCGGCATCCGCGACATCAACAACACGTACCATTATTTCGCCCACTTAAACGGGTTTACCGCCCAGTTACGCGAGGGGCAAATCGTCGAGCCGGGAACGATCATCGGCTCGGTCGGCAGCTCCGGTTACGGCCCGCCCGGCACGGCCGGAAAATTCCCGCCCCATCTTCATTACGGGATGTACAAAGACAACGGCTACACCGAGTGGGCGTTCGACCCCTATCCACATTTGAAAGCGTGGGAACGGGCCGAGCGGCAGCAACAAAAACGGCGCTGATCGCCCGTTCGGCCGATGGGCCGAACCGTGGCGCAGCGCCGTTCACCTCGTTCCGTGAGCGCGTTGCTTTTTCACTTCACCGCCATGCAATGGCTCTTTCGCTTCGCCGCCTCACCCATGGCGTCAATGCCCGCCCAAATACGCCTGCTTCACTTGCTCGCTCGCCTGCAACTCAGCCGCCGTTCCCGACAACACGACGCGGCCCGATTCGAGGACATAGGCGCGATCGGCGATCGAGAGCGCCATATGGGCGTTTTGCTCGACAAGCAAAATCGTCGTTCCCGACGCATTGATTTCCTGGATGATGCGAAAAATCGTCTTGACAAGCAGCGGCGCGAGCCCCATCGACGGTTCGTCAAGCAAAAGCAGCTTCGGACGAGCCATGAGCGCGCGGCCGATGGCAAGCATTTGCTGCTCGCCGCCCGAGAGCGTGCCGGCCAATTGCTTGCGCCGCTCCTCAAGGCGCGGAAACAGCTGAAAAACGTTGGCAAAATCTTGTTGAATGCCGACTTTGTCTTTGCGCAAAAACGCACCGAGCTCCAAATTTTCCTCGACCGTCATGTTGGCAAACACGCGGCGCCCTTCCGGCACGTGGGAAATGCCTTGCTTCACGATCGTCTGCGCCGCCTTGCCGGCGATCGAGGCCCCTTCGTAGACGATGTCGCCGTTTTTCGGCTTCAACAGCCCGGAGATGGTTTTCAGCAGCGTCGTTTTTCCCGCGCCGTTTGCGCCGATCAGCGTGACGATTTCGCCTTTGTTTACCTCAAGCGACACGCCTTTTAAGGCATGAATATTGCCGTAAAACACATCGATGCCATTCACGTTCAGCATGTCACGACACCTCCTCGCCAAGGTAAGCCTCGATCACTTTCGGGTTGCTGCGCACTTGTTCCGGCGTGCCTTCGGCGATCAGCTGGCCGTGATCCAACACGTAAATGCGCTCGCATATGCCCATCACAAGCGACATGTCATGCTCAATCAACAAAATCGTCAACGCAAACCGTTCGCGAATAAACGCGATCAGCTTCATCAATTCTTTCGTCTCTTGCGGGTTCATGCCGGCGGCCGGCTCGTCAAGCAAAAGCACCTTCGGCTGCGCCGCCAGCGCCCGGGCGATCTCGAGCCGCCGCTGCTGCCCGTACGGCAAGTTTTTTGCCTTCTCATGCTTGACGCTATCAAGCTGGAAAATGTTCAAGAACTCGATCGCCTTCTCTTCCATTTCCTGTTCGCCGCGAAAATGGGAGGGGAGGCGGAAAATGGAGCTCAGCATCGAATGGCGGGCGTGCGCATGGTAAGCGACTTTCACGTTGTCCAAAACCGACAGCTCGCCAAACAGGCGAATGTTTTGAAACGTGCGGCTGATCCCTTTGCGCGTAATTTTGTACGGCGGCAATCCGTTCAACGTCTCACCGTCCAGCATAATCCGCCCTTCCGTCGGCACATACACGCCCGTCAGCAAGTTAAACAGCGTCGTTTTTCCCGCGCCGTTCGGGCCGATGAGCCCGATGAGCTCCCCTTGATGCAGCTCCATCGTCACGCCGGAGAGCGCCTTCAGCCCGCCAAACTGGATGCCGACGTTTTCCGCTTTAAGCAACGGTGTTTTTGCCGCCATGGTTCACTCCCCCTTCCGTCTTCCGCCATTTCCAAAGCGAAGACAGCTCTTTCGTCCCCATCAGCCCGGTTGGGCGGTACAGCATAACGAAAATCAGCACGAGGCTGTAAATGATCATCCGCGTTTCCGGATAGTTTTGCAAGAACGTCGAAACGATCGTCAGCAACACGGCGGCGATGACCGAGCCGGACAAACTGCCGAGGCCGCCTAAAACGACGAAAATCAAAATGTCAAACGACTTTAAAAAACCGAAATTCGACGGCTGGATGATGTAAAAATGGTGCGCATACAACGCTCCGGCGATGCCGGCGAAAAACGCGCCGATCACAAACGCTGCCACTTTGTAATACGTCGTGTTGATCCCCATGGCATCGGCGGCGATTTCATCCTCGCGAATCGAGATGCACGCCCGTCCGTGCGTCGAGTTTGTGAAGTTGGCAATCACCAAAAGCGTCACCAACAGGCAGGCGAACACCCACGGCCATGTCGTCATGTGCGTCACCGTCATGCCGCTCGCCCCGCCAACGTAATCGATGTTAAGCAAAGCAATGCGGACAATTTCGCCAAACCCGAGCGTGGCGATCGCCAAGTAGTCCCCTTTTAAGCGCAAGCTCGGCACGCCGATGATCAGGCCAGCGAGCATCGCCGCCACCCCGGCGGTCAAGACGCCGACCGCAAACGGCAGCTGCAGCTTCATCGTCATAATCGCGGAGGCATAGGCGCCGACGGCGAAAAAGCCGGCATGTCCGATCGAAAACTGCCCGGTGATGCCGATGATCAAGTGAAGGCTCGCGGCCAACATGACATTGATCGCCATGAAAAAGAGGGTATTGACATAAAAGATATTTAACATTCCGCTGGCAATCAGCCACTCAACAACCGCGAAAAAGGCGAAGGCCAGTATGACGGAACCCCAAAATCCACGCGTCCGCTTCCAAGTTGCCATTGTCCCTACCATCCTTTACACTTTTTCTCGTACGTTCTTGCCAAACAATCCGGCCGGCCGGAAAATCAGGATGAGAATCAAAATGACAAACGCCACCCCGTCGCGCCAGAGTGAATAACCAAGCCCGCTCACGAGCGATTCAATGACGCCAAGCAACAGCCCGCCGACCATCGCCCCCGGAATGATGCCGATTCCGCCCAACACAGCGGCGACAAACGCTTTCAAACCGGGAAGAATGCCCATCAACGGCTCGATTTTTGTATAATAAATGCCAAAAATGACGCCGGCCGCCCCCGCGAGCGCCGAGCCGATGGCGAACGTGGCCGAAATCGTGTTGTCAACGTTGATTCCCATCAACCGAGCCGCTTCCGCATCATGGGACACAGCGCGCATCGCTTTCCCGATTTTTGTCCGGTGGACGATAAATTGAAGAAGGATCATCAAAACGAGGGACGTGCCGAGGATGAACAGCGACTGGCTGCTGATAACCACCCCAAACAGCTTCAAATTCCGATCCGGGAGCAGCGTGCTCGGATACGCTTCCGGCTGCGCCCCGCGCAAATAAATCGTCACGTACTCGATGAAAAGCGAAACGCCGATCGCCGTAATCAAGACGGCAATGCGCGTCGCATTCCGCAGCGGCTTGTACGCGATCCGCTCAATCACCATCCCCAGCACCGCGCAGGCTGCCATCGCCAATAGCAGCGCCGGAAAGAAGCCAATGCCAAGCATCGTCACCGCATAAAACCCGACGAATGAACCAACCATAAAGACGTCGCCATGGGCGAAATTAATGAGCCGGACGATGCCGTACACCATCGTATAGCCGAGGGCGATGAGCGCATAAATGCTGCCGAGCGAAACGCCGTTCACGAGCTGTTGAATGAGTTCCATGTCTGCACGCTCCTTAACGAAAACTCGTCATTCATCAAAAGAAGCGCCGGACAGGGGAGCTGTTCCTCCCCCGTCCATGCCGCCTCTCCTTACGGATTGACCTTGGTTTTAAATTGCTGCTGCCCGTCTTTGTATTCCAAAATAACAGCCGATTTAATGGGATCGTGTTTTTCATTAATAGTGAATATACCGGTTACTAATTGTAAATCTTTCGTTTTCGCCAGCGCGTCTTTGATTTTCACCGGATCGGCGCTGCCGGCCCGTTTGATGGCATCCGCCAAGAAGTATGCCGTGTCATAGCCGAGCGCATTGAACGCATCCGGCGCTTTGTTGTATTTCGCTTTAAAGGCTTTCACGAACTCTTGAATTTTCGGATCCGGGTCGCCAGACGAATAATGGTTTGTGATGTACGTATTGTTCAGCGCATCCTTGCCGGCAATCTCCACCAGCTTCGGCGAATCCCAGCCGTCGCCGCCCATGATCGGCACGTTTAGGCCGAGTTCGCGCGCCTGCTTGACGATGAGGCCGACTTCTTCATAATAGCCGGGCAGGAAAATGAATTCCGGATTCGCCGATTTAATGCGCGTCAGCGTAGCGCGGAAGTCGGTATCTTTCGCCACATACGCTTCTTCAGCAACAATTTTGCCGCCGCCGGCTGTAAACGTTTCTTTAAATGACGCAGCCAGCCCTTTCGAGTAATCGCTCGCGCTGTCGATCAAAATCGCCGCACTTTTCACTTTCAAGTCATCCAATGCGAATTTTGCCGCCACCGTTCCTTGGAACGGGTCGATAAAGCATGTCCGGAAAATGAAATCATTCACTTTTCCGTCTTTGGTAGTAATCGTCGGGTTCGTACCGGACGGCGTAATCATCGGCACTTTATTGTCATTGGCGATTTGCACTTGAGCGAGCGTGTTCGTGCTCGTCGCTGAACCGATGATCGCCACGACTTTGTCTTGGCTGATCAGCTTGATGGCGCCGTTCGTCGCTTCGGCCGCTTCCGATTTGTTGTCGACTTTGACGAGCTTTAACTTTTTGCCGTCAATTCCTTTTTTATTGATTTCATCAAACGCCAGTTCCAGCCCTTCGGCGATCGACTGACCGTACGAAGCGACACCGCCGGACAGCTCAAGGTTGGCGCCGACTTTAATGACATCGCCGCCTCCGCCGCCAGCCGACCCGCCGCTTTGTTGATTGTTGCCGCAGCCAGCCATAAGGCCCGCCGTCAGCATCAAGGAAGCTACAATCCCTGCTGTTCTTTTTTTCTTCACTTTCATTCCCCCCATTGTTCAAAATGTTCGGTCATGAGAGCGCCCCTCGCTTTCCTTTGCCGCGCCCTCCAACGGCTGCTTGATGTCCGCCATCTCTCCTTCTATTCCCTCCCCCTTTCCTAATTCTTATGTAAATAATAAAACTATTTTCAATTTAATATAATATTACAAAATTTATAACCACTCGTCTAGTTCTTTTCTGTCGAAAAAAGAAAAAAGCGGTTTCCTCTAAGTCGAGTTGGAAAACCCCTGCGGCCACCGCTCGCCGCAACATTTTACTTGTATAATATTTCCATGTTTCCATCAAAAACATTCTCGTTTCTGGCCGACGTTTCTAGGGGGGCGGTGATTGAAGGAGAAATACTGCTCTCCGACAGTGTTTCCCAAACCAAAAAAACGTTGCAACATCATCATTCCATTCCTTGTGACTTCTCCCCAATCGAGCGAATTTGTTATTTTTCACCAGCCTCCTAGGCGCTCATCCGCCGCCAGCAAACAGGGAACGGCTACCGCGGCGGCAGTTCAAAGGAAGGGCCGACGGAACCCCCGCCTTTGTTGTAAAACTGCGGCACTTCTCCGGGGATAAAGCGCATGACGATCGGCATATCGGTCGTGACGGTGGAGATTTTCGACGCAAACGGAATAATGACTTGAATATCGACCGCAATATGGATATCAATTTCAATAAAAAAACTGTTAATGTCATAGGCGTGGATTTGTTTTGTCACTTCTGAATTGACATTGCCGACGATTTGAAACTGCACGGGGATGCGCGGACCCAAATTCGCGAGCAGCGCATTGTTGGTCACTTGTCCAAGCGGAATCGAATAAATGATACCGCGGCTGTCGCCGGCCCCCGACTCCACTTCGGGAAGAACGAGGCGCTCAATCCGTCCTTCGGTCGCCGCTTTCAAGCTTGCCATGACATGATCGTCCGTTTCGGATAAAATGCGGTTCATCACCGCCGTATCAAAGTCGACGGACACAATCTTGCCGTTTTCGTCCTGCCGAACCGTAACAAGCCGCTGAAACTCGGGATTGTCCTTTTGAAACTGTTGTTCAATCGCATTGTTAATCACCAAATTGGCAATTCGTTTCGTTTCGGTTTCCGCGATTTCCATCAGCACTGGCTTGATGCTTCGATTCACAATCCAAAGGCTGGCCGCCATCGAAAACATAAAAAAAACGAAGGTCAATAGCAGCACATAACGGAACGGGAGCGGGCCCCTCCGCCCAAACCGGGGGCGCAACAACATCAAATCCCTCCTTTACAAGCTATATGTATGCTTGTAAGGAGGGATTCTTTCACCGCATTTTCAACAGCGCCTCTTTTCCTTTCATTCCCGGTTCGATGCCGAGCTCGCGGGCGGCGATCGTCACCGACTCAAGCGGCGCCGCGAGCAGCTGCTCGATCGTGCGCACCCCGACCGCCCGTCCGGCGATAATGCCGCGGTCGCGCAATTTTTCGTTCAACAACGCGACATCGAGCGCGCCGCACATAATATATCCTTTGTCGCTCGCCACCGCCAACAAATTCGTTTTCGGCAGCTGCACGGACACCGCCATAAACGGATGTCCGTCAATGATGATCGGCTTGATTTCCACCATCGCCGCAGTCACTCTCCTTTCCATCCTTCAATGTATGAAGGACAGAACGAGAAGTGCCTGACTACTGAGCCAGTTTCCACGCGAGAACGTCGCGCAAAAACTCAGGCATGTAATACGTTTTCTCCGCCGCCCGCTGAATTTGCGGGTAAAAATGGCCGATGGCAAACATATCGGTCGTCGCCACCTCGTACGTCCGCTCCGGATCGAGCGGTTCGCCGTGAACCGCAACGCGGCGGATATGCCACCCCCCATCCTCTTCCCATTCCGTCTCGAGATCGACACCGTCATACACCATTTCCCCCATCACTTCACCGCGGAAACCGAACCCCTTAAACCGCAAATGCTTCATCCGTTCCGTATGGGCTTCCAGCATAATTTCTTTGAGCTCCGCCCCGCGCAGCTTCACTTTGCACGGATTGAGCGGATGGGGGCAAATGCGGTGCAAATCTTTTTTTGTCACCGGCCCTTTCGACAGCGACTCAAGCAGCACGCCGGAATTGACCATGCCGATGTCTGCTTGGCACCATTCCCGCAAGGCGGAAGCCAGCACATGGGCGAGCGGCGACGGAGCGAACCAGTTGATCGGCAAATCTTCCTCCAGCTCGGCGACCCGTTCCGCCTCAAGCTGCGCCAAGCTTTCTCGCTCAAGGCGGCGAAGGCGGCGCTCCATCTCTTCGGAGCGCGGCAAGGTCGCGACATCGACGAGGGCGGCCGACGTCCGCGCTAAGCGCCCGTCTTCCACCTCGAGCTTAACGACGCCGACGTATTGTCCATATTTTCCAGCCGCGCACAGAAGCGCGCCGTTGACTCGCTTTCCTTCCGGGAACAGATGATGGGTGTGAGCGCCTAAAACAACATCGATGCCCGGAATCTCAGCGGCCATTTGTTCATCATCGTGCACGCCGAGATGGGATAGGACAACGACGCAGTCCGCCCGCTGCTTCACTTCCGCCACCGCCGCCCTTAGCGTCTCAAACGGCGATGCAACGGTCCAGCCGAGCGATTCGTAAAACTGACGAAACGGAGCGGTCGCGCCAACAACCCCGATGCGAAACGTCTCTGTCGCCGAAATGACGGCATACGGCAGCGCCCACGGCGGCCGCGTGCCGTCACGGCGGAACAAGTTGGCCACCACCACCGGAAATCGCGCCCGCTCATACAACGTATCGAGATCGCGGTAATCGAGCGTGATCCCTTCATTGTTGCCGATCGTCACCGCGTCATAGCCAAGCTCGTTGAGCAGCTCAACGTTCGCTTTGCCCCGCGTCGCCTCGGTGATCGGATGAACGCGGTCGACAAAATCGCCGACATCAAACAAAAGCATCGCCTCGTTGCGCGCGCGATGCTCCTTTCTGCGCTCTGACAAAAAGCGGGCGATTTGCGGCCAATGTTCAAAATGGCTGTGCACGTCATTGGTATGGTAAAGATAGACGATTTGCTTCAAAACGCCCCCTCCTCCACTACGCTAGGCTTTCCAAGACAAGTCGAATCCCTAGGACAATCAGCACGAGGAGCAGCACGACCACCAACGTTCGGCTCGGCATCCGCTTGTTGATCCATGCCCCCGTTTTCGCGCCGATCCATACGCCGGGGATGAGGGCGAGGGCAAACGTCCATTTCACATTGCCCATCGTCACATGCGTCAGCGAACCGACGAGTGAGGACAAAAAAATCATCAACATCGATGTGGCGACCGCCACATGGGGCGGAAAGCGAAACAGCACGATCATCGCCGGCACCATCAACGAACCGCCGCCAATGCCAAACAGCCCGCCGAAAAAGCCAACGACAAAGGCGATGGCAATCGCCGCCCACGGCTGGTAGTCATAAACGGAAACCTCCCCGTTTCGGTCGGTGTACGCGCGGACGACTTTCCGCCGCCACCATGGCCCCGGCTGCGCCTGTTCCACCGCCGTTTGTTCGCCTTCGTTTTCTTTCGCCGCCGCCGTTTCTGCCGCCGAGCGTTTCGTTTTCTTTTGGCTCAGCGCCAAAAAAAGCGACATGGCAATCAAAAACAGACCAAAATACAGCGAAAAATGCGCCACGCTCAGCGTATTGTTCACCCAAGCACCGACGACCGCTCCCGGGACGCTGCCGAGACTAAACAGCAGCCCGCTTCGATAATCGACCATTTTGTCTTTCATGTACGACAACGTGGATGACAGCCCGTTGAAAATAATGACGACTAGCGATGTGCCGACCGCGACTTGCGGCGTCACCGCCGCCAGCCAGCCGAGCGCGCCGAAAAACAACAGCGCCGGCACGATGATCACCCCGCCGCCAAGGCCGGCCAAACTGCCGACCGTTCCAGCGATCAAGCCGAGCGAAACAAGCAACAAATACGCCATATAGCCTCACCCCCCTTGCTTTAAAACAAACCAAGCTGCCGCGGCGCAAGGCCGTTGTACTCCAAGCCGAGCAACTCGATCAATTGCTTGGCATTGTCGGCGGCATCGCCGCCGGAGTTGTTGTTAAACAGCACATAAATGTGGTCCGTTTTCGCTGCGAGCGCTCGAATGCGATCTGCCCATTCGCGCAGCTCGCGCTCATTGTAGCGATACAAATAACGGACGGCCCGCCAGTTCTCGCCGGCCGTCGCCTTGTTCCAGCCGTGCACGTTGCGGCCGTGCAGGCGAATCAGCGTCTTTTCGCGATGAGTCGGATGCAACACAATCGGCACCGACCCTTCCCCTGCCTGCGGCTCATCGCAAATCGCGTGAATCCAGCCTTCCTCTTCCATAAAGCGAAGCGTTTTGGCGCGAAAGCGCGGCGAAAACCAAGATTGATGGCGAAATTCAAGCGCCGCCGGCACTTCCCCCATCCGCGCCTTCACCGAGCGCAAGTACGCGACATGCTCGCGCCGGCAGTCAAACCACGGCGGAAACTGAAACAGCACCATCGCCAATTTTCCCGCTTCTTGAAACGGCGCGATCGATTCCAAAAACGCGGCAACCATCTCTTCCTTGCTTTCATATGGAATCGGGCCGCGCTCATGTCCGGTCATCCCTTGATAGGCCTTCACGATAAACTGAAACGACGGCGGCGTCTCGCGAATCCATTTTTCCACGTTCGCCCGCGGCTGAATGGCGTAAAAATACGAATCGACCTCCACCGTCGGAAAATGCGCCGCATATTCCGGCAATTTATCTTTCGCCGCCAAACCGGGCGGATAGAGGCTGTCATGATCGCCCCAGCCGGTCAGTCCGATGTAAATCATGGTCATCACCAATTCACTCCATTTCCCAACTATCTTCACTATATCACAAGTGCAACTGCCTTAAAATCAAAACGCCTGCTGTCCATGCGGCCGACAATGGCGAGGGAGGCGTTGGAATTTGTCCAGCCGTACCAAGAGAAAAACCATGATTGAAATGAATCCAAAACTGCTCTACAATGATATTCGCAAAAAAATTCTAACAATACCATAGTGGAAAGGCGGCGATCTCCATTGATCCATCTCTATTCATTCATGATGTTATCTATTTTTTTGATTGTGCTGCCGGGGCCCGATACCGCGATTGTTACAAAAAACACTATTTCGGTCGGGAAAATCGGCGGATTGAAAACCGCTTTTGGAGTTTGTTGCGCCCTTTTTATCCATACCGCTGCGGCGGCTTTAGGGCTTTCAGCCGTCATTATGCAATCTGCCCTGCTGTTTTCGATCCTGAAGTATGTGGGTGCTGTGTACTTAACGTATTTAGGTGTTAAGGCATTATATGGAGTCATGAAAAAAGGGGAAACCCTAGGTGCGGAAAGGGACATCAAAGGCGGAGGACAACACACTGCCTGCTTCAAGCAAGGGTTTCTGACCGATTTCTTAAATCCGAAAGTGGCGGCCTTTTTCTTCACCTTTTTGCCGCAATTCGTAGCACCGGGCTCGCACTCCTTTGTTCCGTTTCTCGTGATGGGGGCGGCTTATACAGCGATGACCGCTATATGGTTTTTGTTTTACATTTCCTTCGTCCATTGTATTAGCGATTTCATGAAGCGGCCGAAGACGAAGAAATGGATCGAAGGAATCACAGGCGCGGTGATGATCGGGTTTGGCATCAAATTGGCGCTTGAAAAAGTCCAGCGCTAAACAGGAAGACGGAGCGCGGCGGAACAAAAGCGACCTAGCATGAGAGAAGACAGGGGAGCGCCCAAAAGCGAACGCTCCCCCGTTCGATCCCGCTTCATCACGGTTGGATGAAGATGCGGATCACCGGCGACTTGAACATCACCGCATCAGCCTTCCCATTCCAGTTATAAACATCTTGGAAGGAAAACAAGTCGCTGTCGCCCCACGCCCGATGAGCATGAACATAAAATCCCTTCACATCAATATACGTTTGCGCGCGATCGGAAGGTACGGTTTCCGAATACACATATCCAAAGTGGCGGCTGCTTTCCTTGCGCAAGGAATTTTTCATCATATACCCTACAACAGAAGATTGGTACGGCTTCCTACTATGTTGTATGCTGACGTGAGAGCGATCCTGATATGTCTTGTAGGAGCTGTAAACGTGGTGATAATCGACAACCGCATTTTCCGTCGTCAAAATCCCGTAAAAATCCGTCCCCTTTTCTTTCGGATCGATCAGCCATTCATACGACAAGACGACGGCGTATCGATGCTCTTCTCGATTGAGTGAGGAAACAGAGAGGGTCAATTTCATGATGTTCTTTTGATGATCGGTGTAAATCGTTGATGTGGTGCATAACTTCTGTTTCTCGATATGGCATTGGATCATTTGATGATCCGCCTGTTTCTTAAAAATCTCCTTCACCGTTTGTTCATCGGGCTCATTCCATTGATTCGCCGCGCGTCTCGCACGAAAAAAATCGATCTCCTGTCCATCCATATGGCGAATCTCTTCTTTCGTCATCCCCAGCCAAAAGAAAGTCGCAACCTCCTTATTTTTGAGCTGTCGGTTGACTTTATTGAGGCTTTCCGGCTCTCTAATGAGGCTCTCGATCTCTTCTTGGTCAAACCCTTGCCTTTTTGCCTCCCAATGATGAGCTTGTAAACTCATCTCCTGATGATCACAGCCAGCTAGCATGGTACACAACAAAACATAACGGAGGATCCGTTTCACCGATACCCCACCCTTATCGTATCCATTCGCGGCAAATCAGACGCAGTACCATTTTTACCTGTCAAAGCAACGGCAACACGAAAAACGCGAATCCCTCCTCGAAGCCCGGTGAAAAACCGCTGTCACACACGAATCGGCAGCGTTTTCATTTCAGGAAAGAAAGCTGATTCTACAAGGTTTCTCTAATTGAGGAAAGAATGGAATCGGCAGTATTTTGCCCTAAATCACCCACCTTCTAGAAAGTGCCCCACGACGCGGCAAACAACGTATTCGGGGGCGCTAAGGGCGCCCCCGAAGATAAGCGGAAAGAGCAAGAAACCAGCCGCTCCGGTTTGTGTCAATCATTGTGGGTGCGAGGCCCGCAACGGCGCGCTAACCCCTTGATTTATCCAGCTTATCCGATGCTTCCTTCCATTTCAAACTTGATCAAGCGGTTCATCTCGACGGCGTATTCCATCGGCAGCTCGCGAGTGAACGGCTCGATGAAGCCCATGACGATCATTTCCGTCGCTTCCTGTTCGGAAATGCCGCGGCTCATCAAGTAGAACAGCTGCTCTTCCGACACTTTCGACACTTTCGCTTCGTGTTCAAGCGAGATGTTGTCGTTTAAAATTTCGTTGTACGGAATCGTATCCGATGTCGACTGGTTGTCAAGAATGAGCGTGTCGCATTCGATGTTCGAGCGCGAACCGGACGCTTTGCGGCCGAAATGAACCATGCCGCGGTACGTGACTTTTCCGCCTTGTTTCGAAATCGACTTCGAGACGATCGTCGAAGACGTATTCGGCGCCAAGTGGATCATTTTCGCCCCGGCGTCTTGGTGCTGTCCTTTGCCGGCGATGGCGATCGACAGCGTCAAGCCGCGCGCCCCTTCGCCTTTTAAGATGACGGCCGGGTATTTCATCGTCAGCTTTGAGCCGATGTTGCCGTCAATCCATTCCATCGTCGCGTTTTCTTCGCAGACGGCGCGCTTCGTCACCAAGTTGAAGACGTTGTTCGCCCAGTTTTGGATCGTCGTGTAGCGGCAGTACGCGCCTTTTTTGACGATGATTTCCACGACTGCGCTATGGAGCGAGTTCGTCGTGTAAATCGGCGCGGTGCAGCCTTCGACGTAATGGACGTGCGCCCCTTCATCGACGATGATGAGCGTCCGCTCAAACTGCCCCATGTTTTCCGAATTGATCCGGAAGTACGCTTGCAGCGGCGTTTCGACTTTGACACCTTTTGGAACGTAAATGAACGAACCGCCCGACCAAACCGCCGAGTTCAAGGCGGCAAACTTGTTATCGGTCGGCGGCACGACTTTGGCGAAATACTCACGGAACAAGTCTTCGTTTTCTTTCAGCGCCGAGTCGGTGTCTTTAAAGATGACGCCGAGTTTTTCCAAATCCTCTTTCATGTTATGGTAGACGACTTCCGATTCGTATTGGGCGGAAACGCCGGCCAAATATTTTTGCTCCGCCTCTGGAATGCCGAGTTTATCAAACGTCGCTTTAATTTCTTCCGGCACCTCATCCCACGAGCGGCCCGATTTTTCCGTCGGCTTGACGTAGTAGGTGATTTCGTCAAAATCCAAGCTCGACAGGTCGCCGCCCCATTGCGGCATCGGCTTGCTGTAGAAGATGTCGAGCGCTTTTAGGCGGAATTCGAGCATCCATTGCGGCTCGTTTTTCATCCGCGAAATTTCTTCGACGACTTCGCGCGTCAGGCCGCGCTGGGCGCGGAAGACGGAGACGTCCTTGTCAACGAAACCGTACTTGTATTCCCCGATTTCCGGTGCTTTTTTCGCCATCGTGGTTCACCTTCCTTCATGTTCGTGGCCATGTAGCCCTTTTTCGAGCGCTTTCCACGCCAACGTCGCGCATTTGATGCGGGCGGGAAATTTGGAAACGCCTTGGAGCGCCTCGATGTCGCCAAGGTCAACGGAATCGTCGTACGCTTTGCCTTGGATCATGTCGGAGAAAATGTGGGCGAGCCGAAGCGCCTCCTCCACCGTTTTTCCTTTGATCGCTTGCGTCATCATCGACGCCGACGACATCGAAATCGAACAGCCTTCCCCTTCAAACTTGACATCGGCGACTCTGCCGTCTTCCACTTTCATTGTCAAGTGGATGCGGTCGCCGCACGTCGGGTTGTTCATGTTGACATCGACATTCGTGCCCTCAAGCACCCCGCGGTTGCGCGGGTTTTTATAATGATCCATAATGACTTGGCGGTAAAGCTGATCCAACGGATGGTTAGAAGACATGGCTGAAGTACTCCTTCGCTTTCTGTAATGCAGCGATAAACCGGTCGATTTCCTCTTTCGTGTTGTACAGATAGAAGCTCGCCCGGGCGGTCGCCGTCACGTCAAGCCACTTCATGAGCGGCTGGGCGCAATGGTGGCCGGCGCGAATGGCGATGCCTTCGGCGTCCAAAACGGTCGCCACATCGTGCGGGTGCACGCCGTCGATGTTAAACGTCACCAGCCCCGCCCGCTCCTTCGGTCCATAGACGGTAACGCCTTCGAGATCCGCCATTCGTTCAAGCGCGTATTGCGCCAGTTCATGCTCATGGGCAGCAATCGCGTCCAAGCCGACTTGCTCGAGGAAATCGATCGCCGCGCCGAGGCCGATGGCGCCGGCGATAATCGGCGTCCCACCTTCAAACTTCCACGGCAACTCTTTCCACGTCGAGTCGTACAGTTCGACAAAATCGATCATTTCACCGCCAAACTCGATCGGCTCCATTTGCTCCAATAATTCTCTTTTTCCATATAATACGCCAATCCCGGTCGGTCCGCACATTTTATGGCCGGAAAACGCCAAAAAGTCGCAATCGAGTTCTTGGACGTCGATCTTCATATGCGGAGCGCTTTGCGCCGCATCGACGACGATGATCGCCCCGCGCTCATGGGCGATGCGGGCGATCTCGCGAATCGGATTGATCGTGCCGAGCACGTTCGACACATGGGCGATGGCGACGATTTTCACAGCGGGCGTCACCGTGGCCTCGACATCGTTGAGATCGATCGTGCCGTCTTCCTGCAGCGGAATGTATTTCAGCGTCGCGCCCGTTTGCTTCGCCAGCTGCTGCCATGGGATCAAGTTGCTGTGATGTTCCATGTACGTGATGACGATTTCATCGCCTTCGTTGACATGGGCGCGCCCGTAGCTTGAGGCGACCAAGTTGAGCGCTGATGTCGTCCCGCGCGTGAAAATGATTTCTTGCATCGAGCGGGCGTTAAGAAAACGCCGTGCTTTTTCGCGCGCCCCTTCGTACGCGTCGGTCGCCTTCGTTCCGAGCGTATGGACGCCGCGGTGAACGTTCGAGTTGTACTCGCGGTAGTAGCGGTCAAGAGCCTCAATCACCGGCAGCGGCTTTTGCGATGTCGCGGCGCTGTCAAAATAGACGAGCGGGTGGCCGTTGACATTCTGATGCAAAATCGGAAACAACGCGCGGATTTCGTTCACCTTCATGATTGAACTTTCCTTTCAATCACTTCAATTAATTGATTTTTCACGCCGTCAATCGGAATCGCTTCGACGACCGGCGCCAAAAAGCCGTGAATGATCAGACGTTCCGCTTCCCGTCTTGGAATGCCACGGCTCATTAAGTAATACAACTGAATCGGGTCGACACGACCGACCGACGCCGCGTGGCCGGCCATGACGTCGTCTTCATCGATCAACAAAATCGGGTTCGCATCGCCGCGCGCTTTTTCGCTTAACATGAGCACGCGCGATTCTTGCTCGGCGTTTGATTTTGATGCGCCGTGCTCGATTTTGCCGATGCCGTTGAAAATTGAAGTCGCGCTGTCGCGGACGACGCCGTGTTTCAAAATGTACCCTTCCGTATGCTTTCCGTAGTGGACGACGCTGGTCGTAAAGTTTTGTACTTGCTCGCCGCGGCTGACGACAACGGTTTTCGTATCGCCGAACGAGCCGTCACCGACGAGGCGCGTGATGTTTTCCGACACCGTGTTGCCGTCATTCATCAGCCCGAGCGCCCATTCGATCCGCCCGTCGCGCCCGGCGATGCCGCGCCGGTTCACGTACGTCGTCACGCCGCTCGCCAAATGGTCAACGGCGGCGAAAAAGACGCGGGCGTTCGCGTTGGCGAACACTTCGGCCACAATATTGGCGGACGCTTGACCGTTGCGGTCCGCTGACAAATAGTTTTCCACGAACACCACGCGGCTGTTGTCTTCCGCCACGACGATGACATGGTTAAACAAGGCGATGTCGTCTTCATCTTGAATGTAAACAGCCTGAAGCGGCGTTTCAATTTCAACGTTTTTCGGAACATACACGAATACGCCGCCGTTCATGAGCGCGGCATGAAGCGCGGCGAGGCGGTGCTCATCCGGCTTGACCGCGGTCATCCAATAGCGCTCAAGCAAATCGCCGTGCTCGCGCGCCGCCGTCAAAATGTCGGTGAAAATGACGCCCTTTTCTTTCAGCTCTTCAGAAAGCGACACATACGCCGGCGTATGGTTGCGCTGCACGTACAAGTTTTTCGTTTCTTTCCCTGCTTCGATGAGCGCCTTTACGGCGTCCGGCAAATCATCGAGGCTGGCGTACGCCGCGCTCTCCACCGTGTGACGGGCGAAGCCGTGAAAGTTCCATTTCTCGATCTTCGTTTTGTCCGGTTTCGGCAGCGGCAGCCGCTCCGCGCGTTCCAGCGCCTCGAGACGCCGCGCCGTCAGCCATTCCGGCTCGCCGCGCCCGCTTGAGAACGTGCGGATGTAGGTTTCATCGAATGGAATTTTCGTTTCTGTCGCCATAGTCCTCCTCCTAACGCTTACGCTTCTTGCCCGACCGTTTCGTCTTCGATGCCAAGTTCTTTTTTGATCCAGTCGTATCCTTCCGCCTCCAGCCGCTGCGCCAGTTCCGGACCGCCGGATTTGACAATGCGCCCTTGCATCATGACGTGCACATAATCCGGAGTGATATAGTTCAGCAGCCGCTGATAGTGGGTGATGATCAAACAGCCGAAATCGCTGCTGCGCATCTCGTTGACGCCTTTGGCGACAATTTTCAGCGCGTCAATATCCAGCCCGGAGTCAATCTCGTCCAAAATCGCGATTTTCGGCTCGAGCATCATCAATTGCAAAATTTCGTTCCGCTTTTTCTCCCCGCCGGAAAACCCTTCGTTCAAATACCGGTGCGCCATATCCGGATTCATGTCAAGAAAGGCCATTTTTTCATCAAGCTTGCGGATGAATTTCATGAGCGAAATTTCATTGCCTTCGCCAAGACGGGCATTGATCGCCGCCCGCAAAAAGTCGGCGTTCGTCACCCCGCTGATTTCGCTCGGGTATTGCATCGCCAAAAACAGGCCGGCGCGCGCCCGCTCGTCGACTTCCATCTCGAGAACATCTTGGCCGTCCAAGGTCACCGTGCCCTCCGTCACCTCATATTTCGGATGACCCATAATCGCGGAAGCTAACGTCGATTTCCCCGTTCCGTTCGGCCCCATAATCGCATGGATCTCCCCGCCTTTGACTTCCAAATCTACCCCTTTTAAAATCTCTTTTCCTTCCACTGACACGTGAAGATTGCGAATCGTCAACACTGCCATGCAGCATACCTCCAATTTCTGCTTGAAAGTCAGCGCCGCCCGTTTTGATCATCTAGCGGCCGTTCATTCTCAATTTATTCTCATTACAATTTTATAACAAATGAAAAGTATTCGCAACTGTTCCGCCTCTTCGGCGCGTGATTCCTCCGGCGAAACATCGGTACCACTTTTTATATTTTACACGAAAATGCCCGTTTGTACGAGCATTTGCCATAAAGAACGGGCAAAATCTCCCCGCCGCTAGCCCCGGAGCGGTTCAACGTCCGCCCTCTTTTCCGTTGGCCGACTGCCCATCCATCTTGCTTTCACTCGTCCCCCCCACGCGCAATGGAAACAGCGTTTTTTCACCGGCCTTCTAAGAGGCTGGTGATTGAATCGTGGATACCGCTTTACGAATGTTATTTCTCAATTAGAAAAATCTTGTTACATCGGTCCTGCTTTTCGCTCATTCTCCCATTGATGAAAGGAACCAGCGTTTTTTCACCAGCCTTCTAAGCGCGAACCCAATCGGCGAGGCCCCCGCTTCGTTCACCAACCGACCTTCTCACTAAAAAAGACCCGTTCAAATTGCCGATTTTCTCGGTTTACAGGAGATACCAACTGATCTTCTCACTAAAAAAGACCCCGTCACCGGAGTCTTAATGGGCGGTGCGCAGCTCGCGGAGGCATTCTTGGACGAGCGTCACCGCTTGGCTCATCGCCGCCCCGCCGCCAAACGCCGCCGCCACCGCGCACGCTTCCAAAACTTCTTGTTCCGACGCCCCTTCATCAAGGCATCCTTTCGTGTGGTAAATCGTGCAATACTCATCTTGCGTCGCCAAGCTGATGCCAAGCGCGATCAGCTGCTTTTCCTTTTTCGACAGCGCCCCCTCGGCAAAGCACGCTTCCGTAAAGGCGTTAAATCGCTCCGCTACGTTCGGGAGTTTTTGGGTGAACGCCCCGAGCCCTTCTTTGTAGTGGCGAAGCGCCGATTCGACCGATGACGGTGTGACGTGGTTCATTTTCGTTTTCCTCCTTTGTCCGTTTCTGCTGTTAGTATGCATGCAGGAACGGCAAATTAAACGGCGAATCATATCGGAAAAAGGAGGAGACCGCCACGGCGTTGGCCGGTGTTTTTTGTGCCGGCCGCAGCCGGTTCAATCATCGCCATCTAGGAGGCTGGTGATTTCGTGCAAAAATACCGCTAAGCTCCATCCATTTCTCAATGAGAGAAACCTCACAGAATCAGCTTTCTTTTCTGAATGAAAATACGCCTCCAATTGGTGTGTCAGCGGTTTTTCACCGGCCTTCTAGGCGATGAGCACTGCCCTTGGCGCAAGCGGGAGGGCTCAAGCCGCTGACCGGCCGTTGTCGCGCGCTGCACGGCTTCACCATTTCTCCGCCCGTTGCCATGTTAGAACCGCTGACGAAAAATAACGGGAGCGAACCGCTCCCGTTATTGATTGTTTTCCGCCGCTGGAATGACGGCACCGTGGTATTTTTCTTTGATGAAATCTTGAATTTCTTTCGATTGCAGCACTTCGACCAATGTTTTGATTTCCTTCCGGTTTTCATCGCCTTTGCGCACGGCGACAATGTTCACATACGGATTGTTTTTCGGCGACTCCACAGCGATCGGGTCTTTCGCCGGATCCAAGCCGGCGTCCAGCGCATAGTTGGCATTGATCAGCACCGCATCGCCTTCGCCGTTTTTGTAAATTTGCGGCAGCAGCCCAGCGTCGACATCGGCCTTAAACTTCAAATGCTTCGGATTTTCGACGATGTCGTTCACCGTCGCTTTCGTTTTATCGACGCCCGGTTTCAGTTTAATGAGCCCTTTTTCTTGCAGCATCGACAAAATACGGCCGTGGTCGGCGACCGAGTTGCTCATGATGATCGTTGCGCCGTCCGGCAGCTCTTCGATGCTTTTGTATTTTTTCGAGTACAAGCCGATCGGCTCAATATGAATGCCACCGGCGTTAACGAATTGGTAGCCATGCTCTTTCATTTGCGACTCTAAATAAGGAATGTGTTGGAAGTAGTTGGCATCAATTTCTTTGTCGGCCAACGCTTTGTTCGGCAAAATATAGTCTTGGAACGTAATGATCTCCAAGTCAATGCCTTTTTTCTTCAAAATCGGTTTCGCTTTTTCCAAAATTTCCGCATGCGGCACGTTCGAGGCGCCGACTTTCAGTTTTACCAATTTGCCGTTGCCACCCTCATCGGCGGCGTTGTTGTTGCCGCCGCAAGCCGCCAAGGCGAACACCAAGACGGAAGCGAACAGCACGCCAAGCCATTTTTTCATCGATTTTTTCCTCCTTTTATCGTTTATCTATTTTGGAAGTGACAATGTCACCGATCCACTGAATGACAAAGACAATCACAAGCACCAACACGGTCGCGACAAACGTCACATCGTTATGGCTGCGCTGAAATCCTTCCAAATACGCCAAATTCCCAAGTCCACCGGCGCCGACAACGCCAGCCATCGCCGTATAGCCGACAAGCGACACCGCGGTGACGGTAATCCCCGAGACAAGAGCTGGCAACGATTCCGGCAAAAGCACCTTCCAAATGATCGTCCACGTCGAGGCGCCCATCGCCTGCGCCGCTTCAATGACCCCTTTGTCAATTTCGCGGAGGGCGATCTCAACCATGCGGGCGTAAAACGGCGCCGCACCGATGATGAGCGCCGGCAGCGCCGCGTTGGCGCCGAGCATCGTCCCGACGAGCCATTTCGTAAACGGAATAAGCAAAATGATCAAAATAATGAACGGAATGGAGCGGAAAATGTTGACGAACGCCGCGATGACCGTATTGGCCAGCCGGTTCTCCCATAGGTTTCCCTTTGCCGTTAAAAATAACAGCAGCCCAAGCACCACTCCGAGGACGAACGTGGCGGCGACCGCCATGCCGGTCATGTACAGCGTCTCGACCGTTGCCGCCCACATCGTTTCCCATTGCACGTTCGGCAGGAGGTTAGCGAGCATCGTGAATCACCTCCACCGCCACTTGTTGGTCTTGAATATAGTCGAGCGCCCGACCGATTTCATCCGCCGCCCCGTCGATGTGCACAAACAGCACGCCGTAGGCGCCTTGATGGGTTTGTGAAATTTTTCCTTGTAAAATGTTGACATCAACGGCAAATTGGCGGACGACTTGCGTAATGAGCGGCTGTCCAGCGGCGGCGCCGACAAACGTCAACTGCGCGATCACCCCGTTCGGGTAGTGGCCGAACAGATGCGAGACAGCTTCTTCGGTTTCCTCCGGCTCGACCAGCTGCTTGACGAACCGTTTCGTAATCGGCTGCTGCGGGTTCCGGAACACGTGCAGCACGTCGCCTTGTTCGACGATTTTGCCGCTTTCCATCACCGCGACGCGGTCGCAAATTTTGCGAATGACGTGCATTTCATGGGTGATGAGCACGATCGTCAGCCCGAGCCGCTTGTTGATGTCAACGAGCAAATCCAAAATCGCGTCCGTCGTCTGCGGATCGAGGGCGGACGTCGCCTCATCGCAAAGCAGGACTTTCGGATTGTTGGCGAGCGCCCGCGCGATGCCGACCCGCTGCTTTTGCCCGCCGCTCAGCTGCGACGGATACGCCTCTTCCCGCCCGGTGAGACCGACAAGCTGGATGAGCTCATCGACGCGCTTTTGCCGTTCCTCTCTCGGAACACCGGCGATCTCGAGCGGAAAAGCGATATTTTCCCTGACGGTGCGCGACCAAAGCAAGTTGAAATGCTGGAAAATCATGCCGATTTCCTGACGGGCGTTTCGAAGCTCCCGACCTTTCACGCGCGCCATGTCGCGGCCGGCGACGATCACCCGACCGCTCGTCGGTTTTTCCAATCCGTTTAACAGCCGAATGAGCGAACTTTTTCCGGCCCCGCTGTAGCCGATAATTCCAAAAATTTCTCCTTCGCGAATCTCAAGCGACACGTTGTCAACGGCTGTCACCGCACCGTTGGCCGCTTGGTATACTTTCGTCACCTGTTCAAGGGTGATCATCGTTTCACCTTCCTTTCTTGCCGTGCGCTTCCCGTTCGCCAGCAGGCGCAAGCCCCGCCGCCGAGCGCGCCCGCGCAAGCAGCCGAAGCGGGCTGTTCACGCCCAGCGCCCAAGCAAGCGCAAAAAGAAAACCTTTCTGCCCGCGGAGAACAGAAAGGTATTGTCTACCATTCCGTCTCTTATCTCTCAAAGCAGGCTGCTTTGTGTGAATTGGCACCATTTCAGCGCAAGCGCTGACGGTTGCCGGGCTTCATTGGGCACATCCCTCCACCTCTCTTGATAAGAGCACAACGCAAATGTATTCAATTTGGTTACGAATGTGATTGTATCATTGGATGTCGAATCGTGTCAACCTATTTTTTATCCAACATGCCGATACGGCTTGGCCAAATGGAGGAGCGACTCCAGCAGCAATAAATGGCGGAAGCTTCCCGATACGTGCACTTCTTGCAGCCGGACGAGCTGCTGCAGCTTCAGCTCACCGCTCAGCAAGGAGGCGAGCGCTTCCTTCGAACCGCGCACCGTCAACGTGTTTCGTTCATCGTTCTCGCACTCAACGATGGCCGGCTCTTTGCCAAGCAAGACGGAAGCGGCCTCCCCGTCGCTTTCAAACCGAACGCATAACTGCTCGTCCGGCAAAATCGGCAACAAATGACGCAACATTTGCATCCGCTCGATGAACCGTTCCACAAACTCACGCACTTCCATTGACCATCACCCCCATGTCCTTTGTTCTCTATTTCCATATGTGGGGGCAAGAATCCTTTACAAAAATCTCGACAGCCTGTTGACGAACGGACGCCGTTTTTGTCATTTCCCAAGAAATGTGTCAAACGGAGTCAAAAAAAGGGGGACAGTCAACGCGGCAGCCGGGCTTGCAGTTGCTCATACAAATCGGTGACGGAAGGGAACGCATACCATTTGTCGGCCATCGCTCCGTCAACAAAAAGAAGCAAGCATGGAACGCTGGAAATTTGCCACTCCACAGCCTGCTCAGGAATATAGTTGATATCCGTTTCGTAAAACGGCAACGTCGGGAATAGCTGCTCGATAATCACGAGCATCCGCCGCGCCAATTGACATGTGCCGCACAGCGGGGTATACAAATACAGCGCCAAAAGCGGCTCGTTCTCGATCGTTTTTCTGAGCTCATTGCGATCGATCGCGTTCACCCGCTTCCCCCCTTCATCAACCATTCCATTCGCACCTCAAAATCGGCGCGCAGCAACACTTGCGCCAAATGCCAAAGCGGAGCGGCCGCCACTTCCCGGTACGCCCGGTCAATATAAATATGTTCGGCTTCGGGAAACATGCGGCGAAACTGGCGGCGCAGCTTCTCCCCCGCCTCATCGGCGTCGGCAAGCACGTATACATCTTGGCCTTCGAACTCGTCGGCCAACTCTTCCAAGCGGGCATCGCTGATCGTCCCGTTCGTACACACGATCACGACCGGTTCATTCAACACCGCCGCCACCTTTTGTTTATCCGATCTCCCCTCGACGATGATCACCTTTTCCACTTGTCGCATATCCGCCCCACCTAACTCCACCAATGTTGTGCTCTATTGTATGATCGATGCGAGCCAAAGGTTGAAAAAAAGCAACGGCCATCCACCGTTGCCTTTCAACACCAGCCCGCTTCCCCGTCGCAGTCGACATATTTTTGCCCCGGCTCAACGGTAGCGGTCACGTCTTTGTAAACTTTTCCATTTTGCACTGTATAGCCGCTTTTTAACGGAACGGTCTCCGGAAGCGGAACATGGCCGATCAGCTCCCCTTCCGCATACAAATCAAGCGTGCGGCCGTTCCATTTGCCGATTACCCGATCGGTCACATCGATGCGCGCCGATTGCAGCGCCATCTTTCGCACCCCCTTGTTTCATTTCTTCCATATGTATAGGGTGCCCGAATTGAGCCGAAAATGACGGCCATGTTTATCCTTCCGTCACCATCGCTTCATATTGTTCCGCTGTCAATAATTGGTCAATCTCACGGGTGTCGCTCGGTTTCACGACGATCATCCACGCTTTCTCGTACGGCGATTCGTTGACATACTCCGGATGATCGTTGAGCGCCTCGTTTACTTCGACGACCGTTCCGCTGACCGGCGCGTACAGCTCCGAGACGGTTTTCACCGACTCAACGCTGCCGAACGGCTCGTTCGCTTTCAGCTGCGCGCCCACTTCCGGCAGTTCGACAAAGACGATATCCCCCAACTCGGATTGCGCGTAATCCGTAATGCCGATGCGCACGTGTTCGCCTTCGACGCGCACCCACTCATGCTCTTTCGTATAGCGAAGTTCCTTTGGCGTGTTCATCGAATCCCTCCATTGCGACAAAAAAGTGTGCTCCTCTTCATCATAACCGATTTTCCGCGAAAACTCACCGTCTGTCTGTTCGGCCGGCGAAAAATTTTTGGGCTTCGCACCCGCCCTGTCGAAAACCGTTGTCTACGCCGGCCGCCCGAACCGGCGGAACAACCCCCGTTTGCCCCTTTCACTGTTGCCGTTCCGCCGTGCCCGGATGGCGAACTCATTACCGATTCACGGCCGGCGCCTGTCCAAAAAACGATTCATACGCCGACTCGCGAAACCCGACGATCACCCGCTCGCCATCCGTCAAAATCGGCCGCTTCACCAGCATTCCGTCCGAAGCGAGCCAATTGAGCATCTCGTCTTCCGATGCGCCGTCAAGCTTGTCCTTTAATCCGAGCTCGCGGTATTTCAACCCGCTTGTATTAAAAAATGTTTTCAGCGGCAGCCCGCTTTTCCGATGCAGGTCGGCGAGCTGCTCTTTCGTCAGCGGCTCGTCGACCAAATGCACCGTTTGCACCTCAATGCCGTGGTCATCCAACCATTTTTTCGCCTTCCGGCACGTTCCGCACTTTGGATACCAATAGAGCGTGAGCGTCATCGTCCTCCCCCTTTCCGCTGAATTCGCTCGGATGATCCGATGTTTGGCGGCGCCCGTTCCCAACAGCGAGAACAAGCGGCCAAAGGCAGCGAACCGTCCGCTTCTGCCTGCAGTTTCCTCGAAACGACAAGAAGTACCAGGTCGGACCTGGTACTTCTCATTATCACACAACTTACCGCGCCGCTTCAACGCTCACACAACATATCGTTCCGCTTCAATGAGCGCAGCGGCCGTTTCACGTTTTTTCGCGATCACGTTGATCGGCGTATGGCGCGTCAGCCGGCGGAGCGCGGCGAGCATCATCCGCAGCGTGTCACCTTGCTCCACAGCGACGAGCGTCTCTTTCGCATGGGCTTCAATTTCATTGAACGCCTCTTGGCAGAAAATTTGCGTGTACAGCACTTTTTGTTTGTTTTTCTCCTCACCGCTCGCTTGAATCGCTTTTTCCGTGCGCAAGAGCGCCGATTCCATCGCGTAAACGTTCGAAACGATGTCAGCGATGTTGACGAGCACTTCTTGCTCTTCTTCAATGCGCTGGCCGTATTTTTGCGCCGCCAAGCCGGCGACCATCAAGGCAACTTTTTTCGCTTGGCGCACCAAGTATTTCTCTTGTTCCAGCGCGCCCGAACCCGGCTCTTCAGCGGCCATCATCATGAGCTCTTCCTGCAGCTGCTGCGCTTTTTGGAACAGCGGCAGCTCGCCTTTTACCGCTTTTTTCAAGTACATGCCCGGCACGAGCAGGCGGTTGATTTCGTTCGTTCCTTCAAAAATGCGGTTGATGCGCGAGTCGCGGTAGGCGCGCTCGATTTCGTATTCTTGCATAAAGCCGTAGCCGCCATGGATTTGCACGCCTTCATCGACGATGTAATCGAGCACTTCCGTGGCAAAAAACTTGTTCAGTGAGCATTCGATCGCGTATTCGGCGATCGATTTGGCCACTTCTTTGCCATCTTTCGCTTTTTCGGCATCAAGCAAGCCCATCCGCTCATCGAACAAGCCGACCGTGCGGTAGACCGAGCTTTCGGCGGCATACAGGCGCGACGCCATCGTCGCCAATTTTTCCTGCGTCAGCGTAAACTGCGAAATCGGACGTTTGAATTGTTGGCGCTGATTGGCGTATTTGACCGTGATCTCAAACGCCCTCTTCGCGCCGCCGACCGCCCCCAACCCGAGCTTGTAGCGGCCGATGTTCAAAATGTTAAAGGCGATGACATGGCCTTTGCCGATTTCGCCGAGCACGTTTTCTTTCGGCACCGGTACGTCTTGCAAAATGAGCGTCCGCGTCGATGAGCTTTTGATCCCCATTTTCTTCTCTTCCGGACCGGTTGAAACGCCCGGGAAATCGCGCTCAACGATGAAGGCTGTAAAATGTTGGCCGTCGACTTTCGCATAGACGACAAACACATCGGCGAATCCGGAGTTCGTGATCCATTGTTTTTCGCCGTTTAAAATGTAATGTGTGCCTTCCGCATTGAGCTTCGCTGTCGTTTTCGCGCCGAGGGCGTCCGAACCCGAGCCCGGCTCCGTCAAGGCATAAGCGGCGATTTTTTCGCCGGTCGCCAAATACGGCAAGTATTTTTGTTTTTGTTCTTCCGTGCCAAACAACACGATCGGCAGCGAACCGATCCCGACGTGCGCCCCGTGCGAAATCGCAAAGCCGCCGGCCGGCGCCATTTTTTCGGCAATGATGGCCGAGCTGACCTTATCTAAGCCCAAGCCGCCGTACTCTTCCGGAATGTCCGCGCTCAACAGGCCGAGCTCGCCCGCTTTGCGGAGCAGCTTCACCGAGCGGTCAAACTCGTGATTTTCCAGATGTTCAAGCTGCGGAAGCACCTCGTTGTTGACATACTCTTCCGTCGTTTTGGCGATCATTTGATGTTCGTCGGTGAAATCTTCGGGCGTAAACACGCGCTCCGCCGGAATGTCTTCAATTAGAAAGCTGCCGCCTTTGATCGCTTCTTCGATTGTTTTGGCCATCGTTCATTTCCTCCCTCAAAAGATGATTGATGATCCGGGCGGCAACGCCGCCCGGGAAATGGACGTTCCTTGCAGCCGGGCCGCTCCTTCGGGCCACGGCCACCCGTCCGCTACAGCAGTTCAAACACGCCGGCTGCGCCCATGCCGCCGCCGATGCACATCGTGACGATGCCGAACTGCACGTTGCGGCGCCGCATTTCGTAAAGCAAAGACAACGTCAGCTTCGCGCCCGTGCAGCCGAGCGGGTGGCCGAGCGCAATCGCCCCGCCGTTGACGTTGACGATGTCCTCATCCAACCCAAGTTCGCGGATGACTTGGATCGATTGCGAGGCGAACGCTTCGTTCAACTCGATCAAGCCGATGTCAGACAGTTCCAAGCCCGCAAGCTTCAACGCTTTCGGCACCGCGGCGATCGGGCCGATGCCCATCACTTCCGGCGGCACGCCGGCGACCGCAAAGGACCGGAACTTGCCGAGCGGCTTCAAGCCGAGCGACTCCACTTTTTCACGGTCCATCACCATCACTGCCGCCGCCCCGTCGCTCATTTGCGACGCGTTGCCGGCCGTGACCGTGCCGTTGACCGCAAACGCCGGACGCAGTTTTGCGAGCGTCTCCATGTTCGTGTCCGGACGCACGCCCTCATCTTGCGCAAAGACGACGGTTTCTTCGACGAGTTTGTTGTTTTCGACTTTGCGCACCACCACTTCCACCGGCACGATTTCCTCGTTGAACTTGCCTTCCGCAATCGCCTTGGCGGCGCGCTGATGGCTGCGCACCGCGAACGCGTCTTGATCTTCGCGGCTCACGCCGTATTTTTTCGCCACTTGCTCAGCCGTGTGCCCCATTGACATGTAATATTCGGGCGCTTCTTCCGCCAAGCGGGCATTGGGGCGGACGACATGGCCCATCATCGGCACCATGCTCATCGATTCGACCCCGCCGGCGATGACCGTGTCGGAATGGCCGAGCATGACCCGTTCCGCCGCGTAGGCGATCGCCTGCAAGCCGGACGAGCAATACCGGTTGATCGTGATCGCCGGCACCGTATACGGCAGCCCGGCGAGCGCGCCGATGTTGCGGGCGATGTTCAAGCCTTGCTCCGCCTCCGGCATGGCGCAGCCGATAATGAGATCATCGATGTTTCCTTCATAATTTCCTGCCCGTTTCAACGTCTCTTTGACGACGAGCGCCCCTAAATCGTCCGGCCGCACATGGGCGAGCGTTCCTTTTTTCGCTTTGCCGACCGGTGTCCGCGCTCCTGCGACAATGACCGCTTCTCTCACGCCGATCCCCCCTTGATCGTCCCCGCCTTAGTTGCGGAGCGGTTTTCCTTTCACAAGCATATGCTGCATGCGCGCTTGCGTCTTCAGTTCGCCGATCAGGCTCAAAAACGCCTCGCGCTCCAAATCGAGCAAATATTGCTCATCGACTTCCGTTCCGTACGGCACGTTGCCGCCCGCTAGGACGTACGCCAACTTTTTCGCGATTTTCAAATCGTGCTCGCTGATGTAGCCGGAATGGAACATCGACTGCGCGCCCAGCAGCATGGCCGCATAGCCGCTTTCGCCGGCCACCGGCACTTTCTTCCTTACAGGCGGCCGGTATCCTTCCTCATACAGCGAGAGCACAGCCTGTTTCGCTTCATGCAAAAGATGGTCGCCGTTCATCGTAATGCCGTCGCGGTGATTCAAGAAGCCAAGTTCGCGCGCTTCTGCCGCTGATGTTGACACTTTCGCCATGGCGATCGTTTCAAACACGCCAGCCGCAATCTTGACGTAGTCGACGTCCACGCCGCGCGGCAGGCTGTTCAACCGTTTGATGTACAGCTCCTTGTTGCCACCGCCGCCCGGAATCAAGCCGACGCCGACTTCAACGAGCCCGAGGTATGTTTCCGCCGCCGCTTGGATGCGCGAAGCCGCCAAGCTCACTTCCGCCCCGCCGCCGAGCGTCATGGCAAACGGCGCGACGACGACCGGTTTCGGATTGTATTTCATGCGAAGAAGCGCTTGCTGGAACTGGCGAACGGCAAGTTCCAATTCAAAAAAGTTTTCGTCTTGCGCTTCCATGAGCATCATCGCCAAGTTCGCGCCAACGCAGAAGTTTTTCCCTTGGTTGCCGATGACCAATCCTTTGTAATTGCGGTTCACTTCCTCAAGCGCCTCGTTGATCATGAAAACGATGTCCGCGCCGATCGCGTTGTTCGGCGAATGGAACTCCAAAAGCGCCACGTCATCGCCGAGGTCGATGAGGCTTGCGCCGGCGTTTTTCTTGATGACCCCGCGCGTTTCTTTCAGCCGGCGGATGTGGATGACTTTTTCGCTTTCTTCTACTGTTTTATATCCGCCCGGCGCATAATAGAACAGCTGGCCGTTTTTCGTTTGATAGAACGAGGTCGCTCCGTCGGCGAGCATGTCCGTAATCCACGCCGGGATGTCGCGCCCTTCCGCCTGCATTTTGCGCACCGATTTTTCAAGGCCGATCGCATCCCATAGCTCAAACGGACCTTGCTCCCAGCCGAACCCCCACTTCATCGCCCGGTCGATCGCGACGATGTCGTCGGCGATCTCCCCGACAAGCCCGGCCGTATATAGAAGCGTCGGCGCGATGATGTTCCATAGAAGCGTGCCGGCGCGGTCGCCGTCGTCATAGACGAGCGCTTGCAGCTTGGCGGCCGTTCCTTTCGCCTGCTTCGCCATCTCCACCGCCGGAGTGACCAGCTTTTTGCGCGGCTCGTACTGCATCGTGACGTAGTTCAGCTCGAGAATGTCTTTTCCTTGCTTGAGGAAAAAGCCTTGTCCGGATTTGCTGCCGAGCCAGCCGTTGTCAAGCATCGTTTTCATCAACTCCGGCACGCGGAACGCCTCTTTTTCTTCCCCTTCGACGTTTTCATATACGTTGTTGGCGACATGGACAAACGTATCGAGCCCGACGACATCAAGCGTGCGGAACGTCGCGCTTTTCGGCCGGCCGATGAGCGGCCCGGTGACCGAATCGACTTCACCGACGCTGTAGCCCCCTTGCATCATCTCGCGGACGGTAACAAGCAGTCCGTACGTGCCGATCCGGTTGGCGATGAAGTTCGGCGTATCTTTCGCCAGCACGACGCCTTTGCCGAGCACGTCTTCGCCGAACGATTTCATATAGGCGACCACAGCCGGATCGGTATGCTCCGTCGGGATGATCTCCAGCAGCTTCAAATAGCGCGGCGGGTTGAAGAAATGCGTGCCTAAAAAGTGTTTTTGGAAGTCTTCCGAGCGCCCTTCGGCCATCGCGGCGATCGAGATGCCGGACGTGTTCGAGCTGACGATCGTCCCCGGCGTCCGCACCTCGTCCACACGGGCGAAGACTTCTTTTTTCACTTCCAGCTTTTCCACGACCGCTTCAATGATCCAATCGACTTCCGCGAGCCGGTGGAAGTCATCCTCGAAGTTGCCCGTTTCAATTAAAGCGATGTTGTCTTTGGACATGAGCGGCGCCGGTTTTTGCTTGAGCAGCCGCTCGAGCGCCTGATTAACGAGGCGGTTGCGCACTTGTTTATGCTCGAGCGTCCAACCTTTTGCCTCTTCCTCTTTCGTCAACTCGCGCGGCACGATGTCCAGCAGCAACGTCGGAATGCCGACGTTCGCCAAATGGGCGGCAATGCCGGCCCCCATGACGCCGGACCCTAGCACCGCGGCGCGCCGAATGCGTTTTGCCATTTCGCTTCCCCCTTACACCATTGAATGAATCGTCATTCATTTTTTGTGAAAAAAAATATCGTTGAAACCGCTATCTATAACTAAATATATAGTATGTTAGTAATTTTCGCAACCTATTTGCCGCACATTTTTCTCACATCGTCCGCAAACAGCTGGCTCATACTAAGAACGAGGAGGTGAACCGCGATGGCCCGCTTGAAAAAGAACCCGTCCGAACGCGGGGTCAGCGCCGCGAGCGTCAAAGGCAACGCCGGTCCGACCGTAGAAGCGGATGGCGGGGGCAAACGGACAAGCCAAAACCAGCAGTACAAAAAGCACAACATGCAAGAAGGCTGACGCCGATGCGCCAGCCTCTCTTATTTGCGGATGATTCCTTTGATGACAAACGCCACGTTGGCCGGCCGCTCAGCCAGCCGGCGCATAAAGTAGCCGTACCAGTCCGTGCCGTACGGAACGTAGACGCGCATCGTATATCCTTCGCGCGCCAGCTCGATTTGTCGCTCGGGGCGGATGCCATACAACATTTGAAACTCAAATTGGCTGTTTGGAATGTTGTATTCCTTGACGAGCTGTTTCGTATATTCGATGATGGCATCGTCATGCGTCGCCACCGCCGTATAGTTACCGTTAAGCAAATGTTGCTTGATGATCTTTTTAAAATTCTCATCCACATCCTTTTTGTCTGGAAACGCCACCTCGGGCGGTTCTTTGTACGCCCCTTTGACAAGCCGCAAGTTCGGGCGGTACGGCTTTAAATCTTCAATGTCTTGTTCCGTCCGATACAAATACGCCTGCAGCACCGTGCCGACGTTGTCGTATTCTTTTTTCAACGTTTTAAAAATGTCGAGCGTCTTCTGGCAGCGCGAATAATCTTCCATGTCAATCGTCACAAACACGCCGCGCTCTTTCGCTGCGTCCAAAATGCGGCGCATGTTGCGCATCACGAGCTCATCGGAAATATCCAGCCCCATCGAGGTCATTTTCAACGACAGCTGCGAATTCAGCTTCTCCCGGCTGATCGCCTCGATCGCTTCCAAGCAATGGCGCGCCATCTCATTCGCTTCCCGCTCATTGTCGACAAACTCGCCTAAATAATCGACCGTCACCGCCAAGCCTTTTTCGTTCAACTGGCGGATGACACGCACCGCTTCGTCGATCGTCTCGCCGGCGACAAATCTGGAAGCGCCGAAGCGGAGGCCGTATCGCTTCGCCAGCTTCGTCAACGTTTTATTTTTGGACAGAAACAAGAACATATCTCGCATCAGCTGCTCCACCATTGCAAGCCCCCTTGTATGGAAACGCATTCACCATCATTATTGTACCACGTTTCCGACCAATTGAATATGTTTTTTCTTCGCCATTCATGTTTTATATGTGCATAATTTTCCACACACCGGACACGCTAAAAAGCGAATGAAGGAGAAAGGAGCGAAACGAAGATGCAGCAACAGCCGCAAATGAATCCACAGGCGGCGATGCCCGCACCGCCGCAGATGGTGTCAACAAAAGACGCGATGTATTTTGCCGACATGATGTCATGGAACTTGCTGGCGGCGAAAAAAGCGCACTTTTTCGCCGCGCAATGCCGCGATCCTGAAGTGGCGCAGGCGATCGAGCGCGCCGGGCAAATGCACGAACGCCATTATGACATGATATTGCGCCACTTGCAAAATCCGCCGCAGCCACCGGTGATGTGAAAGGAGGCAGAACGAATGAACACGAAACAAGTGCAAAATCCGGAAACGCCCGTTCCGAAAACGCCGCAAATGAACGAGCGGGATTTTTTAAACGATATGCTCGCGACGGAAAAATACATGACCTTGTCGTACAGCGTCTTTTTGCATGAAGCAAGCCATCAAGCATTATATCAGGATATGATGAATATTTTTACGGAAACGCAAAACTGTCAACGCGAGCTGTACGAACTCATGTTTAAAAAAGGGTGGTACAAGCTCGAAGCGGCCGATGCCCAAAAGCTTCAGCAAACGTACCAGCAGTTTCAAGGATATCAGAGCCAGCTGCCGCATTCGTCCCATACAAAGCAATAACAAATGAAACAGGGATGTTCAAGCATGGTCAAGACATCCCTGTTTTGTCCAACATGGTCTTCTCTTCACCAATCGCTTGCCCTCCGTCTATCTGTACTTTATGAAAGATGAAGGGCATTCGACTAGAACATGATGGGCCGCCAAGTGTGGTATAGCGAACGTTTCCGTTAGTCGCTGTCTTTGCACCTGTTGGTGGATGAAGACGTAAATTTTTTCATGGCTATATAAGTTGTAATAAAGAATTTTCATTTTTTGTTAAGGGTTTCATCTAAATACAAGTTGATATGAGAGGAATCAGTGGGATGTAAAACAAAATTTCAACTTATATAGAAGGTCGGTCAAAAAAACGCTCATTCGCTTCATCAAGGAGAACACATGAAAAACAGGATCAAGGCGACAAGGTTTTTCTAATTAAAAATGACATTGCATAGCTGTATCAAAAAATGACCAACCTCCTAGAACGCTGGTGATTTACTCGTGGATACGGATTTACAATGTTATTTCTCAATTAGAAAAACCCTTGTTGTATCGGGCCTGCTTTTCGCTCATTCTCCCATTGATGAAGGAAATCAGCGGTTTTTCACCAGCCTTCTAGGCAAAGGGGGAAAGGAAGATGGCCTCACCAACCGAATCGATATGCAAGATCTTGACGTTATTGAAGCGCTCGCGCGATTTTCAAACTAAGGTGTACCAAAACCAGTCATCGGGACAGAGCGTATCAGTATTTTATATCGAGTCATTGGTTGATATCGATATGATGGTCAAATATTTATATCCTTATTTGATTCATTATCCTTTTACTTCGTTGCAGCATCTCGCCGATGTTCTACCTTTGGAAGACGCACACCTTTCTTCCGCTCCTCGCGACGTCCAGCAAAAATTGCTTGAGGGCTATTTAGCCATTCAGCTGATCGAACAAGACGATCTCGTTCTCTTAGTCAAAGCGCAAAAGAAAATCGAGCGGACATTGACGATTCCTGAGGTAGAATTCAGCGTCGTAGGTCCGAAAGAATCATTTATCGAATCGTTGGAAACAAATTTGCATTTGGTGCGCAAACGCATTCCGAGCGAGCGATTAACCGTCAATTTATTCCGGGTCGGCTCGCTCTCTCAGACGAAATTAGCTGTTGTATATGTGGATGGCATCGCTGATCCAGAAAATGTGCAAACGGTTATACAACGTATTCAGACCATAGAATTCGACGAGGTCATTGACAGTTCATATATTGTTCAAATCATTTGCGACAACCGGCATTCATTATTTCCTCAACTGCTTGATACCGAGCGCCCGGACCGCGTAGCAGCCGTGCTCGCTGAAGGAAAAGTGGCCGTGATGGTGGACGGTTCGCCACATGCACTCATCGGTCCTACAACTTTGGTTGAATTTTTTTCTTCTTTTGAAGATTATTTTTCAAACTGGATTATCGCTTCTTTTTTTCGTCTGATTCGTCTGTTTTCTGTCGCTTTTTCTATTTTGATTACACCGATTTACGTAGCGACCTTAAATTATCATTATGAACTCATTCCAAAAGATTTGCTTGGCACTCTAATCACGTCCCGAAAGGAAATTCCATTTCCTCCGATTATCGAAGTGCTGTTTCTTGAGTTGACGATTGAGTTGCTTCGCGAAGCGGGAGCTCGACTGCCGACCAAAGTCGGCCAAACGATCGGGATCGTCGGCGGGATCGTCATCGGGACTGCTTCCGTGGAAGCGGGGTTGACGAGCAACGTCCTGCTCATCTTAGTCGCCTTGGCGGCCTTGGCTTCCTTTACCACTCCCGTATATAAAATGGGCAACACCATTCGTTTGCTTCGCTTTCCATTTTTGCTGTTTGCAGAAATGTGGGGGCTGCTCGGGGTAGCGTTTTGCTTTTGCATTTTGATGACGCATCTTTTATCCTTGACTTCTCTGGGGCGACCGTTTCTTTCTCCTTTGTTTCCGCCACGTTGGGGTGATTGGAAAGATGCGTTCATTCGTCTCCCGTTTTCCGAGCAAGCAAAAAGACCCCTTTCATTGCGCCCAAAACAACCGCTTCGCTTTAATAGCGACAAAGCCAAAGCGAAACGAGATATAGAGAACATAGATGAATAGATCAAAACTGGAGGAGGGCAGATGTCATTGATCACAGAACGATCAAAAATTTCCCCATTTATGGTTTTTTATATTATTATGTCCATGCAAATCGGGGTGGGCGTCCTTGGTTTCCAACGGATTATTGCTCAAACTGCCGGCCATGATGCATGGATTTCTGTCTTAGTCGCCGGCGCCGGAGGGCATTTAATTTTAGCATTAATGTATTGGATATTACAAAAAGCCAACGGTGATTTCATCCATCTGCACCATCAATTATTTGGCCGATGGCTTGGCAATGTCTTGTTATTGGCTTTGACCATCTATTTCGCTTCGATGTCTTTCGTCGTACTGCGAACGTACATCGAAGTGATCCAAGTGTGGATGTTTCCGGATTTGCGAACATGGGAATTTGCGCTAGCCTTTTTACTTCTATGCTTATATATCACGCGCAACGGGTTCCGCGTCGTCGTGGGCGTCTGCTTTTTTTGTCTCATTATTCCGTTTTATTTGCTTTTTACCTTTGGATCTGTGTTGGAGTACACCAATTTCCGTCAGCTTCTCCCGGTGCTGGATCATCCTTTGCCCTCGATACTTAAAGCGGCCAAAGAAATGACCTTAACGATGCTGGGCTATGAAACAATACTGCTCTTTTATCCTTTTTTAAAAAACGGGCAACAATCCAGCAAATGGGGACATGCTGCTTTGCTGTCAACTACCCTGTTTTACACGCTACTGACCGTGCTGACTTTGGCGTATTTTAGCGAAAAACAGCTGCAGCGCCAAGTGTGGGCGACACTAACGATGTGGAAAATGGTCGAAATGCCTTTTATCGAACGGTTCGAGTATATCGGCATCGCCAACTGGCTGCTTGTCATTTTGCCTAACGTTTGCTTAGGATTATGGTGCTCTTCGCGCTTGTGTACACACATTTTCCCAATCCAACAAAAATACGCGCTGCTTGTAATCACCTGTATTTGTTTCGCCGCTATTATTGCCGTTCAAGATCGAACCGGAGTAAATACGATCAACGAAGTTATAAGCAAAGTAGGATTTTATTTTCTTTATGCATGGATACCGTTTTTGGCGATACTCACTTATGTTCGCACCAAAAGGAGAGATGCACAATGAAGCGAACAGCGCTGCTTTGGATCGCTCTAGTGGCTGCCCTTCTCTCTGGCTGCCTGCGCAAAGAAATTTTAGATGACATTAGCATCGAAAGCGCCATCGGATTGGACGACGCTGGTGCCAGCAAGATTAGAGGCACCGTTCTCATTCCAATTTATAAGAAAGAGGAAACTACCAATAAAACACTCACTAGCGTGTCGATCAGTGTCAATGATCTGTTGGAAGAGCTCCAGCACCAAGCTTCCGAACCGTTAGTCAACGGCAGCATTGAAATCCTATTGTATGGAAAGCGGTTGGCAGAAAAAGGAATTTTTCCTTTTGTTGATCATTTTCATCGAGACGCAAGTATCGGAACGGGACTTTACTTAGCAGTGGTTGACGGAACAGCAGAACGGCTGTTGAAAGGGCATTACGGGCGGCAAGGGAACGCAATCTACTTGTCGAATTTGCTGAAACATAATATTGAACAGCGTGACATTCCAAAGACAAATTTGCATTTATTCTTGAAAGCCTACTACGCTGACGGCCAAGACCCTTTTTTGCCTTACATTCGCCGAGCGGGGAAAAATGTTTATATTCAGGGAATCGCTCTATTTCGGGGCGATCGAGTTGTCGATTACATCCAGCGAAACGATTTGTTTTTTTTCAAAATTTTAACCGATGCTTATACGGAAGGGACACATACGTTACGCATCGATCACAACTTGTACATCTCTATTAAAAATATTGCTACCAGCCGCAACATTTCGTTTTCCGGTTCTCAAACCCAACCACATGTCCACATTCATTTGTCTCTTGAAGGAGTGGTCCGGGAATACAAACCAACGCCTTTTTCGCCATCGATCCGTCCGCTCATTGAACGGCAATTTGAGAAGGAAATCAAAAAGAAAACAAGCGAGCTGATCAAACGTTTTCAGCAACAACAGATCGATCCTATAGGAATCGGAGAATGGGCCAAAAGCCACTACCGCCGATTCCGTTACCGCGATTTCTATCGCCGATATCGCGATTTGCCCGTCCATGTCACCGCCGACGTCCGCATCCGTGACACCGGCATTATTGAGTAACCTTCCCGACCGCCGCGAACCGTTCACAGCCCCGCTTCCAAGCCGGCAGGCGCCGCCCGAGTTCGCGAACAAAAACGCCCGCGCCGCAAGCGAGCAGATGGCCCCTGTTTCACCGCACACCTCGCCAACGCCATGTGACTTTCAGCGGTGATAACTAGCGACAACTAGGGGCGCCAACAGCGATCTCCCCTCAAGAAAGACACAAAGCGTGACAAAGAAGCGGCTACTTATCTGGCGATGAGAGAGGGTGTCCCGATCATTTTGGGACACCCCCTCTGGCATCGTTTGCTTAATACCACCAGCCGGGATACGGAGGATAAGGCGGGTACGGGTAAAACGGGCGCGGAGCCAAGGCGCCGCCGAGCAGACCGCCCAGAAATCCGCCGACAAATGGGGCGCCAAACAGCAAGCCTGGAAACGGCATCGTGTTCCTCTCCTTTCATTACGGAATGGAAGGCTTTACTTTATTCATATGTACCGAACAAAAAAGCGGGTGGGCCGTCCGCCCACCCCTTTTCATTTTCTTACCACCAAATCGGGCCATACCAATACGGATAGAAAAACGGCGGGAACAACGCGCTGCCAAGCAGGCCCCCTAAAAACCCACTAAAAAAAGGAGCGCCAAAAAACGGGAACCCATACGGCCGCCAAAACCACCACGGACGCCAAATGCGCTCATCGGCCACCTGAAAATGACTCATTCGCCTTCCTCCTTTCACTCGCTTTAGTCCCACTGTATGCAGGAAAATCGCCCGCTGCCTAGGCTAGTACCTAGGAGGCAGGCGATTTCATCTTGTTTATGGCTTTACAATGTTCCATTTGCAAAACCTTGTTGCATCAGCCTCTATGTTCACGCGTTCCATCGCCGATCAAGGCAAACAGAGGTTTTCACCAACCTGCTAGGGGGCAGGTGAAAAACCGCTGTTTCCCCCGTTCGCTGAGTGAACAGAGGAAACGCAGGAGCGACACTGCCGGGGCGGTTGGCAAAATAGTGCTGCGTCATGCCCCCTTCCATCGGGCTGCCCCAAAAGGTTGTCCGCCTTTGAGATAGGCACCACATATCGTGGGGCCGAAGCAGTCAGCACGTATATATAACCGAAGAGGATGTCCTAGCCTTTTTCGGACATCCTCATGCATTCGAAAACGAGCGCAAACGGAGGGAAACCAAATAAGCGAAATGAGTCAGCGAAGGGAAAAGTCGTTCAGCCTAGCGGCGCCATGCCAGGCCGTCCGGATCCCACCCGACGCCCGCTCAGCCAAGCTCCGCCCGCGCTTGCTCGTACAAACAGACGATCGAATCATACAAAATGCGCACCGCCTCCTCCATTTCCGCTTCGCTCATCGCCAGAACCGGAATGAATGTCAACACCGGGCCGAGCGGGCGAATGACAAGCCCTCTTCGGCGCGCCTCAAGAATGATCCGATGTTCCAACATCGCGGCGCGCGGAAACACTTCTTTCGTTCGTCGGTTTTTCACGATTTCAATACCGCACATCAACCCTTTTTGCCGAATGTCGCCAACGATCGGGATGTCATACAGCCGCTCAAGCCAACCAGCTAGGCGGCGCGCTTTTCGCTGCACATCGTCAAGCAAGCCGCGCGCTTCAATGAGCTCGATATTTTTTAACGCCACGGAACAACTCAGTTGATTCCCCGTGTATGTATGGCCGTGGTAAAACGTTTTGTCTTCCTCCACATCGCCGAGAAACGCCGCATACACCTCTTCAGTGACGAGCGTTGCCGCGAGCGGCAAATATCCCCCGGTAATCCCTTTGCCGAGACAGACAAGATCGGGGGCGACCTCTTCTTGTTCGCAAGCGAACATCGTTCCGGTGCGGCCAAAACCAACGGCGACCTCGTCGCAAATAAGGAGCGTCCCGTATTGGTGGCAAAGCGCCTCCACTCCTTTCAAAAACCCGCGCGGATGAACAATGATTCCCGCCGCCCCTTGAACGAGCGGTTCGACAATAACGGCGGCAATGTGTTCGTGCTGGCTGGCAAGCACACGTTCCAACTCATTCAAACAATGGCGGACAACGTCTTGTTCGCTTCCGTACTCCTCCATGCGATACACATACGGCGCCGGCACTTCGATTCGCTCAAACAGGAGCGGTGCGAAAATGCGGTGGAACGTCTCCATGCCGCCAACGCTCACCGCTCCGACCGTATCGCCATGGTACGCTTCTTTCAATGAGACAAACTTGTTTTTCGTCGCATACCGAACCGGATCGAGGTTTTTCCAATATTGATAAGCGATTTTGAGGGCAATTTCCACCGCGGCCGCCCCGGTATCGGAATAAAACACTTTTGACATGTGCGGCCAATATTCAAGCAGCCGTTTGGCCAACGAAATCGACGGCACATTCGCCGAACCAAGCAATGTCGAATGGGCGATCTTCTCCAATTGCTCAGAAAGCGCCGCATTCAGCTCCGGATCGTTATGGCCGTGGACATTGACCCAAAGCGATGCATACCCATCCAGATAGCGGCGACCGTTCACATCATATAAATAGCTGCCTTTGCCGCGCTCAATGATGAGCGGCCGCTCGTTGACGTACTGCTTCATTTGCGTGAACGGGTGCCAAACATATTGTTTGTCCCATTGTTCCAATTGCGCATAACTATACACCAACGCCCAGCACCTCCAGCAGTGGTTTCGCCTTTCCTTGTTCGATCCATTGGACCGCTAAAGATTCCAGCTCCGCTCTAGATACCGTCGGCAGGCGCGGCACCGTCGCCAGCACCGGCAGCTGCAGCAAAGCGGCGATCGTTTCGACATTGTTTTGATGGATGATCTCTCGCTCCTGAAACTGATTGAACACAAGACCGAGCAAACGAATGTGTTGTGCGTCCGCATACGCCGCCGTCGTCACCGCGTGGTGAATCGCACCGAGACTTGAGAGCGACACGAGAATCGCCGGCAGCTCATAGTCACGAACAAAATCGCTCGTCATGTACCATCGTCCGCCGCGCTCGCACCACGGAACAGCCAGTCCCCCCGCTCCTTCAACAAGCACGACATCATAGCGTTGCCGCAGCGCTGCCAACCGTTCAGCGATCCGCTCAGCCTCGATAGAAGTGCCGGTCAGCGCCGCTGCCAAATGCGGGGACATCGCCGGCTCCATGCGGTACATTCCTTCAAAACGCGAAAGCTGAACTACTTGTTGATACCAATGCTGCTCGGCAAACGAAATTCCATCGTCAGCCATCCCGGTTTGGACCGGCTTGAACACGCAAGTTGAACAACCAAGACGCTCTAGCGCCAACGCGATCAATGATGTCACGACCGACTTGCCGATTTCAGTCCCTGTTCCCGTTATGAACAACGCCGTTCCCATCGTCGATCATCCCCCTAACCGCTCTGTTGTCATGACCGGCCGAACGCGAGGCCAAACACGCGCAGCGACAAGCGAACAGGCCGCACAAAGAATGAGATCCCCAGGAATCGGAAGCAACACGCCAAACCAAATCGTTTGCCCGATGGTCAACGGTTTTTCCACGATCCATTTCATCGCGCCGTACAACCAAAGGCCCCCGCATAAATACACGACGACCAAGGCAGCAAGATTGGCGGCAAACAATTGCCCCCCTTTCGTCCAACGAAAACGTTCGATCAGCCATCCGCTTGTGTACGCCCCAGCGATAAATCCAAGCAAATAGCCGAAAGTGGGCTTCCAGATGTAACCGAGCCCTCCCCCTTCAGCAAACACCGGTACCCCCGCCAATCCGACCAACACGTACAACAGCTGGCTGAGCGCACCGATTTTCGGCCCAAGCAAGCACGCGGCCAAGTACACCGCAGCGATTTGCAACGTAAACGGCACATACGGCACCGGAATTTTGATCATTCCGCCCACGGCCGTCAACGCCGCAAACAGCGCCGCCCAAATCCAGGAACGAATGTGCATCTTTCCCCTCCTCTCCCATTATTGCTTCTATTTTATCGGAACGGCTTCTATTTTGTAAACCGTATTTATAATTCGGTTTACATTTAAGGTATAAAAAAGCGAAAGCACAGTGGACCCGAGTTCGACAGCGACTAGGCAAACAAAATGCCCCTCATCCCTTGATACCCAAGGGACGAGAGGCATTGGGGCATACGTTGGGCGTGTATCTAGGTGCGAGGATGGATGCCTAGAATCTTCGGAGGAGGCTCCAGCCCTAGAGCCACAAAGAATTGAGTCTGTTTAGTCGTCAGTTCGGTTCGTTGATTAAGGTCGCCGTTTTTTGGAGAAAAATGTCCAAGCATAAGACGCTCACATTCATCTCTTACGTTCGGCCACGATTCATGATGGAGGTAAGCTACGGTGATTCCATCCTTCTTTTTGCGTGTAACCCGTCGCATGTACATATGTATGTAATGATATTCAGCTCTTTTAAAAGTTAAAATAAGAAAGTCGTTTGCCTATGAAATGCGGTGTTTTTTCTAGGTCCGCATCACGAAACCCTTGATATCACAGCATTTTGGTCATTTTCATTTGCCTAAAATGATCTCAAAACTGTCGAACTGAGGTTTCGCAAACACACAAAACTTTATTGCACTAATTTAGAGTTGCCGAAATATGGTTTATGATCACAATATCACTTGACAAACAATGCGGTTTCCTGTACAAAGATGCTCCAAAATCATCCGTTTACTTATTTTTTCAAAAAGTGTAAATAGGGATATGCAAAAAATCAAGTACAACTTTTGGTGAAGAATCCAAAATCTTTATAGCCATCATTTCTAAAACGTTTATTCACTTAAGCAGCAACGAGTTTTCTTCGCCTTGATCAGGATCAGTTAGCTTTAATAAAGCGGATTCTAAATTTGAATCAACATTTTGTTGCTTTTTAAGAGTCAATATATCCCCGTCAAAAATTAGCTTTCCTTTATTTATTACCAATATTCGCTCACATAAATCTTCCACAATATCGAGTCTGTGCGAAGATAACAAGATCGTTTTATCATTACTCATAAATTGCAACAGGAAGTCTTTTGTTTTTTTGGTTGATAGGGCATCAAATCCTGTCATAGGCTCATCTAGCAATAACACTTGCGGGTCTGGCAAAAGCCCAGTAATTAGAGCTAATTTATTTTTCATGCCAAATGATAATTCTTTGGTGTAAATATGTCTCTTCTCACTCAAATCAAATACTTCCAACAGAAAATCGGCACGTTCTATAATTTGTTTTTTGAGCATGCCGTGTAGCCTTCCAACAAACAACAACGTTTCCTCAACCGTTAGCATATTATATAGATATAAATCTGAAGGAATGTATACAAGCTTTCCTGTCACCTTTCGGACACCCTTGGTAGGCTGTAGTAAACCAGCTAAACATTCAAGCGTGGTTGTTTTTCCCGCTCCATTATGTCCTAAGAGCCCAACAATTTCTCCTTTATTCAGTGTAAACGTTATATTTTCGATTGCGAATGAATCAGCACCTTGGTATTGAACACTCACATTTTCAAGCGATAATTGTCCCATTATATTTTCCATCCTTTCCACCAAGGATATCTCATTACTATGAGTAAAATCACGCTCCACGATAAACTTGTTAGCAGGATACATCCGATTGAATACTGAAAGAATGTTTGCTCGTTTAATCGATGAGCATACAAAAAAGCACCCGAAGTACCAAAAACAGTTATATTTATCAGTTCATAAATCCGCAAAATAATTGACTCCAAAATATTCGCCTTATCAGAAGTACCGATCCTTGATTCATCTTCCCAATCAAATCGTGGAAATATGACATTAGCAACAAGAAAACTTAAACTCGATACAATAGATATTAATAATAAACTAACAAAACCAAATGTGATAACTTTTACATTCGCTTTAATAGCAATGGTAAATATTAAGGAAACCATAAAATTAATAAGCAGTAGAAATAAAAAGTGCAGAATAAATTTAGCCTGAAATAATTTGAATGGATTTTTCAAATGAATCAATAGGACTTTGATCATTTTCCCTTCTGCGTCAATACTTGTTACACGGGTTACCATATTGCCAGCAAAAGCGGTGACTAATAATTGAAAAACAACAATGGTCGAAAAAGATACCGCATCTATTCTAAACCATCCAAGTTCACTAACAGCTAGGCTTATTCCAAAAAACAATGCAGCTAAAGTGAGAAACAATTTCAATTGTGGTAACACTAGCTCGCGATTGCGAACGAGAAGAAGTAGATCTTTATAAAACAAATTTCCTAATTTAGAGTTAGTTTTTTCAAATAAAAGATTAGGGATAGTAAAATTCCCTCTTTGAATCGAATCTGTTCCGAGAATTGCTCCTTTAAACTTCTTATGAATCCACAATAATACATAAATACCGAATAAAAGGAGGATGATAAATGGGATATACAAACCTTGTAGCACCCAATTAGTTGGGAAATATAAACTAGTGATCAATCCGGTAAACCATTCGAACGATTGGAATTTTTTAAGGATAGTTTTCATTGCTGAAGAGTTGTAAATAATATAAAACGAAAAGTAGCCAACCAATGCTGTAATCCCTAGCCTTACGAAATAAAAAGGCAAAGAAACAAACCAACTCCTAGCTTTTGATGATTTTTGTTGCTTTAGTAAACCGGAAAGCGACATAATGAGCATTCTTGTGATTAACGCTAACCCAATCACGAGAAAAGTATCTAATATATAGTACATTATATGGATGTGATACCCTATGAAAACATGATTAAAAGCAAGGGAAGCACCAACAAAAAAAGGAAGCGTAAAAAAAATGATATTCAGGAAAAATGCATCTACCAACTTGGCTAACCTGATTGAAATCATATCATTGTTATGTATGGTTAAAAATTTATAATCGTTTGAGTAAAACGCTCTTAAAAAAACTTCTCGGTATGAATGCGTGAGCAACCTCCAGAATAGCGCTAAATATAAAAATGACAGAGTAACTTCAACTTGTTCCTTTGTCGGTTGAAAATCGTTTGATAACATCAAATAAAATAAACCTTTTAAGAAAAAATAAATTATCATTCCAATCGCAAAAGGTATGATCAAAAAAAAGGATAATAATTTTCTTTTTGTAACAACTATATACGGATTCATTTGGTTTACAATCCATCGAAAATGGAGAATGTGCTGCATTTTGATAAGCCTTAAGAAGTTCATCATCCTCATCATATGAACACCTCACTTGCATTCTAAGGCGTGGAATCGTCCATCAATAGTAGACGATTCCACGAATTTTAGGTGATTACCAACTTACAGCCGCAGCTGCTCCCGCCTCTTCGATCCGTTTTTTAATGAGATACACAAGGGCTGCGTATCCCATTGCGATAATTCCACCGCCAGCTAAAATGACACTAACAATTGTCCAAATAGATGCACCTGCATTGACAAGATCAACTACCTTCCATGCAGTATCTTTCGAAATGCCCATCGAAGCCACTAATTCAAATAGGTTCATCACCACAACGTGTACTTGACAGACGATGCACTTCTCTGAACAGGTGTAGGCAAAAAATGATTGGTTTCCTGTTCTTTGGTGGATGCATAAGTAAGATGTGTGATGAAAAAATCAAGTACAACTTTTGGTGAAGGACCTTCAAATACTTATTTTCCTATATTTCTACCTTTTTATCTAAAATCTACTAATATTTTAACATAAATTTTGGTAGTGTCAAGTTTGTGTAATGTAAGATAGTGTATCTCTGAAATAGATTTTGGAAAGGATAGGGGTTAGTTTCCTTCGTGGAATAGAATCAATATTCAGTTTTATATAGAAAGAGAAAATCTCCTTATCTTATCGGTTTTATATTTACATTATTTGATTGGTTTTGACGTTTTTCAAGCAAATCACCGTCCTGCTAGAAGGCTGATGAAAAACCGCTGTCACATACCAATCGGCGGCGTTTTCATTCAGAAAAGAAAGCTGATTCCACTAGGTTTCTCTAATTGAGAAATGGATGGAATCAGCAGTATTTTGCACTACATCACCGACCTCCTAGGTCGTTTACCAAAGGCCGTTTACTCTAAAGACGAGAGCCGATCCGTCCAATGCCCGATATGGCTGTCTTCGTTTGCAAGCAAAAACGCCAATAAGCGGACCGCTTCAGCGATATGTGCTCCTTTGTTTAGCATGATACATTGCGCCTGCTTGCCGAGAAACACATCCGAAAGTTCCGGGCGCGACGGAACCCCTTTTTTCGCCATTTGCTCCAGCACTTGTGTCGCCCAAATGACCGGGATGTGGGCCGCCCGGCAGAGCGACAACATCTCACATTGCATAGCAGCGAGATGTTCAAATCCGATCTCCAGCGCCAAGTCGCCGCGGGCGATCATCACTCCGAACGCCGGCAGCTTCAGTCCCTCAAGCAAAATACGGACAAACTGGTGCAGCGCCGCGCGCGTTTCAATTTTGGCAATCACCGGCAAAGAACCGGCGCCCTGCTCGGCCAGCAAACCGTGGAGCTTCCGTACATCGTGCGGAGCCTGAACAAACGACAAACCGACGATGTCGGCCCATTTGGCGATGAACGGGAGCCATTCCAAATCGCGGTCAGTGAGCGGTGGAACAGCCAAATGGCAGAAAGAATCAGGAAGATGGATACCCGTCCCTTGCTTGATCGCCTTCCGTTTTCCGCCATCGGCAATGACTTTGGCTTCTACATGCCCCTCCCCTACCTTGACAACCCGCGCCGTAATACGGCCATCATTGAAATAAAGACGGTCCCCGGTTCGTACATTACGCCACGCCTTCGGCAACGTTGTCGTCAGTTTCACTCCATGGTCACTAGACGAGGAGAAGAGCGCCGCTTCGTGGAAATAAATATGCAACGGTGTGCCAGCTGTAACGAGCGCGCGTTTAGGCAGACACAAAGCAGAAGAAAGCGTGAAAGAAGTCGATCCGCGTCGCAATTTCATTCCGCTTTGGACGTATGCCGTCTGGAAAAGACGAACGACAAAGCAAGACGGAGCGATCGATCTCATCACCTGCAACGACCGCTTTTTGCCGCGCACGTCGGTAAAAAGCAGCTCATCCCCTTCTGCGACTGCCTCCTCATCGTCTGCCGTCAACTTCCAAACAAAGGAAACTTCGCGCGGCAGCGAAGACAACGATGGAACGGCAGAAAACGAAAGGAGGCCGGTCAATGGCTCGGCGGACTCACCGTATTGATTTTCTTTCACTGTTAGCTTCATCGGCCCATCCTGAACCGCCAAACGGTCAATTCGAACTTTTGGACCCGGCAAATCCATATAGATGCGGCATCGCCTTCCCTGCGGAGCTAGCATTCTCTCTGTCTGTCGAATGATCGCGATCAATGCCTCCCATGTGTCCGGTGAGCTGTAAGCGCAATTAATGCGGGCGATGTCCATTCCACAAAGAAGCAACCGTTCAATCAGTCCAGGTTCATCGACCCATGCAGCATCCATCGTTACCATGATGCGAGTTGGCCGATCGGAAGAAGAACTTCCCAACACCGCAGCAGCCCGTTGGCGAATGAGCTCGTGCGCTCTTGTTTTCGTCACTTTTTGCCATGCTTGCCCGCTTTGTGTAGGCAGATGCCAACAAGCCAATATCCGTTCCAGCACGTCAAGAAAATGGCCTTCCTGTCCTTCTAACCGCCATCCGTACTCCGCCAGCGTCTCTCTTACATCGGCGGGCATATGCTCCCGCGCGTAGATATAAGCGAGCAGCTGATCCCGGCTTTCCTCATGGAACACCTGCGGCATATGACTACGCTTTTGTTCCACCCACTCAGCCATCGCACGATAAAACGCGGCCAACTGCTTTCCAAAATCGGGCTTATCATGCATAACCGGCACCAACCTTATGAAAAATGGGGGGTTACTTTGTATATATTCGCCCTTCCTCTCCATCAAGACAGAAAAAAACCGGCGCTTCGCCGGTTTCGCGTTTTTCTCTAAAAAAGGGGATTGCATTCATAGATGGCTTGTTCAATTGAAAAAAACTTAATCAACCACGGGGTGGCTTCTCATCCAACCTCATCGATTTCCGGAGGATCGGCGTTGTTCACCGTTTTTCCAAAAGGACGATCATGGAAGTGGGTATGCCAATTTCTCAAATAGAAAAGTCTTGTCCCGTCCATACTGCTCTTCACCCGTTGTCGCATCGATGAAGAGGACCCGCGGGTTTGCATCCGCCTCCCAAAACAGCCCGACAGCCGGCTCAGGCAGCCTTCCCGCTTCATCGATGAAGAACGATTTTCATTCCGCATTGGCAAAGCCATGAATGCTTCAACCGCCGCAACGGCTGGCCGCATTGTTGGCAAATGATCGTCTTGTTCAATCGATCTTCTCCCCTTTTCCATCGCGTTACTTTTATTATAATCAAGGACTAATTTAAATTCAATATAAAATAATAATCAATTTAAAATAAAAGCAGATGATTTGGACTCTGTTTCCATCTATGCTACAGTAAAGGTAGTCCCAATATTCAAACAAAGGAGGAAGCAGCCATGTACGATATCGCCATTATCGGTGCTGGCCCAGCGGGAGCGAGCGCCGCGATCTTCGCCGCCAAAGCCGGAAAGAAAACGGTGTTGTTTGACAACGACAAAGGCATGACAAAGCGCGCTTGGGTGGAAAACCATTACGGTGTTCCGGAAATCAGCGGACCGGACTTGGTCGAAACGGGAAAACGGCAAGCAGCCAAATTCGGTGCCGAATTGGTGGAAACGCAAGTGACGAACGTGCAAAAAACAGACAGCGGTTTCCGCCTCGAAACGGACAGCGGCTCCTATGAGGCGAAACACGTCATTTTCGCCACTGGCGTCGCCACCGACCTCGCGGAAAAAATCGGCCTGCGCACAAAACCGGGCACGGAGCCGCGCATTAAAACAGTGATTGACGTCGACGCCAACGGCAAAACGAACATCGACGGCATTTGGGCAGCCGGCACCGTGGCAGGCGTCAGCGTCCATACGATCATCACCGCGGGCGACGGGGCAAAAGTCGCCATCAACGTCATCAGCGAGTTGAACGGCGAACGGTACGTCGATCATGATGTATTGAAACCATAACACAAAAAGAGGGCGTCTCATAGTAGAGACGTCCTCTTTTCCTTGGCTGATCCGTGTTTGGCAGCGAGCGGCACTCCGCTTCCTCACCGGCGCCCCGATGGCGCGGTTTCTATAGCTGAGACTGCCGCCGAATAGGCTATTTTCTGGCCGATGCTTCGATATTGGCAGAAAACTTGGAAAAGTCACTTGAACCCTGTCCGCGTTTTTACTGACCAATGCTTCGATATTGGCCCTCGAAAAACAAGAGCGGATCGCCCGGTTCGTCTTTCATGATAATATCGGTGACTTCGCCAAAATACAACGTATGATCGCCAGCGACGTGCGCGCTGTGGACGTTGCATAAAATATTCGCCAACGCCTCCGCTAAAAGCGGATGGCCGTTCACCCACTCAAACGAAACGGGGCGCTCTTCTTTCAACTGGCCGGCAAACAAGCGCGACAGCTCTTCCTGATCGCGGCGCAAAATGTTGACGGCAAATTTTCCTGTTTGCTTGACAATGTCATGCATTCGTGCTTTATGACCAATCGAGACGACGACCAGCTTCGGATCGAGTGAAACGGACATAAACGCATTCGCCGTCATCCCTTTCACTTCCCCTTGAAATTCCGTCGTCACGACCGTCACGCCGGTCGCAAATTTTCCCATCGCTCTGCGAAACATCCGATCATCCATCCGTTCTCCCGTCCTTCCCTTTTCATGATCAGCCATCCTGCGCCTTCCGCTGGCGTGTAGGCGGCTTTTCCTTCTTGATGTTTCTACAGTCCGGCCGCTTCGTCCGGCATTTTGCTCCTATTCATGCTAGGATGCGGGCAAATCTACCCCCATCATAGCAGAAACAAAGGAAAGAAACAACGACGGTATCCAGCTGTCATCGGCGGCCTGCCGCTCCAAGGTACGCTTCCGCCACCCGCTCATCGGCAAGCAGCTCGGCGGCCTTTCCGTGCATCACGATCTGACCGCGTTCCAACACATACGCCTCATCCGCGATCTGCAGCGCAGCCCGCACGTTTTGCTCGACAAGAATCATGGACGTCTGAAATTGATCACAGAGCTGCGTCAGCATCCCCATCACTTCCTTGACCACAAGCGGAGCCAGCCCTAACGACGGTTCGTCAAGCAAAAGCAGCTTCGGTCTCGCCATCAACCCGCGGGCGATGGCCAGCATTTGCTGCTCGCCGCCGCTTAATAGTCCTCCCGGACGGTCGAGCATCGTTTGCAGTTTCGGGAACAGTTCAAGCACCCGCTCATAGTCGCGCTTCACTTCCTGTCCGTCGCGGCGGTGACGGCGATACGCCCCCAGCAGCAAGTTATCCCTCACGGACAAACTGTCAAAAATTTGCCGCCTCTCCGGCACAAGGCAAATGCCCTGGTCAACGATTTTCTCCGCCTTTCCATAGGGAAGCGGTTTCTGTTCAAAAAGAATCTCCCCTTCGGTTGGAGCGTAGACGCCGGCCATCGTGCCGAGCAGCGTGCTTTTGCCCGCCCCGTTGGCGCCGACAATCGCCACGATTTCTCCTTGGCCGACGTGCAAATCGATTCCTTTCAATACGTGCAAATGGCCGTGGTGGACATGAACGTTGCGAAGCGTCAGCATCAAACCGCCTCCTCTCCCAAATACGCCTTGATGACATCAGGGTGCCGCGCAATCTCTTCCGGTGCTCCTTCGGCGATTTTTTTGCCGTAATCGAGGACGACGATCCGGTCGGCGATCGCCATCACCGTTTCCATATCATGTTCCACGAACAAAAAACTAAAGCCTTGTTCCCTCATCATCAGCAACACGTCAACGAGCTGCTTCGATTCTTGCGGGTTCAAGCCGGCCATCGGCTCGTCAAGCAAAATGAGCGAAGGACGGGATACAGCCGCGCGGGCGATCTCCACAAGCCGCTGCATCCCATATGGCAGCGTGCCTGCTCGCTCCCAGGCGAGATGGGCCAAGCCGACCTGCTCGAGACAGAAAAACGCCTGTTCCTGCGCTTGCTTTTCTTCTTTCACCGTACGCGGCAACCGAAAACCGGCGCTCACGATTCCGCTCTTCAACCGTGAATGAAATCCGACCATCACGTTTTCCAATACCGTCATATCGGCAAACAGCTGCAAGTTTTGAAACGTCCTTGTCATTCCCAACATCGCCAGTTCGTGCGGTTGTTTGCCGCTGACTATGGCTCCTTGAAAACGAACGAAACCACTTGTCGGCGGAACAATACCGCTGATCATATTGAACAAGGTCGTTTTGCCTGCCCCGTTCGGCCCGATCACCGCGACGATGTCTTCTTTTTTTACGTAAAAAGACACGTTCTGCACCGCCTGAATGCCGCCAAATGACTTCGACAATTGCTCCACTTCGAGCAACATGGCGCTCATCCCTGCTCCCCTCCAATCGAACGGGCCTTATGGCTGTCGACAGCCGTCGCCCGCTCAGATTGACGCCAACTTGTTTTCCAACACCGCCTCAATCCTTGGGGCGCGACACCTGTCAACCCGTTCGGCATGTAAATCAACATGATGACGAGCAACAAGCCAAAAAAGACAATTTCAAACTCTCCACCGGCATTCGGCAACAACAACGGAACAACCGCTTTGAGCCATTCTCCTAAGCAGACATATACGGCAGCGCCGACGAGTCCTCCCCATACACTGGCTGTCCCTCCAATGATCACCATGATTAAAAAGTAAATCGAAGGAATGATGCCGAATAAATCCGGATTGATAAACGTAACGTAATGGGCGTATAAGCTCCCCGCCACCGAAGCGTAAACAGCGCTGAGTATAAAAATTTGCAGCTTGTATTTCGTAATGTTCACCCCAAGCGAGCTTGCCGCCACTTCGCTTCCATGAATCGCCCGCAGCGCCCTTCCGACCCGGGAGCGGACAACATTGCGGGCAAACCATCCCCCGGCCAGAACAAACGACGAAACGAGGTAGTAAAACTGCCAATCGCTTTGCAGCGGAATCCCGGCGATACGGATTGGAGGGATGCCAAAAAAGCCATTCAGCCCTCCTGTGATCCCTTTCCATTCTTTAAAAAATGTAAACATAATGACGCCAAAGCCTAACGTCGCCAATGCCAAATAATGTTCACGCAGCCGAAAAACCGGAATGCCGACGACAAGCGCCACCAAAGCGGCCAATGCCGCACCGGCAACCAACGCCAACCAAGCCGGCCATCCTGCGTGCGCCGTCAAATAGGCGGACGTGTAAGCCCCCATGCCGTAAAACGCCGCCTGGCCGAGCGAAATTTGGCCCGCATACCCCATCAACAGCGTCATCCCTGTGCCTACGAGCGCATACAGCCCGATGAGAACAAGGGTGCTTAGCACGTAGTTATTGCCGAAAACGAGCCAGGGGAGACCGAGCCAAACGACTGCGCCGGCAAGCCAAAGCCATCGTTTTCGTCCATCCGTCATTCGTTGACCGTGCTCCATCCATCCGTCCCCCTTATACCCGCTTTCCTGTCATCTTGGCAAACAGCCCGTTCGGCATGAAAAACAGCACAAGCAGCAACAGCCCAAAGCTGATCGCTTCTTTGTATCCCGAGGACAAGTATCCTTCCGCAAATGATTCAAGCAGCCCGACGAGAAACGCGCCGGCGATCGCAGCCGGGGCGTTCGTCAATCCCCCGACAACAGCGGCAATAAACGCCTTCAGCCCAATCATCATCCCCATATCATAAGAAGCGCCGGAAATCGGGGCGATGACGATTCCCGCGAGCGCCCCCAGACCAGCGCTGGCGGCAATCGCGCCAAGCGACATTTTGCGGATGTCAATCCCCATCAACCGAGCGGCAAACGGGTTGATGACGCAGGCGGCCACCGCCTTGCCGATGTACGTTCGGTGAAAGAACAGATGCAAGGCGGCAAAACTCGCGAGCGAAAGGATGATCGCCCAGACGCTTTGCCATTGGATGACCGCTCCAAACGCCTCAAGCGCCCCATGGCCCGTAAAAGGGCGCAGCGCGTACGGATTCGTCCCCCAAACGAGCAGGGCAATTCCGCGGAATACAAACGACGCCCCGATCGTAATGATAATGAGCACCGCGACAGGCGATCGGCGCGCCGGCTGAATCGCCAGCCGCTCAAACAGCGCGCCGATTGCCATCACCGCCACAATGCTGAGCCCAATCGCGAGCACAAACGGCACGCCGTCGTTGACGAGCGTAACGCAAAACAGCGCCCCTAACATGGCGAAATCGCCTTGAGCCAAATTTAAAATGCCGGTCACGCTGTACGTAATGACAAATCCGAGCGCCACCAACGCGTAAATACTGCCGACTGTCAGCCCAGAAAACAACAGCTGCACAAACTGGCTCCACGCTTCCATGCCCCGTCCCTCCTTCAACGGTTAGATGGAACAAAAGGGAATTAGCGACCTCATTCCCTGTTTACTGCTCCGCGAGCACAAACTTTCCATCCTGAATTTGCACCATCACTAAACTGTCGGCGTCAAGCCCTGTATGGTCGTCTTTTGACATATGGAAGACGCCTGAAATGCCGATAAATTTTCTTGTATTCTCCAGAGCCGACCGTATTTTCTCTTTCTCAGTGCCTCCTTCTTTGATCGCGTTGGCCAACAAGTGAAACGCATCCCACGCATGTCCGCCAAATGTGGTCGGCGCATAGCCGTACGCTTTTTCAAAATCTTGTTTGTATTTTAGCAGCGTTTCTTTTTGCGGGTCGCTGTCCGGAAGCTGATCCGCCACTAAAATGCGCCCGGCGGGGAACCATACGTCGTTGGCCGCCTCACCGGCCAAGTCGATAAAGCTTTTCGTGCCGATGCCGTGGCTTTCCACAATCGGCGCCGCAATGCCCAACTGGCGGATGTTTTTCGTGACGACCGCCGATTCCTGCGCCGTTCCCCATACGATAATGGCTTGCGGATTCGCTTTTTTCACCTTTGTCAACATCGCTTTGGCGTCATCGACCGTCGCCTCAAACTCCTCTTCGATGACGGCTTTCACCCCATATTCCGGGGCATAATGCACAAACTCTTCATGTCCGCTCGTTCCGTATGCATTGGCGACGTTCAGCCAGGCGACGTTCAGCCAGCGTTTCTCTTTTAAAAAACCAAGCAGCTTCTGGATGACGATATTGTCTCCTTGAGCGGTTTTAAATGTCCAATGACGTGAGGATCCATCGCTTGGATTGACGATTTGTTTGCTTGCTGCGAGGGAAATGTACGGAATGCCTGCCTTTTCGATTTGTGGGATCATGGCTAAGGAGTTTCCGCTGATCGTGCCGCCGATGATGGCTGTCACGTTGTCTTGCTCGATGAGTTTTTTCGCGGATAATACGGCCTCGTTTTGGTCGGACTTGTCATCATAGGCGATCAGCTTGATTTTCTTTCCATCTATGCCGCCTTGCTCGTTCCATTGCTTAACAAGCATTTTGACCGTCTCCATCTCCGGCTTGCCGAGCGGCGCCGCTCCACCTGAGGCCGAGAAAATGGCGCCGATTTTGATTTCGTCCCCTCCATTTCCAGATGTCGTTGTCTTCCCGCAAGCGACAAGGAGCACGAGCAACAATGCTGTCATGAAAAGAGACATTCTCCTTTTCATGTTGATTTCCCCCTTTCTTATTGATAACGTTTTCAAAACCCTTGTGGAAGGTGCCCCAAAAGAATGGGGACACCTTGTTTACCTCCCTATAGGAGAACAGCATCACTTCTCTCGAGTGTCTGCCGAAAACCATCCTTTGGGGTCAGACTCGTGGTCAGCGCCGCTGCTTGAACGCCTCGGCGGTGTTTAGTTTATGCTGGCGGACGTATTGTTCGATGTCATGCGCCGGCGCCTGTTCCCGTAGCAGGCGGATGATCTCTCGATGCTCTTCGATCGATGCTTTCGCCCGCTGAGGAACAAATGTGAATCCGTACAAGCGGATGCGCCTCATCCGCTGCCAAATTTGCTTGATTTGCTCTTCAAGGTAGGCGTTGCCGCAATGGGCGTAAATCAAAGCATGAAATTCATAGTTCAGCTCGCTGAACCGTTCCAGCTCCAGCTCTTCAAGCGCCCGCTCCATCCGTTCGTTCAACCGCTCAAGCTCGTTGATCGCCTCCTTCTTCAAATTGGCGGAGCCAAGCGCGGTCGCATAGCCTTCCAGAACCGCCAGCACGGACAACGTCTCCACATATTCGTTTTCGTTAATGGTGCTGACCACAGCACCTGCATAAGGCTTGAACTCGACAAGCCCTTCCGCCTCAAGCTGGCGGATCGCCTCGCGCACCGGGATGCTGCTTAACCCGAGCTCGCGGGCGATTTGGTCGATGACGACGCGGTATCCCGGGCCATAAACGCCGCTTTCAATGCGGGACAACATATACTCATACGCCAACTGTGTTTTGTTTTTCGCCTTCGTTCCCATACGTCTATCATAGACTAGATCATATAGGTTGACTAGTCGTCATGCCTGTTCGGCAGACAAGGCGGTCCGTTTCCCCCCCTTGCCAAACGCGGGGATCGGCGGGTCGCCGACCGCAACGTGGACGACCTGCACTTCCGTATAGAAATCAAAGCTGTAATGCCCGCCTTCGCGGCCAATGCCGCTGTATTTCGTCCCGCCAAACGGGATGCGCAAATCGCGGACGTTCGGCGAGTTGACCCATGCCATCCCGCTTTCGATCGCTTGGGCGACGCGGTGGCCGCGCTTTAGATCGTTCGTCCAGACGTATGCCGCCAATCCGTATTTCACATCGTTCGCCAGCCGGATCGCCTCTTCTTCATCCGCAAAGGACATGACCGCCATCACCGGTCCGAAAATCTCTTCCTGCGCCACCTTCATGCCGTTATGGCAGTTCAGCAGCAGCGTCGGCGGCACAAAATTGCCGTTTTCCAACCCGTTCGGAACACCGGGGGCATAGACGTCCACCCCTTCTTGCTTGGCGATGTCTATATAGCGGTTCACCCGCTCCCAATGATCGCGGTGAATCAGCGGCCCCAGTTCGGTCGCTGGGTTCATCGGGTCGCCGATGGCGATGCGGTCGACGCGCTCTTTCAGCCGGGCGACAAATTCGTCGTAAATCGCCTGCTCGAGCAAAAGCCGCGAGTTGGCCGTGCACCGCTCGCCATTGAGCGAAAATACACCCCAAACGGCCGCATCAAGCGCCCGTTCGAGATCCGCATCGGCGAACACGATGAGCGGTGACTTGCCGCCAAGCTCCATCGATGTTTTTTTCAACGTCGCGGCGCTGTTGCGGATGATGTCCATGCCGGTCGTCGTCTCGCCGGTAAACGAGATGAGGCGCACGTCCGGATGGGCGACCAACGCGGCGCCCGCCGTTTCGCCAAACCCGTGCACGACGTTGAACACCCCACGCGGCAGCCCGGCTTCATCGATGATTTCCGCCAGTTGATTCGCCGTCAACGGCGACCATTCGGCCGGCTTCAAGACGACCGTGTTGCCAGTCGCCAGCGCTGGAGCGACTTTCCACGTCTCGAGCATAAACGGTGTATTCCACGGCGTGATGAGCCCGGCCACGCCGACCGGCTTGTGGACGGTGTAGTTTACAAACTGACCATGGACGTGGTACGCTTCGCCGACAAGGCGCGTTTTCACCATTTCCGCGTAAAAGCGGAAGTTTTCCGCCGCGCGGGCGGCCTGTTTTTTCGCTTGGCTGATCGGAATGCCGGTATCAAGCGCCTCTAAATAGGCGATGTCGTCCGCCCGCTGTTCGATCAACTCCGCGATGCGGAACAGATAACGAAGCCGTTGCTCCACCGGCATCGTCCGCCACGGCCCGTGATCAAACGCCTCTTTCGCCGCCCGGACCGCCGCGTCGATGTCTTCCTTTCGTCCTTCGGCCACTTCGTTGATCGGTTCGTTCGTAAACGGATTGATATTGGTGAAATACAGACCGGCTGCCCCTTCCACAAACTGCCCATTGATATAATGAAGCACTTTTGGTTGCACTGCCATTCGTTTCCCCCCATCACCGCTGCGCTCGATAACGCGCATGAATGTTGTTGTGTTTATACGTCCCCGCCTCGCTGAATTCATACAGCTCAAGCGACAGCGCCAAATAGCGTTTGGCAAACAGCGGGGCGAAATGGTCTTTCATCACGGCAAACAGCTCGTCGCCGACTTCTTTTTTCACCTGTTCCGGACGCCCGGCGCCAATTTTCAGCGTCCCGTGCACAAACGCATCGTCTTCGGCCCCGTCAGCCACATAGTACTCGTCAAGCCGAATGGCGCGCGAGCGGATGCCGCCGACGGGAAACCAATCGCTCCGCTTGATCAGCACACGGTGAACTTTTTCAAGCAAGCCGCGAATATCGGCCTCTTCGCCGAGATTGGCCGTGTATTCTAAGACAAAGTGCGGCACGATCCTCTCCCCTTTCGCTCTGAACGCCCGATGCCACGCTTTCTGCCGGGCGCTGCCTGCTATTCAATGTAATTGACAAGGCAAAACAAAGCGTTGGTCATCGTCTAGCTTGATCACCGCTACCCTGCTATTCAATGTAATTGACGAGCCGGCCGATGCGCTCGATTTCCGTCACCACTTCATCGCCGGGCTGGACGTTCACCGCCCCTTTCGGCGTGCCGGTCAAAATCAAGTCGCCAGGCGCGAGCGTCATGAATTCGGTGATGTACTCGAGCAAATGCGGGATCGAAAAGATCATATCGCCCGTATCCCCTTCCTGCACAACCGTCCCATTGACATACGTCCGCAAACGAAGCGCCATCGGATCGCCCACTTCCTCATGGCTGACGATCCATGGACCGAGCGGCGTCGTTCGATCGCGGTTTTTGACGCGGAAATTCGGTCGGTAATAATTTTCCAAGTAGTCGCGAACAGCATAATCGTTGGCAATCGTGTAACCGCAAATGTAGTCGTACGCCCGCTCTGCTTTTACCCGGCGGGCCGGGCGACCGACGACGACCGCGAGCTCGCATTCATAATGCATCACGTTGACGCCGTCGGGGCGAACGGTTCGGCCGCGATGGCCGATGAGCGTGTTTTTCCCTTTGAAAAATAAAAGCGGCTCTTTCGGCGCGGCAAACGACAGTTCCCCCGCATGATCGGCGTAATTCAATCCAAGCGCCACGATCGTGCGCGGCTCGACCGGGGGAAGCCAGATGACGTCGCTCTCAGCGGCCACCGTCCCATCCGGCAACAGAAGGCGGCCGTCGTCAAGCGGCACCGCGTCGGTCACCGTTCCGTTCCACGCCACGCGCGCCCGCTTCATGCCCCTCCTCCCCCTTCTTCGGCAATGATCCGATTTTCCAACACACCGATTCCGTCCATTTCGATGCGCACCACATCTCCTGCCGCCACGAGCGGCGCGTCAGCCGGCCAGCTGAAAAACAGCACATCGCCCGGGTAAAGGGTCATAAATTCGGTCACCTCGGCCAGCCATTGTTCAGGGGGGTGCCGGAACCGGCGGAGATCAGCGCACTGAACGAGCTGACCATTGACATATACGCGCGCCATTAACGATGACAGCGGCACCGTTTCCTCTTTCGGCACGATCCACGGGCCGACCGGGGTGAACCCATCGCGCGCCTGCTCCTTTATTGCCGGTCGGTACCGCTGTTCGTGCGGAATCGACAGGTCATTGATGATCGTGTAACCGAATACAAAATCGAGCGCCTGCTCGCGCCGCACGCGCGCGGCGGTTCGCCCGATAACCAGACCGATCGCCGGGGCGGCGCGAAGCCGTTGGACACCGGGCGGGAGAACGACCGGCCGGCGATGGGCGTTGATCGTATTGGCCGGCTTCATATACAGCACAGGCCCTTTTGGTGGCTGCTCGTACGGCGGAGCGGTCATGGCCTCGGCCATCCCTTCCCATTCCCATCGGTCATTAAGCGCCACCCCATACAGAGCGCCAACGTCCGGCGCTTCCCACTCCCATTCGTCAATGGGCGCGGTCCGTCCCTCCAGCGTCATCGTTCCGCTCCGCCAATCCGCTTTCGCCTCGAACAGATGCCGTCGGCCAGCCAAGCGCAACCGCACGTTCATGATCGCCCTTCCCCCTTTCATATCGATGACCAACGCCGACGCTTCCCTACATCCTAGGCGGCAAGGATCACTCCCCCACCTTCCTCAGCAAGCGCGCTCATTGCGGCGTCTCGGCGAGCAACCCGTATTTGACGAGCGTGCGGCGGATTTTCCGCTCGTTCTCTTCGCTTGGCAAATCGAGCGGCAGCCGGAGCTTCGGAGTGATTTTCCCCATCATGCCGAGCGCCGCTTTCACCGGGCCCGGGTTCGTTTCGATAAACAGCACGTCATTGAGTTCCATCAATTCAAAATGAAGATCTTGCGCCCGCTTGACATCGCCGGCAAACCAAGCGTCGTGCAGCTCGGCTACTTTTTGCGGCACGACGTTCGCCGTCGCGCTGATCGACCCGGCGCCGCCAATCGCCAGCATCGGATAGCACAACAGCTCGATACCGGAAAACAGCAGGAAATCACGCCCGCAATGCCATAGCACCCGGTTGACGTGCTCAAAGTCTTTGTTCGACTCTTTCACGCCGATAATGTTCGGACAATCTTCCGCCAGCCGCGCCAATGTTTGGACCTCCAAATTGACCGCCGTCCGGCCAGGGATATTGTAGACGATGATCGGGATGTCGACCGCCTCGGCCACCGCCTGAAAATGCTTGTACAGCGCCTGTTGGGATGGACGGTTGTAATAGGGGACGATGACCATCGCGGCATCAGCCCCGATTTCTTGGGCGAATCTCGTCAGCTCGATCGTCTCCGCATGGTTCGTCGACCCCGTCCCCGGCACGAACGGCACGCGCCCGGCGACCGCCTTCTTCGCCGCTTCCATCACCTGCTTTCGTTCTTCCAGCGTCAGCGAGCTCGGTTCTCCTGATGTTCCCGTCACCGAAATGCCGTGTGTGCCGCTTTCGATATGCCAGTCAATGAGCGCCGTCAGAGCTGCCAGATCAACGTTTCCCTCTTCATCAAACGGCGTGACGACCGGCGCGATCGAGCCGCGCAGCCGTTCTTTCACTTCGCGGTATGCCATCCCCTTGCCCCCTATCGCCTTCATTTTTCTGAATCTTGCTTATATTTTACATACAATCATATATAAAATCAACGATAAAATCATATATTATTTTATCGTGGAGAAACCGCCGGAAACGCTATATTTCTTTCGATAGATGAAATCCGCTTTCTAAATCAGGAAGGTCGGTTTCCGCTTCGCCAACATCGGTTCATTCGGCTCGACCGGCTGGCCGCTGTGAACGTCAAGGACGATGGACGCCTCTTCAAACCAGCTGTCCGGCGCTGCATGGCCCCAGAACGTTTGCCGGCGCGGATCATCCAAATCCCAGCGGATCGGCGGAAAATCAGGGTCACTCGTCAAATAATCACCGTTGTACAGCTCGATTCGATGGCCATCCGGATCGCGCAAATAGACAAAGAAGGCATTCGACAATCCGTGACGGCCCGGCCCGCGTTCAATGTTCGCTGCATATCCGGCCGCTGCCAGCACATCGCACGCATGGATCAGGCTGAGCGGATCCGGCAGCCAAAACCCAATATGGTGAAGGCGCGGCCCTTTTCCGTTCATCAGCGCCAAATCGTGGACGTTTTGCTTCCGATGCAGCCATGCTGCCCAAAGCTTCCCATCCTCTGTTTCCGTATATTCTGAGCAGGCAAAGCCCAGACCCCGGACATAAAAGTCATATGCGCTCTTTACATCCGTCACCGCGCAGTTGAAATGATCGATGCGCTGCACGCGGGCGCCTCGGTGCAAGTCATACCGCTGCAACAACCGCTCGGTTTTCTCCATATGGACAAAAAACTCAAGCGGCAGTCCGGACGGATCTTGCACGCGAAACGCCTTGCCGACGGCGCGCTGGCTTCCCGCTTCGAGCCATTTCGGCTGCAGCGTTTGCGCCGCAAACCATTCATAAAGCGCTTCCAATTCCTGCTCGGAACCGACTTTGTAGCTAAGCGCTTCGACCGCAGGGCGGGGCGCCTTTTTCAAGAGAAGGCTATGATGATGATATTCTTCAAGTCCCCGCAAATACAGATGATCTTCATCCGCTTCCGTCACGACAAACCCAAGCACCCGTTCGTAAAAATCGCGGGCGGCGGCCAAATCGGTCACATGCAACACCGCGCGGGCGCAGCGAATAATGGAAAATGCCATCGCTCTCTTCCCCCTTTCGCAACCTTCCTTCATCTAGCGTTGGGTGGCCGACAGAAAGAAGCCGTCTTTTCTGATGGCGAACATGGAACAAAACGTTCCTTGTTGCTGGCCACATCCTTTCACTTCAAACATCTCGCAGCACGCCCAAATCCGCCTGGCTTGCGCGCCACTGAACGCCTGTTTTCGCGCGGCGGCAACCTTAGAAGGGCGGTGACAAACGACTGTCACACACGAATCGGCGGTATTTTCATTCAGAAAAGAAAGCTGATTCTGCAAGGTTTCTCTAATTGAGAAACGGATGGAATCAGTCATATTTTGCACGAAATCACCAGCCTCTTAGGAAACGCCGCAGCCGCGCACCCTCCGCTGTTCCCCGATCCGTGTTTGAGAACGTGCGAATGAACGGTCAATGCTTGGTGTCAGCCGGAATGAACACGCTTTTGGCGCCGCGCAAAAATTCGCGCACGAACTGTTTATACGGCTCTTTTTCGTAGCCATCGAAATACGCCATCCCCATCCGAACGGGGTCGCCGAAAAAGTAATATTCGTAATGCGTCTGCCGGGCGCCGAACGCGCTCATCGTGAGATCCCAGGCGAGCCGGAACAGCTGGACGCGCTCATAGCCGTCCACCGTCGCCCCTTGCATCGCCCGGCGGACGATGTCGCCAATTTCCTCGTGCTGAAAATCTGCCTCCGTCGGAATCGCCATCAACCCCGATGCCCCTAAAATGCGGATGATCTCCGCTAGGCGCGGATAAATGCGCGGATACCAGTTGCGCGCGGCATCGAGCGCAGCAAAATCGGGCGTCATCGTTCCCCAACGGTCTCGCTTCGCATTGTGCTCGGCCCGGTACAAATGGCTTTTCATCGTCTCGAGGACGAGCATGATTTCCGCCCCTTTGTCTTTCACATGCTGGAACTCGCCGATGCCGATCGCTTCGATGAGGCAAAGGGTGACACCAAGCAAAAACTCCGTTTTGACGATGTTTTTCGCCACGACTTGATGGGACATATGAACAACTGCGTTCGTTTCCCGGAACGTCCGGTTGCAAATCGATGAATTGCCGCACACAAACACGCGCTCCCACGGCACAAACACGTTTTCAAACGAAACGATCGCATCGCCTTCCTCAAAACGCGATGCCAGCGGATGATCCCACGCGCTCCTCCCGTAGTCAAACGCCTCGCGGCAAATGAACTTCACGCCTGGCGTATTGTTCGGAATGGCAAAGGCAAGCGCATATGGGTCTTCGCCGGATGTCGCTTTTTTCACGGTCGAGGGAAACACTAAAATTTCATCGGTGATCCCGCCTTGCGTCGCCAATAGGCGGATGCCGCTGACGATGATCCCGTCTTTGCGCCGTTCCACCAAGTGAAGCGGCACATCGGCATCGTTTTGTTCGTGCAGCGCCTTGGCGCGGTTCATTTGCGGATGGATGAGCGTATGCGTCAAGCTGATGTCGTGTTCCCGCGCGTATTCATAGTAGTTTTTCGCATTTTCGGCAAATATCGAATCGTCTTCGGCAAACAAATCGTTGGCGATGCCCATCGCCATGACTTCGGCATTCAAATAATCAGGCGAGCGCCCCATCATTCCCGCCGACATCCGCGCCCACTCTTGCGTCGCCTCGCGGCGGGCGATAAGCTCATCGATCGTAGTCGGCTGAATGAAAGTCATTCCGACCAGCTGCCCGGTTGTCGGCGACCGGTACAACATCTTCTCCGGCTTTTCGTATTGCCGATCGTAAAGCGCCGCCATCGAGCGGACGACGTTGCGGAATGCGGGATGAACGGTGACATCCTCCACTTTTTCCCCGTGGATGTACACGCTGCTTTTCGCCTGCTTGAGCCGCTCCATATACTCCTTTCCTGTTTTGGCCGGCATTTTCATCCCCTCCGTTTTCGGGTATAATAGCTAAGGAAACGCTTTCATTCTGAATGTTCAAAATTAATATAACATATGATTTCATATATGAAAAATACAAAAACAATAAACGTACCGATATGAAAAATGTATACAAGCGGACGCGGCAGGCATTCCCCTTTCTCCACCAGCGCCATTTCCCAAAAACCGAAAGAGAATCCGCGAACGAAAGGAGACAAACGCATGATCGATGTGAAACAGCTGAAATACTTCGTCACGATTGCCGAAGAGGGACAAATCACCAAAGCGGCGCAAAAGCTTCACATCGCCCAGCCGCCGCTCAGCCAGCAGCTGAAGCAGCTCGAAGAAGAGCTCGGTGTTCTTTTGTTTGACCGGAAGGCGAAAAAAATGGAGCTCACCCCACCGGGCAAAGCGTTTTACGAAAAGGCGAAACAACTGCTGCGCCAGCTTGATGACGCCGTGGCGGAAGTAAAAGAAATCGAAGACGGAACGGCGGGAACGCTGTCGATCGGCTGCGTCAAATCGTGTTTTTCCTATTTGGCCCAAGCGATCCGTCACTTCCACGAACAAGTTCCGAACGTGACCTTCCATCTTCGGGAGGGGGATACGTTTTCCATTTGTCAGCTGCTTCAAGAGCGGCACATTGACATCGGCATCGTCCGCCTGCCGATGAATGCAGCTCATTACGACGTCATCCAGCTGGCGAGCGAGCGTTATGTCGGCGTCTTGCCGGCGCAATGGAACAACGGGCGAGCCGCGCTATGCATGCGCGATTTTGCCAATTGGCCGCTTCTCCTTCTTCACCGGGTGCACGGCGCCGGGCAGTACGAGCGAGTCATCGAGGAATGCCGCCGCCATGGCTTTGAACCGAACGTCTTATGCGAATGCCCGGATGCGACGATCTTGCTTTCCCTTGTCGCCCAAGGCCTCGGAGCCACCATTGTGCCGCAATCGACCGTGGCCTTGTTTCGCCTCCCCGGCATCGACGTATTCGAGATCACCGACTCGTCGATGACCGCGGAAGCCGCGGCCATCCTCGACCGACAACGGTATTTGCCGAAAAGCGCCCGCCGCTTCCTCGCTGTGCTCCAAACGATTGCCGCCAACGGACAGCAGGAAGAAAACGGACCGCTTCTTCGAGCGTAGACTCGTGAGGGAAAGGAACCCATACGATTCTAGTCAATGGGGCTGGGCTTTTCGTTGATGCGTTTGCGGAACCAAGGAAAAGGAACGATGCGATTCTAGCTAATGGCCGGCTTTGCAAAAAATGAGGCGCCATTGGGCGCCTCATCACAATCCGGCCGATCGCTGCAGCCGCTTGGCTATTGCGAAAAAGTCTTCCGCCGAAATCCCTGGGGCGAATTCTTCCGGCACTTCGTCCAAATCCGGGATCGTCCCTCCTTGGGGAGCTCCTTCCACCACCTCGAGCGGCTTTCCATCGCTCGGATGCGTGCCCCGCCAAATGCGGGCGATTTCTCGGTAATAGCGATCGCTGAACGTATAAAGCCGGCGGTGGACGCCTTGATCCTCATACTTTCTCGCCTCGTCGAACACACGGTTATCCAAGTTCGGGATCGGGAGCATCTTCGTCACATCCACACCGGTCGCCACTTCCAACGCTTTCGCATACGCTAAAATATGGACGCCCCCGCGTACGAGCAAGTAGCCGATCATCTCGCGGGCCGTCGGGTGATCGGTCATTTCATAGACGCGCATTTTATGCGTGCGCGCTCCGCACTCAAGGAAAAAGTTATGAAGCAAATCTAAAATCAAGTTGCCGCTGTTGAACACGTACTCTCCCGTCCACGCCTTCCCCATCGAATCGCCGGGAAACGCCGTCTGCGCCGTAGCGATGAAATGATACGTATTGCGCTTGTCTTTCGCGTCCTTCATCGGCGCTGTATCCGGGTCACCTAGGTGGGTGGAGCCGGTCAAACAAAGGTTGATCGCGTTAGACACGAGCTCGACATGGCCGAACTCTTCGGCAGTAATGCTTGCCACCAGTTCGTAAAACGGGCGAAGCTTGTTTTTTTGCCGAAAATTGAATGACTGAAACAAATAATTGTTCAACGTCGACATTTCCCCAAAGCGCCCGCCAAGCAGCTCCTGCACGGCCGCCGCTGCATTGGGATCTGCGTACTTCGGCTTCGGCAACTCAATCGCCAACCGGTCGATTCGCTGAAAGACCACCGCCTTTTCCTCCTTTTTCAGTTATGGCCGAGGCGAACGGAAACGACTTGCGCCAAGCGGACATAATAAACCGCCTGATGCGCGGCAATAACGAGATGATCCGGCTTCACATCCCTCACGATCCCTTGGATCGAGCCGCGGACGGTTTCTACCACCACCTCTTGGCCGCGCACGCCTTGCAAAGTATGGTATACATACGGATCGATGAGCGCGAACAACTGTGGAGAGGCATACGATTGGTTCACATGCAATTCCTCCTTTGCGCAAAATCAAAATGGCTTCTTTATGATACGTATGACGCCGGCGCCCAAACATGACAACAAAAGCAAGCGACGAAGGCCAAAATCTTCCTTCGCCGCCAGAGAATCTAGAGTGATCGTGATTTAATCGTGCATGCCGCTTCCCATCCTCATTTCTCAAATAGAAAAACCTTGCCGCATTCGGTACAAGTCATCGAGCGATTACGGAAAACGGCGGTGTAGCCCTTCTCGAAGCTATACTAGGGAGCTGGTGATTTCCTTTTATCAAGCCCGTTTCTCAAATAGAAAAGCCCTGTCGCATCAAGATCGTCTTTCAAACGTTCCCCCATTGCTCAAGAGAAGCAACCGTTTTTCACCAGCCATCTAGAAGGTTGGTGAAAAACTGCTGTTTGCCTTAATCGGCGATGGAACGCGTGAACATAGAGGCTGATGCAGCAAGCTTTTTCTACTTGAGAAACGATCCGAAGAAGCGGTGGCGCGAGTAAATCACCAGCCTCCTAGAATCTCCCGTAAACAACGGACGCGCGGCGTCAGGGACAATGGCCATCATATCGTTCGATTTCGCTGCCGGCAACCAACCGTCGCGCCCCCGTTACGCCGCCAAAAACTCGCGCAGTTTCGGGACGCGCGGAACGATCAGGCGGTCAAACAACCAGATAAACAAGAGAGACAACGCAAACAAAGGCATTACGATGGCGGCGGCGATCATCCCGCCCCAGACGGTTTTCACCGTTTGTGGGTCCCGCACCCGCGCCGGTGCTCCTAATCCTTTTGGCTTCCGCTTCCGCCACATGACCCAGCCGCTTACAGCTAAGAAGATAAGCCCAAGGCAAAAAACGAGATTAATCAGCTGGTTCGCCAGGCCAAACAACCGTCCTTCATGAAACGCAATACCAATCGTGATCGCTTTGGCCAATGCGCCATAGTCCGAAAAGCGAACATCGCTCAGCACCCGGCCTGAATATTGGTCAATGTGCAAGGTGGCGTTATCCCACGGCTTGGTTTTCGACGTCGCCACCGTAAACACCCCTTTTGGGCCTTGCGGCAGCGAAATCGTGAACGGCTTTTTCACCTTTTTTTCCTCGGCAATCGCATACACGTCATCGAGCGACAACGAGGTCGTGTTGCGCCCGTGAACAGAAGGCACCGGCAGCTGCTCGGTCGCCCACGGCACATCTTGCGCCACTTCTTTCGTAACCTTCGATTCCGGTTTGGGCCCGAAGCTGAACGCAAACGGCGGATAACCGGTGTTCGTCGCTGTTGCCACCTGATTGATCGCTTCTCCCATGATCCCTGTCCACGGCATGCCCGTCACAATGAGCAACAAAATCCCGCCGCTCATCCATATCCCCGTCACCGCATGCCAGTCGCGCCAAGCCAAACGTTTTTTCGCCCGCCAGCGCGGCCAAAACGTTCCGAAAACCGAGAATGATTGCCGCGGCCACCACAAATACAGCCCGGTCACTAACAAAACGAACCCCCAACAAGCCGCCAGCTCCACAAAGCGGTTCGCCAATGTTCCGCCAATGAGCAGCTCGCTATGAATTTTTTTCGCGATTTCCGTCCAATTCTCATCGGCGCGCAAGGTACCTTGAATCTTCCCGGTATACGGGTTGACAAAGGCAAACACCATTTCTCCTTTGTCCATCATCCCGATTTTCACGGTCCGCTTCGCTTCTTTTTCGAGCGTCACGGAGACGATAGGGTAATGCGGGTATTGTTCTTTGACCCGCTCCGTCAATTCAACCAAAGGCAGCCGCTTTCCTCCGATTTTGTCCACCTCATACAAATGGCCATACAGCGCCGATTCGATCTGTGGCTTAAACAAATAGACGGCCCCACTCAGCGCCAAAATGATCAAAAAAGGCGCAAAGAAAATGCCGGCATAAAAATGCCACCTCCAGACTGCCATATACATCGGCCGCTGCCTGTCCACCGGTTTCGCTGCTTGTTCCACAGTTTTCCCTCCTGCTTTCTTTTTCAGCAAGGAGTATAGAACAAAAGAATGTCCAACCGGTGAGCAATCGGTGAAAATCTTGTGAAATCAGATGGAGCGGGTCCATCGATCCCGCTCGTCATCCGATCAGCCCGAGACGCAGCGCCTTCGCCACCGCTTCCGTCCGGTTTTTCGCGTTGAGTTTCCTTAAGGCGTTCGAAATGTAATCCCGCACCGTAAATTCGCTCAAATAAAGCTGATCAGCGGCTTCGGCCGTCGAGGCTCCGTCCGCAAGCAGCTTCAAAATCTCCATTTCTCTTGGCGACAGAGATTCCGTCATTCCTTCCCATTCTTTTTTTGGCGCCTCGATCCATTTCAGCAACAACTCCCCCGCGCTTTGGCCAAATTTCATCAGCGCGGGAAACAAGCGGCGGTCAACCTCAAAGAAACGGCCTGGCCCGCGATCGAGAACGACGCCCCCAATCATTCGCCCCTCTGTCGGCACATACACCGGAACGATCACCAGCGAAGCCAACTCGAATGACTCGACATAGACGTTAGGAAACTGTTCGGCTGCCCTCGGCACGTAAATGGGGCGAAAATGGCGAAATTCATGCACTTCCGCTTTCAATTTTCCGACGCTTTCTTTCAACATCGGAATATTGTCCAATTCGACGCGCAACCGCTGAATGTGTTCATGGTCCACCCCATGTCCGGACAGCCCGATGGCTGTGCTCTCCTGATTGACAAATTGAAACAGCGCGCAGCGGTTGAAAGGAAGAAAATAGGAGAAACCAAAACAAATATGCCTAGCCGATTCCATTAGCGTCTGCGCCCGCAAAATCCATTCATTGAACAAAATGACGGCGTCTTTCCACAATGACTCTGTTTTCCAAGCAAAATCGCGGCTCGTTTTGAATGATTGTTCATTCACTTCATACAACAGCCATTCATTCCATTTGAAAAACAAATAGCGCACGGCCGGGTGCAAGGCGGAGGCCGCTAGCGCATGTGCCTTCAACACTTGATGAACCGTATTTTCCATTACATTCAAAGAAAAGATGATCATCTCCGGATGAAACGCTCCGATGCGTTCGAGCTGCTCATCCGTTGGATGCTCGCCCCCGTACGGGAGCAGTCTTGCTTGGACGAATTCGCAAAGCGCGGAAAACACCTCTTTCACCCGCACATTCCGCTTGCCAAGCGCTTTCCCGATCCGCTCCCATTCCCGATTCAACTCCCTCTCATACCTATGCAAGATGCCGGCCGCTTCCTGCAGCAAACGAAGCAAATGATCGTTTAATTCCTTCGACATCCCCATCCCCCCGCATCCCCGTTAGTAATCGGTTGCTTTGATCATCTACTTTTTCATTCGAGCGGTTAATTCCTTCTTTTGTTCACCACATTTTTTGTCTATAAAGGCGGAAAGAAAAACCCGACAAACATAGGGATTTATAAATATATTGAATTATCATAAGATTTTAACATAAAAAATAAAGCGCTTACAGCGCGAACCATTGAATAACGGGGGTGGAGAAATCATGGACATGGCAACAAAATCGGTCATCATTGGGGGGCGCACGGCGAAAAAGCCGCTGCTCGCCGCACTGCTTGGAGGGTTTCTGTTTCTCAGCGCTCTACTGTCCATCTTTGGATTGACGGGCGTCGCCTACGCCGTGCCCATCAGCGGGGTCGGTGAATTTACTGTCCAATTTAACAAACTTACTGGCAGCGGTTTCAAAATGTACGGTGGAGTGGCGGAAGCCGGCAATGCGCCGCAGACACCCGTCTTCGTCAATGAGATGGAAAAAGCAACTATTCAAGGTCTGCGGATTTCAAAAGACTTTCCAGCGCTCGGTATTCGCGTCATCATTGCCGCCAGCGAACCCGTATCGATTGACGGGCTTGTGCAAAAAGCAACACAAATCGACGGCAACATCTCCTTCGGCAGCTTGACCATGAAAGAAAGCTACGTTGGCAATACGAACAATCCCGTTGAAAAAGCGGCGAAAGAATTCACACAAGGAGCGGACAGCATTACGATCGAAAACGGTGACATCAAAACGGTTTATTTGTTCCAACAAAAAGTCACTCTTCCGGGGATGAAAGTGTACTTTGAAAAACTCAATTAAAAGGATGAGAAGCCGTGAATGTGATTCGTTCTGCTTGGCGTGGGTTTCGTCAATGGCAAAAACGGCGGCCGTTTTTGGGGGCAACGTTTCTCTTGCTGTCAAGCGTTGTGATTTTATGGGTTCCAGCACAGCTTTATGAAATTTCCCTTGTCCCTGGCAGCATGGTCTTTGCCGGTTTTTTCCTCGGCGGCATGGTTGGGTTGATGGGCGTTTTGGCCTACGCCATGCCGCGATTGTCCACCTTGATCGGCATCATCGGCATGTTCAGCGCGATTTTATCGATCATGGGTGCGTTAGGCGGCTTCTTAGTCGGCACGATTCTCGGCATCATCGGCGGGGCGCTTTGCATCGCCTGGCGGCCGCAATGGGCCGATCCTGCCGCCCCGCTGGCCCATCATGAAGCCGCTGCGGACAAAGAAGCGACCGCCGCCACCTCATGAAAAGCAAAACCGAACGCGGATCGACCGTCCCGTTCGGTTTTGTTTTGTCATCGCCGCCAATAAAGGCATATATAGATGAATGAGATCGACCACTTTCCACAGAAGAAGGAGGACCGCCATGAAACACCTCTCTCCCGAGCGACTGCACGTCACCCAGACTGCTGGAATCACCCAGCTGTCACCGGTGAACGGCCGTCTGTACACCTTAACCCACTCGGACACGACTGGCGCCTTATTCCTCACCGTCTCCCGCGCATTTGTCACTGATCAGCTCACTTCTCAACGCGATGAAGTGCTCGGTGAATGGAAACAAGCCGGGCAACAGCTAGTATTGTTTCTCTATGTATTCGTTGGCAACCAGCAAATGGGCCGGCAAGAAAATGCGCGCCGAGCGAACGTATTCAAGAAAGAATTGCCGTTGGCACTCGAAGCTATTCGCTACGGCGACCGCGCTTTTTTTCACACGCACCCGTTTTGTGATTGGTGCCCGATTTTCATTCATTTCACTTCCGAATACCCGGAGCTCAACCGGACGGAATATTATGGAACTCCGTATTTGTATCGCTGACAACCACTTCGGTGCCGGGGCTATGCATCGCCGCGTTTTTGGACAGCCGACAAACCTCTCTCTGTTTCTCAAAACGTAAACTATCGGACCAACGGTATTGCGCGCATTGCAAGAATTACCTTTAAGCATGGCGCTCAAAGTGAGTGCCACTCTACACTCCCCGCCTCGATCATGATAATGTTCACCCCGTCGGTGACTATTTTTACTTTTTCAAGCGATGGAGTGGCGGAAATAAGCACCACTTCCAATATTTCATCAACATCAAAGTCTTTAACGCAATCTGTTTCAAAATATGTTACATCTTCAAAAACAATGAATCCTTCAATCATTTCCGGATCTTTCGTTTCGTCATAATCGAATGGTTGCCATTTGCATAACTTCGTTTTAAGAGATACTCTTTTGGTGGTCGAATCATATTCCACCTTATTAATTAAACTCCCATGCAAATGATATCTTTTAAGAATCAGATATTCTCATCATTTCTTCCCCCTTGTTCATCACAATATTTTGGCTGTTGAGTATGTAGTTATTTCATGATGGCCGAAAAACAGAGGTGACAAGCTTTTTTCCAGCCGTTACAGGGAAAAATCGTGATGGATGAACTTTTGGCAATAGCAAACGAATGAGAGTGCGGGCGGGTTTTTATAGTCATCTTAAACGATTGGTGATTTACATTATTTGGATCATTACGTATCTTTGTATTGCATTGCTATAATCTTATTGACATCCAGATTAAATTAAACGATATCCTTTGCCTATCGGTTGGCAACCGGACGAAGAAAATCGTCAACAATGGAACAACTACAACGACTACGTACACGTATGACGCCGCCGACCAACTAACAGCCGTTAACGGACAGGCATACACATATGATGTGAACGGGAATTTAACGAACAACGGCAACAAAACGTTTGTGTATGATGACGAAAACCGTCTCATTCAAGTAAAAAACGCATCGGGCACTACGATCGCAACCTATACGTATGACCATCAAGGAAGACGCATCAGCAAAACAACATCAAGCGGTACGACTTACTATCACTACGATGGCGACTCGATTCGTCTGTTGTATGAAACAGACGCCAATAACAACATCGCAGCGGAATATACATGGGACGCATTGGGCCGCCCGGTCACGATGACGAAAGCCGGAGCCACTTACTACTATCATTTGAACGGCCATGGAGATGTCGTGGCATTGACGGACGCAAGCGGAAATGTCGTCGCGCAATACGAGTATGACGCATGGGGTAACATTCTGTCCAAAACCGGCGCGATGGCAACAGCGAACCCATACCGTTATGCCGGGTATTATTAGGATGAGGAAACCGGACTATACTACCTAATGGCACGGTATTATGATGCGAATATGGGGCGATTCTTGACAAGAGATACAGTCGATGGGGTTGAAAATGAGCCGCAAAGTTTGAATCAGTATGTGTATACGAAAAATAATCCATTGATGTATGTGGATCCAGATGGGAACTTTGCCATTTCCATTGATAGAATACAGTATGCATTAAAATATGGTCTAAAAGGTTGGCTTGCTTCATATTTTGGTTGGGCTACCGCGGATCAAATTGTAGCTGGGAGTGTAGCAATTCTTGATAAAGTTTCTAAAGCTGTACAGGAAATAATAAAAGGCTATAAAGCGGGTAAAGCTATAAGTACTGTTTTTAAGAATGCTCTAAATGAGGTGTTAATTGGTAGAGCGTACAAACATGAAATTCTTAAAGTAATTAGAAACCAAGCAAGGAAAATAGGAACAAAAGTGGCTTTAAAGGGGGTAACGAGAATCGGTTTTTGGTGGACAGATATTGCCTTATTTTCTGGATATACTGTTATAGGCTATTATAAATATAAACCCGTGGTGCTAGATAAAATCGAGTAAGCATAAAAATAGCCCTTGCCTGCGGATCTCCTGTAGAATGAAAGTGCGACCAAACATTCGAAAGGAGAATCCCCATGCAAGAGCACTTTCATTTTACAACAGACAAAGCGAAAATTCAAAAACAATATGCAGCCATGTTCTTTTTTGTTTCTGCCCAGCTGTCACACATTCAATGCTATCTTCAACGCCGCAATCGTCATTTGGCGAAACAAGAAGACGCAGTGATCATTGCCATTCATCTGTTAGGAAAGTTGCTTGGCTTCTCTTCCGAACGTGCATGGCATCGCTTTGTGACTGGGAACTTGTTCACGGATGGACGTTTTCTCGAACGTTCTCGATACCATCGCCGTTGCCGATCGCTGCGCTTTGCGATCAAATGGATTCGTCATGAACTGGCGAAACGTGGGCAACACCATGCCTATGCGGTCGTAGATAGCATGCCAATCGAGTTGTGCCATGCCGCAAGAATGTACCGTGTCAAACGATTTCAAGGCATCGCTGACATTGGATTTTGTGCATCGAAAAAGCAGTGGTACTATGGGTTTACGTTTCATCTTCAAGTGACAGATCAAGGGCTACCTATGGGATACGTGGTAACCGAGGCGTCCTGTCACGATCGAACTGCAGCTGAAACCGTCATGACTCAAATTCCTCACCCCTATAACTTGGGTACAAGGGATTCATCAGTAGTGAATGGCAAAAAAAGTTGTATGAGGCGTACCAAATCGCTTTTTGGACTCCATCTCGCAAAAACCAGAAACACCGCCCATCTGAGTCATGGGAGACATGGCTCAAACTAAAACGGAAAGTCATTGAAACGGTATTCTCCGTCCTTGTTGACCAATATCGTATGACAGACATTCGTGCGAATTCGATTGCGGGATTTGAAGTAGCACTCGACGGCATCTTGTTGGTGTATTCGCTTGTAACACTCGGGCTAGTTGAGCGCTAGCGCTCAACTAGCACCACGGGTTTCTTATAGTAAATTCACATTCTTTAAGATATATATATGTCTTTTGGCCGAAGCGTTCAAAGAACAAAATATGTTCAAGAGGTATTAGCTGAATTCTAGATTTTCTTAATATTATTAATTTATTATCATGAATTTTTAGATTCATTAGTATTGCCCCCTAGCAATAAACAATAAAAAGGTAATATAAACAAGCAACATCAAGATAATGCATATCCCCAGACTTCATTTGAATAGTAATTGTCTGAGGGGGAACAGGTTTATCATATTTAATTTCTGCAACTATTTTCCCACCATTATTTTTGATAAAAACCCTCTTATCTGCAAAATCTTTGTGGATAGTAAAAATTTTATTCTTTTCAGGAATTTCAATTTGAAGTTTAGGATTAGTTTTTATAATAGTTTTATCAAAAACCCAAAAATCACCAAGATTTATAGATTTACCCTCCCATTTTGATCTTATCATTGTCTTAATAGAGATTTTTTCTTTCACTTTACAAACTAAATTATTACTAGTATCGAATGCTTGTACATTAACGAATACAGCATCGTTTGAAATAAAATCAATTATTTTCTCAAGTTTATTTCTATAGATTCTTTGTATAGATCCTACTCTATTATGATTTTCATCAAATATATCTATAATCTTGGTACTTCCCCTGAGTATAGGCATTTTAAAGACGAATGTTTCCATCTGAACACTATAATCCTTTCCGTTCATCTTTTTATTTATAAAAATTATTTACAAAATAAATGATTAAACGGTTAGATACGTATACTTCCAACAATGAACTGATAAAAAGAGTGATAATTATAGATGGTAAAGTGTATTTAAATAAAGATATATATAGATTTTTAACCTCTTGTTTACTTACCTTTCCTATAAAATAACCAAATATTATTTTGAACTGGCTAATAGAAAAACAAAAGAATAACGCACAAGCAATCAATTCCCCAAGACCATGTGCAAAAGAGCAAGAATAATATATTAGGGGATTAATTCCTGACAAAGACGGTCCTTGACCAATAATAATGAATATTCTAAATATAAGAATAAATGTAATCCCTGTTATAGAAAATAAAAGAAATATCAGTATATTCAAAGGGTTTATAAGAAAAATATGCAATGCGTCAGAGAATCCTAATACCTTGATCTGAGGAATCTCATTATTTGATTTTATTAAAATGTTCGTTATTTAAAATGGTAAGAAAGGCTATTGAAAAGAAAACAATCATTTGTTTTTTATTCCATATCAAAACTTTAACTCTCCTTTAAACTGTACTATTTATTACTTTTGTAGTTTTGATTGAATCAAGAATAGAAAATATCCAGTTTAACAAGAATACTAGTATGCCCAATATATTCCCTGTAAAAAGAATAGAAACTATATTAACTATTACAAAAAACAATCCCTTTAAAACCCTACCTAGATATAAATGTCCTAAGCCTGGAAAAATAAATGACAAAATAGCTGAAACCCATACTTTTTTCATCAAAAACCACCCTTTTATCACATTTTTTACAATTTGAATTTTAACAACAATATACTGTATATGTCTACCTGATTAACAATAAATTTATAAATCATTAAATTGTTTTTTGTATTTTTGTAAAAAATAACTTTGTATAGTTTAGAAATAACAATAGAGGTGTATTCAATATCAAAAATTCCTTTATTTAGTTAAAAATCAAAGAATTCTATTTTTTAAACATTCAAATTGGAGGTGATAAAAAAAATTTAGGAGGTTTTGTAGAATGTTATACAATTATTTTGTGTCGGGTACCGGTGTAGTAGGCGTTGCAAAGCAAATCGCAGATGTAATAGTGAGAAAGTTCAACATTACGGGAACAGTTACTGATTTAATTAATAGCCTGGTATTTAAACTTAAAGTTATTTACAGAGCTCATGATGGTGATTTTTCATGGCGTGATTTAGGTGGAGCAATTTTAGATTTAGGCCAATTAATTCTTACGTTTGTTCCTGCCGGAAAGTTAACTGCTATTGTATCAGCGCTTTGGGACATAGCAACAATCCTGTAATAAAACAAGGGAGCCACATGGTGGTTCCCTTGTTTATTACAGGAAAATGCAAAATATCATTTCTTATTGAACAATTAAAGTTATATAGAGTATTGTAATAATAGTTGTGGTGTTAACGAATCTATCCCGAAAATTAGTATTTTCATCATTTGCTGGTGCCGCAACGCGGCATGGAACTCCATCCTGAAATAACTATGGATAACTTTTACTGTTATTTCATTCATCGATGTGCCAATTTTTATGGCATGGTTGTCTGTTAAATAACTCTGTTGATATTTGATTTTTTCAAACTGAAAGCATAAACGGATGAAACCTATTTTCTTTGTTACAAGAAATGAAACAAAAAATTAACAAATAAAGGAGTAAACCTATATGAGTTATTTAAACTATGATTACAAGAAGAAAAAAAAGAAAAATGGAAATCAAATTGTCTCTATCAGAGATATAGGTGAAAACTCATTATTAGAAGTGGAATTAAAAGACAATGAAGTTCAATTAGTTGTTTATTGGCGTAATGATAAGACAGTAGGATTTAAAATGCCGAAAGAAATGTTTGAGAATATTTACAAAGATCTAATGGAGTCCAATTAGATAGAAAAAGAACAGAAGAATCTTATTAATCCTAGTTAATAAAAAAATAACTTTCTGTAGATGAGCATTTTTCATTACAGTAATTTCCATGACCTAAGAGACAAACAGGGTACCCCTTAGGCGACATGGAGCTGTTTTTTGATCACATCAATGGGAATATCTTGCTTTGCGGCGTCATCGATGAACTCGACGACGCTGTGCCCTTTCCGAGACCGAAGAAGCTCCAGGCCGGAAGAGAGGTCTTGTTGAGATTCGGCGATGCTGTATACACAGGCTAAGAGCACCACTGTCCAATACCGTTTCACCGCCCGAACGTGGCGAACACGGTCCACCTGACTTCAGCTGGTCTTTGGCCTGCCGGAAAACGCATTCGATCGTCCAGCGCTGGGCATCGTAACGCAAGATGTCTTCGTCACTCAGCTCCCGGTCGGTGTCGAAGACGACATGGAGATGATCCGGCGTCATCGGTTCATCCGCCTTCCAAGCCAGCAGCACCACCGCATCCTCGAGGCCATGGATCGCTCCCTCGTAGCGATACACGCGGTAACGCTCCTTCCCCACCGTGACGAGGCGGGTGTCGTTGGGCTCGATATAGCGGGCGAACTTCTTCGCTTGGATGGCGATACCTTTCGGATAGAGAATCCGGTTCGTCTTGAGCATGGCGATGACATGGAATCCTTGTTTCAGGCAGGCTTCGATGAGCGCTTGGGACGGATACCACGAATCCATGAGCACATACACCGGCTGAGCCCGCTTCCCCTTGAGCGAGGAAAGCATCTCGATCGCTAGGTCGATTTTGCTTCTTCCCGCCGTCTTGTCATACAGACGAAAGGCGAACGGAAACGCTTGCGAGAAAGTATGCACCATCAGCCAAACGAGCGAATGCCTCCATACTGATTGATGATCTTTGTGGGAGAAATGCCAGTCACACCCTTGAATGGCGTGCGTTGCCCGTGACGAAGGCTTGGTTTTTTGGCAAATGGTATCATCAATCGAAATAAAAAGGGGTTGATTCTCCTGTTTGGCGATTCGCTGGATGCGATGAAGGATCCATTGCTGGAGTTTGCGAAGCAACGTCTCTTCATCCCAAGGGCTTTTCGTGAAAAAATGGCTGAGCGTGGTTCGATGATTGGGATGAAAACTCCAGTACCGGACATCCGTCAATGTCCCCGAACATCCCTTGGTCGTCAAGGCGTCGACAAGATGAACGAGATGCTTGATGACCGGCTTCGAGAAATCAAGCGCCAATCCCAGCGTCATGAAAAACTTGTGGATTCCTTGATGATGTGCTCATCGATTCATGAGACATGAACCTCCTTGTGTGAATGGGTTTGAGCACATCTATTTTACTCAAGGGGCTGGGTTCCTTTTTTGTTTAGTTGTCAATTTATGTTAGCAAATTTGCTCATCTACAGTAAAGGAGTTGTTATGTTTATCTTATTTGCGGCAAGTATGGTGCTGTTATCGGGGATAGCTCTTCTTTATTGGACAATAAAGCACTTAAATAACGAGATTCATAAACAGAACGAATATATAAATGATCCCACTCCAGAATCTTTTAATAAAGTTGTTATAATGTATTTTTTAAATATAATCCTAAGAATGTTGCCAGTAAACATTATAAAAGGAATATTAGTCATATTTTCGATCGGTTTAATATTTTTGTCAGCATTCTTTTTTTCTCTACTGTAGGTGAGCAAATTAACTAACATAAATTTACAGCCAAACCAAAAAGGCGACATGGACTCGATTCCTTGGTTAGGACAAGTGCAGCTCTTGGTGGAGCTAGAGCTAAGGCCGCCTCCGAAGATTGTAGGCATCCATCCTCGCGCCTAGATACACGCCCAAAGGATGCCCAAATGCCTCTCGTCCCTTTGGCATCAAGGGATGAGAGGCATTTTGTTTACTTGGTCACTGTCGAACTTGTATACAATGCAAGGCAAAAAACACGGTGCAAACCGCGCAAAATTTTTGCCCATTCGCTGGGCTTCTTTCGCATTCTTGAAAAAGCAAAAACGACCGCAAACACGGTCGCATCAAGAGGTTTACCATTTTTCATCCGAAACAGCAACATGTTGGAAATGGAGACGGTGGGAGTCGAACCCACGTCCAGAGGCATCGCCACTTAAGCATCTACGAGCGTAGTCGGTATATTTCGCTTCGCCGTCCGTTCCGCCTACCGACAGGCCTCCCGGCGGCTAGCCTGATTCGTCTCTTCCCTCGTCCTCAGGCGGCGGATTTGGGCGTAGCCCGCTTCATATGAACCCCTCGGACGCCACGCGGGCGATGGCGGGAGGAGCTAGCTGCAGCAATTAAGCAGCTAAAGCGTAGTTTTGTTTGCCAGTTATCTTTAGGTGACGTTTTTACGAGGACGTCCCCCTCGGCTCGCCGCTTAAGCTCGACCTACCCCTGTCGAATCCGGATCGTCCCCGCGGTGCGAAGAGATCGGAACAGCTTAAGCCATGGATAACTGGCTGTTGCACTTTTTATTATACCATGGCTTTGCGCATTTTCAATGGGAATGTTTTCAATGTCGGTGAAAACCAACGTTTTTTTCCAAAAGGATGGAATTCGCCAGGAAAGAAGAGCCGATGTTTCAAGGCTTCCCCACTTGAGAAACATCGGTTTTGACTTTTTCACACGCCGCTTGCTCCCTACAGCTTTTGCCGCTCGCGGAACACCCGCTCGATTTCGCGCTGCGCTTCTTTCCGTTTCATGTCTTCGCGCTTGTCGTATTTTTTCTTCCCTTTGGCGACGCCAAGCTCCACTTTGGCGAAGCCGTTTTTGATGTACAATTTCAGCGGCACGAGCGTATACCCTTGCTCTTTTGTGTAGCCGATCAGCTTGTTGATTTCGCGGCGGTTGAGCAAGAGTTTTCTCGTCCGCAGCGGATCATGGTTGTAGCGGTTGCCTTGTTCGTACGGGCTGATATGCATGTTATGGAGAAACACTTCCCCTTTTTCCACTTTGGCGAATGAATCTTTCAAATTCACCCGGCCGTTGCGGATCGATTTGATTTCCGTTCCTTGCAGCACAAGGCCGGCTTCATACGTCTCTTCGATGAAATAATCATGGTACGCTTTTTTGTTTTGGGCGATTACTTTTCCTTCGCCTTTGGGCATCCGTTTTCTCCCTCCTCATCGTAGCGTTTCTTATTTTATCAAAAACGAAAAAGAAGGAAAAGCCGCCTGTTCGGCTTTTCCTCACCGTTTTTTCTTTTTCTTCTTTTTCGCTTTCGCGCTGCGGTTTGGGCCGCTTTGCGCTTTCGGCTCCGCCTTTTTCTTTTGTTTTTTCCCTTCGATGACGACCGGAGCGGCTTTCGCTTTCGACGGGCGGCGTCCTTTCATGCCGACGACTTCAAAGTCGACGATCCGCTCGTCTTTGTTGACGTTGATGACGCGGACGGTGATTTCATCGCCGATGCGGTACATTTTCCCGGTCCGCTCGCCGATCATCGCATAGCTGCGCTCGTCGTAGCGGTAATAATCGTCCGTTAAATAACTGACGTGCACCAATCCTTCGATCGTGTTCGGGAGCTCGACAAACAGGCCGAAGTTCGTCACCGAGCTGATGATGCCGTCAAATTCCATCCCGATTTTGTCTTCCATAAACTCCGTTTTCTTCAAATCATCGGTTTCCCGCTCAGCCTCGACGGCGCGCCGCTCCATGTTGGACGCGTGTTCGGCAATGTCCGGCAGCTTTTCCGCCCATTTTTGCTGGGTGTCAGCATCCATCTGGCCGTTGATGAGATACGTCCGGATCAGCCGGTGAACGATCAAATCCGGATAGCGGCGGATCGGCGACGTAAAATGGGTGTAAAACTCGGTTGACAGCCCATAATGGCCGAGGCTTTCGGCGTCATAGCGGGCCTGCTTCATCGACCGAAGCATGACGGTCGAAATGACCATCTCTTCCGGTTCGCCGCGCACCGCTTCGAGAATTTGCTGGAGGGCGCGCGGATGGATGTGGTTGCCCGTTCCTTTCACGACATAGCCGAAGTTCGTGATGAACTCCAAAAAGCGCTGCAGTTTTTCCGGTTTTGGGTCTTCGTGAACGCGGTACATAAACGGCACGTTCAGCCAATGGAAATGCTCGGCGACCGTTTCGTTTGCCGCCAACATAAACTCTTCGATGAGCCGCTCGGCGACCGACCGCTCGCGCAAGACGACATCGTACGGTTTGCCGTTTTCATCAACAAGCACTTTCGCTTCTTTAAAATCGAAATCGATCGCCCCGCGCTTCATCCGCTTGGTGCGCAAAATATCAGCGAGCTCGGCCATCAGCTCAAACATCGGCACGAGCGGCGCGTATGTTTCCCGCAACGCCTCGTCTTTATCGACCAAAATTTTATTGACATCGGAATACGTCATCCGCTCGACGGTGCGGATGACGCTTTGGAAAATGTCATGGCGGACGACTTCGCCTTGCGGGGTGATTTCCATTTCACACGACAGCGTCAACCGGTCGACTTTCGGGTTGAGCGAGCAAATGCCGTTCGACAGCCGGTGCGGAATCATCGGGATGACGCGGTCGACCAAATAAACGCTCGTGCCGCGCTCATACGCTTCGCGGTCGATCGGCGACCCTTCCTCAACATAGTAGCTGACATCGGCGATATGGACGCCAAGTTTGTAGTTGCCATTCTCAAGTTTTGTCACCGTCACCGCATCGTCCAAGTCTTTCGCGTCTTCCCCGTCGATCGTCACGATCATCTCACCGCGCAAGTCACGGCGCCCCTCCAAATCTTTTTCCGTAATGACGTCTGGAACACGGTTGGCGTGCTCGATGACGTCATCTGGAAACTGCAGCGGCAAACCGTGCTTATAGATGACCGATAAAATATCGACGCCCGGGTCGTTTTTATGGCCGAGAATTTGGACGACTTCCCCTTCGGCGCTCATCCGCCCTTCCGGATACGAGGTGAGGCGGACGACGACTTTATGCCCTTCGACCGCTCCGTTCGCCGCGTTTTTCGGGATGAAAATGTCATTGACGATCCGTTTGTCATCGGGGATGACAAAGCCGAAATATTTGCTTTCCGTGTATGTACCGACGACTTCTTTCACCCCGCGCTCCAAAATGCGGACGATCGTCCCTTCGCGGCGCGCTCCGGATGAGTCGGCCTGAACGCGAACAAGCACCGTGTCGCCATGCATGGCGTTTTTCAATTCGGACGGCGGGATGAAAATATCATCCATTCCCGGCTCTTCCGGGGTGACGAAGGCAAACCCCTTCGGATGGCCCGTCACTTTGCCGCGCACGAGATTCATCCGCTCAGGCACGCCGTAGCGGTTGCTGCGCGTCCGGACGACAAGGCCTTCCTCTTCCATGGCGACAAGCGTTTTAACCAGTTCCTTAAATCCATCCGCATCCCCGATGCCAAAGGCTTCTTCAAGCTCCTCAACAGTGAGCGGCTTGTACGCTTCATCGCGCATAAACGCCAAAATTCGTTCAGCCAACGCCTGATCCATCGGCCTTTCCCTCCTTTCCAACGCTACCAAGCTAACGACTCCAAAAAGGCATAAATATCGTCATGCAGCTGTTCTTTTTCCTGATCCAACGTGATAACATGGCCGGATTGCTCATACCATTTGATTTGCTTGATTGGCGCTCCGATTTCGTTATAAATAATATTGGCGCTGTCCGGGTTGATCATTTCATCATGGCGCGCCTGAACGACAAACGTCGGCGCGTAAACCAAGTCCAAATGGTCGCGCACCTCGGCAATCAATGCCTGCAACGCTTTCAATGTGCTCATCGGCGTTTCCTTGAAACGCTCCATTTCCGCTTCAATTTGTTCGGGCGATTTTCCTTCGCGCTTTTTATACTCGCGCGCATACTCGAGCACACCTTCATACATCGTTTCTTCGCTTTTGATGTACATCGGCGCGCACATCGTCACAATGCCTTCTATAGGTACAGTGTAACCTAATTTTAACGAAAATACGCCTCCAAGCGACAATCCGGCGACGGCGATTTTTTCATAGCCTTTGTTTTTCAAAAACTGATAGCCGTTCATGACGTCTTGCCACCAATCATCCGGACCGGTATGGACAAGCTCTTCCGGCGGCACGCCGTGCCCTTTGTAAATCGGCGCGTGGCACGTGTAGCCTTTCGACTCCAAGAATCGCCCAAGCATCCGAACGTCAGCGGAGTTGCCGGTGAACCCATGCAAAAGCAACACAGCGCGCTCCCCAGCCTCAAAGAAAAACGGTTTGGGTGGAACTAGTTTCATCATCGTTCTCCTTCCTCTCTGGATGAAATAGAAAAGGCAGCCCGTTTTCGTGTCAGGACCGCCCCCGCTTTTCGCTTATGCTCATTCAAGATAGGCAATGACAAACGACAGCACAAAAAACAACACGGCCAATACGATCGTCACGCGCTGAAACAACGCATCGAGTCCGCGCGCTTTTTGCTTCCCGAACAATTGCTCGGCACCGCCGGTGATCGCTCCCGACAGCCCAGCGCTGCGGCCCGATTGCAGCAGCACGACAACGATCAGCGCAACCGACACAATGACAAGCAGCGTCACAAGCAAGGCATGCATGCCTGACACCTCCAACGACCTACGTTGCAATAGTTTTACTATACCATACATCGCTGTTGGCGGCAACTGCCTCACCTGTCTCCACACGTCGAAAGGCATAGATTCGCTTTTTTTACAAAAAACACAATAAGGGAGACGCTCAAATGGAGAAAATCGATGAAATCATTGACGAATGCGTGGCAAAAATCGCAATGCATCTGACTTGATCAGCCTAGAAGGCTGCGGATGTAAGGGGGCAAGCCTCTTCTCTTATCAAGCCCGCTTCTTAAACAGATAAGCCTTGTCACGTCAGGAGCGCCTTTCAAACGTTTCCCCATTGCTCAAGAGAAACGACCGCTTTTCATCAGCCATCTAGAAGGGTGGTGATTTCGTACAAAATACGGCTATTCCATATGTTTCTCAGTTAGAGAAGCCTTGCGAAATCAGCCTTTTTTTAGCGAAATGCCGCTGATTTGCTCGGGGCAGCCGTTTTTCACCTGCCATCTAGGAAGCTGGTGACTTCATCGCGGATACGTGTTTACCATGTCATTTCTCAATTAGAAAAACCTTGCTTCCATCGATCCTACTTCTCATGCGCTCTTCCATTGATGAAGCGAATCAGCGTTTTTTCACCAGCCTACTAGACAGCCGAACCGAAGGACGGGCGGCAAAAAACTCCCCGCCTCTCCCTTTGCATAGATCCTCCATCCGCTTGACCCTCCATGCCTTGGGCGCGGTATGATCATTGTCGTCCGCAGCCGAAATACGTTACAATGAAAACAAATCGGCAACGACGGGAGGGACTCCAATGGCAAGACCAGACGAACGAGTCGTCATCGCGATTGACGGCTACCAATTCAAACGGGCGCGGGAGGCGAAGGAAGGAAAAATTTTCGTCACCTCGCCGATCGGGGCGAACTTTACGTTTGACGTCAACGTCATGCGGAAGCTGCTTGAGGCGATCGACCGCGACCCGGCGCTCGTGGAACAGTTCGGGCTTCCTTCACCGGGAGCAAACGAATAACAAAGGAACGGCGGCTGGCCGTTCCTTTTTTCCTTATGCGCGCGTCATCCACGCTTCCCGCTCGCGGCCAAACGGATCGTCTTCAACATGGCTCGCAGTTGAAAAGACAAACGCCGGTTTGCGCTCGTTCGTATAGACCGGCCACTTCTCTGGCAAATGCGCGCCATTCGGGTCGCCGGTGCGGGCGAACGAAAGCCAAGCGTAATGCATTTCGTTGGCGATCGCCTCCGCACTCCGGCCAATTCACCGAAAATCGTGATGTTGTCCGGATCGCCGCCAAACGCCTCAATGTTCTCCTTCACCTAGCGCCCAAGTTCGACAGTTTTGAGACCATTTTAGGCAAATGAAAACGGCCAAAATGCTGCAATATCAAGGATTTCATGATGCAGATCCTAGGAAAAAACACCGAATTTCACAGGCACACGACTTTTCTATTTTAACTTTTAAAAGAGCTGAATATCATTACATAGATATGTACATGCGACGGGTTACACGCAAAAAGAAGGATGGAATCACCGTAGCTTACCTCCATCATGAATCGTGGCCGAACGTAAGAGATGAATGTGAGCGTCTTATGCTTGGACATTTTTCTCCAAAAAACGGCGACCTTGATCAACGAACCGAACTGACAGCCAAACAGGCTCAATTATTTGCGACTCTAGGGCTGGAGCCTCCTCCGAAGATTCTAGGCATCCATCCTTGCACCTAGATACACGCCCAACGTATGCCCCAATGCCTCTCGTCCATTTGGTATCAAGGGATGAGAGGCATTTTGTTTGCCTAGTCGCTGTCGAACTCGGGAACCCGATTCCTTGAGTAAAATAGATGTGCTCAAACCCATTCACACAAGGAGGTTCATGTCTTAGGAATCGATGAGCACATCATCAAGGAATCCACCAATTTTTCATGACATTGGGTTGGCGCTTGATTTCTCGAAACCGGTCATCAAGCCTCTCGTTCAAAATGTGCTCATGGATTCCTAGTATCCGTCCCAAGCGCTCATCGAAGCCTGCCTGAAACAAGGATTCCATGTCATCGCCATGCTCAAGACGAACCGGATTCTCTACCCGAACGGCATCGCCGTCCAAGCGAAGGAGTTCGCCCGCTATATCGAGCCCAACGACACCCGCTTCGTCACGGTGGGGAACGAGCGTGATCGTGTCTACCGCTATGAAGGTGCGCTCAACGGTCTTGATGATGCAGTGGTGCGGCTGGCTTGGAAGGCGGATCAACCGATGACACCCGAACATCTTCATTGCATCTAGAGCACCGATCGGGAGCTGAGTGACGAAGACATCTTGCGTTACGATGCCCAGCGCTGGACGATCGAATACGTTTTCCAGCAGGCCAAAGACCAGCTGAAGTCAGGTGGGACCGTGTTCGCCACGTTCGGGCGGTGAAACGGTATTGGATCACCGTGTTGTTGGCTTGCGTGTACAGTATAGCCGAATCTCCACAAGACCTCTCCGCCGGACGGGAGCTTCTTCAGTCTCGGAAAGGGCACAGCATCGTCGAGTTCATCGATAACGCCGCAAAGCAAGAGATTCCCATTGATGCAATCAAAAAACAACTCCATGTTGCCTAAGGGATACCCTGTTTGTCTCTCAGAGAATGGAAATTACTGCAATAAAAATGCTCATCTACAGTTACCATTAGAGACTCCATATCGAGCCACCAAACGGTTTTTCAGTAAACAAAAGGGAGAAAATTTGCTTTGGCTGAATGAACGTGCAAAAACGTGTCTAAATTTCTGTAGATGAGCAAATTTGCTAACATAAATTGACAGCTAAACAAAAAAGGAGACATGAACCCAGCTCCTTGAGTAAAATAGATGTGCTCAAACTACCCACAAGGAGGTTCATGTCTCATGAATCGATGAGCACATCATCAAGGAATCCACAAGTTTTTCATGACGCTGGGATTGGCGCTTGATTTCTCGAAACCGGTCATCAAGCATCTCGTTCATATTGTGGATGCCTTGACTACCAAGGGATTTTCGGGAACATTGACCGATGTCCATCACTGGAGTTTTCATCCCAATCATCGAACCACGCTCAGCCATTTTTTCACGAAAAGCCCTTGGGATGAAGAGACGTTGCTTCGCAAACTCCAGCAATGGATCCTTCATCGCATCCAGCGAATCGCCAAACAGGAGAATCAACCCCTTTTTGTTTCGATTGATGATACGATTTGCCAAAAAACGAAGCCTTCGTCACGGGCTGCCCGCGCCATTCAAGGGTGTGATTGGCACTACTCGCACAAAGATCATCAATCCGTTTGGGGGCATTCGCTCGTTTGGCGGATGGTGCATACTTTCTCGCAAGCGTTCCCGTTCGCCTTTCGTCTGTATGACAAGACGGCGGGAAGAAGCAAGATCGACCTAGCGATCGAGATGCTTTCCTCGCTCAAGGGGAAACGGGCTCAGCCGGTGTATGTGCTCATGGATTCGTGGTATCCGTCCCAAGCGCTCATCGAAGCCTGCCTGAAACAAGGATTCCATGTCATCGCCATGCTCAAGACGAACCGGATTCTCTATCCGAAAGGTATCGCCATCCAAGCGAAGAAGTTCGCCCGCTATATCGAGCCCAACGACACCCACCTCGTCACGGTGGGGAAGGAGCGTTACCGCGTGTATCGCTACGAGGGAGCGATCCATGGCCTCGATGACGCGGTGGTGCTGCTGGCTTGGAAGGCGGATGAACCGATGACGCCAGATCATCTCCATGTCGTCTTGAGCACCGACCGGGAGCTAGGCGATGAAGAGATCTTGCGTTATTATGCCCAGCGCTGGACGATCGAATGCTTTTTCCGGCAGGCCAAAGACCAGCTGAAGTCAGGTGGACCGTGTTCGTCACATTCGGGCGGTGAAACGGTATTGGGCCGTGGTGCTGTTCGCCTGCGTATACAGCATCGCGGAATCTCAACAAGACCTCTCTTCCGGCCTAGAGCTTCTTCGTTCTCGGAAAGGACACAGCATCGTCGAGTTCATCTACGATGCCGCAAAGCAAGAGATTCCCATTGATGTAATTAAAAAACAGCTCCATGTCGCCTAAGGGGTCCCCTGTTTGTCTCTTAGGGCATGGAAATTATTGTAATGAAAAATGCTCATCTACGATAAAAACTCTAGTGCCGAGGCTTCAAATCGGCCAGGGTTTTTCTCCTTGATCTCATTTATAATTTGAACAACAAGATTCTTAACGTTAACATCAACTTTCGAAACGACTTTAGCATATGCTTTGCGTGAAGGAGCATCGTTGAGTATTCTTTTATGCAAGATTTTTACCCATCCCTTTGCATGAGGCAACATAGAAGGCAGCGATTCCGCAAAGTTTTTCAAGGATTCTTCTGCACCAAACACCTTATCATATGATTCAATCGCATGTATTAATCCAAACATAACCTCATCGCACTCTGTTGAGTCGTCAAACCCTAAACACAAATGTTTGATATGTTCAGCCTTTTTCATGCCCACAATATTAACAATTGCTTGTTCAAATTGCTGTATTTCTTGCTCTGTTCTGAGTAGACGACTATCTATTAGTTTTTGTGTTTCATGAGCAAGATCCATTGTTTCGCTCCTCCTTTATTTATTAAATAAATCTGGATACATATCCTTATTCATTCGAATAACATCTTTTAAACTTTGTCTAATTTCTCGGGTATATAATCCATCGTTCTTGTATATTCTCCTTGCATCCCAAGTGTCATGCGCTAGGGCAGCCCTTGGAGATAGGTTTAAATATTCCTGAAGCCTCTGACCAATCATTCCGTAAGTAGCCGTTTTCCGATGTCTTCCACCGACTCCAAGATGTGGATGCTCCATATTCATACTTACACCATCATTTTTATGAATACCTGCTTTAGTTTTGATATATTTTGCGGATGGCATATGATGAGGTGTAATATTATCCCCACGACGTCCGGCATCTATTAACTCTTCATAAGTGCCGACCTTCCCTTCTTCTGGAAGAAGAGTTTTCCCCTCTCTCTTTCCAACTATCTCCTTCTCAACTTTCTTGATCATGTTGAGGGACGCATCTTTCGCCTCACTCATCCACCCTCGAGGCGCCGAACCCATTCCCGCATACGCCGGCTTCCATGAAACGGAGGCGACGCTTTCCGCTAATTCGTCCCATTGCTTTTTGAACAATCGAGCCGTTTCGGCAAGAGGGGAGCGGACGGTTTGGCGAAAGGCGATGTCGCCGATCGCTTTCATTTTATCATGGCACACGACATGTTTCACTTTCGCAAGGGCGGAGGCGGCATCGATCGCCTTTGCGCCCTTGATCGCCGCTTTTCCGGCGACGCCGGCTCCTTTAGCCGGAGGCACAATCGATAACAGCAACATCCCGCCCGCCAGCAGCCGATCCCCGATCGACAGGCGCTCGCCGGTGATCGGGTCGTACTCGCCAAATACGCGCTGTACGTCATATCAGCCGAGAAGCTCTAAACCGAATTCCTTCATGTTGTCGGCCAGCGTCTCGTCCGCTTGGCGCATCGCGGCGGTAGTACGCTAGATCAGTTCTTTGTTTTTATGAGATTTTCGAGGGCACACGAGCAGTGAACTTCGTTTTTAAAACAAAAACCTTGAAAGGCTTGTCGCCAATCAAGGTTTATTTGTGTTTTCCAATTCAACACAGAATTTTATCCATTCATTTTCTCATATACCTACAAGTTATCAATTCCTTCTTGAAACATATCTATTATATAATCATCAAATGTATCATAGCGAACGGAAAGTTCTTTCCCTCCTCTAACCCAACTATACACTTTTTCGTCACGAACATCCGCCGAATACATACATCGAACAAATTCTCCTGAATCTTCGATAACAATTAGTTTCTTATCTAGCCCTAACTTTCGCCATCTTTCTGTTGCTTTTACTACAGAAGCACCAAGATTTCCTTCAATACCTAAGATTTCAACCCCACATATACCCCCTGAGCCATATTCCTTTAGAAAAGCACGATAACTTTGAGGGAACTGTAAACCGAGTATTTCTTCAGCTTTTCGGATCTCCTCCTCTGATGCGCCTCCGAAAAAATCCCTTTCCTCTCCATACTCTTCGACCATTTTTTTTATTTTCTCATTCATCACATTTTTCCTCCCTTCTAATCTTCATTTGCACGCATTTTCCAATAGTTGCTTCTAAAATTATTATATTGTTTTTCAAGCAACGGATCATTTCTAAAGCTATTTCCGTCCTCTACCAAGCCGTGTAATTCTCTGCTGAACTTATCATGTATAGATTCAGCAATCTCAACCATTCCCCTAGGCTCTTTTTGAATCAGATGATGAAGTTCAATTTTACTTTCTTTTCCGTCTTTAACAACATAAGGAGATTTCCCCTTCGCCATCAGTTCTTTATTAGTCAACCCGACTGCTGCAGGATCTTTCGGCACATAATTTTTATCAATCTCTATTTGGTAAACTCTTCTTGACACATCTACTTCCTTACCCGCAACTTTAACTGTTCCTTTTACTTCTACAACAGAATATTTATCAGGTAACCAATCCAATTGGATTTTTTCTGAAGATAGCTTAGTAGCTTTTAGTCTCGTAGTTACTTTCCTCTTCGTTGTACTACTAATTATCCCTTTTCCAATTGCTTCCCCTTCAACTCTCTTGATCATATGGAAAGTAGCATCTTTAACTTCATTCTTGGACCCACTCATCCACACCCGAGACGCCGGGCCTACTCCGGCATATGCCGGCTGCCAAGAAACGGAGGCAATGCTTTCGACGAATTCATCCCACTGCTTCTTAAACAGGCGGGCGGTTTCCGTCAACGGCGCTTTGACGACTTGATGGTAGATTGTTTGGAAGAACCCTTTTATTTTATCACCGTGCACGACATGTTTCACTTTCGACAAGGTGGAAGCGGTGTCGAGCGCCTTCGCTCCCTTGATCGCTGCTTTTCCGGCTATGCCGGCGCCTTTGGCCGGTGGAACAACCGACAATAGCAACATCCCGCCTGCCAGCAGCCGATCTCCCGCTGACAGGCGCTCCCCAGTGACCGGATCGTACTCGCCGAATAGTCGTTGCACGTCGTACCATCCGAGAAACTCCAACCCCAATTCCTTCATATTGTCGGCGAGCGTTTGGTCCGCTTGGCGCATCGCGGCGGCGGTGCGATACAGAAGTTCTTCGGCTTCGTTCAGTTTGTCTTCATAACGCTTCAGCCAATGAACGAGTTCATCCCTCAGCTCTTCGATCGCGGGTGTGCTGACGCCCGGGAGATTCATCACAAGGGAGGAGAGCTCCCACGATAACGTCGTCCGTGCCCGTTGGCACGCATCTTCCGCTTTGGGAATATGTCCGGCGACCGTTTCCAACTCATCCGGTTTCAACCAAATCATGTGATCACAACTCCTCTATCATTCGACGAAGACGGGCGATTTCCCTGCTGATTTCATCGACCCATTCATCCGCCGTCGCCTCAATCTGCGCCTCGATTTGCTTTAAATCGGCATAGACCCACTCATCCGCTTCCCGCGCCTCCCCTTGCCAGTACGGAATAGATTCATCGTTGGCGCGATGAAAGCTGCGAATGCCACCTTGAAATTCTTCCATCGCTTCATGCACTTGCCCTTGGTAAGACCGTAAAATGGAGATCGCTGTTTCGTATGCTCTCCTCCCTCTATAAATATTGATGTATCAAGGCTTTGTGGCCTCTCAGGGGTGTCAAAAAAATATTTTTCGACAAAATCCATTACATCCTTTTTCAGTTTTGTGGATATCTTACAGACCTAGGGTGCGCTTCGCGGCCACTGCTGGGTATTTTTTACTGTAGTGGGGAGAAGCGTATTCGATGCACCCTTGGATCTCTGCATCGCTGATGAGGACGAACCCTCCCATGTCTCCGGGCGTCTTCGCGCCAACATTCCCTCGTTCGGTCTCTTCATCAGGCAGAGGCCAGCTAAGCTCCTTAAGGGACTCAAGGTCGAATGGATGATATCGCGCCAGCTTCTCCGGTGTCATCCTGTTGTCAAGAGAATTCCGTTTTACGCGAGAAGACAGGCACTAGGCGGCCCGGACTTGAACATGGGCGAAGACATCTTGCCTCATTCGTTCTCCATCAAACGCTTGCTTCTTCGTGCAGATGGTCAACAACACCTTGAGCAGTTTGCCGCACAACACCACGATCGATTGTTTTTTGGACAGCGGATTCACCGCTCGGGTCGTGTAATCATTATGCAACTCGCGAAACGCCTCATTATGGCGGATCAGGGGGATCATCGTCCGAAACAGAACCGAACGCAGCCGTTTTCGTCCTCGTTTCGAGATCCGTTTTTGCCCTTTGTGCTGGCCGGAGGAGTTCTCCTTGAGCGTCAGGCCCGCGAATTTGATCAGTTGCCGCGGGTCCCGGTAGTGGGCAAAGCTCCCGATCTCGGCCAACAGGTCAACGATCGTGGCATCTCCTAGGCCATCCACCGTTTTCAACCACTGATATTCCACGGTCGTTTGCGCCAATGCCGTCAGTTCCGCATCCAGTGCGGCGATTTCCTCCTCCAATTGGCGATATCGGCGGACGAGCGCGGCGATCTCCAAACGGGCCATCTGCTGTCCTTCCGTCACGCCAATGGAATGGCTCGCGGCCTCAAGCAGCTTCCGGATTTTCGGTTTCTGGGGCGCTTTCAGCCCTTCACGTTGCCGGTAGATCTCCACAAGCTCCTCCACGGTGCGGCCGGTGATCTCCTCCGGAAACGGGGTGAGTTCCAGCACGGCCAGCGCCATTTTCCCAAAGCTGGAGAAGACGGCGGAGAACTCAGGAAAATACCGGTCGGTCCAACGGATCATCGCGTTGCGCACGGCTGTATGCTCTTTCATGAACTTCTCCCGCAGTGTGCTCCCCACGCGTAAATCCGCTTCGATGTCGCGAAGGAGCCGAGGGAAGCTAAACCGCCCGTCTTTCGCCAGTCTGGCAATGACCCGTGCGTCTTTGGCATCGTGTTTCGTCGGCAGATTGTCATCGAGCTCTTTCGATCGGCGCACATGCGCAGGATTGACCATGACCAACGGGATCCCTTTTTCCTCAAGGAAATAGGCCAGGTTCAACCAGTAGTGCCCGGTCGGCTCGATCGCCACGATGACCTTGGTTTTCCCAAACTCGTTCATCGCTTGTCGAATGCGCTGATCCAGCTGCTCAAAGCCTGATTTCGACTGGATGACGGGAAACGATGTCTGGAGCACGCGTCCCCGGGCATCGACGAAGCAGGCGTAGTGCTTTCGTTTGGCGATGTCCATCCCTACCACGAGTGTTTCATCCGTGACTTGATCGATCTTGTGATTTTGTGTACAATTCATCTGAAGTCCTCCTTGGCATGAATTCAGGGTCCATTGGTTGGTTGACACCCCTGCATCATACCAAGAGGGCTTTTTTTGTTCAAGTCCTCGGAAAAGCTTCTAACAGGAATGCTCTTTACTTGTATACTCAATATCTGGTTTTAGTACCTTTTTACGACCATCTTTAGTGTAATGATCTCCATAACTCACTTTAGTAGGAACTTTTGGCGTCCCCTTGGCACCCTTCTCAACCACTTCCCCCTCAACTTTCTTGATCATGTTGAGGGACGCATCTTTCGCCTCACCCATCCACACCCGAGGCGCCGGCCCCACTCCCGCATACGCCGGCTGCCATGAAACGGAGGCGACGTTTCCTACTAATTCGTCCCATTGCTTCTTGAACAATCGGGCTGTTTCGGCAAGAGGGGAGCGGACGGTTTGGCGAAAGGCGATGTCGCCGATCGCTTTCATTTTATCATCGCGCACGACATGTTTCACTTTCGCAAGGGCGGAGGCGGCATCGATCGCCTTGGCGCCCTTGATCGCCGCTTTTCCGGCGACGCCGGCACTTTTAGCCGGAGGAACAATCGATAACAGCAACATCCCGCCCGCCAGCAACCGATCCCCGATCAACAGGCGCTCGCCGGTGATCGGGTCGTACTCGCCAAATACGCGCTGCACGTCATACCAGCCGAGAAGCTCTAAACCGAATTCCTTCATGTTGTCGGCGAGCGTCTCGTCCGCTTGGCGCATCAACTACTAAACCAGCCCTGTTATAAAATAGAAAAACCTTGAAAGGCTTCTAGCCAATCAAGGCTTTCTAAATAAGTTCTTAAATACTACCTAATACTTCGTCCACTGAATCACTAAACAATTCCGGATCTTCTCTTTTTATATCTTCCAATAAGTCTTTAATAATATTTCTTGCTTTTATATCAATATCCCGCAGGACCTTTGCATAAATCATACGCACTTGAGGATGATTTAATATTCTATAATGCAAGATTTCGATCCATTCTCTCCCACAATCTATAATGATTGGAACAGAGTTAGCAATTAATTTTAATCCCTCCTCTATTTTATTCTTATATAAATGCTCAATAGTATGCACTAAGTTAAACATTACCTCATGGTTCTCAGTATTATCATCAAAAGCTAACATTAAATCTTTAATAATCGAAACCTCATCATATTCATATATATTTTTTAGAGCTTGCTCAAATTCTTCCACTTGTTTTTCTGTCTCAAGCAGACGGTTATGGTATACCTTTTTTATTTCCGACTTAATGTCCAAAAACATTCCCTCCTTAAAATAATTACTTTCTAAATAATTCGGGATACAATTCTTTATTCAATTGAATTACATCTCTTAAACTTTTTCTTATTTCCGAAGTGTATAGCCCATCCTCCATATAAATTCTTCGAGCATCCCAAATATCATGTGCTAGTGCGTCTCGGTAGCTAAGATTTAAATAATCGTTTAATCTTTCTCCAGAAAGTCCATAAGTATAAGTTCTACGATGTCTTCCCCCAGTACCAGGATGCGGTTGTTCCATATTCATGCTAACACCATCATTTCGCTTTATACCGACTTTCTTTATTTTTTCGGCAGATGGCATATGGTGTGGGGTGAGATGATCAAACGCTTTACCTTGCTTTATTAATTGTTTGTAAGTTCCTATTTTTCCCTCACCCGGCAATAAACCTTTTTTTCCGTCCCCTTGGCACCCTTCTCAACCACTCCCCCCTCAACTTTCTTGATCATGTTGAGGGACGCATCTTTCACTTCGTTCATCCACACCCGAGGCGCCGCCCCCACTCCCGCATACGCCGGCTGCCATGAAACGGAGGCGACGTTTCCTACTAATTCGTCCCATTGCTTCTTGAACAATCGGGCTGTTTCGGCAAGAGGAGAGCGGACGGTTTGGCGAAAGGCGATGTCGCCGATCGCTTTCATTTTATCATCGCGCACGACATGTTTCACTTTCGGGCGGAGGCGGCATCGATCGCCTTGGCCCCCTTGATCGCCGCTTTTCCAGCAACGCCGGCACTTTTAGCCGGAGGAACAATCGACAACAGCAACATCCCGCCCGCCAGCAGCCGATCCCCGATCGACAGGCGCTCGCCGGTGATCGGGTCGTACTCGCCAAATACGCGCTGCACGTCATACCAGCCGAGGAGCTCCAGACCGAATTCCTTCATGTTGTCGGCCAGCGTCTCGTCCGCTTGGCGCATCGCGGCGGCAGCGCGATACAGAAGTTCTTCCGCTTCGTTCAGTTTGTCTTCATAACGCTTCAGCCAATGAACGAGTTCGTCCCGCAACACTTCGATGGCGGGCGTGCTGACGCCGGGGAGGTCCATCACCAGGGAAGAGGGCTCCCATGACAGCGTCGTCCGCGCCCGCTCGCAAGCGTCTTCGGCATCGGGAATGTGCTTCGCGACCGTTTCCAACTCATCCGGTTTCAACCGAATCATGTGATCACAACTCCTCTATCATTCGACGAAGACGGGCGATTTCCCTGCTGATTTCATCGACCCATTCATCCGCCGTCGCCTCAATCCGCATCTCGATTTGTCTTACATCGGCATAGACCCACTCATCCGCTTCCCGCGCCTCCCTTTGCCAGTACGGAATATATTCATCGTTGGCGCGATAAAAGCCGCGAATGCCACCTTGAAATTCTTCCATCGCTTCATGCACTTGCCCTTGGTAAGATTGCAAAATGGCCATCGCTGCTTCGTAAGCCCTCCGCTTCATTTCCTTTTCAATCGACTCTACCATCGATGACACTTGTATTCCCTTCCCGGTTAAAGTGGCGAAATAATGTCCAATATCAAGCTATCCCCTGCTGTTTCAAATAAAAACTTTACATCGTCCCTCCATTGAACCCTCCCTCTAGTTTTTGTTGATATCTAACAGTCTATGGTGCGCTTCGCGGTCACTGCTGAACATTTTTTACTGCAGTGGGTCGGTGTGTATGCGATACACCTTGGATCTCTGCATCGCTGATGAGGACAAACCCTCCCATGTCTCCGGGCGTCTTTGCGCCAACATTCCCTCGTTCGGTCTCTTCATCAGACAGAGGCCGGCTAAGCTCACTCCCTTTAAATAAGTCCCGTTTGCACCACATTCTCGATCCCTTCAGCTTTCATCATTTTGTCCATTCGCTACTCAAGAAATACGATTTTCTTTTATGCCGAAACAACAGTAGGTTTTTTCAATACATCCTGATAAAAACCCTGCTATTATATTTTTTCATCCAAAAAATAATCACACTCTACACCTGCTTATCTCACATTTCGCACCCTAACAGGGTAGAAAGAAAGGATGTTTTATTTCGTTTTTTAGAATACCATTTCGACCAACACAACGAGCGATGACAATCCTTTTTTTACCATCGCTAGTCGTTCCGTATGACGTTACACGTAAATGCTCTCATCCATGCCCAATCCCTGCAGGATCCTTCGCTGATCAGGGGTGAGCGGTTTCCCTAACGCGCGTTGGATGTGCCCATCCGGCAGCTCCAGTAGGACGACTTTCACATACCGGAACAATTGAAAAATCGCCTGCCCGGTGGGTCGGGTCAGTTTCCGACCTCCTGCGCCCTTGAATGGGCGTTCCGGGGGGATGAACGGACGCGCCCGGCGCTGGAAGAGGCGGGAAATGGCCAAGGCCAACAGAAACAGGGAGAGCACCTCGGGATTCCACGTTTTGTCCGACATGTTGCCGTCGTGCACATCGCCGGAAAACGGGATGCCGTCTTCGTTGCCGATCAGCCCGAAACCGATTGGTTTTTGCCAACGATGGTGCCGGTTGTAACCATGTGTGATCTACAGGGCCTCTGACGAGACCGATTCATACGCGCCGTAAACGGTCTTGTCCGTCGTATCGGAGTGGAAGACGCGAAGAGAGAGGCCTTCTTTCTTGTCGATCTGCACGAGGCAAGACGAAAGGACTTGATGGATATTGTCATACGGCTGATCGTCGCTGGAGAATAAGTATTTCTAGAATTCGTTCGATAAATTTGCCAATTTCCCGTGTACTCATGCCACTTTGATACATCTTGATGATGGCTTCCTCCAACCAGCCGGTATGTCGTTGGTAAGGGGCAAACAGCTGCGTTTGAAATTCTCCGTTTCGGTCTCTAGGGACCAAAAGACCTTCAATCCGGCCCTATTGCGTATCTAGATTTCGTTAGTAATAGCCGTTTCTCATGTTTGGCGTTCCAGCCTGTTCGATTTCGAGGAAATGTTTGATTTCTTCCCGCATGATCCGTTCTCATTTTTCTTTTACAAACTGACGAATGGTATTTTCCAGTTGATTTGCCCAGTCTACATTCGGTATACTTTTAGATATAGGTAGGGTTCTCCTTTCTCTAAGATTTTTGGTCCAATCATAGAATACCCTACCTTTTTTCTTTTGTTCTAGCAAAATGCTTTACACAAAATTTTATACATCATCTTAACTTTGATTTAAGTTATGCAAAATAGTACGTATGAACCAAGTAAGTCTATCACTGTTCATTTTCCTCATAGCATGTTTTCTAACAAACTCTTGAATATCATCCCAATGATCAAGTTGAAGAATTTGTTCTAACTCTTGCTGAAGTTTTTGTCGATATTTCCTCTCTTCAGTTAAACGAAATTCTTTGACTAGTGTTTCTAATTCTTCATAGTTAGCACTGGGGGTAAAATAACATTCAAGAAAATATTTAAAAGTATCGTACTTCAGGTCCTCGTTCAATGATATCACCCTTTATTTAACAATAGGAAATGCAGTTACTATTCTGAATCCTAGCTCCTGTGTTGAATCCCTAATCAATACTACTCTAGGAGGCTGGTGATTTAGTGCAAAAACGACTGATTCCACTCCTTTCTCAATTAGAGAAACCTTACAGAATCAGCTTTCTTTTCTGAATGAACATGCCGACGATTAGCGGTGACAGCCGTTTTTCACCGCCCTTCTAGAATTGGTTAGGTTATAAACGACATATTTTTTATCTCTAAGAACCCCTTTTCCTATTGGATGATTGTGTGATACATCGAATATTTTTCTTCCCGCATCAGATTCATTTAGCCATTTAGCAATATCATCGGCATTCTTGCGCAAGTTTTCCTGAATAGCTTTAATGGCTATCTGCTTATTAGTAAACGTAGTAGCTGCTTCTACATCTTCTTGAATGGATCTTTTAATGAGTTCTTCATTTGTTTTTGACACATGTCTATCTAAAGTATGTCCGCCAGCAGCTTCCATCCTATCAAGAAAATCAACATCGATTTTCCGTATTAGATCTGGATCTGCTGCATCTATACCCTTAGCACCCTTCTCAACCACTCCCCCCTCAACTTTCTTGATCCTGTTGAGGGACGCATCTTTCACTTCGTTCATCCACACCCGAGGCGCCGCCCCCACTCCCGCATACGCCGGCTGCTAGGAAACGGAGGCGACGCTTTTGACTAATTCGTCCCATTGCTTCTTGAACAGGCGGGCGGTTTCCGCAAACGGCGCTTTGATGACTTGATGGTAGATCGTGTGGAAGATCGTCTTCATGGTATCATCGCGCACGACATGTTTCACTTTCGCAAGGAAGAGAGTCCTTTTTGCATCTTTTTGCTTACTTCCCCCGCCCCACCGAAGGAAATCCTCCTCTTTTTGAATAGAAGGGGAACTTCTTTCTCCTACAAACATTTTCCTCATACTATAACTGTTTGCGTAAACACTTTGCATATCTCTGTACTTTCATTTTGTGGAAAATAACTTCTTCCTTTACTACGTCCAAATCCTGTTTCTGACAGGCTAACACACTTTTGTTATGCTGTACAGATGCTTCATCTTCCAAACATCCAATGAATTCCAGCCTTGGATGCCCGTCCTTTTCGTCAGCCAACTGTTTAAAGTATTCAGCTTATTTGAATAGTTTCCTTACTTTTAACGCTGTCTGTGGGACGTTACTACCTAAACGTTTCAGCTCGTCCACCTGTGCCATTAGAACTGCCTTTTCCTGTGCTTATTTTGCCGTTCTCCTTTTCATCCTTTGATTTTGGACATACCAAAAAAGCTCATTCCTCCTTATCATTCAAGTTGGAATAAGCCTTTGAAAGCTGATCTAAGCGTGTTCGTTGAGTTGTTTAATGTTTGGTTTGTTGGTTGTATGGTACGATCCTGCTGTTAATGATGTAAACCTCATGTAATTGCATCCCGTTTAGAAACTATTTTTTCTCTCTTTCCACCGTCTCTAAATATCTTTTTAAATGTTTTTTTCCAGAGTTACTTTTAGGCATAATGCCAAGATACTTATATTTCCAAATAGTCTTTCTTTCGTGCAAGTCTGCATTTGAAAGATCATCATAATTAAAATCAATTTTAAATTTTCCTGTATTGTCCAAGATTAAAGTGAAATTGGTCCAAGGCTCTTGAGTGTTATCTTTAAACTCTGTCCAGAGCTTCTGAGTAAGATCCATTAATTGATTCAATTTTTCTGAATATTCATGTTCACTTACTCTAAAAATTTCAGGAATATCATGACTGTAAACAGGTTTATCACTTCCTTCAGGATAGTAATAAAAGTAAGCAGTTCGAGAGCCTTCAACAATCTCACCATATAGATAAACCTTAGACCACTCCTCAGGAATAGTATCAACAACAACTTCTGCTATCTCATGGTATAGGATTCCTAATTTTTCTTCATTCATCTAACTTCCCCCCTAGTACATTATCAAATCGCCTAATTTCCCAATCATCATCACCAATTTTGTACTTAATATCAAAACTTATTGGGCGGTGAGAATCTCCCTTATAATTTGGCTTTATCTTTACTTTCACTTCATCGCCTTGTTTAATTGCTTCTGCCCAAGTATTCTCAAGTTTCTTCCATTCACCCTTATTGAGATTCCCATTCATTGGTACAAGATTATCGAGATCACCTGAACCTTTAAAAATACTTGCAATTAAATGCCCACCTTCATCATCTGGCAATCTGTCTTCCCGTCCTGCAACTTTCTGAGCATAATTATTTCTTTTTCCATGTCCTAACTTGAGAGTACCTTCAGCACTGGAAATCCGTCCATTACTATCTGTTTTATAAGTGTATCCCTCTTTACTTGTATACTCAATATCTGGTTTTAGTACCTTTTTACGACCATCTTTAGTGTAATGATCTCCATAACTCACTTTAGTAGGAACTTTTGGCGTCCCCTTGGCACCCTTCTCAACCACTTCCCCCTCAACTTTCTTGATCATGTTGAGGGACGCATCTTTCGCCTCACCCATCCACACCCGAGGCGCCGGCCCCACTCCCGCATACGCCGGCTGCCATGAAACGGAGGCGACGTTTCCTACTAATTCGTCCCATTGCTTCTTGAACAATCGGGCTGTTTCGGCAAGAGGGGAGCGGACGGTTTGGCGAAAGGCGATGTCGCCGATCGCTTTCATTTTATCATCGCGCACGACATGTTTCACTTTCGCAAGGGCGGAGGTGGCATCGATCGCCTTGGCGCCCTTGATCGCCGCTTTTCCGGCGACGCCGGCACTTTTAGCCGGTGGTACAATCGATAATAACAACATCCCGCCCGCCAGCAATCGGTCCCCGGCCGACAGGCGCTCGCCGGTGATCGGGTCGTACTCGCCAAATACGCGCTGCACGTCATACCAGCCGAGAAGCTCTAAACCGAATTCCTTCATGTTGTCGACGAGCATTTGATCTGCCTAATGTGTTACTGTAGAAGTGAATTATCGAACCATCCACGTTATATTTAAAACAGAAAAACCTTGAAAGGCTTGTGGCCAATCAAGGCTATCTTTATTATTTATAATCAACCGATCCTATATATTTAAGATTTCGAGTCTCCTTTACCGTACCATCGTATTTAAAATCATAGAGTAATACAATAGAATTTACTTTTTCTATTAAATCACCATTATTTAGATTTAAGAACTTGGGGATTATTACATTATCATATGAAAAACCCTCGAGTAGGTTTTCAAAGCTTTGGGAAGGTTCATTATAAAAGTGTGTTTCTTTAAAATCCTCATCATAGTATTCAATTTTAAATTCTTTTTCAAATTCAGAAGGTATAGCGTCACCATCCTCATTATATTTAACTAGTAAATATTCTTGAAATTCCTTAGCGGATTTAAAATGACCGACCCATAGCGATACAAAACCTTTACTTTCCATAAACATTTTCCCCCTTCATTTATGGTCTTAATCCTTCGGGTAACGCGTCTACACCGCCTTCAAGTCTATAATGAGCCCAATTTTGAAGTCTCCTCTTAAAAGTGGCATAATCTAGTGAAGTGTCAATTATCTCTAATAATTCATTATGAGCTTTGGTGGAACCTTTTCCCCCATGGATTCCTTTTGGATTAACAAATTTTACATCTTCTATGGCAGTTCTTAGCTCCTTGATTTGTTCTGCTGTAATTCCCCAGCGTTTAAAAATAGGAGCTCGAGATACTAAATGCCACTCATGGAATCCTCCTGGATGTCTAAGTCTACTTTCAATAGCCTTCCTCAATTTAGGGTCAGACCATACTTCATCCAACTCATCAGGAGTCAGTGAATTGAACCATTTATTAAACTCTCCATTTTTTACTGATGGAACGGAATCAAGCTTCCCTATCCCCTTCTCAACCACTTCCCCCTCAACTTTCTTGATCATGTTGAGGGACGCATCTTTCGCCTCACTCATCCACACCCGAGGCGACGGGCCCACTCCCGCATACGCCGGCTGCCATGAAACGGAGGCGACGCTTTCTACTAATTCGTCCCATTGCTTCTTGAACAATCGGGCTGTTTCGGCAAGAGGGGAGCGGACGGTTTGGCGAAAGGCGATGTCGCCGATCGCTTTCATTTTATCATCGCGCACGACATGTTTCACTTTCGACAAGGTGGAAGCGGTGTCGAGCGCCTTCGCCCCCTTGATCGCCGCTTTTCCGGCGACGCCGGCACTTTTAGCCGGAGGAACAATCGATAACAGCAACATCCCGCCCGCCAGCAGCCGGTCCCCGATCGACAGGCGCTCCCCGGTGATCGGGTCGTACTCGCCAAATACGCGCTGCACGTCATACCAGCCGAGAAGCTCCAAGCCGAATTCCTTCATGTTATCGGCGAGCGTCTCGTCCGCTTGGCGCATTGCCGCCGCCGTTCGATAGAGCAGTTCTTCCGCTTCGTTGAGCTTTTCTTCATAACGCCGCAACCAATGAATCAGTTCGTCCCGCAGCGCTTCAATCGCGGGCGTGCTGACGCCGGGGAGGTCCATCGCAAGGGAAGAGGGCTCCCATGACAGCGTCGTCCGCGCCCGCTGGCACGCATCTTCGGCATCGGGAATGTGCTTCGCGACCGTTTCCAACTCATCAGGCTTCAATCGAATCATAGTGGATCACAACTCCTCTATCATTCGACGAAGACGGGCGATTTCCCTGCTGATTTCATCGATCAATTCATCCGCCGTCGTCCCAATTCGTGTCTCGAGTTGCTTTAAATCAGCATAAATCCACTCATACGCTTCCCGCGCCTCCCCTTGCCAGTACGGAATAGATTCATCGTTGGCGCGATAAAAGCCGCGAATGCCACCTTGAAATTCTTCCATCGCTTCATGCACTTGCCCTTGGTAAGATTGCAAAATGGCCATCGCTGCTTCGTAAGCCCTCCGCTTCATTTCCTTTTCAATCGACTCTACCATCGATGACACTTGGATTCCCTCCCCCGTTAAAACGGCGAAATAATGGCTAATATCAATCTATTCCGACTGTTTCAAATAAAAACTTTACATCGTCCCTTCATTGAACCCTCCTATAACCTGGGTGACAAAGGATTCATCAGTAGCGAATGGCAAAAAAAGCTGTATGGAAATTACCAAATCGCTTTTTGGACTCCCTCTCGCAAAAATCAGAAACATCGTCCATCCGAAGCATGGGAGAAGTGGATCAAGCAAAAATGGAAATTCATAGAAACGTTGTTTTCCGTCCTCGTTGACCGGTATCGTATGACAGACATTCGTGCTCACTCAATTGCGGGGTTTGAAGTGGCACTCGATGTCATTTTGTTGGTGTATTCGCTTGTAATACTCGGGCTAGTTGAGCGCTAGGGTTCAACTAGCACCACGAGTTATTACCTATATTTTTTGAATTACGATTTCGCAAGATCCCTCTTCTAAAGAGTTCAATTCATCATAATGGATATGGGTACCTGTCGGTACTTCATTTTGTGCTAGTGTAAGTAAATGTTTAGCCATGGATATCAAACCATCTTTATTAGCTCGTATTATGATTGTGTTTCCATTTATTTCAGTCTCAATTATGAAATTATCCTCCCATACGAATTGGAAGCCTGAATCATTCCTATACTTTGGAATTTTAATCTGAATATCCATTTTACTCCTCCAAATAAATGTGAAGATTTTGGTCTACTTTCATTTTACCAGGCTTACTAGGGTTAGGAACTAGAGTTTCAAAATTCATGTGTGGTCCTCCCCCATGTTTACCCAGTATATCACCATCTCCCATTCTTACAACTCGTGTTCCGTCCGTGGATACGAAGCGTCCATTCCCCATATCCTTATACCCCGGTCCTAAAAACTTTTCTGCTGCTTCAAGAGCATCATTAATTTTCATCTTCATTCCATTTTTAAGACGAAGTTGATTAAGACTAACAGGTTTATACGTATCCTTAGTAACAGTTTCACCTGTACCTTTCCCAACCACCTCTCCTTCAGCTTTCTTTATCATATGAAAAGTGGCATCTTTAACTTCATTCCTCGCCCCACTCATCCACACCCGCGGCGCTGGGCCCACCCCCGCATACGCCGGCTGCCATGAAACGGAGGCGACGCTTTCTACTAATTCGTCCCATTGCTTCTTGAACAATCGGGCTGTTTCGGCAAGAGGGGAGCGGACGGTTTGGCGAAAGGCGATGTCGCCGATCGCTTTCATTTTATCATCGCGCACGACATGTTTCACTTTCGACAAGGTGGAAGCGGTGTCGAGCGCCTTCGCCCCCTTGATCGCCGCTTTTCCGGCGACGCCGGCTCCTTTAGCCGGAGGTACAATCGATAACAGCAACATCCCGCCCGCCAGCAGCCGATCCCCGATCGACAGGCGCTCCCCAGTGACCGGATCGTACTCGCCGAATAGTCGTTGCACGTCGTACCATCCGAGAAACTCCAACCCCAATTCCTTCATATTGTCGGCGAGCGTTTGGTCCGCTTGGCGCATCGCGGCGGCGGTGCGATACAGAAGTTCTTCGGCTTCGTTCAGTTTGTCTTCATAACGCTTCAGCCAATGAACGAGTTCATCCCTCAGCTCTTCGATCGCGGGTGTGCTGACGCCCGGGAGATTCATCACAAGGGAGGAGAGCTCCCACGATAACGTCGTCCGTGCCCGTTGGCACGCATCTTCCGCTTCGGGAATATGTCCGGCGACCGTTTCCAACTCATCCGGTTTCAACCGAATCATGTGATTACAACTCCTCTATCATTCGACGAAGACGGGCGATTTCCCTGCTGATTTCATCGATCAATTCATCCGCCGTCGCCTCAATCCGCGCCTCGATTTGCTTTAAATCGGCATAGACCCACTCATACGCTTCCCGCGCCTCCCCTTGCCAGTACGGAATAGATTCATCGTTGGCGCGATAAAAGCCGCGAATGCCACCTTGAAATTCTTCCATCGCTTCATGCACTTGCCCTTGGTAAGATTGCAAAATGGCCATCGCTGCTTCGTAAGCCCTCCGCTTCATTTCCTTTTCAATCGACTCTACCATCGATGACACTTGGATTCCCCCCCCGTTAAAATGGCGAAATAATAGCTCATACTAGCCGTTCCTGCTGTTTCAAATAAAAACTTTACATCGTCCCTCCATTGAACCCTTTCTTTAAATATACTTAAGGGTTAGCGGACAAATTGTTTCATCCGTGGAACGATAATCACAAAAATCGCCGTAATCAGCCCGAAAACGAGAACTCCAAACAGCCAGAGCAAACTCGATGAATCCGCCGCTTCCTCCTCATTCAATGCGGGTCGAGACGAGGAGGTCAGCTCCTTCGCTGACGAAAACAGCTTTAGCTTTTCTGCTTTCGTCGCGATCGTATTCGTTTCCCATTCCGGCGATAAAAACAACTGCGCTTTTGTCCGCTCAAAAGCGGAAGGCGCCGGTCGCTGAAATGTCAACGGCAACTGTTCTTTCGGCAGCTCTTTTTTCTCGTTTAAAAGCGACTGCTCGCGAATATAGTCCGTACGCAATTCAATTTGTTGCTTCTCATATCGGTTCGGTTCCACCGCCGGCCATTCCTCCGCTTCCACGCCCTTTCCCTCTGTCACTAAAAACAATAGGATAAGAAGGAAAGGGAGCCATCCCCCCCTACCCTTCATGTGTCTCCGCCTCCTTTGGTTGGATGAGGCGATGTTTCAAAAACGGAATGGCCGCCATCAATAATGAAACGACTCCGATCGGTATCACGGCTGAATAAAAACTTTGTTGGTCGCCGTATTGAATCGATATATACGTTTTCGCAATCGGATGCTCGAAATGAAAGTTGGGCAGCACTAAATCGAGCAATGGGGTAATGAAGAAAAGCACAAGCCCAACTCCAAGGATCCAACCGGTAAACGGTCCGATCCAAAATGCCAATCGAACGATTGCAGAACAGAAGAATAACAAAACGATCGTCAGCACACTCCACTTGATGGCTCGAACCTCTTGCATTGGATAAATTTTCAGGCTATAGATATTGATGATTAACCCCACTACTACATTCATCATGAGCAATAGAGCAAGCTGCAACATAAAAGGACTATTAGAATAATAATGAAGGAAGAAGCCGATGAGCATGCCACATAGCAAGACGATGATCAATACTACGACCGGCGGTGTGTACGTCGCTTGTTCCTCCGGCAAATCGCCGCTTATTTGCACAGGGTTTGTTAAATAATCATAAACATAGCCGTTCGCCTGCTGGTCAACCATCGTGTTGTTTAAAAGGCGATAGACGTCGTTTCGAATTTGCTTTGTCGTATTCACATTGGCCGTCCATTTGCCGTTTAATTCGTCCGCTTTCGCCTGAACCGACCCTACTTTTTGATGCAGTTCATTCGTATAATCGGCAATGCGGTCTTGACCTTCCGCAATTGAGGCAATAAGGTTAGAAATTTGGCGCACATCTTGCATCGTGTTTTGCTGCATCGTGATGACAAATTCTCCGTCGCTTCCTCGCCAAACCAATTCAGCTTGTTCTCCCTCGTTTACCGCCTCTTGTAGTTGCGTTGTCACTTCGCTCATCACATCACTGAGTTCCTGCAGCTGACCTATGATCATCTCTTGCATGTTTTGTACGTTCTCATCGTATGCTTGTATATATCCAAGCGTTGTCTCTATAAAGGATTCCGTCCTCTCTTCAGCTGCTTCCGCCTCTTTTAATGAAGACGCTAAGTGTTGTTGCAGCTCGTAAAAATAAGGCGCTTCGCTCTGCACATCTGATAGCATTTGGAAAATGGCATCTCTTTGATTCCAATTCATCAAGAGCTGATCGACCAATTCTTCGTCAAAGTGGGTAGTTTGTTGCACGGCTTCATCAAACATCGACAACCATGCAAAGTAGTCTAGAAGATCCGCTACATTTCGAGTTTGAATCAACGCTGCAAAATGCGAAGCCAATACTTGTTTACGGCTTTCCGGCAACGCCGGCGACGCAAGAACCGTCTGTTCCTTCTCCTTGATTTGCTGCACTATATCGTCTATGGAGTTGACTTCGCCTTCGGTTGATGGCTCGTTCAGCTGCTTGGCGAGTTGCTCGTATTTTTGCTGCCATTGCTGCTGCAAAGCGAGTTGTTGTTGCCACGTTTGTTCCGCTTTTTGTATTTCCGCTTCAAGGTGGCTGATCGAACCTTCTATATTATTCCATATTTCTTGCGGACTCTGCGGTTTTGCCGCTTGCCATTGTGTTTTCAAGGTTGCAAATTGTTGCTGCAACGCTTCCAATAGCTTCGCATCGACTGGTGGCGGCGCTTCAATTGGTGCCGGGTGCTTTGCGCCTGCTTGTTCCGAAGAAGGCGATTGTAGCTTTTGCCGAAGCGCAATGAGCTGTTGCTGCAATTGATCAAGCGTCCGATTGTTGACCTCTTTTTGATACTGACGAACGAAGTCTTTTTGCCATGCCAGCAACTGCTGGAATTGTTCATAAGCTGTTGATTGTTTCAGTTGTTCATTGAAGTTCAGTAGTGATGTGTGGCTTTTGGCTACCGTGTCTCGCAAAGTTGTGATTGATTCGAGCAAATTTTGCCCTTGATATTGAAAATCCGGCTTCACTTTCCATGGCTGCCCGAGCATTGTAGCTATTCGTTCGTTAAACGTTTTTTTGTATTCATCAATTCCCTCTTGCAGAAGCACACTTTGCCGCTGCTGATATTCCTTATATTGACGAACACTGTCAATAAAAGCGGCGACTTCCGCTTCCGCCTCCTCCAACCCTTGCAAAGTGCCAGCTGAAGAATCTTTGGCGTTGTTCGATACCTCGAGCAGTTGCTGTAACATCCCTTTTTGTCTTTTGATCTCTTCAGCAAGTTTGGCTGAGCCAGGGGTATAAAAAGCGTACATTGTCTTCTGGAACGCGATTTCCTTTTCTAAGATGTCGTTGAATTTCTTCCGAATCGCCCCTATCTCTTGCGCTACGTAGCTCCAATAAAGGGTCGACATTTTCTGGTTCATCATGGTTTTGGCTGCTTCGAGTTCTCTTTGCACCCGCTCTCTGTTTTTCGCATCCAAATTCGGCTGAATTTTATACTGCACGGTTGCTTTTAACGGCTGCTTGTCAGTAAACGATAAAATGTTTTGAGAAAAATCAGAAGGCACATACACGACTGCGTCGTATTCGTTGTTTTTCAGCCCATTCTCCGCTTGGCTGCGGCTCACCACCGACCAGCGATAGCTCGAACGGTCGGCAAGGGCGGGAACGATCTCCTTGCCGAAAGAATACGTTTTTCGATCGTATTCCGCCCCGATATCTTCGTTCACGACCGCAATGTGATTGGTCGCCTTTTCTGTTGTTTTCAATGGGTTTTGGCCAATGAAAATAAAGAACAGCACGGGAAGGCTGATTATGAAGATGATCAATCCGATCAATTTCGCGGTTTTCCACTTTCCATTCATGTCCGTTCTCACCTGATCCCCTTATTCGACTTTTGGGATTTGGATCTTTTGGTCTTTTCCGCCGACGACAAAATAGCCAAATCCCGGTTCAATTTCTTGTTCGTTTCTTGTAAAAGGCAATGCAAACAAGCTTTGCTCAGATTTTTTTGTTACGAGAATAGCTTGGCGAATTTGCTTCAGCTCCCCTGTCAAGGCATCAAAACCCTTTACAAACTCACCGGCGTTTCCGGCAACAAAAACATGAAATCCAAGATGACTGTACTGTTTCATCATGTTGGCAATCCGGCTTTGCATGATGCTGTCGGTCTCTTGTTGAAGGCGCAAGAGACTGTCGGCGATCAAGGCAATCGGCGGCCATGCGTGTGCTGCCGTACGGCCTTCGTTTACCGCTTTAATATACGCACTCTCCCGTTTTTGCAGCACAGCATTCGCTTCGTTCAGCCACTGCGTTAGTTTCTCTTTTGCTTCCATATAGGTGACGCCGTCCCGGTTCGCGTAGGCAGCGAGTCCCCGATCAATTCCATCCAACAAGCCGATGCTTTCCGGCTCTTGGACAAGCAAAGCCTCTAAAATGACCTTTACAACGTTTGTTTTTCCTTTTCTTGATTGTCCGACAATCAAGCAGTGCGGATCAGTCCGGATGTTGATCGCCACTGGTCGGACCGTCTGCTCATCAAGTCCGATATGAATGAGTCCTGATGCCTGGTTTTTAACATACGTGTTTGTAAAGACGGCGAAAGGCAACCGCGGCGGAAGCATTGGAATCGGTTCTGGCTTCGGTATGTGTTGATATGCTTCTTTTAATCTTTCAATTTCTCGTTTGACATTTTCGAGCACTTCAATGTCGTCTTCGCCGTCAGCCGGAAGATACATTTGCGTTAAGGCTGCATGCTCTTTTTTCACGAGCGCCCTGCCCGGAATCGGCTCGACCTCATACGGCGTTCGCCCAATCAACGAAAATTTTTCAGAGCTGTCAATAAAGTAATGAACAATTTTCGTTTTTAAATTGTTCGTGAGCGGGGGACGAATTCCGTTCACTCTCGTCGCCGTCAATATTACGAAAATTCCGAGCGATTGTCCGTCTCGCGCATATTGAATCAACTGCGTTTCAAAGTCAGGCATTTCCTCTTTTACAACATCAAAATTGTCAAGCGCCACTATAATAACGGGGAGCTTTTCTTCCGACAGCGCATTATATAATTTAATCGAACTTACTTCTTTTTCCATAAATCGCTGTTTACGCCGCTCCATTTCCTCTTTCATAAATTTGATAAACTTTTCCATTTTCTTTTCATCGTCCAACCGGAAGTAGTCGGCTGTATGCGGCAACTGACGCAGCGGCAATAACGCGCTGTTTCCGAAATCAAAAATGTAATAATGAAGCTGCGCTGGGCTGTATGCGGCCGCAAAGCTTAGAAGCAGCGTCATCGCCGTCGTCGATTTCCCGTATCCTGCCGAACCGAAAATGCCGATATTTCCGTCTTCGATCCATTGATACAAATAATCGGATTGACTTTGCAGTTCGGGCTCGTCTTTTAAGCCGATCGGAAAAGCGGCGGCCTCCGCTGTCACTGACGCCGGGCGCGCCAAGCGAGGCGCAAGCGGCGGAAGCCACGGGCTTGGCAATTTTTCAATGTTGAATTGTTTTTGCGTTTCAATGATTTGCTCGACTACCATTTCAATTTCTGTTTTTGGCTTTTGACGGCTTCGTTTCCGATCGGCCGCCACATTCGACACCGGCACAAGACCTAAATCGGTCACGATATGAATTTCGTCCTCGGCCTCGACTCCCTCTTCCGCATACGGCGCGCCGCTCCATGCGGATTGAAACAGCTCGTATACTTCGTTATTTCCGACTTGCAAATAAGCTCTTCCTGGCACTGTGATCGCTGCGGCATCACCATTTTTCAAAATTTCTTTGCTGTCGTTTGCATCTTGCATTTTTAAGCTGATGCGGAAGCGGGCGTTGCTCCAAATTTGCTCATCGATAACGCCTCGCGGCTTTTGCGTTGCTAAAATAAGATGAACACCCAAGCTGCGGCCGATGCGGGCGGCGCTCACTAATTCGCGAATAAAGTCCGGCTCTTCGCTTTTCAATTCCGCAAACTCATCGGCGATTAAAAATAAGTGCGGCAAAGGCTGTTCCGCCTTTCCTTGTTTGTACAGTTCCATGTAGTCGTTAATATGGTTGACTTCATAGCGGTCAAAAAGGCGCTGCCGTTTTTTCAGTTCGCTGTTAATGGACGCGAGCGCCCGGGCGCTGAAGTTTTTGCTCCCATGAATGTTCGTAATCGTGCCGAGCAAATGCGGAATGTTCTTAAACGGCTGCGCCATGCCGCCTCCTTTGTAGTCGATGATTAAAAAGGCGACTTCATGCGGGTGGAAATGCACGGCTAATGATAAAATGTACGTTTGCAGCAGTTCACTTTTTCCCGATCCCGTCGTTCCGGCGACCAACCCGTGCGGCCCGTGCGCTTTTTCGTGCAAATTTAACTCAACGACATCTTTCCGCCCCTTTAATCCGATCGGCACGGCAAGCGAGCGGGACGTTTGGCGCGATAACCAGTTTTGTGCGATCTTCAGTTCGTTCACACGGCGCGCTTGCATCATTTCTAAAAATGTCACCTTTTCTGGAATCGAGTTATTCATGCCTTTTTGATGATCCAATGAGCGAAGCATTCGCGCAAATGATTCATTTCCTTCCGCTGAATGCTCATCCAGCTGAAACGGAATATGCGCCGCCTTCCGATGCTGAATGACAATCTCTCCTTCCCGCTCGTTAATGTATTGCACGAGCGTATGAACGTTTTCCGTTAAGCTCTCTTTCGTCTCTGAAGCAAAAATAACAGAAATGCCAATGTCCTCGTTTTTTTCTTCCAAATACTCTAAAATCACGTGTTCCGCGATTAACGAACGGTCAGCCACGATAAATACAAAATGAGGGGAGAACCGTTTTTTGTCTTTTTCTTCATCCAAGTCGCGCTCCCGCAGCATCTCGTATATGGACGACAACAATTGGTCGCGCGTCTGCTCGTTGTAAACAAGCCCTTTGGCGAACGAATTCGGCAATTGAAAGTGCGGAAGCCATTTCATCCATTCCCACTGCTTATAATCGTTCTCTGAAAAAATCGCCACAAACCGCACATCGTGGTAGCTGTGGAAAAAAGCGATTTGGCCCACCAACTGCTCGATTTCGCCGTTCACAATGGATCGTTTCCCGACCATTCCGATCGCTCCGCGTGATGCATCAATCGGAAGCGGCACATGTTTAACGGTTTGATATACCCGGGCCATGCGCTGGGCCTGCTCCAACAAATCATCCATTTCCCGGTTCGCCAGATCGCCCATATTCACTGACACTTCATATGCGGCCGGCACGTCGGCCGTTCCGATTCGCACATGAAGGAAATCGGCGCTCTCCGCCGTCCGCTCCCAAATGCGGCTGTTCACTTGCATGACGAACGATTTCATCTGCTCAAAGGATGGAAAATGATAATATAATACGTTTCTCTGTTTCTCGGACAACGCCTGAAGTTGTTCTCGCTTTTGTTCCAAGTAGTTCGTATAAATGCGCTGGCGCTTTTCTTTTCTCGTTTTGCGCGTCTTTTTTTCCCGCCTATATTGCGCCGTTGATGTCACGATCGTCGTCGCAAACATGACAAGTGAAATCAGAATGAAAATGCCCCGCGGCTGAATGAGCGCCACCGCCCCCATTACCAGCAGCATCATAAGCGGCGGCAATACCATCAGCCATAAGCCGCGCGGGTCGCTGTCCCCGTCTTGACTTGGAAATGAAATGCTCACTTTTTCTCTGGGCAACTCATAAATCATACGCGGCGTCCGACGGTATATCGGATATTTTTTCTTCATTTCAGAAAGAGGGGGCATCGTTTCGGTCAACGATGAAACCACCTCTTCGCTGCTCGTCACCGCCAGCAAATCATCTTCGATCAAAACAAACTGCATATATGGGCATAAGAGCACATCGCCGTTTCGCAACGGCGCCGCATCGGCTAGCTGCACCCCGTTTAAAAACAATCGGGCATTGCCGGGAAGAACGACCCATTTCCCTTGATGCTTTCGCAACGAAAAGCAAGCATTCGCTGTCTGAATGTCTGCTTGAGGATCATTGGCGACAAGCACCTCGCTTTGTTGTCCGACATAATAAATCGATTTCCTATGTTCTGTGCTCCAGGCGATTGTCATTTGCCTCTCATCGACGTTAACCGTAATGGAACACCCTAGCTTTAGCTCACCGATCTGCCGGTCCCCTTGTAGAACGGCGAGCGTCGAGCCGTCCGATTTCTTTTCGATCTGGATATATCCGTCGCGAAATGAAAATGCTGAAACAGTCACGTGATGCTCTAACTGATTGCCGATGACAATGGTCTTCTCTTCGTTTGTCAACGAAAATCGTTGACAATATGTTTCATACAAAATCCATAGTTGACTCATACAATCCTCTCCTACAATGTCCACAGCTGCGCATTTCTATTTTTTAGATTCTTGATGGTTGATAGCAGGCGATTCATGAGACGATGGCGTCGTCTCGCCAGATAAATTAGTCGCTGGCGTTGAAGCCGGCAGCTGCTCTCCCCTTGTTCGTTCTTCCTCCAGTGAAGTTTCCGTCTCTTTTCTTTCTCTCTCGTATTCTTCAATTTCTTGGTCAATGTCCTCCAATTTTCGCTGCTTTTCGGCTCCTGACAACTCTGTATCTCCTTTCATTTGCTCGCGGTATTTTAATAGAGCGTACACGATCAAATCCCGGTCCTCCATCGTCCGCGCCAATTCAAGCGCTTCCTCGTTTTGGCCGCGTCCGATGTAAATCCAATACAACATATATGGTTCATCTGTTTTAAGGGTAATATTGTTCAATACCGTTTCACGCTGCTTTTCGGTGAGAGATTCCGTCATGACATAAGAAAAGGCAAGTTCGTACTGAATGACATACGGCATATCTTCAGGCGCATAATCTTCCAAGGCGGTAATGACATCGCTATATTTATTTTGCAAAAACCATTCTGTACCTTGGATATATGCCTCTTGCTTCGGCTGCGCAAGAAAGAACGAATAAAGCACATAGATGATCGCAGGAATTAACAGTCCGATGGCAGAAAAAAATATGTATCTTTGCGCGTTCCATCTTTTTTTGGAAATGTGCACTTGTGACCGTTCTTTTTCCTCTTCTTCATCAGCCCATTTCTCCAAAAACGCTAACAACTCATCAAAATGATCGGCTTGCCATAATTCTTTCGCCATCGGCGAACATTTCAACGTTTCATGAAACTTCAAATATTCGTCAAATCGATATTCCCCTTCCGTCAGAGCGAGCACTGTCGCTTTCACTTCACGAAGAAGGCGCTCGTCATTCCACTCATCAGGTGGCAAGCTTTCCTTCACACCCACATGGAGAAAAAAAGGCTCCAACGCCCGGTTAAACACAAGATTTTCTGGACAGACGATAAGAATCAACCGGCGAGCCGAATGATGCTTCACCTTAGAGACGAGCTGAAGAGCAGCTCTGATGCGAGAGAGCAGCGACATTTTCTTCACCGCCGCAAACGGCAAAAACGATGAAGGTGGTTGAATCACCATTCTTACTTCATCTTCAGATACGTTAATGTCCCGTTTGATGCAAGGATCCGCTTCCTTGATAATCTCTAGTTCTAGCGGATGCTGCATTTTCAGCTTGGCACGCTGAAAGACGAGCACATACGGTTGATCGCCAGTCATAACGGCGTCTACCTGTATTTCCAAATACGTCCTTTTTTCGTTCATAAGCAAAAATGCCCCTTATCTCTTTGTCGATGTTACAAAACTACAATGCGGTCCCCGTTGGTAATACCGCTCGCCTGCAGTGTCGCGCAGCCTGGGAAGACTGCCTGCTTATTTTCAACACGCACCCAGCAGCCTTCTCGCGGTGGCGTCGATATATTTTTTATCTGCCAAACAATCTCTACTATCTTTTTAATTGAATACAAGTCAGATAAGCGGAGGTCTAGTGTATCTTGTGTATAATAGCGAAGGTCAACCGTAACTTGAATATACATAGCTGTCAATCCTCCGATTCTATACATGCTCACATAAAAAATGAGCTTCCCTGTTGCCAACAGCCATTCTCCTATCTGTTCAATGTTTACATAATCTTAGGAGTAATGGCCATGACAGTTAAGGTTTCAAGATGGACAGCATGGAATGTTGTATTTAGCATGCATACAGAAAAAAGCGCCATAATCTTTTGTAAGATTTATAGCGCTTTTTTCCGAATGTCTCTTTATCCGCGAATTTGGCTGGCAATTTGCTGATCGGTTTCTTCCAAAATCGTAGCGGAATTGTGCAATTGCTGTGCCACTTCGTTTAATAGAACCGCCATTTTTTCGAATGATGGACGCAACTCTTGATATTGTTGGATAAATGCTTCACTCGAAGCACCTTCCCAAATCCCTTGAAGCATATGGCTCATTTGATCCAATCTTGCAATTAGTTCGGTGACATTCGAACTCTCGACATTATATTGCCTAGCAACACCACGCAACTCCTCCGGTGTAAGACGAATCACACCTGCCATTTTTCAGTCCTCCTTTAACGGGATCTCTTCTCTTCAATTTTAAACAAGAAAATCATGATTGATCAACAACATAAATACATTTATATAAAAATGAGTATTTTATACCACATTTTATCAACAAAAATCTGTACTTTTTTCATATCCATGTCAACAAAACCTTCTGAAAATAAAAAAACAGCGACTATAGACCTATGTCGCTAGGCTCTAAACAGTTATCTAAAAGCACTTTTGCGTTTCTTTCATTATCCCTGAGAAGTTTTATCCCTTTATTTCTCGTACGATCACATCGTAATACAAAGTAATGTTCTGTCCCCTCATATCGTTGATCATATTCGTATAACGCAGGGCCGCTGTTTTCATGCTATATTGATACATCTCATTCTGCCATTCGTTCTGCCTTTGATATTGGTCGATCACTTTATTGGTTTTATCAGCAATTTTCCCCTGCATGTCCTTCATGGCATCACGGACTACTTGCACTAAATCCCTGTCGCACTCCTTCATTCGATCCAACAGTTGAATAAACCCTTTCGCTTTGTACACCAAATCTTGTTCGATGTCAAACTGGTAAACTATATTCAATTGTCCCATGCCTAACATCCCTCTTTACTCATATCTCAAATCAAAGATATTAGCGATCTGCTCCTCTTTTTCAACCAACTGTTCAACCGATTGTTTGATGGAAGCGATGAGCTCTCTCCCTTTGGCCATCTCCCCTTCGTGGTACGCCAACATTCCTTCAAACCCATCGGCAATCATTGGATCCAACGGCGGAATCGACTGGTGCACCTCAATCCGGCGCAGTACGTATACTTGTTGCGCGTCATAGGTAAAAGACCCCAACAAATGCTGGTAGGCGCTCGGGTTTTGTTCCATGTCTTCAATGCTTCTCATGAGGTCCCGCTTTCGCCTCTCAAAATCTTCGACATACTCTTGCACATAAAGCTGTTTCATGTCGCGCAGCACCGCCTCTTTTTCCTCCATGATCCGCATCCCTTTCTGGTACATGCGCACCGCCAATGACAAGTTCAGGCGGATCTCTTCCGTCCCAACCCGTTGGATCAGAATCATATTCCCGTCCTCATCATACGCTCTCCCTTTCGACCGAGCGAGGGCGTTGATCACTTCATGCAGCGAATGCGCCTGGATGCTCGTGATCGCTGCCTGCCGTACCGAGGACGCCTGTTGGTTGATCGCTTGAAGCCGCGCGATGAGATCCGTAATATAGTGTTGAATGGCTTGGAATGTCGTCCATAGCTTCATCCAAACGAACGGATCACTCCAGGCGAAAGGACCTCTGAGCACCAACCAAACCCCGTCGTCCCGCAGGTCGTGCAGACGCTGCTCGAGCGCATCGACATCTTGCTCGATCTTGTTCCCTTCTTGCCAAATGGCCTCTTTTTGTTCTAGGGTCAGAAAGCCGGCATCGACGAACGCTTGCAGAATCGTCTCTTTCTGTCGCTGCCATATCTTGATATGTTTGAACAATTCGGGAATTTTCTCTTTCATCTCCCCTACCATATCGCTCGCTTTTTCCACGATGTCCGGCGCGTTCCCTACATAATCGCCCACTTCATAGGATTCCAGCGACTCGAGCCATTCGAGATCGACCCCGGTCATCGCCTGCACGACCCCGTCGAATCCTTTTTCATTATATACATCCGCGTATTGCGACAAATAGAGTTGAATCGCCTTGACATCTTCGTCGGAGATGCGGTCGATTACGCTTTTAAGGCTCGTAAACTGATCATTCGTGTCAAGCATGTCGCGATGGCCGATTTCAATAAACCCTCGCGCCCCGCTCACCGCATAGAGCAGATCCTCCTGAGCGGTCAAATGGTGGATCGAATGTTCATCCACGCGCTTCTTATAATACTCCTCCGCAAACGCCTTCAACTCCGCAGGGGGGAGGGAGTAGATGGCGTTGTCATTTTGCACGGACTTAATCTTGAATTTTTCTTCTATTTCCATCCGGAACTCTTGATCTATATACGCTAAATGATAAACACTTGGAGGTGCATCGTTAATCACATAGACTTGATCAAACTTTTTCGCAATGAGCTCGAGCATTTGTGAATGATTGCCGCCTAGCGAATGGCCGAGTCCAATGGCTTGGAGTTTAATAGTCGCTCCTCTCTGTTTTAATTCCTCGTTAATTTTTTGGGTCACTATTTTATCAAAACTCAACGCGCTGCTATATTGTTTTTTGCTTTGCCCCTCAAAAATTCCAAAAATATTATAGGCCCAATCAAGCGGCTTCCATGTATCTTGTTCCCGCTTTTCACTTCCACGGGCGATCGTATATTTTTGGTTAATCCCTTGCTTCTCGTCATAAAAATGAATAATCGTGCCATCAAAGCCGAAATCCTGTCCCTTTTTAAAATCATCTGAATGGTAGACTTTAATATAAGCGGGCGGTTCCTTTCCCGTCTCTTCGATATAAATGCGGCGAATTTCCGCTTCTGTCAAATTTGCATATTCTAACGCCATGATTCTCGCTCGCAACAGATCGGTATTTAACACGAGTTTTTGCGACATAGCACTTCCCTCCCTTAATCATAAAACTTAATGGATTTCATCAACATTTTGGCTGTCTTTTCTTCTTCCTTCACATTTACTTGGCAACTTTTCTCAGAATCATTACCCCTCACTCTATATATAAATAAAATTCCTTGATGGCTATCTTTTGATTTAATATAGCTAAAAAACGAATATACGATATTATGTTTATAGTCCACCGAAATGTCTTTTTGCTTTTTGGCAAAGTAAATAGTTTTGTCATTATATTTTTGTGTCATATATGAACCGTTATAATTCGCATAGCCACCAGAGGATAATAAAAATAAATTGGTTTCAATATCCTCCATGTGCTCACCTCGTTCATATTGAAGATCTATAGAATACCGTAAATTTTCCTCTTTATTGTCCCATCCAATAGTCAATGCTTCAAAATCCTTTCCATGTTTTTCATACAGCCATTCTGCCACTACAGCGTCCTTCGGAAACCACATCGTATAGCCGCCTGTTTTTGATTTAAATAAGTAATACCCGTCCTTCACTTCCTTCGTCGATGCCATAAACTCGCGCGTATACTCATCTTGAAACGCTACCGTATTCGGCCATTTCTTCGGTTGTTCTTTTCCATCCATGTGACATCCTCCCGCCAGTATGAGTGCTGATAACCATAATGCTTGCCAACGGCTTCTCAATAGTACCAATTCCTTTCCATTGTTATCCATACTCCCCTATACGTATCATATGACGGTCCAACATGAGATAAAAAGTGACATTTTATCTATTTTTAGTATAGAAAGAACTGTGAATTTCGTCTGATTTTTGAGGGGGGGATAAAGGGGATTTTGATGATGTATAAAATTTTGTGTAAAGCATTGTGCTAGAAGGCCGGTGAAAGACCGCTGATTCCTTTGATTTCATGTAAAATTCGGGCTCTTTTAAATTCGTCTACATTACTTTTGATTAAAAAGCCATAATTAGCAAGAACCTTTGCAGTATCATCAAGCTCATCACATCCCGATCGGAGAACATTTTTAATCTTATTAGCATGGGGTTGTGGAACACGTAAAAATGCCCCCGTATAAGTATTACATATATAAAGATCCCCATTCTCTTCATGGGAAAGAATATTAAATCGCGATGCTACCCATCTATCATTCACATCTGATTTTACCTCTTTGGGAATAGTAGAAAACGGCTCCATTTTTCCCCCTCCTATAATCAAGGGGGGGCCCAAAAGGATCGGGATACCCTCTTTCGTTGCTATATACGTGCTGACTGCTTCTGCCGCACGATATGTTGTGCCTATCTTGAAGGCAGACAACCTTTTGGGTCAGCCTCCGATGACAAAAGAATATGATCAGCATCCTCCGCAGTTTGTGTTAGTCGGTGCAAAAGAAAGAAGAACGTCTTCTGCTGTTGGATTCAAGACATCGAAGCCTTTACTAATAATTTGAATCATTTCCCGATTCATGAAATTCACCTCCTTTCAATTCATTGTCTGACTGCTGTATATGTCTCTGTATATACTCAGCTACTGTATATGGGGGAGGTACATGTCCATAATCTACTTTTTCTCCGGTTGCAGTTATCCATGCATTTCCACTAGGAAATACAACTTTATGTCCAAAACTGATCAGCTTTTTAGCATTGTATTGTGTAACTTTTGCATCCCACATGTTTGGCCCATATTTGGGAAAAAGACAACAGGTCTTGGAGAGCATAAAACCAGCATGGTTAACAAATTATCAGCTACTCCGTTTGCACACTTCGCTAAAGTATTAGCAGTACAAGGCAAAATGATGAAAATATCCGCCCAGTCATGTAAAAAGGAATGAGGAACTCTATTTCGTGTATACTCCTTTGGAAAATCGTACATATCCTGATACGCAGGAGCATCAGCGTGCGCCGCCAAAAAATTGACATCAATAAATTTCTGAACGTTCGATGTACAAACTAGTCTAATGTTAGCATCTAGTTTTTCTCTAAAAACTCGTAAATACATAGGTAGTTCAACGTAACTATTCACCCCAGTGCTAGTGTATAAAAAAGCCCAGCACAAATAGGGCATTTCGGTCATAGAAAATGCCCTAGGTAGCGGAAAGAACTCGATCGATCGTTTCGCCTGCCAACAGAAGACATAACGAATCCCACACGTTTTTTTCGTGTTTCGTCAGTGTGGAAACGATGCTTCTTGCGATGCAAAACGACTGCGCGAATGTTTCTTCGCGAAACGTACCCGAAATGTTCTCTTTGACTTTGACCATGCGAAGATCGCGTTCGGCTTGGTTGTTATCAAAGGGAACATGTACTTCACGTAAGAAACGCAGCGCTTCTTCCTTTCGTTTTTGAAGGCGTCGAACAAAAGCGAGTGCTTTTTTCGGAAGAGGCGTCATCGTTTCTAATCGGTGTTGTGCTCTTTCTAGGATGCGATCATACACTCGTTCCCACCGTCTCGCTTCTTCTTCGGAAAGTGCACCGTGATGGGCTTCGACGGCTTGCTTGGCGGCTAACAGAAACGTGGTCATGCGCATCGCCCACGTATGCCCCTGTTCGATGAATCCTTTTAACTCACGCAAATGGTGGGCATGACAAAGGGCATGGGTGGCATGTGTGTATTTCGGATACGTACCGAACGCATCGTGCATCATCGTCCCTTCATATCGGGGAAGAATCCCGATATCATCGGTCGCTTTTTTTCCACGAGAAGCGTGAGGAGCCAAGTATGTATATCTCGATGTACACGCGACATGCACCCATGCGAGTTTCCCATTGATGCGCAAACTCGTTTCATCGACATGCAGGATGTTGGATTCAAGTAAGGCGTCTTCGATGATGTCCATATTGGATTCCAACGATTCGCGTCCTCGTTTCACCATATTGGCAAGAGTTCCCGTACTAATCGAGTGTTGATATAACGCTTCGATTGTATCACTTAAACGCTTGTACGGGATCAATTGGATATGATGTAAATAAACAACGAGCGCCGTGAGCCGTGGACCGTATTGCACATGATTCGTGACATGGGATGGGAATTCGGCTTGTTGCACGCATCGACAATGTGGACACGATTTCACTTCACGTTCATGTTGTGTCACCTCGATCGCCACAGGAGGGACATCAAACACTTGACGGATATCGACTTTGAACGGTTTGACTTCACGCAAAGAAGCTCCACATCCTTGACACGTATGCACACGGTGGACGACACGATGATGTGGATGTTCCACTTGACGGAGCGTCTTCCCCTCATGTCCCTCTTGCCCACCAAGCTTTTTGCCAGACGGCTCGCGGGAGGAACGCTTTTTCTCAAAACGGTCAGAAGATGGGGGCAAATGGCTATTGGAGCTGTTTTTTTTCGTGCGTGCTTCCAGCTCTTGAACACGGTACTTCAGTTGTTCATTTTCTTTGCGTAGCTGTTTGTTTTCTTTCAACAGTTGCTCAATGACTTGTTGTTGGTGAGTAATGAGCTGCTTTTGTTGTTGGGCTTTGCTGATTAAGCTTTCAACTGTAAATACAGCTTGTTGTACCGTCAACATGCGATTCACCTCCTTGTCTATCAATATTCACATCATGGACAGGAAAAGCAAAAAATATTCAGCTCACTTTATGATGTGGCTGAATAGTTACAGTTCAACAACTCCTGAAGAACCTGTAACGCCAACTAATATATTCAAGCTTAACACCTCCTTTACATTACAGTTTCTCTTGGCGCACCTTTTCTCTCATTAATTAATAACGAACATAAACTAGTAACTATACCCAAAGCACCTGCAATGAAGAAAAGATATTTTATATTGAAATAATCAACACTGACCCCAAAAATAAACTGGGCTACTGGCGTTGAAAGCATTGAAATTGCCATCATAATACTATTCACTCTTCCTAATAAATGAATAGGCACAGAACGTTGAACAAAAGTAGGTATAAGGACTCCTATAAAACCAGTCATTAAGCCAATTACGAAAACGAAAATTAGAATAATCAAAAAGTGTTGGGTGAAACATAGTGCGGCAATACCAGCAGCTTGTAAAAGAAAAGAGAAATATATAACCTTCAATTCAACCTTCTGAATGCTATTAACTGAAAAGATTAAACCAGTTAACAAACTTCCCATTGACATCGATGAATATATATATCCTAAATACTTAGCATCATCACTAACATTTTTAGCTAAAAAAGGGAACAGTACATTAACCCCGTTTGCTCCAATATTTACAAAAAACATAGTTATCACCAAATAAAAAAACATTTTTTGTCTATTCAAAAAACTAAAACCGAGTCGTAAATCCGAAAAGTAAGAAGTGTTGTCATTATTGTCGTTCATATTTTCAAGATGACTATTTTTAGAATCAATAAACAAAATGAAAAAAGTTGAAAATACATATAAGATAGACATGGCGATCAAAGAACGTTCGATTGAGATTGATTCAACCATCCAAGCGGCGATTAAAGGACCCAAAATGATCGTTGTTCTTACAACAGTGAAGTATTGACTATTGAGACGACTTAAATATTCAGTAGCGACTAATCTTGGCTTTATTGATTCTGAGGCTGACCAATAAAAAGCATCAATCGCTCCAAACAAAACGGAGACCATTATGAGAATGACAAAAGAGACAGTATGATCCCATAACAGAATAGCCAAAACTAACACAATGATTGCCCTTATTATGTCTGACAACCACAGAAACAACTTTGCCCCTATTCGATCAATAACCGGTCCGCAAAGAAGCCCAGCAATAAATCTCGACAAACCTAAGGAAAATAAAACTGCTCCCATCAAAAAACCTGATTGTAAAACGTCAGCAATATACCAAGCTATAACAACACTGTATATGATGTCCCCCAAGTTGGAAAGAAACGTTGCTATGCAAAATTTTGTAGCGTTCAAAATGATCCCCCTTAAAAAGATTGAGACTAGGCATGTCATGCACTTGTGAAACAGAACAAAAATTCGTTGAAGCGCTTCCTGTGCTTCGGCAAATCCTCGCAACGTTCGCCCTGCCCATTTCTCATTAAAATCTTGGATCGTCAAATACACGACTTTTTCCGCGGCTTCTAAACTGCTCAAACGGTTCATCCAATTCTATTCTAAAAATAAAAAACAACAAAAACTATTCCTGAAAATTAGACAATTTTCTACAAATTATGAGATGGAGAGGCGCAGTTTTCCTGAATGCGTCAAGACGTCTTGATCACCGCCAGCCATTCAGCGCCCTTTTGCCTCCATCAAAAACAACAGGCGCCCCCTCCGTTAGGGACGCCTGTTTCTGTTATTTTTTCAAATTGTAAAACGAGCGGATGCCCTGGTAAATGGCCGTGTGGCCGAGCTCGTCCTCAATGCGAAGCAATTGGTTGTATTTCGCGACGCGGTCCGTGCGCGACGGTGCTCCGGTTTTGATTTGGCCGGCGTTTGTCGCCACCGCGATGTCGGCGATCGTGCTGTCTTCCGTTTCGCCGGAGCGGTGCGAGATGACCGCCGTGTAGCCGGCGCGTTTCGCCATTTCGATGGCATCGAACGTTTCGGTCAGCGTGCCGATTTGGTTGACTTTAATTAAGATCGAGTTGCCGACGCCTTTTTCAATGCCTTCCGCCAATTTTTTCGTGTTCGTCACGAACAAATCGTCGCCGACGAGCTGCACTTTGCGGCCGAGCCGCTCGGTGAGCAGTTTATGGCCTTCCCAGTCGTTTTCATCGAGCCCGTCTTCGATCGAGATGATCGGATATTTCGAGACGAGCTCTTCATACCAAGCGACCATTTCTTCTGACGTTTTGACGACGCCTTCGCCTTCGAGGTGGTATTTGCCGTCTTCTTTGTTGTACAGCTCGGACGACGCGACGTCCATCGCGAGCATCACTTGTTCGCCCGGTTTGTAGCCGGCTTTTTCGATCGCTTCGATGATCGTTTGCAGCGCTTCTTCGTTCGATTTCAAGTTCGGGGCAAATCCGCCTTCGTCACCGACAGCGGTATTGTAGCCTTTCGCTTTTAGCACCGCTTTTAAGCTGTGGAAAATTTCCGCCCCCATGCGCAGCGCTTCGCGGAAGTTTTCCGCGCCGACCGGCATGATCATGAATTCTTGAATATCAACGTTGTTGTCCGCATGCGCGCCGCCGTTTAAAATGTTCATCATCGGCACCGGCAGCGTTTTGGCGTTAAAGCCGCCCAAGTATTGGTACAGCGGCAGGCCGAGTTCGTCCGCTGCCGCGCGGGCGACGGCGAGCGACACGCCTAAAATGGCGTTCGCGCCAAGTTTCCCTTTGTTTTCCGTGCCATCAAGTTCAATCAACGCGCGGTCGATCGCCACTTGGTCGGTGACTTCTAAGCCGATGATCTCCGGTGCGATCACTTCGTTGACGTTCTCCACCGCTTTTAATACCCCTTTGCCGAGGTAGCGGTTTTTGTCGCCGTCACGCAGTTCAACGGCTTCATATTCCCCGGTTGAGGCGCCGCTTGGCACGAGCGCGCGGCCGAAGCCGCCTTCTTCCGTATATACTTCTACTTCTACGGTTGGGTTGCCGCGCGAATCGAGCACTTCACGCGCATACACATCAATAATCGCAGACATATCGACACTCTCCTTTTCGATGTTGGTTATTTCAAGATTAACGTGTTTCCGGTCATTTCTTTCGGCTGCGGCAAGCCAAGCAAATCGAGCATCGTCGGCGCCAAATCGCCTAAAATGCCGTCTTTGCGCAGCTCGATGCCGTGTTTAGTGACAATCACCGGCACCGGATTCGTCGTATGGGCCGTTTGCGGCTTGCCATCTGGCGTCAACACTTCATCAGCGTTGCCGTGGTCGGCGGTAATGATCGCGATGCCGCCTTTGGCCAAAATGGCATCGACCACTTTGCCGAGGCACTCATCAACGGCTTCCACCGCTTTGATCGTCGGTTCGAGTTTGCCCGAATGGCCAACCATATCCGGGTTCGCGTAGTTCAAGATGATCGCATCGTACTTATCAGCCGCAATCTCTTTCAGCAGCGCGTCCGTCACTTCATAGGCGCTCATTTCCGGCTTTAGGTCGTACGTTGCCACTTTCGGCGAGTTGATCAAAATCCGGTCTTCGCCCGGAAACTTCTCTTCGCGGCCGCCGCTCATGAAAAACGTCACGTGCGGATATTTTTCCGTCTCGGCGATGCGCAATTGGCGCAAGCCGTGCTGCGACAACACTTCGCCAAGCGTGTTGTCAAGGTTCGTCGGCTTGAACGCCACGTACCCTTTCACCGTTTCACTGAAATGCGTCAAGCAGACAAAGAACAAATGCTTCGGATGCTTTGGCCCCCGGTCAAACTCACGAAAATCTTCGTTCGTGAACGTGTTTGAAATTTGGATCGCCCGGTCGGGGCGGAAATTATAGAAGATGATCGCGTCGTTGTCTTGAATCGTCGCCACCGGCTGGCCGTCTTCACGGACGATGACCGACGGCAGGACGAATTCGTCGTAAATGCCATGCTTATAGGAGTCTTCAATGCATTCAAGCGGATCGCGGTACGTCGGGCCTTCGCCGTACACCATGGCCCGATACGCTTTTTCCACGCGGTCCCACCGCTTGTCGCGGTCCATCGAGTAGTAGCGGCCCGATAACGTTGCGATTTCGCCGACGCCGTATTCCTTGATTTTTTCTTGCAGTTCTTTGATGTATTGCGGCGCCGTTTGCGGGCCGACGTCGCGGCCGTCCAAAAAGCCGTGGATGTACACGCGCTTCACGCCTTCTTTCGCCGCTAGGTGCAAAAGAGCGTACAAATGGTGAATATGGCTGTGCACCCCGCCGTCGGAAAGCAAGCCGAACAAATGCAAGCTCGTCCCATGCTGCTTCACATGGTTCATCGCCGCCAAAAACGTTTCATTGCGGTCAAACTCGCCTTCGCGAATGGCGATGTTCACCCGCGTCAAGCTTTGGTAGACGATGCGGCCGGCGCCGATGTTCAAATGTCCGACCTCCGAGTTGCCCATTTGCCCTTCCGGCAGCCCGACCGCCTCGCCGCACGCTTTCAATGTCGCGTGCGGATACTCGTTCCAATAGCGGTCAAAGTTCGGCTTTTTCGCTTGGGCGACCGCATTGCCGTACGTCTCCTCGCGCAGCGCAAACCCGTCCAAAATGATGAGGGCAACCGGTTTTTTACTCATGGCGCCCCACCTCCACCAATTGCAGGAACAAAGCCGGCTCGAGGCTCGCGCCGCCGACTAACGCGCCATCAATATGCTCTTGCGCCAGAAAATCGCGGATGTTGTCCGGCTTGACGCTGCCGCCGTATTGGATGCGGATCGCTTCTGCCGCTTCCGGGCCAAACAAGCGCGAGACGACCGAACGAATATGGCCGCAAACCTCATTCGCGTCTTCGGCGGTTGACGATTTGCCGGTGCCGATCGCCCAAATCGGCTCATAGGCGATAACCGCTTGCTTCACTTGGTCCGGCGTCAATCCCGCGAGCGCTTTTTCCACTTGTGAAGCGACGACGGCGTTCGTCTGCCCAGCTTCCCGTTCTTCGAGCGTCTCTCCGCAGCAAATAATCGGTATAAGCCCACGGGTGAAGGCCGCCAACACTTTTTTGTTCACCGTCTCATCCGTCTCGGCAAACATTTGCCGGCGCTCGGAATGGCCGAGGATGACATACGTAACGCCGATGTCTTTGAGCATGACCGGGCTCACTTCGCCGGTGTACGCCCCTTGGTCGGCAAAATGCATGTTTTGCGCCCCGATTTGCAAATCGGTGCCGTTTGTATTTTGCACTAACCGCTCTAAAAACAAAAACGGCGCACAAATGACAGAATCGACTTCCGCCTTGGGCGGTATCTGCCCTTTCACTTCCTCGACAAACTGAACAGCTTCCGCCAACGTTTTATGCATTTTCCAGTTGCCTGCAATGATCGGTTTTCTCATCGTTCACCTTTCCTTTCGCTAAGCGGCGTCCGCCGCCATTCGCCCCATTGGGCGCGATCGGTCATTTATCGTTTAACGCCACGACCCCGGGCAGCTGCTTGCCTTCCATAAACTCAAGCGAGGCGCCGCCGCCCGTGGAAATATGATCCATTTTTTCCGCCAAGCCGAATTTTTCCACCGCCGCCGCTGAGTCCCCGCCGCCGATGACCGAATACGTGTCGGTCGCTTCCGCCAATGCTTGGGCAACCGCTTTTGTCCCTTGGGCGAACGTCTCCATTTCAAAGACGCCCATCGGGCCGTTCCAAACGACAAGCTTGGACTGGCGAATGACATCGCGGTACCATTCGCGCGTTTTTGGCCCGATGTCAAGCGCCTCCCAATCGCTTGGGATCGCGTCGATCGGCACGACTTTCGTATTGGCGTCGTTGGCGAACCGATCCGCAACGACAACGTCAACCGGCATGTAAAAACGGACGCCTTTTTCTTTTGCTTTTTCCATAAACGATTTCGCCAGCTCGATTTTATCTTCTTCAAGCAGCGACTTGCCGACGTCATGGCCGAGCGCTTTCACGAACGTATACGCCAGCCCGCCGCCGATGATCAAGTTGTCGACTTTATCGAGCAAGTTGTCGATGACGCCGATTTTGTCTTTCACTTTCGCGCCGCCGATAATCGCCGTAAACGGGCGATCCGGATTCGAGAGCGCCTTGCCGAGCACTTCGAGTTCTTTTTCCATCAAAAAGCCAGCGACCGCCGGCAAGTGATGGGCGATCCCTTCCGTTGACGCGTGAGCGCGGTGGGCGGCGCCGAACGCATCGTTGACATACAGATCGGCCAACCCGGCCAACGCTTTGGCCAGCTCGGGATCGTTTTTCTCTTCGCCCGGTTCAAAGCGGACGTTCTCAAGCAAGAGTACATCGCCTTCTTGCAAGCGGGCAACCGCCGCGTTCACCTCATCGCCGACGACGTGATCCGTTTTCGCGACCGGGCGCCCAAGCAATTCGCCAAGCCGTTTAGCGACTGCATCGAGACGAAGCTCCTCGACGACTTTTCCTTTCGGGCGGCCGAGGTGGCTCGCCAAAATGACTTTCGCTCCGTTTTCGATCAAATAGCGAATCGTCGGGAGTGCGGCGCGAATGCGCGTATCATCGGTGATCGCGCCCTCTTCCATCGGCACGTTAAAATCGACGCGGCAAAAGACGCGTTTTCCTCTCACCTCAACATCGCGAATCGTCTTCTTGTTCATCGTTCGTGCCCCCTTTTGACTGCAGTTTCGACAAAGGAAAAGGAGAGGGGATCATTTCCCCGCTCCCCTCTATTTTCCTATTATAGACTTGAATGAATGAAAAACTCAATGCCGAGCCGGTCTTACAGCCCTTTGGAGGCAATGTAGGCGGCCAGATCTACGACGCGATGCGAATAGCCCGTTTCGTTGTCGTACCACGAAACGACTTTGACCATTTTGCCTTCAATGACCATCGTCGACAGCGCATCGATCGTCGATGACGCCGGGTTGCCGTTGTAGTCGCGCGAAACAAGCGGCTCTTCGCTGTAAGCCAAAATGCCTTTCAGCTCGCCCTCGGCTGCTGCTTTCAATGCCGCGTTCACTTCTTCGACCGTCACTTCTTTTTCCAGCTCAGCGACCAAGTCAACGACCGATACGTTCGGCGTTGGCACGCGCATCGCCATGCCGTTCAATTTGCCTTTCAATTCCGGCAAAACAAGGGCAACAGCCTTGGCGGCACCCGTCGTCGTCGGGATGATCGATTCTGCCGCCGCGCGGGCCCGGCGCAAATCTTTATGCGGCAAGTCCAAAATTTGTTGGTCGTTCGTATACGAGTGAACGGTCGTCATCATGCCGCGGACGATGCCGAATTTTTCGTGCAGCACTTTCGCAAACGGCGCCAAGCAGTTCGTCGTGCACGAAGCGTTCGAGATGACATGATGGGTCTGCGGATCGTATTTGTCTTGGTTGACGCCCATGACGATCGTGATGTCTTCGTTTTTCGCCGGAGCGGAAATGATCACTTTTTTCGCGCCCGCTTCCAAATGTTTCGCGGCGTCTTCGCGTTTCGTGAAGCGGCCGGTCGATTCGACGACGATGTCAACACCGATTTCGCCCCAGGCCAATTGCGCTGGATCACGTTCCGCTTTGACGATGATTTCTTTGCCGTTGACGACCAAGTTGTTGCCGTTCACTGACACTTCCGCGTCAAGCTGACCATGGACGGAGTCATATTTTAACAAATGCGCCAACGTATTGGCGTCCGTTAAATCGTTGACCGCCACCACTTCGATGTTCGGGTTTTTCAATGCCGCGCGGAACACGTTGCGCCCGATGCGGCCAAATCCGTTAATCCCAACTTTTACTGCCATGTCGTTCTCCTCCTTGAGATTTAAAATATCGGCAAGGGAGAAATCTCCCCTACTAACGCTTTTGCGGCTCCTTCGTCCGTCACCAAGAGCGAACGCGGGGCCTGTTTCATGTAGGCGCGAATGGCTTTGGCTTTCGACGCCCCTCCGGCAACGGCAATGACATGCTCGACATGCGGGAGATGTTCCAGTTGAATGCCGACCGTTTTCACTTTATGCACGACGTCGCCGCGTTCGTTGAAATAATAACCAAACGCTTCGGCGACCGCATGGCGGTCGATAATGGTTTCCATCTCGGCAGGCCGTGTGTTCCGCCGCTTGGCCATCGTCAACGCTTCACCGATGCCGTGGACGACCATGCGGCACGATTGGATGAGCTCCAACACTTCTTTCACTGCCGGCTCTTCGACAAGCGAGGCGTACGCTTCATCGCTCAAGTGGTCAGGGACATGAAGAAGGCGGTAACGGCCAGTGGCTTTTTCCGCCATTTTGGCGCAAATGGTGTTGGCTTGATTCTCCACGTCTTCGCCAAGCCCGCCGCGCGCCGGCACGAACAGCACGTCATGCAGCTTCGCATCCGGCGTCATCATCTCCGCGACCGCCGCCATCGTCGTTCCGCCAGCCACGGCGACAATATCTCCGGGCCGGAGCTGTTCTTTCATGCAGGCGACGCACGCTCTTCCCATTTCTTTTTTTACCCAAGGAGAACGGTCGCTATCCCCCGCCACCACGACGACACGGGCAATATTCAGCCGCTGCTGCAGCGCCATCTCCAGCTCTTTGAGCCCGAGCGCCTCCCGCATAAAATCATTGAGCGTTTGCAGGAGCTCGCGGCCTTCCTCCGTCAGCCGCATCCCCGACACATCGGCCGAAAGCAAGTTTTGCCCTTTTAAAAACTCCGTTTCCGACCGGAGCACCCGCTCGCTCATACCGAGGCTCGCTGCCAGCGCCCGCCGCCCGATCGGCGCCATAAGGGAAATCGAATGCAGAATCTCGTACCGTTTTTGCATAATTTCAAGCAAATCAGGCAATAATTTTTTTTGCGCCTCTAATAACGATCGCATCGGCTCTTTCTCCTCGGTTTGACATAGGGACGTTATATGTCCCGGTGTGACATATTATGTCCCACCACTTCATAAAAAATTCCTCCCGCGCCATGTCCATTATAACAGGAGGCGGCGGGGCGTTCAACTGTTTTGCGCCGCCCGCAACCGTTTTCTCACTGTTTCTTTTTCAATCATTCCATAGGCGATTGTCTCGCCGCTGAGTTCCACGACGGGAATCATCAGCTGGTATTTTTCGAGCAGCGCATCATCTTGATAAATATCGATTTCTTCGATCGTAAAGGCCATGTCCGCCTGCAGCTCCATCAACACCGCTTTGGCTTTTTCACAAAGCGGGCAGTTGGTTTTCGTATACAAACGAATGTGCATGAGCTTCTCCCCTTCTTCCATCTTATTCATGATTTACAAGTTCGTGTATTGTTTCCGCTTCGCCGAGGACGGAATGCGCAGCTGCTCGCGGTACTTCGTCACCGTTCGCCGCGAGATGGCGATGCCGTGCCGTTCGTGAAGCAAATCGGCGAGCTGCTGGTCGGAAAGCGGTGCTTGCGGGTCTTCGGCGGCGATCAGCTCTTGGATGATCGCTTTCACTTGGGTCGACGAAGCGGCCTCATCTGTCGCCTCGGCGGTAGCGGCGCTCGAAAAAAAGCGGCGCAGCTCGACCGTGCCGAACGGCGTTTGCGCATATTTATAGCGCACCGCGCGGCTCACCGTCGATTCATGCACCCCCAGTTCCTCGGCCACCTCGCGCATCGTCATCGGTTTGAGCGCGGACAGCCCGAATTCGAAGCACGGGCGCTGCCGTTCCACGATGACCGCCATTAGCTGAAGCAGCGTCTGCTTGCGCTGTTCCAGACTTTTCGCGAGCCACGCAAACTGCCGATATTTTTCTTTGATAAACTGTTCGGCCTGCCGGTCGCCGGAGGCGGCAATGCGCTGCTCGTACTCCCGGTTCCACCCGAGCTCCGGATGGATGTCGTCATTGTAGGCGACCACCCAGTCTCCATCCGCCCCCCTGGCGACGATCACATCCGGCACTACTAAAGGCGGTTTGTCGCTCGAATAGTGAATGCCCGGCCGCGGCTCGAGCGAGCGAATGAGCTCAAAGACGCGCTGCAGTTCGCCAAGACCGACGCCAAGCTGCTTGGCCAACGTTTTCCACGACTTTTCCGCAAAGGGGACAAAATGGCAGCGGACGATCGTTTCCGCCAGCTCGTCGCGCTCTGGAAGGCGTTCGAGCTGCAAACGAAGGCACTCGGCCAAATCACGCGCCCCGACTCCCGGTGGGTCGAGCGACTGAACGAGGCGCAGTCCCCGCTCCATCTCTTGTTCTGACGCAGAAAATTGCGCCGCCAGCTCAACGAGCGGGACACGCAAATAGCCGTCCTCATCAAGCGAAGCGATGAGACAACGAACGATGCGCTCATCCCGATCGGCCAGCTTGAGCGAAGGCAGCTGTGAAAGCAAATGGCCGACGAGCGTCTCCTGCCGGGCCCCGATGTTCTCCAGCCACTGCTTTTGATCCCGTTCCGTCCGATGGGCCCGCTGCCGCCCCCGGCTGCGGCGAATTTCCAAAAACGGGTTTTCCAGCGACCGCTCATATAAAAACGCTTCCAAATCCACCGCGGAATACTGAAGCAGTTCAATCGCCTGCACAAGTTCCTTTGTCAGCGCCAACTGCAGCCGCTGCTCCTGCCTTAACTCCGCCCTCATCGTCACGCCCCCTTTTCTTTTATTGTACACGACGGGAAGGGGAGGAGGTAGGAGAAATTTTTGACGGTCCTTCCGCGCAGTACACACGTTGAAAAAAACTCTCATCAAAAGTTGTACTTGCCTTCGGATTCTATCGTTTTTTTCGGGATTCCCAAAAAATGAAAAACGACCGCAAACGCGGTCGTATCAAGGGATTTGGGAATCTCAATCCGAACTTGTCGGATAATTGGAACGCCCTCGGCAGGATTCGAACCCACGCTAAGAGAACCGGAATCTCTCGTGCTATCCACTACACTACGAGGGCATGTTGTCAAATTTGTTTTTCCGTTCCGTTGCATGTTCCATTATAGCATGATTCGTAAAAAATGCAAGAGGAAAAATGAAATAAACAAAAAGGAATCATTGGAAACGCGTGCTAGCACTTCGTTTGTTGCGCGGCTCGATCCTCTGGCACGAAGGCGCGCCATCGCGCATGGCACATGTGGCGATTAAAAAAAGAAAAAAGCGGTTATGATGAAAAGAGGGATGACGACCGCTGTTCGCGAATATGTATGGTGAAGGAGAAGGCGTTTTGTTTGACCTTCATTGACCATTCATGTATGATGAAAACGTACATATCGATTGGTTGACTAGGAAAAGGAGGCGTTTGGCATGTATTTAATTCCTACCGTTATTGAGCAAACTAACCGCGGGGAGCGGGCGTATGACATTTACTCGCGGCTGTTGAAAGACCGCATTATTTTCCTCGGCAGCCCGATCGACGATCAAGTGGCCAACTCGATCGTCTCGCAGCTGTTGTTTTTGGCGGCGGAAGACCCGGACAAAGACATTTCCTTGTACATCAATAGCCCGGGCGGCTCGATCACAGCCGGCTTAGCCATTTACGACACGATGCAGTTCATCAAGCCGGATGTCTCGACGATTTGCATCGGCATGGCCGCTTCCATGGGGGCGTTTTTGCTGGCCGCTGGCGCAAAAGGGAAACGATTCGCTCTGCCGAACAGCGAAGTCATGATTCACCAGCCGCTCGGCGGCGCTCAAGGGCAGGCGACGGAAATCGAGATCGCGGCGAAGCGCATTTTGTTCCTGCGCGACAAATTGAACCGCATCTTATCGGAAAACACCGGCCAGCCGCTCGAAGTAATCGAGCGCGATACCGACCGCGACAACTTCATGACGGCGCAAAAAGCGCAGGAATACGGCATTATCGACCGCGTGTTGACGCGCGCTGATGAAAAATAATGCCGGTTCCGCATCAAAAGGGTGTCCCGCGATGTGTTGGGACACCCTTTCGTCTTGTCAGCGCTTCCCTTGATGAGGCGAGGCCGACCAACGAGCCGGAGCGCGGCGCCTCTTTTACTTCTCTTTTTGCACATAAGCCGCCAATTTTTCGACCGCCTCTTGCTCATCCGGGCCGTCGGCAATGAGCGTAATGACCGCGCCATGGCCGACCGCTAGGCTCATCAATCCCATGATGCTTTTCGCGTTGACCCGTTTTCCGTCCTTCTCTAAAAACACGTCGGCGGAAAAACGGTTCGCTTCTTGGACGAACAGCGCTGCCGGGCGCGCCTGCAGCCCGGTTTTTAATTTCACTTCGACTTGTTTTTCGACCATTCTCCATCTCCCCTTCACAGCGATTTATGGAAATCGATCGGCTTCCCCGCCCGCAGCCGCTCCGCGATTTCATCGATTTTGCGCAGCCGGTGGTTGATGCCGGATTTGCTGATTTTTCCGCCCGTCACCATCTCGCCAAGCTCCTTCAAGGTCACGTCTTGATGTTCGATGCGCAGTTTGGCGATTTCCCGCAGCTTTTCCGGCAGTGAATCGAGCCCGATCGTCTCATCGATGTACCGGATGTTTTCAACTTGCCGGAGCGCAGCGCCGATCGTTTTGTTTAAGTTGGCTGTTTCGCAGTTGACGAGCCGGTTGACCGAGTTGCGCATGTCGCGGACGATGCGGATGTCTTCAAAGCGGAGCAGCGCCTGATGTGCGCCGATGATGTTGAGAAACTCGGCAATTTTCTCCGCCTCTTTTAAATACGTAATAAACCCCTTTTTTCGTTCCAACGTTTTGGCGTTTAAGAAAAAGTATCTGTTCATTAATTCACATAGAGAGTGATTATGCTCTTCGTATAAGGAAAAAATCTCCAAATGATACGACGACGTCTCGGGATTGTTCACTGAACCGCCGGCCAAAAACGCTCCGCGCAAATAGGAACGTTTGCAGCATTTCTTCTTGACGAGCTCTGGGGAAATATCACGGATGAGCGAAAAGCCGCTGTCGATGATGTGGAGCTCGCGAAGCAAAGAGGCTGCACCGTCAGTGATGCGGACGATATACACGTTGTTTTTTTTCAGCCGCATTTTTTTGCGCACCAACAATTCAACGGCGGCCTCATACCCTTTTTTCAGCAACGTATAAATACGCCGGGCGATCGCCGCGTTTTCGGTCTGAACGTCAACGATCATCCGCCCGCCGGAAAACGACAAAGAACCGTTCATGCGCAGCAAAGCCGACAGCTCCGCCCGCAAGCAGCAAGGCTTCAATTCTAAATGGGTCAGTTCCTTTTTCGTTTCGGATGCGAAAGACACGGTACTCCACCTCCATTCGTTCCCCGCATCGGCCGGTTGGAGGTGCCATCTTCGGCGCGTCCATTGGAAGCAGCGCCTGACAGGCGGTGAACTTCTTCCCCCGCAACCTAATGGCGGGGAAGAAGCCCGAGAAGAAGGGCGGCGACTTTCGCCGTATTATGGCGGATCACTCCATCTTCATACGCAACGATGTCCTCGCGGATGACTTGCAATGAAAGCCCGCTGCTGTCGTCGCGCACCGGCTCAGCCCGCTCCGCTTCGTAGCGGTGGCGGATCGCTTCGGGAATCGTCCCGTTATTGACGATCACCGCGTCCAAAAACGGGCCGCCAAGATGAGCGTGAAGCGCCTCCACATGGTCGCTCACCGTATAGTGCGGCGTCTCGCCGGCCTGGGTCATAATGTTGCATATATATACTTTTTTCGCCTTGGCTTTGCACACTTCCTGCCCGATTTTCGGCACGAGCAAATTCGGCAAAATGCTCGTGTACAAGCTCCCCGGGCCGATGACAATCAAATCGGCGCTCCGAATCGCCTCAACGGTTTCCGGCAGCGGTTCAATATCTTGCGGGGTCAAAAACACCCTCTTGATTTTTTTTCCCGCATCCGGAATTTTTGACTCCCCGGAGACGATGGATCCATCTTCCATCTCGGCGTGCAGCACGACGCTTTTGTTGGCCGCCGGCAACACTTGGCCGCGCACATTGAGCACTTTGCTCATCTCGCGAATCGCCTTCATAAAGTCGCCGGTGATCGAAGTGAGCGCCGCCAAGATTAAATTGCCGAGCGAATGGCCGGATAAGCCGTTGCCGTTTTGAAAACGATGCTGAAACAGCTCGACAATGAGCGGTTCGACGTCAGACAGCGCCGCCAACACATTGCGCACGTCCCCCGGCGGCGGGACGCGCAGCTCATCACGCAGCCGGCCGGAGCTTCCCCCGTCATCGGCAACGGTGACAATCGCAGTCAAATCGAGCGAATATTGCTTGAGCCCCCGCAACAACACGGGAAGCCCTGTTCCGCCGCCGATGACGACCAATTTCGCTGCTCGTTTGTCTCTCATCGGTTCGTTTCCTTTCTCCTCTCGATGTCCCGGTGTGAGACCACCGTTTTGTAGTCAGCCGAAAAATGGCGGGCGATATATTCCGCCAACGCGACCGAGCGATGCTGCCCGCCGGTGCAACCGATGGCGATCACCAGCTGGCTTTTTCCTTCGCGCTGGTAATACGGCAGCATGAACGCCAATAAGTCAATCAATTTTTCCAAAAATTTTTGCGTTTCTCCCCATTTCAGCACATAGGACGACACTTCATCATCGAGCCCGGTCTTCGGCCGCATATGTTCAATGTAATGCGGGTTCGGCAAAAAGCGCACATCAAACACCAGATCGGCGTCAATCGGCAGGCCGTACTTAAAGCCGAACGACATGACGTTGACCGTAAATCCGGACTGCGCGTGTGTTGAAAACTGGCGGATGATTTTCTCCCGCAGCTCGCGCGGCTTGAGCCCGGTCGTATCGTAAATGATTTGCGCCCGCCCTTTAATTTCCTCCAGCAGCCTCCGTTCCAAGCGAATCCCCTCGAGCGGGGGCTCGTTCGGCGCGAGCGGATGGGTCCGCCGCGTTTCTTTATAGCGCGCGACCAACGTCGAATCTTGCGCATCCAAAAACAAAATTTGCGGAACAATCGCCGCTTGTTCAGACAGCTCATCGAGCGCCGCAAACAAATGGTCGAAAAAATCGCGGCTGCGCAAGTCCATCACAAGCGCGACTTTGTTCATTTTGTTCCCCGATTCCTTCACAAGCTCCAAAAACTTTGGCAATAGCGTCGGCGGCAAATTGTCAACGCAAAAAAAACCGAGGTCTTCAAAGCTTTGAATGGCCACCGTTTTCCCCGCCCCGGACATGCCGGTGATAATGACGAGCTGAATCGGCGGCGCTCCCCCGTTTTGTCCCATCTCCGCACCTCCTCTCCGTCAGCTCGGGTCAAGCCGATAGGAAAGCAACTCAAAATCTTCCGTATAGACGAACGTTCCATACAATATCCCATCGCCTTTGACCGCATACTCGACAATATGATAATCGCCCGGAGCCATCGGAAGCGACGGGAGCGCTTCGAGTTCATGCCAAGCGAGCGTTCCTTCTTCGGATGAGGCGACGTTTTCCCCGATGAACTCATCGGCAAAAAACGTAAACATCATCCACTCTGACACCGTCTCGCTTCCGTTTTTTATCACGATCGTAAATACCCCTTTCAGACGAGGCTGTTTCAAGTAGATGCCCGTCTCTTCCCGGTATTCGCGAATGCACGCTTCACGCACCGTCTCGCCCGGCTCCATTTTGCCGCCCGGAGCGGCCCACCAGCCGCGCTTCGGCTTTTGCAAAAGCAATACGCGACCGTCTTGATACAATATGCAGTTCGTCACCCGTTGCAATTCGTTCACCTCAACTATGAGCCAACCCTTTGTCTAGTCGTTGCTATTTTCATTTTACCATAAATAGTTAAGCGTCTCCAATCGCGAAATGGTTGGAAACGAAAGCCGCCGGGAAACAGCGACGAGCGGGCGGCTAACCTCGTTTCTCCAATAGAAAAAGCTCTGCCGCATCGGCATCGCCTTTCACACGCTCCCCCATTGCTCAAGAGAAGCAACCGTTTTTCACCGGCCTTCTCGGCGGTTCGTCAACAAAGGCGGGCGTACAAAAAAGAGGCGCGGACAGACGCCCGCGCCAACAGCAAGAATCTATATAAAAGGGGGTCAATTACTTACTTATAGCATACGACAACTGTGTTGCATTCGTGTTACAGCTGGGTTAAATCCCCATTACGGTTTTGTTGCGATTTCATGACCGGTTATTGGACTTGTTGCGCCTTCTGTTGTTCTTTCAACTCTTCCACGTAATGTTGGGCGCTTTGCGCGGCGATGCTGCCGTCGCCGGTCGCCGTCACGATTTGCCGGAGCGTTTTTTCGCGCACATCGCCAGCGGCAAAAATGCCCGGCACTTTCGTTTCCATTTTTTCGTTCGTGACAATATAGCCGTTTTCGTTTGTGATGCCAAGATGGGCAAACGGCTTCGAGAGCGGCACCATCCCGATGTAAATAAAGACGCCATCGCACGGGAATTCGCGTTCTTCCCCTGTCTCCGTATGCACGAGCGTCACGCTGCCGACTTTGCCGTCCTTTTCGTTGATTTGTTTGACCGTATGATTCCAGATAAAATCGATTTTCTCATTGGCGAACGCCCGATCTTGCAAAATTTTTTGCGCCCGCAGCTTGTCGCGGCGGTGAACGATCGTCACTTTCCTAGCAAAGCGCGTCAAATAGACGCCTTCCTCGACCGCTGAATCGCCGCCGCCAACGACGACCAAGTCTTTTCCTTTGAAAAATGCCCCGTCGCACACCGCACAGTAGGAAACGCCGCGGCCGCCCAGCTCCGCTTCCCCCGGCACGCCGAGCTTTTTGTATTCGGCGCCGGTGGCGATAATGACCGCGCGCGCTTTATACTGTTTGTCACCGACGACCACCGTTTTATATGACTCGCCGTCGATGATCTCCTTGACATCACCGTAAGCGTATTCGGCGCCAAATTTTTTGGCGTGTTCAAACATTTTCGTCGCCAATTCGGGGCCTAGAATCGTCTCAAATCCGGGATAGTTCTCGACTTCCTCGGTGTTGACCATCTGTCCCCCCGGAACGCCGCGCTCAATCATGAGCGTCGACAAGTTGGCGCGCGATGTATACACAGCCGCCGTTAGCCCAGCCGGCCCGGCTCCGGCGATGATGACATCGTAAATCTTTTCATCTGCCACAACGTCCACTCCTTCGCTCAAAAGTCGCTTCATTTCCATCGTATCCGAGTCGGCGGCCAACGTCTATTGATTTGCTCATACCGAGGCGTTTTCCGCGCAAATCCCGTCGGCGAGCGGCGGAGTTCCTCCTCAGGTGGAAGACAAAATGTTGCCCGTGGAACGTTTTCGTCAAAATCCCTCGCCGGCACGCGGTGATGTCCATCCTCAAACAGAGGGCGACCGCTGCCCATGGAACGTTTCCTCGCCCGCCCTCGCTCTTTGAAAGGGCTTCGAACGACCGCTGCATTAGCGAAAGTCTGTTTGACGGCCATCGCCGTTTATGGATCAAAACGGCGCGCTTTTCGCACGTATTTTTGCACTGTAGCCACCGAAAGACGGTATTTGGCGGCCATTCCTTTTTGCGTCACGCGCTCGCCTCGCTGACGGCGCCAAAGGTATTCCAACGCCGCCGCCCACGCTGCGCCGTTCGCAAACGGTTCATCTTGCGCCGACAAGCGGATAGCCATCGCAAAGGCGAAGCGACCGATCGCTTCTTTTTCCTCATTATGCGCCGAAAGCGCATCAATCATGCGACCGATGTTCACCGCCCGCATGGCGGGACCGTCAGCGCGGCCAAATAGAAAATAGTCGGCAAACGGGCGCAAGCGCGGGTCCGATGGAAGCAAGCGACTGATCGCCAACGCCAGTTCCGCTTTTCCTGCCTGCGGCGAACGGCTGAACAAATACAGCCCGTACAACTGGTCGGCCAATTCTTCTGTCTCAAGCCAGCGGACGATGCGCACAAGCGTCTCGTCGCCAAACGTACGCTCCATCCAAGGCCCTTCCCCACGCTTTTCCGGATGCAGCGCGGCAAAACGCTCCCACACTTGGCGGGCGAGCGGCTCATGGCCAGTATGATAGGCCGCGTAAGCCAGCCAATAGTAAAACGGCCCATCGGCCTCAAATCCGTATTTGTACAAGCGGTGCAGCCAACGAAACGCCACATCGAAACGCCCGACTAATGCCATGGTCGCGCCCAGCTTGTATTGATGTTCGCGAAAAAGCGGATACAAACCGGCCAACGTGTCGCCGAGCGCTGCGGTCTGCTGCTCATCGCGCAGATAATGGGCAAACACAAGCGCGTTGCAAAGCGCATGCAAATTGCCGGGATCGTGCGCCAGCACTTCCTCCAATTGGCGCTGCGCTCGCTCCACATCGCCGCTGTAAAAATAAGCGAGCGCCAAATTGTTGTGCGCCGGCCAAAATTCCGGGCGGCAGGCGATGATCGCCTTCAGCGTCTCGATCGCCTCCGCAAATTCGCCTTGCTCCAGCAAATAGCGAGCCCGCTCCTGCCAAGCCATGACCTGCTCCTGCTCCTCTGTCATCTCTTGAACGTCAAACTTGACCAGCTCAAGCAAGTCAGCGGCATCGTCGGCAAACTCGCCGTCCGGTTCATGCGTCAAATAGTGTTCGGCATATTGCCGCGCCTCTTGGAACAAGCCAAGACAGGCGAAATTGTTGGCCAAAAAGTAAAAACAGTCGTACATCGTTTCATCCAAATCATGGATGATGGCAAACAGCCATTGATTGGAACTTTGGTATTCGCCGAGTTCCGACAGGACAAGAGCGAGCTGCAGAACGAACGAAGCGTCCCGTCCATCAAGACGGACGGCACGCTCCAAATATTTTTTGGCTTTGTATAAATCGCCTCGATCGTACGCTTTCATGCCTTTTTTAAAAAAATACTCCCCGCTCTGAATGAACGGCACAATCGTCGATTTTCTTGATGGTTGCTTCAGTCGTTTTCCCATTCTATCCTCCGTTGTTCGCAAACTTCATCGAACAACAGTATACCATATGAACAGTGAAAATAAGCAAGAAACTTCCGGATTCATCGCCTGCTTCTTGACAGTCGGCGCAACAGAAACAAGCGCGATTTTTAGGCCGGCTTGGCCGCTCGCCTATGCCTTTTTCGTCTCTTTGCTTGTTTTTTGCGCATGCCGCTCAGCAAGCGTCTCCAGCACCGCGTCAAGCGGCAGTTTTTGCTCGCGCAACAGCACAAGCAAATGGTACAACAAATCGGCCGCTTCCCATTTCAGCTCCTCGTGGCTTCGGTTTTTCGCCGCGATGATCACTTCGGCCGCTTCTTCGCCGACCTTTTTCAAAATTTTATCGACGCCTTTTTCAAACAAATACGTCGTATACGCTCCTTCCGGCCGTTCGTCGTCGCGCTGGGCGATGATTTGTTCCAGCTCATGCAAAATCGCGAACCGGTCGGCCGCCGGCGTGCGCGCTGCGCCGTCAAGCGCACGGGAAAAGCATGAATACGTCCCCGTGTGGCACGCCGGACCCGCCGGTTCCACCAACACGAGGAGCGTGTCGGCGTCGCAGTCGTAGCGGATGTCGACCACCCGCTGCACGTTTCCGGACGTCGCCCCTTTATGCCACAGCGCTTGGCGCGAGCGGCTGTAAAACCACGTTTCCCCCGTCGCGAGCGTTTTTTCGAGCGACTCTTTGTTCATATAGGCGAGCATGAGCACTTCTTTGCTTTGCGCGTCTTGAACGATGGCGGGCACCAGCCCGTTGTCGTCAAAGCGAATGTCGGCTGTCATCGCACGTTCACCCCTCTTTCTTTCAAGTACGCCTTCACTTGACCAACCGATGTTTCTTTGTAATGGAAAATCGACGCCGCCAGCGCCGCGTCCGCTTTTCCTTTTTCGAACGCTTCCCAAAAATGCTCGGCCTTGCCGGCGCCGCCCGAGGCGATGACCGGAACCGGGACCGCTTCGCTCACCCGCCGCGTCAACTCGAGGTCAAAGCCGTTTTTCCCGCCGTCGGCATCCATGCTCGTCAGCAAAATCTCCCCAGCGCCAAGGCGCACCGCTTCGTTCGCCCAAGCGACGACTTCCCATTCTGTTGCGTTGCGGCCGCCGTGCGTATAAACGCGCCAAGAACCGAGCGCCTGGTCGTACTTTGCATCAATGGCGACGACGATGCATTGCGAGCCGAAAAAGTCCGCCCCTTCGGTGATCAAAGCGGGATGGAGCACCGCGGCCGTGTTGAGCGACACTTTGTCCGCCCCGGCGCGCAACATGCGCTTCATGTCATCAAGCGAATGAATGCCGCCCCCGACCGTAAACGGAATGGCGAGCTGGGCGGCAACGCGCTCGACGACATCGACCATCGTTTTCCGCCCTTCGTGCGAGGCGGAAATGTCCAAAAACACGAGCTCGTCCGCTCCTTGCTCATCGTACGCCTTCGCCAGCTCGACCGGGTCGCCGGCATCGCGCAGCTGGACAAACTGCACCCCTTTGACAACGCGGCCGTCTTTTACGTCCAAGCACGGGATGATGCGCTTCGTAATCACCGCTCGTTCACCGCCTTCAGCGCTTCCGCGAGCGTAAATTGATTGGTGTACAGCGCCTTGCCGACGATCGCCCCGCCGATGCCTTGACCGGCGTATTCGCGAAGCGCGCGCAAATCGTCGAGCGAGCGCACGCCGCCGGAGGCAATCACTTCTTTTCCCGTCGCCTCCGCCAGCCGGACCGCCGCAGCGATGTTGGGCCCCGACAGTGTGCCGTCGGTGGCAATATCGGTGAAAATAAACGTCTCCGCCCCCGCCTCGGCAAGCATCCTTCCGAGCTCTTCCGCTTTCACGTTCGATGTTTGCACCCAGCCGTCCGTCGCCACGAAACCGTCGCGGGCGTCGATGCCGATGGCGATCCGGCGGCCGTATTTTTTCAACATCTCTTTCACAAACGGCGGGTCGGCAATGGCCGCGCTTCCTAAAATGACACGGGCGACGCCGCGCTCCAAATAGTAGGCGACATCATCCTCGGTGCGAATGCCGCCGCCGACTTGGACGTTCACTGGAAATCGGCGGGCCGCTTCAATGACAAACCGGTCGTTGACGCGCCGCCCTTCTTTCGCCCCATCTAAATCGACCATATGAATCCACTCCGCCCCTTGGGCGGCGAACTGTTCGGCCATCGCGACCGGCGAATCGCCGTACACCGTCTCTTTATTGTAATCGCCTTGCAGCAGGCGGACGCATTTATCGCCGCGCATATCGATCGCCGGATAAATCGTAAACGATGCCATCAGCCATTCCCCCTTCCTGTGGCGATGCCGACATAGTTGCGCAAGATGTGCATGCCGACCGCGCCGCTTTTTTCCGGGTGAAACTGTGTGCCAAACACGTGGCCGCGCCCAACGACCGCCGGGACGTCGACATCGTATTCGCTGCTGGCGAGCACGACCTCTTCGTCGCCCGGGACGACGTAATACGAATGGACAAAATACACATGCCCTTCCTCGACACCATCAAGAAGCGGCGATGGACGATGAAAGCGAAGCTGATTCCAGCCCATGTGCGGCACTTTGTACGGCTCGCCGTCGTCCGTCACGCCCGGAAAGCGGACGACGCGGCCGCGAAGCAGCCCGAGCCCTTTTGTCGGCCCGTTTTCCTCGCTTTCGTCAAACAACAACTGCATCCCTAAACAAATGCCGAGCAACGGCGTGCCGTTTTCAGCCGACGCGCGGATGAAATCGGCCAGCCCGGTTTCACGCAAAATGTGCATCGCATCGCGGAACGAGCCGACGCCGGGCAAAATGAGCCCGCACGCCTGCGCTAGCTCCTCGTTGTCACCGCTCACGATATACGGACAGCCGAGCCGCTCGAGCGCTTTGCTGACGCTGTATAAGTTGCCCATGCCATAGTCGATGATCCCGATCATCGTCATCCCATTCCTTTCTTCGCTGATCCATGCCCATCCCCTTGTTCAATAACGGTATGGCGGCATCCTTTTTACGGCGCTCCTTTCATGCGCAAACCTCTCCTTGGCATCCGGTCGCCTTCCCTGCACCCGCGGAGCTTTTCCCATAGGAAGCGCCGCCTCGATCCGGACACCTTCCCTGCGCTCGCGAAGCTTTCCCCACAGGAAGCGCCGCCCTCGATTCGGACGCCTTCCCTGCACCCGCGGAGCTTTTCCCATAGGAAGCGCCGCCTCGATCCGGACACCTTCCCTGCGCTCGCGAAGCTTTCCCCACAGGAGCGCCGCCTCGATCCGGATGCCTTCCCTGCGCTCGCGAAACCTTTCCCCACGGGGAGCGCCCCCTCGATCCGGTCGCCTTCCCTGCATCCGTGGAACTTTTCCCCACAGGAAACGCCGCCCTCGATCCGGATGCCTTCCCTGCGCTCGCGAAACCTTTCCCCACGGGGAGCGCCGCCTCGATCCGGACGCCTTCCCTGCGCTCGCGAAGCTTTCCCCGCAGGAAGCGCCGCCTTCGATCGGTTAGAGCATCCCTTTCGTCGATGGGACGCCTTTGACGCGCGGGTCGACCATCGTCGCTTCATCGAGCGCCCGTCCGAGCGCTTTAAACACCGCTTCGATCATATGGTGGGTATTGCGCCCGTAATGAACGATGACATGCAAGTTCATCCGCGCCTCTAGCGCCAGCTTCCATAAAAACTCATGCACAAGCTCGACATCGAACGTGCCGACTTTCGCCGCCGGAAATTCGCCGCGAAATTCCAAATGCGGGCGGTTGCTTAGATCAATCACGACTTGTGCCAGCGCATCGTCCATCGGCACAAACGCGTGGCCGTACCGCTTGATTCCTTTTTTGTCGCCGAGCGCTTCTTTGATCGCCTGTCCGAGGCAAATGCCGATATCTTCGGTCGTATGGTGATCGTCAATATGCGTATCGCCTTTCGCGTCAACAAACAAGTCAAACTGGCCGTGTTTCGCAAACAAATCAAGCATATGGGTCAAAAACGGCACGCCGGTCTCGAGCTCCGTCTTCCCTTCACCGTCTAGCGAAAACGTCAGCTGAATGCTTGTCTCCTTCGTCGTTCTTGCGATCGTCGCCTCTCTCGCCATTATCGTTCCCCTCTTTCTCGTTTCAGCCGCATCTCAATGGCGCGCGCGTGCGCCTCCAGCCCCTCGAGGCGGGCAAACGCGGCGATTTTGTCGCCATGTTGTTTCAAGGCGGCTTCACTGTAAACGATCACGCTTGATTTTTTCACAAACTCATCGACGCTCAAGCCGCTTGAGAATCTGGCCGTGCCGTTGGTTGGCAGCACGTGGTTCGGCCCGGCGAAATAGTCGCCGACCGGCTCAGAGCTGAAGCGGCCAAAAAACATCGCCCCGGCATGGCGAAGTTTCCCTAACAGCGCCATTGGATCCGCCGTCATCACTTCCAAATGCTCGGGCGCCAGCTCATTGACCGCCTCAACGGCCTCATCAAGCGTCTCGGTCACATAAATGGCCCCGTAGGTTTCCAGCGCCGCTTGGGCGATCTCGCGGCGCGGCAGCGTCTCAAGCTGCCGTTCCACCTCGCTCGCCACCGCCAAGGCGAGCTTCATTGACGGCGTCACCAAGATGGCTGACGCCCGCACGTCATGCTCGGCCTGTGACAACAAATCCGCCGCAATCTCATCCGGGCGGGCCGTCTCATCCGCGAGCACAACAATTTCGCTCGGCCCGGCGATCATGTCGATCGCCACATGCCCGAACACTTCCCGTTTCGCCAACGCCACATAAATGTTGCCCGGTCCGAAAATTTTATCGACCGGCCGAATCGTTTCCGTTCCATACGCCAGCGCCGCGATCGCCTGCGCGCCGCCGACTTTGTAAATTTCCGCCACCCCAAGTTCATACGCCGCCGCCAGCACCCCAGCCGGCAGCGTGCCGTTTTTGTTTGGCGGCGAGGTGATGACAATCCGCTTCACTCCCGCCACTTGCGCAGGAATGACGTTCATCAGCACGGACGACGGATAGGCGGCCGTCCCGCCCGGCACATACAGCCCGACGGCGTCAAGCGGCGTCACCTTTTGCCCGAGAATCGTGCCGTCTTCGTTCGTCATCCACCATGATTGGCGCTTTTGCCGCTCGTGATAGGCGCGAATGTGGGCCGCCGCTTCGCGAATGATCTCCAGCGTCTCTGCGCTCATGGACGCATGCGCGCGCTCCATTTCCGCTTCCGTCACCCGCAGCGAATCCAGCGTGACGCCGTCAAACCGTTCCGTATATTCTTTCAGCGCCGCATCGCCCCGGGCGCGCACCGCGGCGATGATATCGAGCACGGCTCGGCGCTGCTCCTCCGTTCCGCTTTCAATCGTCCGCCTTAGCGAGACGCCGCCTTGGATTCGTTCGATTTTCATGGCTTTTCTCCTTTCCATCCGATGGCTTTTTGGACGCTTTCCCCGTCTTTTGCGTCTCTCGTCTATGCACCGTTCCGTTTGCCTCACCGCTCGGGAATGACCGCCGCGAGCCGATCGACCAGCCGCTCGATCTCCCCGCTGTTTAACCGGTAGCTAGCCGGATTGGCAATCAGGCGCGACGTCACCTCGGCGATTCGTTCAAGCTCGACAAGCCCGTTTTCTTTCAACGTCCGCCCCGTGGAAACGATGTCCACAATCCGGTCGGCTAGACCTATGAGCGGAGCGAGTTCAATCGATCCGTTCAGGCGGATGATTTCCACTTGCTCGCCTTGTTCGCGAAAATACGTCGACGCGATGTTCGGATATTTCGTCGCCACCCTTGGGGCGATTTCATTCATCTTGACGCCGGGCAGCCCGGCGACGGCCAGATGGCAGCGGCTGATGCGCAAATCGAGCAACTCATAGACGTTTCGTTCTTCCTCCATTAAGACATCTTTTCCCGCTATGCCTAAATCCGCCACCCCGTGTTCCACATACGTCACCACATCCATCGGTTTCGCCAAAATAAAGCGCATTTGTTCCTCAGTGACATCAATGACGAGCTTGCGCGATTCGGCAAACTCCGGCGGCAGCGCATAATCCGCTCGGCGCAGCAGCTCGACCGCCTCGTCAAAAATGCGTCCTTTCGGCATCGCAATCGTCAGCATCCCGTCTTCCTCCCTGCTTGTCGTCATGCGTCAGCGCCACGCTCTCGCTAACGCCCCTTCCGTCAAACCGCCATCCCTTTAAAGATTGCGGCACGCCCGTCCGCAGGTGCGAACCAGCGGGTTGAATGGCTGTTGTCCGCGTTCTCCCACGTCGTGACGCTCATTGCCCCTCGCGCCCGCTTCGGCCAAGCAAATAGACGATCGACCGATAGCGCTGGCTGTAGGCGTCAATATCGCGAATGCCGGCGATATGCTGCAAGACGACGCGGCGCCCTTCCGCCCGTTTCGCCTCGGCGAGCTCGACCGCCTCCGCCAACCGCTCTTGGCTGAACACGATGCACTCGATCTCCTCGCGCACATCCGTCTCGCCAACCGCCTCGATCAGCCGATCGATGCGCAGGCCAAACCCCGTCGCCGGCGCCGGGCGGGAAAACTTCGCCAGCAACTCATCATACCGCCCGCCGTTGCCGATCGGGAATCCCACTTGCTCGGCGTACACTTCAAACAAAATGCCGGTGTAATAGCTCATATGGCTGACCAACGCCATATCGAGCTTCACCGCCTCGGCCACCCCATACGTCTCAAGCGCCGCAAACAGAGAGGCCACCTCATCGGCGGCTTGCTGCCCTTCCCCGCTCGAAGCCAGCGCTTTCGCCGCTTCGATCGCCTCGCGGCCGCCGCGCAAGGAAAGAAGATCCAACAGCCGCTTTTGATCGATCGACGAAAGCGGCAGCGACTTCACATGCTCGCGATAGCCGACATAATTTTTTTCATATAAGAAGCGGCGCAGCACACTCGCCCGCTCTTCATTCCCTAAAATCTCCAAAAAGAGCGCATTGACATAACCGATATGGCCGATGGCCACCGAAAAGCGGCCAAGCCCTACGCGCTTCAGCAGTGCGGCCATTAAGCTGATCACCTCGGCGTCGGCCGCCACCGTGCCATCGCCGATCAGCTCGACGCCGATCTGCTCAAACTCCGCTGGCCGCCCGCCTTCGCGCTGCTGGGCGCGAAACACGTTGGCGTTGTACGCCAACCGGAGCGGGTTGCCGTCCTCATACAGCCTTGACGCCGCCACGCGGGCGATCGGCGCCGTCATATCGGGCCGCAGTACGAGCGTGTGCCCTTGCTGGTCCAAGAGCTTAAACAGCCGATGATCGGCGATCGCCGACGCCGCGCCGACCGTTTCATAATACTCAAGCGTCGGCGTTTCGATAAACTCATAGCCCCAGCGCTCGATTTCTTCCGCCATCACCGAGCGCACCTGCTTTTTCATTTCATATAAAAACGGCAGCGTATCGCGCATGCCTAACGGTTTCTCAAACATGAACAGCCTTTTTGCCATGTCCCCACGCCCTTTATCAAAATACTTTAGTTTGCTAATATGGTAGAGAAGTGAAGTTATTAGTAGTTTACTCCTTTGCGGCCATAGCGTCAAGAGGAAACGCGCCATCAACAACAAATCGGTTTGGAATCGGGATGACCGTGACCAATTCAGGCACATCATACAGCACATGCTCGGTAAGGAAAAACTGGGCAAGCGTCGAAAAGGGAGGCTTATCACTGTCCAACTCGATCGGCTGCAGTCGAAATGACTCTTCGTTTCGGTTCGGGTCGATTGGCGGTGGTTGGAAAAACGAACGTTGATACCACTTCATCATCATATTTGCATCCTTTTTACGTAAAATATAGATCAAAGGCTAGACTCAAGATACCCCATATTTCATTCTAAAAAATCAGTGTTGACGCGCCATGTCAACTTCGTGATGTCCTCCCGCATGACGGAGACAGCCATCAAGGACATCCATGCAGGGTGTTGTCGATCTCACACCAAAAGGCAGTGGCCATTCCAAACCAAATGCAGCCTATAAGCAAAATTCGCATTTTCAAACCTAAAAAAGCAAAGGACGGCGTTTTCAAATTAACAAGCGAACAAATGGACCTGATTGACGAAAAAATCTGTAGGATGTACACTAAACTTAGAGAAGATCCAGAAAACCGTTCTTGACACTTCTGTCAAATTTTCTTTTCATAAGATTCGGAAAACAAGCATACGATAAATAATGCCCTTTGAGTTCCTTGAACTCAAGTGCGGCCAAAAATATTTTTTAACTGAACGCCGCATGTGCGGTCCAAAAGGAAAAGCCGTCCCGTTGTGGGACGGCTTTTTACGTGTTTCGCTGACTTTGCATCTTGTGAACTCTCCCTTATACACCTTCACCGAAAGTTGTTATTCCCATTCTCACCTAAACAGGTTAGACATGAAAAGCCCAATATCGTTTATCATATAGGCATGTACATGCGACGAGCCACACGCAAAAACAAAGACGGAACGACCGTAGCGTATCTCCAGCTTGCTCACAACGAATAGGATCCGAAGGCCAAATGGACGAAAGCGAAGGTGATGGGGATGGGAGGAATTTTGTTTGCCTAGTGATCGTCGAACTCAGGTAAACAATTCCCTCACTTTTTCTGGCCCCTCATTTTTCCAAACCAAAACCCGCCCCGTTCAATCGGAAGGCGGTTCGTTCGTGCGAACGATGCGCATCGGGCAGCCCGCGGCCACCGCCCCGGGCGGGACGAAATGATAAGCTATTCCTTGAATCTCAAGTTGTTTGTAAAACGTGATAAATCAACATTCCTTTCAATTGAAGGAATCGTGATCCGATATATGAGGTAACCAAATTGTCCCCCCAATGTGTTCAATATCACATCATCGACATCTACTGCTTTATAATGATAATTTAATATCAAAGAAATGAAAAACTGCATAGATTCAATCATGAATGAGCATAAACAAACAATGAAAGATACTCTTTTAAAGCTATTCACTCTATAAAATAAAAGTGGCAGATATATTCCTAGAGGAAGTAGCAACAAAAAGTTGCCCCCAATTTGTGCGAAACCTGTTCCAATTGAGTGTAACGATAATATTTTAATAATAGATAAAAAGGGAACGAAATTTATTGAGCTCTCGATATGACTTGCTTTTAAGTCATGTAACAACTCCTTTTGGAAGGGAATGGGGAACAAGGTAATACCAATAACAACAACAACATGGATGTAAAAAATAACAAAAATTAAACTTTTAGAAAATGGTATATTTTTATAATTTCGTCTAATAAGCAAAACAACTAAAGGAATAAAAAACAAGAAAACTATTGGGATATCGAAGGTTAACAAACAACTCCCCCCAAACATCGTTTTTTATTTTACTGCAGGGACGATCAAATGCTTTTTCCAGCAGACGAAAGATCAACTGGAGCTTATGCTATCGGATTCGCCACATTTGGGCGGTGAAACGGTATGGAGCAGTGGTGCTGTCCTCTTGCGTGTACAACATTGCCGAATCTCAACAAATCCTTTCCGCTGGACTGGAGCTTCTTTGGTCGCGGAAAGATTTCACGTCGTCGGGTTCATTGGTGACCGCGCAATGCAAAAGATTCCCATTGAACAGCTCCATGTCGCCAAAGGGATCCTATTAGTCTTTTTAATCGCAAAAATTATTGTAATAAAAAATCAATTTATCTCTATAAAAAGGAATATCTGCATATATTGTAAAATAAAATAAAGAATAAAATCAACAATTTTTTGTTCTGCCACCTAAAGTTTCATATTTTCATCATTGATCCTATATAAATCCGACTGGAAGGTTTAACTTATAGGGGACAAAAAACAGACTCTCTGTTTTTTCGTTTCTTTCATTTTTTCCTATTTCAAAATGGAAAACCGCCCCCGTTACTCGGAAGGCGGTTCGTTCGTGCGGACGATGCGCATCGGGCAGCCGGCGACCATGGCTCCGGGCGGGACGTCTTGATGGACGATGGTGCCGGCGGCGACGACGGCGCGGTCGCCGATCACGACGCCGGGCAAAATGGTCGAATTGGCGCCGATCATCACCTCATCGCCGATCACCACATCGCCGAGGCGATATTCGTCCACTAAATATTCGTGGGCAAGAATCGTCGTGTTGTAGCCGATGACGCAGTTGCGGCCGATGCGGATTTTTTCCGGGAAGAGAATATCCGGCATGACCATAAAGGCAAGCGCCGTTTGCTCGCCGATCTTCATGCCGAGAAACGTACGGTACAGCCAGTTTTTCAGCGGCAAAAACGGCGTGTAGCGCCCGATTTGGATCACGATCACGTTTTTCAGCACTTTCCAAAACGAGACAGTGCGGTACAATTGCCAGAGCGAGTTCGCCCCGCAGACGGGGTATTTGGTCGTTCGTCTCACCGGGAGGACGCTTCCTCCTTCCGTTCGTTGATGCCGACAATGGCCAGCAAATCGCTCATTTTTTCCAACATATAGTCCGGTTCATATTGTTCCAAATACCTGCGCCCTTTAATCGCCCAAGCGACGCCGGCCGTTTTGACACCGGCGTTTTTGCCGGCCAAAATGTCGTGGTAGTTGTCGCCGACCATCAGCGCTTCGTCCGGTTTCGACTGAAGCGCCTCAAGCGCCTTATGAATCGGTTCGGGGTCCGGCTTAGGGCGGCTGACGTCATCAAGACCAATGACGCATGAGAAAAACGGCTCAAGCCGCGTTTTTCGCAAGCCCATGAGCGCCGTGTCATGCATTTTCGTCGTTACGACGCCAAGGCGAAATCCATGGCGGTGCAGCGTTTCGATCGTCTCATACACCGTGTCAAACTCACGGATCAATTCGTCATGGCGAGCGTGGTTGAACGTGCGATACGTCTTCACCATCTCCTCAACCCGCTCCGGATCGAGCGAGCTGAACGTCTCATACAGCGACGGGCCGATGAACGGCAAGACGTCCTCACGCCCGTAGCGGCCCGGATAATATTTCTCCAGCGTATGCAAAAACGACTGGATGATCAGCTCATTCGTATCAATCAACGTTCCGTCAAGGTCAAATAAAATCGTGCGAATCGTCATGATGCGGCTTCCTTTCTCATCGGGTGTTCAAAACGGCGCCAAAGGAATGCGACCGCCATCGTCAACAGCACGGCCGTAACGAGGCGAATGACCAACAACGGCCAGACCGGGATGCCAAGTGGAACGAAAATGAGCGTGTCCTCGACAACGGCATGGCAAGAAACGAGAAAAATAAACGCCAACGTCAAATCGCGCTTCGAGACGCCGTCTTCTTTCGCCGCCTGAATCATCACCCCCGCCCCATACGCGAGGCCGAACACAAAGCCGGCCGCGAGCGTGAGCGACGTGTTCGTGCTCATGCCGAGCATCTTGGTCACCGGCGCCATCCAGCGCGAAAACGTCTCAATCCAGTGGCGTTCTTTCAACACTTGAATGATCGTCATTAGCGGAATAACAATCGCGACCAGCTGCACGATGCCGGTGGCCGCTTTTTTCAGCGCCGCCAACGCGATCGCCCCCCAGCCGACCGGCGGTGCAGCCTCATGTGTTATAAAGCCGTATTGGGCGGCCTCATGCCCCCCGTCCCATAAATGAGCGATCAGCAACCCGGATACAACGGCCAAGCCAATGCGCACGGCGAGCATGAGCCAAACGCTCATTCCCGTGCGCGAGGCGACGGAAGACTCGACGATCAAGTTATGGGAAAAAGAAAGCATGATCGCCAAAATCAATACTTCTTTCACCGTAAACTCAATCGTCAGCATCGCCCCGATCGCCGCGTACAACCCGAGCAGATTGCCGAGCACCAGCGGCACGGCCGCATCGCCGGATAAGCCAACCCACTTCATCAGGGGAGTGACAAAGTCGATCAGCCATGAAAATAAAGGCGTCGGCTGCAATAACGCCAAAACGAGCGTCACCGGAAAAATGATTTTGCCGAGCGCCCATGACGTCTTCAACCCGGCGATGACGCCGCGCTGCAATGTTCCGATCATATCTCCTCTCTCCTTCGCTTGTCTTCATGCCGCCGTGCGGCCTTTTCGCCGCCCCTTTCCCTAGTCACCCGTCAACGGACTAGGGCGGTTACTCGTCTTGATATCTTGCTTCGGCCCATCCTTTCGCCCGGCGCACGATCCACAGCGCGATCGACAGCACGATCAACGTCACGGATACGACTTGGGCCGCGCGCAGACTGCCGGCCAGCATCAAGCTGTCGGTGCGCATCCCTTCAATCCAGAAGCGGCCCACCGAATACCAAATCAAATAGGACAAAAACAGCTCGCCGCGCCGCAAATTGACGCGCCGCAGCCAAAGAAGCACAAAAAAGCCGGCGAGGTTCCAAAGCGACTCATACAAAAAAGTCGGATGCCAATAACGGCCGTCAATATACATTTGATTGATGATCCAATCGGGCAAATGTAAGTTTTCCAAAAACGCGCGCGACACCGGACCGCCGTGCGCCTCCTGATTCATAAAGTTGCCCCAGCGCCCGATCGCCTGCCCTAAAATGATGCTCGGGGCGGCAATATCAGCAAGCTTCCAAAACGACAGCCCGCGCACGCGGGCGAACACCGCGCCGGTCGCCACGGCCCCGATCAACCCTCCGTGAATGGCAAGGCCTCCTTCCCAGATTTTCGGAATCTCAGAAAGATGCTTTGAATAATAGTTCCATTCAAACAGCACGTAGTACGTCCGCGCGCAGACAATGGCGATCGGCACAGCAAACAGCACCAAATCGACAAACGTCTCTTTCGGCAAGCCGCGCCGCACCCCTTCGCGCGTCGCGAGCCACAGCCCGATCAAAACGCCGGTGCCGATAATGACGCCATACCAATATATTGTAATTGGACCAAGGTGCAAAAACACGCGGTCAAGCGGCTGAATCGCAGACTCCATCTTTCCACCTCCTATGGTGCGTATCAGGCAAGGACGAATGCCGCGCTCAAGATGCCTCCAATGCACACGAAGACGGCTTAAATCACGGGGAACGCCGTTGTCTCCCGCCACCGTCCCCGTTCGCGGTCCACCGTTACTCGTAATCGGGCGCTCCATCCTCGATGGCATCGCTCAAGCGCGCCGAAAACTCCTCAGCGGCGTTGACGCCCATGCGTTTTAACCGGAAGTTCATCGCCGCCACTTCCACAATGACGGCTAAGTTGCGGCCGGGGCGGACCGGAATGGTCAGTTTCGGCAGTTCGGTATCCAATATTTTTACTTTTTCTTCCTCGAGCCCGAGCCGGTCGTACTGCTTTTCCGGATCCCACAGCTCCAAATCGATGACGAGCGAGATGCGCTTATGCGTCCGCACCGCTCCTGCGCCGAACAGCGTCATCATATTGATGATGCCAAGCCCGCGAATTTCCAGCAAATGCTCGATCAATTCGGGCGCGCTGCCGACCAACGTGTCCTCGTCTTCTTGGCGGATTTCCACGCAATCGTCGGCGACCAAGCGGTGGCCGCGCTTCACGAGCTCCAGCGCCGTCTCGCTCTTGCCGACGCCGCTTTTGCCGGTGATCAATACACCGACCCCATACACATCGACCAGCACTCCATGCACCGCGGTCGTAGGGGCGAGCTTGCTTTCCAAATAGTTTGTCAATCGGCTTGAGAGCCGGGTCGTTTTCATCGTTGAACGCATCACCGGCACCGACTGGCGCTCGGACGCTTCGATCAGTTCGGGCGGCACTTCAAGCCCGCGCGAAACGACGATCCCCGGCGTAATGTCGGTGCAAAGCCGCTCCATCCGCGACCGTTTTTCTTCCGGCGTCAACGTTTCGTAAAACGACAGCTCGGTCCGCCCAAGCAGCTGCAAGCGCTCGGCCGGATAATAAGCGAAATAGCCGGCCATCTCAATGCCCGGCCGCGACAAGTCGCTCGTCGTAATCGGGCGGTAAATGCCCTCAGCGCCGCTGACGAGCTCGAGCTGGAACTGTTCGATGATGTCTTTCGTCCGCACTTTTGGCATACTCGGCCTTTCTCCCCTTTCCTCATCTTTTTCCATTGTAGCACGTTTCGTTTCGTCATTGAATGGAAAACAACGGCGAAAACAAAATCGGGACGGCTTCCCCGTCCCGATTCAGCCCCCGTCGAACCGAAACGATGCGCAACGCACCGTCTAAGCGCCGCTCCGTTCCGCGTCTCGATCGATTCACGCCGCCGCAGAAAACGACGGCGCCCCTTTCATCGATCGCGCTTCCGTTACGAGCGGTCGCGCAGCGGCTCAATAATCGCCTTTTGCACAAGCAAATGGAAAAACGACAACACGATCGACGCGAGCAGCGCGGTGCCAAAACCGCCGATTTGAAACGCATCTCCCATCAACCCGGCCGTCATCATAAGCGTGATGGCGTTGATCACAAACAAAAACAAACCGAGCGTTAACACCGTTACCGGCAGCGTCAATAAAATGAGGACTGGGCGGACGACGGCGTTAAGCACCGCCAAAATGAGGCTGGCCACAAACGCCGCCCCCACCCCGCTGAAATGAATGTCATCAAAATAACCGTCAATCGCCATTAACAACACCGTATTTACGACAACTCCGATCAACCAATTGAGCATGGCCTCACCATCTTTTCTGTAATCTTCCGCGTTGAAACGCCATCATCCGCCTATGTCGCCTTGAACCGACAGCCATCATCATTTCTATTTTATCACTTGAATCCCTTTAATGACATTCCAAATCACAACCACAAGGTTCACCCCTCCGGCCACAAGAAAGCCAAGCCACACGACCCCACTGCCAAACAAGAACGACCCCTCGTTCCAATGGCCAAACAAGAGCGGCGAGGCGGCGAAGGAGATGAACAAGACAATGGTGGCGGCCGGAATCAAATGCGACACGAGCGACCGCTTCGCATGGCGTTTCACTTCCATATCCTCAACGACGAAATAAACGACGATCGGCAAAAGCAATGGCGCGAAAAAGACGCTAAAATAACAAAGCGCTGATACCATTTTATTCGTTGACATTGACAATCCCCTTTCCCACGTGTTCGTTTTGTATATACGATCATCATCAGGGGAAGTTTCCCGCCGTTGAAAAAAAAAGACGGCGCAGCCACTCCCTCCATCGCGGGTTGAAAAAAGCGGCAAAAGCGTTACGCCTTTGCCGCCTCATACCGCGCCTGCATGCGCGCCCGGTCGCGTTCCAAAATCGGTTTCAAATAGCGGCCAGTGTAGGAAGCTTCGACCTCGGCCACGTGTTCCGGCGTGCCGGCCGCGACAATTTGCCCGCCGCGGTCGCCACCTTCCGGACCTAGGTCAATGATGTAATCGGCCGTTTTAATGACGTCCAAGTTATGTTCGATGACGAGCACCGTATCGCCGTTGTCCACGAGCCGGTGAAGCACATCAAGCAGCCGGGCGATGTCGTCGACGTGCAGCCCGGTCGTCGGCTCGTCCAAAATGTAGAGCGTCCGACCGTTCGAGCGCCGGTGCAGCTCGGCAGCGAGCTTGACGCGCTGCGCCTCGCCGCCGGAGAGCGTCGTCGCCGGCTGGCCAAGCTTCATATAGCCGAGGCCGACATCGTACAGCGTCGCGAGCTTGCGTTTGATTTTCGGGATTGAAGCGAAAAAGTCCAGCGCATCTTCGACCGTCATGTCCAGCACGTCGGCGATGTTTTTTCCTTTGTACGTCACCTCAAGCGTTTCGCGGTTGTACCGTTTGCCGTGGCATACTTCGCACGGGACGTACACGTCCGGCAAAAAGTGCATTTCAATTTTGATGATCCCATCGCCATGGCACGCCTCGCAGCGCCCGCCTTTGACGTTGAAGCTGAAGCGCCCTTTTTTGTAGCCGCGCACTTTCGCTTCGTTCGTGGCGGCAAACACGTCGCGGATGTCATCAAACACCCCGGTGTACGTGGCCGGATTCGACCGCGGGGTGCGTCCGATCGGCGATTGGTCGATGTCAATCACTTTGTCGAGATGCTCAAGCCCGCGGATGCCGCGATGTTCCCCCGGTTTCGCTTTCGCCCGGTGCAGCTTTTGCGCCAGCGCCTTATAAAGCACTTCGTTCACAAGCGTGCTTTTGCCCGAGCCCGACACCCCGGTGACGGCGACGAACGTGCCGAGCGGGATGCTCACCGAGACGTTTTTCAAGTTGTGCTCGCGGGCGCCGATCACCTCGAGCCACCGTCCGTCCGGCTGGCGCCGTTCGGCCGGAAGCGGGATGAATTTTTTCCCCGATAAATATTGGCCGGTGAGTGAGTTCGGATCGTTCATCACCTCTTCCGGCGTGCCGGCCGCGACGACCTCGCCGCCGTGGATGCCCGCCCCCGGACCGATGTCAATCAAATAGTCGGCCGCGAGCATCGTATCTTCGTCATGTTCGACGACAATGAGCGTATTGCCGAGGTCGCGCATGTTTTGTAACGTCGCGATCAGCCGGTCGTTGTCGCGCTGATGCAGGCCGATCGACGGCTCGTCGAGCACGTACAAGACGCCGGTCAGCCGCGAGCCGATTTGCGTCGCCAAGCGGATGCGCTGCGCCTCGCCGCCGGAAAGCGTGCCCGCCGAGCGGCTGAGCGTCAAATAGTCGAGGCCGACGTTTTGCAAAAAGCCGAGCCGGTCGCGAATTTCACGCAAAATGAGGCGGGCGATTTGCGCTTCTTTTTCCGTCAACTCGAGACCGTCAAAAAAGGCGAGCGCTTCGGTCACCGACATGGCGGTGACTTCGCCGATATGCTTGCCGCTGACCAAGACGGCGAGGCTTTCTTTTTTCAGCCGGTAGCCTTGGCACGTCGGGCACGGCTGTTCGGCCATATACTTTTCCATCTGCTCGCGGATGTAATCGGAGCTTGTCTCGCGGTAGCGGCGCTCGATGTTGCGCAAAACCCCTTCAAACTCGATGTACTGTTCACGCACTTGGCCGAAATCGTTCGTATAGCGAAAATGAATGACTTCCCCGCCGCTGCCGTGCAAAATTTTATCGAGCTGCTCTTTTGGCAAATCTTTCACCGGCACGTCCATCGGGATGCCGTAATGGCGGCACACGGCTTCGAGCAGCTGCGGGTAATATTGCGAGCTTTGCGGCTCCCACGGAGCGATGGCGTGCTCCTTCAATGTCAATTCATCGTTCGGGATGACAAGGTCGGGATCGACTTCGAGCTTCGCCCCGAGCCCGTCGCAATCCGGGCAGGCGCCAAACGGGCTGTTGAACGAGAACAAGCGCGGCTCAAGCTCCCCGATCGAAAAGCCGCAATACGGGCAAGCGTGCTTTTCGCTGAACAAGAGCTCTCCTTCGCCGATCACATCGACGATGACTTTGCCGTCGGCGAGCTTCAAGGCTGTCTCCAACGAGTCAGCGAGCCTTGCCGCGATGCCGTCTTTCATCACAATCCGGTCGACGACGACCTCAATCGAATGCTTTTTGTTTTTTTCCAGTTCGATGTCTTCCGTTAACTCGCGCATCTCGCCGTCAATGCGGACGCGCACATACCCTTGCTTGCGAATATCCTCCAATGTCTTGGCGTGCGTCCCTTTTCGCCCCGAGACGATCGGCGCCAAAATTTGCATTTTCGTCCGCTCCGGGTACGCGAGCAGCCGGTCGACCATTTGCTCGATCGTCTGCGATTGAATTTCGATGCCATGCGTCGGGCAGAACGGCCGGCCGATACGGGCGAACAACAGCCGCAAGTAGTCGTAAATTTCCGTCACCGTGCCGACCGTGGAACGCGGGTTGCGGCTTGTCGTCTTTTGGTCGATCGAAATGGCCGGCGACAATCCTTCGATCGCATCGACATCCGGCTTGTCCATCTGCCCTAAAAACTGGCGGGCGTACGCCGACAACGATTCGACGTAGCGCCGCTGCCCTTCCGCGTAAATCGTATCAAACGCCAGCGACGACTTTCCCGAACCCGACAGCCCGGTCAACACAACAAGCTTGCCGCGCGGGATTTCGACGTCAATGTTTTTTAAGTTATGGGCGCGCGCCCCTTTGATGATAATTTTCTCCATTCCCGTCACCCTTCCGCTTTCAACTCGAAAATGGCATCACGCAGCTGGGCGGCCCGCTCGAAGTCGAGCGCTTTGGCCGCTGCTTTCATTTCCGCCTCGAGCGTTCGAATCAGCTCTTCCCGCTCCTGCTTCGTCATCTTGGCCGGCGCCTTCGCCTCGTACGTCTCCGTCTCTTCCGCCGCATACGTCGCGCGGATGACGTCGCGAATCTCCTTTTTCACCGTGCGCGGCACGATGCCGTGCTCTTGGTTGTACGCTTCCTGAATCGTCCGGCGCCGCTTCGTTTCTTGAATGGCGATTTCCATCGATTTCGTCACTGTATCGGCGTACATGATCACATGGCCGTTCGCGTTGCGCGCCGCGCGGCCGATCGTCTGGATGAGCGAACGCTCCGAGCGCAAAAACCCTTCTTTGTCGGCGTCCAAAATGGCGACAAGCGACACTTCCGGAATGTCCAATCCTTCCCGCAGCAAGTTGATGCCAACAAGCACATCGTATTTGCCGAGCCGCAAGTCGCGGATGATTTCAATGCGCTCCAGCGTTTTGATTTCCGAATGCAAGTAAGCGACTTTGATGCCGGCTTCTTTCAAATAATCGGTCAAGTCTTCGGCCATTTTTTTCGTCAACGTTGTGACCAACGTCCGCTCGTTCCGCTCGACCCGCTCGCGAATTTCGCCGATCAAATCGTCGATTTGCCCGTTCGTCGGACGGACGTCGATCGTCGGATCCAACAGCCCGGTCGGGCGGATGATTTGTTCGACAACGCCCGGGCTATGTTCGAGCTCATACGGCCCCGGCGTCGCGGAGACGTAAATAATTTGATTGATTTTTTGCTCGAACTCTTCAAACGTGAGCGGCCGGTTGTCAAGCGCCGACGGCAGACGAAAGCCGTGGTCGACGAGCACTTGCTTGCGCGCCCGGTCGCCGTTGTACATGCCGCGCAGCTGCGGCAAGGTGACGTGCGACTCATCAATGATGATCAAAAAATCGTCCGGAAAATAGTCAAGCAAGGTGTACGGCGTCGAGCCCGGCGGCCGCAGCGCCAAATGGCGCGAGTAGTTTTCGATGCCGGAACAAAAGCCCATCTCGCGCATCATTTCAAGATCATAGCGCGTCCGCTGCTCGAGCCGCTGCGCCTCCAAGAGCTTCCCTTGCGCGCGCAGTTCGGCGAGCCGCTCCTCGAGCTCTTGTTCAATGTTTTGAATGGCGAGCCGCATTTTCTCCTCGCGCGTGACAAAGTGCGACGCTGGGAAAATAGCGACGTGCTCACGCTCGCCGAGCACCTCGCCGGTCAAGGCGTCCACCTCGCGGATGCGATCGATTTCATCGCCGAAAAATTCGACGCGAATGCAATGTTCATCGCGCGAAGCGGGGAAAATTTCGACGACATCGCCGCGGACGCGGAACGTGCCGCGCCGGAAGTCGATATCATTGCGGTCGTATTGGATGTCAACGAGCCGCCGCAACAACGCGTTGCGCTCGATTTCCATCCCGACGCGCAATGAAACGACGAGCTCCCGGTATTCTTCCGGCGACCCTAAACCGTAAATGCACGACACGCTGGCGACGATGATGACGTCCCGGCGCTCAAACAAAGCCGATGTCGCCGAGTGCCGCAATTTGTCGATTTCATCGTTGATTTTCGCGTCTTTTTCAATGTACGTATCCGTCTGCGGCACGTACGCTTCCGGCTGATAGTAATCGTAATAGCTGACAAAATATTCGACGGCGTTGTGCGGGAAAAACTCCTTCAGCTCGCTGTACAATTGGCCAGCGAGCGTTTTGTTGTGGGCGATGACGAGCGTTGGTTTGTTGACTTGGGCAATCACGTTCGAGATCGTAAACGTTTTGCCCGTCCCTGTCGCCCCAAGCAGCGTTTGATGCTTCACTCCCTGCCGCAACCCGTCAACGAGCTTGGCGATCGCCTGCGGTTGATCGCCTTGCGGTTGATAAGATGAAACTAGTTGAAAACGGCCCTCCACCGTTCCGCCTCCTTCTCCGTACCATCTTTCCCCATTGTACCACATCGGCTCCATCGGCGCATCAAAAATGCGAACTCATATTCGTACCAATCCGTTCAGCGTTTTCCATCGCTCCCTCTTTCCTGCACTTTCGGGAAGAAACCGCTGTCCCAAGGAACAAGACGAAGCGCCCCATCAACAGACAGAGGCGCTGGCATCAGTGCAGCGAGACGCAGACGCGGAGCAACCGACATCTCGATTTTGCGGCCATCATCGCCCTTTTTAGCAACGCCAAAAAGCGGACTGGTTCCTTCTTCCCCGTCCGCTCCTTTAGAGGCTAGTGATTTAATAGTACATACCGATTCCTAGCATCGTTTCTCCAATAGAGAAACGTTGTATCATCAGCGCTTCTTTTCACACGTTCATCCATTGATCGGAAAAAACAGCTATTTCCGCCGGCCTTGTTAAGGTTGATGAAAAACCGCTGTTTGCCTTGATCGATGGAACAAGTTTTTCTACATTAAGAAACGATTCCAAGAAGCGGTTGCGTGAGTCCATCCCCACCCCTCTTTGCTTGCTTCACCGTCCGCCGGCGGGGAAAAGCGGTGATCATCACAGCCGCGCGCCGGCCATCGCCCTTCATTTTTCCTTCAAGCGCTCAAGCATGCGCCCTGCCCACAAAAACCCGGCTATCGTGGAAGCAACATCGGCCACGATTTCATGAAACTGGTCTGTATACCCTTTCAGATAAGAAGCTACAAGCAGGGCAACGGTCAACAGCACCGCGATGTATCGATTGTACGTCACCCGCGCGAACAACAACACTAAGAGACACGGTATGAAAAGCGCCGCCAAAAACCACATGATTGTCTTCTCCTTTACGAAACAGCTTCCGATGCCAAGGAGCCGCGCTCACGGACGAACAGCAGCCCAAGCTCATGGTGTTCATCCTCATAGAGCGCCCCTTGGACAAAGCGAACTTCTCCGTTATCGCCGATCACTTCCAATTTGCAAAATGCGCGGTTGCGCTGGAGCGCTTCGTAAAACTCCGCCTCCGTCCGCACTGGCACCCCGTTCGTTTTGCAGATCACTTCTCCAATCGAAAGCCCCATTTTTTCCGCCTTTGACCCCGGCAGCACCCCGACGATGACCACTCCGTGCGGATGACGGGCAAAGCGGGGTGGGGAAGCGCTGTCGGCGCGGCGGCCAGAAAAAGCGATCCATTCACGCCCGATGACCGCCACCGCTCCCGCCGCCACCGCCAGCGGCGCATACCATACGCTTCCTGTCGCCAACACGGCAACAACGCCGGCCAGCAGCAGCACGAGCCGCCCTTCCCGACGCGCCGCCTCGGGCGGCCGCACATGATGGCGACGCTGAGAAAACCCGATCAGGAACGGAACAAGCCAAAACGAATGCCCTTCCCCGCCGACAGCAAACGGCCACCATGGAAGCGACGGCAGCGAGCCGCCAGCCATCGGCAACACGACCGGCACAAACCAGAGGCGCTGCACCCATTGCCGGCCGATGGTCATTCCCCGCTTGCTTTTCAAAAGCTGCGGCGAAGCGGGCTCCGTTCGCGTCCGAATGATGAGCCATCCTTCAGCCGCCAACAGCAACGTCAGCCACAGCGCCAACACCGGCGCTGCTTCTACGCCATCGCGAAGCCAAGGAACAGCCATCCTGCCGCGCTCGGCCATCGCGAGCACAAGCAGCGTCCCCCCCAGCGTATACGCCGCCGACAATAGCCGCGTTTCCATCGTCAAGCCAAGCAGCACCGTGAGCGCGGTCACCGTCCAAACGACCTCCTTCGGCACGACGAGGCCCGCCCCAAGCGCCACCGCTGACAGCACCGCCCCCGGAAGCCATCCGCTTGTCCAAAGCCCCCGCCATTCTTTCCACGGACTGTAGACGCGCACGTGAAAATCGCGGCGCTCGCGCTTCACCCGCCGCCAACCGGCGGCCAAGGCGAGCAAGGCGCCATAATAAAGGAGCGGCTGCCGCCATACCGCCGCAATCCCTTCTAGCCATTCAAGCCCCCATGTCGCCATCAACGTTCCCCCTTGTTTCGTTCACCGTTCTTTACCTTTTATTCTACCAAATGGCCGCGACAAATCCTATATGCCTGCCGCCATCTTTTTTCCCCACGTGGCGAAATGCCGTCCTTTTCGGCTTTCTTTGCCGAATCGCCACTAGTTTTGTCGGTCAGGAAGGAGTTCGCGCCCTCAATGAAAAAAAGATAGAACAAGAAGGAGAAAGGGAGGAGTGGAACGATGGAAATAAAAACGACCGATGTCGCCGCCCGTCTTGGTGTTTCGCCGAAAACCATCCAACGCTGGGTGCGGAAGTATGACATCCCGCTGCGCAAAAATGAAGCCGGCCATTACTTGTTCGATGAAAACACGATCGCTTTGTTGGAGCGCGTCAAATTCGAACAAGGCGCGGCCTTGGAACGGTCGGCAGCCGCGCGGTACCCTTCCGTTGCAGCGTCGTTGCCAACCGACAACCAACCGAAACAAGAAGCGCCGTCGCCCACGCTCGACGTTTTGCGCCAGCCATCCTTCGAACCGGAAATCGCCCGCATCTCTTCGCGCCTTGATCAACTCGAACAGCAGCTCGGCCAAAAAGCCGACGACGTCGTCTCCGTTCAATTGCTGCATCACCGTCGGGAAATGGAAGAAATCACTGCCCGCCTCGCCGCGCTCGAACAGCTCGTCGCCCGGCTCGAGCAACAGCTGAATAACAAGCCGCCATCATCCCACGAACCGCCCCAACCACCGAAACGAAAACGGCGCGGCCTCGGACGGGTGATCGGTCTGTTCGCCTAGCCGGTTGCTTCAGTTCCGGCCGCGCGGGCGGCTGACAACTGACCGTTGGCGGTGAAAGAGCAACACGCAAGCCAGCAGCCAATCGAAAAGGCCGGTTGGAAGGAGGAAGTCTATGGGCAACCTGACTTGCTCCATTTGAGCAACCTTGCCAACATACACGTCGAAACACTGGCGGTTGGGCGCAAATCAGCACGTTTCACCGGCCTTCTAACATACGATAGGGATTGAACAATGCCTATTCGCAACATCGTGTTTCAAAATCGAAAAGCTTTGTTCAGCTCCTGCCTTCCACATCTAATGAGGGCGCAAGAGGGGGCTCAACCAACTTGCAGGCACCCTCTGGCCCCTTTTTCTCTGCTGTGACCACCGTCAAGCATGAAGATGGACAAAGCGAGTGATTGTGGCCCAAATCATGAAGGTGGATAAAAAAGGGGAAGCTGTATAAGTTGCAATAAAGAATTTCCGAGTCTTCGTTGCAGGTTTCATCTAAATACAAGCCGATATCAGAGTAATCAGCGGGTTGTAAAACAAAATTGCAACTTAATAAGAATCTCCGGTCTCCATGTCCCATCTTATCACCTGACAAGTTGGCACCGTGACAAGAACGGCGAACAACGCCATGGAAAACAAAATTGCAACTTATATAGATTGTTTTTTCACCTTGATCCCCGCCGTCCTCCTTAGGCTTAGCGACCGCGGCTCCGTTTGGGGGACGGTGGTGGATTCTAATCGTTCTCCCGAAGGCTTCGGCCGGTTGAAGCGGGCTTTTTTGCTTGGCCTTCACCGCTTCTTTACCTCTTTCTTATCATTTCTTAATCATTGCTTCGTATAATGTCGGATGTTGCGATGATTTCGCTTTTCGAAAGGAGGGAAGCCAGACGTGGAACGGAACGAACGAAAGGCGCTCATCGCGGCATGGATCATCTTGGCGGCCTATCTGTCCCCTCTATATCTTCTCGGGGAACATGCCCATATTCGTGTCCATGACAACATGGATTCCAACATTGCTTGGTATCGGGTGCTGGTCCGGAGCGGCGAGCTGTTCGGCCCCATCGACGCCGTCATCCCGCAAGTGATCAACGGCCTGCCGCGCAACGCCTTTGGGACGGAATTCAGCGGCATCGTGTGGCTGCACGCCTTATTCCCTTCCATGGTGGCGTACGCGCTCAGCCAGACGATCACGCGTATTTTCGCTTTTTTGGGCATGTATTGGCTGCTTCGCCGCCACTTTTTGCCGAATCCGGAATCATGGCTGATTCGCGTCGGCGTCTCCCTCGCCTTCGCCCTGACGCCGTTTTGGCCGTCCGGGATGCTGAGCACGCTCGGCATGCCGCTGGCGCTATGGGCATTTCTTTCCATCCGCAAAGGGGAAGCGACGTGGAAAGAGTGGCTTGCGATCATCTTGCTTCCGTTTTACGCCAGCTTTGTGCTCGGATTTTTCTTTTTCCTCGCCGCGATGGGGGCGGTGTGGTTGTTTGACGGCGTTGTCCGCAGGCAATGGAACAAACGATTGTTCACAGCGATTGTCTTGATGACCAGCTTGTTTTTAGCCATCGAGTACCGGCTCGTATACTCGCTTGTCTTCGATGGCGAACCGACGAGCCGAAACGAATTTCTTTCTTCACGGCTCAGCTTCCTCCACTGTCTGCGGCTGACGCTAAAAAACTATGTGCTCGGCCATACGCATGTAATGACCGTTCACGGGCCGATCATCTTGCCGGTGCTTTGGGCGGCGTTTTTTCTCGTTTGGCGCCGACAGCGCGGACCATTGGAGCGGCGCTTTCTTTTGCTGTTTTGGTTGAACATCGCCTTATCGACTTGGTATGCGTTTTGGTTTTACAAAGGGTGGCAGCCGCTCAAAGAGCGGATTTCGCTTTTGAATACGTTCAATTTCGCCCGCTTCCATTTTTTGCGGCCGATGGTCATTTACCTTGATTTTGCCTTGGCCTTGCAAATCATCGCCAAAGAGCGCGCGGCGTGGCGGCGGCTCGTACCGATCGCCCTGACGTTGCAGTTGCTGCTGCTTGGCGGATTCAACGAGGAAATTCGCTATCGCCTCGCTGGCACACCATCGTTCGAGCAATTTTATTCTGAACATTTGTTTTCAGAAATCAAACGATATATCGGCAAGCCGGTATCCTCCTACCGCGTCGCCAGCGTTGGGCTGCATCCGGCCATCGCTCAATACAACGGGTTTTATACGCTCGATACGTACAACAATTTTTACCCGCTGTCATATAAGCGGCAATTTCGGCGTATCATCGCCAAGGAACTGGATAAAAACCCGGTGCTGAAAGACTATTTTGACCATTGGGGCAACCGCGTCTATTTGTTCTCGGCAGAGCTTGGAAAACATTATATGTTCACGAAACGATCGCATAAAGTCATCCATCATTTCGAGATCAACACAAAGGCATTCAAACAGCTTGGCGGCAAGTACATTTTTTCCTCCGTCCCGATCATGAACGCCCGCGACATCCATCTCCGCTTCTTGCGGGCGTTCACCGATCGACAGTCAGTATGGAAAATTTATGTGTATGAAGTGGAGTGAAAGGAGGCAAGAAACACATGATGGACAAACCATTGTTGGCCATCGTCGTCCCATGCTACAACGAAGAAGACGTGTTGCCGGAAACGACCCGGCGGCTGACCGCTTTGCTTGAGCAATTGCTCGAAGAAGGAGCGGTCGCCATCGGCAGCCATGTCGTTTTTGTCGATGACGGCAGCCGCGACCGGACATGGTCGCTCATTGAAGAAGAAAGCGAGCGAAACCCCTTCGTGGCGGGCATCAAGCTCGCGCGCAACGTCGGCCATCAGCGGGCGCTGCTCGCCGGGCTTGACACCGTCCGCGCGTACGCCGATTGCGCCGTGTCCATTGACGCCGATTTGCAAGACGATGTGGAGGCGATCCGCGAATTTGTGCAAAAATACCGCGAAGGATACGACATCGTTTACGGCGTGCGGCGCAGCCGAAAGACAGACACGTGGTTCAAGCGTACGACCGCCCAAGCCTTTTATCGGTTCATGCAGGCGCTCGGAATCGAGCTCATTTACAACCACGCCGATTTCCGGTTAATGAGCAAGCGGGCGCTCGATGAGCTGAGCCGCTACACAGAAGTCAATCTCTTTTTGCGCGGATTGGTGCCGCTTGTTGGGTTCCGCTCGACATGCGTCTTTTACGACCGTCATGAGCGATGGGCCGGGCAGTCGAAATACCCGCTCAAAAAGATGCTCGCCTTCGCCTTTGACGGCATCACCTCCTTAAGCGTCGCACCGATTCGCGCCATTACTTTGATCGGTTTTGCCGCCTTTCTCATCAGCGGAGCGGCCGGGTTGTACGCTCTCATCAGCAAATGGCTCGGACACGCGAAATCCGGCTGGACGTCGCTCATGATTTCCGTTTGGTTTATCGGCGGACTCGTGCTAATGAGCCTTGGTCTGATCGGTGAATATGTAGGTAAAATTTACCAAGAAGTAAAACGTCGTCCGCGCTTTGCGATCGAAACGACCGTCCAGCTGCCGCTTCCGGCAGAACAGAAAAAAACGCCGGCGCGCTTATAGAACAGAAAACAGCGGTCCCCGTGCGGCAGAAGCAGCCAGTGCGTTATATTAGCAACGAAAGAGGGTGTCCCGATCCTTTGTAGGGACACCCTCCTTCTCTTGCGTTGCTATATATACGGTTCTGCCTCACGATATGGGGCGCGCCTTTTCGCTCCCCCTCTTTTTCATCCCGTCCAGCCGTGATCGAATCAAGAGACAACGCCGGCCATCGCGCTTTCCCTCACGAGAGCCATTGATCGATGAACGCCTTTTTCCTCTCCGCACGACAACCCGGAAGCGGCCGGAGCGTGTCAGCGCGGAAAGGCTGTGAACTACCCGTCACCTCCGCTTCGCTTGGGGAGGAGGCTTCTAGCGACTTGTGCGCGTTCACCGAACGGGAAGCCCCACACAAGTCCCCTTTACGCTTTCCCTCGCTCCGAAGGCGTCCGCTCGAACAATCGATGACCACATCCGTCGGCGATCGCCAACCGACATTCCTCTCCCACCTACTCATTGGTTTTTGCCCTGTATATTCCCTTGAGGTGGGAGACTTCTGTCGGAAATTACGTTAAATCGAAAAGCGGTTTTCCCGCTTGCTCACCCGCGCCGGGCCGATGACGAAAACAGCACCTCCAGCGCCTTTTTGAGCTGCATGTCATGGCCAGGGTCGCGCACCGCCTCTATGATTTTCGCCTGCAACAGTTGCGCTGTCGTGTCATCGATGTGGCCCGTGACCGGCAGCTTGTTTGCTTTTTGGAAAGCTTTTACCGCCTGTTCCGTTTCTTTGCTGAAATAGCCGTCAGTGCGGCCCGGGTTGAAGCCAAGCCCTTTTAACATTTTTTGCGCATTGGCGATTTGCTCATCGTTCATATCATACTGAAACGGTTTTTCCACATGAAGCGGAGCGACGTGAAAGTAGTCCGGCTGAGCGACCGCGACGTCCGGCTTGATTCCTTTTTTATGAATCCAATGTCCGTCCGGGGTCAGCCATTTGTACAGCGTCAATTTGATGTTGCTTCCATCGCCCATCGGGATCGCTTGCTGCACCGTCCCTTTGCCGAACGTAGTCTCGCCGACGAGCGGATAGCCCCCCGCTTCCTTCATCGCTCCGGCCAAAATTTCCGACGCCGAGGCGCTGCCTTGATCGACAAGAACGACAATCGGGTACGGCTTTTTCGCCGTTAGGTCGGAGTAAAATTTTTGCCGGTCGCCGTCGCGTTCTTCGATTTGGACATACGGTTTGCCTTTTGGAATCAGCTGTTTTAACATTTCCTCCACACTTTGCAAATAGCCGCCCGGATTGCCGCGCACATCAATGATTAAGCCGTCAATGTGTTCAGCTTCCAGCTTCGCCAATTTCTTTTTAAAATCGGCCGCCGTGTTTTCCGAAAACGACGTAATTTGCAAGTAGCCCGCTTTTTTGCCTTGGTACGTTTTGATCGAGTCGTACACCGTCTGAATAGGAATGGCATCGCGGACGACTTTGACTTTCATGACATTTTTCGCACCAGGACGCAAAATGTCCAGCTCGACCGTCGTCCCCTTTTTGCCGCGGATTTTCAACACCGCTTCATACAAGTCAAGCCCTTCCAAGCTTTCCCCGTTGACGCGCAAAATCTGGTCATTGGGCTTCAATCCTGCTTTCTCCGCCGGTGAATTTTTGATGGGGGCGACAATCGTCACTTTGCCGTCAATCATGCTGACTTCAGCGCCGATCCCTTCAAACGATGAATCGAGCGATTCATTGAACTGTTCGGTCGTTTCCGCATCCATATACACCGAATACGGGTCGCCGAGCGTGTGAATCATCCCTTGAATGGCGCCTTCCGTCAGTTTGTCTTCATCGACCTTTTCCACATATCGATTTTTGATAAGCTCATACGCTTGACGAATTTTTTTCATTTCTTCATCATCGCCCGCGGATTTGGACAGCTCATCGGCCACAATCGTTGAAAGCGCTCCTTCCGGCGGGCGATCGGCCCACTGCAAGCCGACGTACGTGCCCCCTGCCCCGATGAGCATCGACAGCGCCATTAGCGCAGTCATTGTCGTTTTTTTCACGTCGTTTCCTCCTCACCCTGTCCCATATATGAAAAGCACCGCTTATCGCCGTGCCAAGGCTTTATTTTCATCATATGTCAAGCTTGTACCGAGTATGATACCATGCCGCCCATCCCTCTTACTAGTTTACATGCTCGCTTTTGATTTCTCAACCGATACAGAACGGAAAAAAGAGGCACCGCTCGCCCTTAACGGCGAACGATGCCGGTGCCGGCCGACATCCGCTGCACGCCGCCAAACGTCGTCACAGCTTTATGCCCCGTGCTGTCTTCATGTTGCAAATACCCCTTTAACTGACACAATTTCCATCTCTATGTGCGGGTGAGCGCCAAAACCAGCAAGCGGCGCGACGAAATCGTCGTTTCCCCCCCGCAGCGGGCCAAATTGAACGTTGTTCGGATCGCAATACTCGTCAAACGAAAAACTATAGTACGTTTTTAGCCAACCGTAATCGGCATGATAGCGGGATGAAGCCCGGTCAATCTGAATCATCATTTTCCTCGCCTTCATTGGCGCTCATTCCCAGCTTGCAAGCAGCGCCAACGCTATCCAATGACGAAATCATCGCCAAAATTCACCGTCCTCCAAGAAAAAATGCGCAACTGGCCCATCGCAAAGCGATCGACGAGTTGCGCCTCCCTTTTCATTTCAGCGAATTAGAACGCGATGTAATTGCGCGGGTCAACGGCGTTCGTCTTGCCTGGGTTCCACTCGCCGCGGTGAAGTTCAAAGTGCAAGTGCGGGCCGGTTGAATCGCCGGTGTTGCCCATGTATCCAATGATTTGCCCTTTTTGCACGTGCTGACCTTCGCCCACGAGCCGCGCTTCAAGGTGAGCATAAACGGTCGTATACAGTTGGCCGTCGATGATATGGCTGACAAAAATGACGTTTCCGTAGCTGCTAGAATAGTAGGAACGGAACACAACCCCGTCGGCGGCGGCAACGACCGGAACGACCGGAGCCCGCTTGCCGATATCGACTCCCGGATGGAAGTCCGTGCCGCCAAACCGGTACCCAAAACCGGATGTAATCGGTCCGTTGGCCGGACGGGTGAACGCCCCGCTCGATACCGGGGGGACGCTGCCGCCCGATCCTTGGTCAGCCAACGATGGTGATAAATATGTACGTGCCCGCTGCTTCGCGGCTTCCTCTTCCGCTCGCTTTTGCCGCTCCAGTTCGGCGAGCTGCTGCTTTACGGCTGCTTCTTGCTTGGCAATCAATTCGTTTTGTTCTTCAAGCGCCAACTGATGTTCGTGTTCCTCTTCTTCTTTTTGTTTTAAATCAGCCATCAATTGATTTTTCTGTTCCAGCTGACCGGCGAGGCTTGCTTGCAGCTGTTTGAGCTCCTGCAAGTCCGCTTGCAGCTTGTTCCGCTTTTCCGTCAGTTCGGTTTCTTTTTTCTCTTTGAGCGCTTTATCCGCCTCTTGCTCGCGGACGATTTGCTGGTCCGCTTCCATGATCGTCGTCACCGCGCTCATGCGGTCGATGAAGTCGCTGAAGCTTTGCGCGCCCAGCAGCACTTCCAAGTAGCTGATCGCTCCACCGCTTTCTTGCAGCGACCGAAGCCGCTCCTTTAAAATCTCATTCCGCTTTTCAATCCGCTCCTGAATTTCGGCAATTTCTTGTTTCAATTGGGTAATCGCTCGCTCTGTTTGGTCGATGTCAGCGCTGACGTTGCGGATTTTTCCGCTCGTCTCCTCAATAGCGACGTTCAGCTTCGCGATGTCATTGGCGACTTGTTTTTGCTGCGACTGGAGGGACTCGATGTTTTTTTGCGACTCACTAATTTTCCCCTGCACTTCCGACCGCTTGGAGCGAAGCGCGTCGATTTCGCTTCGCTTTTGTTGAATATCGCGAGAGCTGACGGCATTGGCCGCAGGCGGCAAAACGCCGAGCCCAAGCGCCGCGGCAACGGCGAGCGCCATTACGTTTTTCTTTTTCATCTCGCTTCCCCTCTCCCTGCTAAATTGGATTGTTTATACCTTCAAAAACTTGCGCACAGACATCACGCTTCCCCAGACACCGATGACAGCGCCAATGGCCAGCAGCAAAGCGCTTAGCTGCCAGATGAACGGGGAAAACGGAAGAAGCTCAAACAGCTGGAGCGCAAACTGATGCTCGTATACATGGTAGACGTTATAGTAGACGACCGCCAACGCCGTGATCGGAACGATCGAACCGAGCACGCCAAGCCACAATCCTTCCAAGAAAAACGGCCAGCGGATAAACCCGTTCGTCGCCCCGACGAGGCGCATAATCTCGATTTCGCGGCGGCGGGCAAAAATCGTAATTTTAATCGTGTTGGAAATGAGAAACATCGCCGTAAACAGCAAGCCGGCAATCAGCACCAACCCAACGTTGCGCATCACTTTTAGCACATTAAACAGCTTTTCAACCGTTCCTTGTCCGTAGTTCACTTTATGAACAGACGGGAGCGTTTCAATTTGCTTGGCGATTTTCACCGTGTCTTGCGGACGGGCGGCTTTGACGACATACACATCGCTGAGCGGGTTTTGCTGCTCAAACAGACGGAACGCCGTCCCTTCCTCGCCCATGCTTTTGATCAGCCGCTTCAGTTCTTCATCCTTCGAGGAATAACGGACATCTTTGACGTTGGGAATGGCTTCGATTTGCCGACGCAACGCGTCTTTTGCTTGACGGTCGGCGGTCAACTCGATATGCACGCGGATTTCGACATCATTTTCTACTTTTTTGGCAAAATAGTTAATGTTGAACATAACGGTGAAAAAGACGCCGACGAGCAGCAGCGTCACGGTGACGGCGCTCGCAGAAGCAAACGTCATCCAGCCGTTGCGGCCGAGACTTTTGACGCTCTCCCGAACATGGCGCTTGAACGTGTTAAGCGTCATAGCCGTATTCCCCCCTCGCCTCGTCACGGACAATTTTTCCGTTTTCGATGGCGATGACACGCCGCCGCGTCGCATTGACGATTTCCTTATTATGGGTTGCCATCACAATGGTCGTTCCTCGTTCGTTAATTTTCTCAAACAACTCCATAATCCCCCATGATGTTTCCGGGTCTAAATTTCCTGTCGGTTCATCGGCAATGACAATTTTCGGAGAATTGACGATCGAGCGGGCAATGGAGACGCGCTGTTGTTCGCCGCCGGACAATTCGTTCGGATAAGAGCGGACTTTATGCTTGAGACCAACGAGATCAAGGACTTCCATCACCTTTTTGCGAATGGCTTTCGGCGACTCTTCAATCACTTCCAAAGCAAAGGCGACGTTTTCATATACATTGAGTTTAGGAAGCAGCTTAAAATCTTGGAAGACAATGCCGATTTGGCGGCGCAGCAACGGCACTTTGTTATCTTTGAGCTTTGCGAGGTTCACTCCGTTGACCATGATGCTCCCTTTCGTCGGCTTCTCCTCGCGGTACATCATTTTGATAAACGTCGATTTGCCCGCTCCACTAGGTCCAACGACATAGACGAATTCTCCTTGTTTGATGCGGACATTGACGCCGTTTAATGCCACAACGCCGTTCGGATATGTTTTATATACATCTTGCATTTCAATCATCGTCATCACCTATTTTTCGACGCACTTGTTGTCATTTCTCGAGCTGTTTCGAACGAATCTAGCAAAATTTCACAAGGATTATTATAACACGATTTTCTTCTGTCGAATTTTACATTTATATTTCAAATAATGATAGGAAAAAAGTCGCAGTTCTGCAACCATGCCTATATGCGAAAACAATTGCTTGAGCGCCGGATCCTTTTCCATCAACGCCCTTCTGGAAGACGGGTGAAAAACCGCTTCTTCTCCTCGGTCGGTGAGTGAACACGCAAACAGAAGGACCGATGGGACAAGGTGTCTCGATTTGAGAAACGATATACGGAAACAGTATGAGCGAGAATCACACTCCTGCAAGCGCACGCCGGCTTTTACATCGGCGAGATGAGGAAACGGTGGGCGAGAATGCCTCGATTTTCCACGCTCATAAAAAAACATCGCCCTGTTCGCATTCGAACAAGGCGACGTCTCACTTTTTTCGCTCGGCGGCGATTATTTTTTGGCGGCCAGCCACTCGGCTACTTTATCGGCCTCTTCGCCTTTGATCACCCCCCCAGGCATAATGCCGCGGCCTTTGGCAATAATGTCTTTAATCTGATCCTTCGAATACTTGCTCCCTACCTTTTGCAAGTTCGGGCCAGCCCCTCCTGACAAATCTTGCCCGTGACAGGATGCGCAGTTTTGTTTGAAAATTTGTTCGGCGGACGCTGTCGTCTCCCCTCCACTTTTGTTGCCATTGTTTTTGTTCTCAGCGTTATCTCCTCCGCCACCACATGCCGCCAAGGTGAGCGAAACTCCGAGAAACAGCGCAGCCCATTTCCACTTCATGGTGAACTCCCCCTAAAACATTGGTTTCTCATATGTATTATAACCGATTTTTTCTCTTTTACGTACGCTGAAATCCCTCGCCAAGCACCTCAGCGGCGTTGGCAACAACGACAAATGCGGTCGGATCAATGGTTCGGACGATTTGTTTCAATTTCGTGAACTCCGATTGAGCAACGACGCACATCAACACCGGGCGCTCATGTTCCGTGTAACCGCCGTACGCCGGCAGCCGCGTCACCCCGCGGTCGATTTCGTGCAAAATGGCGCGCCGCACTTTCTCTTCTTCGTTCGTAATGATCAGCGCGATCTTCGAGTAGCCGAGTCCGACTTGAACGAGGTCGATCGTTTTGCTTGTCACATACAGCGCAATCAGCGCATAGAGCGCCCGTTCGATATCAAATACAAACGCCGCGGTCAACACGATCAAACCGTCGATCAAAATGACGCACATCCCAAGCGACAGCCCGGTATATTTATGAATGATTTGCGCCGCTAGGTCGGTGCCGCCCGTCGACGCCCGACCGCGAAAGACAATGCCAAGGCCAAGCCCAACACCGATGCCGCCAAAAATCGCGCCAAGAAGCGGATTCGTCGTCGCCGGCTCCATCTCTTTCGTCAAATAGACCACAAGCGGCAAAAACACCGTCCCCACGAACGTTTTCACGCCAAACTGCCGGCCTAATAACACGACGCCGGCGATAAAGAGCGGGACGTTGAGCGCCCATTGGACATACGCCGGCTCAATGCCAAACAGCGCATGCATAATCGTGCTGATGCCGCTCACTCCGCCCGAGGCGATCCGGTTCGGCAGCAAAAACACGTTAAACGCCACGGCGACGATCGCCGCGCCAGCGAGCACGTATCCATACTCCAACGCCGCCTCGATCGCCGGAGAAACGGTTTTCTCTTTTCGTTTCCGCATGCTTCCCCACCTTCCTTTGTGAGTATAGCATGCCCGTTTTGACAAGTAAATGACAGCCGATTAACGCGATATCGATCTACTATGCTAAAGGGAAAAAGGACGATCCGATGATCGCCCTAGCCAAAAAATACAAGCCTCAATACACATCCCCACGGTTGCCGATCGCCTCAATATAGATGATTCGTTCTTCATGATCGATACGAAACAATACACGATATGTTCCGATTCGCAGCCGATATAATCCATCCTGCCCCTTCAACTTTTTAATATCCCCCTGCGGTGGGATCGCTAGCAGACCTTGCAACCCAGAGGCCAACCGTTCTTGAACCTCTTTTTCTTGCCTAGCGATGAATTTGACTGCGGCCCTATGGTAAATCAACTTGTAGCCCGAATTCACGCTTGGCTTCTCCCCCGATGATATATCCTTCATCGCTTTGCAACTGCTGGCGCTCTTCTTCCGTCAACGTTTCTTCTTCATCTGTTTCGTCAATCCGCTCCCATACCATTCGTTCCTTTCTGGACCGATCAAGCAGGTACATCAAAAAATCGTACGCTGTTTGATGATCCGTTTCATCCAACCGTTCAATCAGTTCGTAAAGCACTTGTTTGCGCACCGCCAAAGCCATCGCCCTCCTTTTGCCTTTCGTTACCTTCAGCATACCACGGGGATGCAGATGCGTCAAAATCAGAAAAATGATTTTTGAAACGAAAAAGGACGATCCGATGATCGCCCTTTACTTCAACTTCGCGCGCAAATACGCGTCAATAAACACGTCAATCTCCCCATCCATCACCGCTTGCACGTTGCCAACCTCGACGTTCGTCCGATGGTCTTTGACAAGCGAATACGGATGGAAAACGTACGAACGGATCTGGTTCCCCCAGCCGATTTCTTTTTGCTCACCGCGCAGCTCGGCCAGTTCAGCTTGCTGCTCCTCGAGTTTCTTTTGATACAATTTCGCTTTCAACATATTCATCGCTTTTTCGCGGTTTTGGATTTGCGACCGCTCCGATTGGCACGTGACGACGATCCCGGTCGGCAAGTGGGTGATGCGCACCGCCGAATCGGTCGTATTGACGTGCTGTCCGCCCGCGCCGCTGGAGCGGTACGTGTCAATCTTCAGCTCATCCGGACGAATCTCGATTTCGATGTTTTCGTCCATCTCCGGCACGACTTCGCATGACACAAACGACGTGTGCCGGCGGCCCGAGGCGTCAAACGGCGAGATGCGGACAAGCCGGTGCACCCCTTTTTCCGCTTTTAAATAGCCGTAGGCATTCCGGCCTTTGATAAGCAGCGTGACGCTTTTGATCCCCGCTTCCTCGCCCGGCAGGTAGTCGAGCGTTTCCACTTTGAACCCTTTTTTCTCCGCCCAGCGCGTGTACATGCGCAACAGCATCGACGCCCAGTCTTGCGACTCGGTGCCGCCCGCGCCGGGATGAAGTTCCAAAATCGCATTGTTTTGGTCGTACGGTTCGTTGAGCAGCAGCTGCAACTCGAACTCGCTGAAGTCTTTCGTCAATGTTTTCGCTTCTTCCACGAGCTCAGCCTGCAGCTCCTCGTCCGGTTCTTCTTTCAACAACTCGTACGTCACTTCCAAATTGTCAAACCGTTCCTGCAGCGACTCAAACTCGCCAACCAAATCCTTGAGCCCATTCACCTCGGCAATGACCGCCTGCGCCGCTTTCTGGTCATCCCAAAAACCGGGGGCGGCCATTTGCTCCTCTAATTCGCGAATGCGCTCCCGCTTCACATCGAGGTCAAAGAGACCCCCTGATTTCCGCTAATCGCTTAGCCATTTTCTCGAGCTCTTGTTTGATTTCCGCCAAATCGATCATGTTGTCCTCACCTCATCATGAATATCGTATGCCAATCATTCATCGTTGCCATGGAAAAGGGAGGTCGAGCCTCCCTTTATTATTTATAAACGGTCACACCGCTCTTCCGCAACAATGTTTATACTTTTTCCCGCTGCCGCACGGGCACGGGTCGTTGCGGCCGACGCGCACCGCCTTGCGGACCGGTTTTTTCTTCGGCTCCTCACCGTCTTCCTTCGGATGAACCGCCTCGCCTTTCGCCACTTCCTGGCGCTCGAGATTATACTGGATTTCCGCTTTCATGATATAGGTGGCGACTTCCTCTTCAATCGAGGCGATCATGTTTTCAAACATCGCATACCCTTCCATTTGATATTCGCGGAGCGGATCGACCTGCCCGTAAGCGCGCAAATGGATGCCTTGGCGGAGCTGCTCCATCTCGTCAATATGGTTCATCCATTTCATGTCAACGGCGCGCAAGACGACGACGCGTTCAAACTCGCGCATTTGTTCCGGCGGAATTTGCGCTTCTTTTTCGTCATAACGCGCTTTGACTTTCGCCCAAATGAGCTCGATCATCTCTTCCGGCTCTTTGCCCCGCAAGTCGGCTTCCGTCACATCGCCTTCCGGAAGCAGATGAGCGTTGAGATAATCGACGAGCCCTTTTAGGTTCCACTCTTCCGGCAAGTCTTCTTTCGGCGTATGAGCGTGGACGACGCGCTCGATCACCGATTGGATCATCTTTTCAACAATGCCGCGCAAGTTGTCGGAATCGAGCACTTCGTAGCGCTGGCGGTAAATAATTTCCCGCTGTTCGCGCAGCACATCGTCGTATTGAAGCAGCTGTTTGCGGGCGTCGAAGTTGTTGCCTTCCACCCGTTTTTGCGCCGACTCGACCGCTTTCGTCACCATTTTGCTTTGAATCGGCTGCGAATCGTCCATGCCAAGGCGGTCCATCATGGCCATGAGGCTCTCAGAGCCGAAGCGGCGCATCAGCTCGTCTTCAAGCGACAAGTAAAACTGCGATACCCCCGGGTCGCCTTGGCGTCCGGAGCGGCCGCGCAGCTGGTTGTCGATCCGCCGGCTTTCATGACGCTCCGTGCCAATGACGGCCAATCCCCCGAGCTCTTTGACCCCTTCGCCGAGCTTAATGTCCGTCCCGCGCCCGGCCATGTTCGTCGCGATCGTCACCGCGCCTTTTTGCCCGGCTTGGGCGATGATTTCCGCCTCTTTCGCATGGTTTTTCGCGTTTAAGACGTTGTGCGGGATGCCGCGTTTTTTGAGCAGCTCGGACAGCAGTTCCGATGTCTCGATCGCCACTGTCCCAACCAGCACCGGCTGCCCTTTCGCATGGCGGGCGGCGATATCTTCAACAACGGCGCGGAACTTCCCTTCCATCGTTCGGTAAATCAAATCCGGACGGTCTTCGCGAATGACCGGACGATTCGTCGGGATGACGACGACGCGCATGTTGTAAATGTTGCGGAATTCCTCTTCCTCCGTCTTCGCCGTCCCGGTCATCCCCGCCAATTTTTCATACATGCGGAAATAGTTTTGGAATGTAATCGTGGCTAAGGTCATCGACTCGTTTTGAATCTCGAGCCCTTCCTTCGCCTCGATGGCTTGATGCAACCCGTCGCTGTAGCGACGGCCGTGCATCAAACGCCCGGTGAACGGGTCGACGATGATCACTTTGCCGTCTTGCACGACGTAATCAACGTCGCGCTGCATCGTCACGTGCGCTCTAAGCGCCAGCTGAATGTGGTGGTTGAGCGTGACGTGTTTCAAATCGAACAAGTTATCGATGCCAAACGCCCGCTCAGCTTTGTTCATCCCTTCCTCAGTGAGCTGGACGCTTTTCGTTTTTTCATCGTATGTGTAATCGACGTCTTTGCGCAACGTGCGCACAAACGCGTTCGCCTGCACGTACAGCTTTGTCGACTTTTGCGCCGTACCGGAAATGATAAGCGGCGTCCGCGCTTCATCGATCAAAATCGAGTCGACCTCGTCAATGATGGCGTAATAAAGCGGCCGCTGCACAATATGCTCCTTATAGAGGACCATGTTGTCGCGCAAATAGTCGAAACCAAACTCGTTGTTCGTTCCGTACGTAATGTCGGCGTTGTACGCCGCCTGCTTTTCTTCGCGCGACATGCCGCTTAAGTTCAAGCCGACGGTCATGCCTAAAAACTCGTACAGCTTGCCCATTTCCGTCGCGTCGCGCGTCGCCAAGTATTCGTTGACCGTCACGACATGCACGCCGCGCCCCGTCAAGGCGTTCAAATAGACGGGCATCGTCGCCGTCAACGTTTTCCCTTCCCCGGTTTTCATCTCGGCGATGTCGCCTTCATGCAAGACAACGCCGCCCATAATTTGCACTTTATATGGGTACAAGCCGAGGACGCGCTTCGCTCCTTCGCGCACAACAGCAAACGCCTCAACAAGCAAGTCATCGAGCGATTCGCCTTGCTGATAGCGGGCTTTAAACTCCTCGGTTTTTTGCCGCAGCTGTTCATCCGACAATCGCGCCATCTCCGGACCGAGCGCATCGACTTGCTCCGCGATTTTCTCCAGTCTTGCCAACTGACGCTTGTTCGGGTCAAATACATTTTTTAAGACTCCAAGCATAGGAAACGCTCCTTATTTTTCATGGACTCACTTCTTCATCATATCATTAGACAGGGATCGGTGACAACTGTTGTACAGGCTTAGAGAGGGGCATGTCCAAGAGAGGGGATCACGCCTTGGACTGAAGCTGCTCAATCGCCGCTTCCGCATGGTGAAGGCGCCGATTCAGCGCATCAATTTCAAAACTTTTCTCCTCTACTTTTTCATGAATTTTGCGCAGCCATAGTTGCACATCATCCACAAGCTGTGTTTCGACGCGATGAAGCGTTTCTTTCACTTCCGCCAACTCCGCTTCTACACGGTCTAATCGTGCTTTCACCTCTCCCATTTCTTGTTCAAGCTGGCTAATGCGCTTGTTCATTTCATCGACGCGTCCTTCAAGCGCTTCAACACGAGTCGTCAGTGAACCCATTTGCCCACTCATTTCTGCTAAACGGCCATCGATCTGCACAAAACGCTCATTCATTTGAGCAAAACATTCGTCAATCCGCGCAAACCGTTCGTCAATCTGCGCAAACCGCTCATCAATTCGCGCAAACCGTTCGTCAATCTCCGTGAACCGTTGGCGAGTTTCTTCTTGAAACGCCAAAAATCCTTTTTCCATGTTATCCAACTTGAACAATATTTGCCGCAGCAGTTCTTCCATCGTTCTCCCCTTTTTGCTCTGTTCACACATATTATAGCATCCCCTGCCAAAAAAAGCAGGGGATGCGTATAGAAGAGTGGTTCAATTCGCCTCAATGAGCCCGTATTTGCCGTCTTTGCGACGATAAACAATGTTCGTCCGGTTCGTTTCCGCGTTCGTGAAAATAAAGAAGTTGTGCCCTAACAAATTCATCTGCAAAATCGCTTCCTCGCTGTCCATCGGCTTTAAGCTGAAATGTTTCGTGCGCACGATTTCAAATTCATCTTCGCTCTCGGCCGCGCTAGGACCGTTGGGCACCGGAGCGGTCGCCTTCATTTCTTTTTCGCGGTCGCGCAGCTTCCGGTTCACTTTCGTTTTATGCTTGCGAATTTGCCGCTCCAATTTATCGGCCACTAAATCAATGGCCGCATACATATCGTTATGGCGCTCTTCAGCCCGCAGCAACAAATGCGGCATCGGAATGGTCACTTCGATTTTTCCTTGTCCATCATTATATACTTTTAAATTGACATGCACATGCACGTCGTCAGTACCCTCAAAGTAGCGGCCCAATTTCCCAATTTTTTTCTCCACGTAGTCGCGCAAAGCTGGCGTGACGTCAATGTTTTCCCCGCGAATGTGATACATCATCGCTGACCACTCCTTCTCTGTACAAACTAAATAACCCTTTACATCATTTTATTACCCTGTGATCTCCGCCTCCAATCAAAAAATTTTCAGGAGTTTTCCGAACTTAGAAAGACTGCCATAGAAGTGTCGGTTTACATTTCAAACGGAATGATCATTATGAACGGAAGTCCTATTTTCTCTTATCATAGAATCGCCCGTCATATGTCTCAACATATGCAAACGTATTTTGATAGGAGCGCTGCAACCTTCTCTTCTGATGCCATCTTTCCCAATCCGCTTTTATACTCTCGTATAACCGAAACAGCCCTTGCTGAATATCCCGTTCCATTTCTACGATTTTCTCTGCCTTCTGCCGGCTTACGTTTTCACATGATTGCTCTTTTAATCTGCTGATTATTTTTTCCCTTTCCGCTAACAAGTGCTCCACTTTGGCTACTTGTTTGTCACGCTCATCCACCGGATGCTGAAGAACCGCCAGCAAGCGTTCTGAACAAAAGACAAGCTGCTCGATCAAATCCATTAAACTTGATCTCCCTTAAACTGTTTTTGGCGCGTTAAACGAATAACCTCTTCCCATGTATCACGGAACTCGATCACAAACCCTTCGACTTCTTCAACAATCGAAATATCGTTTTTGATGTTCGCTTCAATGAGCCGTCGGTTCATATACTCGTACATAACCATCATCTGTTTAGCCACTTCGTATTTTTGATTTAATGTCACCATAAGTTCTTGAATGATTTTTTGCGCTTTTTGCAAATTTCTATTGCGCTCTTGTACGTTTTCCTCACTCATTGCCTGCTTAGCTTTCGTTAAAAACTTCAGGCAACCGTTATACAGCATCAATGTTAGTTCACCCGGTGAAGCAGTGCTCACACTGTTTTGTTTATAAACTTGATGTAATTGCTGAGTAGTCATCTATTAGCATCTCCCTATATCAATGATCATCGATATCCCACTTACATCCCTCGACCAAATTGCCCCATAAGAAACGCTGATTGCTGATTTGCTCTTTGAATGGCTTGTTCCATTGCTGTGAATTGTCTCCAATACCGGGATTCAATATCCTGAAGATGTCGTTGAACATCTGAGATTCGATCTTCAACATCCCTTAGCTGCAAACCAAGAGAATATTGATTTTCTGTATAGGTCGGTTTCCCAGCCTTTTTTTCAATATTGGTCATCATCCCTTTCATTGTATCCCGAAGTCGTTGCACGATGCCGCGGGTATCAGAAGTGACCTGACCAGTGTTTGGATCTTTGCTAACAACGCCATTTTGCGTCAATGTTTTCGCAACCTTATCCACATCACTTTCGAGCGCCTTTCGCAACTTGTCATAATTAATCACCAGTTTTCCGCCGTTCGAAATCTCACTGGTTGTAGTAATTCCTAATTCAGAAAGAGTGTCAATACCATTGCTACCGATTCCATCTACCCTACTGTATAAATCACGACGCATTTGCGACAAGCCAGTTGAAATGATTGAATCTCCCCGAAGCAATCCGCTTTTCGCTTTTTCTTCCCACAGCTCAACTTGCTTTTCCGTCATTTCCTTTTTTTGTTCATCAGTAAGTGGCGGGTAATCGCGATAACGCTTTTCACGGATTTTATCATTCAATGCGCCAATTAATTCATTGTATTTTTTTACAAATTCTTCAATTTTGCTGATCATGGCATCCATGTCAGTCGAGGAAGCAACTGTCACAGGAGTAGAAGTTACTGCTTTCAACGTGTACTCTATACCGTTAATGGTAAATGTATTAGACTGCCTTTCCATTTCTAGTCCGTTCAATGTGAATTTTGCGTTTTTTCCTCCATTGGCCAAAGAAGTAACACCAGAATTGCCGTTTTGGTCATTTCCGATACCAAAACCGAAAATCGTCGCAAAAATATCATCGCCTGTCGCCGTTTTCACATAAACCTCTGCTTTATCGACATCGGTGCTGTCCAATGTACCAGTTGCCCGAGCAGAAATTCCAAGTTTTTTGGAGCCGTCATCAAAAATCGCATTGATATTTAAACTGGATTGATTCAGCTTCTTCACAACATCAGCGATCGTATCATTCGGGGAGAACGTTAGCTCTTCCTCTTTATACACTCCGTTAGCTTGCAGCGCAACGATGGTGATCTTCGTCTCTGCCGCTAACCCTTTTTCGCTTAGTTTGGTGGCCAAAGACGCATTTCCCACTTCCCCCGAAACACCTGTGGCAGCCATAGCCAATTGGGAAACGGTGATCGTATTGGTTGAATCATACGATGAACCCAAAGCTTTCACACTGACAGCCGCTTCGTTTGATGACGTCGCTGTTTTCTGATAAAAGGTACTGGACAACGTAAAATGATCAAATAAATATTGATCGAAATCCGCTAATTTTTTGTTGATTTCACGATATGCATCACGCTGCCACTCAAAAATTTGTTTTTTCTGATATAATTTGTTAAGAGGAGCACGCTCTGCCTTCATCAAATCATTGACAAGCTTATCAATATCCATTCCACTTGCTAAACCCCCGACTCGCATCATTTCCATTCCACTCACCCCTTTTTAAATTTTTTCATCAACAATCATGCCAAGAAACTTTTGCATCGTATAAAACGCGTCTAGCAATTTTTTCGGAGGAATTTCCCTTATCACTGTTTCGGTGTCATCATCAATGACTTGCACATAATACTGGTTTAGCTCTTCATGCAGTTTAAACTTAAGAGAGCGGCTATGAATTTCTAGAAATTCATTTAACTTTCTAGTAATTTCTTCGACCTTTTTCTTCGATACAGGCGCTTCGTCATTAGCCTCACTCTGTTGCTCCATCATTTTTTGCATCAAAACTGAGCCTTCCTTGGATAGGTGAGGAATATACACATCATGCACCGACAAGGAATTTTCGATTTTCATCCTTCTCTTCCTCCTGTACTCTTTTGCTACTGTTTATATCGGTTCCTATTGCGAATATTTAAAGTTTCAGCGAAAAAGTCGATATATAAAATGAACAGACCATTAGAGAAAATGGAGGTGAACTTATGAAAATACAAAACCAATCTGCGATTGTCTTTTCCACCCACCGCTATCAGCGAAATGTCACGAATTTGACCAAAACACTGGAGAAGCTGTCCTCCGGGTTACACATTTATCGTGCGAGTGACGATGCGGCAGGATTAAGCATTTCAGAAACATTGCGAGCGCAAATAAGAGGTTTGGCCCAATCACAGCGAAACATGCAGGACGGCCTTTCCGTGTTAAAGGCAGCCGAAGAAGGACTGATGAACGTCAATCACCTGCTACAACGCGTGAGAGAACTGGCAACGCAAAACGCCAATGATACACTTGACGGGAATGACCGCGCCGCCAGTCAAAAAGAATTGGATCAGCTGCTCCAAGCCATTGATGATACTGCAGAAAAGCTCGAGTTCAACACAAAGAAAATTCTTGGCGAAACCATACCGCTAACATTACAAGTCGGGGCCAATCCCGGTCAAACCATTACCGTTGACATAGTAGATACAAGCACTATTAGTCTTGAGCTTAACGGAGCAACGCTATTAACGCGGACAGAGGCCGAACAATTGATCACAAAGGTGGACAACGCGCTAAAAAAAGTAACAAATCACTTAACAAAAGTCGGGGCTGATTACGAAGCGCTTGAACATCATCTGAACAATACGATGTTAAAAGAAACGAGCTTAACCACATCGGAATCGATGTTGAGAGACACCAACATCGCCCGCGAAATGATGAACTACATAAGCGGGAAAATTCGCCAACAAGCGGATTACCTTCTCATTTCTCATATGAACCGCAATGTGGAGGAAACGTTAAAATTACTGATGTAATCATACGACAAGGCTGTCTCAAGAAGTCGTTTGAAACGACGAGTCGAGACAGCCCTCATTTTTACAATGTCCTGCTTATCTGCCGCTGCCTAATCAGTTATCATCAGCGAAATATTCCGATTTTAGGAAATCGAAAATGAGAGACACAGGACGAGTGCACATTTTCTCTTTCTCACAAGCCACCAAACCAACACAACGGCACTTTACTGCTCTGCTAGCGCATTGACTAGCTTAGGCTCCACATGTCCTAACTTTCCATCTAAATAATGATCAACGATGTCGTTATGAAAAGTCTGGTAAATCAGCCTTAAATGTTGTGGTGTCCAATCAGTTGCTACAAATAATTTTCCGTTGGATTTTTGCGGCACGTAGTTAGGTACCTTGCCACTTTGAAGCCTTTTTAATATTTCAACAAGGTCAGCCGCCACCTTTTTCACCGCTTTGCATGCTACATCATGAATACCATCTCCATACTCGAGTTTAGGTACCGAGTGGTGAACAATATCTCCCCCATCCAGTTTAGACGTTAAACGATGGATCGTCATTCCCGCCCAGTTTGGCCTTAACATGTAAAACGGCCAAAATAGCGTTATATTTCCACGATACCAAGGGGAAAGCCCGCCGTGTATATTCCATGCATAATCAGGCAACCTGTCAATTACATGGTCATCAATTTTATGTACGCCATACGTCAGTACAACATCGGGTTGTTGTTCTTGTAACCATTGAAGCATCTTTTCACCATTCAACTCAGATTGATGAATGACCAATGTAGGAATATCACCCAAAACTTTTTTGTGTTCACCAAAAAAAGCGTACTCTGCCTCTTCCCGTTCACGAAAATGACGAATAAAGTTTTCGCGATCAATCGGTTCCAACCCTTCTGGAGGGGCAGGTACAAAAGCCTCTCTCTCTTCAATCATGTGGCCATGTAGCAACCCATTTTCTAACAACGTATTAGCAACATAGTAATGACGAGGATGAGAACCCGACAAAAGCACTATTTTCATACAGATAAACTCCTTTTTTCGTAATATGGACCTTCTAACAATCCTTTCCTTTTTAGTAACTGAATCATATCTACAAAATCATGGAAACAGTAACCTGAGATTTCGGCAATATCCAATAAAGAATGCTCACCATCAGAATAATTGAGCAAAGTCAGTATAACATTTAATTGTTTTCGTTGGTCCCTTTTAAAATTAGTAGACGCATCTCGATTTAAAGGGGTGTTCATATCAGGATATAGGCCATGTTTATCCAATTTTACTTCCCCAAACGGATTCACATTCACATAGTAGCCATTCCATTCTTGGATTTTTAAGATTCGTTCAATCTCATCAATGCTGTCTACTATTTTTTCAATCGTCATGACCTCTTTTGTATCCAACGAATTATGGTAGCCATCATATTGTCCATAAACCATCCTAGCAAATTGTCCAATCGGCAAATTAAACCCAGGAGAACAATATTGCCTTTCGTCCGATCCGTTAATTGGTGTAAACGGTCGTACAACAATATCCATTTCTCCTGTTGACATCAAGTAGTCTACAATTTTATTAATTGGAGCATTTTTGTTTCTTGATCTTTTAAAACTTAAAGGATAATTTTTTCCACCCAAACATGTTAAAACAAAGCCTGAATAAACATGTTTACGTAAATGTTCTCCAAAGCGATGTAAATATGCAATTGATCCAATTGTTTCAGGGACAAATACAAAGCGATAAGTAAAGTTTCTTTCTTTCCATTTTTTTAACCGGTTGTACAAGAAAGCAGCTACTAATGGTCCGCTTAATTCATTATTCGCCATTGATGGATGACAAATATAGGTACTAATTAAAATCTCCTTATCCGATTTCCCCGGCAAAATGGCATGTGCATAATTTAACTCACCATTTTTCAGTTCACTATCTATAAATACATGATAAATGCCTTGCTTTAAACTTTTGAATTGATTGTAGGACATACAAAATCCCCAGCGCTCTTTATAATACGATGTCACATACGGAATTGCTTCTGGTAAATGAGGAATAGTGTGAATAAATGGTTTTAATTCTTCTAAGGACATTTTTTTATTAACAGGAATACTATAATTCAAAACGTGTAGATTATGATTTTTCATATTTACAATTTCATTACCTTCTTCATCTTTAATCCATGCTTCCCTAATCACCCATTCCTTAGGTATTTCCCAATCAAATACCTTTGTACCCGTTTTAACAGAAAACATTTCTAATGGAATATATTTTTTTAAAATACTAATTGTCTTTCTAACACCTTCACCCGTTATACTTCGAGTAATAGGGAACAGTTCATCAAACAACTGATCGATCAATTCATATTCCTTATTCATGGTATGCTCCTTTCGCTGTAAGCGAACCTAGATGGCTGGTGATTTACTCGTGGATATGGCTTTGCCCTCTCGTTTCTCAACTAGAAAAACCTTATTGCATCAGTCCTGTTTTTCACACGTTCTCCATTCATGAAGAGAATCAGCGGCTTTTCACCAGCCTCCTAGGCAACAGCTTACACGATGGTTCTTTTCACCGCCTCAATGACATCATTCACATCTTTATCCGTCATTTTTGGAAATATCGGCAGTGTCAATGCTTGTTCATACCAATGCTCCGCTTTTGGACAAATCCCTCTTCGATACCCCAACTTTTGATAGTAAGGGTGCCAATAAACCGGAATGTAATGTACATGAACACCAATGTTTTCGGCGCGAAGACTCTCAAAAATTTCTCTGCGGCTGCGTTTTAGTTTATCCAATTTTAATTGAAGCACATACAGATGCCAGCCGGATTGAGTTCCTTCAAGCTGCTTTGGTAAAATAACAGAATCCATCGTTTTCAACGCTTCATTATACATGTTGGCAATTTCGCGGCGTCTTTCAATAAAACGATCCAACTTGTCCATTTGTGAAAGCCCTAACGCCGCTTGAAGATCCGTCATCCGATAGTTATACCCTAAATCTACCATTTCATAATACCAAGGGCCTTCATCTCGTGACAAATTATACTTTATAATGCCGTGCGAGCGAAATCGTTTTAGTTTTTCATAATACTCCGCTGAATCGGTTACGATGACTCCGCCTTCTGCTGTTGTCACCGGCTTGACAGGATGAAAGCTAAACATCGTCATATGCGCTAACGTTCCGACTTTACGCCCTTTATACTCAGCCCCGAGAGAATGGGCACCATCTTCAATGACGATCAAGCCGTACTCATTGGCGATCTCCATGATTGCATCCATATCAGCTGGCTGCCCGGTAAAATCAACCGGAATAATCGCTTTTGTATTTGGCGTAATATGCTTGCGTATTTCTTTCGGATCAATGTTGTACGTCCGATCATCAATATCTGCAAATACAGGTTTTCCCCCGCAATAAAGAACAGCGTTGGCAGTAGCGGCGAATGTAATCGGCGTCGTAATCGCTTCATCCCCCTCGCCAATCTCCGCAGCAAAACAAGCGCCGTGAAGAGCTGCCGTTCCATTTGAAAACGCCACGGCATACTTCGCTCCAACATAATCAGCGACTTTCCGTTCAAACTCTTGAATTTTTGGCCCTTGGGTTAAATAGGGAGACTTTAGCACATCTACGACTGCTTCAATATCGTCATCCGTAATCCATTGTTGTCCATAGGAAAGGAAAGATTCCCTTTTTTTCATTGTTCCACCTTCATTTACAACAATATATCCCAGCTTAATGGTGTTCCTTTTTTTACATCTTTCTTCACCGCTTTTCCAAGAACTACATCATAATATTTGGGCGGCAATCCATGTCCAGGCCGAATGGCGCGAACATTCTCTTTTGTAATGAGATCGCCTGCCTTTAAATCCTCTGCAATATAAAGAGAACGCCGATGTTCAAGGGAAGGCTTTTCGGCATTAGTAGGACCGTAATGGATCATACCTAGGCTGAGCCAAGCCCGTTCTGTTTCTTCGACAAGCATTTTCATTTCATGAGGCTCTAGCGAAAACGCAGCATCCACCCCGCCTTCTACACGGGAAGTGGTGAAATGTTTTTCGATGACTGTTGCTCCAAGCGCTACCGCTGCTACCGCAGTGCCAATCCCCATCGTATGATCAGACAATCCCACTTCAACTCCAAATAATTGTCGCATATGTGGAATCGTCACAATATTCGAGTTTTCTGGTGTCGCAGGATACGTACTTGTACATTTCAATAATATAATTTGATTATTCCCTTGTGAACGAACCGCTTGAACGGCCTCATCTAGCTCTGCAACCGTAGCCATTCCTGTTGAAATAATAACCGGTTTCCCTGTAGCAGCCACTTTTTTAATTAACGGAATATCTATATTTTCAAACGAAGCGATTTTATAAGCCGGCACATTTAATGTTTCTAAAAAATCCACTGCCGTTTCATCAAAGGGAGAGCTGAAAGCAAGCAATCCGTGCTTTTTACAACGTTCAAAGATCGCTTCATGCCATTCCCACGGAGTGTACGCTTCTTTATACAGGTTATATAAAGATTGGCCTTTCCAAAGATTCGTCTCACTTTCGATAAAAAATTCACCTGTATGAATATCTAAAGTCATCGTATCAGGGGTGTATGTTTGCAGTTTAACCGCGTCGACACCTGCTTCCGCTGCAAGATCAACAATTTTTAACGCCCTTTCTAAAGATTGATTATGGTTGCCCGACATTTCGGCGATGATGAATGGTTTGCGATTGATACCAATCCAACGATCTCCTATTCGAATACCGTCACTCAAGATGTGATCCCTCCAAAATAGCTTGAACAACTGGATGAACCATATATTTTACTTTGTTGCCCAACAATTCTAACGCTTTTTCACTCATATATGCAAGTTCATCAGGTGATGATATGGCTCTATTCAATATATCGGCATAATCCATCACTTTTACATCCCTATACCAACCTAAATTCCAAACCGCCCCGTATTCAGCTGTATCTTTCACCGATTGTCTTTGATTCTCAGCAACTATGGTAACAATGGAAGGAAGACCGAGAAAACATCTCTCCCACATCGTCACTCCACCAGCTCCGCAAGATAAATCCGCCTGCGCCATGAGTTCAGCGAGATCATTAATTTGACAATGGTAATTGATGTTCATTTCAAGGCACATTTCCTCGATTTTCGAACGTTTTGGATTAGCTTTACCGACGACAACATCCACTTTCACAGGTGTGAAATGCAAATCCCGCAAAGCCTGCAATACTTTCTCCGTTTCATTCGTTGGATCGCTGCCGCCAAAAAACAAGAGTAGCCGCCGAACTTGTCCGTTGCGAATCGGTGCAGATTGTCTAGCCTCCTCAAATTCTGGCCGCAACAACAAATATTTTGGACCTAAAAACAGACGGCAACTAGACGGCACAAGTCCATGATACCGCTGTTGCGCCTGCCGGTAATAGTTTTGATCCAACAAAATATCACATTCATGAGGACGGTTCGCTAAATCATCAATTACCATCACACGCCTAACATAGGCTTTCACGTTTTCTTCCCAGCGGCGATCAAGCTCATAATGATCAACAATGCACCAATCGATCGGCTGAGGAAATCCTCGCACTACGTCAATCGTCCATTGGGCGTCCATCTCTTGCGACAATGGTCCATCATAAGTTAGACGGAACACAGGAAACCCTCTGCTTTCCACCTCATCACAAAAATCCCCTACTCCCACTCTCATCGCAAAATATACAGCACAACCAGCTTCTTTGAGCATTCTCGCCAATGTCAAACAGCGCATCACATGACCGGTGCCGATCACAAACGACGAATCAACACGAAATAAAATATTCATCGTCCTATTCGCCTCTATTTCTATTTAAGCCATAAAATGTTTGTGATAAATAACAGTCTCAATGATTTTTTTTGCTCTTGCCAACCAAGTATGCTTTTCTATCACCTTTTTCCTCCCATTTTCAGCGATTTTTTGCAACGTTACTTTATCGTCCAAAAATGACTGTATCCTATCATAAGGATATGAAGTAAAAGAATACGAAAGAAGGTCCTCTCCGTCTTTAAATTCACTTTGTAAGAATAGATTGTTGTCTGTCAAACTAACGGCTCCATGTAGCATAGTCGTAAAGATTCTCTCGTGACCACCACGCATTTTACACCACCGGCTTTTGCTGAACATGCGCGTTGATCAGTGCCACATCCGGATGATGAAGCAAAAAACGAACGACCTCGCGTGAACGAACAAATCGGTCTCCTTTGAAATAGTGGGCAATTGCCCTACATAATTGATAATCTTCTTCGGTATCGAGTGTGATGCGCAACTGGGGATGCTGAATCTCCTTCGGCGCTTGAATATATGTACGCTGAAATTCATCGGGAAACTCATACGCATAATAAGTCACGTGCTCGCGATGCCGCGGCTCTTTCCCATGGTGATATATATATTCGAGCGCTGAAAATGACACCATTTCAACGACTAAGCCACGCGGCAAATCTCCTTCTACAATCACAATATCAGCTGGTTCAACCTCCATTGCTTCAATAATTCGGTCCGCAAGTTCATAATCAACAAAAGGGCAATCCGCCGTCACACGAATCACATAATCAGGCTGATAAGGCTTTGCGCATTCATAATAGCGCGCTAGCACATCATCCTCCGATCCGCGGAAGCACCGAACGTGATGCTGTTTGCACCACGATTCAATCACATCATCCTGCGGCAGCACAGAGGTTGCGACAATAACCTCATCTACCTGTTTCACTTGCTGACATCTGGAAACAACATAGTCTAACACCACCGTCTCCCCAAGCGGCATCAATACTTTTCCTGGCAAACGGGACGACCCCATGCGTGCTTGGATGATGATTAAAGTTTTCAAGGTTATCCCTCCCCTTCCCTAATATCGATGATCAGATCGGTTGGATACCTTATTTGTCTCTTTTCGGTCTCTGAACGAACAAAAGGATAATCATCTAAATTTTTTCCTTGCGATTCAAGAAAAAACCAGTAAAAACTATCCAATCCGACTTCTATGCTTAACGTAGAAGCCCCGCCAAAACGACTATTGCACTCTATAATATGAAAATCTCCTTGATTATCCATGATCACTTGCATTACAATATGACCATATAATTTCAAACATTTAGCAACATCTCCGCACATACGTTCTAATTTTTCGTTTTTTATCGTTGTTGTTACTTGCGATTCCCCGTTTACGACATTGTCCCTTGTTCGCGCTACTACTCCTTTAACGTCTCCTGTACGGGTGATGTAAAGATCAACACTGATTTCCATCCCTTGAATAAACGGTTGGAAAATAGGTTCTTCTAATCTCTTAGCGTGCAATACTGCCTCTTCGCTTGATAAATTGATCCCTATGCTTCTCGCTCCAGATCCGTAACGTTCTTTGACGACATAATGATCAAATTCTAATTCTTGAACCGATAAGGACGTCGGAATCGCTGGAAACCCATTTTCAGTTAAAACTTTGTAAAAACGCAGCTTATCAAGACAGGTTTGGACAGCTTCTGGTTCAGAGACCATGACGGAAATCCCATGTTCCTTCAATAATCGACGATAAAAGGAAAAATAAAGAAGCTCACCGTCTCTTGTCGGGATCAAAAAACCAATGTTTTTTTTCTTACAAAACAAAATAAACTCTTCAATTTTCACATCTTCCAAAGAAGGCATTTCCCAAAATTCATGAACAAAATATCGACCGATACAACTCGGATTTATGTCGGCGCCAATTAAAGCCATAGAAGAATTCATTTTTCGCATCGCCTGCTGAATAGCTTGCAACATCGGTATTTTTTTTGAAATACTAGTTACTAATACATTAATACATACCACCCCTTTATTTTTCGCATCTTATGTAATCAATTCGGTTAATGAATAAATCAAATCATCCGCCTCATACTCTCCTGAAAGCCTCGTTTGCATATGATCACCAACATCACGAACGATACGAACCGTTCCCATTCCCAGTTTTCTAGCGGTAATAAAATCTTTGTTTGGATTATCCCCTATATATACACAATCGCCAAAATCTAAATGCAAATATTCAACCATTTTTCGATACGGAGTCTCGCTAGGTTTCCAATGTTCCTCCCCCAAATCACCAGTGACAATAATATAGTCAAACAGCTTTTCTAGATGAAGCGCCTTCACCTTGGCCCATTGCATTGTTGAATCTCCATCAGTAATAATCCCTAGCTTTTTTCCTTTTTCTTTTAAATAGAAAATTAATTTTTGCGCATCATCATATAAGGAAATATTAGGTGTATGTCTGCGATAAAGACGAACTAAATGGGAAACATCTATATCGATATTTAACTGTCTACATACTTCATCAAACACTCGACCACGACCATTTCTTTTCCATTCAGCAATAAGCATTTGATAAATCCCACTTATATCCATATCCGACCGATAGTTCGCGAGCTCATTTGCCACAACCCAAAATCCCGATTTTACGTAATCGTGTTCGCAATATAGGGTATCGTCAAGATCAAAAATGTATCCACTGTAAACCATAAGTCACCTCAAGATGATACAATTAACTCGTGAATATCAAATAACGAAAATATCATTTACAGGTCAATCAATTTAACAACTGTAGATGAGCATTTTTCATTACAGTCATTTCCATGCCCTAAGAGACAAACAGGGTACCCCTTAGGCGACATGAAGCTGTTTTTTGATAACATTAATAGGAATATCTTGATCAGCGGTGTTGCAAATGAACTCAACTAGGCTGTGTCCTTTCCAAGACAGAAGAAGCTCTAGGCCGGAAGAGAGGTCTTGTTGAGATTCCGCGATGCTGGATACGCAGGAAAATAGCACCACGGCCCCATCCCGTTTCACCGTCCGAACGTGGCGAACACGGGTAGCACCTGACTTCAGCCAGTCTTTGGCCTGCCGGATCGTCCAGTGCTGGGCATCGTCAAGCAGGATGTCTTCGTCACCCAGCTCCCGGTTGGTGTCGAAGACAACATGGAAATGATCCGGCGTCATCGGTTGATCCGCCTTCCAAGCCAGCAGCACCACCGCGTCATCAAGACCGTTGAGCGCGCCTTCGTAGCGGTAGACACGATCAAGCTCGTTCCCCACCGTGACGAGGCGGGTGTCGTTGGGCGCGATATAGCGAGCGAACTCCTTCGCTTGAACGGCGATGCCTTTCGGGTAGAGAATCCGGTTCGTCTTGAGCATCGCGATGACATGGAATCCTTGTTTCAGACAGGCTTCCCTAGGCATTTGGAACGGGTACCACACATACATCGGTCGAGCCTGCTTCCCTTGAGCGAGGAAAGCCTCTCGATCACTAGGTCGATCTTGCTTCTTCCCGCCGCCTTATCGACGAAACGCGAACGGAAACGCTTGCGTGAACGTGTGCACCATCCGCCAAACAAGCGAATGCCCCCAGACGGATGGGTGATCGTTGTGAGAGAAATGCCAGTCACACCCTTGAATGGCGCGGGCAGCCCGTGACGAAGGCTTTGTTTTTTGGCAAATGGGATCATCCATCGAAACAAAAAGGGGTTGATTCCCTGTTTGGCGATTCGCTGGATGCGCTGAAGGATCCATGGCTGGAGTTTGCGAAGCAACGCCTCTTCATCCCAAGGGCTTCTCGTGAAAAAAGGGCTGAGCGTGGTTCGATGATTACGGTGAAAACTCCAGTACCCGACATCCGTCAATGTCCCCGAACATCCCTTGGTACAGGGCGTCGACAAGATGAACGAGATGCTTGATGACCGGCTTCGAGAAATCAAGCGCCAACCCTAACGTCATGAAAAACTTGTGGATTCGTTGATGATGTGCTCATCGATTCCTAAGACATGAACCTCCTTGTGGGTAGTTTGAGCACATCTATTTTACTCAAGGAGCTGGGTTCATGTCTCCTTTTTTGTTTGGTTGTAAATTTATGTTAGAAAATTTGCTCATCTACAGTACAGTTATTTAATTAACTCTTTATCTCCTTGTATGATTTGATCCCTCAACAAACGCTTAGTAAACTGAAGTTGTTTAATTTCTTCAGCGTTATTAATAATCCGAAGATTTTCAGAAGCATCAAAATATTGAGGTTGATATAACAAAGCTTCTTGTAAAAGTTTTTTAACCAAGGAAGTATCCCTATTAACCCAGTAAGTTGCAACTGCTAAGTTATTATATACTGCAGCATTTTTATATTTCATTTTACGAGACATATTAAAGCATTCATATGCAGAGTCCCATCGATCTACCATTCCATATAAAACACCTTCATAGAAATATTTACAAAATAATTCGTAATCATTTAAATGTTCCAATTGAATTTTTGCCATAAAATCCAGACCACTATAAGGTTCTTCTTTAGTAATGCACATAATTGCGAATGTTAAACGAATTTCTCCTTCACGAAAACCACGAGTTTTAAAAAACTGAAATAAACTATCAAAATCATATTTATTTAATATATATTTGGTTGCTTCATATGAATAAAAATGATTGGAAGATAAGCTTCCCTTGTGAACCCTAACCTGTAGTAAGCTTTTTCGCAAAAACCCCACCTTTTTATCAGCCATTAACATGCGCAAAAACCAATCATAATCTTCTGAAGTCCTCAAATTTGTATCAAATAAAATTTTGGAGTCAAACTTTATCAAACAAGCGCCGGAGAAAAAATAATTTCGTTTAAATTCTTCTAACAAAATGTTGTCTCCTGTCAAAAAATGAGGAATTCTCATAGACCTACCCAAGGGTTTTCCTGTATGATCAATCATATCAAACTCAAATAATAAAATATCTAAATTCTTTAACACCATTTCTCGATACGAATCTTCCAACCGATTTGGATATTGAATATCATCAGCAGCAACAAAACAGACATACTCAGCGTTTGCATAAGCTAATCCAATATTTATAGCCTTGGAAATTCCTCTGTTTGATTCAAGATTTACGATTTTTACCCAAGGATACTCATTTTTATATTTTTCCAGAATCTTTGCTGTTCGATCTGTACTACCGTCATTTACAACAATGAATTCAAAACCATCGAAAGTTTGAGATAGAACGCTATCAATAGCTTCAGCTAAGTATTTCTCTCCATTGTAAACTGGCATAATAACAGAAATTATAGGTTTTTTCACTCTCAAACACCCTACCTAATACAAGTATTTAATTATAACCTTGTATTTGTTGAGCCAACTGTATCGCTCTAAGTCCATCCCATCCTGAAACTAGTGGATCTGACTCACTAACAACAGCTTCAACAAAACGATAATTTTGCAGATATAGAGGCTCATGATTCGGAACATAAACTTTCTCTACAATGTTCTCCTGTCTATATGTTGCTTCTCCAAACTGTGTCTGTAAGTTTGTTCTACGATGAATATAGATATTTCTAGTTAAATAATCTGCATAGATATAAGATCTTAAAGTAGTAATTGAAATCGAGCGTATCTTTTCTTCTGTTACCCTACTTGAAGTCACAGCAATCATAATCCCAGACATAGTTTCCGCTAAAACACAAACATGGTCAGCCGATTCTGGTCGATGAATACTTTTCTTTAAAACACCTTTAATGAAAATCTCTTCGTTAAATAGATAATAAAGTAAATCAATGTCATGGATCATCAAATCAAAAATAACATCTGTATCTTTGATTCTAACATCGTAACTACTTAATCGCTTTATATCAACACTAATAACTTGATCATTTTGAATAATTTTTTTTAATTCCATCACAACAGGATTAAAACGCTCTATATGACCTACCTGCAATATTTTCTTATTTTGTTGAGCCAACCCAATTAGTTCCCTAGCCTCTTTAACGGTAAGAGTAATAGGTTTTTCAATAAAAACATGCTTATTCTGCATTAGAGCTTGTTTTGCTAAATCAAAATGAGTTGAAGTTGGAGTTACTACAAAAACCGCATCAGATAGCCCGATTAATTCATCCATTGATGTAGCCGGTATAACATTATATTGCTCTGCAACTTTTTGCGTTAAACGTTGAGAAATATCGTAAACCACATTCAATACACCTATTTGTGATAGTACCCTTACATGATTCTTCCCCATTTGTCCAAGACCGACTACACCAACATTTAAACCCTTATTATACCTTTTCATAATTTCCGCTCACTTCCTTCGACAAAAACTCCACCGCACTTTCTGTGAAAATCCCACGCCGACAAGCGGCGATTTTCATCCCCGGGTGGAGGAGCAGATCCGCTTTCCATGGGACTTTTCTCAAAAAATCCATATGCTTTTCTCCATCACTGGCCCCAAAAAATTTCTCCGCTTGTCTTCAATAACTTTTTCGCTAAATCTCATATTATTATGTTGTAAAAAAGAATTTCCGATCTCCATGTTCCGTCTTTATCACCCGACAATCTGGCGCCGTGGAAATAAGATCCAATAATTCTATGTGAAACAAAATGGCAACTTATTATAGTGATGTTCTCTTTTAAACTAGAAAAACAATCATACTTCTTCCACTAACATACGTAACTCCTCCACCGTCAACCATTCCGTATTCGTATCACTTGTATATTTAAATCCTTCCGGTAAATATATTCCATATTTTTCATATTCTTGTGGACACCACGGAAACTCAGGGATAATGACATAATAATTATCAAACTCAACTGTATGTCTGGCATCATCTTCGGTAATCATCGTTTCATGAAGCTTTTCGCCCGGGCGGATGCCGATGATTTCAATTTCTGCTTCCGGTGCGATTGCTTTTGCAAGATCTATCACTTTCATGCTAGGGATTTTCGGAACGAAAATTTCCCCGCCTTTCATCCTTGCAAGGGAATCAATGACAAACTGAACACCTTGGTCAAGCGTAATCCAGAAGCGAGTCATCCGTTCATCTGTGATTGGCAGTTTCTTGCCTTCAGCTGCCATTTTTTTAAAAAATGGAACGACGCTTCCACGGCTCCCAACTACATTTCCATAGCGCACTACGGCAAACCGCGTTTCCTTTCCGCCGACATAAGAGTTGGCCGCTACAAATAGTTTATCGGACGCTAGTTTTGTCGCACCGTATAAATTGATGGGGGCCGCAGCCTTGTCGGTACTTAATGCAATGACCCGTTTTACTCCACGGTCAATCGCCGCTTCAATCACGTTTTGCGCACCGTAAATGTTGGTTTTTACCGCTTCAAACGGATTGTATTCACATGCAGGCACTTGCTTCATCGCTGCGGCATGAACAACATAATCGACGCCATCAAATGCGCGATATAGACGATCTTTATCTCGCACGTCACCAATAAAGAAGCGAATTCGTGGATCCGTACATTCCTGTGCCATTTCATATTGTTTTAATTCATCACGGCTAAATACAATCACCTTTTTTACATCATAGTCTAGTATTTTTTTTACAAATTTTTTTCCGAATGATCCAGTTCCTCCGGTAACAAGGACTGTTTGATTCCGCCAAAACTCCATCGCATAAGCTCCTTTGAAGTAAAGTGAATTTTAGCATTGGTTGATGATGCGTTGCAGTTTTTCTTTAAAATTGCATGTCATAAGATATTCGGACTGTGACACAATTTGAGAGATATGAACGAAAGGTACTCCTTGAATAACAGCACCTTTTTCTGCTGTGTTTTGAAAAGTTACATGCTGCGTTTCGGCGACTTTTCGTTCAAACCATCTTCGATAAATCGATAAAATGGTCGTCGTTTTCACAATTGTTCCATCATTCGCTTGCACAGACAGCAAGTTTTCGTTTGATGCTACATCTATCCCTGATGTCGAATGTAAAGCATGACTTTTGTTTTTGCCGTAAGCCAAATCTTGCCCCGCCAACACAATTTCAGAGAATCCCATTTTGATTAATAGATCAAGCGCTGCTGTCGCCACAGATCCCCCGGTATCGACGAGAGGAAAATGTTTTTGGCGAGCATAACGCTCGGCTTGAAGATACCCTTTTTGAAATGCGATCATTCTCGGTCCTTTATGATTTGCTACAGCGAAATGACAGGCGGTGGACAAATACAGTAACGTCAATGTATCGTCCAAGCCCTCTAATTGTTGGCAGACAAATTCTTGCGGATCTGTGATTATCACAGCATCGGGAGCAATGCGGTTTGCTTTAAGAACCTGAAAAGCCGAGCCAACTGATAAAATAAAATATTTGTTCTGCAGCTTTTGTAAAGAATGGACCACTTCATCTAGTGAAGGGCCGGCCGATACCAATACCGCTTTTTGATCATTAAATTTAGCGAACAGTTTTCCTACATTTGGATCCATACATTTTACATTTTCTTTGAAATTACGCTCCATTAAAGCTGAAAATCGCTGAAAGGACATGTCTTGAATTTTTATTTCTTCGAAAAACCATTTTAACGGATAGGTTGGCGGCAAGGCTTTTAACCAAGCATTCGGTATAATCCATCTAGTGTGCTGCTTCGCCAACTCATTCAATGTACGAATCACAGTTTGTTCTTGGTCAAGGAAGAAAATTTCCACATTCGGATGCGAAAATATATAGGATAAATCCGTATGTTCAGCCACTTTTTGGAGAATAGACAAAGAAGGCTCCAAAACGACTATCTGTTTATTCGGCTCTTTTTCCAGCAATTTTTGCACATGGTATCCGAGCCCAAGCCCAAAAAGACAGTAGTGATTGGTGTCTCTGTCGATTTGCGACTCGATAAAACGCTCGGCCTCTTTCCATGGATCGTAGCGACTATACAAGTAATGGCCGTTCACTTTCATTGTTGGCGGCCCTTTTTTGGATGGATGAATCTCCACCTCAATCGGCGTTTCAGCTACTGTGTTATTGATTGCAGCAAGATTGCGGTCTGGAACAGTCAATTTTCCTCTTCCTTCTGATAAAATCGTTCTTTCGCTGCCTCTTCAAAAAAAGGCTTGATTTCATATTCAAACATGTCAGCAACAATGATATAGTCTTGGCGTTCCAAGCCATCATTGATTTCAAGCAAAAATTCGTTAATTTGGTTCGGATTGATACGAATATCATATTGATGCTGCTGCATCAATGCCATGACCTTTGTCAGCCAAACAACTCCTTCGCTAAACTGTGTGATCAGCTGCATCGCTTCTCCCACTTTATCTTCGCGCAAATAGTCAGCGATCATTTGCGTTCCTGCCGCCACACGCTCAATATATTGATAGAAGCTATGTTGAGTTTCGTAAATGAGATCCGTCATCTTTCTCCCTCTTATCCATCGAATGAATTTGACTTTTGATTTTCTCTTTTAGTTGCATAAAATGAGCTTTTGAATCAAGGGCAGCTTCTTGCAAACGTGAATACAAGTCCATGGAGCGAGTGTATACTCGTTGATACATTTCTTGTTCTGTTTCATTTTCTTTCGGCAAGTAATTGGTAAACGTATCGACAACGATAGGTTGAGTAATGAACGCCATGATTCCTTCATCGAAGATCGTTTTTAGCTGTTGATCAATCTTGTCTAGCTTCTTTACTATTTTAGCATCAAACCGCGTATCAAAACCATTGCTTTTTAACAACAACAAAGCTTCTTCGGCAAGACGGCGCACTTTATCATGCAGCTTTATTTCCTGTTCAACCCGAACAAGAAACTCTCTCCATGCTTGAAGATCCCTATGCGGGTATGCATCGATAGCAAACATTGGTACCTTTGTAGTTATGTCTACATACTTATTGCAAAACTCTCGAAAAGAAAGTTGCTGGTAGCCATCTAGCTTCGCTCCGCCTTCGGTGCAATTGTAGATCCTCTCAGGATGCGACAACGTTTGTAGGAGCTTTTCAAAATTATGCTTCATGGTTAAGAAAGCATAATCTGTTAAAACTTGATCGCCATAATACCCCTTGATATGGAACATTCGTCTTTCTTTTATATAGGCTTCGTTTATTTCCATGAAATTCCTATTGTTTTCTGCATGAGTTTTGTTATCGGTATAGGCCAAATCCTGACCGATCAAAGCAATAGGCCCATTTGAAATCATATAAGCTATATGTAAAGCAAAAACCGCGACGGAGGCGCCTCCTAATACATCATCTATTTTTTTATTTACTAATTTTTGTGCATATTGTGTTAAACGCTCATCGAGGCTGGGGATAAAAACAAATGATCTTCGCTTGAACTTCTCTCTGATTTTTTCATGATTCGATAAGGAATATATGATGCTTGCTTGTTTCAGCTCTATGGCTTCAAAATGCCTGTAGTTGTTGATGCCTCCATCAATTGTCACGACAAAGTCAGGTTCAAGATCGTATTGAAGCAAAGAATTAATTGTCGATCCAGAGGAAATGAGCAAAATATGATTTCTCACCTTTTTTAATAAAGGGATTTGCTTTGTCAGTGACGGACCGCCAGAAGCAACAACCACTGGCACGTTATAAAATTGTTTCAAACATTGTAATGGCACATCATCATGTGCATAAAACAAATTCAAGGTAAAATTCTTTTGCCATTCCTTCGAATAGCATTTGAGCGTATTGGTATGGACTTGGTGTATGTAAATGCGATCTTTGACTGTTTTTAATAGGGCATGATAGTCACTTGGACAAATTTTGTCATAATTAGGAGAACAAATCACAGCAACTCGATTACCGAATGTATTTCTAAGCGCTTCGTAAATATGATCAAAAAGCTCTTGATCGCTCCCTTTCATCAAAATGCACCGCTCGACTTGGCCGTTTTCTTCCAAATGGTGATCAGCGATCCACTCGATGGGCTCAACGACAATGAGAAATTCTTCCTCTGTCATTTTTTCACTTAGCGCTTTTGCAATATATCCTGAACCGACGCCGAACAAAATATGAAGATAATTCTTTTTATAATGGCGTTCGGCAAATTGGGCAGCTTCTCGAATCGGATCATACTTGCTGTGCAGATAATAGTTGTTGACTTTATAAATCCGCTGTCCGCTTTTAGCAGTTTCCTCGATGATTTCGTACTTTTTCAGCTTGTTGTCCATCATTAGCACCTCACTTATATTATCGGCTGTTTCTTTCTTTTCTTAAATACGTGCAAAGACAAACTTTTTATGGAAATTGTCAAGCTGATGGCGATGAAAAGGAGGTTGAGTCAAAAGGGTGTCTGTCTTCAAGATCAACTTCTAGGGCAAAAAAGTTCGTCACCATCAGAAAGATGAACATACCTTGGCACATTTTTTCGAATTCACGTATGTTCAGGAGATAGTCGACTGGGATTGGCAACACGTGCAGTGAACGGTGAAACGGTTAGAAGGCCGGTGAAAAAACGCTGATCCTCTTCATCAATGGGAGAATACGTGAAAAACAGGTTTTTCTCATTGAGAAATGACATTGTAAGGCCGCAGCCGCGATTACGTCACCAGCTTCTTAGAGCGAAGGGGGCGAAGTGAAACTGAAAAAAAGCAAGTGCATACGGATGAACGATCTATTGGAACACCTGTCTTTGGAAATGAATTCTGAGGACGAGGGAACCCTTTTTCTTAACTCGTGTTTTCAGGATTGGCGCAATGTATCGTGCGACAAAAGCAGTCCATACGTGTATATAGCAACGAAAGAGGAGTTTCCCAATCCTTGTGGGACACTCCTCTTTTCCTTGACGACAATTATCGGAGTAATTGAAGCACTCCTTGCGGCTGCTGATTGGCCTGAGCCAACATCGCTTGCGCCGCTTGCATTAAGATGTTGTTTTTCGTGAATTCCATCATTTCTTTCGCCATCGTGCGAACATTTGCTTTCGCAAATGACTAGACTATCTCTTCACCCGCTAGCTTACCGCTAGTGAGGGGCCGGGCACTTCGGGGAATTCAGAACGATGGAAATTCCGCTCCCCTACGGACTTCATCACCATAGCGAATGCGCCTTAGGTGGTATGCCCTAGTCGTTGAACCTTCTCCACCCTTTCGGGACAGGAGCTTGGCTGCTGGTTGCCCAATCCTTTGGCTTTTCCGGCCATCACGTCTGCCGTTTCCAGCTCCGTTGTGGCGCCAAAGGCTCTAAGGGGGTTCCAGCAATTCACCCGGTCATACTCCTAGCCGTTTCCAGCTAGGACGACTGTGCCTGTCGCCGCTTATGCAGCTAAGGCATAATCAACGTCGCGAATACGGGATTCAGCAGCAGACAGATTTTCCGCCGTTGCCCCGAGGTTGTTGATCGTATGCTCCAGACGATTTTGAACAGCCCCAAGCTTCGAGCGTTCTCTCGACACTTTTTCAATTGCATTGTTAATTTTCGAAATCGCGGCATTTGCGCTTGATGCCTTCGTTACGCTTAACCCGTTTACCGAGAGCGCAGCTGCACCCATATTGGCAATTGATAATGTGATCGATTGGCCGCTATTTGCCCCGATTTGGAACATTTTCGCCGAAAAGCTACCATTCAGAAGTTTTTGCGTGTTGAATTCCGTGTTATTGGCGATACGAGTAATTTCCAATGAAAGAGCACTAATCTCCGCTTGGATTGCACTACGGTCAGCACTTACGTTCGTATCGTTTGCGGCCTGAACGGCAAGTTCGCGCATGCGTTGAAGGATCGCATGTGTCTCGTTTAACGCACCTTCAGCGGTTTGGATCAACGAGATGCCGTCTTGCGCGTTTTTTGATGCCATTTCCAGACCGCGGATTTGGCCGCGCATTTTTTCAGAGATGGCAAGGCCTGCTGCATCGTCACCAGCGCGGTTGATGCGGTAACCCGAAGACAGTTTTTCCAAGTTTTTCGCCGCTTGCGTGTTGTTGAATGACAGTTGGCGATACGTGTTTAACGCAGAGATGTTGTGTTGGATTCTCATGTTCCTTCCTCCTTGAATCGTTTTTTCTACATCCTTGTAGAAATTTGACAGGGGCGGCCGCTTATTGTTCCCTGTCTACATTTTTAATATCGGAAACATTTATGGAATGTTTAGTGGTTTTTTTATTATTTTTTAGTTGTTGCAGCAAAATTGCTTGAACATTGGCCGCCAGCTTGTTTTCTTTTTGGATCGCTGCATAGATCTCTTTTCTGTAAATGTCGATATGCTTTGGTGCAATAATGCCGAGTTTGATTTGTTCTCCTTCGATGGCAAGCACTTTAATCTCGATTGAATCGCCAATCATGATCGATTCATTTTTCTTGCGGGTGAGAACAAGCATTATTTTCCCTCCTTCCCGCTCACCTCGGACAACGGAAAACGGATCGGATAGACGCTGTCATGAAGAATGAGCTGCTTTCCTATTTTTTCTTTCACGTTAATAACGATTGGCGCTTTTAAGTTAATGGTGGAATGAGCAAACGGCTCTTTTAGCGTCATCATCGTATATGTCAAGCAATCATCAGGAGAATTCAATTTCAGCTTTTCAATATCTTCTTCTGTTAAATCAAACGCATAATCGGGGTAGAAAGAGAATGGATAAGCAATGACAAAGCCGACATGGCCGTGATGAATCGACTGCAAAATCGCAAACGGCGATTGTTCTTCTAATGGCAAAATGACAAATTGTTTTTCTTCTTCAAATCCAGGGATCCCGTTGGGAAAATGGATAATTTGTTCTTCATTTATTTCAATTTCCCCGAAAAATTTTGATGTTATTTTCATAGCAAAAAGCTCCTTTCTCATTTTCGCAAAAAAAGCGGTACATCATCAGTACCGCTTTTTGTTAATATTTCACATCCATTTTGATAGTTGGGTATTGAATCATATAGGCAGAGACGTTCCCCGGCTTGTATTCATGAATCGGTCTATTTACGTTTGCCTTAATGATTGGCTTATTTGCATCGATTTTCATATCCAAATAACTTGGTTGATAGCCAATATCTACACTATGAACAGATGGAATAAATGTTATTCCAAGTTGTTTATAAGGATGGAAGCCTTTTTCAGCCGCCATCGCTGCAATGGCATTGCCTCTATTTTCAATCTTCATGAGCTGGTCTCCTTCCTGCGCGCGGCGGGCAATGCCTTCCAACAACGCTTCGCGGCCTTCCTCTGCAAACTTTCTTGTAGAATCAAATGGATCAAGCAGCCCCATATCTCTCCATGCTTTTGACTGATCAATCGTCAACCGGGCCGGTTGAGAGTCGATTGTGAGCGTTGCCGGTTTCTGTTCAATGGACAAGTCGGCTTTCGGCTGCTCGATGTGCTGGATCGGCTTTTCCATGTGTAAACCAAGAATCGCTTTTGTAGTGTGAATTTGTATTTGCGGGAAATTCATGTTTGCTCACCCTTTCCGTTTGTTAACGGAGAAAATCAACCAATGTAGGCTGAATGATGCGGGCGCCCACACTTAAAGCAGCGCGATGCACGCTCTCTTGGGTAATCAAGTCGGTAATCGCTTTTTCGTATTCGATATCTTCATTGTTGGACATTAATTTTGTCGCGATTTCTTCTTGAGTGGCTAAGCGGTTTTCCATCATTTCCACTCGATTTTGTTTGGCACCAAGCTCCGAACGGGCCGATAACAAAGCGTTTTGTTGCGTTTCAATCCGGCTTAAATAACCTTCAATCGCTTTTCCGTTGCTGCTTGGATCATTCAAAGCCGTTTTTAATTGATCCAGCATCCCGATCATCCCGGTAAACAATGTTTTCCCGTCAATATTGACATCTAACTTAATCCCGCCAAACACCTCAATCTCCACATCGCCTTGATTGCCGTTGACTGCAAAGCCCGGTTGCCCTGGGTAGCCGATAAATAACGGATTTTTCGTATCAGCTCCGTTAAAAATATATTTATCCCCGATTTTCGTATTGGCGATATCAACCACGTGCTTTTGAATCTGATCAATTTCATCAGCGATTTTTTTGCGATCTTCTGGGGTAGCTGTGTCAGTCGATGCTTGAACAACAAGTTCTTGAATGCGCTGTAAAGCGAGCCCGACTTTATCTAATGCATCATCTGCGCTATCAATCCAGTTGCGAACTTCTCCAATATTGCGTTGATATTGCTTGACACGCGCCAACTCTTCTCGGTAGGCTATTCCCTTCATTGCCACGACCGGGTCATCTGAAGGACGAGTAATCTTCTTTCCTGTTGTCAATTGTTCTTGATATTTTCCAAGCCGGTCATAACTGTTTGATAAGTTGCGAAGCATATTATTGGCCAGCATAAATTGTGTCACTCTCATCTATCGTTCACCTACCTTCCAGACACACCCATATTATTAATGATTTTATCGAGCATTTCATCAATTGTTGTAATCATGCGGGCAGCGGCATTATACGCATGCTGAAATTTAATCATATTGGTCATTTCTTCATCCAAGGAAACAGAACTAACTGATTGACGGTTATTATCCACATAAGCAGCAAGCGTCTCAGCGTTCGTTTTCATTCTCTCCGCTTGCTGTCCATCAACCCCTATTTTGCCAATCAATCCTTGATAAAATGTTTGTACCGTTCCGCCAATAATGGGCACGCTCACCGTCGCTCCGTTTCCACTCGGCAGAGGAGCTAACCTGTTCGTGATTTGAACGTCTTTTATCATGGATAAATAAAGGGCATTATTTCCATTACCTGACTCCCCGCTCTTTGCAGATGCAGCTATTTGACTAAGATCATTCACAATGACATCTGACACTTTAATCGAACCTGCCGCCCCTTTTCCTGTCGTATTATCGGCGTTTAGCTCAAAAAAATCAATTCCGTTTGAATTGTTTAGACCGTACCCTTGGCGATGTTGAGCATTGAATATAGCGGCGAAAGAATACGCCATTTTATCCAGGTCGGCAAGCATATCCGGATAGTAGCCTTTTACATTATCACGATTAGGACCATAGCCATATAGCTCAATCAATGATTTAATTCTACCGTTCGCTAAGTTACCGAAATCGCTATCGCTTATTGTTGTGATGGCTCCACTGGCGCCTTCAATTTGTATTTTGGAAACATAGCCGTCCGGGTTCGTACGATCGTTAACAGGGTTGACGGATGGTTCAACAAATAATTTGGAATAGCCATCTTTCGCCACCACTTTTATTGTGGACCCATCTTGATTGACTAAAGAAATCTCATATACACCTTCTGCAATATCAAGAGCATTTCCGCCAGAGGGAACGGTTTCCACCTTTACCTGAAAGTACTTTGACAGTTCATCCACAAGAGCATCGCGTTTATCATAAAGATCATTAGGTAAATACCCATTGGGTTCGACAGTTTTGATCTGGTCATTTAGTTCGCTGATCTGCTTCAAAATTGAATTGACTGCCAATAAGCCTGTTTTAATTTCTTGTCCTATATCCGTACGAATTTGCGATAAAGAAGTATTTAGATAATGAAACGATTCTGCGACCGCTATGCCGCGCTGGCGCACGACAGCACGTGCTCCCTCATTTTCAGGATTGGCACTTAAATCTTGCAAAGATTCCCAAAACTGTGTCAACGCCTTGCCAAGACCAAATTCGCTCGGTTCATTCATAATCTCTTCCATTTTTGCAATAGTTTCGGAACGAGCGCTCCAATAGCCTGATTTGCTTGCTTCATTGCGATATTGATAATCTAAAAAGTGATCGCGCACCCGCTCAATCGACCCCGCTTCGACCCCCGTCCCCATCTGTCCCGGAATTTGCGGGCGGTTCATGGACGCTGGAGGGTACGGCTCGCTTTGGACAAAGTTGACGCGCTGACGTGAATAGCCGGGCGTGTTGGCGTTGGCAATGTTATGGCCGGTCGTGTACAGCGCCATTTGCTGCACGGCCATGCCGCGCTTGGCGACTTCCAGCCCGTGAAATGTTGATCCCATCGTGCTCCTCCTTTTCCCCTTCCATAATGGGGTGTAGTTTTCTGTTTAGCGGCTCCAGTTGCTTTCCTTTTGGCCGCCCGTCGGATCGTTGCTATGCTTTCGAATCAAAGAGTGAACGCGCGCGCTCGTGCGCGGCAGCGTTCTGATTTGGCGCCGTATAGGTCACGTTGGGCGGCTGCGGCAGCCATTGGTCGAGCATAAGCGTCACCCATTGCAGCGACTGGCGGATGAGCTGCCCGTTCAGCTCGTTGGCCGCTTGAAGTTCGCGGATGACGGCAAGGAGCTCGTCTGCCAACCGTTCGACTTTTTGCCGCTCCTCCCCGCCTATTTTCGGCAGGCAATCGGCTAATGATGGCGGATTCTCATCGCCAGACCATGCGGCAACGAGCTGTGCTCGCTCGCGCTCGAGCTGCTGGATGGCGGCGATCGCCGGTTGTTCTTTTTGGATCAGCCGCATTAATCCGTCCGTATCTCCTCGTTTTAATACGTCCGTTTTTTGATAGGCCAATTGAAGCAAATGCCGGTGCAGCGCCAGATGCCGGTCAAGGATCGCCATCAGCCGCAATGCTGGCACACGCTGTTCATCATCGGTTCGCTGATTTTCTATCCTTGTGTTCATTGGCCATCGCCCTTATAGAACTTGTATAGTTTCTCCGCGATAGCGCGGGCATCGATCTCATACGTTCCGCTGTCGATTTGCTCCTTCAACCGGCGCACTTTCTCTTCCCGCTCGGCAGCCCAAGTGGAGCGGTGCTGCAGTTCTTTTGCCTCCTCAGAAATTTCAACCCGATCCCGCCGTCCGGGTTGCCCTGTTTTTCCTTCAGGGATGCCCGCGTACTGACGGTAGGGATGAACGCCCATCGAAAACCGGTGATCGATTCTCACTGCGATTCCTCCTATCGGTTCCGCACATTGTTGTCTTACTACTATTATCGGTCAATCCGTTCATTTGTTTAGCGGCCGTTTCGCCCTTTATCGGTGTAATACGTGCGAAACGCTTGTTGTTTCTTCTGCTCTTCCTCTTTCTTTACCATTTCTAGCTGCCTTTGCAAATCTTTTGAACAGTCGGCGCACATTCTTCCTTCACGGATCAGCTTGCCGCAACGGTCGCACGGATATCCTAAGTTCGGCAACTGCGCCAACGTTAATCGACCGCTTTTGATGAATTTTGTCAACAACATTTCAGAAACCCCGGTTGCCGCAACGATCTGCTCCATCGTGGCCAACCGATTTTCCCGGCGCCGCAAAAATTGGGCTACGATTTGAAATTGCCGTTCTTCTTCTTCACGGCAAGCTGGACAAACATCGCGGACCAGCGAGCGGACAAACAGACGACCGCAAGCCGGGCAATTTTCTAAACCCATCCTTCTCCCTCCCACATGTGGCCATTACGTATACAAGTTGATGATCAATCCTTGAATTTCCCCCAGCGTCTGCAGCAAATCCATCCGCGGCCGTTCTTGTTCGAGCACCGCATTGGTGACGTCCAGCAGCTTTTGGTCGATCGTTTTGACGATCTGATAAACGCGAGAACGGCCGCTCCAATGGAACCCATACTGTTCCGTCAGCTTCAATCCATGGTTCACCGCTTCATCAAGCAATTGTTTGACGAGCTGCTTATACCGCCGCAAATCGTCAACCGTCCGCGACTTGGCCAGTTTTTGTCCTTGCTGTTCGATTTCATCCGCCAGCTGCTTCAACCGCTCGTTGCGCAGCTTTTCCTGCTCCTTGGCGGTCAGCTCGGCAAATGACACAGAAGGCGAAAAAGAAGCGGCCGCTTTTTTGCCGATTGGCACCGATGGGGTGTTGGCAATTTTATTGATCTCCATCTCCTTCGCTCCTACCGTCTTGTTCATCAAGCTTCTGAATCCATTGTAAAACTTCCCCGATCACCGCGTAAAGCTGCGGCGGGACGCGCAGCACCGGATCGGCCAGCTGTCTGAGCAACTCCCGGTCGCGAGGCAGCGGAATGCCCGCCCGCTCCGCCTTGTCGGCCACCTTATCAGCGAGCTGCCGGGGCTGCCGGCTGAGATGTTGCTCATACGACGTAAACGCAGGGACGTAACGGCGCCTGTTCATATCGTCCACTCCCACTGGCTCGTTTCGTTTTCCGTCTTCATTCTGTCTGTCGCTGCTCGCTCTTCGTCTTCGGTGTCCATCGGTTGAAAAGCGAGGCGTTGCACCCGATAACCGATCTGTTCCAGATGATCTTTGACTGTCGAAGCGTATGACTGCAATACTTCCGCCAATTTCTCGGATTCTGTTTCCACCGTCACGGACAGCTGCCGTTCGATCGCCTGCAAAGAAATCCCCACTTTGCCTTGATTCGTATCCAACAAAAAGTAGAGGCGGCAGTTTTGCCAGTCAAGCTGTCCGTTACCGCTGCGAGCGTTGACGTGCACATGCACGGTTGCCATCTCACCATGAAGCGAGAGCGGCCACTGGTACAACATCGTTTGCGTGTGGCTGTCAACAGTAAATTTGTTGAGCAGCTGTTGGCCGGTAAGATTCATGAGCACCCGTTCCGCCTGCGCGGGTGCGGTTCCTTCCTCCACCCATGACAGCAGCAGCGATTTCAAATTCTCGACCGGTGGTAACCGCTCTCCGCTCAAGAGTGCCTGGGCCGCTTCTTGCTCATGGAAAAAGCCGAGGCGGCGCAGCGATTCAACGACGCCTCTCGCCGATAATGCGTTGTCACGAGCCGCTTGGGACGCTTGTTTCAGTATGCGCGACAGCTGCTCGTGCGGCTTCGTACCTTGCCGCTCGTCCGATTCGAGAAAAAAGCGCATCACCTTTTGCTCGGACGGCTGAAAGCGAAGCGACTCCAACAACGCTTTCACTTCACGCACCGTCTTGGCGGCTTCGTCCATCTTTCCTTCCGCAAGGCCGCGTTTCGCCTCTGCCAACTTCGCCCCCGCCTCCAGCAGCTTCGTTTCCGTTTTCATATCGGTAAACAACAGCCAGTCCCCGTTTAACAACATCCGGTCAAGCGAATGAATGAGCGACTCGACAAGCGGCACGGCTCGCTCTGGCGTCTTCTGGGCCGCGGCATGCGCAAATTGTTCCAGCTGACGGGCCATATCACGCTGCCAAACGCGAAAATCGTGGACCAATTCCTTCATTTTTTCTGTCACTGCCGTCATGACAAACGTCCGCGTCTCTGCCGGGGGAAGAACGAGCTCCGATGCAGCTGCGTACGCACGCGAACCTTCCCATCGCTCCGTCTGTTCGCGAACAGGCGCCGCTTTTGCTTCATCGGTTTCTTCCGGTTCTTCTGTTTTCGTCAACAACGGCGCCAACAGGTCGCCGAGCGGCGGGCCGTGGAGCGCTTCATGCGCTAGGCGCAAATGTATCTCGGTCACCTCGAGCTGTTTCGCCGTCAAAGCAGCGACCGTTTCTTGCTTTTGTTTGATCGAGCCGCCTTCCGTCTCCCAAAAGCGACGAACGGCTTCCTTTTCCTTTTCGGTCAGGCGAATGCCACGGGCTGACAGCCATAGGTCGATTCCATCGTCCAATGAAGCTGGCACAAACCGCCCTATAGACGACAGGGGCACCGCTTGCGCCACCCACGTCCCCCCTTCTTGCTTCACAAGCCGCACCATAAACGAACGGTCACTCGGCACACCATCCACAAAGCGGACGCGGACATCCTGTTGACCGATGGTGACCACGGCCTCCTGATCGGTAAGCTTTTCTTTCATTACCGCCATCTGCACACTCTCCGGCTGGAAGGAAACAGCCGGTGTGGGGATTTCATTCGATCGTTGATCGTGACGAATACGCATCATCATGTTTCCTCGCTCATTGTTCTCTTACTGTTTATATCGGCATCCCATCGGCAAATGTTTAGCCCGCTCACGCCCTCACTAGCGTCAGTGATCCCACCTCGGCCGCCCCCGCCTCCAGCAGCACACGGGCCGCGTGGCGAACGGTGACGCCCGTCGTGTAAATGTCATCGATGAGGACGATTCGCTTCCCATTGATCGGCGGATGTCCGGAGAGAAAAAACGGATTGTCCGTTTCAAGCCGCTCGCGGCGCGATTTTTTCGATTGTTTTTCAGAGTGTTTGCGGGCCAGCCAAGGAACGGACGGCAACGGAAGCAGGCGGGCGAGCGCTTCCGCTTGGTTGAAGCCGCGTTCATGCAGCCGTTCGGCGCTGAGCGGAATCGGAACGAGTTGCCACCCCGACCCAAAATCGCGGCGAAAAACGGCGGTCAAGGGCTGACGGAACGCCTCCGCCACCACATAGTCTCCACGAAATTTCCATAAAGCAATGACTTCTTTCATCCACTCGTTGTATACGTATACGGAACGGTTTTTCGCAAGCACTCCGCGCCAGCGCTCATCTTCCTCCCAGTCGAGGCAGTCGGCGCATATCGAAGGCGCCGACTCCTCGAGCGAGCGGCCGCACATCTCGCAAAGGCGGCCGTCAATGAGTTGGAACGCCCCCCGGCAGCGCGGGCAAAGGACGTCAAAGTCTTCGAGGAAAAGAAGCTGGCGCCAGTTCGCAATCGGATTGTACGGGGAATGGCAAAGAAGGCAGTTCATCGGCGCAATAACCCCCGTTTCTTCGCTTCTTCATTCATGCGGAGGATATGGCGGCGCGCTCGCACCATCGCGTTCGTTTTTCCGTGATGAAAAAAGCGGACATCGCCATCCGGAAACGCGGCGTGGCGGCCCACGCGGCCGGCGATTTGCACGAGAGCGCTTTCCGTGAAGATGCGGTCTTCGGCGCCGAGAACGGCCACGTCGATGTTCGGCACCGTCACGCCCCGTTCAAGAATCGTTGTGGTCACCAACAGCGGCACGCGCCCATCGCGAAACGCCTGAACGTGCTCGGCTCTGTCTGGGGCTTCGGCATGAACGCCGACGATGGTGGGATTGACGCGCTGCAAGAGGCGGGTGACAGCTTCAAGCTCATCGATACGAGGAACAAACAAAAACGCTTGTTTTCCCTGCTCCAAACGACGGAGCACCCACGCAAGGACGTTCTGGGGCAAGCGGCCGCGCTCTAACCGCTTGCGCCAATTGCCGCACCATTCGAACGCGGGGACGGGAAGCGGACAGCCGTGGTAGCGGGCGGGGATGACGGCGGCATTCCGCCGCCCGCGCCGAATGTCGAGCTGCCAAACACGCGATGGGGTGGCGGTCAGATAAATAAGGCTCGACTGTTCTTTTCGCGCTTGACTGGCGGCGTATTCGAGCATCGGTTCAACCGAGTAGGGGAACGCATCCACTTCATCAATGATCATGACGTCAAACGCGCGGTAGGCGCGCAACAACTGATGGGTCGTGGAGAGAACAAGCGGAGCGATTCGTCCGCGCTCTTCGCTTCCTCCGTGCCAAACGGCGAGTGGAACGCGGGGAAACGCTTGGCGAAAGCGAGGAGCGAGCTCGCGGACAACATCGATCCGCGGCGTGGCAAGGCAAACGCGTTCGCCGTTCTCAAGCGCCGCAGCGATAGCGGGAAAGAGAATTTCCGTCTTTCCCGCCCCGCATACCGCCCAAACGGTGAGCTCGCTTCGGTCAAGCACCGCCTGGCAGACAGCCTGCGCGGCCTCCGCTTGGGCGGCGGATAGTTCCCCGTCCCAAGTGAACGGCGCTTCATAACGCTCGGATGGAAGCAGAAGCGCCGCATGAACAAGGCGAGTGCAAGTGCCGATGCGCCCCATCACTAAGCACTTGCGGCAATACGTGCAGTCCGATCCGCAGCGGGCGCACGGAAATGAGGCAAAAAGATGGGGATCGTCATTTCCGCAGCGGACGCAGCGCCAGGCGCGCGCTGTTTTGATAAGCCCGGGTTGTTCGTGAAGCAAACCGGCCTGAACGGCGGCGGCGATGTCTTCATCGGGAAACGGCAGCTGCTCCCGCAGGAGACGCTGGCCGTTCAGCCAGGAAACGAGCGGCGAAGCAACGGAAGATGGGAGAATGTACAATGAGCATCACTCCTTTTAAAATTCAAGAAAAGCATGTTCCCGAGCTGGGAGCCAAAAAGAGCGGACAGCGCAGTGATGCGGTAAAAACGTGCCCCCCAAGGCGAAAGATTTTGAGCGCATCAATGAACCAGTGTTATGGAGAAAGAGGGAGCTAACAATGCTCTTTTTTCCTAAAAAAGGGTAGGAAGCACAACGTGGCAACCTTCGATCAGAAAAGAAAGTGGAGGCAAAAACGTTTTTCCGAATAGAGTTAAGATGTGGTTGGACCCTCTTTTTCACGACATATCGACCTTCGAAAGAAATGGATGCGATGAAATCCGACACTATTAAAAAGCCTCAAAGAGTCATCAAAGTGATCGACAACGCGCTTCGACAACATTCCCGGGGAAATAGTGACACATTTTTCAGGAAAGAACCGTTCGACAAGTTCGGCCAGCCTTCTCGTTGAGAAGGAGGAGAGAGGAAAAAACGATGTAGCAATGAATGAAAGCACGCGGCGATGGGGAATACAGTCGAGGGAGAACGGCTCACAACATAGGAGAGCAGCGAAGGCGGGAGAAAAAACGGAAAGTTCCATGAATAACAACCCCATATTGCTCAACGCTCATTCCGTCCCATGAAAACCAAACAGGGTGTGACAAGACAAACAAAGTAGCCAACCGATTCGCCGTAGCGCAAGGCGGAGCGAACCGTTCCTCCTTGCGCCCGGCCCTCGAGCCTAGAAGGGCGGTGATTTAGTACAAAATACTGCTTTTATCAGTTAGAAAAGCCTAGCGAAATCAGCCTTCTTTTTTGGCGCCATGTCGCTGATTTGCTCGTGGCAGCCGTTTTTCACCAGCCTCCTTGAGGCGCGCTTGGCACCCCAATTCACAGCTCATACCACGTCAACCCGAGCGCGCCTTCGCCGACATGGGTGGCGATGACCGGACCGAAATAACTGATCGAAAACTCGACGTGCGGATAGCGAGCGGACAGCTCGTCGCGCCAGCGGTTCGCCTCATCCGGCTGGTTGGCATGGATGATGGCAGCTTTGAGCGGCACGCCTTTGGCGGCATCTTCGGCGAACAATTCTTCGATTCGTTTGACCGCCTTTTTGCGCGTGCGGATTTTTTCAAACGGCACGATCACTTTGTTTTCAAAGCGAAGAAGCGGCTTGATTTGCAAGAGGCCACCGATGAACGCCTGCGCCCCGGTCAGCCGTCCGCCGCGCTGCAGGTGGGACAAGTCATCAACCATAAAATAAGCGCGCAACGTTCGCTTCATTTCATCGAGGCGGGCGAGGATCTCGTCCGGCGTTTTCCCCGCCTGCGCCATCTCCGCCGCCTCGATGGCGTAAAATCCTTGCGCCATGCAGCTGATTTCCGAGTCGTAGGCGTAAACGCTCAATCCTTCGACCATCGTTCCCGCCGTAACCGCCCCTTGATACGTGCCGCTGATGCCGCTTGAAAGGTGGATGCTGATAACCGCATCGTACCCTTCCTCACGAATGGCGGTGAACAAGTCAACGAACTCGCCGACCGATGGTTGAGACGTCGTCGGCAACACAGAATGTGTTTTCATTTTGGCGAAAAATTCGTCAGCGGTCATGTCGATTTCTTCACGATACGCTTCCTCGCCAAAAATGACGCTGAGCGGAATGAGGCGAATGCCCAACCTCTCGCGCACGTCTTTTGGCAAATAGGCCGTACTGTCAGTAACAATTGCGGTTTTCACAAACTCCCTTCCTTCCTGACCGGGAATTTAATTCCATTATACCAAAAAGGCGGACGGCCTACCACTCTTACTAGCGAGCGCGCAGGATGAAACGGAAACAACAGATGCCCGCTGACGTCTCTAACCGCTTGTTGTTCTTGGCGCTGCCCGTTCGCTTTCGTCCTCCGATCCCAAAAGCGGGAATGCCGTTTTCGCGCCACCGAACGAAAACAAACGATGCGGGAAGCGGGACCGCCAGCCTCCGATCGCCAACGCCCAAGGCGGTCAGCGCACTTCCACCCAGCCGTTTTTGATCGCCACAACGACCGCTTGCGTCCGATCATTGACATTTAATTTTTGCAAAATGCTGCTGACATGGTTTTTCACCGTTTTCTCGCTAATGCACAGCGCCTCACCGATGGCGCGGTTGCTTTTTCCATCCGCCAACAGTTGGAGCACTTCGCATTCGCGTCGCGTCAATAAATGGAACGGACGGCGCACTTCTCGCTTGACTGACCCCCCTCTTTTTTCCATCGCCAAACGGCGGTATTCGCGAATCAAATTGTGCGTCACTTTCGGATGCAAATAGGAACCGCCCTCCGCTACGACCCGCACAGCTTCGATCAGCGTATCGGCGTCCATCTCTTTAAGCAAGTAGCCGGTCGCTCCGGTCTGTAAAGCGCGCATGACATAGTTTTCATCGTCATGAATCGACAGGACGACCACTTTCGTATCAGGGTAGGCTTCAATCAGCTGTTTCGTCGCTTCAACGCCGTTGATGTCCGGCATGTTAATGTCCATCAGCACCAAATCCGGGCGATGTGTTTCCACGATCGAAAGCGCTTCGCTCCCGCCGCTTCCTTCCGCCACGACTTCAAAGTCGCCCTCAAACTCCAAAATGCGCTTAATGCCTTCACGAAACAGCTGGTGATCGTCAATGATGGCAATGCGTGTTTTCATCGGTTCCTCTCCTCCTTAAGATGTATTTGTCGAACGTTCACTCGAGTTCTTCCGTGCTGATCAATTAGGGATACCCAATTCCATTCCCGTTGTGCATCGGCATCACGCAAGAACGGTTTGTGTTCCTTACTGACTTGGCGCGGCAACATGTCGGGGGTCGCTCCGCCTTATTCCAAAAGCGCGGCCTGTGTTCCTTATTGACCCCACCGCACATGGCCAGTCAGCCCATTACCTGTCTTCCGAAACGGTACGGTCCAGCGGGATGCGGATGAACACCGTCGTTCCGCGGCCAGGTTTCGAACGGATCGTCAATGTACCGCCAAGAAGCTCGACCCGCTCTCGCATGCCGATCAGACCGAACGCGTTTTCTTTTTTGACGGCCGGGTCGAACCCTTTGCCGTCGTCCTTGACGCTGACCAATACGTCTCCGCACGCCACTTCCAGCTTAACATCAATGCGGCGCGCTTCAGCATGTTTCAAAGCATTTTGCACCGATTCTTGGACAAGCCGAAACACGGCCGCCTCCATCCGCGACGGCAGCCGAACTTCTTCGCCGATATGTACAAAAGAAATATGGACTCCCTTACTATATTCTTCGGCCGTCTGTAAGTATTTTTTAAGTGTCGGCACGAGTCCAAGGTCATCCAATGCCATCGGCCGCAAGTCATAAATAATACGACGCACTTCCGACAAAGCCGAATACACCATTTTGCGAAAATCGCGAATTTCGGCGATCGCTTCTTCGGTTCCTCGCTCTTTGATTACCTTTTCCACCAAATCGGAGCGAAGAAGCACATGGGCGAGCATTTGTGCGGGACCGTCATGAATTTCCCGCGACAGACGCCGTCGTTCTTCTTCTTGCGCTTCGATGATTTTCAAACCGAATTCTTGCTTTTGTCTAACTCCCTCAATCATTTCGCTCACGTGGCGAAAATCGCTGTTTAAATAGTTGAGGACAACGGTGATTTGCCCAACTAAATGGTCAGCGCGCGCGATGATTTGAGAAAGGCTCGCCAGCCGCCGCTCGAGTTCATCGCGGCGCAGGCGCAATTGCTTTTCGCGTTCACGCACCATCGCCAGCTTGACGTGTAGCTCATGGGCGGCTTCATACGCTTGGCGAATATACCGTTCAGAATGGGAGGAAAAGTTTTGGCTCACTTCCGACAGGCGACGGCGCGCCTGCCGCGCTTCCCCTTCCAAACGATCCGCCTCTTCGATCGTCTCGGCCGTCAACCGTTTCACTTCTTCGAGTTCCCGCAATAAGTGATCATGTTCTTGCCTTGACTGCTCGCCAATGTGGAAAATTTCGTCTTTGCTATGTTGAACGGTGTCGATCATTTTTTCGACAATTTCATCCAACTGTTTGACATCCCAACGTTTTTCCCCAGCCATTTGCCAACCTCCAGCAGCGCTGCCAAGCCGTGCGCACGAGCGCCATCAAAATTTATTTGAAGGAAAAAAGTTGTCGATTTATAATAGTAAAAGCATGCCCTGTCTGCAACTCTTGTATTTTCAGTTTACCATAGTCAGCGCAAATCGCTACCTTTTTCAGCAAAATCATCGCATACCTTCTTAACGATCGGGGGGGGTTGGCGTTGCTGCCATCGTATTACACCGTCAAAGGGTATGGCGAACAAGAAATCGTGATTGAAAAATCACGGTTTATTTGCTATATCAGCCGCGCCGAGACGGAGGAAGAAGCCATCGCCTTCATCCAGCAAATCAAAAAGAAGCATTGGGACGCAACCCATAATTGCTCGGCTTACCTTATCGGCGAACACGACCAGATTCAAAAAGCTAACGATGACGGAGAACCAAGCGGCACTGCGGGCGTGCCAATGCTGGAAGTATTGAAGAAAAAAGGACTAAAGGACACCGTTGCCGTCGTCACCCGCTATTTCGGCGGCATCAAACTTGGCGCCGGAGGATTGGTACGCGCCTACAGCCGCGCCGTCACCGAAGGGCTAAAAGCCGCCGGCATCGTCGAACGCTGTCTCATGCGCGTCATGCATGTCACGATCGACTATCCATGGCTCGGAAAAGTGGAAAACGAATTGCGGGCGTCAACCTATATGATCAAAAACATCCATTACGCCGATCGTGTCACCTTTGAGGTGCTTGTTCCTGAAGATGGACAATCGTTGTTTGCTGAATGGGTGACAGAATTGACCAATGGAAGAGCGGACCTCGTAGTGGGCGCAGCTGAATATAGGGAACGGCTGCTCCCGTCTGAAACGAAACTGTAAGGAAAGAAGGGTAATAACTATGAATACGAGAAAATCGACAAGAAAACGAAAGAAAAAGAAGCGACTTCGCCGATTCGTGCTGCTCTTGTTTCTTCTTTTAATCGGCGGAGTAGGGGCTTTTGGCTATAACATTTACTCCGAGACAAAAAAAGCATCGGACAAGATTTATGAAGCGCTCAAACCACCGGGTAGTCGGAAAGATCACATTGAAATGCGCAAAGATCCATTTACCGTCCTGCTGGTAGGAGTCGAAAACCAGTATCATGATGAGAAAGGGCGATCGGATGTCGTCATGCTGCTGACCGTCAACCCAAAAACGAACAAAGTGTACTTGTTGAGCATCCCCCGTGACACTAGGGTATACATTCCAAGCGAAGGACGGAAGGACAAAATCACCCACTCCTATAGCTATGGGGGCATTCAATCGACAATAGAAGCCGTCAATAAGCTGATTGATGTTCCGATCGACTATTACGTGACGACTGATTTTGAAGGGTTCGAAAAAATTGTCGATTCGTTAGGCGGCGTCACGGTGGATGTTCCGTTCACATTCAAAGCCCAACTGACAGGTTCACTCAAATGGCATACGTTCCATAAAGGCAAACAAGAGTTGAACGGCAATGAAGCGCTCGCCTATGTGCGCATGAGAAAATCCGACCCCCGCGGCGACTTCGGCCGCAATGAGCGGCAAAAACAAGTCATCCGGGCCATTATTGACAAAAGCACGTCCATCACCTCGCTGCCGAAGCTAGATGACGTCATCGCCGATTTAGGGGATCACGTGCGGACGAACATCCCTCCGTCCGATTTGTTGTCGTTTATCTATGTCTATCAAAAAATGAAGAACGCGGATGTCGAAAATTTGCATCTAAAAGGATACGACGAAACGATCAACGGCGTATACTACTACATCCCGGATGAGCAATCGGTTAGCTCAATCAATGAAACGCTTCAGCAAGCGCTTGAGACGTCCAACGTCTCCCTCACACGCAACGATTCGCCGTCGGTGCAAAGCGAAAATTAACAGTCTGTAAGAAAAGGTGTCCAAAAACCTCAGCCGGGCACCTTTTTTCCTGTTTTAACCACCACACACATATGAGATTTCTCGTCTTCCGCAACCGTCATCGTCCTCTCATTCTCCCTTTTTCAACAAAACATTTCATTTTTCCTCATAATAGGACTGAATTCGGGTTGGATAAAACGGCAAAATTCGCTATGATAGTAGAGAAAACGTAAACTTGAAAAAAGGAGGGGATCGAATCCTTGAAAAAAACGCTTCTTTCCGTCTTGTTGGCGACTTGCCCGCTATGGCCGTCAGCCGTCTTAGCTGCAGATGGGAGTCCGTCCTCATCGTCCCTGATGGTCGCTGAGCAGAACTCTTTGCTTAGGAGGGGAGCGACCGATTCATATCAAGTCGTCGGATCGATTCCCGCTGGCCAACAAGTGAAGATCATCGACAAGTTCCAAAATGCTGCTGGCGAAACGTGGTACCGCATCGAATATGGAGGCGTCACCGGCTGGGCGCGGGCCGACCGCTTTTCGAACCAACCGCCTTCTATGCTCGTTGGAAAGCGGGCAGTCATCGCCGCTAACGACATTGCGATGCGCAAGGGGGCATCCCCTTACTATCCAATCGTGAAAACACTGTCTAACGGCGATGTCGTCTCGATCATTGCCCAGTTCACCAATTCGCTCGGGGAACAGTATGTGCGTGTGGAATGGGCGGGAGTCAAAGGATGGATAAAAGCGGAACAGATCTACATACCAGAACAGCTTCCGACACTTTTGCCGGCATTCATGAACATTGTGCAGTCCTCCTCGGTTCGCCGCGGGGCGAGCGTCCATTACCAAGCCGTCGCCACAGTGTCACGCGGTCAATCCGTCAAGGTGATCGATTTATTCGTCACACATGGTCAGGAGCTTTGGTACCGTGTTGATCTCGGACACGTCCGGGGATGGGTGTCGGAAAAAGTGTTGTCGATGTCATCAACGATTTCGGTTCCAAGCGGTGTCTCGGATACGTCCAGCATCTCAGGCCAACCGCTGACGGTCAGCGTGTCGTTCGCCAATGTGCGGCAAGCTCCATCTTTAAAAGCCAAAGTCGTCACCCAACTGAAAAAGGGAACCAAACTGAACAGCCTGTCAAGCGCCAAAGATGCGTCGGGAGCGCTTTGGTACAAAGTGTCTCTCAATGGAAAAACGCTCGGCTGGGTGCACGAGACGGTCGTAACCAAGTCGTACCTTTCCCCACCAGCCAGCGAAGGGATGCAAAAACAGGTGACAACCGCTAATGCGGCGCTGTTTGCCGAACCTTCGTTGAGCGCCGCAGTCATCGAGCGGATTGCGAAAAACAGAACGGTCACGGTTTTGAAGACGACAGACGGGTCTCCGTTCGGCTGGGTGCAAGTCACCTCTGCATCGGGAAAAACGGGATGGATGCCGGCGTTTGAAGTAAAAGCCCCATCCTACGTATACGTCAAACAGGCTAATACTCTATTACGACGAGGTGCATCTTCGAACTATCCATCGTTGAAGGCGTTGGCAGCGAATGAGCGGCTGGCTGTCCTGTACGAATATCATGGGTGGCTGAATGTCGAAACATCCAATGGAGTGCGCGGATGGGTTGAGGAATCGAGCACCTCTACCGTCGCCTTAAATAGTCTCGTTGAACCAACCTTTTCAACCGTCAACGAAGATGTCTATTTGATATGGAGAAAAACTTCCAATTTCCGCATCTCCTATTCGTTGTTGCCGGGCAATCGTCTGAAAATCACCGGCTCGTTTTCCTACGCCGAAGTCCCGTCGACCGATATTCCCGGCATACAAACGGTGGAATGGACCGGCAGCAGCCTGCTCATCACCTTTGAACCGGGGTACACGTTCACCCTTCGCCATTACAGCGACCGATTGGCGCTGAAAATTCTCGAGACCGGGCTTAAAGGCAAAAAAATCATCATTGACGCAGGACATGGAGCACACGACACGGGAACGATCGGTCCTAGCGGCACGCGGGAAAAAGATATTACTCTCGACACCGCCTTATTGCTAAAAGAAGAATTGGAACGCGCCGGGGCCATCGTCAAATTGACGCGGAGCACCGACATCTTTTTAGAGCTGTCTGAACGGACATGGATCGCCAACAGTTCCGATTTCGACGCCTTTATCAGCATTCACGCCGACTCGTACTCGCGGACATCTCGCGGAACGACAACGTACTACAACGTATCAAGCAACTTCAATGGACCAAAAAGCAAGCAATTGGCCGCCATTGTACAAAAACATCTTGTCCAACAGCTCGGAACGTACAACCGCGGCCATAAAACACAAGACTATTACGTCAACCGAAAAAACGCGCTGCCAAGCATTCTTGTTGAGCTCGCCTTCCTCTCCAATCCAAATGAGGAGGCGTTGCTGAAAACAAAAGCGTTCCGCCAAAAAGCAGCCGTCGGCATTCGCGAAGGATTGGAAGAGTATTTCAGTCAATTCTAGTTTGTTCGTATTCGGAGAATAATAGCATGAGAAGGCCGGTAACGCAAGCGACCGCAAATCTTTAGTTCGTCAAACCGAGGGACATGACAACATCGCATTGTCATTCCTCGCGATTTCTCATGAACCGAGCGAATCGGTTGGAGCTCACCGGCCTTTTCGTTAGGAAAGCTATTATTCTCCTTTCTTTGCCATATCGAAAAACGGGGGAGATGAACATGATGAAACGAAAATCCAAATGGGCCATTGCTGCCAGCCTAGCGGTCGGAATGACGGCAGGCGCTCTCTTGTTTACGCCATCAGCAATGAAAGCATCGGAAGAAGTCGTGTTAGCGAGCGTCGACTGGGTGACTTCCCAGCTCAACCCAATGAAAAACGACATTGCCAACTTGAAAGCGCAACTGAACGCCCAGCAACAACAAATTCAACAACTTCAACAACAACTTGCCAGCAAGCCCGCTTCGCCGTCTTTACCTTCCGTCGTCTATGTAGTGAAAAACAATGCGGCCATCCGCAGCGGAGCGTCAACGAGCTATCGCGTCATCACTTATAAACAGACAGGAGCTTCCCTGCAAGTAGTCGGAGCACACCTTACTTCCCAAGGGTTGTGGTACAACATCGTTCTCTCCTCTTCGTCGAAAGGTTGGATCTATTCCGGCGATGTCTCGACATCCGCTGTCAGCAGCGACAGCACCAAGCATGTCATCGCCCTAGCTGCCGTCAATATTCGAAAAGGAGCGACGACGTCTTATCCGATTATTGCGACCGTCCCAAAGGGAACCGTGATGGTCTATATTCAACCGTTTACCGACAGCAAAGGGGAGAAATGGTACAACGTACAACTGTCTGATGGGCGTCGGGGCTGGATGGCCGCTGAATTTGGTGAGGTGAAGTGACGGTGAAAAAATTAGCGTGGTTGGCCGTCAGCCTGTTTTTGCTCATCATCTCTCCTTCCGCTTCGAACGCCGCTGGGGTGAAAACGTACAACAATCCCGTGCAAGTCCTTGTATATAAAGGGACATCGCTGACAGTCGCCGTCGAAGGAAACTATCAAATCGTCAATAAAGAGACGTTGACGATCACCCCGCTGCCAAGCGGGACAAGCCTGACATTCGGGTCTTCCTCTTCGACCGTGTTTGTCACGTACAACGGAAAAACGGATTTTTCAAGCACGGGATTTACCATTCAAGAAACGATCGGCACTGCGCCGTTATCGCTGGTGAAAGTGAATCGAACCCGTTATCGCGGCAGTGTCGACATTCGCTTGCAAAGCAACGCTTTGTATGCTGTCAATATTTTAGATATGGAAGATTACTTAAAAGGAGTCGTACCGAGCGAGATGCCCGCCTCTTGGCCGCTCGAAGCACTGAAGGCGCAAGCCATTGCGGCCCGAAACTATGCCTATAAACATAAAACAAGTTTGACGACCAATCCAAACACACAGACGTATAAAGGATTTGATGGAGAATCTCCACGATCGAACGCAGCAGTGGATGCGACAAGAGGATTGTATCTGAAATATAATGGCAGTGTCGTTGAAACGTATTACCATTCGACAAGCGGCGGCAAAACCGCCAATGTAAGCGACGTCTGGAACTCGTCGCAAACCTCCTACCCATATTTAGCGAGCGTCGATGACCCGTATGAATCATCGCCATACAGCCGATGGTCATTCACCTTCTCCCCAACTGTGCTGTTGCGTTCGTTCGGGTTCACCGATCCATCAGTCGTTTTATACGACGTTTCGATTGCCAAAACCGGCGCGAACGGAGAAGTGGGTGCCGTCACGATTGAAACCTCGGCAGGCGAAAAAACGGTGAAAGGCAATGAGACGACCATCCGCAAACTGTTCCCGCTAGACGGCAATCAATTTTACGGCATCTTGCCGTCCAACTGGTTTGACATTCAAGTGCAAAAAAACGGACCATCCGTGTCGATTCAAACGGCCAGCGGCAACATCGCCGCCTCTTCCTTGTCATCTTACTCCGTCCAAACAGGGAGCGGAACCGTTTCGCTCGCCGGCGTCGAAGGAATCAAGGTGCAAACAACGGATGGCATCGCGCCGCTTTCTGCCTCGCCGTCAGGGGTTCGCTCGATCACTGTTACTGGAAAAGGATGGGGGCACCGGATCGGCATGAGCCAATACGGAGCAAAAGCATTCGCCGAGCGCGGATGGACGGCGGAGCAAATTTTACAGCATTACTTCCGTGGGGCGGAAGTCTCGTTCGAGTGATCGCATAGCCATTGGATAAAGAAAACGATCATTCCATATAGAGACCATGTTTGAAGTTTTCCCGTACAGTTTTTACTGAGGACGGGATCGACTGTCGAGCGTCCGAACCACGCCGCTTCCACATCGGGAAGTCTGTGAAGCAGGCGGTTGTTCGGTCTTCCGTCACACCTTGGCTTGCTTTCGCCAGTCGAACATGGACGAACCGTTTTTTCGTCAAGAATTTGTTCTATGTCTTCGTTGCATCTATCCAGACGAAACATGCCACTTTGTCTCGAAAAGAAAAGAAAGGGCGTCAGCTTATAAGCTGGATGCCCTTTCTTTTTTATTGTTCTGCCGGTCAAACGGATTCGCGATTTGTTTCATTGCTAAGGGCGTGAAGCAAGTCGTCGACAATGCGGATCCATGAGTATTGCTCGACCGCCAACTTGCGCCCATTTTCCGCCATCTTTTCGTATTCCTCGCTCGGAAGGCAAAGCAACTCGAGAACCGCGGCAGCGATCTGTTCAGGATTTTCTGGAGGAGCGATTTTTCCGCAATGGTATGTTTCTAAAATCTCTGCACTCTCCCCTTCGCCGCAATACAGTACCGGGGTTCCGGTGGCGATCGCTGGGAAAATTTTCGACGGCCTTGCTCCTTTAAACAAATCGATATTGCGCAACGAAACGATGCTGTAATCGGTGATGGAGAAAATCGCTGGCATCTTCTCAACCGGAACGGATCCGTAAAACGTCACGTTGTCAAGGCCAAGCTCTTCTTTTAACGCCATCAACGTTTCTCGCTCTTGGCCGTCGCCGACAAACAGGAAATGCGCCCGTTCATCTTTTGCTTTGACGATGGCCGCCGCCCGCAACACCGAATCGAGCCCTTGGGCGTATCCCATCGTTCCGGCGTACGTAAACACCACTTTTCCTTCGAGCCCTAATTCCGCAAGCAACTCTTTGTTTTTCGGCAGCGGGCGAAACACATCCGTGTTGACACCGTTCGGCAATAAAAAGACATCCTCGGGCGCCTTTCCTTGTTCAATCATATAATCGCGAATGCCTTCTGTCGCAGCCGCGATTTTCCAAGCCTTCCGGTATAAAAACAGCTCGAGCCATCTCGCCATTCGGATGAACAGCCGATTTTTCAAAATGCCGAGCTCAACGGCCGATTCCGGCCAAATGTCAGCGACGTTGAAAACAAACTTCGCCCGTTTCCACTTCGCGCCCACGTACCCGGTGATCCCTAAAAACAACGGCGGGGAATTGCAAATGATCACATCCGTCGGCTTCGCTTTCACAAGCAATGAATAAAACGAACTGAACGTAAATGAAAAATACGAAGCAAGTCGCTTCCAAAAGCTCCCCTTTGGCGACGGATAAATCCATGTCCGATGAACGGGAATGCCGTCCCATTGTTCAAACAAATAAAACAGGCCGCGGTATGGCTCCGGGATCACGCCGTGCGGATGATGCGGGAATGCCGTGAGCACTTCCACTTGATGCCCCCGTTTGATCAGTTCTTTGCTCACCTCATACACACGAATTTGCGGTGCGCCCGTTTCCGGTGGGAAGTGTTGGCATAGGTAAATGATCCTCATCGTCCGCTCCCCACCACTTTCCCCCACAATCGCCAACAAACGTTCCGTTTCGAGCGCCAAGAGGTGAGCGCAAACGAGGCGTGGAAAACGGGCAACGCCCCCCTGACATCGTTCCGCTGTCCTTGGATGTATAGTCGTTGCCGCAAGCCAACGGCCATCATGAGCTTGCCAACGTAAAGCCGCCGGCTTCGCGTCCTAGCCGCCGCTTTCGGCAACCAACGAGCACCAACCGCACCGGCTGACATGACGGTTTTGTTCCTCATCGACTCCCTCCACCGCCTTTCAACGTTTGTTCATACAAGCGGATCATGCGCATCGCATTTTCCGTCCAATCGTAATGTTCATGAACATGGTTGACGCCGTTTTCCCCCATTCGTTGCCGCAGCCTCTCATCAAGCAACAGCCGTTTGAACGCCTCCGCTAGCTTTTCCGGACTGTTTTTCGGCACAATCAACCCCGTTGTTCCCTCACGGACGACTTCCGGCAACCCACCGACGTTGGAGACGACAACGGGAACGCCGCACGCCATCGCCTCGACGGCGGCAACGCCAAAACTTTCGCTGTCTTCCGTCGAAGGCACGGCGAAAATATCCATTTGATTGATGTACAGTGGCACTTGTTCGTTCGGAACTTTGCCGACAAACGTCGTCACGGATTGGATGCCGAGGTGGGCACACAGCTCCTCGTATTCACTTCGCTGCGGTCCATCGCCGACGATCAACAGCTCCGTTTGTGGATGCCGCTCGTGCACAACGGCAAACGCTCGAATCAAATCAGCGATCCCGTACTTGTCGGAAAGAGCTTTCACTGTGCCGATCGTCACGGTCCGTTTCGGCTGTTTCGGCAACGGTTTGAAGCGGGCGACATCCACCCCAAACGGTGTCACCTCGATCGGTTTGTCCGTATACTTTCCGGTTTCTTTCGCCATCACATAACTTGTCGAACAAATGACGTCCGCTCGCTGCAATGTATATTCAAGCATCCGTCGGTTCCAGCGATGGGCATTCGGAAACTGATACACATCGCGCCCCCAGACGGAGACGTAAAACGGATGATACCTCGCAAGCGCCCCAATCAACCCGTAGCTGGAGGCATAATGAGCGTGCAAAATATCTGGTTGAAACGAAGCGAGCAGGCGCTTTAGTGCAAAGACAGTGGAAAAATACGACAACTTCCCCGGCAGCCATTTCGGCAGCACGACTGTCTCGACTTCTTTCGCTTGCTCCGCCCCGTAATGGTCTTTAAACGTCACGACTTTCACGTCGATGCCTTGCGTGTGGTAAAAGCGGGCCCACTTATGCGTATGGATCGATTTGCTTGGAGCCAATAAGGCGACTTTCATCGGAGGCCCCCCACCAACGTTTCTTTCACCTTTTCCACTCTCGCTTCCCATGAATGTTTCGCCATAAACGTCTGCGCAATGCGCAAGCGGCACTGCTCGAGCATGTCCGCCATCTTGGCGATCGCTTCTGCCATCGACGACGGGTTGTCGTCGCAAATGACGCCATACCCATCCGCCTCAATCAATCGCTTTTGCGCCGAACAAGCGGTGGCAACAATCGGCAGGCCGCTCGACAGATAGTCGACCAGTTTGACGGGAACGGAAAAATCATTGTACTCGCTCCGCCGCCGCGGGATGAAGGCGAAATCCATCTCCGCATACAAACGGTCGAGCGCTTCACCGCTGACGTGCTCGACGCGCACTTGCAGGTCGGCAAGCTCTTCTTTCACCGCAAGCGGCTGCCGCTCGTACTCGTCTTTTCGGCAGACGACGGTGAGCGAAACAAGCGGCTCACGGCGGTTGGCTAGGCGAATCGCCTCAAGCAGGAGCGGAAGCCCGTAATCGGCATTGTTGATGCCGCCGACATAAATGGCATTCAACGGCTGTTTTGCCGTCCTAGACCGCTGAAACGGCTTTTGCTTCCCTCCCGGCGGCAAATCGGCCATCGGGCGGCGGATCGCGACGTATGTTCCCATTTCGAGGCTCGGCAAAAAGATGACATCGCAGTACCGCTCATAAAACCGTTCTTCCCAACGGTATATCATTTGCATGGCCGCTTTTTTCCAGCCGCGGAGCGGATACAAATCAGGGAACTTCCAATAGACGTCGCGGTAAAAGACGCCAATGGGAACGTTGCGGCCTTTCAGGTAGCGGAGCACATCGCGATCGACGAACGGACGCTGCGGCCGGTGTCCCGGGTCAGTGAGCCAAAGCGGAATCGTCTGGTTTTCCATATAGCAAAACAAGACATCATCGAGCTTGCCTTGGCTGCGGAGCTCTTGAAATTGCTTTTCCCGCTCGGCGGACGTGCCAGCGATTAGAAGAACGTCCACTCCCTCCTTCGCTCCCCAACGCAAAAACGCCTGATGCATTTCATACGGCCGCAGCTTAGACCCGCTGTTTCGTTCCGCGGCGAGTGAAAACGGGTAATAAATCAATACAGTTTTCATCATTCATCCCTCATCCGTGATTCGCCTTTTCGCTGCAAGCCATGCCCGTAAGTCCCCCTGCACCCGCAGCCATAGCGCCATTCCGCCAAACAACGCCACGATCAGCACCCAAGTCGGATTGAACAAAAAATCGGTGAACCCACCGACAAGGGTGCGGGGGATGTTAATGGAAAAATACACGAACAAGCTTAAAAACAAAGGATTTTTCGGAAGACGTAGAAACCCAATGTACAACAGCTGCGTCACAACGCCGACATAGAGCGTGCCGACGACGATTCCCACATAGCCGAAGTTCGCATACGCCTCAGCGACAAAAAGCGTGTTGAGCACTCCTCCTGTCCCATCTTCGATCCGCTCCGGGAATACGTGCGCCATCACGAGGCGGGCGGAGCGAACATTCTCAACATCAAACAAGTTGGTCAAAAAGGATGGAAGACTTTTCCCATAAAGAAACGGCAGCGCTTCGCCGAACATGTTCAAATGCAGAAACGTCGGCGCGATTTGCGCGAAAATCATACGGCCAATAGGACCTTTATTATAAGACAAAAACGTGTCAATGTCCCGCACCCCTTGGATGACCATGTACATGACGATGAGCACGAGCGCCCCCGCCCCACCGCAGAGCGCTAGTTTCGCCGCCGATAGCTTTGTTTTTCCCACATAAATGCGCAGGAGCAAAAACATCATTACATAAAAGAAAATCGGTGATTTCGCCAAATCATACACATTGACGAATACCGCTCCGACGAGCAGGCCAAGAAACAACAACTTCCACCGCCATTCGTTTGTGAGCACAGCAAACAAATAGGCGGCCAGTGATAACAGCGGCGTAAGCGTAATGGCAAAAATATTGCGGAACAGCACATTTCCGGCAAAGTGGCGCGATGCCTCAATGCGCAACGCCGCCAAGCTTTCGTCTGTCCCAGTAAATAGCGCGAACACTGGAATCGTCGGCGTTTTCCAAATCATGTACGCAATGGCGGCAAAACTGAGCAGGGACAGGGCCAAAAACGAATAAAACACTTGATTGCCTGTCGCTCCGGTCAGCGGGGAAAGCGGCTTGCGCATATAAGCGCGAAACTCCTGCCTAGCTTCAAATCCGAACAGCCTAGAAACGACCACCATCGACAACGGGAACAGAATCATAACGAAGCTGACGACGAAAAACCCGATCTGCCGGTATTCTTCGGGCCGAAACAATTTGCGAATCATGTAGTAATGATCGATTCCTAATGCGATCAGCAACGCGCCAATGAAGCTCGACAGAAGAAACGAGTAATAGTACACCATCGACACTAGGTTCGGCGCCGTCAATGAAAGCGTCCCCGCTGCATAGCGAAACATCAAGGTGGAGGCGACAAAAACGATCAACCAGATCAACACGTCCAACATGCCGACGCACCCTTATCGCTGCCCGATCGCCGCCACGATTTTCTCCGCCGCATGTCCATCGCCAAAGACGTCCGCATAAACGGGGGCGACTTCCCTGCGAACCGCCGCGACGATCTTCTCGCGATCCGTGCCGGTTAAGATGTTCGCTCCCCCTTCGAGCGTTTCCACCCATTCGGTTTGTTCGCGCACCGTTACGCAAGGCACGCGTAGGAAATAGGCTTCCTTTTGCACGCCGCCTGAATCGGTGATGATTTTTTTCGCGCCGCTCTCCAGCCTCAGCATGTCCAAATAACCGACCGGATCGATCAGCCGAAGCCCGGGGATCGTTGAGACGTCCAACCCGTATTCTTCCAACTTATGCCGCGTCCGCGGATGAATCGGCCACACTTTCGTGCCGTCGATGTCCGCAAAGGCAGCCAAAATGGCTTTCAATTTGTCGGGGTCATCGGTATTTTCCGCTCGGTGAATGGTGATCAAGTAGTAGGATTGTTCGGCCAGCGACAAATCAGCCAAAATCGTCGATTGGCGCTGTGCGAGCGCTTTGTTGTACAAAATGGCGTCATACATGACGTCGCCGACATTCCAGACGTTTCGCGTAATGTTTTCTTTGCGTAAATTTTCCACGGCTGTCTCCGTTGGGCAAAATAAGAACTCAGAGACATGATCGGTCATAATGCGGTTGATTTCTTCCGGCATCTGCTTGTTGAAGCTGCGCAGTCCGGCTTCGACATGGATGACGGGAATATGGAGCTTCGCCGCGACAAGAGCGCCCGCGAGCGTCGAGTTGGTATCGCCATAGACGAGCACATAATCCGGTTTTTCCTTCAGAACGATTTCCTCAATTTTGATGAGCATTTCCCCTGTTTGCTTTCCATGGCTGCCTGAGCCTACCCCAAGATAGTAGTCAGGCGTCGGAATGTTCAACTCCTCAAAAAAAATGGCCGACATATTGGGGTCATAGTGTTGCCCAGTATGGATCAGCACTTCGGTATATTGTTTTCGCAAGACGCGCGAGACGGGGGCAGCCTTGATAAACTGCGGTCTGGCGCCCAACACGGTGGCAATTTTCATCTGAAACACCTCCTAGACGGTTGGTGAAAAACATTGGTTTCCTTTAGTTGACGAAAAAAGTTTGCATTGTTGCAAGGCTTTTCTATTTGAGAAACAATGCTGGGAAGCAGTTGCGCGAGTAAATCACCGGCCTTCTAGATCAGATGACCGATTATCAAGTATTTTGCACATTTTCTCCCTCGATCGTGCGCACCGGACGCCGCAAATCACGATCAACCCGGGTGGCAAACAGCATGGCGGCAAACAAGCCCCAACCAGCGAGCACCCAACCGTCAGCAAGCGGCGCCTGCTGGACATAGACGATGACGATGAGGGCGAGCAAGGTAGCGACCAAAATAAAATTCATCTTTTTCCATGACACCGGCACGGGATACACTTGCTGGCTTTTGCGAAAAATGAAAACCACAGCAATCAGATATGTGATCAGGCTGGCTGCAACCGCCCCCCAGCTGAGCCAAAGCGGCACCAAAACGGCGTTCAACCCAAGGTGAAGAAGCGCTGCTAACGTGAACACTCGTGAAATATAGCCGGTTTCCTTTGTCAAAAATAAACCGGTGGACAAAATCAAATAATAAAAATTTAAAAAGGTCACGGCCGACAAAAACGGGATATAAACGGAGGCTTCCCGATATTCCGGCTTGAAAAACGCCTCGACCAGCCACGGACTTACCGTCGCGATCGCCACCAAACCTACGGCTCCGATGACAAGAAGCGCCATATACACTTTCGCAAACAGCTCACGGTGTCCAGGGCGATCTTTCATCGACATCGAATACGGCCGCCAAGCCATTTGCACCCCGCTCGTAATCAAGGTAATCACCGTCGCCAACCGTAAGGCTACCCCAAATACTCCCACTTCCTCCAATGAGGCAAAATGTTTGAGAAACAATGTGCTGACATTGGCGATCGCCCAAAAGGCGAGCGAAGTCGGCACAAGCGGCGCCCCGTAAGCTAAAAGCTGCTTGACTACATCCCAACGCACACGCCACACCATGTACTTTACCGTGAAGTGAAGCATCAACAAAAAGACGAGTGCGCTGCTGACTAGGCGGCCCATCAGCAATCCTTCGGGAGTGGCCGCCAACCAACGGAGTGCCGCGTACGACAGCACAGCGACCAGCGACATCTTCACCAACGTCCAGATGACGACCGATTTCGTCCGAAATTCAAAGCGCATGACCGTTGTCGCTACAACGAAAATCGTATCAAGCAACAAGGTCATAAGACTCAGATACAACAAATCGACATCGCCAGGCTCATCCAACAGGGCATGCGCTATCCATGGTCCAGCCACCACGACAGGGAGAAACAAGAGAGCGACTATGAACAGCCGAACATACATGACATTCCGCACATACAAAAGGCGCTTCTCTTTGTCATCGGTATCATAATAATAAAAAGAGAGCGCCGAATCCGTTCCAAAAATGACGAGAAACGTCAGCATCGACGTCCATTGGTCAATCAAGTAGACCGCTCCGTACTGCGCCTTGGACAAATAGCTTGTATAAACTGGCAGCATCAAAAACGCGATCAGCTTCGTGCCGACGTTCATAAACGCGTAAAGGAGCGAATCCGCTCCTAAACGCTTGAATGCTGCGAACAATTTACAACAACTCCCGCTCGTCCACCATTTTGCTGAAACGGGCCGGGAATCCTTTGACAACGGTTTTCGGCTCCGTATCTTTTGTTACGAGCGCTCCGGCGGCAACGAACGTTTCTTCCGCCACCGTCACGCCCGGCAGCAAAATCGCGCCGCCGCCAACACGCGCCCCGCGCTTGATGGTCGCTCCTTTGATTTTCGCAAATCGCTCCTCCGTCCGCCCCATGTAGTTGTCGTTGGTCGTCGTGACGCACGGGGCGATGAACACATGATCTTCGAGCGTCGTGTACGCCGTGATGTAGGAGTTCGACTGGATTTTCGTCCGATCGCCGATTTGGACGTGGTTTTCGACGCACACCCCGCGCCCGACGATCACATATTGACCGATGTGTACGTTTTCGCGCACGCTCGCCAAATCCGCGATCAATGTGTAGGCGCCGATCGTCGCGCCTTGATAGATGACAGCGTTGGCGCCGATCGTGCAATGGTCGCCAATGACAAGCGGCGGCAGCTCACCGGACAGCTTGACGGTGCTCGTTTTCGCCGGCTTCGGCGGTTTGCCGAGCACCGCGCCGTCGGCGATCGTCACGCCGTCCCCAATGACCGTTCCTTCGTGAATCGTGACGCGATGGCCGATTTTAACGTCATTCCCGATTTTTACATTCGCCTCGATGACAGTGAAATGGCCGATTTCGACACGTTCACCGCAAACAACAGAGGGATCGACAATATGCATCGTTTCGTCTCCTTCGCTTACAATTTGACGTATTTGGTTGGTTTCGACACATCGTTCATGGCGTTGCGTGTGTCAAACACGACGCGGCTGTGACGAGCGACCATTTCATAGTCGATGTTGGAATGGTCGGTCGCAATCAAGACAAGATCCGACTTCTCCAGCAATTCCGGCGTCAGCTCGACCGTTTTCACCACCCGATTGCACGCCCGGAACGACGGAACATACGGGTCGACGACCGCAAACTCCGCTCCGTATTGCTCGAGCAGCTCGACGATTTTCAACACTGGCGATTCGCGCACATCATCAATGTCTTTTTTATAGGCGACGCCGAGCACCGTCACTTTCGAACCGCGCAGCGCCTTCCCTTCTTCGTTCAAAATGAGCATCGCGCGGTTGACGACATATTCCGGCATGGCGTTGTTGATTTCGCCAGCCAGCTCGATCAAGCGCGTATGGTAGTTGTATTCGCGCGCTTTCCATGTCAAATAAAACGGGTCGATCGGAATGCAGTGGCCGCCAAGCCCCGGTCCCGGATAAAACGCCATAAATCCATACGGCTTCGTTTTCGCTGCATCGATGACTTCCCAGACATCAATGCCCATCCGTTCGCACAAAATGGCCATTTCGTTCGCCAACGCGATGTTGATATGGCGGAACGTGTTTTCAAAAATTTTCTCCATTTCTGCCACCGCTGGACTCGACACTTCATGGACATCGCCTTCAAGCACGGCTCGATACATCGCCGCCGCCACTTTCGTGCACGTCTTTGTCACGCCGCCGACGACTTTCGGCGTGTTTTTCGTCTTAAACTGCTTGTTGCCCGGGTCCACCCGCTCCGGCGAATAGGCGACAAACACCGTTTCCCCGACGACAAGTCCTTTTTGCTCCAGCGCCGGCTTTACAATTTCTTCCGTCGTCCCTGGATAGGTGGTCGATTCCAAAACGACGAGCATCCCCTCATGGGCATATTTCGCGATTTCCTTCGCCGAGTTTTCGACGTACGACGTATCCGGCTGATGATGCTCATCAAGCGGGGTCGGCACCGCGATCGCCACCGCATCGACTTCCGCGATCCGGGCGTAATCGGTCGTCGCTACCAGCCGCCCTTGTTTGACCATTTCATGCAGATCTTCATCAACGACATCGCCAATGTAGTTGATGCCATTGTTCACTTGATCGACGCGGCTTTGTTGGATGTCAAAGCCGATGACATGAAACCCTGCTTTTGCTTTTTCGACTGCCAGCGGCAGCCCGACGTAGCCAAGCCCAACCACGCCGATCACCGCGTCGCGTTTCTCAAACTTTTGCAACAGCCGTTCCGCGCAGTTCATTCTTCTCATTCCTTTCTTACTGAGATAATTGCACTCTTGCCCCGGTTTCCGCCGAACGCAAAATGGCTTCGATCAGCCGAACAGGAGCCAGTCCGTCCCAACCATTGACGATCGGCTCGCGGTTTTCGCGAATCGCTTGCACCATATCTTCAATGATCCATTGGTGCCCTGACTTGCCAAACGGGTCGGCGTTGATCTCATCGATGAGCTTGGCTCGCTCTTCCTCACTGACGCCTTCCGCTTCCCACGTTTCGATAAAGTTCGCCGTCCGGCCACCGATTTTCACTGATGCCGTTTCGCCGAAAATGGCGATCGATTCCTCTAAGTTTTGCGGGTAAATCGTCGTCGCTGCTTCGATAACGCCAAGCGCTCCGCTTTCAAACTCCACGACCGCCGCCGCGACGTCTTCCGTCTCAATCTTGCGCAGACGAGTCGCCGCCATCGCTTGCACCGCCTTGACCGGCCCCATCAACCAAAGCAGCAAATCCAAGTTGTGAATCGCTTGGTTCATCAAAACGCCGCCATCGAACGCTTTCGTCCCTCGCCACGCCGCCTGATCGTAATAGGCTTGATTTCGATTCCAGCGCACCGTGGCGTTCGCGTGGCTCAGTTTTCCGAACATCCCGCGCTCCATCGCCTCTTTCAGCTTCCGAATGGCCGGACGGAAGCGGTTCGGATGAACGACCGCGAGCTTCACGCCGTATTCTTTCGCCGCCTTGATCATCTCTTCAGCATCGTTCGTGCAGAGCGCCATCGGCTTTTCCACAATGATATGACGGCGATAACGGGCCGCTAACCTCGTCAACGGCGCATGCAATCCGGACGGAACACAAATGTTGACAACATCGATCTGTTCGTTTTCCTTCAACATCGTCTCCATATCAGTGTAAACCGGAACCCCCGATACATCGCTCAGCCGCTCCGGGTTCGTGTCGCACACGGCCGCCAGCTCAGCGCCGTCCGCCTTTTCAATAGCATCGATATGTTTTTTCGCGATATGTCCCATGCCGACAATAGCAAAACGGATCATGAAGAATAGTACCTCCTCGCGTCCAATACATACTTCCAAAGCGTCAGCCAAACGACCGTCAAAAACAGGCCGAGGACAAGGCCGATCGCCGCAAGCTGCCCGGTATACGTGTTCGATTTCCCCACCGTTTCCGACAATACGGCCGGTTTTTCGTAAAAGACAAGATTGCCGCGGATGCGATTGACGCGCTCCATCACTTCGGTCAAATTGTTTTCCGACTCAACCAACAAGTCACTGATGTCATCAAGCTGTTCCGGATTCAAGCGGCCCGACTGGACTTGTTTGCTATAATAATCAACTTTTTGCTGCAATGCGCGCTCACGCTCTTCCAACGCATGCAAGTATTTCGTGGTGACATCAATCCGCTCTTGTGAATGGCGCTCAAGCTCCCGGCTGTATTCGGACACTACATGCTTCAATTCCCGGCTCACCGCTTGTTCATTGTCGCCTTTGACCTTGATTTGTACGTACTGTTCTTCAGGAACGACGATGTCCAAGTTTTTCGCCTCAGGAAACTTCGCTTCTATATTTTTCGGATCCGTTAACTCTTTTACGTCAATTGATCCGGTAAACACGACAGCTTTCCCCGTATACTTCTCCCCCAGCAACAAAAGCCTTCCTGCGATGACGGTCAACACGATCGTCGCAAGCGGAATGAGAAGAAACCACCATTTTCGCTGCCAAAAAAAGCGCAAATATTCGTATAGCACAAACGGTCGTTTTTCCGCCGTCAATCCGGCCACCATCCCTTATCATAAAATAACAAAGTGTTGTGAACAAAACAAACGATCCAACGCCAAAGAAAACGCCATCGCTGTATGCAAGTGACGTTTCCTTTGACAGGTTGGACGATCAAACGAAATGACGGTAAAATTCTGCGATTTTCTCCACGACGTATCGTTGCTGCTCCTCTTTCAGCTCTGGGAACATCGGGAGCGACAGCGCTTCTTTCGCTGCTTTTTCCGCCTCCGGCAACAGCCCTTCCTTATACCCGAGCGAAGCAAACACCGGCTGCAGATGCAACGGCAGCGGATAGTACACCATCGTCGCGATCCCCTGTTCTTTCAAAAACGCCTGCAGCTCGTCGCGCTTCGGCACGCGAATCGTGTATTGATGGAACACATGATAGCACCCCTCGACCTCTTTCGGCGTCACGACAAGGTCGCCGACCGCCTCCTGCAGCAGGCGCGTATACGTCGCCGCATGCTGGCGCCGCTGTTCCGTCCAACGATCCAGATGCGGGAATTTGACGCTTAAAATCGCCGCTTGCATCTCATCGAGACGGCTGTTGTAGCCAAGCACATGATGGTAATATTTCGGCTTGCTGCCATGAACGCGGATCACCCTGCATTTTTCCGCCAATTCATCATCGTTCGTAATGATCATGCCGCCATCCCCGTAGGCGCCCAAGTTTTTCGTCGGGAAGAAGCTGTACGTCGCCGCCGTCCCCAGCTCGCCAACGCACTTCCCGTGGTATTTGGCGCCGATGGCTTGGGCGGCGTCCTCAATGACAACCAACCCATGACGTTTGGCAATCGCAGCGATCGCCTCCATATCCGCCATTTGCCCGTATAAATGCACCGGGATGATGGCTTTCGTTTTCTCTGTTACCGCAGCTTCGATTTGTCTAGGGTCGATGTTGAACGTCACTGGATCGATATCGACAAACACCGGTTTGGCGCCAAGCCGCGCGATGGCTCCAGCCGTCGCAAAAAACGTGAACGATGTGGTAATGACTTCGTCCTCTGGCCCGACGCCGGCTGCTTGCAAAGCAATATGTATCGCATCGCTTCCGTTGCCGCAGCCGATTCCGTGTTTCGCCCGGCTGTAGGCGGCAATTTCCGCTTCCATTTTCTTTACATAGTCCCCTAAAATAAAGCGGGAAGAACGCATCACCTCGTCCAATACACGCAAAATCTCCGGCTTCAATTGTTCATACTGTTCGCTCAAATCCAACATAGGCACGTTCATCGCAAGTTCCTCCAAATCCAAAAAATATATCGAATAAACATGTTTAGTTTATCACATTTGTGACAATATATAATGACAGTTTTGTGGCAATCTTGGCCTTGCCGTAAAAAATCAGCGATAGAATTGTATAAACTGCATAAACAACGAAAAAGAAGGGTATAATTTTCCAAAGACGGGCAATTCCTGAAAAAAGCCGTTTGTCCTTTTATATGACACAAACGGCCCCTTTGCTATTTATTTATCGGTCATTTCCGTATACTTTTCGGCTCCCCCGAAGCAACTTGCGAATAAAAGTCATAAACGGCTTGTACTGGTCATTGACCAAGCCGATCAGCTCAGCCAGCAGCTCCCCGAAGACGATCAAGGCAAAAACGATGAGAATGGACTGCCATAACGTCGAGGCGGAGAACAAAATAGCGCTGACCGCAAACATCAAGCCAAACGCATAAATCAACAAGACCGTGTTGCGGTGCGAAAACCCGAGAGCGAGCAACCGATGATGGAGATGCGACTTATCGGGCGCCGAGATCGGCCGCTTGTTCACAATGCGGCGGATAATGGCAAACGTCGTATCGAAAATCGGCACGCCCAAAATGATCACCGGAACGACGAAGCTGAAGAGCGTCACGCTTTTGTAAAGGCCTAGCACCGACAAAACAGAAATGGCATAACCTAAAAACAACGCACCGGTATCCCCCATGAAAATTTTCGCTGGGTGGAAGTTGTAAAACAAGAAAGCGATGACGCTGCCTAGGATGATCAAACAAAGGGTGAAAATGAGCGTTTTGCCCGCCATGCCCGCCATGACGGCAATGGCCGCAATCCCAATGGCGGAAATGCCCGCGGACAATCCATCCAACCCATCGATCAAGTTGATGGCGTTCGTGATCGCCACAATCCAAAATATCGTAATCGGGTAGCTCCACAGTCCCAACTCAAAGGTGCCGACAAACGGGACGGTCAAAAGATCGACCTTGAGTCCCGAAGCGACAACGACGAACGCCGCCAGCAACTGTCCGGCCAGCTTCACCTTGGGAGACAGCTCGTACAAATCGTCAAGCACCCCAACGAGGACAATGATGAGGGCCCCAATTGTTATCCCGGTTACTTGTTCTTTGTACACCCCACCGACAAAATAGCCGACGGCCACACCAACAAAAATAGCCAATCCGCCAAGCCTTGGCATGACTTTTGTGTGCACTTTCCTCCCGTTTGGCCGATCAACCGCGCCCATTTTGATAGCGAGCTTGATCACAAACGGGGTGATGACCAATACCGCAATAAACGAAGCGAAACATGCGAAAAATGCTTCCGTATTCATGTGCAATCACCTTGGCCTTATAAAAAATCGGAGAAACACACATCATCTTTATGTTACCATATACGATGAGTAAATCAATCTTTTTTTACACCACTTTTTGTCCCCAAGGATGGAAAATTTCTTTTCCCCTTCCTTTTGTGAAACTCCGAACACCAACTCGACGAATCATTCCACATTTTACATTTTGCCTCAAAAACGAACGCATTGTGTTATAATTAGGTTTTAGAGCACTTGGTGTGAATCATGCCTGTCTAGGAGAGGAATGGACAATATGTTGACAAAAGTAAAGCAACTATTTGACGAAAGCGCTCGAGAAGTGCAGCGTCTTGCTAAACTGGTGGCGCAAGTCAATGAATGGGAGCCCACCATTTCTTCGCTCAGCGACGAACAACTGCGTCAAAAAACGGTTGCCTTCAAAGAACGGCTCGAAAGCGGCGAGACGCTCGACGACATAAAAACCGAGGCGTTTGCCGTCGTCCGGGAAGCGGCCCGGCGCGTGCTCGGGCTGCGCCATTACGACGTGCAACTGATGGGCGGATTGGCGATGCATGAAGGAAACATCGCCGAAATGCAGACCGGGGAAGGAAAGACGCTGGCAGCCACTTTGCCAAGCTACTTGCACGCCCTCCTTGGGAAAGGCGTCCACATTATTACAGCCAACGAATATTTAGCGCGCCGCGACTGCGAACAAATGGGCCGTGTGTTCCGCTTCCTCGGCTTAACCGTCGGCCTGAATGTGTCGCAAATGACGGCGAGCGAAAAAAAAGAAGCGTATGCGGCTGATATCACGTACGGCACCGGCACCGAGTTCGGCTTTGATTATTTGCGCGACAACATGGTGTACCGCCTCGAAGATAAAGTGCAGCGCCCGCTGTATTACGCCATTATCGATGAAATTGACAGCATTTTAATCGACGAAGCGCGCACCCCGCTCATCATCGCCAACAAATCGGGCATCGGGGCCGAACTGTTCCCGATTATGGCGCGGATCGTCTGCACCTTTCAAGAAGGAAACGACTATGAGCGCTCACTCGAGACAAAGCAAATTTTTCTCACGGAAGAAGGAGCGCAAAAACTTGAACGGGCGTTTGGCATCGACAACCTATACGACTGGGAGCATCACGTGCTGCTTCACCATGCGATGCAATCGCTGCGCGCTTGGTTTATCATGCGGCGGGATGTCGATTACATCGTCAAAAACGGCAAAGTTATGATCGTTGACCCGTTCACCGGTCGGGTGATGGAAGGGCGCTCATTCAGCGATGGTCTGCATCAAGCGATCGAGGCGAAAGAAGGCGTGGACATCACCGAAGAAAACGACATCCAAGCAACGATTACGATCCAAAACTATTTTCGGATGTATGAAAAGCTAGCCGGGATGACGGGCAGCGCTACGCCGTCGAAAGAAGAATTTTGGCAAACGTACCGGCTACGCGTGATCGCAATTCCGACAAACCGTCCATCCCGCCGCACCGACTGGGACGACCTCGTCTACCAGACGCATGAGGCAAAAGTGCGGAAAATTGTTGACGAAGTAAAGAAAATGAATGCCATCGGCCGCCCCGTTCTCATCGGCACGACGTCAGTCGCTCAGTCGGAACGGTTATCAGCGGAGTTTTCCAAAGCAGGCATCCCTCACCACCTGCTCAATGCCAAAACGGAGGAGGAAGAGGCGCGCATCATCGCGACCGCCGGGCAGAAAGGGCAAGTGATGATCGCCACCAATATGGCCGGGCGCGGAACGGATATTTTGCTTGGGGAAGGCGTCAAGGAACTGGGCGGGCTGCACATTATCGGCACAGAGCGGCATGAGAGCCATCGCATTGATATGCAGCTGCGCGGCCGCGCAGGACGCCAAGGGGATCCGGGGTCTTCCCAGTTTATCATTTCGCTGGAGGATGATTTATTTCGACTGTACGATCAAGAGGAACTGGAAAAATGGCGAAGCAAAGTCAAGACGGATGACACCGGGCTCGTTGTGTCGCCTGACCCGATCAAGTTCGTCCAAAAAGTGCAAACAACGATCGAAAACGCCCATTATTCGGCGCGATTGCATTTATTGAAATTGGACACCGTGATCGACCAACAAAGCAAAGTCATCTACCATATGCGCGATCGCGCCTTGGCGCTGAAACAGGCAGAGGTGCTGTCCGAGCTCCTTCGGCACATCCATCGCTATATCACGCAAACGATCGACCGTTACTGTCCGGAAAACGTCTTTTTTGAAGAGTGGAACATCGAAGGATTGCACAACGAGCTGCGCCGTGCCTTTTTCCGGTTTGCCTATTTGATTGATGATCTGCGCCATAAGCAAAAAGAAGAAATCGCCCGGCTCGTTTGGGACGAATACCAATCGCTTGAAGCAGCACTCACCGATCTTCCGTGCGACGAAGAGCAAACCATGCGGCTTAAGCATTTGATGGTTGAAACCATCGATGCCCACTGGATTCGCCACTTAAATCAACTGAATGTATTAAAAGAGGGCATTCATTTGCGCAGCTATGGCCAAGAGGATCCGTACCGCGCCTTTGAAATGGACGCTTATCGCGAATTCGTCGCGCTCCAGCAAGCGATCGACGCCGGCGTCTCCATCGCCGCCATGAACTATTTGAAAAGCCAGTTTGTCATTGATGACGAAGCGGCCGCCGCCGCGAACCAGCCATAACGCGGCGCAGCACGCCGCCCCGTAAAGGAGGGGGTTCGATGATTTTTCGAAAAAAACAACGCACGCAACCGCAGGCCGAGCTGCCGGCACACCATGTCGAACAGCCAGAGGTCGGAACAAAAACAACGCTGTCGTTTCATCCGGACTGGCAGCTGTCTCCAGAAGAAACGTACGTCTATCGCTTTTACCACGAACAGCTGCCGCCGCTTCAGCCAAACCAAATTTCCATTTCGGGCGTCAAGTTGGTCGAATACAATGATGGGTTTGTCGCTGTTGCCATGTTGCGCAATACGCTGCCGAAGCCGGTCCTCTTTGAACGAATTCGCCTGTTGCTGCTTGGGGAGGATGGCACAGCGATCGCCCGCAAAGAGTTTGATATGAGCGCTTTCGGCGAACTGCCGCCGATGACAGCCCGTCCGTGGCGGTTCTTGTTCGCCGCCGAGGACAAGCTCGTCGACCAGTTGCCTAAAGGTGGATGGAAGGTCGCCTTTGAACTGCCCCCACAGCACCGGCTCGAGCTGGAGGAAAGCTGGGAGCAGTCGCTGTCGGCCGAACAGCGCCAACAGCTGCAAGCCCTTGTCGACTCGGTTCCGCCTCCTGCTCGCGGGGAAGTGAACTTCATGGGCATTGAAGCGAAACAGCTGCCTTCCGGCGAGCTAGCCGTCACGCTGCTCATTCGCAACGGCAGCGACCAGCAGATCCGTTTTGAACAAATCCCGCTTGAAGTGCGGGATCATGCTGGCGACATTGTCGCTCGCGGATTGTTTGCCTGCCATCTGGAAGTGAAAGTCCACACCAGCAAACCATGGACGTTCCTCTTCCCGCCGGAATTGCTGCGCAAAGCAGAACCGGATTGGACGTCTTGGAAGGTGACGATCCCATCCCCCCCGGTACAGAGCGAAAGGCAAGAAACGCAATCAGGCGAGGAGTAACCGGCAAAAAGCTGGCCCCCATGGTCGCCAAACGACCGATGGAGGCCAGCTTTCTTTGCACCGTTCCGTTCAAAACGGCCGCGCTCCCGTTGTCCGCTGAGCCTTAGACGCAACAGCCGAACGTTGCATCATCAAGAACGACGGCTATCCAACCCATCTCGACGGGAGGGCCTTATTTCGTAGTTTGAATCTCCATGTAAGCACCTTTTTTCATTACCAAGCCGTCTTTGCTTTTCAACACCGGCGGAATGACCAATAAATAGCTCTGCCCTTTGGCCAACCTCGCTCCCGGTTTGATCACCAACTCCGTCCCCCGACGGATTTGCGCCGTCACCGCTGCTTCCTGTCCGCCTAATTGATACAATTTCACTCCGCTTACCGCGGTATTGGCGAGCGGACGAGAGAAGCGGACGACAAACGTCTTATCGACCGGCGCATTGCGCAGCTTGCCGAGCGACTGATACCCTTTCAGCTGGCCAATCAGCAAATCGCGGTGAGCGGCGTACAGCTCTTTCCCAACGACCGTCGGCACATCCGGCTTCACACCGACATGATGAATCGGCGTCCCTTTTGGCGAGAAAAAGTGGGCGACGGTCAACTTCAACATGCTGCCGTCCGACAGCTCAAACATTTCTTGCATCGATCCTTTGCCAAACGTCCGCTGGCCGTACAAAACAGCCGCCTTTTGCTCCTTCACCGCCGCCGCCAACATTTCGGACGCGCTCGCGCTCGACGCATTGACAAGCAACCGGATCGGCCCCGTCATTTGCACCGGCTGTTTGACAGCAGCATACACTTCCGGGCGATTCGAACGGTCGCGCAACTGAAACGCTTGCTTCACATTTGGGAAAAAGCCGGCGATTTGCTGCGCTGTTCCGACATATCCCCCCGGATTGTTCTGAAGGTCCAAAATCCACCCTTTCACCCCGCTTAAGGAGCGGATGGCGTGTTCGATTTCACTGGGCGCTGTCTCGTCAAAACTATGTAGCTGAATATAACCGATATTCCCTGCCAGCCGTTTGAACTCAACGTTCGGCCAGTCGATTTTTTCCCGTTTGATGGTGACACTGAAAGTTTCCTCAGTCGACGGCCGCCAAACGGTTACGGCCACCGTCGTTCCTTCTTCCCCTGCGATCAAGCTCAATACTTTTTCCGTGGTCTCATTTGTTACCGGCTGACCATCAACTGTCCGAATTACATCACCCGGCTGCAGTCCGGCGCGGGCGGCTGGTCCATTGTCCAAGACAGACAGGATGTGAACACCGTCCTCATCTTCCTCAATCATCACGCCGATGCCAACAGACTCCATGTCAATCCACTTCAAAAATTCCTCGTATTCTTGTTTTGTCATATAAGAAGAATACGGGTCAAGCTGTTTGACAATCTCTTGCGGAGTGCTGGCTTTCAGCACTCGATCGCCTACCGGTTCAACATAATACTGACGAACCAACTCCCGCACTTCTTCGAGCACCTTCGTTGGCGCCGTCGCCGCCTCCGCCGGTGGGCTCCAAGCCAAAAATGGAGCCGCAAACAACAGAAGAGCCGCCACCCATCGTCGCATCACCGTCATATTCATCTCTCCTCTCCCGAGATGCGCCCGTTTACTCGACATCGACATCTAAGACAACCGGCGCTTTAAAATCATCGATATACACCGCCAGCTGCTTGCGCGTCGCCGCATCCACGACGTTTGGCAGCCATCGGTCGCAAAGTGACAACAGCCGCTCCGCCCGCGCGATATCCCCTTCATCATACGCATCAAGCAGCTTGTCCATGGCTTTCATAATATTGATGGGATCATACGCACGCTGCTGAACAGCCAAAGCCGGGCGTTGAAACCATCCTTCCATCTTTTCGCGCAGCGCCGCTCCCGGAACACCGCCGATGAGAATCGCCGTTTTGCGAATTTGGTATTGCAACAGGGTATAGGAATCATACACGACATCCACATCCCCCGTCCGCAGCGCCCGGTCGACGTTGGCCGTCAAGGCGCGCAATCGCTCCCCGCTTTCGACAGCGCTGATATAGGCAGAAGCCTTTTTGATTGTCTGTTCTCCGGCAGCGATCCGTTTTTCCAACTGCACCCTTGCCGTTTGCGGACGCACGCGCGCCACTTCTGTTTTTGCCGCCTGATAATCGCTTTTGACTTGATTGAAGAGACGGTACGGCTTGGACCATTGATTGGCTTTCATCACCCGCTCAAGCTGGGCGGCATGCTGCTCAAGCCGCTCCACATTGGGGAACGGAGCCGCTTCCGTCTGAACGGCCAACAGTGAAAAAGACAGCCAAAACACCGCCAGCCATCCGATGATGAAAAATGCTTTTCTCCGTTTTCTCCTCACGCTTTCACCTGCTATCTACCAAAATATAAAACATGTATTTCAATTTTACTGGAAAAGAAGCAAAATGAAAATAGGCCCTGAAAAAAATTCATCGTAATCCCTTCCAAGCAAAAATAAGGCTGACTCTTCAGTCGCCTTTCCATTGACTGTCAGAGTCAGCCTTGATCAACGAAAGTGCGGCCAGTTCGTTTGCTGCTGATCTCCTTCGATTTTGCTTAGCGTCCGGTAGCGAAACGGAATGATGGCCTGCTCTGGCTTTCCCAGAAACTCTTTCGCCCATTCGAACGGAATCAAATCGAACTGCTCCTTGTTTTCGGCGATGAAATAGACACCAACAACTCTCCCTTGTTGATGAAGGTCAATCGTTAAAAAAGCCGGATAATACGTGCCGTCTTGCGCTTGTAACACGGCCTTGGCTGTCACCCGTCCGCCTTCTTCCTCTTCCACATCCGGATTGGCGATTCTCTCCAACACCTTGATCGCCCATCCTTGTTTTTTATATCCTCCGACCAGCTTCGGCGGGTTTTGCCGCAACTGCTCCAACAACGTTTGTTCGTCCATCGTCAAGCTTTTGCCTCCCTTGCGGTTTGCCTATCCACATATATACAATACTTTTCAGAGAAATGCAAATGCCCCGCAGAACAGCGTGCAAGGGGTCTCGATTCATGATGATGCGATTGGAAGTTTTTTGTTTGCATAATATATATACATGCTCATTGAAAAATGAACATTTGGCTTCTCCTGCAACAAGCTTCCTCTCCCATGGCTCAGCTTGCAGGTTGAGCCACAGGATCTTTGGAGGAAATGTGCAGCGCTTAGGGTGTGCAGGATAACAGAGAGGTGAACTCTTCATGTTGCATGTATAATACATGAGCTAGCGAATGAACCGCGCCGCTTTCAGACTCATAAAGCAGACGGTGGTTCAGTCTTCCCCCACACCAAGGTGTGGCGAAGCAAGTCTGTGGGTTGCTTCGCCAGCCAAACATCGACAACCTCCATCAAAGATCGGTTTCTCGTCTTCATCGCGCCCTAAAAATACCCGAATTCAAAAATGCGCAAAATTATACAGGGATCGTTTCTTTCTTCTGTTGTTGGTGACGAATTTTCCTTCATGAAATTCTGTCTATATAGCAATTCTTACGAGCGCGCAACATCCCTTGTTCATTCGCCGTCTTTCCAGACTGCGCATCAACGGAAAGTGGCGCGAAGACCGTCGATGTAAATCACCCCGGCGTTTTTCCGCCCTGCGTCTGTTTCCATATAGCGCACCGGCGTCTCCAACATGAGCGGAAGCGCAACATCGCTAGGCACGGCGGCCTGCACGTATTTCCACCCCACCCAATCAACATGACGGGCAAAATCGATCCAAAAACGCCGTCCTCTTCCGTCCCGGAGCTGGGCGCGCAGCCAATGGCCGCTTCCGTCTCCATACACCCACATACCAATCGCTTGCGGCCGTTTCGAAATCCAAATCGCTTCCTCCCGACTAGCATAGACGCCGGATGTTCCCAGCATCCCGCGGAAATCGTATGAAATTTTCAGCGCCTTCGTTCCGTCTTTCGCCTTCTCCATTGTCCGCTCAACCGTAGCCCCCACAGCGTTAACGCCTGCTGCCTTCCACTTCGACTCTGTTTCAAAATCATCAAGCACTTCTTCGCTTCCCTTGTTCTCCTGCGTCTCTTTGTACACCACAAGAAGCGCATTGGCCACCGGCCGCGGGAACCCATCAGACGGTTTGTTTTCGACCTTGAGCTGCCCGTTTGGCTGACGGACGACCAATGTCGACGATCCACCGCCATCGAGCGTCATCGCATCGACTGCGCCAAGCTCACCCATCAACTTGGCCATCTCGTTCAACGTCATGCCTTGACTATGGGCAGGCTGACGACCATCGACAACAACGAGCATGACATTTCCATCCCGATCAATACCAACAGCGGTGCGAGGATGAGCACCGGCGATCGCAAACGACTGCACTTGCCCTCCTGCCACCAATCGATATCGACCGCCAAGCGCTTCTTTCACCCCGCTCCATTCGGGTTGATCATACTGAAGGGAAATTTGCACCGTATCCCCCGCTTTCGCTTGCCGCAAATAGTCGCTCGCCCGTCCGTGGCCCGACAAAACCAATTCCCCCGGCTGAAGCGGCTCATCTCCTTGACTCACATCCACCTTCTTCACCGTTGCAGTAACCGTTCCATTCCCGTTCAACACCCCTTGGACGTTCGTCAACACGACTTCCGTCCCAAGAGCGTTCGTCTTCGTGGAGGCAGCGAAATACGGGGTATACAAAATCAACTGATGAGCACGCCGCGGTTTATTGATGCCGTCAATGGGATAAGGGCTTCCTTTTCCCATTTGAACTCGAATCTGGACATCGGGATTGCCGATCATCGGCTTCCCATCAGCACCGATGCCAAAAATCGTTCGTTCCGCCGCCGGCGTCGTATTCGTCATCACGATTTCCCCGCGGTGCACCATCAAATCGGTCGGTGACCCGTCCTCTTTGAAGTAATCCCCATTCACTGCCGCTAACACGATTCCGTCGCGGCCATCATAGCGCTTGGCTTGCTGAAGAACCGGTTCAATGCCCAGCACTTGATCATTGGACAGCGCCGTCTCGATGGCCAACTTCTCATTCGCCGCATCGATGTCAAGCTTGTATACGTGTTGCTTGCCGCGCACGCTGACAATCTCCATTTCTTGCTTTTCTACCCCTGGCGCCACGCGCGCCAACGCTTCCTTCACCACTGTGCCCACAGCCAACTGTTTCGCTCCGTACCGCCCCGGATTGACAAGTTTAAGCTTCTCCCTCGACGGCGTTTTATACACAACATATCCTTTGATATTGGTGACGTAATATCCACCGCCAACCCCGTATTGGCCGCCAAACGCCTCATCGTACGAATACACCCGGTACTGTTCTCCAGGCTCTAGCACGCGAACAAACGTCATTGTCCCATTTTCCCGTTTCCATAGATTAATCGGCTTCACGATCTCTAATTTTCCAATTTGCCCCGGCACAAGGCGCATGCCTTCCCAGTAGACGATGTTCGACCCGGCATCCGCTTTTGTCGCTTGCAGCGCCGTCCATGCCGCCAACACCACCCCGATCCCGATGCGGATAATGCTCTTCGCTGTTCCCACTGTTCCTCTTTTCCTCTCTTTCTATCATTTTGTTGCAATCGATTCTATTATACGACAAACTTCTACAAAAAGGAGCATTATTTTCCATTTATTTTTAAAAAAACGTCCGGCAGCGCCGGAACGGCCCCTAAGAGATGGAAAACCGCGCCATTACGGAGCGTAAAATTCTTGAGAATAGTAGGGTTGATGGAATGAAGTGAACGCCACTCCGACGCCGAGGCGGGTAAAGTTCGGATATAAAAGATTTTGCCGATGTCCGAGCGAGTGCATCCACGCTTCATGGACAAAAATCGCATCGTACTGGCCGTAGGCAATGTTTTCCCCTGCGACATGATAAACGATACCGTGGCGCTTTAAACGATCATACGGCGACAATCCTTGCAAATTTGTATGAGAAAAGTAGCGGTGAACGGCCATATCTTCGCTATGCTCACGAGCAGCCGCCGCCGCTTTCGCATCCCACACGAGCGCCGGAAGCCCGTACAAGCGGCGCGCTGCATTGGCCAGATCAAAAATTTGATATTCATAGGCCGCACGCAGTTCTTCTGTCGCCGTTCCATAAAACCCGGGCTTTTCATCCTCGAGCGCCCGATTGACGACAAGCACGCCATCCACCCGGTTGTTGTTGTACCGGTCATAAAAGAAGGTAAGGTAGCGACCGTTGACAAGATACGTGTCGTATTCCTCACTTTGAATGTTGTAGTAAACATTCTCTTTTTGGATAAAAGAAAGCGGGCGACCATAACGGACTTTCACCGCTGTTTTCGCAGCGCCGATCCCCACACCGTTTTTCGTTTGTACAATCGGCTGATTCGTGTACATCGCCGCCACCCGATCACGTTCATAACTCACCATCAAAAAGTTTTTGTAACCGCCCTGATCATACGTCTCCCAATATAGGCCGTAGGCGTTTTTCGTCTTCCGCTTCGCCTTACCGTACATCGCTTCGACCTTGGCGCGCGAGTCGCCGATCGCCACCCCATTCATCGTGACATCGGCCATGCTTGTTTTCGCCTGCTGCACGCATAAAGCAGCGACCAACTTCTCTTTTGCCGGCGTTTCATAGCGGACGCGGGCATCGTTCTTAATCGCATATCCTTGGCCGACATCGAAATAGCCGTTGCCCAACGCGTACACCCGATACACCGCTCCGCTTGGCAGCGTCTCTACCGCTTTGTTCGACAACCATAGTTCTGTCGGCGCCACCACCGTCACCCGGCCGATTTGTCCAGGCTTCAGTTCAGCACCGGCCCACCGCACTTTCTCCGTGCCAACACGTTCTTCGCATCCTCCGGCCTTGACCATGGATGTACTCGGCACCCAAAGCCATCCGACTGCCGCCAACAGCATTCCAATTGTCAGTGTCTGCCCCCATTTCCTCAACTCCGTCCGCTCCTTCCTTCTCTTTTTCTTTCATCATAGACATCTTTCCGTCAAAAGAAAAGAGAAAAAAGAATGATTTCGAAGAAAAAGAGGGGGCTCTGGCGGCGCAAAGGTCAACATTTCGTCAAACAAACTTCTCATCGGACTTGGCTAAGGGAAAAAGATAGGTTAAAATAAATCATCATTATTCTTCCATTTTCATGAGAGAGGAGCACATTTTATGAACATTACGAAAAAATTTCTAGCCGTCTCAGCGCTAAGCGCTGGAATCCTTCTGTCACCGTTTCATGCCCACGATGCACAAGCAAAAGTTTGGTGGAATGGCATGGAATTAGTACAGGGACAAATCGGCAAATTAACCATTGTAAAAGATACAGAGCTTTATAAGTTGCAAGGCGAGAAGAAAGTCTACGTCAAAACGTTAAAAGCCGGCGGAACCTACCGGATTTACACGTTTAAACCAGGCATGTTAGGTTTAGGCGGCGGATATTATGTCGATCGCGATGCTCGACGAGTAAAATACGAAACTCCGTCCAAAGCAAAACTCAATCAAGTCAAAATAGAACAGCTGTTCCGTGGAGTAAAACTGGGCATGTCCACTTCTCAAGTCAAGAAGTTGGAAACAGCGAAATTTCTACAGCGTGAAAAAGCAGATGGCACCGATACTTGGGTCTACTCTACTTCCCTCTTCGGGTATTCTACATTGCTGGTATATGGATTTGAAAATGAAAAACTCGCTTTCTACGGCTATTCATTTGATGCTGGGCAGAAGCTTGGGAAAGATCAGCTTACAGCGATTTACAATCATCTGAAACAACAGCTTATCACACTGTTTGGAAATCAATATGAACAGTCGGATTCTGACCAAGGCTATCCACCTCGACTCGCATTTCACAAAAACGGCCTTGTGATTGCCCTTTCCTATGATGCGGACGGGTTGGCGGTTACGGTCACGGGTGAACAATAACGTGCAAAAAGCGAGGCTGCCCTTTGATTTGGACTGCCTCGCTTTCTGTTTTTACTCCCCATTCACCAACTCATATTTAGAAATGTTTGTATAATATACAAAAATAAACCAAATATTCGCATTAAAAATAATTTTTTATGAAAAATTGTAACATAATTTATTCGGTCAAATCGCGCTTATTTCGAATTTTTATTCAGGGTGCGAAATGTGAGTTCAACTTCTCCTTTGCCGGCGTTTCGTAGCGGATGTGCGTGTCGATGTCGGTCACGTAATACCCGCCGCCGACCGCATACTGTCCGCCGAAGCGCGCGTCATACGCGTACACTAATCGGATGACTAGAAGTTACTAAATCTAATGCGAACACACAGAGAACGACGCAACTCTCTGGTCTCTGATCAATCTTCAGGACGTAACAAGCAGATAATGATGCCTATTCCTCAAGCACCTTGTTCAGCTTCTTATCAAAAGTACATACCTCGTATCCCTTTACTTTATGATAGGCGTACAAAAGGGTATCCACAAAGTCCAGTCGTCTTTTGCCAAACAGAATGAGCGCTTCCTCTAATACCTCGATATCATCCACGTCGATATTATCGTATTTGAACAGTTCTAAAAGAGTATCACTGATCTCAGCATGTGTGACATTGTACACTTTTTCAAGAACATAGACAACTTCAACGACCACTTCCTTTAGCAATAACACCTTGTTATTTTCAATCATCGTTGCCGCTTTAGCCGACAAATCATCATGATCATTAAGCAGGTATCTTAGAATAATGTTTGCATCAATGATTTTCATATTGATCCACCACAGCTTGAGACCAGGCATCGCTTTCTTGAGCCTGCAAACCCCCATTTCTGTATTTTGACAGAGCCCCTCTTAAGCTTCTCTTTTCTGATTGTTCTGAATTTTCTTCGTCCGCATAGGGAAGGATAATGACTTCCACTTTCCTATTTTTTAATGATTCAGGTATATCTATGAACTTTTCTAGATCATTGCTGTTTTTTATTACTCTCACAAAATCCATGCTTCTTCGCTCCTTTCATTGAACACTCTCCCACCTACGCTTGCGCTTCGAGGTGGGAGATGATAAAGAGGAACTTTTAAATATATTATATCATTTTAATTGTACATGATCACACAAAAATTCACTTTATGAGTCAGTCAAGAATTTATCGAGCAAATCCACAGAATATTCCTCTGTTTATCTGACTGTATGCATTTATTACTATATATCCTATGACGGAAAAGTTCCATGGGCAGTGTGATCTGCCCTCCACCCGGGGATGAAAATCTCGCGCCAGTCCTGCATTTTCACGAAAAAAAGCCGCCTTTAGCCGAAGCAGGCATACATCCCTGACGGCTAAGACAGCTATTTCACTTTATTGCCCATTCACCAACTTCAACTTCTCCTTTGACGGCGTTTCATAGCGGATGTGCGTATCGATGTCGGTCACGTAATACCCGCCGCCGACCGCATACTGTCCGCCGAAGCGCGCGTCATACCCGTAGACGCGGTACACTTCCCCAGGCTGTAAGATGCGGACGAACACAAGGCGCCCATCCTTCGTCCGTTTCCATAGATTGATTGGCTTTTGCACCGTCAAGCGGCCGATTTGCCCTTTTTTCAGCTCCACGCCGTCCCAGTAGACTTTTTTCCCGTGCCCCCGAGGAGGGGTTGGCTTTTCCGGCTGCTTTGGCGGATTGGGCTTTTCTTCCTTCCAAAGTGGCAAGGCAAACTCATATTGGGCAAATCCGCTTGGCAAGTTGGCGACATAGCGGATGCTGCCGTCTGGCGGCAAGTATTTTTGCGCTTCCGGCGACGATTCAAAAGAAACGGTCACCGGTTGTTTCCCTTTCACCGGCGCAAAGGTCCAGTTGCCATCCGCCGACGGGTTGATCGTTCCGTTTTCCCGAATGTAATCGATGATGACTTGCCGGTTTTCATCCGGCGCGGCCAAAATCGTGTTTTTCCCGCCCGGATTGATGATCCGGTTCGTCGTCGCCCGGTAGTTGTTCGTCGCAACGATAAACTCCATGTTCGGCGTCACCGGCTTGCCTTGGAATCGCAAATTTTTAATGCGGTTCGCGTTCGGGTTGATCACATTTTGGTTTTTGTCGTATTTCGCCGGCTCGGTGACATCGATCTCGTACGTCACACCATCAATAATGTCGAAGTTGTACGTCGGAAAGTCGTTGTTCACAAGCGGCTGAACATCTGTCTTGTTCGGGTCGATTTGGTTGAATTGCCCTGCCGACCACTCAAGCCATTCTTTCAACTCGGCTCCCGTAATTTTGAGCGCATACACGGTATTCGGATACAAGTACAAATCGGCGACGTTTTTAATGGCGATTTCCCCTGCCGGAATATCCGTGTAATAGCTCGCCCCGCCGCGCCCGCCGGCTTTGAACGGAGCGCCGGCCGACAGCACCGGAAGGCCTTCATATTTCGTCCCTTTCAACATCTTTTCGACATACCATTTTTGCGCATTCGTGACCATTTGCACGGACGGATCGTCTTTGATCAGCGCAAAATAGCTGTTGATCGGGCTCGTGGTTTTTCCAACCGGGCTGCGGACGTACTGAATCGTCGCTTCATGTTCCGTTTGGATCGCCTGCTCCACGGCCGGGTCGCTGTCAACCAACGGCGTTTTCGTCGCCTTGTCGTACACCGGGCGAAGCTGGGCTTTCGCTTGCGTCACTTTCCATTTTCCATCGACTTGCTCAACCGTCAAATCAATAACCCCAAGCGTATCGCCCCACGCCCCCGGCATCGTCACCGGAACGCCGTTGATCGTTCCTGTTTCATTGTTGATACCGTTCCCATCCGGAAAATCGGGCGTCGTTCCCGAAAGCGCCGGAAATTTTTTATGCTGGTGGCCGGTCAACACGGCGTCGACCCCCGGAATTTGCGTCAAATAATAGGAGGCGTTTTCCATATTCGGGCTGTTTCCGCCGGTTTCAATGCCCGAGTGCGACAGCACGACGATCAAATCGGCCCCTTCCGCTTTCATTTTTGGAATATACTTTTGCGCCGACTGCACAATGTCTTTCGCTACCACTTTCCCTTGCAAATTGGCTTTGTCCCAATCCATGATTTGCGGCGGCACAAAGCCGATGACGCCGATCTTCAGCGTATGCTTCTCTCCGTCTTCATCAACGACGTCTTTCGCGAAAATGTGATACGGTGTGAAATAGTTGACATCGTTATCTGGATTTTGATCATGGTCATCGCGGTACACGTTCGCATTCACGATTGGCAGCTTGGCATCGTCATACACCTCATTGAGGAAATCCAAGCCATAGTTGAACTCATGGTTTCCCACTGTCGCTGCATCATACTTCAACAAATGCAGCAGTTTCACCGCTGGATGCACTTCGCCATCTTGCAGCGGCTTCACTTTCGCCACATAGTCGCCAAGCGGCGTTCCTTGAATCAAATCCCCGTTGTCAAACAGAAGCGTATTTGGCTGCTCAGCGCGCGCCTGCTCGATCAATCGCGCCGTTTTTGACAGCCCGAACTCATTCGTCGGGCTGTCTTTGAAATAATCATAGTTAACGAGATTCATATGTACATCGGTAGTCTCCAAAATGCGCAGCTTGACGACATCCCGATCCTCCGCGCCCACCGCCGTCGGCCCAAACGAAGGAGCCAGCAGCCCCAACGCCAACGCCATGCTCGCCGCCGCGTATTTCTTCCGTTTTTTCAAGGTCCATCCCCCTCAATCAGATCAAATCATTGTCATCTCTATACATATTACCATAAAAGAAACAAAATTTTGACAGAAAAAAACAAACAAAAAAATGGAGGAAATAAACAGACAATATCGAAAGAGGATAGAGGAAAGCACAATGTCCTATTCTTGGGGATAGTTAATCTTTTCAATCTTCTTTTCTACATTCATGCTGTATATTATCATTGAAACCGCCGTCCGACGAGCGATTGACAGCTCAACATCGGCAAGAACACATCAAAAAACCGTTGGAAGATAGAAAAAGAAGGAATGACAGACGACATTAAAGGAGTGACACGCATCGTTAAGAGGAGTAGATAAGGAAGCAGAAAAGCTGTTCAAATAATCTATTATTCGCAAAGAGAATATGCCTTGAAGGACTGTCTTTTCTGAAAGAGCAGGAAAAGAAGCAACCCAAGCAAAAATAGAAGGTCACCATTGCAACACAACGAAGAGCGCCCTCCACTGGCGCCCTTCCTCATTTCTATAGCCAATTGAGCAACGCCTTTTTGTTCGCTTGCACTTGATCGTTCAACGCCTTCACTTTTTCTTTTACCTTCTGAATATCGGCGTTGTTGGCGCCGACTTTCTTTTCAAGAGCGCGAATTTCATTCGTCACCGCCCGCAGCTGGTTGGACAGGGCAATGAGCTGGCCGATGAGGACATCAGCAACAAACACCAATCGTTTTGTTTATTTTGATCGCTTGTTCAGTTGTCGGTTTGATTTCCACAAAATAAGCTTTTTTCATAACGGATCTTCCTTGCGGCTCTCTGCCTCTATCGAGCTTTCGCAACTTTTGAGAAGCAACGAATGCCCCTCCGTCAAAAGGAAATCTCTATTTTTCCTTCTTCAATCCATTTTGCCAAATTTGGCATTTTTAATTTCTGTATGGAATGACTGTCCATCTAACGAATAAATGACCTTCCTCGACTCGTTTCGACCGCTGCTGTGCACAAAAGCATAGATTTCTTCGGAGCTTAATTTCGTATTTTGAATGGATAATTGTAGAATACGGTCATAAGACAGCAGGATGTATTGCTGTTTAAATCCGAAAAAATCATCGATACCTAATATTCCAAATAAACTTTCGTTATTTACAAAAGTATTATACATCGTATATACACCTTTGCCGTCATCACTACATATATAGGCAGGACCGTAGTACTGATGAACAAGCAATAATGAGAAAAAACAAATAAAGCGCTCTCCTGCATTATTTCCGTTATGTAAAATGATTTGTCTCAATTTTGGAAGATCCGAAATGGAGGATAATTCACATCGTTCTAGGTTATGAATAATATCTCTATTGACTCTGAAAGCTTGCAAAGCCAGTTGTTTCATCACATCCAATATACGTTGCTTTTTCGTCATTCCTTTCTCTAATAAGTGATAAATGGTTTGCATCGATAGAATATACAGCTGTTTCTTCGCCGATAATTGTTTGAAAAGCTCAAAGTAATACTCATCATACCGTTCCTTTGTGGGTATATTCCTACAAGACTCTTCTAACACTGCATCAGGAATAAGAAAAATCGGAGACTGATGAAACGCCGGCAGCAAAAGCGGCAAATTTGATATTTGTTTTCTGAATTTCGTTAAAATCATATTATCGAACATATAAAACGCTCGGTGTTCGTTTAGTGACTGGTACAATTGCTCCGTATGATCTGAAATAAACGGGCGAACGGATTCTAAAACTGGGGAATCGAGGACCTTCATCCTTTCGTCCCCCTTTGATCATGCACTGACGCCAACACTTGTTCATATAGCCGATCATAAGATTTTTTAATTGATTGAAGATCCTCCTCATACATCAATCTTTTTGCTTTTTCATACGATTCATCAAACCCACTGATGTTTATCGTATAACTAGGCTCGAACAATGATTTGTCTATATCATGGGGAATACGATTTCTATAATCATAGTCCAATGCATCTTTTGCTTCGTTCATCGTGATCAATTCGTTTTGAGCAAGTTTCACAACTAACGCTTTATACGGGATCTGGAAGATACTGATCAATCTCATGATTTTTTCTGGGAGAGATTGTTTCATATGAGTAGTTTCCAAAAAACGAAAACTTCTTTCTAACACAAAGTCATTAATTAAAAATTCGGAAGCAAAAAGATTAGGAAGCCGCTCTTTTTCATCATAAATATGATCAATCATGATAAAATTTTGGTCAGGGTTCTTAATTTTCTCCTTGTCAAAAAAGAAATGATAAAACTCGTGCGCCCACATGAAATTTTCATATATTCTCGGCTGTGCGGTATTAATATGGACATAATAATCACCGTTATAGTAATACACAAGCCCGCCATAATCAGCATGTTGAATCGGAAACTGCAATACATTGGCATGCTCGTAAAGATACGTTTTTATAAAATCAAGCGGCTTTACATGAGCAAGAGGATCTCCGAGGGAGTAAATACGATCCATTGCCTTTTTCATTTTCGGCAAATGTGTTTTGTTCTGCTCTAGAATCATTTCAAGATTGTCTTTTGCAATCAATGGACTACCCCCTTGGATGTTCCGAATTGGTGACTGATTTTAACACATCGATCAGTTCAACAAATTCGCTGAAAAGATGCATGCCCTTTTTGAATTCTTCGTCCTCTGCACCGTGAAACGAAAGGGCCACATCAGGCGTGTTGATTATCCAATAAAATCCAAAGGGTATAGAAAAAAGAGCACCTTTCCTGTAGAATGTGAGTAGCGACACAAACAAACCCAGGAGGTGCTCTCTATGAACAAGCATACCACACTCCCGAATTTGATGCAAAAACTTGTTTCGGATGAAGAGATTCAACTGATTGCCGAAGCGGTTGGGTATCGTGATTCGTCTCGAACCTTTACGTTGCGCGAGTTGATTCACTTCTTCCTGCTGGCCGCCATGCATCAATGGAAAAGCTTTCGCCACGGAGCCGATGTGGGGCCTCTGTATGGATTGCCGCGATTCCATTATTCAACTGTATCCAAGAAAGCGAAAGAAGTTCCCTATGACATCATGAAACGCTTGTTGGCGTTGATCATTTCCAAGTGCAACCGCCAAACCCGCCGTTCGCTTCGGTTTCCCAAACCGCTTCGGGTGGTGGATTCGACGACCGTCACGGTCGGGAAAAACCGCCTGCCATGGGCGCCGTATCACGGCGAACGCGCCGGAGTGAAGCTGCACGTCGCGTATTCGCCGGAATCCTCGTTGCCGGCAGACGTGGTGGAAACCATCGGACTGCGTCATGATGGCCCGGTGGGAGAACAGTTGACGAACGCTCAACAAGTGCTGGTGGAAGACCGGGCGTATTTCAAAATCGAACGCCTCGATCGATTTGTGGAGCAGCATCAGCTCTTTGTCATTCGGATGAAGGACAACATCGAACTTCATCAGAAAAAAAGCTTGAAACGCCTTTCCAGCACATCCTCATCGGTTCAAGCCGACTTCACGTGCCAGTTGGGGACGAAACAATGCCGCTCCACCAAGCGTCACCGGGTGGTGATCTTTCGAGATGCGAATGGCCGCGACATTCGGGTCGTGACGAACCTCTTCCATGCGTCTGCGGAAACCATTGCCGACATGTACCAACAACGTTGGACTGTTGAGGTCTTTTTCCGTTGGGTGAAGCAATATCTGAATGTCCCGACCTTGTTTGGCACGACGGAAAATGCGGTATACAACCAACTGTTTGCGGCGTTCATCGCGTATGTGCTGCTGCGATGGCTGTATGATCAAACCAAAAAACAGACGAACGTCTCTCTTTCCTTCATTTCGTTCGTTCGCCGTTTTTTCTCTGGGCAGCTTCCTCTCGATTGGAAATCCGGGATGGCCGCTGCTTTGTTTGAGTATGCCCAAATTTATGGAAGGCGTATGTATAATTTTGGATAATCAACACTCGTGGGGCCACATAATTCATAAATGAATCAGATCGGCTGCGGCTAAACGTTTTTCCATTTAACTCCATATCCGCTTTGTAAAAAAAGAACGGATCGTTAATACGAAACAGCTTATTGATCTTCGCAACATACTCCTCCACATTTCCTTCGCCTTTCAAGAAATTATAATAAGCTGTCTTCTTAATACCCGTGCGTTCCATCACCCATGAATGTTTAATGCCTTTCCCTTCTATATATTTTTTGACATTCTGACCTACAATTTTGTTTGTATTTACCATACACCTCACCTCCCGTATATCTACAATGACGAATCCAACCTTGAACATCCCTGCGATGCTCAATGGGATGATCCGTGTGGAGTTTTCATCAAACGTTTGACCTTGCTTTTACAATCAATTATAAACTGAGAACAATTGATTTTCCATGTATGTTTCCTCAAAAAGCGGAATATATGATTAGTTTATGTCAAAAATCATGCAAAAGTTCTTGATTACATTCATTTTTTCCTTAAAAACAGGAATAAGGACGTCCTTCCGTTGATGCAAAAAGGCGCCCCAACGTTTGGGACGCCTTCTCCTTTGATTTCTACAGCAACTGAAGCAACGCCTTTTTGTTCGCTTGCACTTGGTCGTTCAACGCCTTCACTTTTTCTTTTACCTTCTGAATATCGGCGTTGTTGGCGCCGACTTTCTTTTCAAGAGCGCGAATTTCATTCGTCACCGCCCGCAGCGTGTATCGCTACGAGGGAGCGATCCATGGCCTCGATGACGCGGTGGTGCTGCTGGCTTGGAAGGCGGATGAACCGATGACGCCAGATCATCTCCATGTTGTCTTGAGCACCGACCGGGAGCTAGGCGATGAAGAGATCTTGCGTTACGATGCCCAGCGCTGGACGATCGAATGCGTTTTCCGACAAGCCAAAGACCAGCTGAAGTCAGGTGGACCGCGTTCGCCACGTTCGGGCGGTGAAACGGTATGGGGTCGTGGTGCTGTTCGCCTGCGTATCCAGCATCGCGGAATCTCAACAAGACCTCTCTTCCGGACTGGAGCTTCTTCGGTCTCGGAAAGGGCACAGCGTCGTCGAGTTCATCGATGACGCCGCAAAGCAAGAGATTCCCATTGATGTGATCAAAAAACAGCTCCATGTCGCCTAAGGGGTCCCCTGTTTGTCTCTTAGGGAATGGAAATTACTGTAATGAAAAATGCTCATCTACAGTACAAAAAATAACCCTTTCTGAAAGAGAAAGGATTATGTCAAGTCAGATATGTTTCTATTTTCGCTAGGCATTCATCAATGATTTTATCTATTTCTTCAATTTGTGCATCTTCTGGATTATACTTCTTTAAAATTTTTAGATTACGAGCTTTCCAATCCAATGATTTAATTTGATCAGTTAAAACTACCCCTGTTATTGGATAGCCATCGCCATCAGGGGATATTCCTTCTTTTGGTAAATCCACTTCGAAGGGATAACCCTTCTTTTGATTGGTAATCGGACAAACAGCTATAAATCCTGTTGCTTGATTGAATTCTTTAGGCGATAAAACAATAGCATTCCTTCTCCCAGCCTGCTCATGACCAGCTTGTGGATTGAAGTTTAAAACAACGAAATCGCCTCTCTCTGGTACGTCTGCTGGCATTAAATCAATTCACGCCCTTCTATCCCGAAATCAATTTCCTCGTGTCGATTTTCAGGTGTAATCTGTGATATTAGTTCTTCCAGTGTGTATTTCTTCCGTGTTCTTTTTGGCTTTAATGTGATGATACCTTCATTTCCAATCACATTTAATTCTATTTCGGAACCTTGTTTAATCCCTATTTTATCAGCAACATCTTTTGGGATACGAATGCCCAAACTGTTTCCCCATTTTTGAGCAACAACTGTAGACATGTAGTCCCCTCCTTTACTTTGGTTTATTTTGCTTTCTAAATGTTCCTTTGAGTTCATTATATCACCCCCAACCCAAAATGTATATACATAGTATATACATTCTTCCAAAAAATGATACCCCTGATTTTTCGACAAACAAATATTCTCGTCGCAAAAGCAATCATTTGAATCGATTACTGTAGATGAGCAAATTCGCTAACATAAATTGACAACTAAACAAAAAAGAGACATGAACCCAGCTCCTTGAGTAAAATAGATGTGCTCAAACCCATTCACACAAGGAGGTTCATGTCTCATGAATAGATTAGCACATCATCAAGGAATCCACAAGTTTTTCATGACGCTGGAGTCAGTCAAGACTTTGTGGAGAACATTTTTTCGGTCCACTACGGGCGTTGTCAATCACCCGTTGGTAGACCATTTTTAGGAATTGATATCGTAAGCGCTTTCGGACTCTCATCCCTCTTCTTGAGCTGATTTTTGCTCGATCCATTTTTTTACATCCACCCGCCATTCCGAAGCGCCGACAATGCTTGGTAGATCGGCGTCCCCGATGACCGCTGAAGACACGGGATGTTCTGGCGCATCACCTCCACCAACAACCGCCCTGCCTTCCGTTTGGCCTGTTTGATCCGCTCCAGCTTCGTCGGGGCTGAGGCTGCCCTCTGGGGCTCTTCCTCTTCCAACTGCCCTGTTCTCCACCCGATTCCGTCGATTTGGGCCACCATCGCCTTCAGAAACGCCCAAAGTCCTTGGTCCTTCCAGCTGCGGCGGGATTTCACCCGGTACGCGAACCGGCTCATCACACTCTCGGCGTGGCCCATCGGACGCATGCCGGCCGTCTCCACCCCTTGCGCCGACAGCCACTCCCGGTAGTCCCGGATGCATCCCGGCATCGCCTCGATCCGGCGGATCATTTCGGCCAACTGCTCTTCTTTGGCTTCGTCCCCCAACGTACCGATGGCGCTGTTCAGTTCCACCAAAAGTCCTTCCTCGTCTTGCTTCGCCAGCTTCTTCCGCACCTCCCGCCAACGCGGGTGGCCGGACAGACACTGACGAAGCTCCCGCGCCACATGGAACCGATCCAACTGAAAGCACGCCCGCTTTCCGAAATACTCCCGGCAGGCGGTAATCCACGATGCCGCGTCGCCGTTGATGACCAACAGGTCCCGGCACGGATCATAGGCATATTCCTTCATCAGCCACGCTTCGAACCCTTCCCACACGTCTCCCGCCCCTTCATGGAGGTAGTGGCGCCGGTTCACGAGCTCCAGTTGCGAGCCGTTCCGTCTCCATCCCTCGTGAACCGCCAAGATTTTCTGCTCTTTCGCCCGTTTCCCTTTCCCTTGGCGGGAGATGAACAGTCCATCCGCTTCCACCAATAGCACCCGGCCATGCCGTTGGGAAACAGGGTGGTGCAGCGAGATAGGGGCCGCCAACACCAGCTGACGAATCGCCTCATGGCTGAGGACCGCATACCCCACGATCGCCTCCAACGTGCGAGCAGCTTTGCGGTAGGAAGAGCACTCTACAGCCAACTCGACCGCCGTTTCCTCAAGGCAAGGACGGATCGATTGGGCTCCATCAAAGCCCAGTTCGGCATCCAACAAGAAGGTATACGTCCCTGCCTGCCGATCATAGTAGTAGTTCCGTCGAAACGTCACGTCTCCAAACAGCGTTTGGAGGGTGGTCGGCCGTTTGTCTTTCAGCTGATCGCGGCGCTTGTCCCTAGCTTCCGCCAGTTGTTGATCGATTTCCTCCAAAAGGGCCGCCAACAAGGTGGCAAACACGTTTTGAAGGGTTCTCAACAATGGTTCCTCCAGCTCTTTTCATACAGGCCATTGTGTGGTAAGATGTTTCATGGACTCTCTCCCTCCTGTTTTCGGTTGGTGTCAACAATCACTATCATAGCAGGGAGAGAGTCCTTTTTGCATGAAATTCGCTTTTTTCCTACCGCGCTTCGCTTGGTAGCCCCGACGAGCGTCGCGAACAAAAGTTCGCAACCCTCGTCGGGGATCCTTCCTGAACGTCACCCACAAATATTTTACTCACACTCACCAAAGATGAGGGATTATCTAAGCTGCTAAAACAAGTCCTCCATCAAATCCTTGAGGCACAAGTAGAAGAACAGCTGGGGCTCGCCGTGATAAACGAATGGAAGAACGAAAAGGATATCGGAACGGTTCGTATCCACGCCAGCTGACAACCCGGGTGGGACGGTTGACTTTGCGCGTTCCACGGACAAGAAATGGGGAGTTGTCTACGGAACTGTTTCAACGATATCAACGGAGCGAACAAGCACTGGTACTGGCACTCATGGAAATGGTGGTAAACAGGGTGTCTACCCGAAAAAATCACCCAAATCACAAAGGAGTTGTGCGGCACCTCATTTTCCAAATCCACGGTTTCCTCGCTATGCAAAGGGCTGGATCCGATTATCCAAGACTGGAACCATCGTTCCCTGCTTGAACACGTATATCCGTTTATACTGGTGGATGCTATTTATACGAAAGTCCGGGAAGATGGACGGGTACATTATTTATTGCAAAATTAAAGTTGCAGAGATGTGCAAAATTTTTATGCAAATGGTTATGCAGTGGGGCTTTACATGGAGGGGCAGCCGTGATAACCTGTTTGGGTTTGCCAAATCTGTTACAGCTGGCCGCTTGGCAAAAGAAAATCATGGCTGCAGAGGCTCCATGTCAAGCCCTTAATAGCAAGAATTCGGATTGAATTTTTATGCGATATAAACAAATTTATATACTGCAATACTCTGCACCTTTTTCTTGCAAAAAACACTTAAAAATAAATGTTATGCTTCGGAAGAAGTAATTAATCAATGGAAACAACGCTATGGATTAAAATAAATGGGTTTTTATAAAAAAAGACTGACTCAAAATGGTCCCCTGTCAAACGGAATTGGCAAGTGGCATTTTTTATTGCCATTTCATGCATTTTTTACATACCAGAAACACTCTTCTTCAATGATCTCCCAGTAATAATCAGCAAGAAGTATGCTTCCGCAATGGCAAAGGAATTTTTTCGTTTTCATCGAATTTATTACATAATACGATAATGCGGGAAAGGAGCATTCATAAATGGACCATTTAAATTACTTTTTCCCCTATGAACGCAAAGATGCACATCATGAAGACCAATTAACTAGAGCATTTTTAGTTACTTTGAAGATGGTGCCATTTATCCAGCATATGTTTATTGAGATGATAAGGGAGAAAATGTTTGATAAAAATGTAAATACTGTAAATATTGTCCCTTCATTGGTAAATACAGAGCACAGAATCGAGAGAATTGAAACGCAAGTGAAGAAAATAAGCCAAGATAGCGGGAAATTAATATCTATTCTTATATCAGATGATGAATTTATTACAGATCACAAAGTACATAACTCGGAAAGAGATGCCGTTTATGACGGGGTCATTTACTATAAACCTGATTTTATTTTCATCATTGAAAACAAGCCGAATAAAAATCAAGTACGGGTGGAACAATTAAATCCCAGCCTTCCGGCAGATACACAGATCGTTATAGAAGAAACACCGATATGTTTAAGTTGGAGGAGTATTATTGAAAGAATTAATCGTTTATTAGAAAAAGATTTAGTAACCGGCGCTGAAGCCGTTTTGCTGAGTGACTTTCTTCGTTTTATAGATAAAAACTTTGAGTTTTTAAACCCTTATACTACCTTATCCGTTTGTAAGGATAACGAATATTTACTTAAACAACGGTGTATTTCCATTATGGCAGAGTTAAACCTTGGTCCCATTGACTATCATAAATCATGGAAAAGATCCATGGGCAACGTTTTGCCCTCCACCCAGGGATGAAAATCCCCCTTTTCTTCCCATAATGAAGAATAGGCGCAAACAGTTCAACAGGACGTTATGCTTAATGGTGGCTTAGACCCTGTACGGAAAAGTGTTTGAATCCACTGGGTGCACCACCCATTGTCCGCCCTTTCCTGTGATAGAGGAAAGGTGACGACGAACGGAAAACTGCCGCATTTCTCCCGTGGATTCGCTGTTTGCGCACTCGATCATCGAAAAGGAGGATTTTCATCATGGATGTCATCTATCCTCGCTGCGCAGGATTGGATGTTCATGCCGAAACCATCGTCGCCTGCGCGCTATGGGAAGAAGATGGACACATTCAAAAGGACATTCAAACCTTCTCCACGTTCTCGAAAGGACTTGGCGACCTGCTTGAGTGGCTCGAAGAACATGGCGTTACCCATGTCGCCATGGAATCCACCGGCGTGTATTGGAAACCGGTCTTTGCCTTCCTCGAGGGCTATGTCGACTTGACACTGGCCAATCCGCAGCGGATCAAAAATGTCCCGGGAAGAAAAACCGATGTCTCTGACGCCGAGTGGATCGCCAAGCTGCTCCGCCATGGACTCATTGAAAAAAGTTTCGTCCCCCCAGCGGATATTCGCGAATTGCGGGATTTTACCCGCCTCCGCAAAAAGTGGGTCGGACAGTTGAGTTCAGAGAAAAACCGGATTCAAAAAGTGCTGGAGTCTTCCAATGTCAAACTGGGCTCCGTCCTCTCGGATCTCTTCGGCGTTTCCGGACGAAACATCCTTGCCCGGCTGCTCGAGAAGGGATACGTGGACAAGGACGAGCTGGATCAATGCCTGCGCGGCAGGCTCAAAACGAAAAAGCAGGCGGTGTATGATTCGCTGCTGGGCACCTTGACCGAACACGAGCTCCGTCTCCTTCGCCTCTTGTGGAAACACGTGGAGGAATTGGAGCAGTTAATCGAAGAAGTCGACCAGCACATCGACCGCCTGCTCGAGCCGTATCGGGAGGAAGTGGACTTACTGATGACCATGCCTGGAATCAAAAAACAAACCGCCGCCGTCATCATCGCCGAGATGGGAACCGACATGAGCGTCTTTGAAACGCCGGAACGGGTGGCTTCATGGACGGGGTTGTCCCCCGGCAACCATGAAAGCGCCGGAAAGCGAAAGAGCACGCGTACGACTAAAGGCAATCCCCATCTTCGATCAGCGTTATGCGAGGCGGCATGGTCAGCAGCTCGATCCAAGACACATCCCTTGTCCCGAAAATTTTGGTCGTTGGCGGCCCGATGCGGGAAGAAAAAAGCCCTCATCGCCACGGCTCGACGAATGTTGGTGATCATCTTTTGCATGATCTCCCGCAAAGAGTCGTTCCGCCAACCACAACTTATCTAGTATAGCCAACAGGCAGCCAGATCATACGAGATGTCCGAAAATCGGGCACCTCTGCTTTCCTATTGCCTTCTTTGGCCATTTTCAGTATACCCGCACGGATCAGGAGCGTATACAGCACTCACCCAGTGGTGGGGATTTTCACGGAAAAAGATCCATGGGCAACGTTTTGCCCTCCACCCAGGGATGAAAATCCCCCTTTTCTTCCCATAATGAAGAATAGGCGCAAACAGTTCAACAGGACGTTATGCTTAATGGTGGCTTAGACCCTGTACGGAAAAGTGTTTGAATCCACTGGGTGCACCACCCATTGTCCGCCCTTTCCTGTGATAGAGGAAAGGTGACGACGAACGGAAAACTGCCGCATTTCTCCCGTGGATTCGCTGTTTGCGCACTCGATCATCGAAAAGGAGGATTTTCATCATGGATGTCATCTATCCTCGCTGCGCAGGATTGGATGTTCATGCCGAAACCATCGTCGCCTGCGCGCTATGGGAAGAAGATGGACACATTCAAAAGGACATTCAAACCTTCTCCACGTTCTCGAAAGGACTTGGCGACCTGCTTGAGTGGCTCGAAGAACATGGCGTTACCCATGTCGCCATGGAATCCACCGGCGTGTATTGGAAACCGGTCTTTGCCTTCCTCGAGGGCTATGTCGACTTGACACTGGCCAATCCGCAGCGGATCAAAAATGTCCCGGGAAGAAAAACCGATGTCTCTGACGCCGAGTGGATCGCCAAGCTGCTCCGCCATGGACTCATTGAAAAAAGTTTCGTCCCCCCAGCGGATATTCGCGAATTGCGGGATTTTACCCGCCTCCGCAAAAAGTGGGTCGGACAGTTGAGTTCAGAGAAAAACCGGATTCAAAAAGTGCTGGAGTCTTCCAATGTCAAACTGGGCTCCGTCCTCTCGGATCTCTTCGGCGTTTCCGGACGAAACATCCTTGCCCGGCTGCTCGAGAAGGGATACGTGGACAAGGACGAGCTGGATCAATGCCTGCGCGGCAGGCTCAAAACGAAAAAGCAGGCGGTGTATGATTCGCTGCTGGGCACCTTGACCGAACACGAGCTCCGTCTCCTTCGCCTCTTGTGGAAACACGTGGAGGAATTGGAGCAGTTAATCGAAGAAGTCGACCAGCACATCGACCGCCTGCTCGAGCCGTATCGGGAGGAAGTGGACTTACTGATGACCATGCCTGGAATCAAAAAACAAACCGCCGCCGTCATCATCGCCGAGATGGGAACCGACATGAGCGTCTTTGAAACGCCGGAACGGGTGGCTTCATGGACGGGGTTGTCCCCCGGCAACCATGAAAGCGCCGGAAAGCGAAAGAGCACGCGTACGACTAAAGGCAATCCCCATCTTCGATCAGCGTTATGCGAGGCGGCATGGTCAGCAGCTCGATCCAAGACACATCCCTTGTCCCGAAAATTTTGGTCGTTGGCGGCCCGATGCGGGAAGAAAAAAGCCCTCATCGCCACGGCTCGACGAATGTTGGTGATCATCTTTTGCATGATCTCCCGCAAAGAGTCGTTCCGCCAACCACAACTTATCTAGTATAGCCAACAGGCAGCCAGATCATACGAGATGTCCGAAAATCGGGCACCTCTGCTTTCCTATTGCCTTCTTTGGCCATTTTCAGTATACCCGCACGGATCAGGAGCGTATACAGCACTCACCCAGTGGTGGGGATTTTCACGGAAAAAGATCCATGGGCAACGTTTTGCCCTCCACCCAGGGATGAAAATCCCCCTTTTCTTCCCATAATGAAGAATAGGCGCAAACAGTTCAACAGGACGTTATGCTTAATGGTGGCTTAGACCCTGTACGGAAAAGTGTTTGAATCCACTGGGTGCACCACCCATTGTCCGCCCTTTCCTGTGATAGAGGAAAGGTGACGACGAACGGAAAACTGCCGCATTTCTCCCGTGGATTCGCTGTTTGCGCACTCGATCATCGAAAAGGAGGATTTTCATCATGGATGTCATCTATCCTCGCTGCGCAGGATTGGATGTTCATGCCGAAACCATCGTCGCCTGCGCGCTATGGGAAGAAGATGGACACATTCAAAAGGACATTCAAACCTTCTCCACGTTCTCGAAAGGACTTGGCGACCTGCTTGAGTGGCTCGAAGAACATGGCGTTACCCATGTCGCCATGGAATCCACCGGCGTGTATTGGAAACCGGTCTTTGCCTTCCTCGAGGGCTATGTCGACTTGACACTGGCCAATCCGCAGCGGATCAAAAATGTCCCGGGAAGAAAAACCGATGTCTCTGACGCCGAGTGGATCGCCAAGCTGCTCCGCCATGGACTCATTGAAAAAAGTTTCGTCCCCCCAGCGGATATTCGCGAATTGCGGGATTTTACCCGCCTCCGCAAAAAGTGGGTCGGACAGTTGAGTTCAGAGAAAAACCGGATTCAAAAAGTGCTGGAGTCTTCCAATGTCAAACTGGGCTCCGTCCTCTCGGATCTCTTCGGCGTTTCCGGACGAAACATCCTTGCCCGGCTGCTCGAGAAGGGATACGTGGACAAGGACGAGCTGGATCAATGCCTGCGCGGCAGGCTCAAAACGAAAAAGCAGGCGGTGTATGATTCGCTGCTGGGCACCTTGACCGAACACGAGCTCCGTCTCCTTCGCCTCTTGTGGAAACACGTGGAGGAATTGGAGCAGTTAATCGAAGAAGTCGACCAGCACATCGACCGCCTGCTCGAGCCGTATCGGGAGGAAGTGGACTTACTGATGACCATGCCTGGAATCAAAAAACAAACCGCCGCCGTCATCATCGCCGAGATGGGAACCGACATGAGCGTCTTTGAAACGCCGGAACGGGTGGCTTCATGGACGGGGTTGTCCCCCGGCAACCATGAAAGCGCCGGAAAGCGAAAGAGCACGCGTACGACTAAAGGCAATCCCCATCTTCGATCAGCGTTATGCGAGGCGGCATGGTCAGCAGCTCGATCCAAGACACATCCCTTGTCCCGAAAATTTTGGTCGTTGGCGGCCCGATGCGGGAAGAAAAAAGCCCTCATCGCCACGGCTCGACGAATGTTGGTGATCATCTTTTGCATGATCTCCCGCAAAGAGTCGTTCCGCCAACCACAACTTATCTAGTATAGCCAACAGGCAGCCAGATCATACGAGATGTCCGAAAATCGGGCACCTCTGCTTTCCTATTGCCTTCTTTGGCCATTTTCAGTATACCCGCACGGATCAGGAGCGTATACAGCACTCACCCAGTGGTGGGGATTTTCACGGAAAAGATCCATGGGCAACGTTTTGCCCTCCACCCAGGGATGAAAATCCCCCTTTTCTTCCCATAATGAAGAATAGGCGCAAACAGTTCAACAGGACGTTATGCTTAATGGTGGCTTAGACCCTGTACGGAAAAGTGTTTGAATCCACTGGGTGCACCACCCATTGTCCGCCCTTTCCTGTGATAGAGGAAAGGTGACGACGAACGGAAAACTGCCGCATTTCTCCCGTGGATTCGCTGTTTGCGCACTCGATCATCGAAAAGGAGGATTTTCATCATGGATGTCATCTATCCTCGCTGCGCAGGATTGGATGTTCATGCCGAAACCATCGTCGCCTGCGCGCTATGGGAAGAAGATGGACACATTCAAAAGGACATTCAAACCTTCTCCACGTTCTCGAAAGGACTTGGCGACCTGCTTGAGTGGCTCGAAGAACATGGCGTTACCCATGTCGCCATGGAATCCACCGGCGTGTATTGGAAACCGGTCTTTGCCTTCCTCGAGGGCTATGTCGACTTGACACTGGCCAATCCGCAGCGGATCAAAAATGTCCCGGGAAGAAAAACCGATGTCTCTGACGCCGAGTGGATCGCCAAGCTGCTCCGCCATGGACTCATTGAAAAAAGTTTCGTCCCCCCAGCGGATATTCGCGAATTGCGGGATTTTACCCGCCTCCGCAAAAAGTGGGTCGGACAGTTGAGTTCAGAGAAAAACCGGATTCAAAAAGTGCTGGAGTCTTCCAATGTCAAACTGGGCTCCGTCCTCTCGGATCTCTTCGGCGTTTCCGGACGAAACATCCTTGCCCGGCTGCTCGAGAAGGGATACGTGGACAAGGACGAGCTGGATCAATGCCTGCGCGGCAGGCTCAAAACGAAAAAGCAGGCGGTGTATGATTCGCTGCTGGGCACCTTGACCGAACACGAGCTCCGTCTCCTTCGCCTCTTGTGGAAACACGTGGAGGAATTGGAGCAGTTAATCGAAGAAGTCGACCAGCACATCGACCGCCTGCTCGAGCCGTATCGGGAGGAAGTGGACTTACTGATGACCATGCCTGGAATCAAAAAACAAACCGCCGCCGTCATCATCGCCGAGATGGGAACCGACATGAGCGTCTTTGAAACGCCGGAACGGGTGGCTTCATGGACGGGGTTGTCCCCCGGCAACCATGAAAGCGCCGGAAAGCGAAAGAGCACGCGTACGACTAAAGGCAATCCCCATCTTCGATCAGCGTTATGCGAGGCGGCATGGTCAGCAGCTCGATCCAAGACACATCCCTTGTCCCGAAAATTTTGGTCGTTGGCGGCCCGATGCGGGAAGAAAAAAGCCCTCATCGCCACGGCTCGACGAATGTTGGTGATCATCTTTTGCATGATCTCCCGCAAAGAGTCGTTCCGCCAACCACAACTTATCTAGTATAGCCAACAGGCAGCCAGATCATACGAGATGTCCGAAAATCGGGCACCTCTGCTTTCCTATTGCCTTCTTTGGCCATTTTCAGTATACCCGCACGGATCAGGAGCGTATACAGCACTCACCCAGTGGTGGGGATTTTCACGGAAAAGATCCATGGACAGTGGATTCGCCCTCCACCCAGGGGATGAAAATCCTGCGCCAGTGCGGCATTTTCACGGAAAAGGTCCATGGACAGCGCGATCTGTCCTCCACCCGGGGATGAAAATCCGCGTCAGGCCTGCATTTTCACGGAAAAATTATATTTTAGTCGACTATGGCCCAGTGAAACAAATTGCTGTCGCCCCGAATATCAAAAATGACGGAGAATGGGCGATTGAATTAGAATTTTACGCAGGAGATACGATGAATCAAGCGAGAACATTTTTTAATCGTGTTGATGTAGATGAACTGCTTGCTCTTGAACATAAAGGGTGGCGTCTTGAACCGAATTTTCATTTTGCTTTTCAAGGAACCAACCTTTTTTATCCAACTACCCGGGCAGGAATAAGGGATTATATAGAGTTTTGGAAAGCCAGAAAAATAAAACAGCTTAATAAATCAAATATGGATGAGTATCAGTCATTCATCGATGAACTCATTCGCCAAAATATGATGACTCCAGATGATAAACATAAACTGGCTGATTTGTTTGATAAAACGGAAAGGCAGACTTTAAATGTATGCCCCGGATTATATTTTGGCTACCAATGGCCAAAAACAGAAGCAATAAAGTTAGACAGTGCCGGGCAGTTAACTGATGCAATAAAGGAAAAAATCCAAGAAGCGGCAAGAACGTGGGAGAATTCCCCGACCTGCTAAAACGAATAAAGAGGGAGTTTCCATCACTTACATGGACTCCCTCTTTCTATTTTCAGACACAAAAGAATAACCGCTCTGCTGCCATTCTAAAGGCTTTATTTTTATCTTTTGGTTCGAGAAACTACTTCCATTCAAATTGCTTTCCGACATTTTCCGGGTGGTGACAGGCACCTTTCTCTCAGTTCTCAAAAGAAAAGCCCCGCAGAGATTTCTCTCCGCAGAGCCATCGATGGATAACAAGCACACGCCCAGTCCGGCTTTTTCGCTTTTACAACTTTTCTAGCACTTACAACAACGCCCGTTCCTCACTCGTATAACCATTGTACAAATGGCAGTTCTACCATTGAATCTGCAAACGCTAAATCAGCTTTAAGAATGGATAGAGTGAATGAATAAGAGAATAACCGCAATAAACAAAGGAACCTGCCTTTAGCAAAGTTTTCAACACAACTCGCCTTTTAAGAAACTCAATGCTTTTAATAAAAAGCGCTGATATACCTTGGTATTCCCCTCAAGCTTCCAATTAATTCTTTTCTTCAACACTCAGCTCACGATGAAGTTTACCAGATCTCCAGCAAGAGTGCTAAGCTTGTTGAATGTTTAAGATAGGGAAAAAATTAACAGATGCTGCAATGCTCGATGTTTTAATAAGCATTTTTGTTCACTAAACCATTTGTAATTGTACGTAAAATAATTTTAATATCTAGCCACAAACTCCAGTTCTCTATATAAAAAATATCATGTTCAATCCTTGCCTGTATTGAGGTATCGCCACGCAATCCACACACTTGAGCCCATCCTGTGATCCCTGGACGGACATGATGTTTTATCATATATTTCGGGATTTCTTCTTTAAACTTTTCGACAAAATAAGGACGTTCGGGCCGTGGGCCAACCACACTCATATCGCCTTTCAGTACATTGAAGAACTGAGGCAGCTCGTCTAAGCTCGTTTTCCGCAAAAACGCTCCAAATTTCGTCCGACGTGGATCGTTTTCAACTGTCCATTGAGTATCGGAAACGGACTGAGGCATATGCTTCATGGAGCGAAATTTATACATATAAAACGTCCTTCTGTTCAATCCAACCCGCTCTTGCTTAAAAATAATTGGCCCTGGCGAAGTCAGCTTGATTCCAATGGCAATTATGATCATCAGCGGAGCCGTTAAAATAATAGCCAGCAGTGAAAAAACAACATCAAACAATCTTTTTAAAAGACGATTTCGCAGTTCATCCAATGGTACATCACGCACATTGATAATCGGCAAATCTCCAAACACTTCAAAATGAGGAGATGCTGGAAGGATATCATAAAAATCAGGAATAATAGAAGCGCGTACTCCCATTTTCTCGCAAACCGATATAATCTCCCGATATTTTGGATAGGCTTGCAACGGTAAAGCCACAACGACTTCATCAATTAACTGGTGGATCAAAATATGTTCCAAATCCGACACTTTTCCAATAATCGGTTTATAGTGAGCAAAGCGTGGCTCATGCTTTGTCCGAAAGTCATCTAAGAACCCGATGACCTCAAGCCCGTATTCCGGATGCATTTGGAGATTTTCAAAATACTTTCTACCGATCGATCCTGCCCCAACAATTAAAACAAATTGCTTATTATATCCTTTTTTTCTCAATTGACGAAGGCTTTGCTTCACTATATAGCGATATATCGAGACAAGCATAACGTTCCATATAAAATACAAAAATAGAAATAATCGTGAGATATCAACTATTTTCGAGGTAAACAATACGCTTAATAATAGGAACATGCTCAATGTATGTACTTGCAATACTTTCGCTAACTCATTAGAAAACTTATCTTTACGTTTTGATCCATATAATTCTATGAGATATCCTATCACAATGGCAATGGCACCATAAATGAGGCTCCAAAACAAATAACTTTTCAATGGCAAATGGCCATTGATCCCATCGTGAAATAGATGAAACTTCATCACCCATGATAAAATAAATGCCAACTGGATGATGACGAAATCCATTGAAACATAAACCTTTGTCAAAAAACGTTCTCGCCCTCGAATCATAACTACTCCCCCGTGCAGAACTCCCAAATTAAAACAGAAAGTTGAATTTCACAGTAGTACAGTCAATTCCTTCTCTATTTTATCATAAATTTGGAATTAAGATATAGCAATTTTCGACAATTTTTTAAAAAAACTACCTTGCATAACGACAAAACTGCTCTACCTCATCCCATGACATATAAACCCGAATAATATCTTCCTCAATTAATGGTGTTCCTGTCTGGACTTCAATCAACTCTAAGTCCGTCATCGCCTTAATACCATGTTTCGCCCCAACAGGAATTTCAAGCACATCCCCCGGCTTTACGGGGCGAATTTCGCCGTTAAGCACAAATTCCCCTTCGCCGCGAATAATCGTCCATACTTCACTGCGATAGCAATGCATTTGATAGCTTAAGTTTTTCCCTGCCGCGATCCCGATTCGTTTTGTTAAAACTTCTCGGCCGTCTTCAAATCTCGTATAATCCAACACCCGATACCAACCCCAGCGCCGTTCTTCATACATCGGGCGTTGATTGAAATCGTTGACAAGCTCCTTGATTTTTGGGCTTTTCCCCTTATCTGCCACTAAAACTCCGTCCGGGCTTACCGCTACAATGGCGTTGGACACTCCCAGCACAGCAACAGGAATGTCAAGCTCATTAACCAAGTGGGTGTTCTCCGACTCCACAACAACCCCCTTACCGATTTGGTTGGTCGCCATTTCCTCCGTTAACGTGTTCCACGTACCGAGGTCTTTCCAATACCCGTCATACGGCAACACGACAATATGTTCTGTCTTTTCCACCACCTCATAGTCAAAGCTAATTTTCGGCAATCGATCATACTGCTTGACTAACTCATCATACTGAACCGGAAATCCCTTTTCTTGCAGCAGGGAAATAAGATAATCAAGTTTAAACGCAAACACACCGCAGTTCCAAAGTGCCCCTTGTTTTATGAGCTCTGCTGCTTTGTCTTCAGTTGGTTTCTCCGTAAAATGGCTGACTCGTAAATAATCGCCATCGCTCGATTGAGAAGTTGGAACAATGTAACCGTACTTCGCTGATGGATACGTTGGCTCCACGCCGATTAACGCCAAATCGGCACCGCTGACCAACACCGTTTCCTCTAAATCCTTCACTCGATCAAAAAAGCGATCCTCCACATAAGGATCAACAGGCAAAACCGCAACGACTTCGTTTACGTCAATTCCTTCTACGCTATATAAATAAGCCGATGCAAGCGCAATCGCCGGAAACGTATCACGCCGCATCGGTTCAATGATAATTGGAACACTTTGCCCCAATTGACTTTGGATCATATCGACTTGGGATTTGCTTGTCGCAATGACGGCAGAATCCGCCAAGCCGACATTTCCTAACTGTCTCCATACACGTTGGACCATGGATTGTAACTGACCATTTTGATTTTCCAACACTTTCAAAAATTGCTTAGAGCGCGCATCGTTCGATAAAGGCCAAAGGCGTTTACCAGAGCCTCCGGAGAGTAAAATTATCTCCATCAGCATCACCTTCTTTCAAACTCTTGATATGTTAGTTCTAGCTTTTTTATCATTTTTTCTATGGTGAATTTTTCTATATAAATTTTATAGCTTTGCTCACCTAAACTTTTGATTTTTTCCGGATTGTTAATTAGATGTTCTAAAACTTGAACTGCTCCATTGACGTCCTTAATATTAAATAGGTAACCGTTTATACCATCGAAAATTATTTCGTTATTGCCAGTTACATTAGTACCAACAATCGGGAGTCCTTCGGCAAGCGCTTCAATAAGCGCATATGGCATCCCCTCATATAGAGAAGTTGTAATAAAAATATCAAATTCTTGTAATTGATCAGAGATATTATTTTTAAAGCCGACCAGTTGAATCCTCCTCTGAAGATTATCACTCTCAATTTTATTTTTTAATATTTCATAAAATGGTCCGTCTCCCACGTACCTGAAATCTACAGATTCATATTTACATATTATATTTTTAGCTATGTTATAGAAAGTAATAGGATCTTTTTGTTCAGAAAGTCTTGCAACTGTTCCAATAATTATTCTGTTATTTCCCCGTATTTTTTGGGGTTTTTCCTTTCTAGGTATACCATTATAAATAACTGTGCTATTGTTAATTGTAACTATTCCATTTTGCAGTGCAAACTGTCTTTCCCCTTCAGAAACATTTATAGTTAATTTTGTGATTTTACTAAACAATTTTTCTAATCCCACATAGAACTTCATCTTTTTCTGCGAAAGATTCAGTGACTGTGCCATATACGCATGTGGAGTATAAACTATATTTTTAATCCCGCACAAATAGGCTGCAGCTCTACCCAAAGCTCCAGCTTTGGAACTATGACAATGAACAATGTCGGGATTAATCGAATTAATTATCTTTATCATTTCTATTAGTGCTTTAGTGTCTTTTTTAAGAGATATTTCCCTATCTAATTCCTTAATCTCATATAGATAAATACCCTTTTGCTTCAAGTTCGGCAAACTACTCAAGAATACTTGATCAGCTCTATTCCTCCCATAAATTAGATGTATATCATACAAACCCAAATCAATATTTTCAATAATATCTAGAAGATGTCTACGTACTCCTCCACCCATAGCTTCACATATATATAATAGTCTTACCCTCTTCAATTTTTCACCCTCTATTTTTGTTATGGATAACTCTGTATAAATTACATGCCATGGTTTTAGGATTAAAAAACATATCGATGGTACTTTTGTTATTCTTGTGAGTCATATGATCGTCTAAACATTTAAGTAAAACTTTATATAATTCATTACTATCATTAGGCTTTATCACATATCCTAACATAGAATCTCTCACTGAAAGGTACTCCTTAAAACTACCTGTATTAGTCGCTACTACAGTACATCCAAGATATATAGCAGTCTGCACTGTTTGTGTACCTGTAGAGTCCCTGTACGGAAATACAGCAACCCTGCTATTGAGGATATATTTAGCTAACTCATTATTCGATACATACCTATTAATAATTTCAACTTTACCATTTAATTTCATGAGAAGACCATTAGTACAATCATTAAGATTTCCAGGACCAACTATTAATGCTTTATAATTAATTCCATCTACATGTAACTTATAGAAGGCTTGCTCCAGTATATCTAATCCTTTATATTTTTCAATTCGCCCAAAAAATATGAAATCATAATATCTCTCATCATAAGGCACTTCTTCTTGAACTGACAATGTTATTTCTTCCATATAAGGCAAATAAATTACTTTTATTTTTTCCGAATCAATCAAGTGGTTTTCTTCAGCCAATTCTTTTAGATAGTTACTAGCTACAAATATATTATTCAACTTTTTGCCTGTTAATAACACACTTTCATTGACTTTAGACAAGATTTTATTTATTAATTTAACACCCGTATGAGGTTTGGGATCGTGCCACCAAAAACTATAGTCAATTTTATTATTTAGCATCTTGACCAAAGCATTAAAAGGATTATCCGAATAAAAAAATAGATGTTTAATATCATTTTGTTTAACAAACTTTTTAATCTTTAACAATGAATCGATTTTTCTAAACATATTCTTATCTCTTTTATCGAAATTAACACTTAATATCCGATGCTTTTCATAATTGAATTCTGAATCGTTATAACAAAAACTTTTGATCACATACACATTTTCTTTTTCTGATAAATTATTACATAGACTTTTAAAAGAATCTCCAATGGCACTTCTTGATGAATTAATACAAACTAAACAAATATTCATCTTTATCCACCTTATTAAACTTTATTTGATTTCAGTGACTTGAAATCAATATACGTTAAAATATTAAAGTAAAGAATAAAGAAATATGAAATAAGATGTCTTATATATGATCCAAAGTCCGGCTCAAAAATACCATGCACAAAAAGTATGCTTAATAAGAAGATTAAATTGTTTTGTTGATTTCTTGACAACTTTTTATAGTTTTTTAGATTAAAGAATATAATATATGAGTTCAACAATATATACATAATAAAAATCATGTACTTTATGTTAAAGGATATAAATATTATCTCTAAAGGGAATAGTATTCTTAGAATACATAATAAATAATTAATCAACATTATAAAATTATTATTCGAAACAAACACATCTAATATCATAGTTTGTGCATCTGTAGAGTTAACACGAAAATAGTTTATATCCTGCCTAATATAGAATACATCAAAAAGATATCTATTGGGAATTAGAGCTAGGATCAACATAAGAATAAAAATTAACCAAAATCTTGATTTTCTATAGTTCAAAAAAACATAAAAAACACAGAAATATAAAAAAATTAACGCAAAATAAGTTCGAAAAAAATAGGAATAAAGAAATGCAAGGATAGCTAAAGATATAAATAGTATTTTACCTTGATTTTTTTTCAATATTATTGAAATTATAAGAGAAAATAAAAATGTAATCCACTCCTTACTAATATGTGTTACATAAATTTGCAATAACGTTAAAGATGTTAATAGCCAAACTATTAACAATACATTAATTCTTTTTGGTTTTATAAAGGAAATCGACAGCAAAATTATGGGTATAGTGATAAAATTTAAAATTAAAGCCCATAGACCCCAATCATAAACGCCGAAAATGTTTAAAAAATTATAAAATTTAGCACTAAAATCAAAGGCTTTATCATTCAAATTAATACCCGATTTCATTAAATATAAAATCTTATTGGAATCATAGAAATATTTTTCATCAAAAAGTTCTTTCATCCTAAGTTTAAAGATTAGCAATAAACCTAATATAATAAATAAAAATGAATAAAACAGGTAATGTTCACCTTTTCTTGAAGATAAACTTAGAACAGAACTTTCCTCGTTCCTATCCTGAAGACAAAAACTATTCATCCTTCGCTTATAAACATGAAAAGCCTTCATAAAACTCCCTCTTTAAGAATTTATACTTTTCTATCCTAACTCCGAAACGAATTTTGCAAACTATATACATGCTCACTAAAAGATTAACCTTCGTATAAATGGTGTCCACTCCAGTGATACTGCTCCTAAGGAAAAGCATGGGAAAGGAGCGGAATTCGGCATGAAACGTCTCAAAATCACCGACCATCACGGATGAACGCCCCGGAAACTCCGCAAGCAGAAACAGAAAATCAAAAACGCTCAGCTCCGCCAACGCGTGATGGCCGTCCGCCTAGTTATGGAAGGATCGTTGGGCAAAGAGGCTGCTTCCATGGTCCATGTGTGCCGCCAAACCGTTTCCCATTATGTGCCGCTGTTTAACGAAGGCGGCCTTGAACTCCTGCTTCATCGGGATGTTGCCCCTTTGCGGGAGCCGTTTCTCACTGAAAAACAGCAGGAAGAGATCAAACACCTCGTGTTAACCACGACACCTGCGGAGCTGGGCTGGGACTGGGACATCGCTTCGGCGTGGAATACGAAGATCCTTCAATCCTATGTGCACCATCGTTATGGCATCTCCATTTCCCGCGAAGCCTTGCGAAAACTCTTGCATCGAACAGGGCCTTCTTGGGCCCGGCCGACCTACACGTTGGCAAAAGGAGACCCGGACCAGCAAAAAAACTTCGAGAGACAAATGTATTTGATAAAAAACGTAATCGGTCCGGATTCCGTCCCGTTGTACATAGATGAAACGCCTATCCGGTCATATCATGTGCTGCGTACCACATGGTCAGAGGTTGGCCATCCAAAGCAAGTGCCAAAGTGCGGCCATCATGCCCACGTATCGCTGTTTGGCACCGTCAACATTCACAAGGGCAAAACGGTGCTTCATCAAACGACCGTTACCAATACCGAGACGTTCTTAGATTTCTTGAGAATGGCCAAAGAGTGCTATCCGGATCGTTCCAATTACCAATGTATTTCACAAGGATCGTGGATCATAACGATATCATTCAAGCTATTACACAGTTTGTCAACTACATGTACGAACGTCCCAAGGGAGTGCTACAACGCTTAGGGTTACAGGATGACTGAGAAGTTAACTCTTTATGTTGCATATATATAGTTTGTAATAAAGACTTTTCGATCTTCAGTCTTTATCCCTTGACAAGCTGGCAAGGGGACAAGAAGAGTAAACAATGGCATGTAAAACAAAATTGCAACGTATATATAAATAAGGACTATACCCAAATAGACATTACTGCTTGATAAATACAAACTAATCTTCTTCTTTTTCTATTCTGATTCATAATAAATACTTTTAATACCTTCTTTAGTGCCTTATAGTATGCGTAACAAAAGGCTGTAAAGATTCTTAATTTGTTTTCCTGAGTTCGCTTCACAAACCAATACCCATTCCGAATATCATAAAAAGCTACAATTGGAGATAGATTTTTTTCTCCACCTGAAGATGCCGATACTTTATGATGTACGAGAGATCGCGGAACATACTTAATTTTCCATCCATATAGCTTAGCTCTAACATTCCAATCCGTTTCTTCATAATACAAAAAATAATCCTCACACATATACCCTACCGTTTCCAATATCTCTCGCCTAAAACCTAGGCTGCATCCCGTTATATAATCGACTTCCCTCAATTGGTCATACTGTCCCACATCTTCTTCTTTTATTCCTATATGCTTTGTCTTCCCTGTCCAAGTATTGACTTTTCCACCTGCAAACCAAATTTTATTCGTTCCATAGTAGTAAATCTTCGAACCAACAATTCCAACCTGCTTATCGTTTTCTAATGTCTCTACCAATGGGGTCAAAGCATTCGGGTCGACAACCGTATCGTTATTTAATAACCAGAAGTATTGATATCCTTGATGATACGCCTGTTTAATCGCGACATTATTCCCACCGGCAAACCCTAGATTCGCCCCGGTTTGAATAAATGTAATGGGGATGTGAAACTTGCCATCCTTGTAATCTTGTTGCAGTTTGTCAAATGAACCATCTTGTGATGCATTATCTACTAAAAACACATGGAAGTGAGGATATGTTAAGTGTTCTAGCGATTTTAAACATTCAAATGTATCGTTGTAGGCATTCCAGTTTAAAATGATAATCGCTACGTCTTTATCCGTTACTTGTTTCAAGTGTCCATCACTACCTTATAGTTTAATTCGTATGAATAAATTCTTTCAAGGCTTCTCGCCAATTTCTCATTCGATGAAATCCATTCAGCCTGAGCGCCATATGCTCAAACACCGAGTACATTGGCCTTGGCGCTGGTCTTTGGAAGTCTTGTGTTGTACAAGGATTTACCTTCATTTCAATCCCCGCTTCTTCAAAAATAGCCTTCGCAAATTCATACCAAGAACAATGTCCTGAATTTGAAACGTGATAAATGCCGTATTTCTCCGTCTGGATCAGGTCAAAAATGCATTGGGCTAAGTCTACTGTATATGTCGGGCAACCGACTTGATCATGGACAACCATTAGCTCATCCCGCTCTTGAGCCAACTTTAGCATCGTTCTAACAAAATTGTTTCCATGCTTTCCATACACCCAGGAAGTTCTGACGATAAAAAACTTCGAATGCAAGTCGCGAACAAACTGCTCACCAGCTAATTTACTTTTTCCATACACGTTAAGCGGACTCGTTGGCGCAAACTCATTATATGGCTTCTTCGCCGTTCCATCAAAGACATAATCGGTACTAATATAAACAAGCTTTGCCCCCACTGTTTCAGAAGCTACTGCCACATTCCTTGTTCCGTATGCATTCACTAAAAATGCCTGATCTCTCTCCGATTCTGCTAAATCAACTTTTGTATAGGCCGCAGCGTGAATCACAACATCAGGTTTAACTTCGCTAATCACCTGTTTTACCTGATCAAAGTTTGTAATATCTAACTCTTCCCGCCCATACCCATACACTTTATATCCTTTATGTTCGAGTAAATGGACTACATCCATCCCAAGCTGACCTTTTGCGCCTGTTACAATCACTTTCATAGCTTGTCACCATACTGTTTTTGATAATATTTCATATATTCTCCATATTTAATGTTTTTCCACCACTCTTGATTGTCGATATACCATTGAATCGTTTCAACGATGCCCTTTTCAAAGGTATATTTGGGCTTCCAACCAAGCTCGGTCATAATTTTCGTTGGATCAATCGCATAACGGCGATCATGGCCTGGACGATCCGCAACATATTTAATTAAATCTTTCGAAACTCCGAGCTTTTCAACGATTAGGTGCACGATTTCATTATTTGTCCGTTCATTATGTCCACCGATATTGTATACTTCTCCGGGTCTACCTTTATGAATGACTAAATCAATCGCCGCGCAATGGTCTTTAACATGTAGCCAATCACGAACATTTTGGCCGTCGCCGTAAATCGGAAGATCTTTCCCTTCCAACGCATTCGTAATCATTAATGGAATGAGTTTTTCAGGGAAGTGATATGGTCCATAGTTGTTGGAACATCTCGTAATGTTCACATTGAGGCCATACGTTTCATGGTACGCTCTTACAAGCAGGTCTCCGCCAGCCTTACTTGCCGAATAAGGACTATTTGGCGCCAATGGCGTCTCTTCTGTAAAATATCCCGTTTCGCCAAGTGTTCCATACACTTCATCTGTTGAAATTTGCACATATTTCTTGATATTGTTGGCTTTCGCTACATCTAATAACGCTTGCGTACCCAATACATTTGTTCTTACAAAACTATCAGGATCGGTAATACTTCGGTCGACATGAGACTCCGCCGCAAAGTTTACAATCACATCAATCTCATGAGTTTTAACTAAATAATCAACTAGCTCACGGTTATTAATATCACCTTTCACAAAGAGATAATTCGGGTGATGTTCAACATCTTTTAAGTTTTCAAGATTACCAGCATACGTTAATAAATCATAATTGACGACTTTATAAGTTGGATATTTCTCAAGTATATAACGAACAAAGTTGCTGCCAATAAACCCTGCTCCACCTGTCACTAAAAGATTCATGACGGTCTCTCCCACTCAAAGTTGATTTCGGCATTGGACAATAATGGATGTTTCGTATCTTTGTCAGAAAGAACTGGATTTGATGTCGGCCAATCAATTCCTAACGTCGGATCATTCCAAAGAATACCCCGATCGTGTTCTGGAGAATAGTATTCATCCACTTTATATTGTACTTCCGTATTTTCCACTAACGTACAAAAACCATGGGCAAATCCTTTTGGCACAAGTAATTGACGCTTATTTTCCGCACTTAAAATAAACCCTTGCCATTTGCCGAATGTCGGTGAACCTTTACGAATATCGACAACGACATCGTAAATAGCTCCTCGAGTCACACGAACCAGCTTCGTTTGTGCCTTTGGATTCAACTGATAATGAAGCCCACGAATCGTTCCTGCTTGTTGCGATAACGAGTGATTGTCTTGAATAAAGTCGAAATCCACCCCGTATTCCGCAAAAAGCTGTTTATTGTAGCTCTCCATAAAAAAACCGCGATGGTCGCCAAATACGCTCGGCTCAATAAGCAACACACCCGGCAACAATGTTTCCGTCACTTTCACAACAAACACCTCAATTATAAATAGATCGGCCGTTTCTTTTGGTTCGCAATATCGATCAAATACTGACCATACTGATTTTTCTTTAATGGTTCCGCCAACTTTAATAATTGTTCTCGGTCAATGTACCCTTTTAGGTAGGCGATTTCCTCCAAGCAAGCCACTTTTAAACTTTGACGTTTCTCAATTGTTTCGATAAATTGCGATGCCTCCAACAACGATTCATGCGTGCCGGAGTCTAACCATGAAAACCCTCTCCCTAAAATTTCCACATGTAATTCACCGAGTTCCAAATACGCTTTATTCACATCTGTAATTTCTAATTCTCCGCGTGCAGAAGGCTTGATACTTTTCGCAATCTCTACCACACGATGATCGTAAAAATACAGTCCCGTCACTGCATAATTGGACTTCGGATGTTTTGGCTTTTCTTCAATGGAAATGACCTTTCCGTTCTCATCGAATTCTACAACACCAAAGCGCTCAGGATCATTGACATAATAGCCGAAAATCGTCGCCCCTGTTTTGCGCTCAACAGCTTTTTGCAATAATTTCGTCAATCCATGACCATAGAACAGGTTATCCCCTAAAATCAAGGCAACGTTGTCATCACCGATAAACTCTTCTCCAATAATAAACGCCTGCGCAAGACCATCCGGAGAAGGCTGCACGGCGTAAGACAGCGATATTCCTAGTTGCGACCCATCACCTAGCAACTCTGCAAAACGTGGCGTGTCACTAGGAGTAGAAATAATTAAAATATCACGAATCCCAGCCAACATTAAAACAGACAATGGGTAATAGATCATTGGTTTGTCGTAAACAGGCAATAGCTGCTTGGATACTGCCTTGGTTAAAGGATAGAGACGAGTCCCGCTGCCTCCGGCTAAGATGATGCCTTTCATTATGTTCTGACCCCTGTCCTTACAGTTTTGATAATAACTAACACATCTTTATAAAACAAAAGGGTAAATAGAGTAACAGCTAGTAAATATGAAAACATTCCTAACGTAACGGTTAATTTGGTGCATAAGAAAAATAAAGCGGCTACTAAAACAACAAATATATGATCCTTAAGAGTATTAGTATTGAGTTTCTTGTAAAAATAAAAGTCTGTATAAATCCACCATACATAAAACGAAAGCAAAGTACCGATTGAAAAATTCAATAGACTCGGTGTCGAGAAAACAACAATGACATTTACTAATAACGTTATAACAAATGCAACTATATTGTTTTTATTATAGTCTTTTATCAGCTGTAACCCCTTGTAAAAGTTAACACCTACGATATTAATAATACTTCTCAAAATGACAGTTGGATATAGAACAGCGGCAATTATTATAGAATCAGTGTAATCCTCCAAGTAGTTTAATATTATAAATTTAATGACAAAAAAAGTACAAAGGCTGTAGCTAGTTATAAGAACACATATAGAAGAAAATAACTTATATTTTTGAGCATTAAGCTGATCTCTATCGCGCGCAATATAAGGATATAAGTAAGAAGAGATAGAATTAATAATTGTAAAGACCAACCCTAATAACGAAACTGCAAATGAATAATATGAAAATTCTTCAACAGAGAGAAAATGATCGATAAAAATCCTGTCTATCCCAAGAATTATGATCCCCATAAAGTTACCGATAAGCAAAAAAAATCCTATCCTATAATTATGAGCAATCTCATTTTTTACTATGGATAACCTTTCTCTTTTTCCTATCACGATATCCCTAAACTGTATTATATACCTTATAAGAATTAATAAATTAACAATACTTTGAGCTAAAATATAATAAAAATAACTCTCGACCCCTAACATTATTAATATGAATATAATAACCATATTTAATAAATGTTGTAAAATTGTATTTGCCGCAAAAACACGGAATCTCTTAGTGATTTGAGAAATAAAAGAAAAAAAGGTCGCTATATTCACAAAGATTATGTTTATAGCGACCATTATATAAATGACTTCCTTATCTATATTGGTAACAAAAAAAGCTAGCAGTCCGATTATAATCCCGGTTACGACAACTTGGGTAAGGAACAAAAAAAGAAAGAATGTTCGAAACCTTGCCTTTGGCAAACTCTCATAGTCATAATGCCCATAACGCACTAAAATCCCGTCAGCAAATCCGAGGTGGGCTAACCCTACTAACCCAAGGTAAAATCCAAATAATTTAAAATAACCAAACTCTACCACACCAAGATACTTTGGGACTACTAAAGAAAGAAAAATGCCGCTTATTATTGTAACTATACTAGAAACCATCACAGCAACAAAACTCTTGCTATCCTCAAACCAAAGTTTAGCTTTGCTTTTTATACTGCAACACTCCCGTATTTACGATATTAAACTTCTTTTAGGTCACCGTTGGTTTTCTCTTCAAATTAAAACAACTTATATAACAGTAATAACAGCGTTAATAAGCACTATTAGGCTTAATCATCACTTTAATCGTTTTAAGTATAATTTTTAAATCGTATAAAAGCGAACGTTCACGAATATATTGCAAATCCAACTTAACCATCTCGTGAAACCCCAAATCATTTCTCCCACTTACCTGCCACAACCCCGTACATCCTGGGGTGACAAGCAGTCTTTGCTTATCATATTCCGTATATTGCGCCACTTCCCTTGGCAGCGGCGGCCGTGGGCCGACTAGGCTCATTTCCCCTTTTAATACATTCCATAATTGCGGCAGTTCGTCAATGCTTGTTTTGCGGATTATTTGCCGACTTTTGTGACGCGTGGATCGTTTTTCATTTTAAACATGGCGCCTGATACTTCGTTATACTTTAACAGTTCCCTCAGTTGTTCCTCCGCATCCGCCACCATCGAGCGAAATTTGTACATATAGAATTCCCTTCCGTCCTTGCCGACACGGACTTGTTTAAAAAAGACGGGCCCTCTCGGATCTTCGAGTTTAATGAGAATCGCGACGATGAGAAACAGCCACGATAAACAAATCAGTCCGATGAGCGCCCCGCAGATGTCCATGATTCGCTTGGCAACTAAGTATCCTTTTTTATCATTGACGGCTACTCGATGGCGGTGGGTAGCTTCGATTGTTGCTGTCCCTCCTGGCTTCGCCAACTTCCATCCCCCTGTTTCTTTTCTTTCTTTCTCCTATGCTTTCTCTTTTACACTTTCTAGCATTTGCTCCATAAATGGAATGAGGTCTTTCCGCAGTTCTTCGTTTTGCACCGCAAACTCGATCGTCGTTTTGATGAATCCGAGCTTCTCGCCGACGTCGTAGCGTTTGCCTTCGAATTCGTAGGCGAAGACGCGTTGGATTTCGTTCAGCTTTTGGATGGCGTCGGTGAGTTGGATTTCGCCGCCCGCGCCGGTTTCTTGTTTGTCAAGGAAGAGGAAGATTTCCGGTGTGAGGATGTATCTTCCCATGATCGCCAAATTGGACGGAGCGGTGCCGGGCGCTGGTTTTTCGACGAATTGGCGGACTTGGTAGCGGCGGCCGTGTTGTTCGATCGGGTCGATGATGCCGTAGCGGTGTGTTTCGTGATCGGGCACTTGTTTGACACCGATGACGGAGCTCAATGTTTGTTCATATTGGTCGATGAGCTGCTTCAAACACGGCGGGTCGGCTTGGACGATGTCGTCGCCAAGCAAGACGGCAAACGGTTCGTCGCCGATAAAGTTTCTTGCACACCAGACGGCGTGTCCCAACCCTTTCGGCTCTTTTTGGCGGATGTAGTGGATGTCGACTTTCGACGGTTCTTTCACTTTCTCCAGCAAGTCGTATTTGCCTTTTTCCATCAAGTTTTGTTCGAGTTCAAAGGCGATGTCAAAATGGTCTTCGATGGCGCGTTTTCCTTTTCCGGTGACGATGATGATGTCTTCGATTCCTGAGGCGATGGCTTCTTCGACGATGTATTGGATCGTCGGTTTATCGACAATCGGCAGCATCTCCTTCGGCATCGCCTTGGTCGCCGGAAGGAAGCGCGTCCCTAAGCCCGCCGCCGGGATGATAGCTTTGCGTACTGTTTTCACGTATGTCACCCCCTAATCGATTCGTTGGCCTATGTGCCCCCGCGCATCGGTACAGCAGAGGCGATACTGATGCGCCGACGCACATGGGCAAAAAACGGTCCCTTTTTGGGACTTTATTTGGCATTCTCGATTTTAGATTTAAAATCTCTTTCTCATGATCGATCAATTGGTCAACCATGCCCTCCAATCTCCGCTGCAAGTAATCTTCCACCATGTTTGTCGGTTTTTTCATAAAAGCTTGGCTCAAGGTGTTTGAGGTTATCCATCCTCTCCATCCTCTTCCCCGATCTGAAATGCATACGTTTCGTCATTTAACTCTAAAATGACTTTATTAAACGTCTCAGCTGGAAAACCGTTTTCCGTTGGGATGATTGGCGTGATGACGGTTTCCTGGCCTTGAAGGCGAAACTGATACGCCTTCACTTTTTTTGGTTCTAGCGCATCTTCTTCTAGGTAGCCGTATTTCTCCATTAATTGTTCTCTGTTCGGATGTTGATGTAATTTGATCAAGTTGTTGACTTGTTGAAACAAAATATCACTGTGCGTTGTCAACCATACTGGCATCCCTCTGTTCACCAGCTTCACAAGCGCGGTTGCTAATATGCGTTGAACGCGGGGATGCAAATGAGCTTCCGCTTCTTCAAAAAACAGCGAACGATACGTTGTTTTCGATTTTAAAAATAAAATGAGCGGCGACAGTTCTGTCACAAGCGACGATGTAACATATAAAGGTAAGCGCTCCGATTTACCTTGTGGGCAATAGTAAAACGATGGGATTGGCCCTTTTTCTTGATTCATCGTGCCATTGGTGATCTGCATTTCAATAAATCGTCCGATATCGGCGTACTTGGACTGTCCGCTTTCCTCTAGACGCAACAGCGCCTGTAAAAAACGGTAAACCGGCAAGGTGAACTCAAGAGGCGCATCCTCACGTTCTTCTCTGATCATTCGCTCCATCATTTCCTGCACGAGCGCCTTGTAAGACAACATGAATCCCGTACGCGAAGCCGGCAAATACAAGGCTTCACCAATGGCCCTTTCTTGGATACTGTTCCGCCTAGCGGGAGGGTAGAGCGGCGATGTAAGCCCATCCATAAGCAAATTCCACGTAATATATTGAGCCATACGATAGCGTTCTGTTACCTGTCCTTTGCTTCGGTCTGTATACGGGATACGGATGTAGTCTTTTCCTGTTGAAAAACGAGTGCCCTGCAGGGAATCTTTTTTTTCAAAAATGACTCGCAACGGTTTAGAGCGACCGTAACGTTCAATGCTTAACGAACCAATCGGAATTTTACGGCGGAAAATCGTTTTGACAAACTCACTCTTTTTGGTTCGAAGCACATCATTAAACCAAGTGACAAACAACTGCGCTTCTTGGTCGCCAATCAGACAGCCGCGATCAATCGCCGATTCGAGAAACTGATCAATTTCCTTATATATCGAAGTCGCCGGAGGATCTTTCGGAAACAGTTTACGCCCCTCGGACAATACTCCCCAAAGAAGCGACATGATGTAGCTTTTCCCACTGTTATTGTCTCCGACAAATAGCATCAATGGGGCAATATCGATTTCCCCTTGTTTGATTTTCCCGAATCGCTCCACTTTTAACGCCCAAGTTTGTTTCATGCGCGTATCGCCTCTCTTTACAAATTACAAATCCTCTATCTTTCTATTATAAACGATACGCTTCACCTGTAATCAACGATGACACAGAAAAATAGCCTAAAAGCCGGGCATCTAACCCGCCCTCACGCCACACCCTCGACGACGGGCGTCTAAGGTGCTAGGACTGTCATCGTCCCCACCCACGGCATGGCCGAGTGCCTCCGTTGATAACGGTAAGGAGACATCACCGTCTCTTCTTTTAGCAGTTGACTACTTCGATGATTTGAAACTTATCCATTAGGATTCGAGCTTTCTTTCTTGGCCAGTTTCCTTCCAATAACGCCAGAAAAAAACTAGACCTGTTCCTACCATGATGCCCACCACGAAAGCAATGCCCATATTTAATAATGGTTTAGGACTGTCCGGCGCTTGCGGAACAACCGGTGCAGAAATGACTAATATTTTATTCTCAATGGAAAATGATTGCAAAAAATCACGCAGCTGCTGCTCTTTATTAACATATTGACGGTAACGGTCAGCCAACGATTTGATTTGATTACTCAACTCATTTAGAGCAATTACCTCTTTTTCTGAAAGAGCTGAAATATCACGTAGACGCTCTGAGTCTAAGGTGATGATGTACTGGTTGTTATACGAAACGACTGCATCAAGCAAAAGGGACGGTGGCAACTTCAAAGCCACTGCTTGTTGACGATAAAGTTTAATGGCTTGCTGCAGCTGGACTCGCTCTTTTTCTTTCAATTTCGTAAAATGATGGAGATCTTTTTCAACACCGGTCTGAATATCTTGCCATATCGACTGTTTCACAGCGCTTAAAATCCCATCCAACAACTTTTGGGTGTCAGAGGGATTGGCTGCTTTTAGAGTGATACGAATCAAGTTGGTATTAGGCACATTTTCAACGTTTAGATTCCCTTTGACTTGCTCCGCGCTATACTTTCCTTGCAAATGCGCTTTTTTGATCCCCTCTTCGATCACAGCAATGGATTGTACACGCTCCATATAGGCGGAGGGCGTAATGATTTCATTGAAATAACTATCGGTTTCATCGAGTTGTTTTCCCGGCACGATCCCGTTATTCACGGATATCGTAGCGTTTGCTGAATAGGTTGGTTTGATCCATACAAAGCTAGCCAACATAGAAAAGAGTAGTGCTACAATCGTTGTAGCCGCAATCATCCATTTTCCTTTCCATATCGTTTCAATGAGTTCTCGCAAGCTGATCGTTTCATCCATCATTTGTTCCTACCTTTTGATTGATTTGTTTGTTGTGTGTAAAAATCCGATGGAAACACCTAATCCTACCCAAAAGAATACCGCAGTTCCAATAATCGAATCGTTAAACATCCCTTGAATGACATAAGCCATGAGCCCCGCGCAAAGCGCTGCAATGTGTACATTAAAGCACTCGTGGATCGAACGCAGCAGCTGTATAAGCCCTCCTACCATGACCATTACCAAGGCAGACAGTGCTACAATCCCCGCTCCAAAGGCCATACCGATATACATGTTGTGGGGTTTATCGACAATAACACTATATCCCTCACCTAAATTCGAATTTTTTTCCGGATCATCTTGATTAAAGAAATAAGGAAACGTATCTAATCCATATCCTAAAAACGGCTTGTCAGAAATAAGTTCTAATGCTTTTTCCCAAATAAAGGCCCGCCCAGATCCCGGCGCTACCCCCGGTCCTGGCAGCTTTGGCAGTCGGTATTCTTCAGCATCTGCATAAGCGGTTGAACCGCTCACCACCTTTTCGGTAATATACCCGACCACCTGCTCTATATCTTTGAATGCTGTATTCAGCCCTGCTTGTTGATGATCCTGTTGAAAGGGATTATATGGGATGAAAAACCCAATTGTCTCGTCCCAAACACGGTGATTTTGTTTCACAAACGGCACATAAACAGCAACAAAAACAACCATCAAAACCAGACTTGAAAGAGCCGCGACCTTTCTCTTTTCTGCTTTCACGATCATATAGACGAACAGTGGACTCATCAATACTAGCGTCACAAAACCATTACTAGATAGTGACGAAAGAAGCAGAGCAAAGGCTGCTGAGGCGATCAAACCATTCAAGATTTTCTTCGATATCTTTTCCTCCAAAACAGCCAAGCAGAAGAAAAGAGCAACAAAAAACGCCGAAACCCCACTCACATAGTTTCCATGGTTAATCGTAGCAAGGAAGTATGAACCTTGAGCAATTTTCGCCCCCTCTGGAAGACTGGAATATAGCAGTGTCCGCACCCAGTGAAGCTGTAAAACATCATAACCAAAAAAGTTCAATGTTCCTAATATCGTGTTTATAATGATGAAAGGGGTCAAAAAGTAAATGAATTGCTGAAATCTCCTTACAGTATACCGTATATTCGAAGCGATGAAGAACAACATCAAGTAACATAAGTACGTCAATGTACCCTCATGGCGATTGTGCAATCCGTACAGAGCAAGCGTTTTATATGGAGCTAAAACAGCTGACAAAGTTACACAAATACCGAGCACAGCGAGAGCTATATTAATTTTTGTTTTCGGAATTTGGTAGTTAAGCACTAACACTTTATATAGAAAAACAAGACCAAGAAACGCTGTAGAGACAAGGAGCGCAACAAATTTATAGTATGTAAACACATCCGCTTTCTTTCCCGTATCCAATACATCAGTTTGAGTGATCGACGGGCTGATAAAATCGCCAATATGCACTCTAACGATCAATGGAATGACCAGCACAATCAATGCCAGCCCCCAAAACAATATGGCATCGACCCGCTCCATATCCATTTGATCCTCATGCTCATCACGTTCAATAGTCAAATACTTATACCAATCAGACATGTTCGCTTCTCACCTTACGATGATTTTTGATGTTGGATTTGAACCAATAGTTGATCGATTGTAGCATGATACATTTCTGATCCAGGCAATTTTTTACTTTGTTCGAGATATGCCTTCGCTTTTGCATATTCCCCTTTATAATACAGGATCTCACCAAATTGTAGCGTGAAAATCGGATCCTGCTGCAGGAAAGGCCTTTTTCTAATCGCTTTTTCATAATAAAAAGCAGCCTTATGAAAATCATTTTTCATCGCATACGCTAACCCAAGCGTACGCATGATGTTATAACGGTCCGGATATTTGCTTGACAATGACTGCAAAATTGGCAAAGCCTGCTCTACTTGCCTTTGTTGCATCAACTGAATCGCCTGTTGATACTCCGTATAGTCTTTTCGAAATTGCTCATCCTGTTGTTTTCCTTTCCAGTGCGCATAGCTGATTCCCGCTAAAACAAAAACTAGCAAACCAAGAAACACGTATCGACCCCATTTTCCATACATAAGTAAATTCCCCTCATTTTGCAACAATCGACAACCTCCTACTTGTAAATTCTAGTTCATCTTGCACCATAAAGCAATAGAATAGTAGAAATGTCAGTGAAGTAGGGGTTTGTTTCAAAACGGTTCATCATGATCACATCATTCATCATTGATAAACGAAAATAGTTTTTGAATCATCATTCATCGTTATTCATTTATCACTTCTCCGTGAAAATGCCGAACTGGCGCGGATTTTCATCCCCGGGTGGAGGACAGATCGCGCTGCCCATGAACCTTTTCCTTGAAAAGGAAAGTAAGAGCTATTCCCAAGCAGACAAGCACAACTTTAGATGAAGAACGTTTGCATTCAGCCATCTCTAAAACATAATTATTTGGAAAATCATCTCACAAAAGACCCTCCCTTGACAGGGAGTTCCCCACTGTCTTGGGAGGGTTGCTACATTGCTATAGATGCACCGCTTATTTGGCCACGTTTACAACAGCATCGGAAACTTCGTTGCCAACTTTATTCGCGTCAGTAATCGAACCAACTTGATCCACATCTACAATGCCCGTTGCGGACAGCGTAATCGGTTTAGACAAGTCGGTTACAGGATTGTTCAGTTTCAGATAAACCGTTTTGTATCCTTTCGAATTCGCTACCGTATGATTATCAGCACTGTCTTCGTAAACACCAGCGACATTGACAACTTTACCATCGACTTTTACGGTAAAGTTGCTAGAAGAAAGTTGACTATTGATCGTTTTATTTGCCACCGGCTCGCTAAAGTCGACACGAATGACGTCTGCGCTAGTTAAAGTCGCTGTAAACGTCGGAGCAACGTTTTCTTTCATAAATTCGTTTACAGTTACGGTATCCATGACAAGCCCAGACGTATTTTTAATGTTGCTGAGAGTAATGACATGTGTACCCGTCCATGTATTTGCTCCTGGAGCGAGCGTCACGCGAATGTACTTGGTGTCTCTATCGAAGACTGCTTTCGTGACAGTCAATCCATTAATATTGAAGTTGGACAAGTTCAATGCCGAAGCATCCAAGTTTTGCGTGAATGCAAATACTAATTCGTTGTTATTTTCTGCTAGAACCCCATTGTCGTCAAAGCTGTTATCAAGAGCCGGCTTCGTCGTCAGGCTGTCAGAGCCGCGAACGAACGTAATCTGCTTACGCTCAGCATATGCGTTGCCAGCCAAATCGCTTACCAAGCCATTCGGCAACGTTACTGTATACGTGCCTTTTGGCAAGGAAGAAATATTCAAAGCAACCGATTTCGATTTTCCGTCTGTCGGCAGATATAATTTGAAATTGTCGCTAGTTGTTGTCAAAGTTGTGTTGACAGATTTAAGTACGTTGTTTTCGTCAATATACTTATCGTTCAATTGAACGACTGTAATGTTGCTGCCAGTCGTGACTTCTTCGTCAAATGTCAGCACAAGATGCTCAACACCGCCAATTTTCACCACTTGGCTGCTGACGAATTTCGGTGGTGTGGTATCTGCCTTCAGCTGAACAACTTTCGTGTACGTATCCCCTTGATTACCCGCCAAATCCTTATAATCACTTACCTCAACTGCATACACACCTTCCGACAGAGCATTCGCCAACGTTGCCGTGTAGACTAAGCCGGTCGAATCAACCGAAACAGATGCTGTTTGGCCACCGATTTTGATGGTCGGATTGCTCAGCAATTTTTCGCTGAACGTTACTTTAACTGTTTTCGTATTGACCGCTTCGATGTTTTGAACCGTCGGCTTCGTGGTATCTACGGTTGTCTTTTTGACCGTCAATTCAGCCGGGTTCGGATTGATGACATTGCCGTTGTAGTCGACAGCACCGAAGATTTTCAATGTCAAGTCTTTATTCACGGGCACAGATGAAGATGCGAGATTGATCGTCATTTCATCGTCGCCAGCCGTGAACTTCGGAGAAACGGAAATTTCGGTTGTTCCGTCGTACAGTTTTACTGTTCCGACACTGACAAGAGGTTCAGAGAACTTCACTTTCAGCGTCAAGCCGTTGTCGGCGTAAGAGGACGACAGAACGCTCGGACGTACCGAATCTGTTGTGTCAATCGTCGTCGTGTAGGATGGAACATCTTTGCCATCCAACGTCTTGACATTTTTAATGTCGACGACATAACGTTTCGTGAAAAATTGACTGCCGTCAGCCACCAACTTCAGCGTTTTCTTATCATCGCTCAACGATGCTTTCACGGTGGAAACCGATCCTTGACCATCAATCGCTGTGAGTGTGATAGCAGTCGCTTTCACGACGTCATCGGACGTATCGCTTGTGCCTTTGTTGTCGATTACCGTTGCAGCGTCGACCGCTTTGTTGAATTTGATTTCCAACGTTTTGGCGTTAACGGCTGTTACACTTTCCACTTTTGGAGGCAACGCCGCTTCATACGCCGCATTGGCGTCTTGTGCTGCTTTTTGCAGTTCAGCTTTGAACGCATCGGTTACTTTCGATACATATTGGTTGACTTGGTCAAGCGCGGCTTTCGCTTTGTCCAAGTTGCCGGCTTTGACAGCGTCTTGCACTTCACTGGCTTTCATCGAAACCGTGATGTCATAGACTAAGCTGTCGCGCAGTTTTTGTGCTTCGGCTTTGAATTGCGAGCGAAGCAGGTCGCGCGCCGATTGACCGTAGACGCGGTCAAGGATCACCGTGCGCGTTTTGAGCTCATAGGAGATTTTGTGGTAGAGCTCTTCCGCTTTTTTCAGGTCTTTCGCTTTGATGGCACCGTCTAAGTCTTGGCGCATTTTGTCGAGCTTGACGGCATAGTTGTGAGCGTCAATGTACGTAGCGGCACGCGCTTCGCCCGATTTCGGGTTGGCTTTGAATACATACGTTTCGTATGTAGCTTGCAAGTCAGCCAAATACGCGTCTTTTTTCGCGCCGCCGGCTTTGTTGACGACAGCGACAGCGTTCTTATACGCTTGCTTCGCTTTGTTGTAAGCGGAAACGACATCGCTGATGTTCGGGAGTTTACCCGTTTCCGTTACCGTGTGGCTGTACGTATAGTACGCTTGCTTCATTTGCGCTTTCGCTTGGCTTACGACCGTCGCAACGTCCGTTGCTGCTTGGGAAGCATGCGGGTTGGCTGCGACGAAAGCGCTCGCTGCGACAGCGCTGGCTGTAGCGAGTTTGACTGCTTTCTTTTTGTCCATAAATCTGAAAATCCCCCTTCATTGTTTATAAAGTTTAGTAGATTCACTGTCTAAAAGGTGCTAACACAATCCACATTTCTCCTCACTGACTAAATCCCAGCGAGGCTAGTGATAGTTTCATCGGTTGCTAACACCTGAGCACAATTCCTCAATGCTCCACGTATCCTATATTAATACATTTTTCTTCTAATTTCTAGCCCTAAATACAAATTTTTTAGAGAATAGGTTATTGAAATTATTGCCATCGACGGCGACATTGATATGAATATGCCGGCAATGGAAATTTAGAACGATATTTTTGCTGTTTTGGTGGTTTTGGTTGGCAAATATGTTGTACAAAAACATCAATCATTTTTCTTCACTGTGACGTCCATCGGTTGGCCCAGCGTCATTTTGACGACGTCATAGCGATCATTCAAGTACAGATCGAGAAAGCGGAACTGTCCTGAAAATTGTTCCGGGCTGTTGGTGATGAAAAATTGCAGCTGCATGGCGTAATCCCCGCTGTTGGCAAGCTGTTCGGCAATTTTCTCGATCTCTTCCTTCGGCACGTTGTATGCTTTTAAGTAGGAGATTGAGTCGGCAATCGCTTTGACGTTGTCGTTGAAGAAAATGGAGAGCGTCACCGTCGCACCGTCGATTCGCCCTTCAACCGGCAAGGACATACGTTGGCCGTATAAGTACCAACCGAACAGACGGCTGCCTTTTTTCTGCTCAATAACGAACGGCGCGGATTCATTCCCGGCCTGAAGAATGTACTGCCCTTTCAATGAGCGGGCGACAAGAGAGAGAAGCTCGTCTTTAGTGAACGGCACGTATTGGATGGCGTCCCCTTGTTTGGCATACAGCCCCCCTCCTAAGCTGTAATAGACGGCGGTGCCTGCCCGTTTTTGGCTGTAGACGCGATACTCGCGCCCTTGTTTCGCCGTCATGGCGGATTGCCATGCCATGCCGTTCAAGCGATATAGGGGCGTGTCACGCAAAATGACGACTTTGCCGACCATGCCTTGTTTCCATTGAACGTGTCCCCATTGGACGGCGGCGTCAACCGCTTGCCCGTTCCCCCCTAAGGCGACAGCGGCTGCAAGGCAGATGGCGGCTGCCGTTTTGGATGCATGTTTCATCTTCGTTTTCCTCCTCATTTTGGTTATCGTTATGCTAAAACAACCGCTTCGCTCCCAAGTACCGCTGCTTCCAATACGATTGGTCGAGGCGGCTGATCGTGACGCCGGTCGAGGCGCCGCTATGGATGAACTGGCCGTTACCGATATAGATGCCGGCGTGCGATGGGCCGCTCGTTGTCGTGGCGAAAAAGACGATGTCGCCAACTTCCGGGGCGGAAACCGGTGCGCCTGCCTTCCACATCAAAGCGACGGTGCGCGGCAAGGTAACGCCTTGTTGCTGGAACAGGTAGAAAATGAATCCGCTGCAGTCAAATCCCTCTTCCGGGGCATCGCCGCCCCAAACATAGGGAGCCCCGAGCAGTTCAGCCGCATCGGCGACGAGCTCAATGACGTCCAGTTTCACTGCCGGGGCTTGTCCGAGCAGGCGTTCGTAGGTTTGGCTGTCAACGACCCCGGTCACGGGGAGTTTGGCCGCTTGCTGGAAACGGCGGACGGCATCGGCGGTGACGGCGCCATAGTAGCCGGTGATGTCCGAATTGATGAAGTAGCCAAGCTCTCTGAGCTTCTGTTGCACTCGCTTGACTTCTTCGCCCCGCGAGCCAATCGAAAGAAGAAGCGACGGCCGCTTACTGGTCGGCGGTGGGGAAATTTTGGCCTTGACAGCATTCCCTAGGCGGGCGGCCGTTCGACTGTCAACCACACCGGTCGCCGGCAGGCCGTTGGCTCGTTGAAAGCGGCGGACCGCCTCCGCCGTTATTTCCCCGTAGTAACCAGTGATGTTCGGATATGTAAAGTAACCAAGTTGTTTGAGGTGCCGCTGCAGCTCGCGGACTTGGCTGCCGCGCGAACCGACTGACAATCCAACGGATGACGAAACGCTTCCTTCGGTTTGCTTCAGCCGCTCAAGCGTCGCCTGATCAGCGCGTCCCGTCACCGCAAGCCTGTTGTCTCTCTGGAACTGCTTAACCGCCTCGGCGGTCACAGCGCCATAGTAACCGGTAATTTGCGGGTAGCGAAAATAACCGAGCCGCTTAAGGCGCTGTTGCAGCTCACGCACCTCGTCTCCGCGCGAACCGATCGCCAAGGTACGGCTTGATGCTGACACGGTTAATTTCGCGTAGGTGGCCGGATCAACGCTGCCGGTGACCGGCAAGTTCATCGCCCGTTGGAACGCTTTGACCGCTTCTTCGGTCACGGCGCCAAAGTAGCCTGTCGCTTGCGGATACGTGAAAAAGCCTTGCGCTTTCAAACGCAGTTGAAGTTGTTTGATTTCAGGGGAGCTCATGCCTTTTTTCCATTCCGCCGCTTGGCTGTCGTCGGGGGCAAGAAAAAAGGCGGAGGCCATCGCGGCTGTAAAGACGACATGACTTGGTTTCACGGGTTGACCCTCTCCCTTCGCCCTTCCATTTCTGTCTGTTCCGCCCGTTGACCGTGACGGGCAGCTTGTCCAGCCCACGACAAAAAACGGCAGTATTCTTTCTTTTTAGTATAACGGACAAAAAGGGCCAAAGGAAATGATTTTTTCATTTGGAAAAGGGAGGGCAAATGGTGCTTGTCTCATTTCGAGCGTGATGGACAAGTCAGCCAATACGATACCCGGCGATCTTCGACAAGGTGGATCGACTGCAAGATTTCATAAATGAGCTGTTTTTCCATCGCCAACCATTCATCGACACGAAGAGGGATGTATTTCTGTTGCAGACTATTCCACTCATAGAGGGCGACGGTGAACTTTTTCTGGCGGAGATCGAGCTTGACGATAAACATATACAACTGGCTTATGCATTTTAAGACAAAATAGAGCTGAGCATCAGGCGAGCAGGTGATGGTCCGAAACGTCGCCTCCTCCTCAAAGGGCGCGCACTCCCGGCTGTTTGCGCTTTTTAAGGAGCGAAGCGAATCCGTGAAGCTGGACGGGGCGATCGTTTTCAGCTGCACGGAAAACGGGTTTTTCATTTCTTTAATATAGATGCGATATACGGGTTTCGCCCGCTTCTGATTGTTCCGTTCACATACGACAATATCAGCAAGATAAATATGCACCTTAACCCCCTCTTTTAGTTTTTGATTTCCCATTTTTACCTATTGTACTATGCCCTTCCTAAAAAGAGAAAGATGTCGAGGCGTGAAAGAATATGAAAAGACGTTCTAATTTAGAAACTTTAAAAACATTGATCAAAAAAGGAACAGAAATCGTTCGCGCGCTTTTCTATCTTTAAAGAGTAACGAACGAAAAGCGTGGTGACTAACGATGACAACTCTCGGAGAAACGCTCAAGCAATTGCGAAAGCAACGGCGCTGGACGCAAGAACGACTCGCAGAGCAATTGAACGTGTCGCGTTCGCAAATCAGCAAATGGGAAAATGGCAGCTTGCTTCCGGATGTGCAATCGCTGGAGAAACTTTGCCGGTTGTTTGGCGTCAGCGCTGATTTTTTGCTCGGCGGCGAAGCGCGCCGGCGGGAACTATTGCGCGAAGTGGCCGACCAATACGGGGCGGTGGGCGTGAGCGACACAGCGCTCACAGCGTTCAGTTATCTGCTGCAAAACGAAGAGATGAGCGCGGCCATTTACACTCTAGCCAAACTGCCGGATAAAAAACGCAAACATGTTGAAACGATGATTGCCACCATCATTAAAGAGTGCTCAGAACTCCTCTAACTGGGAAAAAGGATGTGTTCCTTGAACAGAATCACGGAAACCAAATCGCCAAAGCGCTAGGACTTCACCCGCAAAAAGGATGTGTTCCTTGAGCGGAACCTAGAAGACTGGTAAAAACAACAAATTGACTCGATTGGGGGAGAAGTCACAAGGAATGAAATGATGACGTTGCAACGTTTTTTGGTTTGGGAACACTGTCGGAGAGCAGTATTTCTCCTTAAATCATCGGCCTCCTAGGCTGATATTCCCTCCGTCTTCACCCGCCCTCTTATTGTCCGGGTTAAAAAAAGCGCTAACAACTAGTGCTAGCGCCATCCATTGGGGAGTCTGTGAGGATCCGTTGTCTCTCTTGGGGATTCGCTTGGAAAGGCATGATGGGGAAACCATCAGACGTGCTCCGGCCATTCAGGTTGTTTGCCGGAGTGTAGAAATTGAACGGACTGCGCCACCACCTCGGTGACATAGACGCGCTGACCGTCTTTATTGTCGTAGCGGCGCGTCTGAATTCGCCCGGTCACCGCCACCATTGAGCCTTTTCGGCAGAAATTGGCGGTATGCTCGGCTGTTTTCCGCCATAAAACACAAGGAACGAAGTCGGCATCAATCCCTCCCTCCGCATTGCGGAAATTTCTTGCCACTGCCAGCGTAACCGTTGCTACAGCGGCGCCGTCGGCCGTATAGCGAAGTTCCGGATCCTTCGTCAATCGACCGACCAACACGACTTGATTGATCATGCCTCGACACATCCCCCCTTTCCGCCCATCGCATTTTTATCATAAATGATCCCGTTTTCTGCCGTAAAATCGCGATTTTTGCATTTTTTCGCGCATTCTATGCGCAGAAGGCCGCGAAACATGCCGATTTTTCGTTCAAAAAAGCAGGCAAAAATGTTGTTTTTGTCACTAAACGACAAAAATGCTAATCGATTTGCGGTTTTTCCTCTCCCGATCGCCTATGCTATAATCGATGTAAGACAACGGGTAATGAGGTGGACGACATGAAAACGTTCAAGCTCGTCGGGCTCTCGGTCATCGACGACGAAAGGCAGCGCCAAGACATCCCGTTTATCGACGGGTTGATTATCAACAAAGAGGATGGGCAAAACCGCTGGCTCGTGGAAGCGTATTTGGACGATGAGTATGAACCGGTGTTTGCGAGCCTGCAGCAGCAACCGGAGTTTCAGCTGCAAGTGACGATCACCAATCCAGGCAATGATCCCGCCAACATGTTGGTCGCTGTCCGCTCGATCACGAAAATGAACGGCCATATTAGCGTCTTGATGGAAGGGCTGATGATTCCGAGACGAACCCGCCTAGCAGAAATCGTATTGGAAGGGCTCGTAGAAAAAGGGCTGCAAGGCGAGGCGCTGCTGCAAGCGTTTCGTCAGCAGTTTCGTCAGCAAATGGAAAAGCAGCAAAATGCCAAAGCGCCGCGCGAAGCGAAACGGTGACGTCCCACGGCTCCTTGGACGGGAGGCGGTCGCCGTTCTCCATAAATTTTGGCAAGGGTGTCCGAAACGAAGCGGAACACCCTCGTTTTGTTTTCAATTCGGTGAGAGCCCGAAAAAAGCGGAACACCCTCGTTTTTTTGTGAAAATGCCGAACTGACGCGGATTTTCATCCTCGGGTGGAGGGTGGGGCGCGCTGCCCATGGATCTTTTCCGAATGAAAATGCCGCCGCTTGGTGTGTGGCAGCGGTTTTTCACCGGCTCTCGAGGAGGTTGGTGATTGACTCGTAGATACAGCTTTACCATGTCATTTCTCCATTTAAAAAACCGTGTTGCATCGGTCCTCGTTTTCGCTCATTCTCCCATTGATGAAGGAGATCAGTCGTTTTTCACCGGCTTATAGAGACGGGAAGACAAGCTCAAAGTTTCAAACGGTCGACGCGGACCGGGCGGGCGATGACGACATAGCGTTTTGGAGCGCGGCCGATGAAATGAAACGGATAGCACGTTGTCACCGTCAAGGTGGGACGCGCTTTGTCGACAAGAACGGTCCGATCCTCGTCATCGACAATGCGTACGTTGACAACGCGATAATGAACGGCAGCACCTTCTGTCCGGAGGATGATGGCATCGCCAATTCCCAGTTCACCGAGGCGGCGTAGCACCGTATCGCGATGCCCCGATAACACCACATGTCCCTCGCCTCCCGGCCACGCGCTGTTTGGATAATGGCCAACGCCACGGCGCAGCTCCTGTTCACGAACGCCTTCATACACCGGAATGACCACTCCGAGTCTCGGAATCGTCATTTCACCGAGATAAGCGCCAAGCGCCGAGGAAGGAGAAGACTTCGCGCGCTTGCCGGCCCAGTCAGCTGAAACAGGCGTGTTGGCGTTCGAACCGGACTCTTCCTTTAGCGAAGAAAGGACTCGATCCGGCTTAGCGGCCTTCCAGCCCACCATGTACCAATACCCGTTCCAGCCGACCAGGCAAATCCCGATGACGAGCAAAACGAGCGCCGCGCAACGAGATATCGGGCGAAGCGAAGAAAGGAAAGCAGCCGCTAGTTTGCGCTTCATCCGCACTCACCCCCGCCACCGCGCGGTCCGCCGATAAAGGTAGAGGCCGGCACAGGCAAGCAGCGCCCCAGCCAACGTGCGCGCCAAGTACGGTGAAGCAGTTTCCGGCAGTTTCTCGCCGTACATCTCCCCTTTCATCTCCAACGCCAGCAGACCGGCCTCAATTCCTTTTTCCCCAGCCCGGACGATATAGCCCGATGAGAGCATCTCCCTTGTCAGGGCGACATCAGCGACTTGTTCCCCTTGGCGGTTGTATAGCCGCACGTGGAGCGGTTCGGCCCCCGCTGCCTTGATGCCGGGCCAGTCAGCGGAGCGATGGGCGTTTAGCTCCAGAAGGGCGAGCGCTTCTTGCCAAATCGCCTTCAGTTCGCGGCGCTGTTCACTCGTCCACGGCCCTTCGGTTTCCTCAAATGGGCGCAACCGCGCACGGAGCGCCCGCAATTTGCCCGGCAATTGCGGATCGGAAAGCGAAGCGACATGGCGGGAAAATTGCCGTACCTCCTGCTCGTTCATGCCGAGCGCTCCAAGCAAGTCATTGATTTGCTGCATGGTGGCGTTATGTTGCGAGTAAAAGCGAATGGCCCGATCCAAGTCCTCGACGAAAGGGTAATCTTGCACCGTTTCACCAAACTGGCCAAGCAGCGCTTCCAGCTCCTCCACAGTCAGCCGATGACGGCGCAGCACGTCATGAAAAAGCGGTTCGGTCAGCGGCGTGCCCACCCACTGCTTCAGCTCATCGATCGTGCGGAAGTCAGCGGCCGTCAACCCGTATCGGTCCAAGTAAGCCAACAAGTCGCTCACCGTCCAGCCGACGCTTGCGGCATACTGCTCCAATTCGCTCCGACTGATGGCGTCCGCTTTCAAAGGAAACGCGCAGAGCGCCACCACCAACGCAATGATGATCAGCCTTTTCGACACCATTGTTTCCTCCTTTCACCTGCTTTCTTTTCTACTGGTAGTATTTTCCGAGTTTTGTCTTCTTATGTACAGCAGCGCAAAAAAATCGCACCGATCCAAACGACCGCGATTTCCCACCGCCTACGACACCCGTTGGCTAAGCCGGTTTTCCGCGCCGGCGCTTTCCCCGCTCTATCCCCAAACAAAAAAAGAGGTCCGCTGACATCGAGCAGAACCTCTTCGCGATTTTCGCTATGTTTTCCTTGAAAAAGCCATGCTGACGCGGGATTTTCATCCCCGGGCGGAGGGCAGATCACACTGCCATGGGTCTTTTCCTTCAAAATGCCGAACTGGCGCGGAATTTTCATGCCTAGGCGAACGACAGATCACACTGCCCATGGATCTTTTCCGTCTCGCGCCTCCCGGCTTTTTGGGCGCATCAAGCGCGGGCGAAAGAAGGCGGTGAACACGGCGGCCATAAGCAAACGAGCGGCATGTCGCCATAAAGAAGACTGATTCCGTCAGGCTGTTCGAACTGAGAAACCGATTGTACGAAATCACCGCTCCTAAAGGGCAAGAACCAAAAAAGTCAGTGCACCTATGAAGGTTGAGTGACGGTCAGCTCCTGAAAGTACGCATGATACAAGGCGCGCACCGCCTCGTTGACGACTTCTTCCTTGACGCCGAACATCATGCTGACCTCGGACGATCCTTGGTTGATCATCTCTAAGTTGATGTTCGCCTTCGCAAGCGCCGTCGTCGCTTTCGCCGCCATCCCGATCGTTTTTTCCATCCCTTCGCCAACGACCATAATAAGCGCCAAGCCGTGCTCGACCGTCACTTCGTCGACGGCCAGCTCCTCGCGGATGCGGGCGAGAATGCGCTCTTCTTTTCCTTCAGCCAGCTGATCGGCGCGCAAAATGATCGACATGTTGTCAATACCTGACGGCGTATGCTCATAGGAGATGCCTTCGTCTTCCAAAATTTGCAGCACGCGCCGGCCAAAACCGATTTCGCGGTTCATTAAATATTTGCTGATGTTGATGCTGCAAAAACCGGTATCGCTCGCGATCCCGGCGACCGGTTCATCGATATGGTTGCGCTTGGCGACGATCCATGTGCCCGGGGCGGCGGGGTTGTTCGTGTTTTTCACACAAACGGGGATGCCGGCGCGGTAGACCGGTTCAAGCGCCTCATCATGGAAGACGGAAAAGCCGGAATACGACAGCTCGCGCATTTCGCGGTACGTAATTTCTTTCAACTTGCGCGCGTCCGCCACAATCGATGGATTGACACAGTAAATCGAATCAACGTCTGTAAAGTTTTCGTACACGTCTGCTTGGACACCAGCCGCTACAATCGAACCGGTGATGTCTGACCCGCCGCGCGGAAACGTGACAATATGACCGGATAGCGAATAGCCGAAGAACCCAGGGATCACCAATACCCCACGCCGGTCGCGCAATTGGTTGAGTTTGTCGTACGACTCCGGAAGCACTTGGGCATTGCCTGGCTCATCCGTGACGATGATGCCCGCCTCGAGCGGGCTCACATAGCTCGCCTCCAGTCCGCGATCTTGCAAGTAAAGGGCCATGAGGCGGGCATTGTGATCTTCGCCGCTCGCCTTCATGGCATCGAGCAAACGAGGCGGTTCATGGCGATAGGCGCTGATTTTCGATTGCAAATCATCGTTGAGCTCGCCCAAAAAATGGCCGGCCTCAAGCCCAAGCTCGTTGACGATGTCCGCATACCGCTTTACGATGGCCTCGACCGTCTGCCCGTATGGTTCGCCGGCCATCACTTGTTCGGCTAGACGGATGAGCAGATCGGTGACCTTTACATCGTCCTTATACCGTTTCCCGGGCGCCGACACGACGACGATCCGCCGTTCAATATCCGAGCTGACAATATCGGCCACTTTGCGGAATTGGGCGGCGCTCGCCACCGAACTTCCACCGAATTTGGCTACCTTCATCGTGCATGACCCTTTCTGTCGAAAGTCTTTATAATTGTTTATCATATCACATTTTTCCGCCCATGGAACTATTCATTTTTTAGAAATTTCCGCGAACGCCTCCTCGCCACCATGATCCTCCTTCCAACCGCTGGGGCGATGGCGGAAAAACGGCGATGAAACAGGCCGCCTTGATTCAACAGGCGATGGCTCAGCGTCTTTTCATCGGCCTTCCTGTTTTTCGAAAACCTCTAGAAGGCTGGTGAAAAACCGCTGATTCCCTTACTCAATGGGGGAATGGGCGAAAAGCAAGATCGATGCAACAAGGTTTTTCTAATTGAGAAATGACATGGTAAAGCTGTATACGCCATTAAATCACCAGCCCCCCTAGAAGGCTGGTGAAAAACATTGGTTTCCTTTGGTCGATGAATAAAAGTACGCAGTGTTGCAAGACTTTTCCATTTGAGAAATGATGCCAACAATCGGTATACACGATTGAATCACCGGCCCCCTAGGAGGCTGGTGAAAAACGGTTGTTTCTCTTGAGCAATGGGGGAACGCTTGAAAGGCGATCCTGATGCGACAAGGCTTATCTATTTGAGAAACGGGCTTGATAAGCGACTTGTCCCCTTAAATCACCGGCCCCCTAGAGCCTCACGTTTGCGCCACATTGCCGCGGCGGACGTTAGCGATTCCTTCTTTACAGACGCCATATGGCAGCCACGAGCAGCCGCGGCATAATTCATCCAAATCATCCGGCTTGACCCGCTCCGCCGTCCGCTGAATCAGTTCGGACTTCCAGTACACGCTGCCCGGTTGTAAACCTAAGTGGCGAATGACATTGCCATCGAGCGAACGGACATGAGCGTCAGAATCAGGACCTGCTTCGCATGTCGTTTCCCCATGGTGCGGGCAGACGAGGCACGCCTCGTCGAGCGCCGCAACGACTTCAATCGGAAAATCGTCGGTTTCATCCCGAATACGGGCGACGATCTCCGACATTTTTTCAACAAACGATGGGCTGTAGCCCATGCCGCGAAATCCGTGCACACAAAGCAAATGGTGACCGCGCAAACGCAACGGTTTCATCGTCTCTCCCCTCTCCTGTAATAAGCGTTGGACCGAATTCACTCTTTTAATCTCCAAGTTCATCGGTAAGGAACTATCGTTTTCCATCGATCTTCCAGACGCAGCCCTTATCCGTTTGTTCCTAATCTTATCATACGTCAACGTTCCTCACTCGGCAATGGAACATCGTAACGCTCTGCCGCTATGTTTCCCAACTCCATCGCCCGTATGGCCTGTCTCATGCATCTGTCGCCAGCAGTAGACTTTTACAGTCGCAAGTTTGTAAAATGAAAAAGGAGACGAACTTTGTCGCGAAAGGACTGGCGGACGATGACAAAAGAGGAAGCGGCCCGCTTACTTTCCATCTTGCTTCATGATCTGACGAAAGAATGGCGGAAGGAAAAAATTCATTCTGATGTGCTCGAAGTGATTATGCAGCTCCGCATTCAGGCTGCCGACAACGAGCGCTACAGCGCAAATTTGCTTGACCAAATCGCGTTTGCCGGCGAGTCCGCCCACGCGTTGAAGCAAATTTGGGGTTACATGCTGCGAGAACGGACATTTTTATCACCGACCACGATGGAAGCCATGCTGACCGACGCCCAGCGTGTGATCCACCGCCGATTGCCAGAACTGGTCGCCCGCTATGGACGGGCGTTTGCCGAAATCGCCGATGAAACAGAGCGAAAACGCCAACTGGAGCGCTCTTACAGCGCGCTCTTGTTGTTCAACCGCATCGCCACCGATTTTTTATTTCAATTCGTCCGTGAAGAAAACGAACGAGAAGCGAGCGCCTTTTTCGCCGCTGATCCGAACGAGCTGCTCGAAGTGTTTCATCACCTTTGCAGCGTCTACGCCAGCCGCTTGCTTGAAGGGCTCGAGGTCGATTAACCGCTGCTGGCGAAAATTGTCTCCCGGTGGCGGGAAGCGCGGCATGAGAAGACCTATAGAGCTGGTAATTGAATCGGGGACACGGCTTTACAACGTCATTTTTCAATTCGAAACGCCTTGTGGCACGGTCCTGCTTTTTACGCGTTCTCCCATTGATAAAAGGCAGCAGCGGTTTTTCATCATCTTCCTCGATGGCTTGGTGGAAAACAGCTGTTTCTTTTGAGCAATGGGGGAGCGTTTGAAAGGCGATCCTAATGCGACAGGGCTTTTCGATTTGAGAAATAGGCTTGATAAGCGGCTTGCCCCCTTCAATCACCGGCCTCCTAGGAAAATCACGCTAGGCACCCTACTTCTTCCCTATCGTTCTCGACGACACGTCCGTTTTTCTGTTTGACAATATTGTCCAGCCATGCTAATCTAATCATCGGAAGGAATTTTTAAAATATTCCTACCATTGAAAGCGGGTACAAAAACAAAGGAGGAGTCGGGGGATGATCTACGCACAACCCGGTCAGCCAGGCGCGCTTGTCACATTTAAAAAGCGCTACGAAAACTTTATTGGCGGCAAATGGGTGCCGCCGGTGGACGGCGAGTATTTTGAAAACATTACGCCGATCACCGGGCAGCCGTATTGCGAAGTGCCGCGCTCAAAAGCGGCGGACATCGAACTGGCGCTTGATGCCGCCCATGCGGCAAAAGAGGCGTGGGGGCGCACTTCACCTGCCGAGCGTGCCCGTTTGCTGAACAAAATCGCCGATCGGATGGAAGAAAACTTGGAAATGCTCGCGGTCGCGGAAACGTGGGAAAACGGCAAGCCGATCCGCGAGACGCTCGCAGCTGACATTCCGCTCGCCATTGACCATTTCCGCTATTTTGCTAGCTGCATTCGCACCCAAGAAGGAACGATTTCGGAAATCGACCACGATACGGTCGCCTATCATTTCAAAGAGCCGCTCGGCGTTGTCGGACAAATCATCCCGTGGAACTTCCCGATTTTAATGGCGGCTTGGAAACTCGCGCCAGCGCTCGCTGCCGGCAACTGCGTCGTGTTGAAACCGGCGGAGCAAACGCCGACGTCGATTCTCGTCCTCATCGAACTCATCGAAGATTTGCTTCCACCTGGCGTCGTCAACGTTGTGAACGGCTTTGGCTTAGAAGCCGGCAAGCCGCTCGCCTCGAATCCGCGCGTGGCGAAAGTGGCGTTCACCGGCGAAACGACGACCGGACGGCTCATCATGCAATACGCCTCGCAAAACATCGTACCGGTCACGCTTGAACTTGGCGGCAAGTCACCAAACATTTTCTTCCCCGATGTGATGGACAAAGATGACGAGTTTCTCGATAAAGCGCTCGAAGGGTTGACGATGTTCGCCTTAAACCAAGGTGAAGTGTGCACATGCCCGTCGCGCGCCCTCATCCATGAATCGATTTACGATGCCTTTATGGAACGAGCACTTGAGCGCGTCAAACAAATCAAGCAAGGCAATCCGCTCGATACGGAAACGATGATCGGCGCGCAAGCCTCCTCTGAACAGCTTGAGAAAATTTTGTCGTACATCGACATCGGCAAACAAGAAGGTGCTGAACTTTTGATCGGCGGCGAACGGAACATGCTGGAAGGGGAGCTCGCCGGCGGATATTATGTGAAGCCGACGATTTTCAAAGGACATAACAAAATGCGCATTTTCCAAGAAGAAATTTTCGGGCCGGTGTTGGCCGTCACGACATTCAAAGACAACGACGAAGCGCTCGCCATCGCCAATGAGACGCTGTACGGCCTCGGCGCCGGCGTCTGGACGCGCGACATCAACACCGCGTACCGGTTCGGCCGCGGCATCCAAGCCGGCCGCGTGTGGACGAACTGCTATCACATTTATCCGGCCCATGCGGCATTTGGCGGCTACAAAATGTCCGGCATCGGGCGCGAAACGCACAAAATGATGCTCGACCATTATCAACAAACGAAAAACTTGCTCGTCAGCTATTCGCCGAGAAAGCTCGGCTTGTTCTAACAGCCAGCGCTCCACTTTCCCTGTTTCCAGTGGGGCAAGCGCTCAAACCACTCTTCCTCGCCTTTGTCGCAATCGAGGCGAAGCAGCCACCCGTTTTGATGAGAGGGTGTCCCAAAAGGATCGGGATCCCCTCTTTCGTTGCTATATACACACGTGCCGCACGATATGTTGTGCTTATCTTGAAGGCCGACAACCTTTTGGGCCAACACCCTCTTTTCATAGGAGACTGAAGGGGGAGATGGAGCGGATGAAAAAAAGCTTCGTTTGTTTTCTTTTCGTCATATTTTCCTTTTTGTGTAATGGATGTGAACTTCGGGCGTATCACGCCGATGAGAACGAACATCATGACAAAAATCCACTTACGGTGATGAAGTGGAATGTTTCGGCGCCCAATTGGACGCATGCTTCCTTGGTTGGAAACGAACTGTTTATTGCTGTCAATGCCGATCAAACGAACCGGGCATCGGTGAATGAATTGCTGGCTGTCAATGTGAAAACCAAAAAGCAACGAATGTTGTTTCAATCGGCTCATGAGGAAGCGATGGTGCAGTGGGTTCAAGCGAATAATCGTTGGGTTGTTTGGGAGGATTCTACATCGTTTGGGGCCGAATCGACCATCTGGGTCATGGATCGCAAGACAGGTTCTACATTTTTAGCGGCTCGGTCCAACTCCTCCCCACCAACAGTGTTTAACCCTGTGTTAGACGGAGAGTATATAGCATGGACGGAAAAAGGTTCTCAGTTTGGGCAAGTGAAGCTATTCCATTTACCAACAAAACAAGGAAAAACCATTGGCCGCCTTGTTTCCCAAGGGTTATATAATGAATTTGTTTCACTCCGGAACGGAAAAGTAATATGGACCGATTCGCACGATGGCAAGGGATATTATTATGTTTACGACATTCGCACCGGTAGGAGCGCTTCATATGAATCGCCTGCTCCGTTCCCCGCTTATGCAGAATACGATAATGGTTTGATTTATGCTATCCATTTAGAAGATTTGGAATACCCGGATCAGCAGACATTTGGATATTTTGATCTTAAAACGAAACGTTTTTCTCGTTTCCCTGTTTCTCATGGAATCATTCAATATTTTGATGTTTCTAACGGGAAGCTTGCCTTTTTGGATGATCGCGGAGCTGTATCGGTGTATGAGCAGCGAAACGGGAAATGGAAGGCGGTAAAGGTTTCTCTCGATCGTTATCCTAGACTGCTTTATTTTGATCAACAGGATCATTTAATCGTGGAGCAGGAAGATACAAAGCGGGACCGGCGCTGGTTGAATATTGTGAAATGGCCATGAGAATGGAAAAGACAGCCTCCCGGCCAAGCGCCAGGCGAAGGATCCGGCTCAAGAACGCAACGCCAAGCGAACGTCCGGGACGTCATCCGCTGCGAATGAGGGGCGTGCTTGTTTTCCTTTCTTTTGTTTGTTGAGGGCATCGACCTCAGGCAAACAGCGGGGGCATTCCATTTGGAAAGAACTTACTAGGCAAAGGAGGAGAGCAATGGATGATGGAAGAGCCGAAAGTGATCGCAACGGAAGCGGCGTTGGCATTAATTGACAAGCTAAAAGCGAAATACGGACCGCTCATGTTCCATCAATCGGGCGGGTGCTGCGACGGCAGTTCGCCGATGTGCTACCCGCTCGGCGAGTTGATCGTCGGCGATTCCGACGTATTGCTTGGCGAAATCGCCGGCTGCCCGTTTTACATCGCCAAAGCGCAATACGAATATTGGAAGCATACTCAACTGATTATCGATGTTGTTCCCGGGCGCGGCGGCATGTTTTCGCTTGAAGGTCCGGAAGGTGTTCGCTTTCTCACCCGCTCGCGCGTCTTCGGACAGGGCGCGGATGCAGGCGCGCCGTAGCCGCCCTGCGGGATGCTGCTGTGAGGCCGCCATGTGCGCCGCATGAATCGCTTAACCAATAAAAAACACGGAAGCTGCCATTCGCCCCCGTTCCCAGATGCTTTATCCGCTTCGGAGCGGTTTGTTCGTCGCAGCAAAAAAATGGCGGTCCGCCACCTGACCAAATGAGGCGCGGTCCGCCATTTCCCTTTCTTTACTCCGTCTCTCTTGCCTGCTTCATCGCCTCTGCCCGATCAGACAAGACAATCCGTTTCAAGCCGAACACTAACAGCAAGCCGACCGCGATAAACGCGAGCCCGAACCAAAAGACGGCTTGCAGGGAATCGACAAGCGATTGCTTCAGCACCGGCACGAACATGTCGCGCAGCGGCGCTGGAATTTTGGCCATCGCCTCCGGACTGAAGAGAACAGAATACAGCCCTTGCGGATCGCTGTGAATCATGTCCGCAAAGCGGTCGACAAGCCCTTTCGCCTGTGCTGGCAACGCTTCAAGTTTCGGCATCAACCGCTCATCGAGCAACGCGCTTGACCGCTCGTTCATCACGGCGCCGAGCACGGTCATGCCAAACGTTCCGCCAATGGAACGGAAAAACTGGCTCGAAGAGGTGACAACGCCAAGTTCCGATTTCGAGAAGCTTTCTTGCAAAGCAAGCGTCAAAATCGGCATGACCAAACCGGTGCCAAGGCCGAGAATCATCATATATAGCGTTGCCGTCCATTTCGACGTGTCGATTCCCATCGTGCCAAGCAGCCCAAACGCGGCAACCATCACGGCCATGCCTATGATCAACTGCGGTTTGACGCCAATCCGATAAACGAGCCGGCCGCCGATGACACTGCTGATGATCATCGTGATCATCATCGGCGTCATGATCGTTCCCGACTGGGTGGCGCTCACCCCGATGATGCCTTGCATAAAAAACGGCACGAACATAATGGCGCCAAACATGCCGATGCTCATGAAAAAGCCGATGCCATTGAGAAGCGTAAACGCCCGATTGCGGAACAACCAAAGCGGGATGATCGGCTCCGCGGCCCGCTTTTCCGCCAAGGCAAACAAGACAAAACCAGCCGCCGCCAAAGCAAACAAGGAAATGATTTGCCAAGACCCCCACGGATAGCGGTCGCCGCCAAACGTTAATCCGAGCAATAGACTGACAACTCCGACTGTCAAGGTCGTCATCCCTGCGATGTCAAATTTGACCGGCCCTTCGGCTTTGTATTTGCTTAATCCCATGGCGATCAGCACGGTGGCGACAATGCCGACGGGCAAATTGATATAAAACACCCAACGCCAGCTCAAGTGATCGACGATAAAGCCGCCGACTTGTGGACCGAGCACGGAAGCGAGGCCGTACAGACCGCCGAACACCCCTTGCCATTTGGCGCGCTCTTTGCCCGTAAACACGTCGCCGATGACCACCATCGCCATCGGCATCATAATGCCGCCGCCGATGCCTTGAAGGCCGCGATAAAGAATAAGCTGGGTCATATCGTTTGCCATGCCGCAAAGGGCTGAACCGATCATAAAGATGACGAGCCCGCTCACGTACACGAGCCGCCGCCCCAACAAATCAGCGAGTTTCCCAGCGATCGGCACGACTGTCGTTGATGTTAACATATACGCCGTCGTCAGCCACGTCATGATCCCCAACCCGTGAAGCTCGCCGACAATGCGCGGCATCGCGGTTCCGACAATCGTCCCGTCCAAAGCCGCAAACAACATCGCGATCACCAGTCCGGTAATCAACAGCGAACGATGCCGGATCGTACCGACCGGCGCCGTCAATGCTTTCTCCATGTTTCCCTCTCCCATCGCTCCGATTGTTGATACGCTTGAATTTCGTCGTTGAGCGCCGCCAAAGCGTCGGCGAGCGGAGGAGCCGCGTGTTGCCGCAAATACAACCGCAACGCCTCCACCAAATACGCTCTTGGCGACCCATCGCGGCCAAGCAGCTCCTCCTCCAACGCCGCGATCGCCTCAAGCACCTCCCGCGCCTGTTTCGAGCGAAGCTCCCGCGCCGCCGCGCGGGCAGCGGAAAACGCTGAAGCGAGCCGCTCGCGCTGCCGTTGTCGCTCCCGTTCTTCGAGCTCCACCCACGGTGCGAGCGATTCTTTCGTGAGCAGCGGCGGCTCATCAGCCGCAAAGCTGGCGACAATCGCATCGAAGCGGCGCGCGAGGAAGCGAGCGATCTCGTCCGCGTTCAACGCCTCCTCGTGAAAAAAACAATAAAACAAATATTGCCGGACAATGCCGTTGATCATCATGGCCACATCATACACGTACGGACGAACCGCCTCGCCGTAGACGTCTTCTAAGCGGGTGCAATACCACCAAAAAAGACGACCGTGCTGGCGGAACATATAACGCTCGACTTCCGGATTCACTTTCGGCAGCTGTTCCGACATGATCATGCGCAAAAAATCTTTATACTCATGAATATGGGAAAAGTGGGCCGACAGCTGGCGAATCCATCGCTCTTTTTCCGTCCCTTCCCCGTCGTCCGCTGTCAGCTCAGCCACCATTTTTTCGCTGTAGTGGCGAAGCACCGCCAAAAGCAAGTCTTCCTTCGAGGTAAAATGGTGGTAAAACGCCCCTTTAGAAATGCCCCAAGCATCCACCAAGTCCTGAATCGATGTCGCATGGTAACCTTTTTCGGCAAACAATTTCATCGCCATTTCAATAAATTGCGTGCGCCGTTCATCCATGGCAGCGGCTCATCCCCTGTTTGCCTGCCGTCAGCCAGGAACGATCCGACCGCAAGGCGATCCTCGGTTTCACCAAGCTAGCGCGCACGCCGCGCCGCCGCAGCCACTCCACCAACTTTCGCACATCCGTCATCGTTCTCGCCTCCACTTTTGACCGAATAGTCAATGTTATTATAAACGATCGTTATCGATTTATGCAAACATTTTACCAAACTTCTTTGACCGAGTGGTCAAAGATCCACAGATATTGTTTGAATGGGTAGTCATATGATGAATAGCGGCAAAATGACAGCGGTCGAGCGTCTCACGGACGCCGACCGCCCCTCATTGCTTGCTCCGCGGCGAGCGCCAACGCCCCGGCCACACCGGCGTTGTCACCTAACCCCGGAGATACGATATATTCCCCTATATTCTCCAACACCGCCTCATGCTGCACATAACCGTTCAATAGTTCCTGTACACGCTGGCGCACCAACGGCAAGATGGACGTCTGTTTCATCACCCCGCCGCCAACAATGACCTTCTTAGGAGATAGGATAAGCACATAGTTGGCGATGGCTTGGGCGAGATAAAACGCCTCGAGCTCCCAGACCTCCTTCCGGTCGGCCAGCTCCGCCCCCTTTTTCCCCCAACGCCACTCAAGCGCCGGGCCGGACGCCATGCCTTCCAAACAGTCGCCATGATACGGACAGATGCCGGCAAACGCGTCATCCGGATGGCGGCGAACGAACATATGGCCCATTTCCGGATGAAGCAGGCCGTGAAGCAGGCGACCTTCCACGACGGCGCCGACACCAATACCCGTCCCGACCGTCATATACAGGCAACTGTCAAGCCCTTGCGCCGCCCCCCAGCGCTGCTCGCCAAGCGCCGCGGCGTTGACATCCGTGTCAAAACCGATCGGCACCGGGAACGCTTGTTTTAGCGTGCCGACAACGTCGAAATTCGCCCACGCCTGTTTTGGCGTACTCGTTATGTGCCCGTACGTTGGACTGTCCGGACGCAAATCGACCGGGCCGAACGATCCGATGCCGATCGCCTCAACGTTGTGCGGACGGAAAAAGTCGATGACGCGCCCCATCGTCTCGTCCGGCGTCGTCGTCGGAAACACCGCCCGTTCACGGATGTTCCCTTGTTCATCGCCGAGGGCACAGACAAATTTCGTGCCCCCGGCTTCAATGGCTCCTAGAATCATACCGATTTCCCTTTCCTTCTCGTAGTGTTGATGTTCGATTTTGACGGCAGCCACCCTCTTTTTCTATGTTCGTTCTACCACCTTCGTCGGTTCCACTCGCCCACGAAAGGATCACCGACGGTGCCTTTCTTTATCGTATCAACGGTTCGCCCGAATTGTAAAGCGTGCGGCCGCGAACCTAGAGGAGCGGTGATGTAAGGCAACAGGCTGCTTACCAACCTCGTTTCTCAAATCGAAAAGCCCTGTGCCTTTCACACGCTCCCCCATTGCTCAAGAGAAACAATCGTTTTTCACCAGCCTCCTAGTAATTTGAAGAAAACAATCGTTTTACAACTTGTCCCGTTAACGTTTTTAGGCGCACCGATGTCACAACGATATCGTTTTACACGGCGCTGGTAGAAAAAATCTACATATCATGATTGACATGGCATTTATCATCATGATACGATGATCAAAACAAAGTATTCCTATATGAATTAACAAATATAGAAGGGGGAGGTGAAGCCGTGTCCACGATCGTTATTGTTAATGGAAATCCATCGCCGACATCGCGACTCAATGGACTCATTGACTATGCGGAACATGCTTTGCATCAAGCGGGATTCACGACTGAACAGATTCGTGTGGCCGATTTGCCCGCTGAGGATTTATTGCGGGCTCGATTTGACGGCCCCGCCATTGTCGCGGCCAATCAAAAAGTGGAGAAGGCTCAAGGCGTGATCATTGCCAGTCCGGTTTACAAAGCGGCCTACACGGGAGTATTGAAAGCGTATTTGGATTTGCTCCCGCAAAAAGGGTTACAACACAAAGTCGTTCTTCCGTTGTTTATTGGCGGCTCTCTCGCTCACCTGTTAGCCATTGACTACGGATTGAAACCCGTTCTGTCCGCCTTGGGTGCACGCTATATTTTGAGCGGCGTATACGCTGTCGATCAATGGGTAAAACGCCTCCATGAAGGCGGATACTCGTTGCCCGAAGAACTGACGCGTCGGCTCGATGAAAGCATATCAGAGTTGGAGTCTGCCATTCGGCGCCTTGCGATTCCAAGTTTCACAAACTAGCTCCATTCCACCTACTCTTCCTGTCATGATGAAAGCAGATTGACTTCAGCTGAAGGACAATCTGCTTTTTTGTGATCGAAAAAAGACGGGACAAGAAGGGAAAGAAACCCTATGGACTTACGCACCATTAAAACGTTCCAAACGGTTGTCAAACATAAAAGCTTCCAGCGAGCTGCTGAAGAGTTGAACTACGCGCAATCGACTGTGACGACTCATATCAAAAACTTAGAAGCAGAGCTCGGCATCACGCTCATTAAGCGAGGAAAACCGTTCCAATTGACCGAGGCAGGCAAATTGTTAAGTGAGAAAGGGGAATTTTTGCTCAAAAGCTTCGACCATTTACAAAAAACATTGAAAGAATGCATTGATGGCGAAAGAGGACTCGTCCGCATCGGGGTGATGGAGCCGACAGCCAGTCACCGTCTTCCTGCATGGCTCAGCGCCTTTCGGGACAAGCAGCCGAACATTCTGTTTACAATCCAAATTCATAGCAACCAAATGCTTGTGGACATGGTAGAGCGGGGAGACATCGATGCAGCCATTTGCGCAACACCCGAAACCATGGCAGGAGCGAGCTTTGAACCGTTGTTTTCCGAAGAAGTGGTGCTGCTTTCTCCGGCCTCTCACCCATTAGCGAAACGATCTGTCGTTTATCTTCGCGATTTGGCCGATGAACCGCTGCTTGTAACGAGCGCCGCCTGCCCATTTCGACGCAATTTGGAAAAACGCCTGGTGGAGTTAGGCATTCAACCTTTATACAAAACCGAGATTAGCAACATGTTGGCGCTGAAATATTATGTCCATGCTTCGCTTGGCATCGCTGTCGTGCCGAAGATTGCTGTCACTCCTCCTCCTGCAGGAACGGTGGCACAACCGATCGCCGATTTTCGCGATGGACTGACCGTTGGCATCTTACGGATGTTTACGAGTGAAGCGAGCCACCCCGCAACGGAAAAATGGATTCGCTTTTTGCTTGATCAATGTGCTGGCAGATGCTCTACGGATCTTCACATTTTTTGAACGATCACTTCTATTTTTTCAATTTTACAAATGGAAGCAGCTCCTTTATATTTTTTATTAAACCTATAAAGTTACTAGGAAATGATATGGAGGGGAACATTGATGATCATTGCCCTTGTTCTCGATGAGCAGGAAAACGTTGTCCCCATCATTGAAGGAGCGACCATTCGCCTTTATCACACGAGTTCGCAAACGTACGAAGACTATCCGAATATCGCCAAGCAGTTGCAAGGGGGACGCCGAAGCGCGGTTCTCCGTTTCGCCAAAGAAAAAGGAGCCGACGCCTTCGCTTCCCCGCCGAATATGTTTTGTGAACGCTCTTACGCTCAAGCAGTCGAACAACAAGTCAAATTTTATTTGTTGGAACAGCCGATTCCGTTCCGAGAATTCGAAAAGCGGTGGCAAAAAGGCCTGCTTTCATCAAGTGATCGGTTGCCTTCGGAAATGATTGTCGCCAGCTGACAAGCACCGCTCACGAACAACGATCAAAACGAAAAGCGCTCTGTTCTCTTTGACGGTCCCGCGATGATCCATCCCGATCACAAGGAGGCGGAAACATGATTGAATTTATTACGATGGCCCCGACATCTGGAGACAGCACATTCGTCGGTCTTGGCAGCAATTCGACGAACTTGAACAGTTGGACCGGAACGGACGAAAATCCAGAGCGTCCACCGACAGTCGAGTACATTGAGGCGATTGCGAAAGCAGCGGAAGCCCATGGCTTTTCCACGCTGCTGTTGCCGACAGGCGCAGGTTGCCTCGATTCGTTGGCCGTCGCTGCTTATCTGGCAGCGCGGACGACTAAATTGCACCTTCTGTTCGCCGCCCGTCCTGGCGCCACTTCACCTGCTATTTTTGCCAAACAAGTGGCGACGATCAATTGTTGGACACATGGGCGGGCATTGCCCAATATCGTGACAGGCGGTTCACCAAAAGAATTAGCGGCTGAGGGGGACTTTCTTGACCATGATACGCGATATGAACGAACGAGGGAATACATCCATCTGTTGAAGCAACTGTTTACTCTCCCTTCCGTCACGTATGAAGGACGGTTTTACCGTCTCGAAAACGCCTCGCTGTTTCCGAAACCCGCACAGCGCCCACCCATTTATTTCGGAGGCGCCTCGGACATTGCCAAAGAAGTGGCGGCGAAAGAAGCGGACGTGTACATGATGTGGGGCGAGACGTTCGAACGGATGAAAGAACGAATCGAGGAAATGAAGCAAAAAGCAGCGCATTATGGCCGGACGCTGCGTTACAGCATCTCGTTTCAAGTCGTGTTGGGCGAAACGGAAAAAGAAGCATGGGAGCAGGCCGATGCGTTGGTCAGCCATCTGTCGGAGTCAGCGAAACGAAAAAAGGACGAGCTGATTCAAAAGGGAGATTCGGTTGGTGCGAAACGATTGCACGAATTGATGAAAACGAGCGCCGAGCGGCGTTTCCAAATCGGTCCGAACTTATGGGCCGGGCTCACTCAAGTGCTGTCGGGCAACTCGATTGCGCTCGTCGGTACTCCCGAGCAGGTGGCTGATCGGCTGATTGAATTCATCGGCCTCGGCTTTGATTACGTATTGTTGCGCGGCTTTCCTCACTTAGAGACGATCGAGCAAGTAGGAACTTCCGTGATCCCTCTTGTTCGCGAGCGCCTTCGACAAACGGAAGTATGGATCTAATCGCGATTTGCAACAACAAGCCGGTGATTTGCGCGCTATCGGCTTGATCAACAAAGAGGTTCCTATTGCAAATCACATCTGGACACCGTCATCTACGAAAGGAGAGTCCATGGCATGCGTGTGCGGCAAATGAAATTCGGGCTGTTTCTCATGGGCGTCGGCCATCATATCGCCGCATGGCGACACCCCGATGTGCGGCCGGAATGGTGTGAAGATTTCACATTTTTTCGCCGCATTGCTGAAATAGCGGAACAAGGGAAGCTGGACATGTTGTTTGTCAGCGACGGGCTCGCTATCGAGCCGTTGTCTCACCCTGCCGAGATCGTCCGGCTCGAGCCGTTCACACTGCTCGCCGCTTTAGCAGCTGTGACCCATCGCATCGGGTTGGCTGGCACTGCTTCCACCACATACAATGAACCGTTTCACATCGCGCGAAAATTTTCCTCGCTCGATCATATTAGCCGCGGGCGAGCAGCGTGGAACATCGTAACGTCTTACTATGAGGAAGAAGCGTACAACTTCAGCCAAACGGCCCATTTGGAACATCGGCTGCGCTACGAGCGTGCGCGTGAATTTGTCGATGTCGTCAACGGTCTGTGGGAAAGTTGGGACGAAGAGGCACTGATTCGCGATCAATCATCCGGAATCTACTTTCATGCCGAAAAGTGGCGGCCACTAAATCATCATGGAACACATTTTTCTGTGCGCGGACCGCTGAACTCTTCGCGTCCGCCGCAAGGAAAACCGGTCTTGATTCAAGCCGGCTCATCACAAGACGGCATCCGTTTCGCCGCCCATGTTGCAGAAGTCGTGTTTACCGCCCAATCGACGTTGACTGACGCCCAGCGGTTTTACCAAACTGTGAAACAGGAAGCCGCACGCGCCGGACGCAACCCTGACCATATGTTGATCATGCCTGGCGTAGCCCCTTACATTGGCCGAACCGAACAGGAAGCAAGGGAGCAATATGAACAATTGCAGGAGCTGATCGTACCAGAGGTCGGACTGGCGTTTTTATCCGACTACTTAGGCAGCATCGACTTTTCGGGTTATTCACTGGATGATCCGCTTCCCGACGACATTCCAGAAACAAATGGAAACCAAAGCCGGCGTCAACTCATCATTGATCTAGCGCGCCGCGAACGATTGACGATTCGCCAATTGTACCAACGAATCGCCGGGGCGCGAGGGCACTTTACGATCATTGGCACTCCCGAACAAGTCGCGGACCAACTCGAATACTGGTTTCTCCAAGGGGCAGCGGACGGGTTTAATCTCATGTTCCCATATTATCCAAATGGACTGCAATCATTCGTTGAGCATGTGATCCCAATTTTGCAAAAACGCGGGTTATTCCGTCGCAACTATGAAGGAACAACATTGAGAGACCACTTAGGATTGCCGGTGCCAAAGTCGATCCGCGTGTGAGGAATCGAAAAATCAAGACCAATCGTCGAACATCGATCGAAAAGGAGAGATTCCATTGTCGTTTCCCGATGTCATCCCACAATTAGCCAATGATTTATCACAACTGTTTGTGAAAACGGAACGTCACGAACAACTGTTGCACCAGGCGGCCATGCTTGCAGAACAATTTCGCCAGAACATGCGGCAAATCGATGAAGAAGCGATGTTTCCGTTTGAGCATTTCAACCGTTTGAAAGAAACGAACTATTTGTCGTTGACCGTGCCCAACCAATTCGGCGGGCAAGAGTTGTCCTTATATGAATTGATTCTCATTCAAGAACGGCTTAGCCAAGGGGATGCTTCCACCGGGTTGTGCGCCGGTTGGCATTTGGGACTTGTCTACGACATTCGCGAACGCAACACATGGAATCGGCGCACCTTTGAATGGCTTTGCCGCGAAATTGTCGAACGAAAAGCGGTCATCAACCGGCTCGCCACCGAAGAAGCAACCGGAAGCCCGACACGCGGAGGAAAGCCGGTCACGACGGCAGTGAAACGCGATGGAAAATGGATTCTCACCGGAAGAAAATCATTTGCTTCAATGGCAGAAGCCTTGGACTACTCATTGGTGACCGCAACGATCGCCGATACGGGAAAAGTCGGATTTTTCCTCGTCGATCATCGACTCGACGGCATTCGCATTGAACAAACGTGGAACATGATCGCCATGCGCGGGACAAGAAGCGATGACGTCATTTTCGACCATGTCGAACTGCCTCAAGATGCTTTAGTCGAACTCGATCAATTGGAATTCGTCAAAGGAGGAGGAAGCCGAGCGTGGCTTTTGCATATTCCAGCCTGCTATTTAGGGACGGCCATCGCGGCGAGAAATTACGCCATTTCGTTTGCCTTACACTATCAACCGAACAGCGTATCCGAACCGATCATCCATCTATCGCACGTTCGGCAAAAAATCGCGCAAATGGACATGGAATTGTTTCAAGCTCGACATTTTCTTTATTTTGTGGCCGAACGATGGGATACGCTTCCAGAAAAACGCCCATTCATGGATCGGGAATTGGCAGCCGCCAAATATATTGCCTTAAACAGCGCCAACCGAGTCGTCGATTTGGCCATGCGCATCGTCGGCGCCAAAAGCTTGCAGCTTTCCAACCCGTTGCAACAATATTACCGCGACGTTCGGGCGGGATTGCATAATCCGCCGATGGAAGACGCTGTCTTGGAATTGTTTGCGTCCCAAGCCATTTCCAATGGAACGACAACCGCCAAAAAAGCAAACACAAATCCACATCCTTCTCCGACCATTTGAAAGGAGGAACGACATGATTGACATTGAACAGTTGACGAAAATCTACAACGTTCATCGGAAAGAAGTGGTCGGCGTCGACCATGTTTCCCTTTCCATCCAAAGCGGAGAAATCTTTGGCATCATTGGACATAGCGGCGCTGGAAAAAGCACCTTGCTCCGATGCATCAATTTATTGGAGCGACCGACATCCGGCCGCATCATCGTCGATGACACCGACATCACCGCCTTGTCTGGAGCCGCATTGCGCGAAGCGCGATTGAAGATCGGTATGATTTTTCAACAATTTTGCTTAATTCGTTCCAAAACGGTGTTTGAAAACATCGCCTTTGCCTTGCGGGCGGCAGGCAAGACAAAAACCGAAATCGAAACTCGCGTCCACGAGCTGCTAGAAATGGTTGGACTTTTGGATAAACGTGACGCTTATCCGTCTCAATTAAGCGGAGGGCAAAAACAGCGCGTCGGTATCGCCCGCGCCTTAGCCAACAATCCGACCGTCCTGTTGTGCGACGAGGCGACATCCGCCCTCGATCCAGCGACAACGTCTTCTATTTTGCAGTTGCTCAAGCAAATTAATCGCGAACTCGGCATTACCATTGTCGTCATTACGCATGAAATGGAAGTCATTAAAGAAATTTGCGACCGTGTCGCTGTGATGCAAAACGGCCGCATTGTCGAAATCGGCCGCGTATACGATCTGTTTACCCAACCGCAGCAGCCGTTGACCCGCTCGTTCGTTGAGCATGTGCTGCGCCTAGATGTTCCAGAACGTCTGCTTCAAGCGCGAACCGGAACGTTAGTGCGAATTTTGTTCCAAGGGCCTGCCGCTGAACAAGCCATCCTATCCGACACGCTGCAAACATTCCGTGTGCGCGGGAACATTTTGCACGGAAAAATTGAGTACATTAACGACACACCGCTTGGGGTGCTGCTGTTAGAATTGAGCGGAGATGAACAGGAAGTCGAGCGCGCCATTCGCTACATGGCCGAACGGACAAAAGGAGTCGAGGTGATCGATCGTGCCGCTTGAAACGCTGGCTCCAGAACTATTAAAAGCGTTCTGGGATACGTTGTACATGGTGGGCATTTCTCTGTTAGCCGCCGTCATCGCCGGGCTTCCGCTTGGGGTGCTCTTATTTGTGACAGATCGCGGTTTGTTTTGGGAAAACAAACCACTGCAAACCATTCTCGGTTTTCTCATCAACATCGTCCGCTCGATCCCATTTATCATTTTGCTAGTCGCCTTGCTACCGTTGACAAAACTGCTCGTTGGCACCACCATTGGTCCAACAGCAGCGGCCGTCTCGCTGTCCGTGGCCGCCACGCCATTTTTCGCCCGCATTGTGGAAACCGCTTTGCGGGAAGTCGATAAAGGCGTGATTGAAGCTGCTACCGCCGTAGGAGCCACTCCGTGGATGATTATCAAAGATGTTCTGCTGTCCGATGCTCTTCCCGGCATCATCCATGGGCTCACCATTACGGCAATCAGCTTGATCGGCTACTCAGCGATGGCCGGCATTGTCGGAGGCGGCGGTGTGGGGGATCTAGCCATTCGTTTTGGTTATTATCGATACGACAACACGGTGATGATTACAACGATTATCATTCTTCTCTGCTTAGTGCAGGTCGTCCAGTTTGTCGGCGACTCGATCGCCCGCTGGATCGATAAGCGATAAACGTTTCGCATGAGCGAAGCGCCTGTTCCGTCAAGCAACACTGGCCTCGCTTTCAACCGATAATGGCTGCCTTTTTTTGCGGCATTGACCAACCTTTTTATGAGGAGGAATCGTTCATGAAGCGTTTTTCTTTTCTATTCGCCCTTATTGTATTGATCTTCGGAGCAACAGGCTGCTCATCATCCTCTTCCTCGGCACAAGAGGAAAAGAAAACGATCACGATCGGCGCCACCGCCGGTCCATACAGCGATCAAATCCGCGAAGCCATTCAGCCTTATCTAGAAAAGAAAGGATACAAAGTGAAATTAATTGAATTCAATGATTACGTGCAGCCCAATATCGCACTAGATCAGAAAGAAATTGACGCCAACGTGTTTCAAAACCAAATGTATCTTGAAAACTTCGCCAAAACACATCAAATGAAATTGCAGCCCTTGATCTCGATTCCGACCGTTCCAATCGGTTTATATTCAAAAAAACATACGTCCCTCGATGACATTCGGGACGGAACGACCATCGCCTTGCCGAACGAACCGGTCAATCAAGCGCGGGCGCTAACGATGCTGCAGCAGCTCGGCCTTTTAGAACTAAAGAAAGATGTCGAACCGACAAAAGCATCGGAAAAAGATATTGCCAAATTTCACAAAAACATCATTCTCAAACCATTGGATCCCGCTCAACTGCCGCGGGCGTTGGGCGATGTGGACTACGCCTTGATCAACGGCAACTTCGCCTTATCGTCTGGGTTAAAATTAACCGAAGCCGTCGCCTTAGAAAAAACGCCTGATTACTACTTGATCGTCGTCACCATCCGTCCGGAGGACAAAGACAAACCTTTTGTCAAAGATTTGATCGCCGCTTACAAATCGAAAGAATTCGCTAAATTGATCAAAGAAGATCCGAAGTACAAAGGATACGTATGGCCCGATTGGTTCCAAAAACAATGATCCATAGCAGCCGGCGGCTCGTCATCACGAGAGCCGCCAGTCTTGAAAGGAGGACAAATTGATGGATCAACCCCTATTATTCAATGCCTTTGAGATGGCAAGCGCGATGCATAATGCCCACGGTTTATGGAAGCATCCCGACAGCGAGCGCCACCGCCGCTACAAAGAGCTCCACTACTGGATCGAAATGGCTAAGCGCCTCGAAGCCGGGCTGTTTGACGCTGTTTTCTTTGCTGATGTGCTCGGGGTGTACGACACGTATCGACAAAGCAAAGATCCATCGATTCGCGACGGGATGCAATTTCCACTAAACGACGCTTCCTTAATCATTCCAGTCATGGCGAGCGTCACGACCCATCTTTCATTCGTGTTAACGGCAAGCACCACTTATGAGCACCCGTTCCATATCGCAAGGCGATTTTCCACGCTGGACCATCTGACAAACGGCCGCATCGCGTGGAATATTGTCACCTCTTATTTGCCCAATGCGGCCAAAAACTTTGGATTGGAGAGAATGATCGCCCATGATCAGAGATATGAGGTCGCGGATGAGTGTTTGGAAGTGACTTATAAGTTGTGGGAGGGAAGCTGGGAAGAAGGTGCCTTCCTCGAAGATCGCGAGACAGGCGTGTTGATTGATCCTGGCAAAATTCATCCGATCAACCATCACGGCGCCTTTTTCTCTGTCGAAGGTCCGCATTTATGCGAGCCTTCCCCGCAACGCACGCCAGTGTTGTACCAAGCTGGTTCATCCGAACGCGGGAGGGCGTTCGCGGCCAAACACGCGGAGTGTGTTTTCGTCGGCGCTCCGTCCCCCGAACGGCTGTCATTCTACATTCAAGACATTCGCCAACGAGCCGAGCGATACGGAAGAGATCCGCAACAACTGAAATTTTTCACCTTTTTAACGGTCATTGTCGCCAAAACGACGGAGCAAGCGGAAGCAAAATATGAACAATTGCGCCGCCTATGGAGCATGGACGCCGCCAAAGCCCAATTCAGCGGGGCGAGCGGCTATGACTTGGCTGAATATGAAGCCAAGCCAGCCGATGAACCGTTCTTGTTCCGCGCCACGGATCATGGACACTACAAAGCTGCTTCATTAACAAAAGACGCCACAAAACCGCTAACGATCGGTGAGGCGCTTCAAAAAGCCGGAACGCTCACACGGGAATCCGTCATAATCGGCAACCCGATACAGGTCGCCGACGCCATCGAAGAGCGAGCTCGGCGCTCGGGGGTGGATGGATTCAATTTAACCCATCTGATCACGCCCAAAGATTTGGACGATTTCATTGAATATGTCGTTCCCATCCTGCAACGACGCGGTCTATACAAAACCGCCTACACCCCTGGAACCATGCGGGAGAAGCTATTCGGGAACGGCCCGCGCCTGGCGCATGATCATCCCGCTGCCGCGTTCCGCCCGATCGGCTCACGAACAGACGGCTAGCTCTAGGACAGCCGTCTTCTTTCGCGACCAAGTCCGCCGCTTCAACGAGAAGATCAGAATAACGACAGCACAGACATTCGAAATGATAAGGTGCCCGCTCGTTCGTGGGCACCTTCCCTTGCTAGACGACCACCGCACGTTGGAAAAGCCAAGCCGTCGTGATCTGCAGCAACTGTTCTCGCGCGGAGACGGAAGAAAACGTGTGATCCGCTTCTGGGATGACTTGTTTGGCAAATCGTGAATCGGCTCGTTGCCCGAATGCTTCCCCATAGACATCTGCATACGTGACAGGAATTTCTTGATCGGCTATTCCATGGACAAGGAGGACATCACCCGGAAACTGTTTCGCCGCCTGCAACGGGTCGATGTCAACGAGCGAAGTGAAAAAGGAAGGGGACAATCGATATCCGCGGTACTCAATCGTTTCACCATCCGAGCGGCCATACCCATCTGTGGCAATGCGGACAATATCTGCATGTGGATACGCAACAGGCGCCCAAAGCACCAATCGTTCGACTCGCCGATCCAATGCAGCTGTGACCGTCGCCACCGCCCCTCCCAAACTATGGCCGAGAAGCACAAGCGGCCGACGCTGAAACGACGGAAATTGTTCCACTGTACGAATGACATCTCTCGTTTGTCGAATGAAATCATCAAATCGGTTTTTTCCATATTCTCCACTGCTCTCCCCACAACCAGCATAATCAAAACGGACGACTCCGACTCCGGCCGAAGCAAATCGTTCCGCTGCTTGGACAAACAACCGATCCACACCAATCCTCGTACCGATAAACCCATGACAAATGACAACAACAGGCACATCATCACGATCAACCGACACAGCTGGATCATGAATCGAAACCGCCAAGCGTTCCCCTCCGCTCTCAATATACTGGAATCGAATCAACTGCTCTCTCCCCTTTCACCCATCCTTTAATTCATAGTAAATAAATATGAATAGTATGTTTTTATGTTATCTTACCACGCTTTTGCATGACCGTCAACGTTCCCTATCGCTGCCCTACTCCACCAATCAGCTGGCAAGCAGGAGGCATGGAAGAGAAAAGAGCACACCATCCACCGGCAATATCAAGCATTCTTAACGCAATACCGGCAAGGGCCGGAACAAAGACACCGCGGCCACTCTTTCACTTTCATCATCCCCCATTTTGCTTACCAGAGCGACCGCGACCGGGTTGTCGCGGCGAATGTACTCACGCCATGGCAACTTGCGCAGTTCAACGGTAAGAAAATGGAAACCAACAACGGTTAGGAACGAAAACTGGATGGTGAACGAGGACGGTTCATTGCGGATGGTGTCATAGCTGAAGATGGCAATGGGCAGAATGCGGCGGCGGTATTTTCGAAACAATCGCTGACATAAAGGAACATGCGCTCGGGAAACGCCGGCTGCGTGTAGCGCTGCGAAGCGATCGCCTCCCTCACCCTCAAGGCTCAACTATTCTACAAGACAAAAGAGAAAAGCCGCCATGATGGCGGCTTGACGGAGACGTTTTCCGTTTTTCGCCCGTTCAACCCTTCACCGAACCAGCCAACAACCCACGAACAAAATATTTGCCAAGGAAAATGTACACAAGCAAGGTCGGCAGCGCTGCCAACAGGGCTCCCGCCATTTGCACGTTCCATTGCACGATTTGGCTGCCGGATAAGTTTTGCAAGGCGACCATGATCGGCTGTTTGTCCGATGTCGTGATCGTCACGGCGAACAAAAACTCGTTCCAAATGTTTGTAAACTGCCAGATCGCCACGACGACAAATCCAGTGATGGACAAGGGGAGCATAATATAACGAAAAATACGGACAAACCCAGCGCCGTCGATTTTCGCCGACTCAATCATTTCATCAGGAATCGCGGCGTAGAAATTCCGAAACATCAGCGTGGTGATCGGAATGCCGTAGACGACATGAACGAACACAAGTCCTGGAATCGTGTTGTACAGCCCGATTTCGCGCAAAAATTGGATCAGCGGGATGAGAATGCTTTGATACGGAATGAACATTCCGAACAAAATAAGCGTAAAAAGCGTATCTGCCCCCTTAAATTTCCATTTCGAAAGCACGTAGCCGTTGAGCGCCCCCAGCAGCGCGGACAACAACGTCGCCGGTACGACGAGCAGCAGCGAATTCCAAAAGTTTGGGGCGAGTTTGTCAAACGCTGTGGCGTAGCTGCTCCAATCGATGGTCGACGGGAGCTTCCACATATCGGCCAATGTCACTTCATCAAGCGGCTTCAAGCTCGTGATGACCATGACATACACCGGCATGAGGAAAAACACGCTCATGGCAACGGCCAGCGCATACAAAAACGGCCGGGCCCATACGGATCTCGCCATCACGATCCCCCCTTGCGGCTCGAGATAAGGTACGGAACAATAAAGATGGCCACCGATAGCAGCATCACCATGGCGATCGCCGCTCCGTTCGCATAATAGTTGCCGCGGAACGTCGTTTCAAACATGTACACGCCCGGCACATCGGTGACAAAGTTCGCCCCCGGCCCGGTCATGGCGTAAATCAAATCGAAAATTTTGAGCGAAATATGAGCCATAATGATGATGACGCTGACCGTGATCGGCCGGAGGAGCGGCAAGATGATTTTCCAATACAATTGAAACTCGGTCGCCCCGTCCATCCGCGCCGCTTCCCGCACCTCATCCGGAATGGCGCGCAGGCCGGCGAGATACATCGCGACGGCAAAGCCAGTCATTTGCCAAACAGCCGCCACAACCACCGCAATGATGGCGACCGGGATGCCAAATTCAATCTTGCCCCAATGAAATCCGAACAAGATGTTCGTATCCGTATACCATTTTCCATCCAAGCCAAGTGGTTTTAAAAACAAGTTGACGCCCGTTGACGGATTGAACAGCCATTGCCATACGACCCCGGTGACGACAAAGGACAAGGCCATCGGGAAAAAGAAAATGTTGCGAAACAACGACTCGCCGCGCAGCTTTTGGTCAAGCAAAATGGCAAGGAGTTGGCCGAGCACAATGACGGCGGCGATAAACAGCACCGTAAACACAAGCGTATTGCGCAAGTCGGCTTGAAAGCGGAAATCATGAAACAAATACAAATAGTTTTTCACCCCGGCAAACGACCAATCCGGCACAAGGGAGTTCCAGTTGCTTAACGACACATACCCGGTCCAGCCGATAAACCCGTACACAAATAAGAAAATCAATAATTGCGGCGCATGTCATTAAACGTGATCGTCAACAGCCGCAACTCATCGTTGGTCATCGGCTCAATATCCGGCCCGTCCAGCCGCCCGTCAGCGATGGATCGGGCAGCGCGCGAGAGAAGAATGATCGGCTTCGTTAAGTGGCCGGAAAAGAACACCGCCAGCAAGGCACCAAGCAACAACGTCGTGACAAACAATCCCATTCCCATATAGCGGAAATAGCGGTTGCGCTGCTCCACTTCATCGTACCGCCGTTGGTAGGCCGTCAGCTCATCGTCAATCAAGTTTAACGTTTCCTCTTGCAAAAAGGACGCAATGTTCATCGTTTCATGCAAGTGAGACGAGTACAAGCCAATATTTCCAGCTTGAAAATGATAGACGGTCAGCGCCGCCTCCTCCAGCAAACTTTCAATCATATGTTCATAGTTTTCCGCCGCCAGCCGGTCGGACAGCACCGGCAAGATGGCGCCGAGCTGCCGGCAGCGTTGCTGCAGCCAGCGGAACTCCCGCTCATAAGCGCGTGCATACCGTCCTTCTTTCTCCGAGACGTACGCATTGAGCTGTTCCATCATTCGGTTTGCCCGCTGCGACACCTCATTGAGCAACAACAATCGGCGCATCCGTTGATCATAATCGCTCATCATCTCTTCGCTCGTCTCATACAAAAGAAATACCGCTCCGTTCAGCAAAAGCAAAAAAACGGTAAAGCAAAGCAGCATCTTCGTCCGAATGTTCATCTGAATTCCACCCCGCTGTCACCGGCGCTTTGTCGCCTGCATCGTCCTGCCGCTTCCAGCCGAACGTGGCGAACGTCAAGTAGATCACCCAACGTTCTGAGACTGGGACGCTGGAAGCTTCCAGCCGAACGTGGTCGAACGTCAAGGCCGACCATCTCTCATGCTTTGGCGGCGTTCGCCAACCTTTCTCCGCTTTCCGCCTTCTCCCGACGGAGGCTTGGCAGGCACCTTCATGGCGTGTTGACCTCATAATTGCGCGCCGGGCGCAGCGGCAAGTCTTTTTTCCGAATGACTTTCGTCTCCGTATTCGTCATCGCCGGCACGTCTTTCCCGGCGACGATCTCGGCCATCAGTTGGACAGCCTTGTATCCCATTTCATACGGCTCCTGCACCACGGTCGCCGCAATCGTTCCTTTTTGCAAATAGCGGATCGTCTCAGGAAGCGTGTCAAAACCGATAATATACGTCTTTTGCTCCCGATGAAACTGCTCGACCACCTTGGCAACGCCAATCGCATCGAGCGCGCTCGTGCCGTAAAACGCATTCACATCCGGGTGCTTTTTCAAAATCGTATACGCCTTTTCCGCGGCTTGCACACGCGTAATGTGCGACTCTTCGATGGCAACGATGCGGATGCCTTTTTCCTGTCTCACCGCATCCTCAAATCCGCGCACTCGCAGCTGTTGGTGCGCCGCCGTCAAACTGCCGGTAATAATCGCGACCGTCGCCTTGCCCTTCGTATCCTCAGCTAACGCTCGTCCCGCAAGAAAACCGGCATAATAATTATCCGTTCCCACATAGGCGACACGTCGGCTCGTCGGGGCATCCGTATCGATCGTCACCACAGGAATATTTTTGTCCGTGATTTCGTTAATCACTGGGACAAATTCCGCTTCCGTCAACCCTTGGGTGATGATCCCATCGACTTTCGCCGCCGCGGCTTTTTTCAAAATGCGCAAATGCTCATCAATATTCGCCTGCCGCGGGCCGATATACTCAAGGTCAATCCCCAGTTCTTTCGCCGCCGCTTTCGCTCCTTTTTCCACGAGCCGCCAGTAATCATTATCGAGTTCCTCCGGCACAAGCACGAAATGATAGGCCTCTTTCGTTGTTTCCGGAACCCGTTCCTTCTCTGATTTTGGATACGCATACACGTTCCAAGCGCAATAGGCGGTGAAGGAAGCGCTTGCAAACAGCGCGGCGATGCCGCCCCCGTAAAACAGCCGTTTCCACCAATGGCGCATCTTGATCCCTCCTACCGCCATTGTACACGAACGTCGGGGCGCTAGCCTAGAAGGCCCGTGAAAAACCGCTGTCACACACGAATCGGCGGTATTTTCATTCAGAAAAGAAAGTTGATTCTACGAGGTTTCTCTAATTGAGAAATGGGTGGAATCAGCAGTATTTTGCATTAAATCACCGGCCTCCTAGAAGGCCCGTGAAAAACCACTGATTCCCTTCATCAATGGGAGAATGAGTGAAAAAACAGATTGGCTGCATCGGAACAGCGTCCCCTCCGCTTTTTACTCTTTCAACTTTTCCACCGCCTCCACTGGCAGTCCGGTCAACTCACAAATCGTTGGCACGTCATATCCTTTCTCTAGCATCCGTTTCGCAACGTCCATCTTGCCTTTTTCGATTCCTTTTTCCATTCCTTTTTCCATTCCTTTTTCAATCCCCTTTTTCATCCCCCGTTGCTCGTACGACACGATGAGATCCATCACTTTTTTCGCTTCCTTCGTTTCCATTTCATTCACCTCGTTTCGCAATTCGAGCTCCTCTTGTTCGGACAACCGCAAATACGTCTCAAAAAAGCCAAACAACAGCCGCTGTTTCGCTTCGTCAAGCTCCAAGCGGACGAGCATGCGCAAAAATTCTTTTTTCACAACCACTCTTTCACTTTCATTATACCCCATTTTGCTTAACAGAGCGGCGGCGACCGGGTTGTCGCGGCGAATGTACTCGCGCCATGGCAACTTGCGCAGTTCAACGGTCAGAAAACGGAAATCAACAACGGTTAGGAACGGAAACTGGATGGTGAACGAGGACGGTTCATCGCGGATGGCGTCATAGCTGAAGATGGCAATGGGCAGAATGCGGCGGCGGTATTTGATTTTGGCCTAGAATAAGGGGAATATGAATGGGAAAAAGCCCTTGTATTGTGCGGCTTTTCACGATGAAATGACAAAGCCGCCTGTCGCCGAGGCAGCTTTGTCCATCGTTTTCGAAGCGGCCGTTTAGCGCCCGGCCGCTGCTTTGGTCTGTTTGAAAAACTGCGGCAAGTATTCTTTATGCGCTTCCAGCATTTCGTCCAACATTTGTTTGGCGATGGTGTCAGACGGGACAAGCGGGTTGATCGTCATGGCGACGAGCGCGGTTTGGTAGTCGCCAGTGACCGCGGCCTCGGCAGCGACGCGCTCGAACGACTTGATTTGCTGGACGAGGCCGCGCACGGCGACCGGCAAGTCGCCGACAGCGATCGGCTTTGGTCCGTCTTTCGTGATGACGCAGTTGACCTCAACGGCCGATTCTGGCGGAATGCTGGCAATGGCGCCGTTGTTTCTCGTGTTGACCGGCTGAATGTCGCGCTTGTCGTTGTAGATGGAGCTGATCAAGCTGCAAGCGGCGTCGCTGTAGTACGCCCCGCCCCGTTTCTCGAGCTGCGGCGGCTTGATGGCCAAGTTCGGATCTTTGTACAGCTCGAACAGTTCTTTTTCGAGCTGCTGGACGACTTCGGCGCGCGTTCCTTTCGTTTTCGCCGCCTCGAGCTCCTCAGCCAACATTTTGTCTGTTTGATAGTAATACCGGTGGTAGGGGCACGGCAATACGTTTAACCCTTTCAAAAAGTCCGGCTCCCAGCCGAGGTCAACGATGTTTTTCATTGTCACTCCGGACCGATCCGGATGGGCAATGAGGTCGATTACCTTGTCGGTCACCTCGACGCCGTCGAGATAAACATGCAAGCCAAACACCATATGGTTCAAGCCGGCGAAATCAATGTGCACGCGGTCAGCATCAACGCCAAGCAGCTTGGCGACGCCCATGCGCATGCCGATCGGCACGTTGCACAAGCCGACGACTTTTTCCTGCTTCGTGTAGCGCAAGACGGCTTCCGTCACCATCCCGGCCGGGTTCGTGAAGTTGATCAGCCACGCATCGGGGCAAAGCTCTTCCATATCGCGAATGATGTCCAAAATGACCGGAATCGTCCGCAATCCCTTAAACAATCCACCCGGCCCGTTTGTCTCCTGGCCGATCACCCCGTATTTGAGCGGGATGCGCTCGTCTTTCGCCCGCGCCTCTAGGCCGCCGACACGAAACTGCGTCGTGACAAAGTCTGCACCTTCCAAAGCCCGGCGACGGTCGAGCGTCAAATGAATCTCGATCGGCACGCCAGCTTTTTCGACCATCCGTTTGGCCAGTGCGCCGACGATTTCGAGTTTTTCTTTGCCTTCCGGAATATCGACAAGCCACAATTCCCCGACTGGCAATTCATGATAACGCTTGATCAACCCTTCGACCAATTCCGGCGTGTAGCTCGACCCGCCGCCAATGGTCGCAATTTTCAATCGTTTATCCATGCTCGTCTTCCCCCTTCACCGTGTTAGACGTGATATAATGAATAGATGACGCAACCGTTGACCATCGCCCGGTCTCACGCGTCCTGTTCTGAAAAGCGAGGTGTAGGCATGTTTACCCCCGAACAAATCGCCCGGTTTTCCGAGTTGGATTATGCCATTTACGATTACGTGATGAAACATCCGCATGAAGTCGCGTACATGCGCATTCGCGAGCTCGCTGAGGCCGTCCATGTCTCGCCGCCGACCGTGCTCCGCTTTTGCAAGAAAGTCGGCTGCGACGGGTTCAGCGAGTTCAAAACGAAATGGAAGCTATACTTGCGGGAAAACGAACGAACGTCAATCATCAGCAGCCAAGAAGCATTGCGGGAGTTTTTCGAGCGGACGCTGACGGCCGACTACGAGCGGGCGATTTTTGCCGCTGCCGCCGTGATCGCTCAAGCGGATCAAGTCATTTTTGTCGGTTCCGGCAGCTCCGGCATTTTGGCCGAATACGGCTCGCGCTACTTTTCTGCCTTTCAAAAGTTTTCCGTCTACATCAAGGATCCGTTTTTTCCGATTTACGGCCATTATTTCAACAACTGCGCCGTGATCGCCTTGTCGGTGTCCGGCGAAACGCCGCACACGCTCGCCCAAGTGCACCGCTTGAAAGAAAAAGGGAGCACGATCATCAGCATCACCAACCGGAAACATTGCACACTCGCGAACATCTCCGACTATAACTTGACGTATTACGCCACCGCGGAGCGGATCGGACAGACAGATGTCACAACCCAGCTCCCGGTCATCTACTTGCTCGAACGGTTAGCGAAAGAAATGTATCGACTGCTAGGACGAGAGACGGAAACGATCGGAAAGGACAGCAACCCAACCGTTTGAGCCCAACTCTGCTGATTGCGGCAACGCCATCGCCTTGTTGTTGGCTCCATCTACTATTACTAAACCGCGCCTGAGGGCAAAAGTAAAGGGCATGGCACCCTGTTGTAACAAAAGGAAAACGAAAAACAACTGTTTCTGTATTGTAACGATATGTTACAAGAGCGAGAGCGGCTGGGCAGCTCACATTTCCCTTTTGAACAAGGTCAAAACGTTTATTCACTCACATTTCGCACCGTAACAAGGTAGAAACAGCGGATTTTTTATTTCAGAATCACTGTTTGACCAACACGACAAGTGATGGCAATCCTTTTTCTGCCATCGCTTGTCGTGCCGTATGACGTTGCACGTAAATGCTCTCATCCATGCCCAATCCCTGCAGAATCCTTCGCTGATCAGGATTGAGGAAGCGATCCAGTGCGCGTTGGATGCGTCTATCCGGCGGCTTGAACAGGACGACTTTCACATACTCAAACAAAAACCGCCTGTCCCGTCGGCCCGATCAGCTTGCGGCCTCCAGCCCCCTTTAGCAGGCTTTCCGATGCGGTGAACAGACACACAGCGCGAACCGGATTGGGCATCCGCTTCCGCCAGAGCGGCTTTGACGATTCGAAACAGCAATGGGCCTCTGGTGATCAAAGAGGAGTTGGCGGCTTTCGCCTTCTCATACTACCATTGGAGGTGAATCAATCACTGCACTTGGATGCATACGGATTACAATTATCTACTCTCTCTACGTCCCTTGATCAAACCAATGAAATTAGTGATGACAAGAAAAGTAGCAATGATCCACGCCGTATTGCTAATTGTCTCCCTAGAAACCAGCTTGTACAAAATAAAAGAAATGACCGATAGAATAAATACGATATTCATCCACTTCATCATTTTCACGCTCCACATCTTATTTCTTACTCATGTCGCAATGCTTCCACAGCAGGTTGTTTTGCTGCTTTATTTGCAGGGACAAAAGAAGCTAAAACACCTAACAGCCCGCTAAACAGAACAAGAAGTACAACTTGAATAAAACGAAACTGGAAAAGGTCCAAATTACTCTTTTTCATTACCGTCATTACAACATAATTTGCTGCTTTTCCCACTGTGATTGAACCTAAAATTCCGAATACTCCTCCAATGATGCCGATCAACATTCCTTCTGTGACAAATACGCGGCGAATATCTGAACGAAATGCACCGATTGCTTTTAAAATGCCAATCTCTCGAGTTCGCTCTAAAACACTCACGTATAAGACGATGCCAATCATAATCGATGAAACGATAAGCGATATGCCAGACAACATTCCCAATGCAATACTTGCGAAGGAGACATACTCATTAATTTCATTTTGACTTTCTTCATCTGTCTGCACTTTATATCCCATCTCCTTAATTTTACTCTTTAAAGGTGCTATATCCTTGATGGACGATGGGATAATTGTGAAAGATAGAGCACTTGTACTATTGCCTATCGATTCTTTCATAATCTTCTGTGACAATCCATAAGAAATTCCTACCGTATCGAGCAGAGGGATCGAATTATTCTTTACCACCCCTACTACCGTCGCATTAACGTTCACTGTCGGATAAATTTCTTTTAAAGACATTAACTGTACAACAAGTGACACATTTTTTCCAACAGCCTCTTTCGAATCTTTAAACAGTTTTTTGGCTATGCGCTCAGGTAGCACAATTTCATCTCTTTGATCGTCTGGAAACCTTCCTTTCACGATATATTTTTTCCCATATATGACCTCAGCATATCTTCTAGGAGACAAACTCTCAGCTGATGACGTAGCTTTTGCTCCTTCTTTCGTTTTCATACTTATTTGAAATGGATTGTACGGATAGATGTCCCTTACTCCTTTGATTTCCCTCAACCGGACAATGTCGTTCTCATTCAAAACCGCAAACTGTTCATTTGCTACACTTAAAGATGATTTTGCTGTCGCTTCATCTATCGAACTAGATAACTTTTCTTTAACACCATTGCCTAAAGCCATAATGATAGATAACCCAAAAATTCCGATTGATGCGCCTATAGCAGTTAAAATATTTCTCCATTTTTTATTTTTTATATTTCGAAATGACAGTTTGCAGGTGGTAAGCAAGTCTAGTTTTTTGCCTTTGCTTCCTATCCACTTATCCACATCTTCAACTTCTACTGCATGTGCAACATCCTCATCTTCAATAATTTTCCCATCTCTCATCCTTATGATTCGATCTGCATATGAGACTAACTCTTGAGAATGTGTAACAACCAACACGACTTTTCCCTGTTGTGAAATTTTCCTTAGTATTTCCATTATACGTGCTGAGTTTTCTGAGTCTAATGCTCCCGTTGGTTCGTCTGCTAATATAATGTCTGGATCGTTTGCTAGCGCTCTCGCTATTGCTACACGTTGCTTTTGTCCTCCACTCAACTGATTAGGGAGATAATTCAATTTATCTGCTAATCCTACCATATTTAGAAGCTCTATCGCCCTTCTTTTTCTTTCTTCTTTCGATTTCCCTAACAAAGTCATGCTCATCTCTACGTTTTCTAGAGCGCTCAAATGGGGAATAAGGTTAAAGCTTTGGAACACAAACCCGATCTTTTCTCGTCGTAGGCATGCCCATTCCTTTTCATTGAACTCCCGAACATTTATCGATTGAAAAATGTATTCTCCCTCATCCGCATAGTCTAAACCGCCAATAATATTTAATAAGGTCGATTTTCCACATCCTGACTCCCCTAATAAACAAATGAGTTGCCCTTTTTGAAGATACAGAGAAACCCCTTTCAACACCTCAATGCTTTCACTACCTAATTTGTAGTACTTTTTTATATTCTGCAGAATGATCAATGATTTCCATTCCTTTCAACGTAGAGATTTCTGTTTAGACAATTTATAAAGAAATAACCCAAAAAATATCAAAACTAAAAAATATGTTATTCCTTCGAAGAAAAGAATTACATATTGAAAATATCCCCCGATGTTAATGGACACATAATATATACCTACAAACCCTGCTGCTACTGACATAAATACAAATACTATATTCAGAATACCGAAAACTTTTATAAACTTCTTCTTAAAAATCTCTCTTTCATCAAAAAGAACTTCTTCGCCTCTTCCTAAAGCCAACTTCAGAGATTTCTCGTATAAATTAGGTATCTCAACAATGTTCGATAATATCCAGTAGCCGTCCAATTTTAAGAACGGCAAAATATTGGAAAAAATCATCAATACATTCCAAAGAATAAATGTCGCTAGCCAAGTTGACTGTCCAAAATATAAATCATAAATAATGGAGCATAAAGAAAATATGATTAGCTGAACGTAAACACCGGCAATGAGAGTAATTATTTTTTTCTTTTTCTCTTTGAAAGACCAAATTCCGCTCACATCACAATAAAGTGCAGGGGAGAAAAATATCAACAAGAAGCCTATTTCTTCAACTTTTCCTCCAAAATATTTACAAGCTATACCATGACCTAGTTCATGTAAAAAAATAACCAGAATTGTAGCAATATAAAAAGTTATGAGATCAAAGAAAACAAAATCTCTAAAAAAGCCATATGTAATTTGAGAAATATTTTTCAAAAGATCAATCAATCCCATCATAATAATCAATACTGAAAAAATCAGCAGCAACCGATGATGTATAAAATTTTGTGTAAAGCATTTTACTAGATCAAAAGAAAAAAGGTAGGGTATTCTCTGATTTGGACAAAAACACATTCCAGAGAAAGGAGTACCCTACCTATGTCTAAAAGAAATATACCGAATGTCGACTGGGCAAATCAACTGGAAAGCGTCATTCGTCAGTTTGTGAAGGAAAAATTAGAGCTGATTATGCGGGAAGAAATCAAACATTTCCTCGAAATCGAACAGGCTGGAACGCCGAATATGAGAAACGGCTACTATCAGCGAAATCTAGATACGCAATATGGCCGGATTGAGGGTCTTTTGGTTCCAAGAGACCGAAACGGGGAATTTCAAACACAGTTGTTTGCCCCTTATCAACGCCACACCGGCTGGCTGGAGGAAGCCATCATTAGGATGTATCAAAGTGGCATGAGTACACGGGAAATTGGCAAGTTTATCGAACGAATTCTAGGAAATGCTTATTCTCCAGCGACGATCAGCCGGATTACCGATGTCGTGAAGGAAGACATCGAGAAATGGCACAATCGTCCTCTACATCAGCGTTATTCGGTCTTATATTTGGATGGTTTATACGTAAAACTTCGTCGCGAAACCGTGGAGAAAGAAGTCATTTATGTGGTGTTAGGGGTGAACGAAGAAGGATATCGCGAAATTCTTGATTTCTTTGTGGGAGGACAAGAAAGTGCCTATGTATGGCAAGAAATTCTTCAAAACCTCTACCAAAGAGGCGTCAAGGAAGTGCTTCTGGGCGTATTCGATGGTCTTCCGGGGCTGGAGGAAGCTTTTCGCTCGGTTTATCCGAAAGCCGATGTGCAGCGTTGTGTCGTTCACAAAGTACGTAATACCTTACATCGTGTTCGGAAAAAAGATCAATTTGAAGTGGCAGAGGATCTCAAACTGATTTATCGCGCCCCGAATAAGAAGATAGCGTTACAGATGTTTCAACAGTTTGAGTCGAAATGGTCCAGCAAATATCCAAGAGAAGTTCAATCTTGGGCCAATGAGTTGGATGTCCTCCTTACATTTATGGATTATCCAAGCAGTATTCGAAGTGTGATTTACACGACGAATGCCATCGAACGAACGATCAAGGAGATTCGGAAACGCCTAAAGCCGATGAACAGTTTGAGCAGTTTAGAAGCCGCTGAAAAAGTCGTGTATTTGACCATTCAAGATTTTAATGAGAAATGGGCAGGGCGAAAGTTACGAGGATTTGCCGAAGCGCATGAAGCCCTTCAACGAATGTTTGAAGAACGCTACAATTAACCAAATATTGTAAATAAACAAATAAGCAAAGAAAGGGGATTTCCTCTGTCCACACAGGAGACTGAATATTCAGTCTCCTGTGTGGAGAAAATCAGTCCCCTATCAATTCAAATCCATTTCAGAGAAACCCTACCCCATTTACATTACACAAAATTCTTGACGGTACCCAGCAACCTATTAGCTGTTTTATTACTTAAAAATTTATTAACTATAAGATCAAGATATGTATCTGGATTAATTAACTTAAATCTATAGAAAAGTATATTTTTTCTTTCCTTCTTCACATCTCCAACCACACCACATTCCTCAAGAGCATGTATAAACTTACTGAAATCCTCTTCGTTTATTCTATACTTACTAAGCACAGCTTGCACATCTCGATGAACTGTTAGTTCCTGTAACATGTTAGCTTCTGGAACGCCTAATCTAAAATACTTACCATATCGTTTAATAATAAAGTAATCTTTATATTGAATGAATTCTATACCATTCATATCTAGGTTTTTGATATCGATAGTCAATGTCTTTCACCTCCCGCCAAACCAAGTAACGTTTTTTGAATTTATCGGTAAGATTCCAAAAATACGGAATCTTCCCTAAATACAGTATTATAAACCGAAAAATCCGTCGATAAAACCTCTAATAAAATCTTTAATCATCTGCCACTTACCAGGAGCAACAACTGACTCTAGCGACTCAACTTTAAAATTCATCATCTTTTCCCTCCTCGCATGTATTGTCTCTTACATCCATCCAAAAAATCTCCTAGGAGAAAAGTTCTTTAAATTAAACTGAGACACCAGCAAACATGGCTGAAACCGTTTTTTAATTATCAAAAAGACCGCCGAAAGTTATAATCCAGCTAACTACTTTGCCTGTGTAGTATCCAATCTGATAGGGGATAGATCCTTTACCAGGAGCAATGACGTTTTCTAAAACCTCAATCCTATAAGTAAGAACCATGGAAAATACCTCCTTGATTTATATTTTTATTAATAATATGGTATCGATACCATGTAAAACTATAACAAAAAAGAGAAAAAAGATCAATAAATTTTAACATAAATTTCTGTAGATGAGCAAATTTGCTAACATAAATTGACGACTAAACAAAAAAGGCTCTTCACCAAAAGTTGTACTTGATTTTTTCATACACATCTTACTTATGCATCTACGAAAGAACAGGAAATCAATCATTTTTTGCCTACACCTGTTCAGAGAAGTTCACCGTCTGTCAAGTACACGTTTTGGTGGGGCTGACCCAAAAGGTCGCCTTCTTTCAAGATAGACACAACATATAGTGCGGCAGAAGCAGTCAGTACGTATATATGGCGGCGAAAGAGGGCGTCCCGGTCCTTTTGGAACAACCTCACCAAATTTTGTAATTTAGTGACAAAAAAGAGAAAGCACTGACGAGACCCTGGCAATCATGTTAGCGGTGAAATCAACATGAAGGAGGTCTCGTAAGTGCTTTCTATACCACTAGGATTGCCAGAATGTAAAGTGATTAAACAAGAACTTCATTCCTATGGTTATGCGATTCATGTAGAGAAAACAGAGACACAGGAACATTGTCCTCATTGTGGGTTTGCCACTTCCTCTGTCCACGACAGACGGACAAGAAAAGTACGGGATTTGGCGATTTTCCATCAACCTGTGTACTTGTTCGTAAAGGTAAAGCGCTATCGGTGTTGGAATTGCTCTCAAGTGTTTTCCGCCTCTTTGGAATCGATTGCACCCAATCAACACTATACTAATCGATTTTGTGAGTACTTGTATGAACTTTGCGAAGGCTCCACCATTCAAGAGGTGAGCCGAAAGCACTGTATTCCATATACAACATTGGAACGCATTTATTACTCCATCGCATCAAAAAAAGCAAAAGAGCGTCAAACAGCGACGGAGGTATCTTCTCCAGAAGAAATGGTGCTTAGCTTAGATGAAATCGCGGTAAAAAAAGGACATCAGTATGAAACCATATTGATGGATGCCAAAGCTGGATCCGTCATGGGAATGCATGCCGATCGCCAATGTGACTCCGCTATCCACTTGTTGAGCCAAAAGGTCCTGTCGAAAGAAAGGGGTCAAACGGTGATTCTTGACATGTGGGAACCTTATCATAAGGCGGTTCGTGCCCTGTTTCCATCTGCTTCGATTGTCATCGATAAGTACCATGTGGTTCAAAAAGTGACACAAGCCTTGGATCAAGCAAGAAAGGAATGTTCCCCTTTGAAAAAGGCCCGATATCTTCTCTTAAAAGGCTGCGAAAAGCTTCGTCAGGACCAACGGCATCGATGAGACGATATCTTGGAGGAGTATCCGGTACTTTCCATTGCCTATGATCTGAAAGAGTTGTTTCGGGATTTTTACCGAACCGATGGATATAACGAAGCAAAGGAACGCTTGGAAGAATGGATTCAGTTAGCCAAACAGAGCCCTTTTGCTTCTTTTCAGGAAGCAGCCAACACGCTTGAAAGGTGGAAGGAGCCGATTCTTTCCTACTTTTTGTGTCCCTATACCAATGCCCGAATCGAGGGAACGAATCACAAGATCAAAAACATCAAACGCCGGGCATATGGCTATCGAAATCGGGAACGGTTTCGTTTGCGTGTATTTCTGGAGTGTACAGGGAACACTACAGGTAGTCAGGCTACCTAAACGCTCCCTTCTTCCGCTATCGGTATGATCGTTGGTAGAATGGAACCCGTCAAGGAAAGCACTTGACTGTTTCCATTCTACCCACTTCGTGGTCTGTATGCGGAAGAAGGATCTGGACTGATGAACCTATTTCATCCAGCTAACATGTTTCTAGGATTGAGTGGAAATCACAGAAAATGGTGAAGAACCGAAAAACATATCCATTTATTACAATATTAGATTCTCTAAAAACTCACAATTATGTTGTTGGAACACTTAGCGGATTTCTCCTTTGCACCGCCCGCCGATCAAAAGAAAAATCCCCGCCAACAGGCAGGGATGCAGAGCGTCCGCTATGGCAAAAAAATTTTCCCCGGATTAAGAATGCCGTTTGGGTCAAACAATTGTTTCAGCCGCTTCATCCATCCTACGGCATCGCCCTTTTCCTCGCGCAAAAACGTCCGTTTGCCGATGCCGATGCCGTGCTCGCCCGTGCACGTGCCGCCGCGCGATAAGGCGTAGCGGACGATATGAGCATGCACTTGCTCGATTCGCGCCATCTCCTCGGCATCATTCGGGTCAAAAGCAAGCACGGTATGGTAGTTGCCGTCGCCGACATGGCCGAAAATGGCGGCGGTCATGTTCTGCTCGTTGACAAGCCGGCGCGTATCGGCGATCGCCCCCGGTAGCTCGGACAACGGCACGCACACATCGGTCGAGAGCATCGCCTTGCCCGGATAGGCGGCTTGAATGGCGAACGCCGCATGGTGGCGCGCTTCCCACAGCTTGGCGCGAGCGAGCGAGTCGGTCTCGACCACAAAGGAAACCGCGCCTTCGGACTCGCACAATTCTTTGACGAGTTCCGTCCCATCGTCCACGCTTGCCCGGCTGCCGCTCAATTCGATAAACAGCGTCGGCTTTACCGGATAATCCGTCTGTTTGTATGCGTTAACCGCGGCGATCGTCGCCTCATCCACGAGCTCAATTTTTCCGGGCTCAACGCCCGCTTTCAACACGGCAAACGCCGCCTGCGCCGCGGCCTCAAGCGTCGGAAAGCACGCTTTGATGGCCGTTGTTGCCTCCGGAATGCCGTGCAGGCGGACGATGAGACGGGTAAAAATCCCTAGCGTCCCTTCCGATCCGACGAACAAGCCGGTAAGATGATAGCCGGCAGACGATTTGACCGCCAAGCTGCCCGTTTGGATGACCGACCCGTCGGCAAGCACCACGTCAAGGCCGAGCACGTGATCGCGCATGACGCCGTATTTGACGCTGTTCGTGCCACTGGCATTCGTTGCCGCCATGCCGCCGATCGTCGCGTCCGCCCCCGGGTCGACGGGGAAAAACAGCCCGTATGGCTTGAGCGCTTGATTGAGCTGCAACCGCGTCACCCCCGGCTCAACGATGGCAAGGAAATCGTCGGGTCGGATGTCAACAATGTGATTCATTTGCGTCATATCGAGGCTGATGCCGCCTTCAACCGGAATGACATGCCCTTCCAAACTCGTGCCGGCGCCAAACGGCGTCACAGGGATGCGGTGCTCGTTGGCAAACGCCAACACTCGGCTCACTTCCTCCGCCGTTTTTGGAAACACGACGACATCCGGTTGGCGCGGCGTATGGTAGGCGATGCCTTTGCTATGGTGCTCAAGCACCGTTTCGTTTTGGCTCACCCGCTCTCGATCGCCGATCAGTTCCAGCAGCGATTCATATACACCCATCGCTCTCCCCCTTTTGTCTATCGAATGGCCCGGCCGCACCAGCCCCCTTCCATCACCGGGCGCTGGGCAGCCCATCCGTCAGTAGCGCAGCAACGTTTCGATTCCTTCCGCGATACGAGCTGGATTCGGCAGCCAATCATCTTCCACCGACGGCACCGGGTATGGCGTGTCATACCCGGCGACGCGCACGATGGGGGCTGAGAGGGCGAATAGCGCCCGCTCGCTGATCAAGGCCGCCACTTCGGCGCCGAATCCGCTCGTTTTCACCGCTTCATGGACGATCATCACCCGCCCCGTTTTTTCGACCGAGGCGAGGATGGCATCGATATCGAGCGGCTGAAGGCAGCGCAGATCGATCACTTCCGCGTCAATCCCTTTCGTCCGCATCTCATCGGCCAGTTTGGTGACAAGCGGTACGGTTGCCCCCCACGTAATGATCGTCAAATCTTCTCCTTCTTTCACGACCCGCGCTTGGCCGAGCGGAATCGTGTACGGTTCTTCCGGCACCTCCATCCGAAACGCCCGATACAGCTTCATCGGCTCCAAAAACAGCACCGGATCATCGTCGCGAATGGCGGAAATGAGCAATCCTTTCGCATCATACGGATTGGATGGCATCACGACTTTCAAGCCCGGAGAATGAGTAAACAGCGCCTCCAGCGCATCGGAGTGCAGCTCCGGCGTCCGCACCCCGCCGCCGTATGGGCTGCGCACGACGATCGGGCACGAAAACCGCCCGCCGGAGCGGAAGCGAATGCGCGCCGCCTGCGCAGCGAGCTGGTCCATCGCTTGATACACAAACCCAAGAAATTGGATTTCGGCAATCGGCCGCATGCCATTGATCGCCAACCCGATCGACGTGCCGATGATGCCGGATTCAGCCAGCGGCGTATCGAACACACGGTCAGGGCCAAACTGCTCCAGCAACCCGTCCGTCGCCCGGAAGACGCCGCCGTTTTCGCCGACATCCTCGCCAAGCACGATGACGCGCGAGTTGCGCTCCATCTCTTGGCGCATCGCTTCATTGATCGCTTCGATCATCGTCAATTCAGCCATTTATTTCACCCCTTTTGCCTGCTTGCGCCGCATCACTTCCGCTTTTTGCTCGGCAAGCAATTTCGGCGCCTCGCTGTACACATAATCGAATACATCGGCAATGGAACCGGATGGGCTGGCAATGGCGGCCTCATACGCCGCTGTCACTTCCGCGTTCACTTCCGCAACGAATGCTTCTTCCTGCGCCTCCGTCCACAACCCGCGCCGCGCAAGCAGCACACGCACGCGGTGGAGCGGATCTTTCCGCCGCCACGCTTCGACTTCTTCCGGCCGCCGATACTTCGTCGGATCGTCCGCCGTTGTATGCGGCCCAAGCCGATACGTGAGCGCCTCGATCAACATCGGCCCTTCCCCGCGGCGCGCCGCATCGACCGCCTGTTTCATCGTTTCATACACCGCCAACACGTCGTTGCCGTCAACCAGCACTCCTTTCATCCCGTAGGCAAGCGCCTTTTGCGCGATCGTTCGGCTCGCCGTCTGCTTGGCGTACGGAACGCTAATCGCATACTGGTTGTTTTGACAGAAAAAGATGACCGGCACGTTGTATACCGCGGCAAAGTTCATCGCTTCATGAAAATCGCCTTCCGATGTCGCTCCGTCGCCGAAATAAGCCACCGATACGTGCGGCTCGCCTTTCAATTTCGATGCCCACGCGCAGCCGACGGCATGCAGCGTCTGAGCGGCAATGATGATTTGCGTCGGAAAAATGTTCACCCCATCCGGCATCCGCTTTCCCGACAGGCGGCCCTGCACGTAATGGAAAAACTGTTCAAGCGGCATGCCCTGCAACAAACAGACCGCCACTTCGCGGTAGCTCGGGAAAATCCAGTCGTCGTTTCGGAGCGCAAGAGCGCTGCCGACTTGCGCCGCCTCTTGGCCGCTGAACGGCGCATACGTTCCAATCCGTCCTTGCCGCTGCATGCGCAACAGCCGCTCATCGATGACGCGCGCCCGCCGCATCGCTTTGTAGGCGTTAAGCAGCCAGTCATCAGAAAATGCTGCGATTTTCGCCTCATCTCCGCCCCCGTTTTCATCGAGAATTTGCACCATCTCGATAGACAGCTCATTTGGATCGAACATCGAATCCCCTTCCATCATTGATTTGCTGATCACGGCCTGAGTCAGTTCACCCAAAGAAAGCGAACCGACGGCTGCCTACCGAACATCGAGCAGCAGCACTTCCGGATGGCTCAAATAGTGCGCCACCGTCCGCATAAACCGTCCGGCCGGCTCACCGTCAATGACACGGTGATCAAACGTGAGCGAGATCCCCATCATGTCGCGAATGACAATCTCATCGTCGATCACGACCGGTTTCCGCTTGATGGCATGCGCCCCGAAAATCGCCACTTCCGGGTAATTGATGATCGGCTTCGCAAACCATCCCCCGCCCGCGCCGGTGCTCGTGATCGTGAACGTGCTTCCTTGCAGCTCCTTAAGGCGAAGCGCCTGGCGGTGCGCTTTCTCGGAAAGTTCGGCGATTTCAACGGCCAACTCGCGAATCGATTTTTGATCGGCGTCGCGGATGACAGGCACCAACAGTCCCGCCTTCGTCGCCGTCGCGATGCCGATGTGATACCGTTTCTTCAACACGATTTCATTCGTCTCTTCATCAAGCGAAGCGTTAAACATCGGATATTCCTTCAGCGCCCTTGTCACCGCCTTAATGATAAACGGCAAATACGTCAGCTTGATCTGCTCCTTCGCCAGCTCGCTGGCAAGGCTTTTTCGAATCTCGACGAGCTTCGTCACGTCGATCTCGTCCATCCCGGTCGCATGCGGCGCCGTATACACCGATTTCACCATTTTTTCGGCGATTTTTTTGCGCAAACCGCGGAGTGGAATGCGCTCTTCTTCCTCAAACAAGGCATCCAAGCCCGCGATGGATGTCCATGTGGCTATACTCGCCTGCCGTCCTCCAGCCGCGCCGCCGGTCGGCAGGGCATCTTTCTTCGCTTCGTCCCTTGCCGCCACCGTCGCGGCCGCCTCCCGCTCCCTGACATACCGCTCCAAATCGGCGAGCGTCACCCGGCCGCCTTCGCCCGTTCCTTCCACTTCATCGATCGGAACGCCCAACTCCCGCGCCCGCTTGCGCACCGACGGCGCCGCAATCGCCCGTTTGCGGGCCGGACGCGGCGCTTCTCCATGAGCAGCAGGCACAGGCTCCCGAACCGAATCTTCAGTCGGCGCCGCTTCCCCCGCGACCGCCGCCTCGGTTTCCACGACAATCAACGGCTCTCCCACCTTGACCGTCGCCCCTTCCGGCCCAGCAAGCGCCACCACTTTCCCCGCCACCGGCGTCGTCATTTCGACCATGGCCTTATCAGTCTGTATTTCCGCAATCGGCTGATCGGCGTTGACGACATCCCCTTCACGGACGAGCCAGCGAATAATTTCGGCTTCATGCAGCCCTTCGCCAATATCAGGCAACTTAAATTCATAGATCATAGCGATATCCCCTTCCTCTTCTTCTCGTATTGCGATTGGAAACAAACAAATGGTGCAGCATCGATGGTGTGGAAATCATGAGGAAATACAACAGTTAAGCGCTTACAATAGATGCGGTGAGAATCGTTTTTTCTACCAAAGCACCCAATTAATATTCCGAATTTTCTAACCTACAAACTTTATGATAGTATATAGATTGTGGCGCTGTCAATATAAGGAGAACGGACATTTTCCACCTGCTTCGACAATCAGCGACAGCCGTCTCTATTATCAAAAAAATAATAACATGATTCCATTCACCCAAAACAACAGGAGCGGATCCAAAACGATGAGGAGGCAGTTTTTCACAACATCATAGAAGGACGTGAAAAACGACTTTCGCGCGCAAATTGGTGGCATTGGTGCAAAAAAGAAGTTGATTCTACATAGATTAAGTTGCCTTTCCGTCAAGGATATGTTAAACGATTTCATTGCACTATATATTAAAAAACCACCCCAGACGGGATGGGCAGAACATTGTAAATACTCAATTTACATAATCAATCACTATAGACGTCTTTTAAAAAAACCAACTAACTTCATAGTCGACCAGACAATAACAAACACCACAATATAGATCGTTATAAAAATAACAACGCCTTTCAAAAAAAGAAGGGGAACACCTTTCCATCCTTCTTTCAACCAACTCATATACAAAAAACACACAAGAAATGCAAAGAATGCAATGTAATTTTTTTTCATAGCTACTTCCTCTTTAGCTCTCCACGAAAAGTTTGGATTTAGCTGCGTCAAAACTTGTCCCTTCTCACGTCATAAGTAGCGATCATTTTGGATACAAACCTATACAAAACACCGGTATATTGTGGTAGTTAACCTTCTCGTTCAAACTTTAAAATCATAAGTGGATAACATACCATTATCTCGGAAACCAAACGTCCTTATTTCTAAATCCCACTTGAAGCCAAAGGGCATAATATGAACTGCCCAAATACCATCTGGTTTTTCTAAATGAAGAAAAAAAGAAAAATGTACAATGGAAAATACTTTTTGTATAGCTTTTTTCTGATCAAGTTCTATCTTCACTCCAAAAATCGCTTCTCCATACGGGTGATGCCATATCATTTCGACAAATTTATCTGTTTTTTGCACATTTGAAACAACACAATGAACAATACAATATTTATCAAGTGGCGTAAAGACTTTTTTAATATCTAAAGGATTGCGATCACTATCAAGCTCGGCACAGCTATTTACACTACACAACTTAATAACGACCACCGCCAATTAACTTATGAAGTTTATTCTCAACCTTCGTTATGCCGTTGTCAATTGCCTTCCCTACTTTTGTGCTGTCAAACCATTTTTCTACTGCAGCGACTTTGTTCATGCTCCCGATTACATAACTTCCTGCGAAATATCCCGCTACCGCTCCCTTGGCGGCCCCTTTTGCAGTTTCGGACGCCACTTTTCTTTCTAACATAGTAAATCCTGTAGTTGCAGCTTTATACGCTCTCACTCCATTGCCTATTCCACCTGTCGCCATCCCAACAATGTTAGAAATCGTATTACTCCTCAAATCGTCCGCTATAGAACTGACTACCCAATGCGCGACTTTTTGGATTTTGTTCATCGTATCCCTCCTAGCGAAAAATTAATTGACAAAATAATCATAAAAAAAAAACATATGTCAACTCTTTTTTAGAATAAATTGTATATAATGAAATGAAAAACTATCTTGAATACAAGACATATGCTGAGATAGCAATTCTAATTGTTTTTCTTCTTTTCTCGCCATTTTCACCCCGTCTTTTTTAACAAGGTAGTGATCCAATCCGGTACAACAAAACCCATTTTCGCTCAATCAATTATGCTAAAATGAAGGACGACGAAAATGAAAGGAGAAGGATCATGGTTCGATTCGCAACAATCGGCACAAACTGGATCACCGAAGCGTTTATTGGCGCCGCGCGGCTCATCGATTCCTTTGAACTCGCCGCCGTCTGCTCGCGGACGGACGAGACAGCGAAGCGGTTTGCGGAGAAGGTTGGCGCGCCGCGCACGTTCACCGATTTACACGAACTGGCGAACAGCCCTGACATTGATGCCGTCTACATCGCGAGCCCCAATGCGTTCCACGCTGAACAAGCGATTTTGTTGATGAACCACGGCAAACACGTCCTATGCGAAAAACCGCTCGCCTCGAATGCGAAAGAAGTCGAGGCGATGATCGCAGCGGCCGAACGAAACGGCGTTGTTCTGATGGAGGCGATGAAGTCAACGCTCATGCCCAACTTCGCAGCCATCCGCGAGCACCTGCCGCAACTCGGCCGCATCCGCCGCTATGTGGGGAACTACTGCCAATATTCATCGCGCTATGACGCCTACAAACAAGGGACGGTGCTGAACACCTTCAACCCCGCTTTCTCGAACGGGGCGATCATGGACCTTGGCGTCTACTGCCTGTACCCGATGGTCGTTTTGTTCGGCAAGCCCCGCAGCGTGAAGGCGCAAAGCGTGAAGCTCGCATCCGGCGTTGACGGCGAGGGAGCGATCGTGTTGGATTACGGGGACATGGATGCAGTCGTCTTTTATTCCAAAATCACAAACTCGCACTTGCCTTCAGAAATCCAAGGCGAAGACGGAAACATGATCATCGACGCCATCCATACGCCGGCGAAAATCGACATTCGCTACCGCGACGGGCGCGTCGAGGACATCACCGTCCCGCAAGACAAACCGCCGATGTATTACGAGGCGAAAGAGTTTATCCGTCTCATCGAAAGCGGGGAACGGGAGTCTGCCATCAACTCGCACCGCCATTCGCTTTGGACGATGGAAATCATGGACGAAGCGCGAAGACAAACCGGCATCCTCTTTCCCGCCGACGAGCGATAAATGAAAAGTTCCAACCGGGTCTGTGTAAGGACCGGTTGGAACTCTTTTTCAGGCGGTTCTTTTGCCTCATCGGATTCCGTTGATAAGCAAAACGGAGTAGCGTGTATGTGCACCCAACCAAGGACTGAGGACCGAGCTCCTTACTGGAAACCACGGTGTCACCTTCGGCTAAAATACGGGCCAAGCCATCCGTTTTCGTGCGTAATGACAAACGTCCAGTTGAACTCGCTGTCCACCACGTATAGATCGACCTTTTCGTTTTCCATTGCCAGATCGGCAGCTTTCAAACCGGAAGCGTCCTCCACTTTGAACGCATCGTCGCTGTGTTGAAAGAAAAGATAGCAGCACGTTTTCTCTTCTTGATCAAACGCCGTCTCCGCTTCTTCTCCCGTTAAACAGTCTCTCATTTCATAGCTGAACACATGCCATAAGTAGCCGTTGACTCCGTTCCGATTATGAAGGTGGATGTGTTGTTTTTCTTCCGCAGTCAAATGGCCGGCAAACACCTTTTCCCACTGTTGTCGTAATTGCTCCCCGAAACCGGACTGTTTGCTGATTTTTATGTTTCGGCGAGCTAACTGATGAAATAACTCCATTCGGTTTCTCCCCCTGTGACCTGATGTGGCACCGCCTTCATTGGTGTGCTCATTTCATCTGTCAGCACGTGCGATGGATCGACAAGATGGCTTCTCACCATCTTTTTCGCGCCGAGCGGTTTTCGTCCGTTCAGCCACTTCCCTGTTTCCGTCCGCACTTCGATGAGCAGCTGCCGCGCACCCTATGCGCGACAGTTTCTGCGCCTTGCCGCCCCGTTCCTATTCACCCGTCTCGGCAAAACGGCGGAGGCGCGCGCCAATTTCATCGCGCACGCGGCGGAACACCGCGAGTTTCTCCTCTTCTGTCCCTTCCGCTTTCGCTGGATCATCAAAGCCCCAATGGACGCGCTTCACGTGCGGCGGAGTGACCGGACAATGGTCGGTCGCATGGCCGCACAGCGTCACGACCAAATCGGCGCGGTTCAGCAAGTCCGGGTCGATGACATCAGACGTTTGCTTCGAAATATCAATGCCGACTTCCTCCATCACCTTGACGGCATTCGGATTGAGCCCGTGCGCTTCAATCCCGGCGCTGTACACGTCCCATTCATCGCCTAACAGTTGCTTGGCCCAGCCTTCCGCCATTTGGCTGCGGCATGAGTTTCCCGTGCATAAGAAATAAATGATTTTTTTCTTCATCGTTTCATTCCACCTTTCGTTTCGGTTCACAACCATCCACCATCATTCACCTCGCTGTCAAAGATCAGCACCCGCAGCGGGCCGCGGGATTCGCTGTCTCGATTTTGCGAATGTTTTCGCCTTGGTCCGGAACGTACGACAACACCGCTTGCAGCAGGGAGTAGTATTCGCTTTGCGGCCGGAGCGAATCATACACCCATTGCCCCCTCCGCTTGGAGCAGCCAACTTACGCGAATGCCAGCTAGTCGAAAATACCACCAGCCGCTCGTACACACAGCACTCCCGCTTATGCAAAATCGCCAAAATCGTCAGTCGTGTCGGGTCGCCGAGCAGCTTCAATACCCGGGCTGTCGCTTCCATCTCCATCGCGAGTTGCGATGTATAAACGATTGACTTATTGAAAAACGAACATCCCTCATTGAAACGGTCACGCCAACCAACGATTGCTTCTGTCAATGAACATATAATTACGTGCTTATATAAGTCAATAGCGATATACCGACAAAAGCAAGAAAAGCGGGCGTGCCGCTCCCAGCATGCCCGCAAATGTTCCCCGCCCTCTGCCGCCAACACACCTTAGTCCATCCGCTTTTTCGCCGCCGACAGAAGGTCGATCGCCTTCGTTCCGACTCCGACAAACGTCTCCAAAATCGCCTGTGCCCCGGCAATCGAAAAAATGAAAATCAGCGGCATAGCGATAGCCGGAATGAAAAAATAGCCAAGCGCGATCAATATCGCGCTCCACACCCCCGCGCACCAATAACAATTCAACAAGTAGCCAAATTTGGAGGTCGGCACTTTCTTGATTTCCGTATGCCCGTCCTCACTTTTGACTTTTTCTTTCTTCATAAACGGATTGCGCAGAAACTCGGTAATTTTGTCAAACACAATCAAATGGGTAAACCGATAGCTGGCCAAAATGATCATGATGTACGTCATCCAGTCGAGTTCACGAAGCATGGCGAGTCCCTTTCTTTTGCGAGCTTTTCCTTTAGTATGAACCAAGAAGCGCTTCGTTATGAACCTATATATAGATGCAACGAAGAAGTCTAACACATCCTTGACGGAAAAGCGGTTTGTCCATTTTCGACTGTCGAAGGCAAGCCACAGGCTTGCTTCCGTCACACCAAGGCGTGACGGAAGACCGAACAACCGCCTGTTTCACAGACCTATATATGGGTCTGGAAGCGGCGTTGTTCGATCGCCCGACAGTCGATCAAATACTCGGTAAAAGCTGCAAATGGTAAAGCTTCAAATTGCATCTATATAGAAAAAAAGCTTGATGTAATTTCCAGATTCCTTCTCATTATCTGTACATTTTCCACAGTATACTCTATCGGAAAAACCTTCGATAAATAAATGCCATGTATATGGGAATAGGCGACATGATCTGAATAATATTTTGCATTTACATAATCACTGTAGAAAGCATACTGTTCAATTGCCGGTCTGTATATTCCTTCTTTTGAACCCAAGGAGGATCGTAAACAATGTATACCTATATCAACATTATTTTCCTCACATAGTTTCAATAACCTTTTAGTCTCCTTATATCCAGTTATATCGGGCATGAGTTCGAGAAAATCTACGTATTTAATTAATTCATCAATAAATTGCTCGTGAATAGAATCTCTGTAACATAATCCTATTTTCATTCATCTTCTCCCCTTATTCGCGCAAAAAATACAAAAATAAACAAACTTAACGTAGCGTTTATTAATAACATCAGATGAACAGTAAGGGAAATGTACATGGCGAAAAAACTAAATAATAAAGTAGAGACGGATGTAACAACATTAATTAATTGCATTAGCTCCCTCTTGTCCCTTGTTTTATTTTTCTGAAGAAAAATCGTATTTATATAAACATTTATGCTCACACCTAGAGTGATAATAGTACTCAGTACTATAACTTGAAAAATAAGGGAGACATCAACATAATATATCACCATGAAAAACACAGTTAATATAAAGTAAAAGAGAGGAATATACTTACTCCAAATCCTATCCTTCAGATATCTCAGAAATAAAATGTTCATTGTTCCTGGTAATACAAATGGAATAAAAGATAACTTGATCATGCCTGCCTCATTAAATCTTTCTACTAAAGATGGTATCCATAGAATGGGAATGGATGATATAAGCCCAACAAATAGTAACAAAAATAAACTATTTACTTTCTTTTTACCGGCAATAGAAGTCTTGCTATATGAAAAACCGTGTTCAACATTTACACTTGCCATGACTAAAAACAAAATGAATGATAAGAAAATGTATATACTTAAAGGAATACTGAAAATGATAGCCCCTACTCCAAAGCCTATAAGTTTCGCTAAATTCCCAACTATACTAATTTTCACCATACCACCAAATAAGCGTTTCTCCTCTTCGAATATTTTTCTTTCCAAACTTCTTCCGACATACGAAGAAGAGAAAACTGAAATGGCGTATACAGCTAATAAGATCATTCCTTGATCTTTTAGAATAAATGACTGTAGATGAGCAAATTTGCTAACATAAATTGACAGCTAAACAAAAAAGGAGACATGAACCCAGCTCCTTGAGTAAAATAGATGTGCTCAAACTACCCGCAAGGAGGTTCATGTCTCATGAATCGATGAGCACATCATCAAGGAATCCACAAGTTTTTCATGACGCTGGGATTGGCGCTTGATTTCTCGAAACCGGTCATCAAGCATCTCGTTCATATTGTGGATGCCTTGACTACCAAGGGATTTTCGGGAACATTGACCGATGTCCATCACTGGAGTTTTCATCCCAATCATCGAACCACGCTCAGCCATTTTTTCACGAAAAGCCCTTGGGATGAAGAGACGTTGCTTCGCAAACTCCAGCAATGGATCCTTCATCGCATCCAGCGAATCGCCAAACAGGAGAATCAACCCCTTTTTGTTTCGATTGATGATACGATTTGCCAAAAAACGAAGCCTTCGTCACGGGCTGCCCGCGCCATTCAAGGGTGTGATTGGCACTACTCGCACAAAGATCATCAATCCGTTTGGGGGCATTCGCTCGTTTGGCGGATGGTGCATACTTTCTCGCAAGCGTTCCCGTTCGCCTTTCGTCTGTATGACAAGACGGCGGGAAGAAGCAAGATCGACCTAGCGATCGAGATGCTTTCCTCGCTCAAGGGGAAACGGGCTCAGCCGGTGTATGTGCTCATGGATTCGTGGTATCCGTCCCAAGCGCTCATCGAAGCCTGCCTGAAACAAGGATTCCATGTCATCGCCATGCTCAAGACGAACCGGATTCTCTATCCGAAAGGTATCGCCATCCAAGCGAAGAAGTTCGCCCGCTATATCGAGCCCAACGACACCCGCCTCGTCACGGTGGGGAAGGAGCGTTACCGCGTGTATCGCTACGAGGGAGCGATCCATGGCCTCGATGACGCGGTGGTGCTGCTGGCTTGGAAGGCGGATGAACCGATGACGCCAGATCATCTCCATGTCGTCTTGAGCACCGACCGGGAGCTAGGCGATGAAGAGATCTTGCGTTATTATGCCCAGCGCTGGACGATCGAATGCTTTTTCCGGCAGGCCAAAGACCAGCTGAAGCTCGATGGGTACCGTGTTCGTCACATTCGGGCGGTGAAACGGTATTGGGCCGTGGTGCTCTTAGCCTGCGTATACAGCATCGCCGAATCTCAGCAAGACCTCTCTTCCGGCCTGGAGCTTCTTCGGTCTCGGAAAGGGCACAGCGTCGTCGAGTTCATCTACGATGCCGCGAAGCAAGATATTCCCATTGATGTGATCAAAAAACAGCTCCATGTCGCCTAAGGGGTCCCCTGTTTGTCTCTTAGGGCATGGAAATTATTGTAATGAAAAATGCTCATCTACAGTAAATGACAAAAAAAATAGTATCAATAAAAGAAAGCTTGTCACTGCACTAATAAGCCGAGAATGTAAAGTTGAAATTTTCTTTATATAACCCGTGGTGCTAGTTGAGCGTCAGCGCTCAACCAGCCCTAGTGTGACCAAGGAATAAGCCAACAAGATGCCATCGAGTGCCACTTCAAACCCGGCAATGGAATTCGCTCGAATGTCGGTGATCCGGTATTGGTCTACGAGAATCGAAAACACCGTCTCGATGACTTTGCGTTTTTTCCTGATCCATTCTTCCCATGCCTTGGATGGGCCGTGCTTTTGATTGTGTCGAGACGGTGTCCAGAACGCGGCTTGGTGTTCTTCGTACAGCTTTTCTCGAAGAGCGTGGCTGATGTACCCTTTGTCCCCAAAGTTGTAGGGATGAGGGATTTGAGTCATCACCGTTTCAGCGGCTTTGACGTCGTGGCAGGACGCTTCCGTCACGACATAGCCCATGGCCAGCCCTTGATTGGTCACTTGAAGATGCAGCTTGAAACCGTAGTACCATTGCTTTTTGGAAGCACAATACCCCATATCCGCGATCCCTCGAAATCGCTTGACGCGCTGCATTCTCACGGGATGGCACAACGGAAGAGGCAAGCTGTCGACGACCGCATAAGCATGGTGTTGGCCACGTTTCGCCAGCTCATGACGGATCCATTTGATGGCGAAACCAAGCGCTCGGCAGCGGCGGTTGTATCGGGAGCGTTCAAGAAACGAGCCGTTTGTGAACAAATTTCCCGTGACAAAACGATGCCAGGCTCGTTCGGAAGAAAAGCCCAGCAGCTTCCCCAAAAGGTGAACCGCCATGACCACTTCGTCTTCTTGCTTGACCAAGTGACGGTTGCGGCGATGAAGATACATTTGAATCAACGACAGTTGGGCAGAAACAAAACAGAAAATAGCGGCATATTGTTTTTGAAGTTTGGCTGGATCTGTAGTAAAATGAAAGTGCTCTTGCATGGGGGATCTCTCCTTTCGAATGTTGGGTGACACTTTCATTCTACTGGAGATCCGCCAGCAAGGGCTATTTTTATGCTTGTCTGAGTTTTATCTAGCACCACGGGTTTTATATAAGAAAAGTCAATAAAAATGAACATGCTAATAATTGAGTTTGTAATTATAACCCAAAAAGGGGGGATATGGGAAATAGATACAATTCTAGTTATCGTGTAGGAATAAAGAATACCAGATAACAAAATTAAAAATAAGTATAGTAAAGCAATAAATTGAATTTCCTTAACATATCTCATAATACACTCTTTCCACTTCTTGTGTTTTTTTGAATTCTTCGTACTCTAGTATGTGACTGAAAAAAAGACAGATGCGTCCTCCCCATCTTCCGAAACATATAGCTCATAACCATCCTTGAATTTTACTAATATTCCATAATTAAAATCTCTAAAGTAACTAACCATTGTTTCTAAAGTAGCCATGGAGGTTTAACTTACCAGTCATAACAAGTTGCTTTAGCTGGTTTTTTCCTAGACTTCTTGATCACTTTTACTCGCATGTCCCCCCCTTTTCTACTAAAAATCGTATACATTACCAATTATATATATATATATTATATATTGTCAATATAAAATTTTTTTAAAAATAATACTATACATACAACACATCCTGCACACCGTAGGCGTTGCGGCACTTCCGGCAAAGATCCTGTGGGCTCAATCTGCAAGCCGAGCTATGGGAGAAAAATTAGCTGCGGAAGGCTTCACGTGAAAAGAATCAACCCTATGCACAGCCCCTGAACACGCTCATGAAATGGCTTTTTTCATGGCTAGAGCCAAATCGCCCACAACATAGTACATGCGAATGTTTCTCTATTGTAAATTAGCACATTATTTCAGAATCCCTTTTTCAAATTATTTCAGGCGGATTCGGAAATAATGTGCAAAATTTTTGCGGATTGTTCCGGATTTTGCACATTCTTTCGGAACGTTTGCACGCTCTTTCAGATGAAGATTTCCAGCGCGCCTGGTGGACCGATGGAAAAGAGAAAGCACAAAAGAGGCCGATTCGGCCCCTTTCGTGCTAATACCCCCATAGCCATCAAGTGAAGCCTTGGAGCGAGTAGCTCCAAGGCTTCACTCTATATCTTTGGAGGCTGTGACCGTGGGAATATGAAAAGATAGGCATGCCAAATACACCTTCCCTATAGAAGGTTTTTTTCATGGTATGAGACGGGAATTCCTTACGACAACGGCATGATGACCAAACTCTCGATCATGTCTAAAGCGCTCTTTTTTGTATAACGCCTTGATTTTTTTCCGTGTTGAGCGATTATGTTACAGAGTTTAGAAGAATCTTAGCTCGATCTGCAGGAAAATGAAAGTGCTCTTGCACGGGGATTCTCCTTTCGAATGGTAGGTTGCACTTTCATTCTACAGGAGATCCGCCAGGCAAGGGCTATTTTTTGCTTGATCAAGTTCATCTAGCACCACGGGTTGATATATTTAAATCTCAGAAAAGTCTCGAGTTCACTATGTAGTAAACTTTAAAACTAAAGAAACTGGACCTCTAGTATATAATCCTTTTTCTCCATACGAAAAAGACTCGTCCAGCTCAATGTTTTTAAAACTGTCTAAAATAATATTTGCTACAAGTTCTAATTGCATAAGCGCTAAGGAAGCCCCTACACAAGTATGTGTTCCATACCCAAATGCTAGATTTTGTGAGTGACTAGTGAAAGCTTTCCTCAATTATAATTAACTAGTTAATATTAACAGATTAATATTAACTGGTTAACGATAATATAGCACACCCAAAAAATATTGTCAAACATTATCGAATTGAACAAATTATTATTCGCTCCCCTTGACAACACATAAAAATTCCCTTACCATTATTGTTAACCGGTTAACTATAGTGAGGAGGATGAGAATGGAAATCACTAAAAAGAAAGTTCTAAAAGCATTACAAGAATTCATCACAACTAGGGAATCGCTCAGAAGAACCGAATCGAGCAATAATAAGAACGTATTGTTCGGTGTTTCATGGACATTGACACAATTTCACATTGTTGCGCTTCTGAAAGAAAATGAATTAATGAATAATACGACTTTAGCTAAAGAACTTAACATATCGAAACCAGCGGTAACGAAAGCAACCAAAAAGTTACTGGAGAAAGGGATTATTCGAGAAAAACAAAATGAAGGAAATAAAAAAGAAATTTTCTATGTTTTAACTGAAAAAGGGGAAACAATGGCCGCAATTCATGAGAAGCTGCATAAGGAGGCTGAAGAAAAATATTTATCACTTTTAGATAACTTCAATAAGGAACAACTTGAAACAATCATATTATTTTTAAATACGCTTACTAATCATTTGAAAAATGAAAATATGAAGTAGGAGGGAAAATCTTTGGATAAAGCCTTTCAACAAAAAAGCAAAGTTCTGGTTCTTCTCTTAAGTATTTCAGCTTTTTTTGCGTCATTAAATCAAAATATTTATTCCCCTTTGATTCCTCTTATTCGAGATACTTTTGACACAACAATTTTTTGGGTGGATTTAACAGTTAGTGGTTTTATCTTTATTATTTCTATCATGCAAGTAATATTAGGAACATTTATTGATTCTGCGAATCAAAAAAAGTTAATGATCACTAGTCTTTTCATTACAAGTATCTCAACTTTATTTTGTGCATTTACAACAAATTTTATGGTATTTTTTGTTGCACGAATGTTTCAAGCCATTGGTACAGGAATGATTCCGTTGATTGCGGTGAATGTCATTGCATATTTATTTGAAGGGGCAGAACGGGGCGATGCAATGGGAACATATCAAATCTTATTGACATTAGCCCCCGCACTTGCGCCGATCTTGGGAGGATTCATTGGACAATACTACAATTATTCAGGTGTATTTTTATTTCTATTTGTCATTTCAATGACATTGTTGATTTTTTTAGGATACAAACTTCCGACATTAAATAGTAAACAATTATCAGATAATAAAAATAAATATAAAACACTTCATAAATATCAAATTTTATGGGCAGATAAAAAAGGCATGAGTGTTATCGGAATTGGTTTTTTCGTCTTCCTAGTATATTTTTCAATATTGACATACTTACCTGTTTTATTGCACGATCACTATCAAATATCTTTACAGATTATCGGATTATTATATTTGCCTTTGACAATTAGTATGATTATAGGTAGTACTTTATTTAAAAAGTTACAAAGAAGATTTGATTTAGAAAAGTTATACCGTACAATTTTATACTTAATGCCGTTTTTCATTATATTATTTGGTTTAATGATGGAAAAGAACATGATCATATTAAGTATTATTTTATTCATTTATGGTGTTTTACTAGGATTTTCTCCACCATTATTTTCAACAATCATTAGTAGTCAATATACAAATGAAAAAGGATTGGCATTAGGAATATTTAATTTTGTACGATATTGTGGAATGGCAATAGGAGCAGGAATTGTCGGAATTAGCTTTCTGAGTTCCTCTTCCTTATTTCTTATTCTAGGAATCGTGTTTTTAGTGGTTTCGTTCATGATTAATCAAATTTTAAAATAAAAAGTGGATTTGCCACCCTTTATTTTCAATAAACACCAAAGGCGGATTAATCCGCCTTTTTCTTGTAGAAAAGAATCAGAGGATGTCTAAGATTCACTCAGATTCACTCTTCGTTTATATACATTTCGTAAAACCGGCTTGGTAAAAAACAAAATAGCTCCTTCCACATGTTTATCTACGAGCAACGGATGCAATCGGCACGAAAACTCCACACAGTCCCCTTTCACATTCCTCATGCAGACAGCCAGACTAGCTACAGGCCTTCCCTGCTTAATATGCTGAGAAAGTGATGTAGATTGGACAAATTCTGTGATGTGTTTACCGATCACAACGATTTGGGGACGTTCCAGTATTTGCTCTGCGGCAGAATTTGTATGAGCGATATATCCTTGTGCATCGACAACGAAGACCGGGTCCCTGATAAATGACAAAAGTCCCTCAACCTCCCTAAGCAGTTTCAAGCGTTCTTTTCTTGCTTCCTCCCAAACCCTCCCGTCCATGTTGATTCCTTCCCTCCTAATCAAGTTTTACGATACCCTATTACAGGCTTGTTATAGTTGACGGTAAATCATGAATATATTCAAACTGTCATGTTTTTATGGAAGAGAGTGTAACGTTATTTGTTCCTAGCATAAAAAAGCCAACAAGCATTCATCGGTAAAGTCCCTCCATATACACCACCGTGATCGTCCAAGCAATTTCCTCTATTGAACATTTACGATGATGACCACGCACAATGTCCCATAAGTACATTTCATTCGTAAAAAACCAACCACGCGCCACTACCTCAGGATTTAATTCTGTCCTAGCGAGTCCTTTACGTTGGGAATAAGAAATATCTTGAGAAATTCGTTGGATAAATCGCTCGCGGATTTCTGCCCATTTCGAAGACGCGGCTTGGGAAACACCGATCGCTTGCTCGAATACCTGTAACATGTCGCGTTCCGCTTCCGCCATTTTTAAGAAGGAATACGCTTGACTTTGAATCATTCGTTGTGCTTCCTCCTTTGATGTAGGAAAAAAGGAAAGCTCAGCGATTTGATAAAATTGCCCCATCACATCTTCCATCAGCGTGATCAGAATATCATCTTTCCCTTTAAAGTAAACATAGGCTGTACCATACCCTACACCCGCTTTCTTGATAATTTGGGTAACAGTAGTATCATGGAACCCTTCACGGATAAACACTTCCCGTGCTGCTTGCAATATTTTTTGGCGCGTGGCCACAGAACGCATATGGCGGCGATCGATCGTTTTTTTGCGATCCACTGTATCCCTCCTTAACGATACTCCCTTGCTTCTTAGCATAAGGGGTATAAGACCAAAATAAAAGAAGATGACAAAGCTGAAACATAAAAAAAAATATTTAGAACATTTAGTAATTGACATCATGTCAAATTCTTTTGTAAAATCTTTTTAGCATGCATCGAATGAAATAGGAGGTAGATTCATGAACGTCACAAACTTGGAACCTACATTAGAATTTGCCCAAAAGCTTGATCAAGAAGACCCATTACGTCATTTCCGCGATGAATTTTACTTACCGCCAAATTCCATTTATATGGATGGCAACTCACTAGGACTTCTTTCCAAAAGAGCGGAAAAAACACTGTTCACCGTATTACAAGATTGGAGAATATTAGGAATAGACGGTTGGACAAAAGGAACTCATCCATGGTTTGACCTATCAGAGAAGGTGGGCGCCATGTTGGCGCCATTAGTCGGCGCTTCACCGGAAGAAGTGATTGCTACAGGCTCTACCACTGTTAATTTGCATCAGTTAGTTTCTACCTTTTATCATCCAGAAGGAAAGAGGACAAAGATCTTAGCTGATGAATTAACCTTTCCATCAGACATTTATGCGTTGCAGAGTCAGCTTCGTATTCACGGTTATGACCCCAGCACCCATCTGATTCGAGTAAAAAGTCGTGATGGGCGTTTTTTGGAAGAAGAAGATATTATTTCAGCCATGTCTGAAGACGTTGCCTTAGTTATTTTGCCTACTGTTTTGTATCGCAGTGGTCAAATTTTGGACATCAAGCTGCTGACTCATGAAGCACATAAACGTGGCATCTTGATCGGATTCGATGCTTGCCACTCCATTGGAGCCATTCCGCACTCATTTAGTGAGTGGGGGGTTGATTTCGCTTTTTGGTGCAACTACAAGTATATAAACGGAGGGCCTGGCTGTGTCGCAGGACTCTATGTCCATCGTAAACATTTCGGTTCCGCACCTAGCCTAGCTGGATGGTTTGGATCGAAAAAAGACAAACAATTTGATATGGAACATACATTCAGTCCTTCTTTGACAGCTGGAGCTTATCAAATTGGAACACCGCATCTTTTGAGTCTAGCTCCTTTGATTGGATCCTTAGAAATCTTCATGGAAGCAGGAATCGAACGGATTCGTCAAAAGTCTTTGCAACTGACGAGTTACTTGATGTACTTAATTGAACATGAACTTTCTTCTTTCGGCTTTATCATCGGCAATCCAAAGGACAATGCACGCCGTGGGGGACATATTAGCTTAGAACACGAGGAAGCGGCCCGCATTTGCAAATCATTAAAAGAAAATGGCGTCATTCCAGACTTCCGAGCACCAAATATTATTCGCTTAGCCCCGATTGCTTTGTACACATCTTATGAAGAGGTATGGAACGTTGTACAAATTCTTAAGAAAATCATGCAAGAGAAACAGTATAAGAAGTTTTCAAACGAGCGTGAAGTAGTCGCCTAAATAGTAAGGAGGGAGTCACAATGACCAAGCCAAATCACTATACGCATGAATCGCAAGAAAAAGACACTGGATTACATCGTAAATTAAAAACGAACCAATTAACTATGATCGCTATGGGATGTGCCATTGGCACCGGGTTGTTTCTCGGAAGTGGCCTTGCCATTCAAACAGCCGGGCCTAGTGTTTTGCTTAGTTATGCCATTGGTGCTTTTATCGTATTGTTGTTGATGGGTTGTTTAGCTGAAATGACTGTCGCTCATCCAACATCAGGTTCTTTTGGAACCATTGCTGATCGGTACATCCACCCCTATGCAGGTTTTATCGTCCGCTATTCGTATTGGATCGCTAATGTCCTCGCTGTAGGGGTGGAAGTGAGTGCCATTGCCGTTTATATGAGATACTGGTTCCCTCATACACCAGGGATCCTATGGATTCTACTATTTGGAGGCATTCTTATTTACGTTAATGCCACTAACGTTCATACGTTTGCTACTTTTGAGTACTGGTTCTCGATGATCAAAGTGAGTGCAGTAGTCCTTTTTATTCTCCTTGGAACCTATGTTATATTCGGGGGATCGGAACAATCTGGAATTGGACCCTCCAATTTCGTTAATGATGGCGGATTTCTCCCATTTGGCTGGTGGGGGATGTGGGTGGCTATCTTTATTTCTCTGTTTAGCTTCTTAGGAACAGAAATGATAGCGGTTACATCAGGTGAAGCAAAAGAACCCGAAATTGCCGTTCCCAAAGCATTAAAAGCAACCGTTTTTCGTTTATCGACTTTTTATGTACTCACGATCGCCATCATGTTGATGATCGTCCCATGGAAAGCAGCGGGAATTGACAAAAGTCCTTTTGTGAAAGTAATGGAAATCCTAAACATCCCTAGTGCTTCCGGGATGGTGAACTTCATTGTTCTCACTGCGGCACTATCGGCGATGAATAGCCAATTATATGCGTCAACGAGAATGATGTTTGCATTGGCACAAGAAAGATATGCTCCCTCTTTCTTTGCTGGGGTGAGCAAAAAAGGGGTTCCGATCAAGTCATTACTCGTTTCTACCGCCGGAATTGCCATTTCAGCCATCGTTTCAGCCCTTCTTCCTGAGACATCGTATACGGTCATGATGGGCATTTCCATGTTTGGAGCCATTTTTACTTGGTTGATGATTTTTGTTTCTCATCTTTTTTTCCGAAACAAGTGGAATCAAACGAATGGTCGCCCATTGACGATCAAAATGATTGGATTTCCTTACTTAACCATCCTAGGCGGCGTACTATTACTCTGTTTAATGATTACAACTTGGTTTACACCATTTAAACCGATGTTACAGTTTGGGATTCCTTGGCTATTATTGCTAACCATTGCGTATGTTCTTTGGAAAAAGCGCAATGCCACATACCATAACGCAACTTCTTCTACATCATCCGATGAAACGGTCGCGAGCACAAATCAATAATCGTATCCAGCCGATCATTCTACGAAAAGGGTGGGAACATATGCAAAAGAAACAAAATTCATTCGAACTGGAGAAAGGCATTCATACAGATTTCCAAGAAGAGATGTCGTACACAAGCTATCTTCAGCTTGATAAAATTTTATCGAGTCAACGGCGGTTATCTAACCATCATGATGAGATGCTATTTATCATTATTCACCAAACAAGTGAACTTTGGATGAAACTCATTTTACATGAAATGGAATCTGCTATTCAATGTATTTTAGATGACGATTTAGAACCATCCTTTAAAATGTTTGCCCGCATCTCAAGAATCCAACAACAACTCATTCAATCATGGGGTGTTCTTTCAACACTGACTCCATCAGAGTACATGGAATTTCGTGAATGTTTAGGCCATGCTTCCGGATTCCAGTCTTATCAAAACCGTTTAATTGAATTTGCCCTTGGACAAAAAAATATACACGTTTTGCCTGTCTTCCAACACGATCAGCATATTTACGAACAGTTGGTGAGGGCACTACACGCTCCAAGTGTCTATGACGCAGCGATCAAAGCATTGGCCGTTCGCGGGTTATCTATTGATCAGGAGGTCCTTCAGCGCGATTACTCGCAAAACTACCAGCCAAATGCTAGCGTGGAGAAAGCATGGTTGACGGTATATCGAAATGTCGATCGATATTGGGATTTATATGAGCTCGCGGAAAAGCTAGTAGATATAGGTAGCCAACAGCAAATATGGCGTTATATGCACATGACTACGGTTGAACGAATTATTGGCTACAAAAAAGGAACCGGAGGATCATCAGGTGTCTCCTACTTGAAAAAAGCACTCGATCGGCCGTTCTTTCCTGAACTATGGACATTAAGAACCAAATTATAAAAGACAACAGCAGGAGGCGGAACGATGAGTGCATGGATCGACATCTCCCAACGACTTGATGAACATACTCCGGTATGGCCGGGCGATACTCCTTTTTCCTATCGCATTCGCTGGCACAAAGAGGACAGTGGGTCAGTAAATGTCGGCCAAATCACCATGAGCACACATACAGGCACACACATTGATGCTCCCTTTCACTTTGATAACAAAGGAAAAAAAGTCATCGATCTTGATGTAAATATCTATATCGGACCGGCCCGGGTTATCCATCTTTCAAATCCAAAAAAAATTGGAATCGACGAATTACAACAGATTGACTTAAACGGAGTGACACGCTTATTAATCTACACGGGGGCATGGACAAATCGGAATACATTTCCGGAAACCATCCCCTATATTGATCCGCCATTGGCGCCATACTTAAGAAAATACGGAATTCGTTTGATCGGGGTGGATTTGCCTTCCGTTGACCCGTTGACAAGCAAACGATTGCCTGCCCATCACGAATTGCACCGCTGTGGAATTCATATTTTGGAGGGGCTCGTATTAGACCATGTTCCTCCTGGGGACTATGAGCTAGCAGCCCTTCCTCTTCCCTTAGTAAATGGCGATGGGAGCCCTGTACGGGCGGTATTACGGAAAATGAAATAAAACCATTCAGAGGCATTGGTTTCGTTTGCTTTGGCGGCAATCAAACATCAATGAGGCTTGTTCACCCAAAAACCATCTGTCTTCAAAAATGGCAGGGCGTACTCAATGTTCAAAACAGAGAGATCACATCAAAGGCTGCTATCCTCTAGGAGGCCGGTGAAAAACCGCTGATCCCCTTCATCAATGGGAGAATGATTGAAAAACAGGCCCGATAAAACAAGGTTTTTCTAATTGAGAAATAACATTGTAAATCCGTATCCACGAGTAAATCACCAGTGTTCTAGAAGACTGGTGAAAAACAACAAACGGGCTCGATTGGGGAGAAGTCACAAGGAATGAAATGATGACGTTGCAACGTTTTTTGGTTTGGGAACACTGTCGGAGAGCAGTGTTTCTCCTTAAATCACCGGCCTCCTAGGTTGGAATTTCTTCCATCTCCTTGCGGCGCAGCGACACGAGCGGCGTGATGCCTTGAACGAAGAGCGCTTTCGAGAGCGCTTTCAAATCCTCCGTGGTGCCATGCGCTTTGTCTGCGGGCAAGGTTCGAATCGTGATCGACGGGTAGCGAAACCGAATGGAAGCTCGCTGCTCCCAACTCGTCTCCCGCTCCGCCGTTCCAGTGGCAAGGCTGGCCCGTCTGGACAAAATCACGCGCGACTGGACGTCGATGACGTCGTGCACCAGATACCGAGGATACGCTTCCTGTCCTTTGCCTTTCTTGTACAACTAGGCATCCGGATCCGTCACGCCCCGCTCGGAGTGATCAAACAAATACGATAGCAACATCAGGCGAAGCAGCCGTTCCGGATCCGCCGCTGGACGACCCGTTTTTTCCGTGTACAGGGGAGCCACCCCATCGTGAATGACGGAAACGTCAACCGCTTCATTGATTTGGCGTAGGAGATGATGTGGGGGAACCCGTTCCTCCATGTCGATGACTGGAAACAGACGAGGCTGAGTCGAAGGATGATTGGAGGCTTTCATGATCCGCTCACGCTCCATTTAAAGATTCTTCTTCCGTTTTCAACATACCCCCCTACCCGAGTTCGACAGTGACTAGGCAAACAAAATGCCTCTCATCCCTTGATACCAAAGGGACGAGAGGCATTTGGGCATACGTTGGGCGTGTATCTAGGTGCGAGGATGGATGCCTAGAATCTTCGGAGGAGGCTCCAGCCCTAGAGCCGCAAAGAATTGAGCCTGTTTGGCCGTCAGTTCGGTTCGTTGATCAAGGTCACCGTTTTTTGAAGAAAAATGTCCAAGCATGAGACGTTCGCATTCGTCCCTTACGTTCGGCCACGATTCATGGGTTCGGATCTCGACGATCCGAACTAACAAGAGAGCAAGCCAACTGAGCAGCACATGCGCCCGAATGCGGTCTTCCAAGCGATGATACATAGGCCGCAATTCCAATGTGGACTTCAATGTTCGGAAGGCCTGCTCAATATCCACCAGCTGCTTATACCCGATGGCGACATCTTCGGCAGACAAGGTGTCATCGGATGTCCGGATGAGATATTTGCCGTCGTACTTTTCCGCGTCACGAACCGCTTGCTTGTCGATGCGAAGGGTTCCGTCCTTCAACTGGCGCAAGTATTTTCCGTAGGACGGATGGGAACGCAACCGGCAGGTCGCCTTATGATGGGCTTCGTTTGGGAGTTGGCGAAGCCCTTCTAACTCCTCTTTCAGCGATTCGAGCAGCGTTTCTCGCTCCTTGCGTTGGCGTTCGGCTTCGCTGGGATTGTACACGAGAACATAGCGCTGACGCGCTTCTCCGTCGCCGACGATGATTTCTTTGATGTGCAAATTCTCGTCCACTTCATGATAACGTCCGCGACGGCTTAAGGCCTCTTCGACGGCGGCTTTGCCGGATCGCATTTTTTCGCCGACAATGTAGTGTCCGCCGGCCTGTTGCAAGATTCGCAAATTCTCTTCAGAGGAAAAGCCGCGGTCCATGACGCTGATCACACGTCCAAGCTTCCAGCCAATCAAGTCTTGTTTCACCTGTTTGATGACCGTCATGTCCATCGTATTGCCAGGCCATACCCAAGCGCGAATCGGGATTCCTTCCCGGGTGACAGCCAGCCCAATGACGATTTGAACCAAGTCTGGGCGTTTGTCTTTCGAGAATCCTTGTTTTCGAAGCGATTCTCCTTCCGGTGTTTCAGAGGGATCCACTTCGAAGTACGACGAAGTCGTATCGAAGTAAATCAAGTCGACTTCCAAATTCAATAAATCGGCCACAGCATGGAACACTTGACGTTCCAATTCCGGCTGCACGGCCAGCAGTTCATCCATCGCCCGGTACAACTGGTGGCTGGCGGCTTGAGGAAGGTGAGGGATATACACATCTTTCTCCACCCACTCCTCCATCGCCAACTTGCTTGACGGATGAAGGGCGCGATTCGCCACCATGGCAAAAATCAGCCGTTCCAGCGAAATCTGGTGATGTCGGGAGGTAAACAAGGAGTGGAGAATCTCTCCCAACCCCAGTTGTCTCCAGAGCTGATCCAAGAGCCAGACGCCGCCGAGGTGTTTGCATGACTGGAATTGAAAGTCATCGGAAGCTTCTCCTGTCAACGTTTCGACTTCCCAAGCCTGCTCAGGAGAAAGGAATCGCGAAATGCTTTTGGCCAGACGTTCCAAGACGGCGCGATCCACTTCATCTTCGCGCCCGAATGAATAAATCACCTTCGCTTTCGCATATTTGGCCTTTGGATCCCATTCATTGTGAGCAAGCTGGAGATAAGCAACGGTTGTTCCATCCTTATTTTTGCGTGTGACTCGTCGTATGTACATGCCTATATTATAACGTATAAACCTTATTTTTAAAAGGAAAAATTAATAAATCGTGTGCCTATGAAATTCGGCGTTTTTTCCTAGGATCCGCATTACGAAACCCTTGATATAACAGCATTTTGGTCATTTCCATTTGCCTAAAATGACCTCAAAACTGTCGAACTCGGGCCCTACATTCCTGCCTTGGTGTGTACTTTTTCACCGGCCTCTTATATATTGAGAGAGGGTGTCCCAGTCCTGTTGCGATCCCTGATTCCCTTGCAATCCCCTTTCCAGCTCCAAAACAAGAAATGGAAGCAGATGACTTTTGAATTCTTTTGCATCTGTAGTAAAATAAAAATGCTCTAGCCTTGGATTCCCCCTTGCGCGCGATCGTTTCTAGAGGGGCGGTGAAAAACCTCTGTCGCACACGAATCGGCGGCATTTTCATTCAGAAAAGAAAGCTGATTCTGCTAGGTTTCTCTAATTGAGAAACAGATGGAATCAACAGTATTTTACATTAAATCACCAGCCCTCTAGGTCTTTGAATGCTGCCGAGCGCCTGATCGCCAAACAGTGGTTCAGAGATTGGGAGCAAAGCGCATCTGTACACATGAAAAAGCTCGATTCAAGAGAGGACAAGCTTTTGATCAATGGCCCTCAAAGCGAGGATAGACCGACACAAGGGCTCAAAACATGGCCATCTTGAATTCAGAAGAAAAAGCGCCGCTTCAAACGATCAATATGAAAAGACGTCTCAACGGGGAAGAATCATTGTTGGCACCGATTGCTTGTTTCGCTCGCCGGCCATCTCAAAATCTTGAAGGAGTTGATGATATGCAACGGAAGATGGGAACATTTTCGTTAATGATGACTGGTTTAGGATCGATTATCGGATCGGGTTGGTTATTTGGGGCTTGGAAGGCAGCGCAAATCGCTGGTCCTGCTGCTGTTTTCTCATGGCTGATCGGCATGCTCGTGATTTTAACCATTGCATTGTCTTACAGCGAGCTTGGCACAATGTTTCCCGAAGCTGGCGGAATGGTCAAGTATACTCAATACTCTCATGGCTCTTTTGCTGGATTCCTTGCCGGCTGGGCGAACTGGATTGCCATCGTTTCAGTGATTCCCGTCGAGGCGATCGCCTCAGTTCAATACATGAGTTCTTGGCCTTGGAAGTGGGCTTCTTGGACTCATGATCTTGTCCATGAAGGACAGTTGACCGGAGAAGGGTTATTTTTTGCCTCGCTGTTGATTTTGGTTTATTTTTTTCTCAATTACTGGACCGTCAGTTTATTCGCCAAAGCCAATTCTATGATTACGGTATTTAAATTTATTGTTCCGACCGCCACCATTGTTGCGCTTTTAGCTTTTGGGTTTCAAAGTGGAAATTTTACCGATCATCCTTCGTTTACGCCCTACGGTTGGTCAAGCGTGCTAACGGCTGTCGCCACATCAGGAATTGTATTCGCTTTCAATGGTTTCCAAAGCCCTATTAATATGGCTGGGGAAGCAAAAAAACCCAACTTTTCTATTCCGATTTCTGTCGTCGGTTCAGTGTTGATCGCCACCATGTTGTACGTTTGCTTGCAGATTGCCTTTGTTGGAGCGATCGATCCCGCACTCGTTCAGCATGGGTGGCATCAACTGAGTTTTAATTCCCCATTTGCTGATTTAGCGATTGCTCTCGGGGTGAATTGGCTCGTTATTTTGCTTTATGTAGATGCGTTCGTCTCCCCATCCGGTACGGGAACAACCTATACGGCGACGACAGCGCGCATGATTTATGGGATGCAGAAAAACGGCTATTTTCCTTCCGTGTTTGGGACATTGCATCCTATTTATGGAGTTCCGCGAGCAGCGATGTTCTTTAACTTAGCAGTATCGTTCGCATTTCTCTTTTTATTCCGTGGATGGGGATCGTTAGCTGAAATTATTTCCGTCGCTACACTGATTTCTTACATTACCGGACCCGTCACAGCGGCTGTATTGCGCCGAACTGGCGCCCATTTGTATCGCCCGTTTCGCCTTAAAGGACTGCCGATCATCGCTCCTTGCGGTTTTGTGTTTGCTTCTTTAACTTTCTATTGGGCTCGTTGGCCGTTGACAGGACAGGTGTTGTTTATCATTTTCATCGGCTTGCCTATTTATTTTTATTATCAAAGCCGAAACGGCTGGCGCCAATTCGCTCAAGAGCTGAAAGCAGGAATCTGGATGTTGGTATATTTGCTTAGCATGGCATTGGTGTCGTGCTTAGGAAGCAAACAATTTGGAGGAAGGGACATCATTCCCTACGGATGGGATATGGGCCTCGTTGCCCTCCTCGCTCTCGCCTTCTATTTCTGGGGCGTGCGCAGTGGAGTGGTCACGAAACATTTGCAGGAAGCCGAGCAACTGAACAATGAATTGAAACGTCGCACCCAGATGGTGGAGGAAGCCGCTCTTCCGTCCGCCCGAACGATCTCTAGTCAGTCAAAATAAATCATGGTGTGTGGCTATTACGTGGCTCGGGCCCACTACCTAGAGACGTTCTTTTTCATATCTAAATAAATCGTGGTGTGTGCTATACTAGCTCCTTCCCACCTACTCCGCGCCGTTTCTGCAAACGGCGCGCTTGTTTTAATAGGCTTGAACGACGCCTGGCTGACGATCGGTTACAGAACCTTCTCCTTTATTCATTGGCGCTCAGCATAAACATAAGCAAGCGGATCTGTCGCCCCGATCAAAGCAAATCGCATACTTATGGCAGCGATCGAATCACCTATGAACACCGCGGGCAAACGATTGTTGTTGCTAAGGGACGTGCAACGCGACCGCCTGTTCATGCTAAAGGTACACTCCGTGAGCATAGATGCTTTCCGTAAAAATGCCGCACGGACGCAAGATTTTCATCCCCGGGTGGAGGGCAAATCACGCTGCCCATGGATCTTTTCCGTGAAAGGAAGAAGATCTTTCTGCTTCATAGAGAAAGAGAAGCTGTTTCTCATCTCAATGGGAGAATCCAACCAATAAAGCAGCATGAGCCTTCTTGCATCTTCTGCCTTTAAGTCTTACTGCTGATTGCATGGAAGACAGCGTCTCGGTAATGGTTTTTGCTTTTTCATTCAACAGCTCCATCAAGAACAAAAACAAGCAGCGGTGCTAGCCGAGCCTTGATGCTCAACCAACACCGCAGATCCAATGGCATGTTATTGCCGGTGAACTAATTCAAGCGGAACCGGGATGAATGGTTCCACTTTCTCCCCTTTGTGAACGCGAATGGCGGCTTCCACAGCTTTTTCGCCAATTAATGCCGGTTTTTGCGCGACCGTGGCTGCCATTTTGCCTTCTTTCACCGCTTTGACCGCATCATCCGTGGCGTCGAATCCAACCACCATCACGTTGTTCATTCCATGGGCTTGCAACGCTTCCAATGCCCCTAAGGCCATCTCGTCATTATGGGCAAAGACCGCTTGAATGTCTTTATGGCTTTGCAAAATGTTTTCCATGACCGACAGTCCTTTCGCCCGGTCAAAATCTGCCGCCTGTTTGGCGACGACCTTCATATTGGCCGCTTTGTCGATGACTTGGTGAAATCCTTCTCCACGTTCACGAGCCGCCGAAGAACCAGGAATCCCTTCTAATTCCACTATGTTTCCACCGTTTTTCAAGTGATCGACAAGAAATTGGGCTGCCATTTTCCCTCCAGCCACATTGTCGGAGGCGATATGGGTGACCACTTTCCCGCCATCCGCGCTGCGGTCAACGGTAATCACTGGAATGTTGGCGCTGTTCGCCGATTCAATCGCCGAAACCACGGCGCTAGCGTCCGTCGAGTTGACCAAAAGCACATCGACCTTCTGCTGGATCAAGTCTTCAATATCGTTGATTTGTTTCGCCGAATCATTTTGGGCATCAACCACAATCAGTTCTGCCCCTTTGTCCTTGGCGGCTTTTTCAGCCCCTTCTTTTAATGTGACAAAGAACGGGTTGTTCAAGGTGGAAATGGACAAACCGATTTTGACTTCTCCGTCCTGTTTCGTTTTCCCTTGGCCGCTCGATGCGTTGTTCTGTTCGAGCGAACATCCACCCAACACGCCTCCCGCAAGCAACAATGCTGCCAATAACCCCACTGCTTTTCTCATTTTGATTCCCCCTTGTTTTTTGATCAAATCTATCATGCTTCTTTGCGGCGATCGAGCAAGACCGCAAGAAGAATGACCGCTCCTTTAATGACCTGTTGATAAAAGGAAGATACATTGAGTAAATTTAAACCATTGTTTAACACACCGATCATGAGTGCTCCCACCAATGTGCCAAAAATCCATCCTTTTCCTCCCGATAAGCTGGTACCGCCTAAGACAACCGCGGCAATGGCATCCAACTCGTACGCTGTTCCTGCCGTCGGCTGCGCTGAATTCAAACGGGAAGTTAAAATGAGCCCCGCCAAAGCAGATAACGCCCCTGTTAGCGCATACACATACATTTTCAGCCGGTCCACGCGAAGTCCTGATAGACGGCTCGCTTCTTCGTTCCCGCCAATCGCGTACGTATGGCGGCCAAACGTTGTCTTTTTCAATGCGATATACAAAACGAGATAGACGACGAGCATCAAGATGATCGGCACGGGGATGCCGAAGAAATAACCGCGGCCCATCATCTGAAACAGGATGTCACTAGATGCAAACCCTGTAACGGGACGTCCGTCCGTGTAAACGAGAGTCAAGCCGCGAAACGCCGTCATGGTCGCCAACGTAGCGATAAACGGAGCGACCTTACCTTTGGTGATCAGCACTCCATTCAAGACGCCCATGGCCGTGCCAGCTAACAAGCCGACGAATATGGCGACAAATCCATTGATCCCTTGCGCCATCATTCCCGCTGTTATGGCGCTTGATAGCGCTAACACAGAACCCACCGATAAATCGATGCCTCCCGTTAAAATGACAAACGTCATGCCAAAGGCAATGAGCGCGTTAATCGATACTTGCCGCAACAGATTGAGCCAGTTGTCCATCGTCAAAAAGTCATCACTCAATACGGAAAGCACCATGCATAGCAGAACCAATCCGATCAAAGGCCCTAGTTTTTTCACATCCCATTTCCGCTTTGCTTCCATCATCGATTCCCCCCTGTCGCCGCCCGCATGATCGTTTCTTGATCCAGCCCATCGTTCTCCAAGACCGCCTGAACGTTTCCTTCATGAATCACCATAACACGGTCACTCATGCCTAATACTTCTGGCAATTCGGAAGAGACCATCACGATCGCGACACCTTGAGCAGCCAGTTCATTGATGATTTCGTAAATCTCTTTCTTTGCCCCCACATCCACGCCGCGAGTAGGTTCATCCAAAATGAGGATGCGGGGGTTCATCGCCAGCCACTTTCCGAAAACAACTTTTTGTTGATTTCCACCGCTCAATGCTTTTACCGCTAAATCAGGCGAAGAAGTTTTAATATTCAGCAGATGGATGAATGACAACACCACGTCCCGTTCTTTCGATGACTGGATGAATCCTGCTGTCGCCAATTGTTCCAATTTCGGCAACGTCAAATTCTCATGAACACTCATCTCGAGAACGAGCCCTTTTTGCTTTCGGTCTTCGGTAATCATGGCGATGCCATGTTCTACAGCTTGACGCGGAGAGCGGATGCGCACAGGGCGTCCGTCGATATAAATGTCTCCTTCATCGAATGGTCTGGCGCCGAAAATGGCTTCCATGATCTCTGTTCGCCCTGATCCCATCAATCCTGCAACACCAAGCACTTCACCAGCCCGCACGGAAAACGATACGTTTTCAAACACTCCGATTTTCGTGAGTCGTTCCACACGCAATCGCTCTTCTCCGATGGTGACACGCCGCTTTGGAAAGCGCTCCCCGATTTGCCGGCCGACCATCATTTGCACAATTTCATCAACGTTCGTTTCCTTGACTCGTTTTGTGCCGATGAACTGGCCATCACGCAAAACGGAAATCCGATCGCAAATCGTAAAAATTTCTTCCATCCGATGAGAAATGTACACAATCGCGATCCCTTGCTCCTTCAAGGTTTGAATGACGGAAAACAAGGCCTGAATTTCCCGTTCCGTGAGCGCCGCTGTCGGTTCATCCATAATGAGGCACTTGGCGTTCGTCGAAATCGCCCTAGCAATCTCGATCATCTGCTGTTTCCCGACCGATAACCGGCCGGCGAGCTCTCTCGGGTTCAGGTCCATTCCTAATCTCCGTAAATGGGCAGCGGCCTGTTGTTCCATTTCTTTATAACGAATGACACCCGTTCGCCCGATTTTCGGCTCGCGCCCAAGGAAAATATTTTCCGCCACCGTCAACGTTGGAATGATGTTCAACTCTTGATGAATCACGACAATCCCGTCGCGTTCCGCCTCTTTCGGATGGCGGTAATGCACGTCCCGCCCGTTGACAACAATCGTTCCCCCATCCCGATCATAAATGCCGGTCAGCACTTTAATCAGCGTCGATTTCCCCGCACCATTTTCCCCCATCAACGCATGCACTTCTCCAGGGAGCACTTCAAAATCAACGCCATTCAAAACGATATTGGTGCCAAACGACTTTTGGATCGATCGCATGTCAATTAAGGGCCTCATAGTTTCTGCCCTCCTTTTCTTTCAGACATTTTCCTATGAAAAGTTCACACCAGAACGAAGAATGATATTGGCATAAGGAGTGGCTTCCCCTGTACGAATGACTGCCTTCGCTTCCTTCGTCATGACCTTGAATTCTTCATGAGGGACAAATTGAATCGGCACCTCTCTCATTCTAGCTTTAATGCTTTCGTACATGTCTGGATTTTGGGTTTTGATTTCCTCCGCTAATACGATTCTTTCCACGACCAACTCATCGATGACCGCATCCAAGACGGACAAAAAAGGTGGAACCCCTTTGACAACAGCTAAGTCAATGCGCGCCTCTTCGTTTGGAATCGGCAGCCCGCAATCAGCAATCACGATCGTATCGGTGTGTCCTAGCGAGGCAAGCAATGTGCTCAGCTGTTTATTTAAAATCCCTTGTTTTTTCATGACTGACTCCCTTCCTGTTTGGCCAACAATGATTCGACATCCTCCCGTGTCGGCATCCCGGCCTGCGCACCGAGCTTGGTGACCGATAGCGCTGCGGCCGCATTGGCAAACCGGCACGCTTCCGCGAGCGGCTTTCCTTCCGCCAGCGCAACGGCGAGCGCGCCGTTAAACGTATCGCCTGCCCCAGTCGTATCGACAACCGGCACGCGGAAACCCGGGATGAGCTGTTCCTGCCCATCTTGCCAAATGCGCACTCCTTTCGCCCCTTCAGTGACGATCAGTTTATTGACCAACGTGCGCTCGTCCATGCCGGCAAACAACCATGTGCGCTCATGTTCGTTTGGCGTTAGGAAATCGACCTGCTCAAGCACGGACGGCGGCAGCGGCTGCGCCGGAGCGGGGTTGACAATGACCCGCACACCACGGCGATGGGCGAGCGAAACCGCCCGCTCGATGACCGGAATCGGGATTTCCAGCTGCAACAGGCAAACATCGCTTTGCGCAATGACCGATTCGTACTTGTCGAGGTCCTCTGGAGGTAAGGCGTGATTCGCTCCGGGCACAACGATAATGCGGTTATCTTGTTCGGAAATGGTAATCGACGCAATGCCGGTATGTTGATGTGTAACCGGTTTCACACCGTCGACAGAAATCCCTTCGCTTTGCAGGGAGCGAAGGAGCTCCCTGCCGAATGCGTCCTCACCAACCGCACCAATCATTCGCACGTCGGCGCCAAGACGGGCGGCCGCCACCGCCTGGTTCGCTCCCTTGCCTCCGGGAGTGGTGAGAAACCGCTCGCCCAAGATGGTCTCCCCTTGGTTTGGAAACCGTGTCGCCACGGTGACTAAGTCCATGTTGATACTACCAATCACAGTAATGACAGGCTTGTTCACGTTTGTTCCCTCCTTGACGTCGATTGCCGCACCATTAATTGAACCGGAAGCTGATAATGAATTTTTTCCAGTGGCTTTCCTTCGATTTGTTTGATTAAAATTCTGGCCGCGATGGCCCCCATTTCATAAATGGGCTGAGACACCGTCGACAGCTCAGGGGTGGTCATTTCCGTCAACGGGATGCCGTCGTAACCGATAATCGCAATATCATCAGGGACTGTCAATCCGCACTGCTGAACCGCTTTCAACGCACCGACCGCCATCGCGTCATTGCCGGCAAAAATGCCATCGATCTCATGATCGGTCAAAGCAGCCATCACCGCTTCTTTGGCCTGCTTGAGCTGGTAGTTCCCCTGAATCACTAACCGCTGCTCCCAAATCCCCAGTTCCATCATTTCATCTTGGTAACCACGAAAGCGCTCAACCGCGTTGACCACATGCATCGGACCTTGAATATGAGCGATGCGCCGACATCCCATTTCATACAAATGTCTAGTCGCCAACCGCGCACCCCCATAGTTATCAGCGACCACAGACGGATACCGCTCATGGAACGGACGGTCCAGCACAACAATCGGAACATCCCATTCATCCACTTCATCCGGCGTCAATTGGTTCGTTGTCAAAATGACACCGTCCACATATTTTTGTTTTAACACTTCGATGTATTCTCGTTCTTTTTCGGCTTTTTCATCGGAATTGCATAGAATAACCGTATAGTCATAAATATTCATCACATCTTCCACCGCGCGCACGAGTTCCGGAAAGAATGGGTTGGTAATATCGGGGACAATCAAGCCAACCGTTTTCGATGTTTTTTTAAACAGGGCCCTCGCCACTTCACTCGGCTTGTAATTCAGCTCCTTCATCGCCTGTCTGACGCGCTTCTCCGTTTCTTCATTCACGTATCCGTTTTGATTCAACACCCGCGACACGGTGGCGACGGAGACACCTGCACGCTTTGCGACATCACGAATCGTTGCCATTGTCGATTCCTTCTCTTTCGTTGATGTAACCGGTTACAGATAGTATACATGATTTCGGAGAAGCCATCAAGCTTCTCCTATCGTTTTTTTTTGCTCCTAGAAGGCTGGTAAAAAACAACGGATTCGTTGGATTGGTGAGAAATCACAAGGAATGGAATGATGAATTTCCCAGTTTTTTTGAGAAACACGGTTGGAGAGCAGTATTCCCCCTTCAATCACCAGCCTCCTAGAAGGCCGGTGATTGAATAAGAAAGGCCGCACCAAACCATTCTTTCCGTACTTCAGAAATCTAGCAAAATCCCTGTTTATAAAAGGCTGGTGATTTAAGGGAACAGGCCGCTTACCAGCCTTGTTTCTCAAATAGAAAAGCCTTGTCACATCGGTATCGCATTTCACACGTTCCCCCATCGATCAAGAGAGACAACCGTTTTTCACCAGCCTTCTAAGCGAGGACAAAGCTGGGCGAAGCGGATTTTATTGCCCAAAACTGCTTTTGTTCTGCCGTTTCAAATGTCTCCATCCCTTCATCTGTCCGATACGACAAGCACATCGACATGTTTGAGCTGCTTCATAATGACATGAATGAGCGATCCTTTCCAAATTTCTTCCCATCTCGTCCGCGCCGACATCCCCATGACAATTTGTGTAATCTTATATTCTCGACATACATGCACGATTTGATGAGCGACATGCCGCGGGCCGGCTTCCCGAACAAGGAACATGGCACCAAACTGTTTCGCCATCTTTTCCCATTCGGCGATTGCCTTTTCCGGTGACTGCCCTTTTTGCTTAATATGTAAAATGTACAGCTCCGCATTTAATCGTTGAGCAATTCGCCAGCCACGGCGGATCAATTTTTCGGCATTGGGCCGGTAGTTGACGCATACAAGAATTTTTTCATGAATGCCTGTCGGTTCTTCAATCCCTTGCTGTTCCCGTTCTTTCTCCAAACGCATCTCGATGTCGTCGGCGACTTCTCTTAACGTCAGCTCCCGCAAAGCGACAAGATTGCCTTTCCGAAAAAAATGATTGAGGGCCTGCTCAATTTTTTCTTTTCCATATACTTTTCCTTCTTTTATACGCTCACGCAACGCTTCCGGTGTAATGTCGATCACTTCAATCTCATCGGCTTCCCTAAGCATAAAATCGGGGACACGTTCGTTCACCCGAACGTCGGTCACTTGCTCTACAATGTCATGAACGCTTTCCAAATGTTGAATATTCATGGCCGTCCATACATGAATCCCGGCGCGCAAAATGTCCTGCACATCTTGATAACGCTTTTTGTTCTTGCTGCCGGGGGCGTTGGTATGGGCCAACTCATCGACAATCACTACATCCGGATTGCGGCGAATCACCGCGTCAACATCCAATTCCGTCAATTCTTTTCCTTTGTAATGGACTCTCTTGCGAGGAATGATTTCCAAGTCTTTAATTTCCGCTTCGGTCTCAGCCCTCCCATGCGTTTCCACGATTCCGATGACAATATCGACGCCCTTTTCTTTTACATCATGGGCATCCCGCAACATATGAAACGTTTTGCCCACCCCGGGGGCCGCCCCAATATAAATTTTGAGGCGGCCTTTTTTCATTTTCTCAATGTTCTGTAAGATTTCTTCCGGGGTCATTCGTCTATATTTATGATTCATTCCGCTGAGAACGCTCCTCCACTAATTTTTGCACAGCCATATTTAAGCGCACAACGTTCACCCGCGGTTCACCAAATACCCCCAAGGCTCTCCCTTCTATATGCTCTTTGACCAACCGGGTCAACCGCTGTTCGGACAATCCTGTCGCCTTTGCGACCATCGGCACTTGAAACAAGGCGGCTGCCGGGCTAATATGCGGGTCAAGTCCAGAGCCTGAATTGGTAATTAAATCGATGGGAATCTCGTTTTTCTCTTTGCCCGGAACCTTGTTTAACCACTGTTCTGCGTCTTTCTTCATCCGTTCGGCCAGTTCTTTATTGGAAGGCCCGTAATTGGGAGAACCGGACGCGCTAGCATCATACTGAATCGATGACGGGCGGCCGTGAAAATAACCGTCCCGCTGAAACGGCTGGCCAATCAGTTCGGAAGCGACGGGCTTTCCGTTTTCATAAATGATGCTTCCATTCGCTTGATGAGGAAATATCAACTGGGCTAGACCTGTCATGGCCGCAGGGTACCCAAGTCCAAACAAAACTATCATCAACAAAGCAAAACGAATGGCTCTCATGTCCATCTCTCCTCTCTTTGTTTACATAAACAAGCCTAGGACTAAATCAATGACCTTGATGCCAATAAACGGGGCAATCACCCCACCGCCTCCATATATCAACATATTTCTACGCAACAGCTTTTCCGATGACATCGGTCGATAACGAACCCCTTTCATCGCCAACGGAATCAACAGTGGAATGATCAAAGCGTTGAAAATTAACGCCGATAAAATCGCGCTCGCTGGCGAATGCAAATGCAAAATATCGATCGCTTTCATCTGCGGAATGGTGGCGACAAATACCGCTGGCAAAATAGCGAAATATTTGGCGATGTCGTTGGCAATGCTGAAAGTCGTCAACGCGCCTCTGGTCATCAACAACTGTTTTCCGATGGAAATCACTTCGATAATTTTCGTCGGATCCGAGTCAAGATCAATCATATTTGCCGCTTCTTTAGCCGCCATCGTCCCGCTGTTCATAGCTAATCCGACATCGGCCTGCGCCAAGGCGGGGGCATCATTCGTGCCATCCCCTGTCATGGCCACTAAGTTCCCTTTGGCTTGTTCTTCCCGGATCACTCGTATTTTGTCTTCCGGTTTGCTTTCAGCAATAAACTCGTCCACTCCCGCTTCTTTCGCGATCGTCGCGGCGGTCAACGGATTATCTCCTGTGCACATCACCGTTTTGATCCCCATTTTTCTCAATTCTTCAAACCGTTGCCGCATTCCTGGTTTGACCGTATCTTTCAAGTAGATGATCCCTACGATATTTGCTCCGACCGAAACAGCCAAGGGCGTGCCGCCTTGTCTGGCAATTTGTTCGCTTTTTTCCTTCAAATCGCTCGGGATGCGGCCCCCTAGCTGTTTGACGTGATGGGAAATCGCATCAACGGCTCCCTTGCGATACGGAACCCCTTGAATGTTCATGCCGCTCATTCTTGTATCAGCCGAGAACGGAACAAACTCTTCGTGATCATATTTCGCCATCTCCCCCTGCCAGCCCTGTTGCTTCGCTAATTCCAACACCGAGCGCCCTTCCGGCGTTTCGTCCTTTACCGAGGACAACACCGCTGCTTCCCGCACCTGTTCCTCGGTTGCGCCACCGACGGGAATGAACTGAGCGGCCATGCGGTTCCCAAATGTTATCGTTCCTGTCTTATCCAGCACGATCGTTGTCACATCCCCCGCCGCTTCCACAGCTTTTCCGGACATAGCCAGTACATTGAATTGGGTCAGACGATTCATTCCAGCAATGCCGATGGCGGACAATAAGCCGCCGATGGTAGTTGGAATCAAGCAAACGAGCAAAATAATCAACGTAGTCGTCGACAGCTGAATGCCGACATAGCGAGCAATGGGCACCAATGTGACGACGACAATCAAAAAGATGAGCGTAAGAGTCACCAGCAATATGTTCAACGCTAGCTCATTCGGTGTTTTTTGCCTTGACGCTCCTTCAACGAGCGCGATCATTTTATCCAAAAACGACTCGCCCGGATCGGCCGTGATTTTCACTTTGATCCAATCGCTGACGACCTTTGTGCCGCCGGTTACCGAGCTGAAATCCCCTCCGGCTTCTTTGATCACAGGAGCAGATTCCCCAGTGATGGCCGATTCATCGATAGATGCCAGCCCTTCGATAATCTCCCCGTCACCAGGAATAAGATCCCCGGCTTCGACAAGAACGACGTCTCCTTTCCGCAGTTGTGTGGATGGCACCCGTTCTATTTCCCCTTTGGCCCCAATCCGTTTGGCGATCGTGTCGGCCTTCGTTTTCTTGAGCGATTCAGCCTGCGCTTTTCCTCGCCCTTCCGCCAACGCCTCGGCGAAATTGGCGAACAAGATGGTAAACAAAAGAATGAAAAAGACAGCCAATTCGTAGGTCCAGTCCTCTACGCGAAAAAAGCGCGGGAACAACAGCATCAGCAACACCATCAATGTTCCGACTTCGACGACAAACATGACCGGGTTGCGCATCATTACGAAAGGATTGAGCTTTTTGATGCTTTCGATGGCCGCTTCCCGCACAAGCTCAGGATGAAGCAGTGATTGACGCGGATTCTTTTCTCTCATCTTGACATATCCCCCTTAGCGAATGGTTAAATATTCCGCCACCGGCCCTAAGATTAGCACAGGGAAAAACGTAAGCGCGCCAATGATAAATACAGTGGCAAATAAAATCACGCCAAATGTAGCAGTATCTGTACGAAAGGTCCCTGCGGTTTCAGGCACAGGTTGTTTTTTCACCAATGAGCCGGCCACAGCAAGCATCGCTATAATGGAAAGATATCTCCCTAAAAGCATGACCATTCCGGTCGAGATGTTCCAAAAAGGAGTATTGTCCTTCAATCCTTCAAACCCCGATCCATTGTTGGCTGCTGAAGATGTAAATTCATACACGACTTGCGAAATGCCGTGAAAACCGGGGTTGCTAATGGCTTCTGTTCCCATGTGTGTCATGAGCGCAAACGCCGATGGCGCTAAGATGATCAGAGGATGCACTAATAAGGCGACGACGATCAATTTCATCTCCTTCGGTTCGATTTTGCGCCCTAAAAATTCTGGAGTGCGGCCTACCATCAATCCGGATAAAAACACGGCAATCATCGCATACATTAAGATGTTTACAAACCCAACTCCATCGCCGCCAAACACGTTGTTCAACATCATCAGCGCCAGCGGAACAAGCCCGCCGATAGGCGTTAAACTGTCATGCATGTTGTTGACCGAACCGGTCGTGGCTGATGTAGTAATGGCAGTAAACAAACTAGAGAGCGGAATGCCAAATCGCACTTCCTTCCCTTCCATATTTCCCCCATCAGTCGTCAACCCCCATTTGCCAAAAAGAGGATTTCCGGCTTGTTCGGCTTTGTAGACCACTCCTAGCATCAGAATGAACAAAACGAACATCGTCGCAAACAAGACCCACCCTTGTTTGCGCTTTTTCACCGCATAACCGTACGTAAAAGGCAGAGCGGCCGGAATGCACCACATCGATAACATTTCAATGACGTTCGTAAGCGGATGGGGATTTTCGAACGGATGAGATGAGTTCGCGCCGAAAAACCCACCCCCGTTTGTCCCAAGATGCTTGATCGCTTCAAGTGAAGCGACAGGCCCTAACGCCAACGTTTGTACGCCCCCCTCTAGGGTCGAGACAGTCATGCGCGCCGAAAACGTTTGCGGCACCCCAAAAGCCACCAATAAAATCGTGACGACAATCGAGAGCGGAAGCAGTACACGCACATTGGCGCGCACAAAATCTTGATAAAAGTTCCCTATCGTTTTTCCTTTTTGTGATAAAGCGCGAATCAACGCGATGGCGACCGCCAACCCTGTAGCAGCTGATGTAAACATCATCATGGTGATCACAGCCATTTGTGATAAAATGGACAGCCCCGATTCTCCGCTATAATGTTGCAAATTCGTATTCGTCATAAAACTAATTACTGTATTGAACGTAAGAGTGGGCTCCATGTTTTCTGCCTTGCCGCCATTCAGCGGCAAAACATGTTGAACGCGCAATAGACCGTAAGATAGGCCCAATAATATGACATTGACCACCAGCAATGCTGCACCGTACGATTTCCAAGACATTTCTTCTTGCGAACGAAAGCCCGACAATTTGTAAATGACCCTTTCCACCGGTGAAAAAAAGCGATCGATCGCCCCTTTTCTAAAAAACGCCCCATACATATAAGCGCCTAACGGCATCGCAATCACCATTAACAACAAGAAAATGAAGATATATTGCCAAAAGGCGTTCCACATACTTTTTCCTCCTCACACGCAATCACTCATATCCCGAAACTTGATGACGACTTAAAATTTTTCCGGATAAATCAAGGCATAGGTCAAATAAACAAATATTCCGAGTGTCACCACACCTACGATCCAGATCATTGTTCTTCTCCTCCGCTCACGACAGAATCGCACCAACTAGAAAATTCGTAAAAGAGAAGAAAACTGACGACAAGCAGAGCAACCATCATCACATCCCACACAGCCATCCCTCCGCACTGTTCATTATTTCTATCAGTTGCGTGCATTCGCTGATCGATGGGCAAAATATCCTCGATCTTACTGAAACAAGTTAATTCCTTCTCGCCACCCGTCTTTCGCCAAGCAAAAATCCGCTTTGTCGTTCATCAATCGTATGAACGGACTTGATAACCGATTGCTCGCGACGGCCCAACCAAAAACATAAAACAACAAAAATGTAATATTTTTATTGAAAATGAACAAAAAAGCAGTCAGGGGATGCCTGACTGCTTATAGAAAGCCATAGGAAATCCCCCCTCTCTCAACACGCTTACGAGGTTAGCTGACGGATTCGGGTGATGAGAGTCACCCTACCAGTTCAGAGAAAAACGCCCCGAACTGGATTCACCCCATGTGACACACTTGCCACGATTGGTTCCCCCGCTCCGATATAAAATCGGACTCAGCGATCCATATAGGGAATAAATGGTGAATGATTCAATTTGAGGCTCATTATACTCCTGCCATTCAAAGTTGTCAAAACGCCAAAAACCGTTCTTTTTTAGCAAATAGAAGCAAAAACACATACAGAAAGCGATTACATATTCGTTTTTTGCATCCTTTCCTATAATTTTCTCCGTTTTGCTCTTATTTTCATTTTTTCTCAACGCGCTAATCTCTCTAGGAGGCCGGTGATTTAAGGGGTATTCAAACCAAAAGGAAGGCAACGGAATCCGAGGCCTTCCTTCGTCTCTTACACATATCATCCCTATTCAAGCGATAACGCTTTACATCACTTGTTTTCTTTCGTTCGTACTCACCGTATGAAACGGAATCCAACTAACAACAACGGTAACAACCATATTAATGATCAACGCGACAATGCCAACGTTTAAGTCTTGCACCGCTTGCGGCAGCGATGGGAACAACGTGCCGACGCTGCTGCCGGATAACGTAATGTACGCAACCGTCGCGACGCCAGCCAAAATGCCCGCAAACGCTCCTTGCTTCGTGACAAAGTTTTGCTTCCACAAGCTGAACAAAAACGATGGGAACAATTGCGTCACGAGACTGTATCCCATAAGTAGCAGCGCCACGATCGTATCGCCGCCTCGAAACGTAACGTACAACGAAACAAGGGCGATGACCGGAACGAGATATTTCGCCAACTTGGCGACTTGCTCGTCCGTTGCGGACGGCGCAAACACTTGATACACATTTTTCACAAGCAACGTCGATGCAGTCATCAAAATCATCGACCCCGGCACCATGGCGGTGAGCAGCCCGGCAGCACCGATCAATCCCACCACCCATGGATCAAATGTTTTCACTGATAATTTCAACAAAGCCAAATCCGCATCTGAACCTTCGAGACCCGGCACTTGCAAAATAGCCGTAAAACCGACGAAAAACACAAATAGTAAGATTAACTGATAAATCGGCAGAACAATGGCATTTTTCCGAAAAACGTTGGCGCTTTTTGCCGAATAAATCGAGCCGAACGTATGAGGCCACATATAAAAACCAAGCGCCGTCAACAACACGGTTGAGATGAACCATGAGACGCTCATCCCTTTGTCTGGCAATGCTAAAAATCCAGGTTTCGCCTGCTCGACCGCCTCAAACATCGGCTGAATGCCACCGTAATAGTGGAACGGAAGATAGATCCCTAAAAAGACGGCCACGACCAAAATCATGATATCTTTCACAACCGCCGTCCATGCCGAACCGTGAATGCCTGAAATCATTACGTAGATCGTTACCGCCAGCACACCGATCCAGATCGCAGCAGTCGGGGAAATCGTGCCGTAAGAAGCTTGGGACACGATAATACCGAGTCCTTTCAATTGCAGCACCAAGTACGGAATGAGCGCCACAACCCCCACAAGCGCCACGAGAACGCCGAGCATCGGGCTATCATACTTACGAGCGAAGAAATCGGATTGGGACATCAATCGATGTTCTTTCGCATACTTCCATACGTTCGGCATCATCCAATACGATAGTACATAGGCTAGGCAGCCGTAAGCGATGATGTAGAACGTCGGACCGCCCTTGCCGTAGGCCCAACCGCTCCCGCCAAGGAAGGTAAACGTTGTGTAAATCTCGCCGGCCATCAAGAGAAACACAAACATCGTACCAAACCCGCGGCCGCCGACGGTCCATTGTTCCAAATTCATATCTTTCCCTTTGCGCGCCTGTAGACCTAAATAAAGGGAAAGCAACAAGAACGCAAAAATAATGACTAACGCTGCATTCATGTTTGCTCATCCTCCTTCACCGCGGGATCAAAGCGATACACAATCGCCATAATGACCGACGTAGCGATCACCCAGGCAACTAGCCAAAAGAGAAGTAACGGCATTCCGAACACGTAAGGTTCGACCTTGTTCACAAATGGGATGCCGCCAAGCATGCCAACAAACGGCAGCACCATCAGCCAACGGATAGACTTCATTCTCTCTCCCCTTTCTTGAGATGAGCGGAAGCGCCTATTCCGCTTCCGCCAACAATTTCAACGTTGCGCCGACAAACAGCCGCACGCCGATCTCGAGCGCGTCTTCGTCGATCGTAAAGCGCGGGTGATGGTGCGGGTACACGATGCCTTTTTCCTCGTTTCGGGCGCCGACGTAAAAGAAGCTGCCCGGCGCTTTTTGCAAGAAGGCAGAGAAATCTTCGCCGCCCATGTTCGGTTTCAAGCGGGCGACGGCTTCGTCGCCCAACAGTTCGCGCGCTGTTTCCTCAATGACGCGGGTCACTTCGTCATGGTTGATCACCGGGCGATAGCCGTAGTCAAATTGGAACTCGTACGAGGCGCCGTGCGCTTCGGTAATGCCTTTGACAATGCGCTCCATCCATTGCGGCACCGTGCGCCGCAACGTGTCGTCAAACGTGCGCACCGTCCCTTGGATTTCGACCTCTCCGGGCAGGACGTTATGCGCCGTGCCGGCGACAAATTGCGTCACGGACACAACGAGCGGCTCGATTGGGTCGACGTAGCGCGAGACGATGTGCTGCAAGTTCGTCACGACTTGCGCCCCGATGGCGATGGCATCGATCGTTTGATGCGGCATGGCCCCGTGGCCGCCTTTGCCGATAATGCGAATGAAAAAGCGGTCCGGTGCCGCCATCATCGGCCCGTACACGATGCCGACTTTTCCGCGCTCCAGCGGCGACCAAAGGTGTGTGCCGATGACGACATCGACCCCGTCCATGACGCCCGCTTGCACCATCTCTTCCGCCCCGCCTGGGAACAGTTCTTCCGCATGTTGGAACAAAAAGCGAATCTCGCCGCGGATGGCATCGCGCAGCTGGGAAAAAATTTTCGCCGTTCCAAGCAGCATCGCCGTATGGCCGTCATGGCCGCACGCATGCATGACGCCGGGGTTTTTCGAGGCAAATTCAAACGAGTTTTCCTCTTGAATCGGCAGCGCGTCCATATCGGCGCGAATGGCGACGACCCGCCCGGGCTGCTTGCCGACAAGCCGCGCCATCACGCTCGTTTTCGTCGGCCGTGAAAGCTCAAGGTGGCCGAACGATTGCAGCGTCTCGAAAACAAACTGCGCCGTTTTCTCCTCTTGGAATGACAATTCAGGATGGGCGTGCAGATGGCGGCGCCAAGCGATGACGTCCGCTTTCACTTCATCAACGAGTCGTTTGATTTCTTCCCTTGTCATCTGAGTTCTCCTCCTGTTCTTTGTTCTTCCCTTTGGTCAGGCGTCGATCAAAGACGAATTCGGCTCTGGAAATGCCCCATGATCCTCAATCAGACAGGTCGCGTGAATTTTTTCCAACATTCGCCACAACCTTTGTTCATCTTTTTCGTTATTCCGCTTGCGCCAGCTGCCATACGGTATGATAAAGGACCGCCGCTCCCGCTGCACAATCCTCTTTCGTGCTCCATTCCGCCGGGTTATGGCTCACCCCGTCTTGGGAGCGGACAAAGATCATTCCGATCGGGCAAAGAGGAGCCAACTGCACCCCGTCATGGGCCGCACCGCTCGGCAGCCAAAACGGTGGATACCCGAGCTGCTTGCACGCCCTTTCCGCGGCCTGTTTTACCACCTCAGAACATAGCACCGGCGGCATGTCTTGCAGCCGCTCCATCATGAGACGAACGTTCCGACTAGCGGCGATCTTCTCTGCCTGCGTAGCGATCATGTTCCAGACTCGGTCGCGCACCTCTGCGTTCAAATCACGCAAATCTAGCACAAATTCGACTCGTTCGGGAATGATATTAATGCCGCCTGGAAACACATGAAGCTGTCCGACCGTTCCGACCGTTGTCCCGGTCCGACGCGCCTCCTCTTCTATCACGGCCATGATGTGGGCAGCTGCCACCAACGGATCACGGCGCAATGACATCGGCGTCGCTCCGGCGTGTTCCGCCTTTCCTTCGATCGTAAATTTCACCCAAATCAGCCCAGCGATGCCGGTGACAATGCCAACAGGAAGCCCTGCTTCCTCAAGCACCCGCCCTTGTTCGATGTGCAATTCGACATAGGCTTTCACCGTTCCGCGTTTTCGCGCCGCCTCGTGCAAGCGGTTCGGATCACCCCCCGCCCGCCTCATCGCTTCGGCAACAGAAATTCCGTTCGCATCGCGGTAGTCGAGCGCTTCCAGCGGCAGCGTCCCAGCCATGGCACGGCTGCCGATCATACCGAAACGAAAGCGCGCTCCTTCCTCGTCCGTAAACGCTACGACTTCGATCGGGTAATGTGTCTTCACTCCTTGCTCGTTCATCGATTGAACGACTTCGATGCCCGCCAGCACTCCAAGCGGACCGTCAAAGCGCCCACCGTTGTAAACCGAATCCAAATGCGATCCGATGAGAACAACAGAGGCTTCTCGATTCGTCCCTTCTTTCCGTCCGATTACGTTGCCTGCCGCATCTTCATGCACAGCCAGCCCTGCTTCACGCATGTAAGAAACGACCAAGTCTTTCGCCCGCCGTTCCTCAGCCGTGAACGAGAGCCTCGTCACCCCGCCACTCGGCTGTTTCCCTATCTCCCCCAACTCCATCAGCCGTCGCCAAAGACGTTCCCCTTGAACCAACCCACTTCCCCTCTTTCCGGCGATTTACGGATGAATTTCGGTTATGTCCTTAATTATAACAAATTATTCTAAATTTTTAAATAGTAAATAACTGAATAATTTGAATATTTCTCTTCCAAACGTTCTCGTTTTGCCAACCCAGCCAAGCAGGGGTTTTCCTGTTTCTCCAAGGCGATGCTCCCCGCCTTTGTTTTTCGTTTACACATGGTTTTTTTTCAACTAAAAATCGGCTTCGACAAACGACCGAAGCCGATTCACTTTATAAAAAAAGGCGATACACTTTCCGCGGCCGACCGCGGGGATAGGGGTTCGTCTCCCCAATGGCTTCCGCGAGACCAGCAGCTTCCAGTTCTTTTAAAATCCGACGAGCACTGCGCGGCAAAATTTGCATATACGCCGCCAGCTCATGGGCTTCAATTTCATTGTTGCCGCGCTTGCGCAAAACCGCTTGCAGTTTGCCGATCGTTGCGACGCTTAACCTTGTGCGTTCTGCCAGCTCCCGCAGCTCCTCGCCGCCGAGCGAATAGCGGATTTGTTCTCTTGCCCCCAACGGACCGGCGATCGTCCCATCATCAAAAGCCGCCATCCAGGCGCCCCTTCCGTGCTGTTTCGCATGCAAAAACGCTTTTCCCGCCTGAATTTCCGCCTCGTACGCTGTTCGCCCGATGCCGATGCCACACGCTGCGATTTCCTCATAAAGATGGGCCATCTCTTCGGCCGGTGGAATCGTTTTATAGCCAGCGGTCATCTCTTTCAATGCGCCTCTCGTTGTAAAAATGACGTAGCGGCCTGGCCCTGCGCTCTTCAGTGATCCTTGAACTTTTCTTGCATACCGCAACAATTTTTCCGTTGTTTTCATCTCTAGACGATACATGTCATCCGTCGAAAAGGTCTCGGGGGAGACGGCCTGCATCGCATCGACTTCAATCATTTGCACAGCGATTTGCGCATCTTGCGCCTGCAGCATCTGTCCCGTGCGAATGATGGTTTGGATGACCGCTTCCACCGCTGAGCGGGCGGGCAATACACGGTACACCGGCATCCCGAGTTTCTCCAGTTCGAGATGAGCGGTCCGCAAACAGGTGACCGCCGCTTCCGTTTTCCCTTGTTTCCAAAGGAGGTAATGATAGTCGGACAGTTCCTGAGCCGAAATTCCTCCCTCGTAATGCTTGACGTATGGAATCGATTCCTCGATGCCCGCTTCTTCCAGCAGCCGTTCGATTTCGCGGCGTTGGTACGTGTCAAAACTAAGCCGGCTGACCGGAATCCGTTTCGTATAGTGCACCTGTAGCAGCGTCCGATACAAACTGGCACCAATATGCGGCACATAAAACAGCGGCGCCTCGATCTCTCCGGACTGCTTGACGATCGAATACGGCACTTGTCCGGAAAACAACCACATATCCGCTTCTGAAGCAAGCGGTCGAATTAAATCGAGAATTTCGCTTTCATACCAATAAACAACGGGAAGACAAACGAATTCCTTATACGCCTCTACCACTGCTTGAATGATCGGCAATGAATCGTCTGCCCCGAATATCCCTAATCGAAGGCGAATGGCACACACCTCCCTCCTCTGCTCCCTTCTCGAGGGCGAACAACGCCGCGCCTGATTCGCTTGTTCCTTGATATTTCTTGCCGGTCCCAAGGAGAGTCTGGAGGCTGGTGATTTAACCATTTATACGGCTTTACCATGTCATTTCTCAATTAGAAAAACATTGTTGCATCGGTCCTGATTTTCACGCGTTCCCCCATTGATGAACGGAATCAGTGGTTTTTCATCGGCCTTCTAGGAGACCGATGATTTAAGGGGACAAGTCGCTTATCAAGCCCGTTTCTCAAATAGATAAACCTTGTCGCATCAGGATCGCCTTTCAAGTGTTCCCCCATTGCTCAAGAGAAACAACCGTTTTTCACCAGCCTTCTAGGAGGCCGGTGATTGACTCGCGCAACCGCTTGCCGGAACTGTTTTTCAAGTCGAAAAAGCTTGTTGCATCAGCCTCTATGTTTGCGCGTTCCATCATCGATCAAGGCAAGCAGCGATTTTTCACCGGCCTCCTTCTGTTTCTCCTTGAGTTGTGACCGGAGCGTGCAACGAAACGCCTAGTGCCCCACCCGCCAGCGGCCGTCCGATCGACTCATAGATCAAGCCGGCGGCCGCTGCTTGTTTGACGTCATAGCAATTGCGTCCGTCCACCACCAGCGGCGTGTTCATGAGCGCCTTGTAGCGGCCAAGGTCAAACTGCAGGACGGCCGGCCATTCGGTGAAAATCAAGCAAACGTCCGCGTTGCGGATGGCGTCCTCGATCGTCTGGCAACAGACGACCGCATCGCCGAACCGGCGGGCGACATGCCCTAGGGCAGCCGGATCCCAGACGCGCACGTTTGCCCCTTCGGCAATGAGCCATTCGATGTTCGCCAAGGCGGGCGACTCGCGCACATCATCGGTGCCAGGCTTGAACGCCGCGCCGAGCACCGCCACCGTTTGGTTGCGAAAGTCGCCGATATACGAACGCGCCTTATCGATCAGCTTCCACTTTTGCTTTTCGTTGACATCGATCGCCGCCCAAACCGTTTTGAGCGAATAGCCGTAGGAAGCAGCTAGGGCATACAAGGCGTTCGCATCTTTCGGCAGGCAAGAGCCGCCGTAGCCAACGCCAGCGCGCAAAAAGCGGCGGCCGATGCGCGGATCCATGCCGATTCCTTCCGCCACCGCCTCAATGTCGGCACCGGTTAGTTCGCACACGTTCGCGATTTCGTTGATATAAGAAATTTTCAACGCTAAAAACACATTGGCGGCGTATTTGATCATCTCCGCGCTTTTCCGGTCGGTGACCACATACGGAAGCGCAAACGGGGCGTACAGCTCCTTCATCGCCCGTTCAGCGCGGTCCGAATCCACTCCCAATACGATGCGCGGCGCCTGCAGCGTATCGCGCACCGCCGTCCCTTGTGAGAGAAACTCCGGGTTGGAAACGACGTCAAACCGCACGCGATGGCGCGCATGCTCGGCCAAAAAGCGGGCGGCTTCATCTCCGGTGCCGACCGGCACGGTTGATTTGATGGCGACCAAGCAGTCGCGCTCCGCCGTCAACGCAATGCGGCGCAACACCTCCCAGACGTCGTTGAGCCGCACCGATCCGTCCGGCAATGGGGGCGTGCCGACGGCGATCATGATCACTTCCGCCTCTCGATACGCTTCCTTGTCATCAGTTGCAAAGCGAAGGCGGGCGCGGTTCCGCTCAATGAGCGGCTCCAGCCCCGGTTCGTAAATCGGGATGGCGCCGTCGTTTAACAAGCGGATTTTTTCCGCATTCACGTCCACACATGTGACGCTATGCCCTTTATCCGCCAAACAAGCGGCGGTCACGAGCCCCACATATCCTGTTCCTGCGATCGCGATGTTCATCGTTTTCCACACCTTTATTGATCCTTTGCGGCCGTAGTCGCTTGTACTCATTATAGCGAATCGCTTGTCGATTTTCACGATTTCCGTCCGACCGCCAACATGTGCCAAAAAAAAAAAAAAAACCGAGGTGCAGTGCAGCCCCGGTTATGCGGCGTGTTTTCGGTTCATAACGGTCGGCCAATCGATGAGAAAACCAAGCACAGCACCGATCAGCGCGGGCACCACCCAACCAAGCCCAACGGAAAACAGCGGCGCCCAAGACAGAAGCGGCTCAAGCCACGCCGTTTCCACCCCCATTGCCTTGAACCCGTCGTACAGACTGAACACGCCGGTAAACAGCAGCGCCATACCGTACACTTTCGCCGAGCCGCGGAAAAAGCGGTGGAAAAACGACAAGACGACGAGCACAATCGCCAACGGATACAACATCGTCAACACCGGAACGGATACAGCGATCAGCGCGTTTAACCCGAGATTGGACATGACAAAGCTAAAGAGGGTCAGCGCGGTGACATAAGCCCGATACGATACAGCCGGAGTCAGCTCGTGAAAATATTGCGCACAAGCGGCCACCAAGCCAATCGCGGTCGTCAGGCAAGCCAGCGCGACAATCACCCCGAGCAGCACCTTTCCGCCGCTACCAAACAGAAGCGAGGACACATGCGAAAGCAGCTCAGCCCCGTTCGCAAACGAACCGGCCCCAGCCATTCTCGCGCCCACGCCGGCAATGCCGGCATACACAAGCGCAAGCCCCGCTGCCGCGATCACGCCCGATTGAATCGTCGCTTTCGCCTGCAGCGCCGGCCGATCGATTCCACGGTCGCGAAGCGCTTGAATGACGACGATGCCAAAGGCAAGAGCCGCGATCGTATCCATCGTTAAATACCCTTCGAGCATCCCTTTGGCCAACGGAGCCGAAGCATATTTTTCCACCGGCTCGGCCTGCGGGTCATCCAACCGGACCAAGCCGGTGAGGCAAAGCACAGCAATCGACAGCAACAACATCGGCGTCAGCCATTGACCGATCCGATCAACCAACTTGGACGGGTTTAAACTGAGCCAATAGACAAGAGCGAAAAAGACGCCGGTAAACAGCCACATCACAAGCGATCCGCTCGCAGGGAAAAACGGCTTCGCCCCGATTTCGTAAGCGACGCTCGCCGCCCGCGGAATACCAAAAAACGGGCCGATCGCCAAATACACAGCCAACGAAAAACAGAAACGAAACAGCGGATGGACACCTTGACCGAGCGAACGGATGCCGTCTTGGACGAACGCCACCGCCGCGACCGACAGCAACGGCAGCCCCACGCCCGTGATGATGAAGCCGGCGATCGCCGGCCACACCGCCGTCCCAGCTTCCATTCCTAAATACGGGGGGAAAATTAAGTTTCCAGCCCCGAAAAAGAGCGAAAAGAGCATCAATCCCGTCAATACCACATCCCGTGCCTTCATAATCTCCCTCATTTCCATTTTCGAGAAAATAAATTGAGTATTCTGATATATATCATTTCAGTGATTTAAACGGTTATCATCTTTAAAAATCCATTATACCGTTGATTTTCATCCCTAGGTGGAGGGCAGATCGCACTGGCTAAGAGCTTTTCCATGAAAAACATTATACTTTTTTAACTATTTTGTCAACCACTTCACTTTTCGGGGGCATCCCGCGCCAGCTGGGGATGTTTCGCTAGCTGACCATGAACCTTTTCCAACATCACTATCAGCCAATGATGGCGCTCATTTCACCTAGAAGGTTGGTGATTGAAGAAAACAGACTGCTTTTCTCGACTTCTTGTTGCGCAAGGAGACCCCAACGGGAACAAGTGTGCACCATGAGCCGGAGAACTATCTGCGGCCAAAAGAAAACCGGGAGAATCCCCGGTTGCGCAGCGTGTTTCCGTTCGCTTGATGACAGCCGATCGATCATAAGCAACGAACAGACCGCCAAGCCTCGATGTCTTTCATGTATACCGCACCCTCGTACTCTACAAGCCCACGAACTCGGATGTCCGTCGTTGTTTATTCAAAATACTGCTTTACCGCAGCCGCAATCGCCGTTGTCACCGCTTCCTGATAGCCGTCGGTCGCCGCTGTCGCCGCATCCGAGCGGTTGCTTAAATAGCCGAGCTCAAGCAGCACGGACGGCTGTTCATTTTCCCGCAGCACGTAATAGTCGCCAAACGCAACGCCCCGGAACGGCAACGCGGCAAGCTGCGAGAACGGGCCTTGAAACGACTGCGCTAAACCGTAGTCGGCAAATCGGTCATAATAGTAGACAGTGATGCCAGAGGCCGCCGGATCCTCTGCACTGTCGTAATGCAAGCTGATAAAGGCATCGGCTTGATACAGGCGGGCCGCGGCGACGCGCGCCGACAGCGGCACGTAATCATCCCCCGTGCGCGTCAACACGACTCGGGCGCCGAGCTTTTCCAGTTTTTGTTTGAGCCGCTCCGCCGTTTTGATCGTCAGCGCTTTTTCCATGATGCCATCCGCGCTCTGCGCCCCGCCGTCCTTGCCACCGTGGCCGGCGTCAAGGACGATCGTTTTTCCGGCAAGCACTTGAATCGGTGCGCGCGTCCATGAATACATATACGAGCCCGGCGCCTGTTTGGACAAAGAAGCGAAGCGAGCCTCCACAGCCATGGCGGAGGCGGCGTCTTCGTTGTCAGCGCCCGGCGCTTGCTTGCCATCCGTTTTGATATACTCCGCCACCGCCCAACCTTCCAGCCCCGAACGCGTTTTGATTTGATACCAGCCTCGCTTCGCCGCGACAATCTCGACGCCATCTCCCTGACCGAGCCGGCCGATCCGCTCCGCCTCCAATGTCGGCGCCGTTCGCACGTTCAATGAATCTACGGTCACAACGCCCGTTTGCGCCGCACCCGCTGCTTCAACAGCGGTCAAATACGACGCCGCCACCCAGCCAACGGCATCGTCACTAACTACTTTTTTCCATTTACCCTCTTCTTGAATGACAGCCACTTGGTCTCCCTGCCACAAATAGCCGATGACGCGCCCGTCAAAACGCGGTTGTTGGCGAAGACGAAGCTTGTCCACTGTCACTTTCTCCATTCGTTCGACGGGAGCGGCGTACGTGGCTGCGAGCCAACCGATTTGTCCTGATTTCCAACGGATTTTCATCCAACCGCCTTCCTCCGCGACCGATGCATACGTCTCACCGCGGTGAACGATCGCCACGGAGCGGTACGGCACGCCCGGCCCTTGGCGAACGTTGACCTCATCCGTGGTCACGACGACAAACCGTTCTGTTTTTTCCTTCTCCCCTTCCGCTCCTGTCGGCCAAGCCAAAGCCGCAATCCAACATAAACAAAACCATGCGGCGAGCCATCCTCCCCGCTTCATCTACCTTCCCTCCCGGCTGTCTCTCATTCTACTATATGGTTCGTGCACCGAAGCGGATTTCCTGTCTGTCAGCGAGAAAAACCGCTCGACAGAACAAGCGCCCACGCAGGCGTTCCTCCGACAACGGGCGCCCCATTTCCGCACAATGCCCGTCAGTGCGACAGCCGTCAACAAAAAAAAAAAAAAAAAAAAAAACGCGAGCGCTGTTATATAGCGGGGAACACTTTCTTGTTTTTCTTACATAATCTACCAGGAAGCCGGTGATTGACTCCCACAACCGCCTTAGAAGGTTGGTGAAAAACGGTGATTTCCTTCTGGTTGATGAATAAAAGTGTGCATTGTTGCAAGTTTTTTCTATTTGAGAAGCGATTCTAGGAAGCCATATCCACGATTCCATCACCTGCCTCTTAGAAAAACCCGCGCTCAGCAAACATTTCAAAGACGCAGTGCTCGAGTTCTTCACGCAACTCCTCTTCATCCACCCCTTGAAGCAATCCGTCCTTTTTCCACTTGTTGATCGCCTCGTCGATCAGCCGGTTCACTTGATCCGCATCCCAACCGTCGCGGCGAAGCAATTGTTCCATCTTGTCCAGCCATTCGTCGATGGCTACATCCAGCCAATCGGCGTCATCGTCCCACCAGATGTCATCAGACCATTCCTCATCCTCATCGTCCTCCTCGTCGAACGTTTCAAGGCTGAACAAAAGAAACTCCATCGCAGTCGATTCGATGTCCTCGACCGACACCCCATACCGTCTGGCGACCTCTTCCTCGCTGATGCGATTTTCTTCGATCATCTGTCCGGCAAAAAAGCGGAGCGCCGCCGCATACACGGCAGGATTCTCGATATCGACCGCTTCGCGCGCGCAATACATGTGCCAAAACATCGTCGCCTGGCTAAGAAGCAACGCAGGTGCATCCGCTTCGTGCCGTTTCAGCTCAAGAATGACCGCCTCTTCATCCGGGTCGTCCCACTCCATCTGATCGAGCAGCTGCCATAAAAACTCGCTGATCGCCGCATCCAACGCGAGCGGGAAAGAGTGGCGCAAAAACTCTTCCCCCGTTTTCCCGCTTCGCTCCTGCTCAACTTGCAGCGCCCGAACGAGCCGCTCCTTGCTTTGTTTCAATAACGGAAACACTGCGGAAAAATATGTAAACGCCTCGTTGTACGGCACAAGACATCCGAGCAGCACATCGCCTTCTTCCATTTCTGGCCATTCCTGCGCCGCCAACAGGTAGACGCGCTTTTCTTTCCCGCTTAACAGATCGCGGACAAGCAACTGTCGCCGTTCCTCATCGAAATGAATGATCTCATCAAATGACGGCACCGTCCCTGCCCATCGTGCCACATGCGCCTGTACAGCCGGCCGCCAGCGGGCATAACGCCGATCTCGCATATAAGCGGAAAAAATGGTCGTTCCTTTTTCATCGACCGGACGACAGAAAATGACCCAATTGGTCACAAATAAACTCACTGCCGAATCGAGCACTTCCGGTCGATCTTCCAACGGGCGTTCGGCAATCACTTCGACAATCTCATCCTCATACCGTTCTGACGCAAACAACAGCACATCGTGCATGCATTCGACTAACTCCCGCTCAATCAACGAATCGATCGACACCACTTCATCCTTTCCGCAGCAACGCTTGTACTTTTTCCCGCTTCCGCACGGGCAAAGGGCGTTCCTCGACACTGCCGCCATATCGTCACCTACTTTTTTTAAATTCGGCCTCACCGTTGTCTATATTGTACCATAGTTAGCACAAAAAAGAAAAAAGTCCTTGTTCCTAGGGGGCCGGTGATTGACTCACGCAACCGCTTCTCAGAATCGTTTCTCAAATAGAAAAACTGGTTGCATCATCTTCTTCACGCGTTCCATCATCAATCAAGGCAAACAGCGGTTTTTCCCCAACCTTCTAGAAGGCTGGGGATTTAAGGAAGCAGACTGCTTACCAACCTTGTTTCTCAAATAGAAAAGCCTTGTCGCATCGGTATCGCATTTCACACGTTCCCCCATCGATCAAGAGAAACAACCGTTTTTCACCAGCCTCCTAGAGTCAGTCAAGAGAGCTGCTTTTTTCTACCGCGCTTCGCTTAGTGGCTCCGACGAGGGTTGCGAACAAAGGCGCGCAATCCTTGTCACTTCCTGAACGTCACCCACAACTCTTTTACTCACATCACGATCGCCTTACTGATTTTGATTTTTGAAAAAATAGTTTAAACTATAAGTATACAAAAACAAGCCGACAAGGAGATCGATATTCATGGAAGAAAAAAAACTCATGGATTTGATTGACGAACTGATGACGAAGCTCCGTTCAACAGAATCTGCCCGCCCGCGCGGTCGTTGGGTGGAAGCGCCAAAAAGCAAAAGCTCACCGCCGAAGAAACCGCGCCGCTCCAAAACCGCCTACCAGCTGAAAATTTCATTAAGCGGCTTCCGTCCGCCCATCTGGCGCCGTGTCCTTGTGCCTGGGCACGCCACGTTTGACCAGCTTCATTTGGTCATCCAAGAAGCGATGGGATGGGAGCAAGCACATTTATATGAATTCCAATTCGGCGAGATCGTCATCGGCATTCCCGACGATTGGGGCTTGCACGGGTTCGCGAAAACGCTCGAGGACGCTCGCCGCACCACGCTTGAGCAATGGTTGACGGAAGAAAAACAAAAATTTGTGTACATTTACGATTTTGGTGATTACTGGCGCCACAACATCACCGTCGAAAAGATTGAAACGCTCTCCAAACCGCTAGAACGCGCCACTTGCCTGAAAGGAAAACGGGCGTGTCCTCCCGAGGATTGCGGTGGCGTCTATGGTTATCTCGAGCTGCTCGAATCAGCAGCAAACAAAGACTCCCTTACCGACCCAGAACTGATTGAACGGCTCGAGTGGCTGTCTGATATGAAAGGCGACGATTTCGACCCGGACGCCTTTGACGTCGAGGAGGCTAACAAACGGCTCGCCTACATCCAATTTTGATCCTCCACGCCGCTGAAACCGTAGGATGAGAGACGATGGCAACACTCGAAAGCGACCCTTGACCGCTTACGAGACAGGGGTCGCTTTCGCATTGACCGGGAATGTCTACGGCCGGCGGCTTAAACGATCCACCGATGCGCGCACACGCTCTTGAGACACGGGCACTTCTTTTTTCACCCTGTCCAACCACTCTTTCAACTTTTGAAGCCACGGTTCCAAGTACGGAGAGAAAGCCGGCGGGTAAACGAGAACTGGATCTCCCATCTCATCATGGCAACCTGCCGTGGCTATGATATACATCCCGGGCAAAAGATGCGGCTGTGCCCGTTCCGGAACATCCCATGTCACCGTACGATTATGGCCGATCCAATCAACCACCGCTTTCCCTTGTTCTATACCCTTAACACAGTACATAGAAAAATGAGCGGAGGAAGGAGTGGGGAAACCAAACAACCCGACGAGTTGCCAAACCAACCGTTTTTCCTTCTCTTCTTTTCTCTCCGTTCCCCATTCATCCAACAACGCGAAACAATGCTCTAATTCGCTTCTAACCTCTTCCAAAATGGCACAAACAGCCTTTTGGTGTTTCGTTCCATAACGGCTGTCGAGCCAGCCGGCCAACTCAGGAAGCATATCAAGCGCTTGACTCACAGTTTGCTTCGGAAGCGAACTCCATCTTGTTGGAATTTGCTCAACGGGGAATTGTTTCCAATCCCTTTCTCCTACGTCTTCCCACGATGAAATCGACCGGCTCGCTAGAAGGCCAGTGAAAAACCGTTGTTGCCCTTCATCAATGGGAGAACGCGCGAAAAGCAGGACCGATGCAACAAGGTTTCTCTAGTTGAGAAATGAGATGGTAAAGTCGTATCTAGGATTCAATCACCAACCCTCGTAGCCCCCCATCAAAACGCCAGTTGCTTCCACCGTGAATCGCATAGCACTCTTCATCTCGACATGCTATAATTGAGTGATAGGGAAATGAACGGAAAGGACGAACCGACATGCTGCAAACCACCGTTTCCAAACCGCTCTTGCAACAGGCGGCGAGCGAATTGATGAAGGAATTCCCATTTTCCATCTTCCATCATCTGATTCAAAAAGGGCGCGATCTAGCCAGAAGCGGCCTTGTTTATAATGTCATGATCGTCAACAGCCATGAAGTGGAAGGGGTCGTTTCCGATATCACCCCTCATGAAGTTATGCTTGATTTGACCAATGCCGCCCGCCGCCATCGCTGCCCTTGTCCGACGGAAGGGTTATGTCCGCATATTTTAGCGTTATTTTTCTATGTCTACGGCAATGTCTTTGACAACGGAGAACTGTTTCGCCTTTGGAAAAAAGGGCAAATCAGCGCCGCGCCGAAAGAACCGGCCGCCCATGAACCAAACACGCCGGCGGCGAAACGAACAGGGAAAACGACAAGCCTTCCGGTCGTTGCCCATGAAACCGTTGAAGACTGGTGGGACCAATTTGAGCGACAGTACGAAGACTTTTTCGCGCGCCAGCAAAGTGGAGCCAACTGGCCGTATCGCTTGGCTTTCCAGCTCCTCCCGAAGCTAGGCAAAAACAACGGAAGGCAAGCCGGCGCCCGTCCGTTGCGGGAGCTGCACGCCGCTCTGTTTTTGCTGGAAAAACTTCGCGAGTACGGAGAGGCGCAAGGGTGGAGCGACGGCGGATTCGGTTCTTACCGGCAATTTTCGTGGCATCAGGACGTCAACTATGTCGCTGGCCGCGCCTTGGCCGCCTTGGAAGCATTCTCCACCCAGTCGCCGCCGCGGTCGCTCAACGCCTTGGTTGAACAGACGATTTTATACGTTCGCGATGGGCTGTTTTGGGAAGGGGAGCTGGCATCGTTCGGTTATGACCTTTACACCACCGCCTGGGAAACGCTGTTTACCAAGCCGGCCTGGCGCCAAGAAGAACGGGCCGAACTCCTTCAGCTCGCCAAAAGCCAAGACAACATCCGCGCCGCCATGGCGGCTGCTCATCTTTCCTTCCTGCTTGGCGAAGACGACGAAGCGATCGCGCTTTACCGCGCGTTCCCCGATCAGGCAGGCGTGTTTTTGGCGGAATGGTTCGGACGATTCATCCAAAACGGCCTCCTAAAGCGGTTTGAAGCCGTCTGGGAAAAAATAAAGCCCGACTGGCCGCTTTATCTTTCGCATATCCCGGCTTTCGTCCGAAGCAGTTTTTTAGAGGAAACCGCGCACTGGTTCGAAATGTACGCCCGCCACCGAAACCGCCCGGGCGCATGGGAAGAGTTTTTGCAGCGCAGCCTCCCATACAGCGTCAACGAGTACACTCATTTTTTGTATAAACAAAGACGCGATCAGGAACTGGTGGATCTATTCTTATGGGCGAACATCACCGCCGATAAGCTGCCTCCGCCGATGCTCAAAACATTGCAAGCGCGCGGGACAGAGCTCGTCATGCCGTTATATCATCGCACAGTGGTGAAGCTGCTCAACGAGAAAAACCGCTCGAGCTACCAAAAGGCTGTCCGTTATTTGAAAACGTTGCGCGCTCAATACCGCTCCACCAAGCGGCTCGATCAATGGGAGGCCTATCTCGAACAATTGCTCGCCCAGACGGCGCGCCTGCGCGCGTTTCAGGAAGAATTGAAGAAAGGAAAATTGCTTCCATGAAAGCATTGGAGACGATTCAAATTTCCTGCCGGTGGAATGAAGAGCTTCGATGCTTCGAGCTCTCCGGTTCCACCCATCCCTTTTCATGGGTTTCACCGTTATTGGCCTGGCATGAAGAAACGTTTTACGGCACGATGATCGAAATCGAAAACGACATCGTGCGGTTATCGCCTTGGCAAGCGCTCACTTGGTTCGCGTTGCGTCCGCATTCACGCTTTTCAGCCGTTGAATGGGCAGACGAATTCACCGCCCGCTTGGAAGCGTGGGCGAAGCACATCTGGAACGATGTGCGCGAGCGCCGCTTCCTTCCTGATGCTTCCTTATGGAAAAACACAGGCGGCGCATGGAACGAGGCGGGACGCACCCGTTGGCGCGGCGCGGACGATGACCCCGATCCGTTCGTCGCCACATGGCGGTCGCTGGCGATCGCCGACTGGCTCTCCCGCGGCCCGGAACTCCGCCGCCTCTGGGGCGAAATCGTTCGGGCGTATCCATTGATCGCCGCTCAGAGCGACCAATGGACCGGAACAGAGGAGGACTGGCTCGAACAAATCGGCTGGCTCGGCGACCGACCGCCGTTTACCGTCGGCCTGCGCCTTACCGAACCTGAGAAGGACGGGGAATTATGGACGCTCGAGCCGGTAGCCCTCGCCCTCGATGACAGCGTCATCGCTCCCCTTGATCGTCTGCCGCGCGCTTGGCGTCCATATGAATCATCGGTCGCTAGGGCCATTCACCGCATTCAGACGATCGTGCCGTGGCTTGGCGATGAAAACGAGTCTTTGCTTCGTGAATTGTCCGATGACCAAGCGTGGCGCTTTTTATCGGAAGAAAGCGTAAAGCTGACGGAAGCGGGGGTGAGGCTGCTGCTCCCTGACTGGTGGCATGACATCCGCCAGGCGCAGCTGTCGATTAAAGCGAAGCTGTCCCCTTCCGTCCGCACGGAATCGCTCTTTGGACTCGAACGGCTCTCCGAGTTTGACTGGCGAGTGGCCACCAACGGCATCGAATGGACGGAAGAAGAGTTTGCCGCGCTAGCCGAACAACAACGGCGCCTCATCCGTCTGCGCGGCCAATGGCTCATTCTCGATCCCGCCTTAGTCCGTCGCGCCCAAGCGCTCATGGAGAAGGCGAAAAAAGAAGGGGTGCCGATTCATGACGTCGTCGCGCAAACGTTATTGGCGGAAGCCAACGAACGCGAGGAGGCAATGGATGAAGAGATCCCCATCGAGATCGACGTTCATGACCAATTCCGGGCGCTGATCCGCCAGCTGCAAACGATCGATGAGCTCCCTCGCGCGAACGTGCCGCCATCGTTTCGCGGCGTGCTCCGTCCGTACCAGCAGCGCGGCGTCGACTGGCTCGTCTTTTTGCGGCGATTTGGCTTCGGCGCCTGCTTGGCCGATGACATGGGGCTCGGCAAAACGGTGCAGCTGCTCGCCTATTTGGCTTACGTCAACGACACCGAGCGCCCGAACGCGCCAGCGCTTCTCATTTGCCCGACAAGTGTCATCGGCAACTGGCAGAAGGAATGCGCCCGCTTCGTCCCCACTTTGCGCGTCTACGTGCATCATGGGCCGAACCGGGCGAGAAACGATGCCTTTTTGCAGGCGGCAAGGGAGGCTGATCTCGTCATTACGTCCTACCCCCTTGCCCATTTGGATCATGACGATATAAAACAGATCCATTGGCATGCCATTTGCCTTGATGAAGCGCAAAACATCAAAAACGCCCAGACGAAGCAGGCGCGCGCCATCCGTCGCTTGAACGGCAACCATAAAATCGCCCTATCCGGCACGCCGGTGGAAAACCGTTTGAGCGAGCTTTGGAGCATTTTCCACTTCTTAAATCCGGGCTACCTCGGCAGCGCCGCCGAATTCGAACGCCGGTTTGCCGGTCCGATTGAAAAAGAGGGGGATGCCCATAAAAAAGCGGCGCTCCAAGCGCTCATCCGTCCGTTTCTGTTGCGGCGGACGAAAACCGATGAAGCGGTCGCCCTCAATTTGCCGGATAAAATCGAGCAAAAAGAATACTGTCCGCTCACCGCGGAGCAGGCGGCTTTGTACGAGCAGCTCGTCAACGACACGCTCGAACGGGCGAAAGCGGCGAGCCCGTTTGCGCGGCGCGGGTTGATTTTGCAGATGGTAAACGGCGTCAAGCAAATTTGTGACCACCCAGCGCTCTATTTAAAAGAACGCCAACCGCGCCAACTGGTCGAACGATCGCACAAGCTGGAAAAACTCGTTGAACTCGTCGAGCAAATTCGGGCGAACAACGAGTCTTGCCTGATTTTCACCCAATATGTCCGGATGGGGGAAATGATTCAAGAGCTGCTGTCCGACCTGTTGGATGAGCGGGTGCTGTTTTTGCACGGCGGCGTCCCGAAACCAACGCGCGACCGAATGGTGGAGGAGTTTCAAGCCCAACACGCGTCGATTTTCCTGCTGTCGCTCAAGGCGGGCGGCACCGGGCTCAACTTGACCGCCGCCAACCACGTCATCCATTTCGACCGCTGGTGGAACCCGGCCGTCGAAAACCAAGCGACCGACCGCGCCTACCGCATCGGGCAGACGAAATTCGTCCACGTCCATAAGCTGATCACAACCGGGACGATTGAAGAAAAAATTGACGAGATGCTGGAACAAAAACAAGCGCTCGCCGATGTGATCACCGAAGGCGAAGCGTGGATCACCGAGCTGTCCGACGATGAACTGCGCGACTTGCTCGCCTTATCCGCCGCAGCGAAAGGAGGCGCCTGATCATGACGGAAGAAAAGCCAAAGCGCAAGAAAAAAACAGTGGAAAACCCGTGGGAGAAATTGCTAAAGCGGATGGAAGAAAAAGTGAAAGAGCGGGAAAAGCGGCAAAAGCAGCCATAAAGGGACATCACGCGGGCGATGAACGCCGCCTCAATCCATTCCATAGGCAATGGGGTGCTCTTCACCCAAGCATGAAAACCATGGATCGTCGGTGTGGAATTTTCATAGAAACAGCGTGGGATTGCTCCCACGCTGTTCGCTTTCAAGCCATCCTCTCGGCATCTTATCAATGAAACAACTCGGCCATATCGATTGCGAACCCGGGGAAATACATAGAGCGAACCGTTCCTGTTTTCACTTGAACATCCGCCTGCTCATAGAGCCGTTCTTTATTGAGCACATACACCGTCACAGCCTGTTTCATCGGATTGACTATCCTATATTCATGGACACCGCACGCCATGTACAAATTGAACTTTGTGACAAGATCATGCGCCTGGTTCGACGGACTGAGAATCTCGACGATCAACGGCGGAACCCCGATATACTTCGCTCCATCCAGCCCTTTTTCGCCGTAAATGACCGTCAAGTCCGGAACCACCACATGTCGTGCCCCTGTTTGCTCATCGACCAGTTCCACATCAAGCGGCGCTGCCAACACATCGCACGGCTTTCCTCGAAAAAACAAACTGAACGGAAAATGAAGGCGGCTCGAGATGAGCTGATGCCGAACGCTTGGCGACGGGGTCATATACACGGCCCCATCAATATACTCTAAACGATCATCGCTTTGTTCACGCAGGACCCAATAGCGCTCATACGACACACCAGAAGCAAGCGGCAAAGACAACGAAGGCCCCTCCCCATTCCCCTTTTTTCTCAGTATACCTGATGGCTTCAGACGGGGCAATGGGAGGCCTTTTTACTTAACCGATTGTTTGCAAGAGGTTGTAGGCCTCTTCCTTCGTTTGCACGGTCAGTAGCTGTTCCCGGAACGTTTCATCCATCAGCTTGCGCGCCAGCATTTGTAAAATTTTAAGATGCTCATCGCCCGCGCTTTCTTCGGGAACAGCGATCATAAAGATAAGTTTAGCCGGTGTACCGTCCAAACCGTCCCAATCCACACCATTTTTCTGCAATCCGAAAGCAACAGCCGGCTTGATCACCGCTTTTGATTTTCCATGCGGAATCGCAATCGAAAAACCGATCGCTGTCGAACTTTCTTTTTCCCGCTTGATGATCGCTTTTTTGAATTTCCGAGCGGATTCAATTACTCCTGCGCGATCTAACTTTCCGATTAGTTCATCAATCACTTGCTCTTTTGTGATTCCTTGTAGCTCAATGTCAATCAACTCTAGGCTTGTTAAATCGGATAATGTCATCGTAACCAATCCCCTTTCCTTCTGCACTACTTGTCTACCGCTATTGAACATCTTTTTTCAACATGTTCACCATCAAGGCAGTGACCATCACACCGATAACAATAGAAATGAAAAACATGATCCAGTTGTCCACCGCTCCTAACACAGCCACGACAGGACCTCCATGCGGCACATGATCACCAACCTTACTTACCATAGCAATGGCCGCTCCAACCATCGAACCAACCATAATGGACGGGATCACCCGCAGCGGATCTTTCGCCGCAAATGGAATTGCACCTTCAGTGATACCGACAAGTCCCATCGCCAAAGCTGCTTTCCCTGCTTCTTGCTCTTCTTTCTCATATTTTTTCTTGTTTAATAGCGTCGCCACTCCCATGCCCAGAGGCGGAATGCAAATGGCAGCTGCAATGGCTCCCATAATATAGACGTTGCCTTCCCCAATCATCGTCGCGCCAAAAAGGAAAGCGACCTTATTCACCGGACCACCCATATCAAAGGCGATCATCGCGCCCAAAATCAGCGCCAAAGCGATGCTGCTGGTCCCTTGCATATTATTTAACAAGTGAGTAAGCCCGCCCATCATGCTTGAGATCGGTTGGCCAATCACATAGATAAACAGCGCTGCGACCACAAATGTTGACAAAATCGGGATCACTAAAATGGGCATAATTGGTTGAATCATTTTGGGTACACTCCACGATTTCAACCATTTCGCTACATATCCAGCAATAAATCCAGCAACAATTCCACCTAAAAATCCAGCCCCTGCCTCACTATGATAAAAACTGCCGTTAGCGGCGATATAACCGCCAATCATTCCAGGCGCCAATCCCGGACGATCCGCGATACTCATCGCGATAAATCCCGCTAAAATCGGAACCATGAAGGTAAATCCAACACTACCGACACTTAATACCGTATTCCAAAATTCACTTTTCACTTGCAAGCCTTCTCCTGTCGGATCACCGCCAATGGCTAACGACAAAGCAATCAGCAATCCGCCGACCACAACAAACGGAATCATGTACGATACTCCATTCATTAAATGACGATAAATAGGGTTTTGCTTCGACTTCATTTCTTTCTTATACTGTTCGACTGATTTCAGATTGGGCTTGTATACCGGTACAGTTCCGTCTATAAACTGCTGGATTAATTTTTCCGGATGGCGGATTCCTTCTTGAACACCGACTTCGATCAATCTTTTTCCGACAAAACGGGACTTGTCCACCGTCTTATCAGCGGCGATAATAATGCCGTCCGCCTCACGAATCTCTTGCTCCGTCAGCTCATTTTCCACACCGATGGAGCCTTGTGTCTCTACTTTCATTTCGACCCCGAGTTTCTGCGCCGCCTTTTGCAAATTTTCGGCGGCCATATACGTATGAGCAATGCCATTTGGGCACGAAGTGATGGCTAACACCTTCATGCGAATTCCCCTTTCTCTGCTTCAGTAACCGTTTTCATCTTTACTATACAAGGAAATTCGCTTGTAAAAAGGTCGAATTTTTACCGAAATATGCGGTAAAACGTTGTTTTTTGTCAAAATAACGACTTCTGTTCACTCAGTCCATGGCTTTCAAACACAAATGAAGCACCTTGAGCCATTGCTCACGGGTTGTCTCTTTCACTAGTTTTTGCACCATGTCCGGATGCTCGCTCAACCATGATAATTCCCGAAACAACTGTTTCGTCGACCCACGTTTTTCTTTTACAGCGAGCAAAAAGACGAGCTGAACGCTCTCTCCTCCCCAATCGAGCGGTTGTTTTAGCGTGGCGACAGCGATGGATGATTGCCGAATAAACCGCGGGTCGCCATGCGGAATGGCCATACCCGAACCGATGGTAGTAGCTGCTGTTTTTTCTCGAATGATCGCGCTATGAATATACTGCTCCTCTACGTAACCGAATTGATTCAGGGCGCTTGCCAATTCCTCAATCACCTCATATCGGTGTTCCTTTTCTAACTGAAGAACGATAACCCCTGACTGTAAAAAAGAAAAAAGCGCTAGTTGATCCGTCTTAGGGTCTTGATCGTAGCGGTATTTCAAAAAACGTTCAACCTTCTTAAGGTCGCTTTTCGGCAGGAGAGGAGAAATGACGATAACCGGCACACCACTGGTTGTTAAAGGTGCCGTAGATATAATAAGGTCAATACGCTGCTGCTGCACATAACGATCCACTTCCTCTTTCCTGACACTCCCAACAATATGCAAATCGCGAAAATGGCTCTCCAATTTCGTTTGAATCAGCTGCGACATGCCAATCCCGAGTTGGCAAACGATTAGGACATGTTGATGTTGTGCATTAACTTTTTTCAATCGTTCATAAGAAACCTGGAAGTGTAAAGCAAGATAAGCAGCCTCTTCTTCAGGAATCTTGTACGGAAGCTGGGAGTTCAGCTCAGTCACCGCAGCAATCACTCGATCAAACATATAAGGGTACGCTTTTTTAATCTCACTGACCATCGGATTCGAAATCGGCAACCCGTGAATCAAACGATGGAAAGCTGCCGCTGAATGGAGAAATAGTCCCTCTTTCAGTTCGTTGTCAAGCGCAAACTCAATTCCTGTTAAACGGGACATGCAATCAATCAAAGACTGGACAATAAAATGGATAGACTGCTCGTTCTCGAACAATATCCCCACTTCTTTGGACGGCGAGTATCGCAATTTAGCACTTAACAAGTGGATCGTTAACAAGGTAATTTCCTCTTCTGGAAAACGAAGAGCAAAATAGGGCTCTAATCGTTTTACAAACCCCACCATCCATGCATACTCATCTGTTTTTTGAATCCCGTCCTTGTTCGATACAGGGCCAATCGGCTTGTTCATTTTGATTCGTTTCAAGGCAATCAACGTATGAACTAACAGGCTTTCCCTCGTTTCATCTATCCATGTCATATGGTGCGGCACTTCGATCTCACTGAGCACGTTTTCAATCACCGATACTTCATGGGCAGGAAATTGCTTTTTCACAAAAGAGCGATTGGTGAAGGAACCGGCAAGTTCGCAAAGATTGGCGGCAGCGGCCCGTTTATTCCGTTCACTTCCATCGATGATCAGCCCCAATTTTTTCCTTAAAACGAGCCGCAACCCGTACTTTTCGAGCCATTGCTCCAGTTGATGCAGCTCTTTTTTTAGCACGCTCTTAGGCATGTAGTATCGATTGGCCAACGATTGCAAAGTGACATGACTCGTTCCAAGCAACAGCTCATAAGCCATTTCCATTAAACGATCTTCTTGGCTATCGATCAAGCGAGTTGTACTATATAACCGTTGGTATAATTTTTCCCGCTCCCCCTCATGAATGTGCAAGGTGACCCCAGTCCCAGGTTTTTTTTCTAAATACGCATTCGTATGCTGCAACAGATCAGACTCAATCACCTTCAAGTCATTCCGAATGGTTTTCTCCGAGCAGCCAATCACGTCAGCTAGGTGCTGGGTAGAAACATATTGGTTCGAATCCGATAATAAGATCCGTAAAATTTCTTTCTGGCGTTCGTTCATCGGATGTATTTCACCTCGTTGAGCTGTCGTAATGGTTGCTGAATAGATCACACCCGTTTCGGTCATTCCCATTCTACTATATTCCGAATCATTGGACGAATTACAGATTCAACAAATCGAAAAAGAAATCCGCCGGACAATATAGAAAAGGATCGGCTGGAAACAGCTCTCATGAAAGGTCTGCCCACTAATGCCGATCCTTTTTTTCTTCATCTTCCGTTTAGACAGAAGCATACATCCGATCAAGTTCTTGCGCCTCGTACTTGACAAACGGGTCGATCAAGGAAATTTTTTGTGCCTCGGCATCGCCGACACCGGCGTACAGCTCGGCGGTGCCGTCGCCTTTGCGGATCAAGCCGCCGCTGAAGACGACGTTCGTCAAATCCGGCCGCTTCGCCGGCCCATCCAAAAAGTGAGAGCGAAGCGCCAACAATTCCAGCTCGGAGCGCTCCATCGTCTCCGGATTCAATACGAACACCATCGGATAGTAATGGCGGTTGCCGTGCTCGTCAAAGCAGGCGATATGGCCGAGCGCCCCAACAAGCCCGTTGGCCAACAAATGCGCTTCATTCACACCGCCCCATTCCTCATCGGTGAATTGGGCGTCAAGCAGCGGAGCGGCTTCAATGACGTCCGGCGTCAAGTCATCGAGCGAAAAAATGCGGGTAAAGCCGATCTTTCCGCGTCCGCCCTTTTCCCCTTGCGGCCGGGTGAAAACGCCGATCGAGCCGTCTTTCAGCTCGACAAGCCGAATATCTTTCATCCCGTCCGGCCCCTGCGCGAACGGTTTCAGCCCCCGGATGTTCGGGCCGCGGTAAAAGACCGTCCGCCAACAATACTCGCCGTCGAACACCGGATGCGGAAACGTTTCCACCCCACCAAACACAAGCTGGCCGTGAATGCGCGCCACAAACGGATCTTGCAAGGCAAACACCGGCGCTCCTTCGCGCGGAATCCAAACCCCATCGCGCTCCACGAAAAAGTACACTTCCGACTGTTCGCTGTCCCGCGATTCAACGCGGCCAGCGATGACCAACTCGCCGTCATCTGCAAACGGCGCGGAAATATTATAAACGTCTCGATCCCCAACACCCGCAAAGCGCAATTTTTGCGGCTCAAACGGCTGTGGGGCCAAGCGGAATTCATCGACTAACACTTGACATGTCTTCAATGTCGGTGATTGGAACAGCATCATCATCCCTCCAGGCGTTGCCAAAAACGCCGTGCGCCTTGTTTTTGGCTGTTGTCCCTGAACAGGCTTGCGCAGGAAACGCTCGTTGACTTCCTTTTCCCCAATTCCCATTCATCGGACAGGAATGGCAGCGCCACCTCCTAGGCTAGACAAGGAAGTCCATGAAACTCGTTTGTGTGTTATATTATAATATGATATGGAGAATTGTGAAACCCGTTATTGTTTGCCAAAAAAGAAGGGCCAAGCGTTGTCAAGGCCCTTTTTCTTCCTTATTCATCTGGCTGAATGTGACGGATCAACGACTCATCGATGTCCACGACCACAAACTCCACATCCGTTACCGGCGCGAGCACCTCGACAAACAACCGCGCCACTTTTTCTTTGTCAAGACCCCCGACACCTGTCCCGAGCGCCGGAAGCGCCACCTTCTTGATCCCGTGCTCCCGGCAGTGCGCGACCAGCCGCTCGAGGCATTGGCGAACGATCGCATACGACGTCTCTCCTGCCGGCTGCTTCATCGTCACAAGATGAATCACGCCGCGAAACGGCAACGTTCCCGCTCCGGTCACATACAGATCGCCCGGCTGTGGATCTTGCGCCTGGCAGATGCGGATCGCCTCTTCCTCAATCACGCGTCCGCCCGCTCGGCGAATCGCCGCCGCCACCCCGCCGCCCATCGGCCCGATGCCGTTGGCGGCATTGCAAATGTACTCGATCCCTTCCACCTTCGTCAAATCGCCGACCATGGCGCGTATCACCGTTCATCCCTCCCGCCAAGGTTGATCGTTATCGTCATTCCATCTGTTCGCACCGCTTCCCATATGCTCCGTTATGGCCGCACCGATGCAAAAATTCCCGCAGCACAACAGCATGGTTATATCGCTCATCTTTCGCCGCATAAAGCAGCGTCACCGTTCCCGAAAGCGAAAGCAGCTCCTTCACCAACGCCTGCTTCGTCCCGTCTGTCGTAAGCTCCCACTCGTACCGCCTAGCAAACTCGGTAAACCGCTCGGGCCGATGGCCGAACCATTGCCGCAATTCCGAGCTTGGGGCGATCGCCTTCATCCATCGGTCAAGGTGCGCCTCGCTTTTCGCCACGCCCCGCGGCCAAAGGCGGTCAACGAGAATGCGGATGCCATCATCGCGTTCGGCCGGGGTATAAATCCGTTTTAGCCGGTAATCATCCATATCGTTTGCCTCTTTCCTGCCCTATACGTTTACCTCGTCCCACTTGGCCTTTACCACTAATGTCCCGCCCGTTCTCCTCAACATTTTTTCCAGCTTAATCAAATAAGTCGATTTCAAAGCGGGCGTCCTCACACGGGTAGTCACGATTCTCCCTTCGAATATATATCCAGGCAACCATTTCCCTAACTGTTCAATTGTTCGGGTGATCTGGTGTACGGCTTTCTCAAGGTCAGACCCTTTTAGTTCGATGAAAAATGCCCGATCTCCTTCTATCACTAAAAATAAAAAATCGCATTTTACCCCCTCTTTAAGCAGACAACCGTCTACACGGTACAGGGCCACCCTCTTTTCCTTCTTGTTGACGAAACGAACCCCTCTTCCGTTTTCCTCAACAACAGCTAATTTTCGATGGTCGCAATATTGCAAACAACTTTCCCATTCTACAACCCACATGTTTACTCCCCCGCTTCCTCCGCCTCCATGAGCTCATCAAGTACACGGTTGATCGCAGATGATGCTTCATCGATCGCTTCGGCCTGAATCAACCGTAATTCATCATCGATAATGCTTCGGTAGCGGAATCTCCCTCCCTCGCTCTCCAGCATGTAGGCCTTTAACCGCTCCGGAGAAAGGCGCAGCTTTCGGTCCACAATCGGATCGGCGCGTCGATCCAGCTTTTCTCCCATCTTGGCCGCGTACAAATAAATATTGAAAGCGGATAAAATATATGGGCTATGAGTCGTAATCACTAGCGTATTATCCGTCGCATTTAGCAATAATGCAAACAAGGCGACCATTTCTTTTTGCGCGCTCGGGTACAAGTGAGCCTCAGGCTCCTCAATAACCATAAACACTCGTCGCCGTTCCAAAATAACCGTGAATATAAGCAACAAAATCCACACTACTTCTTGTTGCCCTGAGGATGAAAATTTTAGCTTTGTATACTCTCTTTCATTAAAAAAGATTTTTTCTCCATGGTCAGAGAACATGTACTTTCCTTTCATCACCCGCTCAATAATATCAATGGCAAACCGAATCGCCTCAAAGTCAATTTTCTCTGTCGAAAATTTTTTCCGATCCTCGACAATTTCCTCAAACGATTGCGAAAACATCTTCTTCAGCAAGTTAATTCGTTCGATAAACTGTTCTGTCAAGACATCGAGTTGCCGTGGGTTAATATCTTGCAGCTGATCGGACAACGTCGCGACTAAACTTCTACCTGCCGGAATGAAGATCGATGTTTTCGAATCGCCAAATACTTCATCAATAGACGTTTTAATTGTTTCCACAACACTTTGTTGCCGCGCTTTCCAAGATGAGACATTCCAAAAATCAGTCAACAGCCGCTCTTGATATTGCGTCTCTTTTTTTAGCTGAATAACGTGCTTGAACGTCTCTAAAATCCCCTTTTTCAAGGAATCGCTAAAGTGGATTTGCACATAACCATCTTTCAAGTCAAGACGCACAAATTTTCCGTCACTATATTCATAACGAATGTGAAACGGTTTCATATGTTTTGTCGTTCCAAAGTAACCGACAAATTTTCTCCTAAGATATTTATTGAACTCAAAAAACGGGCTGTGCTCATCCGTTTGTCGGGACGAAAGCAAATAATTTACCCATTCATCCGGAATAGAGCGGAAGAAAAAAATCAGTTTGCTAATCGTACTTTTTCCGCTCGCTTGAGGACCAATCAAAATCGTTACATCGGTAATCTCCTCATCAAACAGCCCCACTGGCCCAAAATGCTCAATGCGAATGCGAGCCATACCTACCCTCCTCTTGCGGCCATTTTCGGTCTATATGATCGCCCCGCGTGTTAATGATCTTGAGAAAAAATACACCCGGAACTTGAAATCGTCGTTTTCCGAACATTGTTTTTCCCACTAAACAAATTGATACTCTTTAGCTCGTCCAATTGAATGCGCCAAATGTTTTTGAAATGTTCAATCTCAAACGCTCGAATCCTACCGAGTCCACCTGCCCTCTCCTTTTATATGGCAACGAATCCAATAAAGAACATTTGTTCTGATTTCATTGTAAACGTCCCATTTTCGCGGAACAACACGAACATTTCGACAAAAATTTCACGAAGCGAACACACGCCGGGCAATCGGTTTTTCCGTGCTGCTCCGACTTGTAAGGCCGCCATGCGTCAGAGCACACGGTTCACCGTACAAGCGGATGTTGCAATCCAGCCTAGAAGGGTGGTGATTTCGTGGAAAATACTGCTATTCCATCTATTTATCAGTTAGAAAAGCCTAACGAAATCAGCCTTCTTTTTTGGCGATATGTCGCTGATTTGCTCGTGGCAGCCGTTTTTCATCGCCCTCCTAGGAAGCCGGTGATTTCGTGCAAAATACTACTGATTTCACTCATTTCTCAATTAGAGAAGCGTTGCAGAATCAGTTTTCTTTTCTGAATGAAAGTGCGCTGATTGGTGTGTGCCAGCGGTTTTTCGCCCGCCATCTAGAAGGCCGGTGATTGAAGGGGGCAAGCCGCTGATCAAACCCGTTTCTCAAATGGATAAGCCTTGTCGCATCAGGAGCGCCTTTCAAACATCCCCATTGCTCAAGAGAAACAACCGTTTTTCACCAGCCTCCTAGAGGAGAGCGGCCAACGGACAACGAATAACGGTTTTTTTACTGTAGGCACCATATCGTCACTGGCCCCTATTTCCTGCCCGTAATAGCCGCAATTCCATGCACTAGCACCGATATTGAATTAGCTGACTGATCCCTTCGCCTCCGCTACAATCCGCTCCAAAAACGCAAGCAAATCGGCGCGCAACTCTTCATTTTGCAAGGCAAACTCGATCGTCGTTTCAATAAAGCCGAGCTTCTCTCCGACATCGTACCGTTTTCCCACAAACTCGTAGGCAAAGACACGTTGAATTTCGTTGAGCTGCCCGATCGCATCCGTGAGCTGAATCTCCCCACCTGCGCCAACTTCCTGTTTCTCTAAAAACAAGAAAATTTCCGGTGTCAACACGTATCGTCCGACGATCGCCAAATTCGACGGCGCCGTGCCCGGAGCGGGTTTTTCCACGAAGCGACGAACCTGGTAGCGGCGTCCTTGCTGCTCAAGCGGGTCGATGATCCCGTAGCGATGCGTTTCTTCCTCCGGCACGCGCTTGACGCCGATCACCGAACTGAACGTCTGTTCATACTGCTCAATGAGCTGTTTTAAACAAGGCGTTTCCGCTTGGACGATATCGTCACCTAACAGCACCGCAAACGGCTCGTCCCCGATGAAATTGCGCGCGCACCAAACCGCATGCCCCAGCCCTTTCGGCTCCTTTTGGCGAATGTAGTGGATGTCGACCTTCGACGGCTCTTTCACTTTCTCCAGCAGATCTAGCTTCCCTTTTTGCTTGAGAATCTGTTCCAACTCAAACGCGTAGTCAAAATGGTCCTCAATCGCCCGCTTCCCTTTCCCGGTGACGATGATAATGTCCTCAATGCCGGATGCCATCGCCTCTTCCACAATATATTGAATCGTCGGTTTATCGACGATCGGAAGCATCTCCTTTGGCATCGCCTTTGTCGCGGGCAAAAACCGCGTTCCAAGTCCTGCTGCCGGAATGATGGCTTTGCGCACCTTTTTCATTTCTGCTGTTCCTCCTCTATTCCACGATGATCAATCATTGGCACCCTATCTAGGCGGCCGGTGATTGAAGGGAGCAATCCGCTGATCAAACCCGTTTTTCAAATATAGAAAAGACTTGTCGCATCAGGATCGTCTTTCAAACGCTCCCCCATTGCTCAAAAGAAACAACCGTTTTTCACCAGCCATCTAGAAGCGCGGTGATGGTAAGAGAGTGCAGCTTACCAGCCCCGTTTCTCAAATAGAAAAACCCTGTAGCATCGGTATTTTCACAACTTCCCATCGATCAGGGGAAACAGCCGTTTTTCACCACCTCTCTAAGAGGCTGATGATTTCATCGTGTATACGGCTGTACAATATCATTTCTCCATGAGAAAAACTTTGTTGCATCAATCCTGTTTTTCACTCATTCTCGCCTTGATGAAGGGAATCAGCGCCTTTTCACCGACCTTCTAGAACTATATCCTTCGATGTTCACATCGATGTACCATTTGTATAGTGAACAATTGCGTTGTTTTTATTATACCAAATCCTGTGGAATGGAAAAGAAACGAAACTGTTGCGCCAACCCAAAAAGAAACGCCCGGCCGTTCGGGCGTTTCCATTCTGGCATCGCCACCGGCGGGCAACTTTACGATTATACTTTCACAAGCGAATCCAAAATCTCACCGAGCTTCAGCTCGACGCACGCCATCGACGTATCGGCGGCGCCGTAATACATTTTCACGACATCGCCCTCAACGAGCGCTCCGCACGAGAACACGACGCGCCCGAAAAAGCCGTTCACTTCGTAATCGGCCTCCGGCTCGACGAGCGGCCGCTCCGAGCGGGCGAGAACGTTCGATGGATCGTTCAAATCGAGGAGCACCGCGCCCATGCAGTAGCGGTGGTCTTCCGACGCCCCGTGGTACAGCTCAAGCCAGCCGTGCTCCGTCTTGATCGGCACCGCCCCGCCGCCGATGCGGGCGCTGTCCCATTTTCCTTCCCGCAAACCGAACAAAAAGCGGTGGTTCCCCCAGTAGCGCAAATTGTCCGACTCCGCGATCCACACCTCAGGGCGGCCGTTGCTTCTTGGCACCGGCCGATGAAGGGCGTAATACTTGCCGTTGATCTTCTCCGGAAAAATGAGCACATCTTTGTTTTCCGGCGCGAAGATCATGCCGTGATGCACAACCGTCCGGAAATCCGTCGTTGACACCATCGCTTCGCCAACCCCTTTCGGCGACACGGCGCTAAAATAAATGTAATACGTCCCGTCAATGCACGTAATGCGCGGGTCTTCCACCCCGAATGTCTCTAATTCATTCGAAGGATAAATAAACGGCCGATCCTCAATCGCAAACCGTCGCCCATCTTGACTGCGGGCGAGGCGCAAATAGGAAAGCGACGTCAAATACAAAAACCGCTCCGACCCTGCCTCTTTAATGACCCTCGGGTCGGAAAAATCATAGCGCGGGTCATCCTTGCGGAACTCGTAAACATCGACCTTCCCCGTCCGTGGATTCCACACCGGCGCCTTCACCACGTTCGGGTCATCCGAAACCGGCCGCTCAGCCACCCGCAGCAGCAGCAACACTTCCCCTTGAAATTTCGCCACCCCAGCGTTAAACGCCCCGATCACTTCAAATCCGTCATGGTACGGCGGCACATCGTTCGGTGTAATCAGCGGGTTTTCTTCGTAGCGGTAAAGGTGCATCGTCACCCCTGCCTTTCGTATTTCGAAAATGGATCAACAATCGTTAGTTTTTGCGCTTCTGCGTCACTTGTTCCAGCATAAAAATCGGCCGTGCCATCCTCTTTGCGAATCAGTCCACCGCTAAACACCACATCCGCCAAATCCGGCCGCTTCGCCGGGCCGTCGAGGAAATGGGCTCTGGTGGCAATCAACTCCATGTCCGACGCTTCCCCGGTATCCGGATTGAACGCAAACACCATGGGATAATAATGACGGTTCCTCTCCTCATCAAAGCAGGCAATATGCCCGAGAACGCCGACCAACCCATTGGCAAGCAAATGAATTTCATTGGCGCCTCCCCATTCCCCGTCCGCAAACTGGCCATCAATCAACGGGGCGTCTTGAATCGCTTCGACCGTCAGTTCCTCAAGCGAGCCGACACGGGTGAATCCGATTTTTCCGCGTCCGCCTTTTTTCCCTTGCGGACGGGTGAAAACCCCGACCGATCCATCCTGCAGCTCGACAAGACGGATGTCTTTCATCCCATCAGGCCCCGTAAAGAACGGCGTCAAATCATGGAGCGTCGTTCCTCGGTAAAACACCGTCCGCCAATACAACATCCCGCGCAACACAGGATGAGGAAACGCCTCCACACCGCCAAACACCAAATGCCCGTGCACCCGCGAAACAAACGGATCCTGCAGCGCAAACACCGGCGCCCCTTCCCGCGGCACCCATGTCCCTTCACGCTCGACGAAAAAGTATACTTCGGATTGCTCACTGTCTCTTGCTTCCACCCGTCCAGCAATGACCCGTTCGCCACCGTCTGCAAACGGCGCAGAAATGTTGTACACATCCCGCCCGCCAACGCCGGCAAACACGAGTTTCTCCACCCGCAGCGGCTGCGGTGCGCGCTGGAATTCCTCAAGCAATGTCTTGCATGCTTTCCTTGTCGGCGTCCTTGTCTGCATCACGTCTCTCCCTGCTCCCTCTTCCATCATGATCGTTCTATTATTTTAATATGAACTGCATGCCCTCTTTAAAATTCTTGCTAAACAAAAGGAACAAAATCAAAATCGGCAGCGTGAGAAGCACCGAGGCAGCGTACATCGGCCCCGGATAGCCGCCGTACGGTCCAAACATTTGCGCCAACAATACGTTTAACGTCAGCATCTTTTCGTTATTCACAACAAGCATATCCCAAAGCAGTTCCACCCATCGTTCCATAAAAAGGAACAAGAAAATGATCGTCGTGATCGAGCGCGACATTGGCCAGACAATGCGGCGAATAATGGTGAAATGGCCCGCTCCATCCATCTTGGCCGCTTCGATCAATTCATCGGGAATGCTGCGGAAAAAGTTCGTATACATAAAGATGGCCCACAAGTTGACAGCCTTTGGCAAAATCATCGCCCAATACGTGTTGTACCAACCGAAATACCGGACGATCAGAAACAACGGAATGAGCAAAATGATCGACGGATAAAACATTTGAAACAAAATGGCGTTATTGACCCACTGCCTCCCTTTAAACGGCACTTTCGACAACGCGTAGCCCACCATCACCGCCGTCACCAACATCAACAGCGTTGACGCCGATGTGACGAGCACACTGTTGAAAAACGCCCGAAGCCACGGCCGCGGCACGACATCTTCTCCCCCTTGAAACAGCCATTCATACGAGCGAAGCGTCAACGACGACGGGATGAGCTTTCGGTCGACCTCATTCCATGGGGAAAGCGAGCCGAGCACCATGTACAAATACGGAAACACCATCACGAACAGAACGGCAAACGCCAACACATAAAGCAGCCCAACCTTCCATCGTTTACTCCCAACCATGTTTGCCACCCCATTTTTCCAACACCTTGCGAAAGACGAAAATCGACGCAAAGGTGACGATCGAATTGATGATCGCGACCGCGGTTCCGTAACCCGCATTCAATTTTTCAAACGCCTGATTGTAAATCTCCAGCTGCCACGTATGGGTCGCATACTCCGGCCCACCACCTGTCAGCACATACGGTTCGGTGAAAATGCCAAACATCAAACCAACCGCCAAAATCGTCACCGTATAAAACGAAGGATACAACATCGGAATCGTCACGTGCCAAACCCGCTTCCAGCCAACCGCGCCATCGATTTCCGCCGCTTCATACACTTCTTTCGGGATGCTTTCCAAGCCGGCCAAAAACAACAGCGCATAATATCCGACAAACTTCCAAGCCATCATAAGCGCAATGACGAGCGGTGCTAAGATGGGCGAGCCGAGCCAGTCAACATCCCAGCCCAACGCGTTCCGCAAAAATTGATTCAATGGGCTGTTGTAGGAAATGACTCCTTTGACGACAATCGATGACGCCACCCCCGACGCCAAATACGGCAGAAAATATCCGACGGCAAACAGCCCTTTCCACCGAGGCAGATGGTGAATGATCAGCGCCAAAAACAGCGAGCCGGCGATGACGATCGGTACAAACATCAACATAAACTTGTATGTCACCCAAAACGCGGCCCGCACGCTCGGGCTGAAGAAGGCGTCAAGGAAGTTTTGCATTCCCACCGTCTCATACTCGGGAGAAATTAAGTTCCAGTTCGTAAAAGCGAGAAATAACGCCCAAAACAGGGGGATCAAAAAGAAAATAGCGGAATAGATAAGGTATGGGCTGGCGAGCAGCCAACCCATTTTTGCCGCATGTTTATTCATGTTATTTTAACACCCCATTGATCGCTTTTTCCATGTCCTCCCACGCTTTTTCTGGGGTTTTCTCGCCTTTGACGACCGGGTTCAACGCTTCTTTGCCGATCAGCTCTTGAAGCTCAACCATTTTGGCGTTATCCATCGGCGGGATGGCATTCGGAATGTTTTCCGCATACAATTTCAGCTGCGGATGCTCCTCAAAATAGGAGACAAACGCCTTGTTCGTCGACAAGTCGTCCCGCGCTGGTGGCAAATTCGTTTCTTTCAGCCATTCCAAATCGTTTTGCGGATCGGCATACACCCACTTAACGAAATCGAACGCGGCTTGTTGCTGTTCTTTTGTCGCCGAAGCATAAATGACCAGCCCTTTTGTATCGGCGAACGTTTTCGCCTGCGACGGGTCCATGCCATCAGGCACCGGCGGCATCGACAACACGTATTTCTCATTAAACTTCATTTCTGGAAACTTCTCGGCCCAATACGGGAACGTCCACGGACCTAAATCGGACATCACCGACACACCGCTTTCAAACGGGTCTTTCGTCTCTTTCGTCAACACGAGCTTGTTCTTGCTTAAATCAGCGAAAAACTGGAGCGTCTTCACACCCGCATCACGATCCGCACTCAACTTGTTCCCATCGATGAAATGCGCCCCACTCGACGCCGCATTGTAAATCATGAAGAAGTCAAACCATCTCGCCCACCACGTTGGTTTGACCAAGTCGGCTCTTGCCCATAGAAACTTGTTTGGATATTTTTCCTTGAGCTTTTTGCCGACTTCCATGACTTCGCTGTATGTTTTGGGCGGAGCGTTATACCCCAACTCTTTTAGAATATCGATTCGCCAACCGAACAGCATGGCGTTGGAGTAAATCGGCAGCACATATTGATGGCCATCGGCGAACTTCCATGTTGAAATCGTGCTTTTCATTTGCCGTTTGTCGATTAAATCATCAAACCCTTCAAATTGATCCAGCGGCACAATCGCCCGGCTGTCCGCCAATTGGGCGGCAAACCCACGGGAGATGTTTTCGGAAATGACCGGCGCATTTCCTGCGGCAATCGCCGACTGAATGCCCGCCTCCGAAGAAGGGCTTTCCGGCATCGGCGATACTTTGATTTTCACGTTTTGATGCTCTTTCATATAGCGATCCGCCATCTTCTTCCAGAATGCTTGCTGCGTCGGATTCGGCGCCGCCCAAAAATCAATTTGTACGGTCGATCCTTCCTTCTTCTGTCCTTGTTCATTCCCGGTCTGTCCTTGACAGCCTGTTCCGATCACCGCAGCGGCAAGCAACAACGAAGCCAGTTTGAACCACTTGCGCTTTTTCATCTTCCATTCCCCCCTTGGATTGATAAATAGACTTAAAAACGCTTACACAAACAGCCGCTTCAGACAATCTCTCCCCATGACAAATCATAGCGACAGACAAACCTGTCAACTAAAAATGAATATTTGTAACTGTGTTTTATAACATTACAATTACATTATTTCACGATTCCACGAAATAGTCAACTTCTTTTTTACAGAAAAGATCCATGGGGCAACCTTTTGTCCGCCACCCAGTCATGAAAATCGCAACTCACCGGCGTGCGATTTTCACGGAAAAGATCCATGGGCAACGTTTTGCCCTCCACCCAGGGATGAAAATCCCCCTTTTCTTCCCATAATGAAGAATAGGCGCAAACAGTTCAACAGGACGTTATGCTTAATGGTGGCTTAGACCCTGTACGGAAAAGTGTTTGAATCCACTGGGTGCACCACCCATTGTCCGCCCTTTCCTGTGATAGAGGAAAGGTGACGACGAACGGAAAACTGCCGCATTTCTCCCGTGGATTCGCTGTTTGCGCACTCGATCATCGAAAAGGAGGATTTTCATCATGGATGTCATCTATCCTCGCTGCGCAGGATTGGATGTTCATGCCGAAACCATCGTCGCCTGCGCGCTATGGGAAGAAGATGGACACATTCAAAAGGACATTCAAACCTTCTCCACGTTCTCGAAAGGACTTGGCGACCTGCTTGAGTGGCTCGAAGAACATGGCGTTACCCATGTCGCCATGGAATCCACCGGCGTGTATTGGAAACCGGTCTTTGCCTTCCTCGAGGGCTATGTCGACTTGACACTGGCCAATCCGCAGCGGATCAAAAATGTCCCGGGAAGAAAAACCGATGTCTCTGACGCCGAGTGGATCGCCAAGCTGCTCCGCCATGGACTCATTGAAAAAAGTTTCGTCCCCCCAGCGGATATTCGCGAATTGCGGGATTTTACCCGCCTCCGCAAAAAGTGGGTCGGACAGTTGAGTTCAGAGAAAAACCGGATTCAAAAAGTGCTGGAGTCTTCCAATGTCAAACTGGGCTCCGTCCTCTCGGATCTCTTCGGCGTTTCCGGACGAAACATCCTTGCCCGGCTGCTCGAGAAGGGATACGTGGACAAGGACGAGCTGGATCAATGCCTGCGCGGCAGGCTCAAAACGAAAAAGCAGGCGGTGTATGATTCGCTGCTGGGCACCTTGACCGAACACGAGCTCCGTCTCCTTCGCCTCTTGTGGAAACACGTGGAGGAATTGGAGCAGTTAATCGAAGAAGTCGACCAGCACATCGACCGCCTGCTCGAGCCGTATCGGGAGGAAGTGGACTTACTGATGACCATGCCTGGAATCAAAAAACAAACCGCCGCCGTCATCATCGCCGAGATGGGAACCGACATGAGCGTCTTTGAAACGCCGGAACGGGTGGCTTCATGGACGGGGTTGTCCCCCGGCAACCATGAAAGCGCCGGAAAGCGAAAGAGCACGCGTACGACTAAAGGCAATCCCCATCTTCGATCAGCGTTATGCGAGGCGGCATGGTCAGCAGCTCGATCCAAGACACATCCCTTGTCCCGAAAATTTTGGTCGTTGGCGGCCCGATGCGGGAAGAAAAAAGCCCTCATCGCCACGGCTCGACGAATGTTGGTGATCATCTTTTGCATGATCTCCCGCAAAGAGTCGTTCCGCCAACCACAACTTATCTAGTATAGCCAACAGGCAGCCAGATCATACGAGATGTCCGAAAATCGGGCACCTCTGCTTTCCTATTGCCTTCTTTGGCCATTTTCAGTATACCCGCACGGATCAGGAGCGTATACAGCACTCACCCAGTGGTGGGGATTTTCACGGAAAAGATCCATGGGCAGCACGATCTGCCCTCCATCCGGGGATGAAAATCACCGCTCGCCGGCGTGGGATGTTCATAGAAAGGACAAGAAAAAACCATGATTTTAGACGCCATTCATCAACTTGACAAACAAAAATTGTAACGTTACAATATCATTCCGAATATATTTGCTTCGAGAGCTTGAATGTCTTTCGTTTTTACAAGGGATATACTTGAACTAGAGAAAGCAAGCAAACGCTGCGAAAGGGGAGCCAACCTTCCAGATTTCGATGTATACTTGAATGATGGAAAGCGAAAAACCATAACGGCCGTCCTTGTCGACGCCTCAAATCACCGAAGGGCAAAAATAGCGAATCAGTGGAGGTAACGAATGAAAAAACGCATCACCATGCAAGACATCGCCGATCGGCTGAACATTTCCAAAAACTCGGTCTCTCAAGCGCTGCGCGGCAAAGAAGGGGTCAGCGAAGAAACGAGGGAGCTTGTGAAGCGTGTAGCCAAAGAAATGGGATATGAATATCCCGCCTCCCGCGCGAAGTCGCGCGGCAAACCGCCAAAGCAAATCGCTCTCATCGCCTCGGACCGCACGTTTTCGCTGAAATTTTTTGGCGAAATCTACTTAAGCATTGAACAGGAAGCACTATCACACGGCATGAGGCTGCACATCCAATCGGTCAATGAACAACAAAAACAGCGACTCCTGCTGCCTTCGTTCATTGAAGAAAAGGTCGTGGACGGCATCATCGTCCTTTCTCACATCAGCACCGAGTACATTCAACAAATCGTCGCCACTGGCATCCCGACCGTCCTGGTCGACCATCACCACCCGAACATTTCCGCTGACGCGGTGCTGACCAACAATCGGTTCGGGGCGTATGTGGCCGTCCAACATTTGTTGGAGCTCAACCATACCGACATTGCGTTTGTCGGCGACGTCAACTATTCGCCAAGCTATCAAGAGCGGTATGAAGGGTACTTATTGGCGCTGAACGACTATGGAGTGAAACCAAACGAGGAGTGGATGTTCTGTCAGGCGCAAGAGGACGAAACGGTCATCGCAGGCTACATCCGCGACCTGAAGCAGCAGCCGACCGCCTGGTTTTGCGTCAATGACGGGCTTGGCTTTTTCGTCAGCACCAGCCTGCAGCAATACGGGCTAAAAGTGCCCGATGACGTTTCCGTCTGCAGCTTTGACAACGGACAGCTGTCGCAAATCGCGACGCCGAAAATCACGACCGTCGACATCGACCTGAAGCGCTACGGCAAACGAGCGGTGGAATTGTTGCTATGGCGGTGGGACCATCCGAACGAACCATTTCAGGAAGTGCTATTGTCTACGAAACTGATCAAACGGGAATCCACAGCAGCGAAACCAAAGCGCTAGGGCGGGGCTGGCCTTTCGCCCCGCCTGTTTGCCAAGCAGCGTGCGGCGATTCCTTTCCATTCACTTGGAGCCGCCTTGTTTCATTTCCTCAATCTCCGCCACAGACAATCCGGTCAGCTCGTGAATCGTTTGCGCATCAAACCCTTTCCGCAGCATCCGTTTCGCAATGTGCCGTTTTTCTTGCGCCGCTCCCTCTTTGCGTCCTTCCTCCCGTCCTTGAATTTTTCCCCTTTGCTCATATGAGATGATCAATTCCAGCACGCGTTCTTTTTCTTTCGTCTCCATTTGTTCCACCTCGCTTCGGAGCCGTTGTTCTTCTTCATCGGACAGCTTCACATACGTTTCAAAAAAACCTATCAACAGACGCTGTTTGGCCTCGTCTAGCTCGAGACGCACCAACATGCGCAAAAATTGCTTTTTCAGTTCCACTCGTTCACTTTCAGTATACCCCATTTTGCTAAGCAGCGCAGCCGCCACCGGGTTGTCGGTGCGGATGAATTGGCGCCAGTTTTGCTTAGGCAACTCCACATGGAAAAAGCGAAAGTCAAGCACATCGCCAAACGGAAAGGAGAGCGTGAACGAGGAGGGTTCGTCTCGGATGGCATCATAGCTGAAGACGGCAATCGGAATGATCGGAGCGCGGTATTTTTCAAACAAGCGGCTGAAATAAAGAAACATTCGCTCGGGAAACGACGATTGGATGTACGCTTGGTTTTCCACATGAACAATGATCCATCCGTCTTCCCCTTTGAACTTCGTTTTCGCCAGCAAGTCTACCCGGTACTTCTCCCCAGCCGTTACATCCGTAAACAGCTCTTCGGACAAAAACGACAAATGGTTGAAATCGATATGCTCGTGCATATCCGGGAAGAAGAGAAGCACAAATTCCTCAAAAAACGTCTGCAACAGCTCTTTGAACAGCCGGTCGTGATCGATCGCCATACATTCACCTCACAAGAATACGTTTCGTATTCTCTTTTTCGTCATCGTCCGGCAAAATCCTGCCCATGGTAAAAAAATGGCCGTCCCTTTTCGAGAAGAGACAGCCAAACACCAAACCCCTATCTGCTTCTGACAACACGAACGTTTCCTCCTTGCGCGCATGGGGTCAATACGGGGAGCGCGCTACCCCAGCCCCGCCTTTCTTCCCCCAGCCGCAACTTTCGCTCGGCGGAAACGGGCGACGACGTCATCCATCCCCCCGCTGCCCAGCATCACGCCCGCGACGATGAAGAGAAAACCGGCCAGCTGCATCCATGAAACCGGCTCGCCAAGCAGCCAATGCGCCCCCAGCAGCGAAAAGAGTGGATTCAAGTTGATGAACACCGCCGACTCGGCCGGGCCAAGGTGTTGCACAGCCTGATTGTAAAACATATGGCCGAGCGCCGTCGCCACGACCGCTGAAGCGAGGAAAATGAGCCAAAGCGGCAGCGTGCCTGTTTTCAAACTCGACAAGCCATGCGGTTCAAGCGCGAAACTTAGGACAAACAGCCAAAGCGACCCGAAGACAAGCATCCACCCTGTCATCACCCGCGCCTCAACCGTCGCCTTTTTGATCAGAATAAAGCTGATTCCTTGCGCCAAGACAGCCAAAAAGACGTACACATCGCCGATTGACAAATGGCCGAGGCCGCCGTCGCCGTTCGCGACGACAAACACAACCCCAAAAAACCCAAGCGCGATGCCGAGCAACCGAAACGGCGTCGGCCGCTGGCCTAAACACACGATCGCCAACAGCGCCGTCACCAGCGGCACGAGCCCTAAAACAAGACCCGCATTCACCGCCGTTGTGTTCCTCAGGCCCAACGCAAGAAAAAAGTGGTGAGCGACGACACTAAACATGGCGGCCAAACCGATCTGTTTCGCTTCATTCCAGCCGATTTTTTCAAGCCGCCCGATCCCCCATAAAAACAAAAGCACAACCAACCCCGCCGTGAAAATTCTAAACGCCGTCAAGGTCACCGGGGAAAAATGCTCCACAAGAATTTTCAACGCCGTCACGTTCAATCCCCAAGCAACCATGATCCCAACCAGCAGCGCATAAATGAATGATTTCCTCATCACTCTCTACCTCTCCTGCCTGTTCGATGTTCCCGGGAACGCCAAAGGAAAAACGGAGCTCTAACCGCTCCGCCTTTCCGCCTGCTTCCCAATCAGACCAACCGCCGTTTCTCACGCCCGTGCATCATTTCCAACCACTCCTGCCATCCATTTTACTACAGTCTGATGAATGTTTTAACTAAAACATGCGGCCGTATGTCTATCCTGCGGCACAGGTTATGGCGCTTCCCCTTTTCCCCGCCCATATCCGCCGCCCATCGTGCATATTGTATAACAGAGAGGGGAGGAGACTCGATGTTCTCACGCTACCGCCAAAAAACGATCCGAGCCAAGACGGGGGTGGCGGTTCTCGCTGCCGTCGCCGTGTTGGTGGCGATTTTGTCTCTGTTTCTTTCAAGCGAACGGAACGAGGCAAAAGAAATCGTTGATACGTTTTACCGCTACGAACAGGCAGGAGACTTCGGCAGCTCTTGGGAGCTGTTTCACCCGCTCATGAAAACGAAATTCCCAAAAGACGTCTACATCCAGCGCCGCGCCCACGTCTTTATGCAAGACTTCGGCGCCGAAACGTTCGAATACCGCCTTGACGAAGTGGAACACTTGTCTTCTTGGTCGATGTCAGACAAACAAAAACCGTTCCAAGACGTCTACCGCATCCGCGTCATCCAGACGTTTTATAGCGTGTTTGGCGTGTTTGAACTCCATCAAGACGTGTTTGTCGCGAAGAAGAATGGGAAATGGGGGATCGTATTTTCTTACAATTCATAAACCACCGTAGTTCTTCATTAACTGCTATCATGGCACTTCTCCAGCGAGCGAGAAAGGAGTGAAATGGAAATGTATCAACATATCGTCAAACGCGGGGAAACAATCGCATCCATCGCCAGAGACTACCGCACGTCCGTCGCGGCGCTGCTTCGCGCCAACGGCCTTACCGCCTCGTCCGTCATCGTTCCCGGCCAAGCGATCCTCATCCCCCACCTTCCGGCCAAAGGCTCGATTCCGTATACGATCCATGTATCGATCAGCCGCCGCCAACTCACCTTAAAGTATCGGGGAAGAACGATCCGCACCTACCCAATCGGCGTCGGCAAAATGATCACCGCCACCCCCGTCGGCGACTTTGTCATCGTCAACCGTCAGCCAAACCCAGGCGGACCGTTCGGCGCGATGTGGCTCAGCTTATCGAAAATCCATTACGGCATCCACGGCACGAACAACCCGTCCTCAATCGGCAAATACGTATCCAAAGGCTGCATCCGCATGCACAACAAAGACGTGCTCGAACTCGCCTCGATCGTCCCGAACGGAACGGAAGTGTTCATTCGGACGTGAGGATTAAAACCAATCGTCATTCGTTATGACAGCTTGGTTGACCAAGCATCCGCTGAAGAGAAACCATTCGATCTGCGAAAGAAATCCTTTTTGGACCATCTTCGATTTTCAGGACGACGGCCGTTGATCCCGAACGGACAACGCGGTTCCGTTCGGGCGGAAGATCACAACCAATCGAACAGACGGTAAACAAGTGAAGTTGAGACGATGGGGGGCGGGATTTCCCTTCACACCAAGGACATTTTGTTTAAGCGGTGAAGAACCAAGAAAAAGAACTAGCGGTAAAACAAAAGGCCTTTGCAATCGCCAAAAACCTCCTCAATGTCTTGACCATTCACGAAGTGGCGAAACGAACCGGGCTGACCGCCGCCGAAGTTGCCGACATCTCTAGGAGGCCGGTGATGTAATGCAAAATACTGCTGATTCCACCCATTTCTCAATTAGAGAAACCTCGTAGAATCAACTTTCTTTTCTGAATGAAAATACCGCCGATTCGTGTGTGACAGCGGTTTTTCACGGGCCTTCTAGGGCAATGGACAACGATCCGTCGCCGATCCAATAGCGCCAAAGAGTCACAAGATAGCCCCCTAAAAAAGAGCTTCAAACAAAACTCAGATATATTAGCCCAACAGCAAGCTCAAAAGCTGTCTGCGTTTCTCTATTCTAACGAAGATCCATTCGAACCCGCGACATCTCCGACCAAGCGTTAGGCAAAGAAAACACCAAAAACCATTTTTAGGGACTCGTCAAAAAGATTTTCCCTTTATTGAATGGTGCCGATTCGACTGCACGGATAGCTTTCGTTATATCATGCAACGAATAATAGGAAGCAGGCGTCATCAACTGCAACTTCTTTTCATGTATAAGAGCGATTAAACGACAGAAAACGTTTTGCCAAGTTTGTACGGATGCTTGTTGATTCCAATGGCGAAGATGAAACAGTTTTACATGGACTTTCGCCTTTTGCGACACTTCTCGCCCATTCACAGGGGTGCCTGATAAAAGGCCTATCGTTAATAATACTCCTTCAGGACGAACGCAAAAGGCTAGTTCAGCGCCGTCCGCTCCGCCGATGGAATCAATGGCAGCACTTGCCCCCAATCCATTTGTAAGTTCCATTACCATTCTATATAACGATGTATTCGATGTATCAACCACATCAGAAGCACCGAGGTCAAGGAGTTCTTTTGTATGATGCTCGTTTCTTGTCACCGCGATCAAGCGAAATCCGAGAACTTTTGAGAGCTGGGCAAAAATCCGCCCAATCGAAGAGCCGCAAGCATTGACTAATAAAATATCCCCCGGTTGCAGTCTTAATACTTCGGTGCAAACGACCCACGCAGTAACCGGATTGATATAAAGTTGTGCGGCAGTACCATTATTGATAGAATTAGGGATTACGACAGCGAACTCTGCCGGCGTTTTGACATACTCCTGCCACGTACCTTCCCCGCGGAGCGGAAGGACACGCTTACCAATCAAGTCTTGGGAAACGGAAGGACCCACGTCTTCGACAATCCCTACCCCTTCATATCCAGGAATCGCAGGCAAGGAAATGCGGTGAGAGTAAACTCCTTTGATTGGTAGCAAGTCCGACGGATTGATGGGTCTCGCTTGCATGCGAACAAGCACTTCTCCATTCTCCGGTGGACAAATATGTTTATGTTCCAACTTTAATACGTTTTCAGGACTGCCAAATTCATAGAAACGAATACATGTTGCCCGCAAATGACAACCCTCCTTTAATCAGACGTTACTCCAAGTATATAAGAGAAACACAGAACGATCTATAAAATTGCAGCCATTCGGTTGATTCTTATAAAGAAAAAAATCGTTCTCAAAACAAATCATTTTGAATAGAGATTGAAAATATGGTTATTACTTGCCCCTACATTTCCAGCCTCAACAATGCAGAAAAAAGCATTTTTTCATTGGCATGATTTTCTGGATGTACTCGCCGAAAAACCCCTTCTTTTCCAACCTTGAAATGAAACGATCCTCTCTATGCATCGAAAAAGTGAAGCACCGGTAAGACATCGCCCACAAACCCGCACGTCTCAGCCGAAAAAAAAACAATTGCATATAAAAACAAAAAATCGTATATTTATAAAAAAGAATCTATGATCATACGATAGTGAGGGAGCCCAATGCGCATTAGTCATGCCGTCACGAGCGATGTGAAAGAGATGCACGCGTTAATTCAACACTTTGCGGAAAAAGGATTGGTGTTGCCCCGCTCGTTATTATCGATCTATCAGCACTTGCAATGCATGTATGTGGCCAAGGAAAATGATCAAATCGTCGGCACAGCGGGGCTGCATATCTTGGGGCACGATCTCGGGGAAGTCCGTTCGTTAGTCGTATCCCCTGATCATATGGGGAAAGGAATCGGCCGCATGCTCGTTGACCATATTACGAACGAGGCCATCCGACTCGGAGTAAAACGATTAATCTCGTTCACATACCAAATCGAGTTTTTTCAAAAATGCGGATTTGAAATTGCGGAAAAAGCCACATTGCCGGAAAAAGTATGGATCGACTGTGTCAATTGCCCGAAGCTCGACTGTTGTGATGAAACGGCCATGATTAAATACCTTTGATCCTTCTCCCGCCTATGCAACCGCGGAGAGGTGGGAGATTTTTCTTTCGAAGCCCCTGCCCTGCGGCAGGCGGGGAATGGATCATCTCTTTCCAAACAATCCCGCCTGCAGGCGGCGCAGGGAGAACATCGATGATGAGGACGCCGATTCCCGTCTCCCTTCCACTCATGTTGAAAAGCGGGGACCTTCTCGGCGTGAGAGGATGAAACAACCGCTGATCGATCTCCTTTGTTCAATCATTCCCGCTTTCGCTTTTAAATCAATAATAGCAGATTACTTTCCTAGCTGTTCGAGCGTGTCGAGGAGTGAACGTCTTGCAAAATGCAGCCAATCACCTTTTCAAGCGAAGGTCGTTGGTTCTGGAAAAAAACAAAGATCACCTTGTTACGATTCGTTTTTCAACACTTGTTTTCATTGCTGAAGGAGCTCTTGCACCATACTAACGTTCACGTCCATACTTCATGTATATAGGTTAAAAACTCATAAATCTTCTGAAGATAAGACCGTGGTATTTATCAGGGAATGGATTTTGTATTCATCCCCTACCCGCTTTAGCAAATACTCGGATGTAAACTTTTTCTTTTTGGCTGTCCCATCATTGTAATAAATGTCGTACTCCTCTTGCGTCAATATCGTAATTCCCTCATCGCTCCATTTGCAATTGGTGACTTGAACATCAACTAGATTTTCCTTGATTCCTTCGGAAACAACATGTTGAATGTATTTTTGCAACTCTTTGAAAATCGGACCGTTTTCATCAAGATACGGTTCAATAATCGAAAAGTCTCCTTCATTATAGGAACTTACGGCTTTGGATAAGTAATCATCCATAAACCATTTGATTGTTGAATTATAATAGCTCTCCTCATCTTGGACAATCTTATCCCAATGCAACGCTTCTATTTCCATGTTGTTAAATTCCAAGTCAACTTCCTCATCTGCTCCCGAAACGGTCACCTCATCGGTTTTAATACGGCCGTTTTTATTTTGGTATTCAGCGTGTAAAGTCACAGATCCATTTTCATCGATTGGGCCAAACGAATCGATCTCGTGAATCGTTTTTCCAGTTGGTTTTCCATTAACAAATAATTCTGCTTCCTCGACGTTTGAAGTGATGGATATAAAAGAAGCCTCCATCTCTGCCTCATAATCTAATTCATTTTTATGAGCTTCCGAAAAATCCAGAGTAAAATTTTTTCTTATCGTTGTGTAATCAGATTGATACGTAGCTGTCATTTTGTATGTTCCTGGAAAAAATAAACCAATTTTATATTTCTCATTGGCGTCACTCAACGTCTTCTCTTTTTGATCTATTTTTACGTGCACATGATCGAGATTACAAGATACCAACAAGCGGAACGGAATCACTTCAATGGAATATTGCTGATAAATTCCAAACTTTTTTTCTCCCTTCGCTAAAATGAACAGATCGTTTCCATTTCGGTCTGTGACGGGAGAAAACAAGTGATATCCTTCTGGATTGTGAGCCTGTTTTCCTAATTCCGCAAACATTTGGTGTACATCGGCTTCCTCATTTATATATTGTAGGAATCGTTTGGCATTTTCCTCTGTCCACGATAGATGAGGATTATCTTTCTTCAATAGGTTAATGAACTGCTTTACATTTTGCTCTTTTACCGCTGTTTCCAACTGAAAAACGAGTCTCTCAGGGTCAGAACGATACAATAATGTAAAATGAATAACCATGATGCAACACAATAGCAATAATCCTACACCCACCAGCCAATAAAACCTCTTCTGTCGTCCCCTTTCTCGAACTGCTTTCTCTCGATTTTCTTGCTTTGCGCCGCAATGGGGACAATATGACTTGGTCGAGTCTACATTTTCACCACAATTCGCGCAACGCATTATTTCATCCCCCTCTTTTGCTTAGCGAACTGCTGCAACCATGAACCTGCAAATGTGAACAATAGAGAAAAAATAAAGCATTTGACCAGCAGTGTTAACGGCTCTATAAAGAGAGCCATTGATCGTTTCACTTCAGTTTCTCCGTTGACGCTCACAAAATAGCTAATCCCTAGCCGAGAAAACTGGCAAATAACCACTAATCCAATACTATACAAAGCGGCAAAAACGACAATTGGTTTCCATACTAGTTCATAATTCTGACGAATACGGTATCCAACATAAAGAAAAATGGCGATTGGCAATAAAATCAGCAGCTGCATATATATTTCTTTTTCAAAAAATCCCGTATGGAAGAGCCAATCGTATATTTCTTCATAGAATCCAGTATCGTTGCTTATCGGCTTCAAATCAGAAAACAAACCGTAAGTTACAGATTGATGATCATGGAGATTATCACGCTGAAAATGTAATACTCCCAGATGCAGCATTGCCCATAGCCACACTGCCCATTGCATGGCTAAAGCAGCATAAAACAGCTTGGATAACACAGCTCCACCTGCGATCCATTCCAATTCATCGATCTCTAAGCGGGATATACCTAAAAACACAAAAGGTAGCAGCAAAACGAATAGCAGCCCAATTCCTCGCAGCTGCCAAGCACATCCACTGTAAATGACATCGCCATAACGAACGAATTGTTTTATTTCATGAACCGTTCGTTTGTATCCCCTCGAGATCCATATCCCTGTTCCAGCAAAAAAGAAAGAAAGAAGAACCCCATTGACCAAAGTAGTCCAAAACGGATACGTTCCTGTGATATGAAACGAAATAAGACCGTGATCATTTGTATTCATTTCATAAGAAAAACTAGCAACCAGCGATAAGATAGATAAACAAGTCCCGTAAAGGAAGGAAAAGACGATAAGATGACCCATCAGTGTACGCATATTGGTTCGCCATGCTTTTGCAAGCACCACCCCCCCTACAAATAGCGCAAGGAATGGAATGATAAGAAACCTAATAAGTCCAGTTTCTACTGAACCGCCTGCTTCACCAACTTGTCTATCAACATATGCTGCTGCATTCATTTTTATTTCTGGATTTACGGCATGAGTCCAAAGCGTAAAATCAGCCATTGCCTTAATCCAGTTTAGCTTCTCAATATTAGCACGATCCAAGTAGGACAATACGTATTCCAAATCATGTCTCAAACCTGGATTAACAGCATAAAGCCAAGATGACTTCATTCCTTTGATGGCCATTGCCGATAAGAGAAAAAGCACGATAAAGCTGGTTGATACTGCTAAAAGCACTCGTTTCCAACGCAAACTTTTACATAGATCCAACAAAGAAGAAATGGACAAACCTCGATACTTTTGATTTGCTTCGTCTTCCTCTTGCATATGTCTTATATTTTCGCTTTTAGCGATATGCACTTGAAACACCGGTGATCCACAAGATGAACAATACATACAATCGCTCAGTAAGGAATATCCGCAGTAAGGGCAAAAGGTTTTTTGATTCTTTGTATAAGCAAAAGAGATTTTTTCTTTTTGTAATGCCGTGCCATCCTTATAGCAGTAATTAGCCGAAGCAGGGTTTTGAGCACCACATGTTGTGCAATACATTCCTCTACCTCCCTACGCTAACTTTATACCACAACAAATACAAAACTCAGCCGGTTGCAGGATTGGTTGTTCGCATCGTGGGCACACGACGTATTGTTCTCTTTCTTCTTCTTTCTGTTTCACCGGCTGTCCACAAGCACCACAAAAGCGATCCTCCAAAGACAACGGCTGTCTGCAATGCACACACACTTTTCCTTCTGCTCCATGTTCCATGAGTTTCTCTAATTTGTTCTTTGTTTGATACAATGTTTTATCCAATTGTATTAGCACTTCCGAAAGGCTAAGAAGATCAGGATCTTCAATTTCTCCGAGCCTAATTTTTTTATAAATGGCTTCCCCTAATTTAATGAGCACCTCCGCTCGTTTTTCAACTGTCTCTTCGATAACATTTTTGCATTTATTGATTTCTTGGGCGATTTGCAGCTTTTGTTTTCCTTGCTCAATCGATTGCTGAATTTTCGTAATTCCTCCGCTTATCTTCGTTTGCAAATCCATTTACAAACCACCTCCAAAAACATATCTTTTCGCATCTTTGAACTAGCTGGTACGGACACTTCAAAAGGGATAGGACATATGTGCATCGGCTGACCAACTGTTCAGCATGATGTCGATAACATGGCTCTGCCCTGTCTATCTGTCTATCCAAGGAGGACGAATACCGCTGAATTCCACCCATTTCTCAATAAGAGAAACCTAACACAATCAACTTTTCTGTTTTGAATGAAAATGCTGGCGATTGGGGTGCGACAGCGGCTTTTCACTAGAATTCAAGGAAAAATGCTAACATTGAGACAGTAGATTCATCGCTAAAGAGACGATGATGATTGTCATGCTCTCATTACCACCACTTTTCCCCAAAACCGACACTATCCTTCATCACTTTATATACACAAAATATGTATATAATGTTATTACAACCTCCTTTTCCTTCATTTTTCCAATCTTTTAAACATCAATAATGATAGCATAGTACCTTTGTCGTATCAATCATATTTTTGGTCGAATAGTGTAGAAAAAGCGGTTGAGATGACGAATTTTGTCTCGCTCTTTCTTTCAGTTAGTTGGTTCTACAAGTCAAGCTGTATAAAGCAGTTCGCAGTTGTTTTCTCACTTAAAACCGTCTATAATCGAAATGACGTGGCTAAAATTTTCTTGAAGCAAAGGAAGAGCAACGATGAGGGCAAAACGCAGAAAAACGAGAATGTGGCTTCGTTGGTTGATAGCTGCATTAGTTATATTGTTGATTGGAACAGGGATATTTGCCTACTCGATTTACCACCACGTGAAACAGACGGCAAACCAAATGCATGAAGACATCGATTGGAAATCAGGAAAGCGGCAAGAGGATGTATCATTCGAGCGGAAGACACCGATTTCGATCTTGTTGATTGGTGTTGACGAGCGGAAAGGAGACCGTGGTCGTGCGGATACGCTCATCGTCATGACGGTCAATCCGAACAAACAGTCGATTGAGATGGTCAGCGTCCCGCGCGATACGAGAACAGAGATAATCGGAAAAGGGACGAAAGATAAAATCAACCATTCGTACGCCTTTGGCGGAGTGGAGATGACGATGGCGACGGTTGAGCATTTCTTGGACATCCCGATCGACTATTACATTAAAGTCAATATGGAAAGCTTCCGCGATATCGTCAATGCGGTCGGGGGAGTGACGGTGAACAACCCGTTTGCCTTTACGTACGAAGGAACGTACTTTTCCAAAGGGAAGATTACGCTCAATGGGGACGAAGCGCTGAAATATTCGCGCATGCGGTATGACGACCCGCGCGGCGATTTTGGGCGCCAAGACCGCCAGAAACAAATCATTCAAGCCATTATTGAGAAAGGGGCAAGCTTCTCGTCGCTCACGAACTATAGCGATGTGCTCACGGCGATCGGGAAGAACATCAAAACGAACTTAACGTTTGAGGAAATGAAAGAAATTCAGGCGAACTACAAAGATGCCCGTAAACAGATCAAGCAGCTGCACATCACCGGTCAAGGGACGAAAATTAACGGAATCTATTATTTAATCGTGCCGGAGAGCGAGCGGTTGGCCGTTTCCAATGAGTTAAAAGAACATCTTGAATTGAAGACGACAGCAGTAAAATAAATACACAAAACAGGGATGCCCAAAAAGAGACCATTCTCTTTGGGCACCCTTATTTTTCTCACTCGTCTTTATTGTCTTTGTCATTCGCATCCCGCCGATCCTCGACCGGGTCTTCGCGGTCCGGCACTCTGTCCCGCTCATCGTCGCCCGGTCCGTTGTTCGTGTCGTCTCCCGGCGGGAGTTGATTGTTTTGATTGTCGTTCAAATCGGTATCGCGGTTGTCCGGGATGCCGTCGTTGTCTTTGTCGTTGTCCACGTCGTCGTTTTGGTTGATGTCATCGGCCGGGTTCATGTCTCGGTCGTTGACATCGTTTTGGTTGTTTGGCGGCGGCGGGTTGTTGTTATCACGGTTCATATTGCATCCAGCTGCCAAAAAGAGGGCGACAAGGGCGCTAAACAGCCGGATCAGCACCGCTTTTTTCTTCATCCTCTCTACTCCTTTCCATCGGTTGTAGTGACCTTATGTAAGACCGGTCCTTGCTTATCTTTCCCCGAACGGATGATTTCATGCATGAAATGCGGAGGGATCCGTTTCTGCGCTACTTTTCGGTGATCTCTCGGAGGCTGGTGATTTCATCCTATATAAGTTGAAATTTTGTTTTACATCCCGCTGATTCCTCTCATATCAACTTGCACTTAGATGAAACCCGCAACGAAAAATCGGAAATTCTTTATTGAAACTTATATAGATACGGGTTTTCCATGTCATTTCTCAATTAGAAAAACCTTGTTGCATCGGCTCCGCGCGTTCTCCCATTGATGAAGGGAGCCAATGGTTTTTCACCACAGCCTTCTCGGCCAAAAACGAAGAGGATGTCCCGAACGGAACGGGACATCCTCTTTTCCCACTATATACGCAACATGTTCTTCCTATTTTGCCTATCTTGAAGACGGGCCACCTTTTCGGTCCGCGCGGGTTCCATTTAACGAGACGGTTTGTCCCCCAAAGCGAACATGAGCTCTGTTTCGCAAACGAGCTCGCCGTCGACAGTGGCGACGCCTTTGCCTTTGCCGATGGCGCCGCGGGCGCGGAGAATTTCCACTTCGAGGCGGAGCTGGTCGCCTGGTTTCACTTGCTTTTTAAACCGGCAGTTGTCGATACCGGCGAAAAAGGCGAGGCGGCCGCGGTTTTCCTCGCTTTGCAAGAGGACGACAGCACCGACTTGAGCGAGCGCTTCGACGATCAACACGCCAGGCATAACGGGGTATTCGGGGAAATGACCGGCGAAAAACGCTTCGTTGGCGCTGACGTTTTTGAGGCCGACAGCGCGTTTGCCTTCTTCCATTTCAACAATGCGGTCCACAAGCAAAAACGGGTAACGGTGTGGGATGATGGCTTGAATTTGTTGGACATCAAGCATCGGAAACGCTCCTTTCTGCTGGAATCAAGAAGGCTGGTGATGGAAGGGAGCCGTCCGCTTCCTATCATCATTTCTCCAATTGAACATGCAGCACCGTTCCTGCTTTGCCCAGTTCACTCATCGCTCACCGTTTACCAGCCTTCAAGGAGGGCGGTCTTGTCTCTATGCCCCTTTTTGGACAAAGTCAAAAATGTGCTGCCATGTCGACGGACGAAACACGTCAAGCCAGTGCCCGTCGCCGATGACGCTGTAGCCGACAGCCACTCCCACCGCTAGGCAGATGACCATCAGTGCGATGACCATGATCAGCCGCAGCAGCACTGAAACGAACCGGGCGCGCGCAAAATGGCGCGTTTCCGGCGTTGTTTCCGCCTCAGACGGCGGGGAGGTTTTCGTCACCGGCGGCCGTTCTTGCAAGGCCGCGGCGCTCCCGTCGGTCGAAAACGCGGCCAAGCGCGCTTTCCTTCGCTGTTTTCGCCGTTCGCTGCGAGAAAGCGGCTCGTTTTTCGTTTCGTTGCCCATGTTCATCTCTCCTTAAGAGGAGCGCACGTTGTTAATGAGCCCGAGCATTTGTTCGGAAATGGAAATGGCGCGGGCGTTGAGCTGATAGGCACGGCTCGTTGTCATCAGGCCGACGAGTTCCTCGCCAAGATCGACGTTCGCTTGTTCGAGCGCGCCTTGCTTGATGCGGATTTGGTTGCGCAAACCGCCGTTCAACTCTTCACTGGCGCCTGGGACGGCAGGCAGAGTGAAGACGTTGTCGCCTTGGGCCTCAAGAAGCTGCGGGCGGCGAATCGCCGTGACACCCAAGTTGACGCGGGCGACGGCCGCTCCATTGGCGTCGATGGCGGTCAACGTTCCCGTCGGTGACAGCTGCACGTCATGCGTATTCGCTGGCAGCACGATCGGTGCGTTCGTTTCATCAAGCACGAACAGGCCGTCGCTTGTCGTTAACGCGAGCTGGCCGTTCATCGGCGTCAGCGAAAAATTGCCGGCGCGCGTGTAGCCGATCGCAGCCGCGCCGCTGCCGTCGACGGTGCGGACGCGAAACCATTGGTTAGTCGCGGTGAAAGCGAAATCGAGGGCGCGGCCCGTCTCGACAAGCGGCCCTTGCGCAGTGACGAGCATCGTCGAAGCGAGTCCAGCCCCGTTTCCGTAGCGCACCCCCGTCGGCGTTTGCCGGGGCGCTTCGTCGTTCGGCAGGCGGTCGACTTGCTGGGCCAGCAGCTCAGCGAAGCTCGCTTCGCGCCGTTGAAAGCCGACGGTGTTGCTGTTGGCGATGTTATGGCTGATCGTATCAAGCCGCTGCTGCAACGCGTTCATCGTATTAGCGGCGGTGAACATCGAGCGGAGCACAGGCTTGTCCCCCTTTCATCATTTTAGGCGGCCGACTTCGTTGACGGCCTTGTCCAAACTGCGGTCGTACGCTTGCACGATTTTTTGGTTCGCTTCAAAGGCGCGGTAGGCGGCGAGCAAGTCGGTCATCGTCCGCTCGACGTCGACGTTCGACCGCTCAATGAAGCGCTGCTTTACGGTATACGTCACATTGCCCGGCGCCGGCGGCAGCGGACCTCCGGTGCTGCGGAAGAACCCGTTTCCTTCCTTCACTAAGGTGTTCGGATTGGCGGCAAACGCGACACCAAGACGAGCGGTTGCCCCTGTTTCGTCGATGATCGTTCCATCGTCACGGACGGAAAACTGTTCGCTTGACAGAGGGATGCGCTCACCGCTCGCATCAAGCACATACCAGCCGTTTTGGGTCGTCAAATAGCCGTCCGGGCTCAACGTGAAATGCCCGTTTCTTGTGTAACGGATCTCGCCTTGATCGTTTTCAACGGCAAAAAACAGCGCGCCGCGCTCCCCGCTCGTTGGATCGACCGGAACTTGTCCATCTATTAAGGCGACATCGGTCGAAAGCCCGGTTTCTTTGATATCCCCTTGGCGAAAGTTCGGAATCAGTTCTTGCATATAAACGCTGGTATTGAGCGGGCCGATCACGGTTTGGGTCGGAATGGCGCGCGGGGGATTGGCTGGAACCGAACGATCGGCAAGCCGGCTCATCAATAGCTCCGGAAACGCCCTCATCGCTCCAACGTCCGCTTTATACCCCGGCGTTTCGACGTTCGCCAAATTGTTCGTCAGCCAATCGACGCGGCGCTGTTGCGCGAGCATGCCGCTGGCGGCTGTATACAGTCCTCTCAACATGGCCATCACCTCGCTTGTCCTCATTTTTGGCCTTCGTTCGTCGCAACGTTCGGACGCCGTAGCCTTATTTTGTCGCTTTTCATCATTCGCTGGCCCTTCGCGCTCATTGGGCGACCTAAGAGACCGGTGATGCAATCGTGCATACCGCTTCCTGTCATTGTTTCTCAAATAGAAAAGCTTTGTCGCATCAGGATCGTCTTTCAAACGCTCCCCCATTGCTCAAAAGAAACAACCGTTTTTCACCAGCTCTCTAGAAGGCTGGGGATTTAGTGCAAAATACTACTGATTCCATCCGTTTCTCAATTAGAGAAGCCTTGCAAAATCAAGTTTCTTTTCTGAATGAACATGCCGCCGATTCGTGTGTGACAGCGATTTTTCACCAGCTCTCTAGGAGGTTGGGGATTTCATCCTAGATACGGGTTTTCCATTTTATTTCTCAATTAGAAAAACCTTGTTGAATCGGCCCCACGCGTTCTCCCATTGATGAAGGGACTCAGCCGTTTTTCACCGGTTTTCTAAGCCATCTCGGTTCGCGGCCTCAACCGAAAAGGCCGACAACCTTCCGCAAGGCAAAAGAAGCTGCGCGGTCTTGGCGGCGCAGACAACGGCCCTTTTTCTTTATTATAGATGGGCAAAAGCGGCCGCCGCATCCCCCGCCTTTCCTTTTTTCGCGCATCTTCTGTCCGCCCGTGGGGCGCTGGCGATGAATCAACCGTTAAAGAAGCTGCGTTTTCGGCGCGCGGTCGATGTTCTCGAGCATCAATCCGGTGCCAAGAGCGACGCAGTCCATCGGATTCTCGGCGACAAACACCGGGAGCTTCAGCTCTTCTGACAGCAGCAAATCAATGCCATGAAGCAAGGCGCCGCCCCCCGTCAAGATGACGCCGCGATCGATAATGTCCGCCGACAGCTCTGGCGGCGTGCGCTCAAGCACGCTTTTGGCCGCTTGGACAATCAATGACACCGGTTCGCGGAGAGCGCGTTCGATTTCATCGGAACGGATCGTAATCGTGCGCGGCAGCCCGGTGACAAGATCGCGGCCGCGGACGTCGATTTCCTCGGCCCGTGCGCCTGGGAATACCGTTGCCACTTTGATTTTGATTTCTTCGGCCGTTCGCTCCCCAATGAGCAGTTTATATTCACGCTTGATATAGTTTAAAATTTCCATATCAAACTTGTCCCCGGCCATCTTAATGGAAGAGGCGGTGACAATGTCTCCCATCGAGAGAACTGCGACATCGGTCGTGCCACCGCCAATATCGACGACCATGTTTCCGCACGGCTGAAAAATGTCCATTCCGGCGCCAATGGCAGCGACTTTCGGCTCTTCCTCCAAGTACACTTTTTTGCCGCCGCTTTTTTCCGCCGCTTCTTTGATCGCTTTCCGCTCGACGGATGTCGTGTTCGTCGGGCAACAAATCAAAATGCGCGGTTTGGCGAAAAAGCCTTTGAGGTCGAGCTTGCTTAAAAAGTGCCTAAGCATCGCTTCGGTAATGTCAAAATCGGCAATGACGCCGTCTTTGAGCGGCCGAATGGCAACAATATTCCCAGGAGTACGTCCGACCATTCGTCGTGCTTCTTCGCCGACTGCCAGCACCTTGTTTGTATTTTTGTCGATCGCCACGACGGACGGCTCATTGAGCACGATGCCTTTGCCTTTGACGAAAATGAGGACGTTCGCCGTGCCTAGGTCAATCCCGATATCTCGTGAAAACATACCTTGCCCTCCTTGCCTCTGCCCTAAAAAATCATTCCTAATAGGTTATTTTACCATATGGCGACCGCAAACGGCAGATGGCAAGGAAAAAAGTCAGTTATTTTTTACCGCCTGTTTTTTATACTTTTTCTTTGTCGCTTCACCGCCGCGCAAATGGCGGATCGATTTATGGTAATCGAGAATTTGTTTGACTTCTTGGGCCAGCTCCGGGTTGATTTCCGGCAGCCGCTCGGTCAAGTCTTTATGAACGGTGCTTTTGGACACGCCAAATTCCTTCGCGATGACGCGAACGGTTTTCCTCGTCTCCACGATATACTTGCCAATCTTGATCGTACGCTCTTTGATGTAATCGTGCACACCACTCGCCCTCCCTAAGTTGGATGTGAGAAGTGAGAAGTGTGAAATGAGACTCGTCTTGCCTATGATGAGCGCCGCTTTCGTTGGATGTCTCGGAAGCGTCTTCGCCGCGTCGCTTGCCGGTTGTGAACGATCCCCACCTCAACCACTCTCATTGCTGTTCAATTTGTAACATTTTATTAGACAAATCGGGCATATATACCAGAAACATCAAGGCGGACAACGGTTTTTTTCACAATTTTTTACGGTTTGTAACGAACGGAAAATGGGAAACGACTATATTGTAAAAGAGGTGAAAAGGAGGCACCGACATGGGCAAAAGAAAAGTGATCGGCATCGTTGCGGCATTAGCAGGGATGACGGCAGCGAACGCACTGCTCGTGCATGTTAATGCCGACGATCGGCCGCAGGCAAAAAACCACATTCTTGGCCCCGCCCCAGCAGGCAAACCGGGATCCGCAGGCGGGAAAGGCATCATCGCTGGGACGTTGGAGCCGTCATTGACATATAAGAAGAAAGACGGCGTCTATGTGTTTACCTTCACAGTGAAAAACCAAACCGAGCGCGTGCAAACCGTAACATTCACGAGCGGAAAAAAATACGACTACATTTTGTACTGCGATGGCAAAAAGGTGAAGCAGTTCAGCGAAGGAAAGATGTTTACGCAAATTTACGAGCAGCGGACGTTAAAACAAGGACAAGAACTGTCCTTTCAGGAAACGTTCCGCCACCTAAAACCTGGAACATACACACTTGAGTGGTGGCTCGCCGACAAAAACTGGCCGAACGCCCGGGCGAAGGTGACGTTTACAATCAAATAAAAAACGAGCGAAAGAGGGAGCGAAGGAGCGGAATCCCCTCTTTCGCCGCTACATATGTGAGTTTCACCAAGCGGCGACCGCTCCATCCGTGCGCGGCTCCGTCCCGGCAGCGAGCACGCCGGTGTCAGGATCGCGCCAAATGATTTGCCCGCGCCCGAACGGGCCGCCGTCAAGCGCCACGCGGATGTCATGCCCTTTGCGAGCGAGCGCTTCGGCGATATGACGCGGGAAGTGCGGCTCGACGAGCACGGTTTTCCCTTCTAGCCACTGCCAACGCGGCGCATCGAGCGCCGCTTGCGGATTCAGCGCGAAATCGACCGTGTTCATGATCACTTGCATATGCCCTTGCGGCTGCATGAATCCGCCCATGACGCCAAACGGGCCGATCGGTGTGCCGCCTTTCGTCAAAAAGCCGGGGATGATCGTATGGTACGGCTTTTTCCTTGGAGCGAGCCCGTTCGGATGGCCGTCATCAAAGGCGAAGTTATGGCCGCGGTTGTGCAAGGCGATGCCCGTGCCCGGGATGACGAGGCCGGATCCGAAGCCCATGTAATTGCTTTGAATATAGGACACCATATTCCCTTCACCGTCAGCGGCAGCCAAATAGACCGTTCCGCCTTTTGGCGGCGTTCCCGGCTCTGGCATGAGCGCCTCCTTGCCGATTTGCGCCCGGCGCATCGCAGCAAACGATTCCGATAACAGCTCGTCTAGACTGTAGTCCATATAGCGGCGGTCGGCGATGTACGCCTTCCCGTCGGCAAAGGCCAGCTTCATCGCCTCAATTTGCCGGTGGTGCGTCTTGACATCCGGCATGCTTGGGACGTCAAAGCCGTTCATGATGTTGAGCGCCATCAACGCGACAAGCCCTTGGCCGTTCGGCGGGATTTCCCATACGTCATAGCCGCGGTAGGAAACGGAAATCGGCTCAACCCATTCCGGTTCATACTCGGCGAGATCCTCGAGCGTCAAAAAGCCGTCGTATTGCTTCGAAAAGGCGGCGATTTTTTCCGCCAGCTCGCCGCGGTAAAAGCTTTCCGCTTCCGTTTCCGCGATCGAGCGAAGCGTCGCCGCATGAGCAGGCGACGCCCACACTTCCCCGATCTTTGGCGCGCGGCCGCCCGGCGCAAACGTCGCGAACCACGAAGCGAACTCCGGCCCGCGAAGCGCCTCTTTGTATGTACGAAACGCCGCGGCCCAGCACTTTCCGAGCACAGGTGATACCGGGTAGCCGTTTTCCGCATAAGCGATCGCCGGCGCGAGCGTGTCGGCAAGCGGCAGGCAGCCGAAGCGCTTCGACAGCGCCGCCCATGCCGCCGGCGCCCCCGGCACCGTCACCGGGGCGAAACCGTATGTTGGCATCTCCGTATAGCCGCGCTCTTTCAACGCTTCAATCGAGATCGCGTTCGGCGCATAGCCGCTCGCGTTTAAGCCGTACAACTTCCCGTTCGTCCACACAAGGGCGAACGCATCGCCGCCGATGCCGTTCGAGGTCGGCTCGACGACCGTTAAGCAAGCGGCCGCAGCCACCGCCGCATCGATGGCGTTGCCGCCTTTTTTCAGCACCTCAAGCCCCGCTTGCGCCGCGAGCGGCTGCGATGTCGCCACAACACCGTTTTTGGCGAACACCGTCATCCGCTGCGATGGGTGTGGGTGGTATAAGTAGTCCATGGCCGCGCTCCCCTTTCTTTTGTTCAGGAAATAGAGTCAATAGTATGAATTTTCCTTTTGTTTTATTTTAAAAGAAAAAGGGTGGTGATTTCTAGTCATATTATGTAAAAAAAGGAATATCGAAAAAAATAATTCTTGCAGCTTTAACTCCACCCACCCCGGAAAGCGATGCACGGCTCGAGACGGAAAAGTTCCATGGACAGCGCGGCCTGCCGTCCACCCGGGGATGGTCCCGCCTTTTCACGCAAAAGATCCATGGGCAATTTTTGCCCTCCACCCGGGGATGAAAAGGGCCGCTTCAAGCGCGCGTTTTTAAGAAAAAGTTCCATGGACAATGCGTCCTGCCTTCCACCCGAGGATGGTCCTGCCTTTTCACGCAAAAGATCCATGGGCAACGTTTTGCCCTCCACTTGGGGATGAAAATCCGCACCAGCTCGGCATGTTCACGAAAAAGACCTGTCCGCTTGCTGGCAAACGGACAGGCCTTTTCGCTTTCGCTGTCAGACGCCGTGGCCGGTTACGCTCTGGCCATGCCAATGGAGGCGTCTGGCGTTTTGTAAGAGGAAGCGTCCTCATTTTGTTCGGAATGATCGTCGCTTGGCGCCGTGGTGTTGTCATCAGCCGGTGTTTGTTCGGTTTCGGTCGGCGCTGTTTCATCGCTTGGCATCAATTGCTTTTCTTTGTTGGTGGCGGCGCGGTCATCACCGGCGTGATCTTTCGCTTGATCAGTCAAAGCGGTTAACGGTTTGTCAATGTATTCGATCGGATTGACGGGTTTGCCGTCTTTGCGGATTTCAAAATGAACGTGAATGCCGGCTTCCTTGTTGAACTCGCTTTGCCCTGCCTTGCCGATCACTTCGCCTTGTTTCACCGTATCGCCGGCTTCCACTTTCACATCAGCGAGCGATTGATAGACGGTCGTGACCCCTTGTTCATGATTGATTTCGACAACATAGCCTAAAATCGGGTCTTTTTCCGCTTTCGCCACCGTGCCGCTCAGCGCAGCGGTCACGTCAAACGTTTTGCCGTCTTGGCGCGCCAAGTCGATGCCTTGGTTCGGGTGGTACGTATGATCATAAAAGACAAGGGCTGCTTCCTGTTCTTGTTCCGATGCGTCGTCATCATAGAACGGCGTTTTTACTTGCACCGCGTTCGGATCGAGCACAGGCATGGCGATGTTCTCTACCGTCTCATTGACCGGGACCGCCGGGTTTTCTTGCTGAGCGGCGCCGTTTTCGGCGACGTTGTCTTTGCCTGTATTCTCATCTTTGCCCAGTTGGAACCAAAGCGCGCCAGCGACAATCAATGCGGCCGATGATAAATAAATCGCCGGAAATACCCAACGTTTGCGGAACAGACGCTTCAGCGACGATTGTTTTTGTTCCTCTCTCATGTTCATCACCTCAGCAACCATTTTGAACAGAAAGAGGAAAAGATATACACGCCGAAAGCAATTTTTTGCTTATTTTTTGACATTCCTGCTGGTTTTATGCAAAAAAACAGGGCGTTCGCCCCGTTTTCATTTTTTCGCAGTCAGTTTGTTCAAAAACGCCGTGGCTGATGAAATATGAACGCCGCGGTAATAATGTTTGACGATGTCGGCGTACGTTTTCCCTTCTTTCGCCATAAAATTGGCCCCGTATTGGCTCATGCCGACGCCGTGGCCATAGCCTTTGGTCGTAATGACAATGTCATCGCCTTGGCGCACCCAAGTAAAATCGGCTGACGCTAAGCCGAGCCGTTCCCGCACTTCACGGCCGGTGAACGTTTTGCCGCCGATGTTCACCTCACCGACGCGGCGGCCAGGGGTGCGGGAGAGGATGACGCCGACCGATCCGTTCTGGGAAAGCGTGACGCCAAGCCGGCGTTCAAATTCGGCCACCGACATCCATTTGCGCTGGTAAAACTTTGGGGATTGACGATCCCATGGGCTGGCCACGCTTTTTAAATACGGAAACTCATTTTTCCAGTAGGCTTCGGAGTTTTCCGTATAGCCGTTGCTTGTCGAAAAGAAAAGCGCTTCAATCGGCTGATTGTTGTACGTTATAATTTGTCCGCGCGTTTCCAACACCGCTTTCGTCACTTTTTTGATTTTCCAGTCATAATCGCTTCCCCATAACTTGCGCAGCTCGTCATCGCTGTAATACACTTGGTGGGCCACCGTATCGGTCACGTTCGCCCCTTCCGGCAGGCGAAACGGTTGGTTGGCAAGCAATTGCTTGACGATGTATGTTCTTGCTGTCAACGCTTGCGCTTTTAACGCTTCCAATTCAAATTCCGCCGGCATTTCTGCCGCAACGACGCCGATGACATATTGTTCAAGAGGAATTTTTTCGACGCGTTGTTCCTTGCTTCGGTAGACCGCCACTTCGACGGACGGTCCTTCGGCTGCCTGTGATCGCTGCGTTTGATTTTGCTTGTGCAGTTGTTCGGCCAACTTTGCCACCTTCCCATCGTAAAATGGCAAAACGAGCGCCGCTGGAATAACAAGGATGGCGACAAACAGGCATAGTGCGAGTGCGAATACTGGTTTTAATCGTTTGACCATAGCCGAGCCCCCAATATGCATTTTTCAAGCACCAGCGGACATCTTCCATCAATGCCTGCTTTGGCTTCAGTTCGTTACTATAGTTATGGGCTCGGACAAGTATATATGACTGTTTTCTTTATGATAAAGGCCGGTGATTTCGCCGCTCGTTCCGCTTCCCGGCGTCATTTCCTAAATAGAGAAATCTTGCCACACCGATGACTCTTTTGACACGCTCACCCATCATTTCGTGAAAATCGCCGTTTTTCCCCTCGGTCACAAAAAACGGCCGCTCCCTGCCTTGAGGCAGTTCACCGCCGTTTTTCGCTCTTTATCTGTTCCATTCCACCGCTTGGATTTCACTAGGCGATTCGGTTTCTTCATGGACGCGTTCAATGTCAGCCCCGAGCGCGGCCAACTTTTCATGGAAACGAACATAGCCGCGGTCAAGATGACGAAGCTCCGTCACGCGCGTATAGCCGTCCGCCGCCAGACCTGCCAAAATCAGCGCGGCAGCCGCGCGCAAATCGGTCGCCGCCACCTCGGCGCCTTGGAGCTGACACGGGCCATTAATAATGACGGAACGCCCTTCGATTTTAATATCGGCGTTCATGCGGCGGAATTCTTCGACATGCATAAAGCGATTTTCAAACACCGTCTCGGTGATCATGCTTGTGCCTTCCGCTTTCAACAAGAGAGCCATCATTTGCGACTGCATGTCAGTCGGAAATCCAGGATACGGCATCGTTTTCATATCGACGGCTTTCAACTTTTCCGGGCCGATGACGCGCACCCCATTTTCCTCTTCGATGACCGTCACACCCATCTCTTCCAGCTTGGCGATCAGCGAACCTAAATGTTCCGGCACCGCCCCTTGCACGAGAACGTTGCCGCCGGTGATCGCCGCCGCCACCATGAAGGTGCCCGCTTCGATGCGATCGGGAATCACGGTATGCGTCGTGCCGACAAGCTCATCGACCCCTTCGATGCGGATCGTGCCGGTGCCGGCGCCGCGAACTTTGGCGCCCATGGCGTTCAAAAAGTTGGCCAAATCGACGATTTCCGGCTCTTTGGCGCAGTTTTCGATCACCGTTGTCCCTTCCGCCAGCACGGCGGCCATCATAATATTTTCCGTGGCCCCGACGCTTGGGAAGTCCAAATAAATTTTGGCGCCGCGAAGACGGCCGTTCACTTCGGCATCGATAAAGCCGTTGCCGACTTTCACCGAGGCCCCCATCGCTTCAAACCCTTTCAAATGCTGGTCGATCGGGCGCGACCCGATGGCGCAGCCGCCCGGCAGCGCGACGCGGGCGCGGCCGTTGCGTGCCAGCAGCGGCCCCATCACCAGCACCGAAGCCCGCATTTTTCGGACATATTCAAACGGCGCTTCCACCGTCAATGGGCCGGTGGCATCCACCGTGATGACATCGCCGGCGATGTGAACGTCGGCGCCTAAATAGCGAAGCACTTCACTGATTGTATATACATCGGAAAGAGCAGGCACATCATGGATCGTACTTGTTCCTTTCGTGGCCAATAAGGTGGCAGCGATGACGGGCAAAACGGCATTTTTTGCGCCTTCGACTTTGACGGTGCCGCTCAACCGGTTTCCGCCACGGACGATGATCTTTTCCAAGGTATTCCCCTCCGCGTCCAATTTCTCTATATTAGTATTCAATGGTAATGATTGGGGTTCCAACAACGACGCGCGTCTTGCCACCCAATCTTTCTCTCATGGCGAGTTGCAGGTTGATGCTTTGATGATTGGCGGCCGGGAGAACGTTCTTCCACTGCCCAGTATATGCAGACAGGGAAACGAGTGACTCTTCCTTCAACCACTCGACCGGCGTCGCTTGCAAATCATGAAGCAGTTGAGAGGCTTGATCAAACAAACCACCTTTCATATTACCACTGAACTCGCCTTCCATACAAGCAAAAAATGTAGGATTGTTCACAAATAGTTCACTCGTCTTTGTTTGAATGCGCTGCGCTGCTTCTTTCCACCTAGCTTCGCTCCACGCGGAGCCGGCCGCTTCATAGAGGAGATACGTTTGCGGTCCTCCGTTTGTGACGGTCATCACGAGCTGAATTTGTTCGCGAAAGAAAGGACGTTCATTGATGCCGATCGCTTTTGGTCCATGGCTTGTCCTCACCAATGACCAGCGAAACGAACGGTTTTGCCGTTTCAGCTCCGCCATTTTTTTGAAAAAGTCCGCATCATTTTCAATATCGTGGGCATACTCTCTTGTGTACACGACCCAGCGATCAAGCGAAGCACCATGCCGCTTCAGCGTCTGAGCGATTGTTTCGAGCGGCTTCGACCACTCGTCCCCTCGTGCGCCTTCTGTCCGATTTTGCCATCCGGCCCAAACCAAGCCCGTCAGCACAAGCGCGGCCAGCCATGCCGTCCAGCTTTTTCCCATCTTTCTCATCTCCGTTCCCTTCCTCTCCTTAGTTGTTATTGTTGCCACCAGACAAGGGAACATACGTCAAAAAAATCGACAAAAGCAGTTTTTGAAATCGTTTTCATAAACAAACCAACGAGCAGGACGAGCTGCTCGCTGAAGTGGAAACACACCCGCGGTCGAACGCACGGCGAGACGCGGGCGGAAAGCTGAACCAACACGGTACGGGCGTCAATGGCAGCGGCCGCGTTCGAAACGGCGGATCGGCGCCGGGCGGACGGAGGTCGCCTCCCTCCTTTAATCGCGGAACAAATACGGCAAATCCGTTGACCATGTCCAATAATCAAGGAAAAAGTTCGCCACGGTCGAGCCGATGGCGATCGTCAACAAAATGTACAGCAGCCGTCCTTGGACGACGCGGTTCGGCTTCAGCAACACCTCGATGCGCACCGCCTGCAGCGTCCACCATGTCACGGCGATCAACGCTAAATGGACGATAATGGAAATGAGCGCTTGTTGGCCCATGATCGGCATCATCTCATTCACCTCTTTCCTGCACACATCGTTCGTTTCGTCTGTAGGTCGGCACAACTCTCATTCTTTTCAAATTGGCGGCAGTGGGATTACGTTTATTACTTGGGGGGCCTCCAACAACATCCTCTTTCACCAGCCGTCTAGTGGTCATACTGGCGGCAGGGAACAGCGAGAACAGGCGGGACCACGCCAAACCTCTTCCGCTTTGCTGTTGAGTTCGGTCCCCTCTCACCCGCCGTCCAACAAAAAAGAGGAGAGGCGTTCCTCTCCCCTTATTGTAACGCTACGGCAAAAAATCGCCAAAGTGATCAAACTGGGCGAGCACATTGTATGCAAGCCCCGGTGCCCAGCCGAGCGCCAGCGTCCCGAGCGCGCAAAGAACGACGGCCGCCGACAACCCGGCCGACATGCGGCCAAGCGGTGCCGAAGAGAACAGCGGACGGAAAAAAAGCTGGACGATCAAGTTGAAATAATACACATAAGAGATGACGGTCGTAATGGCCATCACCGCAGCGAGCACGTAATGGCCCGGCTCGGTGACGACAAGGCCGATGAACAAATGGAGCTTGGCGATAAATCCTGCCGTGCCCGGAATGCCAGCGAGCGATAGCAAAAACAGGCCGAGCGCCGCAGCCAACAGCGGGCGATGGCGGTACAGCCCCGTGAGCCCGTCCCAGTCGTCTGAACCCGTTTCATCGACGATATGCGACACGATGGCGAATGCCCCCATGTTCATCAACAGATACGCAAGCAAGTAAATCCAAAGCGAGTCGATCATCGCCCACGACATCGCGGCAAACCCAGCGAGCAAATAGCCAGCGTGGGCGATGCTGGAGTAAGCGAGCAGCCGCTTCAAGCTCCGCTGCCGGAGCGCCACAACGCTTCCGATGATCATCGTCAGCCCAGCGAGCACAGCGATCGCCGGCTGCATCGACAACAGCAGTGATGACGGATCCCGCCCTTCCGCCGGCGCCGCAGCAAACATCGTCACCAGCAGGCGGAGGAGAAGAACAAATCCGGCTGTTTTTGAGACAACGGCAAAAAACGCCGTCGCCGGAACGGGCGCCCCTTCGTATACGTCCGGGGCCCACATATGAAACGGAACGGCCGCCAGCTTAAACGAAACGCCAATCAGCAAAAGAAGAAAGGCCAAGGCCAGCATGTACGGCTCATTCGTCTCTTGCAGCCGGCGGGCGATTTCGTTGAGGTTCGTCGTTCCGGTCAAACCGAACACGTAGCTCATGCCAAACAGCATGACGGCGGTGGCGATGCCGCCGTTGATCACATATTTCAGCGCCGCTTCATTGGATGCCGCAACGGTTTTGCGCAAGCCGGCCAAAATGTAGGACGACACTGTCAGCAGTTCCACGCTGACAAACAAGGTAAGCAAATCGCCGCTCGATGCCGTCATCATCGCGCCAAGCAACGCAAACAGCAACAGATAGGCAAACTCGCCGCCATAACGGCTACCCTCTTTTGGATTCCATCCCGCCACGATCAGCAAGGCCAGCGCCCCGCCGGCAAGCAGCAAAAGCTTGAACGCTTTCGCAAAGCTATCGAGCCGAAACGTCCCATGCAAAATCGAAGCCGGTTCAGCCGGAATGAGCGCCGCCGTCGCCCCGAGCGCAAGCACCGCCCCGAGCGCCGCCCCCCAAGCAAGCGGACGGCGGCTTCGCTCGTCTGGCATGGCCACATCGATGAGCAACAAAACCACAGCAACGGCGAGCACAATCCATTCGGGCGTCATGAGACTCCAATCAGATTGCCATACGTCATTCATATGATCACCCTCCTAACCCGTTCATCATCGTCTCGAGCGCGGCGGCAAGCTGCCCCGCCAACAGCTGCGGATACACGCCAACCGCCACAATCAACGCGACGAGAATGAACGCCGGAACGGCTTCGTTCATCCGCAAATCGGCGACCGCCTCCCGCGGTTCGCTTTGCCCCGCCGGAGGCTGCGACCCACGGGCGCGGCCGAACGTCACGTTCAACACCGCCTTCAGCGAGTAGGCGGCGGCGAAAATCAAACCGAGCGCCCCTACCGCTGCCAAGATCGGCTTCTTTGCAAACAAGCCGAGAAACGCAGTGAATTCGCCGACAAATCCCGCCAAGCCCGGCAAGCCGAGCAAAGCGAGGGCAGCGGTGAGCAAATATCCGGAAAAGACGGGCATGGACGCCGCGAGTCCGCCTAGGCGGCGAATGTCGGTCGTTCCCCATCGATCGGCAAGCACACCGACGAGCAAAAATGACAAGGCGGCGATGAGCCCGTGGGCGATGGATTGGAAAATCGCCCCTTGAATGCCGGCCTCATTGAGCGCGCCAAGGCCGACGAGCACAACTCCCATGTGCGACACGCTCGAATAGGCGAGTACATGTTTTAACTCGTGCTGTCGAAGCGCCAACAGCGCGCCGTACAGGATGTTGACGACCCCGAGCGCGGCGATGACCCCGGCAAACGCGCGAAACTCATCGGGAAACAAGCCGATCCCAAAGCGGATCATCCCATACGCCGCGATTTTCAACAATACGCCGGCGTGAAGCATGACGACCGGCGGCGGCGCTTCGACATGGACGCGGATGAGCCAGCGATGAAGCGGAACGGCTGGCAGCTTGAAGGCAAACGCCAGCAGCAACCCGCCAAGCAGCCAGTGCCGCGCCTCTGACGTCAACGGGGCGATCAGCTGTCCTTCGGCGACCGGGTGATGCAACATGTCGTCAAGCAAAGCGAAATTCGCCGTTCCGGTGCGGGCGACAAGCACGGCGATCACGACCAGCAGCAGCGCCGACCCGAGCCCGTTGTACAGCAAATAACTGTATGCCGCCCTCTCGCGTTCAAAGCCGCCCCATTTGCCGACAAGCAAGAACATGGCGACAAGCGTCACCTCTAAGAAGAAGAAAAACCAAATGAAGTTCGCCGCGGCAAACACGCCCAACATGCCGACCTCTAGCGCAAGCAACCACATAAAATACCCTTTTTTCTCCTCGTTGACAAGCAAGGAAGCCACCGCTGCCAGCGTCCCGAGCACGGCGGTCAAGACGATAAAGAGAAGCGACAGCCCATCGATGCCAAGTTCATAGCGGATGACATACGCCGCATCGGTCAAAAATGGGAAATCGGCAAGACGAACCCAATGATGCGCTTCATCCAACCGCTCAAGAGGAAATCCGCGCACCGACTCGATGAACGCAAACAGCGAGAGCAGCAGCGGCGGCACGGTGGCGGCCGTTCCGATCCATTGGATCATGTTCGTCTCCGTTTTGCGAACCCATGCCAGCAGCCCGATGCCTAACAACGGCGAAAAGACGAGCAGCGACAAAAAGGTCATAACCAGTCCCCTCCTGTCAAGGCAAAGATGACGACCAACATCGCTAAGCCGGCCGCCGCCACCAACCCATACGTCTGGGCTTGCCCGTTTTGCCCGCGCGATCCGGCGGAAGCGATCGCGTTCACCGTGCCGGTGACAAACTGAACGAGCCCTTCCACCAAGTAACGATCGACATACCCCAACAGGCGGCTAATGGATGACACAAGCGCCACAACGGTCGACCGGTAAAGATCGTCCATGTAATAGTGGCGGCGCAACAATTCGTACCCGTACGGCGCGCGCGCGGACAACCAATCGCGCGGCACCTTCCGCGCCCCATACATGAGCCAAGCGAGGAGAATCCCGGCCAGCGACACGCTCGCCGCCACAACCGCGATCCATCCTGGCGCCGCTTCATGATGGTACGCCCCATCGGTCAACCACTCGCCGAGAAACGAGCCGAACCAAGGGGTTTGAATGTACCCAGCAGCGACCGATAAAACGCCGAGCACGACCATCGGCGCCGTCATTGACATCGGCGCTTCATGGACGGCGCCGTCATGGCGATGTCGCACCTCACCGGCAAAGACGAGGAAAAAGAGCCGGAACATGTAAAACGATGTCAACAGCGCTGCGGCGACCGCCAGCCAAAAGAGCCCGACCGACCCGTTCGTCCAAGCGGCGGCTAAAATTTCATCCTTGCTGAAAAAGCCGGCAAACAGCGGAATCCCGCTGATCGACAGCGCCCCGACGAGAAAGAGCGGCGCGGTCCACGGCAACCGTCGCCAAAGCCCGCCCATTTCCTCGATGTTTTGCGTATGGACGGCATGAATGACGCTGCCGGCGGCCAAAAAGAGCAACGCTTTAAAAAAGGCGTGCGTCGTTAAATGGAAAATGGCGGCGACATAACTCCCCGAGCCAAGCGCCAACATCATATAGCCGAGCTGGCTGATCGTCGAGTAAGCGAGGACGCGCTTAATGTCCGTCTGCACCAAGCCGATCGTCGCGGCAAACACCGCCGTCCCCCCGCCGATCACCGCCACGGTCATCATAGCGGCCGCGCTTGCCTCGTAGAGCGGAAACAAGGCCGCCACAAGGTACACCCCGGCCGCCACCATCGTCGCGGCGTGGATGAGCGCCGACACCGGCGTCGGGCCTTCCATCGCATCCGGAAGCCACGTATGGAGCGGGAACTGCCCGGACTTGCCGATCGCGCCGATGAAAATGAGGATGGCCGTCAATGTCGTCATACCGGGCGACAGCGTGCCGTTGCCAACGGCGCGGAAAATGTCGTCGTAATCAAAGCTTTTCGTCTGCCAAAACAAGAGCAGCATGCCGATCAAAAAGCCGACATCGCCGATGCGGGTCATGATAAACGCCTTTTTCGCCGCCGCTTTCGCTTCTTCTTTGTAGAAATAAAACCCGATCAGCAAAAACGACCCAAGTCCGACGAGCTCCCAAAACATGTACGCCTGCAACAAGTTCGGCGACAGCACAAGCCCAAGCATCGCAAACGTAAATAACCCTAAATACGCATAAAACGTCGAAAACCGCTCATCCCCAGCCATATAGCCTTGCGAATAAATATGGACAAGCCAGCTGACCAAGGCGACGACAACGAGCATCCAAGCGTTTAACGCCGTAACGGAAACCCCGACCGTCAACGTGGCGTCACCGATTTTCATCCACGTCCAATTCGCTTCATACGTCGCTCCGCCGAGCCGGCTAACCAGCACGCCGAACGCCGCGAGCAGCGACAGAAGCGTGGCAGCGATGCCGACATAGGCGCTCGCTTGTTTCCATTTCCGCCCGAACCACAGCAGCAAAACAAACGAACAAAGCGGGAACAGCGGCACGACCCAAGCTAGGTTCATCATCTTTCCCCCATCCCCTTTTCTAATGTTTCAGCGAATTGGCTTCATCGACCCGAACCGTTTTCCGATTCCGATAAAAGGCGATGAGCGCTGCCAAACCGACCGCCGCCTCCGCCGCCGCCACGGCGATCGCAAACAGCGCAAACACGTGCCCGTGAACGCTGGGATGGGGGCCGTATTTGGCAAAGGCAACGAAGTTGATGTTCACCGCGTTCAACATCAGTTCAATACAGATGAGAACAATGACCGTATTCCGTTTCGTGAGCGCCCCGTATAGCCCGATGCAAAACAGGATGAGCGAAAGCGCTAAATACGCCGATAATGTCATTCGTCTTCCGCCCCCTTGCCGTCTTTTTTCGCCAGCACGATCGCCCCAATCAAGGCGACGAGCAAAAGGACAGACACAATTTCAAACGGAATCGTATAATACGAGTACAGCCATTGGCCGATCGCCTTGGCGTTATCGGCTGGAAGCGCGCTGCCGTCAGCGCCGAAATCAAGCGTACGGATGCCGACGTACACAGCAAGGCCAAAAGCGAGAACCGCGAAGGCGGCGGCCGCTTTATGCCCAACGCCGCCAGTCGTCTGCCGCTCCTTGTCATCGGCGTGATGGCGCGTCAACATGATGGCAAACAGCATGATGATCGTAATGGCCCCGGAATAAATGAGCACTTGCACGACAGCGACAAATTCAGCGGAAAGCAAAACGTACAGCCCAGCGATGCCCAAAAACGTCATGACGAGGGAAAGGACCATATGGACGACGTTCGTCAACTGGAGCATCATCACCGCACCGGCGATCGCCGCGAGGGCGAGCAAGAAAAAGGCGATGTCCGTTCCGCTCACGGTTTATTCTCCCTTCTTATGTTCGTGTCGTTTTCATCGAGCCAGGCCAAGTCCTTATACAAGGCATCGCGACTATACTCGGCGAGCTCAAAATTGTTCGTCATAACGATCGCTTCCGTCGGACAGACTTCGGTGCACAAATCGCATAAAATGCAAATTTCAAAGTTGATGTTGTATGTTTCGATCACTTTCCCTTTTTTCGTCGGGTCCGGATGCTTTTTCCCGGTCAGCTGGATACATTCGGTCGGACAGATGTTCACACACTGGTTGCACACGATGCATTTTTCCGGATAAAACTTTTGAATGCCGCGGAACCGGTCAGGAAGCGGGAGCGGCTCGTGCGGGTAACCGTACGTCACTTTTTCGCGCGTCAGTTCTTTTAATGTATACGCCAATCCTTTCATCAAGCCGATCATCAGTCTACCCCCCTCCAATAAAAACTCTTTGGCATCGGTGCCGCTTTTCACACGTCTCCCGATCGCTCAGAGGAAACCAATGTTTTTCACCAACCTTCTAGGAGGCCGGTGATTTAAGGGAGCAAGTCGCTTATCAAGCCTGTTTCTCAAATAGAAAAGCCTTGTCGCATCGGGATCGTCTTTCAAACGCTCCCCCATTGCTCAAAAGAAACAACCGTTTTTCACCAGCCCTCTAGAAGGGCGGTGATTTACTCACGCAACCGCTTCTCAGAATCGTTTCTCAAATAGAAAAACTAGTTGCATCAGCTTCTATGTTCACGTGTTCCATCATCGATCAAGGCAAGCAGCGATTTTTCGCCAATCTTCTAGAAAAACCATGCCTTCACCACCGCCGTCAGCACAATGTTGGCGAGCGAAAGCGGAAGCAACACTTTCCAGGCGAACTCCATTAGCTGGTCGGCGCGCACGCGAGGGAACGTGGCGCGAAACCAAATGAAGACGAACACAACCGCACAAAACTTCAAAGCAAACCAAACCGCTCCGGGAATCCAGCCGAGAAAGGCGACCGGATGCCAGCCGCCGAGGAACAAAACTGTGATCAAGGCGGCCATCGCAAACATGTACACATACTCAGCAAGCATAAAAAACGCCCAGCGAAATCCGGAATATTCCACATGAAAGCCGGCGACCAGCTCGGACTCCGCCTCCGGCAAGTCAAACGGCGTCCGGTTCAACTCAGCCACCGCGGCGATGAGGAAAATCAAAAACGCCAACGGCTGGGCGAAAAGGAACCAGACGTCTTGTTGCGCGTTGACGATGTCGACCAAATTCATGCTTCCGGCCAAAAGCACGACGCCAAGCGCCGACATGACGAGCGGAATTTCGTATGAAATCATTTGCGCCGCTGCCCGCATCCCGCCAAGCAGCGCATATTTGTTGTTGGATGCCCAGCCCCCGGTGATGACGCCGACGATCGTTAATCCGGAAACGGCAATGTAATACAAAAGGCCAACGCCGAGATCAGCGAACCGGAACACATCGGTAAACGGCACGACCGCCAACACCATAAACGACGGCGCAAACGCAATCACCGGGGCCAGCACATACAGCGGGCGGTCGGCCGCTTTCGGGATCGTATCCTCTTTCAAAAGCAGCTTCAACACATCGGCGACAGTTTGTAAAAGCCCGAAACGGCCGCCGACTTGGTTCGGGCCGATACGCCCTTGCATAAACCCCATCACTTTCCGCTCCGCCAAAATGCTGTAGGTGACAAAGGCGAGCACGACCGCCAACAGCAGCGCTCCAAGCCCGAAAAAGAGGGCGATGTTCGACCAGCTTGGGGCGGATTCAAGCCATTGCTCCATCATCCGTCGACCTCCCCGAGCACAATGTCAATCGAGCCGAGAATGGCGATGACATTGGCCAAGTTTTCCCCTTTGAGCAGCTTCGGGAGTATTTGCAAGTTATAAAACGATGGGCGCCGAAATTTCAGGCGGTACGGCTCTTTTTTGCCGTCGCTCGCAATATAGCAGCCGATTTCACCGCGCGGCGCTTCGATGCGGACGAACGTCTCGCCGGGCGGCGCCTTAATGATGCGGGGCACTTTTCCCATGATCGGCCCCTCAGGTGGAAATTGCTCGCACGCCTGCTCGATGATGCGAAGCGACTGTTCGATTTCCGCCATTCGGCATTCATAGCGGGCTAGACAGTCGCCGCCTTCGCGCACCGGAACATCGAAGTCAAACCGGTCATACACGGAATACGGCTCATCTTTGCGCAAATCCCATTTCACGCCCGTCGACCGCAAGTTGACGCCGCTTAACGAATAGCTGATCGCTTCTTCTTTCGTATACCGCCCGACACCGGTGACGCGTTCACGGAAAATCTCGTTGCCGGTAACAAGCTCATGGTAGCCGGCGAGTTTCTCGCGCATGTACGGAACGAACTGTTTCACCTTGTCGATCCAGCCGTCCGGCGCATCCCACTTGACGCCGCCAATGCGCATATAGTTGAACGTCAGCCGCGCCCCGGACAGCTCATTTAAAAGATTAATAATCATTTCGCGCTCGCGGAATGCGTACAAAAACGGGCTTATCGCACCGAGGTCAAGCAAATACGTCCCCCACCAGACGAGGTGGCTGGCAACCCGACCGAGCTCCATCGCAAGAACGCGCAAATACTCGGCCCGTTCCGGCACTTCAATCCCCATCATCGTTTCGACCGCATGGCAAAGCACATAGTTGTTCGTCATCGCCGACAAGTAGTCCATCCGGTCGGTATACGGGATGATTTGCGTGTATTGCAGCCCTTCGGCGATCTTCTCCGTCCCGCGGTGCAAGTAACCGATGACCGGCGTCGCCTCTTGAATGATCTCGCCGTCAATTTTTAAAATGAGGCGGAACACGCCATGGGTGCTGGGATGTTGGGGGCCGACGTTTAAAATCATTTCTTCTGTGCGCAGCATCGCTCACACCTCCGCATCGTACGGCTCGTAATCTTTGCGCAGCGGATGACCGACCCATTGCTCGCCTAGGAAGATGCGGATCAAGTTCGGGTGGCCGCGGAATCGGATGCCAAGCAAATCATACGCCTCGCACTCCGGCCAGTTCGCCCCCGGCCAAAGCGGGACGAGCGAATCAATTTCCGGGTTGTCGCGCTCGATTTTCACTTTCAGCGCCACCGGCTGCCGATTTGAGTACGAGTACAAGTGGACGTACACTTCCATATGCGTCTTGTAATCGGTGCCGTGCAGCTCGGATAAATAGTCAAAGCGGAGCTGTTCATGGCTTTTCAACAACTCAGCGACTTTGTAGTACGCCTCTTTTTTTACGACAAGCGTCGGCACATCTTTCGCCAGCCGGTTGATATACGCGTCTTCAAGCACATCGGGACCAAGATGCTCACGAATGAGACGAACGTAGTGGTCAAGCAGCGGATCGTTCGGCGACGAGGCGGTCGGCTGTTCCGTCCCGCCGTCAGCGGCTTTCGCCTTCGCCCGGGCGGCGGCCGCGGCCTTCGCTTTGGCAGCCGCAGCCGCCTTTTTCTTCGCGAGTTCCAGGTCCTCGTCCGCCGCCCCATCGTTTGCCGCCTCACGCTGTCGCCGCAGTTCTTCCGCCTTCGCCCGCGCCTCTTCCGCCGCCTTCCGTTTCGCCGCTTCAAGGTTATCCCCACTCGGCGCTCCCATCGCTGCTGCCTCGCGCTGTCGCCGCAGTTCTGCCGCCCTCGCCCGCGCTTCCTCCGCCGTCTTCCGCTTCGCCGCCTCAAGGTCGTCACCGGTCACCGCACCAGTCGCCGCCTCACGCTGTCGCCGCAGTTCTGCCGCCCTTGCCCGCGCTTCTTCCGCCGCCTTCCGCTTCGCCGCCTCAAGGTCGTCACCGGTCGCCGCACCAGTGGCTGCCTCACGCTGTCGCCGCAGTTCCGCCGCCTTCGCCCGCGCTTCTTCGGCTGCCTTCCGCTTCGCCGCCTCAAGGTCGTCACCGGTCGCCGCACCAGTCGCCGCCTCACGCTGCCTCCGCAGTTCTGCCGCCCTCGCCCGCGCCTCTTCCGCCGCCTTCCGTTTCACCGCCTCAAGGTCGTCACCACTCGGCGCTCCAGTGGCTGCCTCACGCTGTCGCCGCAGTTCTGCCGCCCTCGCCCGCGCTTCTTCAGCGGCTCGTTTTTTTGCGGAAGCGAGATCTTCTGCGGAAGCCGGCGGTTCCGTTCTCGGCGCTTCTTTTATGGGGCCGGGGGGCGGAACGGCGTCCGCATTCGTCTCATTCGTTGGCCGCCGGCCTTGTTCAGCGGCTGGCTGGGCCTGTTCGGCGGCCCGCTTGGCGGCGAGCCGTTCACGCGCCAATTGTTTCGCCCGCTCGGCCGCTTCCTTTTTTCGCTGGGCCAAATCTTTTTCCTCGTCCATTGGTTACAGCACCTTCTTCCCTGTTTTGGCTTCCAAGCGAATTTTTTCTTTCAATTTATGAATGCCGTAAATGAGCGCCGCGGGGTTGGGTGGACAGCCTGGTATGTACACGTCGACGGGAACGATCTGGTCGACCCCTTTGACAACGCTGTACGACTTGACATACGGTCCGCCGGCTGTCGCGCATGACCCCATGGCGATCACCCATTTCGGCTCGGGCATTTGATCATACAGCCGCCGCAAAAGCGGCGCCATTTTTTTCGTCACCGTGCCGGAGACGATCATGACGTCCGACTGTCGCGGAGAGGCCCGAAAAAACGAGCCGAACCGATCAAGATCGTAGTGAGCTCCACCCACCGCCATCATCTCAATGGCACAACAGGCCAGTCCGAACGTGAGAGGCCAAAGCGAGTTGCTCCGCGCCCACCCTTTTAGCTGCTCGAGCGTTGTCAAAAACACGCTCCGCTTGATCTCCTCCATCTCCGCCAACGAAAAACCATCCCATTTCACATCCATCGTAACACCTTCTTTTTCCAAGCATAAATAAGACCAAGGGCAAGCAACGTGATGAACAGAACCATTTCCACGAAAGCAAATAAGCCGAGTTGATCGTAGACGACCGCCCATGGATAGAAAAACACCGTCTCAACATCGAAAATGACAAACAACAAGGCAAACAAGTAATAGCGGACTTGAAACTGGATGCGGGAATCGTGGAACGGATTGTTACCGCTTTCATAAGTGGTCTCCTTTGCCTCACTCGGTACGTGCGGCCGCAGCCAGCGTCCAAGCGTAAGCGCTCCAACCGGAAGCAACACCCCAAGACAAAGGAAGACGAAAACGATGGCATAACTATTGGCATAGATGTTGCTCAACGAGCTCGCCCCCTTCCTGGTTTACTACATACGTATGATAATAATGATGAAATTTTTCAATAATTCCATCGATTCCATTATAACATTTATATCCAGACGTGTCAGCAAAACTTCAGAGGATCGCCGCAACAACATTACAAGCCGCGGGATGCGCTGCCGCTAGCCAATTTCCGCCGCTGGTGGCGAAGAAAAGCAAAAAAAGCAGGGGAATCCTCATTCCCCTGCTCTTACTTCATTTCCGCGACATTCAAACGGTTCAAGGCGCGTTTTAACGCCAGTTCAGCCCGCTTGAAGTCGATGTCATCCTGCTGGCTTTGCAGGCGGCGCTCCGCCCGCTCTTTCGCCGCTTGGGCGCGCAGAACGTCAATGTCTTCGGCCCGTTCAGCCGCTTGGGCCAAAATCGTCACTTTGTCCGGCCGAACTTCCAAAAAGCCGCCGCTCACGGCGATATATTGCGTTTTGCCGCCTTTTTTCAGCCGCGCCGCGCTGATCTCCAGCGGGGCGACAAGCGGAATGTGGCCGGGCAGAATGCCGAGCTCGCCGCTTTTCGCCTTGACGCTGACCATCTCGACATCGTCCTCGTATACCGGGCCATCAGGAGTGACGACGCTCACATGGATCGTTTTCATTGTCCAACCCCCCTATCCCGGGTCACACTTCGACACCCATCGCTTTCGCTTTTTCCACCACTTCTTCAATGCGGCCGACTAAGCGGAACGCCTCTTCCGGAAGGTGGTCATATTTGCCCTCTAAAATTTCTTTAAAGCCGCGCACCGTTTCCTTCACCGGCACGTACGAACCCGGTTGGCCCGTGAATTGTTCCGCCACGTGGAAGTTTTGCGACAAGAAAAACTGAATGCGGCGGGCGCGATGGACGACAAGTTTGTCCTCATCGGACAGCTCATCCATCCCTAGGATCGCAATGATGTCTTGCAGCTCTTTATACCGTTGCAGTGTTTGCTGCACTTGGCGAGCGACTTGGTAGTGCTCCTCGCCGACGATTTCCGGCGCCAATGCCCGCGAGGTCGACGCAAGCGGGTCAACGGCCGGATAAATCCCCATCTCAGTGAGCTTCCGCTCAAGGTTCGTCGTCGCATCCAAGTGCGCGAACGTCGTCGCCGGGGCCGGGTCCGTATAGTCGTCGGCCGGAACGTAAATCGCCTGAATCGAGGTGATCGAGCCTTTCGCCGTCGAGGTGATCCGCTCCTGCAATTGGCCCATCTCTGTCGCCAATGTCGGTTGGTAACCAACGGCTGACGGCATGCGACCCAACAGCGCCGACACTTCGGAACCGGCCTGCGTGAAACGGAAGATGTTGTCGATAAACAGCAATACGTCCTGGCCTTGCTCATCGCGGAAGTATTCGGCCATCGTCAAGCCCGTCAACGCCACGCGCATCCGCGCGCCCGGCGGCTCGTTCATCTGCCCAAACACCATGGCCGTTTTGCTGATGACGCCGGAATCTTTCATTTCATGGTACAAGTCGTTTCCTTCGCGCGTCCGTTCGCCGACGCCAGCGAAAACAGAAATCCCGCCGTGCTCTTGAGCGATGTTGTGGATCAGCTCTTGGATCAAGACCGTTTTTCCGACGCCAGCGCCGCCGAACAAACCGATTTTTCCACCTTTAATATACGGGGCTAACAAGTCAACGACTTTAATGCCCGTTTCCAAAATTTCGACTTCGGTCGCCAGCTCTTCGAATTTGGGCGCCGGCCGGTGAATCGGGTCGCGGCGGGCGTCAGCCGGAATGTCGCCTTCCAAATCAATCGGTTCACCCAACACGTTGAACACGCGGCCAAGCGTCACTTCGCCGACCGGCACCGAAATCGGCGCGCCGGTGTCGATGACTTCCATGCCGCGGATGAGGCCGTCTGTGGACGCCATCGCGATCGTCCGTACGGTATCATCGCCAAGGTGCAAGGCGACTTCCAATGTCAAGTCGATGTCGACTTCGTTTTCATTGCGCGCTTGATGTTGAATTTTCAGGGCGTTGTAGATCGCCGGCAAGTGGCCGTTTTCGAACTTGACGTCTACAACCGGACCCATGACTTGGATAACGCGTCCTCTTGTCATCGTTTTCCCTCCTAACTTGCTAGTCCGCTATTGCAAGGCGTTTGCTCCGGCGACAATTTCCGTAATTTCTTGCGTGATCGCTGCTTGGCGAGCACGGTTGTAGGAAAGCGTCAGCGTGCGAATGAGCTCGTTCGCGTTGTCAGTCGCGTTCTTCATCGCCGTCATCCGGGCGGCATGCTCGCTCGCTTTCGCATCAAGCAACGCGCCGTAAATCAAGCTCTCCGCATACTGCGGCAGCAACACGTCCAAAATTTCCTCTTGCGACGGCTCGAATTCGTACACCGTGCGCTGTTTGTTTTCCGCCAAATCGGTGAGCGGGAGCAGCTTTCGTTCCGTCACCTCTTGCTGGATCGCACTGACGTAATGGTTGTAGTACATATACAGTTCGTCAAAGGTGCCATCGGCGAACAAGCCGACCGTTTTGCTGGCAATCTCTTTGATGTCGGCAAACGAAGGCTGATCCGGCAGGCGGGTGATATCGAGAATGACCGGCATATTCCGTTTGCGGAAAAAGCTCAACCCGACGCGGCCGATGACAATGATCGCATATTCATCGGGAGAAGCGTGGCGCTGTTGAATCGTTTGATAGACGAGACGCAACACGTTGCTGTTGTACGCCCCCGCGAGACCGCGATCGGATGTAATGACGAGATAGCCCGTTTTTTTCACCGGGCGCGAAACGAGCATCGGGTGCGAAGCGCCGCCGGCCCCGAGCGCCACATTGGCTACGACCTCTTGCATTTTCTCCATATAAGGAACGAACGATTTCGCATTTTGCTCCGCGCGGTTCAATTTCGACGTCGAGACCATTTCCATCGCTTTCGTAATTTGGCTCGTTTTTCTCGTCGCATTGATGCGCGTTTTAATATCGCGTAACGACGCCAAAGGTTTCACCACCTTTTTGCTGCACGGGATCTACAGGCGCAAGGGGGCAAAGCAGCCCCCATCGCCTTATTGGGAAACGACAAACGTTTTCTTGAACGCTTCGATCGCTTTGTTGATATCTTCCTCGTTCGGAAGGTCTTTCGTCGTGCGGATGTGTTCAAGCAAGTGCTGGCCGTTTTGATCGAGCCACAAGTAAAACTCTTTTTCAAAACGGCGCACATCTTCAACCGGAATGTCATCCAAAAAGCCGCGCGTCAACGCATAGATGATCAACACTTGTTTCTCAACCGGAATTGGTTGGTGCAAGTCTTGTTTCAGCACTTCCACCGTGCGCGCCCCGCGGGCGAGTTTCGCCTGCGTCGCTTTATCGAGGTCGGAGCCGAATTGGGCGAACGCCTCTAATTCGCGGTACGCCGCCAAGTCGAGACGGAGCGTCCCCGATACTTTTTTCATCGCTTTGATTTGCGCGGCCCCACCGACGCGCGAGACGGACAGCCCTGCGTTGATCGCCGGGCGGACACCGGAGAAGAACAAGTCCGATTGCAAGAAAATTTGCCCGTCCGTAATCGAGATAACGTTCGTCGGAATGTACGCGGAAATATCGCCCGCCTGCGTTTCAACGAACGGAAGCGCAGTCAACGAACCGCCGCCTTTCGCATCGCTCAATTTCGCTGCGCGCTCAAGCAGACGGGAGTGCAAGTAGAAAATATCCCCCGGATACGCTTCACGGCCCGGCGGACGGCGAAGCAGGAGCGACAATTCACGGTACGCCGCCGCTTGTTTCGACAAATCGTCATAGACCACGAGCACGTGTTGGCCTTTGTACATGAAATACTCGCCCATCGATACGCCAGCATACGGCGCCAAGAACAAAAGCGGAGCCGGCTGCGACGCCGAAGCGGTGACGACGATCGTATAGTCGAGCGCGCCGTGTTTGCGGAGCGTTTCGACAACCGTCCGGACCGTCGATTCCTTTTGCCCGATGGCGACATAAATACAAATCATGTTTTGATCTTTTTGGTTGATGATCGTATCAATCGCGACAGACGTTTTCCCCGTTTGCCGGTCGCCGATGATGAGCTCGCGCTGACCGCGGCCGATCGGCACGAGCGCGTCGATCGCTTTGATCCCGGTTTGCAGCGGCTCATGCACCGATCTCCGGTCCATAACGCCCGGCGCCGGGCTTTCGATCGGGCGCGTTTCGGTCGTTTCCACCGGACCCAAACCGTCAACCGGCTGGCCGAGCGGGTTGACCACGCGGCCGATGAGCGCCTCTCCGACCGGCACTTCCATGATCCGTCCGGTACGGCGCACTTCGTCCCCTTCTTTAATGCCCGTGTACGGTCCTAAAATAACGATACCGACGTTGTTTTCTTCCAAGTTGAGCGCCATGCCCATGACGCCGTTGGCAAACTCAACGAGCTCGCCGGACATGACATTATCGAGCCCATGAGCGCGGGCGATCCCGTCACCGATTTGGATGACGGTGCCGACGTCGCTCACCTGAATTTGCGATTCGTAGTTTTCAATCTGCTGCTTAATGAGCGCGCTGATTTCCTCCGCTCGAATGCTCATGCCTTTCACCCCTATCTCCAAATGTTAGCCGATCAACTGCCGCCGGATCCGTTCAAGCTGTCCGCTGACACTGCCGTCGTAAATGCGGTTGCCGATGCGCAGCTTGACGCCGCCGATCAATTCCGGGTCAACGATATTTTCGATGTGAAGCGTCTGTTTTCCGACTTTTTTCGCAAAAACGTCAGAGAGCGCCCGCAGTTCCTCATCCGTCAATGGTCGTGCCGAATAGGCGACCGCCTTGGCGATGCCGCGCGCATCGTCGACGAGGGCGAGAAACTGTTTCGCCAGCTCAGGCACAAGGCCGAAGCGATGGCGCTCTAGAAGAAGGAGAAGCGTGTTTTGCACCGGAGTGGACACGCCGGCGAACGCTTCGCGGACAAACGCTTTTTTCTTCTCTAGCGAAAGCTTCGGATGCGAAAGAAGCGATAAAAACTCGCCGTTTTCCGCCAACGCTTGGCGCACGGCGCTAATATCCTCCTCGATTCGGTCAAGCTGCCCTTGTTCGAGCGCGATTTGAAACAGGGCGGCTGCGTACCGTTTGGCGATCGTTTCGTTGTTCATCGCGCTTCTCCTGCCTCTTGGACGTCTTTGAGATACGCTTCGATCAGCTTGCGTTGATCTTGCTCCGTCAGCTCTTTTTCAATCACTTTCGAGGCGATGAAGACAGACAAGGAAGCCACTTGTTCGCGAAGCGCAGCCATCGCCTGTTCTTTTTCGCGCTCGATCTCTTGCTTCGCCGCTTCTTTTACCCGTTCCGCTTCGGCGCGAGCCGAGGCGACGATTTGTTCCTTCTGCTCTTCAGCGAGCTTGCGTGCGTTTTCAATGAGCGCTTGCGCCTCTTGGCGCGATTGCTTCATCAGTTCACGCTGTTCTTCAAGCAGTTTTTCCGCCTCTTGGCGATGTTTTTCCGCTTGATCGATTTCGTTGGCAATATGCTCCTCGCGCTGTTTCATGATATTCATTAACGGCTGCCAAGCGAATTTGCGCAATAAAGCAAGCAAAATAATAAACATCAGCAATTGGTAAATGATCGTGCCGCCGCTGATGCCATGCGCCGCTTCGCCGAGCACCCATGCATTCGCGTTCCACAACACCGCGTTTCACTCCTTTCGACAGCTGCCGCACTGGCGCGATCGTACAACATCGCACATAAAGGAATGGCGAAGGTGGTCGTTGACACGAACTTCGCCATCACTTTCCATCATCCAATTTCTTATCGACCCAAGTAAATGAACGAGAAGACGACACCGATGATCGGAAGCGCCTCAACCAAGGCCACCCCGATGAACATCGTCGTTTGCAAAACCGGACGCAGTTCCGGTTGACGCGCGATTCCTTCGATGGTACGGCTAACGATCAAACCGTTGCCGATACCGGCACCCAACGCTCCCAAACCTACCGCAATTGCAGCTGCAAGCACACCTAAACTCATGTCTACATATCCTCCTTATAATTTCAGTAGTAAAATGATTCTGGAGATTAATGGTCATGGCTGACTTTATGCGCCATATAAACCATTGTTAACATCGTAAAAATAAACGCTTGAATACAGCCGACAAAGATGCTGAACGCTTGCCATACCATCATCGGAATGGCCGCGCCCACCGCCCCAAGCACCCCATAGTTCGTGCCGAGGCTTGCCAGCAAGCCAAGCAAAATTTCCCCGGCGTAAATGTTCCCGAAAAGACGCAAACCGAGCGTCAGCGTGTTGGCGAACTCTTCGATGATTTTCAGCGGGAACAACCAGCCGACCGGACGGGTAAAATCGCGAACGTACTCGGCCGCTCCCTTCATTTTGACACCGTAATAGTGGGTCAGGGCAACGACCATGACGGCTAGCGTCAACGTAACGGTCGCATCAGCGGTCGGTGATTTCCACCAAAGCTCGCCGTTCACATGGACGGAGAACGGCAATCCGAGCATGTTGGCCACAAAGACGTACATGATGAGCGTCACGCCCAACGTCAAAAAGCGGCCGCCGGTTTGCCAGTCCATCGTGCTGTTGATGATGCCCCTGACAAAGTCAAACACCCACTCAATAAAGTTTTGCATTCCGGTCGGGCGCAATTGGAGCGAGCGAGTAGCCGCCACAGCAATGATGAAGACGATCAAGCTGGTGATCGTGATCATCAACATATCGGATAAATTAAAGGTAAGGCCTAAAAATTTGACAAGCGGCGCTTTATGCTCCATCATCATTCACCTCGCTTTCATGCGGCTTGTCATGTTTCCATTTGTGAAAGAGGAAATCTATTACAATGACAAGATAGGATGTCATTAATCCCACGATCGTCGGCACGGGGGCGAAATAGCGTGGATAGGCCCATGCGATGACGGCGGCCAACGCAGCGAGCGAAAACCGCGTCAACGTGCCCAATGTGCGCACTTTCTTGCGCGCTGTCACCGCTTGCCCAAATTTTTCGATTTTCCAGCTTAAATTCCAGATGATCAGAAGACCGATTGACGTGCCGAGAATCAAGCTCAGAAAGGCGGTTTTGTACGGCGTCCATCCAAATCCAAGCGTATAGATCGCGAGCAAATACAATATGTACTTGACATGCCGCAAGCGCATTGCTCGAAAATGATCCATCCCTTTACTCCTCAGAGAAATATTGGTTGATAAACCGCAGCATGGCATAAACACCAGCTGCAAGGCCAAGCAAGAGACCGGCGATCAGAAAGATCGGCTCCGTGCCTAACTTGCCATCGAGCCATCGGCCACCAAACACACCGATGACGACGCAACCAACCAATTGGGACACAATCGCCGACATCAACGCCATCGCTTGAAGGGGGTGACGCCGCTTTGGGGACATAGGTCTGCACACCCTTTAACTGCAACATGAAAACCTTCTCAATCTACCCCTTGTAAAGAATACAATACCGCTTGGTCAATGTCAATGTGTTCCCACATAAAACCTTGTTTCCACAGGGCAAATATTAATAATTTGTGACAATTTCTCATCTTTTTCTCACAATTGTCTTGTATAATGGTATATTTTATTTTTGGCCTCTTTGCGATGGTCGGATGATCGGGGAAAACGCTTACCGTTTCCACCGCGAACAAAGCCCCGCTCCGCGGCGGGGCGCTTAAGAGCCTTATTTCGTCCCGAACAGCCGGTCGCCGGCGTCGCCGAGGCCGGGAACGATATAACCGTGGTCGTTCAGCCGCTCGTCGAGGGCAGCGATGTAAATGTCGACGTCCGGATGCGCCGTTTCCACCGCGTTTACTCCTTCCGGCGCCGCGATTAGGCACATGAATTTAATGCTTTTCGCCCCCCGCTTCTTGAGCGCGTCGATCGCCGCCACTGCCGAACCGCCGGTTGCAAGCATTGGATCGACGATGATAAAATCGCGTTCTTCCACATCGCTTGGCAGCTTGACGTAATATTCCACCGGCTTGAGCGTTTCCGGATCGCGGTACAGACCGATATGGCCGACCTTCGCTGCGGGGATGAGCTTCAAGATGCCGTCCACCATGCCGATGCCGGCGCGCAAAATCGGGATGACGCCGAGTTTTTTGCCAGCGATCACCTTCGCTTTCGCCTTGCTGACGGGAGTTTCAATCTCCACTTCCTCAAGCGGAAGGTCGCGGGTAATTTCAAACGCCATCAACGTCGCCACTTCATCCACCAATTCGCGAAACTCTTTCGTCCCTGTATGTTTGTCGCGAATGTACGTGAGCTTGTGCTGAATGAGCGGATGGTCAAATACGTACACTTTTCCCATGGGTCATCTCCTCTTCCGTATGTATGCGGTACACTTCTATACATTCTACTGAAAAATCGGCGCCTGTTCAACTGGCGAAAGCGCTCGCCATCCGCGGCGCGGCAACGGTCGCGGAGCGCCGGTTTGCCTCGGTCGTTCACCGCTATCCGCACAAGAAAACGCCCGCGTCCCAACAGAGGGACACGGGTTGTGCACCGTCGTGCCCGCGGCCGGTCTTCGGAAACCGAGGGACCCGTCCGCGGCCTTCGCCGCTAGTCTTGGTAAAGCGGGAATTTTTCCGTCAGCACCGCCACGCGTTGGCGCGCTTCCTCAAGCGCCTGTTCGCTGTCGCTGTTTTTCAGGGCAAGCCCGATAATGGCGGCGATTTCATCCATCTCTTCCAAGCCGAAGCCGCGTGTGGTGACGGCGGCCGTGCCGATGCGGATGCCGCTCGTGACAAACGGGCTTTCCGGATCGTAAGGAATCGTGTTTTTGTTGACGGTAATCCCGACTTCATCGAGCACTTTTTCCGCCGTTTTCCCGGTCAGCTGCTGCGGGCGCAAGTCAACAAGCAACAAATGGTTGTCCGTGCCTCCGGAAATGAGAGTAAACCCTTCCTTCTGCAAAGCGGAAGCGAGCCGCTTGGCGTTTTCTACCACGCGTTTCGCATACACCTTAAAGTCATCCTGCAGCGCTTCACCAAGCGCGACGGCTTTGGCGGCAATCACATGCATGAGCGGGCCGCCTTGGATGCCGGGGAAAATCGCTTTGTCGATCTGTTTGGCGAACTGCTCTTGGCATAAAATCATTCCTCCGCGCGGGCCGCGCAGCGTTTTGTGGGTCGTCGTCGTCACAAAATGGGCGTACGGCACCGGATTCGGGTGAACACCTGCCGCAACAAGACCGGCAATATGAGCCATATCCACCATTAAATACGCACCGACTTCATCGGCAATCTCGCGGAACTTGGCAAAGTCGATGACGCGCGGGTAAGCGCTGGCGCCGGCGACAATCAACTTCGGCCGATGAAGACGCGCTTTCTCGCGCACATCGTCATAGTCGATGACATGCGTTTCCGGATCGACACCGTATTCGACAAAGTTGTACTGGATGCCGCTGAAATTGACCGGACTGCCATGGGTCAGATGGCCGCCGTGCGACAAGTTCATGCCAAGCACGGTGTCGCCGGGCTCGAGGACGGTGAAATAGACGGCCATGTTCGCCTGCGCTCCGGAGTGCGGCTGAACGTTCGCGTGCTCCGCCCCGAACAGCTGCTTCGCCCGCTCGCGCGCTAGCTCTTCAACGATGTCCACGTATTCACAACCGCCATAATAACGGCGGCCCGGATAGCCTTCGGCGTATTTGTTCGTCAGCACCGACCCTTGCGCTTCCATCACCGCGCGGCTGACGAAATTTTCGGACGCGATCAATTCGATTTTGGCGTGCTGCCGCTTCCGCTCCTGTTCGATGGCGGCGAATACTTGCGGATCTTGCTGTGGCAAGTGATTCATCACTAGCTCCCCCTTATGCGCAATGAATATTCGTTTTTATTTTATCAGCTTTCGCTCGGCAAATCCAAAGGAAAAGTGAATAAAAGATCTAAAAAGAACATGAATCGTTCGGATTTTCCAACGAGTAGACAGCCCGCGCGCCGCCGATCAGCTTCGGCCGCGTTTTCGCCAACGTCACGCACGCCGAACCGACATGCTTGATTGGCACCCGAACGGGAACCGCTACCGGCTTCAAATGCATGCCAATCAGCGTATGGCCGATGTCGATGCCAGCATCGGCGCGAATGGTCTCAACGACAACGGGATCGGCGAACTGCCGATAAGCGTAAGCCACCATCGCGCCGCCCGCCTTAGGGACCGGAACGACCGAGACGATCTCCAAGCCGTGCGTTTTGGCCGTTTCGCGCTCGACGACAAGGGCGCGGTTTAAATGTTCACAACATTGGAAAGCGAGGGCAATGCCGGTGTCGCGCCGCCATGCCTCCAGTTCGGCAAACAGCATAGCGGCGACGTCCATCGATCCCGCCGTTCCGATTCGTTCCCCCAACACCTCGCTTGTGCTGCAGCCAATGACTACGAGATCGCCGCGCCCAAGCGGCACCTGCTCGCGAAACGCCCGCAAAACCGCTTGCCATTGCCGCTGCCATTTGGCAAGCTGTGCCTCCACGCTATTTCCCTCCTTGATGGTCTTCATACTCAGCGATTTTACCGATCCGCCGCGCATGGCGCCCACCTTCAAATTCAGTCTCCAGCCACGCCTTGGCGATTTCGCGCGCCAAGCCGGGGCCGATGACGCGCTCACCCATCGCGAGGATGTTGCTGTCGTTATGCATGCGCGTCAATTTGGCGCTATATACATCATGACAAAGGGCGCAGCGCACGCCTTTCACTTTGTTCGCGGCGATCGTCATGCCGATACCTGTGCCACAAATTAAAATGCCGCGGTCAAACTCGCCGCGCGCTACCTTTTCAGCGACCGGAAGCGCGTAATCCGGGTAGTCGACAGACGTCTCACAGTCGCAGCCAAAATCTGTATACTCAATTCCCATTTCATCTAACAGCGTTTTAATTTCCTCACGGATGCGGATTCCGCCGTGATCGGAAGCAATGGCAACTTTCATCGTCGTTCTCCTTTCTGTTCATGGGATCGGCCGTCGCCGCGGGAATGGAAATGGCCGCCGTTTCCCGGACAGGCTTTTAGCGAAACCCTCCATTGCCAGCGATTAGGCGGCCAAAGACATCGGTTGTTTTCGTTCACGCACGTTGCTGCCAAGCATGCCTAACGAGCGCGGAACCGGGTGATCGCTTCGTGCAGCTGTTCCGCCTGTTCCACGAGCTCGCCTGCCAGTTGATGCACATCGCTGACCGCTGCGGTCTGCGCCTCAGTGGCCGCCGTCACTTCAAGCGCTCCGGCGGACGTCTCCTCGGCGATCGCCGCCACCTCTTGCGTCTGCGCCGCCACTCGCTCCATGTGGCTCATTTGGTTTTTCGCCAACTCAGCGATGTCATGAACGGCGCGGATCACTTCGCCGGCCGATGATGCCATAGCGGCGATCGCCTCATTCGTCTGTTTCCCTTTCGCCGCTTCGGCCGACGCCGCGGCGGCTTGCCCGTCCATTTGCACGACGACCCGGGCAACCTCGGTTTGGATCGTATTCACCAATTCGGCAATTTGTTTCACCGCCGCCGCGCTTTCATCAGCCAACTTGCGCACTTCCTCGGCGACAACGGCAAATCCCCGCCCGTGTTCGCCGGCGCGGGCCGCCTCGATGGACGCGTTGAGCGCCAGCAAGTTCGTCTGTTCGGCCATATCGGCGACAAGCAACGTAATGTGGCTGATTTGTTTCGCGTGTTTTTCAAGCTGCTTGACCGCTGCCCGCGACAGCTCTTGATCGTTGGCCAGCTGCTCAATGCCGCTGATGAGGGAATGGGTCTGCTCACGGCTCGCCTTGAGCGTCTCCGTCATCCCTTGCACGGATCGCTCCGCCCGTTCAGCGGTGTCTTTCACCTTCAAGGCAATGGCAAGCACGTCTTCAGCCGCCTCCGCCGCTTCTTGAACCGCCTCGGCCGATGCGGAAGCCCCTTTGGCAATCTCATCCATCGTCGCCGCAATCTCCCGAGCGCGGCCGGCCGCCGCTTCAGACGCCTGCTTCATTTCCGCCGTCTTTTCATTCGTCCGCGCCGCATGGGTTTCAATGTTGACGATGACGGCGCGCAAGTGATCAAGCATGCGGTTGAAGGCGACAGCGAGCGAGCGGATTTCATCGTTGGCCGAAGGCAGTGGCACGTCTTCTTCGATGCGCCCGCTCGCCGCTTTCACTGCGGCTTCCTCAAGCTGCTGCAGCGGTTTGGTGATCCAGCCGGCGGCAAAATAGGCGAGCGCTCCGGACCAAGCAATGCCGAGCGCTAAAATGACGATGGTGAACGCCCCTTTGTTGAAGGCGGAAAACCACCAGTCATACAACACATACAAATACAGAGCACTTGTCGAATAAGTGATAAGCGCCAACAGCGTCACAAATATGACGAGCTTCAAGCGCAAACTAAACCGGCGCTGCGTCTTCACCATCGTTCTCCCCCTTATCCATCGTCCTTTCACAGCTCTGTCCGCCATTTTTCCGCCAAGCGGTCAATGAGCGCCTCCAGCTCATCGCGCGCTGCCCGATACGCTTCGAGCGGCCCGCCGAACGGATCGGCGATGTCTCCGTCCGTTCCCGCCGCGAATTGCTTCAATGTAAACGTTTTGTCTTTCGCCTCTGGAAAACGTTGAATGATCATCTCCTTATGGCCGGATGTCATCGTCAGCACATGGGTCGCCCAATCAATGTGCTCTTTTTTCAGCAATGAAGAGCGGTGCTCCGCTTCAATGCCTTTTTCCCTCAACGCCATCTTCGCCTGATCGGACGCTTCGCTCCCTTCGGCGGCAAATACACCGGCTGACTTGACCTCGACGCCGGGCAGCCGCTTGTTGGCCAAAAGCGCCGCGGCCATCGGGCTCCGGCACGTGTTCCCTGTACAGACAAATAAAATGCGATACGACATGCCATCACCTCTTCCCCTTCCATCACTTATCATCAATATATCATAGGCAAAAGGGCAAAAAAAAGCAGGCAGTCCGTTTTTTCCCCGCCTGAGGTGAAAAACGCCCGCCCGAAAACCGGTGGGCAACGTTCCGTCGGGACGGCAAAATCGCGGTTGACAAGCGTCCCTCCTAGAAGGCTGGTGATTTAAGAGGGCAAGCCGCTGATCAAACCTGTTTCTCAAATGGATAAGCCTCGTCGCATCAGGAGCGCCTCTCAAACATTCCCCCACTGCTCAAGAGAAACAACCGTTTTTCACCAGCCTCCTAGGGGGCTGGTGATTTAATCGTGGATACCGCTTTACCATGTCATTTCTCAATTAGAAAAACCTTGTTACATCGGTCCTGCTTTTCCGCTCATTCTCCCATTGATGAAAGGAATCAGCGGTTTTTCACCGCCCTTCTAGGCCGGTCACCAGAACAACAGCTTGAACCCAAACGCCAGCAGAATGCTGCCGCCCAGCGCCTCGCTGTATGCGCCAAGCCATTGCTGAACGCGGCGACCGACAATCAGGCCCATCCACGTCAATCCCATGCTAAACAAGCCGAACAGGAAAATTGTTGCCATCGTCCGCGCCCCGAAAATGCCGAGGCTCAACCCGACCGAAAAACTGTCCAAACTGACGGTAAAAGCAAAAAAAAGCAGCCCTGCCCCGCGCGGAAACAGCGGTGAGCCGCCCTCGTGCCGAAACGAGGTGACAATCATTTGTCCGCCGAGCCATAACAGCAGCGCGCCTCCCGTATACGTCGCAAAGCTTCCTAATTCACGCGACAACAGGCGGCCGACGGCCATGCCGACAAGCGGCATGACAATGTGAAACAAGCCGACCGTCAGGCCGATGTAAAAGATTTGCCGAAGCCGAAGACGCAGCATCCCCATCCCCAAGGCGACCGAAAATGCGTCCATTCCCAGTGCGAACGCCATCATCGACAGCGCCATCATTTCTCCGACTAGCGCGCCCATGTTTCTCCCCTCCCGGACTGGCCTTACTGCTAGCATATGCGCGCGCAAAACGGTTTAGACATAGGGCGGGAGCTAAAAGGGACCTCCCCCAATGCCAGGAAGCTTTCATGCGGGCGTCATTCCGGTGCAGCAATCGCGCTAACGCCAAAAAACAAGGGCGCCTCACCAATGCGATGAAGCCCCCACGACCGTTTTCCTATATAGCGTCTCCCACCAGCAGCCTGTTTCTCATTCCGACTGCGTTGCTGCCCGACACGCGGCTTCCCGACGTCGTTGTCGCCGAAGCGGAACGCGAAACGGGAACCCCGCGCCTCATGATTTAAAAAATCGTTTTAGTCGTTCGAGTTTCGCCTTGATCTCCTCAAAAGCCGCGACTCGCTCGTTCCCCCCAAACTCGGCTGGTTGGAGAGGCGGAGCGCCAAGACGAACCGGCTTCCGCTTCACTCCGGTTGCTCATGGATGACACCTCTGTTCGAACGATCGATGTTCGCATGCACCCGTTGAACTTCACTCCTGTTGTTCATGGATGACCGGAAAATCCCGATGACTTTTTTGAAAGGAAATGAACTTCACTCGTGTTGTTCATGGATGACACGCCCCCCGGCAGCTTTGCGCAACCGGTTCATCAAGGCGACGCCGATTCCTTCTTCTGGAAACGCCTCGCTGTAAATCAGGTCCACATTCGCGTCATCAAACCGACGCAGCGCATCATATAATTGACGGGCGACCGTCTCAAGCGCCCGGCGCGTCCCGCACGAAATGACGATATCGGCCGCATACTGTCCGCGGTGTTCTTCGGTCGTCAACACCCCGACCGCTTTTCCTTCCGCCCGGCTTTCCTCAACGAGCCGCTGCAAAAACGCTGGCGAACCGGCAACGATCCAAAGCGGCGCTTTCGGTGCATAGTGCGTGTATTTCATCCCCGGCGCTTTCGGTGCCCCCGGCTCATGTTCTTGACCAGCCGCTTCAGCCACATGACCGATCACCTCCATGAGCGCTTCTTTCGTCACTCCGCCGGGGCGTAAAATCGTCGGCACTGTCTGGCTGCAGTCAAGCACCGTCGATTCGACGCCGATGCCGGTAGGTCCGCCGTCCATCACCCCGGCAATGCGCCCGTTTAAATCGGCGAGCACATGGGCCGCCGTCGTCGGGCTCGGCCGGCCGGAACGGTTGGCGCTCGGAGCGGCGAGCGCCAACCCGCTTTCCTCGATCAAGGCGAGCGCCAACGGATGCGCGGGCATGCGCACCGCCACAGTCGGAAGCCCGGCAGTCACGCGCTCGGACACGGCTCCTTTCCGTTTCGGCAACACGAGCGTGAGCGGGCCCGGCCAAAACCGCTCCATCAATGTCCTAGCCAGCGGCGGAATCGCCGCCACTACGGACTCCGCCTGCGCCATCGTCGCGACGTGAACGATGAGCGGATTGTCACTCGGCCGGCCTTTGGCGGCAAAAATTTTTTCCACCGCCTCCGTATTCGCTGCATCGGCCCCTAGTCCGTACACCGTTTCAGTCGGAAACGCGACAACCTCTCCTACTCGCAGCCACTCGGCCGCTTCCCGTATTTGTGGATAAGACTGTTGTTTATCAACAATATTATCCACAACCCAAACACGCGTTTTCAATCGGTTTCACCTTCTTCATCGCCGTCGTTCGTTTTGAAATCAAGCCGATTTTCGTTCCTTGCCAGATCCCCTTCCCGGCTTTTCGTAAAAGTTATACACAAAATGTGAATAAGTTTGTTGTTTTTGTGGATAACTATGTGGACAACTGCCATCAGCGTGCCCAACCTAACGCTGGCTAGGGTGGAGGCCACGGCCGCCGCAACGCTTTTCAAACGCTCTTCCCCTCTTCGCTCACCGGCCGTGACCGCTTTTACGGAACGAGGCGGTCGAACCATTCTTTGAAGAAAAATCTCACTTCGACCGGTTGCTCCGCCTCGGTTACAGCCAAGGAAGACTTTCGCTCCTCGCCATCATCGGTTTGAACGGAACCTGCGTCGCCGTTTGACCCAGCTTGACTCGCTCCCCCGGCCGCCTCCTTGGCTGAACTAACCGTTTCCCGTCCGCGCGGCTCCACCTTTTCTTCCCGAACCGTCTCATCCTCGCCGTTCGGCTGGCCCGGCCCGTGATTCGGCGTCTGGCTCGCCATCATCATAACGGCATCACCGTTGGAAAAATCAAGGAAGCAAAGCGGCGGAAACAGGACGCACCACCAGTTCGCCCCTTTTCCCTCCCCAAGGGTAATCAAGACCGCCTCGTACGTGCCGGCTGGGTATACGTAATCGCCATACACTTTCGTCGGAAAACGAACCGGCCGAAACTCCACTTTGTACGGCTGGTGGCTTCGTTCATCACGAAGGACGCGAGCGACGGTTTGTTCAATGTCCGGCAAATGGGAGCGAATGACGCGCTTCGCTTCGGCCAGCGATGTCAATTCGGCCACCCACCCGTTGATTTGCGCGTTGACCGCATCGCGCACTTTCCGTTTCAGCTCCTGGTCTTGCGCGGCATCGCTGTTCGCCAAAATGCGCAGGCGGATCGCGTCATTGGGAATGACGACCGCCGCGTTCGCCCCGGCGTTCGTCTGCTGGCCATACAGATGAACGAGCACACCTGTCGCTAATAGAATCATATATAAACATACGGCTATCGCATTTCCTTTTATCCGCATGATTGGCACCGTCCTTTCATCATTCATTGTGGACGGTGCCGCTTTGTTTTAAACCTATGAATCTAATTTTTTCTTGTCATATAAACCATTCGATCCTTGCCGTTCAAATCAAAGGCCACTTCGACCCGCGCCTCCGGAAACGCCGTCGCCAACAGGGCGGCCACCGCCTCCCCTTGCCCGGCGCCAATCTCAAAAGCCGCAAGCGCCGTTTCTTTCAACACCAATGGCAGCTCGCGGGCAAAGCGGCGGTAAAAATCCAAGCCGTCGCGGCCGCCGAAAAGGGCCGTGTGCGGTTCGTAGTCTCTCACCACCGGGGAAAGCATAGCGGCGTCCGTCTCGGCAATGTACGGCGGATTCGAAACGACCACATCGACGGTTCGCCCTTGTTCGATGAGCGGCTGCAACAAGTCGCCGCGCAAAAACGAAACGTTCGCCCCGAGCCGCCGGGCATTTTCCCCGGCAATGGCGAGCGCCGCTTCGGAAATATCGGTGGCGGTCACCGACAACGCCTTGTTCTCGAGCGCCAACGTCACCGCGATCGCTCCGCTTCCGGTACCAACATCGACGACATCGATCCGCTCGCGGCCGGCAAATAGGCGCGCCACGCGCTCAAGGACGCCAAGCACCAACTCTTCCGTTTCCGGGCGCGGAATGAGCACATGGCGGTTCACAAGGAACGGCCGTCCGTAAAACCGTTCGTGGCCGATCAAATATTGAACCGGTACATGGTCTACGGCATGGCGGCGCACATCGGCCGCGAACCGCTCGTACACCGCTTCCGCGACCGGCTCGCGCCAACGGGCGAACAGCCCGGCCCGATCGGTGCGCAAATGGTGGCACAATAGCCACTCCGCCGCCCGCTCCTCTTTTCCGTAGGCGCGCAAAAAAGAAGAAGCCCAAGCGAGGACTTCATGCACGTTACGACGCATCGTTCGCTTGCTCCAATTTTTTCGCTTGGTCATCCAAAATAAGAGCCTCAATGATTTCATCCAAATGCCCATCGAGCACTTGGTCGAGCTTTTGGATCGTCAGCCCGATGCGATGGTCGGTAACGCGGTTTTGCGGAAAGTTGTACGTGCGGATGCGCTCGGAACGGTCGCCGGTGCCGACCGCTTGCTTGCGCGTTTGGTCGTATTCAGCGCGCGCTTCTTGCTGGTATTTGTCATAAATGCGGGCGCGCAACACTTTCATCGCTTTTTCTTTGTTTTTGATTTGCGATTTTTCGTCTTGGCACGTGACGACAATGCCGGTCGGAATATGGGTGAGGCGCACGGCCGACATCGTCGTGTTGACGCTTTGCCCGCCGGGTCCGCTGGAGGCAAACGTGTCGACGCGAATGTCTTTTTCGTTGATTTCGACTTCGATGTCTTCCATCTCCGGCAGGCAGGCGACCGTTGCCGTTGACGTATGGATGCGCCCGCCTGATTCCGTTTCCGGGACGCGCTGGACGCGATGGGCGCCGTTTTCAAACTTCAGCTTGGAATACACCCCTTTGCCGTTGATCATAAAAATGATTTCTTTATAGCCGCCGAGGCCGGTCGGGCTCGCTTCGATCACTTCCGTCTTCCACCCTTGCGATTCCGCATAGCGCGTATACATCCGGTACAAGTCGCCGGCAAACAGCGCCGCCTCTTCGCCACCGGCGGCGGCGCGGATTTCCATGATGACGTTTTTCTCATCGTTCGGGTCTTTCGGCAAAAGCAGTACTTTCAGCTTGTCAACGAGCGCCTCTTCCCGTTCTTCGAGCTCAGCAATTTCCTCTTTCACCATCTCGCGCAGCTCGGGTTCCAGCTTTTCTTCGAGCATCGCTTTCGCTTCCAAGAGCTGCTCGCGAACCGACTTGTATTCCCGGTATGTTTGCACCGTTTCCTCCAAATCGGCTTGTTCTTTCGAATAATCGCGCAACTTTTTCGGATCGTTGATGACGTCGGGGTCCATCAGCAGCTCATTCAATTTTTCGTACCGTTGTTCGACAGCTTCCAACCGGTCAAACACATGATTCACCTCTGTTTTTGCACACAGTCTAATTTTAGATTATACCACGAAACGCGGCCAAACAAAAACCCCCGCCTTCGGCAAGCGGGAGCTGTCAGTTGACGCGGACGATGATTTCGTATGTTGGAATCGCTTTGGTCAACAGCTGGTCAATGCGGCGCGCTTCGTGCTGTCGCTCTTTAGCGGACAGCGTATCCGGCGCATCGACCGTTACATACAGATTGCTGCCATGAAACCAAATGGAATCGACGCGGTCATCGGTATGACGTTCAATCAGTTGCACCGCCTTGCGCAGATCGGCGCGCTGGTTTTCGCTTCCTTCCGTTAAACTAATGAAATTCGGGTTTTGCCGCGTTTTCTCCGGGTCGTCAAAATGGTTGTACAAGTCGCGATCCGCGTCGATGTTCGGCCGCTCCTCCGTCATGAGGCGCGCGCCGTTTTTGTCCTCGCTTTGCTGGCGATACGACGGATGATCCGGACGCAGCGAACAAGCGGAAAGAAGCAAAGCACATCCTAACAGCCCAATGCGTTTCATTGATTTCGCCTCCTTGCTGTTAGGATGTCCATGACCGACGGCAATATTTCTTCCATCATTCGCCTGCTTGTTCACCGGCAGACAGCCAAGGCGCGTCGGCCGCTTTTGCCGCGATCTGCGCCCGCTATGGTCCCGGCATGTGCCGGTTTGACAGCACCGCTTCGTTTCCCGTGAAAATGCCGAACTGACGCGGATTTTCATGCTTGGGTGGAGGGCAAATCACACTGCTCATGAAACTTTTCCACGAAAATGCTGAACTGACGCCGATTTTCATCCCCGAGTGGAGGGCAGACCGCTCTGCCCATGAAACTTTTCCGTCTCACTCACCGGCATGCTCAGCCAAGGAGTGGGGGCGTTTGGGCGGTTTGCCCGGCACTTCATGGTGATGGCGGCAGCGCGGCTCATACGCTTCGCTGGCGCCGACAAGAATGACGGGATCATCATAAGAGGCCGGGACACCGTTAATCAACCGCTGCGTCCGGCTGGCCGGGGAGCCGCAGACGGTGCATACTGCCTGCAATTTCGTCACCGATTCCGCGATCGCCATCAGCGTCGGCACCGGCCCGAACGGCTCGCCGCGGAAATCTTGGTCGAGCCCAGCGGCGATGACGCGATACCCGCGGTCGGCGAGCGTTTGCACGACATCGATGATGTCATCGGAAAAAAATTGCACTTCGTCAATGGCGACCACATCGGTCGCGGCGGTAATGTAGCGGAACATTTCCTCCGGCGTCGCGACCGGAATGGCGATCACCGAATTGCCGTTGTGCGAAACGACCGCATCATCGCTGTAACGGTTGTCCATCGTTGGCTTGAATACTTTCACTTCCTGCCTGGCGAACTGGGCGCGGCGAACGCGGCGAATCAATTCTTCCGACTTGCCGGAGAACATGCTGCCGCAAATGACTTCCAGCCAGCCGGACTGTGTCATCACATACATGGAGGCCTCTCCTTTCACACCACACTATCATCTAGACGGGCGCCGAAGCAAACGCGAGCAACAAGCGCCGGCATCCGTTCTCACGAAAAAGCAGGCAAGTGTCCGCTTGCCTGCTTTCGCTCGTCCTTGTTATTGAAGGCCGTATTTTTTATTGAATTTGTCCACGCGGCCCGCGGCGGTGACGAATTTTTGTTTGCCCGTGAAGAACGGATGGCACTCCGAGCAAATCTCCACGCGCAGTTCGTCTTTGACCGAACCGCTTTCGAATTCGTTGCCGCATGCGCAGCGGACGATGACTTTTTTGTACGCTGGATGGATCCCTTGTTTCATCGTTTTCATCTCCTTCCGCCCTGGATCTCGTCGAAACAGAGTGATTCATTCGTGGGGCGCTTCCGCCTAGCCGGGGAAGCGCTGCGTTCAGAACGGCCGGAGCGCATCCACAGACGCCCGCGGCCGACAAAGACCGTTTTACGTACAACCTTGTGATGGCCCAATCGAAACACACATGACAAGATTATAACAGCTTTTCTGAGGTTTTGCAACGGGCAAATCCCGACAAATACAGGAAACCCCGCTGAGCCGCGGCGGCAACGGAGCGAGGCGAAACGCGCCGGCGCCAACCAAGAGCCAGACCTCGTCCTGACCGCGCCGCCCGCTTGTGTTGGGCCTCCTTAAATGCGGAGTGGACCTCCGTTTTTCCACTCTTGATCGAGCAAGGCGAAAAACTCTTCGTTGGACTTTGTGCGGCGCAGCTTGTTCAAAAACCGCTCAATAAAGTCCGGCGAATCAGCCATCGTTTTGCGGATCGCCCACAATTTGTCCAAATGCTCTTTCGGAATGAGCAGCTCCTCTTTGCGCGTTCCCGAGCGGCGAATGTCGATCGCCGGGAAAATGCGGCGCTCGGCGAGCGACCGATCGAGGTGCAGCTCCATGTTGCCGGTGCCTTTAAACTCTTCGTAAATGACATCGTCCATGCGCGATCCGGTGTCGATGAGAGCCGTTGCCAAAATCGTGAGGCTGCCGCCTTCCTCAATGTTGCGCGCCGCGCCGAAAAACCGCTTCGGCCGGTGAAACGCCGCCGGATCAATCCCGCCCGACAGCGTGCGGCCGCTCGGCGGAATGACGAGGTTGTACGCCCGGGCGAGGCGCGTGATGCTGTCCATCAAAATCACGACATCGCGCTTATGTTCGACTAGCCGCATCGCCCGCTCCAAAACGAGCTCCGCCACGCGGATATGGTTTTCCGGCACTTCGTCAAACGTCGAGCTAACCACTTCGCCTTGCACCGACCGCTCAATGTCGGTCACCTCTTCCGGCCGTTCATCAATGAGGAGAACGATGAGTTCGACATCCGGATGATTGGTCGTGATGCTGTTGGCAATTTCCTTTAGCAGCATCGTTTTCCCAGCTTTGGGCGGCGCGACGATCAATCCGCGCTGGCCAAAACCGACCGGGGCGATCAAATCAATGATGCGGGTCGACAGCTTGTCCGGGGTCGTCTCCAATTTCATTTGCCGGTTTGGATATAACGGGGTCAGCGCCGGAAAGTGAACGCGTTCCTTGGCGATCTCTGGATCCTCGCCGTTGACCGCCTCGACGTGAAGCAAGCCGAAGTAGCGCTCATTTTCCTTTGGTGGTCGCACTTTTCCAGACACTTTATCCCCGTTGCGCAAATCAAAACGGCGAATCTGGGAAGCGGAAATGTAAATGTCTTCCGAGCTCGGGGAATAACCGACAGGCCGCAAAAAGCCAAACCCTTCGGACGGTATGATTTCGAGAACGCCTTCCATGAAAGAGAGGCCGTCTTGTTCGGCACGCGCTTTCAAAATGGCAAAAATAAGCTCTTTTTTCGTCAACTTGCTATAGTATGATATTTTGTACTGTTTGGCGAGCTCATACAGCTCTTTTAATTTCATGTTTTCTAAGGCCGCTAACGTTAGTTCCATCTCGACACCACGCTTTGCAAAGTTTCCTATTCTCCCATCGTGCGCATTCGGATATATCGATCATCAATTTCCACGGGCGAAGGGATCATTCGTTTCGAAGATAATGAAGGCTGAATAAAAGGAAAGTAGAATGGCAGAGCTTATTTTTGCACAGGCAACACGACTATTTTACCCCTTTTTCTCCCTTTTAATCAATCTTTTTTTGTTTTTTTCGGCGGGGCGCGGCGCGAGGGGCCGGCGCCGCCGTCAAGCCGAGATGGAAGGCAGGTCACTTAATGACCAAATTCGGCTTTTTCTTCAAGCTATGCCGCCCTTCGATGAAGCGAACGGTGCCCGACTTGGCGCGCATGACGACCGAGTGGGTGAGGCCGTATGCTCCCTTCAGCTGCACGCCGCGCAGCAGTTCCCCGTCGGTGACACCGGTGGCGGCAAAAATCGCGTCGTCCCCTTTCACGAGGTCGTCCATGCGCAGCACTTTGTTGACGTCGATCCCCATTTGTTTGCACCGCTCAAGTTCGGCATCATTTTGCGGCAGCAGTTTCCCTTGCAGCTCGCCGCCAAGGCATTTCAGCGCGACGGCCGCAAGCACCCCTTCCGGCGCGCCGCCGGAGCCGAACAAAATATCGACGCCGGTATGGTCAAACGCCGTATTGATGGCAGCAGCGACGTCACCGTCATTGATGAGCTTGATGCGGGCGCCGGCCTCGCGCAGCTCGTGGATGAGACGCTCGTGGCGCGGGCGATTGAGAACAACGGCAACGACGTCTTCAATGTCTTTATTTTTCGCTTTCGCTACTGCTTTTAAATTGTCAATGATCGGCGCTTCGATGTCGATCATCCCGACCGCTTCCGGGCCGACCGCGATTTTTTCCATGTACATGTCCGGGGCGTGAAGCAGATGACCGTGATCAGCGACGGCGACGACCGCCAAGGCGTTCCATCCCCCTGAGGCGACGATGTTTGTCCCTTCCAATGGGTCAACCGCGACATCAACACGCGGACCGTAGCCGTTGCCAAGTTTTTCCCCGATGTACAACATCGGCGCCTCGTCCATTTCTCCTTCCCCGATGACGACCGTCCCTTTCATCGGCACGGTGTCAAATACGTCGCGCATGGCCGATGTCGCCGCCTCGTCGGCTTCATTTTTTTTCCCGCGCCCCATCCAGCGAGCGGCGGCCAGCGCCGCCGCCTCGGTGACGCGCACGAGTTCCATTGACAAGCTTCGCTCCATCGTTGTTCTCCCCTTCCCCTTTGCCCTTGGTGTTACGCGTTTTTCACTTGTTCCACTTCTTCATCAGTCATTTTTTCGCGCCAAATGACAGCGCCGATGTCGGACAGTTTTTCCACCAAGCCGCTGTAGCCGCGGTCGATATGCTCAACGCCAGTGATTTCCGTCATCCCCTCCGCCATCATCCCGGCGATGACAAGCGCTGCCCCGGCGCGCAAATCGCTCGCTTTCACCTTTGCCCCTTGCAGCTTGACCGGGCCGGTGACAATGGCCGAGCGGCCTTCGACTTTGACGTTGGCGTTCATGCGCCGCAACTCGTCGATATGCTTGAAGCGGGCGCTGTAAATCGTATCGGTGACGACGCTTGTCCCGTTCGCCTTTGTCAGCAATGCGGTAAACGGCTGCTGCAAATCGGTCGGAAACCCTGGATAGACGAGCGTCTTGACGTCAACCGCTTTCAAAACCTCGGTGCCGGCGACCAAAATCTGATCTTCGCCCGTCTCGACGCGCACGCCCATTTCGCGCAATTTCGCCGTCAGCGACTCAACGTGCTGAGGGATGACGTTATCAACGATGACCTCGCCGCCAGTGGCCGCAGCGGCAATCATATACGTTCCGGCTTCGATCCGGTCCGGAATGATGGCGTGTCGGCAGCCCGATAATTTTTCGACGCCGTCAATGCGAATGACATCGGTGCCGGCTCCTTTGATTTTCGCGCCCATGTTCGACAGCAATGTCGCCACATCGATGATTTCCGGCTCTTTCGCCGCATTTTCAATGATCGTCCGCCCTTTGGCGCGCACCGCCGCCAGCATGATGTTGATCGTTGCCCCGACGCTGACGACGTCCAAAAAAATGCGGGCCCCGCGCAGCTCCTCGGCGCGCAAATAAATCGCGCCCTGCTCGTTCGTCACCGTGGCGCCGAGCGCCTCAAACCCTTTAATATGTTGATCGATCGGGCGCGGTCCAAGGTGGCAGCCGCCCGGCAAGCCGACGACCGCTTTTTTGAAGCGGCCGAGCATCGCTCCCATCAAATAGTACGAGGCGCGCAGTTTTTTTACTTTCCCGTTGGGGAGCGGCATGGACACCATATCCGTCGGGTCGATGACCGCCTCTTTGCCGTCAAATGAAAACGCCCCGCCGATTTCTTCGATTAAGCTTCCTAAAATGCGCACATCGGAAATATCCGGCAATCCCTCGATCGTCACCGGCGACTCGGCCAAAATCGCGGCCGGAATCAAGGCGACGGCGCTGTTTTTTGCGCCGCTCACTTTGATCGTCCCGCGCAGCCGCTCCCCGCCGATGATTTTGATTTTATCCATCGTCGTCTCCCTTCTTTGCACAGAAGTTGGCTTCCTTTGCAGGCCGAGAATGCGGCGCGGCGGGCCGAACGCCCAGCGCAAGGCAAAAAAGGCGGGCCCGCTTCACCGGGAAAACGAATGGCTTTCCTGTTATTGTTTCCGATTCCAGTCGGCAAGAAACTTCTCGATCCCTTGATCGGTCAGCGGATGGTGGAACAGCTGCATCAGCACTTTGTACGGCACGGTGGCGATATGCGCTCCGCGCAGCGCGGCCTCTGTCACATGGTGCGGATGGCGAATCGAAGCGGCGATGATCTCCGTCTCAATGCCGTGAATGTTGAAAATGTCAGCGATGGTGGAAATGAGCTCCAAGCCGTTGTGGCCGATGTCGTCGAGGCGACCGAGAAACGGCGAGACGTAGGTGGCGCCAGCGCGCGCAGCCAGCAGTGCTTGGTTGGCGGTAAACACGAGCGTAACGTTCGTTTTGATGCCTTTTTCGCTGAATGTTTTCACCGCCTTTAGCCCTTCCGGCGTCATCGGCACTTTAATCGTGATGTTCGGGGCGATTTTGGCCAACTCCTCGCCCTCTTCGATCATGCCGGCCGCATCGGTCGAGATGACTTCGGCGCTGACCGAACCGGAAACGATCGATGTAATTTCGCGGAGCCGCTCGTGGAATGACACGTTTTCCTTTGCCACAAGGCTCGGATTGGTCGTCACCCCAGCCAAAATCCCGAGTTCATGAGCATGTTTAATTTCTTCCAAATTGGCCGTATCAATGAAAAATTTCATGGCGGACCCTCCTTCGTTCATGATGAGACGGAAACAAGCAGGCCAGTCCAAGCGGCGGGCGAACCCGCCGGTCGGACAAGGTTATTGCGCCGCTTTGCCAGACGAGCCGAACTCGCGCATTTTGCCAATGACCGTCGCTTTGATGGCATCGCGGCCCGGACCGATGATTTTGCGCGGGTCGTAAACGTTCGGGTCGCTAGCGAGCAGCTCGCGGACGACTTTCGTGAACGCCATTTGGTTTTCGGTATTGACGTTGATTTTCGATGTACCAAGGGAAATGGCGCGCTGAATTTGTTCGGTCGGAATGCCGGTGCCGCCGTGGAGCACGAGCGGGACGCCGGTCAGGTCGCGGATTTGTTCCATTTCGGCAAATCCGAGCTTCGGTTCCCCTTTGTACGGGCCATGCACCGAGCCGAGAGCCGGAGCGAGACAGTCGATGCCCGTCCGTTTGACAAGCTCTTCACATTCTTTCGGGTCGGCGTAAATAATCCCTTCGCCGACGACATCATCTTCCTGCCCGCCGACGATGCCGAGCTCGGCTTCAACCGACACGCCGCGCGCATGGGCATATTCGACGACTTGCGAGGTGATGCGGACGTTTTCCTCAAACGGATGATGAGAGGCGTCAATCATGACCGAGGTGAATCCAGCGTCGATGGCTGCTTTGCATTTTTCAAAACTCGAGCCATGGTCTAGGTGAATGGCGACCGGAACTGTGATGTTCATGTCTTCCATCAAGCCTTTCACCATGTTGACAACCGTTTTAAACCCGCTCATGTAGCGGGCCGCTCCTTCGGAAACGCCGAGAATGACCGGCGATTTTTCTTCTTCGGCCGCCGCTAGAATGGCTTGCGTCCATTCCAAGTTGTTAATGTTGAACTGGCCGACCGCGTATTTGCCGCGCAGCGCGTCGTTGAGCATCTCCTTCATTGATACTAACGGCATGGTTCTATCCTCCTTCGCTGATCATCGCCCTTGCCACCTAAGCGGAACGTGAACCGGCAGGCGCAAAGGGCATCTACGTTATAAGCATACCAACTTGCCGGCAAAACAGCAACATTTCCATTCGGAGCCCGGCAGCTGGCAGCCCGCGAAGCCTCTCTTTACAGCGCCAAGCATTTTTTGACCGCCGCGCGCAAATCATCGATGTCAAACGGCTTGGCAAAATGCATCAGCGCTCCGAGCTCTTTCGTTTCTTGAATCATATCCAGCTCGCCATAGGCGGTCATGATGATCACTTTCATATCAGGGTCGATGTCTTTGAGCCGCTTTAAAATCTCAATGCCATCCATGCCGGGAATTTTCATGTCCAAAAGCACTAAATCGGGGCGATGCTTGCGAGCGATTTCGAGCGCCTGCATGCCGTTGGCGGCCTGATAGGTCGCATATCCTTCCCGCTGAAACACTTCGTTTAACAAAATGCGGATGCCGTATTGGTCATCAACAATTAAGATTTTGCTTTCCACCGCTATGCACCTCTATTCTTTTGTTCTTTCTATTAATCTTTCGCATTTCCCGAACGTATTTCCTGCCTGCTTTTCTTGACATTTGCATGTTTTGTATAATAACGGCGAAAGGAGGCCGAACAATGAAAATTTTGACGACCCAAACGATCGGACTGCTGCAAAAAATCGCGGCTGACGAGGAACCGGCCATCGAAGACGGGGCGCGTCTGCTCGCCCAGGCCGCTATCGGCGATGGACGCATTTGGCTGTATGGCAGCGGTGAACTCGATGCGGTCGCCGCCACCGCGCTTCTTGGCCCTGATCCGTTGCCGAAAGCCAAACGGATGGAACCGACGGCAACCAGTGATTGGCGGGAAACGGATCGCGCGCTTCTCTTCGCTCGCTTTTCCAATGATTGTGAGGCCATTCGCCTCGTCGAACAGCTGCAGGCACACGGCGTCGATGCAGTGGCCGTCGCGGCGCTCGTCAAGGATGACCCCGGACTGGCCGATATAGCTACCGTCTTTATCGACAGCAAACTTTCCCGTCCGCTCGTGCCGACCGAAGACGGCCGCCGCATCGGCATGCCGACGATCATCACCGCTTCCTTCGTCTACTACGGGCTGCGCGTGTTGCTCGATGAAATTTTATCGGAATATGAATAACGCTCGCCATCCAAAATGAGCGCTCTCCCGTCGGCTGAAGGAAAAAGGAAGAAAAGCCGCACCTAAGCGGATGGGGAAAAATGGTTGTTTCTTTTGAGCAATGGGGGATCGTTTGAAAGGTGATCCTGATGCGACGAGGCTTTTCTATTTGAAAAACGGGCTTGATAAGCGGCTGGCTCCCTTAAATCACCGACCTCTAAAAGGTTGGTGATTTAAGGAAAAATACTGCTGAGTTCCACCCATTTCTCAATGAGAGAAACCTCACAGAATCAGCTTTCTTTTTGGAATGAGAATGCCCCCAATTGGTGTGACAGCGGTTTTTCACCGGCCTTCTAAGAGGCTGGGGAAAAACCGCTCATTCCCTTCAGCAACGGGAGAATGAGTGAAAAACAGAACCGGTGCAACAAAGTTTTTCGACTGGAGAAATGACATGGTAAAGCTGTATCCACGATGCAATCACCAGCTTCCTCAGTCAACGGGCATCGTGCTAAAAAAAGAAAGGGAGCTGAACCCAAAAAGGCCGTTCGGTGGCTTTTTGGGACAGCTCCGTTTTCGTCATTGTTTCAGCGACGCTCTGACAAACTCGCGGAACAGCGGCTGCGGCCGCGTCGGGCGCGAGGTGAACTCCGGGTGAAACTGCGCAGCGACGAACCAAGGATGGTCTTTCAGCTCGATCACCTCGACCAACCGGCCGTCCGGGCTCGTGCCGGAGAAAACAAACCCGTGCTCTTCCATGATCGAACGGTATTGATTATTGAACTCATACCGATGGCGATGGCGCTCGTAAACGACCTTGTCGCCGTAAGCCGCATAAGCAAGCGTACCTTCCTGCAGCTTGCATGGATACAAGCCGAGCCGGAGCGTGCCGCCCATGTCCTCGACATCTTTTTGTTCCGGAAGCAAGTCGATGATCGGATGCGGCGTGTTGGCATCAAATTCGGAGGAATGAGCGCCGGAGAGGCCGACGACATTCCGGGCAAATTCGATCGACGCGAGCTGCATTCCTAAGCAAATGCCGAAAAACGGCACGCGCTGCTCGCGGGCGTAGCGAATCGCCTCCATTTTCCCTTCAACCCCGCGATCGCCAAACCCACCCGGAACTAAAATGCCGTCCGCTTCTTTCAACAGATCGGCCACATTGTCCCGCGTCACATGCTCGGCATTGATCCACTGAATATCGATGTCGGTGTCAAACGCATACCCCGCATGACGGAGCGCCTCAACAACCGAAATATAGGCGTCCGGAAGCTCGACGTATTTGCCGACGAGGGCGATTTTCGTCGTTTTCGATAAGTTGCGCACTTTCTCCACGAGCGCTTTCCATTCGGTCATGTCCGCTTCACGGCAGTTGAGGCGCAAATGTTCGCACACGATTTGGTCGAGCTTTTGCTCCTGCAGCATGAGCGGCACCGCATACAGCGTGTCGGCATCGCGCGCTTCAATGACCGCTTTTGGATCGATGTCGCAAAAGAGGGCGATTTTGTCTTTCATTTCTTGCGGCATCGGCATTTCCGTGCGCACGACGATGACGTTCGGCTGGATGCCGAGGCTGCGCAATTCTTTGACGCTATGCTGCGTCGGCTTCGTTTTCATTTCCCCGGCCGCCTTGATGTACGGCACGAGCGTGCAGTGGATGTACATGACGTTTTCGCGGCCGACGTCGCTTTTGATCTGGCGAATCGCCTCTAAAAACGGGAGCGATTCGATGTCGCCGACCGTGCCGCCGATTTCCGTAATGACGACATCCGCGTTCGTTTCTCGTCCGGCACGGAAAACGCGTTCTTTGATCTCGTTGGTAATGTGCGGAATGACTTGCACCGTGCCGCCTAGGTAGTCGCCGCGCCGCTCTTTGCGGATGACGGCGGAATAAATTTTCCCGGTCGTGACGTTGCTATATTTGTTCAAATTAATATCGATAAACCGTTCATAATGCCCTAAATCCAAGTCTGTCTCCGCACCGTCGTCGGTGACGAACACCTCACCGTGCTGGTACGGGCTCATCGTCCCTGGGTCGACGTTGATGTACGGGTCAAACTTTTGGATCGTCACGTTCAGGCCGCGGTTTTTCAACAGCCGCCCGAGCGATGCCGCCGTGATCCCTTTTCCGAGCGAGGAAACGACGCCGCCGGTCACAAAAATGTACTTCGTCATTTTGTCTTCCCCCTTGCCGAAATTACCATGACAGTTTCAGTGTTTGCGAAAGCTGCAAATAAAAAACGCTCCGCTTACATCCGTAAGGGAGCGATCCATCCGTGCGTTTTCAAGAGCCCAACACACATTGTACCGGCTTCGTCCGGCAAAGTCAAGCGATTATTCGTCTTCTTCTGTCTCTTCGAGATCGAGCTCTTCATCGAGCGGCTCATCGTCGAGCTCAAACTCTTCGTCGCCGAGAATGTCATCGTCAAACCCGACATCTTCATCAAGGTCAAACTCTTCATCCTCGAGCAGCTCATCCTCATCGAGCTCCAGCTCTTCGTCCTCGTATTCATCCAAATCGTCGTAATCGAGAACTTCTTCGTCAAGCAACCCATCGTAGTCATCGTATTCATCACCAAGCGCTTTTTTCTTCTTCTTCGGCTTGACGATCGTCACTGTCTCGTCCTCCGTCTGATCGAACGGATACCATGCGCGCAGTCCCCAAGCGTTCTCCCCGACGCAAATAAACCGTCCGTCGATATTTAAATCCGTATAATATTGGGCAAGCCGCTCCGCCATCTCTTCCTCTGATCGGCCGACCAACGCCGCCACCTCGCGGACGAGCTGATCGAATGGCAGCGCCTCCCGCTTGTCAAGCAAAATGAGGTTCGCCAATTCGACGAACGACATTTCCTGCAATTCCTCTGGCGAGTATTGCTGCTGCAGGCTCAAATTCAGCACTCCCCTTCTATATAATAAAACCAATGAATGCAAGTGTGGAATACATACCATTCATTATAAACAAATTGTCGGGGTTTATGCTACCCATTTGCCGAAAAAAGCGAAAGAGGGCCACCGTGCGGCGAGGGCGGCCCTCCTTCTGACATATTCGTTGCGTCCGCGTCTGTTTGGTCACACCGCTTCGCTTTTTCCTTACGAATCTCATTCGTCTTGGCCCCATCCGCGTTCTGCCCGTTTCGCTCCCGGCCGGTACGCCAACAGCTGCTGCCGATCGTTCTAAGACCTAAAGTGCAACGGGTCGTGATCGAGGGCGCCCAACGAAAGCGGAACACGGTGAAACGCGCTGGAATTACATATTCCGTCGATATTGTCCGCCGACTTCGTACAAGGCGCGGGTGATTTGTCCAAGGCTGGCGACTTTCACCGTTTCCATCAATTCCTCGAAAATGTTGCCGCCGCTCACGGCCACTTGTTTTAAGCGCTCGAGCGCTGGGCCGGCTTTGTCTTTGTTCCGCTCTTGGAATTCGCGCAAGTTGCGGATTTGCGTCTCTTTTTCTTCATACGTCGCCCGGGCGAGCTGGATGTTGTTCAGCTCCTCTTCCGACGGCGGATTCGGGTTCAAGAACGTGTTGACGCCGATGATCGGCAGTTCGCCGCTATGTTTCTTCGTTTCATAGTAAAGGGATTCGTCTTGGATTTTGCCGCGCTGATACTGCATTTCCATCGCTCCGAGCACGCCGCCGCGGTCGTTGAGCCGTTCAAACTCTTGCAACACCGCCTCTTCGACCAAGTCGGTGAGCTCCTCAATAATGAATGAGCCTTGCAGCGGGTTTTCGTTTTTCGCTAAGCCGAATTCTTTCGTGATAATGAGTTGGATCGCCATCGCCCGACGGACCGACTCTTCGGTCGGTGTGGTGATCGCTTCATCATAGGCGTTCGTATGCAGCGAGTTGCAGTTGTCATAAATCGCCAACAGCGCCTGCAAGGTCGTGCGAATGTCGTTGAAGTCAATCTCCTGCGCGTGCAGCGAACGGCCGGACGTTTGGATATGGTATTTCAATTTTTGGCTTCGTTCATTCGCCCCGTATTTGTCGCGCATCGCAACCGCCCAAATGCGGCGCGCCACGCGGCCGATGACCGAGTATTCCGGATCAAGGCCGTTGCTGAAGAAAAATGACAAGTTCGGCGCGAAATCGTCAATGTGCATGCCGCGGCTCAAGTAATACTCGACGTACGTAAAGCCGTTGGCAAGCGTAAACGCCAGCTGCGTGATCGGGTTCGCCCCCGCCTCGGCGATATGGTAGCCGGAAATCGACACCGAGTAATAGTTGCGGACGCGGTGCTGAATGAAATATTCTTGAATGTCGCCCATCATCTTCAAGGCAAAGTCGGTGGAAAAAATGCACGTGTTTTGCCCTTGATCTTCCTTCAAAATATCGGCTTGCACCGTGCCGCGCACCGTTTGCAGCGTCCATTCCTTCACTTGTTCGTACTCCTCTGGCGTAAGCGGGCGGCCGAGCTCGGCTTCTTTTTTCTCGACTTGCTGGTCGATCGCCGTATTCATAAACATCGCCAGCAAAATCGGAGCCGGGCCGTTGATCGTCATCGATACCGAGGTAAGCGGATCGCACAAATCAAACCCTTTGTACAGTTTTTTCATATCATCAAGCGTACAGACACTGACGCCGCTTTCCCCGACTTTGCCGAAAATGTCCGGCCGGTAGTCCGGGTCTTCGCCGTAGAGCGTCACCGAGTCAAACGCCGTGCTGAGCCGCTTCGCCTTGTCTTCTTTGCACAAGTAATGGAAGCGGCGGTTCGTGCGCTCCGGCGTCCCTTCGCCGGCAAATTGCCGTTTCGGATCTTCGCCTTGGCGCTTGAACGGAAAGACGCCGGCCGTGTACGGAAACGAACCCGGGACGTTTTCTTTATACACCCAGCGCAAAATTTCCCCGTAGTCTTTGAATTTCGGCAAGACGACTTTCGGAATGTCCAAGCCGGACAACGTTTTCGTCGTCAGTTCGGTGACAATTTCTTTGTCGCGCACTTTCGTGACAAATTGTTTGGCCGCATATTTCGCTTTCGTTTCTTCCCACGTCGCCAAAATGTGTTTCGATTCCGGCGTCAACTTGGCCTCATAATCGGCTTTCAGCGCCTCGAGCGGGCGGATGACGTCTTCCGCTTCGCCCCGTTCTTTCGCCGCTTCGATGGCCCCTTCCACTTGAAACAGGCGTCTTGCCACTTCGACTTGCTGCTCGGCGCGACGGTGGTACGAGCGGACCGTCTCCGCGATTTCACGCAAATAGTAGCGGCGTTCGTTCGGAATGATGACATTATGCTTTTCGACGTTGGCGACCGTTTTCATGCTGGTCTTCCAGTTCGTCTCTGTTTTCCGGTTAATCGTGTCAATGAGCGCGACAAAGAGCGTATTCGTGCCCGGATCGTTAAACTGGCTGGCGATCGTGCCGTACACCGGCATTTCCGAAACGTCGCGGTCAAACAGTTGATGGCTGCGCTGATATTGCTTTTGCACTTGCCGTTTTGCATCTTCCGACCCTTTGCGCTCAAACTTGTTAACGACGATCAAATCCGCATAATCGATCATGTCGATTTTCTCCAACTGCGTCGGGGCGCCGAACTCGCTTGTCATGACGTACATCGACACGTCGCACACGTCGGTAATGGCGGCGTCGCCTTGGCCGATCCCGCTCGTTTCAATGATGACAAGATCAAATCCGGCCGCTTTGACGACGGAAATCGCATCGCGAATCGCCGGCGACAGCTCAGAACGAGACCGACGAGTAGCTAGGCTGCGCATATAAACGCGCGGCGAGTTGATCGCATTCATCCGGATGCGGTCGCCCAACAGCGCCCCGCCCGTTTTTTGCTTCGTCGGATCGACGGATAAGATCGCGATTTTGATAGCGGGGATTTCATTTAAAAAACGGCGGACGAGCTCATCGGTGAGCGAGCTTTTCCCCGCCCCGCCCGTGCCGGTAATGCCGAGCACAGGGACGCGCTTTTCCATGGTTTTGACTTGCGCTAAGGCCGCTTCCGCCGCCGCAGCCGCTTCGCTGTGATCCGCCTCAGCGCGATATTCGCACAGCGTAATCAGCCGGGCGACCGCCTGCACATCGCCGGACGGGAGCCGCTCGAGTTCATCAGTCAGCGCTGTCACGGTCGGAAAGTCGCATCCTTCCAGTATAAGGTTAACCATGCCTTGCAAACCGAGGTTCCTGCCATCTTCCGGCGAAAAAATATGAGCAATCCCGTACTCATGCAATTCTTTGATTTCACGTGGAATGATGACGCCGCCTCCACCACCGTAAATGCGAATATGAGGGGCACCTTTTTCTTGCAGCAAATCATACATATACTTAAAAAATTCCATATGACCACCTTGGTATGAGGAAACAGCAATCCCTTGGACATCTTCCTGAATGGCTGCGTTAACAATTTCCTCGACGGAGCGATTGTGGCCTAAATGAATGACTTCAGCTCCGCTCGCCTGCAAAAGTCGACGCATAATATTGATGGTAGCATCATGACCGTCAAACAAACTTGATGCTGTCACCAAACGAACGGAATGTTTTAAACGATAAATGTGCGCCATCGTCTCTCCCCCTTTGTTATACCCGCTGTTTCTCCATAATCCCCTTCAGCAAAAACTCCGTCTGCCATTCAATATATTCATCGAGCGTATACATTTTTCGCAGCGCCCAGCGACGGAACGCCCACATTTGCCCAAGCACGATGATATTGTGAGCAAAAAGGCGAACCTCGCTCTCGGAAAGCGCCAACGCCCCGCTTTCCACACATGTGCGCAAAATCCGCTCGAAAATGGCCGTCATCTCCAGCTCTTTATTAAGCACATACGGGAGCGACTCTTTGCTTAGCGCTTTCACTTCTTGATACATGACCAACACTTCATCGTCAAGCTCATCGACAACCCGAAAATAATGAGCGATGGCCCGCCACAGCCCTTCAATCGTGCCATGATGGGCGCCGATATCTTGCTCCGTCCGCTCCCGCACCTCATCGTAAATGCGGTCGCACACCAAGTAGAGGACGTCTTCTTTTTTGCGGATGTACTCATAGAGCGTGCCGATGCTGAACCCCGATGCCTTGGCAATCTCTCTCGTTGTCGTTTGGTGAAACCCTTTTTGTTTAATCAAAGAAATGGCGCCCTTGATCATTTCGTTGCGCCGCTTTTTGACAAGCTTTTCATCTTTGACCGATGCGATCACTTCCCGTTTTTTCATTCGCGACTCCTCTCCCCCGTTCTCTGTCGACCTACCTACTCAGATCGTCTTGGTTCGGTTACCTGCGCGACTCCTCTTGCCCCGTTCTTGTTGACGGCGGGGCGGCGCCCCGCCTAAAGTCGGCCGCCGCGCGGCGTTTAACCGCGCGTCAACATGCGCGAAATGACAAGGCGCTGGATTTCTTGCGTTCCTTCGTAAATTTGCGTAATTTTCGCGTCACGCATAAACCGCTCAACCGGATAGTCTTTCGTATAGCCGTTGCCACCGAAAATTTGCACTGCTTCGACCGTCACTTTCATCGCCGTGTCGCCGGCAAACAGTTTCGCCATCGCCGATGCTTTGCCGTACGGCAAACCGTTTGACTCGAGCCATGCCGCTTGGTATGTCAAAAGCCGTGCGGCTTCAATGGCGGTGGCCATGTCGGCGAGCTTAAAGGCGACGCCTTGCTGCTCGGCGATCGGCTTGCCGAACTGGACGCGCTGTTTCGCGTAGTCAATGGCGGCATCGAGCGCTCCTTGAGCGATGCCGACCGCTTGGGCGGCGATGCCGTTGCGGCCGCCGTCTAACGTCATCATGGCGATTTTAAACCCTTCTCCCTCTTGGCCAAGCAAGTTTTCTTTCGGGATGCGGCAGTCTTCAAAAATGAGTTCCGTCGTCGGCGATGAACGGATGCCGAGTTTCTTTTCTTTTTTGCCGATCGAAAAGCCCGGTGTCCCTTTTTCAACGATAAAAGCGCTGATCCCTTTATGCCGTTTTTCCGGATCGGTGACAGCAAAGACGACGTAAATTTCCGCCTCACCCCCGTTCGTGATCCACACTTTCGACCCGTTTATCACGTAATGGTCGCCGTCTTTGATGGCGCGCGTTTTCATCGAGGCGACATCCGACCCCGCCCCCGGCTCGGATAGTCCGTATGCCCCGAGTTTTTCTCCGGTCGCCAAAGCGCGCAAATACTTCTGCTTTTGCTCTTCCGTGCCGAACTTGTAAATCGGCCAGCTGGCGAGCGAAATATGGGCGGAAAGCGTCACCCCGGTCGAGGCGCAGACGCGCGACAGCTCCTCAACGGCGATGACATAGGCCAAATAATCGCTACCGATGCCGCCGTATTCTTCCGGCCACGGAATGCCTGTTAAACCGAGTTCAGCCATTTTGTTGAAAATGCCGCGGTCAAACCGCTCCTCTTCGTCACGCTCAGCGGCGGTTGGCGCCACTTCGTTTTCGGCAAATTCGCGCACCATTTTTCGCAGCATTTCATGTTCTTCGCTCAATTGAAAGTTCATCGTTTCATTCCCCCGTTTCTGAATCTATGCCAAATCCTCGTCCCCCGGCGGTCGTTATGGCTTGGTCAGGTGTTTGCTGATGACGATGCGCTGGATCTCGCTCGTTCCTTCGTAAATTTGTGTAATTTTCGCATCGCGGAACAGCCGCTCGACGGGATAGTCTTTCGTGTAGCCGTTGCCGCCGAAAATTTGCACCGCCTCGATGGCATTGTCCATCGCCGTTTGTGAAGCGAAAAGCTTCGCCATCGCCGCCTCTTTTCCGCACGGCAAGCCTTGGGCGCGCAGCCAAGCGGCGCGGTAGACGAGCCATTTCGCCGCTTCCGCCGCCGTCGCCATATCGGCAAGCTTAAAGGCAATGCCTTGCTGCTCGGCGATCGGTTTGCCGAATTGGATTCGTCCTTTTGCGTACTCCGCCGCATGTTCGATCGCGGCTTCCGCGATGCCGAGCGCTTGGGCGGCGATGCCGATCCGGCCGACATCAAGGTTGGCCATCGCGATTGTAAATCCTTCCCCTTCTTGACCGAGCAAGTTTTCCGCCGGCACTTCAGCGTCTTCAAACGTGATGGTTACCGTCCGCGAGCCGTGCAGCCCCATTTTCTTTTCATCTTTGCCGATCGCCATCCCCGGCGTTCCTTTTTCAACGATAAACGCGGAAATGCCGCGGCTGCCGCTTTCCTCCGGATTCGTGCGGGCGAACACGATGTATGTGTCCGCCTCCCCCCCATTGGTGATAAATATTTTTGAACCGTTCAGGATATAATGATCGCCGCGGCGCACCGCTCTCGTTTTTACGCTTTTCGCATCCGAGCCGGCGCTCGGTTCGGTGAGACAAAACGCCCCTAAATAGTCGCCGCGAGCCAGTTTCGTCACGTATTTTCGTTTCTGGTCTTCCGTGCCGAAATACAAAATCGGGTTTGTGCCGACTGACGTGTGCACCGATAAAATGACACCGACCGTCGGGCTCACTTTGGAAATTTCATGAATGGCGATGATGTACGAAATAAAATCCATGCCCGCGCCGCCATACTGCTCCGGGACAGTGATGCCCATCAGGCCGAGTTCGGCCATTTTCGATAAAATCGGGCGCGGAAACTCCCCTTGTTCCATGCGCTCGACAAACGGGGCGATCTCTGCCGCCGCGAACTCGCGCACCATTTGCCGCATCATTTCTTGTTCTTCCGTCAACCGAAATTGCACGGGACATCCCCCTTTGTCATATTGCTCGTCACCGTTGCCCCGAGCTGCTTACTCGTACGTGTAAAATCCGCGGCCCGTTTTGCGGCCCAGCCAACCCGCCTTGACGTATTTGCGCAGCAGCGGGCACGGGCGGTACTTGTCATCGCCGAACCCTTCATGCAGCGTTTCCATAATGTATAAGCACGTATCCAATCCGATAAAATCAGCGAGCGTGAGCGGCCCCATCGGATGGTTCATGCCCAGTTTCATCACTTCGTCGATCGCCTCTTTGGTCGCCACCCCTTCGTACAAGGCGTAAATCGCTTCGTTGATCATCGGCATGAGGACGCGGTTGGAAATAAAGCCGGGGAAGTCGTTCACTTCGACCGGCACTTTGCCGAGCGTCCGGGTGACCGCTTCAATCGTCTCATACACGTCATCGGCCGTCGCCAAGCCGCGGATAATTTCGACGAGCTTCATCACCGGCACCGGGTTCATAAAGTGCATGCCAATCACTTTCTCCGGCCGCTTCGTCGCGGCGGCGATTTCCGTAATCGGCAGCGACGACGTGTTCGACGCCAAAATCGTTTCCGGGCGGGCGATTGCATCGAGTTCGGCAAACAGCTTCGTTTTCACGTCCATGTTTTCAACGACTGCTTCAATGACGAGATCCGCCTTCTCAGCGTCATGCAGATCCGTCGAGCGGACAAGCCGGGAAAGCGCTGCGTCCTTGTCCTCGGCGGCCATTTTCCCTTTTTCCACTTGACGGGCAAGGAGTTTTTGAATATTGGCCATTCCTTTATCCAATTGAGCGCTGCTAATATCATAGAGCAGCACCTCATAACCGGCGACGGCGCACACTTGGGCGATGCCCGAGCCCATCTGTCCGGCGCCGACGACCATGATCGTTTTGACGTCCATGTTCCTATCCCCCTGTCTATGTGTATTTCGTGAAAATGCCGAACTGACGCGAGACTTTCATCCTCGGGTGGAGGAGAAACCGTTGCCCATGGAACGTTTCTTTGAAAACCCCGTCACCAAGCTGTCATTTTCATCCCCGGTTGGAGGGAAGATCATGTGCTGTCCACGGAACGTTTCCGAAAAATGAACGCGCATCACATCCGCCAGCTTCGCGTCGCCAATGAGGCGGGGCCGGCAGCGAGAAGCATCGCGCCGGCACACCGATTCCTTCCCGCAGCGGCTCGACGGGGTGCACGGCTCCATCTTGCGCCGTGACGTTGTTCTGGAGACCGCTCCGGTTCATGGACGCGCGGCCGGCACCATGCCGCGTTCTCCGCCGTTTTGGCGCCATCGCCCAAGGGCGGGGCGGCGACACGTTCCGTTTCGCGCCGCGTCACCAAGGGACAGGATCGCAACAAGTCACTTCCTGCATCTTGGCGACAGCCGGCGACACGCGTCTTGGCGGCGGGCTGTCGTGCGAGGACAGGCAGCGACAGCCATGCCCCCGCAAGGCTACAGGTAAGACGCGCCCTTGACTCCTCTTATACCTCAACCAAGATGGCATCGCCTTGGCCGCCGCCGCTGCAGATGGCCGCAATGCCGAGGCCGCCGCCGCGGCGTTTCAGCTCATGAATGAGCGTGAGGATGATGCGCGCACCGCTCGCGCCGATCGGATGGCCAAGGGCAACCGCGCCGCCGTTGACGTTCACCTTTTCCGGGTCAAGACCGGCGATTTGAATGGCCGCCAATGCGACAGCGGCAAACGCTTCGTTCACTTCAAACAAGGCGATGTCATCGACCGTTTTTCCTGTTTTGCGGAGCAGCTCGTTGATCACAAGCCCCGGCGTCTTCGGGAAATCTTTCGCTTCAACGGCGATGGCGGTGTGGGCAACGACCATCGCCAGCGGCTCGAGCCCCTCGCGGACAGCGCGCTCTTCGCTCATCAACACGAGCGCGGCGGCGCCGTCGTTGACGCCCGGGGCGTTGCCGGCGGTGATAGTTCCTTGTGGGTCAAACACCGGCGGCAGTTTCGCCAATGCTTCTAGCGATGTATCCTTGCGCGGCGCCTCGTCGCGTTCGACGACAAGCGGCTCCCCTTTGCGCTGCGGAATCGTCACCGGAACGATTTCTTCCCCAAGCCGACCGGCTTCGATGGCAGCGATGGCGCGCCTATGGCTGCGGTACGCCCACTCGTCTTGCGCCTCTCTGGTGATGCCGAGCTCACGCGCCGTATTCCCGCCGTAGACGCCCATATGGACGCCGGTGAAGCTGCATGTGAGGCCATCGTATACCATCAAATCTTTGACCGTGCTGTCGCCCATCCGCAGCCCCCAGCGCGCTTTCGGCAACACGTACGGCGCGTTGCTCATCGACTCCATCCCGCCGGCGACGACAACATCGGCATCGCCTAAGCGGATGAACTGATCGGCGAGCGTGACGGCGCGCATGCCGGACGCGCACACTTTGTTCACCGTCTCGGTGCGCACGTGCCACGGGATGCCGGCATGACGCATCGCCTGCCGCGACGGGAGCTGTCCTTGCCCCCCTTGCAAAACCGTGCCCAAAATGACGTGATCCACTTGTTCCGCGCTCACGTTGGCGCGAGCGAGCGCCTCTTTCACAGCAATGCCGCCCAGCTCCGGGGCTGACAGCGCCTGAAGCGCGCCGCCCAACTTTCCAAACGGGGTGCGCACCCCGCTAACAATCACGGTTCTTCCCATCGTTCCTCTCCCCCTTTGATCAAGTAAGAAAGCGATTACAAAAATGCAGACTGAACGCTCGCTCGATAGCGGTGCAAAAGAGAAGGTGCGCCACCGACACCTCCTCTTTCATTATACTTACTATTTTAAAAAATAGAAATTGTCTTGGCAACTATTTTTATGACGCGACTTCTTCTTTTTCCTCGCCGAACACCGATTTCGCCAACAGTTCCGCGACATCGTACGTAAAGACGCGGTCTTCCACCTCTTTCGCCTTCGTGCCGTCCGACAGCATCGTCAAGCAGTACGGACAGCCGGAGCTGATGACGGTCGGGTTGACAGCGAGCGCTTGCTCCGTGCGGGCGACGTTGATCCGGTTGCCGGTCGTCTCCTCCATCCACATGAGGCCGCCGCCGGCGCCGCAGCACATGCCGCGCTCGCGGTTGCGCTCCATCTCAACAAGCTCGACGCCCGGGATGGCGCGCAAAATTTGTCTCGGTGCGTCATAGACGTCATTGTAGCGCCCTAAGTAGCACGAGTCATGGAACGTAATGCGTTCATTCACCGGATATTTTGGCACTAAGCGGCCTTCTTCGATGAGCTTGGCGAGCAGCTCGGTATGGTGGTACACTTCCGCCTCAAACCCAAAATCCGGATATTCGTTTTTGAACGTATTGTAGGCGTGCGGGTCGATCGTCACGATTTTCTTGACGCCCGCTTTTTCAAACTCGGCGATATTGTTGGTTGCCAGCTCTTGGAACAAAAATTCATTCCCTAACCGGCGCGGCGTATCGCCCGAGTTTTTCTCCTTGTTGCCTAAAATCGCAAACTTGACGCCCGCTTCGTTCAGCAGTTTGGCAAAAGCGAGGGCGATTTTTTGGCTCCGGCTGTCATACGACCCCATCGAGCCGACCCAGAACAAGTACTCGATTTCCTCTCCCGCTTTCGCCGCTTCTTTGACGGTCGGCGCATGCACATCATCGCGCAGCTCGCGCCAGTTTTCCCGCTCTTTTCGGTTCAAGCCCCACGGATTGCCCTGACGCTCGATATTCGTCATCGCCCGCTGCGCATCCGGATTCATCCGCCCTTCCGTCAAGACAAGGTAGCGGCGCAAATCAATGATTTTGTCGACGTGTTCGTTCATGACCGGGCATTGGTCTTCACAGTTGCGGCACGTCGTACAGGCCCAAATTTCTTCCTCGGTGATGACATCTCCGATCAAGCTCGGCATTTCGATCGTAGCGGCCTGCTCCGACGCAGCGGCGAACGCGAGCTGGTTGCCCCTTGTGTTTTTGAAAGCGAACGTCGGCACCCACGGCGCGCGCGACGTGACGACCGCTCCTTTTTCCGTCAAATGGTCGCGCAACTTCAAAATCAAATCCATCGGCGACAACATTTTCCCCGTGCCGGTCGCCGGACACATGCTCGTGCAGCGGCCGCACTCGACACAGGCGTACAAGTCGATCAACTGCTTTTGCGTAAAATCTTCAATTTTGCCGACACCAAACGATTCCTGGCTTTCGTCTTCAAAGTTGATCGGCGAAAGCTTCGGCCGCGTCAGCCGGCTGAAAAAGACGTTGATAGGCGCCGCGATCAAATGGGCGTGTTTCGATTGCGGGACGTACACGAGGAACGTCAGCAAAATCAACAAATGCACCCACCAAGCAACAAAGAACAGCACCGCGGCCCCCGTTTCGCCGACCCAGGAAAACGCGCCGGCAATGAGTGAGGCAACCGGCTCGCTCCATGTCGCCTCTTCGCCGTGCCAAATCATGCTCATCCCGTTGCCAAACAGCACGGACAGCATCAGTCCAGCGATGAAAATCAGGACGAGGCCGGCTTTAAAATCACGCTTTAAGCGGACGAGCTTTTCAATGTAGCGGCGGTAAAAAGCAGCGAGCACGGCGATTAAAATGAGCAACGTGACGATTTCTTGGAAAAACGTAAACCCCGGATACAGCGGCCCGAGCGGCAAATGCGCTCCGGGCGCGAGCCCTTTGATGATGAAATCGATCGCGCCAAACTGGACGAGAATAAAGCCGTAGAAAAAGACGACGTGAATGAGTCCGCTTTTCTTGTCCTTGAGCAGCTTTTTCTGACCGAACACGTTGATCCAAATGTTGCGCAGCCGCTCGTTCACCTTTTGGTCAAACTCGACTTTTTTGCCAAGCTGAATGTACATCGCCCGCGTTTTGACGACATAAGCGAACAAATAGATGGCGTAAGCGGTTACAAACAAAAACGCGAGCCAGTTCACCAACGATAAAGCGTTCATCTTTTCTCCCCTTCCCCCGCTTCCATTGTGTTTGCCATAACAAAGGAAATTTTCAGAATTTGCTTTACGTCTATTGTACATAATGAATGAGCATTCAGTCAATAGATTTTTTGCGTTTTTCAAAGCCGACTTCCCTCGATGAATAGCGGGCGGCAGGAGCCGAAGCCGCTTGGACGGGCGCTCGCGCCATTCCATCGTTCCCCTTTGCTATTTTGAGTTTTCCCGGGCACATTAATAAATACTGAAGGGCCACAGGAGGAGACAACATGGACGTCATTGCCGTCATCGCTAGTTTCATCGTTATTTTATTCGCTCTCATCTACCTCGATGACAAGCTCGGACAACTCGTCTTTCGAAACAGGCGCAAAAACGTCGTCTATCCGCAGCGACGAAGCGATCTTTCGCTGTTTGTCAACGGAAACCATTTATTTTCCGATTATTTTGCCGAGCTGGGCCGCGCCCGCGACCATATTCACATCTTGTTTTACATCATCAAAAACGACGAAATGACCGCGCCGTTTTTCCAACTTTTGAAGAAAAAAGCGGCTGAAGGAGTGAAAGTGCGGGTGCTGGTCGACTGGGTCGGTGGCCTTGGGCTTCCAAGGGCGCTCGTTCGTTCGCTTGCCAAAAGCGGAGTGGAGTTTGCCTACGCGCGCCCGCCATGCTTTCCGTTTCTCATTTATCGCCTCAACCGCCGCAACCACCGCAAAATCACCATCATCGACGGACGGGTCGGCTATATCGGCGGCTTTAACATCGGGCGCGAATATAGCGGGAAAGACGCCAACTTCGGCGAATGGCGGGACTATCACATCAAAATGAGCGGCGAAGGGGTTGGCGACTTGCAAAAACAGTTTTTGCACGACTGGGAAGAAGCGACGGGCCGAACGGTCCCTGACAACAGCCGCTATTTCCCGGCACTTCCTGCCGGCGCCGTTCACCACCAATTGATCGCCACCGATGGCTCGACGCTCGAAGAACAATACATCGAGGCCATCCGCCGCGCCAAAAAGGAAATTATGATCGGCAGCCCGTACTTCATTCCAAGCCGGCCGCTGTTTCACGAGCTGATGAAGGCGCTCGAGCGCGGAGTGCGCGTCACCGTGCTCGTACCGCTGAAAGCCGATCATTTGTTTGTCAGGGAGGCCGCCTATCCGTACTTTGCCCGGCTGCTTGAGGCCGGTGCGCACGTCTACCGTTTTTACCAAGGATTTTACCACGCCAAAACGCTTATCATTGACGATGAATGGTGCGACATCGGCACCGCCAATTTTGACCGCCGCAGCTTGTTTTTCAACAGCGAAATCAACTGCTACGTGTTTGATCGGGCGTTCACTCATCTCGTCAAACAGGCGTTCAAACGCGACTTGACGCGCTCCGAACCGCTGACGCTCGCCTTTTTGGAAAGGCGTTCGCTCCTTGACCGCGGCAAACAATCGATTTCCCAGCTGATCTCCGCCTGGCTGTAATCCGCTCAAAACGAATGCGCCCCATCCGGCCCGGCGTATAACGCCGTTGATGTCACGCCGAACGGGGCGATGGTCCGGTTAGGATCGCCAAAATATCGCCAGCCATTGAAACAGCCGCATGCCGAGATACACCCCGACGATGCCGGCGATGCCGGCCAACGCTGGGGGAGCCGGAATCGGCAGACGGAACAGCGTAAACAAAAACCCGACCACCATGCCAGTGACAAGCGATAATACGATTTCTTTCATAGGTTGCATCCTCCGCTGTCATTTTTCCTTAGAATGCCCAAACGAAAGAGGGGGTAGCCGCTCCCCCTCGATGATTACATCTGCTCGGGCGCTGAAACGCCGATCAGCGTCAACGCGTTTTGCAGCGTGATTTGCACCGCCTTGACAAGCGCGAGGCGGGCTTTCGTTTTTTCGATATGGTCTAGGTCAAGCACTTTCTCCGCATTGTAAAAGCTGTGAAGCGCCGATGCCAACTCAAACGCATAGGCGGTGACGCGGTGCGGCATCCGCTTGAGCGCCGCCTCGGCGACGACATCGGGGAAATCGCCGAGCACTTTGAGCAGCTCGACCTCTTTTTCCGTCCCGACAAGATGATGAAGAGCTACATCGCCATCGTAGGAAAGGTGTTGTTCCTCCGCTTGGCGAAGAATGCTGGAAACGCGGGCGTGCGCGTATTGGACGTAGTAAACCGGGTTTTCATTCGACTGCGACACAGCCAAATCCATGTCAAAATCCAAATGCGTATCGCCCGAGCGCATGGCAAAGAAATAGCGAACGGCATCGACACCGACCTCTTCCATCAGCTCGCGCATCGTCACCGCTTTGCCGGTGCGCTTGCTCATTTTGACGCGCTCGCCGTTTTGATATAGATTCACCATTTGAATGACTTCGACTTCGAGCGCCTCCGGGTCATAGCCGAGCGCGGCGATCGCCGCTTTCATGCGCGGAATGTAGCCGTGATGGTCCGCTCCCCAAATGTTGATGAGCTTTTGGAACCCGCGCCGCAGCTTGTCTTGATGGTAGGCGATGTCCGGGAGCAAGTACGTATACGTACCGTCCTGTTTAATCAACACGCGGTCTTTGTCGTCCCCAAACGCCGTCGAACGGAACCATGTCGCTCCGTCCTGCTCGTAAATATAGCCGCGCTCACGCAGCGTAGCGAGCGCCTCGTCGATTTTGCCGCTTTCATAAAGCGATGTTTCCGAATACCAAACGTCAAACGGCACGCGGAAGTCGGCCAAGTCTTTCTTGATTTTCTCAAGCTCATAACGGAGCCCGTAGTCGCGGAAAAAGGCAAGCCGCTCGTCTTCCCCCACTTCGACAAACCGGTCGCCGTATTCAGCCGCAAGCTGTTTGCCGATTTCGACGATATCGTCGCCGTAATAGCCGTCCTCCGGCAGCGGCATATCGACACCGAGCGCCTGAAAATAACGGGCTTCGACCGATTTCGCCAAGTTGTAAATTTGCTTGCCGGCGTCATTGATGTAATATTCGCGCGTCACATCGAACCCGGCTTTCGCTAAAATGTTGCAAAGCGAATCGCCAACCGCCGCGCCGCGGGCATGGCCTAAATGCAAATCGCCGGTCGGGTTGGCGGAGACGAACTCGACTTGCACTTTTTCCCCGTTGCCGACGTTCGACTCGCCATACGCTTGCCCCGCCTGCAAAATCGCCGGCACGACCGCCGTCAAATAGCGGTTGTCCATATAAAAGTTGATAAAGCCCGGCCCTGCTACCTCGATGCGCTCAACCGACACCCGCTCGCGGTCAAGCTGTCCGACGATGGCTTCAGCGATCGCCCGCGGCGGCTTTTTCGCGATGCGGGCGAGCTGCATGGCGATGTTCGTTGAGTAGTCGCCATGCGCCTTGTCGCGCGGCACCTCCAAGAGCACGTCCGGCAGCTCTTCGGCAGCTGTCAGACCGGCTTTGACCGCCGCCTCGCGAATTTCCTCTTTCAGCTTTTCTTTCATCTGTCCGACAATGTTCATCGGCCTATACCCCCTTAAATGTTAGCGTCAACGTATGGCGCCCGCTCCGCTCGTGCTCTAGCATCAGCTCATATGAGAGAAAGAGCTGCCCTTGTTTCCGTCTTTCGTCATATCGGAACTCGATCGCCTCCGTTTTTGTCGCCAGCCCCCACCGTCCAAACACCGTTTGGTAATGGCCCGGCATTTCCTGCTGGCAGCGGAACGTTTGCCGCATCTCAACCGCCCCAGAACGGAGAACGGTCACCTCGTCAGGCGCGATTTTCACAATGTTGTTCACCCGTCCGAGTTCGTTTTCCTCGACAAACTGCAAATACACGGTTGTCCCCTTTATGTAATACATGCCGTCCACTTCAAGCGCGATCGTCTCTTGGTGCGCACCGTCGCGGATGACGGCCACTTGACGAAGCCGCACCGGAATCCCGTTTGTTTCGTTCATATTTGCTGAACACACCTTTGCGAACCCAGTCATATCAATAAGTATAAAGAACTGTCCCGACTGATTCAATATGGAACGCTCATATTCCAGCAACCTTTCTCCTGCACACAAAAAAGCGCCCTCGCCCGCTGGCGATTTAGGCGCTTTTTTCTCTATTCACTTGGCCACCCAACCCAGCAGCATTTCCCGCACAAGCTTGCTCGCTGTATTGGCGGTTTGTTCCGAATGGTCGTAAATCGGTGCAACTTCCACCAAATCGGCGCCGACGACGCGGACGTCGGAGCGGGCGATCTCATGGATGGCGGCTAATAGTTCTTTCGATGTAATCCCACCGGCATCGACCGTTCCCGTGCCCGGGGCGTGAGCGGGATCAAGCACATCGATATCGATCGTCACATACACCGGGCGGCCGGCGAGCTTCGGCAGCACGGAACGGAGCGGTTCAAGCACCTCAAACTTGGCGATGTACATGCCGTTTTCTTTCGCCCATTCGAACTCTTCTTTCATGCCGGAACGGATGCCAAACGAAAAAACGTTCGTCGGTCCGATCAAGTCAGCGACCTTGCGGATCGGCGTCGCGTGCGACAGCGGCTCGCCTTCGTAATGTTCGCGCAAGTCGGTATGCGCGTCCATATGAATGACGGCGACATCCGGATAATAGTCGTACACCGCTTTGATCACCGGCCAAGAGACAAGGTGTTCACCGCCAAGACCGAGCGGAAATTTTCCAGCATCGAGCACTCTTCTGACAAACTGCTCAATCAGCTCCAAACTGCGCGCCGCATTGCCAAACGGCAGCGGGATATCACCGGCGTCAAAGTAGCGAACGTCCTTGAGTTCACGGTCCAAATACGGGCTGTACTCCTCAAGCCCGATCGACACTTCGCGGATGCGAGCCGGGCCGAACCGCGAGCCGGGCCGGTAGCTGACCGTCCAGTCCATCGGCATTCCGTAGATGATGGCTTCGCTTTCTTCGAAATTCGGATGGCTGCCGATAAACACGTTGCCTGAATAGGCTTCATCAAACCGCATCGCCTGCGCCCCCTTACTTCGTTAAATCGGCGACAAATTTCGGCAAGACAAAACACGCTTTGTGCAGCTCTTTCGTGTAATAGTTCGTCTCAATGTCATGGAAACGGTCGTCGCTCACCGCAAGCGGGTCGTATTTTTTCGAGCCGAGCGTAAACGTCCAGAGCCCGCTTGGATAGGTCGGAATGTTCGCCGTATATAGACGCGTAACCGGGAAAATCTCCTTTACATCACGGTAAACGGTGCGAATCAAATCCGCCTTAAACCACGGATTGTCCGTTTGGGCAACGAAAATGCCGTCCTCTTTCAATGCCTTGGCAATGCCGGCGTAAAACCCTTTTGTGAACAAGTTGACCGCCGGACCGACCGGTTCTGTCGAGTCAACCATAATGACGTCATACTCATTTTCGCTTTTCGCGATATGCATAAACCCGTCATCGACTTTCACTTCGACGCGCGGATCGTCAAGTTGGCCAGCGATTTCCGGCAAATATTTTTTCGAGCATTCGATCACCTTGCCGTCGATTTCAACCAGCGTCGCCTTTTTGACGCTTGGGTGCTTCAGCACTTCACGGATGACGCCGCCGTCGCCGCCGCCGACGACCAGCACGTTTTCCGGATGCGGGTGGGTAAACAGCGGCACATGGGCGACCATCTCATGGTAGACAAATTCATCTTTTTGCGTCGTCATCACCATGCCGTCTAGAATGAGCATGTTGCCAAACTCGGCTGTTTCGACCATATCGAGCTTTTGAAACGGCGTTTGCTCTGTATGTAAAGTGCGGATGATGCGTGCCGTGATGCCGAAATGTTCCGTCTGTTTTTCCGTAAACCATAGTTCCATTCGGTAACATCCTTTCTCCGAGCGTTTGCTTACTATCAAGTTTCCCTTGCCAACAAAAAACTAAACATGAAAAAGTATAGAGCAATCTAGCAAAAATGCAAGGGGAACGAGTTTAAAATAACAAAATTTTTTTCATACTAGTAAGAAAAGCGGAAAGCGCCTCCCTATCAAGCAGGCGCCTGCGTCAAGCACCGCTGAAACCGTTGGGGGGATGGGCAATGGAACCGATCCCGAGCAGCCGTTTTCGCGGCGCGTGGAAATATGTGCGCGCCGCCGTCTTTATCACCGTGTTCCTCGCCGTTTTTGCTTTCGCTGCTCTCGGGGGCTTTATTTTGTTTGCCAAAATGGCAGGAGCACCGCCGGTCGCTGTGCCGCAGACGACATTGTTTTATGCCGATGACGGCAGCAAAATCGGGGAAAGCGACCAAGGGCAGAAGCGTTACTGGGTTCATCTCGATGACATCTCGCCGCACGCCATAGAAGCAACGATCGCGGTGGAAGACCGAAAGTTTTACAGCCACCACGGCTTTGACTTTAAACGGATCGCCGCCGCTGTCATCGCCAACGTGCGGGCGATGGCGAAAGTCGAGGGCGCGAGCACGATCACGCAGCAATACGCGCGCAACTTGTTTTTGACGCATGAAAAAACGTGGTCGCGGAAAATTCAAGAGGCGCTTTATACGATCCGCCTTGAAACCAACTACAGCAAAGACAAAATCTTGGAAGGCTACTTCAATACGATTTATTACGGACACGGAGCTTACGGCATCGAAGCAGCAGCCCGCTACTATTTCGGCAAGCACGCGAGCGAGCTGACGCTCAGCGAAGCGGCCATGCTAGCCGGCATTCCGAAAGGGCCGTATTACTACTCCCCGTTCGTCAATGAACAGCGAGCGAAAGCGCGGCAAAAAATCGTCCTTCTCTCCATGGCGGAAGCCGGCTACATCAGCCGCCAAGAAGCGGAGCAGGCCTACCGTGCCAAACTCGTCTACGTTCGGCATCATGAACGCGAGCAGCCGATCGCCCCGTATTTTCAAGATGTCGTCAAGCAGCAGCTGCGCACGAAGCTTGGCCTTGACGAGCGGACGATCGAGCTTGGGGGGCTGCGCGTCTATACGACGCTCGATCCGCGTCTGCAACGAATTGCCGAAGAGCAAATCGCGCGCATCATCAACCCAAACTCGGCCATTCAGGCGGCGCTGGTCGCCATGGATCCGCGAACCGGAGAAGTAAAAGCGCTCGTCGGCGGGCGAAACTATCAAGAGAGCCCGTTCAACCGGGCGGTGCAGGCGGAACGCCAGCCGGGGTCGACGTTCAAACCATTTTTGTATTACGCGGCGATCGAGCAAGGATTCACGCCATCGACCCAGCTGCGCAGCGAACTGACGACGTTTACGTTTGATGACGGCCGGGCGAGGTACACGCCTCATAACTACAATGACTATTATGCGAACGGCCCAATTACCCTCGCCCAAGCGCTCGCTGTATCCGACAACGTCTTTGCGGTCAAGACGCTGCAATTTATCGGAGCCGACAAACTCGTTGACACAGCGAAGACGCTCGGCATCACGAGCAAGCTAAAAGCCGTGCCGTCATTGGCGCTCGGCACTTCGCCAGTGAGGGTGATCGACATGGTCGCCGCCTACAGCACCATCGCCAACTACGGCAAACGAAACGACCCAGTGTTCATTAAAAAAGTAGTCGACAGCGCCGGCAACGTGATCTACGAGCACCAACCGGCAAGCCGGCAAGTGCTCGACCGCGATGCGGCGTTTGTGACGGCCCATTTAATGACCGGAATGTTCGACCCGAAGTTAAACGGCTACACCACCGTCACTGGACAGTCGATCGCCGATGACATTACACGACCCTACGCCGGCAAATCGGGAACGACAAAAACGGACAGTTGGATGATCGGGTTCGCCCCACAACTGGTCGCCGGCGTCTGGACCGGCTACGACCGCGGCGAGCCACTAGATCGCTTTGACGAAAAACAATACGCCAAACAAATCTGGGTTCACTTTATGGAAGAAGGGCTCGCCGATGAACCAAAACGGTCATTCAAACCTACGAAAGGAGTCATCGGCGTCGACATCGACCCGCAAAACGGCAAACTGGCCACCGACGCTTGTCCGGTGAAGCGAAAAACGTACTATCTCATCGGCACCGAACCGACTGACTATTGCACCGACCATCTGGAAAAGAAAAAGAAGAAAAAAGAAGACGGAAAAAGCTGGTTTGAGAAATGGTTCCCGTGGTTTTAAATCAGAAGCCCGAGTTCTACAGTGACTAGGCAAACAAAATGCCTCTCATCCCTTGATACCAAAGGGACGAGAGGCATTTTGGCATATTTCGGGCGTGTACCTAGGAGGAGGGGGATGAAATCGTGCACACTGCTTCCTAGCATCGTTTCTCAAATAGAAAAGCCTTGCAACACCGCACACTTTTATTCATCGACCAAAGGAAACCAATGTTTTTTACCAGCCTTCTAGGAGGATGGTGATGGAATCCTAAATACGGATTGGCAATGTTATTTATCAACTCGAGAAACCTTGTTGCACCGATCCGACTTTTCACTCATTCCCCCATTGATGAAGGGAATTAGCCGTTTTTCACCGGCCTTCTAGAACGGTTTCGTTTGCGTGTATTTCTGGAGTGTACACGGAACACTACAGGTAGTCCTACTTACAACATTTTATACAATTGAACGGCTATGTATACAGCCACTCCCCATATGATCAAAGCTGATAGTTTATTTACCATTTTTAAAAGTGTTCCCGTTGTATCGAAATTACCGACTATTCTTCCGGCAATGGCAAGACATAAAAACCAAATCCAAGAAACCGAAATGGTCGCAATAGTAAACACCACTTTGTCTAATCCATTGTAATTCAGCGAACTAGTTCCAATCACCCCCACTGTATCTAGGATGGCATGTGGGTTGAGAAGGGACACCGATAATGCAAACATAATCTGTTTTTTAGGAGTCAACGCAACTTCATTCTTCCTTAAGCTTGCAGGGTCGCTATTCCAAATAGACCACCCCATATAAATCAGAAAGAATAACCCTAAAGAAAAGAGTATAGTTTGTAGTAAAGGAACCGTAAAAACAAGAACAGAGACTCCAAAAACAGCTAACAAAATGAGTAAAGTATCACAAAGCGAAGCTGTAATGATTACTGGAACTGCCCCTCTGAACTTTGGCTGTGAGGCCCCTTGGTTGAAAACAAAGACATTCTGCGCACCAAGGGGTAGAATTAATCCAAAAGCTAATGCAATCCCATGAAGCAATGCTGTCAACATGATGCTCCCACCTTTTCATGAACCCATTAACTAATGTTACCTTTACTTCGATCAAAAGAGATGCCACATATATCCTCAATGACACTATAAAACCCTGGTAAGAATGATTGAAAAAATCCCGTACAATGATGAGCCTCTCTGTATGCAGCGTCCTCCATTAGGATTAAATGTGCCTTCTTTAAGTTATAGTGGGGAATCGCAGGAAACAAATGATGTACAAGGTGATAATTGTCATGATGTGGATGTAAAAAGAATCTTCCTATTGGGGTACAAAAAGTATGTCTAAAACTATGAACCAATCATAACCAATTGCCAAGAAGTTATACCAATTATTCCTAGCGTACAGTTTTTGGATTTTTGAACGCAGTTCCGGAGAAAAATTTGCTTTTATCCTTTTATGTTTCTCTGTCTGCATATTCACCCTCCTCTTTTTATATATAAACCAACATAAATGAATAATAAAATATTTATAATTTTTTGTAAATATTCAGATGAGCAAATTCCCTAACATAAATTTACAAACAAAAAGGAGACATGAACCCGATTCCTTGGTTAGAATCAATGTACCACCTCATCTACAGTATAGAGTGAAGTCTCCCCCCTTTGATATTTACAGCTTATCGATTTCTTATTGAAATATTATTCGGAAAATCAAGAAAGGTGAGCCGTACAGTGAAATCGACAAAGATGACGTTGCATGTCAACATTTGTAGAAAATAGTCGTATTTTTTAGAATGAATTGTTTTGTAAATTCCCTCCTTTTAATTCATAATGTAGTTGCAAACGAGCATTTGAAAGTTGGTAAAATTATTACTATCCTTGGAACATCTATCATTACAGGTAATGGAGATTAGATTTACAGCCGTATATTGGAAGGGGAAGAAACAATGAAAAAACTTATGTTTGTAGTAATCACTTTCGCTTTATTTTTATTAGCTTCATGTGGTGATAGTGCAAAGAAGCCTTTACACCAAAAGGAGCCACAAACGGCTCGTTCTAATATTGTTAAAACACCTGTCCCAGAGGCACAAAAGGTGATTGAAAAATTTTATCAGGATATCAACAAACAAAAATATCAAGATGCGGCATCGCTTCTAGGCCCGCAATTGAAATTCGAAGGGCAACCAGAGTATAGTAAATACCTTAAAAATATGAAGCAGGTTACCATCACTAAGCTTGTTGATATCTCTAATGACTCAGGCCCCATTGACCCGAATTATAAACAATATTTTGCGATCAAAGTCTATTATGGGGAACTTAACATTAAGGTACAAGATCCTAATTTGGTTCCCACTTTAGGCGGGAAAAATTATCGAAGATTTATTCTCATTAAGGAAAATCGAGATAGTCCTTGGCTAATTGATACTGATGAAAATACACCTAAAAGAGAGTCTTAACAAATAAAACTTCTGAACAAAAACTGTAGATGAACATTCCTCTCACAAATATCCATCCGTTTGGGGGCATTCGCTCGTTTGGCGGATGGTGCACACACCTTCACGCAAGCGTTTCATCTGTATGACAAGACAGCGGGAAGAAGCAAGATCGACCTAGCGATCGCGAGGTTTTCCTCGCTCAAAGCAAAGTGGACTCGGCAGATGTGCGTGGTATCCATCCCAAACACTCATCGAAGCCTGCCTGAAACAAGGATTCCAGTCATCGCCATGCTCAAGACGAACTGAATTCTCTATCCGAAAGGCATCGCCGTCCAAGCGAAGGAGTTTGCCCGCTATATCGAGTCCAACGACCCCCGCCTCGTCACGGTGGGGAAGGAGCGTTACCGCGTGTATCGCTACGAGGGAGCGATCCATGGCCTCGATGACGCGGTGGTGCGGCTGGCTTGGAAGGCGGATGAACCGATGGCACCGGATCATCTCCATGTCATGTCGTCTTGAGCACCGACCGGGAGCTTAGCGATGAAGAGATCTTGCCCAAACTGATAGTATATATAAATGCTGAATAATCGGCTGGATGTAAAACAAAATTTCAACTTAGTATATATTGCCACAAAAGTTTTTTAATCTTTACTTTCACGAACTCTAAAGAGGTTCCGTCATCTATTCACGGTTAGGAGGTACTTTAATATGAACAATATGAACAAAAAAGAAATATATCAAGAGTTTACTGTTAATTACAAAAATAATGGTATTGAAATATAGAAACAATTCACAAAAAAATTAGCACATTCCTTCAGAAAAGGGGAGAGGGCTTTCTGAAGAAATGTGCAAAAAAAATGCCTCTTTTATTCCAAAATAAAGTGATAATTTATAGACAAGCATATTTACCTAATTTGTTTACTTATTCCTTCCCAAAGTGATTTGTCCATTTCCATGTATATTCCAGCTTCTTCGATTTTGCTAAAAATATCTTTATCAATAGTAATATCCTCTTGTTCAATTACACTGCATATTGTTTCTAGAGCTAATCCCCACTCTTCGTGTTCTATAAACTCTAATATGTCTTTTTCATCTTTCAATGGAAGATTAGTAATATTTCTTACTATTTCTTTTAAAAGAATATTTAAATTCATAAAATACGCCCTCCTAAAATTAGTTATTTAATAGGGAATGCAGTTATTATATCTTTTCCATCTGTAATTACCTTTATTTTAACTCCATCCCTAATTCCTATAACCTCATATCTTTGGACACTCTTAATAACTCTCCCCCTCTTCCATTTTAGTGTAGGGTCGGTAGCTATATCTGATACATTGTGCATTACCCTTTCCGCACTCCAGTTTTTAGGGAATAATGTTTTATTAGGGTTTCCAGTTCCAGGCCATAAATGCCCACCACCTGTTTTATCTCCGTAAAGTATATGCTTTGTTCGTTTTTTACTAGCTATATTTACAAAATTAGCTTTTCCCTTACCCTTAATGGAAGGATCACTTGACTTAGGTATACGATCAATGGCCTCTCCTTCGATCTTCTTCGTCATATGGAGAGCGGTATCTTTGACTTCATTCCTCGCTTCATTCATCCACACTCTAGACGTTGGGCCAACTCCGGCATATGCTGGCTGCCATGAAACGGAGGCGACGCTTTCCACTACTTCGTCCCATTGCTTCTTGAACAAACGGGCCGTTTCCGCCAACGGCGCTTTAATGACCTGTTGGTAAATCGTTTCGAAGATCGCCTTTATTTTATCATAGCGCACAACATGTTTCATTTTAGATAGGACAGACGCCGCCTCCATCGCCTTGGCGCCCTTGATCGCCGCTTTTCCGGCGACACCGGCTCCTTTAGCCGGAGGAACAATCGATAACAGCAACATCCCGCCCGCCAGCAGCCGATCCCCGATCGACAGGCGCTCGCCGGTGATCGGGTCGTACTCGCCAAATACGCGCTGCACGTCATACCAGCCGAGAAGCTCTAAACCGAATTCCTTCATGTTGTCGGCGAGCGTTTGGTCCGCTTGGCGCATCGCGGCGGCGGTGCGATACAGAAGTTCTTCCGCTTCGTTCAGTTTGTCTTCATAACGCTTCAGCCAATGAACGAGTTCGTCCCGCAGTGCTTCGATGGCAGGCGTGCTGACGCCGGGGAGGTCCATCGCAAGGGAAGAGGGCTCCCATGACAGCGTCGTCCGCGCCCGCTGGCAAGCGTCTTCGGCATCGGGAATGTGCTTTGCCACCGTTTCTAATTCATCAGGCCTCAGCCGAATCATCACCCGCGCTGCTCCCTTTTATCCCCATCACCTAACAAACGTGGCATGCAACGCATTTTTCTTCACTCCTCCATTTATACTTTGTATAAATGGTAACACAAGTGAATCAAGTATAAATTATGATTTTATTCCTATTTTATAGTAAATTCAGTGGTTATATATGCCTAATTTTTACATAACCGATAATACGAAATTCCTTTAACATATCCCCCTTTTCCTCCCCCACTTCTCTAAACAAAAAAAGAGAAACGGATTTCCTCATTTCCCTTGTCATTCCTTATTTTTCCCATTAACTATGTGCAATCAAAATAAACTCTTGCCACTCCTCCCCCTCGCCCCCTCATTCTTACAACACCTAATTCCTTCCATCCAAAATAAGGTCATGCACCAATTGCCCCTTTTCCCGATTTTCGTTTCGATTTTTTCTGTCACGACTTTATTATGATGGAGAATAAAGTGGTGATAGGGAATGAGGGGGAAGGCTGGATGGACAAGGGACTCCCCTTCTCCTCTTCACCTTTCCCGGTCCTTTGGCACAACTTTGTTTTGATGTTGGCAGGAGTTTATTTTGGTTGTAGATGAGCAAATTTGCTAACATAAATTGACAACTAAACAAAAAAAGGAGACATGAACCCGATTCCTTGAGTAAAATAGATGTGCTCAAACCCATTCACACAAGGAGGTTCATGTCTTAGGAATTGATGAGCACATCATCAACGAATGCTCATCGAAGCCTGCCTGAAACAAGGATTCCAGTCATCGCCATGCTCAAGACGAACCGGATTCTCTATCCGAAAGGCATCGCCGTCCAAGCGAAGGAGTTTGCCCGCTATATCGAGCCCAACGACCCCCGCCTCGTCACGGTGGGGAACGAACGTTACCGCGTGTATCACTACGAGGGAGTGTATCACTACGAGGGAGCGATCCATGACCTCGATGACGCGGTGATGCGGCTGGCTTGGAAGGCGGATGAACCGATGACACCGGATCATCTCCATGTCATGTCGTCTTGAGCACCGACCGGGAGCTAGGCGATGAAGAGATCTTGCGTTACGATGCCCAGCGCTGGACGATCGAATGCGTTTTCCAGCAGGCCAAAGACCAGCTGAAGTCAGGTGGTACCGTGTTCGCCACGTTCGGACAGTGAAACGGTATGGGGCAGTGGTGCTCTTAGCCTGTGTATCCAGCATCGCGGAATCTCAGCAAGACCTCTCTTCCGGCCTAGAGCTTCTTCGGTCTCGGAAAGGACACAGCATCGTCGAGTTCATCTACGATGCCGCAAAGCAAGAGATTCCCATTGATGTGATCAAAAAACAGCTCCATGTCGCCTAAGGGGTCCCCTGTTTGTCTTTTAGGAAATGGAAATTGATGTAATGAAAAATGCTCAACTACAGTACATCATCTATTAACGTTACTACTATTTTAGTAATGTTCTTTCATACTATTAATAAATTCTGAAAGTGAATCACATAAATATGAATAAGAATTATCTGGATCATCGACTTCCTCATGATACCAAAGGTAAATGTCTCCCTCGGAACCTTCGGCAATGCTAAAACAGTAAAGGTCGCCTGATGGTTCCTCCGCAAAAGGGATTAACCAATCCGGTATGATTCCATCCCTTCTTAAATCCCTGAGGGTGGTGTCGAAATCCCTGTTCCCTCCCTTAATAGGGATAAACTGTTGAATTATGTACTCGTCTCCGTCCTCATCCACGAATACATATTTTTCTGGTTCCCCCCCGTTATACGATAAATAGTGTTCCTTAAACTCCTCTGGAAAAGTAAAATGATACTTTAACTCTATTTCTTGAATATCTTCGATCGTTATCTTTTCTTTGGCATTAAGGATTTTATTATTATAATAGATTTTCATTCGACTGGACCCTCCATTTCTGTGGCATGGTCAATTCTTTTTTTCTTTTTAGGTTTATTGTATATGGCTTTCCCATAATATTCATCATATTGGGATGCGGAACCATAATGGGGGAAAGTTGCTTGGTGTACATCTCTCCTTACCAATTGCATAGTTGTTGTGCCGGTTTCGGGATCAAAATCATCCAAATGATGCCATGTATAATCCGGATGTGGGGATTTTCTTCCAGTCCCAGCAAACCCCGCTGCCTTATTCGCTTCGAGGAAATCCCCTGATCTACTCCCTGTCATTTTTATTTTTACTATATTTAATTGCCCTTCTTCAACAGGATATAAATATTCTGTTCCAGCAAAGTCTGGATTACCATTTTTAGTGGTTTTGATCCCGGGGAACCCTTTTGCGGCAGCCCTCTCGGCAGATGTTATTTTGCCTACTTCCCCTTCCAACCCATCCTTCGATTTTTTCATCATATAATGGGATATCAGGCGTGTTGATTATCCAATAAAATCCAAAGGGTATAGAAAAAAGAGCACCTTTCCTGTAGAATGTGAGTAGCGACACAAACAAACCCAGGAGGTGCTCTCTATGAACAAGCATACCACACTCCCGAATTTGATGCAAAAACTTGTTTCGGATGAAGAGATTCAACTGATTGCCGAAGCGGTTGGGTATCGTGATTCGTCTCGAACCTTTACGTTGCGCGAGTTGATTCACTTCTTCCTGCTGGCCGCCATGCATCAATGGAAAAGCTTTCGCCACGGAGCCGATGTGGGGCCTCTGTATGGATTGCCGCGATTCCATTATTCAACTGTATCCAAGAAAGCGAAAGAAGTTCCCTATGACATCATGAAACGCTTGTTGGCGTTGATCATTTCCAAGTGCAACCGCCAAACCCGCCGTTCGCTTCGGTTTCCCAAACCGCTTCGGGTGGTGGATTCGACGACCGTCACGGTCGGGAAAAACCGCCTGCCATGGGCGCCGTATCACGGCGAACGCGCCGGAGTGAAGCTGCACGTCGCGTATTCGCCGGAATCCTCGTTGCCGGCAGACGTGGTGGAAACCATCGGACTGCGTCATGATGGCCCGGTGGGAGAACAGTTGACGAACGCTCAACAAGGGCTGGTGGAAGACCGGGCGTATTTCAAAATCGAACGCCTCGATCGATTTGTGGAGCAACATCAGCTCTTTGTCATTCGGATGAAGGACAACATCGAACTCCATCAGAAAAAAAGCTTGAAACGCCTTTCCAGCACATCCTCATCGGTTCAAGCCGACTTCACGTGCCAGTTGGGGACGAAACAATGCCGCTCCACCAAGCGTCACCGGGTGGTGATCTTTCGAGATGCGAATGGCCGCGACATTCGGGTCGTGACGAACCTCTTCCATGCGTCTGCGGAAACCATTGCCGACATGTACCAACAACGTTGGACTGTTGAGGTCTTTTTCCGTTGGGTGAAGCAATATCTGAATGTCCCGACCTTGTTTGGCACGACGGAAAATGCGGTATACAACCAACTGTTTGCGGCGTTCATCGCGTATGTGTTGCTGCGATGGCTGTATGATCAAACCAAAAAACAGACGAACGTCTCTCTTTCCTTCATTTCGTTCGTTCGCCGTTTTTTCTCTGGGCAGCTTCCTCTCGATTGGAAATCCGGGATGGCCGCTGCTTTGTTTGAGTATGCCCAAATTTATGGAAGGCGTATGTATAATTTTGGATAATCAACACTCGTGATTACTATCCATTATGCATTTTGCAACACTTTCATATTGATTAATTAAATTAATTTGTCTATAAATCTTATTACGGCCAAAGCTAAGAGAGCGTATATAATCCATCTTATTGGACTTTTTCCAGTATTTTCTTTGTTCATTTTTCATATCTCCTTTACATTATATTATTAGTAATTATTACAAATAATTATAACCTTTAAGAGTACGGTACCGTCAAAAATTTTGTGTAATGCAAGATGGATAGGGTATCTCTGAAATGGATTGGGAATAGAGGGGGCTGTTTCCTCCCCACAGGAGACTGAATATTCAGTCTCCTGTGGGGAAGGGGAGAATCCCCCTATTTTTGTTAATTTATAGTATTTGATTAATGATAACGTTCTTCAAACATTCGCTCGAGGGCTTCCTGCGCTTCGGCTAATCCTCGTAACTTTCTCCCTGCCCATTTCTCATTAAAATCTTGAATGGTTAAATACACGACTTTTTCCGCGGCTTCTAAACTGCTCAAACGGTTCATCGGTTTTAAACGTTTCCGAATCTCCTTGATCCTTGATCGTTCGTTCGATGGCATTCGTCGTGTAAATCACACTTCGAATACTGCTTGGGTAATCCATAAATGTTAGGAGGACATCCCACTCATTGGCCCAAGATGGAACTTCTCTCGGATACTTGCTCGACCATTTCGATTCAAACTGTCAAAACATCTCCAATGCGATTTCTTTACTCGGAGATCGATAAATGAGTTTCAGATCCTCCGCCATTTCGAATGGGTCTTTTTTCCGAACACGGCTGAGGGTGTTACGGACTTTGTGAACGACACAACGCTGTACGTCAGCTTTCGGATACACCGCCTGAAAGGCTTCTTCTAGACCCGGTAGTCCATCGAATACCCCTAAAAGCACTTCCTTGACGCCTCTTTTGTAAAGGTTTTGGAGAATTTCCTGCCATACATAGGCACTTTCTTGTCCTCCCACAAAGAAATCAAGAATTTCGCGATACCCTTCTTCATTCACCCCTAACACCACATAAATGACTTCTTTCTCCACGGTTTCGCGACGAAGTTTTACGTATAACCCATCCAAATATAAGACCGAATAACGCTTTTGTAGAGGACGAGTATGCCACTTCTCGATGTCTTCTTTCACGACATCGGTCATACGGCTGATCGTCGCTGGAGAATACGCATTTCCTAGAAGGCCGGTGATTTAGTGCAAAATACTACTGCTTCCACCCATTTCTCAATTAGAGAAACCTTGTAGAAACAGCCTTCTTTTCTGAATCAAAATGCGATGATTGGTGTGTGATAGCGGTTTTTCACCAGCCTCCTAGAATTCGTTCGATAAATTTGCCAATTTCCCGTGTACTCATGCCGCTTTGATACATCTTGATGATGGCTTCTTCCAGCCAGCCGGTGTGTCGTTGGTAAGGGGCAAACAGCTGTGTTTGAAATTCTCCATTTCGGTCTCTTGGGACCAAAAGCCCTTCAATCCGGCCCTATTGCGTATCTAGATTTCGTTGATAATAGCCGTTTCTCATGTTTGATGTTCCGGCTTGTTCGATTTCGAGGAAATGTTTGATTTCTTCCCACATGATCAGTTCTCATTTTTCCTTTACAAACTGACGAATGGCGTTTTCCAGTTGATTTGCCCAGTCGATATTCGGTATACTTCTTTTAGACATAGGTAGGGTACTCCTTTCTCTAAGATTTTTGGTCCAATCAGAGAATACCCTACCTTTTTTCTTTTGGTCTAGCAAAATGCTTTACACAAAATTTTATACATCATCGAAATCGAATATCCAAAATAAATCAGTTTGAAAGTTATCAACAATATAGTAATAAGTTAAATAAAACTACTGAACACACAGAAAGAAATGTAATAGAGTGGAAGAATAATATATAAAAATACATAATTCCCTTAGTAAGGGATATCTACCATGAAAACGCATTAGAGAGTTAGGAATAGAATCCATTAATCCCTAGGATTTAGAAGGTTGGTGATTTAGGGCAAAATACTGCTGATTCCATTCTTTTTCCAATTAGAGAAACCTTGTAGAATCAGCTTTCGTTTCTGAATGAAAATGCCGCCGATTCGAGTGTGACAGCGGTTTTTCACCGGGCTTTTAGATTACTTGGAAAACGGTAAAATAGATATTTCTTATTCGTTACAAGAATGCATTCCATCTATTTTTCAACTATTAGAGGAACTCGATAGTGATTTTTATATTTATTTATCCCAATTATGGTTAGATGGTTATATAGACATTGAGATGCGAAAAAGAAAGGTAGACTTTGGGTTTTGCATAGAACTTCCTTATTCGAAAAAGTTCTTTATAAGTATTTATCCCACCAATTCAATGATGGATATTTATTATTTCATACATGAAGTTGGGCATGGTTATCATAATTATCTTAAACATAATTTAAGCCACTATACTGAAAGAAACACTAATAATGAAGTGAATGAATTATTCGCTCATTTATTTGAATCGATACTTATCTTTCAATTGTTTGGTAATCAAAAAGATGTAATTAGAAATTATCTCAATCAACTTGTGATTTCCATACCATTTAACGTAGCCATTCATGAGTTTCAAGAAAAACTGTATACACAACAATATCCTTCAGCAAAAGAAAAGAAAGATTTATTTTTAGATATATTAAAGAAATATACACATCATTGCGTAAATATAGAACCATATGAAAAAGAAGTTAACTCACTTTGGCTAATGCAAGAACAAATCTTTTCAACTCCTTTTTATTACATTGAATATTCATATGCCAAACTTGCTTCTCTCTATCATCTGGCACTACACTCTGATAAAAATTTTTTCTATTAAAACAAGTGTTTTCACAAGGTGCTTATCTGTCCCCAAACGAAACTTTTAAACAAGTTGTTAATAGTGGAATGCTATTGTCAGAAGAAAAATTTATACATGTGTCGGAATTTGTAAAAAAACGGCTCATCACCACAACATGTACTTGACAGACGATTCACTTCTCTGAACAAGTGTATGCAAAACATGATTGGTTTCCTGTTCTTTCTTGGTTGCATAAATCAGGTACGTGATGAAAAAATCAAGTACAACTTTTGGTGAAGAGCCAAAAAAACAAAAAAATTAATAATAATATTGAAATTCTCCAGAATATGTTTTATATATGTAATAAAAGGAAAAAGGGGGTGGAGACTTTGAAGATAGCCCCCAAAGTCTAAGAAGTTATAGTTCTCAAGTATTCACTTTGGAATATAATCAAAAAGGTTTGACAAAAGGGTGGTATTGTCCGAACCAAAAAAGGATAGTCGGAAAAGATTTAATTATAAAAGATTACGGAGAATTAGAAGTAACACTTAATCAGAAACTCCAATTAAATAGAATAAAAAATCTTGCAGAAAAAGTGGCAAAATCTAATATTATTCCTTTTTTTATAGGAGGAGACCATACCATTACCTATCCAATCATCAAAGGTTTTTTAGAGCATTATGAAAAGATACAAATTATACATGTAGATGCCCATTCTGATTTGGGAATTAACCGTTGGGATATTGTTGAACATGGTAGCTTTATGAAAAATCTAATACAGGAAGAAAAAATACGTCATATCTATCAATTAGGAATCAGAGGACCACAAGATAAAGAGGATATAAAGAGCGATAAACTAACAACCCTATTTGGAACATCATTCAAAAATGTCACCATAGATTCAACTCTTCCTACCTATATTACGTTTGATGTTGATGTATTTGACCCAAGTATTGTTCCAAGTGTAGGTTATCCTGTACCAAACGGATGGCACTATAAGGATTTTTTAGATTTTATTGAATTGTGTGTGAATAATGCCGATGTTATTGGTATCGATATTGTAGAATACAATGAAATGTATGATTTTGGAAATAAGATAGGAGCTTCAACAGTTACCCATGCCATATTAGACCTTTTAGCAGGAGTGATGATGAAAAATGAAAATGAAAGAGATTAAAAACATCATAAACACATACTATATCATTAATATTTTATATGGTATGGGTATAGCTGTGTTTGGTGCAACACTATATTTATATATGGAATCACTGCATTACAGTTATGCGGAAATGAACATTTTTTTATCCCTTTTTTGGATCGTAAGTTTTTTAACGGAAACTCCTTCTGGAATTATTGCTGATACATTCGGCAGGAAGAACACCATCATTAGTAGTTGTATAATTAGAAGTATCGGTTTACTTTTTTTATTTATAGATTGGGGGAATATTACATTTTTAATTTTAGGAGCGATCTTTACTGCAATAGGTGAATCGTTAAAGTCAGGTACGTTGGATTCTTGGATGATAGATCGTATTTTAGCTATAGATGAAACATTCACATTTGATAAAGTCTTTTCAATAAATAGCATGGCTGGCACAACAGTTAATTTATTAAGTGGATATTTGGGAGCGCAAGTCTTAGGTAATATTGATTTGAGTTATCCTATTTTAGCAGGGATTATATTGTTAATTATTTCTATGATTGTTGCGATATTTAAAATGAAAGAACCTAAAAGGAATTTGGAAGAAAATCCTCATTTAATAAACATAGGTCAGAGTTTTAACATGTTGAAGAAAACAACAAAAGAAGGAATTCATTTTTTAAGAAATGATAAGACATTTTTTCTAATCTGCCTATCCTTTTTACCTTTATCATTCATTATTAGTGGACCGGGTAATCAATGGCAACTCTTTTTCCAAGATGAAACAAAAGATATCAATACAGGATATATATGGGTTGGTTTAAACCTCTGTAGTATTTTAGGGGCTTATTTATCCAGAAAAATATCATCCCTTTCTGAAAACAAAATCTATATCCTCATAGGAAGTACCATATTTAATACGCTTTCTATTATTCTTTGCGTTTTAACAGGCAATTATCTAATTGCATTACTATTATTCTGGTTACATGTTGTTATTACTGCTTCAGAAGAAGTGATTCGATATACGTTTTTGAATCAAAATATCAAAAATGAGAACAGGTCTACTTTACTCTCATTTTTCAACACTTTAGAAGCTGGAGCAACGATTTTGGCTTTACTGTTAAATGGATTCTTTTCGGATTTTTATGGGATAGGAAACGCTTGGTTAATCATGTCTATCATTTCGCTGGTGATTTCAATACCCGTTTATTTAATTGTGAATTCTACTATTAAAAAACATAAATTAGGAAAATCAAATGAAGTTATGAAGACAATCTAATAAAAAAGAACCTAATCTTAAATAAATCCCACTCTTTTGGATAAAGTCACAGCCTATGTATAAACCCTTATCTTTTGTGAAAAAATAAAAGAGCCGTTCGGCTCTTTCTTTGTTAAAGGGGTATCAGCATTTGACTCTATTTTTCCATACCCGAGTTCGACAGTGACTAGGCAAACAAAATGCCTCTCATCCCTTGATACCAAAGGGACGAGAGGCATTTGGGCATACGTTGGGCGTGTATCTAGGTGCGAGGATGGATGCCTAGAATCTTCGGAGGAGGCTCCAGCCCTAGAGCCGCAAAGAATTGAGCCTGTTTGGCCGTCAGTTCGGTTCGTTGATCAAGGTCACCGTTTTTTGAAGAAAAATGTCCAAGCATGAGACGTTCGCATTCGTCCCTTACGTTCGGCCACGATTCATGGGTTCGGATCTCGACGATCCGAACTAACAAGAGAGCAAGCCAACTGAGCAGCACATGCGCCCGAATGCGGTCTTCCAAGCGATGATACATAGGCCGCAATTCCAATGTGGACTTCAATGTTCGGAAGGCCTGCTCAATATCCACCAGCTGCTTATACCCGATGGCGACATCTTCGGCAGACAAGGTGTCATCGGATGTCCGGATGAGATATTTGCCGTCGTACTTTTCCGCGTCACGAACCGCTTGCTTGTCGATGCGAAGGGTTCCGTCCTTCAACTGGCGCAAGTATTTTCCGTAGGACGGATGGGAACGCAACCGGCAGGTCGCCTTATGATGGGCTTCGTTTGGGAGTTGGCGAAGCCCTTCTAACTCCTCTTTCAGCGATTCGAGCAGCGTTTCTCGCTCCTTGCGTTGGCGTTCGGCTTCGCTGGGATTGTACACGAGAACATAGCGCTGACGCGCTTCTCCGTCGCCGACGATGATTTCTTTGATGTGCAAATTCTCGTCCACTTCATGATAACGTCCGCGACGGCTTAAGGCCTCTTCGACGGCGGCTTTGCCGGATCGCATTTTTTCGCCGACAATGTAGTGTCCGCCGGCCTGTTGCAAGATTCGCAAATTCTCTTCAGAGGAAAAGCCGCGGTCCATGACGCTGATCACACGTCCAAGCTTCCAGCCAATCAAGTCTTGTTTCACCTGTTTGATGACCGTCATGTCCATCGTATTGCCAGGCCATACCCAAGCGCGAATCGGGATTCCTTCCCGGGTGACAGCCAGCCCAATGACGATTTGAACCAAGTCTGGGCGTTTGTCTTTCGAGAATCCTTGTTTTCGAAGCGATTCTCCTTCCGGTGTTTCAGAGGGATCCACTTCGAAGTACGACGAAGTCGTATCGAAGTAAATCAAGTCGACTTCCAAATTCAATAAATCGGCCACAGCATGGAACACTTGACGTTCCAATTCCGGCTGCACGGCCAGCAGTTCATCCATCGCCCGGTACAACTGGTGGCTGGCGGCTTGAGGAAGGTGAGGGATATACACATCTTTCTCCACCCACTCCTCCATCGCCAACTTGCTTGACGGATGAAGGGCGCGATTCGCCACCATGGCAAAAATCAGCCGTTCCAGCGAAATCTGGTGATGTCGGGAGGTAAACAAGGAGTGGAGAATCTCTCCCAACCCCAGTTGTCTCCAGAGCTGATCCAAGAGCCAGACGCCGCCGAGGTGTTTGCATGACTGGAATTGAAAGTCATCGGAAGCTTCTCCTGTCAACGTTTCGACTTCCCAAGCCTGCTCAGGAGAAAGGAATCGCGAAATGCTTTTGGCCAGACGTTCCAAGACGGCGCGATCCACTTCATCTTCGCGCCCGAATGAATAAATCACCTTCGCTTTCGCATATTTGGCCTTTGGATCCCATTCATTGTGAGCAAGCTGGAGATAAGCAACGGTTGTTCCATCCTTATTTTTGCGTGTGACTCGTCGTATGTACATGCCTATATTATAACGTATAAACCTTATTTTTAAAAGGAAAAATTAATAAATCGTGTGCCTATGAAATTCGGCGTTTTTTCCTAGGATCCGCATTACGAAACCCTTGATATAACAGCATTTTGGTCATTTCCATTTGCCTAAAATGACCTCAAAACTGTCGAACTCGGGTCCATAATAGCAGCTCTTTTGGGGTGGGATATAACTCTTCTGGACACACCATGTCTATTGGAGCTTCGTCATCTCCGCCATACACAAAGTTTCCATGATAGGTAGTAATTAATCCGTTTTTAAATAAAAGATAAGCTCCATCTACAAATTCCGAACCATTCTTGGTATATAAGTTTTTTAAAGAGATTTTGTCTTTCTTACAAATACAATTCAATAAATCATGTATAAAAGTTCTTTTTAACATTAAATATCACCTCTTTTGTTTTAGTTCTGTAGATGAGCAAATTTGCTAACATAAATTGACAACTAAACAAAAAAGGAGACATGAACCCAGCTCCTTGAGTAAAATAGATGTGCTCAAACTACCCACAAGGAGGTTCATGTCTCATGAATAGATTAGCACATCATCAAGGAATCCACAAGTTTTTCATGACGCTGGGATTGGCGCTTGATTTCTCGAAGCCGGTCATCAAGCATTTGGTTCATCTTGTCGACGCCTTGACGACCAAGGGATTTTCGGGGACATTGACGGATGTCCGGTACTGGAGTTTTCATCCCAACCATCGAACCACGCTCAGCCATTTTTTCACGAAAAGCCCTTGGAACGAGGAAAAACGGCTTGAGAAGCTTCAAGAATGGATTCTTCGCCAGATCGAACGCCTAGCCAAACGGGAGAATCAACCCCTTTTTGTTTCGATTGATGATACGATTTGCCAAAAAACGAAGCCTTCGTCACGGGCTGCCCGCGCCATTCAAGGGTGTGATTGGCACTACTCGCACAAAGATCATCAATCCGTTTGGGGGCATTCGCTCGTTTGGCTGATGGTGCATACCTTCACCCAAGCGTTTCCGTTCGCCTTTCGTCTGTATGACAAGACGGCGGGAAGAAGCAAGATCGACCTAGCGATCGAGATGCTTTCCTCGCTCAAGGGGAAACGGGCTCAGCCGGTGTATGTGCTCATGGATTCGTGGTATCCGTCCCAAGCGCTCATCGAAGCCTGCCTGAAACAAGGATTCCATGTCATCGCCATGCTCAAGACGAACCGGATTCTCTATCCGAAAGGTATCGCCATCCAAGCGAAGAAGTTCGCCCGCTATATCGAGCCCAACGACACCCGCCTCGTCACGGTGGGGAAGGAGCGTTACCGCGTGTATCGCTACGAGGGAGCGATCCATGGCCTCGATGACGCGGTGGTGCTGCTGGCTTGGAAGGCGGATGAACCGATGACGCCAGATCATCTCCATGTTGTCTTGAGCACCGACCGGGAGCTAGGCGATGAAGAGATCTTGCGTTACTATGCCCAGCGCTGGACGATCGAATGCGTTTTCCGGCAGGCCAAAGACCAGCTGAAGCTCGATGGATACCGTGTTCGTCACATTCGGGCGGTGAAACGGTATTGGGCAGTGATGCTCTTAGCCTGTGTATACAGCATCGCGGAATCTCAACAAGACCTCTCTTCCGGCCTAGAGCTTCTTCGTTCTCGGAAAGGGCACAGCATCGTCGAGTTCATCTACGATGCCGCGAAGCAAGAGATTCCCATTGATGTGATCAAAAAACAGCTCCATGTCGCCTAAGGGGTCCCCTGTTTGTCTCTTAGGGAATGGAAATTACTGTAATGAAAAATGCTCATCTACAGTACTTTACACAAAATTTTATACATCATCCCAACACTTCTACATTAGGGGTTTTTTTCTTTTGCGTAAACGCTTTTTTATATCACACTTTATTTACTAATTTTGTAAGCTGTGCAACGCTAGTGTGAAAGGGCTCTTGCATGTGAATTCTCCCTTTGATGTTTGGTTACACTTTCATTTTAAGAAGATCCTCATGCAAGGCTATTTTTATGCTTGTCTGATTTTATCTAGCACCACGGGTATATTTTTAAAATCATATAGGGCGTACTAGGGTTATAACTACTCTATAGTTAAGAACCATTTATTCAGTACCCCATATCGTAAAAAAGTTAAAGTTTATGAATTTTCATATCACATTTATCTTCTTCTGCTACGTCCATCGCTGTACGTATCACTTCAAAAAATGTCTTCCCATCAGTTGTTGCAAAATAATTTGCTAAATTGGTTACTTTTGAACTAAACTGATCCCCCCACGGTGGTTTTTGTGATATGTCATCAATATCCCATATAACAGACTCTGGGGAGTATTTTGATAATTCCTGTTCAATTTCAATTAGATTAGCTTTCGCAACGGGGATATTTTGCCAATTTAATTTGTCATAATATAAATCATTCATTAATAACGGGTATTTTGTTCCCCATCCTTCTTTTTCCAAATGATATGAGATTGTCGAAAAGAATGAATGTACAAAATCGCTATGTCCTAATTCGTAAAAAAAACAATCTACTAATATTCCTACCGCCATCTAAATTTCACCTCTAATCCATTTTAAAAATAATTTCTGCAACACCGTCTGTTTTTTCATTTATTTTTTGTTTAATATCCCTCAAAACTTCCCTTGTGACATTTTGACCCCTTACATCAATAATAACAGTTTGCCTAGTTTGTTCAGGTAAATCACTTATACGCTTATTTATTTGCTTTGAAACACTTCTTATTAAGTTACTTCTTCCAGAAAACGTAGTCACTTTATAATTCTTAACTTCTACACCATGACCGTTGATATAAAAATCTGGTCTCGAACTATTTTTAGTGCCATGACTTACTTCATTGCCATCTTTAAATGATACTTGTTCACGATAACCGGGATATTCTTTCCCTACATCGATTTCAGATTGTCTCCATGATGGTCTAGTTTTCTTCGTCCCCTTAGCAAGCTTCTCAGCTTCACTGATCCCCTTCTCAACCGCTTCCCCCTCAACATTCTTGATCCTGTTGAGGGTCGCATCTTTCGCCTCCCTCATCCACCCCCAAGGCGCCGAGCCCACCCCCGCATACGCCGGCTGCCAGGAAACGGAGGCGACGCTTTTGACTAATTCGTCCCATTGTGTCTTGAACAGGCGGGCCGTTTCCGCAAACGGCGCTTTGATGACTTGATAGTAGATCGTGTGGAAGATCGTCTTCATGGTATCATCGCGCACGACATGTTTCACTTTCGCAAGGGCGGAGGCGGCATCGATCGCCTTCGCACCCTTGATCGCCGCTTTTCCCGCCATTCCGGCCCCTTTAGCGGGAGGAACCATCGACGCAAGCAACATTCCTCCTGCCAGCAGCCGACCCCTGATCGAAAGGCGCTCGCCGGTGATCGGGTCGTACTCGCCAAACACGCGCTGCACGTCATACCAGCCGAGGAGCTCCAAACCGAGTTGTCGGCGAGCGTCTCGTCCGCTTGGCGCATCGTCGAGATAGGACAGCCACTGAACCAACTCTGTTGTAAAACAGAAAAAACCTTGAAAAGCTCATAGCCACTCAATAGGATTAATTATAATTCTCAAGGCCCCATGGCATCCTAAGAAGTATTCTTTCTCAAAAACCTTAAACATCGTCGTAAGCATCACCTAAAGATATAAAATCTTCTTGTAGCCAATACCAATACCTACCCCTATTTTCTATCAATCGCTCTAATAAATCGGTAAAAGAAGTCGCTATAATAGAACACTCTCCTACCACTCCATGCCTATCATAAAAGCTATCATAGCACCTACCAAGCCTACTCGGATTTAAATCAATTGTAATGTACTCTCCATTTTGATCCGTTGCACAAATATACCAATCGGATGAAATATCTTCTTCACATAACTCTCCTACAATAATAGGGTTGGCTAACTGAAAATCCTGTGGAGGGACTATTAAAATAGGATAATCAGCCTTTTCAAATAAAAGAGCCCCACCACATAATTCATAAAACTTATGCACATCGTCAGGCAAAGTATGTCCTGTACTTAAATTCGGAATACCAGTTGGTGGATAAACTATACAATCTTCTAAACTTTTTATTTTATAAATTAAATTCTCAATTCTCATTATTCTTCACTACTCCCGATAAATATATTGATAAAATACACGATAATACTCTCTCCTAGCAGACTGGGGAACATCAGCAGCATCGAACATTCTTTCAGTTAATTGTTGTATTTCTTTCGGTGAAACTGCTTTTCAATCAATTTCCCCTCCAACTTTTTTACCGGTTTTTTTTCGGATATAAAACAAAATGACCCCCTTGGTGGGAAAACCAACCTGTTTGGTCTTCGCTCCTCGTCCTGGTGTTTCGAGCCATGCTTTGACCGCTTGCCAGATGACGGATAGGGTATATTGAACATACGGGAGGAGGAACGAAGGCAGCACACTCACGGTTTTGCGGCATTCTCGCGAGCGTACCGCGCGATCCAAAGGTGATACTCCCCCTCGGCCGTCAACGCATAGCGTTGGTAATACCCGTGACGACGCAAGGGGCGGCGGGATAGAACGTGGGGACATTGGTTTACATCAGGAAAATCGTTCTCTTTCCCACGATCCGTATACGTTTGAATGTCAATGCCAAAGTCGTGAAACTGGATCACACTTCCTCCCCCCTTGAAACGAATGGCAATCTTCGTCCGAAACAATTCACAAAAAAATTAGCACATTCCTTCAGAAAAGGGGAGAGGGCTTTCTGAAGAAATGTGCAAAAAAATGGGTGTTTTGTGCTGAAATAAAATGATAATTTACACCTAAGCTTTATCTCCATCTCCAATTTATTTCTCCATCCTCATACACAGCAGGTAAATAAATTCCCTTTTTATCTCCATGACTATCTACAACAAACCAATTATCATCATTCAACCATTCCTCATTATATTCACTTTCTTTAAAATGATTTTCCTCATTCGTTAGATCCTCAAAAAACTTCCTAAACTTCACCATATTTTGATTCGCTATAAGTTTACCGTATACCCACATACCTTCAGTGTTAATATCCTGTATTTCACCTAGACATTCATTTTGAAAATATAGAAACATATTTAATACTCACTCCCTAGGATAAATTTTTATGAATTTGCTAGGTACTTCACCTCTTATCAAATACTCATTATCTCTCTCAGTCCAATTTAATGCCCTTTTCTTCCAAAAATCAGAAAAAGATCTATCTCGTTCGATTAATTTTCGAATCTGTTTCGGAGATAAAATAGCTACATTCTTAACTTCTCCTGACCTAATGGCTTTTCTCAAAGAAGAAATATCTAACTCTATTAAATAATCTCCGTAATTTCCAACAACGAGTTTGTTACCGGTAAAACTAATATAGGGACTATTTGATTTTGCTTTCCTTCTGTAACCTCCAAGAATATGCTCTATAACAGTAACTTGCCGATTTTTATATATGCCTTTACTATTTGCAGGAACTAAATTACCTGAATCTGACATAAAAGGTTTGCCAATTCCATTGGGTCTTTTAGATGAGTGCAACAAACTATCTCCTCTATAAAGTTTGTTCGTCCCCCGTCCAACCACCCCTCCTTCAGCTTTCTTTATCATGTGGAAAGTGGCATCTTTAACTTCATTCCTCGCCTCACTCATCCACACCCGAGGCGCTGGGCCCACTCCGGCATACGCCGGCTGCCATGAAACAGAGGCGACGTTTCCTACTAATTCGTCCCATTGCTTCTTGAACAATCGGGCTGTTTCGGCAAGAGGGGAGCGGACGGTTTGGCGAAAGGCGATGTCGCCGATCGCTTTCATTTTATCATCGCGCACGACATGTTTCACTTTCGCAAGGGCGGAGGCGGCATCGATCGCCTTGGCGCCCTTGATCGCCGCTTTTCCGGCGACGCCGGCACTTTTAGCCGATGGTACAATCGATAATAACAACATCCCGCCCGCCAGCAATCGGTCCCCGACCGACAGGCGCTCGCCGGTGATCGGGTCGTACTCGCCAAATACGCGCTGTACGTCATACCAGCCGAGAAGCTCCAGACCGAATTCCTTCATGTTGTCGGCGAGCGTTTGGTCCGCTTGGCGCATCGCGGCGGCGGTGCGATACAGAAGTTCTTCCGCTTCGTTCAGTTTGTCTTCATAACGCTTCAGCCAATGAACGAGTTCGTCCCGCAGTGCTTCGATGGCAGGCGTGCTGACGCCGGGGAGGTCCATCGCAAGGGAAGAGGGCTCCCATGACAGCGTCGTCCGCGCCCGCTGGCAAGCGTCTTCGGCATCGGGAATGTGCTTTGCCACCGTTTCTAATTCATCAGGCCTCAGCCGAATCATCACCCGCGCTGCTCCCTTTTATCCCCATCACCTAACAAACGTGGCATGCAACGCATTTTTCTTCACTCCTCCATTTATACTTTGTATAAATGGTAACACAAGTGAATCAAGTATAAATTATGATTTTATTCCTATTTTATAGTAAATTCAGTGGTTATATATGCCTAATTTTTACATAACCGATAATACGAAATTCCTTTGACATATCCCCCTTTTCCTCCCCCACTTCTCTAAACAAAAAAAGAGAAACGGATTTCCTCATTTCCCTTGTCATTCCTTATTTTTCCCATTAACTATGTGCAATCAAAATAAACTCTTGCCACTCCTCCCCTCTCGAACCCTCATTCTTGCGCCCCTAATTCCTTCCATCCAAAATAAGGTCATGCACCAATTGCCCCTTTTCCCGATTTTCGTTTCGATTTTTTCTGTCACGACTTTATTATGATGGAGAATAAAGTGGTGATAGGGAATGAGGGGGAAGGCTGGATGGACAAGGGACTCCCCTTCTCCTCTTCACCTTTCCCGGTCCTTTGGCACAACTTTGTTCTGATGTTGGCAGGAGTTTATTTTGGTTGTAGATGAGCAAATTTGCTAACATAAATTGACAAATAAACAAAAAAAGGAGACATGAACCCGATTCCTTGAGTAAAATAGATGTGCTCAAACCCATTCACACAAGGAGATTCATGTCTTAGGAATCGATGAGCACATCATCAAGGAATCCATCCATTTTTCATGACGCTGGGGGTGGCGCTTGATTTCTTGAAGCCGGTCATCAAGCCTCTCGTTCATCTTGTCGATGCCCTGTACCAAGGGATGTTCGGGAACATTGACCGATGTCCATCACTGGAATTTTCATCCCAACCATCGAACCATGCTCAGCCATTTTTTCACGAAAAGCCCTTGGAACGAGGGAAACCTGCTTGAGAAGTTTCAAGAAATGAAAAAATGCTCATGTACAGTTTTCAAGAAAATCCCCTGCGCATGGGCAGGGGATTTTCTTGTCCTAGTTTTCCTGTGTTATACATGTAGATTTAGTTTATCCTTTTTTCCAGACAAGAACAAGCCCTTGCCCAAATATGTTCACAAAACCGTCACAATTCGCCTTCAAGCCCTTTTTTCAGCTCATCGCTCGAACGGTTCCACATGTCGATGTCGTGGCCTTTCAAAAAGTCGGCGAGCACCCGTTTGGATTTCGCATCCATATGATCGACAATGATGTGCCGCTTCAGCGATTTATCGAGACGGTTCACATGTTCCGGCAATAGCTTATAGCCGCGGCGCGCCTCGCGGTCAACGGTCATTTCACACGCCGTCACCCCGGCGTAATACGGGCCGTCCTCGCGGCGTTCAATCGTCACCCAGACGATCCAATACGGCTTGCCGTTCGGCACGGCCGCACGGTCGGGCAAAAACTTAATGCCGCGCTCGACGGCGCTGCGCGCATGCATCGCCCCCATATCGACGAACGCTTCGCCCGCCTCGACGTCAATGATGACCGGCGAGACGTTTTCTAAGCTCAACGCCCCGGCGCCAAAACCGCGGTGCCCGTCGGTCGGATCGTCTTTGATGATGTTAAAGCCGATCGTTTTTTTCTTTTTTTGCTCCATGCGCGGTTTCCTCCTTCCTTACATAAACAAACGAGCAACAACCGATTGCAGACTCTCAAGCACAAACGGCAGCGCCAGCTGAAACACCGGCTCAATCGTATAGCGGTCAAGCGGCGTCAGCACAAGGACTAGAAAAATCAACGCCCCGTAGCTCTCCCATTGCGTCATCTTCGCCCGCAAACCGTCGGGAGCCAAATCTTCGATGATCCGATACCCGTCGAGCGGCGGAAACGGCAACAAATTAAACAAAAACAACACCGCATTCAGGCCGATAAAAATTTGAAAAAACTGGTCAAACCCCGCAGCAAACCAATCCGGCAGCGCCCGCATGATGCCGAAATCAACCATCGCATACCAAATGACAAACCCAAGCCCGGCGAGCACAAGATTGCTGAGCGGCCCAGCAACCGAAACGAGAATGCCGGCCAGACGGGGATTTTTAAAATGGAAGCGGTTGACCGGCACCGGCCGCGCCCAGCCAAATCCAGCGAGAAAAATAAGCAAGGTGCCAAGCAAATCCAAATGGGCCAACGGCGATAACGTCAACCGCCCTTGGTTTTTCGCGGTCGGGTCGCCGAATTTGTAGGCGACGTACGCATGGGCGAACTCGTGCACGGAAAACGCTAACGCCAGCGTCAAGAGCACGTACGGAATTTCACTTAATGAATATGGAAAAAAATGTTCCACTTGATTAACTCCCTTTCCCCTATATTCACCACTTTTAGTATACATGATTTGCCGCGAAAAGTGGACTGAACTTCATCATTCCATGGTATAATAAGCGCGACAGCACTCGACAAGGAAATGGGGGAACCATGATGCCGTATGTCACGATCAAAATGCTCGCCGGCCGCACGGACGAGCAAAAGAAAGCGCTTGTTGAAAAAGTGACGGACGCCGTTGTGGAAACGACGGGAGCGAAAAAAGAGAGCGTTGTCGTTTTCATTGAAGAAATGACGAAAGATCATTACGCCGTCGCCGGAAAACGGCTGAGCGACGCGGAGTGAAGAAGCGATGGGGGCGCCTAAAACGCCCCCGTTGCATTTTTTATAAAAAACGAATATTATTATAATGGTTTCTAACATTGTTCGTTTTTAGGAGGTCGCCCATGATTCGTTTCGCTGAAAAACAGACTGACCGCAAGACGGAAATGCTCGCCGGGTTGACCACGTTTCTCACGATGGTGTACATCATCGTCGTCAACCCGGTCATCTTATCGGACGCCGGCGTCCCGTTTGAGCAGGCGTTTACAGCCACCGTCATCGCCACGATCATCGGGACGTTGTGGATGGCGGTTTTCGCCAACTATCCGATCGCCATCGCCCCTGGCATGGGACTGAACGCCTATTTCGCCTATTCAGTGGTTGGCTCGCACGACAACATTTCGTACGGAACGGCGTTTTCCGCCGTGTTTGTCGCCGGGGTGCTGTTTTTGTTGCTGTCGCTCACCCCGCTCCGCAGCAAGCTGATTGAAGTGATCCCCGACAGCTTAAAGCACGGCATCACCGCCGGCATCGGGCTGTTTATCGCCTTCATCGGCCTGCGGCTGACCGGGATCATCAAAGCTCACCCGCAAAACTTGGTGGCGCTTGGCGACTTGCATGCCCCATCGGCCGTGTTGACGCTTGTCGGCCTCGCCGTCACGCTTGTTCTTATGATGCGCGGCGTCAAAGGAGCGCTCTTTTACGGCATGGTCATCACCGGGATCATCGCCTATGCGACCGGGCAACTGCACTTTGACAAAGGCATCGTGTCGCTGCCGGCGCTGCCGGACGGGGTGATCGTTGCCAATCCGTTTGCGGCCGTTGGGGATGTGATCAGCCATCATTTGTACGCCGTCGTCTTCTCCTTTTTGCTTGTGACGCTGTTTGACACGACCGGCACGATGATCGGCGTCGCCCAGCAAGCGGGATTGATGAAAGGGAACACGCTGCCGCGCGCCCGTGAAGCGCTCTTGGCTGACTCGGTCGCGACTACGGTCGGGGCCATGCTTGGCACAAGCCCAACGTCAGCGTACATCGAGTCGTCCACTGGCGTCGCTGCCGGTGGGCGGACCGGATGGACGGCGCTCACCGTCGCTGTCCTATTTGTCATCGCCGCCTTTTTCAGCCCGCTGGTCAGCGCGGTCGCCGGGTTATCGGCCATCACCGCCCCGGCGCTCATCATCGTCGGCAGCCTGATGATCAGCCATATTGCCCATATTTCGTGGCATCAGCTCGACGAGGCGTTTCCGGCCTTTCTCATTCTCTTAAGCATGCCGCTCACCTCGAGCATCGCGACCGGCATCGCGCTCGGCTTCGTCTCGTACCCGCTCTTAAAAATCGCTCGCGGCCGCTGGCGCGATGTGCATCCGCTCCTGTACGTGCTGGCGGTGCTGTTCTTTTTGCAGCTGGCGTTTTTGCCGCACTGATGGAATCAACCCGCTGATCGGTTTTCAATGACTAAAAAGCCCGCTTATACGCGGGCTTTTGGATTGCATCGGCTGCGCAGCGCTTCAATATACGCATACGCCTCTTCGATTTCTTCCGCCGTATAGCGCTGCTTGCTTTTGACGACGGCGATTTTCTCTTTTACTTCCTCTTTCGACAAATGTTCAAAATAGAGCACTGTGGAAACCAGTTCCAAGAAACGCGCGTTTTGTCCGTTCATCGTCTGCATGCATTCGTCAAGACCCGGCATGTCCCAGTCGTAATGGCGCAAAAACTGTTCGCCCGCCTCGGTCAGCGTATAGCGATATTGCACATAGCCGCTCTTTTTCTCTTTCTCCTCCTGCAAAAAGCCGAGCGCGCACAGCTCTTCAATGCGGCATGTGAGCTCTTCGGAATACGGGCCGTAAAAATGGAAGTCGAACTTCTCGTAAAACGGAAAGTCGAGCTTTTTCGCGATGTAAATCATTTTTTGCAGCTTTTTGCGGCCGACAATTTCCCCGGCGGCCGCCAACGCCTTCATCACTTTCGCATGCTCCGTAAGCACCCTCCGTCATCTCCTAACCCTTTAAAATTTCGAGAATCGCTTTCTTCACCGTTCGCTTCGCCGACAAGTCTTCTAGGAAGTCGGCCGGGAAATACAGCTTATGGTCGGTGCGCCGCTTGCCGGAAATGGCGTCAACGAGCACCGATTCGCGCGACAGCTCGCGCAGTTCCCCGTTCGGCATCAGCAAATAAATCGGCAGGCGTTCGCCTTCTTCTCCCGGTCGATAGAAGTCGTACGGCAAATCTGACGAGGAATCGACCACCAAATAATAGTCCGGGTCAATCCCCGCTTTGCGAAACAAACCGGTCAGTTCGATCAACTTCGCCATTTGATCGTTCGTCGGATGGAATTCGGTATATTTGAACAGGCGACGGCGCACAAAGCGACGGCATAAATCGCGCAAAATCGGATCTTGTTCTTCTTGCCATTGTTGAAAATAAAACAAAATGATCGACTCATCGAGCGCCAAGTAATCGTCAAGCGCTACGTTTCCAGCGAAAAACGACAAAAAGTGAACCGGCTTCGTTTGAAACGAGTAGCCGTCTTCGTACAGTTTTTTCGCCCGATGCAAAATTTTCGTCAAAATGACTTCCGCGCTGCGTGTGACCGGGTGGAAATACACTTGCCAGTACATTTGGTAGCGGCTCATGATGTAATCTTCAACCGCATGCATGCCGCTCCGCTTAATGACGACTTGGTCCTCGCGCGGGCGCATGACGCGCAAAATGCGCTCCATGTCAAAATAGCCGTAGCTGACGCCGGTGTAGTAAGCATCACGCAACAAGTAATCCATCCGGTCAGCATCAATTTGGCTCGAAATGAGGCTGACGACAAGCTTGTTCGGATACGTTTTGGCAATCACTTCAGCGACCCTTCGCGGAAAATCGTCATCCACTTGGCGAAGTGCGGCGTTCACTTCCGTATCGCCTAAAATGATAGCGCGTGTAAAATCTTCGTGATCAAGGCGAAACACCTTCTCAAACGAATGGGAAAACGGGCCGTGCCCTAAATCGTGCAAAAGCGCCGCACATAGGCAAAGAAGTCGCTCGCTATGGTCCCAATGGTCGCGGCCGACAAACACGTCATCAATGATGCGGCGAATGATTTCGTACACGCCGAGCGAATGGTTGAATCGGCTGTGCTCGGCGCCGTGAAACGTCAAATACGTGGTGCCGAGCTGCTTGATGCGGCGGAGGCGCTGAAATTCCTTTGTGCCGATCAAATCCCAAATCAATTTGTCGCGAACATGTATGTATCGGTGCACCGGATCTTTAAACACTTTTTCTTCGTCAAGCTGCCCGCCGGAATACATCGCATCCTCCTCTTCCGTCTCGAACATACATTTATTATACGCCGTTTCGAGCCGTAAAGAAATAGTTGACTTTTTTCTCCGTCTTTCTCCAGTATTGACGAAAAACAGGTTTATCACCACAACGTGTACTTGACAGACGGTGCACTTCTCTGAACAAGTATAGTCTGATTGGTTTCCTGTTCTTTCGTGGCTGCATAAGTAAGATGTGTGGTGAAAAAATCAAGTACAACTTTTGGTGAAGAGCCAAAAAACATAAAAATCACCTTCTTTCGGCAAAGAAGGTGATTGAGTCAACGGTTTTTCAGCCGTTCGGCAATTTTATCGATCAATTCGTCCTCGGTCAGCGCCGCCACCGGGCGGTTGTTGACGAAGGCGAACGTTTTTTTTCGCCCTGGACCGCAATACGACTGGCAACCGATTTTAATGACCGCGTCCGGGTCCAGCTTTTTCAAGCGCGGCAGCAGCGTCTTCAAATTCGGCGCCTTGCAGTCGTCGCAAACGCGAAACTCATTCGCCATCATTCGTCATTCCTTTCTGTGGCGTTTGCCTTGTGTATTCTACCCCTTTTGCAGGAAAATTGCAAGTTTACCGCTTTTATTCTCATAACTTGTCAATCCTGTAAACTGGAAATGTATAAATAGTGACGCTGTTGCCTATCCTTTTTACTAGTATCGAAAAAGGAGTGGGGAACAATGAAACAACGGCAAGATGCTTGGACAGAGGAAGACGATTTATTGTTGGCTGAAACGGTGCTTCGCCATGTGCGCGAGGGGAGCACCCAGCTCAACGCGTTTGAAGAAGTCGGCGACAAGCTAAATCGGACAGCGGCAGCGTGCGGCTTCCGCTGGAATGCGGTCGTCCGCCATCGCTATGAGGAAGCGCTGCAGCTGGCAAAACAGCAGCGCAAAGAACTTATGCGGCTGCTCGCCAAACAAGGGGGCGCAAAAAAACGGCGCCTCTATGAACCACCAATGCCATCGCTTGAGGAGCTCGGCGAGGTGATACAGCTGCCGGCCGTCATCCCGCCTGCCGCTTCGCAACAAGTGACGCTCGACCAAGTGATCGCCTTCCTAAAAACGTTTCAGTCCCATGAGCGGAAGCGGGAGGCGCTCGTTAAAGAAAATGAGCGGCTGCGCCGCGAAATCGAAGAATTGAAGAAAACGAATCAAGAACTGGAAGAAAAAGTGGCACAGTTGCAAGCAAACTCGTCCACCGTTCAGGAAGATTTCGAGACGTTGGTCAACATTATCAATCGGGCGCGCAAAATGGTGTTAAAAGAGGAAGAAGAGCGGGGGCTGACGTTCCGCATGGACCCGAACGGAAACTTAGAAAAAATCGCCGAGTAATGAAACAGGATGCCGCACTGTTTGCGGCATCCTATATTTGTCGGCCAGTCCCGCTCTTCTCCTGCCGCCCCTAAGAGGCTGGTGATTTAATGGCGTATACGGCTTTACCATGTCATTTCTCCATTAGAAAAACCTTTGTTGTATCGGGCCTGCGTTTCAATCATTCTCCCATTGATGAAGGGAATCAGCGGTTTTTCACCAGCCTTCTAAACGTCGGCGGCCACGTCCCCCGTTCCGCTCGGTTTTTCGAAAGACACGACGGCATTCCGTTCCACCATGCGGGCCCAATAATATTCGTACCACTCCCATTCTTCCCCATCAAGAACAGAGGAATACAGCTGACCGCCAAACGATTGCAGCGTTCGCCAGAGGGCAACCAACAGCTCATCGACGGACAACGGGCGGCCGGTAAGTTCGGACAGCGAGGCCATGACTGCCGGGTCGACAAGGGGATAGGCGAAAGTCGTTTGTTTTCCTTGCCGCCCGAGCTCATAAAAGCGGCGAATCAGCTCAGCGCGCGCCGAGCCGCTTCCCGTAACGCAAAGATAGATCTGCACAGCAACACCGCCGCGCACGCGCCGTTGGGAAATGCCAGCGAACTTTTGGCCGCCGATGCTCAAGTCATAGCGGCCCGGGCAATACGAACCGACGACCTCCCCTGCTTCGATGGTGACGCCGTACGGGGCGAGCATGGCAGCCATGAGCGCACACATGGCTTCATACCCTTGCTCAACGGCAATGGAACGGCCTGTTTCCGGAAAAACAAGAGAAATGTTCAGCACCCCGCTATCCAACACGACAGCGAGGCCGCCGGAGTTGCGGACGACGACGCGGTAACCTTGTCGGCGCAAAAACGACACCGCCTCGGCGATGTGGGGAAGCTTCGTATCCGCCGCCCCTAAAACGACGGTATGCTCGTGCACCCAAGTGCGCACGACCGGATCCGACCGCCCGGACCCGACCGCGGTGCATAGCGCGTCGTCCGTCGCAAACGACTGTTTCGCATCAAACAGCGGGCCGAAATGAGACTGGTCGATCACTCTCCACTTCGGCTGCCGCAACAATTCATGGCTCATCACGGTTAGCTCCTTACGTTGATCATTCCGCCCCCATTATAGCACAATCGATGGAGATGTTGCGCAACCGGATCGCCGAACAACAGCCGGCCTTTACACGAGTGCGCTTCGCCCAATCGTTACTAATGCCTCAGCAATGGACGTTTCCCCCACCTGCGGCCGCGCTGAGAAAAGCGTTCTTCCCGTTCAGCATGAAAGAGGGTGTCCCGAACACGCAGGGCACCCTCTTCTGTCACTATATCCAAAAATATCTTCTCTTCGCATCAAGAAAGGGCGAGCTTTTCAACCCTTTCCTGCCGTCATCCGGTCGGTCTCGGTGACCTTTTGAGCGAATCCGTTTCTCCCTTCTTCACCGGCGCACGCGAGCCGCACGATGGCCTTTTCTTTTTCCCCTCACTCTCCAAGCGACTGAGCGGCGGTAATGAGGGCAAGCTTATACGCATCTTCCGCGCTGCAGCCGCGTGAAAGGTCGTTAACCGGTTTGTTCAACCCTTGCAAAATCGGTCCGACCGCTTCAAAGCCGCCAAGGCGCTGGGCGATCTTGTAGCCGATGTTGCCCGCCTCAAGGCTCGGGAAGATGAACACATTCGCATCGCCTTGAATCGGGGAATCGGGGGCTTTCTTTTTCGCCACTTCCGGGACAAAAGCGGCGTCAAACTGGAACTCGCCGTCAATGACGAGCCCCGGCGCCATCTCACGCGCCAGCCGCACCGCCTCTGCGACTTTTTCCGTCTCTGGCGAGGAAGCCGATCCTTTCGTGGAAAAGCTGAGCATCGCCACCCGCGGCTCAAGGCCGAACATTTTCGCCGTCTGAGCGCTCTCAACGGCGATTTCCGCCAAATCCCGGCTGTCGGGGGCAATGTTGATGGCGCAATCGGCGAACACATACTTCTCCTCCCCGCGCACCATAATGAACACGCCCGATGTTTTGCGGATGCCCGGTTTCGTCTTAATGATTTGCAACGCCGGTCGGACGGTGTCGGCCGTTGAGTGGGCCGCCCCGCTCACCAAACCGTCAGCGGCTCCCGTGTAAACGAGCATCGTACCGAAATAGTTTTCATCGAGCAGCAGTTCGCGCGCCGCCTCCTCGGTCACTTTTCCTTGACGCCGTTCGACAAAGGCCGCAACCAGCTCATCAAACCTAGCATAACGGCGCGGATTGACAATCTGTAGACCTTCCAGTGACAAGCCAAGCGCCGCTGCCTTCACCCGCACCGCTTGTTCGTCGCCAAGAACGATCGGCTGAAGCACTTGCTCTGTCACCAAACGGCTGGCCGCCGCCAAGATGCGGTCATCCATGCCTTCTGGAAACACGATTTTCCGTCCCGTTCCGGCCACCTTTGCTTGTAACGCCGCAAACAAATCATTTGCCACCAGTTACGCCTCCTTCATTTTCGCGGTTGGCGTGCGGCCGCCCGACCGCTCCCTTTCTCCGGCCTCCTAGAGCGACGGTCATCACGCCATCCTGTCCTTCTACTTATAAGCATACCTCTTTTCAGCGGAAACGCAATGAAGGAAAGCCCTTCCAACCAATAATTCATCTTTTGGAACAATTCCGTACATTTGCTTTCATGCGCCATGCGCCGCGTTTTTGGCCAGACTATGGTATAGTAGTGATGGACATACTCGATGATAAGGAGTGACCGATGATGAGCGAAGCGGCCCAAACGTTGGACGGCTGGTATTGTTTGCATGATTTCCGCACAATCGACTGGAGCGCGTGGAAAACGCTGCCGAGCGAGGAGCGCGAAGCGGCGATCGCTGAGTTTTTGGCGCTTGTCGACCAATGGGAGACGACCGAAAACGAGAAGCAAGGAAGCCATGCCATCTACACGATCGTCGGGCAAAAAGCAGACATTCTGTTCATGATTTTGCGCCCGACGCTTGATGAGCTTCATGAAGTGGAAACGGCGCTCAACAAGACGAAACTGGCCGAATATTGGCTGCCGGCGTATTCCTACGTCTCGGTTGTGGAACTGAGCAATTATTTGGCATCCGGCAGCGAAGATCCGTATCAAATTCCGGAAGTGCGCCGTCGCCTGTACCCGATATTGCCGAAAACGAACTACATTTGTTTCTACCCGATGGACAAGCGGCGCCAAGGCGAGGACAACTGGTATATGTTGTCCATGGAACAGCGGCGCGACCTGATGCGCGCTCACGGCATGACAGGGCGAAAGTACGCTGGCAAAGTAACGCAAATCATCACCGGCTCCGTCGGTTTGGATGATTTTGAGTGGGGCGTCACCTTGTTTTCCGATGATGCGCTCCAGTTCAAAAAACTCGTTTATGAGATGCGCTTTGACGAAGTCAGCGCCCGTTTTGCTGAGTTTGGCTCTTTCTTTGTCGGCACTCGCTTGCCTGCGGAACAAGTTTCTTCGTTCTTCCATGTATAACGAGAAAGGGGCCTTACCTGCAGGCCCCTTTGCTTATTTCCCCCGGCTTCAAGCCGCGCGAACGCCGACCGGCAAGCACTCGCGGTCTCCTTCTAGGAGGCCGGTGATTTAAGGGAGCAGGTCGCTTACTAACCTCGTTTCTCAAATAGAAAAGCCTTGTCGCATGAGGATCGTCTTTCAAATGCTCTCCCATTGCTCAAAAGAAACAACCGTTTTTCACCAGCCCTCTAGGGTGATGGTGATTTCATCGTGTATACAGCTTTACCATGTCATTTCCCAATTCGAAAACCGTTGTTGGTTTTAGCCAACAGTGCTCGTTTCGGTCATATACAGGCAAACTACCCCATACATATAAAATCAGAAATTCCGTTTTAACCGTTTGTCCACCTGTCACCATTTTCTCGTTCCGCCAATAGCCTATTACTGTCGAAATTCACAACGACTGAGGTGACGATATGGCCGTTGTAGCCCACACCGAAGAAGACGTGAAGCTGCTGGCTCGGCTCATGCGGGCAGAAGCGGAAGGAGACGGGCGGCTTGGGATGCTCATGGTCGGCAACGTCGGCGTCAACCGCGTCATCGCCGACTGCCTTGATTTCCGCGGTATCCGCTCCATCCGGCAAATGGTGTTCCAGAGCCCCGGCGGCTTTGAAGCGGTGCAAAAAGGGTACTTTTACCAACGGGCGCGCGATATTGATATTGGATTGGCACGCCAAGTGATCCGCGGCTGGCGCTACCATCCCGCCACCAATGCGCTTTGGTTTTTTAAGCCGCCTGAAGGCGAGCCTTGCCCACCGCAATGGTTCAACCAATGGAACGTCGGCCGGTATAAATCACACTGCTTTTTTGCGCCGACTCCATCCGATTGTCCGCGCGTTTATTGACATTTTTTCATATGAGGAGGGGTTCCTATGTCCAACTATACAGACTATCACTTTTATTCGGAGGAAGAAGAGCAGCGGCAACAGCCATCCACGCCGTATCCATACGGCTATGCGTATCCGCAACCGTATTATCCAGCTTGGTACCCATATTCGTACTATCCGCAAGCGGTCTCCGCTCCGGCGATGACGCCGCCGACATTTGGGCTGCAAACGCCGACCTTCACCGCACCGACACCGACTACCGCCGCTGCGCCTGCGGCGGCAGGAGCGGCAATTCCGGGGATGTTGCCGCTTGAAGAGTCGTATATTGAAAACATTTTGCGGTTAAACAAAGGGAAAGTCGCCACGGTGTATGCGACGTTTGAAAACAACCGTGAGTGGAACGCGAAAGTATTCCGCGGCGTGATTGAGGCAGCGGGGCGCGACCATGTCATTTTGAGCGATCCGCAAACGGGAACGCGCTATTTGATCCCGATGATTTACCTCGATTACGTCACCTTTGAAGGGGAAATCGCCTACGAATACCCGTTCGCCGGTGCGACAGCGGCGCCGCTTTCCTCCTATTCTCCGCGCTGAGCGGCGTCCCAAGCTGTCCCTTTATGCCAGAGGGTGTCCCAAAAACTCGGGACACCCTCTCTTATCGCTATATAAGCGCCTGCCGCTTCCCTGCCACACGGGATGTTGCGTCTTTCTTTAGGGGGAGATCGCCTCTCCGGTCAGCCCTCTCTCTCATCGGTATAGACGCACCGACCGCTTTTGTCACACGAGGTGTTGGTCGGATCTGAACGATAGATCGCTTTGGGGATCAACCCCTTGATCATCGCTAGATACGAACGGGTCGCTTCCTCCACACGATATGGCCCGCAACCGATTAAGCTGGCGATCGTTGTCAGCTTCCGCCAAACCATACGGCCCGCCACCGGCCTTTTCGTTCGCCTCCGCGTTACAGCCACTTCAACGCCGCATATCCGATCATCACCCAAGCGATTAAAAAAGCAATACCGCCCAATGGGGTGATGGCGCCAAGCGGCTTGAGTTGCGTAACGCTTAATACGTACAAGCTGCCAGAAAACAGAACAATCCCCGCCAGCATCACCCAGCCCGCGGCACCGATCAGCCCGACATTTGGCGCCTTGCTAAGCAACAGGCCGACGACCAACAAGCCTGCCGCATGAAACATTTGGTATTGCACCGCCGTTTTCCAAATCTCCAAATACCGATCCGGAATTTTCCCTTCCAACCCGTGTGCGCCAAACGCTCCTAACGCCACGGCTAAAAACGCATTGAGCGCGCCGAGAAGGACAAATGTTTTCATAACTGTCCCGCCTTTCTAAATGGAAGATTATTTTCTCTCAATTCAATGGGAATGTTCCATGACAACCAATGACTAATCGATCGGAACCTATCGATGGAACCGGGCGATCGGGAGCGCCACTGGCCAGACCTGCATTCAGGCCGGAGAACCGCTTCTTGCCCTCCGGCGCCAAACAGAACAAGCTATATGAACATCTCCTACCTACATTCCATTTCGAGGTGGGAGACTTCTCGGTGAATGTGTTAAAAGGAAAGAGCCGCTTCACAGGTTTTCCTTGTCTTTCCCTCAAAAATCTAACAACGACTCCCCGTTCGCCTCGTCATCAATGTCAGGGGAGCGCCCCCGGCCGGAAACGGATCCTAACGACAGCCCACCAGCAACCGACATCGGCCCGCCGACGACAAGCGGCCCTGTTGAGAGAGAGGGAACGGCTGGCTGCGGTTGAGCTGTTGTTTCCAGCATTAAATCGCATAAGGCACGAACAGCGGCGATATGTTCGCGCATCCGCTGCGGATCATGAGCCGCCTTCGCTTTGCGGAGCTCATCTTCCATTTTTCCAACAATGGCGGCAAAGGAAATGGACATGCTTCTTCCTCCTCGCTCACTCGGCGCGGGCGCCGATGTTTTCGATTTGCCAGTCAATGGGTTCACGTCCGTGCTTGGTTAAAAACGCGTTCGTCCGCGAAAATGGGCGGTGGCCGAAAAAGCCGCGCGCGGCGGAAAACGGGCTCGGGTGCGGCGCCTCGATGATATGATGGCGCGGATTCGTAATCCGTGCTTTTTTCTCTTGCGCATTCCGGCCCCAAAGCAAAAAGACGACCGGATCGTCTTTTTCATTGACGAGTTCAATGACGCGGTCGGTGAAATGTTCCCACCCTTTGCCGCGGTGGGAATTCGCTTGGCCGCGGCGGACGGTCAACACCGTGTTTAACAACAGCACCCCTTGCTTTGCCCATTTCACAAGGTAGCCGTTATCCGGGATGTAGCAGCCAAGATCGTCATGTAGCTCTTTGAAGATGTTGACTAATGACGGCGGCACCGGCACGCCCGGCTTGACGGAAAAACTCAACCCGTGCGCCTGCCCCGGGCCGTGGTACGGGTCTTGCCCGAGCAGCACGACTTTGACGTTCGCGTACGGCGTATAATGAAGGGCGTTAAAAATATCGTGCATATCCGGATAAATCGTCCGCGTCCGGTACTCCTCTTTTAAAAACTCGCGCAGCTTTACGTAATACGGCTTTTGAAACTCCTCTTCAAGCAGCGGAGCCCAGTCGTTTTTCAGAATCGGCATTTTGAGCCACTCCTTTGCCATCGGCTTTTTCCTTTATCATTGTAACCAAAAACACACCAACGGCAAAGCGAAGTGAACGGCAGCCATCGGGGAAGCTCGCTTTCCAACCAAAAGCACCAATCCTTTGCCCCCGCCATCAAAGGCGCCCTGAAATCAGCCACCGGAGCAGGCCAACAGCAAGCAGTACGTACAAAAGCAGGATCAGCGCCCCGGCGGTCCAATTCGTCGGTTTGCCGCGCCTAGCGAGCTCTTCCGCCCGCGCCCGATGTTCGGCGACAATGTCTTTCGGCAGCCACTTGAGCGCCAAGTAAATGCCAAGCGGCACAAGCAGCAAATCATCCACGTACCCGAGAACCGGAACGAAATCGGGGATCAAATCGATCGGGCTGAACGCGTACGCCGCGACAGCCAGCATAAAGAGACGCAGCCAGACCGAGACGCGGCGGTCGCGGCTGGCCGAATACAAGACGAAAATTTCCCGTTTCAGCCTCTTTGCCCATGACTTCCATTTTTCGAACACGGATCATCCCCCTTTTCTGTTTCAAATAGTATAAAATAGGGGTATAGTCATTGTAAACGCCTGATTGGTGGACAAGAGCATGCGACCGTAAAAACAAACGAGCGATCATTTGAGGTGAATGGAAATGGAAAAGAAACAATTTCATCTCGTTCATGACGAACAGTCAGACCGACACGTGGTATACATAAAAGGGGAGCTTGATTTAGCGGCGGCCGAACAGTTTCGGCGTGCCATTGAACCGCTCGCCCATGACGCGGCCAAAACGCTTGTCATCCGCTTAGACGGGTTGACGTACATTGACAGCACCGGCATCGGCATGTTTGTGGCGCTGCTGAAAACCCGCAAAAAGCAAGGAGCTCCCTTTCTGATTGAAAACGTGCCGCCCAAAGTACAGCGTCTGTTTGATTTAACCGGCGTCTCTCACTTTTTTTCCGAAACAAATGACACGACAGAAAGGATCGAGAGCCAATCATGAAAGAGCACGAAACGATCGTACAGCTGTCGATTCCAGCCGATGCGCAATTCATCGATATCGCGCGTCTGACTTTGTACGGGCTGGCCGCCAAAATGGGATTTTCGTATGAGGAAATAGAGGATATGAAAGTCGCCGTCTCCGAAGCATGTAACAATGCGGTGCTGCATGCCTACAACGGGGCAGGCGGCGTCATTCATCTTCGCTTTGAGATAAGCACCGACGCGCTGTCGATCATCATCAAAGATCAAGGCAAAGGGTTCGATTACAAACGGGCGGCCAAGCAGGCGGCACCCCTGTCCGCGAAACCGCTTGAAGACGTCAAAGTCGGCGGCCTCGGCCTCTTTTTAATGGAAGCGCTCATGGACGACGTCACTGTCAGCACAAAAGGCGGAACGGAAGTCCGCCTGACGAAATTCCGCCATCGCGGAGAAGGAGAGCATGCCCATGACTCTATATCCCCCTCCTCTGTCCAAGAGCAAGCTTGACGCCTTGATTGCTGCTTACCAACAAACGAAGGCGGAAGAAGCGGCGACGGCGTTGCTCGTCCGCTTTGAACCGCTGATTGTGGCGGCGGCGAGAAAAATGGCGCGCAGCCGCCCCGACTTTTACGAAGATTTGTTTCAAGTCGGACGGTTGTCGTTTTTGCGTCTCCTTGAGCATTACGATCCAAACCAAGGGACGAGCTTCGAATCGTACGCGATGAAAAGCTTAATTGGCTATATGAAAAACTATTTGCGCGACAAAGCGTGGTACATTCAAGTGCCGCGCAAGGTGAAAGAAAAAGGAAGCAAAGTGCAGCAAGCCATCGACGAGTTGACCATCAAGCTGGAACGTTCGCCGACCATCGATGAAATCGCCGACCATCTAGGCTTATCAGCGGAGGAGACGATTGAAATTTTGGCCGGCCGCGACCATTACCAGCCTGTTTCGATCGACGCCCCCGTGCAAGACAGCGAAAAGGACGGAACGACCATCGGAGAATTTATCGCTGATCAGACAAATGAGGTTGAAGCGCTGATCGAACGTTTGGATTTGCAGCAGGCGATCGACAAGCTGAGCGAGCAGGAACGGCTCGTCATTGACGCCGTTTTCCGCCGCGGAGAAACGCAGCGCTCGCTCGCCGAACGGCTCGGCGTCTCACAAATGACGATCAGCCGCATCCAAAAGCGAGCAATCGACAAACTGAAACGGCAGCTTGCCGCCCATCCGTCCTGATCTTCACACCGTCAAGCCAAACGAAGGAAGAAAGAGGGATCATGCTGTTGGCGAAGAAAAGACGGCGGCTGCGCGTTGCTCCGCATTCGAACCATCGCTCGCCGAACCAAAAACGGCGCCGCCGAGTGCGGACAGGCACTAACGGCGGCGCAGCAGCAGCAATGTCTGATCATCCTTTTGTTCGTATCGGTGATACGCCCGAATTTGCTCATATAGCTCGTGAACGATTTGCGCAGCAGGCTGATCGAGATTGACGCGGGCGAGCATCGAAGCAAGAACGGAAAACCCGTCATCGATTTCGGCGTTGCGTTTTTCGGTCACTCCGTCCGTGTACAGCAACACAAAATCCCCCGGCTCTAGCACGACCGACTGAGTTTCAAAGGAAAATTGCGGAAATAAACCGAGCGCGCATCCTTTGGCGCGGAGCGGCACGCACTGTTTTGTTTTCGCCTTATAGAGAAGCGCCGGCTCATGCCCCGCGCACGCGTAGGAAAAAGCGTGCGTTTTTTCATTGTAGTTGCCGACTACCATCGTCACAAACATGGACGGTTCCGTGTAATCGTAGGCAAACCGATTCAGCAAGTCGAGATACACATGCGGCTGCGTCCCGTAATGAACGGTCCGGTCTAGAATAAACTTCATTAACGTCATGATCATCGCCGCCGGAATGCCCTTTCCCGACACATCGGCAATCCCAACGGACACCGACCTCTGGTGGACCGCGAAATGATAAAAATCCCCGCTAAGTACGCGAGCAGGCACGCTGAGAACCCCAATGTCCACATAGGAAGGCAGATCGGCTGCAGCCGACGCTTGCAAGAGCGACCGTTGCATATTGGCGGCCAACGACATTTCAAAATCAAGCTGCTCGCGTTCGCGCTCAAGCCGCTCCTTTTCTTTTTTCTCGGTCATGTCGCGCAAGACGGCGACGAGCCCGGTCAACGTTCCGTTTTCCATCACGGGCGCGAGCGTATAACCGACCGGCAAGCAAACGCCGTCCCGCCGCCGAAACGGCTCTTCCTCGACGCGAATCACTTCGCCGCTTTTCAAACGTTTCACAACGCGACGCAGCTGCTTCCAATCCCAGGCAGCCCCATCCGGACGCGCCAGCGAGACAAATGAAAACAATGGCTTTCCTTTTGCCTCACCCGGAGCGGCGCCGATCAAGCGGCCCGCCGCCGGATTCATCCAAACGATGCGCCCGTCCCGATTGACCATCAGCAACCCTTCACCGAGCGCATTGGCCATCATCTCAAGCTGCTGTTCGCGCTGCTTCAGCTCGGTGTACGGCTTTTCCACCGTTTCCGCGTACATCGCGCGCACCACATACAAGAAGCCGGCCATCTCATACAAAGGCCCCCAAAGCCGTGACCCGTCGCCAACCAGCAGCAACGCCTGTCCAAGGGCAAACAACAAACAAGCCGGCGGCCAGTATAAAAGCGAAGAAGAGCCGCCTTGTCGCCAGCGGCGCCACACGAGCACCCCCGCCGCCACGTCAAGCAAGCCAGTCACACCGGTTCCGACCTGCCACCAAAGTCGCCAGCGGCTTGTCCCGTCCTCCGCTCCCACCGTCACCACCATATGAATGAACAGCCCGACGACAGCTGTGTAAGCAAAAGCGGCCAAAAACGCTTGCCACCGCTGTCCGCTATGCCGCTCCATCACTTCATCCGGGCGCGAAAACAGAAAAAGAAAACCCGCGGCCAACGTCAAGCGGGCAGCAAGCGCAAACAGCGCCGCCGACACGCCAGTCGCTGTAAACGACCACACCGTTGACCATGAAAAAAGCGCTCCCGCTGAAAAAAATAACGCCCCCATAATCAACCGTTCCATTGACAATGTATGCGGGAACACCGCCCACCCTTGCACAGCGACGAGCCAACAAGCAACAACAGCGGCAAGCCCCAAAACAAGGTCAAGCGAATGGTCAAGGCGGGGCGGAAGCGGATTCCAACCGCCCGAAAGCAACAACCAACCGAACCAGACAGCGGCCAATACAGCAGTTGCCGCGTGCAGACGCACCCGCTCATTTGGCTTCTGTTCGTTCACAAAAGAGAAACCTCCACTCCCTCGTTGATACGGTTATTATACCATACTCACATTTCACACCTCCATTTCGCACCTTAGCCGGATCCAAAAAAGATGTTCCGTTCGATCAGTGGACGATCGCTCATAGAGTGAGGCGGAAAACTTTAATTAAAACGTATGAGCCAAGTCTTTCGCCCGGGCAATGGCGTTCGCCTTAATTTCTTCCGCTTTTTCCGGCACAGCCGCATGCCCCTCAATGAATAAGCCTTCAAACGACGGCACGCCGAAAAATTGCATAATGACGCTTAAATAGCGATGTCCCATTTCCATCGCTGCCGCTGGGCCTTCTGAATAAAAACCGCCGCGCGCCTGAATGTGGAGTGCTTTTTTATCGGTGAGCAGCCCGACCGGCCCTTGTTCCGTATATTTAAAGGTCTTGCCGGCCACCGCCACCGCGTCAATGTACGCTTTCAATACCGGCGGGAAAGAAAAGTTCCACATCGGCGTAACGAACACGTATTTGTCCGCAGAGATGAACTGATCGCACAGCTCGTTCATCCGCCCGACTTTCGCTTTTTCTTCGTCAGACAGCTCTTCAAACGATTTCCCGGAGCGAAGCTTGCCCCAACCGTTGAACACATCAACATCAATTTCCGGAATGTATTCTTTAAACAAGTCGAGATGAATCACTTCATGATCCGGATGCACTTGTTGGTAGGTGTCAATAAACGCCTTCCCGACCGCCATGCTGTACGATTGTGTATCGTCGTGGGGATGGGCGGTGATATACAGTACTTTCGTCATGATGCATACTCCCTTTCTTCGATGTCTCAGCATGTTAGTGTGTGCCGCTTGCCACAACGGCACACATTTATCTTTATTCCAAATATCTCGAACTAGAGATAATTATAGAAGGAGGAGACGAATTTCGCAAATCATTTGCCCAAAAAAATTGCCCTAGAAGGCCGGTGAAAAACGGTTATTTCTTTTGAACAATGGGGGAGCGTGTGAAAGATGCTCTAATGCGACAGGGCTTTTCTATTTGAGAAACGAGGCTGGTAAGCAGCCTGTTTCCTTAAATCACCTCCCCTCTAGAAGGCCGGTGAAAAAGTACACGCCAAGGCAGGGATGTAGGGGGCTTATGTCGAAAAAGGAAGAAGAAGCGTTGCAATGGAGCGTGAGCAGATCATGAAAGCACCTAAACATCCCTCGACTCAGCCTCGTCTGTTTCCAGTCATCGACATGGAGGAACGGGTTCCCCCACATCATCTCCTGCGCCAAACGAACGAAGCGGTTGACGTTTCCGTCATTCACGATGGGGTGGTTCCCCTGTACACGGAAAAAACGGGTCGTCCAGCGGTGGATCCGGAACGACTGCTTCGCCTGATACTGCTATCTGTTAGGGTGCGAAATGTGAGTCTATTTGCTTAAAGCGGCCCCAAAACGGTCGCACTTGGGGGAGAGAGCGTATTCGTTTTTTCGCGAAAATGCAACAAGGGCGTTTCATGCGCCCTCGTCCCTTCTTCACTCCGCGTCGCTCAGTCGTTTTTTGAAGACGGCGTAATGATATGAAAACGACAATGCTCTTTCTTCGCTCTCGTCGTTTCTACAACGGCGTTCGCCACTTTTCAACAACGCATAAAATCAAATGGTCAGAAGATACAGATGGAAATTTTCCGTCTACTCGAACTCTTTACTTAGCTTTAGTAAGACCATTATATTTTTCGAACAATAGGAATGTAAAACATTTTTCACAATGATCCGGTAAACAAGCAGTATGATAAGCAACAAGATAAACATTACATATCCAATATACAAAAATTGGTCAGTGGGAATAAGATACATACCGATAACAATGGAGTATAGAAATATAATAGTCGCTGCGTTTTTAAAAATATGGAAAATATTGTATGAATAGATGGATTTTATATTCTCTGAGCTGTACCCATATTGTTTTAATATTCCCATGTCTTTTTGCTGTACTTGTAAATAAGCTCGAAAAGAAAAAATGAGATATGCAGCAGCAATCATAACAATTATTATCGATAGTAATGAAGCAATAACAGCTGTATTGCGAAGCGACAACGTAAAGTCATGAAACGCTTTAAATGTGTAGCGGACGTGGTACCCGTGCTCTTCAAGCCTTTTGGCGATACGATCGATATCGGATATGTTGTCTACATATATGTACATACTTTTTACGATTTCGACACCAAACGGATTATGTTGATCATATTCTCTTTGGAACTCGCTCCAGTTTGTACGAAAGGCGATTTCAATGATGTTCTGAAATGTCTGCTTTCCGACATATAATGTATGGCTTGTAAACATGCCTTCATCTTCAGTATATAAAGTAAAAGGATTTTTTTGAAGAATTCCTTGCTTATTCTTTACAAGGAATTTAGAACGAACGTGGCTGCTCATTCCCCCATCCTCTACCTGAACAATAGGAATTTGTAGATTGATTTGTGATGTTTTTAGTTTTGAACAAGCAACCCCCGCATCCAACTGACAGTTCCCTAAAAAACGTGCTGCCTCTTCATCTACTCCATAAATAAAATACCTATTTCCTTTTTCATCTTCAACTCCAAAGTTTAGTTGATACATCGTATATATACGTATACCTTTATACTTAGAAAGAATAGACCTCAGTTTATTTTCATCATAAATCTTTAGTGAACGTGAATGATTACCGTGTTCATCTTTTCCTGTAATTTCGATCATCCTTACATTGTCATTGCTGATAAAATCTTTATCTACTTGTATATACTGCTTAAACAAAAAAAGAAACGATGTCGAGACAAGGAAAAGCGACAGCATAAATATGACCATAGAGGTATTTATATATGTGCTTGCCTTCTTTAGTATAAGCTTTGCCACTTGCTTTTTGACCTTTTTATCCACGACATAATTTTCCCCCTGTCATGACCAATCGGGTAGCATTTGCAAAAAGCTCTACACCCTCATGAGTTACGATAATACATAATTTATGTCCAAAAATCGCCGAGATCATGTTGGCAATCAAGGATTGGTTTGATTGATCCAATCTTGACAAAGGTTCGTCAAGCAATATAGCATCCGGATTACTTATAAATAAGAGGGCCAGCTGCACACGACGCCTTTCGCCACCGGATAACATCGCAATTTTCCGATCGGCCAAATGGTCAATACGAAATCGAGCTAACACCTCTAATGATGTTTTCTCAAAATATTGATCATCTTTACAAACAGCTGCATACTTTACATACATATTCTCTTTTACAGTCAAGTTAGAAAATAATAAATCATCTTGAAAAAGATATTCGAGTTTTATTCCTTCTTTTTTTTCTACTTTTCCCTCATCCACATCCATATAACCGGCTATAACATTCAATAGCGTCGTTTTTCCACAACCGCTTTCTCCACTAATTACATATATTCGCTTATTTTCAAATTGAAACGTTACATCATCGAGTATTTTTTTTTCAGAAAAACATTTTGTGACATGTTTTAACGAAATCACCTTTTATTCCCCTTTTTATGGAACGATGATCTCTTTCTTTCCATCTAAACTGTAAACAATGACTTTCCTACGTTCTGTAAAAAAATCGATAACATTCTTTACAGAAGCGATTTTCTCATTTGTATCAATCTTTACTATGTCTAATACCAAATCTGCATCCCCATTTGGATATATTTGTATAAGCAATCGGTTTACTTTATCAATGTAATTGATCAATTTCTTTTTAAATATCCTACCATTATCTGCATATATTTTCTCTTGATCTGAACGATACAACGTTCTGTCGATGACATAGAGCTGTCCTGCCTTTAAGCCCTTTTCAACCAACCGTGGTTGATTGCTTTTATTAGATAAATCCAAAACATACATTGTATAGTCATCATCACTAGGATTGTAAGCCGTATAGTAAAGTTGTCTACCTATGATGGCACCATAAGATACTGGCCCTTTTACGTGCGGATACTCAACCAAACGTTTCTCTTTTTCATCCCAACGAGCAATGGTTCGGCTTATTTCTATGCCCTTATTATCCAAATACATTTTGATAAATACGTAATTGCTTCCATCATTGGCTAATGGGAAAATTGCTTCTCCTTTTCTTCCACTATACAATTTCTCAATCTCATTGCCATTAATTTTTAAAATACTAAAATGTCCATATTTGCTATCTCCTGCTGTATAATATAGACATTTGGTTGGAAATGCATACACGAAAAAATTGGGACGATTAGTTTGTTGCTCAATGGCATGCGTCACCAAATTATAAGCGACAAGTTTCTGTGTAAATTGATGATACAAAATTTTGCATTTATCATTATTAGTGCATACTGGAAATGTAATATACTTCTTTTGTTCAGTGCTTACTGAACTACACCCAACAAGAAGAGAAAGAAGCACCACAGTACAAAAAAGAAAAATCTTTCTCATGACTCTCATCCTATAATTGAAAATGAATTTTGGAGCATCCACAAATATTTCACTCACAATCCGTTTCACGTCAGCCAACGTGAGCCAAAGGGGAGAGCCATTTCCACCAGCCCTCCCTCTAATCTTCGAACAGTATCCTTCGTCTTACACAACACGAGAAGGCTGGTGATTTGAATCGTGGATACCGCTTTGCTATCTCATTTCTCAACGAGAAAAACCTTGTTGCATCGGCCCTGCTTTTCATACGTTCTCCCATTGATGAAGGGAATCAACGGTTTTTCACCGGCCTTCTAGAAGGCTGGTGAAAAAACGCTGTCACACATCAATCGGAGGCATTTTCATTCAAAAAAGAAAGCTCATTCTACCTAGTTTCTCTAATTGAGAAATGAGTGAAATCATTATTTGTACTAAACACAGGCCTCCTAGATGTATTATGTGACGAAACTTTGCATACATTATACTCAGAAAAGCGAATGATTAAACTCCTGCGGAAATATAAAAGGTTCTCGGGTCCCCCTTTAATTTTACATATGCCGTATTAATTGTAGAAATGGTATCAGAGCGATAGTCTTTATAAGGTGAAATAACAATGTTTGATCGCCATGAAGAGCTCTGAGCGCCGTTGCTGTTTTCCCAATATTTAACTTTTGTTTGAACCGTCTGCCAAGAGGATGATAATCCGGCGGTAGCTCCATCCCCAGAAACGCCCATGGTAATAGAAGCAGAATTTCTTAAAGAGGCAGAACTATACCATTCAGTCTTAATCATTTCTACCGTTCCATTGCCACTGTAAACTGCTGAAGCTTGCCAATCCCATTGTATCGTATTCCCAGAATAAGTAGGTGAAGTAGAACGCCACACATTGGAAGTCAAAGTTCCCTGATCCCCAGGAATGCTGTAATCCTTGGATTGACTAATAGCAAAAACCTCTAGAGTGGGAGAAAAGAGAAAAATCGAAACCATAGTAGCAATTGTCATTGTTTTTATCCATCTGACGTTCATTCTCACTACCACACCTTTCTTCACCCTTATTAGAAGTATGCTCTAAATCCTTCAACAAATGAATCAATATTGATCATGAGAAATTGGCTCTTGTCTTGCTAACCAAGCACTCATTTCACTAAATATTCCAACAAATAAATAGATTCCACTTCATTAATCACCTATGATTAAAATTTCACCTCCATTCAAAATTTCGTATTCACAAGTTGCTTCTTTAAGTTTATACTTATCAATTTACCAAAAAAAAAGTATTAAGAATATATATTTTTGTCGACATTTTTCGACTGAAATTTGTTACTGTAGATGAGCGTTTCTTGTTTCAGTAATTTCCATATACAAAAAAACAAACAGGGTACCCCCATAGCCATCAAGTGAAGCCTTGGAGCTACTCCCTCCAAGGCTTCACTCTATATCTTTGGAGGCTGTGACCGTGGGAATATGGAAAGATAGGCATGCCAAATACACCTTCCCTTAGAAGGTTTTTTATGGTATAATCTGGGGATTCCTTACAACAACGGCATGATGACCAAACTCTCGATCATGTCTAAAGCGCTCTTTTTTGGTAACTATTCACCCCGATAGTAGTATGTAAAGAAACCCAGCACAAATCGGGCATTTCTGTGATAGAAAACGCCTTAAGTAAGTAGTAGAAAGAATATCTCGCCTTTCAACAGACGACACAACGAATTCCACACGTTTTTTTCGTGTTTCGTGAGTGTGGAAACAATGCTTCTTGCGATACAAAAAGACGGGGCGAATGGTTCGTCACGAAACGTGCCCGAGATGTTCTCTTTCCCTTTGACCATACGAAGATCCCGTTCTGCTTGGTTGTTGTCAAAGGGAACATGAACTTCCCGCAAGAAACGAAGCGCTTCTTCCTTTCGTTTTTGAAGCCGTCGAACAAAGGCAAGTGCCTTTTTCGGGAGGGGCGTCATCGTTTCCAAACGGTGCTGTGCTTTCGCTAAGATGCGATCATACACACGCTCCCATCGTTTCGCTTCTTCGTTCGGGAGTGCACCGTGATGGGCTTCGACCGCCTGTTTGGCGGCGAACAGAAAGGTGGTCATGCGCATGGCCCATGTCTGCCCTTGTTCGATGAAGTTCTTCAGATCACGCAAATGATGGGCGTGACAAAGGGCATGGGTGGCTTCGGTGTAGTTCGGTGTAAATTAGCACATTATTTCAGAATCCCTTTTTCAAATTATTTCAGGCGGATTCCAAAATAATGTGCAAAATTTTTGCGGATTGTTCCGGATTTTGCACATTCTTTCGGAACGTTTGCACGCTTTTTCAGATGAAGATTTCCAGCGCGCCTAGAAGGCTGGTGAAAAACGGCTGAGTACCTTCATCAATGGGAGAACACGTGAAAAGCAGAGTCGATACACCAAGGTTTTTCTAGTTGAGAAGTGACATTGCAAAGCCGTATCTAGGATTAAATCGAGGATACTTGAGAAATCGACGAAGCTGAATGAGAAACAAAAGCACGTTTTATCAAGGTTTCTGAATTTGAGAAAATATAGGTTTTACCGCGTTGTTAAGTAAATCACCGGTCTCCTAGTGGACCGCTGGAAAAGAGAAAGCACAAAAGAGGCCGAGTCGGCCCCTTTCGTGCTAATACCCCATTTCCTCTGTGGCCATACGTACCACTTCTTCGTCAATGACGTCCTTTTTCAGCTGATGCCCGTACAGCAGGCATGTCGTAGCCAGCGTGTTGATCACCCGAGGCCATCCCTGCGACTGCAGGGCAATCGCCTCTAACGCCGATGGAGTGAAGATCGGATGCTTCGCCCCGGCCTGTTTCATCCGATGCTCGATGTAGCCCGCCACCTCCTCCTTCTCGAGCGGCCCCATCCGGCATCGCATGATGATCCGCTGATCGAGAGGGCGGTGCTGATTGAGCCGCAGCTTCCCCTGTAAATGGGGCAGCCCAGCTAACATCAAGACAAAGGGGTTGGTGGAATCCATCTCAAAGTTGAACAAGATCGCGATGTCCTGTAAAAAGGCATCCTTCGCTAAATGCATCTCGTCCAATATCAACACCGGTGTGATCCGCCGTTCATGATACAACCGCTCAATGGCCTGCTGGATTTGGCGGAAGAGATCCACCTTGCGGTATTTCGGTTCTTCCCCCAACCCAAGGGCCAGCCCGCGGTAAACATCCATCACGCCTCCAGTCGATAACGGGAAGTAGACCACGTGATACAAAGAAGGGGACAACGATTCTTTCCACGCCCGAAGGGCGAATGTCTTGCCCGCCCCCGGTTCTCCGGTCAACAGCCCGATTCCCCGGGTTCGTTTCACGTACTCCAGCGCCCGCAGCGCTTCTTGAAACGCTGCCCCTTGATACGCCTCGGACGGGGCGGTTTCTTTCGCAAACGGCTCCCGTGAAAGAGAGTAGAACGATTTATACACCGTGTTCTCCCTCCTTCGCTGGAACTTCCGCAAACGGCGACCGGTGACGCTTCACATGGGCGTGATCCTCCAAACGTACCCGAATGGCTTCCGCCACCCGTTTGCCGTCTTCGTACACATAGACGCCTCGTTCATCATAGCGGAGTTCAATCGACTGTCCAATAAACCGGGGCGGCACTTCATACAGCTGCTTGTTTAAGGTGATGGTGCCATCGGCTTTCACCTTGCGGTGCTCCCGTTTCAGAAAAATCGCATCCAGCCAGTCGATGTCTTCGACCCACACCACTCGTTCCACTTGGGACTGAAACACCTCATGCGGCGTTTTTCCGTCCAGTGAGGCGTGTGGTTTTCGGTGATACGCTTCTTCAAGCCACTTCCCGAACCGCTCGTTCAACTCGTCCAGCGACTTCGGCGGATCCAGCTCCAACAGCGGATAAAACCGCGTCTGTACGGTGCGGAAGAACCGTTCGATTTTCCCTTTGCTTTGCGGGTCATACGGCTGGGTGTGGATGAGCGTAATCCCCATCTCGGCGCACGCATACTGCAGCACCTCGGACCGGTAAATTTTCCCGTTGTCCGAGTAAATGCGTTTCGGCTTCCCGCAACGAAGCACCGCTTCCTTTGTGACGACCCGCAGCCCGTCAAACTTCTCCGAAGGGAAACTATACGTACGGCACCAACCGCGAGCAGTCATCGATATAAGCGATCAGAAACGTTTTCTGGGCTTTCCCATGGACGCGAATCGTGGGTCCATGGGATAAGTCTCCTTGCCATAGCTCATTGATCTGGTCATACGCAAAACGCTTTCGCTCCGGCATCGGCAAGATTTCTTTTCCCACTAGGTTGTGTTTTTTCAACAGTCGATATATAGTAAAATATGAGAGGGTGGTAGGAATGTCCCCCTGCTTGGTGAGTTGTTCATAGAAAACGGTAACGGGCATGGTGGGATGTTCCTTCCTCAACGCTAGAATATGATCCTCATCATCGGGCGACAGACGTCTGGAGCGGCCGCGGTCCGAACGGCGCTTCGGCTTCAAGGCGTCGAAGCCCCCTTTTTTGTATCGAGCACACCAATCCAGAATCGTCTTCGTCGCAATGAGTTTGTCCCCTTGATGAGGAATCGAGTGCACTCGCCCGCCCACCTCATTCAAATACGCTTTGGGTTCCACCTGCCCATTCACCAACGGAGCGATCAGCCCGTACCGAAACAGGGCGATATCGTGTCTCATCGATTCATCCATCCGGATCTCCTCCTTGCCTCTCTGTGATTTTGGACCGTCCCGGTCCCTCTGTCCCCTATCTTACGAAACGGCTCGAGATTCGTCGAGAGGAAGGGTTTGTGGAAACATCAACAGTCCCCTTTTTTGGTTTTTAATAGAAATTTAGGATGTGATTTAATCTGCAAACAGATGCCATCTCTCGTTGGCCCACAGGTCTTGGATGATCGAGCCCACCCCCCGTCCCTCCAAGAGCTGCATCCACCAGACGGCCCGTTCGGTTCTTGCGTTCCCCACAGGGCCGATGATCTCCCATCTCCTCGCCGCCACGTGATGCAAGCGGGGGAGATTCCGGAAAAATCGTCGGACATAAAACAAAATGACCCCCTTGGTGGGAAAATCAACCTGTTTGGTCTTCGCTCCTTGTTCTGGTGGTTCGAGCCATGCTTTGACCGCTTGCCAGATGACGGATAGGGTATATTGAACATACGGGAGGAGGAATGAAGGCAGCACACTCACGGTTTTGCGGCATTCCTGACAACGATATCGTGCGATCCAAAGGTGATACTCCCCCTCTGCCGTCAACGCATAGCGTTGGTAATACCCGTGACGATGCAAGGGGCGGCGGGATAGACAGTGGGGACATTGGTTTACATCAGGAAAATCGTTCCCTTTCCCACGATCCGTATACGTTTGAATGTCAATGCCAAAGTCGTGAAACTGGATCACACTTCCTCCCCCCCCTTGAAACGAATGGAAATCTTCGTCCGAAACAATTCACAAAAAAATTAGCACATTCCTTCAGAAAAGGGGAGAGGGATTTCTGAAAGAATGTGCAAAAAAATGGGTGTTTTGTGCTGAAATAAAATGATAATTTACAGTTCGGGTACGTACCGAACGCATCATGCATCATCGTCCCTTGATATCGGGGAAGAATCCTAATGTCTAGGTCGCTTTCTTTCCACGGGAAGCGTGAGGAGCCACGTACGTATATTTCGATGTGCACGCGATAGGAACCCATGCCCGTTTCCCTTCGATGCGCAAACTCGTTTCATCGACATGCAAGATGTTGGAATCCAGCAAAGTTTCTTCGATGATGTCCAAGTTGGGTTCCAGCGCTTCGCGTCCTCGTTTCACCATATTGGTAAGAGTTCCTGTGCTGATCGAGTGCTGATATAACGCTTCGATCATCTCACTTAAACGCTTGTACGGAATCAATTGAATATGGTGTAAATAAACAACGAGCGCAATGAGTCGTGGGCCATATTGCACATGATTCGTTACGTGTGGTGGGAACGGGGCTTGTTGGACACATTGGCAATGCGGACACGATTTCACCTCACGCTCGTGTTGGGTGACTTCGATCGCCGCAGGAGGGAGATCGAACACTTGACGGACATCGACTTTGAAAGGTTGGACTTCACACAAAGAAGCCCCACATCCTTGACACCTGTTCACACGATGGACGACACGATGATGGGGATGTTCCACTTGACGGAGCGTCGTTCCACGATGTCCTTCTTGTCCGCCTGGCTTTTTGCCAGATGGCTTACGTGAAGAACGAGGGCGGGCAAAACGGTCAGAGGATGGGGGCAAATGGCTATTGGAGCTGTTTTTTTTCGTGCGTGCTTCCAGCTCTTGAATGCGACCTCTGAGTCGTTCATTTTCTTTGCTCAAGTGTTTGTTTTTCTGACGCAACTGTTCGTTTTCTTGGATGAGCTGATGAATGAACTGGTTTTGTTGTTGGATTTTGCCCATGAGGCTCTCCATTGTCAATACAGCTTGTTGTACCGTCAACATGTGATTCACCTTCTTGTCTATGGGTATTCACATCATAGACAAGAAATACAAAAACTATTCAACTCACTTTATTATGTCGCTGAATAGTTACTTGGTCGAAATGGGTACCGTCAAGAATTTTGTGTAATGTAAATGGGGTAGGGTTTCTCTGAAATGGATTTGAATTGATAGGGGACTGATTTTCTCCACACAGGAGACTGAATATTCAGTCTCCTGTGTGGACAGAGGAAATCCCCTTTCTTTGCTTATTTGTTTATTTACAATATTTGGTTAATTGTAGCGTTCTTCAAACATTCGTTGAAGGGCTTCATGCGCTTCGGCAAATCCTCGTAACTTTCGCCCTGCCCATTTCTCATTAAAATCTTGAATGGTCAAATACACGACTTTTTCAGCGGCTTCTAAACTGCTCAAACTGTTCATCGGCTTTAGGCGTTTCCGAATCTCCTTGATCGTTCGTTCGATGGCATTCGTCGTGTAAATCACACTTCGAATACTGCTTGGATAATCCATAAATGTAAGGAGGACATCCAACTCATTGGCCCAAGATTGAACTTCTCTTGGATATTTGCTGGACCATTTCGACTCAAACTGTTGAAACATCTGTAACGCTATCTTCTTATTCGGGGCGCGATAAATCAGTTTGAGATCCTCTGCCACTTCAAATTGATCTTTTTTCCGAACACGATGTAAGGTATTACGTACTTTGTGAACGACACAACGCTGCACATCGGCTTTCGGATAAACCGAGCGAAAAGCTTCCTCCAGCCCCGGAAGACCATCGAATACGCCCAGAAGCACTTCCTTGACGCCTCTTTGGTAGAGGTTTTGAAGAATTTCTTGCCATACATAGGCACTTTCTTGTCCTCCCACAAAGAAATCAAGAATTTCGCGATATCCTTCTTCGTTCACCCCTAACACCACATAAATGACTTCTTTCTCCACGGTTTCGCGACGAAGTTTTACGTATAAACCATCCAAATATAAGACCGAATAACGCTGATGTAGAGGACGATTGTGCCATTTCTCGATGTCTTCCTTCACGACATCGGTAATCCGGCTGATCGTCGCTGGAGAATAAGCATTTCCTAGAATTCGTTCGATAAACTTGCCAATTTCCCGTGTACTCATGCCACTTTGATACATCCTAATGATGGCTTCCTCCAGCCAGCCGGTGTGGCGTTGATAAGGGGCAAACAACTGTGTTTGAAATTCCCCGTTTCGGTCTCTTGGAACCAAAAGACCCTCAATCCGGCCATATTGCGTATCTAGATTTCGCTGATAGTAGCCGTTTCTCATATTCGGCGTTCCAGCCTGTTCGATTTCGAGGAAATGTTTGATTTCTTCCCGCATAATCAGCTCTAATTTTTCCTTCACAAACTGACGAATGACGCTTTCCAGTTGATTTGCCCAGTCGACATTCGGTATATTTCTTTTAGACATAGGTAGGGTACTCCTTTCTCTGGAATGTGTTTTTGTCCAAATCAGAGAATACCCTACCTTTTTTCTTTTGATCTAGTAAAATGCTTTACACAAAATTTTATACATCATCTCGAAATGTTATTCTAAAAAACGAAATAAAAAATCCTTTCTTTCTACCCTGTTAGGGTGCGAAATGTGAGGAATATACTGAATATGTATTACTATAAAATGCTCTGTTATCTTGGGAAGGGAAAACTATGGATCTATAGAAGATAAACCATTATATAACACAAAAATATAAAAGATAAGGAGGCAAGCGTATGGAAAGATATATTTTAGTGAGTACTATTTTAGGTTTTATAGTATTATTATTTTTCTTTAACGAATATAGAACTAACCAATCTCTTAATCAAGAAGCTACTTTGGAAGGTTTTATAATTATGAAAGAAGGGGAAGTATATTTAGTTGAAGATCCAGATTTTGTTCAGGAAGACGCAAATAAATTAACAATACAGGAATTAAGAAGAAAATATAATATGAGTAAGTTATGGATTAAGGGGTTTGGTACTTTGAGGGGAATAAAAAATGGACAAAAAGTAAAAGTGTGGTATTCAGAGATTTTAGAATCGTATCCGGGCAAAGTCGAAGTTATAAAGATTGAACCTATGTAATTATAATTTTATAAATAATTCAAATATATAAACTATTTTGTTATAATAATTTTGAAAAATTCATAAAGGGGGCTACTTATATGAAAAAAATTGGATTTATCATTTTAGTAATGGTTGGGTTTATCATTTCGCCCATAATTAATGCCCCAAAAACCGTCAACGCTCAAAAAAATAGTAATAATGCTTATGACATGATTAATTCAAAAGGTGAAGTCATTAAGTATGAAGACTACATGAAAAAGTTAAAGAATTCCAAATCTTTAGTCACGGAAGGCTCGGAAGGTACCGGTGAAGTTCTTCCAAAAACAGAGATAAATACGGATTTCAAAAAAAATAAACCTTACAAATATAATTTAACCCCTGAAACAACATATATAGGTGGTAAATCTCCAAATGAATATTTCCCTCAGGTCGTTATTGGTGCTGATGGTCGTACAAAGGTTTCCAATACTTCAGTCACTCCTCACAGACAAATCGCGTACATTGAATTAGAATTTAGAGATGGTTGGTATACTTGCACAGGAACTGTTATTGGGAAAGATAAAGTCCTTACAAATGCACATTGTGTTATGGATGTTACAAATCAGTCTGGTGCGATAAACGGTCATGTATATCCCGCTGTCAATAATAATATGTATTCATATGGGGTATATCAAATAGTAGATTATTATATTACAAGCAACTATGTTCAAACAGGCGATCCAACTCAAGACTTTGCAGTACTTAAGCTTAGCACATACTTAGGAAAAAATATTGGTGATGTAGTTGGATACCTTCCATTAAGACAAGTATCTAGCATTCAAGGTACATCAGCAAAACTTTATGGATACCCAGGGGATAAAATCGAACAGTATAACGAAGTTTCTCAATGGGGAATGACTGGCTCTATTTCAAAAGAAACCAATGAACTTGCATTTTATCAAATTGATACTTACAATGGGCAATCCGGTTCTTCTTTATTAAATTCATCAAATGAAATCATTGCTGTTCATAGAGGCAGTTTTAGTGTCAATGGTACCACTTACAATGGAGGACCAAAAATGATTAAACCCGTATATGATTTTATTAGAGCAGCAATGCTAAATTGAAAATTTCTTCCAGCTATTTATTAATGACCAGCAAGGAAGATCTTAGTGATTGTAAACCTTACTAAGATGTTTTTTAACAAGGTAGGTAAATTTTGAAGGTTTCGTAGTTTAATTGACTCTTCCCGGAAAGGGAACAAAAAAATGCCCTGAAATTCTACCCTCCAGGGCATTTTTTCTATATAGTCTCTAAATGTACTTGGACAGCTCCGATGCCAAAACTGTCATCCATCTTGATGTTAAAATTTCGGCAACGCATTGACCGCATCAGCGAGATCGCTATAACTGTCTTTCAAATACCACGATGTTGTGGCGACATTACTGTGACCTGCAAGTCTTCGGACTTCCCACTTTGTATAAAAGAAAGAAGCTGTCTCAAAAGATCGCTAAATCGACTTGTTGAGACAGCCTCCGTTCTTGTCATCAAAAAGCGATCTTTTCCTCCAAAAAGGCTTTGAGCTCGCCGATCGGCAGCCGCACTTGTTCCATCGTGTCGCGGTCGCGGACGGTGACTTGGCCGTCTTGTTCGGACTCAAAGTCGTACGTAATGCAAAACGGCGTGCCGATTTCGTCTTGGCGGCGGTACCGCTTGCCGATCGAGCCGGTTTCGTCGTAGTCAACCATGAAATGTTTCGCGAGCTCTTCGTAAATGCGGCGCGCCCCGTCAGCGAGCTTTTTCGACAGCGGCAAGACGGCCGCTTTGTACGGTGCGAGCGCCGGATGCAAATGCATGACCGTCCGGGTCGTGCCGTCTTCCAGTTCTTCCTCGTCATAGGCATCGATCATAAACGCCAGCGTGACGCGGTCGGCACCAAGCGACGGTTCAATGCAGTACGGCACGTAGCGTTCGTTCGTTTCTTGGTCGAGATAATGGAAGTCCTCGCCCGAGTATTCCATATGCCGCTTTAAGTCGTAATCGGTGCGCGACGCGATGCCCCACAGCTCGCCCCAACCGAACGGGAAGCGGTACTCGATGTCAGTGGTGGCGTTGCTGTAGTGGGACAACTCTTCTTTCGCATGATCGCGCAGACGGATATGGTCTTCGTTCATGCCGAGCGACAACAGCCACTCCTTGCAAAATTGCTTCCAGTAGTCGAACCATTTCAGCTCTTCGCCCGGTTTGCAGAAAAACTCGAGCTCCATTTGTTCGAACTCACGCGTGCGGAACGTAAAATTCCCTGGCGTGATCTCGTTGCGGAAGCTTTTGCCGATTTGCGCGATGCCAAACGGTAATTTTTTGCGCATCGTGCGCTGGACGTTTTTAAAGTTGACGAAAATGCCTTGCGCCGTCTCCGGGCGCAAATAAATTTCGTTGGCGCTCGACTCGGTGACGCCTTGGTACGTTTTGAACATTAAGTTGAACTGGCGCACGTTCGTAAAGTCGCGGCTGCCGCATTCGGGACAGGCGATGCCATGCTCGCGGATCAGCTCATCCATTTTCGCTAGCGGCAAGCCGTCAACGATCATCTCGATCCCTTTTTCCTCAAGCGCCTGCTCAATCAGCTTGTCGGCGCGATGGCGCGCTTTGCACTGTTTGCAGTCGACCATCGGATCGTTGAAGTTGCCTAAGTGGCCAGACGCTTCCCACGTTCTCGGGTTCATTAAAATGGCGGCGTCCAAACCGACGTTGTACGGCGACTCTTGGACGAATTTTTTCCACCACGCCCGTTTGATGTTGTTTTTCAGCTCAACGCCGAGCGGGCCGTAATCCCACGTATTCGCCAGCCCACCGTAAATTTCCGACCCCGGAAACACGAAGCCGCGATGTTTCGCGTGGGCAACGATTTCTTCCATGGTTGCAGCCATGTTATCATCCTCCTTCACATGTGTATGGTGCCAACAAATCAAAAATGCCCTCGCCCCTAGGCATGACGCCTAGGGACGAGAGCGTAGCTCCCGCGGTTCCACCCTAGTTGATGCGCAAACAGCGCATCCCCTTTTTCCATTTCCGCTCCGGACTGCCGTTTCATTAACCGTCTTCACCGGGCTTCCACCATCCCCGGCTCGCTTTGGAAGAGAGGGTTAACTACTATTGATCCGTCATCGCGATTCGCTATACGATTTTGCTCATTATAATAACAAACCCGCAAAACCTCTGTCAATAGTTGCCTCTCTTTTTTTGCATCCAAAACCGCGACACGATCGGCTGGCCGTCCCAGATGACTTCACTTTCGGCGCGGCGGCGCGCGACTTCCGGCTCGTCAAGCAAAAGCCAAAAGTTTTTCACCGGCAAATCGCCGAGCCCATGCTTCTCGCAAAGCCGCCGCAAATATTGGCGCCGCCTGTCGTCGAGCTGTCGCGACATGTTGTCGCCATCCGCGCTGAACGCATACAACACGGTCGCCGCCGCGACACGGGTGACGCGACACACAGAGGCAGCACGCAAAAAGAAGTCCCAATCCCAATAGTTGTGGATAGACGGGTCAAAGCTGCCGATTTCGTCATGAAGCGACTTGCGATACACGCTCCCGGACGGGACGTACGTTGAAAACGTCCGCATGGCTTCCAAATCGTACTCATAGGCAAATAAGAAGCGAGCGAACGGGATGCGCTGATCGTTTTCGACCCGATACTGGACAATTTCCGCATCGGCATAGGCGAAGTCCGCATGCTCGAGCGCCGCGACCATCCGCTCGAGATGACACGGCAACACTAGATCATCGTCGTCGCAAAGCATGATGAGCTCGCCACGCGCCGCTTGGACGCCTGCGTTGCGGGCCGCGACATGTCCTTCGTTGTCGCGGCGGTCAATGACGCCGATGTCCAGCTCCGGATACAAGGCGACGACATCATCGACCGGCTCGCCGCCGTCGTTCACAACGATGACCTCAAACGGCTTGTACGTCTGCCGGCTTAACGCTTCAAGCAGCTCGGCAAGCGGATATGGGCGATTGTATGTCGGGATGACAACGGATACAGACGGACACAACGGACAATCCACCGCCTCTCTCATTTTTCCCAAACCAAAAGGGGCTTACCCTTAAGGTATAGCCCCTGTTTCTGTTTGTCAACTTAGGCGAGTTCCTGTTGCTTCGTCTCTTTGCCAAGAACAGTGACCGAGAGGACGGCGACAAGGACAGACAGGCAGAACAGAGTGAAAATCGCCGTCACGGACACCCCTTTGGCGACAAGCGAGCCAACGAACAGCGGGCCGAAGATGCCGCCAATGCGGCCAAACGCCGCCGCCATGCCGGCGCCGGTCGCACGAATCGACGTCGGGTATTGCTCCGGCGTGTACGCATACAGCGCTCCCCAAGCGCCTAAGTTGAAAAACGACAAGAAAATGCCAGCCGCCATCAACCCCGCAAGCGACTCGGCCGTGCCGAAAAAGTAGGCGCTTGCCGCTGTGCCAAGCAGATATGTGATCAAGACGAACTTCCGCCCGGCCCGCTCGATCAGCCATGCGGCGCTGAAATAGCCAGGCAACTGGGCGATCGTCATCACAAGCACGTATTCAAAGCTTTTAATTAAGCTGAATCCTTTCATGACCATGACGCTTGGCAGCCATAAAAACATGCCGTAATACGAAAAGACGACACAAAACCAAAGAAGCCAAAGCATCGTCGTTTCCTTCCGGTACGGCGCCGACCATACGTGGGCGATATGGCTCCATACCGTTCCCTCTTTTTTCGTTGCCATAAACCGTGGTGAGTCGGGCAGCCGGAGGCGTAAGTAAATGGCGTACAGCGCCGGTGCGGCCGCCAGCCATAACGCCGTCCGCCATCCATAGGCTGGTATGACGAAATACGAGATGAGCGCCGACAGCAGCCAGCCGCCGGCCCAAAAGCTTTCAAGCAGCACAACAGCCCGGCCGCGATCCTTAGCTGGCACCGCTTCCGAGACGAGCGTTGACGCGACCGGCAGCTCGCCGCCAAGCCCCATGCCGATCAAAAAGCGAAGTGCCAAAAACGCCGCCAACGTCGTCGTCAGCGCCGACAGCCCGCTGCCGATCGAGAATAATAACAATGTGACAAGAAAAACATGTTTCCGGCCGATCCGGTCGGCAAGCAACCCAAACACGAGCGCCCCAACGGCCATGCCGATCGAGTTGACGCTGCCGATCCAGCCGACTTGTTCGGCTGTCAAGTTCCAGTCTTTTTGCAAGGCGGCCATCAAAAACGACAACATGCCGACATCCATCGCGTCAAACAGCCAGCCAAGGCCGGCAATGCCTAACAGCTTGCGCTGGGAAATCGTCGGTTGATTCATGTATATCCTCCTGTCATTATCGGTGTAAAGACATATTTATTATAAAAGAAAATCACCCACCTCTGCACTGTACGGTTAATACTTTTTGCGAAAAATCCGCTCCAAAACTTGAATAACACGATCAAACACCAACATCGCGATCCAGCCCTCGTTCTATGATTAGAACAAAAAGTTCGGCTAAAATCAGCTGCCATGCTTTTCATGATAGGCGCCAGTAAAACCATTTGGCAAAGCATCAAATCCTTTCTTCGTTCCCTCGTTCATGATGTTGATTTCGACCTCACATTTCGTACCCTTCCGACGAAAATCAGGAGGATTTTTTTCATTCCGATGTCGAATGAATCCTTGACACAGCTTCTTAGAAAGACCTTTCATCTGAGTACAGCGAGACAGGTTGGTTGGATCATTTCAAAATTGGTAGACTGGGTATTACTATAGTACAAGGAGGATACTTATGGACGAGGAAAGAATCAAGGATCTTGAAGCAAAATTAAGTCTAGCCACCGACGCCATTACGTTACTCTTAGATATGGTGAACAAGGAGCACAAAAGCTTTGCGATTCTGGCCTTAGCCACTGGCTTTACTGCCAACGAGTTGGAACGCCTAGAAAAACTGTTTTATCACGCTGGCAAATCACAGTGGGACAAGGACACATTTGTGGCAGAGTTCGAGAAGCAGCTTCCCAAAAGAAGTGCAATGTTGCGAAGCATTTTGGAAGGGCTAAAGTCAGATGGAAAGTTTGTATCGTTATGCGAGAAGTATTTGGATTGACAGAAAAAACCCGCCCATGTCGAGGCGGGTTTATTTTTCTTTAAAACATCCAAATCTTCACCAAATGATTCTCGGAAATTCTTTATTGCAACTTATATACTGTAGATGAGCAAATTTGCTAACATAAATTGACAGCTAAACAAAAAAGGAGACATGAACCCAGCTCCTTGAGTAAAATAGATGTGCTCAAACTACCCGCAAGGAGGTTCATGTCTCATGAATCGATGAGCACATCATCAAGGAATCCACAAGTTTTTCATGACGCTGGGATTGGCGCTTGATTTCTCGAAACCGGTCATCAAGCATCTCGTTCATATTGTGGATGCCTTGACTACCAAGGGATTTTCGGGAACATTGACCGATGTCCATCACTGGAGTTTTCATCCCAATCATCGAACCACGCTCAGCCATTTTTTCACGAAAAGCCCTTGGGATGAAGAGACGTTGCTTCGCAAACTCCAGCAATGGATCCTTCATCGCATCCAGCGAATCGCCAAACAGGAGAATCAACCCCTTTTTGTTTCGATTGATGATACGATTTGCCAAAAAACGAAGCCTTCGTCACGGGCTGCCCGCGCCATTCAAGGGTGTGATTGGCACTACTCGCACAAAGATCATCAATCCGTTTGGGGGCATTCGCTCGTTTGGCTGATGGTGCATACTTTCTCGCAAGCGTTCCCGTTCGCCTTTCGTCTGTATGACAAGACGGCGGGAAGAAGCAAGATCGACCTAGCGATCGAGATGCTTTCCTCGCTCAAGGGGAAACGGGCTCAGCCGGTGTATGTGCTCATGGATTCGTGGTATCCGTCCCAAGCGCTCATCGAAGCCTGCCTGAAACAAGGATTCCATGTCATCGCCATGCTCAAGACGAACCGGATTCTCTATCCGAAAGGTATCGCCATCCAAGCGAAGAAGTTCGCCCGCTATATCGAGCCCAACGACACCCGCCTCGTCACGGTGGGGAAGGAGCGTTACCGCGTGTATCGCTACGAGGGAGCGATCCATGGCCTCGATGACGCGGTGGTGCTGCTGGCTTGGAAGGCGGATGAACCGATGACGCCAGATCATCTCCATGTCGTCTTGAGCACCGACCGGGAGCTAGGCGATGAAGAGATCTTGCGTTATTATGCCCAGCGCTGGACGATCGAATGCTTTTTCCGGCAGGCCAAAGACCAGCTGAAGCTCGATGGGTACCGTGTTCGTCACATTCGGGCGGTGAAACGGTATTGGGCCGTGGTGCTCTTAGCCTGCGTATACAGCATCGCCGAATCTCAGCAAGACCTCTCTTCCGGCCTGGAGCTTCTTCGGTCTCGGAAAGGGCACAGCGTCGTCGAGTTCATCTACGATGCCGCGAAGCAAGATATTCCCATTGATGTGATCAAAAAACAGCTCCATGTCGCCTAAGGGGTCCCCTGTTTGTCTCTTAGGGCATGGAAATTATTGTAATGAAAAATGCTCATCTACAGTTATATAGAAATGCGTTGCATAGTGAAATTAACAACGAAAACACAAAATATTAATACACTTTAAATAAAACAAAATATTCCTTTTACACTTTTCTCATATAATCGTTTATGCTTAGGAAAAATTTCTTAAATCCTTTGAATGGAAAGGAGGGTTGCTTTCCATCAAACAATGAAACCCGCTTCTCATGCAAAAGGAAAAATAGAAAGGAGAGGCTCTCGTGAAACAAATCATTGCCGGAACTGTCATGGCGACAGCTTTGCTGGCGGCTTCCCCCTCATCATGGACGGCTCTCGATGGCCATGCCTATGCCGCAGCGGAAAAGAATACAGCCGCATCTCACTATATTGTCAATGTCAACGGCAAATTGATGACGATCCGTTCGCTCCATCGTTCGGGAACTGTTTTATTGGCGGGGAGCGATATGGCCAAGCTGTTTTCAGCCGATTATCGGTATGATCAAAAACACCAATATTATGAAATTCGACGTACATCTCCCAATGTACGGATCGTGCTTCAGACGGGGAAAAAAGCGGCATTGGTGAATGGCAAATCCGTTTCATTGTCTGTCGTCCCACAGCGTTTTGGTCAAGAACTGTACGTCGATGCCAAGCAAATCGCCGCTCTCTTAGGCGGACAATGGAAAGCAGAAGCTGGCGTTGCCATCGTGTCAACATCCGGCAGCTTTCACCCATTTCGCGAGACATGGCAAGTGAACGGCTCCACTGCCACGATTCACGGTCTCGTGTTAGGACAGACATCTTTTTATTCAGTCAATGATGTTGCCGTTGCTTTTGGCGCTACTGTGCACGTTGACAAAAAAACGAGCATGGTTAAGGTGGAAAAAGGAAACCGGACAATTCTCTTCCACCCGTTTAGTTATGTATTGAACGCCGGCGGCAAAAAAATCTCTTTGCCGACCGCGCCATTCATTCAAAACGGGGTGCCGTACATCAATCTGTCCGCCCTCGTCTATGCACTAGGGGGAGAGATCGAGAAGGAAGATCGATTTATCGCCACGTCTGGTTTCATCAAAGGAACGAGCATCAATCCACAATGGATCGATCAAAATACATTGCTCATCAGCCGACCGGATGAAGCCTCTTCACTGCTTTTGGACATTCGCTCGCGAACGGCCATCCGTTCCATCAACGAAATGGATCTTACGTTATCACCTGATGGAAAAAAAGCGGCTTACGTCGATGAAAACGGCCATTTGTTTATCATCGATTTATCCTCCAACGTCGTCAAACAAATCGGCGACGATGACGAAGTGAAAACGGATTTCGTTTGGTCCAACGACGGCCGCTCACTCTATTGCATTTACGGAAGCAACAATGAAGCAATCGCTGTTGTGTCCTTGGAAACAGGCAGCATCAACAAATTGATTGATGACAAAGTGAAATATAAAACGGACCTTCGTCTATCCCCGGATGGAACGAAGCTGTTGTACACCGTTGCCAATGAAGGAAAAACAAACTACACCGACGATCAAAAAACGGATGTTGATTCCATTGATACAAGCGGGACAGATCCGCAGCTGTTTCTCGTGGATCTCTCCTCCGCGAACAAACAGCCGACGCCATTAACCTCGTCGCCGGACAATAAAGTCAACAGTGCATTTCTTTCGAACAGTGAAATCGTCTATGTAAGTGCAATCGACAGTGAAACCGCTCGACCGTCATTAAAACGGACTAGAAACGGAAATGAGCAAACACTGCTTGCCGACCAGAACATCATTGACGCGGTCGTTGTCAAAAACCGGATCTATGTCGCTATTGAAACGAACGGCATCTACACGATTCGCATCTTCGACCCGTCCACAAGCTCATGGACAACGATGGGAAGTACGAAAAACGAAATCACCTCGATCGCGCCGTCACCATATGACAATCAAATCGCCGTGACGATCGCGACCGAGAACGGGGAAAAAATATCGATTCTCCGCAACGGACGCTGGATCGATATGACAAAATGATCATGAAAAAGCAAGGGCCGCCTAGGTCCCTAAAAATGAATCCATGGAGGGATTTGCTATGAAACGAACTACGCTATGGAAACGGATGGCTGCCGCTGTTCTTTCGTCAGCTTTGCTAATTGGCGCTGCCTTCACGACTCAATACCGTGCTGACGCGGCCGAAGTATCCGGAAAAATTGTGGTCGCCGGCTCCACCGCTTTATTGCCGTTAACCCAACAGGCAGCAAAGGAATTTAAAAAGCATCATCCGAAAGTGAAAATTGTTGTCTCAGGTTCCTCGTCCATCGCCGGTCCACAATCCGTCGCTAAAGGCGTCGCGACCATCGGCGCCTGCGATTGGGATGCGACCCGCGCAGTCGGTGGATTTCCTGCTTACAAAGGATTAAAAGCATACAAAATCGCCAAAATTCCGTTCGCTGTCATCGTTAACAAAAACAATGCCGTGAACAATCTATCAGTCCAGCAAATTCAAGACATTTATGAAGGCAAAATCACCAACTGGAAACAAGTCGGCGGGAAAGACGAAGAAATCGTGGTCATCAACCGCGCAAAAGGCTCTGGAACGCGCGTTAACTTTGAAGACAAAATCATGGATGGACATGCCATCAAAACATCCGGAGACAACTACAAAGAAGTACAAAAATCAGGGGATATGGTCAATGCAGTTTCTTCCAATCCAAACGCCATCGGATTTGTCGACTTGGCCTATGTCAAAGGCGGAATTAAAGCGGTGAGCATCAACGGTGTAAAAGCAACAACAGCCAACGCCGCCAGTGGGAAATACGTATTCTACGGCTATGGCTACTTATTGACAAAAGGCGAAGCGAAAGGGGCCGACAAAGCATTTATCAATTATATCCTAAGCCAAAAGTTTCAACACGGCTCTTTGAAAAAACTGAAGTTTATCCCTGTGAAGTAACAGAACACCAATCAGCCTCTCCACCGGGAAGGAGAGGCTGATTTTCCGCCAACAGAGGGAAGGAGGAGGCACATAATGGAGAAACAATCGCCCGATTGGACTGACGCAATGAACTTGTTAACAGCCCATCGTCAAAGCCGATGGACCGTCAAATATACTGCCGACCGCTTTTTCCGTTTTCTATGTCTTGGAAGCGTCATATTCCTTGGCGCCGTATTGGGCGCCATCGTCCTATTCGTGAGTGAAACCGGTTTTCTCGTGTTTCGGGACGTATCACTTTCGGAATTTTTCTTCTCCCCCCATTGGGACCCGGAACACGGCAAATATGGAGCCGCCGTTTTTATCGCCGGTACATTGTATTTAACCTTAGTGACTCTGTTGATCACAACGCCGATTTCGATTTGTGTGGCTGTGTTTATCGCGGAAATCGCCCCCCCATGGCTGCGGCAATGGCTTCGCACGCTGCTTGATTTATTGGTCGGCATCCCTTCGATCGTCTATGGCTATTTGGGAGCCACCTTGCTCATTCCATGGATCCGCGAGCACACGGGAGCCCCGGTCGGCGACGGATTTCTCGCCGCTGCTCTCGTTTTATCGATCATGATTTTGCCGACCATCACCCGTATTACTGATGACGCCCTCTGCGCCGTTCCAAACGAATGGCGGGAAGCAAACTATGCGCTTGGGGGAACAACATTCCAAATGATCGTTCGAGTGGTGCTCCCTGCTGCGAAATCAGGCATCGCCGCCGCTGTCATCCTCGGAATGGCACGCGCTATCGGCGAAACGATGGCTGTAGTGATGGTCATCGGCAACGTAGCGCAATGGGGATTTGATTTGGTCACTCCGTCAAGCGTGTTGACTAGCCATATCGTCATGCAAATTTTAAATGTCGATTTTCAATCGACGACAAACCATGCCCTTTATATGATGGCGCTTTTGCTGCTTATGATCTCGATTTCGCTTATTATGCTCATTCGCCGGTTGCGCCTGAAAGGAGGAGCATCATGAACGACCAAGCTACCCTACTTCATGAAAAAACGAGCCGGCTCCACATCCGGCGTCTCATGAATCGACTCATACTCGGTGTGGTCATCATCATTTCTTTAGCCGTCTTTTTTGTCATTTTAGCCCTTCTTTATACGATTGTGAAAAAAGGACTTCCAAATATTAATATCCATTTCCTCATTGGACCGCCGGAAGAAATTGACGCTGGAGGAGGAGTCGGGCCGTTTTTATGGAACTCCATTTATATTCTCGTGCTATCTTTGCTCTTATCATTGCCCATAGGGATCGGGGCAGGTATTTTTCTAGCTGAATATGCTCCGAACAACCGAATCATGGAATGGGTTCGGGGCGCCATTGAAAGCTTGGCATCCGTCCCATCGATCGTGTTCGGTTTATTCGGCTATGCATTGTTCGTGGAATATTTTCAAATCGGCGTCACTATTTTAGGAGCATCCATTACATTGGCATTGCTCAATCTTCCTGTGTTGGCCCGTGTCTCGGAAGAAGCCATCACGGCTGTTCCTTCAACATGGAGGGAAGCCTCCTTTGCTTTGGGCGCGACGAAAGCACAGACGATCATCAAAACCGTACTCCCCGCCGCCAAGAAAGGCATCCTGACCGGCGTCAGCCTTGTCGCATGCCGGGCATTCGGCGAATCAGCAATCATTTTGCTAGTCGGCGGAACATCGTCATCTGGGGAGATGTGGGATTTCCACCTGTTCTCTGAAGGGGCGACTCTTCCCGTTCACTTGTGGTACATTCAATCCGAAGCGCTGGTGGCAGACGCACAACAAATTGCCGAGAAAACATCCGCTCTTCTCGTGCTGATGGTGCTGTTCCTTAGCTTCATCATCCGTTTTCCGCTATGGCTTAGCCAGCGAAAAAAATGATATGAACTCGCATTCGCATCCTGTTGCTGAAAATTGAAAGGCTTTTTGTTTTCATCTCCCCTTTCGCACCTTAACAAGGTCAAAACAACGGACGCTTTCTTTCATTTTTCCAATATTTTTTGCCAACAAAACGAGCGATGGCAATCTTTTTACCATCGCTCGTTGTTCTGGATGATAGAACACTATGATAGTCAAATAGGAACGTTCATCAATTGCACGGAGGATCGAAAGCCATACGCTTTGGATTGCCAGCCGCTCCGAGAAAAACCGCAGCAACATTTCGCAAAGTTGACAACCCGTCATCCGGCATCATTTGGCCATGTTCAACATAGTAGTCGCAGCTCCACGGAAATTCGGTGAACGAAAACGCTATTCCCCCATGGACATCGGCGACCGCCTGCAGCACGTCAAGCGCTGCTGGCACCACTTCCTTGTCGATAGGAATAACAGCGATCTCCCATTGTTTCACTGTTGTCCCCCTCCTTGTCGAATCCCGCTTTTTGTTCATTCGACAAGAAATACAACCATCCCACTTCATCAGAATACATTATGATAAAATGAAACTACCATCACATGGACGATGCGGGGGAAACGATATGCGTAACGATTATGATCCGTTCCGCGGCGAGTTTGACAGCCTTGAGGAGTTTGCCGACCGCGTCAGCGACGTGCTGCGCTGCCCGGTGACGATCGAAGACGCCAACCATCGCCTCATCGCCTACAGCGCCCACGATGACTACACCGATCCCGCGCGGACGGCGACGATCATCAGCCGGCGCGTGCCGGAAAAAGTGATCAACAGCTTATGGAAACAGGGCGCCATCCCGGCGTTGCTCAAAAGCCGTGAGCCGGTGCGCGTGCCGCCCATTGAAGATGTCGGCCTCGGCAGCCGCGTCGCCGTCTCGATTTGGAAAAACGATGAGGTGATCGGCTTCATTTGGGTGCTCGAAACGAACCGGACGCTCACGCCTGAGGAAATGGAATGGCTGAAGCTGGCGGCCAAAGCGGCGAAAAACAAAGTGCTGCAGCTGTATATGCGCAAAAACAAAAAAGAAGAGCGGGTGCAAGAGCTGTTTTGGAAGTTGCTCACCGGCCATATCGCGACCGAAGACGAGATCCGCGCCCATCTTGCCGCGATGCAAATGACGGCAGCGCCGCCGTTTGCCGTTGTCGTCTTCCGCTTTGCGGCTGATTTGACGAATGAAATGGAGCGGCAAATCTCCTACCTGCTGCAAACGACCCAGCAGCTTCCGCTCCCTCTTTACACGACCGACGGCCGCGACGTCATTTTGCTGGCGGCGCCGAAAACCGAACAGCCGTTGAAAGAGCTTCAACGGTTCATCGAGTCATTCGCCGCCAAAATGAAAGAACGGTTTCACATCCATGAGGTGCAATGCGGGTTTGGCGGCGTATATGGCGGCTACCGCCTCATTGAAAAAAGCTACCGCGAAGCGCTCGCCGTGCTGGCGTTGAAAGAAAAACTCGGCGATGAAATGAAGTCCATTTACGGCTATGCCCAGCTTGGCATTTATCAATTTTTTGATTTTTTGCTTGAACAAAAGCGGCAAGGGGAATGGACCAACCCGGCGTTAACAAAGCTGCAATCGTACGACCAGAAACACCAGAGCGACTTGGTGAAAACGTTCGAAACGTTTTTTGACCATAATGAAAACGTGCAAGAAACCGCCGACGTTCTCAATGTTCATCCGAACACGCTCACGTATCGACTGAAGCGGATCGCTGACATCGCGGAACTGGATCTCCATAACATGAACCAAAAAATCAAATTATACATCGATATTAAATTGGCCAAGTATGAAGCGCGCGGTTGAATTTGTGGAAATCCACAAAAACCGGGCGCTTCTTTCTCTTTTTTGAACAATGCCGGGCTCTTGTTTCCTCTTTTATACTATAAGTAAGGCTACTTTTGACGAGGAGGAACGGTACTGATGATTATTGGAGTGCCAAAAGAAATTAAAAATAACGAAAACCGCGTTGCCATTACGCCAGCTGGCGTGTTGTCGTTCGTTCAGGCAGGACATACGGTGCTGATCGAGAAAGAGGCAGGTATTGGAAGCGGTTTCAGCGACAGCGATTACGCCCGGGCCGGAGCACAAATCATCGAGCGGGCGGAAGATGTTTGGGCGCAAGCCGATATGGTGATGAAAGTGAAAGAGCCGCTGCCAAGCGAATACGGCTATTTCCGCCCAGGTCTCATTTTGTTCACCTATTTGCATTTGGCCGCTGATCCGGAATTGACGCGCGCCTTAAAAGAAAGCGGCGTCATTGCCATTGCCTATGAGACGGTGCAAGTCGGCCGCACGCTGCCGCTGCTCACGCCGATGAGCGAAGTCGCCGGGCGGATGGCCGCGCAAATCGGGGCGCAATTTTTGGAAAAACCATACGGCGGCAAAGGCATTTTGCTTGGCGGCGTCCCTGGCGTCGCCCGCGGCAAAGTGACGATCATCGGCGGCGGGGTTGTCGGCACGAACGCAGCAAAAGTCGCCGTCGGCCTTGGCGCGGACGTGACGATCATCGACTTGAACGCTGATCGTCTCCGCGAGCTTGACGACATTTTTGGCAACCAAATTACGACGCTCATGTCCAACCCGATGAACATCGCTGAAGCGGTCGCCGAGGCTGACCTTGTCATTGGGGCGGTTCTCATCCCGGGCGCACGGGCGCCGAAGCTCGTCACCGAGGACATGGTGAAAGCGATGAAACCGGGTTCGGTCATCGTTGATGTCGCCATCGACCAAGGCGGCATCGTCGAGACGAGCGATCACGTCACGACCCATGACAACCCGACCTACGTGAAACATGGTGTCGTCCATTATGCGGTCGCCAACATGCCCGGCGCTGTCCCGCGCACCTCGACGATCGCCTTGACGAACGTCACGATGCCGTACGCCTTGCAAATCGCCAATAAAGGCGTCGCCCAAGCCATTGCAGACAACCCGGCGCTCGAGCTTGGCGTCAACATCGCCAACGGCGAAATCACGTACGAAGCGGTCGCCCGCGACCTCGGCTACCGCTACGTCCCAGCTCGCGAAGCGCTCGGCAAAACATTGGCCGCCAACTAACCGCTGGTTGACGCGGCCAGTAGCGCCCTCGGTCAGCCGCCTGCTCATCGCCATCACCCACGGGGCTGACCGAAAAGGTTGTCTGCCTTCCAGATCGACACAACCGATCGTTCGGCAGAAGCAGTCAGCACGTATATAGGGCAACGAAAGAGGGTGTCCCGATCCTTTTAGGACACCCTCCTTTTTTATATCCGTTTGTCATGCCAAATCGTTTTCGTTCGGCAAAGCGGACCGTGTATAATAAAAATAACAAGCCATGAACTTTCCGGAAAAACAAGACGGTGTCGCTTGCAGAATGTTACCGCCCCCGGAAAACAACCGATCGCGTTTGACGAATCCTGTGATGGGGACGGGAAAACGGAAGCCAAATCGCCCTTGGATGGAATGGGACAACGGAAGCCAAACCGCCCCTTTGATGGAATGGGAAAACGAGAGCACAAAATCGCCTCTTTGCCAGTGGCGAAATCTTGCCAAACGGCGTTGGTTTTCCTACTACGAACCTTGGGAGGCTGGTGATTGAATCTGAGATACGGCTTTGCAATGTCACTTCGCAATGAGAAAAACCTTGGTGCATCGACTCTGCTTTTCACGTGTTCTCCCATTATTGATGAAGGGACTCAGCCGTTTTTCACCGGCCTTCTAGAAGGTTGGTGAAAAACCACTGTTTGCCTTGATGAATGATTGAAGTGTAAACATCAGGGCTGATGGAACAAGTTTTTTCTACTTGAGAAACGATTCGAAAAAGCGGTTGAGCAAGTAAATCACCAGCCTTCTAGTGATTTCGCAAACAGGAAAGAAACCGCGTCGCACGTTCGCTCAAGTTTGGCGATTCTTGCTTCGATGGAGAGCAACGATTTCGTCCTTGAAGTCGGCTTCCTAATACCATCTTTTAAAACAAAGGAGTGATGACGATGACTATGCCAAAAGCATTAACCATCGCCGGTTCGGACAGCAGCGGCGGCGCCGGGCTGCAGGCGGACTTGAAAACATTCCAAGAGCTTGGCGTATACGGCATGACGGCGATCACGACCATCGTCGCCATGGATCCGCACAACCGTTGGGCGCATCAAGTCTTCCCGGTGGACTTGGCGACGATTGAAGCCCAGCTGGAGACGATCATCGTCGGCGTCGGAATTGATGCCTTAAAAACAGGCATGCTTCCGACAACCGATATCATTGAATTGGCGGCGCGCACCATTGAAAAACATGGATTGAAAAACGCGGTCGTCGACCCGGTGATGGTATGCAAAGGGGCGGATGAGCCGCTCCATCCGGAAAATACGGTGTGCTACCGGGAAACGCTCGTGCCAAAAGCCACCGTCGTGACGCCGAACTTGTTTGAAGCCGCGCAACTGTCCGGCCTGCCGCGCCTTGAAACGATCGAGGACATGAAGGAAGCAGCTGGGCGCATTCATGAACTCGGCGCCCGATATGTCATCGTCAAAGGCGGGCGGAAAATTCCGCATGACTATGCCGTGGACGTCCTTTATGACGGCAAAACGTTTGAACTCCTCGAATCGGAACGGATTGACACGACGTATACGCACGGGGCCGGCTGCACGTTCTCGGCCGCCATCGCCGCCGAACTGGCCAAAGGCCGTCCGGTGAAAGACGCCATTGCCACGGCCAAAGCGTTCATCACCGCCGCCATTCGCCATTCGTTCCCGTTAAACGAATACGTCGGGCCGACGCATCACGGCGCTTACCGCCGCTACGGGGAACAATAGGCAAGGCTTCTTCGGCCTTGTCTTCCCCCACCGCGGAATGAAGCAATGCAGGGACTCTATGGAAAATAATTCGATATGTGCTAGAAAGGATCGGTCGCGCCATGGCGCGACCAGCGCGGCGACTTGTACCCGGATTGGGATCCAGTGAAATAGTCCGAAACAACAAAAAGGGTGCCCCTGCGCAAGAGACACCCTTTTTGCCTATTTTTTAGGACAGCAGCTGCTTGAATCGATCAAATTGTTCCGCTACTTTCCGTTCTGGCTCCTTCGTCAGCAAGCTGACGATGACAATCGCTGCCAGTCCAGCCGCAAACCCCGGGATCATTTCATACAGCAGCTCTTTTAAGTAGGCGGATTGCGTCCAAAGAATCACTGTCAACGCCCCGGCGACCATGCCGGCGAGCGCCCCCCATTTCGTCATCCGCCGCCAGAACAAGCTAAGCAAAATGACCGGTCCAAACGAGGCGCCGAATCCGGCCCACGCATAGCCGACCAAGTTTAAAATCGTGTCGTTTTTCGTGTACGCCAGCGCCGTCGCGACGACGGCGACAAGAAGAACAGACAGACGCCCGACAAAGACAAGCTCCTGATCCGAAGCCGCGCGGCGGAATACGACTTTATACAAGTCTTCGGTTAGTGAGCTCGAGGTGACGAGCAGCTGGGATGAAATCGTGCTCATAATCGCCGCCAAAATCGCCGCCAGCAAAAACCCAGTAATAATCGGATGGAACAAAATATGACCGAGCTGAATAAACACGGTTTCCGGGTCATCAAGTTTCATACCGCGCTGCGAAAAGTAAGCGATTCCAAAAAGTCCCGTCAACATCGCCCCAACGACCGAGAAAATCATCCAACCCATGCCGATGCGGCGAGCGTTCTTCATTTCTTTAATTGACTTAATGGCCATAAAACGAACGATAATGTGCGGCTGGCCAAAATATCCAAGCCCCCAAGCGAATAACGAGATGATGCCAAGAAAACTTGTCTCTTTCCACAGATTCAGCAAATTCGGATCAATATCACGAATAAGGCCAATTGTTTTCACAGGCCCGCCCGTATGGAACAGCGTCACCGCCGGCACCAAAATCAACGCGATGAACATAATTGTTCCTTGTACAAAATCGGTCCAGCTGACGGCCAAAAAGCCGCCAAACAACGTATACGCAACCACAACGCCGCCGACGATCCACAAGCCCGTATGATAGCTGACGCCAAACGAGTTTTCAAACAGCACGCCGCCCGAGACAAGGCCCGATGAGACATAAAAAGTGAAAAAGACCATGATCACGATTCCTGATACCATTCGCAACAACTTCGTTCGATCACCGAAACGGTTTTCCAAAAACTCTGGAATCGTAATCGAATCGTTCGCCACTTCCGTATAGACGCGCAGACGCGGCGCAACGAACAACCAGTTTGCATAAGCGCCAAGCGTCAAGCCAATGACGATCCAAGCAGCGCTTACTCCGTCCACGTACATGGCTCCCGGCAGCCCCATCAACAGCCAGCCGCTCATGTCAGAGGCTCCGGCGCTTAACGCCGTGACCGCCGGCCCGAGCGTGCGGCCGCCAAGCATATAATCGGACAAATTCGACGTCCGTTTATACGCCCAATAGCCGATCCACAGCATGCCGATTAAGTAGACAATGACTGAAAATAAAACCATGCTGATTCCCCTTCCCTTGGCTGTCTTATCACCACTTTCATCATAACGAAATTAATAGTATTTACACAATAGTTTTATTTTTTTTCCATAGGGCAACAAAAATGGTTCGTTGCCACAACGTGTCCTTGGCAAGTGAGACTTCTTTTCGCATCGCCTTAAAATTGTTGATTCGTTAACAGAAGGAAAGATGGCATGGGTTGAACCAGTCAAGCACAACTTTTAGTGAAGAGCGGTAAAAATACCAATCAATAAAACCATTGCTTGCAGGGTTTTCTTTTGATATAATATTCAGTAAAGTTCGACATTTACCTTTTGCCGTCTTGTCCAACTAGAAGTTATTTTATAAAAATTCATTTTCGATTTTAATCCCACGACTACCTTTTGGAAAACCAAACAAAACACTTGATAAATACAAGATTTTCCCCATTTATACGGAGGTACCAAAATGTTCAAACAATTATTTTTATAAAACCTATTGCATAATCAAAAAAATATTGATAGTATGATAATCGTTCATCGACCATGATTCCAAAGGGGGATTTTTATAAGATGTGGAAGAAGAAAAGTTTGTTTGCAGCCATCGTGGTTGCGCTGATGATGGCGCTCGCCGCGTGCGGCAGCAAGTCGAAAGAAACAAGCTCACCGTCGGGAAGCGAAGGGGAAGCAAAGAAAAAAATCGTTGTCGGAACGGACGCGGCGTTCGCACCATTTGAGTACATGGAAAAAGGAAAGATTGTCGGATTTGACGTCGATCTTCTCGACGCAGTCATGAAAGAAGCCGGTTTGGACTATGAACTGAAAAACATCGGCTGGGATCCGCTGTTCGCCGCGCTACAAAGCAAAGAAGTCGATATGGGCATTTCCGGCATCACGATTAAGGATGAACGGAAACAATCGTACGATTTCTCAGCACCGTACTTTGAAGCGACGCAAGTCATCTTAGTCAAAGAAAACAGCCCGGTGAAAAACGCCCTTGATCTGAAAGGAAAAACGATCGGTGTGCAAAACGCGACTACAGGGCAAGAAGCGGCTGAAAAATTGTTTGGCAAAGGCAACCACATCAAAAAATTTGAAACGACCGTTGTCGCGATTATGGAAATGTTAAACGGCGGTGTGGAAGCGGTCATTACAGACAACGCCGTCGCTAATGAATACGTCAAAAACAACCCAACGAAAAAGTTGAAAGTCATCGAAGACCCGAACAACTTTGCATCGGAATATTACGGAATGATCTTCCCGAAAAACAGCGAGTTAAAAGCAAAAGTGGACGACGCATTAAAGAAAGTGATCGACAGCGGCAAATACACGGAAATTTACAAAAAATGGTTTAATAAAGAACCGAATATCCAACGCCTAGGTCAATCATCGTGAACAAACGAAACAGAAACATGCGTAACTGCCAGCAAGTTACGCATTTTTCGTAGAGAAAGGTGAGATCAATGGATTTCCGTTTTGACATTATTGTTGAGTATGCGCCTTACTTTTTCCAAGGGCTGCTGGCGACGATCGGCGTGTCATTGGTCGGCATCATCTTCGGCCTCATCCTCGGCCTGTTCATCGGCCTTGGCAAAATGGCCCATCATCCGCTCGTCCGCCTTCCCTTTACTTGGTACATCAACTTTTTCCGCGGCACGCCGCTCGTCGTGCAAATTTTGCTCGTCCATTTCGGCGCCATGCCGCTCTTGCTTGCCGAACCAAACGCCATCGTTTCATTGGCCGTCTCGCTGTCGCTGAACTCGGCTGCCTATGTAGCAGAAATTTTCCGCGCCGGCATCCAATCGATCGATAAGGGACAAATGGAAGCCGCCCGCTCGCTCGGGATGACCCACGCGCAAGCCATGCGTTACATCATCTTGCCGCAGGCGTTGAAGCGAATGATTCCACCGTTTGCGAACGAGTTTATCGTTTTGATTAAAGATTCGTCGCTCGGGATGGTCATCGCCGCTCCGGAAATGATGTACTGGGGAAAAGCGGCCGCCGGCGAATATTATCGCGTCTGGGAGCCGTATTTGACCGTTGCGTTCGTTTATCTTGTTTTGACATTGTCTTTAAGCAAGCTGTCACATTATCTTGAAAGGAAGTATTCGACCCAATGATCGACGTACGGCAACTGAAAAAATCGTTTGGTTCGCTTCAAGTATTGAAAGGAATCGACGTCCATATCCGCGAAGGAGAAGTCGTCGTGGTCATCGGTCCGTCGGGTTCGGGGAAATCGACGTTTTTGCGTTGCTTAAATCTCCTTGAGGATTTCGATGAAGGGGAAATTATCATTGACGGCCTCAATTTGAAGGCGAAAGACACGAATTTAAATAAAGTGCGGGAAGAAGTCGGCATGGTGTTTCAACGCTTCAACTTGTTTCCGCATATGACGGTGCTCAACAACATTACGCTGGCGCCGATGAAAGTGCGTCAATGGCCGCGTGAAAAAGCGGAAGCGAAGGCGATGGAGCTGCTCGCCAAAGTCGGCTTGCAAGATAAAGCGCACGCCTATCCGGATTCCCTTTCCGGCGGACAGTCGCAGCGTGTCGCCATCGCTCGTGCGCTCGCCATGGAACCGAAAATCATGCTCTTTGACGAACCGACGTCAGCGCTTGACCCGGAAATGGTCGGCGAAGTGCTCTCGGTCATGAAGCAGCTGGCCAATGAAGGGATGACGATGGTCGTTGTCACCCATGAAATGGGCTTTGCCCGCGAAGTCGGCGACCGCGTCTTGTTTATGGACGGCGGCTACATCGTCGAAGAAGGAAAGCCGAAAGAGTTGTTTGATCGCCCGCAGCACGAGCGGACGAAAGCATTTTTGTCCAAAGTATTGTAAACGCGTCTTGCCCCATTGAAGGCAAGACGCTTTTTTACGGCGGAAACGCCGTGCTTTCGCCTCGTCTTTTAGGATAGAAAAAAGCTGGCCGTGGACTCGGCCAGCTTCGCTCTACAACACAAACTGCATGACCCAAATCGAACCGGCGACAACGACAACCGCGATAAAGAAACTGTACATCATATTGAACGTCTGCATGCGGCCGCTGTCGCTTTCGTTGACGTGCATGAACATAAACAGCTGCAAGCTGGCTTGGATGACGGCAAACAGCACAATGATGCCAATGACTGCCTTGAGCGGCAGCCCGGACGAGAGCGCCACCCAAAGCGCCGCAAACGTCAAAACGAGCGACAACAAAAACCCGATGATATGTTTCCACGGAAATGATTCTTGATGGCTGTTCGCGCCCATGTTAGATCACCATCCCTAACAAATAGACGAGCGTGAAGATGAAAATCCAAACGACGTCCAAAAAGTGCCAATATAAGCTGACAATAAACACTTTGCGAGCCGTTTTCGCCGTCAACCCTCGCTGGAGGAGCTGAATAATGATGAGAATCATCCAAGCGATCCCTAAACTGACGTGGGCGCCGTGCGTGCCGACAAGCACAAAGAAGCTGGACAGAAAGGCGCTCGTCTGCATCGTCGCCCCTTCATGGACGTAATGGATGAACTCGCGAAGTTCAAATGTGATGAACCCCGCGCCAAGCAGCAGCGTGACAAGCAGCCAAGCGATCAGCCCGCTCATGCGGCCGCGCCGCATTTCAAAAATGGCCAGCCCGCACGTAAAACTGCTCGTTAACAGCAACAGCGTTTCAATCAAAACGTCTTTTACCTCAAACAGCTCGCCTGCCGTCGGTCCGGAGCCGGTCCGTTGAAACAAGACGAGATACGTCGCAAACAGCGTCGCAAACAACGCGACTTCCGCCCCGAGGAAAATCCAAAAGCCCAATATGTTCAACCGACTCTCTTGTGTCCGATACTCCAATGGCATTGTTTCATCATAACGATGTGCCGCTTCTCCCATTCGTTACGCCCCCTTTCGCGCCGCCCGTTCCATCCGTTTAATCTCATCAACCGGAATATAGTAGCCGTCATCGTCTTCAAACGAGCGAAGAATCAACCCGAGCACAATGAACAGCGCACCTGCTATCGCTAGCGCAAACCATTTGAACACAAGGCCGAATCCGGCGACGAAAAATGCCACCGACATCCAAAACGGACGTCCTGAGTTGCTTGGCATATGGATCGGCTTCAAATCCTCTTCTTTCACGTGGAAGCCGCCATATTTTTTCTTCATCACCCAATATGCATCGATATCTTCCACCACCGGTGTCACCGGGAAATTGTAATGCACCGGCGGCGATGCCGTCGCCCACTCGAGCGTCCGCCCGTTCCACGGGTCGCCGGTCATGTCGCGCTCGCCGTAGCGCGCGCTGTAATAAATGTTATAGCAAAGCACGATAAATCCGATGCCCATCAGCACCGCCCCAACAGTCGCGACAACGTTCAGCGGCGTCCAGCCGAGACCGTCCGAGTACGTGTACATGCGGCGCGTCATCCCCATCAGTCCGAGGAAATACATCGGGAAGAAGCAGACGTTAAAGCCGATCATAAACAGCCAAAACGTCCATTTGCCGAGCCGCTCGTTCAATATATGGCCAAACATTTTTGGATACCAGTAGTGCAAGCCGGCAAAGCAGGCGAACACCGTCCCCGCGATCAACACGTAATGGAAGTGGGCGATGAGAAAATAGCTGTTATGATACTGGTAATCGGCCGCCGCCATCGCCAGCATCACCCCTGTCACACCGCCGATGACAAAATTCGGAATAAACGCCAGCGACCAAAGCATCGCCGTCGTAAAACGAATTTTTCCTTTACGGATCGTAAACAACCAGTTAAACACTTTCACCCCGGTCGGAATGGCGATCGCCATCGTAGTGATCGAGAACGCTGAATTCACCGCAGGCCCCGCACCCATTGTAAAGAAATGGTGCACCCAAACGATAAAGCTCAAGAAAGCGATCCCGACGATCGAACCGACCATCGCTTTATAGCCAAACAGCCGTTTTTGCGCAAACGTGCTGACGACTTCCGAAAAAATGCCGAACGACGGCAAAATCACGATATACACTTCCGGGTGGCCCCAAATCCAGAACAAGTTCGCCCACAGCATCGACATGCCGCCGTTGGCCATCGTGAAAAACTGCGTGTCAAATACGCGATCGAACGTCATTAGCGCCAAGGCGACCGTCAAAACCGGGAAAGCGAAAATAATGAGCACGCACGTAATAAGAATCGTCCACGTAAACATCGGCATGCGCATCAACGTCATGCCGGGCGCGCGCATTTTTAAAATCGTGACAAGGAAGTTGATCCCGGTCATGAGCGTCCCGATCCCGGAAATTTGCAAGGCAACGGCGTAGTAGTTGTTGCCAACGCCATGGCTGAATTCGTTCCCGGCCAACGGGAAGTACGCCGTCCATCCGGCATCCGGCGATCCGCCGATGACGAACGAAATGTTAAACAGCAACGCCCCGAAGAAAAAGAGCCAAAAACTCAACGCGTTCAAATACGGAAACGCGACGTCGCGCGCCCCGATTTGCAGCGGAACGACGATATTCATCAAACCGATGATAAACGGCATGGCCATAAACAAAATCATAATCGTCCCGTGCGTCGTGAAAATTTCATTATAGTGCTGGGCATCAAGAAATTTCATGTTCGGAGCGGTCAGCTGCGCCCGCATCAAAAGCGCATCGACGCCCCCGCGGAACAGCATGAGGACGGCGCAAATAATGTACATAACCCCGATTTTTTTATGGTCAACGGTCGTAAGCCATTCGTCCCACAGCCATTTCCACTTTTTAAAGTACGTCAATACAAACACAATGCCGATCATCGTTAAAACGATCGCCACATCGGCCGCATAAATGAGCGGCTCGCCGGTGACAAAAAACTCGCTCCACTTCATCGGTTCGCTCCTCCTTTCCTACTCTCCATGATGGTGACCTTCAGACATGCCGTCATCCCGTTGATGCTCGCGACCCTTCGAATGACCGTTTTCATGGTGGCTGTTTTGCTTGGCATGGTCGATCCACTCCAAGTGAGTGTTCGAAAACGTCATCCGCCCAACAAGCCCCGGTTTTAAAATTTGCGTATATGTTTTCTCATCGAGCTTCGGGGCGGTTTGTTTCACTTCCTTCACCCATTTGCGGAAGTCAGCTCCCGTTTGCGCGACGACCTCAAACTCCATATGGGCGAACTTTTCCCCGGAAAAGTTGGCGCTCCGCCCCATGTAAGAACCGGGTTTGTCCGCTTGCAAAATCAGCTCGGTCTCCATGCCATCCATCGCGTATTTTTGGCCGCCCAATTCCGGCACCCAAAACGAGTTCATCGGCCCGACGGAAGTCAGCTTAAACTTGACCGGCACACCGGCTGGAATATGAACGTAGTTGACCGTCTCGATGTTTTCTCCCGGATAGCTAAAAATCCACTTCCAGTTTGCCGCCGTTACATGAATCGTGATCGGCTTCACTTTCTCCGTCGGCGGCTTTTCCAAGGCAAACGTCGCCTTCACCGTCGGAACAGCGAGTGCAGCGACAATCAAAATCGGAATGGCCGTCCAGACGATCTCAAGCAGCGTATTCCCTTCCTCATCCGGCGGCTCATAATCAGCGTTTTCCGGCTTTTCGCGATAACGGATCAGAAAAACGGCAAACAACGTAAAAACAACCACAATAATCAACAACATAAAACCGATCGACCACATGATCAAATCATACTGCGTGCGCGCCACCGGCCCTTGCGGATTGAGCACAGCTGTGCGCTCCACACAGCCTCCAAGAAAAAGGAAAAGCGGCACCATCAGCAACGCCCGCCATTTTGCCCGTTTCATCGCTGTCAATCCCCCTTTATCCGCTCCGATCAAACAGAGCGATTCGATGTCACTTCTTCTTTGTTTCTACCATATCAAAATTGAAAATCGTTGAAATGAACAAAAGGAAAAATTCATAAATCAGCAAAACATTTGTCACAAACTGTTCAATCATTGTTCAAGAAATCGCCACTTCTTTTCCTCTATTAGGCAACATGGGAAAGGCGGACAAACTTGAACAGCCGTTTTCCTCCCGTGCCTTATATGGGCAATGTCCCAACGCGAACAGGACGAATGCGGAGACCGTCCAAAGCAAAACAGCCGGGCATCCTTACTGAAAGGAACCCGGCTGTCCGCCTTTCCCCATCGTATATCCTCGTTGTTCCAGCTGTTTGCGGATGCGCGGCTGCAACGTCTGCCACATCCATTGTTCATAAAGCGCCCGTTTCTCCTCAAACGACAAATAGTAGCGCTCACCGACTTGGCGGCGCGCCCGTTCCGTGACATCATAGAGGGCCAACGCGGCGGCGACGGAAATATTAAAGCTTTGCACAAACCCGTGCATCGGAATGATAAACGTTCCGTCCGCTAGGCGAAGCGCCTCTTCCGACACGCCGCGGTGCTCGTTGCCAAACAGCAGCGCCGTCGGCCGCGACAAATCGATGGCGGAGAGCGGAACCGCTCCGTCGCCCAAATAGCTTGCGTACACTTGATAGCCGCGCTGCTTCAAGTCGGCGACCGCCGTTTGCACATCCGGCTTTTGATGCAACGTCAACCATTGATCGGCATAGCGCGTCACAAGCCGGTTCGGAGCAAACGGCGCCCTTCCGGCTACAATGGAAACATCTTGGACGCCAAACGCTTCCGCCGTCCGCAGCACCGCGGCCTGATTGTGCGGATCGTCAACCGCCTCCATCATCACGGTAATGTAGCGGGTGCGCTCGTTCAGCACCTCATGCATCCGCTGAAGCCGACGCGGCAAAATCATTTCCCAAACCGGGCGCGTCGATTCGGTGAGCAGCCCTTCTTTTTGGAGCTGTTCAACGATCGCCTTCGCCTCCCGTTCTTCCATCTGCCTAACCTCCGCTTCTCTTTTTGTGTTTTCCATTGTACAAAAGAGGGCGCAAAGGGCGCAATTCCATTATTTTTAAATATTATTCAAACTATTTTTTAAATATCAATTAGAAACCATTGCCCGTTTACAAATAGTTATTATATCAATTAATATTTTATTGTAAGCGTTTTAATAATCGTTTTTTAGAAAATGATTTTGATATTCTTAGTTTTTAAGGAGGGAAAAGAAATGGAACAAAAACAGCCGCAATTGCATCGCGGATTGGAAGAACGGCATATCTCACTGATGTCGCTCGGCGCCGCCATCGGCGTCGGCCTGTTCCTTGGCTCGGCCTCGGCGATTGAAATGGCAGGCCCGGCGATTTTACTCGCGTATGCGCTAAGCGGTGTCGTCATGTTTTTCATTATGCGCGCGCTAGGGGAAATGGCCGTTGACCATCCGGTCGCCGGCTCATTCAGCCGCTACGCTTACCAATATTTAGGCCCGCTGGCCGGCTACTTGACCGGCTGGAATTATTGGTTTTTATGGGTCGTTACGTGCATTGCGGAAATCACTGCCGTCGGCATTTACATGCAATTTTGGTTTCCAGACACGCCGCGCTGGGCGTGGGCGCTCGCGGCATTAATGGTCATGACATTGGTCAACTTTCTTGCTGTCAAAGCCTACGGGGAGTTTGAGTTTTGGTTTGCTTTCATCAAAATTGTCACGATCGTTGCCATGATTGTCATTGGTTTTGGCATGATTGCTTTCGGTATCGGCAACGGGGGCGTTGCCACCGGCATCAGCAACCTTTGGAAACATGGTGGCTTTTTCCCGCATGGAATCGGCGGCGTTTTGATGTCACTACAAATGGTGATGTTCGCCTATCTAGGCATCGAAATGATCGGCGTCACCGCCGGCGAAGTCAAAAACCCGCAAAAATCATTGACCAAAGCGATCAACAGCGTTTTTTGGCGCATCTTGATCTTCTATGTCGGCGCCCTGTTTGTCATCATGTCCATTTATCCTTGGAACGAAATCGGCGAAAAAGGGAGCCCGTTTGTGCTGACATTTGAAAAAATCGGCATTCACGCCGCGGCTGGCATCATTAACTTTGTCGTCTTAACGGCCGCCCTGTCGTCGTGCAACAGCGGCATTTTCAGCACGAGCCGAATGCTGTTTAACCTCGCCGAACAACAAGAGGCCCCACAGGCGTTTGGCCGCCTAACGAGCCGCGGCATTCCCGGCGTTGCCTTGATTGTCACCGCCGTGGCGATGCTGGTCGGCGTTTACTTGAACTATGTATCGGAAAAAGTGTTTCAATGGGTGACAAGCGTGGCGACATTTGGCGCGATTTGGACGTGGGCGATGATTTTGCTGTCGCAGCTGAAGTTCCGCAAGCAGCTCAACGCCGAACAAGTGAAGCGGCTCGCGTTCAAGCTGCCGTTTTATCCGTACAGCACGTACGTCTCATTGGCCTTTTTGCTCGCGGTGGTCGCCTTGATGGCATACTTCCCGGATACACGCATCGCTTTATTGGTTGGTCCGGCTTGGCTCCTTCTCTTGACAGCAGTATATTTCGCAAAAGGCATGCATCGTCGTCAGCACAACCGTGAATCGAAAAAACAAGCCGGCTGAAAAACGAAACGCCCCCTCGAACGGCCTCCCTAGACAGACGGAGATCGTAGCGCCGACCGTTTCGCCGGCATCATTCAGAAAAACGAGACTGACCAAAACGGTTGACTGTTCTCAAAATAGTCGCCCATTGCCGTGCAGCAGCCGCTTTATATTAGCAATGAGAGGAAAGCTTAATCCAAAAGGTTGACTGTCTTCAAGATAACTTCCTTGATGAAACAATTTCGTCACCATCAGAAGGATGAACATCCCTTTGCCTATGTTCGAATGGCAGGTATTTTCACGATAGACACAACATGTCGTGCAACAGAAGCAGTCAGCACGTATATAGCAATGAAAGAGGGTATCCCGATCCTTTTGGGACACCCTCTCCTTTTCGCTTTTCTTACACTTCGTTTGCGCGATCGACGTTTTCGTTTCCAAGACGATGAGTTGTTGCCACCGGCGGCACTTGTCGGCTTTTTCGTTCCTTTCCAATCGTTCACCGACCGATCCGATTTTCAACCTTCTTCCGGCACATCGGTCCAGTTTCCTCACTCATGCCGACCAAGTTGCTTCTTGTCGGCTCCGATGTACGCCTGACGCGGGTGATTGGGCTGATCCGGATATTGGAGACGAATTTTTCCTTCCTCTAATAGTTTCCCTAAGTAGTTGTTGCGCAGCCCGTCCGGCGTTCGCTCCAACAGTGCCGCCAGTTCTTTTAAACGAAGCGGCCGTTCATGGCATAAACGAACGATCAATTCCTCCATCACCGCTGGGGCGAGCCGCTTTTTTCGCCGCGCCAATTCCGCCATCTTCCACAACCGTTCATCAACCGCCTCTTCTTCTTCATCCGTACCGCCGATGCCGATTTCGCTACTTACGAAGTCGGGTGCGCTGTTTACGGAGTTGGGCGGTTTAGTTACGGAGTTGGGCGAGATATTCATGGAGTTGGCATCGCTATTTAAGGAGTTTTCGGCCTTGCTTACGAAGTTAGACCCGCTATTTACGTAGTTTGGTTCGTTATTAACGAAGTTGGGCTTTATATTTATGGAGTTAGGAGTGTTATTTACGAAGTTTTCATCGCGATCCAACTCGCCTGATTCCATCCATTCTTGTTCGATCTGTTGCACAACTTCGTCTATCCCTGTTTCAATTGTGGCGCTCGTTTCTTCTGGAAACGGCAACAAGCATAGTGTCACGATCGTCCGGTCGGGAGCGGTTTGTTGCGAAATATCGACCGGAGCGGCGAGCGTCCGTCCGCAGCCGTCACTCATCCGTTTCAAACCGGAGCCGGCCCGTTTGCACACGTCGATCAGCAAAAACATTTTAAAAATATTCGGGTTGCGCAAGTTGCTCATTTGCCCAGCCATCGCCGCCTCAATCGGAATGCGAAACCGCCCGGGATTGGCAAAGCGAAACGAAGCGCCGTCCTTCTCTACGATGATGCCGCCTTCCTCCCCATAATCCGCATGGACAAGCGCGTTGACCAACGCCTCCCGCAGCACCATCCGCCCTTCTTCTGACCAAACGTGGCGCTCCGCTTCAGCGAGCACGCGAAAATAAAAGTCGTAGACGTTTCCCGACCACGTTCCGTCTTGCGAGGTGAAGCGCTTCATCCAACCGGCTTCCGCCCGCTCCGCATGCTCCCGATACTCCAAAAAGTACTGCGGGAGCACCTCGGTGATGATCCGCTCTTCACTGAACATCAACAATCCGGCGAGGGTCAACCCTTCTTTGCTGCTGTCGCGCAGTTTGCCCCACGCTCCGATTTTGTATAAAAATTCTTTTGTCTCGAGGCCGTTCCACGGATGGTCGGGCTTCACCCGCGCAAACCGCTCCCGATAGTGATTGACGGTCTCAAAGTTGAGCTCGCTTACGCTGTAATGTTCCAAAATCAGACTGTCGGCCCATGAATGGGCGCGATCATGAAACGGGTTTGTATATTTATTCACTTCTGATCTTCCTTTAACATTATTTTCACAAAATCTTTTTTCCTCTTTTCTTTCTATTGTATCATCTTTTCCTGCCGTTGCGGACGGTTGCGAAAAAAGAAACGGGTGTGGATAGGTGGAATAACACGCCATAACCGAGAGCAAACTACCAAAAACGAGACTGTGGACAGTTAAGGAGGTTTCATCCATGTCATCTCTTCCTTCAGCTGTGGAACCATACTGGCGCGATTCCGTTCCGCTTCCGTCGTTTTCAACGCTTGACGAAGACATTTCCGTTGATGTTGCGGTGATCGGCGGCGGCATTTCCGGAATTACGACCGCTTATTTGCTCGCCACGCAAGGAGTCCGTGTCGCTCTTGTCGAGGCCGATCGATTGCTCAACGGAACAACGGGCCATACGACGGCAAAAATCACCGCTCAACACGATCTTATTTACGATGAACTGATCAGTCACTTTGGCGCGGAAAAAGCGCGCCTTTATTACGACGCTTGCATGGATGCGCTCCGCTTCATCCGCCTTACCGTCGAAAGCCGGGAAATCGATTGCGATTTTGGCGAACAAGATGCCTACGTCTATACAACATCTTCCTCCTCTTTACCCAAACTTGTGAAAGAGTGGGAGGCGTACGAACAGCTCGGCATTGAGGGCGCTTTTGTCGATTCGATTCCTCTGCCGCTGCCAGCGACAGCGGCGGTCGTAATGAAAAAACAGGCGCAGTTCCATCCGCTTACGTATTTACTCAAGCTTGTTGAAGTCATCGTCAACGCCGGTGGCGCCATTTATGAACATACGCCCGCTGCAGACATCGAACAAGGGAAGCGGTTGGCTGTCATCACCCGAAACAAGCGGCGGATTGCGTGCGACCATGTCGCTATTTGCTCCCACTTTCCGTTTTACGATGGGGGATTTTACTTTTCGCGCATGTACGCCGAACGTTCATACGTATTGGGAGTCACGGTCGCCGAGCCGTATCCGGGCGGGATGTACTTAAGCGCCGACGATCCGAAGCGCTCCATTCGTTCCGTTGCCGCCAACGGTGAGACGCTGATTTTGATCGGGGGCGAGAACCATAAAACCGGCCAAGGTGTACCGACAATGCATCATTACGAGGCGCTGTCCTCATTCGCTTCTCAGCTGTTTACGGTGAAGGACATCCGTTATCGCTGGTCAGCCCAAGACTTGACGACGCTCGATAAAGTGCCGTATATCGGCCCGATGACAGCGGACACACCGACGATTTATGTCGCGACAGGATATCGAAAATGGGGAATGACAAACGGCACTGCCGCCGGACAGCTGCTGTCCGATCTCATTCTCGGCCGCGACAACCGGTATCGCGATTTGTATTCCCCATCGCGTTTTTACGCTGACCCGAGTGTGAAACAATTTTTCACCACCAATCTAGATGTCGCCAAACACTTGTTGGCCGGGAAAATAGAGCCAGTCAGCCGCCGGCCGCAAGATTTGGCGCGCGGCGAAGGGGCGGTTGTTGCGGTCAACGGAAAACGAGCTGGTGCCTACAAAGACGAGGCAGGAATGCTCCACGTTGTCGATACGACATGCACCCATATGGGCTGCGAATTGGAGTGGAACGGCGGGGATCGAACTTGGGACTGCCCATGTCACGGTTCACGCTTCTCGGTCGATGGCGCCGTCGTCGAAGGTCCAGCGACGCGCCCGCTGCGCCGCATCGAATGGGACGCGACATGACGAATGGAAAGTTGATCCCGATTCACGCATGCCCTGCAGTCCAACGAGCTTACCGTTTTCATTTGCCGCTGGCGCCATTCATGGTAAGATAAAAATGGATAAAGGATGGCATCGGCATGACGTTTTCGGGAGGGATGACGCATGGATTTTGAACCGATTTTTCTCACTCCTGTATTCCAAGAACGGATTTGGGGCGGCACAAAGTTGGCCGAACGATTCGGATATGAGATTCCATCCGCGCAAACGGGGGAATGTTGGGCGGTATCGGCTCATCCGCATGGCCAGACCAAAATCGCCCAGGGACCGTTTGCCGGAATCACACTGGGACAACTTTGGGAGGAACGCCGCGACTTGTTCGGCCATTTTCCATCGGATCGTTTTCCGCTATTGACAAAAATTTTGGATGCGAACGCTGATTTATCAGTGCAAGTTCACCCGGATGACGACTACGCGAAGACACATGAGGGCGGGGAACTCGGCAAAACGGAGTGCTGGTACATCATTGACTGCAAGCCGGGGGCCGAGTTGATTTACGGCCATTATGCGGAAACGAAGGAACAGCTGCGCGCCATGATGGAGGCGGGGGAGTGGGACCGCCTGCTCCGGAAAGTGCCCATTCAGCCCGGTGACTTTTTCTATGTCCCGAGCGGCACGATCCATGCGCTCTGCGAAGGAACGCTCGTTCTCGAGACGCAACAAAGCTCCGACACAACGTACCGCGTCTATGACTACGACCGCGTCGACAGCCACGGACGGAAACGCGAACTCCATCTGGAAAAAGCGCTGGATGTCACCACGGTTCCGCACCGCGACGCCGATGTTCGCCCCTATGTCGCCGAGTTTCCGGGGGCAACGGTGACGACCTTCGTGGAGGGGGATTACTTTGGCGTCCAAAAATGGAACATCCATGACACGTTCACGTCAGCGCAGACAAAGCCGTTTCTCATCGTCAGCATCCTCCGGGGCGAAGGCGAACTCATCCACAATGGGCGCGCTTATCCGCTTCGCTACGGGGACCATTTGATTTTACCGCACCAATTCGGCTGCTTCACGATCCAAGGGACACTCGAGGCGATCGCCTCATGGCCGCGGGCAGGCAAATAAACGGGCCGTGCTCGCCGCGCCTAGCACCAATGTCTCTGCTAGATAAGGAACAGGCGCTCCGTCGTTTCGCACGGGCGCCTGCTTTCTTTTTTTCCCTAGTCCTCACCCTCTGCTTTGGCCGAGACGATACACCGCAGCGATGTGTCGCGCCGTCTGCACCACATACTGTTTCGCCTGCTCCAGCGCCTTGTCAAGCGGCACGACGCCAGGAACAATCGTAAACAATGCGTCAATGCCGTGATCCAACACGACATGACTGTCTTCGCCCAATGACCCGGCAATGCCGATGACCGGGACGCCAAACCGTTTCGCTGTTTTCGCGACACCGATTGGCGTTTTGCCGAAAACCGTCTGTCCATCGATCCGTCCCTCGCCCGTGATCACCAAATCAGCGTCTTTGACGCGTTCTGCTAGTTGGACGGCTTCGATCACAAGATCGACGCCGCGCCTCAACCGCGCCTTTAGAAACGCCAGCAATCCCGCTCCTAAGCCACCCGCCGCACCAGCGCCCGGGATGTCGCCGACCCGCCTCCCGAGTTCGCGCTCGACGACATCCGCATAATGCGCCAAATTCCGGTCGAGAACGGCGACCATGTCGGGCGTCGCCCCTTTTTGCGGGCCAAAGATGACGGACGCGCCGTTCGGCCCCGTAAGCGGATTCTCGACGTCACAAGCGACCTCAATGCAAACGTCTTCAAGGCGTGGATCCAGCCCAGAAAGGTCAATCGCATATAGATCGGCCAAAGCGCCTCCTCCCGGACCAATGTCGCGGCCGTCGCGATCCAACAGCCGTCCACCTAGCGCTTGCACCATGCCCGCTCCCCCGTCGTTCGTCGCACTGCCGCCAATGCCGATCACCAAGCGAGTCGCCCCGGCATCGAGCGCCGCACGAAGTAATTCCCCTGTTCCGCGCGTCGTCGTCAGCAGCGGATTGCGGCGATGGCGGGGAACAAGGTGGAGTCCCGAGGCGGCCGCCATTTCAATCACCGCTGTCTTTCCGTCGCCAAGCAAGCCGAAAAACGCCGGCACAGGGTCGCCTAACGGTCCTGTCACTTCGACGTTTATCAAGCGGCCATTCGTTGCGTCAACCAACGATTGTACGGTTCCTTCCCCGCCATCGGCCATCGGCACTTTCACATAGTCCGCTTCCGGAAACACGGCGCGAAACCCACGCTCCACCGCCTCAGCGACTTCGAGCGCCGAAAGACTTTCCTTAAATGAATCAGGAGCAATGACAATTTTCACATTTTTCCCCTCCCTGGCTTTGGGGTTCATGTCAAATTTCGCGAAAAAAGTCGAAAAACCATGCCATTCTGTCTATTTTCACAATTATGTATATAGTACTATAATAGACTTAACTGCTCGTTTGTTTGCTCCAAATAAGAACATATTCATGCCTTTGGGCCCCGTCTTCACCGCCCGCTGCCGCCTGCCGCCGCTCAAACGGTGACCGGGAACGCGCTGCCATGGTGGTTAGCCATCCTTTTCTTTGGCGTTGTTTCGCCAGCCCAAAAGTGGTCAGAGGTCAGATCATAGGAGAGAGTTGAGATGTTATTTCAAGCGCGACCAGTGATTTTCATCCTTTTTTTCGTTTCGATCATCATCGTTGCTGTGTCCGAGCCGCCCGTCCTTGATCGCACTTATGCCGTTGCCTTGTTGGTTTATTGGGTGTTTTCGAGCTTATATTCGCATTTGCGCGTCGTCGACAAAACGAAAAACAACATTCCGGTCGACTACGGCATCAACTATAGCCTGTCGTTCGCCTTGTTTGCCGGCCCGCTTGGACTGTTTCTGTTCGAGGCGTTGCTTCGCTTGACAGAGCATGGGACGAAAAAGTACTTGAAAACCGCGGAGCCTGATGAATGGCTGCACACGCTGTACAACATCGGCTCGTTTGTGACATTCAATTCGCTGGCATTTGCCATATACAGCTTCTTGGCTCCACTGTTTGAGACCGTTCCGTTCATCGGATTTTGGCTGCTGATCTTCCTGCTTGTTGTGACCGTTTCCTTCTTGACTGACTGTTGCTTAATCGTCATTTTCTACATAACAGGCGACATTCAAACAAGGCGCGAAGCTCTCGATTTTATTAAAACGAGAAGCTGGGCTGATATGGCTAAAACCGCGCTGACCAATGGCTTGCTGTTTCTCTTTTTGCAAGAGCAGCGCTGGGACATGCTTTTATGCTTGTTTCTGCTCAACTATTTCGTCAGCCGCTCCTTTTTTTCCAAGTCACAAAGCATCCAGCATAAGCTCGAGCGCGACCATTTTGAAAAAATGGCTTATACCGACTTTTTGACCGGCGTCCACAACCGCGCCTTCATGGACCAAACGATTGCCAAGCTAAACGGAACAGGGGAATGGATCGGCGTTGTCGTCGCCGACATCGACAATTTTAAGAGAATTAATGACACATACAATCACGCGGTCGGCGATGAAGTCATCCGCCACTTTACCTCAATCTTGAGACGATTTTTGCAAGAAGAAGATTTTCTATTCCGCAGCGGCGGCGAGGAATTTACGATGTTTTTGCGCCATCGCACCTTTGAACAATGCATCCAACTTGTGGAAGAAATGCGAAAAGCGGTGCAACGCAGCACGGTGTTTGTCGATTATGGGATGAGCAAACAGACCGTATCGTATACATCGTCCTTTGGTCTTTACTTTTTTCGAGCCGAGGGGACGATGTCAATCGAAAAGGCGTACATTTATGCCGATCATTTATTGCTTCGCTCAAAAGAAAGCGGCAAAAACAAAGTGTCTGCCCAATGTGGGGGAGCTGCCTAGTCAGGCCGCTCCTTTTCCATCCCCTCGCCAGCGCACCGGCCAACCGGAACAAGCGAAAAACCCGGCTATCACCCGAGGCGAACGCCGAGCTCAGCCCGCTTTGTTTACGAAACGACCTGTCTTACTTATGATACGGCTCCCCCCGGTTGATGCGGAAGGCGCGGTAAATTTGCTCGAGCAAAATGAGCCGCATCAGCTGATGGGGGAACGTCATTTTTGAAAACGACAGCGCCTCATCGGCACGCGCCATCACTCGTCTGCTCAAGCCGAGCGAGCCGCCGATGACGAAAGCGATGTTGCTCTGCCCGTAGGTCGCCAGCTCATCGAGATGGGCAGCAAACTGCTCGGACGATTTCATCTTCCCTTCGATAGCCAGCGCGATCACATAGGCGCTGTCAGGGATGTGAGCCAACAGCCGCTCTCCCTCTCGCTCTTTGATTCGTTCCTCTTCAAGCGGACTCGCCCGCTCGGGAGTTTTTTCGTCCGCCACCTCGATGATCTCGATTTTGGCATACGGGGATAACCGCTTTTTATATTCATTCACTCCAGCGATTAGGTAGGTCTCTTTCAACTTACCCACAGCGGCAATGCAAATATGCACAATCCATCCCCACCTTGTAAACACTTTATCAACAACATTTATCCACATATACACAATATATATCCACATATTGTGTAAAAATATTAGCTTCCTACTACATATATGGCCCTCTTCCCGCAAAACCAACACCTGTTTTCATCGTTATCCACAGGGGCCAAGTCAGGGGCTCGTTCCGTTTCATCCACATATTCATCAATGGCGGCATCAATATGTTCTTCACATGTGAATATCATCGCTTCCCCCTCCTTATCGCCCGTTTATGAGCAGGAATCCGTGCCAGCCAACCGGTTCGTTCATGGAAAAGTTCCAGGGGCAGCGATCTGCCCTCGACCGTGCCAGCGCGGCATTTTCACAGAAACGTTCCATGGGCGGCGCGCCCCGCCCTCCACCCAAGGATGAAAATCCGTGCCGGTTCGGCGTTTTCACGGAAAGAAGGAGCGGTCTCGCTCCTTCTTCTTTGTTTAATACGATTCACGCGCCAGTTTTAAAGTAACTGTCCGTTTTTTCCCATCGCGGTAAAACGTTACGTCCATCCGGTCTCCAATCGACTTTTTCGTGTACAAGTACTTGCGCAGATCGAGCACGTTGCGAATTTTCTCGCCGTCAAGCGCCACAATGACGTCGAATTGCTGCAAGCCGGCTTGGGCCGCTGGCGACATCGGGACAACTTGAATAACGGCAGCACCTTCGGTTACGTTTGCCGGCAAATGAAGCGTCGCTTGCCAATGATATGACGGAATGTCGCTTAACGAGCGAAGCTCCACGCCCATATATGGGCGGCGCACTTGACCATATCGCTCCAAATCGGAAATGATCGGGATGGCGGCATTGATCGGAATGGCAAAACCGATGCCCTCGACAGCCTCTTGGGCGATTTTCATGGAATTAATGCCGATGACTTGCCCTTTAATATTTACAAGGGCGCCGCCGCTGTTGCCCGGGTTGATGGCCGCATCGGTCTGCAATACTTCGGCATTCCAGTCGGGATTGCCGTCTTGGTCCAAATCCACTTCCACCGTCCGGTTCGTTCCGGAGATGATGCCTTGCGTCACTGAGCCTGCGAACTGCAAACCGAGCGGATTGCCGATGGCGATGACCGGCTCTCCCGGCTTCACGGCGTCAGAGTTGCCGAACTGGGCGATTTTTTTCACATGTTTCGCCTCAATTTCCAGCACGGCCAAATCCATCAGTACATCGCTCCCGAGCAGCTTCGCCGGCACCCTCGTTCCGTCCTTCAAGCTGACTTCCAGCTGGCTTGCGTTTTCAACGACATGATGGTTTGTGACGATAAACGCCCTTCCTCCCGCCTTTTTGTAAATGACCCCCGATCCAACGCCGGTTTCTTCACCTTGTGACCAGAAGCCTGCCGCTTGAATATTGACAACGCCAACAACGGCATCCGACACTTGAGCGATGGCTTTCGTGACCGCTGTGGTCACGTCAACAGAAACGCTTTGCTGGATGGGAGGGGTGCCATTGTCCCCTGCCCGCTCTTCTCCGCCAGCTTGCTCGGAAGGGGCAACATTGTATGGGAGAATGTCCCAACGGGAAAGCGCTGGAATCGAAAGGAGCACGAGCCCGCCTCCCAGTATGGCGCCGACGAACGCCGAGGCAAACGAGCCGCCGCGCCGTGTTCGTCTCGTTTGACCGTGCGATTCATAATGATCATCGTAATATCCCATGCCCATCACCACCTTTTTCTATATTTCTCTCCATCCCTCATTATAATCATGAACAGAGAAAAAAATCCAATCGGTGCCCGTTGCGCAGCCAAAGCCGCACCGCCATTAGACGCAAGCGAGCGCGGTCGCCTGATGCGGATCGGTATCGTACAGATGAAAGCGGCCGCCGACCGCGAGGCCTTTTTGTTCCAGTGTTTGCGCTACGGTCATGCGCGCCAGCTCCTTCATATTGTTGTCTTGGCTCAGATGGGCCAAATAAATTCGCTTCGTCCGGTCGCCGATCACATCGGCCAACGCCAAGCCCGCCTCCTCGTTCGAAATGTGGCCGACATCGCTTAAAATGCGGCGCTTGACGTTCCACGGATACCTTCCCATTCGCAACATGCCGATGTCATGGTTGCTTTCAAACACGAACACGTCGGCGTTCTCCACTGTCTTTTTCATCCGCTCGCTCACATAACCGGTGTCGGTGAGCAAGGCGAGTTTTTTTCCGCCGCAATGGAAGACGTAAAACATCGGCTCGGCAGCGTCGTGGGAAACACCGAATGATTCTACATCAAGATCGCCGAACGTCTTTACCGCGCCGAGCGGAAAAACGAACTTTTGTTCACTCGGGATTTCCCCAACCGCCGCCTCCATCGCTCGCCATGTTTTTTCATTGGCAAAGATCGGCAAGCGATATTTGCGCGCTAAGACGCCAAGCCCCTTAATGTGATCGCTATGTTCATGGGTGACAAGAAGCGCATGCAGTTCGCTTGGGTGGCGGCCGATTTGCGCAAACAGCGCCTCCAGTTGTTTGCCGCTCAAACCGGCATCGACAAGCAGACGCTGGCGATCCGTTTCCACATAAAAGGCGTTGCCGGTGCTGCCGCTTGCCAGTACGCTAAATCGCATCGTCATGTTCGTTTTCACTCCAAAACATTTCCTTGGTCATTGATGACTTGTCCTTCAAAGGCGTTGACGAAATAATCTTCCTTGCGATTGACGACAATATGCCATGTCGGTGTCAATACTTGAGAGGCGGTGAATTGGACAAGTCCGTAATAGCCGAGTTCGACCTTAGTGACGCGGTCCCCCGGCTGCAAATACCCTTTTCGATACAGCGTTTCAAGCGCCTTGATCGCTGGGACGATGTCTTGTTTTCGTTCATATTTTTCCAAGTCGTCCAACATCGTCTGTTCATAGGACAATGCTTCCTGCTTTTTGTTTACATGGATGACCAGCTTGCTGTTTTCGTTGCCATAAATCATTTTGCCGTCGTACACTTGATAACAGATAACTGTCCCTTCATTTTCATTGAACGACCAAAAGGCATACTGTCCCCCGTTGACCATGTAATGCTGCAAAAACTCGCGCAGTCGATACGGGTCATCGACCGGCAAAACAAGCGGACGGGTAAATGTTCCTTTGATTTTTGTTTTTCCTTCGATTTTCACTTTTTGGCTCGGCAACTTTTTCACATCGGCCTCGGTGAATTGACGACTTTTGCCGCTGACATACGCCGCCTTCGTCACTTCTTTCGGCAGCTCGACATACGTAATGCCATTGGCCTCAAGCTGCTCTTCAATCGTCGTTTCTAAAATGACGTCCAGCTGGCTGCTGCTTCGTTTTTCCATAAATTGATAGCCTAAAAAGCAGTCGAGAACGAGGAAGACGATGATAAAAATGGTCTTCGTTTTACTCCAATCCATGCGCTTCCCCTCCTCGTTCCGTTCCGCTCGGTGCCACCTTTTTCCACGTTTGCCCGTATAAATAAAACCATGCTGGTTCAAGGCGGATCACTTTTTCCCGATCGGGATCTTTCACGAGCTCATAGCCGATGACGATATTTTTGATCAGCGACCGGCGGACGCCTTTCATTTGTTCGAGCTGTTTGACGGCTTCGCGGCCGGACGGCAGCGTTTTCGGCGTGCGGCTACGGTCAGCGATTTCTAAGCGAAAGAGCGGGCGTTGATACTTCATTAAATCGCTCGCCCCCCACGTTTCCACAATTTCAGACATGCCATAATCGTTAAAAACCGGATAGCCGTTGACAACGAGCTGGAACACGACTTTCCGATCTTCTTCGTTCCAGCGGGCGAAATGGTACAGATCCGTCCAGCCGCCATGTTCGTTGACAAATTCAATGCTTTTTTGAATGAGATGGGTTTCCGGCTCTGTCTGCCCGCTGTTTGAGACGCGCGCCGCCGGATTGACGTATAAAAGCATGCGTTGCAGAAAATCAACATCCATCAGCCTTGATCCGTCCGTATACTCTTCACCGAACGGAATGAAGTCTTTTTTGACGAAGCTGGGGTCGCTAAACAGCGCCTCTTTAAACTTATCAGCGTCCAGTTCATCTGTGTAATATTGCAGGCTGTTCAACGTCACTTCGTTTTCCGGCAAATAAAGTTGCTTCATTTCACTGATCGGGTAGGCGAAATACCGAGGAAAACGGTTCGCCTCCCTCGCCAGCCGGTTGATGACGGATAGCGAAGCGTCAGTGGCGGTCGCCCGGTAAATTTTCCGCTTGTCGGTCGCGATAAAGTATACAGGAAACTCGTCCTTTCCGCCAAGCGGAACAACGAGACGGTCAAACGCCAATCCTTCCGTTTTTTTGTCTTCAATCGTAAAAATCAAGCGGTAAATATCCATCGGCACTTCGTCGGGATAAATGACTTCCAGCCGCTCCTTGCCGCTTAAAAACGATAAAAACTTCCCTTGTGGGACAGAAGAAGAAATATCTTCGAAGTCATCAAGCGACCATTTTCTGATCTCTTTTAACGCCTCATTTTTTTCCTCTTCTTTCACGACCGCATAGTGGATCCCGTTTTTATGAATCAGCACTTGTTCCGGCTGCACAACCATTGCCGTGTCCACTTGCGTATTGCTTACGGAGACGTGTTGAATGTATTCATCGCTGCTTTGCAACACGTCGTATCTCGGGTGGTATGTCCATAAAGCAAACGTCAGCATCACGCTGATGAATACGAGCGCCGTCAACACGATGGTTTTGATCGTCTCATACATCGTCCCAGTCATCCTTTTGTTCTCGTTCTACCGGCAATGTAAAGTAAATCGTCGTTCCTTTATGTTCTTTGCTTTCCGCCCAAATCGTCCCGCCATGGGCAAGCACCACTTCCTTGGCAATGGCCAGCCCGAGGCCGGTCCCGCCCAGTTTGCGCGACCGCGCCTTATCAACGCGGTAAAAACGTTCAAATATTTTACCTAAGTCAGCCTTCGGAATGCCGACCCCTTCGTCGCTAACGCTGACGATGATTTCATCAGCTAGCTGGCGCACGCGGAACGTAATCGTCCCGCCTTGAGGAGAGTATTTCAACGCGTTGGAAATGATGTTGTCCAACACTTGCGTAATTTTGTCCTCATCCACTTCAATAAAAATCGCCTCACGGGGAATTTTGCGGACGAACCGGATGTTGTCGCTTTTCGTCAGCTCAAACCGGTCAATGACTTTATGAAAATAGGCTGAAAAATTGATCCACGTTTTCTTGAGCTTGTAGTCTTTGCTGTCGAGCTTGGACAGATGAAGCAAATCGTTGACGAGCCGGATCATCCGCTCGGTTTCATTTTGCACGACTTGAATGAACCTTGGAGCGATGTCTTTATCTTGCCAAGCGCCGTCGGCGAGCGCTTCTAAATAGCTTTTCATCGTCGTGAGCGGCGTCCGCAATTCATGCGACACGTTGGCGACAAACTGCCGCCGCTCGCGATCGATTTTTTCCTGTTCGGTAATGTCGTGCAAAACGACGATCAATCCGTTGACAAATCCACCCTCTTTTTGAATCACCGACAACGACGCGCGCAAAATGTACAGTTCCTCATCCGTGCTGAAATCTAAAATGAGCGAATCGCGCTCCTCTAACAGCGTTTCAAACGTATACTGGTCGGCAAGGCCGAGCACGTCGACGATCGAACTCGACAGCACTGTTTCACGTGAAACATTCAAAATGTTTAGCGCGGCATCGTTGATGAGAATGACGCGCCCCCGGCGGTCGGTCGCGATCACGCCATCGGTCATATGCGTCAACACCGACTCGAGCTTGCGCCGCTCCCCTTCGGTGGTCGCCTGCGCCTCTTGCAATTTTTTCGTCAAATTGTTGAACGTCATGGCCAATTGGCCGATCTCATCGTAGCCGTACACTTTGACCTTGCGGGAGAAGTCTCCTCTTGTCATCGCCAGTGCTTGCCGGCGCATATCAGAAATCGGGCGAGTGATCGTGCGCGACAAAAAAATGCCGAGCACGGCGGTAATGGCGAGAGCGATCCCCGTTCCGGTCGCCAAAATCATATTGATTTGCCGCATTTGCGAAAAGACGTTTTCCATCGAAGCGATGACGTAAATAACGCCCTTAATTTCCCCGCTCGTTTTGATCGGTGTCGAGGAAATATACATGCGATGGCCCGTCTTTTGATCGAGCATCATTTGATCAACCATTTCCCCAGTAATCAGCGACCGCTTGATATAAATTTGCGTTGTCCGCTTTCCGACGATGTTTTGCGTATATGGGTTGGACGTCGCCAGCACTTTTCCTTTGTCATCGATCACTTGCACTTCGGAAATGTCTTGAGAAACGAAGTCATGAAGAAGCGAGCGGATGTCTTCTTCTAACGTCGGGCTATTCTCATCCCGCTCCCGATTCATCGCCTGCTCGATATTATAAGCGAGCAGCGTCACCCGCTCATTCAACGAGTTTTTAAAGTTTTGCACAAGTTCGGTTTCCAATTTGCGGACGAAGTAGACGCCGATAATTTGCATGGCGACGAGAATTAACAGCACATAAATGATGACAAACTTAAAATGAATGGAACGAAACGGCCCTACTTTTTTCATGTTCGTTCATGACTCCTGTTCCGGGTTGCGCAAATAGTAACCGACCCCGCGGCGGGTGACGATCCAATTCGGGTGGGATGGATTGTCTTCAATTTTTTCCCGCAACCGCCTTACCGTCACATCGACCGTGCGCACATCGCCGTAATAGTCGTAACCCCAGACCGTTTGCAGCAGATGTTCGCGCGTCATGACTTGTCCAATGTGTCTGGCTAAATAGTGGAGAAGCTCAAATTCGCGATGGGTCAGTTCGATCGTTTCGCCCCGCTTCTGTACGACATAGGCGTCCGGGCGAATGACGAGCGGGCCGATGGCAATTTCATTCGTTTCGCTTCCCTCTCCTTCTTGCGCGGCTGTTTGCGCATGACGGCGCAAGTTCGCCTTCACCCGCGCGAGGAGCTCGCGTGTGCTGAACGGCTTGGTCACATAATCGTCCGCGCCGAGCTCCAACCCGAGCACTTTATCAATCTCGGAATCTTTCGCCGTCAGCATAATAATCGGCATGTCGTATTTTTTCCGCACTTCGCGACAAACTTCCATGCCGTCTTTTAACGGCAGCATAATATCCAATAAAATCAAGTCCGGCATCGTTTCTTCGACTTTTTGCAGCGCCTCTTCGCCGTCGTAGGCGCAAATGACTTCATATCCTTCTTTTTGCAAGTTAAATTGCAAAATATCGGCAATCGGTTTTTCATCGTCGACGACTAAAATGCGTTTTTCCATCTCGCACACATCCTTCCTTTTGCGATGGAATGCTATCATTACTAATTTACCATGTTATGACCATGAAATCATCCGTTGCCGGCTGCCATTTTGAGGAGTCGAGCGAAATTGGCGCTGTCGTTTTGCCGCCCAATGACGAAACAGGCATAGACGCCATGCATCTATGCCTGTTTTTCCTATGGTCTGCTGCCGCTGTTTACGCGTAGACGCTGCGAACGACATTCGTTTGCGAGCGATCCGGACCGACGGAGAAAATCGAAAGCGGAATGCCGGTGAGCTGGGAAATGCGCTCGACGTAATGGCGGGCGTTCGCCGGCAATTCATCAAGGCTTTTCACGCCGGTAATATCCTCTGTCCAACCAGGCAGCTCCTCATAAATTGGTTCGCATTCGGCCAACACTTTTAAGCTTGCAGGAAACTCTTCAAGCACTTGGCCGCGGTAACGATAGGCAACACAAATTTTCAACGTTTCGATGCCGGTCAACACGTCGATCGAGTTGAGCGACAAGTCGGTAATGCCGCTCACCCGGCGGGCATGGCGGACGACGACGCTGTCAAACCAGCCGACGCGGCGCGGCCGACCGGTCGTCGTCCCGTACTCGCGGCCGACTTCGCGAATGCGATCGCCGATTTCATCGTGCAATTCCGTCGGAAACGGCCCGTCGCCGACGCGCGTCGTGTACGCTTTTGCCACTCCAACGACATGTTTGATCTTCGTCGGGCCGACGCCGGCACCGATCGTCACCCCACCGGCGACCGGGTTCGACGATGTAACAAACGGATAGGTGCCTTGGTCGATATCGAGCATGACGCCTTGCGCCCCTTCAAACAAGACGCGGCGCCCTTCATCCAAGGCGTTGTTCAATACGACCGAGGTATCGCAGACGTACGTAGCGATTTGTTGGCCGTACTCGTAGTATTGTTCGAAAATGTCTTCCAGCCGGAAGCCTTCCACTCCGTATACCTTTTCAAACAGCACGTTTTTCTCTTCCAAATTGCGAGCCAACTTTTCGGCAAACACCTCGCGGTCAAGCAAGTCAACGATACGGATGCCAACCCGGGCCGCTTTGTCCATGTATGCCGGCCCGATTCCTTTTTTCGTCGTGCCGATTTTGTTCGCACCTTTCCGCTCTTCTTCCAGCTCGTCCAGCTTCAAGTGGTACGGCAAAATGACGTGGGCGCGGTTGCTGATGCGCAAGTTGTCGGTCGCAACGCCGCGCTCGTGCAAGTACGAAAGCTCGGCGACGAGCGCCTTCGGGTCGACGACCATCCCGTTGCCGATGACGCAAATTTTATCTTTATAGAAAATGCCCGATGGGATCAAATGCAGCTTATACTTCTCTCCGTTGAACACGATCGTGTGCCCGGCGTTGTTTCCCCCTTGGTATCGGGCAATGACCTCTGCGTTTTCCGATAAAAAATCCGTAATTTTTCCTTTCCCTTCATCACCCCATTGCGTGCCGACAACAACGACTGACGACATGGCGAGCACCTCCAGTTTTCCTCGGTCTGAACATTGTCAGTGTATCAGTTTTCAGCCGCAAAGTCAATGAAACACGAACATTCAAAACATCCTTATCTTGTTTTATTCGTCAATGATTCACTGGAGGCATCGACAAGGCGACGTTGCGCAGGCACGGCAGAATCAGAGGCAACCGCCGGCTGCACACCGTTACGCTCCGGGCGGAATGTGCGCCTCATCGAAGCGGCGTTCTAAGTTGACAAATTTGTTGTACTCTTTAATAAAGGCGAGCTGCACCGTTCCGACTGGACCGTTCCGCTGTTTGGCGATGATGATTTCAATGATGTTTTTATGCTCTGAATCTTTGTTATAGTAGTCGTCGCGGTATAAAAAGGCGACGATATCCGCATCCTGCTCAATGCTTCCCGATTCGCGAATATCGGACATCATCGGCCGCTTATCTTGGCGCTGCTCTACGCTCCGCGACAGCTGCGACAAGGCGATGATCGGCACCTCAAGTTCACGGGCGAGCGCCTTTAACGAACGGGAAATTTCCGATACTTCCTGTTGGCGGTTTTCCCGATTGCGTCCGCTTCCTTGAATGAGCTGCAAATAGTCAATGACAATCATGCCAAGGCCGCTTTCTTGTTTCAGTCGACGGCATTTGGCGCGAATGTCGCTGACGCGGATGCTCGGCGTATCGTCGATGTAAATGCCGGCATTGGATAAGCTGCCCATCGCCATCGTCAATTTGCCCCAATCTTCCGGCGTCAGCTTGCCCGTGCGCAAGCTTTGTGCGTTGATGTTGCCTTCGGCGCAAAGCATCCGCATCACAAGCTGCTGGGCGCTCATTTCCAAGCTGAAAATCGCCACGTTTTCGTTTGTTTTCGTTGCGACATTTTGCGCGATATTCAAGGCAAACGCGGTTTTTCCGACTGACGGCCGGGCAGCGACGATAATCAAATCGCTGCGCTGAAAACCGGACGTCATCCGGTCCAGTTCGGTAAACCCCGTCGGGATGCCGGTGATATCCCCGTTCCGATTGTGGAGCATTTCAATATTGTCATAGGTCTGAACGAGAATATCGCGAATCGTTTTAAAACCACCGGAATGTTTCCGTTGGGAAACTTCCATAATTTTTCGTTCCGCTTCGTCGAGCAGGATGTCAATCTCATCTTCGCGGGTGTATCCGTCTTGGGCGATCGATGTCGCCGTGCGGATGAGGCGGCGAAGCACCGATTTCTCTTCAACAATGCGGGCGTAATATTCGACGTTGGCCGCCGTCGGCACCGAATCCGCCAGCTCGCTTAAATACGAAACGCCGCCCACTTCCTCAAGCTGCTCGGAGGCGGCGAGTTCCGCCGTCACCGTCACTAAATCAACCGGCTCGCCTTTATCGGCCACCCGGAGCATGGCATGAAAAATTTTTTGGTGTGCCACACGATAAAAATCTTCGGGAATCAATCGTTCGGAGGCGAGCGTCAGCGCGGTAGGATCCAAAAATACGGCGCCAAGCACAGCCTGCTCGGCTTCGATGCTTTGCGGAGGAATTCGTTCGGAAAACAGTTCGCTCATCGGTTTCACCACCTTTTCCCCCGTGTTTTTCATTCCACGCCAAACCTTCAAAGCTGAGAAGCAAGGAACCCCGCCGCAGCGGGCGGGGGCATCCGACAACAGCTGTTATTTTTGCTCGGTGACGTGCACTTTCAACGTGGCTGTCACTTCCGGATGAAGCCTTACTGGCACATTCGTATAACCGAGGGAACGAATGGCGTCAGCAAGTTCCATTTTTCGCTTATCAAGCTTTACGCCATGTTGATCGTAAAGCGCCTCGACGATCTGTTTGCTTGTGATCGAGCCAAACAAGCGGCCGCCCTCGCCCGCTTTCGCCGCGATTTCCACCGTCAGTTTTTCGAGCGCTTCTTTCAGTTTTTTGGCATTGGCCAGCTCTTCCGCAGCCTGGCGACGCTCTTTTTGCTTTTGTGCTTCGAGCGCTTTAATATTGGCCGGAGTCGCTTCAATAGCGAGCCCTTGCTTGAACAAAAAGTTGTTCGCATAACCGTCAGCTACGTCTTTGATTTCGCCTTTTTTCCCTTTTCCTTTCACATCTTTTAGAAAAATGACTTTCATGATGGCTTCCCCCCCTCAAAATAGTCATGAATCGCCTCACGCAGCTGCCGCTCCGCCTCTTCGACCGTCACGTCAGACAGCTGGGCGGCAGCGTTCGTTAAATGCCCGCCTCCGCCGAGCCGCTCCATGATCAATTGCACATTGACATCGCCAAGCGAGCGGGCGCTGATGCCGACCGTTCCATCCGCCCGCTTGGAAATGACGAACGAAGCGACAACACCGCTCAGTGTCAGGAGCGTGTCAGCCGTTTGCGCGATCAACACTTGATCGTGCACCTCATGTTCGTCCCCACTGGCAATGGCAATGCCGTGCTCATCGATGGCGGCCCGTTCAATCAGTTTGGCGCGTTTGACGTAATTGGCGATGCTTTCCCGCAGCAGCTTTTGCACGAGCACCGTGTCCGCTCCCTGAGAGCGCAAGTACGAGGCGGCGTCAAACGTCCGCGAGCCGGTGCGGAGCGTAAAGCTTTTTGTATCGACAACGATGCCGGCAAGCAAAGCGGTAGCTTCCAACATCGACAACTTCATGCGCCGCGGTTGATACTCCAAGAGTTCGGTAACGAGCTCGGACGTTGAGGAAGCGTATGGCTCCATATAGACGAGCAGCGGCGCCTCGATAAACTCTTCCCCGCGGCGATGGTGGTCAATGATGACAATGTGGTCGGTGCGGTATAGCAACCGCTCCTCAATGACAAGCGACGGTCGATGGGTATCCACGACAATGAGCAGCGTATCATCTGTCACCAACTCGAACGCCTGCTCCGGCTTCAAGCACCTTGACCATAAATCGGCCTGCTTTTTCATTTCCTCGAGCAGCCGCTGCACCCCAGCATCCGTTTTCGCCGGGTCAATGACGATAAATCCTTCCTTTTGGTTCGATTGAACGACTTTTAAAATGCCGATGGCCGCCCCAAGCGCGTCCATATCCGGATACTTGTGGCCCATGATGAGCACTTTGTCGCTTGCAACGATCAATTCGCGAAGCGCATGGGAGATGACGCGGGCGCGGACGCGCGTCCGTTTTTCCATCGGATTCGTTTTGCCGCCGTAAAATTTCACTTTCCCGGTTCCTTGCTTAATCGCCACTTGGTCGCCGCCGCGCCCAAGCGCCAAATCGAGGCTTGATTGCGCGAGCGCGCCAAGTTCAGGAAGCGGAGACACACCGGCGCCGATGCCGATGCTCAGCGTCAGCTGAACATGATGCTTCGCCGTCTGTTCTCTCACTTCATCAAGGATGGAAAATTTGCTTTTTTCCAATCGGCTCAAGATCTGCTCATTCAACACCGCGATAAACCGGTCGGACGATGTCCGCTTTAAAAAGATGCCATAATCATTGGCCCACCGATTCAGCACAGAAGTGACAAGGCTGTTCAGTTGGCTTTTCGCTTGATCGTCCATCCCTTGCGTAATTTCATCATAATTGTCGAGAAAAATAATGGCGAGCACCAAGCGTTCCGCCTCGTATTTTTGCTTCAATTCCATATGCTCGGTGACGTCAAAAAAGTAAAGAAGCCGTTCAGAGCGGCGAATGAGCACCTTGAGTCGCTTTCCATGAAACTCAAAGATCTCTTCGTCCGTTTTTCCTCTTTTGACGAAAGCGGCCAATGGCTCGGACAGTTCAGCGAGAGAGCGGCCGACTAACGTCTGCTCTTTGAAGCAGGCGGCCAGAAAGCGATTGGACCAATCGATCTCGCCGTCTTCATTCACAAGCATAATGCCGACCGGCATTTGCATGAGCGCTTCTTCCCCGACTTTTTTAACGCGATGCGATAAGTTGGAAATATAATGTTCCAGCTCTTGATACAAAGAGCGCTGCGACCAGATGACGCTGTACAGAACGAATCCAATGCCGAGAAGGGCGACCAGCCCGATCAGCCATTGGAAATAAAACAGGCCAATCGCCATTAGCACCGCCATGGCGGCCAACGCATAAAGCGGATAGCGATACGCTTTCCTTTCATAAAAATGCATTCAAGTCAGCTCCTACTTCGGAAGAAATGACTCACCTTATCCAATTATCATATGCGGCGGCGCAAATCAAATCCTAAATCAATTATACCGAATATCGCCACAAGATAAAGTAGAAAAGGCAGGAATAAGCAAAGGACCGTCCCCGCTACCACCACGCCTTTGGCGATTCCTCTTTTGTAGGCAACAGCGTACAAAAACGAAAAACCTTGCACGATCATGGCTAGGTGTAACACATACGATACATTTAGCACCGCCATATAGGCAAACGATCCTTCTTCCAGCGGAAACAAGGAGAGAAGGAGGACGACAACATAAATCCATAGCACGCTTTTGGGCCACGTCAACTCACGAAACGGCGGCCATGAACCGACCGGCAGCTTTAGCCTTTTCATCACTGGCAGCGAGACGATGATCGTCACATACGAAAGCGCCAACGCCGCGATGACAAACAGCGTCGGAATCATATAGCCGATCAGCTTCAGTCCTTGTTCGATCTGCCTTTGCATCTCCAAAGATGGCGCTTGCCCCATCCCTTCCATGAGACGCATCGCGGTGTCAAACGATTCACGCACGAGCGCAAGCGTATCTTGGATCAGATCGACGTGCAAAAACTGAATCGAGATGATGTAATCAAGGACGATATTGAGCAAAAATACAAACGTACCGACAAGAAGAACAACGTACCGGTTTCTCTGTTTGGAAAGCAGCGCGCCAACCGCGATGCCAAACGTGCCGAACATCAACGCCATCGGCAGCGCCAGAAGCGAACCGATCAAACCGGAGACGACAAGGGCCGCCGCCAGCAGCAACATAGCAGGAATCCATCCGTGGCGCATCGTGAACACCATAAACGGAAGCGCCAAAAACAGAGTAGCAACGATCCCGACGACCGGCACGTACAGCGCAAACAAAAACAAAACGGCAAACAGCGCAAGCTCGATCGCCGCCTCGGTGAGAACATGCGTGTTTCGCAAGGAATGTTCCCCTTTCTTGACCAGATATAAAAAAAGCAGTAAGGTTCCCCTTACTGCCCTTTTCCGGCTCATTCATCCGCAACGTACGGCAAGAGCGCCATTTGACGCGCGCGCTTGATCGCTACCGTCAGTTTGCGTTGATATTTTGCGCTCGTTCCCGTTACGCGGCGCGGCAAAATTTTTCCGCGTTCAGAGATGAATTTTTTCAGCAAATCGACATCTTTGTAGTCGATATGCGTAATGTTATTCGCCGTGAAGTAGCATACTTTGCGGCGTTTGCCGCGTCCGCCTTTCCGTCCTGCCATTTTTGTTTCCTCCTTTCTTTCTTCGCTTTCCGGACCGCCGCCCGCCCATGGGATCAGCGCTCTCCCCATTTTTCGAGCGGAGGACGGTGTTTTCAGACGATGAACTGCCCGCCACCTACGCTTCGCTTAGAGGTGGAGGCTTCCAACGACTTGGGCGGTGTTCGCCAAACTAAGCCACACCCAAGTCCCCTTTACGCCTTCCTTCGCTCCGAAGGCATCCGTTCAAACAATCGATGACCACATCCGTCGGCGATCGCCGACATCCCTCTTCCACTTACTCATTAGGCTTTGCCCTGTGCACATTCCTTGAGGTGGAAGACTTCTGTCAGAAATAACGTTAAAACGGCAAATCGTCATCGGAAATATCGATCGGCTGACCGTCATCGGCGAAAGGATCTTCATCGATGCGGCCCGCCTGTTTGTCGTTCGGATATCGGTGGTTCTGATCTTGTCCGAATGGGAATGGATCCCCATAGTAGCCGCCTGCTGCTGCCCCTCGCTGCTCGCTCACACCTTTGGGCTCTAAAAATTGGACGCTGTCAGCCACCACTTCCGTGACATAGACGCGCCGGCCTTCTTGATTTTCGTAGCTGCGGGTCTGCAGCCGGCCATCGACTCCAGCCAAACTCCCCTTTTTGAGGAAATTCGCCACATTTTCCGCTTGGCGGCGCCAAACGACGCATTGAATAAAATCCGTTTCCCGTTCGCCTTGCTGGTTTGTAAACGGCCGGTTGACGGCAAGCGTGAACGTGGCAACAGCCACTCCGCTTGGAGTGTAGCGCAACTCCGGATCTTTCGTTAACCTGCCGACTAAAATGACGCGGTTAATCATCAGAACCACCTCTTGCCATAAAGAAAAAATTATTCGTCTTCCTTGACGACGATATGACGGATAATGTCTTCGCTGATGCGCGCTAAACGGTCAAATTCCTGCACCGCTTTCGGCTCCGCTGTGACGTTGATGATCATGTAATAGCCATCGCGGTATTTTTGAATTTCGTAAGCTAAGCGACGCTTACCCCAATCCGTCACCTTTGTAATCTCCGCGCCGTTTTCTTTCAACACGTTGTTGAACCGTTCCACGAGAGCTTGTCTCGCCTCATCGTCCATGTTCGGGCGGATGATGTACATAATTTCGTATTTTCTCACGCTCGTCACCTCCTTTTGGTCTGAACGGCCCTTCCGCTGAAGGGCAAGGAGCAATGAACATTACTCACATTTATTGATTATACCATGATGGATAACGATAAGCAAGGTAGTTTGCCGCATTTGCGCGGCACAAACATTTGCCATCCTCATTTTGGTTGAACTAGCGGCCTTGCTTCTTTCGGGGGAATGCGAAACGCTAGAAGGCCGGTGATTTAAGGGGGCAAGCCGCTGATCAAACCCGTTTCTCAAATGGATAAGCCTTGTCGCATCAGGAGCGCCTTTCAAACATTCCCCCATTGCTCAAGAGAAACGACCGTTTTTCATCAGCCTCCTAGAAGGATGGTGAAAAACCGCTGTTTGCCTTGATCCGATGATGGAACGTGTGAACATAGAAGCTAATGCAACTAGTTTTTCTATTTGAAAAATGATTCTGAGAAGCGGTTGCGTGAGTAAATCACCGACCTCCTAGACGTTGAATCGGAAATGAATAATGTCGCCGTCTTGCACTTCATAGTCTTTTCCTTCAAGCCGCACCTTGCCCGCCTCGCGCGCTGCCGCCATGGAACCGGCAGCGACTAAGTCATCGTATGAAACCGTCTCGGCGCGGATGAAGCCGCGCTCAAAATCGGAATGGATGATGCCCGCGCATTGCGGCGCTTTCATCCCTTTTCGAAACGTCCACGCCCGCACTTCCTGTTCACCGGCAGTGAAAAACGTCGCCAGCCCAAGCAAACTGTAAGAAGCGCGAATCAGCTGGTCAAGGCCGGACTGCTCAATGCCGAGCTCCCGCAAAAACTGCTGCTTTTCTTCCTCGCTGAACTCGGCAATTTCCTCTTCAATTTTGGCGCAGACGACGATCACTTCCGCGTTGTCGCGCTTCGCAAACTCGCGCACGTCCTTGACAAACGGATTGCCGTCAGGATCGGCGACGTCTTCCTCGCCAACATTGGCGACATACAGCATCGGTTTGATCGTCAACAAGTGCAGCTGCTTGACGACTTTCATCTCTTCCTCAGAGAATTCGAGTGTGCGCGCCGGTTTGCCGGCTTCGAGCGTTTCTTTCAATCGCAGCAAAATCCCGTGCTCAAACGCCGCCTCTTTATCTTTTTGCTTGGCGATTTTGCCGACCCGCTCGATTCGTTTGTCAACCGTCTCTAAATCGGCCAACACAAGCTCCAAATTGATCGTTTCGATATCGGCGAGCGGATCGACTTGGCCGGCCACGTGCGTAATGTTTTCATCGCTGAAACAGCGCACGACTTGGCAAATGGCATCGACTTGGCGGATATGGGACAAAAACTTATTGCCAAGCCCTTCTCCTTTGCTTGCCCCTTTGACAATGCCCGCAATATCCGTGAATTCAAACACGGTCGGCACCGTCCGCTTCGGCTGAAACATGTCAGTTAATACTCGAAGCCGCTCATCGGGCACTTCAACCACCCCAACGTTTGGCTCAATCGTACAAAACGGATAGTTCGCCGACTCGGCTCCGGCTTTCGTAATGGCGTTAAACAACGTCGATTTGCCGACGTTGGGCAAACCGACGATTCCTGCTGTCAATCCCATGGATTCCACTCCTCTTTTCCCGTTCGGTTATTCTTCATGCTTGACAAGCACTTTTTTCATTTTGCGGACAAATTCCTTCCGCGGCAGCAACACACTGTGAGCGCAGCCCTCACATTTAATGCGAATGTCAGCGCCTAGACGAATCACTTTCCATCGGTTCGTCCCGCACGGATGCGGTTTTTTCATTTCCACGATATCATAAAGACCAAATTCTTTTTCTTCCATCTGTCCACCTCCTCGCGATCACAGCTGTTGTTTTTGCGGCTTGGCGTCCAGCTGTTCCTCCCCGCCGCGGCGATGCAGCACAAGCCGAGGATACGGAATATCAATGCCGCGTTCATCAAGAAGCTTTTTGACTTCTTTGCGAATCGCGCGAGCCACCGCTACATGACGCATCGGCTTCGTTTCGCACGTAATGCGGAGGACCACTTCCGCCCCGGTGACGTTTTGCACGCCGAGCAACTCCGGTGCGGCGGCCATATCTTCGTATTTCTCCGGCAGCTGCGGAAGAAGCTCGCGGATCGCTTGTTCCGCCTCTTCAATATCTTCTTCATAGGCAATGCTGACGTCGACAACAGCCAAGCTGTTATGCAACGAAAAGTTCGTCACTTCGATAATGCTGCCGTTGGGCAAAATGTGCACTTCTCCCGTCCAGCTTTTAATTTTTGTCACCCGCAACCCGATTTCTTCCACGTATCCTTCAAAGTTGCCGATGCGCACATAGTCACCGACAGCAAACTGATCCTCAAAAATAATGAAAAATCCGGTAATGACATCTTTGACTAAGCTTTGCGCCCCGAAGCCGACCGCTAATCCAACGACCCCGGCCCCAGCAAGCAATCCTTTCACCGGAACACCAAATGTATCTAAAATCATTAAGAGCGCCATAAAATATAGTACGTACGTAATGACATTGTCGAGCAGGCGAACAAGCGTCGCCTCCCTCCGTTCGGAAATGCGGATCGGCGCCTTTTGCCGCACGCGAAACATATTATGGACAGCCACTTTTAACACTTTCACGGCCACGGCGCACACGAGGAAAATCAAAACGATCTTCAGCGCCCCTTTTCCTATCTCCAGCCACAGCGTTTCATCAGTCAAAAACGCCAACAGTTCATCGACCATTTTCTCGATCGCTTTCAACGTTGACAACACCTCGATCTTCTTCGTTCTGCGCTTTTTATTTTAACAAGACAGGCCATCGATGGGTAGCCCGATGTTTTCGCCATCCGCATCACTCGCGAACAAGAGCGGGAAAATAGGGGAAGAAACGTATATCATTCTTTTATTTTCCGTATACTGTTAATACTTTTGGATGGAAAGTAGGAGTGAAAGGAATGAGCATACCATCGATTTTTTTCTCTTCCAAGGAGGAAAGAGACCGCATTTTTTACGATGAGCCAGGGGCGGTATCATTGATCGCTTGGCGGATCGCCGCGCTGCTTCCGGATCCGCTCGTCCAGCCGGTCGCCATCGTTTGCATCGGCACCGATCGATCGACGGGCGATTCGCTCGGACCGTTAGTGGGCACGATGTTGAAAGAAAAGCCGTTATCCCGCTTTCATGTATACGGAACACTCGAGGAGCCGATTCACGCCGTCAATCTTGAGGAAAAAGTGGAGGCGATTCGACTGACTCACGATGAACCGTTCATGATCGCGGTGGACGCCTGCCTTGGTCGGTTGAAAAGCGTCGGCGCCATCACCGTTGCCAAAGGGCCGGTTCGCCCCGGGGCTGGAGTCAATAAACAGCTGCTTCCCGTCGGGGACGCCCATATTGCCGGGGTGGTCAATGTCAGCGGATTTATGGAATTTTTTGTCCTGCAAAATACGCGCCTTCACTTGGTCATGAACATGGCCAAAACCATTGCCAACAGCATTTACGAAGCAGAACGGTTCGTCGTTCGCAAGGAGCGGCTTGGCGCCCCTCCGCTTTCGAAAGATCGGCGGTCGTTGTGGTAAAAAAAGGGTCCGCTATCGGAGCCCGTGCACCGCTTCGCCTAAAAGGTTGGTGAAAAATCGCTGTTTGCCTTGATCGATAGTGGAACGCGCGAACATAGAGGTTGAGGCAACAAGTCGTTTCCACTTGAGAAACGATTCGGAGAAGCGGTTGCGCGCGTCAATCACCAGCCTCCTAAAGAGGGCGGTGAAAAACGGTCGTTTCTCTTGAGCAATGGAGGAACGTTTGAAAGGCGCTCTTGACGCGACAAGGCTTATCTGTTTGAGAAACGGGCTTGATCAGCGGCTTGCTCCCTTAAATCACCAGCCTCCTAAAAGTCCGGTGAAAAACCGCTGATTCCCTTCATCAATGGGAAAGCGCGTGAAAAGCAAGACCGATGCAACAAGGTTTTTCTCGTTGAGAAATGAGATGGCAAAGCCGTATCCACGACAATCACCGGACTCCTCATGATTGGCGATAGCGGACGGCCAATCCCCCTCTTTCTCAGTCTCAGCTGTTGAAAGAGGGGGTTGCACGCGGCTTGCCGTCCCACTACCAGAACGAAAGAAGAAAAACAGCGCCCGCCGTGACAACAATGCTCGGCAGCAAATTCGCCACCCGAATGTTCGTTACCCCGAGCATATTGAGACCGATCGCCATAATCAAAATCCCTCCGGTCGCTGTCGACTCGGCGATAAAGGAATCGAGCACGCTCTTTGGCACAAACCGCTCGATTTGCGTCGCCAATAACGCGATGCTGCCCTCGTAAACCATCACCGGCAGCGCGGAAAATATGACACCGATGCCAAGCGTCGTCGTCAAAATGACGCTGGCGAACCCATCCAAAATCGATTTTGTGTAGAGGACGCTATGGTCGCCGCGCAGCCCGCTGTCCAGCGCCCCGACAATGGCCATCGCGCCGATGACAAACAATAACGTCGCGCTCACAAATCCTTGGGCGATGCTTCCCCCGTTCCCGCCCACTTTTTTCTCGAGCCATCGGCCGAGCCGGTTCAGCTTTTCCTCCCAGTCCCACCACTCTCCGAGAATGCCGCCAAACACAAGGCTAATGATGACAACAAGAACCTGCTCGCTTTTCATCCCCATCTGCACGCCAAGAAGTGCCACAGCCAGTCCGATTCCTCCCATCACCGTTTCTTTGACGCGGTCGGAGATGCGGCGAAACGCCTTGCCGATCAATGCTCCAGCTACAATGCTCAGCCCATTGACGATCGTTCCTAGCAATACCATGATGAACCACTCTTTCCAACCAATTGAACATCCTCGATCATCGGCCTACTCATCAAACCGCACATCGAGCAGTTCTAATATTCTCTCTAAATCTTCCGGAGAAAAAAATTCAATTTCGATTTTTCCGCGTTTTTTCGTTTGTTTAATGGTGACGTTCGTTCCGAATTTTTCGCGCAGCAACGCTTCGCTTTCGCGAAGAAACACGCTTTTTTCTTGCTTTTTTCGCTTCAATGTTTCACGTGGAACATCGGCATTGGCCTGCTGAATCAGCTTTTCCAGCTGACGGACGTTCAGTCCTTCGCGAATCACCCGTTCCACAATCGGTTTCATTTTGCTTTTTTGCTTCAGCCCCAAAAGCGCGCGGCCATGCCCCATCGAAAGAGTGCCATCGATGAGCAGTTTTTGCACATCGGAAGGGAGGGACAACAAACGCAAATGATTGGCGATGTGCGGGCGGCTTTTCCCGACGCGGCTGGCGACTTCCTCTTGGGTCAAGTGCAGCTTGTCCATCAACATTTTATACGCCATCGCTTCTTCGATCGGGTTCAAGTCTTCACGCTGCAAGTTTTCGAGAAGCGCAAACTCCATCATTTGCTCGTCGGTCAATTCGCGAACCACCACTGGCACTGACGACAAATTCGCCTCTTTTGCCGCCCGGTAGCGCCGTTCGCCGACAACGATTTCAAACCCTTTCAGTGCGCGGCGGACGATGAGCGGCTGCAAAATGCCATGCTGCAAAATCGATTGCTTCAGCTCCTCGATCGCCTCGGGTTGAAACGTTTTCCGCGGCTGGTACGGATTCGGCCGAAGATCGTGAATGCTGACTTCCCGCACAGTTTCTTCGTTTCCGTCCATTCCGTTGAGCGGGAAGTTGTCAAACAGCGCGCCGATGCCTTTGCCAAGCCCTCTAGCCACGTTCAAGCACCTCCTTCGCTAAATCCAAATACACTTCGGCCCCCCTCGACTTGACATCGTACAAAATAATCGGTTTGCCATGGCTTGGCGCCTCGCTCAACCGCACATTCCGCGGGATGATCGTCTCGTACACTTTTTCGCGGAAATACTTTTTGACTTCTTGAATGACCTGCAAACCTAGATTTGTCCTTGCATCAAGCATCGTCAACAGAACGCCTTCAAGGCGCAAATCGTAGTTTAAATGCCGCTGCACAAGCCGGATCGTATTGAGCAGCTGGCTGAGCCCTTCCAGCGCGTAATATTCGCATTGGACCGGGATAAGGACAGAATCGGCCGCCGTCAACGCATTCAGCGTCAGCAACCCGAGCGAAGGAGGACAGTCAATAATGATAAAGTCATACTTGTCTTTTAGCGGTGCGAGCGCGTTTCGCAACCGAATTTCGCGAGAGATAACGGAAACGAGCTCAATTTCCGCACCAGCCAGCTGGATCGTTGCTGGAATGACGTATAAATTTTCGATGTCTGTCGGCCGAATGACGTCTTTCGCCTTCATGTCACCGATGATGACGTTATAAATGCATTCGTCAACATCTCCCCGTTCAATGCCGATGCCGCTTGTCGCATTTCCTTGCGGATCGGCGTCAACCAACAGCACTTTTTTTCCGAGATGGGCGAGACAAGCTGACAAGTTGACCGCTGTCGTTGTTTTTCCGACGCCACCTTTCTGGTTTGCAATAGCAATGACTTTGCCCACGATGCCACCTACCTCTATCTCTTCCTCATAAACTTTATTTTATCATGAAAAAAGGAAAATGACTTTGTTTTCTGAAAGAAAAAACCCCATCAGCCGCGCGTGATGAGGCAAACGATGACCAGTTGATTATTTTTTGGCGATGCGAATCGTAATTTGATAGTAATCGTCCAATTCTTCCTCTTCCGATTGAACGGACACCCCGCTATTTTCCACCATCGAAAGCGACTGGCGAATCGTATTAATGGCGATGCGCATATCGCGGCTGAACGCCTTGCGCTTTGGCTTCGGCTTTTGTTCCCGCGCTTCAAGCAGCTTGACGACCCGGTCTTCCGTCTGCTTGACGTTCAGTTGCTTGTCGATGATTTCCTGCAGCAACTTCAGCTGTTTTTCTTTGTCTTTCAACGCAATTAGGGCGCGCGCATGACGCTCCGTAATCGCCCGCTGCAACAGCGCTTCTTGGACTTCCTGCGGAAGTTTGAGCAGACGCAGCTTGTTGGCAATCGTCGACTGCCCTTTGCCAAGCCGCTGGGCGAGCGCTTCTTGCGTCAAATCGTGCAGTTCGATGAGCCTGGCGTACGCCATCGCCTCTTCAATCGGTGTCAACTCTTCACGCTGCAAGTTTTCAATGAGGGCGACGGAGGCGGTTTCTTTGTCATTTAAGTTTTTGATGATCGCCGGGATTTCCGTCCAGCCGAGCTTTTGCACCGCCCTCCATCTCCGTTCGCCGGCGATGATTTCAAACTGTCCGTTTCCGCATTCGCGGACGACGATCGGCTGGATGATGCCGTGCGTGCGAATCGTCAACGCCAATTCATTGATTTTTTCTTCATCAAACATCGTGCGCGGCTGAAAGCGGTTCGGGATAATGCTTTCGACCGGAATGTGGCGAACTTCTTCCCTCTCTTGTTTTTCCCCCGCTTCTTCCAGCTCTCTCTCTCCAAAACTGAACAAGCGCGAAAATGGATGCTTCATCCCCCTACACCACCTTTGGACGTACTTAGCAAAACGCTCTCTTTGCCACCCGGCACGCGCGACCTTCTCCCTAGCTGTTTCCCCGTCATGAGACACGGGACGACGGAGCCGCCTTTGCGCCGTGTCCGCCGCCGGCTACTGAATGGGCTGCTTGCTCGGCGTTCCTGGCTTGCGCGGATATTGGACCGGCGTCTTTTTCGTTTTATGAATGAAAATAATGGTCCGCTCCCCCTCCGCAAACGGCAACGCGAACGTTTCCGCCGCCGCGACTTCCCCGCCGAGCACCGCGATCGCCTTTTTTCCCTCTTTCAATTCTTCAGGCGCCGAAGCAGCCTTCATGGCGATCAATGTGCCTCCAACTTTGACAAGCGGAAGACAAAGTTCGGCAAGCACCGGCATGCGCGCTACCGCCCTAGCCGTGACAACGTCAAACGATTCGCGCATTCCCTTTTGACGAGCGAACGTCTCGGCCCGATCATGATAGAGCGCCACTCCCTCAAGTTGCAGCGCGGCGACGAGATGGTCCAAAAAACGAATGCGCTTTTGCAACGAATCGACGATCGAAACGCGCAGATGCGGAAAGCAAATTTTGAGCGGAATGCTTGGAAACCCCGCTCCAGCGCCGACATCGCACAGCGAAAGCGGCGCGGAAAAATCGTAGTAAAAGGCGGGGGAAACCGAGTCAAAAAAATGTTTCACATAGACGCCGGGCTTGTCTGTAATAGCGGTCAAATTCATTTTCTCGTTCCATTCGACGAGCAGTTCATAATAGCGCTCAAACTGCGCAAGCGCTTGGGAAGAGAGGGAAATCCCCCTCTCCTCAAGCATGGCTTGAAATTGTGTCGCCTCCATAAGCCAATCCTTTCCCTCATGTTTATTCATTCGACACGCGCGCGATTCTTCCTTGTTCCAAATACACTAATAAGATCGAAATATCGGCCGGATTGACGCCGGAAATGCGCGATGCTTGGGCGATTGAGAGCGGGCGCACTTGTTTCAGTTTTTGCCGCGCTTCGGTCGCCAGACCTTGAATGGCGTCGTAGTCGATATCTTCCGGGATTTTTTTGTTTTCCATTTTTTTGAGCCGCTCGACTTCTTGCAACGATTTTTGAATGTAACCTTCATATTTGATTTGAATTTCGACTTGTTCCGCCACTTCTTTAGCGATCTCTTCATCGGAAGGCGCCAGTTTTTGGATGTGCTCGTACGTCATCTCCGGACGCCTTAGCAAATCAGCGGCGCGAATCCCGTCTTTCAGCTCGCTTCCGCCCGCCTGGCGGATGACTTCCTGCACCTCTGGCGTCGGTTTAATGATGATCGTTTGCAGCCGTTTTTTCTCCCGTTCGATCGCCTCTTTTTTCGCCAAAAATTTTTCATACCGTTCTTCGGAAATGAGACCGATCCGATAGCCGAGCTCAGTGAGGCGCAAATCGGCGTTGTCGTGGCGGAGCAACAGCCGATATTCGGCGCGCGACGTGAGCAGGCGGTACGGCTCGTTTGTCCCTTTTGTCACCAAGTCGTCGATCAGGACGCCAATATAAGCGTCCGAACGGCTTAAAATGATTTCCTCGCGGCCGAGCGCGCGGTGGGCGGCGTTAATGCCGGCCATGATGCCTTGCCCCGCCGCTTCTTCGTAGCCGGATGTGCCGTTAATTTGCCCGGCGGTGTACAAGTTTTTCACCAGCTTTGTTTCCAATGTCGGCCAAAGCTGTGTCGGCACGATGGCATCGTACTCGATCGCATAGCCGGCCCGCATGAGCTGCGCTTTCTCGAGCCCTGGGATCGTCTCAAGCAGCTTGCGTTGGATATGTTCCGGCAAGCTTGTCGACAGCCCTTGCACGTAGACTTCTTCCGTTTCCCGCCCTTCCGGCTCGAGGAAAATTTGATGGCGCGGCTTGTCGTGGAACCGAACGACTTTATCTTCGATCGACGGGCAATAGCGCGGCCCGGTTCCTTTGATCATGCCGGAGTACATCGGCGACAAATGCAAATTTTCATCAATGATGCGGTGCGTTTCCTCTGTCGTATACGTCAGCCAGCACGGCAGCTGATCGGTGATGTAAGTTGTCGTCTCGTACGAAAACGCCCGCGGCTCTTCGTCGCCCGGCTGAATTTCCGTTTTGCTGTAGTCGATCGTCCGGCTGTTGACGCGCGGCGGCGTGCCCGTTTTGAAGCGGACGAGCTCGAACCCAAGCTCTTCTAAATGCTCGGACAGCTTGATCGACGGCTGCTGGTTGTTCGGTCCGCTTGAGTATTTAATGTCACCAATAATAATTTCTCCGCGCAAAAACGTCCCGGTTGTGATGACGACGGCCTTCGCGTAATAATGAGCGCCCGTTTGGGTGATGACGCCTTTGCAGACGCCGTCTTCAACGATGAGCCGCTCGACTTTCCCTTGCAGCAACGTCAAATTTTCCTGATTTTCGAGCGTTTTCTTCATTTCCCGCTGGTACAGCACTTTGTCAGCCTGGGCCCGCAGCGCGCGGACGGCCGGACCTTTGCCCGTGTTTAACATCCTCATCTGGATATACGTTTTGTCAATGTTTTTCGCCATTTCCCCGCCGAGAGCGTCGATTTCGCGCACGACGATCCCTTTCGCCGGGCCGCCGATCGACGGGTTGCACGGCATAAACGCAATCATATCGAGGTTGAGCGTAATGACGAGCGTTTTCGCCCCGATACGCGCCGAAGCAAGCGCCGCTTCGCAACCAGCATGGCCGGCGCCGATGACGATGACGTCATACGTTCCTCCGTGATACTCCATTTCGTTTCCTCCTTGCTTATTTTCCTAAACAAAATTGGGCAAACAGCTGATCAATCAAACTTTCGTTTACTGTATCGCCAACGATTTCGCCAAGCAGCTCCCACGCCCGGCGCAAATCGATTTGGACAAGATCGACCGGCATGCCGGCGTCAATGCCGGAAAGCGCATCATCGACCGCCTGCTTCGCTTGTTCAAGCAGCGCGATATGGCGGGAGTTTGATACATAGGTCAAGTCGCCCGCCTCAAGTTCGCCGCCGAAAAACAGATCGGCGATGGCTTTTTCCAATTCATCGATTCCCTGTTCATGAAGCAATGAAGCCGTCACGATCGGTCGGCCGGCCGCCAATTTCTCGACCCGTTCCATATCTATTCGTCTCGGCAAATCGGTTTTGTTGACGATGATGATCGCGTCCATCCCTTCAATCATCGCAAACAGCCGCTCATCCTCTTCCGTCAGCGGCTCATGGTTGTTCAGAACAAGCAAAACGAAATCAGCCCGCTTCAGCATTTGCCGCGAACGCTCAACACCGATTCGCTCCACGACATCTTCCGTTTCGCGAATGCCGGCCGTATCAATCAAGCGGAGCGGTACGCCGCGGACGTTGACATATTCTTCAATCACATCGCGCGTCGTCCCTGGAATGTCGGTGACGATCGCCCGGTTTTCATGGACGAGCGCATTTAACAGCGATGATTTTCCGACGTTCGGCCGCCCGATAATGACCGTTGCCAAGCCTTCGCGCAAAATTTTCCCTTGATTGGCGGTCGACAGCAACTTTTCAATCTGTCCGCGCACATATTGCGCCTTTTCTTTGAGCAGGCGCGGCGTCATCTCTTCGACATCATCGTATTCCGGATAGTCGATGTTGACTTCAACGTGCGCCAACGTTTCTAAAATGGTCTGCCGCAATTCGCGAATTAATTTCGACAACCGCCCTTCCATTTGCTGCAAAGCAACGTTCATGGCGCGATCCGTTTTAGCGCGGATCAAGTCGATGACTGCCTCCGCTTGGGATAAATCAATGCGCCCGTTTAAAAACGCCCGCTTCGTAAACTCCCCCGGTTCAGCAAGGCGCGCCCCATTAGCCAGCGCCAACCGCAGCACCCGGTTGACGGAAACAAACCCGCCATGGCAATTAATCTCCACGACATCTTCACGGGTGAACGTCTTGGGGGCCCGCATCACCGACACCATCACCTCTTCAACGATTTGTCCGCTCTTCGGATCGACGATATGCCCATAATGGATCGTATGCGTCGGGACCTCTTTGAGCCGTTTCCCGCTCGGACTGCGAAAGAGCCGGTCGGCGATCTCCACCGCCTCATCGCCGCTCAATCGGACGATCGCGATCGCTCCTTCTCCCATCGGCGTCGAAATGGCGGCAATCGTATCAAATTCTGTCATGGCTTGTTCACCTCGCTTTTTCCCTGTCTTTTCTATATCCACAGCCCGTTTCCGCTGTCGCTTTCCGTGTGCATCGTTGCTCAGTTCAATTTTAACTTATCCACATGTGAATAACAATATGGCATGCTCATGTTGAAAAAAGACCATATGTGCGGCCGCGGTTTTGTTTCAAACCATCCTTTCCGCTGCCAGCGCCACCACGACAACAAAAAAAGGCCTTCCTCTCCTTATTCAGAGAGGGGCCTCTTTCGTCGGCGCTTTCGTTTCCATCGCCGGGGCCACGACGATTGATCGATGCGGATCGACCCCGACCGAATAAGTGGAGACCCGCTTATGGCGGGCCAGCGCAGTGTGAATAATTTTTCGCTCATGCGCCGGCAGCGGTTCGAGCCGGATTTCCTTCCCCGTTTTCACCACCTGAGCCGCCAGCTTGTTCGCGAGCTCGATGAGCGCTTTTTCTCTCCGCTCTCGGTAATGTTCAACATCGACGACAATGGACACATATTCATCGGCATAGCGGTTGGCGACGAGCTGCGCCAAAAACTGGAGCGCATTCAACGTTTGTCCATGTTTGCCGATCAGCAGTCCGACCGGTCCCCCGTGAACGTGAAGCGTCGCTTGTTTGCCGCGCCGCACCACTTCAATGCTTGCCCCTTCCGCTCCCATCTGCGCCATCACCCGTTCGAGAAAGCGCACCGCTTCCTCGATGGGATCGACCTTCAACACCGCCTTCACCACTGCCGGACGGCCGCCAAACAAGCCGAACCAGCCTCTTTTTCCTTCATCAAGCACGACGATGTCGACGCGCTCCCGAGGTGCACCGAGCTGGGCAAGCGCCAACCGCACCGCCTCTTCGGTCGTTGCCGCAGTCGCGGTGACTTCTTTCACTTTTTCGCTCCTCCTGAATGGGCAGAAACGTTCGGCCCTTTAATGAAATGCGTTTGCACAATAGAGAAAAGATTTCCGACGACCCAGTAAAGCGACAAAGCAGCTGGAAAATTGATAGCAAAAATGACGATCATGATCGGCATCACCCAAAGCATCATCGCCATTTGCGGATTTTGCTGAGCGGAGCCGGCCATCATGATTTTTTGCTGAATGAACGTCGTCACCCCGGCGATGACCGGCAAAATATAGTACGGGTCCTTTTCGCCAAGGTCAAACCAGAGAAAATTGTGCTGCGCAATCTCTCTCGTTCGCATGATGGCGTGATAGAAACCGATTAAAATCGGCATTTGAATCAAAATAGGAAGGCAGCCAGCCATCGGGTTGACGCCGTGCTTTTGGAACAAAAGCATCATCTCTTGCTGGAGTTTTTGCTGGGTTTGGGCGTCTTTCGAGCTGTATTTTTTGCGCAGCGCCTCCATCTCAGGCTGAAGCGCTTGCATGGCCTTGGCATTGCGCGTCTGCTGGATCATCAGCGGCAAAATCAACAAGCGAATCAACACCGTGACGACGATGATCGACAACCCAAAGCTTCCGCCAAGCAACCCGGCGACATGTTTGATCAGCCAAGAAAGCGGATAAACGATATACTCATTCCAAAAACCTTTGCTCTCCGGAGTGATCGGTTTGTTGATTTCCGTGCACCCCGCCAAGACAGCCATCAATGCACAACCTAAGACTATCCATACAATTCGCCTTTTCACCTTCTTTTTCCTCCCATATGTACGAGTTCACGTCTGTATTTTACCATCTTTTTTGGCTAGATGGGGCATCGTGTCAAACCGAGGGCCGCGACTTTGTCCCATTTTTCAGCGCGCCAGCTTTCCTGAGCACATGGATGAAGCTTTTTTTCACTTCCGTGTAACTCATCTCTGAAACGGGCTGTCTAGCGATGACGACATAGTCCTTGCCGGGGACGATTTCCTCTTTCAACTCGAGGAAACATTGGCGGATGTAGCGCTTGATCCGGTTTCGGGTGACGGCCTTGCCCAGCTTTTTGCTTACGGAAAGCCCAATGCGGAAATAAGGCTGCCCCGGGCGGTCAAGCGTGTAGACAACAAACTGGCGGTTGGCTGTCGAAACCCCTCGCTGAAACACTTCCTGAAATTCATCGTTTTTCTTGATTCGATGCTTTTTTTTCATTTTCCGTAAACACTCCATTTGCCCTCATTTCCAGGCGACCAATCACCACGTGAGAAAAAAGACCACTGAAACTTCAGTGGCCTATTATGCAGACAATACTTTTCTTCCTTTGCGGCGGCGGCGCGCCAGCACTTTTCTCCCGTTTTTCGTGCTCATGCGGGCGCGAAATCCGTGCACTTTGCTGCGTTTCCGTCTATTCGGTTGGTACGTCCGTTTCATCTATGACACCTCCCTAGGGAATAACTGTTACGGGCAGTCTTTCTCATTATATTGAACAATCTCAGCAAATGTCAACTGCCTCTTTGTTTCGCTCCTTCCACGCAACGATGTGGATAAAATTTCGCCACCAAAGTAACAATTCACAACATTTATCGACATTTTTTTCACATCTTCACCCGTGTGGATAACGAAATTTGCACAGTCTGTCCGTTTTGTGGATAAGCAAAAAAGCCGTTGCAACAACTTGTTTTATTTGCTATTATTATTGTGTTTTCACGATGGACAACTGTGTGGATAAAGAAAGATATCCACATTTTGTGGATAGGTTGTGGATAGTATTTTTCACAGGCTGTTGATCGCTTTGTCCACAGGTGGTGGAATTTGTCGAAAAGCCGCCTTTTTTCCTTAATATTGTTTTTTCCACAAACTTATTTTTTTAACCAAATGATCATCCGCTAACCAAGGGAGGGGCAACGG